>NZ_CP150916.1:3797500-4982159 GCF_039908605.1 Pseudomonas aestiva | reverse complement strand
AGCGTCTCCCAAGAACTGGAGCGGCCCGGACGGGCCATGAGCAAACGCCCATTGTATCCCTCCCCACCTGGGTTATCCACATGACTGCGCAGTTTCCCGGCAGATAGCCGCCTCAACCGTCGCGACCGGGCGTATGACCGTCAGCACTGTGGATAAGGCCGTCTGACCTCTCTGGACATCCCGGGGTTTTTCTCTGTGGATAATCCGGCTGTGCGTAACAGCTCTGCTTATCCACAGCCCCTGGACAGCCTGACCACCTTCGGCACACCTGTTGAAAACAGACTTTCCGCTGCCGCTCCGACCAGGCTAGACAAGGGCTGCCACGTTCTATCCACAGAAAACCTCTGCACCATACATATTCACTTCAACAGTCTTTTAAAACCTTCTGACCTGTTGATTTTATTTAAGCGCTCGTCTGCCAGCCGGTGCTGGTTGGAAATTGACCTATACCGAGGCTTTCTCTAGAATCGCCGGTCTCTTTGCGCGGGGCACTCATGCCTTGCCGCTTTCACCTAGGTAAAAGTCCATGAAACGCACCTTCCAACCCAGCACCCTGAAGCGCGCCCGTGTCCACGGTTTCCGTGCTCGTATGGCAACCAAGAACGGCCGTCAGGTTCTCGCCCGTCGCCGTGCCAAAGGCCGCAAGCGTCTGGCGATCTGATTGCCCGGTCAGGTGGTGAGTCAGGGTTTCGGTCGGGACAGGCGCTTACTGAGCTCCCAACAGTTCCAGGCGGTCTTTGACTCTCCCACCCACAAGGCATCCGGCAAGCACCTGCTGCTGCTCGCCCATGCCAATGGGCTCGACCATTCCCGCCTGGGGCTGGTCATCGGCAAGAAAAGCGTCAAGCTTTCTGTCGAGCGCAATCGCATCAAGCGGGTCATCCGGGATTCCTTCCGGCTGAATCAGGACCGCCTCGGCAGCTTCGATCTGGTCTTCGTCGCCCGCAAGGGACTCGGCGAGGTCGACAATCCCGAATTGCACGATCAGCTGCTGCAACTGTGGAAACGTCTCAATCGCCAGGCGAGCAAGACGATTGCCCACCCCATTGACAGTCCCGACGGTGCTCATGCGTAAACCGGCCCTGCTGCTGATTCGCTTCTACCGTTATGCCATCAGCCCCTTGATGGCCAGTCACTGTCGTTTCTATCCGACCTGTTCCGGTTACGCCCTCGAAGCCATCGAGTGCCACGGGCTGCTGCGTGGTGGCTGGCTGACCACACGGCGACTGTGCCGGTGCCATCCCTGGCACTCAGGCGGATACGATCCCGTTCCTCCCGCAAAGAACCCAGCCCCGACCTCTTCGATGGCCGAGTAAACATGGATATCAAGCGCCCGCTACTCATTGCCGCCTTGGCGATCGTGTCCTACACCCTGGTTTTCCAGTGGAACAAGGATTACGGCCAAGGCGATCTGCCAACGGCCAAGACGCAGACCAGCGTCCTGCCGGGCGATACCCCCAACGTGCCCACCGACGTCCCGGCCGATGCCAAGGCAGCTGCCCCGGTGGACAACGCGGCTGCCCAACCGAGCACCGCGCTCATCAAGGTGCGTACCGACGTCCTGGATCTGGCCATCGACCCCCGCGGCGGCGACATCGTCCAGCTCGGCCTGGTGCAGTACCCGAGCCGCCAGGACCATCCCAACGATCCCTTCATGCTGTTCGACAACGGCGCCCAGCGTCTCTACCTGGCGCAGAGCGGCCTGACCGGTGCCAACGGTCCCGATGCCAATAGCGCCGGTCGTCCGCTGTACACCTCGGCGCAGTCCAGCTACGTGCTCGCCGATGGCCAGCAGCAGCTGGTGGTGGATCTCAAGTACCAGGCCAATGGCGTCGACTACATCAAGAGATTCACCTTCCACCGGGGCCTGAAGGTCGACTGCTCGGACGCCGAGAAGGCGCAGAAGAAGATCGCCTGCATCAACCCGGACGCCTACCAGATCCAGGTCAGCTACCTGATCGACAACCAGAGCGCCAGCGCCTGGAACGGCGTGCTCTATGCCCAGCTCAAGCGTGACAAGAGCGGCGATCCCTCGGCCACCACCGCCACCGGCGTGTCCACCTACCTGGGCGCCGCGGTCGGTACCCCGGCCGAGCCCTACCGCAAGGTGTCCATGAGCGACATGGACAAGAATCGCCTGCAGGAAGCGGTGCAGGGCGGCTGGGTCGGTTGGCTGCAGCACTACTTCGTCACCGCCTGGGTGCCGAACAAGGACGAGCAGCACCAGATCACCACCCGCAAGGATGCCCAGGGCAACTACATCGTCGGCTTCACCGGTCCGCAGTTCAGCGTGCCGGCGGGTGGCAAGGGCGAGACCTCGCTGACCCTCTATGCCGGTCCGAAGATCCAGGAGCACCTCAAGACCCTGTCCCACGGTCTGGAACTGACCGTCGACTACGGCTTCCTGTGGTTCATCGCCCAGCCGATCTTCTGGCTGCTGCAGCATATCCACAGCATCCTGGGTAACTGGGGCTGGTCGATCATCGTCCTGACCATCATCATCAAGATGCTGTTCTTCCCGCTGTCCGCCGCCAGCTACCGCTCCATGGCCCGCATGCGTGCCGTCGGCCCGCGACTGCAGGCGCTGAAGGAACAGCATGGCGACGATCGCCAGAAGATGTCCCAGGCGATGATGGAGCTGTACCGCAAGGAGAAGATCAATCCCCTGGGTGGCTGTCTGCCCATCGTGGTGCAGATGCCGGTGTTCCTGGCGCTGTACTGGGTGCTGCTGGAAAGCGTCGAGATGCGCCAGTCGCCCTGGATGTTCTGGATCACCGACCTGTCGGCCAAGGATCCGTTCTTCATCCTGCCGATCATCATGGGCGGCACCATGCTGGTGCAGCAGATGCTCAACCCGGCACCGCCGGATCCCATGCAGGCCAAGGTCATGAAGATGATGCCGATCATCTTCACCTTCTTCTTCCTGTGGTTCCCGGCCGGTCTGGTGCTGTACTGGATCGTCAACAACTGCCTGTCGATCCTGCAGCAGTGGTACATTACCCGGAAGATCGAGGCGGCCAGCAAGAAGGCCTGACCCCGCTCACCCTGTCCACACGACGCCCCTTGATTGGGGCGTCGTGCTTTCTGGAGGATTGTCATGTCCCTGCCTTCCGACAGCATCGCCGCCATCGCCACCGCTACCGGACGCGGCGGAGTCGGTATCGTCCGCGTCTCCGGGCCCCTCGCCGCCCCCCTGGCGCGGGCGATCTGCGGCCGTGAGCTGCCCCCGCGGCATGCCCACTATGGCAACTTCCTCGCCGCCGACGGCAGCGTGCTGGACGCCGGCATCGCGCTGTTCTTTCCCGGTCCCAACTCCTTTACCGGCGAAGATGTGCTGGAACTCCAGGGCCATGGCGGCCCGGTGATCCTCGACCTGCTCCTGCGCCGTACCTTGGAAGAGGGCGCGCGCCTGGCCCGCCCGGGCGAGTTCAGCGAACGCGCCTTTCTCAACGACAAGCTCGACCTGGCCCAGGCCGAGGCCATCGCCGACCTCATCGAGGCCAGCACCGAACAGGCGGCGCGCAATGCCCTGCGCTCGCTGCAGGGCGAATTCTCCCGTCGCGTGGAAAGCCTGGTCGAGCAACTCATCCAGCTGCGTATCTACGTCGAGGCCGCCATCGACTTTCCCGAGGAAGAGATCGACTTCCTCGCCGACGGTCGGGTCCAAGGCCTGCTGGAGGGGGTCCAGGCCGAATTGCAGGAGGTCCGTCGCGAAGCCAATCGCGGTGCCCTGCTGCGTGACGGCATGACCGTGGTGATCGCCGGCCGCCCCAATGCCGGCAAGTCCAGCCTGCTCAATGCCCTGGCCGGCCGCGAAGCCGCCATCGTCACCGACATCGCCGGCACCACCCGCGATGTCCTGCGTGAACATATCCATCTGGATGGCATGCCGCTGCACGTGGTCGATACGGCCGGTCTGCGCGATACCGATGACCGGGTGGAACAGATCGGCGTCCAGCGGGCCCTGGACGCTATCGCCGGAGCCGATCGAGTGCTGCTGGTTGTGGACGCCAGCGCACCGGAAGCCTGCGATCCCCAGGCGCTCTGGCCGGAACTGCTAAGCGCCAGACCGCCGCTGGACAAGCTGACGGTGATCCGCAACAAGGCCGACCTCACCGGTGAGCCCACCGGGTTGCTGGCGTCGACCGCCCCGGTGGAGATCGCCCTCAGCGCCACCGATGGCGGCGGGGTCGAGGCCTTGCGCGAGCATCTCAAGGCCTGCATGGGCTTCGAGCAGACCACCGAGGGCGGCTTCAGCGCCCGCCGCCGTCATCTGGATGCCCTGCAGCGGGCGGCCAGCGCCCTGGACCACGGCTATCGTCAGCTCACCCTGGCTGGTTCCGGCGAGCTCTTGGCCGAGGATCTGCGCCAGGCTCAGCAGGTACTCGGCGAGATCACCGGTGCCTTCAGCTCCGACGATCTGCTCGGCCGCATCTTCTCCAGCTTCTGCATCGGCAAGTAACTCCCGCTCCGCTGTAGCAGGCCTGTGCAATGCAGGCCTTGTCTGTCCTCACTTCCCCCTTCCAGAGCCCTGTTGATAACCCTGCCTGAGGTCTGCCCATAAATCGGTGCACGTCCTGTCCATGATTGTCACTGTGGATAAGCGGGCAAAGGGTCCACAGGATGCTGATAGCTTGTGTTCATCCACAGCACAAGACGTACACCGGGTTCATTTTTTCCCCAGCCCAGACCTGCCAAGGGCTGGATAAGCTTATCCACAGCGAAGGGCCTGCATATACATAAGCTCTATATCAGTCCTTTTAAAATTTTCTTCTCTATTGTTTATATTGAGCGTCTACCACGGCGCCTGGTCATTTTTTGGCCAGGGCCCCTTCTGCAAGACTGGCCTAGGCCTTATACTTGCCGGCTTTCCTTCGAATTCCTGCCAACAGGCACGAGGTGCGTGGTGGACTTTCCTTCCCGTTTCGACGTCATCGTGATCGGTGGCGGCCATGCCGGTACCGAAGCGGCCCTGGCGGCCGCTCGCATGGGTGTGCGCACCCTGCTGCTCACGCATAATGTGGAAACTCTCGGCCAGATGAGCTGCAATCCCGCCATTGGCGGCATCGGCAAGAGCCATCTGGTCAAGGAGATCGATGCCCTGGGCGGCGCCATGGCCGCGGCGACGGATCTCGCCGGCATCCAGTTCCGCATTCTCAACAGCCGCAAGGGACCTGCCGTCCGCGCTACTCGCGCCCAGGCCGATCGCGTGCTGTACAAGGCGGCTATCCGCTACACCCTGGAAAACCAGCCTAACCTGTGGATATTCCAGCAGGCCTGTGACGACCTCATCGTCGAAGGCGATCGGGTCGCTGGGGTGATCACCCAGATGGGCCTGAAATTCCATGCCGACAACGTGGTGCTGACCGCTGGAACCTTCCTCGGCGGTCTTATCCACATCGGCATGCAGAATCACAGCGGTGGACGAGCGGGAGATCCGCCCGCCATCGCCCTGGCCCAGCGCCTGCGGGAACTGCCGCTGCGGGTCTCCCGCTTGAAGACCGGCACGCCGCCACGTATCGACGGCCGCTCGGTGGACTTCTCGGTGATGACCGAACAGCCAGGGGATACCCCGCTGCCGGTGATGTCCTTTCTCGGCAATCGCGAGCAGCATCCGGCGCAGGTCAGCTGCTGGATCACCCACACCAACGCCCGCACCCACGACATCATCCGCGCCAACCTGGATCGTTCGCCGATGTACTCGGGCGTGATCGAAGGGGTAGGGCCGCGCTACTGTCCGTCCATCGAAGACAAGATCCATCGCTTCGCTGACAAGGACAGCCATCAGGTCTTTCTCGAACCCGAGGGTCTGACCACCCACGAGCTCTATCCCAACGGCATCTCCACCTCGCTGCCTTTCGATGTGCAGCTCGAGGTGGTGCGCTCCATGCGCGGCCTGGAGAACGCCCACATCCTGCGACCCGGCTACGCCATCGAATACGATTTCTTCGATCCGCGGGATCTCAAGTACAGCCTGGAAACCAAGGTCATCGCCGGCCTGTTCTTTGCCGGCCAGATCAATGGCACCACCGGTTACGAAGAGGCCGGCGCCCAGGGTCTGCTCGCCGGTGCCAACGCCGCGCTGCGTGCCCAGGGCCGTGAAGCCTGGTGTCCGCGCCGCGACGAGGCCTACCTCGGCGTGCTGGTCGACGATCTCATCACCCTGGGCACCCAGGAGCCCTACCGGATGTTCACCTCCCGCGCCGAGTACCGGCTGATCCTGCGCGAAGACAACGCCGACCTGCGCCTGACCGAAAAGGGTCGCGAGCTGGGTCTGGTGGACGACCAGCGCTGGGCGCTGTTCGAAGCCAAGCGCGAGGGCATCGCCCTGGAAGAGCAGCGTCTCAAAGCGATCTGGATTCGCCCGGGCACGCCCGAGGGCACGGCGGTGGCCGAGCGCTTCGGCACGCCGCTCAATCACGAATACAACCTGCAGAACCTGCTGGCTCGTCCGGAGATCGACTATGCCGGTCTGCTGGCCGCGGTAGGCCAGACACCGGCCGAGACCCAGGTCGCCGAGCAGATCGAGATCAAGACCAAGTACGCCGGCTACATCGATCGCCAGCAGGACGAGATCCAGCGCCTGCGCGCCAGCGACGCCGTGGCGCTGCCGGCGGAGCTCGACTACGCCACCATCTCCGGACTGTCCAAGGAGATCCAGCACAAGCTGGCCCAGGCCCGCCCCGAGACCCTGGGGCAGGCCTCGCGCATTCCGGGCGTCACGCCAGCGGCGGTCTCGCTGCTGCTGATCCACCTCAAGAAGCGCAGCGCCGGTCGCAGCCTGGAGCACAGCGCCTGATGGCCAGCGCGATCCAAGCCAACGAACTGCGCCAGGGCGCCGAGACCCTGGGCGTGGCTCTGAGCGCCGCCGTGGAAGAGCGGTTGCTGGGCTACCTGGACCTGCTGGTCAAGTGGAACAAGGCCTACAACCTCACCGCGGTGCGCGATCCCAACGAGATGGTCTCGCGGCACCTGCTGGACAGCCTCAGCATCGTCCCCTACGTGGGCGCGGGGCAGTGGCTGGACGTGGGCAGCGGCGGCGGCATGCCGGGCATTCCCCTGGCGATCCTCTTTCCCGAGTCGCGCTTCACCCTGCTCGACAGCAACGGCAAGAAGACCCGCTTCCTGACCCAGGCCAAGATCGAGCTGGGCCTGGCCAATCTCGAGGTGGTCCACGCCCGCGTCGAGGCCTTCCAGCCTGCCGCGCCCTTCACCGGCATCGTCTCGCGGGCGTTCAGCGCCATCGACGACTTCGCCACC
The DNA here is from genome assembly GCF_039908605.1 of Pseudomonas aestiva. Lineage (NCBI taxonomy): Bacteria > Pseudomonadati > Pseudomonadota > Gammaproteobacteria > Pseudomonadales > Pseudomonadaceae > Pseudomonas > Pseudomonas aestiva. The sequence goes on along the minus strand of NZ_CP150916.1, from coordinate 4,974,899 downwards.
TGGACGCGCCACCTGGGCGACAACCAAACACAGTGGCTGGCGATGAAGGGACTGCACCCCGACGACGAGCTGGCCAAGCTACCAGCGGATTTCCGGGTTGCGGCGGCGCACGTCCTCACGGTTCCCGGTTGCCAAGGCCAGCGGCACTTGCTGATACTGCGCCGCACGAACGGAGAGGGGTAAGGCGGTACATGGCCAAGGTTTACGCGATAGCCAACCAGAAGGGCGGGGTGGGCAAGACCACGACGTGCATCAATCTCGCCGCTTCTCTGGCCGCCACCAACCGGCGCAAGGTGCTGCTGATCGATCTCGATCCCCAGGGTAACGCCACCATGGGCAGCGGGGTGGACAAGCACGCCCTCGAGCATTCGGTGCTGGACGTCCTCACCGGGGCCTGCGGCCTGCTCGACGCCATGCACTTCTCCGAGCACGGCGGCTACCAGCTGCTGCCCTCGAACCGCGACGTCACCGCCGCGGAAGTCGAGCTGCTGGAGATGACCGGGCGCGAGAGCCGGCTACGCGATGCCCTCGCCCCCGTGCGGGACAACTACGACTACGTCCTCATCGACTGCCCGCCGTCGCTGTCCATGCTGACCATCAACGGCCTGGTGGCCGCCGATGGCGTGATCATTCCCATGCAGTGCGAGTACTTTGCCCTGGAAGGCCTGACCGATCTGGTCGGCAGCATCCAGCACATCGCCCAGCGGCTGAATCCGCAGCTGAAGATCGAGGGCCTGCTGCGCACCATGTTCGATCCGCGCATCGGCCTGGCCAACGACGTCGCCGCCCAGCTCAAGCAGCACTTCGGCGACGAGCTCTACGAAACCATCATTCCGCGCAACGTCCGCCTGGCCGAAGCGCCCAGCTACGGCATGCCCGCCCTGGTCTACGACAAGAGTTCCAAGGGGGCCGCGGCCTACCTGGAACTGGCCAGCGAGCTGGTCAAACGTCAGCGCAAGGCGGCTCGCGTCGCCAAGACTGCCTAAGGAATCCTCATGGCTGTGAAGAAACGAGGTCTGGGCCGCGGTCTCGACGCCCTGCTCGGCGGTGCCAGCGTCAAGGTCCTGCAGGAGCAGGCTGCCGCCACCCCGGTCAGCGAACTGCAATCGCTGCCGCTGGACATCATCCAGCGCGGCAAGTACCAGCCGCGCCGGCACATGGATCCGACCGCTCTGGAAGAGCTGGCCAACTCCATCCGCGTCCAGGGGCTGATGCAGCCCATCGTGGTGCGTGCCATCGGTGAAGGTCGTTACGAGATCATCGCCGGCGAACGCCGCTGGCGGGCCAGCCAGCAGGCCGGTCTGGAGCGGATCCCGGCGCTGGTGCGCGACGTGCCCGATCAGGTGGCCATCGCCCTGGCGCTGATCGAGAACATCCAGCGGCAGAATCTCAATCCGCTGGAAGAGGCCATGGCCCTGCAGCGGCTGCAGGACGAATTCGAGCTGACCCAGGCCCAGGTGGCCGAAGCCGTCGGCAAGTCGCGCTCGGGCGTGACCAACCTGCTGCGCCTGCTGGCGCTGGCCGAAGACGCCAAGGAAATGCTGGCCAAGGGCGAGCTGGAGATGGGCCATGCCCGGGCACTGCTCGGTCTGCCCAAGGCGCGCCAGGCCGAAGGGGCGCGGCACGTTGTCGCACGGGGCCTCACCGTCCGCCAGACCGAAGCCCTGGTGCGCCAGTGGCTCAGCGGCGCGGAGCCGGAGGAGAAGGCCGCGGTGGTCGATCCCGACATCAGTCGGCTGGAGCAGCGTCTGGCCGAACGTTTGGGCGCCAACGTGCAGATCCGCCATGGCGAGAAAGGCAAGGGTCAACTGGTGATCCGTTACACCTCTTTGGACGAACTTCAAGGCGTACTGGCGCACATTCGCTGACACAAATGCCTGCGAGCCTGGACGGCAATCTGTCCGGGGTGGCTTGAACCACTCCGGACGCGCCCCTATACTTTGCCCGCTTTTTGTCGGCACAAAGCATGCCAGTGAAAACAACTATTAAGCCGACACCAGAGGACTTCGAGCCGATGGACCGCCGCACGCCCAAACGCCTGCCTTTCCATCACCAGCCTGCCTTTCGCCTGCTGCTCGTCCAACTGGCTGTCGCGTCGTGTGCCGCCGTTGTCTTGTATTGCTTCGTCGGTAAGGTCGCCGGTTATTCCGGATTGTTGGGCGGGCTGATTGCCTGGCTGCCCAATCTGTATTTTTCGTTCAAGGCGTTCCGCTATCGTGGCGCCCATGCCGCCCAAGACATCGTCCGTTCTTTCTACTCGGGCGAGGCGGGCAAACTGATTCTCACGGCAGTGCTCTTTGCACTGACGTTTGCTGGGGTAAAACCGCTTTCGGCTCCTGCACTGTTCGGCGTCTACCTGTTGACGCTGATGGTCAATGCCGGCGCGCCCCTGCTACTGAAAAAACCGACTAGACCTTAAGGCATTCGAGGCACACATGGCAGCAGACTCCGCTTCGGGCTACATCCAGCACCACCTGCAGAACCTGACCTATGGTATGCACCCGGTGAACGGCTGGAGCTTCGCCCACACCCCCGCTGAAGCTAAGGAAATGGGCTTCTGGGCCTTCCACGTGGACACCCTCGGCTGGTCGGTCGCCCTCGGCCTGATCTTCCTGGTGCTGTTCCGCAGCGTCGCCAAGAAGGCCACCAGCGGTCAGCCCGGCGGCCTGCAGAACTTCGTCGAGGTGCTGGTCGAATTCGTCGACGGCAGCGTCCGCGACACCTTCCATGGCAAGAATCCGCTGATCGCGCCCCTGGCCCTGACCATCTTCGTCTGGATCTTCCTGATGAACCTGATGGACCTGGTGCCGGTGGACTGGCTGCCGTCCGTGGCCGGCATGCTGTTCGGCGAGCACACCTACTTCCGCGTGGTGCCCACCACCGACCCGAACGCCACCCTGGGCATGGCCCTGTCGGTGTTCGCCCTGCTGATCTTCTACAGCATCAAGATGAAGGGCCTGGGCGGCTTCTTCGGCGAGCTGACCCTGCATCCCTTCAGCAGCAAGAACATGCTGCTGCAGATCATCCTGGTCCCGATCAACTTCCTGCTCGAATTCGTCACCCTGATCGCCAAGCCGATCTCGCTGGCACTGCGACTGTTCGGCAACATGTATGCTGGCGAGCTGATCTTCATCCTCATCGCCATCATGTTCGCCAACGGTCTGGCGCTGGGTGGCCTGGGTATCGTGCTGCAGTGGGCGTGGGCGGTGTTCCACATCCTCATCATCACCCTGCAGGCCTTCATCTTCATGATGCTGACCATCGTCTACCTGTCGATGGCGCACGAAGAAAGTCACTAAGGAATGGCCCTCGGACGCTGCTGACGGCGTCCGGAGGCGGTTCTGCCGTGAGTCCCGGAGGACGTTGTCCGCCGGGTAACTTGGGAAAACTTTTTCGCTTCAACCTTAACCAAGACGACTAAAAAAGTCGGGAGGAAAGATGGAAACTGTAGTTGGTTTGACCGCGATCGCCGTTGCTCTGCTGATTGGCCTGGGCGCTCTGGGTACCGCCATTGGCTTCGGTCTGCTGGGTGGCAAGTTCCTCGAAGGCGCCGCTCGTCAGCCGGAAATGGTTCCGATGCTGCAAGTCAAGATGTTCATCGTCGCCGGTCTGCTCGACGCCGTGACCATGATCGGTGTTGGTATCGCCCTGTTCTTCACCTTCGCTAACCCCTTCGTTGGTCAGATCGCCGGCTGATCACCCTCACGGGTGTAGGCAGGACTGATGGACAACGAACGAGCGAGGTGTTGGCGTGAACATTAATGCAACCCTGATAGGCCAGTCCGTTGCCTTCTTCATCTTCGTGCTCTTCTGCATGAAGTACGTGTGGCCGCCGATCATCTCGGCGCTGCGTGAGCGTGAGAAGAAGATTGCCGATGGCCTTGACGCTGCCAACCGCGCGGCTCGTGATCTGGAAGTGGCACAGCAGCAAGCCAACCAGAAAGTGAACGAAGCCAAGGGTCAGGCAGCCGAGATCATCGAGCAAGCCAACAAGCGTGCCGCTCAGATCGTCGAGGACGCACAGGCCAAGGCCCGTGCCGAAGGCGACCGGATCAAGGCGCAGGCTCAGGCGGAAATCGAGCAGGAAATCAACACCGCGAAGGACGCTCTGCGTGCTCGCGTCGGCGTGCTGGCCGTGGCCGGCGCCGAGAAGATCCTCGGATCGACCGTTGATGCCAATGCTCATGCCCAGTTGGTCGACCGACTGGCAGCGGAAATCTAAGCGAGGCCACCAATGGCAGAACTGAACACGCTGGCCCGGCCCTATGCCAAGGCGGCTTTCGAGTTCGCACAGTCCCAGCAGCAGCTGACCCAGTGGTCGGCCGCGCTAGGGCTGCTCGCCGCGGTATCCCAAGATGGGACCGTGCGCCAGCTGCTTCAGCAGCCGCAGTTGACTGCGGACGCCAAGGCCGGATTGCTCATCGATGTATGTGGCGATCAGCTGGATGCACAGTCCCAGAACTTCGTTCGGACCGTGGCAGAAAACAACCGGATCGACCTGTTCCCGGCCATCGCCGAGATCTACGAGGCGTACAAGGCCGAGCAGGAAAAATCCATCGAGGCGGAAGTCACCAGTGCTTTCGCCCTGAGCGACGAACAGCAAGACAAACTCGCCAAGGCTCTCAGCGCAAGGCTAGGTCGACAAGTGCGACTAAATGCATCCGAGGATGCGAGCCTGATCGGTGGTGTGGTTATCCGCGCCGGCGACTTGGTAATCGATGGCTCCGTTCGCGGCAAGCTCGCGCAACTGGCCGAAGCGTTGAAACCTTGAGTTTGAAGGGGCAGTAGCATGCAGCAACTCAATCCTTCCGAAATTAGTGAAATCATCAAGGGTCGCATCGACAAGCTCGACGTGACCTCGCAAGCCCGCAACGAAGGCACCATCGTCAGCGTGTCTGACGGTATCGTGCGGATCTTCGGTCTGGCCGACGTCATGTACGGCGAAATGATCGAATTCCCCGGCGGCATCTACGGCATGGCGCTGAACCTGGAGCAGGACTCCGTCGGCGCCGTGGTCCTGGGTAGCTACCTGGGTCTGGCCGAAGGCATGAGCGCCAAGTGCACCGGCCGCATCCTGGAAGTCCCGGTTGGTCCGGAACTGCTGGGCCGCGTCGTCGACGCCCTGGGCAACCCCATCGATGGCAAGGGTCCGCTGAACGCCAGCGCCACCGACGCCGTCGAGAAGGTCGCACCGGGCGTGATCTGGCGTCAGTCGGTCGACCAGCCGGTGCAGACCGGCTACAAGGCCGTCGATGCCATGATCCCGGTAGGCCGCGGTCAGCGTGAGCTGATCATCGGTGACCGTCAGATCGGCAAGACCGCCATGGCGATCGATGCCATCATCAACCAGAAGAACAGCGGCATCCGCTGCGTCTACGTCGCCATTGGTCAGAAGCAGTCGACCATCGCCAACGTGGTGCGCAAGCTGGAAGAGAACGGCGCTCTGCACAACACCATCGTGGTGGCGGCCAGTGCGTCCGAATCGGCGGCCCTGCAGTTCCTCGCGCCCTACTCGGGTTGCACCATGGGCGAATACTTCCGCGACCGCGGTGAAGACGCCCTGATCGTCTATGACGATCTGTCCAAGCAGGCCGTGGCCTATCGCCAGATCTCCCTGCTGCTGCGTCGTCCGCCGGGCCGTGAAGCCTATCCCGGCGACGTGTTCTATCTCCACAGCCGTCTGCTCGAGCGCGCTTCCCGCGTCTCCGCCGACTACGTCGAGAAGTTCACCAACGGTGCCGTGACCGGCAAGACCGGCTCGCTGACCGCGCTGCCGATCATCGAGACCCAGGCCGGCGACGTGTCCGCCTTCGTTCCGACCAACGTGATCTCCATCACCGACGGCCAGATCTTCCTGGAAGCCGGCCTGTTCAACTCGGGCATCCGCCCGGCGGTCAACGCCGGTGTCTCGGTATCCCGTGTGGGTGGTGCGGCCCAGACCAAGATCATCAAGAAGCTGTCCGGCGGTATCCGTACCGCGCTGGCCCAGTACCGTGAACTGGCGGCCTTCGCCCAGTTCGCCTCGGACCTGGACGAAGCCACCCGCAAGCAGCTCGAGCATGGTCAGCGCGTCACCGAGCTGATGAAGCAGAAGCAGTACGCGCCCATGTCCATCGCCGAGATGTCCCTGAGCCTGTACGCCGCCGAGCGTGGTTTCCTGAGCGATGTGTCCCTGGACAAGATCGGTAGCTTCGAGCAGGCCCTGATCGCCTACTTCAACCGTGATCACGCCGACCTGATGGCCAAGATCAACGTGAAGGGCGACTTCAACGACGAGATCGACGCCGGCATCAAGGCGGGAATCGAGAAGTTCAAGGCCACGCAAACCTGGTAAGCCGCGACGGGGGCGCCAGCCCCCGTTTGCCAACCCGATAGGTGTCACATGGCAGGCGCAAAAGAGATTCGCGGCAAGATCGCGAGCATCAAAAGCACACAGAAGATCACCAGCGCCATGGAAAAGGTTGCGGTCAGCAAGATGCGTAAGGCTCAGGCCCGCATGGCTGCCAGCAAGCCTTATGCCGAGCGCATCCGCGCTGTGATCGGCCACCTGGCCAACGCCAACCCCGAGTACCGCCATGCCTTCATGGTGGAACGCGAGGTCAAGCGCGTCGGCTACATCGTGGTCAGCTCCGATCGGGGTCTGGCCGGTGGTCTGAACACCAACCTGTTCAAGGCTCTGGTTCGCGACATGAGCGACCAGCGCGGCAAGGGTGTGGAAATCGATCTGGCGGTGATCGGGGCCAAGGGTGCCTCCTTCTTCCGTAGCTTCGGCGGCAACGTGGTCGCGGCCATCAGCCACCTCGGCGAAGCCCCGGCGATCGGCGATCTGATCGGCAGCATCAAGGTGATGCTGGATGCCTACCTGAACGGCCGTATCGACCGTCTGTACGTGGTGTCCAACGTCTTCGTCAACACCATGACCCAGAAGCCGACCATCCAGCAGTTGGTGCCCCTGGTGCCGGGCGAGGGCGGTGAGCTGCAGGGCAAGCACTGGGACTACCTCTACGAGCCCGACGCCAAGACCTTGCTCGACGGTCTGCTGGTGCGCTACGTGGAATCCCAGGTGTACCAGGCCGTGGTCGAGAACGCTGCCAGTGAACAGGCCGCGCGGATGATCGCGATGAAGAACGCCACCGACAACGCCGGCGATCTCATCAAGGACCTGCAGCTGGTCTACAACAAGGCTCGCCAGGCTGCGATCACCCAAGAAATTTCGGAAATCGTCGGCGGCGCCGCCGCGGTCTGACGGACAGCTTAAACATTCGAGGAACGCGAAATGAGTAGCGGACGTATCGTACAAATCATCGGCGCCGTGATCGACGTGGAATTCCCGCGCGACGCGGTACCGCGCGTCTATGACGCCCTCAAGGTGCAGGGTGCCGAAACCACCCTGGAAGTCCAGCAGCAGCTGGGCGACGGCGTGGTCCGGACCATCGCCATGGGTAGCACCGAAGGCCTCAAGCGCGGCCTGAACGTGGGCAACACCGGCGAGGCCATCAAGGTCCCGGTCGGCGTCAAGACCCTCGGCCGCATCATGGACGTGCTGGGCAACCCCATCGACGAAGCCGGCCCCATCGGCGAGGAAGAGCGCTGGGAAATCCACCGCAAGGCCCCGTCCTACGCGGAGCAGGCCGGTGGTAACGATCTGCTGGAAACCGGCATCAAGGTCATCGACCTGGTCTGCCCCTTCGCCAAGGGCGGCAAGGTCGGCCTGTTCGGCGGCGCCGGCGTGGGCAAGACCGTCAACATGATGGAACTCATCCGTAACATCGCCATCGAGCACAGCGGTTATTCCGTGTTCGCCGGCGTGGGCGAGCGTACCCGTGAAGGGAACGACTTCTACCACGAGATGAAGGACTCCAACGTTCTGGACAAGGTCGCCCTGGTCTATGGCCAGATGAACGAGCCGCCGGGCAACCGTCTGCGCGTGGCCCTGACCGGTCTGACCATGGCCGAGAAATTCCGTGACGAAGGCCGTGACGTCCTGCTGTTTGTCGACAACATCTACCGCTACACCCTGGCCGGCACCGAAGTGTCCGCGCTGCTGGGTCGTATGCCGTCCGCGGTGGGCTACCAGCCGACCCTGGCCGAGGAGATGGGTGTCCTGCAGGAGCGCATCACCTCCACCAAGCTGGGTTCGATCACCTCCGTCCAGGCCGTTTACGTCCCTGCGGATGACTTGACCGACCCGTCCCCGGCGACCACCTTCGCCCACCTGGACGCCACCGTGGTTCTGTCCCGTGACATCGCCTCCCTGGGTATCTACCCGGCGGTCGATCCCCTGGATTCCACCTCGCGCCAGCTGGACCCGAACGTGATCGGCCAGGAGCACTACGACACCGCTCGCGGCGTCCAGTACGTGCTGCAGCGCTACAAGGAGCTGAAGGACATCATCGCGATCCTGGGCATGGACGAACTGTCCGAGTCCGACAAGCAGCTGGTATCCCGTGCTCGTAAGATCCAGCGCTTCCTGTCCCAGCCGTTCTTCGTGGCCGAGGTCTTCACCGGTTCGCCCGGCAAGTACGTGTCCCTCAAGGACACCATCGCCGGCTTCTCCGGGATCCTGCGTGGCGACTACGATCACCTGCCCGAGCAGGCGTTCTACATGGTCGGCGGCATCGACGAAGCCATCGAGAAAGCCAAGAAACTGTAACTGCCGCGCCCGGCGACGGGCGCTCTTAGAGGCACGCTATGGCCAAGACAGTCCAATGCGACATCGTCAGCGCGGAAGGGGAAATCTTCTCCGGCGCGGTGGAGATGATCATCGCCCACGGCCACCTGGGTGATCTGGGTATCGCCCCGGGCCATGCGCCGCTGCTCACCGATCTGAAACCGGGCCCCATCCGCCTGGTCAAGGCGGGGGGCGTCGAGGAGGTGTTCTACATCTCCGGTGGTTTCCTGGAAGTGCAGCCGAATGTCGTCGAAGTGCTGGCCGATACCGCCAGCCGCGCCGGTGACATCGATGAAGCTGCCGCTCTGGAAGCCAAGCAGCGCGCCGAGGCAGCCCTGAGCGACAAGGGCACGGAGTTCGACTACACCGCTGCCGCCACTCAGCTCGCCGAAGCCGCTGCCCAGCTGCGCACCATTCAGCAGCTCAAGCGGCAGGCCAAGCGCTAAGCGCAAGGTCAGGCTGTAACGACAAGGGTAGCTTCGGCTACCCTTTTCTTTTGTCGCCCGAAAAGTGGGCGAGAAATTTCGCGTGGTCGGACTCGAAACGCGCCTTTCGCCTTCGGTCGCCGGCTCCACTCTTCTTCCTGTCTCCGAGGTTCCGATGTCCCTGGAAATCGTCATCCTGGCTGCTGGCCAGGGCACCCGCATGAGATCCGCTCTACCCAAGGTGCTGCATCCCGTGGCCGGTCGCAGCATGCTGGGGCATGTCCTCGACCGCGCCCGTGAATTGCAGCCAGCCGGCATTCACGTCGTCATCGGGCATGGCGCCGACCAGGTCCGCAGCCAGCTGGCCGCCGACGACGTGAGCTTCGTGGTCCAGGCCGAGCAGCTCGGCACCGGGCATGCCGTGGCCCAGGCGGCGCCGGCGCTGACGGCGGAGCGGGTGCTGATCCTCTATGGCGATGTCCCCCTGATCCAGACCGAGACCCTGCAACGCCTGCTGCAGCAGGGGGATGACGGTCACCTGGCGCTGCTGACCGTGGAGCTGGACGATCCCACCGGCTATGGTCGCATCCTGCGCGATGAGCAGGGGCGGGTCACCACCATCGTCGAGCACAAGGACGCCAGCGACGTCCAGCGCGCCATTCGCGAAGGCAATACCGGCATCCTCGCGGTACCTGGTCGGCGACTGGCGGATTGGCTGGGCCGCCTGTCCAACAGCAATGCCCAGGGCGAGTATTACCTGACCGACGTCATTGCCCTGGCGGTGGCGGACGGCCTGACCATCGCCACCAGCCAGCCGGCGGATGCCATGGAAGTCCAGGGCGCCAACGATCGCCGGCAACTGGCCCAGCTGGAGCGGCACTTCCAGCAACGCGCCGCCGAGCGCCTGATGCTGCAGGGCGTGACCCTGCTGGACCCCCTGCGCTTCGATCAGCGCGGGCAGGTAGAGGCCGGCCGCGACGTCTCCATCGACGTCAACGTCATCCTCGAAGGTCGGGTAGTGCTGGAAGATGGCGTGAGCATCGGCCCGAATTGCGTGATCAAGGACAGCGTGCTCAAGCGCGGCGCCATCATCAAGGCCAACAGTCATCTGGATGGTGCCGTGGTAGGGGAGGGTGCCGACGTCGGTCCCTTCGCTCGCCTGCGACCCGGCAGCGAACTGGGCAGCAAGGCCCATGTGGGTAACTTCGTCGAGCTGAAGAACGCTCATCTGCAGGATGGCGCCAAGGCCGGTCACCTCACCTACCTGGGTGATGCCAGCATCGGTCCAGGCAGTAACATAGGCGCGGGTACCATTACCTGCAACTATGACGGGGCCAACAAGTTTCGAACCGAAATCGGCGCGGACGTCTTCGTGGGGTCCAACAGTTCGCTGGTGGCGCCTGTTGCCCTGGGTGCGAGGGCGACTACCGCTGCAGGTTCGGTCATCACTGCGGATGTACCAGAGGATACCTTGGCACTGGGCCGTGCACGCCAGGTCAACAAGACCGGCTGGCAGCGACCGAAGAAGACCCCCAAGACTTGACGGCCGCCTGCTATTAGGTTTTGATTCGATCCATTATCTTTCGAATCGAAATTTATGACTCGTCGCAATACCGCGCAGCGCCGTCATGCAATCCTCGCCCAGCTCCAGGAGCAGGGCGAGGTCAGCGTGGACGGGCTGGCCCGTCAGCTGGAGACCTCCGAGGTCACCATCCGCAAAGACCTGGCCGCCCTCGAGCGCAATGGCCTGCTCCTGCGTCGCTACGGCGGCGCGGTGGCCATGCCCCAGGAACTGCTGGCCGAGGCACCGCCTCAGGCGTCGCCCTTCAAGCAGGCCATCGCCCGAGCCGCGGCCCAGCGCCTGCGCGAACATGCACGGATCATCATCGACTGCGGCAGCACCACGGCGGCGCTGATTCCCCAGCTCGATCGCCGCCCCGGGCTGGTGGTCATGACCAATTCCCTGCAGGTGGCCATGGCACTGCGCGAGCTGGAGCAGGAACCCATGCTGCTGATGACCGGCGGCACCTGGGATCCGCATTCGGAATCCTTCCAGGGCCAGGTCGCCGAGCAGGTTCTCAGATCCTACGACTTCGACCAGCTGTTCATCGGCGCCGACGGCCTCGATCCAGAGCGCGGCACCACCACCTTCAACGAGCATCTGTCGCTGTCACGAGTGATGGCGGAGGTGGCACGCGAGGTGGTGGTCATGGCTGAAGCGAGCAAGCTGGGCAGGCGAATTCCCAATCTGGAACTACCTTGGGAAAGGGTAGACGTGCTCATCACCGATGAGCGCCTGCCCGCCGAGGCAGCCCGGGCGATCGAAACCCGGGGGGTGCAGGTGGTCTGCGCCCCTGTGGAAAACTAGACAATCAGGTCATCCACAGGCGGCCCTGCCGGGTCGCTGTGGATAAGACGGCAACGGGAGGTAAGCATGTGTGGAATCGTCGGCGCCATTGCCGAGCGTAACATCACCGCCATTCTGGTCGAGGGTCTCAAGCGCCTCGAATATCGCGGCTACGACAGTGCCGGCCTGGCGCTGCTGGATGCGCAGGGCGAGCTGCAGCGCCTACGCCGCATTGGCAAGGTCAGCGAGCTAGAAGCGGCGTTGCTGGCCGACCCCCTGGCCGGTCGCCTAGGCATCGCCCACACCCGCTGGGCGACCCATGGTGCACCCACCGAAGCCAATGCCCACCCGCATTTCTCCCAGGGTGAGGTGGCGGTAGTGCACAACGGCATCATCGAGAACCACGAAGCCCTGCGCGCCCAGCTCAAGGCCCAGGGGTATGTCTTCACCTCCCAGACCGATACCGAGGTCATCGTCCACCTGCTGCACCTCAAGTTGCAGGACAGCGGCGACCTGACCTCGGCGCTCAAGGAAGCGGTCAAGGAGCTGCACGGCGCCTACGGCCTGGCGGCGGTCTGGCGCCAGCAGCCGGATCGCCTGGTGGCGACCCGCAGCGGCAGTCCCCTGGTGATCGGCCTCGGCCTCGGCGAGAACTACCTCGCTTCCGACCAGCTGGCGCTGCGTCAGGTGACCGACCGTTTCGTCTACCTGGAAGAGGGCGACGTGGCCGAGATCCGCCTGGATCAGGTCCACCTCTGGGACGTGAACGGCGTGCCGGTCCAGCGCGAGACGGTGCAGTACCACGAAGGCAGCGAGGCGGCCGACAAGGGCGCCTATCGCCACTTCATGCTCAAGGAGATCCACGAGCAGCCCAGCGTGGTCCAGCGCACCCTGGAAGGGCGCCTGGGTGATGGGCAGGTGCTGCCCGAGGCCTTTGGTCCCTCGGCGTCCGCCTTGTTCGCCAAGGTGCGCCAGGTGCAGATCGTCGCCTGCGGCACCAGCTTCCACGCCGGTTCGGTGGCGCGCTACTGGATCGAGGAATACGTAGGGATTCCCTGCCAAGTGGAGGTGGCCAGCGAATTCCGCTATCGCCGCGTCGCCGTCAGCCCGGATACCCTGTTCGTCACCATCTCCCAGTCCGGCGAGACCGCCGATACCCTGGCCGCGCTACGCATGGCCAAGCAATCCGGCTATCTGAGCAGCCTGGCGATCTGCAACGTGGCGACCAGCTCCCTGGTACGCGAATCCCAGCTGAGCTTCCTGACCCAGGCCGGTCCGGAGATCGGCGTGGCCTCGACCAAGGCCTTCACCACCCAACTGGTCTCCCTGCTGTTGCTGACCCTGAGTCTGGGACGCTGCCAGCAACGCCTGGATACCGGTGTCGAAGCCGAGCTGGTGGCCGAGCTGCGCCGGCTGCCGGCACGCCTGGATGAGGCGCTGGCCATGGACAAGACCGTCGAGAAGCTCGCCGAGTCCTTTGCCGAGAAGCACCACACCCTGTTCCTGGGGCGGGGCGAGCAATATCCCGTGGCGATGGAAGGCGCGCTCAAGCTCAAGGAGATCTCCTATATCCACGCCGAGGCCTATCCGGCCGGCGAACTCAAGCACGGCCCGCTGGCGTTGGTGGATGCCGACATGCCGGTGGTGACGGTGGCGCCCAACAACGAGCTGCTGGAAAAGCTCAAGTCCAACCTGCAGGAGGTGCGGGCGCGGGGTGGTCAGCTGATCGTCTTCGCCGACGAGCGCGCCGCTTTCGAGGAAGGCGAGGGCACGCGGATCGTGCCGATGCCGCACATCCACGATGCCCTGTCGCCGATCCTCTACACCATCCCGTTGCAGTTGCTGTCCTATCACGTGGCAGTGTTCAAGGGCACCGACGTGGATCAGCCGCGCAACCTGGCCAAGTCGGTGACCGTGGAGTAAACGGTTCCACGTGGAACCTCAGGGCACGCGCCAGCTGCCCTGATTCTGCTGACTGCAGGCGACGGCCAGGAAGCGGCCGTCGCCGAGCTCGCCGTAATAGTGGATGTCCTGCCGATAGGGCACACCCGGGCTGCGCGCACCCTGGCAGATACCGATCTCGCCCACCGGGCAGCGGTCGACGAAGCGCACCTCGGTCTGCTGACCCTTGAGCTGCGGCTGGCAGAAGCCGTCACGAAACAGCTGGGCGGGGATATCGATGTTGCTCTGGCAGATCTGCACGTCCACACTGCCCTGACGACTGCGGATCACGCAGGCATCGGCGAGTGCCAGTGACGGCAACAGCAGCAGCGGGATCAGCGATCGCCACATTCCAGCTCCTCTCCTCGATCAAATCGCCACTCTAGCATTCGACCTCCCGCCATGCGCTTCGCCGATATCAAGACCCATGTGATTGCCGGTCCTCTGGGGGCTGGCAAGACCACCCTGATCCGCCAGCTGTTCGCCCAGCGTCCCGCCCATGAACGGTGGGCGATCCTGGTCAATGAATTCGGCCAGGTCGGACTCGATGCGGCGCTGATGACCCCGGACGACGAGGGCCTGAGTATCGCCGAGGTCCCGGGTGGTTGCCTGTGCTGCGTCCAGGGCGTACCCCTGCAGGTGGCCCTCACACGGCTGTTGAGACGTGCTCGGCCGCAGCGGCTGTTCATCGAGCCCTCCGGTCTAGGCCATCCCGCCAGCCTCTATCGGCAACTCCAGGCCTCGCCCTGGGCCGGGGTGCTGAGCCTGCAACCCCTGATCTGGGTAGTGGATGCCCGGCAGGTGCTGCAAGGCCAGCCACTGCCGGAGGCCCAGCAACAGGCGCTGGAGCAGGCCGGTCTGGTCGTGCTCAACAAGAGCGCCGGTCTGGACCGGACACTCCTGCCCGCGCAACTCGGCGACACGCCGCTGTACTGGACCGAAGGCGGGCGGATCCCCCTGGCCGAACTGCCCCTGGCAAGTGCCGAGTTATCGGCTGGCAGCGAGCTGCCCGAGCCTGGTGCCACTGCCAGTCCGCAGGCACTGCTACTGCCCGGGCGCCCGCTGCGCTTCAGCCATATCCAGGAGGGACACCAGGCCGTCGGTTGGCGCTGGCATTCCAGTCACCGCTTCGATGGGCCGGCGCTGCTGGCCCTGCTGGGTGGTCTTCCTGGCCTGCTCAGATTGAAGGCGGTCCTGCAACTGGCGGACGGCTGGCAGGCCTACAACGGTCTTGCCGGAGAAGGTCGCTGGGAACCGACGCTATGGCGGCGTGACAACCGGCTGGAGCTGATCCTAGAGGAGAGGCCGGATCTAGAGGCGCTCGAAAAGGCGCTGCGCGGGACCATTCGCGACATTTGAGGTTGCCAAATTTGTTCAGTTAATGATAATGATTATTAAATTTACTTCCTCTGCGTATTGCTCCCATGGCTCCGACGTCGCTTGCCAAGCCTGAACCTCTCGTAATTGCCGCACGTTCCGACGGCGATGAGGTGGAATCCGTCCAGGGATCCGTCAGGGCCGCCCTGACCGGCGACGTGGAGCCGGTGGCCGGGGTCAATGCCGAGCGAAGCGAGCCTTCGGCCACCATCCTTTCGTTCCGCATGCCCGAGCGTAATGAAGAGATCCTGACACCGGTACTGACCCCGGTCGGTGCGGCCGAGCCGGGCGAGCAGCCACCGCGTGGCCGCGGCTGGGGTGCCGCCTCGGCGCTGTCGCTGATCATGCATGCGAGCATGGCAGCGGCGCTGTTCATGGTGGTCCAGGCGCCGCCGGAGTTGAAGATCGCCAAGGGCGATGAGCCCATGCAGGTCAGCTTTATCCAGTTGCCCAAACCGGTTCCCGAGCCGCCGGCGCCGACCCCCGCACCGCCCACGCCGCCGCCACAACCCGAACCGCCGCCCCCGGAGCCTCCCAAGCCCGTGGAACCACCGAAGCCGGTGGAGCCGCCCAAGCCGGTGGTGGAAAAGCCCAAACCCAAGCCGAAGCCCAAGCCGGTCGAACATAGCCAGCAGAAGCCGCTGCCGAAAAAGGTCGAGCCTGCTCCGGAGCCCGTCGCCCAGGCCGCGCCGTCACCGGCACCCGCGCCTGCGGCTACCGCTGCACCCAGTCAGCCGGCGCCGGCCGCGGCGCCGTCCGGCCCGCCAAAGACCGCGGGTCTGCCTACCGGCAGCATCGACGACGCCGATATCCGGCCGGTCAAGATGACACCGCCGGAATACCCGGAAATGCTCCGTCGTCGCGGTGTGGGTGGCGAGGTGCGGGTGATGTTCACCGTGACCGCTGACGGTCGACTGGCCGACATCCAGGTGCTGGAAGCCTCCAACAAGCAACTGGAGCGCGCCGTGCTCGAGGTGCTGGGCGAGTGGCGCTTCGCCCCGCGGGTCTCCGGTGGTCAGATCGTGCCGCGCAAGGCGACCAAGACCTTCAACTTCAAGATCCAGCGCCGCTAGGTCGTCAGGTCGCATAGTCCCTGTTCGCTGGGCCGCTCCAGGTCTGGATAACGGGACGCGCCATGGTCGAGCATTGCCCGAGCCCGATGCCGTCGAACGACGGCGATCTAACTGGTAAAACTCAAAAGGTTTCCTTGAGCGCCTGATAGCGCTCTTGAAGTTCCCGGCGGATCTGCCGGCGCTGCTGGGCCTGCACACAGCGTCGCTTCTCGTCCGTCGTCGCCGGTTCGAGTTGGGGAACCGGGCAGGATTTGCCGTCTTCGTCCACGGCGACCATGGTGAAGAAACAGCTGTTGGTATGGCGTACCGAGCGTTGCTGGATGTTCTCGGTGATGACCTTGATGCCGATCTCCATGGAGGTGGTCCCGGTGTAGTTCACAGAGGCTAGAAAGGTCACCAACTCACCGACGTGGATAGGTTCGCGAAAGATCACCTGGTCCACCGATAGCGTGACCACGTAGCGCCCGGCATAGCGGCTGGCGCAGGCATAGGCCACTTCGTCGAGATACTTGAGAAGCGCGCCCCCGTGGACCTTGCCGGAAAAGTTGGCCAGGTCCGGGGTCATCAGGATGGTCATGCTCAACTGGTGGTTGCCGGCTTCCATGGGCGAATCCTCGAGGGGAAATCCTGTAGACGGCGCAGCGGCGCCGTCTGTCACAGCCATCAACGGCCGGCGGAGAGACCGAAGTCGATGGGCAGGTCGGCGCCGGAAATGGCTGCCGCCTGGGGCTGACAGAGGAAATAGACGAACTCGGCCACCTCTTCCGGCTGGATGAAACGCGCGGTTTCGCCCTGCGGATAGCGATTGAGCAGGTTGCGACGATAGCCCGCCGGATCGCCGCTGCCGTAGTGGGCAGCCTGGAAGTCCAGCATGGGGGTGTCGATGTCGCCTGGCGAGACGGCGTTGACCCGCACGCCATCGCGCGCCAGCTCCACCGCCAGATTCTGGCTGAAGAAGCGCACCGCCGCCTTGGCGGCACCATAGGCCGCTGCACCGGCGATGGGCTGACGCCCGGCGCCGCTGGCGACATTGATGATGACGCCGCGATTTTCCTTGAGGAAGGGGATGGCCGCCGAGCACATGAAAAAGGTGGCCTTGAGATTGACCGCCATCACCAGGTCGTAGTCGTCCTCGGTAAAGGTCTCCACCTCGCCTTCGCGCCAAATGCCCGCGGCATTGATCAGGGCATCCAGGCGCCCGGTACGGGCCATGACCTTGCTGACCAGGGAGCGGCAGCCCTCGGCGCTGGAGATATCGGCGGTCACGCTGGAATCCAGGCCGACGATGCCGTTCAGCCCATGCAGGCCCTCGGCATCGCGGTCGGCGGCGGCAACGCGCCAGCGACTCTGGGCGAAGCGTTGCGCTAGGGCGCGGCCGAGGCCGCCCGCAGCGCCGGTGATCAGGACGACGGGAGTGCTCATGACGCTTCCTCCGGAGTGATGGCCTTATCCAGACCCGTGTCGGGCGGGGTCGTTCAGTACCGGCCCGGTCAGCCTTCCAGCCAGACGTCGCGGGCCCAGATCCAGACCGAATCCCAGGATTCGTCAGTCAGGTCGCCGTCTTCCCACAACAGTACCTCGCCTTCCTGGCTGACGCAGTAGTAGCCGTCGTCGCTGGCGCAGAGCGGAATGTACTCCCGCGGCAGGCCTTCGTCCCAGGCAGTAGCGGCCACTTCCGGCAGATAGGTGTGGGACTGCGGATCGGTGACGGTCACCGGCTCGATACGGCCATAGACCACGTCGCTAACGGTCAGCAGGAATTCACGGAATTCCGGCGGCAGACTGATGAGCAGTTCTTCCTCGATCTCTACCAGCAGGTCTTCGTCGGGCAGCTCCAGGGGTACGGGAACGGGTTCGTTTTCTTCACGCAGGCGTTCGATGACGTCTTCCATAGCAGGCCTCTCTCGAAATGCGCACCGGATAAGATAAAGGGAAAAGAGGCGCGCAAGGTTAGCAGTTCAGTCCGGGATAACGGCAGCTTCCGTGCGGACTTGATAGCGGTTTCGAGAGATGTTCGGCAGGCGGCGCCCATGAAAAAGCCCGGCGTAGAGCCGGGCTTTTCGGTGAAGCGCCGTTATCAGGCGTTCTGGCGGATACCGGCCAGCAGCCAGGGCTGGTTCTCGCCGGCCATGCGCTCCATGCGCCAGCTTTCGCTGAACGGCTGGCCCTGGTCAAAGCGCGATTCCTTGGATACACCGTTGAAGGTGATGGTGGCGATGGTCTTGCCTTGTAGATCCTCGACACCGTCCAGGGTAGCGTTCAGGTTCTCGATGTAGGTGGACTGGAAGCCTTCGCCCAGCGCAGCGCGCTCGTCACGCAGCCACTGCAGCATCTGTGGGGTGACGAACTCGGAGATCTTGTCCATCTCGTTGGCGTCCCAGTGCTGCTGCAGGCTCATGAAGTGATCACGACCGGCTGCCACGAAGCGCTCGGCATTGAACCAGCTCGGGGCGTTAATCACCGGCGCGGCACCGGCAGCAGCACCCCCGAACAGACCGCCATTGCTGGGCTGGTTGGGCATCTCGCGCTGCATGGGTGCATGACCAGCCACGGCGGGCTGCGGACCGGCCTGCTGCTTGCGACGGGCAATCAGGCGGAAGATCACGAAGGCGATGAGGGCCAGGATCAGGAAGTCGAAGAACTGGAAGCCTTCGAAGCCGTCACCCATGAACATGGAGGCCAGCAGACCACCGGCGGCAATACCGGCCAGCGGGCCGAGCCAGCGCGAGGCGCCACTGGGACGGGCGGCGGCGGCGGCGCCAGCACCGGCGGCAGGAGCGGCCATGCCCGGCTGCTGGGTCGGCGCGGCCTGGCGGGTCTGGTGGATGGGCGCGGCGCCAGCGGACTTGCCGGCGCCCATGCGTTTGGCATTGGCATCCAGGCTGAGCGTGAGGCCCAGGCACAGGATCATGAAGATGCTCATCAGGCGTTGCATGTGGTGTTCTCTCTGTGAAGAGTCTGGTGTTGGATACATCTTGCGCTGCCCGGTCAAGTACAGCCAGCGTGAATTGTTTCGGTATTTTGCCCTGTCGGCGTTCCCTGGAAGCAGGGCACCAAGTGCCTGGGACCGTTGAAAATTTCCAAGCACATCAATCTATTACAGATTTTTGCAAAATCCGTCACAAGAGTTTGCAGATGCTAGTCTTGGTCTCCAGTCAGCGCAGGTGTCGGGAGAGTGCCCGGCCCGTCAGAGGAGGGCCCGGCCGATGCATGCTCTAGCTTTTATTCAGGACATGGCCGTCATCATGCTGGTAGCCGGCGTGGTGACCATCCTCTTCCATCGCCTCAAGCAGCCCGTGGTTCTGGGCTATATCCTCGCCGGCTTCATCATCGGACCCCACACCCCGCCATTCGGTCTGATCCACGATGAAGAAAGCATCAAGACCCTCGCCGAGGTGGGGGTCATCTTCCTGATGTTCAGCCTCGGTCTGGAATTCTCGCTGCGCAAGCTGTTCCGGGTGGGCGCCACGGCCTTCATCGCCGCCTTCCTCGAGATCAGCCTGATGCTCTGGCTGGGTTACCAGGTAGGGCAGATGTTCGGCTGGTCGCATATGGATTCGCTGTTCCTCGGTGCCATCCTGGCCATCTCCTCGACCACTATTATCGTCAAGGCGCTCAACGAGCTGAAGATGAAGCACGAGCGCTTCGCCCAGCAGATCTTTGGCGTGCTGATCGTCGAGGACATCCTCGGCATCGGCATCATCGCCCTGCTGTCGGGCCTGGCGGTGAGCGGCTCGGTGGAGCCGGGCGCGGTGGCCTCGACCCTGGGCAAGCTGAGTCTGTTCATGATCGTGGCTCTGGTCATCGGCATCCTGCTGGTGCCGCGCCTGCTGGCCTACGTGGCCACCTTCGAAAGCAACGAAATGCTGCTGATCACGGTGCTGGGACTTTGCTTCGGCTTCTGCCTGCTGGTGGCCAAGCTGGAGTACAGCGTGGTGCTGGGGGCCTTCCTGATCGGCGCCATCATGGCCGAGTCGCGCCAGCTGCTGCAGATCGAAAAGCTGGTGGAGCCGCTGCGCGACATGTTCAGCGCCATCTTCTTCGTCGCCATCGGCCTGCTGCTCGATCCCAAGGTGCTGGTGGAATACGCCTGGCCGATAACCGTGATCAGCGTCGCCGTGGTCCTGGGCAAGATCCTCGCCTGCAGCCTGGGGACCCTGATCGCCGGCAACGACGGCCGGACTTCGCTGCGGGTAGGCATGGGTCTGGCGCAGATCGGCGAGTTCTCCTTCATCATCGCCACCCTGGGGATCACCCTTGGCGTCACCAGCCATTTCCTCTATCCGGTGGCGGTGGCCGTGTCGGCGGTCACCACGCTGCTCACCCCCTATCTGATCAGAGCGGCCGATCCGCTGGCGCTGTGGATCGGCCGCTGGCTGCCGCAGCCCCTGCAGCGCGTGCTGGGCATCTATGGCGAATGGCTGCGCAGCATCCAGCCCCAGGGCGAGAAGGCGGTCCTGGCCGGCATGATGAGGCGCATCCTGCTGCAGGTCGGCATCAACCTGTCGCTGGTCATCGCCATCTTCCTGGGCGGGGCCTATTTCGCCGGCGGCCTGGCGGGCTGGCTCAGCACCTGGATCGCCGATCCCGATCTGCAGAAGGCCTGCATCTGGGGTGGCGCGCTGCTGCTGTCGCTGCCCTGCCTGATCGCCGCCTATCGCAAGCTCAAGGCCCTGGCCATGCTGATGGCCGAACTCAGCGTCAGGCAGAACCAGGCCGGGCGCTATACGCAGCCGGTGCGGCGACTGGTCAGCGAGTTGATCCCGCTGCTGTCGCTGGCCGGCATCCTGGTACTGCTGGCGGCCCTGAGCAGCAGCATCCTTCCGCGCGGCGAGCTGTTGCTGCTGATCGGCCTGGTCGCGGTGGTGGTGATCGCGGTGCTGTGGCGCTGGTTCATCCGCGTCCATTCGCGGCTGCAGATCGCCTTCATCGAGACCCTGGAACAGGACAAGGGCGGACAGCATTAGGCCGCTTTTGCGCAATCCTGCCATTGCCGGCTGGGAATCGACGCGGCAGAATCGCTCTAAGTCGACCGTTTGAATGAACGGGACGATGGCAAGGGAATGCGCAATGCAGGAAATCGGCTTGGCCGCTTCCTGCCGTCCGGCAATCTCCCACCGGCGGTCAGGCCCTTTTCCTGCGCCCCTTCAAGGTCGCCAGGCGAGCAGCAGCACGCCCCCACCGATGGCGGCGATGCCGCACCACTGCCGCAGGTCCAGGCGCTCACCCAGCAGCGCCACGCCAAAGATCGCCACCAGCACCACGCTCAGCTTGTCTACTGGCGCCACCAGCGACGCCGGGCCCAGCTTGAGCGCCCGGTAGTAGCACAGCCAGGACAGGCCGGTGGCCACGCCCGAGAGCAGCAGGAACAGATAGCTGCGCCCGGCGATGCTGGCCAGGGGTTGCGCCTGCCCGGTGGCCAGGACGATGGCCGCCAGGACCACCACGACCACCAGGGTGCGCAGCAGGGTGGCGAAATCGGCGTTGACGTGTTCCACGCCCAGCTTGCCGAAGATGGCGGTCAGGGCGGCGAAGGCCGCCGCCAAGAGCGCCCAGAACAGCCAGGAGGTGGTCATCGCTAGAGGGGTTCGAGCTTGGCGTAGCTCACCATCAGCCACTTGCTGCCTTCGGACTTGAAGTTCACCTGCACCCGGGCATGGGCGCCGGAGCCCTCGTAGTTGAGGATGAC
The DNA here is from genome assembly GCF_039908605.1 of Pseudomonas aestiva. NCBI lineage: Bacteria > Pseudomonadati > Pseudomonadota > Gammaproteobacteria > Pseudomonadales > Pseudomonadaceae > Pseudomonas > Pseudomonas aestiva. The sequence continues at coordinate 4,953,376 of NZ_CP150916.1, read as the reverse complement.
GCCTTCGCCGAACAGCGCATGACGCACCGGCTGACCGAGGCTGAAGGTGGTTTCCGGCACCGGTGCCTGGGCGAAGAGGTTGGGACGACTACCGGCGAAGGGCTGCTTGACCGCATTGGACAGGCGCACCTCCTGGATCAGGCCGTCCGGTACCTCGCGGACGAAGCGCGACACCTTGTTGTAGGTCTCGCTGCCGTAGAGACGGCGGGTCTCCGCATAGCTCATCACCAGGCGGCGCATGGCGCGGGTGATACCCACATAGGCCAGGCGACGTTCCTCTTCCAGACGGCCGGGTTCCTCCAGGCTCATCTTGTGCGGAAACAGCCCTTCCTCCATGCCGGCGAGGAACACCAGGGGGAATTCCAGGCCCTTGGCGCTGTGCAGGGTCATCAGCTGGACGCTGTCTTCGTGGCTGTCGGCCTGGGTGTCCCCGGATTCCAGGGCCGCGTGGTCGAGGAAAGCCGCCAGGGGCGTCATCTCCTCGTCACCGCTGAAATCGAAGGAACGCGCGGCGCTGACCAGTTCTTCCAGGTTTTCCACCCGTGCCTGGCCTTTCTCGCCCTTTTCTTCCTTGTGGAAGGTGACCAGGCCGGTCTGCTCGATGATCTGCTGCACCAGGTTGTGCAGGGACAGGTCCTCGGCCTTGAGGGCCAGGGTATCGACCAGCTCGACGAAGACGTTGAGCGCCGAGGCGGCGCGACCCGACACCGCGCGGGCGCCGACCAGGTCGTGCAGCGCCTGCCACAGTGAGGTGTTCTGCGCCCGGGCCGCGCTGCGCAGCGCCTCCACGGTCTTCTCGCCGATGCCCCGCGGCGGCACGTTGATTACCCGCTCCAGAGCCGCGTCGTCGTGGCGATGCTGGATCAGCCGCAGGTAGGCCATGGCGTTCTTGATCTCGGCGCGCTCGAAGAATCTCAGACCGCCATAGATGCGATAGGGGATCTTCTCGCGCAGCAGCGCCTCTTCCAGCACCCGCGACTGGGCGTTGGAGCGGTAGAGGATGGCCATCTCGCTGCGCCGGTTGCCCTTCTTGAACTCGCTCTCGATGGTTTCGACGATGTAGCGGGCTTCGTCGTGCTCGTTGAAGCCGGCATAGAGGGTGATCGCCTCGCCTTCGCCGGTGTCGGTCCACAGTTCCTTGCCGAGACGGCCGAAGTTGTGGGCGATCAGGCCGTTGGCGGCCTTGAGAATGGTATCGGTGGAGCGGTAGTTCTGCTCCAGGCGGATGATCTCGGCCGAGAAGTCCTCGTTGAACTGCTGGATGTTCTCGATCTTGGCGCCGCGCCAGCCATAGATGGACTGGTCGTCGTCGCCCACCACCATGAGGCTGGCGCCGTTCTGGGCGAGGTGCTTGAGCCAGGCGTACTGGACGGCGTTGGTATCCTGGAATTCGTCGACCAGGAGATGCTGGAAGCGCCGCTGGTAGTGTTCCAGCAGGCTGGGATTGTTGCGCCACAGATCCAGGGCGCGCAGCAGCAGCTCGGAGAAGTCGATCACTCCAGCACGGGCGCAGGCCGCCTCGTAGGCTTCGTAGATGCTGCGCATGGTGCTGAGGAAGAGGTCGCCGGCGGCCTGGATATGCTGCGGCCGCAGGCCTTCGTCCTTCTGGCCGTTGATGAACCACTGCGCCTGGCGTGCCGGCCAGCGCTGCTCGTCGAGGCCCAGCTCGCGGATCACCCGCTTGACGATGCGCTGCTGGTCGTCGCTGTCGAGGATCTGGAAATTCTGCGACAGCCCCGCTTCCTGCCAGTGGGCCCGCAGCAGGCGGTGCGCGAGGCCGTGGAAGGTGCCGACCCACATGCCCTGGGGACTCATGCCGAGCAATTGCTCGATGCGGTGGCGCATCTCGGCGGCGGCCTTGTTGGTGAAGGTCACCGAGAGGATGGAGTGCGGCGAGGCGCGCTCGACCTGGATCAGCCAGGCGATGCGGTGCACCAGCACCCGGGTCTTGCCCGAGCCGGCACCGGCCAGGACCAGTTGGCGACCCAGGGGCGCGGCCACGGCCTGACGCTGGGCATCGTTGAGGGAATTGAGCAGCAGGGAGATGTCGTCATTCATCGCCGCATTCTACCGATGCGGTAGAAGGAGCGCCAAACCGGACGGATGGGAGGCGAGGCGGGTGGCGCGGGGCAGCCGAACCCCCGGCCAGCAGGGCTGGCCGGGGATCAGGGGAAGGCTTGGGAGCGGCGCGTCAGGCGGCGATCGGCGAGCGCCAGTCATCGGAACCGGAGGTGCCGGAGACCTCGTGGGTCCAGACGATCTTGCGGTAGGTGAAGTAGACGTCTTCCAGGTGGGTGAAGTGCGCCATGCTCGGGTCCTGGCAGTTGGGCATGCGCGACTGGACATCGACGATGATGGCGTCCTCCAGCTCGATGGTGAAGTAGTGCTCCTGGGTGCCGGTGGCCGAGGTGCGGTACCACTCCAGGCGGCACTTGCCGAGGCGTTCGCCGGAGGTGAGGGCATTGAAGATCAGCGGCGAGGCCTTGTCGAAGACCTTGGTGATCATCAGCGGCTTGTGCACGCGCTGGCCGGTGGGCTGACCCGACTGGGGATCGCGGGGAATGATCACCTGGTGATTGAAGGCCTGGACCAGGATCTGGTCTTCGTGGCCTTCCTGGAAGATGTTGCCGACCGAGTCTTCGGTAAAGGTGCTGGCGGTGATCAGGCCTTGCTTGGTGCCTTCGAGGGACAGATACGCGGGGGTTGGCATGGTGCTCTCCTTGCCTGGTGATAGGGCTTCATGGCCCGGGTACCAGGTCTTAACAAGGGCCGTGCCATAACCGAAAAATCCTTTCTGATCAGTGACTTGTAAAAGGACTACAAGACGGGGCCGGACTACTGTGCGCCACTGCTCGGGAATCTGCGCAAGGCCTTGCGCAGAGCGTTTCAAAAGCTGCTCCGGCTCAGGTAGTCGCCTGTCCGGGCGACTACCAAGTGCTGGCGGGAGGGCGAAAAAGACCCTGCTGAATCGTAATGACCAAGAGCCTTGGCGATCGTTATGTAGTATAAGTGCGACGCACTACATCCGCCCGCTAGACGAGATACGCCTGTGAACCTCATGCAACACATTGCTCAATCCCGCCACCTGCTGCGCAAGTCGGAGCTCAAGGTCGCCGAGCAGGTCATGGTGGATCCGGCTGCCGTCATGCACAGCTCCATGGCCGACCTCGCCCACAACGTCGGCGTGAGCGAGCCCACCATCGTGCGTTTCTGCCGGGCCATCGGTTGCGATGGCTTCCAGGATCTCAAGCTGCGCCTGGCGCAGAGCCTGGCGGCGGGGGCCAGTTTCGGCCAGTTCGCCATCCACGAGAACGACGCGGTGGAAGACTTCAGCCTGAAGATCTTCGACACCACCCTGCATACCCTCATGGACGTGCGCGAGCGCCTGGACATGCGGGCGCTGGAAACGGCCATCGAGGCGATCGCCAAGGCCCAGCGGGTGATGTTCTACGGCTTCGGCGCCTCGGGTTCGGTGGCCAACGACGCCCAGCACAAGTTCTTTCGCCTGCAGCTCAGCGCCACCGCCTATTCCGATCCGCACATGCAGGCCATGTCGGCGGCGACCCTGACACCGTCCGACGCCGCCATCTGCATCTCCCAGTCGGGGCGTTCCAAGGACCTGCTGATCACCGCCAATCTGGTTCGTGACAACGGCGCCGCGCTGATCACCATCTGCCCGGGACAGACGCCGCTGGCCGACCTGTCGACGGTCAACATCGCCATCGACGTGCACGAAGACACCGACATCTATGTGCCCCTGACCTCGCGCATCGCCCACCTGGTGGTGATCGATGTGCTGGCCATGGGCGTGGCCATGTCGCGGGGTCCGGCGCTGGTCGAGCATCTCAAGAGCGTGAAGCGCAGCCTGCGCAGTCTGCGGCTGTCGTCGAAGTCGACCAAGCACAGCGACACCCAATAGTCGTCTCGCTGTCGCCAAACCGTCACCTGTTAGGGTGAAGCTGCCCATTCCGATCCCAGCCCGGAGGAATTGGCATGACCGCTCTCATCCAGCAATCCAGCGTTCGTCTCGACAGCAAGACTCGCAGAAAGCTACAGGATCAACGGCGGATGAAATTCCGCCGGGCCATCGAGGCCCGAGCCGAGGAACAGCGGCTTGCCGTGGAACTCGATGAACTGCTGTTTCTCAATCAGCTGCTGGACGAGCGCCAGGCCCAGCGCCGGCAGCAGGCTCCAGGGCAATACCTAACGCATTGATCAGGCTGCGCTGGCCGCGCAGATAGTCGACGAAGGCCTGGGCCACTGGCGACAGCGGCTTGCTGCGTACCTGGACCACGCACCAGGAACGGCGCAACGGCAGCTCGGCGACGTCCAGCTCGACCAGGCTGCCGGCGGCGAGATCGCTGCGAATGGCCTGGCGCGGCAGCAGGGCCAGGCCGAGTCCGGCGCGGACCGCTTCGCGTTGCGCTTCGAAGGCGCCGATCTCCAGCTGTTCGGCGAAGTGTGCGCGCTTCTGCTTGAGATAGTCCTCGCAGGCCTGGCGCGTGCCTGAACCGACCTCGCGCACCAGCAGCGGATAGGCCGTCAGGTCGCGCAGGCTGAGGCCGCTGCGCTCGGCCAGGGCATGGCCGGGACGCGCCACGGCGACGATGGCATTGTCCAGCAGTGGCAGAAAATCCAGGTCCGCGTTGCTCGGCACCCCGGACATCAGCGCCACGTCTTCGCGATTCTCCGTCAATCGACGCAGCACCCGGGCATGGTTGCCCACGGTCAGCGCCAGGTCGACCTGGGGATGGCTGCTGCGGAACTGGCTGAACAGGTGCGGCGCCAGGTACTGGGCACTGCTTTCCACTCCCAGGCGCAGCTGGCCGTGCAGGGCGCCGCGCAGATTCGACAGCTGCATGTCCAGGCTGCCCAGCCGGGCGAAGAGATCGCGACCGGTCTGGCGCAGGGCCTCGCCGGCCTCGGTGAGGTAGAGAGTGCGATTGAGGTAGTTGAACAGCGGCGCACCCACCACCTCTTCGAGCTGACGCACCTGCAGGCTCACCGCCGGCTGGGTCAGCGCCATGATGTCGGCCGCCCGGCTGTAGGAGCGGGCCTCGCAGACGGCCTCGAACACCTGCAACTGGCGAAAGGTGAGTCGCATCAATGGCTTGCGCATAGGCATCGGCGAGATCCATAAGGAATGACTTATGGAGTATCCAACAATTATTTATTTTCCATAAGAGAAGCCCTGGCGTAGCTTCAGGTCACCGGCAATAACAAGCGGCTGCACGCTGCAGCAGACAAGGAGCCAGGTGTGATCAAGAAGATACTTATCGCCAATCGGGGCGAGATCGCCGTGCGCATCGTGCGTGCCTGTGCCGAGATGGGCATTCGCTCGGTAGCGGTCTACTCCGACGCCGATCGCCAAGCGCTCCACGTGAAACGTGCCGACGAAGCCCATGGGATCGGCAGCGATCCGCTGGAGGGTTATCTCAATCCGCGCAAGCTTGTGAACCTTGCCGTGGAAACCGGCTGCGATGCCTTGCATCCCGGTTACGGCTTCCTTTCCGAGAATGCCGAACTGGCGGAAATCTGTGCCCAGCGCGGCATTCGCTTCATCGGACCGTCCGCCGAGGTCATCCGCCGCATGGGCGATAAGACCGAGGCGCGGCGCAGCATGATCGCCGCCGGCGTGCCCTGCACCCCTGGCACCGAGGGCAACGTGGCGGACATCGCCGATGCCCTGCGCGAAGGCGATCGTATCGGTTACCCGGTAATGCTCAAGGCTACCTCCGGCGGGGGCGGTCGCGGTATCCGCCGCTGCAACTCCCGCGAGGAACTGGAGCAGGCCTATCCACGGGTGATCTCCGAGGCGACCAAGGCCTTTGGCTCGGCCGAGGTGTTTCTCGAGAAGTGCATCGTCAATCCCAAGCACATCGAGGCGCAGATCCTCGCCGACAGCCATGGCAATACCGTGCACCTGTTCGAGCGTGACTGCTCCATCCAGCGGCGCAACCAGAAGCTGATCGAGATCGCGCCCAGCCCTCAGCTGACCCCCGAGCAGCGCGCCTATATCGGCGACCTGGCGGTACGCGCGGCCAAGGCGGTGGGTTACGAGAACGCCGGTACCGTGGAATTCCTGCTCGCCGAGGGCGAGGTGTATTTCATGGAGATGAATACCCGGGTGCAGGTGGAGCACACCATCACCGAGGAAATCACCGGCATCGACATCGTGCGCGAACAGATCCGCATCGCCTCGGGGCTGCCGCTGTCCTTCGCCCAGGAAGACGTCCTGCACCGCGGTTTCGCCCTGCAGTTCCGCATCAATGCCGAGGACCCGAAGAACAACTTCCTGCCGAGCTTCGGCAAGATCACCCGCTACTACGCACCGGGCGGACCGGGGGTGCGCACCGACACGGCCATCTACACCGGCTACGTGATCCCGCCTTACTACGACTCCATGTGCCTCAAGCTGATCGTCTGGGCGCTGACCTGGGAAGAGGCCATGGACCGCGGCCTGCGCGCGCTGGACGACATGCGCGTGCAGGGGGTGAAGACCACCGCACCCTATTACCAGGCCATCCTGCGCGATCCGGAATTCCGCAGCGGGCGCTTCAACACCAGCTTCGTGGAAAGCCATCCGGAGCTGACCCAGTACTCGATCAAGCGCAACCCGACGCACCTGGCCATCGCCATCGCCGCCGCCATCGCCGCCCACGCCGGTCTGTAAGGACGACAGAACAATGAAAAGCATCCAGATCACCGACACCATCCTGCGCGACGCCCACCAATCGCTGCTGGCGACCCGCATGCGCACCGAAGACATGCTGCCGATCTGCGCCAAGCTCGACCAGGTCGGCTACTGGTCGCTGGAAGTCTGGGGCGGCGCCACCTTCGACGCCTGCGTGCGCTTCCTCAAGGAAGATCCCTGGGAGCGCCTGCGCCAGTTGCGCCAGGCGCTGCCCAACACCCGGCTGCAGATGCTGCTGCGCGGCCAGAATCTGCTCGGCTACCGGCACTACAGCGACGACGTGGTCGAGGCCTTCGTCGAGCGCGCCGCAGCCAATGGCACTGACGTCTTCCGCATCTTCGATGCCATGAACGATGTGCGTAACCTGGAAACCGCCATCCGCGCGGTCAAGGCCAGCGGCAAGCATGCCCAGGGTACCCTCTGCTACACCACCAGCCCGGTGCACACGGTGGCGGCCTTCGTCGAGCAGGCGCGGCGCATGGCCGACCTGGGCGTAGACTCCATCGCCATCAAGGACATGGCCGGTCTGCTGACGCCCTATGCCACCGGCGAACTGGTCAAGGCGCTCAAGGCGGCCCTGAGCCTGGACGTGGTGGTGCACTCCCACGACACCGCCGGGGTGGCCGCCATGTGCCAGCTCAAGGCGGTGGAAAACGGCGCCGATCGCATCGACACGGCGATCTCCAGCCTGGCCTGGGGCACCAGCCACCCGGGGACCGAGTCCATGGTCGCAGCCCTGCGCGACACGCCCTACGACACCGGCCTGAACCTGGAACTGCTACAGGAGATCGGCCTGTACTTCCATGCGGTGCGCAAGAAGTACCACCAGTTCGAGAGTGAATTCACCGGGGTCGACACCCGGGTACAGGTCAACCAGGTGCCGGGCGGCATGATCTCCAACCTCGCCAACCAGTTGCGCGAGCAGGGCGCCCTCAATCGCATGAACGAGGTGCTGGAAGAGATCCCGCGGGTACGCAAGGACCTGGGCTACCCGCCCCTGGTGACCCCGACCTCGCAGATCGTCGGCACCCAGGCCTTCTTCAACGTGCTGGCCGGCGAGCGCTACAAGACCATCACCAACGAGGTGAAGCTCTATCTGCAGGGTCGCTACGGCAAGGCGCCGGGCGCCATCTGCGAGCAGCTGCGCAAGCAGGCCATCGGCCAGGAAGAGGTCATCGAAGTGCGCCCGGCTGATCTGCTCAGCCCCGAGCTGGCGCGACTGCGTGCCGAGATCGGCGACCTGGCCAAGAGCGAAGAGGACGTGATGACCTTCGCCATGTTCCCCGACATCGGGCGCAAGTTCCTCGAGGAACGCGCCGCCGGAACCCTGGTGCCGGAACCCCTGCTGCCCATGCCGTCGGCCGATGGCGTGGCCGCGGTGGGTGGCCAGGGCGTGCCGACCGCGTTCAGCGTCGACGTGCATGGCGAGACCTATCAGGTGGACATCACCGGTATCGGCCTCAAGAGCGAGGGCAAGCGGCACTTCTACCTGTCCATCGACGGGGTGCCGGAAGAGGTGGTGTTCGAAGCCAGCGGTGAGTTCGTCGCCGAGGGCGGCCAACGACGCCGTCAGGCGGAGCGTCCGGGCGACGTCAGCACCACCATGCCGGGCAACATCGTCGAGGTGCTGGTCAAGGAGGGTGATCAGGTCAAGGCCGGGCAGGGCGTGCTGGTCACCGAAGCCATGAAGATGGAAACCGAGATCCAGTCCCCCATCGCCGGCACCGTCACCGCGGTACGGGTGGCCAAGGGTGACCGGGTCAATCCGGGCGAGGTGTTGATCGAAATCGAAGGCTGAGATCACTTCGATTTCCCTTGGGGCCCTCGGGCCCCTTTTTTTGTTTCCGCTGGCGGGCTAGTCGGGCCGGTCGTCCGGGCGCAGGCGCCAGGCGCCCTCGTGGCGCTCGGCCAGGCCGCGCTGCTCCAGGTCGCTGAGATAGCGACGCAGACCGCGTTCGCCACGGCGCTGAAAGAACGGCAACAGGCGGGGCAGCAGGTTGGGGACCAGCATCGCCAGCCGGCTCAGCCAGAGTTCGCCGGCGCGCGGGGCGCTTTCCAGCCGCGGTCGATCCAGCACCCGGACCAGCAGCCGCGCCACCGTCTCGGGTGACTGGGGCGGATCCATGAATTGCAGGGCATTGCCGCCCCCGATGGCTTCGCGGCGCAGCATCGGGGTGTCGGTGGCCGACGGCAGGACGCAGCAGACGCGAATGCCCTGGGGCGCGAGATCCTGGGCCAGGGCGAGCATGGCGCCGCGCAGGCCGAACTTGCTGGCGCAATAGACGGGGCTCTCCGGGGTGGGAAAGATGCCCGCCAGGGAGACGGTGGTGACCAGCCGGCCATTGGTCGAGCGCCTGAGCAGGGGGATGGCCAGGCGCGCGAGCAGCAGGGGCGCCAGCAGGTTGATGTCGAGCTCCTGGCGAATGCTGGCCGGACTGCGTTCGGTCAGGGGGCCGACGCGGACGATGGCGGCGTTGTTGACCAGGGCGTCGAGGCGACCGCAGCGCTGCTGTACAAAGTCGATCAGGGCGGCGAGCTGGTCTTCGTCGCAGAGATCGGCGACGTAGGTCAGGGTGGCTTCGCCCAGCTCGGCGCGCAGGGCGGCCAGGCCCCTGGCGTCGCGGTCCACCAGGACCAACTGGACGGGCCGGCGGCTGAGTTGCCGCGCCAGGCATTGACCGATGCCGCCGGCGGCACCGGTGATCAGGATGACGTCGCTCATGGGCAGGCTCGCTCAGGACGGGGTGGCCAGGCTGGCAGGAAGCGGCTCGGGCGCCTGGCGCAGGGGATCGAAATAGCCCGGGGTCAGGTCGCTCCAGCCCAGCCGGCGGCGCAGCTGGCGCAGGTAGGTCTGCAGGGCGTGCACCTCCAGGTAGACGGCGTGGCGTGGCGAGTCGACGAAGCGGATGCCGCCGGAGAGGTCCGGATCGTCCTGCTGGATCAGCGCCTGGAATTCGCGCGCCTGGTGCGGCCGCTGCAGCTGGTCGGCCAGGTGGCAGGCGATCAGGTGGGCTTCCTGGTCGAACAGCTTGTAGGCACTGGAATTGGTCTCCAGGTAGCCGATGCCGAACAGGTTGCGGTGCTCGCGACTGAAGATGGACAGGTAGAGCTGCGGCCGGCCGTGCTGCCAGGTGAAGTAGTCGGCGGCGTAGCGGCAACTCCAGCGATAGCCGGTGGCATAGAGCACCAGGTCGAGACTCTCCCGGCTGCCATCGCGAAACACCACCTGGTCGCCCTCGAAGTGGGCGATGTCCGGACGCGCCTGGATGTTGCCGTGCTGCAGATGGTGCAACAGCTGGCTGTTGAGCAGCGGATGGCTCTCGAACAGGCGATGGTCCGGCCTGGGCAGGCCGAAGCGGGTCAGGTCGCCCTGCAGCAGGCGCAGCAGCCCTTGGAACAATGGGCGCTCCAGCCACAGCGGCAGGCGCGGACCGCGTTCGTCGAAGACGTCCGCCGGCACGCCAAAGAGGTGCTTGGGGATGAAGTGATAGCCGCGCCTCAGGCTGATGAAGGCGCGCCCGGCGTTGGCCGCGGCGTCACAGGCGATGTCGGCCCCGGAGTTGCCGGCGCCGACGATCAGTACCCGCTTGCCCTGGAATTCCGACGCACGCCGGTAGCTGACCGCATGGCGGATCTCGCCGCTGAAGTGCCCCGGGATCTCCGGCAGGTTGGGGTCCCAGTTGCAGCCGGTGGCGCAGATCAGCGCCCGGTAGCGGCGGCGTTCACCGCTGTCGAGGGTGACGATCCAGCGGCCGTCCGTATCCTGGTCGACCCGCTCGACTGCGGTGTTGAAGCGGGCCTGGGCGTAGAGCCCGAAGGTGCGGGCGAAGGCGCGCAGGTAGTCGAGGATCTGGCGATTGCCCGGATAGTCGGGAAAGGTGGCGGGCATCGGATAGTCGAGAAAGCCCGAGAGGTCCCGCGACGAGATGAAGTGGGCGGATTCGTACATGGGGGTGCCGGGATTATCCAGGTCCCAGACGCCGCCGAAGTCGCTGTGGCGCTCGAACTGCTCGTAGTCCAGGCCGCGGCGCTTGAGGGCACGGGCCATGCACAGGCCGCCGGGGCCGCCGCCGACGATGCAGATGCGCTCGCCGCAATCCTGGTAGGGAAGGTCGTCGTTCATGCGGGTCTCCACGGATGGGTGTCGAGGCAACCTTAGCGGCGGGTCGAGGGCCCCCGGCAGGGTGGCGGTGGCCAGCGAGGGGGGCCGAAACGGACAGCCGTTGCCAGGGGATGTCCGCCTGGTCGCCACTGGGTTAACGTCCAGGCAGGTTCTCGTCCGTGGAGCGTCGTCATGCCAGACCCCATCGATCCGCGCTTTTCCCGTGCCTCGGCGCCGCCGCAGGTGTCGCGGCTGCTGCTGCGGGTGGCGGCCGAACGCCAGGGCGATGTCGAGCGACTTTGCCGCGGCCTGGGGTTCACGGCGGCCGATGTGCAGCGACCAGGCTTTCGGTTGTCGCACCGGCAGGGCTATCTGCTGGTCAGGCGCTGCCTGGCGCAGCTGGGCGACGAGGGCCTGGGCCTGGCCGTGGGCGCCCGGCAGACCAGCGTCTCGCTCGGCCTGGTCGGACTCGGCATGCAGGCTTGCGCCACGCTGGGCGCGGCCCTGGAGCTAGGGCTGCACTATCAGCGGCAGGCCGGTGCCATGCTCGACTATGCCTTGGAGCAGGAGCGCTCGGCGGTGCGACTGGTGCTGACGCCACGCTTCCACGAGCCGGCGGTGACCGCCTTCTACACGGAGGAGGGGCTGGCCAGCGTGCTGAGCGTCGCCCGGCATCTGGCCGGGACCCGACTGCCGCCGCGGGCGCTGAGTCTGGACTATCCCGCGCCGCCGCATGGCGAGCGCTATCCGGCTTTGTTCGAGTGCCCGGTGCGCTTTGCCGCACTAACGACCGCCATCGAATTCGACTCCGCCTGGCTGGACCTGCCCCTCGCCACCCGCGACGATGCGGTGGCCGCCGAGGTGATCGAATTGCTGGACGCAGCTGCCGGCCACGATCCGCTGCGAACGGATCTGGTCGAGGGCTTGCAGCGCGAGATCCGCAAGCGGCTGGATGCGCCGCCGACCCTGGCGCAACTGGCCGCGCCGCTCAATCTCAGCGAGCGTACGCTAAGGCGTCGACTCGAGGCAGCGGGTACCCGCTACCAGGCCCTGGTCGACGAAGCGCGTCGTGAGCGGGCCCTGACGCTGCTCGGTCGGGCTGACCTGGCCCTGGCCGAGGTGGCCTTTCAGACCGGCTTCGGCGATCTGCGCAACTTCCGTCGGGCCTTCCGGCGCTGGACCGGCCTGGCGCCGCAGGAAGCCCGGCGCCGCCTGAATGCGCGGGTGGCGGAAGGCGACCAGGCGTCGCCTGTGGCACGTCCGAGCGCGCTAGCGCCTGCTGTTTAGGGCGCCTCTATTTATCTGATTGAGAAAAAGCACTAACACCTCTCGATAGGGTCTGCTATTTAATATAGCCAAGGCTATAACGATCCCGGGAGGATTCGCGATGCTGAAAGATCTCAAGAAACGCGCCCTGCGTGGTCTGCTGGACAAGCTGCTCGACGGGCACGCCGAACGTCGCCCGCTGGAGACCCAGCCCGAGCGCTCTCGCGGCATGACGGTCCACGCCGCGCACTGATCCTTGCCGATCAGGTAGGCGCCACTCGGCCTCTACCGCCCTCATAGGCGCCTCCGCCATGTCCCGAGCGAGGTGTCTTGTCCTGTTCGTCTCTGTCCTGGACTCCTCTCATCCCAGGTTACAAAGTCTTCCTGCACCTCTGATAGGTTGTGCTATCTAATTTAGCCAAGGCTATAACCACCGAGAGGCGGGCCGGATGCTGGAGAAGACGAGACGCTGGACCCTGGCGGGTCTGCTGGGAGTGCTGCTGGGCAACGCCGCCCAGGCCGCGGAGCCGTTCAAGGTGGTCACCACCTTCACGGTGATCGCCGACATGGCGCGCAACGTGGCGGGCGACGCCGCACGGGTGGAATCCATCACCAAGCCCGGCGCCGAGATCCACAACTACCAGCCTACCCCGGGCGATCTGCTCAAGACACGCGATGCCCAGCTGGTGCTGTGGAACGGCCTGAATCTGGAGCTCTGGTTCGAGCGCTTCTTCAGCCGCATGAAGGACGTGCCCAGCGCGGTGGTCTCGCGGGGCGTCGAGCCCATCGCCATCGCCCAGGGCCCCTATGCCGGCAAGCCCAATCCCCATGCCTGGATGTCGCCCCGGGCAGCGCTGATCTACGTCGACAATATCCGCGATGCCCTGGTGGCGCATGACCCGGGCCAGGCCGACACCTACCGGCGCAACGCCGAGGCCTACAAGACGCGCATCACCGCCACCCTCGAACCCCTGCGCCAGCAGCTGCAGGGGATTCCCGAACAGCGACGCTGGCTGGTGTCCAGTGAGGGCGCCTTCAGCTACCTCGCGCGCGACCTGGGGCTCAGGGAGCTCTATCTCTGGCCGATCAACGCCGATGCCCAGGGCACCCCGCAGCAGGTCCGCCGGGTGATCGAGACGGTGCGCGCCGAGCGGATTCCGGCGGTGTTCAGCGAAAGCACGGTTTCCGCGGCCCCGGCCGAGCAGGTGGCACGGGAGAGCGGCGCGCGCTACGGCGGGGTGCTCTATGTGGATTCCCTGAGCGCCGCCCACGGGCCGGTGCCCACCTATCTCGACCTGCTGCGGGTCACCACCGAAACCCTGGTCAAGGGACTGGCGCCATGATCGCCCTCGACGGAGTCGGCGTTACCTATCGCAATGGCCACACCGCCCTGCGCGACGCCAGTCTGGTGGTGCCCGGCGGCTCCATCACCGCCCTGGTGGGCGTCAATGGCAGCGGCAAGTCGACGCTGTTCAAGGCGATCATGGGCTTCGTACCCCTGCGCACTGGCCAGGTACGGGTCGATGACCTGCCGGTGGCCCAGGCGCTCAAGCGCAACCTCGTCGCCTACGTCCCCCAGAGCGAAGACGTGGACTGGGACTTTCCGGTGCGGGTGGAAGACGTGGTGCTCATGGGTCGCTATGGCCGCATGAATTTCCTGCGCCTGGCCCGCGCCGCCGATCATCAGGCGGTGGACGCCGCCCTGGCCCGGGTGGGGCTGACCGACTTGCGCAAGCGGCAGATCGGCGAACTCTCCGGCGGCCAGAAGAAGCGGGTCTTCCTCGCGCGCGCCCTGGCCCAGGACAGCCGGGTGATCCTGCTGGACGAACCCTTCACCGGGGTGGACGCCACCTCCGAGCGCGCCATCATCGAATTGCTCCAGGCCCTGCGCGCCGAGGGTCGCTCGATGCTGGTGTCGACCCATGACCTGGCCAGCATCGAGCGCTTCTGCGACCGCACCGTATTGCTCGATCGCACCGTGCTGGCCCAGGGGCCGACGGCCGAGGTCTTTACCCGGGAAAATCTGGAACGCACCTTTGGCGGTGCGCTGCGCCTGTTCGAGGCGAGCCAGGCTGCGCCGCGGCGCCGGGAGCGTGCCTGATGGAAGGGCTGCTGGAACCCCTGGCCTATGGCTACATGAGAAACGCCCTGGGCGCGGCGGCGCTGGTGGGCGGACTGTGCGCCTTTCTCTCCGCCTACCTGATGCTCAAGGGCTGGTCGCTGATCGGCGATGCCCTGTCCCATGCCGTGGTACCCGGCGTGGCTGGCGCCTATCTGCTCGGCCTGCCGCTGGCCCTCGGCGCCTTTCTCGCCGGTGGCGCGGCGGCCGGGGCCATGCTCGGCCTGCGGCAGTACACCCGGCTCAAGGAAGACGTCATCATCGGGCTGATCTTCAGCGCCTTCTTTGGCGGCGGGCTGTTCCTGGTCTCGCTGGCGCCGGTCGCGGTGGACATCCAGACCATCGTCTTCGGCAACATCCTGGCCATCACCCCCGAGGCCAGTCGCCAGTTGCTGATCATCGCCACCCTCTCTCTGCTGGTTTTGCTGCTCAAGTGGCGCGATCTGCTGCTGGTGTTCTTCGACGAGGGCCAGGCGCGTGCCTGCGGCCTCAATCCCACCGGCTACAAGCTACTGTTCTTCATCCTGCTGGCGCTGAGCACCGTGGCGGCGATGCAGACGGTGGGCGCCTTCCTGGTCATCGCCCTGGTGGTGACGCCGGGGGCGACGGCCTATCTGCTCAGCGACCGCTTCTCCCGGGTGGTGCTGATCAGCGTCGCCATCGGCGTCGGCAGCGGGCTGCTGGGCACCTATTTAAGCTACTTCCTCGACGGCGCCACCGGTGGCTGCGTGGTGGTCTTGCAGACCCTGATCTTCCTGCTGGCCTTCGTGCTGGCGCCGCGTCACGGCCTGCTGGCCAACCGCCGGCGGGCGCGGCAGACGGCGGAGGCGGGCTGATGGACTGGCTGTGGCTGACCCTGGAAGTCGACTTCATGCGCCAAGCACTGCTGATGGCCGTGCTGGTGGCGGTGCCCGCGGCACTGCTGTCCTGCTTTCTGGTGCTCAAGGGCTGGGCGCTGCTGGGCGATGCCATCGCCCACGCGGTGTTTCCCGGCCTGGTGCTGGCGTCGGCGCTGGGCGCGCCGCTGGTGGCGGGCGCCTTTGTCGCAGGACTGGGCTGCGCCCTGGCCACCGGCTATCTCAAGCGGCACAGCCGGGTAAAGCAGGACAGTCTGATGGGCGTGGTCTTTTCCGGCATGTTCGGCCTGGGCCTGGTGCTGCACGCCAGGCTGCCTACCGAGCTGCACCTGGACCACATCCTGCTCGGCGACCTGCTGGGGGTGACCTCGGAGGCCTTCTCGCAGATGGCGGTGATCGCCGGTCTGGTGGTGCTGGCGCTGGCCTGTCGCTGGCGCGACTTGCTGGTACTGGCCTTCGATGCGGCCCAGGCACGGGCCCTGGGCCTGCGGGTAGGGCTGCTGCACTACGGCCTGCTCGGCCTGATCGCCCTGACCGTGGTCGGCGCCCTGCAGGCGGTGGGCATGGTGCCAGTGGTGGCGCTGTTGATCGCCCCCGGCGCCACCGCCTTCCTGCTGACCCGCTCCTTTGGCTGGATGATGCTGGTGGCCACCGCGCTGGCCGTGACGGCGGCCCTGGGCGGGGTGCTGCTGAGCCTGGTCTGGGACAGCGCGCCGGCGCCGACCCTGGTGGTGTTGCTGACGGCCGGTTTCCTGTTGGCCCTGGCATGGCGCCTGTGGCGGGATCGACGTCGTTCGGGCGACAAGGGCGTTCAGGTGGCCTGATGTAATCGGCTGACCGGCCCTGCCAGGCGTTTCCGGTCACGCTCGCCTCACCTCAGGAGAACCACAATGAAAACCGTCGCCCAGTTGCTCGCCCTGAAGACCCAGCAGGACGTCTACACCATCGCCCCCGACGCCTGGGTGCTCGACGCCCTGCGGCTGATGGCGGAAAAGAACGTCGGGGCGCTGCCGGTGATGCGCGACGGCGAGCTGGTGGGCATCGTCAGCGAGCGCGACTATGCGCGCAAGGTGGCCCTGCAGGGACGTTCCTCCTATGCGACCCCGGTCAGCGAGATCATGACCGAGGCGGTCATCATCGTGCTGCCGCAGCAGACCGTGGGCGACTGCATGCAGATGATGACCGACCACCACCTGCGCCACCTGCCGGTGATGGGCAACGGCAAGCTGATCGGATTGCTGTCCATCGGCGATCTGGTCAAGGCCACCACCGTCCAGCAGGCGGAGCTGATCCGCCATCTGGAGGGTTATATCCGCGGCGAGTGAGTGCCGCTGTCCCAACCTGTCCCAATTTCCGTAACGCCAATCATTACCATCCATGCCCTTTCCCCGGAGGGCATGGCTCATGGCCAGGTTGCAATATTTCATCGCTACGCCGCTGGCGCTCGGCCTGGCCGCCGCCAGCCTGGCGGTCCAAGCCGAAGAGATCACCGATCTCGACACCACGGTGGTCACCGCCGCCGGCTTCGAACAGCGTCTGGAGGACGCTCCCGCTTCAGTCACCGTGATCGACGCCGAGACCTTGCGCAAGCGCCCGATCCGCGACCTGGGCGATGCCCTGCGCGACGTCGAGGGGGTAGTGGTCAACGGCGCGGCCAACGAGACCGACATCTCCATTCGCGGCATGCCGGGGGACTACACCCTGATCCTGGTGGACGGCAAGCGGCAGAGCGCGCGGGAGTCGCGGGTCAACGGCAATCGCGGCTACGAGCAGAGCTTCATCCCGCCAGCCGCGGCCATCGAGCGCATCGAAGTGGTGCGTGGGCCCATGTCATCACTGTACGGCTCCGATGCCATCGGCGGGGTGATCAACATCATCACCAAGAAGAACACCGCTACCTGGCACGGCTCCCTGACCACCGACTACATCGCCCAGCAGCACCGCGACCAGGGCAATTCGCGCCAGGGCCAGTTCTTTCTCAGCGGACCGCTGCACAGCGAACTGCTCGGCCTGCAGCTGTGGGGCCGCTACCTGGATCGCCAGGCCGACGACGACATCGAGCGGACCCAGGGCTTCAGCAAGGCGCGCCATCGCGACCTGACCGGGCGCCTGGCCTTTACCCCGAACGAGAATCATGAATTCCTGCTGGAGGCCGGGCAGACGCGCTTGCGCAACGGCGACGGCCTGAGCGACAACTGGGCGACCCGCCAGCAGGACAATGAACGCGATCACTGGTCGCTGAGTCACACCGGCCACTGGGACAGCGGACTGCGCTCGGACGTGTCGCTGCTGCACGAGGAGACCTCCCGCGAAGGCCTCGCCACGCCGGCGCAGACCGATGTCTATGGGCGCAAGCCGCAGGTTGAGAACACCGTGTTCGATGCCAAGCTGGTGACGCCCCTGGACGACCATCTGCTCACCACCGGTCTGCAATACAACCGTGGCGAGGTGCAGGATTGGAACCAGGGGCTGAACGATCGCCGCCAGTATTCCTTCGCGGTGACCCAGCAGGCACTGTTCGCCGAGGACGAGTGGGCCATCACCGACAGCTTCGCGCTCACCGGCGGGCTGCGCCTGGATCACCACGAGCTGTATGGCAATCACTGGAGTCCGCGGCTCTACGGGGTCTGGCATGCGACCCCTGAATGGACCTTCAAGGGCGGTGTCTCGCGCGGTTTCAAGGCACCGGAAATCCGCGCCGTGGCACCGGGTTATGCCTATCTGCGGCGCAACCGCTTCGTCATGCTCGGCAATCCGGATCTCAAGCCGGAAACCAGCACCAACTACGAGGTGGCGGCGCTCTGGTCCAACCGGCGCAATCTGGAGGCGGCGGCGACGCTGTTCTACAACGACTTCCAGGACAAGCTGTCCACGGTCACCACCACCGAGCGCTGGAACGGCTACATCCGCATGGATCGCATCAACGTCGACGAGGCGGTGATCCGCGGTGTGGAGCTCAGCGGTGGCTGGGATATTACCGAGGCCCTGCGTCTGGGCGGCAACTTCACCTATCTCGACTCGGAGCAGCGCAGTGGCCCCAACCAGGGTGCGCCCCTGGCCCTGACCCCGGAGCGCAAGGCCAACGTCCGCCTGGACTGGACCCTGTCGGACCGGCTCAATCTGTGGACGGCGCTGGATTACTACGGTGAGGAACACGACGCCACCCTGACCGGCGAAGCGGCGCCGGCCTACACCACCTGGGACGTGGGCGGCGGCTTCGTGGCAACGCGCAACCTGAGCTTCAATGCCGCTATCCGCAATCTGAACGATCGGCGCCTGGACGACGAGACCTATGGCACGGTGAACTACGGTCGGCATCTCTGGGTGAGTGCGACCTTGAGTTTCTAGGGGAGCCAGATGCTCCACGTGGAACCTGCACCGGGGTGGACGCGCGTGGGTGCCGGAACCGTAGCGTGGAAAACGGCGGAGCCTTTTCCACCGGGAAATCCGCTGTGCGGCGCGCCCTCACCCCAACCCTCTCCCGGAGGGAGAGGGGGCTATTCGAGCAGGCGTTCATCTCCAGCATCAGCCAGATCCTGATCGATCAAGCACCGTAGCGTGGAAAACGGCATAGCCTTTTCCACCAGGGAGTCCGCTGTGCGGCGCGCCCTCACCCCAGCCCTTTCCCAAAGGGAGAAGGGGGCTAGCCGAGCAGGCGTTCGCCTCCAGTAGCAGGATCCTGATCCTACAGGGTGTCGCCAGCTTGGGAACCACTGTCTTGGCGCGACCAGAGCGGTTCGCTGCTCTGGCTTTGGCTATCGCGGCCATGGGCCGCTCCTACAGGCACGGAAGCTACCGTAGGAGCGGCCGCATCGGCGGACCGCCATGGCCGCGATCAGCTGAGAGTATCCAAACTTCAAAGTCCGGCATTGCCTGCCCTAACCAAAGGGCCGTTGGACTTCGTTGTGCACGACCCGAACTAGGTGGCCGATGGCAACAGGATCCGGGCGCAGAGGCCGCCTTCCGGGCGATTGTGCAGATGCAGCTCCCCGCCATGGGCGAGGATGCAGGCGCGGGCGATGGCGAGACCCAGGCCCAGGCCGCCGGGGGACGCCTGTCCCGGAGGCCGGTAGAAGGGCTCGAAGACCTGCTCCAACTGATGCTCGGGCACGCCAGGGCCGTCGTCGAGGATGTCCAGGCGGAGCAGCTGTGGCTCGGGGCACGACAGCTCCAGTGCGGCGCTGCTACCGTGCTGCAGGGCGTTGTCGAGCAGATTGCCCAGGGCGCGCTTGAGCGCCAGTGGGCGACCGCGGAGCAGTGCCGCGCCGATGCCCGACCAGGTCACCGTCTGGCCCAATGCCTGATAGCGATCCTGCAGTTCCTGCAGCAGGGCGACGAGGTCGACATCCCGATGGATTTCGGTCCGGCGCTCGCCACGGATGAAGTCGAGGGTTTCCTGCACCATGGCGTCCAGTTCGGCCAGGCTTTCTTCCATGTCATCGCGCTCGACCGAGGGCTCCAGCAGGGCCAATTGCACCCGCAGCGCGGCCAGTGGAGTGTTGAAGTCGTGGCTGATGGCGGCCAGCATACGCACCCGATCATCCAGGTGGCGCAGCAGCCGTTCCTGCATCAGCTCGAAGGCCGCGGCCAGCTCCCTGGCCTCGCGTGGGCCCTGACGGACCTCCAGGCGACTGCGCTCGCCCCGGCTGAGTCCCTCCGCGGCGCGGGTGAGCCGTTGGAGCGGCCGTACCAATTGGCCGATCAGCAGCCAGGCCAGCAGCAGCACCGGCAGGGCGCCCAGCAGCAGCGACCAGCCCAGGGCGGTCAGCCAGCCGTCGCTGCGTGCCGGATACTGCACGGCATTGAGCCAGCGACCGTCCGGCAGGCGCACGCTGCTGCGCAAGCGCAGGGGTGCCCAGCCGGCTGGGGTCAGCGGCGAGGCGCGGGCGGCGGCGCCCGCGAGGCCTTCCAGCTGCATCACCAGACCCTCTTCGGCCTGTCCCAGACGCCGCGCCAGATCCCGGGTCAGGCGGCGTTCCTCCGCGAGCATGGGGAAGGGCGCCACCTCCGGCGTCGCGGCTATCCAGACCTGTGCCGGTGACTCGGCCAGCACCCGCAGCAGGGCTTGCGCCTGCGCCGTCGGCAGGCGCTCGACCGCCGTACGGGCTACCGCCAGGCGCTCCAGGGCCTGGCCATAGGACAACGGATGGACCAGCGAACCGGTCTGGTGCAGGACCAGCGCCGCGGCCGCGTGTGCCAGCAGCAAGGCCACGCAGAACAGCAGGCAGAGGCGGGGGGTGATGCCCTGCAGCCAGCGACGCCAGGGCGCGATCATGGGCCGTCCAGGGCCTCTACCGGGCAGTCCAGCAGATAGCCGCGGCCCCAGACGGTGCGCAGTGGCGATTCGCCTGCCGGATCGGCCAACCGCAGGCGTAGCCGACTGACCTGGCGATCCAGGCTGCGGTCTTCCAGTGCGCGATCGGGCGGCTGTACCTGATGCAGCAATAGATCACGATGCAGCACGGTCTGGGGCTGACACAGGAAGGCCAGCAGCAGGCGAGCCTCCGCCTGACCCAGGCGGCGGGTGCTGCCGTCCGGGTATTGCAGGCGCTGACTGACGGCGGCGTAGTGCCAGCCCGCGAAACGATAGTTTGCCGCCGGCACAGGCTCGCTCGGAGAGGTTGGAGCGGTCGCCTGGTAGCGACGATGCAGGGTGCGAATCCGTGCCACCAATTCTCGCGGTTCGAACGGCTTGGTCAGGTAGTCGTCGGCGCCCTGTTCCAGGCCAAGCACCCGATCGTCCACCTCGCCCCGGGCGGTGAGCAGGATGATCGGCGTCGTGTCGCGCTGGCGCAGCTCACGGCAGAGACTGAAGCCGTCGCCATCCGGCAGCATCACGTCGAGGACGATGACGTCGAAGCGTTGCTGCGCGAGCAACGCCTTCATCCGCGTGGCATCGGCTGCGGTGGTGGCTTCGAGTCCCTGGCGACGCAGGTAGATCGCCAGGGGCTCACGCAGCTTGCGGTGGTCGTCGACGAGGAGGACGTGGATGGCGGTCACGGCTAAGGGGGACTGGTGGTAGCAACCTCTCTAGGATAACGCTTTGCCTGCTCCGTTGGTATTGCTTCTCATTTGCCAGTCGTGACAGCAAGGGCGCTGAGCTGGCGCCCTTCGGCATCGAAATTTTCCGCCGCCAGCCAGCGCCGGAAGCCGGCGTCCACCATGGGCCATTCGTGATCCAGCAGGCTGAACCAGGCGGTGTCGCGGTTGCGGCCCTTGACCACCCGGTGCTGCCGGAACAGCCCCTCATGGCGCATGCCCAGCCGCTCGGCCGCGCGCTTCGAGCGGGCATTGGCGTCGTCGCACTTCCACTCCAGGCGCCGATAGCCGAGGGCGAAGGCTTCCTGCATCAGCAGATAGAAGGCTTCGGTGGCCAGGGGCGTGCGCTGCAGGCGCCCGCCAAAGGCAACATGGCCGATCTCGATGCTGCCGTGTTCGGGGACGATGCTCATCAGGCTGAGTTGCCCCAGGGCACGGCCATGGCGGGGATCCACCACAACGTAGAACAAGGGATCGCGCCCCTGGGCCAGGCCCGCCAGCCAGCTGTCGAAGACCGCCCGCTCGGTGAAGGGGCCATAGGGCAGATAGTCCCACAGGGCCGGGTCCTGGTCGTGCAGGGCCTCCCAGAGATCGTCGCCGTGACGCTGAGGGTTCAGGGGTTCCAGGCGTACATGGCGACCCTGCAGCAAGCGGGGCTGGGGCAGTTGGGCCGGGGTCCAGTCGAGCGGGGTCATGGTCTGTCTCCCAGCAGGTGGCGGTACTGGATGAAACCGGAGCGGGTGGCGATGCGATCATAGAGCTGGCGTCCCGGGTAATTGGTCTCCTGGGTCAGCCAGTGCACCCGATCGCAGCCGTCCGCTGCGGCGCGGGCGTAGACGTGCTCGATCAGGGCACGGCCCAGTCCGCTGCCACGATGGCCTTCAGCGACATAGAGATCCTGCAGGTAGCAGTAGTCGCCCTCGGTCCAGCAGGACGGGTGATAGATGAAATGCACCAGGCCCAGGGGGCGCTCGCCGTCCCAGGCCAGGGCGCCGTGCAGGGGCTGGGCGGGGTCAAGCAGCCGTTGCCAGGTGCGGGCATAGGTGGTTTCCGGCAGCCGGGTCTCGTAGAAGGCCAGGTAGGCCTGCCACAACGCGTGCCAGACGACGTGATCGGCTTCGCTCAGGGGGCGGATGGTCATGGGTGGCTCCAGGGTCAGGCGGGAAAGGGGATCAGGGCGGCCAGGGCCTGGTCGCCGGGTACCGGGCTGGCGGCCAGTCCCTGGCGGACGCCTTCGCGATCGGCGGCGTTGCGATTCTGGCTGAGCTTGGCGATGCCCTGGAGGCTGTCCAGCGGCAGGCGCAGGCCGCGGATGGCGCGCAACATGCCCTGGACATAATCCGCAGGCGCATCCGCGACCTGCCAGGGGCGGGCACGCCCGGCTTCGTGCTGGTCGGTGAGGCGTTCCAGCAGCTGTAGCAGTCGCTCGGGGTCATCGAACACCTCGACGCTGCCGCGGGCGTGCACGGCCTGGTAGTTCCAGGTCGGCACCACCCGGCCATGTTCGGCCTTGCCGGGATAGAAGGCCGGGCTGACATAGGCCTGGGGGCCCTGAAACACCGCCAGCACCGGGCCTGCCTCGACCAGCGCCTGGGCCTGGGCCTGGGGATTGCTGCGCGCCAGATGGCCGTAGAGGGTGCCACAGGGACCCTCGTCGGGCGCCAGCCAGAGCGGCAGATGGCTGACCAGCGGACCGGCATCGGTCTGGCTGATGAGTAGCGCCAGGGCATGATCGCGCAGATGCTGGTGCAGCCTGGGCAGGTCTTCGAGACAGAAGGCGGGGTTGGGGTACATGGCAAGGCTCCAGCAACGTCTCGCCATGCTAAGGTCGGCTTTGGCTCCCTGTAAGAGCCAATTCCTGCAACTTTCAGGGTGCCAATCCATGCTGGGATTCGATCCGTCGGGGCTGTTGCTGGAGCCCGGACAGGGCTTGGCGCGCCAGCTTTACCAGGGCTTGCGGGGGCGGATCCTGACTGGTGAGCTGGCCGCCGGGGTGCGCCTGCCGGCCAGTCGCGAACTGGCGCGGCTGCTGGGCGTGTCGCGCAATACCGTAACCGCGGCCTACGAGCAGCTGCTGGCCGAGGGCTTTCTCGACAGCCGCCCGGGCGACGGTACCTATGTCGTGCCCGTGACCCAGGCCCTGACCGCTCCCGATGCCACGGTTAGGGCCACGCCTGCGCCTCCAGCCAGCGTGCCACCCGGCGCGCCGTGCGCCTTTCGCGTCGGTCTGCCTGCGGTGGATCTGTTTCCCTTCGCCACCTGGGCGCGGCTGCAGCAGCGTTTCTGGCGCCAGCCCGAGCCGGCCCTGCTCGGCTATCGCGAACCCGGCGGCGAACTACGCCTGCGGCGCTTGCTGAGCGCCTACCTGCGCCAGGCGCGGGGCCTGGTCTGCGCACCCGAGCAGATCCTCATCACCAGCGGCGCCCAGCAGGCCATCGAACTCTGCGCCCGGTTGCTGCTGGCGCCCGGAGCCCGGGCGGCCATGGAGGATCCTGGCTATCGCGCCGCGGGCCTGGCCTTGCAGAGTGGCGGGGCGCGATTGCAGGGAGTCGCGGTGGATGGGGCCGGGCTGGTGGTGGAGCAGCTGGCAGGGCTGCCGGACTGCCGGCTGGTCTATGTCACCCCGTCGCACCAGTATCCCACCGGCGCGGTACTGTCCCTGCCGCGCCGCCTGGCGCTGCTGGACTGGGCGCAGCAGGCCGACGGCTGGATTGTCGAGGACGACTACGACGGCGAATACCGCTACCAGGGCGCGCCACTGGCACCCCTGGCCGCGCTGGATCGTCACGGCCGGGTGCTCTATGTCGGCACCTTCTCCAAGATCGCCTTTCCCGGCCTGCGCCTGGGCTATCTGGTGGCCCCGCCCGCGCTGCTGCCGGCGCTGTTGGAGCTGCAACGGGCCGGCATCCGCCATCTCGACAGCGCCACCCAGACGGTCATGGCCGATTTCATCGAACAGGGCCACTTCCAGCGCCATATCCGCCGCATGCGACGGGCCGCGCGCAATCGCCGCGATGCCCTGCTGGCCGGCTGGCCAGCGGTTGCCGGCTGCGCCCCGCCGGGCGTCCCGGTGGCCGGCCTGCATCTGTGCCTGCCGGTCACCCACCTGGCCCGCGAAGCCGAGCTGGTGACCCGGGCGGCCGCGGTCGGGGTGGAACTCAATGCGCTGTCGCGCTACTGGCTGCCCGAGGGCCCGACCCCGCCCGACGCCCGCGCCGGACTGGTGCTGGGCTTCGCGGCGGTGCCGGAGGCACGGATCGTCGAGGCGCTGGCCAGGCTGCGGGAAGCCTGGATGGAGTAGTTATGCTGGCAATAACGTTAGTTATGATATTGCCGTGAGATTATTAGGCTGACCCAAGTTTGGCTGTCATTGCAATTGAGCCTACTTCTGCTTCACTTGCCATCCCCGATATCGGGATATAATCCAGGCTTCTATCCTGCTAGATAGAGCACCCGCCGTTTTCATGGATGAAACATCATAGGTCGTTTCATCCTGGTTATCCGTTATCTCCAGTAACCAGGAGTCACTTACGTGAGTCAGGCTTCTTTGCTTCCTTCCCGGCCAGTACGCCTTGCTGCGCTGGCCGTAGCCATTTCCTTGGGCGTCACCGGCTGCGCCACCGTCGATAATTTTTCTAGCGGCCAAAGTCGCACCGTCAACTGCCTGGCCGGCGGTTTTCTCGGTGCCGCTACCGGGGTCGCCGCTGCTGCATTGGCCAAGGGCGATGGGGCAACGCTGATCGCCGGGGCCGTGGTCGGCGCCTCGGTTGGCTGTGGCGCCGCCCTGGCCTACAAGGATCGTCTTGAGCGACTCAAGCAGATCGCCGAGCAGGAGAAGATCCCGCTTCAGGTGGAAACGTTGCAGACCGCCGCTGCTACACCTTCGGCCGCGCCCCAAGAGGCGGGTCTGGTGGCCCAGATCGCCGATGAAGGCATGTTCCCGATAGGGAGCGCCCAGCTCAACGACGAAGGTCGCCGCAAGATCGGCAAGTTGGCCAGTGCCTATGTAGGCAAGGAAGCCACGCCCATTCTTATCGTTGGCCATACCGACGCTACCGGCACACCGGCCATCAATCAGGCATTGTCGGAGCAGCGGGCGCGTGCGGTGGCGAGCATTCTGGTCGAGCAGGGCATTTCGCGAGATCGCATGTACTTCCAGGGCGCCGGCGCCTCACGCCCCATTGCCGACAACAGCGATCCACTCGAGCGCGGCAAGAATCGTCGCGTCGAGATCGTTGAGTTGAACGACAAGGCGATGCTGGTCAAGCGCATCAACGCGGAAAAGAACAACGCCAAGTATCTGGCCCATGGCACCGCCACGGAAGCTGTAGCCAAACCCGAGGGTAAAAAACCGGTTGTTGCCACGACTTCGTCGAACGCGACCAAGACGGCTGATGCCGAGGCGCCTCGGCAGACGAAGCAGAGCCTGGCAAAAATCGACTTCGGCGGTCAGCCGGTTGATAGCGGTGCCTGGAAGCTCGGTCAGGCCCTGCGTCCGAAAAGCGGTGGATTCGCGTTGATCTCCAGTGCCTACGCCCAGGTACCCATGAGCAGCTGTCAGCAGGACGCCCCGCGCATCAGCGGTGAAGTCAAAAGCTTCGCCACAGGCGCTGCGCTGTCTGACCACGCCACGCGCGAATACCTGCCAGGCATGAACGGGCGTGCCTGGGCGGGTCTGGTCAATGGCCATCTGGTAACCCTGTCGCCGGTTGCCGTGCTGCGTGATAACGCAGCGCTGGTGAAGGATCCGAAAGTCTTCGTCACCCAGAATTACGAAAAAAACAAAGGCGGACCCAGCGATGCCTACACGGCCATCGCCAATACCTATGAAGGTGAAGACGCCATTCTCTACCGGGTCTTCCTGGAAAAACCCGAGCAGGCACCGGTAAGTTGTATTGATGTAGTGATTAAAAAGACCGGCGACAAAAGTATCGACGGCGACCTGTTCTACGACAATGGCACCAAACCTTACATAGCGACTTATGCGCCTGTGCGCGGCTGATTCCGGGGACGAAACATGGAACTTTTCGAGACATTGACGACAGCGCTGGCGGCTTATCGCTACGCGATCTGGCCACTGATCAGTCTGCTGGTCCTGGTCGTGGTAATCATCCGCTGGTGGGAAGAGGTCAAGTACTTCTTCCTCAATCTAGGCGTCAGCTTTCCGGTCATGGGCTTCATTGCCAAAGCCTCCAAACGCGATCTCATGCAGGATCGCGAAGAGGGCGGGACAGCCTGGTACAAGGCTGAACGCGAACTGTGCGCGAAATATCACCGCTATTACGAGCGTGTGAACAAGGACGCAGCCTTTTACGACAAGTGCGCCAACTACCTGAACAAGGTGGAAGAGCGCGGTCGCAAACCGACGGGATTGCCCCTGTGGATCGGCAGCATCTTTCTGGTGATCCTCGAGGCGTTCATCTTCGCCCTGGTACTGGCGCCTTTCATCGCCAACAACATCTCCGCCAATCAGGCGGAATTCTCGGCCATCGTCATCTCCCTGCTGATTGGTACCATTCTGGTTCCCGCTACCCACCTCATGGGCGCCGAGATTCACCGCAACGGCCTTATCCGCAAAGCCCGCGAATGGCATCGTCAGGCCAGGCGCAACAACAATGCCAAGGATCTTCAGGCGGATGCCGGCGTCGATCTGGACCGTACCGGCCTCGATGATAGAGAGCCCAAGTACCTGCATATCATCAACCGGGTAAAGCATAACGCCACGGTCTCCCCAACCTGGTGGACCACGGTCATTGCCACCGCGCTTATTCTGACGCTGGCCATCGGTGCCTATTTCATCCGGGCGTCCACCATCAACGAATTGGAAACACAGCAGGTAAACGGTTCACCCTATGCGTCGGCCAGCAATTCGGCGCTTACCCCAGACGCCTCGCCTTTCCAGTTGCCCAGCGAAGCCACTGCCGATGGTCAGGCGGCTGACCAGCGTGCGGCCAGTGAGGTCGCTGGCGATCGGATCTTCGCCTACAAACTCACCTTCTTCATCCTGTCGGTCATTTTCATCGGCGTGCAGATCATCGGCATCCTGATCGGCGTCTTCCGTTCGTTCGCCGGCACCCAATCACGGGAAGCAGCGGGCTATATCTCCGGCTTCAGCAGTGCCAGCGAATTCGCGGCCTATCAGCAGAGTCAGCGTGATCGAGTCGCCCGAGATGCCGAGGCCAAGCTCAGCAGTCTGCAAGAGCGGATCGAGCACCGGCATTCTCTAGGCGGTAGTGCTGACCGTGGGCCGCGCCGGAGCTTTGCGCTCTATGCCAACGAGAAAGAGCGGCAGAACAGCGAAAGTCAGCGCCAGAAAAAAGCGCATGACGCCGCCAGCGAGCTGGAAGAGATGCGTGAGGCACTCGATACCGCCAAGAAAAAGCAGGCGTTGCAGCGTGAACTGGCTGCGCTCAACAACGCGGCGGCCAGTGCTGAAACCTTAACGCCTGAGCGCTCGTCGAGTGCGACCGTTGAAGCACCAGCACCAGCACCAGCACCAGCACCAGCACCAGCACCGGTACCCGCAGCTGCGTTGGATCAGAACGCCTTGATCGCCAACCTGGGTGACCTCACGGTCTATTCCCCCGAAGAACTGACCGCCATCGGCGAAGAGCTGGGTATCGACAGCGCCGCGCTGCTGAGCAAGCAGAAAGTGCAGATGGCGATAAAGCGCGCCAAGAAAGAGGGTGCCTGAGATGCGTCTGACCGTAACCCTGGCAATCGCTGGCCTGTTGTTGGCGCCTGCGGCAATGGCGGCTGAACGTAACGACCTGCCGAGCTGTTACCGCTATGCGCAATTGGCCAGCGAACAGCCAGCCGCGTCAGGGCGAGCGTTGACGGTGGTCATCGATGAAACGGTCAATATGCCCCAGGCGCTGAAAAGCAGTGCCTGGGAGCACACCCTGAGATACCTGCAGCCAGGCGACAGCATCAAGCTCTATCAATTTTCGGCTTTGTTGCAGAACAACTACATGAAGTTGCAGTTCGCCGGCATCCTGGAAAAGCCGTTGGTTGGCAAGGTGCGTAACCATATTGGCAACGCCAGTCTCAAGAAGCTCGATACCTGTCTGCAACAGCAGGCTGGCTTCTTTCAAAAGACGTTCGGCAAGCAATTCGTCGAGAGTTTCGGCAAGCCGAACGAGGAGATTTCGCGCAGTGAAATCTTCGCCAGCCTCAAGAAAATTGGTGAAGACCTAGGCCAGGAGCCCAGCGAGGATCAAGTCATCCTGCTGGTATCCGACATGCTGGAAAACAGCGACTTCGGCAGCTTCTATCAAGCCAACCGCATTCGTGGAATCGACCCCGCAGCCGAGCTGGCCAAGGTAGAGAAGAAGGCGCTGTTCGCCGAACTGCACGGCGCCCGGGTTTATGTCATGGGTGCGGGGCTGATCGGCGACGATGCCAAGGGCGCCTATCGTTCAGGCAAGGTACTGCAGAGTCTCGAACGTTTCTGGCAGGGCTATTTCGAGCGTTCCAATGGCAGGCTCGTCAGCTTCGGTACGCCGGAGCTGACGACCGATCTCAAGTAAGCCGCTGGATCCTGCTGCCTCAGCTGCGATTTCAAAGGATCAATCCTCCTTTACCAGGTGCGATCCTTTGAAGAGCCGCTTTTCCCACGCCGACGTCATCAAACACGATCGGCATTCATCCCGGTTGGCGCCCAGTCAATCGGCTTGCACCAGAATCCGATCTCTCTGTCTGCCGAAGAGCGGCTTTTGCCTGGGGGCCATAGGTGGCTATGGCGTCCTCGATCTGCCTTCGATCGTCGAAATCCAGATCGTTACGAAGTCTGCGGTATTCGCGACGCCTGACCTTCAATTGATCGATACAGGCCTGATCCCGCTCTGGTTTTGCCTCTTCTGCCTGGATCAACCGCGAACAGTTGGCCATCAGCGCTTCCAGACCAAAGCGCGCCGTTTCAAAGCGGGCCAGCTTTTGGGTAGTAGTGTCCGTATCAGTCATGTGACCTCCGGTTCTGCTTACCAATGGCAAGGATCAGCGATTGATTAGAGGCGAGAAGATTCTATCGAGCGCGCTGCCGACGTTGCCGTTCATCCATCACATCGCCCAGGGTCTTGGGTACTTCACTGCGGATCCACGCCTTGAGGTCGCGATCAAAGCGGAAGGCCTCGCCACAGGCCGCGATCATGAAGCGGCGAACGTTCTGCGTGTGCCTATAGTGCCGATCAATGACGGTGGCGCGATTCAGCTCGGCACCATGCCAATCCACTTTCATTCCGGTTACTTCGGTAGTGGGGAGTGATCGGGCGTCGGTCGTTTACCTCGGCCCGGCCTAGCCTCGCTAACGCCCCCGATACGCCTTCCCGTAATGCCGCTCAAGGCGCGACTGCATGAATTCCATGGCCAGGGACATCAGCCAGTAGAGCACCGCCGCGGTGGTCAGCATTTCCAGATAGCGATAGCTGGAGCGGCCATAGGACTGGGCGAGGAACATCACCTCCCAGACACCCATTACCGAGACCAGGGAGGAGTCCTTGAGCATGGAGATGAACTGGCTGGTGGTGGGCGGGATGATGCTGCGCATGGCCTGGGGCAGGGTGACGCGCCAGAAGATCACCCGCGGCGACAGGCCCAGCGCCCGGGCCGCCTCGCGCTGACCGGCGGGGACGCCGAGCAGACCGGCGCGAAAGATCTCGCTGAGGTAGGCGCCATAGTTCAGCGACAGGGCGAGGATGCCGGCGCTGATGGCGCCGGGCACCACGCCGATCTGCGGCAGGCCCAGGTAGATCAGCAGGATCTGGATCAGCAGCGGGGTGCCGCGAAAGAAGGAGGCGTAGAAGGTGGCCACGCCATAGGCCAGGGCACTGGACGACAGCCGCCCCAGGGCCGCGGCGAAGCCCAGCAGCACCGACACCAGGATGGAGCTGAGGCTGAGGAACAGCGTTAGGGCCGCGCCCTGCAGGAAGCCGTTGGGACCCAGGCGCCAGCCCACCAGGTTGGGCAGGCGCGGCCAGACGCTGGCGAACTTGAGGTCGAAGCCGAGCACGAAGACCACGCCCCCGGCCAGCAGCGCCAGCCAGGTCAGCCAGACACGGGTACGAAAGCTCAGCAGCGGACGCGATTCGACCGGGGGCGGTAACTGACTCATTGGCTGATGTCGGCACCGATCCACTTGTCGGAGATCCGTTTCAGGGTGCCGTCCTGGCGCAGCCCCTCGATGATCTCGCGCAGCTTGGCGGCGAATTCCGCATCACCCTTCTCGATGGCCACGGCGTTGGGCTCGGCATAGAGCGGTGCGCCTGCCAGCTTGAACTTGCTGTCCTGGGCCAGGCGCGGCTGGGCGGTCACCAGGTTGGTCAGCACCGCGTCCAGGCGTTTGCCGGCGCCCAGGCCCAGGTCCTGGAAGGCGACGTTGTCGTCGGGGAAGGGCACCACCTGCACCTGGTCGAAGGGGTAGCTCAGCGGCTGGTCTTCCTGGCCTTCGATGGTCAGGTCCTTGTTCAGATAGCTTTCGTAGGAGGAGGCGCTGGTGACGCCGACCTTCTTGCCGGAGAGGTCCTTGGCACCGTGGATGCGGTCGTCACCGGCGTTGACCACGATCACCGCTGGCGAGGCGTAGTAGTTGACCGGGAAATCGAACACCTGGGCGCGCGCCTGGCTCGGCGTCATGGAGCAGATGCAGACGTCGTAGCGACCGCTCCAGCGACCGGCGGCGATCACGTCCCAGGAAGGGGTTTCCAGGCGCAGCTTGACGCCGAGCTTGTCGGCCACCGCCTTGGCCACGTCCACGTCGAAGCCTTCCAGCTGATTCTGGGCATTGAGCTGGGAGAAGGGCGGATAGCTCTCCATGAGCACATTGACCAGCTCGCCCTTGGCCTTGATGCGGTCCAGGGTGGTACCGGCCGAGGCCGAGGTGGCGACCAGCGCCAGGGTCAGGCCGAGGGCCGATAGCAGAGCGGTTCTCATGGGGCGTCCTTTGCAAAGGGAAAGAGGGCCTGGTATTAGAGAGATATGAGAACCGATATTGAACTCTGTTTTGGTTATAAGGAAAAGTGAAATAGCTATATGGCCAACATGAATCTAGTTCTGCTCGACGGTGGCATGGGCCGCGAACTGCAGCGCCGTGGCGCGCCCTTTCGTCAGCCGGAGTGGTCGGCCCTGGCCCTGAGCGAGGCGCCGGAGCAGGTGGAGGCGGTGCATCGGGCCTATATCGAGGCCGGTGCCCAGGTGATCACCAGCAACAGCTATGCGGTGGTGCCCTTCCATATCGGCGAGGAGCGCTTCGCCGCCGAAGGCGAGGCCCTGGCTGCGCGGGCCGGTCAGCTGGCGCGGCAGGCGGTGTTGGCCAGTGGTCAGCCGGTGCGGGTGGCGGGTTCGCTGCCGCCGCTGTTCGGCTCCTATCGCCCCGATCTGTTCGAGCCGGCGCGGGTGGACGAGGTGCTGCAGCCGCTGATCCGCGGCCTGGCGCCCCATGTCGATCTCTGGCTGGCGGAAACCCAGAGTTCCCTGGCCGAGGTGCGTGCCATCGCCGCCGGGCTGCCCGGGGATGGCAAGCCGCTGTGGCTGTCCTTCACCCTGAAGGACGAAGACGTCGACGAGATCCCACGACTGAGATCCGGCGAGCCGGTGGCCGCGGCCGCGCAGCTGGCGGTGGGGCTGGGCGCCGGAGCGCTGCTGTTCAATTGCAGCCAGCCCGAGGTGATGGCCGCGGCGCTGGATACCGCGCGGGCGACCTTCGCCGCGGCGGGGATCGAGATTCCCTTTGGCGCCTATGCCAACGCCTTCCCGCCCCAGCCGGAAGAGGCCACCGCCAACGACGGCCTCGATCCCCTGCGTCCGGACCTGGATCCGCCCGGCTACCTGAGCTTCGCCCAGGACTGGCAGGCGCGTGGCGCGAGCCTGATCGGCGGCTGCTGCGGCATCGGCCCGGAGCACATCGCCGTGCTCAACACGCGACTGCGCGGCTGACGCCCGCATTCGGTCGGCAAAAAAAGCGGACAGCGCTCAGGGCGCTGTCCGCTTTTTTCTTGCCGCCAGACGCCGTTCAGACCTGCGCCTGGCCACCATCGGCGAAGAGTTCGGCGCCGTTGACGAAGCTGGAATCGCTGGAGGCCAGGAACAGGGCAACCCTGGCGATTTCCTCCGGCTCGCCGACGCGACCCAGGGGGATCTGGCTGGCCAGGTGGTCCAGCAGACCCTGCTGCTGGGCGGCATCCGGACCGGCCAGTTCCACCAGCCCCGGGGTGCGGGTGGCACCCGGACTCAGGGTGTTGATGCGGATGCCGCGGCCCTGCAGCTCCAGGATCCAGTTGCGGGCGAAGGCGCGTACGGCGGCCTTGGACGCGCCGTAGACGCTGAAGGCCGGGGTGCCGGTACTGGCGGCGGTGGAGCCGGCCAGGATCACTGAGGCATGGTCCGCCAGCAGCGGCAGGGCCTTCTGCACGGTGAACAGCACCCCCTTCACGTTGCGATCGAAGGTGTCGTCGTAGTGGGCTTCGGTCACCTCGGCGAGGGGCAGCATGCTGCCACCCCCGGCGTTGACGTAGAGCACGTCGAGGCGTCCGTGTTCGTGGCGGATGCGCGCATAGAGGGCATCGAGCTGGTCCAGGCGCGAGGAGTCCACGGCGATGCCGGTGGCGTTGCCGACCTGAGCGACCGCGGCATCCAGTTCCGCCTGCCGCCGGCCGGTGAGGATGACATGGGCGCCCTGCTGGGCGAAGAGTTTGGCGGCGGCCAGGCCGATGCCGCTGGTTGCGCCGGTGACGAGGGCGATCTTGTCGGCGAGCTTGAGAGTCATGGCTGAATCTCCGAGTGGTTGTGATCAGGTGGAGTCAGCCTATCGACCCTGGCCTCTCTGCAAAATAGAATGATTGGCAAGTCATCGTTGCAGAAATGAAATGAGCAGATTGCCGGATTTCGAAGGCTTGGCGATGTTCGCCAAGGTCGCCGAGGAGGGCTCCTTCGCCGCCGCGGCGCGGGTGCTGGGCGTGTCGGTGGCCACTGTCTCGCGGGCGGTGACGCGCCTGGAGGAGCGCCTCGGCGGGCGGCTGTTCAATCGCACCTCGCGGCAGTTGGCGTTGACCGAATTCGGCCGCGAGCTGGCCGCCCAGGCCGGTGATCTCTATCGCCAGGCGGAGGCGACCGAAAGCGCTGCCCAGGCGCGCGCCGTGCAGCCCCGCGGCCAGGTGCGGCTGGCGGTGCCCATGGCCTTCGGCCTGCGCTGGGTGGCGCCGCTGCTGCCCGAGCTGCTGCGTCGCTATCCCCAGCTGACGGTGGATCTGCACCTGTCCGATGCCACCGTGGATCTGGTGGCGGAGGGCTTCGACGCCGCCCTGCGCATCGCCGCCTTGCCCGACTCCTCGCTGGTCGCCCGGCGGCTCTGCGCGGTCAGCCAGCTGCTGGTGGCGGCGCCGGCCTATGTCGAGCGCCATGGCCATCCCCAACATCCGCAGGAACTGACCGAACATGCCTGCCTGAGCTACGCCTACCGGGCGCGCAGCCAGGTGTGGCGCTTCAGCGGGGACGACGGTCGCGAGGAAAGCGTGCTGCCGCGTGGTCCCCTGCGCGTCACCAATTCCGAGGCCCTGCTGCCGGTGCTGCTGGAAGGCCTGGCCATCGCCGAGTTGCCGGACTTCATCGCCAACGACTACCTGGCCGATGGCCGGCTGGTGCCGCTGCTGCCGGACTGGCAGCTGACCCGTGGCGGCCTCTATTTCGTGACCCCCTCGGCGCGCAGTCGCCCGACCAAGATCCAGGTGCTGCTCGATTTCTTCGTCGAGCACCTGAGCACCCCGGGCTGGCAGCGGGGCGAACAGCCCCCGTTCGTGTCGGCTTCGTGACATCCCGCAACATCCACTCGCCACCACGCAAGGCTGGCGAAAGGTTGACCTCTTAGGATCCGCTCAAGACCCGCCCCCGTGAGCGGGCGACGTGCCTACAAAAATAACCAGGATTCTTGCCATGTCGTATCTGTCCCTCCAGGCGTCCCCGCGCGCCCGTCTCCCCTGGATTTTCGCCCTCTCCGCGCCGCTGCGCCGCGGCTGAACCTTCCTTCTCTTCGCGAAAATTCAGAGGTATTCCCATGCTGACTTTCCTCGGCTTCGCCATGGTCATGACCTTCATGTACCTGATCATGACCAAGCGCCTGTCTCCGCTGATCGCCCTGACCATGGTGCCGATCGCCTTCGCCGTGCTGGCCTGGGCGCTCTCCAGCGAATTCGCCAGCCTCGGTAGCGTCAAGCTCGACGCCCTCGGCCCGATGATGCTCGACGGCATCCGCAAGCTGGCGCCCACCGGCGTGATGCTGCTGTTCGCGATCCTCTACTTCGCCGTGATGATCGACACCGGTCTGTTTGACCCGGCGGTGCGCTGGATCCTCAGGCTGGTCAAGGGCGATCCGCTCAAGGTGGCCATGGGCACCGTCTTCCTGACCCTGGTGGTCTCCCTGGACGGCGACGGCTCGACCACCTACATGATCTGCGTGGCGGCCATGTTCCCGCTGTACAAGCGCCTGGGCATGAATCCGCTGATCATGACCTGCCTGATGCTGCTCTCCAGTGGCGTGATGAACCTGACCCCCTGGGGCGGTCCGACCGCCCGCGCCGCCAGTGCCCTGCACGTGGATCCGGCCGACGTCTTCGTGCCCATGATCGCGCCCATGCTGCTGGCCATCGCCTGGCTGTTCTTCCTCGCCTACCTCTATGGCCGCAGCGAGCGCGCCCGCCTGGGCATCCTGCAGATCGGCGAGACCGAAGGCGCCGACGTCACCGTCTCCCAGTGCGCCGAGGCCCGCCGCCCGCACCTGCGCTGGTTCAACGGCCTGCTGACCCTGGCGCTGATGGCCGCGCTGATCGTTGGCGTGCTGCCGATGCCGGTGCTGTTCATGATCGCCTTCGGCATCGCCATGACCGTCAACTACCGCTGCCTGAACATGCAGAAGCAGCGCATCGCCGCCCATGCCGAAAACGTCCTGGCGGTGGTCTCGCTGATCTTCGCCGCGGGCATCTTCACCGGCATCCTCTCGGGTACCGGCATGGTCGACGCCATGTCCAAGGGCCTGCTGGCGGTGATCCCGGACGCCCTGGGTCCGTACATGGCGGTGATCACCGCCCTGGTCAGCCTGCCGTTCACCTTCTTCATCTCCAACGACGCTTTCTACTTCGGCGTGCTGCCGGTGCTGGCCGAGGCCGCCGCGGCATATGGCATCAGTCCGGTGGAGATCGCCCGGGCCTCCATCGTCGGTCAGCCCGTGCACCTGCTCAGCCCCCTGGTGCCCTCGACCTACCTGCTGGTGGGCCTGGCCAAGGTGGAGTTCGGCGACCACCAGCGCTTCACCCTGAAATGGGCGACCGTGACCTGCATGTTCCTGCTGGGCGGTGCTTTGTTACTGGGTGTGTTTCCGCTGTACAGCCGCTAGAGTTTTACCAAATGTACGACTAGCCTTGCGGGCTGTTCGAAAATGGCGCGTCGCCTGACGCGCCTTTTCCATTGGAGCGCGCGCCCGAGCGCGTCTCAGCTAAAAGAGGATTTGCAATGGACTGGCTGACCAACCCGGAAATCTGGGTCGCCTTCTTTACCCTGACGGCCCTGGAAATCGTTCTGGGCATCGACAACATCATCATGATCTCCATCCTAGTCAGCCGCATGCCCAAGCACATGCAGGCGCGGACCCGTTTCTTCGGTCTGGCCCTGGCCATGGTCACCCGCATCCTGCTGCTGCTGTCCATCACCTGGGTGATGCGCCTCACCGCCGACCTGTTCTTCGTCTTCGGCCAGGGCATCTCCGGGCGTGACCTCATCCTCTTCTTCGGCGGCCTGTTCCTGCTGTGGAAGAGCAGTGCCGAGATCTACGAAGGCCTGGAAGGCGAAGACGAGCACGACGAGGACGCCCCCCAGAAGAAGGGTGGCGGCTTCATCGGCACCATCATCCAGATCGCCATCATCGACATCGTCTTCTCGCTGGACTCGGTGATCACCGCGGTGGGCATGGTCAGCCACGTGCCGGTGATGGTCGCGGCGATCATCGTCGCGGTGCTGGTGATGATGCTGGCGGCCGGCGCCATCAGCAATTTCATCGACAAGCACCCGAGCCTGAAGATGCTGGCGCTGTCGTTCCTGATCGTGGTCGGTACCGTGCTCATCGCCGAAGCCTTCGAAGTCCATGTGCCCAAGGGCTACGTCTACTTCGCCATGGCCTTCTCGCTGGCGGTGGAAGCCATCAACATCCGCCTGCGCGGCAAGGCCAAGGCGCGCGAGGCGGTCAAGCTGCGCAAGGAGCAGATCTGATCGCGGCGGCGGAACCGACCCGGCTCTCCGCCGCCTAAACCAGCAAGTCCCCACGAGCCCGAAGGTGCCCTGCCTTCGGGCTCGTGCGTCTGTGCAGAACGGTCATTACGATTTTGTGACAAGCTCGCCAGGAGCTCTTGGACACGCGCCGGGAGGGCGCCACGATGCTGACACTGCTCAATCTGCTATCCGCCGTTGCCCTGCTGGTATGGGGCACCCATATCGTGCGCACCGGTATCCTGCGGGTATACGGCGCCAGCCTGCGCCGGGTGCTCAGCCGCAGCATGCAGCGCAGGCCGCTGGCCTTTCTTTCCGGCATCGCCGTCACCGCCCTGGTGCAGAGCAGCAACGCCACCGCGCTGCTGGTGACTTCCTTTGTCGCCCAGGGCCTGGTGCCGCTGACCCCGGCGCTGGCCATCATGCTCGGCGCCGACGTGGGCACCGCGCTGATGGCGCGGGTGCTGACCTTCGACCTGTCCTGGCTGTCGCCGCTGCTGATCTTTCTCGGCGTGGTGTTCTTTCTCGGCCGCAAGCAGACCCGCGCCGGCCAGCTCGGCCGGGTCGCCATCGGCCTGGGGCTGATCATCCTGGCGCTGCAGCTGATCGTCGAGGCGGCCTCGCCCATGACCCATGCGGCCGGGGTCAAGGTGCTGTTCTCTTCACTGACCGGTGACCAGCTGCTCGACGCCCTGACCGGCGCGGTGTTCGCCATGGTCTCCTATTCCAGCCTGGCGGCGGTGCTGCTGACCGCCACCCTGGCCGGCTCCGGGGTCATCTCGCTCAAGGTGGCGCTGTGCCTGGTGGTGGGTGCCAACCTGGGCAGCGGCGTGCTGGCGCTGATGGGCGCGGCCAAGCAGGGCGTGGAGGCGCGGCGGGTGGCGGTGGGCAGCCTGCTGTTCAAGCTCGCCGGCTGCATCCTGGTGCTGCCCTGGATCGGCCTGCTGGCCGACTGGCTGCAGGGCTACGACTTCAACGACGCCGAGGTGGTGATCGGTTTCCACGTCGCCTACAACCTGGTGCGCTGCCTGCTGTTCCTGCCGCTGACCGGACCCCTGGCGCGCTTCTGCACCGCCATGCTGCCGGCCAAGGACAGCGCCGAGACCATCCTGCGACCGCGCCACCTGGACACCGCGGCCCTGGATACCCCGGCCCTGGCGCTGACCAACGCCTCGCGCGAGCTCCTGCGCATGGGCGATGTCATCGAGCAGATGCTGCAGCACCTGCTGGTGCTGATCAATGCCGGCGACAAGCAGCTGGCCCGCGAGGTGCGCCGCCTTGATGATGATGTCGACGCCCTCTACACGGCGATCAAGCTGTACCTGGCGCGCATGCCGCGCGACGACCTGGACGAGCGCGACAGCCGGCGCTGGGCCGAGACCATCGAACTGGCGATCAACCTGGAGCAGGCCGGCGATCTGATCGAGCGCATGGCCAGCGACGTCGACAGCAAGAAGATCGCCGCGCGGCGGTCCTTCTCGGCTTCTGGGGTAGACGAACTCTCCGCGCTGCACCGGCTGCTGGTCGATAGCCTCAAGCTGTGCCTGTCGGTCTATCTCTCCGGCGACCTGGACGCGGCGCGCCGCCTGCGCCGGCTCAAGCAGCGCTTCCGCCTGCTGGAACGGCGTTATGCCCATGCCCATGTCGAGCGGCTGCACCAGCAGGTGGTGGAGAGCTTCGAGACCAGCTCCCTGCACCTGGGCTTGCTCAGCGACATGCGCCGGGTCAATTCGCTGTTCTGCAGCATCGCCCACGGCGTGCTCGAAGCGGCTGATGCCGGCTACGCCACCGAGCACGAGCTGCCGGTGGAAGGACGCGAGAAGTCGGGCGGAGCTTGAGGCCGCGGTTTGACGCAGGGGTTCGTGGAGGAGGCTACGCCACCATCCGCCCCATCCGCCCTACGGGGCTTCAATGATTTATCGCGGCCATGGCGGTCTGCCGATGCGGCCGCTCCTACAGATGACTGTCTGCTCGCATTATCGCGGCCATGGGCCGCTCCTACAGAAGCATCACACCCTGTAGGAGCGGCCCATGGCCGCGATAAACCCTTCGCTCACTGCACCCGGCTATCGAGCTGCTGCAAGATCCGCCAGGCCGCTTCGATCCGCGCGGCATTCGGGTAGTTGCGGTTGGCCAGGATCACCAGGCCGAGCTGGCGCTCGGGGATGAACAGCGCATAGGCGCCGAAGCCGTTGGTGGAGCCGGTCTTGTTCAACAGCCGGGCGCCGCTCGCCGGCAGCGGCGGGTGCTGCCAATCCACCGGTTGCGGCTCCAGGGCCATCGCCGGGGTGTTGCCGGCCAGCAACCGGGTCTTGGGCAGCGGATAGGCGTAGGCCTCCCAGGCCAGGCCCTGGCTCATGGGTCCGCTGCGGTAGTAGCCCTGCTGGGAGGCGTCGAGCGCCTTGGCCAGGGGCACCGGCAACCGGCCGGGATTGAGATTCGCCTCGATGAAGGTGAGCAGATCACCGGCGGTGGTCTTGATGCCATAGGCCTCCTCGGCATAGGCGCCCGGATTGACCCGCAGCGGCTGGTCGTTCTTGCCATGGCCCCAGGCATAGTGGGCCTGCTCGGCCGCCGGCACCTGCAGATAGGTACGGCTGAGGCCGAGGGGCTTGAGCACGTGGTGCTGCAAGGCCGTGGCGAAGGGTTCATCGAGCCGCTGGGCAGCCAGGGCGCCAAACAGGCCGATGCTGGGATTGGAGTAGAGGCGGCGGCTACCGGCGGGGAAGGGCGGCTGGAAGGCGCGGTAGAAGGCCGTCGTCTGATCGTCGCGGGTGACGCTGTCGGGAAATTGCAGCGGCAGGCCGCCGGCGCTGTAGGTGGCCAGCTGTAGCAGGCTGGCCTGGCCGATGGCGCTGCCGGCCAGGGCCGGGCGGACCTGAGCAGCGGACTCGTCCAGCCGCAGGCGACCGGTCGCCGCCGCGTAGCCACCCAGGGCGGCGGTGTAGGTCTTGCTCAGGGAGCCGATCTCGAACAGGGTGGCGGCGTCCACCGGCTGGCCGCTGCGGCGATCGGCGGTGCCGAAGTAGTAGAGCCGGCGCAGGCCTGGAGCCGTGACACCCACGGCCAGGCCTGGAATGTCCTGCGCGGCCATCACCGCGCGGGCGGCGGCGCGGATCTCGTCGTCGAGGGGGGTGGCCGCGTTGGCCAGGAGCGGCAGGGTCAGGCCCAGGCCAAGCAGCAGAGAAAGACGCGGGAAAGCCGACATGCGGGAGCTATTCTTGAGGAGGAAAGGCCAGGAGTCTAGCCGAGCCTTGCCGCACCGGTATGAGACGTGGCCGGCGTTGGAAGATTTTGCCGCCGGTGCTGTCCATGGCTGGCTGGAGCCCGGTCCTCGACTGGACTACAGTCGCCTCTTCCCTTTTCCAGGAGTCATCCCATGTCCGCTGCCCCCCTCGTCGAACAGATCCAACTGGGCCAATTGCCCGTCTGGCGCATCCGCGTCGGCCAGGCCGAAGCCCTGGTGGCCTGCCAGGGCGCCCATGTGCTGCGCTACGGCTTCGACGGCGAGCCGGACATTGTCTGGGGCAATCCGGAAGCCGTGTTCGAGCCCGGTACCCCTATCCGTGGCGGCATCCCGGTCTGCTGGCCTTGGTTCGGCGACCTGCTGAAGAATCCGGCCGCGGTACAGGCCATGTGCACCACCACCGCGGACGCCCCGGCCCACGGCCTGGTGCGCCAGGTCGCCTGGCAGGCCGGCGGCGTCGAGGTGGACACTGACCGGGTGCGCCTGGACTTCCATCACCGCACCTCCGCCGAGACTACTCCGGGCTGGCCCCATGCCACTGAGCTGACCCTTAGTCTGAGCGTCGGTGAGCGCCTGGAGCTGACCCTGAGTGTGCGCAATCTGGAAGATCACCCGCTGGTGCTGAGTCAGGCGCTGCACACCTATTTCGCCGTGAGCGACGTGCGCGAGGTAGGCATCGAAGGTCTGGCCAATGCCGACTACTACGACTGCCTGGACGGCTGGACCCGCAAGCGGCAGAACGGCGAGCCGACCATCACCGCCGAGACCGACCGGGTCTATGTCGGCCTGCCGGCACGCCTGGCAATTCGCGATACTCAGTGGCAGCGCCGGTTGTTCGTGGAGACCCGCAACAGTCATTCGGCGGTGCTTTGGAATCCCTGGATCGACAAGGCCGCGCGCCTGAGCCAGTTCGCCGATGACGCCTGGACTGGCATGCTCTGCATCGAAACCGCCCGTGTGATGGACGACGTCCTCACCGTGGCGCCGGGTACCTCGGCCGAAATGGCGGTGAGCCTGTGGCGCGAAGCGCTGTAAGGCGCTGAGCGAGCGTCTCGGCCAGCCCTCACCCCGGCTCTCCCGGAAGGTGAGGGAGCCATTGGCACCTAGCCGAAGATCACAACTCCTCGCACAGATTCCGCCCGATCCACTCAGCCACCGCCACGCGCTCCAGGCCGCAGCCGAGCAGGCTGTGCAGCTTGCCCAGGGCGGCTTCACGAGTCATACCGCGTCCTGAGATCACCCCGGCATCGGCCAGGCCGCTGCCGGCGGCGTAGGTGCTCAATTCTACTGTCCCGCGAGCGCCCTGGCTGAGGGCGACCACAGGAACGCCGGCATCGCGCAATTCGGCGAGGGCGGCGAGAAAGTCGGCGTCATCCGCGGGGCCTGTGCCGCTGCCATAGCACTCCAGCACCAGCCCCTGTACGCCGCTGCCCGCCAGGCCGCGCACGACTGCGCCGTCGACGCCTGGAAACAGCGGCAGCACCGCCACCCGCACCGACTGACGTGGCAGGTCGAAGCGCAGCGCTGGTGGCGTTGCGACCAGGGCCTCGCCGCTGCGCGGCCGGGCGCTTTCCACGAAAGCCTTCCAGCCGCTGCTGGCCTGCTTGGTGCAGCGCGCCGCCGGCAGGCGTTCGCCATGGAATTGCACATGCACCCCCGGCGTCAGCCCGCTCGAGAAGGCGGCGAAGCTGTCCACCAGGTTGCCGTCG
Source organism: Pseudomonas aestiva (assembly GCF_039908605.1). Classification (NCBI taxonomy): domain Bacteria; kingdom Pseudomonadati; phylum Pseudomonadota; class Gammaproteobacteria; order Pseudomonadales; family Pseudomonadaceae; genus Pseudomonas; species Pseudomonas aestiva. The sequence continues at coordinate 4,912,100 of NZ_CP150916.1, read as the reverse complement.
GCATCGCTGTCCAGTATGCCGGCCGGCAGCATGGAGCCGGTCAGCAGCACCGGAATGGCCAGACCCAGCAGCCGGAAGGCCAGGGCGGCGGCGCTGTAGGCCAGGGTATCGGTGCCGTGCAGCACCAGCACGCCACGACACGCCGGGTCCGCGGCCGCGGTGATGATCGCCTGAGCCATGCGCTCCCAGGCGGCGGGGGTCATGTTGGCGCTGTCGATCAGCGGCAGCAGCTCCTGCAGCCGCCAGGCCGGCGTGCCCAGTTCCGGACGGCTGGCCAGCAGGGCGTCGATGCGCGTCTCGAAACCGGCGGCGGGAGCCAGGCCGGCGGCGGTCGCCTGCATGCCGATGGTGCCGCCGGTGTAGAGGATGTGCAGGTAGGGTGAGCTCATGAGGGACTTCCTGATAAAACTGCCCCCACACGGGGTGGGGGCAGGAAAGCGGTCGCGGTCCGGGTCAGCGCGACCCGGTGGCGGCGGTCAGTGCGCCTGGCGCGGCTGGGCGGCGCGGGCTTCGGCGACGGTCTCTTCCAGACGCTCCAGCGCCGGCCAGGCCTGGCGATCCAGGTCGAGGTCGCGGAACTGGTCGGCGTCGAACACCGGCTGGTCGACCCCGGCACGGCGCTGGGCGTCGTAGTCGTTGAGGATGCGCATGCCGACCTTGATCAGCATGGCCAGGGCGATCAGGTTGACGAAGGCCAGGCAGGTCATGGTGATGTCGGCGAAGGCGAACACCGTGGTCAGATTCTGCATCGAGCCCCAGCAGATCAGCACCAGCACCAGGCCGCGATAGCCGAGCAGCACGGCTTTGCCGCGGCCGAGCAGGTAGCGCAGGCCGTTCTCGCCCAGGTAGATGTTGTAGAGGATGCAGGTGAAGACGAACAGCGACAGGGCGACGCTGATGAAGATGCGGCCCCAGTCACCGACCACCGCGGCCAGGGAGTTCTGGGTCAGGACGATGCCATCACCTTCGAAGCCCGGGGTGTAGAAACCCGAGAGCAGGATCAGCAGCGCGGTACAGGTGCAGATGACGAAGGTGTCGAGAAAGACGCTGAAGGCCTGTACCACGCCCTGGGCGGCCGGGTGCTTGACCGCGGCCACGGCAGCAACGTTGGGCGCAGCGCCCAGGCCGGCTTCGTTGGCGAAAACGCCACGCTTGACGCCCATGGTGATGGCAGCCCCCAGCAGGCCGGCAAAGGCCGGCTCTAGGCCGAAGGCGCTCTTGACGATGGTCAGCAGGGTGCCGGGGACCAGGTCGATCTGGGTGATGATCACATAGAGGGTGACGGCGATGTAAGCCAGGGTCTTGACCGGCACCAGGATGTCGGAGACTGCGGCGATGCGCTTGATGCCGCCGATGAACACCAGACCCAGCAGGATGGCGAGGGCGATCCCTGTGTACTGCACCGGTAGGCCAAAGGCGTTTTCCAGCGAATGGGTCACGGTAAAGGACTGCAGACCAACGAAGGCGAAGCCGTAGGTCACCAGCAGCAGCGCCGAGAAGATCAGCGCCATCCAGCGCTTGTTGAGGCCGTGCTGGATGTAATAGGCCGGACCACCGATGTAGAGGCCGTCGCCGTCGGCGCGCTTGTAGACCTGCGCCAGGGTGCACTCGAAGAAGCTGCTGGCCATGCCGACCAGGGCGGTCACCCACATCCAGAACACCGCGCCCGGACCACCCAAGGTCACGGCCAGGCCCACGCCGGCGATGTTGCCGGCACCTACGCGACCGGCCAGGCTGAGCATCAGCGCCTGGAAGGAACTCAGGCCATCGCCGCTGTTGCGCAGGGAGTCCTTGAAGACGGTGAACATGTGCGGGAAATGGCGCACCTGCACGAATCGCGAGCGCAGGGTGAAATAGCTGCCCAGGCCGACGATCAGCACGATGAGCACGTGGCCGGACAGGAAGTCATTGAGCATTTCTAGGTAGTGCATGAAGAATCCTCGAGCATGCTAGTGATGCTCCAAGGCCGGCTCGCAAGCCTTGGGGCTATTATTGTGGAATATCCCGCCAGGGCATGCTCCCGGCGTGGGGAGACGACGGCAACAGGCTCTGGAACGGATCGGTCCGGGTGGAACGGGCAGTAAGACGGACCGGGCGCCTAGATTCGGCTATCCCACCGGCGTGAACAATTCCGCGCCTCGCTTCAAAATGGCGCGACTTGATGCTAGTTTTCTGGCCGTCTGTCAAGCTCGGGCCGGATTCATGAGCGACTTTTCCGCCAATTTGCAGCTGCTCTGCCAGCGCCACCGCTCGATTGCCGCCGTCTGTCGCGCCGTCGGCATCAACCGCGCCCAGTTCAATCGCTACCTCAACGGGCAGAGCCGTCCGTCGCCTTACAATTTGCAACGCCTGGCGGAGTTCTTCGGGCTGCCGGTGGGCGACCTGCAGCTGCCGCAGCGGCAATTCGAGGCGCGCCTGGGCGCGCCGGTCGGTCGGGAGACAGGCTGGGCAGGGCAGGCACTGGCCCTGTTTGGCGAGCGTCAGGAAGGCCTGGCGCGCTACCAAGGCTATTACCACGAATACTATCCGTCGCTGTCCACGCCGGGCGTGGTGCTCTGCGGACTGGTCTGGCTGTTCGCGGAAGCGGGCGTCTTCCGCTACGTGCGTTTCGAGCGCCTGCGCCGGCGCGACGAAGCCACCAGCCAGGCGCGCTTTCGCTACCTGGGCCTGGCCATGAGTCTGGAGAGCCGGCTGTTCTTTACCGACTACGAATCCCTCACCGGCAACGAGTTGTCGCAGACAGTGCTGCTGCCCAGCGCGCGCAACCGCATCGATCGCTTGAACGGACTCAAGCTCGGCGTCAGCGCCTCCGACCGGCGCGAGCCGGCCTGCACCCGGGTGGTCTGGGAGTACCTCGGCACGCGGCCACCTCGGGGTCGGGCCTATGCCCGCATCGGCCTCTACGACTGGCAGGATCCCCGCCTGGACGAGGATCTGCGCCAGCGCCTGGCCAGCGTGGCCCTGGTCGACCGGGTCTATCGCCTGGGCTAGAGGGATTCCTCCATCGCTGGGTGGCAGCGATCGCAGTCTTCGAGGATGGCGCGGTCGCGCCCGGCCTGCTTGGCCCAGTAGAGCTGGCGATCGGCGGCTTCGATGAAGGTTTCGGCGCAGTCGTGATCCGGCCGGGCGCAGGCGCCGCCGATACTCACCGTCACCCGCGGACCGGCATGGGGCGCTAGGTGAGGGATCTCCAGGCGCCTTACCGCGTCGAGCAGGCGCTGCGCCAGCTTGGCGGCATCCTCCTCGCGCGAAGGCGTGCAGAGGATGGCGAATTCCTCGCCGCCGTAGCGGGCCAGGCAATCGCCGGCGCGCAACTCGTCGGCCAGGGCGCTGGCGACCTGTTGCAGGCAGCGATCGCCGGCCGGATGCCCGTAGCGATCGTTGAAGGCCTTGAAGTGATCGACGTCGATCATCAGCAGGAGCAGCGGCCGGGGCGGGGGATGGGCCAGGGCGGTGGCCAGGGCCTGCATCAGCGCCCGGCGATTGGCCACGCCGGTCAGGGGGTCGGTGGCGGACTGCTGTGCCAGGAAGCGATTGGACGCGGTCAGTTCTTCGTTGCGCAAGCGGTCGCGCAGGATCAGCAGATAGCCCTGACGGCGGGCGCGCTCCATCCAGAAGTTGTTGAGCAGGGTGAAGCTCGCGGTGGCGAACGCCAGGGTCATGACCAGCGACGCCTCCAGGGCAGGCAGGGCATGCATCTGGGTGGCCAGGCCGATGGCCAGCAGGGCGAACAGGCTGTGTACCGCGGCCTGGCGCAGGGGCGGGGCGATGCAGCTGTTGGTGAAGAGGGTCATCAACGGCATGGTCGCCAGCCAGAGGGCGCGATGCGCGGCATCGGTGGCCTCGACGTCCAGCAGCGGCGGCGCATAGGCCAGCAGACAGGGCAGGATACCCACCCATTCGCGTGCCGGATGCTCGGCTGGCATCAGCCTGAGCGCCAGCAGGACCAGCCCGCCGCCAACCACCACCAGTGCGCTGAGCAGGCTGATGAGCCAGAAGGCATCGGTCATCAGGATCCAGTCCCAGATCGAGAAGCTGGCATAGGCGAGGATGGCCACGGTCAAGCTGATGCGCAGGTGCCGCCGGCGCGAACGGGCGATGTCGTGCTGGTAATGCCGTTCCAATACCGGTTCGAAGCGCAGGGCCCAGAAAGGGCGAGCCAGCGCTCGGGTGAGGGCGAGACTGAGGGACATGGATGCCGTACCTGGCGGGAAAATCCGAGGATCACTTCAGCACAATAAGTCCCTTAGCACGATAGAGGGTTCCCGGATGCGGGAATGTAACCGCCGAATGGTAGCCATTGGCTACCATTCGGAAGACCGTGAACGCCGCGGTCGCTAGTTGCCGGCCTTGATGCGACTCCAGGCGCGCGTCCGCACCCGCTCGATGGGCTGCGGCAGCGGCTGCACCACATAGAGCTTCTTGAGCATGTCCGGAGTGGGCACCAGGTCGTGGTTGTCGCGGATGGCGGCGGTCACCAGCGGCATGCCCGGCTTGTTGGCGTTGGGGTAGCCGAGATAGTCGCTGATCCCGGCGATCACCTTGGGTTCGAGCAGGTAATTGATGAAGGCATGGGCCTGGTCGACGTTGGCGGCGCTGGCCGGAATGGCCCAGGTGTCGAACCAGATGGGCGCGCCCTCGCGCGGCAGCCGCCAGTCCACCACCACGCCGTTGCCGGCTTCCTTGGCCCGGTTGCCGAACTGATAGAAGCTGCCCGAATAGCCCACCGCCACGCAGATGTCGCCGTTGGCGATATCGGTCATGTACTTGGTGGAATTGAAGTAGGCCATGTAGGGGCGGATCTTCAGCATCAGCGCCGTGGCCTTCTCGTAGTCCTTGGCGTTGGCGCTGTTGGGGTCCAGGCCCAGGTAGTGCAGCACCACCGGCAGGATGTCCGACGGCGAGTCCAGCATGGCCACGCCACAGCTCTTGAGCTTGGCCATGTTCTCCGGCTTGAACACCAGGTCCCAGCTGTCCACCGGTGCGTCCGCCCCCAGCGCCGCCTTGACCTTGGCCGGATTGAAGCCGATCAGGATGGTGCCGTACATGTAGGGCACGCCGTACTGGTTGCCCGGGTCGTTGACCTCCAGCAGCTTGAGCAACTCCGGATCGAGATTCTGCCAGTTGGGCAGCTTGCGCTTGTCCAGCTTCTGGAAGACCCCGGCCTTGATCTGGGTTTCCAGGAACTGGTTGGAGGGAATCACCAGGTCATAGCCGGAGCGCCCGGTGAGCAGCTTGGCCTCCAGCGACTCGTTGCTGTCGAAGGTGTCCCAGGTGACGCGGATGCCGGTCTGCTTGGCGAAGTCCTTGGGCGTCTCGGGCAGGATGTAGTCGGCCCAGTTGTAGACCCGCAGTTCGCCGGGATCGGCGGCCTGGACGGCGGTGGCGAGCAGGGCGCCCCCGAGCAGGACGGTGAGCGGACGCAGGAGGCTGTGCATGGTCGGATTCCTCGCGATAGGGATCAGGCGCCGTCGAAGGCGGCCAGGACGTTCACCGTGTTGATGCCGATCTCCGCCACGGCGTAACCGCCCTCCATGACGAACAGGGTCGGCAGGCCGAGCCGTGCCAGGCGTTCGCCCAGGCGCAGGTAGTCGTCGCTCTCCAGCCTGAACTGGGAAATGGGATCGGCCTTGAAGGTATCCACGCCCAGGGAGACCAGCAGCAGGTCCGGGGCATAGTCCTGCACGCGCGTCAGCGCTGTTTCCAGGGCGGCGCTCCAGCTGTCCCAGGCGCTGCCGGCGGGCAGCGGCAGATTGAGGTTGAAGCCCTGGCCCGCGCCGCTGCCGGTCTCGTCGGCATAGCCGAGGAAGAAGGGGAATTCGAAACCCGGATCGCCGTGCAGCGAGAGGAACAGCACATCGTCGCGCGCATAGAAGATGTCCTGGGTACCGTTGCCGTGGTGGTAGTCGACATCGAGGATGGCCACCCGCCGGGCGCCGCCGTCGAGGGCGGCCTGGGCGGCAATGGCGGCGTTGTTCAGATAGCAGTAGCCGCCCATGACGTCGGCCGCGGCGTGGTGGCCCGGCGGGCGGCAGAGGGCGAAGGCGCTGCGTGCGCCCGCGGCGACCTCGGCCCCGGCACTCAGGGCCACCTGGGCGGCGCTGTAGGCGGCCTGCCAGGTTCCGGCGGTGATGGGCGCGCCGCCGTCGAAGCTGTAGTAACCGAGGCGTCCGTGCAGGCTGGTGGGCGGCAGCACCTGGCGCAGGGTACGCGCCGGCCAGGTATAGGGCAGCAGGTCCACGGTCTCGCCGCGGGCCGCCCATTCGTCCCAGGCGCTGGCGAGAAAGTCGAGATAGGCCGTGCTATGGACGCGTGCCAGCGGCGCCCGGCCGAAGTCCGTCGGCGCCACCACCTCGCCGAGCTGCCGGCGGTGACACTCGGCGAGGATGAATTCGACGCGCTGGGGTTTTTCGAAACAGGGCTGCAACTGGCCGTCGATCAATTCGCAGCGACCGTGGTGCAGGGCGTGATCGGGACTGTGGTGGATGCGCATGGCGACTCCGGGCGGCGGGCTCTCTCCTGATTCTTGCCAGCCCGGCGACCCGCGACGAGAGGCGCAACGGCCAAAAGGGGATAGATCCGGCCAGATTGTGCCCGGCGTCGGCCATCAACCGCCCTTGGCTTCGTAGACCACGAAGCGCTTCAGGGTCGGCTCCAGCACCTCCCAGGTGCCCTGGAAGCCGCGTGGCACGACGAAGCTGCTGCCGGGACCGAGCCGGGTGGCGTGGCCCTGGTCATCGGTGACCAGACTCACCCCTTCGAGGATCTGGCAGTACTCCTCCTCGGTGTAGTTCACCCGCCAGGCGCCCACCTCGCTGTGCCAGTGACCGACGGCGAAGACACCGCTGCCATCCTCGTAGTCGAGCCAGAGGCTCTGCAGTGGATCGCCGGCCAGCAACTTCTCCGCCGGCAGGCGGTATTGCTGGGTGGGTTGGCCGCGCGCTTCGAGCAGTTTCAGCGAGGGCATGGAAAATCCTCCTTGGGGACGGGAAGCGCTCAGCATACGCCGGCCGCTAGAGCCGATACCCCCGCGGCGATTGCCCGCTCCAGCGGCGGAAGGCATGGCGGAAGCTGGCGGTTTCGCTGAAGCCCATCACCTCGGCGATGCGATAGATGGGCAGGCGCTCCTGGGCCAGCAGGTCGCGCGCCCGTTCGAAGCGCAACTCGTCGAGCAGTTGCTGATAGCCGCTGCCGCCCGCCTGCAGATGGCGGCGCAGGCTGCGCGGGGCCATGCCGAGGTGGCCGGCCAGGGCCGCGAAGGAGGGCGGGGCCGCCAGGTCGGCGCCCAGCAGGGTGCGGATGCGGGCGAGCAGGGCGCGCTGGCGATCCTGCTCGGGGGCCAGGCGACCGCACTGCTCCAGGGCGTCGCGATGGGTCACCGGATCGGCCAGGGGCAGCCCGCGCTCAAGCCAGGCAGCGGGAAAGGCCAGGCCGTTGTAGGGCGCGTTGAAGGCCAGGGGTGTGGCGCCGAAGCAGTCGCCATAGCGCACGCGATAGGCCGGCTCGGCGTGCCGAAAGGCCACCTGCACCAGCGGCAGGGGCGTCCCCAGGAGGTCGCAGCAGATCGCCAGGAGGGAGGCCAGGCAGCACTCGGCGTTGCAGCGCTCCAGTTCCGGCGCGAAGGGATGGTCGTCGGCCCTGAGCCAGGCCAGCTCGCCGTGGCGCTCCAGGCGCAGGGTGAAATAGGCGCCCAGCAGCCCCTGGTGGGCCAGGGCCGCCTGCAGCGCGGCGCCCAGGGTCGGGGCGCTGAGCAGGGCATAGCCGAGCAGGCCGTAGCCGGAGACGCGCAACCGCCAGCCCAGCAGCAGCCCCAGTTCGGGCGGGGCGACCGGCAGGGCGTTGGCGATGACCCGCTGTTCCTGGGCCAGGGTGATGAGCCGATGGGGCTGTTCGAGATCGTCCAGCCGCAGGCCGCTGCCGGCCAGCAGCGGCGCCGCCCGGGCGGGCGTGTCGGCCGCCAGTTGCTGGAGCACCAGGGACACCAGGTTGAGATTGATCAGACCGGACTGACGCATGGGCAAACTCCCCGGGGCGGTGGCAGCCTTCCAAGCAAGAAGGATACCGCGCCCGCGGGGAGTTGCCGTCGGTTACCGCTCAGGTCTGGCGTGCGGGACTCAGACCTTGGCCTTCAGCGGTACGAGCCGCGGGGCGATCATGTTTTCCGGGCGCAGGATGTCGTCCAGGGTCGCCTCGTCCAGCAGATTTTCCTCGCGCACCAGCTCCAGCACGCCGCGACCGGTTTCCAGCGCCGTCTTGGCGATGCGGGTGGAGGTCTCGTAGCCCAGGTAGGGGTTGAGCGCGGTGACCAGGCCGATGGAGTGCTCCACCTGACGGCGGCAGTGCTCGACGTTGGCGGTAATGCCGGTGATGCAGTGCTCGCGCAGCATGTCCATGGCGCGCTGCAAGAGGCGGATGGAGTCGAAGATCTTGTAGGCGATCAGCGGCTCCATGACGTTGAGCTGCAGCTGGCCGCCCTCGGCCGCCAGGGTCAGCGCCAGGTCGTTGCCGATGATCTCGAAGGCCACCTGGTTGACCGCCTCGGGGATCACCGGATTGACCTTGCCCGGCATGATCGAGCTGCCCGGCTGGCGCGGCGGCAGGTTGATCTCGTTGATGCCGGTGCGCGGACCGCTGGAGAGCAGGCGCAGGTCGTTGCAGATCTTCGACAGCTTCACCGCGGTGCGCTTGAGCATGCCGGAGAACAGCACGAAGGCGCCCATGTCCGAGGTGGCTTCGATCAGGTCGGCGGCGGGCTTGAGCGGCTGGCCGCTGATGTCCGCCAGGCGCTGCACGGCCAGCAGCTGGTAGCCGGGGTCGGCGTTGATGCCGGTGCCGATGGCGGTACCGCCCAGGTTGACCTCGGTGAGCAGCTCCGGCGCCAGGGTCTTGAGGCGCGCCAGGTCTTCGCCCAGGGTGGTGGCGAAGGCATGGAATTCCTGGCCGAGGGTCATGGGCACCGCGTCCTGCAGCTGGGTGCGACCCATCTTCAGCACCTCGGCGAATTCCACGCCCTTGGCGGCGAAGGCGGTGATCAGGCTGTCCAGGCTGGCGAGCAGGGCGTCATGGCCGAGCAGCAGGCCCAGGCGGATGGCGGTGGGGTAGGCGTCGTTGGTGGACTGCGCCATGTTGACGTCGTTGTTCGGGTGCAGGTGGCGATACTCGCCCTTGGCGTGGCCGAGCAGCTCCAGGGCGACGTTGGCGATCACCTCGTTGGCGTTCATGTTGGTCGAGGTGCCGGCCCCGCCCTGGATCATGTCCACCACGAACTGGTCGTGGAATTCGCCGCGAATGATGCGCGAGCAGGCGTCAACGATCGCCTGGTGCTTCTCGGTCGGCAGGTGGCCGAGCCGGTGGTTGGCGTCCGCCGCCGCCTGCTTGACCATGGCCAGGGCCACCACCAGCTTGGGGTAGTGACCGAGGGGTACGCCGGAGAGGCGGAAGTTCTGCACGGCGCGCAGGGTCTGGATGCCGTAGTAGGCATCGGCGGGGACGTCGAGGGTACCGAGGAGATCTTTTTCGAGGCGGACGGATGATGCAGAGTCGGACATGATAGCGTTGGGCTTCGATCAAGCGGCAGGCGCCGCGATGCCGTAGAATCTAGGCCTGCCAGCCGATCCCGGCCAATGCCGATCCGCCAAGCCTCATGCCGGATCGGCATAACTCTGGTTGTGACCTCGCGAGATCAGACGACGTATGGGTGCCATGAACATCGAATTCAAATGGCTGGAAGACTTCGTGGCCCTGGCGGCCACCCACAGTTTTTCCCAGGCCGCCGAAAAGCGTTTCGTCACCCAGCCCGCCTTCAGCCGGCGCATCCGCGCGCTGGAGGAAAGCGTCGGCCTGACCCTGGTGGACCGATCCCATACCCCGATCAGCCTTACCGAAGCAGGTCAGCTGTTTCTGGTCACGGCGCGCAGCGTGGTGGAGCAACTGGGCGAGACGGTGCGCCATCTGCATCACCTGGAAGGCGGGCAGGGCGAGGTGCTGCAATTCGCTGCCGCCCACTCCCTGGCCCTGGGCTTCTTTCCGAAGTGGATCGCCGGGTTGCGTGGCCAGGGCCTGGCGCTGGCCAGCCGGCTGGTGGCCACCAACGTCGGCGACGCCATCCACGCCCTGCGCGACGGCGCCTGTGACCTGATGCTGGCCTTCCACGATCCCGACGCCGCGCTGCAGATGGACCCGGAGCTGTTTCCGTCGCTGCACCTGGCGCACACCGCCATGCTGCCGGTCTGCGCCACCGATGGCGAAGGCCGACCGATGTTCCAGCTGGACGGGCAGAGCAGCGTCCCCCTGCTGGCCTACAGCGCCGGCGCCTTCCTCGGTCGCTCGGTGAATCTGCTCCTGCGCCAGCGCAAGCTGCGCGCCGTCACCCTCTACGAAACCGCCATGGCCGACAGCCTCAAGACCATGGCCCTGCAGGGCCTGGGCGTGGCCTGGGTGCCGCAGCTGTCGGTGGCGGCGGAACTGGCCCGCGGCGAACTGGCCGTGTGTGGCGATGCCGCCTGGCAGGTCGGCCTGGAAATCCGCCTCTACCGCTGTGCCCTGTTGCGCAAGCGGCTGGTGCAGCAGGTCTGGCGACATCTCGAAAGTCAAAGCCACGGCGGCTGATCGACAGTAGGAGACTATGCTGATATCGGCTTTTAGTTAGCCGACGTCCTGCAAGCCTTTTGCCGTCATCTGCGCGACACTGGCACCTCTCTCACGGAGGTCAGCCATGCAGCGCATCCGCGTCATCGACTCCCATACCGGCGGCGAACCCACCCGCCTGGTCCTCGATGGTTTTCCCGAGCTCGGCCACGGCAGCATGGCCGAGCGCCGCACCCTGCTGGCCGGCGAGCATGACGCCTTTCGGCGAGCCTGCATGCGTGAACCGCGCGGCAACGAGGTGCTGGTTGGTGCACTGCTCTGTGAGCCGGTATCTCCTGCCGCCAGCGCTGGCGTGGTGTTCTTCAACGAGGTCGGCTACCTCGGGATGTGCGGCCACGGCACCATCGGCCTGGTGGTGTCCCTGGCCCATCTCGGCCGGATCGGCCCTGGCGATCACCTGATCGAGACCCCGGTGGGCGATGTCACCGCCACCCTGCATGATGACGGCAGCGTCAGCGTGCGCAACGTCCCGGCCTATCGCCATCGCCATGCCGTCCATGTGGAGATTCCCGGCCATGGCCCGGTCAGCGGCGACATCGCCTGGGGTGGCAACTGGTTCTTCCTCTGTGCCGATCACGGCCAGCGCATCGCCGCCGACAACCTCGACGGCTTGCTCACCTTCAGCCTGGCCCTGCGGGGCGCGCTGGAAGCCGCCGGTATCACTGGCGACCAGGGCGGCCATATCGACCATATCGAACTCTTCGCCGACGACCCTGACGGCGCCGACAGTCGCAGCTACGTGCTCTGCCCAGGCCGCGCCTATGACCGCTCGCCCTGCGGCACCGGCACCAGCGCCAAGCTGGCCTGCCTCGCGGCCGACGGCGATCTCGCGCCCGGCGCCGTCTGGCAGCAGGCCAGCGTCATCGGCAGTCGCTTCGAGGCGCACTATCAGCCCGGCGACGAGGGTTGCATCCTGCCGGTGATCCGCGGCCGCGCCCATGTCATGGCCGAGGCGACTCTGCTGCTGGCCGCCGACGATCCCTTCGCCTGGGGTATCCCGGGGTGAAGCCCGTGGCGGAGGTCCTCGTCGTCGGCGCCGGCATCATCGGCGCCAGTTGCGCCGCGGCCCTGGCCGCGCGCGGCTGCCGGGTGCGGGTGCTGGATGCCGGCCTGCCTGGCGCCTCCGCCGCCGGCATGGGCCACCTGGTGGTGATGGACGACGACCCCGCCGAATTGACCCTGAGCGCGCGCTCCCTGGCGCTCTGGCGTGAGCTGGTGCCCCAGCTGCCGAGCGCCGCCGACTACCGCAACTGCGGCACCCTCTGGCTGGCCCGCGACGCAGCCGAGCTGGATCTGATCGATGCGAAGCGCCAGCGCCTGGACGCGCAGGGCGTCGCCAACCAGCCCTTGAATGCGGCCGCCACCGCCGCTGCCGAGCCGGCGCTGACCACCCTGGCTGGCAGTCTGGAGGTGCCCGGCGATGGCCTGCTCTATGCCCCGGTGGTGGCCGCCTGGCTGCTGCAGCGCTCACCGCTGATCGAATTCCAGCGTGCTCGGGTGACGGCGGTCGAAGGCCGGCGCGTCCGCCTGGACGACGGTCGCTGGCTGACCGCCGATGCCGTGGTGCTTGCCGCCGGCCTGCAAGCCGCCAGTCTCTGCCCGGATCTGCCGCTGGTGCCCAAGAAGGGCCATCTGCTGATCACCGATCGCTATCCCGAGCAGGTCCGCCACCAGTTGGTGGAGATCGGCTATGGCGCCAGCGCTCATGCCAGCAGCGGCGCCTCGGTGGCCTTCAATGTCCAGCCGCGACCCACCGGGCAACTGCTGATCGGCTCGTCGCGCCAATTCGAGCGTCCGGACATGGCGGTGGAGCCTGCGGTGGTCGGCCAGCTGCTGCGCCGTGCCCTGGACTTCCTGCCCGGTCTGACCCATACCTCGCTGATCCGTGGCTGGACCGGCCAGCGCGCCGCCAGTCCCGACGGCCTGCCGCTGATCGGTGCCCATCCCGACCAGCCCGGTCTATGGCTGGCGGTCGGTCACGAAGGCCTGGGCGTCACTACTGCCCCGGCCACCGCCGAAGCCATCGCCAATGGGCTATTCGGCGAGCCTTCGACGTTCCACGTGGAACCCTTCGCACCGGCGCGTTTCACCACCGTGCCGGGGAGCCAGGCATGCTGACCCTGTTCATCGATGGCGAGCGCCTGGAGATTCGCCCTGGCAGCCTGCTCACCGCCGCGCTGGCCAAGAGCGGCAATCCCGCCGCGCGCCGTTCGGTAGGCGGAGAAGCCCGGGCACCGTTCTGCGGCATGGGCATCTGCCAGGAGTGCCGGGTACAGGTCGACGGCGTACGCCGTCTGGCCTGCCAGACCCCCTGCCAGGACGGCATGCAGGTGGAGCGCCTGTCATGAATAGCGCGAGCTGCGATCTGCTCATTATCGGCGCCGGCCCGGCCGGTCTCGCCGCTGCCCGCGCCGCCAGTGGCCGCGGCCTGAACCTGGTGCTGCTGGATGACAATCCCTTGCCCGGCGGTCAGATCTGGCGCGCGCGGGCGGGCCAGGTCGCCGCCGAAGTCGGTCAGTTGCCGGCGGACGTCACCCTGCTCACCCAGACCCGCGTCGCCGCGGTCCTGGGGTCGCATCAGCTGTTGCTGGAAGACGCCCACGGCAGCCGCACCCTGGACTTCGAGACCCTCATCCTCTGCACCGGCGCCCGCGAACTGCTGCTGCCGTTCCCCGGCTGGACCCTGCCCGGGGTGACTGGCGCAGGTGGCCTGCAGGCGCTGATCAAGGGTGGCGTGGAAGTGGCCGCTGAGCGCCTCGTCGTCGCCGGCACCGGTCCGCTGCTGCTGGCCAGCGCCGCTACCGCGCGCCAGGCGGGTGCACGGGTCGCCCTGGTTGCCGAGCAGGCCGCGCGCCGCGCCCTAGTCGAATTCGGCCTGCAGCTCTGGCGCTGGCCGAACAAGTTGCGCCAGGCGCTGACCCTGGCCACTCCTCGCTATAGCCCCGGCACCTGGGTCGAGGCTGCACTCGGCAGCGAGCGTCTCGAAGCCGTGCGCCTGCGCCAGGGCGACCGACGCTGGGAGGTCGCCTGCGACCGCCTGGCCTGTGGCTACGGCCTGGTACCCAATGTCGAACTGGCGCAGAGCCTGGGCTGCGCGACCCTGGACGGCGCCGTGGCGGTGGATGACCATCAGCGCACCAGCCAGCCGCACATCCTGGCCGCCGGTGAATGCACCGGCATCGGCGGCAACGAACTGGCCCAGGCCACCGGCCGTATCGCCGGCCTGGTCGCCAGTAGCCAGCTCGACGCCATCGCTGGCGTGCAGACCGACGCCCGTGCCTGGCGCCGCTTCGCCGCCCAGCTGGCGCGCACCTTCGCCCTGAATCCGGCCATTGCCCGTCTCGCCCAGCCGGATACCCTGGTCTGCCGTTGCGAGGACGTCGCCCTCGGCGCCCTGGTCGGTCATGCCGACTGGACCCAGGCCAAGCTGCGCAGTCGCTGCGGCATGGGCGCCTGCCAGGGCCGCATCTGCGGCCAGGCCACCCGCGTCTTGCTGGGCTGGACGCCCCCGGCGCCGCGCTTTCCCCTGCAACCCACCCGTATCGACAGCCTGCTGGCCCTGACCGAGGACGAGAGATGAATGCCGCCGCCCACCTGGACGCCCTGAGCCGCGCCCGGCCCGCCGACCTGCCCGCGCTGCTGGCCAGCCTGAGCCTGGTGGCACCGCTGCTCGATGCCATCCCCGGCGTGGTGTTCTTCGTCAAGGACCTGGACGCGCGCTATGTGCTGGTCAACCTGACCCTGGCCCAGCGCTGCGGCTACGAGGACGTCAGCGAATTGCTCGGCAAGACCGCCGAGGAAGTCTTCCCGGCGCCCCTGGGTGGCGCCTACGCCGAACAGGATCGTCGCGTGCTGCGCGAAGGCCTGGCGCTGGACGACCAGCTGGAACTGCACCTCTATGCCGGGCGTACCCCGGGCTGGTGCCTGACCCGCAAGCTGCCGCTGCACGACGCCCAGGGCCAGTTGATGGGTATGGCCGGCATCTCCCACGATCTGCAGGCACCCGCCGCCGATCATCCGGCCCACGCCAAGGTGGCCGAGGTCGATCGCTATCTGCGCGAGCACTATGCCCAGCCGCTCTCGGTGGGCGAACTGAGTCAGAGAGTCGGCCTGTCGGTCTCCCAGCTCGAACGCCAGTGCAAGCGCATCCTGCGCCTCACGCCCCAGCAGTTGCTGCACAAGGCCCGGCTCGACGCCGCCTCGCGCCTGCTGGCCCGCGATCTGCCCGTCACCGAAGTGGCCCTGGCCTGTGGCTATACCGACCACAGCGCCTTCAGCCGCCAGTTCCGCCGTCTCACCGGCCTGTCGCCCCGGCAATACCGCGACTCTCTCAAGCCCCGTTCCCGTCTGGAGGAAACCCCCGCATGAGCACTCCCCGCGTCAACTGGAGCGGCGTCTTTCCCGCCGTCACCACCCAATTCAACGACGACTTCTCGGTCAACCTGGAAAAGACCCATGGCGTGATCAGCAACCTGGTGCGCGATGGCGTCTCCGGTCTGGTGATGTGCGGCACCGTGGGCGAGAACACCTCCCTGACCCTGGAAGAAAAGGTCGCCCTGGTGGAGGTCGCCAAGGACGCCGCCGGCGGTCGCGTACCGGTGATCTGCGGTGTGGCCGAATTCACCAGCCTCAATGCCGCCCGCACCGCCCAGGCGGTAGGGCGCGCCGGCGCCGACGGCATCATGCTCATGCCGGCCCTGGTCTACTCGGCCAAGCCCCACGAGACCGCCGCCCACTTCCGCAGCGTGGCCAGTGCCCTCGACCTGCCGCTGATGGTCTATAACAACCCGCCGATCTACAAGAACGACGTCACCCCGGACATCCTCATCTCTCTGGCCGACGTCGACAACATCGTCTGCTTCAAGGACTCTTCCGGCGACACCCGTCGTTTCATCGACGTGCGCAACGAGGTGGGCGACCGCTTCGTGCTCTTCGCCGGTCTCGACGACGTGGTGCTGGAAAGCATCGCCGTGGGCGCCGAGGGCTGGGTCTCGGGCATGTCCAACATCTTCCCCACCGAAGGCGAAACCATCTTCCGCCTGGCCAAGGCCGGTCGCTTCGCCGACGCCATGCCGCTCTACGAGTGGTTCATGCCGCTGCTGCACCTGGACGCTCGTCCGGACCTGGTGCAGTGCATCAAGCTCTGCGAAGAACTCGCCGGTCGCGGCAGCGCCCTGACCCGTCCGCCGCGCCTGGCCCTGCCCGACGCAGACCGTGCGTTCGTCGAACGGCTGATGGCCAAGGCCTTGGAAACCCGCCCGCAACTGCCGGATGTGGGGATCTGAGGCCGACTTCCACCTGAGCCGATCCGCCCCCCTCTTCCGCAAGCGGGAGAGGGCTGGGGCGAGGGCGCTCTTCAGGGCGATCCCACCCGAATCACCTAGGCCTCTAGCCCGCACCTCTCACCCTACGCCACCACCCATCCCATGGGCGCCACATCCTGGCCTGCAACCGACAAGCGATACCCGGCGCAGGGGCACGTTCCGCCACGCTTTCGTCTATACTGTGCCGCTCATTTCCCAAGCCACGTCTGCCGCGTGGCTTCTTCATTTCAGAGGCACGACGATGAGCGCACTCGTAGGCGTGATCATGGGCTCCAAGTCCGACTGGTCCACCCTGAGCCACACCGCCGACATGCTGGACAAGCTGGGCATTCCCCACGAAGTGAAGGTGGTCTCTGCCCACCGCACCCCCGACCTGCTGTTCCAGTACGCCGAAGAGGCTGCCGGGCGCGGTATCGAGGTGATCATCGCCGGTGCCGGTGGCGCCGCCCACCTGCCGGGCATGTGCGCCGCCAAGACCCATCTGCCGGTGCTGGGCGTGCCGGTGCAGTCGTCCATGCTCTCGGGCGTCGACTCCCTGCTGTCCATCGTGCAAATGCCGGCCGGTGTACCGGTCGCTACCCTGGCCATCGGCAAGGCCGGTGCCATAAACGCCGCGCTGCTGTCCGCCAGCATCCTCGGCGGCAAGTATTCCGAGTACCACGAGCGGCTGAATGCTTTCCGCGAAGAGCAGACCCGTACCGTGTTGGACAATCCCGATCCGAGGGAACCGGCATGAAGATCGGCGTCATCGGTGGCGGCCAGCTGGGCCGCATGCTTGCCCTGGCCGGCACGCCGTTGGGCATGAACTTCGCCTTCCTCGATCCGGCGCCGGATGCCTGCGCCGCCGTTCTGGGCGAACACCTGCGCGCCGACTACGGCGACCAGGACCACCTGCGCCAGCTAGCCGACGAGGTCGATCTGGTGACCTTCGAATTCGAGAGCGTCCCAGCCGAGACCGTGGCTTTCCTCTCGCAATTCGTACCGGTCTATCCGTCCGCCGAAGCTCTGCGCATCGCCCGTGACCGCCTGTTCGAGAAGTCCATGTTTCGCGACCTGGGGATCCCCACCCCGGCCTTTGCAGACATCCTCTCCCAGGCCGACCTGGACGCTGCCGTGGCCCGCATCGGCCTGCCGGCAGTGCTCAAGACCCGCACCCTGGGGTACGACGGCAAGGGCCAGAAGGTGCTGCGTCAGCTGGAAGACGTCACCAACGCCTTCGCCGAACTAGGTAGCGTACCCCTGCTGCTGGAAGGCTTCGTGCCCTTCACCGGCGAGGTCTCCCTGGTGACCGTGCGCGGTCGCGACGGAGAGGTGGCCTGCTACCCGCTGGTGCACAACACCCATGAGAGCGGCATCCTGCGCCTGTCGGTGGCCAGTTCCGATCATCCGCTGCAGGCGCTGGCCGAAGATTATGCCCGCCGCGTGCTGGAACAACTCGACTACGTTGGCGTGCTGGCTTTCGAATTCTTCGAGGTCGAGGGTGGCCTCAAGGCCAACGAGATCGCCCCGCGCGTGCACAACTCCGGGCACTGGACCATCGAAGGCGCAGAGTGCAGCCAGTTCGAGAACCACCTGCGCGCCGTGGCCGGCCTGCCGCTGGGCTCCACCGCCAAGGTCGGCGAGAGCGCCATGGTCAACTTCATCGGCTCGGTACCGCCGGTGGCCGCCGTCACCGCCTTGGAAGATTGCCATTTGCACCACTACGGCAAAGCCTTCAAGGCCGGGCGCAAGGTCGGTCATGCCACCCTGCGCAGCGCCGATGCCGCAACCCTGCAGACTCGCATCGCCGCCTTGGAAGCCCTGATCCAGGACTGATGCCAAACGGCTTCCGCACACGGAAGCCGTTTTTCCCTGAACCTCGACGGATCACCGGTGGTCGGAGAGTACGACGACGCCTGCTGACCGGCGTTGTCTTACCAGCACTCAAACAGGGGATTCTTCAAATGGGCATCATTGCAACCATCATCATCGGTCTCATCGTCGGCCTGGTTGCCCGCTTTCTGAAGCCGGGTGACGACAGCATGGGCTGGATCATGACCATCATTCTGGGCATCGTCGGTTCCGTGGTCGCCACCTACCTGGGCCAGGCGATGGGCATCTATCGTGCCGGTGAAGGCGCAGGTTTCATTGGTGCCGTGGTCGGCGCCATCATCGTGCTGTTCATCTACGGCATGGTGACCAAGCGTCGCTAAGACGCTGCTTCGCCTCGGCGAAGTCAAGTAGCACAGCGTTTCCGCCCCTGGTGTCGCCCGTCGACCCAGGGGCTTTTTCATGGGCGAGGCTCTGCTTTGCGGCCTTGGGGCTGGACCCCTAACCTAGCACGCCGCACACTCGAACTTTTGCGTCCGACCCGCCGACCATGCCCAGACTGCTCATCATTCTGCTGCTTGCCAGCCTGCCGCTGCTCACCCATGCCGCCCAGGGCGAACCGCCAGAAACCAACTGGCTCGATCTGCTGACCGCAGAAGATCGCCACGCCCTAGAAACCATGCCCGAAATCAGCCACAACAGCCCGGAGGCCCCAGGGGGTTTCGGCTCGCCCGGCGGACTCAAGCAGAAGGACAGTGGCCTGCCCGAGGTGATGCACTCCACCCGCACCGTGGCTGCCCTGGATGGCAAGAATGTTCGTCTGGGTGGCTTTCCCGTGCCCTTGGAGACTGACGCCAAGGGCAATTTTCGTGAATTTTTTCTGGTGCCCTATCCGGGCGCCTGCATCCACGTTCCGCCGCCGCCGCCCAACCAGATCGTGCTGGTGCGTTATCCCAAGGGCGTGCCGCTACCTGACATCTACGAGCCCTACTGGGTCATCGGCACCCTGCATACCGAGTCGGTCGATAACGCCCTCGCCGAGGCGTCCTACACCCTGGACGCCAGCAAGGTCCGCAAGGTCGAAGAAAGCGACCTGTAGCCGCAGGGTGAGTTGAGACAGGTACACCCTAAAGCGCATCAACCCCGGTCAGACCCGTAGGATGGTGACTGGCCTTGTTCACTGCTACCCACCACCCGGACATCAAGCCGATTGCCGCTCGCCGTACCGCTGTTCCAGATAGGCGATGATGTCATCAGACTCGTACATCCACACGCTTTGACTGCCTTCGTCGATACGCAGGCAGGGCACCTTCACCCGGCCACCGCCCTGTTCCAGCTCGGCGCGTAGTTGCGGGTCCTTCTTGATGTCCTTAAGGCGGATCGGCAGATTCAGCCGATGCAATGCCCGACGCGTCTTCACGCAGAAGGGGCAGGCCTGGAATTGATAGAGCGACAGATTCGCCAGCTCCGCCTCGATGGCAGCCTGAGCCTGCTCAGGGCGCTGGAGCTTGCGCGGCCGGGTTACCAGATCCAGGCCGACGATCACCTGGCCGAGGCCGTTGCGTAGCAGATTGATCAACGGGATTCACCTTGAGGGTCGTTCGAGCCGGGCAGTTTACCCTATCGTCCCAGGGCTGCCGCTCCGCCAGTCGTTACGGAACGTCACCTGCAGGGCAGCGCTCTACAGGAGGGATTAATTCCTCGATGGAGACCTGTTGCATGCCGCTGTCTTCCGCAGAGCGCGAAGCCTTTCGCCAGCTCGCTGCCGATCTTCCAGGTGTCGATCTTCCGGTCTATGAACAGTTCGCCAAGGACCCGCTGGACCCCATTATCGGTCTGGGCGATCCCGATGCGCCCCTGGGCTTCTTCGGTCGCGATCCAGGGCGGGACGAGGTGAAGTACGGCGAACCCTTCATCGGCAGCGGCGGCCAGATCGCCCGCAAGGTTCTCTACAAACACCTGCATGGCCAGCCCCCAGCTGATTTCGACGCCGCCCGCAGCCTGAGCCAACAATTCTTCTGGGCCAATACCGTGCCCTACAAACCGCTGGGTAACAAAGCCTGGTCGGAGCGAGTGAAAAAGACCTTCCACCCGTTGATGTTCCGCTTGCTAGTGAAGCACTGGCACGGCACCCAGCTCATCACTCTCGGTCGCGAAGCCTTCCTCTGGTTTGGCATCGGCCAACCCAAGGAAGAACGCACCCGCCTGGAAGCCTTCTGGAAGAGTGAAGAGCGTTTCGAAAGCAGCATCGAGGTCACCCTGGAAACGGAAGAGGGCACCCGCAAGACGCTGATGCTTTATCCGCTACCCCACCCATCGCCGTTAAATCAGACGTGGTTTACGCGATTCCCCGGGCTGTTAGAGCAGCGCTTGAAGAGGCTGATACAGTGACAGTAAGCATTTTCAACATGGACGCGGACTGTTGCGGCAACATGTACGTTCCAGATTCGCTAAGTTTGGGAGTCGCAAGGCAGGTAGGACAGTTGGGTGCGCATCATAGTCGTCTTCAATTTGATACAGACGAGCGCGTACCTCATGCAGCTATTTATGGACTTCACAGCACTGACTTGCCGTTAGCCCTGCGCAGCACCCTGCCTGGCGTGACGCCTGTGCTGTACAGGCGCTGTGCTATCTTAACCGGATGATTGGCGGGTACGCGCAGACCTGAACTGGACGCGCGCGATCCCCTCCTGGATGGTTTGAGAACGGAACAGGCTATATGCAGCGGCTCCATCGTAAACGCATCGTGCTGGGCGTCGGAGGTGGCATCGCCGCTTACAAAAGCGCCGAGCTGGTGCGCCGACTTAAGGATCAAGGCGCCGAGGTGCGGGTAGTGCTGACCCGCGGTGGGCGCGAATTCATCACTCCGCTGACTCTGCAGGCGCTTTCTGGTCTGCCGGTACACTTGGATCTGCTGGATCCGGCCGCCGAAGCGGCTATGGGCCACATCGAGCTAGCTCGCTGGGCCGACCTGGTGCTGGTCGCGCCGGCTACCGCCGATATCATGGCGCGCCTGGCCCAGGGCGTAGCGGACGATCTGCTCACTACGATCGTGCTGGCCACGGATGCCCGGGTCGCCCTGGCGCCGGCCATGAACCAGGCCATGTGGCGCGATCCGGCCACCCAGGCCAATGCCGAGCTCCTGCGCAGCCGTGGCATCAAGCTGTTCGGTCCAGCCAGCGGCAGCCAAGCCTGCGGGGACGTCGGTCCCGGTCGGATGCTGGAAGCCAACGACCTTGCCCAACTCGCCGCCGACTGCTTCCAGCGACTCGACCTGACCGGTCGCCACGTGGTCATCACCGCCGGCCCGACCCAGGAAAACATCGACCCGGTACGCTATATCACCAACCACAGCTCCGGCCGCATGGGCTTTGCCTTGGCAGAAGCAGCGGCGGAGGCAGGCGCGCGCGTCAGCCTGGTGAGCGGCCCGGTGCATCTGCCGACCCCTGATCGTGTCGAGCGTATCGATGTGATCAGCGCCCGCGACATGCTGGCCGCCTGCGAGGCACTGATGCCTTGCGACGTGCTCATTGCCTCGGCGGCGGTGGCGGACTATCGCCCCGAGGTCATCGCACCGCACAAGCTTAAGAAGGATCCCACCCGCGGCGACGGTCTCTTGCTGGAGCTGGTGCGCAACCCGGACATCCTTGCCACCCTGGCAGGCCGCCCGGATCGGCCCTTCAGCGTCGGCTTCGCCGCGGAAACCCAGAATCTGCTGGAGTACGCCCAGCGCAAGTTGCGCGACAAGAATCTCGACCTCATCGTCGCTAACGACGTGGCCAACCCGGCCATCGGCTTTAACAGCGAAGACAACGCGGTCACTGTGATCGACCGTGGCCTGCACGAGATCCGCTTCGAGCAGACCAGCAAGGGCAAGATTGCCCGTCAGCTCATCGCTCTGATTTCCATCCACCTGAAAGACCCTGCCCAGACCCATGCATAGCCTTCAAGCCAAGATCCTCGACCCGCGCCTTGGGCGCGATTTTCCGCTGCCGTCCTACGCCACCCCCGGTTCGGCCGGCCTCGACCTGCGCGCCATGCTGCAGGAGGATCTGGTGCTGGAGCCCGGGCAGACCGTGCTGATCCCTACCGGGCTCGCCATCCATGTGGCCGATCCGTCGCTGGCGGCGGTGATCCTGCCGCGCTCGGGGCTGGGCCATAAGCACGGTATCGTGCTGGGCAACCTCGTCGGCCTGATCGACTCTGACTACCAAGGCGAGCTCATGGTCTCCTGCTGGAATCGCGGCCAGACCACCTTCACCGTAAGCGTAGGCGAACGTATCGCCCAGCTGATGCTCGTACCTGTGGTCCAGGCGCACTTCGATATCGTCGACAGCTTTACCGAGACCGAGCGGGGCGCTGGCGGCTTCGGGCACTCCGGTACCCGCTGACGCCAGATACGCAACGCGCGCCGTGACATAAAGGAGAAGAACGGCATGGCAAGGGGCAAGAACGGCAAGGATGTGCGCAAGGCGGCCCCGCGGGTCGCGGCTTTGCCCGGCGTGGGTGCAGGGCTGCTGCTGGCGCTCGCCGGCCTGCTGCTGGCCGCGCTGCTGCTGTGGTTCCTGGTGTTGCAGCCGCAAGGCGCGCGCAACCAGGAGCAGCAGGCGGATCAGGCGCTGCAGGCCCAGGCGGCCTCCCTCAATCAGCTGCTGGTCGGCTTGACCCGCCGGCTGCAGGGCGTCGCCGGGGATGCCCTGGTGCTGCAAGCCTTGCAGGGCGATGACCCCGCAGCGCGCACGGCGGCCGAGCGCCAGCTGCGCGAGCGCCTCGGTGTGGTCGATGTCCTGGTGGTGCCGGCCGGCATGCGCCAGATCGAAGACGATCGCCCCGGTCCCCTCAACTATGCCGCCCTCGATCTGCTCAAGCGTCTGGAAAGCGGTCAGCGGACGCCGCCGGAAGCCTATCGGCTAGGCGATCGCTGGCTGGTATACAGTGCCCAGCCCATCCGCCGCGGCGATCAGTTGCTGGGCAGTGCCGTATTGATAGAAGAGCTGCCTGCCGTGCTGCAGGGCTTGGCCACGCCACCCGCGAACGTCGGTCATTGGCGCCTGCTGCAGCAGTTCCCCGGTAGCAGTGTGCAGGTGCTAGCCAGTGGCGGCAGCCCCGGTGATCCGTCTCTGATGCGTCGACTCGCCACCGGCAGCCCACTCTGGACGCTAGAGCTGGCACCTGCTGCCGAGGCCGGCGCCGATACACCCGTCGCCATTCCCTTGGTGGCACTGCTGCTGGCGTTGTTTGGCGTGCTGACGGGCTTTTGGCTGTTTTCCCGGGAGCTGTCACGCCGGCTCCGTGACGACGTCCGCAGTCTGACGGCCTATGCCGAGGAACTTGAATCCAATCAGATAGCCAAAAGCCCGACTTTGCGCCTGGCGGTAATGGAACCCGTGGCCAAGTCGACGGCCCGATTGGCCAGCCGATCGGCCGGGTCGTCGCCGGACCTATATGCTGCGGCACCTAGCGATGCCGTGGCCAAGACCCTGGCGGAGTTTGCCGACAGAGGCCGCTCTCAGCAGAGCGAGCCGCTGTTCCAGACCACCGACATCCTCGATATCAGTATCCTCGACGAAGACCAGGATCTCCTGGGATTGGAGAAACCCCCGATGAGCACTACCCCGCAAGCCCCCCAACTCAACGCCAGCATCTTCCGCGCCTACGACATCCGTGGTGTGGTAGGTGACTCCCTGACCGCCGAAGCCGCCTACTGGATCGGGCGCGCCATCGGCTCGGAGAGCCTGGCACGTGGCGAGCCCAACGTGGCCGTCGGCCGTGATGGCCGTCTGTCCGGCCCCGAGCTGGTCGCCCAACTGATCAAGGGCGTGGCCGACAGCGGCGCCAATGTCAGCGATGTCGGCATGGTGCCGACCCCGGTGCTCTACTACGCAGCCAACGTTCTCGAAGGCAAGTCCGGCGTCATGCTGACCGGCAGTCATAACCCGCCGGACTACAACGGCTTCAAGATCGTCATCGCCGGCGAGACCCTGGCCAACGAATCCATCCAGCGTCTGCGTGAACGCATCGAGACCGGCGATGTGGCCAGCGGCCAGGGCCAGATCAAGCAGGTCGACGTGCTCAAGAGCTACGCCGACTACATCCGCAACGACGTGGTGCTGGCCAAGAAGCTCAAGGTGGTGGTGGACGCTGGCAACGGTGTCGCCGCGGTCAATGCACCCCAGCTGATCGAGTCGCTGGGCTGCGAGGTTATCCCGCTGTTCTGCGAGGTGGATGGCAACTTCCCCAACCACCATCCGGATCCGGGCAAGCCCGAGAACCTGGAAGACCTGATCGCCAAGGTCAAGGAAACCGGTGCCGACCTGGGCCTGGCCTTTGACGGCGACGGCGACCGTGTCGGTGTAGTGACCAACGAAGGCAAGATCATCTATCCCGACCAGCTGCTGATGCTGTTCGCCAAGGACGTGGTCTCTCGCAACCCGGGCGCCGACATCATCTTTGACGTCAAATGCACCCGCCGCCTGAACAACCTCATCGCCGGCTACGGCGGTCGTCCCATCATGTGGAAGACCGGCCACTCGCTGATCAAGAAGAAGATGAAGGAAACCGGCGCCCTGCTGGCTGGCGAGATGAGCGGCCACGTGTTCTTCAAGGAACGCTGGTTCGGTTTCGACGACGGCATCTATAGCGCCGTGCGCCTGCTTGAGATCCTCAGCCAGGAGAAGAACAGCGCCCAACAGGTGTTCGATACCTTCCCGGTAGACATCTCCACCCCGGAGATCAATATCCAGGTGACCGAAGAGAGCAAGTTCGGCATCATCGAGACCCTGCAGCGCGACGCCCAGTGGGGCGATGCCCAGATCACCACCCTGGACGGCGTTCGCGTCGATTACCAGAACGGTTGGGGTCTGGTGCGTGCATCCAACACCACGCCGGTGCTGGTGCTGCGCTTCGAGGCGGAAACCCTCGAGGAGCTGGAGCGCATCAAGACGGTGTTCCGCAAGCAACTGCTGGCGGTGGAGCCGGATCTGAATCTGCCGTTCTGACCTCGGGTCAGCGGTAGCACAGAGGGCGCCTAGGCGCCCTTTGTTTTTTCTTAGTCGACCTTGAGAGGTGAGCCATGACCCTGAGCCGCGAGGATGCCTCGCACGTCGCCGAGGTGCTGTCCGAGGCGCTGCCCTATATCCGCCGGTTCGTCGGCAAGACGCTGGTGATCAAGTACGGCGGCAACGCCATGGAGAGCGACGAGCTCAAGGCCGGTTTCGCCCGTGACATCGTGCTGATGAAGGCGGTGGGCATCAACCCGGTGGTGGTGCACGGCGGCGGTCCGCAGATCGGCGACCTGCTCAAGCGCCTGTCCATTGAGAGCCACTTCATCGACGGCATGCGCGTCACTGACGCCCAGACCATGGACGTGGTGGAGATGGTCCTGGGCGGCCAGGTCAACAAGGACATCGTCAATCTGATCAACCGCCATGGCGGCAAGGCCATCGGCCTAACCGGCAAGGATGCGGGCCTGATCCGCGCCACCAAGCTCAAGGTCAGCCGGCAGACGCCGGAGATGACCAAGCCGGAGATCATCGACATCGGCCATGTCGGCGAGGTCACCGGGGTCAACATCGACCTGCTCAACATGCTGGTGCGTGGCGACTTCATCCCGGTCATCGCGCCCATCGGCGTGGGTCCGGAGGGCGAGTCCTACAACATCAACGCCGACCTGGTGGCAGGCAAGGTGGCCGAGGCGCTCAAGGCCGAGAAGCTGATGCTGCTGACCAACATCGCCGGCCTGATGGACAAGCAGGGCCAGGTGCTCACCGGGCTGTCCACCGAGCAGGTCAATTCGCTGATCGCCGACGGCACCATCTACGGCGGCATGCTGCCGAAGATCCGCTGCGCGCTGGAAGCGGTGCAGGGCGGGGTGCAGAGCGCCCACATCATCGACGGTCGGGTGCCCAACGCGGTGCTGCTGGAAATCTTCACCGACGTCGGCGTCGGTACGCTGATCTCCAACCGCAAGCGCTGAGCGCTTTCGCTCGGACCCCAAACGGCGCCCCAGGGCGCCGTTTCTATTGCTGGCCCGGACTCACTGCTCCCAGCTGGCCTTGGGCAGGGTCAGGCCGTGCTGACCGTTGTAGGCCGCCCGCTTGGGCGACTCCCAGCCCTGCAGCAGCGCTTCCTCGACCCGGTAGATCTCCACCCCCAGCGGACGGCAGACCCTGAGCGGGTCCTCGGCATCGGGCCCCCACATCGCCAGGGACAGGTCGCCGCCCGGGCAGGTGGACAGGGCGCAGAGCACGTCGATCTCGGCGAAGAATTCTAGGTAGTCGCCAGGCTTGGCCGGGCAGGCCTTCATGAAGTACAGGTCGTCATGGTTGAGGCCGGTGCACTGGAAGATGTTCAGCACATCGTGGACGTCGAATTCGGTGAGGCCGTAGGGCAGTACCGCGCGGGTCAGATTCGAGTGGCAGTGGTGGTGGAAGTCCTCGCCAGTAAGCATCTTGTTGACGTAGGGATCGCAGCGGGTGCCGAGCAGGTCATGCAGGCGGCCGCCGTGTTCGTCGATGCCATAGCCGGCCAGGCTGTCGTCGGTGATGGTCAGCAGCGGCCGCAGGAAGGGCAGGTTGGACCAGAGCCGGTCATGGGTGCTGACGTGGGCGCCCTGCAATTGCCGGGTGCGCGCGGCCCACATCCGTTCGCGGGGATCCTCGGCGTTCCAGACGTTGAAGTCGCCGACCTGAGGCCCGTGCGGGGTGGTGACGCGGAACAGATGGCCGGCGGGGACCTTCCAGGCGCGACCGGTACGGATCGGGATCTCGAATTGCTCGATCAGGGTGCGTCCGTCCTTGCGTTCACGCAGCCGATCATAGAAGGCCTGATCGACCTGCAAGGCGGAGCCCTGGGTGGACTGGTAGGCAGCGGGGTAGTCCTTGTACATGGGAGGTCTCCTCGGTCAGAGCGGCCTGGCTGCGCTGAGCAGATCCAGCAGCCGGTTTTCGGAATCGTCGAGATAGCTGGCCATGGCCTCGCCCGCCGCCTGGCGGTGCCCGGCGGCGAGCAGGTCGTGGATCTGGCGGTCGCGGGCTATCCAGGGCCGCTGGAAGTGTTCCTCGTCGGGCGCGAGGGAAAACAGCAGGCGCATCTGGGCGGCGACGGTGGCGAAGAATTCATCGAACAGCGGACTGCGCAGCAGGCCGACGATGTGCTGATGGAAATGCAGGCTGTGGGTGCCAAGGGCGCGCCAGTCCTCGCGCGACTGCGCCAGTTCGGCTGCCTCCAGGGCATCCAGCATCCGATCGGACTGGTATTCGCGCAGCGGGCAGCTGGTGAGGATGGCCTGCAGTTCCAGGGTGCGACGCACCTGGAAGATGTCGCGCACCTCAGCCAGGCCCAGGCGCCGCACCATGACCCCCTTGTGGCGAACATAGGTGGCCAGGCCCTCGCGATCCAGCTGGTGCAGGGCTTCGCGGATGGTGTTGCGCGAGGCGTTGTAGGCCTTGACCAGCTCACCCTCGACCAGCGCGGTACCGGGCAGCAGGCGGCCGCCGATGATGTCTTCGCGCATTTCCAGGAGCAGCTGAGCCCCTAGGGACAGCGCCGCCGTTTCCTTGCCGCTCATGAGTCTTGGCTATCCGATTGTTCAACAATATGTTGCAAGCGGTTTTGCACGGTACGTGCCAAGACTCTTGGGTGTAAGAGGCCAAGCGCCCTGAATCAGGTCGTCAGCTAATGCGAGGAGGGCGGCTGATAGGCAGCCAAGGGGTACGATAGGGGCTAGGGCGCAGATCCGAACATGCGCCCTGCCGGCTCAGCGATCCGCGTCGGGGGTGCCTTCCAGCCGCTGCATGCGCGCGCGATCAGCGTCGAAGGCAGCGCTGGTACTGGTGCGCAATTCAGCGTAGCGCTGCAGATCGGCCTGCAGTCTCACCTGATCAGCCGCCGCGGCGTCGAGCCGTGCCTGCAGATCTACCGGGAGCGCCTGGCCATTGCGCTGCTGCACCGCCGCCTGCTCCATCAACTGGCTTTGCAACTGGCGTGCGGCCTCTAAGTTGGCCTTCTTGATCTGCATCAGGCCGTCGAGCTCCGTCAGCTTGCGCGCCTTGGCGCGGTCGACGTCCTCGACATTGCTGTAGAGCTTGCGCAACTGGCCATCGACGACCGCCTGCTGGCGCTCGCGCGCCTGGCGATCGAGTTCTGCAGCGGGTAGCGCCGGAGCGACCTTGCGGATCACTCGGCCCTGTTCGTTGAGCACGTCGTAGCCCTTGCCAGCGTACTCCGGCGGCACGCCCTGGCGATCGATGACCAAGGTGCCGTTACGGTCTAGATAGCGATACAGCTCGGCCGCCTGGCTGGCCAGCGGCAGGGTGATGAGCAACAGGCTGGCAGCGGCGCGACGTACGACCATGGCCGTCTCTCCTGGGGCTGGCGGCTAGATGCCGTATTGAGCGCGATAGTCCTGGACGGCGGGCAGGTGACGCTTGAGCTCGGCATCCTCGGCCAGATATTCGAGCACCTGATCCAGGGCGACGATGCTGAGCACCGGAATGCCGTAGTCACGCTCGACTTCCTGGATGGCCGACAACTCGCCGCGGCCACGCTCCTGGCGATTCAGGGCGATGAGCACCCCGGCCGCGCTGGCACCCTGGCCTTCGATGATCTGCATGACTTCGCGGATGGCGGTGCCGGCGGTGATGACGTCATCGATGATCAGCGCCCGACCGGTTAGGGGCGCGCCCACCAGCAGGCCGCCTTCGCCGTGGTCCTTGGCTTCCTTGCGGTTGAAGCACCAGGGCACGTCGCGGCCATGGTGTTCGACCAGGGCCACCGCCGTGGCCGCGGCCAGGGGGATGCCCTTGTAGGCTGGGCCGAAGAGGACGTCGAACGGCAGGTTGGCCTGGACCAGCGCATCGGCGTAGCAACGGCCGAGCTGGGCCAGCGCCGAACCGCTGTGGAACAGGCCGGCGTTGAAGAAATAGGGGCTGATGCGACCCGATTTCAGGGTGAATTCACCAAAGCGCAGAACTCCGCGCTCGATGGCGAAACGAATGAAATTACGCTGGTACGCCTGCATATAAGTCCTTGCGCGGCTTGTATTTAGCTAAACCGGTTTAGCTCGGGTATCATACATCCACGATTTTTTGGGGGCCATTTATGCGGATCATCAGCTTGAACGTCAATGGTATTCAGGACGCTGTGGAGCGGGGCCTGTTGCCTTGGCTCAAGGCGCAGAATGCCGACGTGATCTGCTTGCAGGATACCCGCGCCTCTTCTTACGACATGGACGACCCGGCCTATGCGCTGGAGGGTTACATCCTCTATGCCTGCGACGCCGAAGTGCCGTCCCAGGGCGGCGTCGCGCTCTATACGCGGGTCCAGCCCAAAGCGGTGATCAGCGGCCTGGGCTTCGAGTCCTGCGATCGCTTCGGTCGCTATCTGCAGGCGGACTTCGACAAGGTCAGCATCGCCACCCTGCTGCTGCCTTCGGGCAAGCGCGGCGATGAAGATCTGAACATGAAATTCAAGTTCATGGACGACTTCACCCACTACCTGAACAAGCAGCGCCGCAAGCGCCGCGAGTACATCTATTGTGGCTCGCTGTACGTGGCGCACCAGAAGCAGGACGTGAAGAACTGGCGCGACTGCCAGCAGATCCCCGGTTTCCTGGCGCCCGAGCGAGCCTGGATGGACGAGGTGATCGGCAACATGGGCTATGTGGATGCCCTGCGCGAAGTGAGCCGCGAAGGCGACCAGTTCAGCTGGTGGCCGGACAGCGACCAGGCCGAGCACCTGAATCTGGGGTGGCGCTTCGACTACAACATCCTCACCCCGGGCCTGCGCCGCTTCGTACGCTCGGCGCGCCTGCCGCGGCAACCGCGCTTCTCCGAGCATGCGCCGCTGATCGTCGACTACGACTGGACCCTCAGCATCTGATCCACGGGGTGCCCGAAAACAAAAAACCAGCCCAAAGGCTGGTTTTTTGTTGGGTGGCTATTTCACCAGGATCACCGGCAAGGGCACCTGGTGCACCACGCGATGGGCCACCGAGCCGAGCAGCAGGCCACTGAGCGAACCCAGGCCGCGGGTGCCCATGACCACGGTGTCCACCTCCAGGCGCCGCGCCGTCTCGCCGATGGTCTCGGCGATACCGCCGAAGCCGACGTGGGTCTGGGCCTCGATACCGGCTTCGAGCAGGGCCGGGCGCGCCCGCATCAGGATGTCTTCGGCCTTGTCCTGCAGGCTGCCGCGCCATTCGCGCAGGATGCGGTCATCGAAGGGCGCGCCATAGATTTCTGGCTCGTTCTGCACGTTGAGCAGGTGTAACTCCAGCGTCAGCCCGGCCTTAACCAGGTCGAGGATATAGCGCAGGGCGTTGTCGGCGCTGGGAGAACCGTCGTAGGCGACCAAGACAGTGTGCATGGGGGCATCTCCACGAGAGGGGTATGCCTTCATGCTAGACCCTGGCTGTCAGGGTCGCTTGATCCCGATCAAGCCCGCGGCCTCAATGGCCCACCCAGTTGCGCGCGCCCTTGGGAATTACCTCGGATTCGTCCAGCTTGCTGGCGAACATGCTTACGGCTTCCACTGCGTCGCTGGCGCCATCGCGGATCTGCACGATCACCGCGCCGGCCTGGTCCGCTAGTTCGACGCCCTTGGCCGCTCGGCCTTGGGTGCTTTCCATGCTGGCGACCGCCTGCTGGGTTTCGTTGAGAATCCGCCCGATCATCTCGGCAATCTCGGCCGTGGCGCTGCTGGTGCGCCCCGCCAGCTGACGAACCTCGTCGGCGACCACGGCGAAGCCACGGCCCTGGTCACCGGCGCGGGCTGCCTCAATGGCAGCGTTTAGCGCCAGCAGGTTGGTCTGGTCGGCGATGCCGCGGATGGTGTTGACGATGGCGGTGATCTGCTCCGAACGCTGACCCAGCTGGCCGATCACCTCGGCGGAGGCACTGACGTTGTGCGCAATCTCGCGCATCTCGCCGGCGGCGGCCTGGATGATCAGGGTGCCGTGCTCGGCGACCTTCTCGGTCTCGGCGGAGATGTGATAGGCCCGCGAGGCGCTGCGGCCGTCGCTTTCGTGCTTTTCCACCCGCTCGCTGATGTCGCTGGCGTACTTCACCACCTTGTACAGCCGGCCGGTGGCGTCGTACACCGGGTTGTAGCTCGCTTCCAGCCAGATGACCCGGCCGTGCTTGCCCAGGCGCTTGAATTGGCCGCGAAAGAATTCGCCAGCGTTGAGGCGGCGCCAGAAATCAACGTATTCGCTGCTGTTGACCAAAGCGGGCTCACAGAACAGCCGATGATGCTGCCCCAGAATTTCCTTCAGGCTGTAGCCGAGGGTGGCCAGGAAGTTGTCATTGGCAGCGAGGATGCGCCCATCCAGATCGAACTCGATCCGCGCCAAGGCGCGGTCGAGCGCCTTGAGGTTACTCTGGGCTTCGCTGTCACGTTCGACCTGGGCAGTGACGTCGAGGGCGTACTTCACCACCTTGGCGATCTTGCCGCTGCTGTCGGGTAGTGGGTTGTAGCTGGCTTCCAGCCAGAGGGTACGGCCCTGGGCATCCAGGCGCTGGAAGGTGCCGGCGATGAACTCACCGCGCTTCAGGCGTGCCCAGAAATCGCCATAGTCGCGACCCTGGACTACGGTGGCGGGGCAGAGACGGCGATGATGCTGGCCGACCAGGGCGTCGGCGCGGTAGCCGGTCAGCCGGAGGAAGTTATCGTTGGCGTGCAGGATGGTGCCGTCGAGATCGAACTCGATCACCGCCATGGAACGCTCCAGCGCCTGGGTCAGGCCCTGATTGGCATGCAGCTCGGCTTCCAGCCGAGCGATGGTCTTCTTTAGATGCGCATTGAACATGGCAGAACTCGCTGGCTGGGGCAAAGACATAACTAGCCTATCGGCGCCAACAGAGCCGACTTGATAGGACCCGGCGAACGGCAGAACTCACCCGTTGAGTGGCTGTCGCAAACGCGCCGGCCCGGGGCGTAAACAGGCATCTTGGGGTCTGGGGCGGGGCCTACCATCGCGGCAAGGGGGTGGTTTTCACCGCCACAGACTTTAGGAGCGCCGCGATGTTCAGCAAGCAGGACCAAATCCAGGGCTACGATGATGCGCTGTTCGCCGCCATGGGCGAGGAAGCGCGGCGCCAGGAGCATCACCTGGAACTGATCGCCTCCGAAAACTACACCAGCCAGCGCGTCATGGAAGCCCAGGGCAGCGTGCTGACCAACAAGTACGCCGAAGGCTATCCGGGCAAGCGCTACTACGGTGGTTGCGAGCATGTCGACAAGGTCGAGCAGCTGGCCATCGAGCGCGCCAAGCAGCTGTTCGGCGCCGACTACGCCAACGTCCAGCCGCACTCCGGCTCCCAGGCCAACTCGGCGGTCTACCTGGCGCTGCTGCAGCCCGGTGACACCATCCTCGGCATGAGCCTGGCCCACGGCGGTCACCTGACCCACGGCGCCAAGGTCAGCTCCTCCGGCAAGCTGTACAACGCGGTGCAGTACGGCATCAACACCGACACCGGGCTGATTGACTATGACGAGATCCAGCGTCTGGCCGACGAGCACAAGCCCAAGATGATCGTGGCGGGCTTCTCCGCCTACTCCAAGACCCTTGATTTTCAGCGGTTCCGCGACATCGCCGACAGCGTAGGGGCTCTGCTGTTCGTCGACATGGCCCACGTGGCCGGTCTGGTCGCTGCGGGGGTCTATCCGAACCCGGTGCCCTTCGCCGACGTGGTGACCACCACCACCCACAAGACCCTGCGCGGCCCCCGTGGCGGCCTGATCCTGTGCAAGGCCAACGCCGACATCGAGAAGAAGCTCAACGCCGCGGTGTTCCCGGGCGCCCAGGGCGGCCCGCTGATGCACGTCATCGCCGGCAAGGCCGTGTGCTTCAAGGAGGCCCTGGAGCCGGGCTTCAAGACCTACCAGCAGCAGGTGATCAGGAACGCCCAGGCCATGGCCGGCGTGTTCAAGGCACGTGGCTACGACGTGGTCTCCGGCGGTACCGACAACCACCTGTTCCTGGTCAGCCTGATCAAGCAGGGCATCACCGGCAAGGACGCGGACGCCGCCCTGGGTCGCGCCTGCATCACCGTGAACAAGAACGCCGTGCCCAACGATCCCCAGTCGCCCTTCGTGACCTCGGGTCTGCGCATCGGCACCCCAGCCCTGACCACCCGTGGCCTGGGCGTCAGTGAAAGCGAACGCGTCGCGGGCTGGATCTGCGACATCCTCGACCACCTCGGCGATGCCGATGTGGAAGCCCAGGTGGCGCGCCAGGTGGCTGCGCTGTGCCGCGACTACCCGGTTTACCGCTAGTCGCCGCACGCCTGACGCAACCCTTATCCAACCCCTTTCCCCCTCGCGGAAAGGGGCGTCGTCTGCAGGAGTCTCCAGATGCAACGCTATTCCGGCTTCGGCCTCTTCAAGCACTCCCTGAGCCATCACGAGAACTGGCAGCGGATGTGGCGCACCCCGACGCCCAAGCCGGTGTACGACGTGGTCATCGTCGGTGGTGGCGGTCATGGCCTGGCCACCGCCTACTACCTCGCCAAGCAGTTCGGCGTGAAGAACGTCGCGGTGATCGAGAAAGGCTGGCTGGGCGGCGGCAACACCGCGCGCAACACCACCATCGTCCGCTCCAACTACCTGTGGGACGAATCGGCGCACCTCTATGAGCACGCCATGAAGCTGTGGGAAGGCCTGTCCCAGGACCTCAACTACAACGTCATGTTTTCCCAGCGCGGCGTCTACAACCTCTGCCACACCCTGCAGGACATGCGCGATTCCGAGCGCCGGGTCAGCGCCAACCGCCTCAATGGCGTTGACGGCGAACTGCTCGACACCCGCCAGGTGGCCGAGGAGATTCCCTACCTGGACTGCAGCAAGAACACCCGCTATCCGATCTTCGGCGCCACCGTGCAGCGTCGCGGTGGCGTGGCCCGTCACGACGCCGTGGCTTGGGGCTTCGCCCGCGCCGCCGACGCCCTGGGCGTCGACCTGATCCAGCAGACCGAGGTCACCGGCTTCCGCAAGCAGGACGGCAAGGTGATCGGCGTGGAAACCAACCGCGGCTTCATCGGCGCCCGTCGCGTCGGCGTGGTCACCGCCGGCAACTCCGGGCACATGGCCAAGCTGGCCGGTTTCCGCCTGCCGCTGGAATCCCACCCGCTGCAGGCGCTGGTGTCCGAGCCGATCAAGCCCATCATCGACAGCGTCATCATGTCCAACGCGGTGCACGGCTACATCAGCCAGTCCGACAAGGGCGACCTGGTGATCGGCGCCGGCATCGACAGCTGGGTCGGCTACGGCCAGCGCGGCTCCTACCCGGTGATCGAGCACACCCTGCAGGCCATCGTCGAGATGTTCCCGATCCTCTCGCGGGTGCGCATGAACCGCCAGTGGGGCGGCATCGTCGACACCTCGCCCGACGCCTGCCCGATCATTTCCAAGACCCCGGTGGAAAATCTGTTCTTCAACTGCGGCTGGGGTACCGGCGGCTTCAAGGCCACGCCTGGCTCGGGCAACGTCTTCGCGGCGTCCCTCGCCTCCGGCGAGATGCATCCGCTGGCCAAGCCCTTCTCCATCGACCGTTTCCACACCGGCGCGCTGATCGACGAACACGGCGCAGCGGCCGTCGCGCACTAAGGAGCCCGAGCATGTTGTACATCCATTGCCCCCACTGCGGGGAATTGCGCTCCGAAGAAGAATTCCACGCCGCCGGCGAGGCGCACATCCCGCGTCCGCTGGATCCCGAGGCCTGCAGCGACGCGGAGTGGGGCGATTACATGTTCTTCCGCGACAATCCGCGCGGTCTGCGTCACGAGCTGTGGGTTCATGCTTCGGGCTGCCGCCAGTACTTCAACGCGACCCGTAACACCGAGACCTACGAAATTCTCGAAACCTATCCGATCGGCGAGCAACCCCGCTTCACCGCCGAGCGAGGAGAGCGCACATGAGCCAGGTCCATCGACTCACCCAGGGCGGTCGCCTGGACCGCAGCCAGGCCATCACCTTCACCTTCAACGGTCAGACCTACCAGGGCTTCAAGGGTGACACCCTGGCCTCGGCGCTGCTGGCCAACGGCGTGGACGTGATCGGGCGCAGCTTCAAGTACTCCCGGCCGCGCGGCATCGTCGCCGCCGGTGCCGAAGAGCCCAACGCCATCATGCAGATCGGCGCCACCGAGGCCACCCAGGTGCCCAACGTGCGGGCCACCCAGCAGGCGCTGTACCAGGGCCTGGTCTCCGCCAGCACCAACGGCTGGCCGAGCGTCAACAACGACCTCATGGGCATCCTCGGCAAGGTCGGCGGCAAGATGATGCCGCCCGGGTTCTATTACAAGACCTTCATGTATCCGCAGAACCTGTGGATGACCTACGAGAAGTACATCCGCAAGGCCGCCGGCCTCGGCCGTGCGCCGACCCAGGTCGATCCGGATACCTATGACAACTTCAACCAGCACTGCGACGTGCTGGTGGTGGGCGGTGGCGCTGCCGGTCTGGCCGCGGCCCTTGCCGCCGGTCGTAGTGGCGCCCGGGTGATCCTGGCCGACGAACAGGAAGAATTCGGTGGCAGCCTGCTGGACAGCCGCGAGCGTCTCGACGGCGCCCCGGCCGCAGACTGGGCCGCCAAGGCGGTGGCCGAGCTGCAGGGCCTGGACAACGTGGTCTTGCTGCCGCGCGCCACGGTCAACGGCTACCACGACCATAACTTCCTCACCATCCACGAGCGGCTCACCGATCACCTGGGTGATCGCGCGCCCCATGGCCAGGTGCGGCAGCGCCTGCACCGCGTCCGCGCCACCCGCGTGGTGCTGGCCACCGGCGCCCACGAGCGGCCGCTGGTGTACGCCAACAACGACCTGCCGGGCAACATGGTGGCCGGCGCCGTATCCACCTACATCCGTCGCTATGCCGTGGCCCCGGGTCAGCGCTTGGTGCTGTCCACCAACAACGACTACGCCTACCGCGTGGCCCTGGACTGGCTCGAAGCCGGTCGCCAGGTGGTGGCCGTGGCCGATGCGCGGCCCAACCCCCGCGGCGCCTGGGTCGAGGAAGTGCGCAAGCGTGGCGTGCGCGTCATGGGCGGTACCGCCGTGAGCGAAGCCCGCGGCAACACCCGAGTGACGGGCGCCAAGATCGCCACCATCGACCTGACCGCCTTCCGCACCCTGGGTGGCGGCGAGTGGGTCGACTGCGACCTCATCGCCACCTCCGGCGGTTACAGCCCGGTGGTCCACCTGGCTTCGCACCTGGGCGGTCGTCCGCAGTGGCGTGAAGACATCCAGGCCTTCGTGCCTGGTCCGGCGCCGCAGAAGCGCGTCTGCGCCGGCGGCGTGAATGGCGTCTTCGCCCTGGGCGATGTCCTCGCCGACGGTTTCGAAGCGGGCGCGACTGCCGCCGCCGAAGCCGGCGCCAAGGTGGTCAGCGGCGAGCTGCCCCAGGCCGAATTCCGCCAGGAAGAGCCGAGTCTGGCGCTGTTCCAGGTGCCCCACGACAAGCCGTCGTCGCGAGCGCCCAAGCAATTCGTCGACCTGCAGAACGATGTGACCGCTGCCGGCATCGAGCTGGCCTGCCGAGAGGGCTTCGAGTCCATCGAGCACGTCAAGCGCTACACCGCCATGGGCTTCGGTACCGACCAGGGCAAGTTGGGCAACATCAATGGTCTGGCCATCGCCGCCCGGGTGCAGAGCAAGGCCATCCCGGAAGTCGGCACCACCATGTTCCGCCCGAACTACACGCCCATCACCTTCGGCGCCATCGCCGGACGGCATTGTGGCCACCTGTTCGAGCCCAAGCGCTACACCGCGCTGCACGCCTGGCACCTCAAGCAGGGCGCGCTGTTCGAGGACGTCGGCCAGTGGAAGCGCCCCTGGTACTTCCCCAAGGCGGGCGAGGACCTGCACGCCGCGGTCAACCGCGAGTGCCTGGCCGTGCGCCGCAGCGTCGGCCTGCTCGACGCCTCGACCCTGGGCAAGATCGACATCCAGGGCAAGGATGCGCGGGAATTCCTCAACCGCGTCTATACCAACGCCTGGACCAAGCTGGACATCGGCAAGGCCCGCTACGGCCTGATGTGCAAGGAAGACGGCATGGTCTTCGACGACGGCGTCACCGCCTGTCTCGCCGACAACCACTTCCTGATGACCACCACCACCGGCGGCGCCGCGCGCGTCTTCGAATGGCTGGAGCTCTACCACCAGACCGAATGGCCGGAGCTGGAGGTGTACTTCACCTCGGTCACCGATCACTGGGCGACCCTGACCCTGTCCGGTCCCAACAGCCGCAAGCTGCTGGCCAAGCTGACCGACATCGATCTGGACAACGCCGCCTTCCCCTTCATGGCCTGGAAGGAAGGCCAGGTGGGCGGGGTGCCGGCGCGGGTGTTCCGTATCTCCTTCACCGGCGAGCTCTCCTACGAGATCAACGTGCCAGCCAACTACGCCATGGGCGTACTGGAGCAGGTGGTCGCCGCGGGCAAGGAATTCGACCTGACCCCCTATGGCACCGAGACCATGCACGTGCTGCGGGCGGAGAAGGGCTTCATCATCATCGGTCAGGACACCGATGGTTCGGTCACGCCCCAGGACCTGGGCATGGGCTGGGCGGTGAGCCTGAACAAGAGCTTCTCCTTCATCGGCAAGCGCGGCATGCATCGCGTGGACTGCGTCCGCGAGAATCGCAAGCAACTGGTCGGCCTCAAGCCCCTGGATGCCCGCGACGTCCTGCCGGAAGGCGCGCAGCTGGTGTTCGAGCGCAACCAGCCGATCCCCATGGACATGGTCGGTCACGTGACCTCCAGCTACCACAGCGCGACCCTGGGCTACGGCTTCGCCATGGCCATGGTCAAGGGTGGGCTGGGCCGCATGGGTCAGACCGTCTACGCCCCGCTGGCCGATGGCCGCTACATCGCTGCCGAGATCGTCTCGCCGGTGTTCTACGACCCTAAGGGTGAGCGGCAGAACGTCGCCTAACGAGGATAGCGCCCCATGAACAACATCAATGTCTACGACCAATACTCCGCCAAGGCGCGCGCCGAATCCCCGCTGTTCCACGCCGAGCTGAACAAGCTCGTCGGCCGTGGCCCGGCCACCGCCGGGGTGACCCTGCGCGAGCGGGCCCTGCTGGGGCACCTGGTGCTGCGTGGCGATGCCCATGACGAAGGCTTCACCGGCGCCGTGCAGAGCGTGGTCGGCCTGGAAGTGCCCGGTCCGCTGGCGATCACCCAGAAGGGCGAGAGCTCGCTGCAGTGGCTCGGCCCGGACGAGTGGCTGCTGGTGGTACCTGGTGGCAGCGAGTTCGCCACCGAGCAGGCCCTGCGCCAAGCGCTGGGCGAGCGCCATGTCGCTATCATCAACGTCGGTGGCGGCCAGACGCTGGTCGAGCTCAAGGGACCCAAGGTGCGTGAAGTACTGATGAAGTCCACCTCCTACGACGTCCACCCGGACAACTTCCCGGTGGGCAAGGCCGTGGGGACGGTGTTCGCCAAGTCCCAGCTGGTGATCCGCCACACGGCGCCGGATACCTGGGAACTGGTGGTGCGCCGCAGCTTCGCCGACTACGTCTGGCTGTGGCTGCAGGACGCGAGCGCCGAGTACGGACTGCGCATCGAGGCCTGATTGGTCGCTGCGCTCAGTCGCTCCATCGAACCCGACCTGCGTTGCGCGCAGGTCGGGTTTTGTGATTCTGGCTTCATCTCCATGCAAAGGAATTCATCATGAGCCGCACGCCCGATACCTGGATCCTCACCGCCCAGAGCCCGAGTCGCCTCGGCACTGTGGACGTGGTCACGCGCTACCTCTTCGAGCAGGGCTGCTACGTCACCCAACACCATAGCTTCGATGACCGCGAAGCCCAGCGTTTCTTCATCCGGGTGGAATTCCAGGTGCCCAGCGACTTCAACGAAGGCCTGTTCCGCGTCGGCCTGGACCTGCGCTTCACGCCCTTCGACATGACCTTCGAGCTGACCCCGCCCGGCTATAGAGCCAAGGTCGCCATCATGGTCTCCAAAGCCGACCACTGCCTCAACGACCTGCTCTATCGCCAGCGCATCGGCCAGTTGCCCATGGACGTGGTGGCGGTCATCTCCAACCATCCGGATCTGGAGCCCCTGGCGGCCTGGCACGGCATTCCCTATCACCATTTTCCGCTGGATCCCCAGGACAAGCCGGCCCAGGAAGCCAAGGTGTGGCAGGTGCTGCAGGAAACAGGTGCCGAGCTGGTGATCCTCGCGCGCTACATGCAGGTGCTGTCGCCCGAGCTGTGCCGCCGCCTCGATGGCTGGGCGATCAACATCCACCACTCGCTGCTGCCCGGCTTCAAGGGCGCACGGCCCTATCACCAGGCCTATGCCAAGGGCGTCAAGCTGGTGGGCGCCACCGCGCACTACATCAACAACGACCTGGACGAGGGTCCCATCATCGCCCAGGGCGTCGAGTCGGTGGACCACGCCCACTACGCCGAAGACCTGGTGGCCCGCGGCCGTGACATCGAGTGCCTGACCCTGGCGCGCGGGGTGGGCTATCACCTGGAGCGCCGCGTCTTCCTCAACGCCGGGCGGACGGTGGTGCTCTAGGTCTTCTCGCGACCTCCCCAGGCTGGCTGCGAGCTCGCCGAGACGCTCGCAGTCGGCCTGTCTGGTGTCCCCCCGATCATTTTACAGTCGCTTGGCAACACCCATGAGGCGCTGCCAGGTAGGGTGTCTGCGCGTCTATTGCCCAAGGGCCATAGGCGTAGCTGAGGATCACCGGAGGCGCGAGGCGGATTGGCGAGCCAGGCTGGCTTTGCCGGCATTGGAGCAGGAGGGGGCGCACCCGCCTCCACAGTGGAGAGGCGGGTGCTGGGGAGTCAGCCCGCCTGGGACAGGGTCGAGCGGACTGCCGGCGGGACGACGTCTTCGCCGGCCTTTTCCAGATTCTTGCCAAGCAGGGCGTGGTAGAGCTCCTTGTCACCGAGGATGCCCACGGCGCGGCCGTCGGTCTCCAGCACCAGCTTGTGCCCGGTGTGGTAGCGGATCTCCAGGGCGTCGCGCATGCGGATGTCGGCTGGTGCCAGGGTCGGTTGGCGCTGCAGGCTAGTGACCGGCATGCCCGGGGTCCAGCGTTGCAGGGCCAGGCTCTCGCCGCCGCGGCGCAGGGCCTTGACCGTCTGGTTGTCCAGGGCCAGCCAGATGTCGTGGCTGCGCTCCAGGCAGATCTCGTTGCCCTCGCGGCCACACTTGTCCAGGCCGCGCATCAGGCTGTAGCCGCTGAGTACGTTGAGCGGATTAGTGTGGGCGACGAAGGTGCGTACGTATTCGTCCGCCGGATTGAGCACGATGTCCTCGGGACGGCCGTGCTGGATGATGCGACCGTCCTTCATGATGGCAATGTTGGTGCCGATCTTGAGGGCTTCGTCGAGGTCGTGGCTGACGAAGACGATGGTCTTGTTAACCTTGGCCTGCAGTTGGAGCAGTTCATCCTGCAGCTGCTGGCGGATCAGCGGGTCGAGGGCGGAGAAGGGCTCGTCCATCAGCAGGATGTCGGCATCCATCGCCAGGGCACGGGCCAGGCCGACGCGCTGCTGCATGCCGCCGGAGAGGGAATCGGGTTTCTTGTTGCGCCACTGGGTCAGGCCGACCAGCTCGAGCTTCTCGTCGACCAGCTTCTTGCGCTCGGCCGTCGAGCGACCCTGCATCTCCAGGCCGAAGCCGACGTTCTCGGCCACGGTCAGCCAGGGCATCAGGGCGAACTTCTGGAACACCATGGCGATGCGCGTGGTGCGCATGTCCTTGAGCACCGTGGGCGAGCAGTTGGCGATGTCCACTTCGCTGCCTTTGTGCTCGATCAGCAGCTTGCCGCGGCTCACGGTGTTGAGGCCGTTGATGCACCGCAGCAGGCTGGACTTGCCCGAGCCGGACAGCCCCATCAGTACGCAGATCTCGCCCTTCTGGACCTCCAGGCAAGCGTCCTCGACACCCAACACCTGGCCGGTTTCCTGAAGGATCTCGCTGCGACCCTTGCCCTGGTCGAGCAGCTCCAGGGCACGCTTGTTCTGCTTGCCGAAGATGACGTCGACGTGTTCGAAACGAATGGCGGTCATGACTTATTTAACCTCGCGAGGGGCGGGTTGCTTGCACACCCGGTCGAGCAGGATGGCGATCAGGACGATGGACAGGCCGGCTTCGAAGCCCAGAGCGATGTCCGCGGTGTTGAGGGCGTTCACCACCGGCTTACCGAGGCCGTCAGCGCCCACCAGGGCGGCGATCACCACCATGGACAGCGACAGCATGATGCACTGGGTGATGCCGGCGCCGATGCTGGGCATGGCGTGGGGCAGCTCGATACGGGTCAACAGCTGCCAGCGCGAGCAGCCGAAGGCCTTGCCGGCGTCCATCAGCTCGGCGGGAACGTCCTGGATGCCCAGGCAGGTCAGGCGGATCGGCGCGGCCACGGCGAAGACCACCGTGGAAATCAGCCCGGGTACCACGCCCAGGCCGAACAGCGTCAGGGTCGGAATCAGATAGACGAAGGTGGGAACCGTCTGCATCAGGTCCAGGACCGGGCGCAGGCCGGTGTAGAACCAGGGCTTGTGCGCGGCGATGATGCCCAGCGGCACGCCCACGGCGATGCACACCAGGGTGGCGAAGACCACCTGGGCCAGGGTTTCCATGGTTTCCTGCCAGTACCCCAGGTTGAGGATCAGCAGCAGGGAGATGAGGGCGAAGATCACCAGGCCGATGCTACGTTGCAGTAGATAGACCCCTACCGCGACCAGGGCAATGAAGGCCAGCGGGTTGAACCACATCAGGCCGGCGGTGAGGCCGTGGATGAGGCCGGACAGCACATCGGAGATCTTGTCGAAGACGCTGGCGCCATGCAGCGTCAGCCAGTCGATGAAATCGGCGATCTGCTGGCCGAGAGGGAGCTTATGGTCGGTGATTAACATAACGGTGCCCGTCAGGTAGGAGTGGACAGGTCGAAGCACGAGAACCGCTGATTCGTGCTTCGGCTGTGGCAGTACCCGCCCGAACTGGCGCGGGACAGTCGAATGTTAGTGTTCGATCAAGGTGCCAGGGCGGTCTTCGCCGCCTCCAGCGCAGGCTTGCCGTCGCGGGTGGTCACGCCGGCCAGCCACTGGTCGAGCACCTGCGGATGCGCCTTGAGCCAGGCCTTGGCGGCGGCGCTTGCGGCTTGTTTTTCGTTGAGGACCTTGTCCATCAGCTGGTTTTCCATGTCCAGGGTGAAGGACAGGTTGGTCAGCAGCTTGCCCACGTTGGGGCATTCCTGGACGTAGCCCTTGCGGACGTTGGTGTAGATGGTGGCGCCGCCATAGTTGGGGCCGAAGACGTCGTCGCCGCCCTGGAGATAGGCCATCTTGAAGCGGGTGTTCATCGGGTGGGGTTCCCAGCCGAGGAAGACCACCCACTGCTGGCGCCGCTCGGCGCGCTGGATCTGCGACAGCATCCCGGCCTCGCTGGACTCCACCAGCTTGAACTTGCCCAGGTCGAAGGTGTTCTTGTCGATCATGCCCTGGATCAGGCGATTGCCATCGTTGCCCGGCTCGATGCCGTAGATCTTGCCGTCGAACTTGTCGGCATTCTTGGCGATGTCGGCGAAGCTCTTGACCCCGGCGTCGTAGACGTACTGGGGCACGGCCAGGGTGTACTTGGCACCCTCCAGGTTGGCGCGCACGGTCTCCACGCTGCCGTTGTCGGCGTAGGGCTTGATGTCCGCCGCCATGCTCGGCATCCAGTTGCCGAGGAAGACGTCGATGTCCTTGTTCTGCAGGGACTTGTAGGTAACCGGTACGGAGATCATGTTGGTCGTGGTCTGGTAGCCAAGGGCATGCAGCACCTCGCTGGTCACGGCCGTGGTCA
The DNA here is from genome assembly GCF_039908605.1 of Pseudomonas aestiva. Taxonomy (NCBI): domain Bacteria; kingdom Pseudomonadati; phylum Pseudomonadota; class Gammaproteobacteria; order Pseudomonadales; family Pseudomonadaceae; genus Pseudomonas; species Pseudomonas aestiva. The sequence goes on along the minus strand of NZ_CP150916.1, from coordinate 4,869,504 downwards.
CGGTGATATCGGTCCAACCGACGTCAGCAAAGCGCACCTTGGCACAGGAAGCCGGCTCGGCTGCCTGAACAACGAGTGGCGCCAGCAGGGCGGCACTCACGAGCCAACGGGAACAACCTTTCATGGACACATCTCCTTGCGTTTGGCGGGGTACCTTTCGGTGCGCCCCACGTGTATTTATCTGTAACCCATCCCCCCAGGCTCGCCTACCGCCTGCGTCGCTACCAGTGTACGCGGCGTCGTAACCAGAAGCGGAAATGTCGTATCCAGCGTGAGCCCCGGAGCACGTCAGCGCCTGGGACGCCGTGGCAGCACAAGCGTCGAAGCGACCGCGCACGGCCCCCTACGGTGAGCCGCTGTCCAGAGGTGTTGGCAGCCGCCGGACGGGCCTGAGATTCAATTGGCCAGGCTGGCCTTCACCGCGGCGTTGCCCGGCGCGCCGCTGCGGGTGGTGACGCCCTTGAGCCAGGCGTCGAGCCGTTCGGGATTGCGCTTGAGCCAGTTGCGCACGGCGCGGCGCGGATTGTCCTTTTCGTTCAGCACCCGATCCATCAGCTGGTTCTCCATGTCCAGGGAAAACTCCAGGTTGCTCAGCAGCCGGGCTACGTTGGGACACTGCTGGGTATAGCCCTTGCGCACCACCGTATAGACCGTCGCCCCGCCCTGGTTGGGTCCGAAATAGTCATCGCCGCCGTCGAGGTAGGCCAGCTTGTGCCGGACGTTCATTGGATGGGGTTCCCAGCCCAGAAAGACGATCCACTGGTGATCCAGCAATTCCTTCATCCGCACCTGAGTCAGCATGCCCTGCTCGCTGGACTCGTCGAGCCTGAAGTCGCCCAAGCCGAAGGCATTGCTGGCGATCATCTTCTTGACCAGGGCATTGCCATCGTTGCCGGGCTCGATGCCGTATAGGGTGTGATCGAAGCGGTCGGCGAAGCGGGCAATGTCTGCGACGTTCTTCACCCCGGCGTCATAGACGTACTGGGGCACTGCCAGGGTGTAGCGGGCGCCTTGCAGGTTGGCGTGCAGGCGTTCGACCGCCCCAGCATCGACCAGCGGCTGGCTGAGCTTGGCCTGCGCCGGCATCCAGTTGCCGAGAAAGACATCGGCCTCGTCTGCGGCCAGGGCGTCGTAGGTCTGCGGCAGGGACAAGCGCAACACCTCGGTCTCGTAACCGAGGGCGCTGAGCAGATAGCGGGCCGTGGCGTTGGTGGTATTGAGATCCGACCAGCCGACATCGGTCAGGCGGACCTGCTGACAACTCTCGGCCTCGCCCGCCTGCACGGTCGAACTCAGCAACAGACCGGACAACCACAGCGCTTGGGAGATTTTCATCCTGAACTCCAGGGTTCGCGAAGGGAAGGGCCCGGGTCACTGCACGTACCGGTCCGTCTAGCTCGGGGCTTGGTGGCTTTTCGCCACAAGTAGCGAGAGAGGCGACAGACGGTTGAAACGGCTGACCTACAACTGTGCCCACTGAGTCGCCATGCCACATTTTGGCGCGCGTCGGTTACGTCCCGGTGTTACCGATGGAATACATCTGGCGAAGTGCCATCGGCAAAAGGTCGGTCTCGGACTTGAGAGGTCGCAATTAAAAACCCTAGCTAATCAACATCATTGAGCGCTGCTGAATGGGTTGTTCGTCCCAGACAGCCTGCCTGCGCGAGGATTCACCCATTTCCGGCATGGGAATTGCGACATGACTTATGCGTCCGCGACACATTCTTCGCTCTTAGTCGTATGACGGACCTTATTAGAGCCCAGTAAAGGGGCCCAGCCTGCGTGAAGGAGATTCAAACCATGTCGCCCGTTCCCACCTCGTCACAGGCCCGTGCAGTTCAGTCCATCTGCTTCCTGCTCTTGGATAATTTCACGCTCATCTCTCTGGCTTCGGCCGTAGAACCGCTGCGCATGGCCAATCAGTTGTCGGGGCGGGAGCTCTACCGCTGGTGCACATTGAGTTTGGACGGTCGTCCCGTACGGGCGAGCGATGGTCTGCAAATCACCCCGGACAGCGCCGTAAGCGCCGCGCCGGTCATGGACATGGTGATCGTCTGCGGCGGCGTGGGCATCCAGCGCAGCGTGTCGCGCGAACATTGCACATGGCTGCAGAGCCAGGCGCGCCAGGGTCGCAAGCTGGGCGCTGTCTGTACTGGTAGCTGGGCCCTTGCCCGTGCCGGCCTGCTCGACGGCTACGACTGCAGCGTGCATTGGGAAACCCTGGCGGCCCTGCAAGAAGCCTATCCGCGGGTGGTGCTCAGCACCCGGCTGTTCACCATCGACCGCAATCGCTGTACTGCTTCGGGTGGTACCGCGCCGATGGACATGATGTTGCACCTGATCGGTCGCGAGCATGGCCGCGAGCTGTCGGCGGCGATCTCGGAAATGTTCATCTACGAACGCATCCGCAACGAGCAAGATCATCAGCGCGTTCCCCTTAAGCACATGCTGGGCACCAACCAGCCTAAGCTGCAGGAAATCGTGGCGCTGATGGAGGCCAACCTCGAGGAGCCCATCGACCTCGACGAACTGGCGGTCTATGTGGACGTGTCCCGGCGTCAGCTGGAGCGCCTGTTCCAGAAGTACCTGCATTGCTCGCCGTCGCGCTACTACCTCAAGCTGCGCCTGATCCGCGCCCGGCAACTGCTTAAGCAGACCACTCTGTCGATCATTGAGGTAGCCTCGGTGTGCGGCTTCGTCTCCACCCCGCACTTCTCCAAGTGCTATCGCGAATACTTCGGCATCCCGCCGCGCGACGAGCGCCAGGGGCCGACCATCCAGCAGCCCATCGCGCTGATGCCGCTGTCCCAGGAGCTGTCGCTGATGCCGGCCTCGTCCGCGCTGGCGGCCCTGAGCCAGGCCCAGGGCGAATCCACCTTCGCTAGCGTGCGGCTGTAAGCCGCGTCCGGCTGCCTAGCGACCGCTGGGCAGGCTGAGTAGCAGCGCCGCCGTTTGCAAATCCGGCTGGCCGTCGAAACGGCCCGGCCGGTACTTCATCTGGAAGGCGCCGATAACGTCGCGGGTGGCCGCATCGAGCACACCGGTGCGGGGTACCGCATAACCGATGCGTGCCAGCTGATCCTGGAACCAGGCCGGCGGCGGCAGCACGCCGCCCAGGCTGGCCTGGCGCTGGGTGACCACCGCCGGATCCGGCCAGTTGATCAAGCCCGCAGCGGCCAAGCGCGCCCAGGGAAACAGCGGACCCGGATCCTGCTTGCGCCCCGGGGCGATATCGCTGTGCCCGATGATGGCGCGGCGATCCAGGCCGTGGCGTTGTTCAATGTCCTTGAGTAGCGGAATCAGCGCCTTGATCTGGGCTTCGCTAAAGGGATACCACTGGCGTCCGGCCGGGGTGTCACGAAAGCCCAGGTTGACCATCTCGATGCCGATGGAGGTGGAGTTGAGCCAGGTGCGGCCTTCCCATTCGCTCACACCCGCATGCCAGGCACGGCGATTCTCGTCCACCAGGCGATAGATGGTGCCGTCGGTGTCGATCAGGTAGTGGGCGCTGACGCCGGCCTGGGTCAGTAGCTTGAGCGACTGCTGGGAGCCTGCTGCGGTGTAGTGCAGCACGATGTACTGCACTCGGCTGTCCTGGTCACGGGACGTATAGTCGTCATTGATGCGGGGACCGCTGGAGCAGCCGGCCAGGAGCAGGCCGCAGAGCAGCCAGGGGAGAAGCTTGAAGGGCTTTCGCACGATTACCTCGCGAACGTGGAAGGGGTCAGGCCACGTCCAGGCGATCGCGTCCGGCGCGCTTGGCGCGGTAGAGCGCCTGGTCGGCACGCTCGAATACGGTATCGGCATCCTCGCCTGGCGCAAAGGCCGCGAGACCAGCGGACAGGGTGATCACCACCCGTTCACCCTTGAAATGGAAGGGGCAGGCGGCGACCGCGGCCCTTAGCTGCTCGATCAAGGTAACCCCGCCGGCGACCGGCGTGGCACCGAGCAGCATGACGAATTCCTCGCCGCCGAAGCGAGCGATGAAGTCGGTCTTGCGCAGGCGGCGCTGCAATTCGCTGGCGATGATCTTGAGCACTTTGTCACCGGCCAGGTGGCCATAGCCATCGTTGATGCGCTTGAACAGATCGACGTCGAGCACCGCCAGTAGCAGGTCGCCGCCATAGCGCTGCCAGCGGGCCACCTCCAGCTCCAGGCGCTCGCTCCAGGCGGCGCGATTGGGCAGCCCGGTGAGGGGATCGCAGAGGGCCTTCTGCCGCTGTTCTTCCAGGTGGCCGCGATACTGCTGGGCCTCGCGCTCCATGCCGGCGACGCGCTCGGTGAGGGCGCTGAGTCTTTCGCTGGCTTCCTGCTCGCGGGTCTCGCGCTGGCTCTGCTGGTCGGCCAGGCTGGTCAGCAGGCCTTCCAGGCGGCTATCAAGCGACAGCTTGAGGCTGTCCAGGTCCGTCGCCTCCTGCACCTCGCTCTGCAATTCGCTGACCTGGCCGCGCAGAGCGTCGCCGAAGGCGCGCTCCTGGGTCTGGCCGTCCTGGCGCCCGACGTGGACGTCCTGCAGACCGGTCTGGAAGGCGGCGAGGCGCTCGTTTAGGCGGCGCAGGTAGAGCTGGAATTCACTCTGCCCGGAATGGTTGAGCGCCAGCACCAGCACCGACAGGTCATCGAGCACGGGTACCAATTCGTACCAGTTCAGGCTGCCCTGGATGCGTTGGCGCAGGTGTTCGGCCTGGGGCTTGTGGCTGTCCGGCAGCGCCAGGTCGTCGAGCAGCCGCAGCAGGGTCGCTTCCAGATGAGGGGCAATGGCACTGTAGCCGGGCTCGGGCACGGGGGGCAGGGCATAGGCCGGGTCGGCCTGGACTGCCTGGGGCTCTGCTGAGAGGTCAGGCCGCGCGGCGGGCATACCTTCGACCGCCAGCGGCGGCGGTTCGGGCGTTGCCGGCGTTTCCGCCGCTGGCGAGGCTGCTGTCGCCGGCGAGGCGTCTTCTACTGGCGGACTCGACGTTGTCCCCGGCGCCTCTTCCGCAGCCTCGCCACGCCCGCCCAGCAAGCGCTGCAGGAAGCCGGCGCGGGCGGGCTGTTCGGGGTGCAGCTGACTCAGGGCCTGTTGCTGCAGACGACTAAATTCGCCAAGCAGCGCGGGCAGTTCGCCCGGTTGGTCGGCAGCGGCCTGGGCGCGCTTGGCAAAGCCCTTGAGCGCCTTGCGCTGGTCGCGCGGTAACTCCAGGGTCTGCAATAGCCGGCAGAGTTCGGCGAAGGCCTCGGCCACCTGACGCGCGCGCAATTCCCGGCGCTGCTCGGAATCGAGCACCGTGCGCTCCAGGCGCGGAATCAGCTTGGCGAGATCGGCGTCGCTGTCGTCACGGCGGAGGATATCGCGCAATTCGACCAGGCAGGCGTCCACCGCCGCGTCGTTGCCTTCGGCGGCCAGGCTGCTGCGCACGAGGCCACGACGCACCAGGTCCAGGCGGTTTTCCCACCGGCTTTCCAGGCGCTCGAGATTCTCGAGGCTTTCCAGGTATTTGCTTTTCCAGCGTTCGACGTCCGCGCGCTCCATCCGCCCGCTCCAGAGGCTTGAGGGTGGCCAGCAGGCAGGCACCACGGGGCCGCCAGCCGACTTGCTAGTGGCTAGGGTATCGGCGGTTACGGAGAAAGTTTGAGCAGGACGACCGGAGGCCGCTTGAGAGGGACGAGCTGAGGAGCCGCCGCCGCGGGACGCGGCGGCGGGTGGCGCTTACTTGGCGGCGCGTTCTTTCTGGATCAGGAAGTCGGCGACCTTCAGGGTTTCGTCCGGACCACCCGAAGAGCCCAGGTCGAAGCGGTACTTGCCATTGACCACCATGGTCGGCACACCGGTGATCTGGTAGGCCATGGCCAGTTTCTTGTCCTTTTCCACCTGACCCTTCACGGCGAAGGAGTTGTAGGTGCTGAGGAATTTTTCCCGATCCACGCCCTGGGTGGCGAGGAAGTCGGCCATCTCCTCGGGGGTGGCCAGCTTCTTGTGTTCCTTGTGGATGGCGGCGAAGACGGCGTCATGCACCTTGGCTTCCACGCCCATGGCTTCCAGGGTCACGAACAGCTGACCGTGGACGTTCCAGATGCCGCCGAACATGGCCGGTACCCGCTTGAAGGAGACGTCGTCGGGCAGCTTCTTGGACCAGGCGTTGAGGGTGGGCTCGAAGGCGTAGCAGTGCGGGCAGCCGTACCAGAACAGCTCAACCACTTCGATCTTGCCGGGTTCGGACACCGGAACCGGACTGCTCAGTTCGGTGTACTGCTTGCCGGCCTGGATGTCGTCGGCATGGGCGGCCGCGCCGAACAGACTGGCGGCGGCGAACACGGCGGAGAAAAGCAGGTTGCGCATGGGACTACTCCTGGAAGAAGGCACGCCCACCAAGCGGGCATGACGGATTGCGGGCATTGTAGCCGGGTGCATCGCCGCGCCTAGTCGCCGCAGCGCCCGAGGCCGGCCATGTTCAGGCTTCGTTCAGGTTACCGGGGGCGCGGCTCTCACCCGGCGCATCCGATATACTGCTGGCTTTGCCGCGCGCTCGCGAGTACCCCCATGTCCAGCTTCAAGAATCCCATCGTCGGTCTGTGCCAGCAGGCGTCCTTTCTCATCAGCGCCGCTAAGGTCGATCAGTGCCCGCTCGACAGCGGCCGTGAAGTGGCCTTTGCCGGCCGCTCCAACGCCGGCAAGTCCAGTGCGCTGAACACCCTGACCCACGCCAACCTGGCGCGCACCTCTAAGACGCCCGGGCGTACCCAGCTGCTCAACTTCTTCACTCTCGACGACGAGCGACGCCTGGTAGACCTGCCCGGCTACGGCTACGCCAAGGTACCGATCCCGCTCAAGCAGCACTGGCAGGAGCACCTGGAGGCCTATCTGAGCAGCCGCAATTCGCTCAGCGGCGTGGTACTAATGATGGACATCCGCCATCCGCTGACCGAATTCGACCGCCTGATGCTGGACTGGTCCCAGGCCAGTTCCATGCCGCTGCACATCCTGCTGACCAAGGCCGACAAGTTGGCCTTCGGTGCCCAGAAGAATGCCCTGCTCAAGGTCCAGCGCGACGTGCGTCAGGGCTGGGGCGATACCGCCAGCATCCAGCTGTTCTCGGCGCCCAAGCGCCAGGGGATAGAGGATGCCCAGCGTGTACTGGCCAGGTGGCTGGGCCTCGACGAGCCCGCCGCCGAGACATAAAAAAACTCCGGACTTCCATCGGGGGAGGGGAGAAGTCCGGAGTTCAAGACTGGACCGCCAAAGCAGGGGTCCAGCATCTGCCAACACTAAACAGCAAAGGAGCAGAACGGTTATCCGAACCGTTCAGCAATTCAGACGGGGCGCCTTGAGAAAGGTTCGCCCTGCCCGGGAAGAAAGCCGGCGCCCTGACTAGCGGCCGCTGGCGAGTCCCAGACCCTCGTCGACACCCAGGTGCACGTTCATGCATTGAACGGCTGCGCCCGCCGCGCCCTTGCCCAGGTTGTCCAGGCGCGCCACTAGCGTCATCCGCTCGGCATTGCCATAGACGAAGAGATCGGCGCGGTTGGTGTCGTTGCTGGCCTGGACGTCGAAGAACCCATTGTCCAGCTCCTCCTCGGCCGCTACCGACGCCACGCGAATGAAGGCTTCGCCATCATAGTGACGGGCCAGCACCGCCTGCAGGTCGGCCACGGTGGTGCCCGGACGCAGGTGGCTGGCGTGCAGAGGGATAGTGACGGCCAGGCCCTTGAGGAAGGGGCCGACGATGGGGCTGAACACCGGCGCAGCGACCAGGCCGCTTTGCACACGCATTTCCGGCAGGTGCTTGTGGCCCTGGCCCATGGCATAGGGACGCGGACTCAGCAGGCGGGCGTCGCCGCCGGCTTCGTAGGCGGCGATCATCTGCTTGCCGCCACCGCTGTAGCCGGTCAGGGAAAAGGCCGACAGCGGGGTGTCCGGGGCCAGTAGGCCCGCGTCTACCAGTGGCCGGGCCAGCAGGATAAAGCCGGTGGCGTGGCAGCCGGGATTGGCGATGCGCTTGCTGGCGCGCAGCGCTTCGCGCTGACCGGGCGCCAGTTCCGGCAGGCCGTAGGTCCAGCTGCTGTCGGTGCGGAAGGCGGTGCTGGCGTCGATGATGCAGGTGTTGGGATTGGTTACCAGGCTTACTGCTTCGCGAGAGGCAGCATCGGGCAGGCAGAGAAAGGCCACATCAGCGGCATTGAGGAAACGCGCGCGTTCGGCCGGGTCCTTGCGCTTGCTCTCGTCGATGCGCAGCAGTTCGACGTCCGAACGACCGGTCAGGTAGTCCAGCAGACGCAGGCCAGTGGTGCCTTCCTGGCCGTCGACGAAAACTTTGAAGCTCATGGCGTTGCCTCTCGAGGATGGGCGCTGAAAGCCTCGATTGTAGCGACTCAGGCAGATCAGGCATACGCCGCGGAAAGCGGATACAGCCACGGCTCGTCTGACCAGCGCAGTGAGCTGGATCAGCGCGATTCAGGCAGGATCGACAGGTACAGATATATAGCTGAATGATTTGTACGGATACAGTGTTTTACAGCTGTAAGTGGTCTGTTCCTGCGTCAGCGGCGAAGCTGAGGTTCCTCCACCGCTTCGCTGGATATCGCCATGGATCGCCTCTCGCCCGACACTTCCATTACCCGCTTCGTCTCCCCTCGGCGCGACTGCCGCGCGTTATTCGCGCTGCTCCTCCGCTGGCGCGTGCGGGCCCAGGGCCGGCGGCAACTGCAGCAGCTGGACGGCCGCGCCCTGGGTGATCTGGGACTGAATCTCGCGGATCAGCAGCGGGAAGGCGGCAAACCCTTCTGGCGAGAGTGAAAATCTGCGCCAGGATGCGACTTCCTCGGGCTGACGGTAGTCTCAGTCAGGCCTATCCAGACGGGAGTCCCCCATGAAAACCCTGCACCTGGGCGCCGCCGCGGCGCTGTTCTGCCTGTCCACCGCCGCCTCGGCGTCGAGCTTCTATGTCACCACCGACATCATCGTCAACGCCATCGATGCGACCTCGGACACCACCTCGTCCATCACCGGCTCCTTCAAGAACGACAAGCTGGTACAGGAAGCCCGTGACGATGCGGCTACTTTCGTCGGCAGCGCCGGCGACATCCGCGGCGTACGCCTGGAGGCGGCGCTGGACCACTTGCGCAGCCAGGCGCCCGAACTGCGTCAGGCCAGTGACGACCAGTTGGCCCAGGCGATTCTCGCCATCTGACGCGCAACACCGCGATACCCCCCGTACTCCGTGCCTGCTAGCCCGGAGCGGGGGGCTGCGTTAGCCTTGGCGACCACCTGCCATCGGAGGGTCGCCATCCATGTATATCCGTCGTTCTGCCGCGCTGTTGCTCGGTCTCTGTCTCGCCACGCCGGTCCTGGCGTTCGACTCCACCACCGAGGGTCTGGTGAAGACCATCTACGGCACCAGCCAGATCACCACGGCGCCGTTCCAGAACAAGCTGGTCCTGGCGGCGCGTGACGATGCCGCAGCCTTCATCGCCACCGACGGCGCCCTGCGCGGTGCCCAGCTGGAGGAAACGCTTCGCGCCCTGCGCGCAGCCGATCCGGCGCTGCAGGCCTCCGACCGGGAACTCGCCGAGGCGATTCTGAGTCAGTAGTCCGTTTCAATTCCGTGACATCCCTGGAGTATCCATGCGCCGTTCCCTGCTTATCGCCGCTGCCCTGACCCTGGGCGTTTCGAGCCTGGCTCAGGCACAGACCCTGGTGGCCACCAGTAACATCGTGGTGCGGGCGCTGCAGCGCAGCATCGACTTCACCTCCGATACCACCACCTCCATCCGTGACGCCAAGATGATCCAGGCCGCGCGTGGCGACGCCGCCAGCTTTGTCGCCAGCGATGGTGACATCCGTGGCGTCCAGCTGGAAGAAGCCTTCCGCAGCCTGCGCGACCAGTTCCCGGCCGCGCGCCAGGCCAACGACCTGCAGCTGGCCCAGGCCATTCTGGCACTGTGAGGAACCGCGCCGGCCGGCTGCGGCAGTGGCTGGCTGGCCTCGCGGCCGGCCTGGCCCTCGGCGGGGCTCAGGCCGCCCTGCACCTCGAACTCGATACCCAGGGCTTGACGCCCGCGCAGATCCAGGCAACCCAGCAACTGCTGGCTGAAGCCCAGGCTTTGTTGCCACCCAAATTCAAGGCGGCGCTCGATGAGCGCATCCCGGTGCGTTGGAGCAGCGAGCTGCTGGAAGAAGCCTATGGCGAGGCGGATCGGCGCAATCTTCTGCTCAATCGCCGCCTGCTGCCCAGTTTGGTGGACGGCAGCGATACTCGCATCCAGACCGGTCGGCCCCATGGCACCCAGCACCGCGAACTGCTGGCCACGGTGCTGCACGAGCTGACCCACTTCTATGACCGCGAGCGCGTCTGGACGCCCGAGCAGCGCCAGCTGATCCTCTCCTGCGGCGGCCTGGGGCTGACCTCCGACCAGTTGCCGGTGAAATGCCAGGGCCAGGCCGGGCGCAGCTACACCCTGTCCGACGATCCACGGCTGCTGGACCTGGCCGGCTGGCAGGTGAAGACTCGCAAACATGGCAATCGCGAGTCGAAGAATCTCTTCATCGCCCGCAGTCCCGATCTCTATGAAGTCACCAACCCGAAGGAATTCGTGGCGGTGAACATGGAGTATTTCCTGCTCGACCCCAGCTACGCCTGCCGGCGGCCAGCGCTGCAGCGTTACTTCGCCGAGCACTTTGGCTGGTCGCCTGCGCACGACGCCTGCCCGGGGCGCTATCCCTATCTCAACGCCGGCAACGACTTCGGCGAGGCGCCTCTGGGCTGGCTCGATCCGGAGCGCGTCTATGCGGTCGACTACCTGCTGGCCGAGGGCAACGAACAGGTCATGAGCCGCTGGGGGCACAGCATGCTGCGCCTGGTGGTCTGCGCCCCGGGCCGGCCGCGCGGCCCGGATTGCCGGCTGGATCTGCAATACCATCTGGTACTGTCGTTCCGCGCCTTCGTCAACGACGTCCAGCTTTCCAGCTGGCGTGGCCTGACCGGCTCCTATCCGTCGCGGCTGTTTGTGCTGCCGCTGGCCCAGGTGGTGGACGAGTACACCAAGGTAGAGCTGCGCGGCCTGCAATCCGTGCCGCTCAAGCTGACCCGTCCGGAAATCGCCGACTTCCTCGAGCGGACCGCCCAAGTGCACTGGAGCTATGACGGCCAGTACTACTTCGTGACCAACAACTGCGCGGTGGAAACCTTCAAGCTCCTGCACGACGGGGTACCGCGCCTGGCCGATGCCCAGCTCGATGTCATCACGCCTACAGGCTTGATGGATGCGCTGAGGTTCAAGGACCTGGTGGACACCTCGGTGCTGGACGATCCGCGCGAGGCCTTGCGGCTGGGCTATCGCTTCGACAGCTTCCGCGAGCGCTTCCAGGCCATGTTCAAGGTGGCTCGTGAGCGTCTGAAGCTGCCCCAGGCGGATGTCGAGGCCTGGCTGGCGCTCACTCCGCAGCAGCGCCGCGAGCAATTCCAGCGCGCCGACCTGCGCGCCAGCGCCGCCTTGCTGCTCTTGGAGCAGGCGGCCTATCGCCGGGCGCTGCTGCAGGCGCAGACCGAGCTCAAGGATCGCTACCTGGGGCAGGACGCGGTGGACAAGGCGCGCTTCGGCAAAGCCGGCGGCGCCCTAGAGCAGATTCTCAAGGACAGCGGCTATCTGAGCAGGCCGGCCGAGCTGCTCGGCACCGACGGTTACGGCCTGCCGCAACCGGGGGAGTGGGAGCAACTGACCGCCGAGAGCCAGAAGCGCCAGGCACACCTGCGCAGCCTCAGGGATACCCTCAATAACGAGGTCCGCCAGCTGCTTTCGCCAGAGGCCCGCGATGGCCTGGACCTGACCGAAGCCAATCTGGATCTGCTCGGCAAGCACCTACGCGAGCTGAACAAGGCCAGTGGCGGGTTAGAGTTGAAGTAGGGCGGTTGGGGCATTGGGCTTGGCACGGCTCAACCTACCTACTGGATTTCGCCGTAGGTTAGGTTGAGCAGGCCTTATCGTCGAAGCCTAACGTTTCGAGCATCCGCTAGCGCTTCGGCGCCTTGTTCTGCGGTTTGGCGGGTGCGGCGGGTTGCGGGCGCTCCAGCAAGGCCAGCAGCTGTTCTGGCGGGACTTCCTGGCCGTTGAGCATCAGCCGCCCGGCGCTGTAGTTCAGGGTAGCCACCAGATCCTCACCGTCGGCCTTCAGCAGGCCGCTGTTCAGGCCGATGCCGGCCAGGGCTTCGGCGGTGGCCTGGGCCTGCTGCTGCATGGCCGGCTGGGTGCGCTGGGCGCCTGTCTGGAACAGGACGCCATCCACCAGGCTGCCCCGCGCCACCGACAGGCGCGCATCGAGACCGGCCAGCATCTGGGCCGCGAGTTGCTCGGGCGGCAGATCGTAGGTCGCCGGCTTGGCCAGGGTTAGGTCCAGGCGCAGGTGGTTGCTGCCGCTGGGGGTATCGAAACGCAGGTCATCCACCACCAGCTGGGGGCGCGCGGCGAGCACATCGCCGAGATGCTGCTGCAGGGTCGCCTGGGTGGTGGGATCGAGGCCTTGCTCGGTATCCAGCTGCAGGTGCTGCAGTAGGGTGTTGAGCTGGGCCAGCGCCGGGCTGTCGAGATTGGTGTAGTGACTGCTCAAGGTCGCCTTACCCAGGGTCTGGCCGGCGATATCGAGCCGGCCGAGGCTGGCGTTAAGCGTGCCCGCCAGTTGCTGGCCTTTTTGCTGGGTGTCGCCCTGGATCTGCAGATCCCGCAGCTCGACCGCAGGCTTGCCGGGCATGGCCAGCAGCAGGCGGCCGAGACGCAGCTGACCCGGGCCGAGCCAGAAGCCATCGGCATTACGACGGTTGTCGCCGGTCAGTCCGAAACCCTCGGTCTCCAGCTTGGCCCAGCCATCCGGCGTGCGCACATTGAGGCTGAATTGCCCGACGGTGCCGTCCAGGCGCAGCCGACTGGCTTCCATGTCGGTACTGAAGGTGGCATTCAGGCCGGAGAAAGCCACCGCGCCCTGGGGCTGGTCCACGTGCAGGGCGGCCAGGGCGAGACCGCCGTCCACCGCGCGGTCGTAGCCCAGGGTGGCGTCGAGCCGCACGGGCTCGGCGCCCTTGGCCAGGGTGAAGAGATCGGCGGTGAGTGGCGTACGCGCCAGGGTGAAGCGGTTGACCGCCATGACCGGCGCCAGCTGCAGGGATTTGAGGCGGGTCAGGGGGAAGGGACCGTGCTGGATGTCGTCTTGAATCCGCAGCACCTCCACGGGCGGCCGATCCTCGGCCTGTAGGGTCAGGCTGAAGGTAGCTGTGCTGCTGAATACACCGCGTTGCAGCTCAACCAGCTGAAGCTGCACGGGGTACCCTGGCAACTGAGTCTGCAGGGCTACCTGAGCCTGGCTCGCGGCCTGGCGCAACTCGCCCTCTAGCCGAGTACCGGTATACCAGGCGCCGCCTACGGCGGTACCGACGGCGATTAGGGCCACACCGGCGAGGGTGGTAAGTAGCAGTTTCTTCATGGTGACCAAATCCCTTTGTATGAGGCACACGGCGGCGCGCGGCCGATAGGAAGCGGAGTGTACGAGAGCGCCGGGTGGATGCCGAGGGGGGCGGCGGTAATCCGCTCGCAGGGCTGCAGACTGTGATGGCTTTCCGACGGTGTCGGCGCCGAGTCGACGGCTGCGGCGGTGGGTGCTAGCGTGCCGCGATCCCCACTGCCGGAACATCCGCCATGACCGCTCTCCCGTGCCTGCCTGCCGTTTCCATCCTTGCGCTGCCGGGGGTGTCGGTATGAGCAGTCAGCGTCCGGTCGATGGCCTGCAACTCCCTGCCGAACTCCTCACCCGCGCCGAGGCGCTGCTGGCCCAGGGTGGACGCCGCCTGCTGGGCATCGCCGGTACTCCGGGCGCGGGCAAGTCGACCGTGGCAGAGCTGCTGGCGGCCGCGCTCGGCGAGCGCGCCGTGGTGGTGCCCATGGACGGCTATCACCTGGCCAATCGCGAGCTGGCCTGTCTGGGCCGCGCCCAGCGCAAGGGGGCGCCGGACACCTTCGATGCGCGCGGCTATCGCGCCCTGCTGCAGCGGCTGAAGACGCCGGTGGCCGGCGAGACCGTCTATGCGCCGTTGTTTAATCGCGAGATCGAAGAGCCCATCGCCAATGCCATTCCGGTTCACGCCGAGACCCAGCTGGTGATCAGCGAGGGCAACTACCTGCTGCTGACCCAGGCGCCCTGGGGCGATGTGGCCGGGGTATTCGATGAGTGCTGGTACGTCCGGGTTGATCCTGAAGAGCGTCGCGAGCGGCTGGTCGCCCGCCACATGCACTTCGGCCGCAGCCGTGCGGACGCCGAAGCCTGGGTCGAAAGTACCGATGAGCCCAATGCGCGACTGATCGATGGTGACCGGGCACGGGCGGATCTGGTGGTGGAGTGGCGGGATGGCGCGGCTGCCGGCAAGGCTTAGGCCCGTTCCCGCTGCCATTCGGTCGGGCTCGCGCCGGTGATGCGGCGAAAGGCGCGGGCCAGGGCTGAGGGACTTTCATAGCTGACCTCGTCGGCGATCAGCGCCAGGGGGCAGCGCTGCTGCAAGCGCTGATACGCACGCGGGCGAATCAGCAGCATGAGGCTGGGCTCGACCAAGTCCCGCCGCTCGCCCCGTGCGGTTTCGAAGCTCAGGCGTCCGCCGCGCAGCAGATGGACCTGGCCCGTACCTACCGGCCTAGAGCTCTGGCCCTGGCAGGGTCAGATCAATGACTCGAAGTTGGAGAGATGCTTAACGAACTCGGGGAGCTGTTGCTTAAGCAGCGTGTCAAGGAACTCGCGGGGCGTATGAATAGGGTTCTTCAAAGAAGCACGCTGTCTTCGGGCCGCTTCAAGCACAGCTGCTTGATCCAAGTCCCAGATGTCGGACAGGAAGACGTCGGGATGCAACGCCTCGATCTCATAGCACTTGAGGAACTCAGTAGGAAAGTCCCTGAGGTTGTAGGTGACGATGACCGAAGCACCGCATTTGATGGCAGCAGCCAAGACATGCCGGTCGTCTTCGTCTGGCAGGTCGAGCCCTTTCACCAAAGGCTCATAGTCCTTCACAAGACAGTCAGGAACCGCCCGGTTCATGAGTTCGACAGTGCGATCGAGCTGCGCGCTTGTCAGGTCGGGACGGTTTTCAGCACGTTTCTCGTCCAATCATCATGGATCTGGTCGGACCATCGCGCTCGATACGCTCCAGTCAGGGCCAGTTGCATCAGCAAGTCGCGCAGAGGTGCGGGATACAGAACACAGGCATCGTAGATGACGGTAAACGGTGAATATCTCATCAATACCCCATCTTAAGCGCTTGGGCTTGCGCAGCCAGTTCTTCCATAGCGTCCTGACTCGCCCTATCACGGTCAGCTTTGTAGACCATGAGGTCGGTGAACCTAATACGTCGATGGCTACCGGTTTTGGTGTGTGGAATCTGGCCTTCGTCCAGCAGCTTAACGAGATGAGGGCGCGAGACATTAAGCATGTCGGCGCATTCTTGGGTCGTCAGCTCTGCATGAATCGGCACTACCTTCACGGTGTTGCCTAAGGCCAATTCGCTGAGTATGTCTCTGAGCAACTTAAGCGCGAGCGTAGGTAGTTCAACAACCTGGCGTTGCTGGGCCTCATCAACCAGTTCAATACGCTGAGTATCCAGCGTCGTTGAAACGAAAGCAGCGATCTGACGGCTTGATTCAGTAGCCGTAGCGATTGCTTTTTCATCCGGGAGAATGGTTCGAGCAAGATCGGCGGTGGTCATGATGTATCTCCCAAAGGCAACGCACATTTCTGGCGTCTCATACGCCACTAGCGGTTATAGTCGAAATAAACGAAACGTACAATATTCGAAATAAACGAAAAGACCATTGATGCCTACTTATCACTGCTGGAGTGACATGCACGTCGACCACTGATACCTGCCGACCGCGGGAGGCGGCCGGCAGCCTTGGTCAGGCAACGGGGATGGGGTTGTCGGCCAGCGCCTGGTTGAACTGGTTGATCAGCGCATGCTCCTGCGGGCCGGGATTGGCCCGCAGCGGCAGCACACGATCCACTAGCACCTGGGTCTCGGCAGCGACAAGCTTGTCCAAGGTCTAGGAGACGAAAGCGTCCAGTGGCATGGCGCGGCTGTCGCCAGCAGTTGCTGGTGGAGACCTAAGCCCTGGCCATCGAGCCGTCGCTCACACTGCTGGATTTCGTCCGCTTGGCCGGCGCCCAGGCGCGCCGCACAGCGGGGATCTGTACCGGTGGCTTTGCGCTGGTCGCGGCCGGTCTGCTCCACCGGCGCCGGGCTACCACCTATTGGTCCTTCGCACGGGCCATGCAGGAGCGCTATCCATAGATCCGTGTCGAGGAGGACCGCATCTTCATCTTTGACGGCCCCGTGTGGACCACCGCCGGCCTGGACCTGGCCCTAGGCATAGTGGAAAAGGACTTGGATATGGAGGTGGCGCATCGGCTGGTCATGCAGAAATTCCGCTCTGGCGGCCAGACTTAGCATTTAGAACTGCTGACCCTGATGCCCAAATCGGATCGGATTCAGATCGCGCTCGCATACGCCCGGCAGCACCTAGGTCGCCCCCTGAGTGTTGAGGAGCTGCTGAGGTGCCTCACCTGAGTCCGCGGCAATTTAGTTGGGTGCTTATCGCCGAGACGAGGTAGTCACCCGCAAAGGCCGTCGAGGGGCTGCGTCTGGAGACGGCACGTTTGATGATTGAGCAGCCCCGTCATTCGCTGGAAACGGTGGCGCGGGAGACCGGCTTTCGCAATCACCGCCATCTGCGCGGATTGTTCATGCGCGGCTTCGGCGTGCCGCCACAGATGATCCGACGCGACGCCCGTCGTTTGGCCTAGCCCAGGCCTTAAACGTTTCACGTGGAACCTGGCAGGTAGCGTTGAAATGGCCTATACGCTTGCGCTATTCAGGCTGCGACTTAGCTTAGAGCCCCTTACGCACGCTCAACAGGAGGCTTGATCTGCCACGGCTTGAGCGGCCTGAAAGGCGAGATCCCCCAGGATGTCTGCGTGCGCTTCCTGGCCGCTAATGATGTACAGCATCTGCGTCCAGAGCACATCGTAGCTTGAGAGCCAGGCGAGCAAATCTGGGTCCAGCACGTGGACGTGGAGCAGTGCGGTGGCCGCAGCCTGTAAGCGATAGGGCCGCTCAGCTGGATAGTGAACGCGATAGGGGCGCTGCAGCGGGCCTTGCCAGGGTCGCCATGGCGTTCCGTCATCGTGTTCTACGCGGAGGTCAACGACCAGCTTACCCAGATCCTGCAACAGCACGGCATAGGCCACTGCGGCAGTCCAGGCTTCGGCTTGCTCGGCCTGCTCCTCGGGTGGCGCGCCGGCAGGTAACAGACAGGCCTGGCGCAGGCGAAGTGCGCAGATGACGCGGTGAAGCGCCTGATCGAGCATACCTCCGGCGTACCGGTAGTGCCCGTCCTGTGAAGCGGGAAAGTCCTGAACCAAATGGGCGTACCGCTGCAGGGGGGCGAGGTACAGCTGTGCGAATTGCTCGCGCGAGACCGCGGTGCGTTGCCAGATCTGTTCTACCAGGACAGTGCGCGTAGGCCGTGCCAACAAGACGTCTCCCGGCAGGGGGTGACACAGGCGTTGAGCCGACTCTGTCATAGGGCCTGGATCAGGCGGTGGAGAGGCGTCGGTGCGACTATTGAGCCAACGTCTGAGCAGGCTGAGGTCTCTGGTGGCTAATCGCATCACCTGATGGAAAAAGCGTATGTGCTGGTTCACGGGTTGTGCCTGGTGGTTCAGGAATAAGCCTTTACTGCATCCCTTGTCGCAGCGCTTGGGTTCCCTTGCCGCCTGCGCCTCGTGCGTCTTGAGTGGCCGTTGCCAGCGCCTGAAGGGCCGCACCGGCCCGTAGGCCTGCCCAGGTCAGAGCCGTTATCCAGAACGTTGGAAAGGCGATGAACATCGTGGCCATGACGAAATTCAGCAACAGGTCACCGAAGGCGTTGTTCAGGCCAATCAGTGGATCGAAATTTCGATGGGGACGTCCGGCGCCAAAGCCCCAACCATAGAGAGCATCCAGGATGGTGCTGTCGAGCCAACGGGCTAGCTGAAACCAGAACTCCACGAAGAAGAGCGCGAACTGCACGGTGCTGAGCGTCATCGTGGTCTTGAGGTCGTAGGTGCCTATGACCAGCAGCAAGGGAAGGCCAATCACCAGCGCCATCTTCAGCAGTGACAGCACCATCGGCAGTGCCTGACGCACGACGTCCATGGCTGGAAAGAACCCCAGGGATCCCAAGGCCAATCCCGTGTCTCCGGCCAAACGGGCGGCCATGTTAGGCAGCGACATATCCACCTGGCCGCCATAGTCGGTATAGACCTGACCCTGATTGAGCTTCTGCTGGCGCGGCGCGACAACAGCGCGTATGACCGCATCGTCTACGGTCTGCCGGGAGACAAAGCCTGCCCACTGTGCCAGACGGTTCAGCAGGCCGGCATCAACCTGGGTCAGCAATCGCTCGCGCAGCCCCCGTCCTGGATCGGACCACCATTGGCGACAGGTTGGATAGCCTGCGCCGTTGGGACCCGGTGCCAGGCCTGCATCACGCGTCGCTTCGTAAGGCCAGGCGGCGCGTGGAGTACGCGCCCGGTCAATGTCATAAAAGCCGGGTGAGTTGAGAAAATAGCGCGAGCCGATCCAGGTGACGTCATAACGCTGATCCGCAGCCAGGCCAGGGCGCTGCATGAACAGCCGGGCGCGCGAAGGGCCGTAGCACTCACGGGTGAAGTCGGCTACTTCCTGTGCGAGCAGTGGATCGGCAATGCGTGTGGCATCGAGCTCCATACGGATCTGTCGCAAGTCCGTGCCGCAGGGAATGGCCGCGATGGCCGCACCGGTCACAGCCTTTGACAGCGCGTGCACAAAGAACCACCAGACCGGTATCAGGGCCTGCTGTCCATTGAGCTGGGTATAGCTCAGGGCCCAGCCGGTCTTGGCAGGGGCCGCAACATCGACTTGGCATTGGCGGGATCGGGTCGTATCAAACTGAAGGGTGTTCAGCGATACCGGGATCATGGGAATCGCTGCAAAGGCGATGATGCCGATCGCCAGGAGCATGCGGCTTTCGATGCGCCGGCTGGACAGTAGGCTCTGCTGGCTTTCATCCGCACTGACGGTACGAGCGTGTAGCCATTCCTGGACCACGATCAGCAGAAAGGGCAGCGCAAAGAGACCGCTGGCCAGCAAGAGATTCCAGATGCCGTTATGGATAAGCCAGCCGACCAGGGTGAGGTAGTACTCAAGGTAATCCGTGGTGTAGAGCGTCATGACAGGGTGTCCTCACTACACGGCGTGGGCCCAAAGGCGCCATTCCGCAACCACCAGTGTCGACAGGGCTAGGCCTTCCAGCAGGTACAGACGTACCACGCCGCGTGATGACCCTTCGCGGGCGCGTACCCGTTGGTGCAGCCCATACCAGCCCCACGCCGTGAGGCCATATAGGCACAGCCGCCACAGCAACAAGAGCATCGCGTGCGCCTCCAGCCAAGCGGTCCAGGCCTGTAGTCGGTCTAGGGAGGGTTGGCCGAATTGCGGTGCCAGGAGGAGCACCACCAGGAGCACCAGCGCGGCCAGTGAGCGACGCAGCAGGCATTGTTTGCGGACCGCACGCCAAATAAGTTGCCTCATGGCGCATCCTCCTGAGGGGCCTGAATCACATCCAGGCGGCGGGGCGCGGCATCACCCTGGAAGATGCCGCTTGAGCGAGCGGCGCGTTCGCGTTGGCGATCGACCACACGCGACGCCGCATTGGTCGTCAGCGTCCTGCGCAGCTCCAGCTCGGTCTTCAGGTTACCGACCTCCTGGGTCAGGGTTTCCTGCTCGGTACGAAGGGTGCGCGTGGCGATCTCATTTGCGGCGACGTTGGGCTCCTTGAGACCGGTCAGCAGCAACCGCTGGAGCAACAGCGCTTGCTCCACGACGCGTGACAAGGCCACCTCGGAGGCAAGACGCTCGCTTAGTACATCTCGGTCCGGCTCATCGCGTAAGGCCTCGATGACACCTCGGGTGACGGGCAATGCGCGGCTACCCGCAGCGGCAAGCTGCTCGGAGGTGGTGGGCGTGGTGCCTGCCACGAGGTCGCGCAGCGCGCGCAGGACCTTGTCGTACTCCTCCTGGATCAGCGGCGTCAGGCCTACGCCGGGTGTGGTTTGGGTCTTGGTGCACTGCGTACAGGTTCTAAGTTCGCGCTCTCCTAAGACTCGATTGGCCCAGGCTGTCGCGGCGTGGGGCGACGGCCAGACCTGACAGATCAACCGGTCGTGGCACTGCGCGGGGTCCAGGTCGGTGGTCTCTTGAGCACTTCGCCCGTTGAGCAGGTTGTAGCCTGCCCGGGTCACATCGCTGATCAGGCGAATTGGGGGCTGATCACGTCCTCCTGCTGGCGCGCCGGCCACCCACGGCACGCCCTGCTGACCCCCGCGCGTTTCAGCCTGCTCGATCGCGGACACTCCGTCGCGACTGGCAAGGGTTTGCTTGAGCGCCATGCCTTCGGCTAGCTGATCCCATCCGGCGCTTCCGCCTGCGAGATCTGCCATGCGACCGGCCAGGGCGCGGCAACTGGCCTTGGAGCGATCAAAGTCCAGGCGCGCCTGCAGGATGCCGTTGGTGAGGAGGTTATACAGGGCAGGATCTGCCCGTTGGATGATGAGCGCGGGCAGTGAGGCCACTGCACTGGTGGCGTTCTGGATGACGTTGTTCATCAGGCTGTGAAAGCCGTTGGTGACGCCATTGAGCTGATTTTGCACCGTGGTCGACAGGCTCATGTCGCCACAGACCAGGTTGCTGTTCCAGCCAACGCCCACACCCAAGCTCTCCATGTTGCCCGCCGGGCTCATGGACACCGCCCGGCCGCCGCCAATGCTGTAGAACACCTCGTCACTGAAGACCGGACCGCTAAGGTTGATGCCTGTGCTGTCCAGGCGGAGTGATTGCGCGCCACTGCTGGTGAGCAGCAGCATGCCTGCGGCGAGGTGCAGGGTCCGCCAGAGGCCCATTCGATGAGGAGGGGTCATGGAGATACCTGCTGAGATCGCTACATAAAGTCCTGGCTGCCCAGTAGCACCTGGCCCTGGCGCTCACAGCAGGCATAGGGGCGCCACAACGCCCAGGCGTAGTCGCCCTGCATGGCCTGTGGCCCTGCTTGGTCATGTGGGAACACCACGCAGGTGGACGAAAGCCGAGGCGCCAAGGGCTGCCACCTACCGGTTTGGGCATCGCCCTCTTTGAGCGGGCCGGCGGGCCAGTAACCCGGTTGCGGCTGCGCCCGCAGCGGCTGGTAGACGTGGGGCTGTCCCTCGCGTGTGACGATATCGCCTGCGCGCTGGGCAATGACGGCAGCGCCCTTGTAGTCATCGGCTTGATGCACAAAGCCGGTCCGGGGATAGACGGTGCTCCAGAGGTTGGCTTGCGCGCGGGTGCCAATCTCCCGTAGGCCGGGTGACACCGCTTCAGGATAGGCGCGCTCGGGTATGCCATATCGCCAGGCCAGGGTATCGAGGGTGCTGAGCAAATAGGGTTTGAACGGTGTCCCGGCGCCACCGCAGGTGTAGCCAAACTGGCCGGCATACTGACCCAGGGCGGCAGCGCCGGGATGACCGATCACATCCGCATTCTTGAATAGGGCAAGGTTGTTTTCATGCACCTCGGCGCTGGTTCCTGCGCCGCCTGAGCGTGCCATGGCAGTCGCCGGACTCAGTGCACGCAGGGCCTGCCACGGGTTTTCACCGGTGTTCGAATAGCTGGCAACGACGGCGTCCGGAACGTAATGCCTGACCTTGAGCGAGGTGCGGACGCTACAGCCGCTTAAGGTGCAGTAAAGCCAGTAACAGATGCCGACAACGCGGTACTGCAGGCAGTCGGGTGAGGCCACCGAAGCTACGATCGCCGGGGTATCCAGCGCCAAAGCCGCGGTCGTGCTGGCAAGGGTGCCGGCCAGCAGCAAAGGACGCAGGCGAGCAGAGCGCTTCATGGCCGGCGGCCCAGCTGGCGTTCGATGCGTGCCACGGCCCGGGCCACGTTCGTATCGCCATAGACGACGTAGCGGTGATCAACCACTACCGCCGGTAGGTGGGTAAGCCCCAGATGCCAGGCCTGTAGGAGATCTTGGTAGGCATGGGTCAGTTGCAGGGTGAGGACCGGCGTCTGTTCCAGGCGATGGCGAACCCGTTGTTCAGCAGTCGCAAGGTCGGGTGGTAGGTCTCGAGAAAGCGCTTCTTGCAGCCACGAGGCCTCGTCGAGCAGAACGACACGGGCACCCTGAGTCTGAGTAAGTGGATGGTGGCGGTCCGTATAGGCCACAACGTCCACAGCCTCTGCGCGAAGGCAGGCTAGCCCCAGGACCAAGGGCCCCAGGCAAGTAGGGCGATACCGGGCATTACGATGGGGCATGGCGGCAGTCGTCTCCAGGCACAGGGGATATGCCTAGTTCAAAAGACGACGAAGCCGAGTACCAGAAAGAATAGGGAAGCGGGCCTTACCGGATTTTTAACGACGTTTTTGCTTGAGCGCGCATGCGGCCAGCACCGGAGAACACCCTTTGTGAGCTGCAGTGATCGACGCTCAACGAAAATTCAACTGGCAGCGGGTCTGGACCTCACTGCCCCATGCTGCGTTGTAAGGCTGAAATGAGCGCCAGGCCAGCGCGCAATCGCTCGTAGGTATAGTGCATTATGCGCCAAATGGCAGTAATGTATACGCCAAATGACGCTAGAGGGTTTTGTCATGACTACTGTCACCAGCCGGTCGACCAAAGACTACAACCTAGCCAAGCCGACATGGTTTCTCATCCATGTTGATGCTGGCCAGCTTAGTGATTACGACATCTACAAACGCACTACAGAGGGCTTTCACCGTCACGACGTAGATGCATTGATTTCGGCATATCAGCCTCTGGCGCACAAAAAGATCACCAGCCGCATCATTGGCAAATCGATCCGTACGCTGCAACGCCAGAACAGCGCAGGCCGTTCCGAAAGGTTGGATGCTCTTCAAAGCGCTGTCGCGTTCCAGTACGCCAAGGTGCTAGAGGACGCGATCAATGTGTTCGGTGACCAGCAGCTTGCAGAGCAGTGGTTGAGTCGGCCCTGTAAGTATCTCGACGGAGACATTCCTTTAGATGTCATCCATAACCCGATGGGGTTTCAGGCGGTCGAAGATTATCTAGAGCGGATTAAGTACGGGGTCTATCAGTGAATGCTTTGCCTTGGTCGGGAGCGTGGCATGCCTGGCGCCTCGACCGTGCTGAGTTTGCGGACACATGGGACAAAGGAATCGGAGCTCATAAGGTGGGTGGCCGATGGAATCCGCCGGGGCGCCACGTTGTGTACGCGGCTGCGGATCCTGCTACCGCGATCTTGGAAGTCGCGGTCCACACCGGGTTTGACCTGCTGGACATCGTCCCGCATGTGCTGACTTGCTTCACTGTGCTTGATCCAGACCTGATCAAGGTCGTGCAACCCGAGGACGTTCCTAACCCCAATTGGTTAACAGGTGCCCGGCCTTCCCCGAATCAGTGTCAGTTCGGGGACAACCTGTTAGATAAGCATCCGTTTGTCCTCATCCCCTCCACGGTATCTCGACACTCGTGGAATCTGCTCATGAGCTGCGATTTGGCAGAAGGCTCATACCGGTTGGAAAGCCAGGAGCGGTTTGGCCTCGATACGAGATTGCTTAAAAAAGTGAGCGAAGAGTAGAAAGATCAAAAGCGTTGCTAACGCAAACCCATAACTCTGATTTGCGTTTCGCATGCTTTCGGGTGGATTTTCCAGCGTGAAACCAGCCTTACGGATGTGAAGCACCGCTCCTGCTGACGGTAAATTACCGCCTCGCTTGGATAAACCGATTTGGCTACGCTTGGGTGGAGCATGCAGATTAGGATATGCGTTTTCTATAAAGCCTATGGCAGTGCGGCGACTGATCATCCCTGCGGATAATGAGCGACAGGTCTGCCTGAGCGGCCGCTTGTTCAGTTAGGCGGCGGCCAAGGAGGGTCAAGGAGGGCCGTGGTAATGCCACGCTGCTGGTCAAGCGCCTCTGCCATTTTGAACGCTGCGTCCAACTCGCTGAGCCCGTCCTGCATATAGCGGTAGCGCTCAGCTTTTTCTTCCGGGTCGGTCATGGCCAAGGCCAGAACGAGGCTAGGCGGTACCACGCGAAAGAGCGTTTCCATCGACTTGGACAGGATGACCCCTTCGCTAAACTTGCCCGCCTCCTTGCGCGCAGAGCGCATCAAGGCCTTCTGTGCCGGCGTCAGCTCGCGGAAGCGGGCGATCTTCTCGACCTCATCGGGCGGCATCGACAGGCAGATCCACCACTCGATCATGTTGAGCATGGGTTCGGCCGCTGCTGGCAAGTCGTCCAGATTCTGAGTGGCCAGCCAGAACCAGGCGCCGAGCTTTCGCCACATCTTGGTAATCTTGACCACATAGGGTGCCAGCAGTGGGTTCTTGGTGATGATGTGTCCTTCGTCGGTGACGTTGATCAAGGGACGCCCCAGGAACTGATCGCGCTCAGCCAGGTTGTTTACGGCGTTGATGAGGCTGACGTAGGCCACGGCAAGCTGCGCGCCATAGCCCTCCCGGGCAAAGGTCGCCAGATCCACCAGGGTGATGTCAGCCTCAGGCCACGGCGTGCCAGGGCGATCAAAGAGTTCGCCGTCGCTGCCCTGACAAAACAGGCTCATGGCTTCGGCCATGTCCAAGAGGCGGGCGCGTCGAGGTTCGGGAAGGGCGTAGTCGCGCGCCTGCTCGCGTAACGTGGCGCAGAGATCGCGGGTCAGCACGGGCTGTCCCTGCGCTACACAACGTTCGGCGGTCGCCAATAGGCACTGACGCAGCAGGCTCCGGTCTGAGCGGGTCATGCGTGCGTCCTCGCGTGGATCTCCGCCGGTGATCATCAGGCGCGCAATGATCTCCAGTTCGCCCAGGACATCACGCTGCTCATCCGACGCCTCCGATTGCTCACCCTCTGCATTGTCGAGCGCTTTGGGGGAGGTCGGTGTGACCAGCCGCCAGGCATCGGCGAAGGGGGCCAGGCTGATGCCACTGCCCGGTGTGAGGGTTACGCGGTGAACGGATAACCCCAGGCGGGCGGCGAAGTCGGCAAACAGCCCAAAGGAGTTACCGGCCTCGACGATGAATAATCGAGGTCGGTACAGCGCGGTCACCTGCTGCAGCAGGTAGTTCAAGGTCGCGCTCTTGCCCGACCCGGTTGGGCCGAACAGAAACAGGTGGGCGTTCATCTGGCGATCAAGGCGGCTCAGCGGATCGAAGGTCACCAGACCCCCACCTCGATTGAAGAAAGTGATGCCGGGATGACCCGTTCCAGTACTACGGCCCCAAACCGGTGCCAGGTTCACGGTGTGCTGCACGAACATCAACTGGGTATACCAATGCCGGCGGTCGGCCGCAGGATCAAAGACTGCGGGTAACCAACGAAGGTAGCTGTTAAGCGGCGCCACCTCCGCGTCTTCGCGTACCACCTGCAGGCCTGCCGTCAGCAGCACGTTGTTAAGTGTGTGGCAGCGTTGGCGCAGACTCTCCATCGCCGGTGCGCGCACATAGAACGCCAACGCTCCTCGATACAGCTTGTGCTGTCCGCCAATCAGGGCGCGGGCCTGCTCGACGTCCTGGCGGGTGTGCAGGGAGGCCAAAGTGTCGCCCACGGCCTTGCGTGCCAGCGTATTGAGCTGCGCTTCTAATCCATCCTGTGGCGTTGCGACCACCGTCAGGCACATCACTGTGCCCTCTGGCAGCTGATCCATTACCGCATTGAGGGCCTCACCATGCCGCATCTCACCGCTCAGGTGGCCTGCTTCCGGAGGCTGACGCAGTCGATCAACCACCAGAACGCGATGAGGTTGATCGTCGAAGTACCACACCCCGGTGGTTCGGTCTGAGCGAGGTGGCGTGAAGAAAAGGCGCTGCGCAAAATCGGTCCCGCTGGCCAATTCCAGAGCGTCGGGTGGTGTCGTGTCCGGATAGCGGGTCAGGGCATAGAAGCGTGCCTTGTCGGCGTCGGTATGGCCCAGGTGAGTGGGATCGGGATTGAACCAGCGCAGCAGCCAATCATGGATGGCGGCAGCGTCCAGGCGTGTGCTGGACACACCCGCGCTGGTAAGCGCTGCAGTAAGGCGGTCGCAGGTTGCATTCAGATCCTGCTCAGGCGCTGACACAGGGCTGCGGCGTGCGGTGGCGGGAAGGCGCCGGTAGACGACCATCCGGGTACGTCGGTGCTGCCCACGCCAGGGCAACTGGGTCACGGTGGTGTCGTCGAACAGTGCGCCAGGCGTGCTGACCGCCTGCAGGTGGCGGGTGGTCAGGCGCAGGTAGTAGTCCGTGAAGACGCTGTGACGCGCGAGAGGGCGGACGTAGTCGGACAGTGTGTTGAGGTAGGCCTCGAAGGTGGGCTCGTCCTGTGCATAGAACTGTACGACCCAGGGGCTCTCGTCGTGCTCATCGAGTGTTTCCTGCAGGGCGGTTTCTACGGCGTCGCGCGCTTGCGCGAACCAGTCAGGCTCGCGTCCTTCTGTCGCCAGTGGTTGCAACTCGAAGAAGGCCGCCACCGAGCGTCCATCGTCCAAGAGCATGCACTGCGCGTCAGGCAGGTATTCCACCCACGGCAAAAGATCGACGAACGAGGGCGCCTGGGCGTACAGCCTGTCCTGATCCGCTTGGGTGGCAGGCCGGCGTTTGGACGGGTCCAGGCAGGCGCCCGGGGCGGCCAGCCCGTGCTTGGCTAGCCGCATGACATGGGCCTGCCAGGCATCCGATGACTGAGGATCCGGTGTCGTCTGGCGCAGGCGCGGCCAGCGGAGCCAAGCGCTGCGCATCAGTAGTCCTCCACTCGCTCACCGGGCAGGGCGTAGGGTACGTGTCGATAGAGCGGAAATACTGTGCTGTAGCCTGGTACCGGAACCGACTCCTCGCCGGCCAAATGCGGGAAGACATACATCACCAGGTCAGGGTTGGGCAGGCGGGGAAATTGCTGGTTGAGGGCCTGAGCGCGCTGACGGACGTCCCCACGCATGCTGCTGGAGGGGTGCTCATCTCCGACGGACAACGGACGACGCACCTGCTGCCGGGCCTCGTTCAGGCGAACCTCGGCGCCCTGGACACTACTCGTGTGGGTACGCCAGAGGTCGAGCATGGTGTGATCACCGGGCGGCAGTAGCGTGTCCTTGCTGGCGCAGCCTGCCAGCGCTAGGGCCAGCAGCGGAGTGGCAAGCGCGAAAGTCACGTCAGTCCAAGGGCGCTGCATGGAAGCCTCCTGTCAGGTGATGAACGCGTCGCCCCTGGGGGGCGTAATCCAGCGTGACGGGCCGCTCCAGGTGAACCGCAACCTGGGCGCCGGGTTTCACGTACACCGCCGCGAAGGCTTGGCCATAGAACCGATTGACCCACTGCGACAGGTCCTGCATACCGCTGGCCAGGATTTGGTTGAGCGCCCCCTGTCCGGACGTGCTGGTGGTGCCGAACGTGCCGGCGCCGCTGAAGACGGCATGCGTGCCCTTGTCGGCTGACAGGAGCGATGCCGCGCCAGCACCTGCGGCGGTGATCAAGGCTTGCGAGCCCAGGTACTGGGCCGCATTGCTACGCCGCTCACCCGCTACGCAGGGAATGCCTTGGTCATCGCTAATCCAGCCCAGGGCGTTGTCCGCTGACTCACCGCGCCGGGCCTGGCCGCTGGGCGGGTCATCGTCAGGCAGGGTGCGGATCGTGCCGTCGGTAAAGACGAAGGTCAGGCTGCGGATCTGTCCGCGGACGCAGGACAGGGTCCAGTCGCCAGAGGCCGTTCCGCTAACCACGGCGCCGGCCACGTCGGGTAATTCGATGCCGTTGGCGGTCAGGTTGTCCGGGCCGATTAGTACCTTGAAGGGGTAAGGGTCATTCACCGTGCCGTCGACGGGGACCCGGCCGATCAGGGCCGTCATGGCGACCGAGCCCACCAGGGTGGCGTTGGCCGGCAAGGTATAGACCGGTTTGGCCGGTGCATCAGGCGCGTGGCTCATTCGGTCGTCAGGGGCTGGGGCAGGTGGCGACTCAGGGGCTAATCCAAGCTGCAGTGGGTGCGCTTGGCTCTTGCCGGGCGCAGCGTCAGGCGGCACATCGCTTGGCTCAATCCAGCGCAGTGGTACTTCAGTCGACCCCTCTTGGGTGGGCTCCAGGCCGAGTCCTACCGGCAGCTCCGTGGCATCGTCCTGTGCGGGGGTGTGCAGGCGCTGCTTGACGTCGTTGAGCAGTTGTTCGGTCTGCTGCCGTTCACGCGCCAGCTGCTCCTGAGCCTGCTGCCGCTGCGCCCGCTCAGCCTGCAGGGCGTGTTCGATTCGCTGATCGACCAGCGCGGTTGCATCCTCAGGACGGCCGGACGCCTGACGCGAGTGCTGCACATCGCGCGTCGCAGTCTCCAGTTCCTGACGCAGCTGCTTGACCTGCGCCACCAGGGTCGCGACGGTATCCCGAGGGGAGTCACCTTCAATCCCCAGGGCGGCGCGTTCCTCGCGGGTCAGCGCATGAGCGGTTTCGGGGTCAACATCAGACGTACTGGATGACCCGGTGCATCGCGTAAGGCCGATAGCAGTCATCATTCCGGCCAGGGGAATGGCTGCCCATTTGAGTAGGCTACTGATCTTCATCGACATTACCGTGGCGCAGCGCGGGCAAGACAGGAGGGCGAGGTGTGACGTCTGGGAAGGGCGTGATCCTGGGGAGCAAGGCGCCCCGCAGTCCCTGGTGGCGAGTGACGAGATAAACCACTGTGGTATCGGTAGCCTGACCGGACGGGCCAAGGTCGGGGTGCTGGAAGGTGGCGGCCACAAAGTCGCCCTGTAGTGCCTCGGGTACCAACGCGATAGGACGTGCGCTTTGATTGCTCAGGCGAACTGCGGTGACTCGCAGGTGCTGCAGTTGCCAGACGGCAAGGGCGTGTGCCCTAACCAGTAGCCCCGGCAACAGGCTGTCCAGCGGCAGCGCTTTCTCCACCGCGACGGAGCGAATGCCCTCGACCGGCTCAAGGGTGCGTAAGGGTGCATAGAGACGCTGCGCGGCATAGCGGGTCAGGGTCATCGCCAGGGCCGCGTCCGGAACGCTCTGAGCAGTACCGGCTTCAGGTGTATTCGGCGCGGGCGGTAACTCTTCGTCTGGCGCATCCAGGACGATGCGAATCGGCTCCGCCGCTGGTTGCCCCGATTTTGCCGGCTCCGCGGCGACGTCGAGCAGGATGATCATGCCCGTTTGCACATCCTGTACCTGCAGCCGCGTGGGCGGAACCACGGTGCTGGCGCGCAGGTAAAGCGCGCCGCCGGTACTTTGAATACGCAAGCGATCACTCAGGGCTGTAGGGATGCCAACGCGGACCTTGCGGTCAAGGAACACGACACGTTCCTGGCCTACCGTGAGCGGCACTGCGAGGGGCAGGCGCTTCCAGTGCAGGATCTGTGTGGCCTGACCGGGTGCTGCCACACCGAGCCCAAGGAACAGCGCGGCGAGCAGGGATAGGGGCTGACGAGTCATGTGGCGGCTCCTGGGGCTTGAGCAGGCGTCGGGTCCGGATGGGTGTCGATGCGTTGTGGCGGCTGGGCATAGCAGTCCAGTGCAAGGCCGAACGGGTTGTGCTCAGGGTCTTGATCCAGCCGTACGACCTTGAGCTGATAGCGCACCAGTGCCCGCTTGATCTGCTCGCTGCTGTAGTACTCATCCGCCGTCAGATCCAGCGTGACGATCCAGTCGCGAGCCGAGATCACCTTGACCCGATGCGCCGGGTCCTCGCCGTAGCTGCGCCCTGGGATCTCGTAGACGCCCCGGACGCGTAACCGCAGCTCGCCGTTGGCGCGGCGACGCTGATAGTCCTGCTCGAGGAAGGCCTGGCAGGCGGGCGTGAGGTAGGCCGAAAGGGTCTGAAGGTTGCGCGGGTAATCCGCCTCGCCATCGCTGGGCCAGCGCTGCAGCTGCTGCCAGATGTAGAAGGCGAAGGCATAGACGTTTTCGGGCGGTACGTCCCACCAGCGTCGAGTGCTGCCTGAACGCAGGTCAGGCGGTATATGGATGGTCAGATCCCGCGGCGCGCTCCACCAGCCGAGGCCCAGTAGCAGCGCCAGTAGGGCCAGGGCACCGGCGGCCAGGCGAAGGGTGCGTATGTGCGCCTGCAGATGCACGATTTCGTGGCGAAAGCGGCTCATGACCAGTGCTCCCCTTCACGCAGGACCGCCCGGGAACGTCGTGTGCTCCAGGTGCCTGAGCGCAGAATCAACGCCTGTCCGCCGACCCAGGCGGCCAGGAGGGGTAGGTGGGTTGCTACCTGCCATTGCAGGTGCCGATGCAGCCAGGTATCAGGTCGTCCGCGCTTGAGGGTCTGCAGCACTCCGCTGCTCAGGTAGAGCCCAACCGCCAAGGTAATGAGGATGCCGGTGGGCAGCACCGCCAGCTGCCCAACCACAACCGCCAGCGGCAGACTCAGCCCTGACCCGATCAACGCAAACAGCGTGGTGGCAAACCAGAGCTCGTCCGCGGTCAGCCCTCGGACAACGGCCGGTTGGCGATTGAGTCGGTGGGGCAGGAACAGAACCTGGCCGTCTTCGGCGCGTACGGTCTCCATGGTGAGGGGCAGCTCCGCGTGTCAGAGCACACCGATGGCGGTGGTCAGCAGCCAGATCCCCACGACCAACAGCATGGCGCCAACGGCCACGGTGAGACCAAATTGCCCCCAGGTGGCGCGACCGGTGTGGATCTCGGAGTAGCGGGTATAGGCGTGGTAGCACACGCCAATAAACATGGACGCCACAACCAGCAGGGCGACCAGCATGACGATGTCGTAGCCGTAGTTTTGCAGGGTTTGCAGGATGCCGGTGCCCTGCCCACGGGTGGGTGCTTCCATCTTGGGCAAGCCAGCGGCGTGGGCGCCTTCAATCAGCTCGATACCACTAACGGCCGTCAGGGATTGAGCAAGGCGGCGAGGGCAGATGCGCAACAGCGACGTAGACACGTTCAGGTCCTCCACAAGTCAGGAGAGCAGTAGAAAAATCAGGGCCAAGTACAGGAAGAAAAAACGCACCGCGACACCCAGCAGTTGGCGTTGGGTCATGCGGTGCTCGGCCCAGCTCACGAAGGCCGTGCGCAGGGTCCAGACGCCCCAGAGCTGAAAGACGGCAAAGACCAGGCTCAGCACCACCATGGAGACGGCGGCAGGGGTGAAGCCACCGCTGGCCTGAAAGGCTGTGCTCTGTGCGGCGGAGAGGGTCATGGCGAGGACGCCTCATGTGAATCGACCTCGCGGGCGTAGTCACCTGCCAGCGGCTGCAGATCCCTGGGCTGGGCACGGGACGGTGTCAGGTAGTGTTGGATGCCCTGGCGGATGCGCTGCAGGTCTTGCTGCAGGCGGGCATAGTCGAAGTGGTAGCGGGTGCCTGCAGGGGCTGCGTGCGCAGCGGTCTGAACGGCCAGGTGTTCAGTGATCGTCAATTGCCGGATGACGGCAGCTAGCTGCTCACGTTCAGCGTCACTGTCGCCCGCCTGTGCTTGGGGGGCACTTAGGGCAACCAAGAGCGGTGTGAGGAGGATTGGCCAGTGAAGTAGGGCAGAGCCTTTGCGCGTTGCCATCTTGCTCGCGTCCTGAGCGATTCGATGGCGCGAAGGTGCCGTTTACGGGAGCGTCACGCTGCAGAAAATCCGATTCAGCGCGTACCCGGTTTTCTGTGGACGGCGGCCTCACCGAGAAAGCGGAGCGCATGCCAGCCGGTTTGTTGGTTGCAACCGATAACCACGGACGTTAGATTTTGGTTGTCGTGGTCAATCCCACGACCGGGCGTGAGAACCTGGAAGTTGTCCAAAGGCGCGGTAGCGTCATAGTGCTTAGCCAGTATTTGCATGCTGCGCTAATGCTTCTCTATGGCGGGCCGTGTGAGGCAGGCTTTTGCCTGGCCGGTTCCCTTGGACGCCGGATTCTCACCCTTGCACGGTCCGCCTCCTATGCTCGTGAGAAGGCTGGTAGGCGGTTCCTTAACCTGTCCAAGGAGTAAAAGGAAAATGCCTCGTCCTCCTTTCAAGCCCGGGCTCCGCCTGGCATATCCGACTACGTGTCTTACCTCTCGCACGGAGGTGTGCCATGACTAGTCGCACTAACACTATTGTTCCTTTTCCAACGCCTTCGCTTCGAGCGCGCCAGCCCGACTTCCAGCCAGATACGCCGGAAGCCGAAGCTGAGTTGCATGTTTCAGTGCTGAACGATCTGCTAGATCAGTTGGCGTCTGAGTCGGTAGAAAACGGAGAGCTTCGCCAGCAGTTGCTCGCATCGATGATGCGCGACCTGCTTGACGACGTTGTCGTGCTCTATCGCCGAGCCCTGACAGAAGCTCGACATTAACAACGCTCTTAAGCGATGACGCTGCACCTGTCAGATAAGGTAGCGCTGGCAGGTGCGCTACTGTCTTTGCTAAGAAGACAGGTTAATACCCGCTAGCGCTTTAGTAGAAAGCCGGCGGCCTGAAGTTGTTTCACTCAGCGAAAGATCAACGACTGGTGAGCTGCGCCACCTGTGCGAGCACCGTCGCCGACCGCGATCGCCACGTTACCGGCAGCCACTGCCGCATCTCCACAAGCGAACACGCCTGCCACGCTGGTTTCCCGCATCTGATCTACTGTGAGGAAGTCGCCCAAGGGACCGCTTTCAACGGCAAGGCCCAGCTGCTTGATCAGGGGGTTGTTCAGATGCGTGCGTGGTTGGACGAACAGTCCTGCAAGCGTAATCACATGACCACTGGCCAGTGTCACTTCCAACCGCTCCCCACCAATAGAAACAACCTGATCTTGCTCGAGCGAAACGCCACGCTGTGCAAGCTTCTCGCTTTGCTCTGCATCGGGCTGGAAGGCGCCGTTGAGGAACAAGGTTGTTGGTCCCCAATCAGGCAGCATCAGGGCCTGATGGATAGCGAGTGGTGAGCTGGCCAAGACACCGATGTTTCCTTTGTCCAGCTCATACCCATGGCAGTAAGGGCAGTGGAAGACCTGTCGCCCCCAGCGCTCAGCCAAGCCAGGAATATCTGGCAGCTCATCGGTGACGCCGGAAGCCAGAATCAGCCGACGGGCATTGAAGGTGAGGCCATCGCTTGTAGCGATAGAGATCACATCGGCCTGTTTCTCTGCTGCAACCGCAGACGCGTCATGCCAGGTGACGGATGGGTAGGCGAGTAGTTGCCGACGCGCTTGGTCAGCAATTGCATCTGGGCTGTTGCCGTCTTGCCCCAAGAACCCATGAGACGTGGCAGCGAATCGATTACGGCGTTGCCCAGCATCAATCACCAATACAGAACGGCGCGCCCTAGCCAGTTGCATGGCAGCGGACACACCGGCGTAGCTACCCCCCACAACGATCACATCGTAGATCATGGAATTTTCCTTTTGAATTTCAGGAAACAACATAAGTTACGTGATAAGCGAAAGTCTAGGTCTTGTAACTTTTCCTGTGTCGAGAGATGCTGGTTGGCTTGAATGAGGCTTTTGAGCTATGAGAAATGACACGCGCCTATCGCGGATGCTGCATACGCTGATTCACATGGCTCGCCATGAACAGCCTGCGACGTCTGACACCTTGGCGCAGATGCTGAGTACTAATCCGGTGGTGGTGCGCAGGACGATGGCCCTGCTCAAGGAGCAGGGGTACGTCCGCTCTGAAAAGGGTCATCGAGGAGGGTGGATGCTGGCAAAGCCACTTCCAGAGATCACACTGCTTGATATCCACCAGGCGCTCGGGTCGTCGTCGATTTTCGCTATAGGTTTGGCGACCGATCATCCCGAATGTCTGGTCGAGCGGGCTGTAAACAACGCGCTGACCGAGGCGTTCGATGCCGCACAGGCTCTGCTACTAACCCGCCTGAGAAGTATCACGCTGCAGCAGCTAGCGGATGGTTTCGAACAGCGCGCTGAGCTGCTCGAAACGACCAGAGCGTAACGTCTTCACGCGATCAGGCTGATCCCTAAGCCCTGTCTGGAAGCAGCTTCCATCCCCAAGGTGATGAAGTAAAAGGACCGCTCATTGGGTGGTTTATCGTGCTTGGCTCGAAGAGCGAACAGCTGGAAAACTGCTAAAGGCGATATTCGGGCTCACACGATCGGAAGGACTTAGACACAGAACAGCGTTCCACGTGAAACGTGTCGTAGCCAGGCCGGCGATCACTGCTCTAGCTGTCTTGCTTGGATGGAATAGCCGAAGCTTTTTGTCAGAGATGCTTCTTAAACGACCCAATGGCAATTGCGGCCATCAGGCCTGACAGGATCGCGCTAACAATCACAAAGCTGGCAATGGATAGGCTAATGGGCAGCACCAGGTACATGAACCCTGGCAGCAGCGTCAGTGGAAGGAAGAGGGCCTTCGCGCGGTGATGGAGATAGCCCGATTCACGCTGTACGTTGAAGCGGCGCACGTGCCGTTGGACCAAGCCGTCTACGATACCAACGAGCACGCTCAGTATCAGCAAAGGCAGCGCCTGAAGCAGCAGTAGGCTTCGTATACCAACGCTCAGCGCGCTGTGCCGAGCTGCAGATAAAGCCTCTTTTAGCCACGAGTGTTCTTTTGCCCAAGGCAAACGCGGCGTCTTATAGCCAAGGATGCTGGGTACGGCTGGGAGCCTGTCCTGCAGCTCGATCCATGGGTTGGATAGCTCCATGAGCTGCACTGAGCGTTTGGTATTTAGCCACGTACGGGAAATCGACTGCCATCGATCCGGCCAAGGCGTGCGGGCGAGATCGCGTCGATCCTGCTCGTAAAGGATCTGCGCGTGCAGATCGCGGTTATCCGGCCAAACGAACAACATGCCGAAGCCTTCCAGCAAAAGCCGAAGGAGCAGCGCGGCGCACAGCAGGCCCAGGACGGTAAAGGGCAGTAGCAGAAGCTGGGTAAACCCTCCGTAACGACGCGGCCGGGTGTCTACAGCTTCACTCATGAGGAGATGCCTCAGCAATCGAAGTCACCGGTGGCTCTGGGGCGGTCGGGAGCGGTGAGTCTGGTTCGCCAGATGGCTCAGCCGTCTTGGGTCCGAACGGGCGCCGACGCATGGCAGCGGTCAACGCGCGAAGATCAGCCGGTAAATCATCATCAGTGTCTGGTAGCGGCAAGGGCATGCGCACCTTCCACAGCGCACCACCTTCAAGCAGCGCAAAGCACTGCCCCTTGGGCAACGCGACGAGATGAGCGGGCTCAATCAGAGGCCGCCGGCTGCCTACGAGCTGATCTTGAGTGCTGGAGGTGAAGGCGCTCTCGGCCATTGGATCAGAGGTGTCGGTGACGCTACTGGATTGCGCGGGTGTATAGACGTCGACCTGTGGGAGTTGGCGGGTCAGCAGTTCGGCCGTGGCTGTTTCGCGTACCCGCAGCATGAACAGGTTATTGAAGTTGCCAATCACCTGACCGGCCTTGGCGCGATTACCTAGCCGCGCCTCGATATCCGACAGGGTCTGGGTGTAGGCCGTCACCTGAATGCCAGCGCCACCGCCCTTGTTGACCAGGGGGATAAACTCATCACCCATCAGTTCGTTGAACTCATCGGCGTGGAGATTGATGGTGGGCTTGGTGCCTGGCTTGCCGCCGGGTAATCCGCTGTCGACGCCGAACTTATAGAGGTGTCCCGCCACCGAAACCAGATCCGCGAACATGGAATTGCCTACGGCTGCGGCGACCTCGGCATCGGACAGGGCATCCAGGCCCACATAAACAATGGCGCGTTGCCGAACGACTTGCATCCAGTCGAAGATCGGCCGCGGATCTTGCAGATCCTCATAGTCCGGCGAGAGCAACTGAACGATCTTGCCTGTGGTGAGCTTCTCCAGCAGCGGCAAGAGGGACGCCACGATCTTGTCGAAGAAGCTGCGCTCATAGCGCACGGCGCTGCGCAGACCATCGAGCACCGGATCGAAGTGATTGGTAGCGGAAAGGTACTGCTCGAGGGCAACGACCCGAATATCCCGCCCGATCATGTGCCGCGGCAGATTACGGTTGTTCAGTCCCGCCTCAAGCGTGAGGATCGCCTCCCACGCCTCGGGCTCACGTGTGGCGAAGTAGTGTTCGGCGTACTGAATGAACAGCGCATCGATGTTGATGACATAGCGCTGGATCAACCGATAGTCAGGGCGCTGACCCAGCTCCACCAGCGCGCGCGCAATGATGTTGACGAAGCGCCAGGCAAACTCGCGAAAGGCGGCGCTATCGCCTTCACCAGAGAGTTGCCCGGCAAGACGAGTAGCCACCTCGGAGATACGACCAAAACGGCCGACGGCGTTGTACCGAGCCGAGCTGTCGGGCCAGC
This sequence comes from Pseudomonas aestiva, assembly GCF_039908605.1. Taxonomy (NCBI): domain Bacteria; kingdom Pseudomonadati; phylum Pseudomonadota; class Gammaproteobacteria; order Pseudomonadales; family Pseudomonadaceae; genus Pseudomonas; species Pseudomonas aestiva. The sequence continues at coordinate 4,833,234 of NZ_CP150916.1, read as the reverse complement.
CCAGGTGGAACACCAAAAACTCCTGCTCACGACCGGCGCGCTTGGCTTCGGCGTACATCCGCTTGAGCAGATCTGCATCGCCTTTGGGATCGAACACGATGACCACTTCATGCTCGCCCTGCGCATTGCGGCGGCGGATGTCCTGCGCAATGAAGAGCTCGGCCAGCCGCGTCTTGCCGACCCGCGTTGTACCCAGTACCAGCGTATGGCCCACACGCTCGTTCAAGGGTAGGCAGACGTCTTGCTCGTCAGGCTCGACGCCATGCAGGCGAGGCAGGCCGCCAATGGCGGCTTGAGCCAGGTGACCGCGCCGTGAAGGCTGTTTGAAGAGGTGTTGGATAAAGCGGTCATACCGGCTTGGCTCGACATAGCGGCGCCACTGCGGCAAATAGGTCTCGAGCAAGCGTTGGGTATGCCGCGCCTCCCAGCGAAACCCACGGCCGATGAACAGCGTCTGCGTGCTGACCGGTATCGCAGCGCTGGACAAGGCGTAGGCAGGCAGCCGCCGGAGATTGCGTCGGTAGCGCAGGATGCGATGGGCCTGATACAGCCGTGCGGCGGCGAGGCATAGGAATGCCGTTGTGGCGAATGAGGCCATTGGGGCCGAGAGCCCGAGCGTTTCGGGGATGAGTGCAACAAGGCCAGCCGCTAGCATGCAGGCGACAACGCTGTACAACTCCACGGCTGGACGAAGCCAGCGCTCATAGCCGGTCGGATGGGACATGGCCTGCGCTACCTATCATCTGCCATTGGCAGGAGCAGCACAGGGTAGTGGTACAGCCCCAGGCGTTGGGCGAGGTCATCCCCCGAGGTTGGAATGAGGGTGAGGTCGGGGGCCAGGCGCCGAAGTTCGGCCAAGGCACCGGCAGTGTCGATATTCACCACCAGGCCGATAGCCCGCTGCTCCTTTAGCCGCCGCTGCTGCTGGCGCAGCCAATGACGTGAGTACTCATCATCACCGATGAGAAACAGGGGGCTAAGCCCAGGTGCTTGGAGCGCTTGTGTCGAAGCTTCGCCTGGAGTCAGTCTTTGCGACCGCACCGGTAGCATTGCGGTCTCAGCCTCGTAAGCATCGGCAGGAAATAGGGTCACAGTGGCCGTGCGTGGTGGAGCTGTTCGTTTGAACGGCTCGAAGTACGGCCGGGTGGAAACACCTCCCTCGTGACCCACCACGATGAGTGGGTCCGCCATTGCCTGCAAGGATAGCCATCCCGTACCGAGTACGAACAGCGAGCGTCTTCCGAACCCAGGTCTCACTGCAGCTCTCCCACCTGCAGTCCACTGGCTACCTGACCCTGTAGGCGATCCAGATGCGCCTGGACGAGGCGCTGATAGCGTGCGGCGAATGCGCCGCCGCCCGGGCGGTGGTAGCGGCCAATGGCGGCTGGCCAATCAGGAGCGGCTGCGCGCTGCTCGACGAGGATTGCAGCGGCAATCGCAAGGTTTTGATAGGGGTCTAGCAAGTCACACGGATGGGTGACGCGATGGCGGTGGTAACCCAGGTTGATCTGGCCGAGACCCACGTCGATTTTGCGGCCTGGGGTAGTGTCCATGGCCTGCAGCAGGCCGGTGCATGCCGTATGGCGATTGGCAAACCGCTTGGCCTCGCCAGCCACGTTCAGGGTCCAGGGCCACGGCACTGACCGTCCTTGCCAGCGTCGCCCGCTTTCCTGCAGTGCTATGGCGTACAGAACCAGAGAGGGAACGCCGGCTTGCTGGGCCGCAAGCTGATAGGCCGGAGGCGGCAGCTGAGCCTGCGCCCAGGTGGCGACGCTGACCAAAGCTGACAACAAAAACGCCAGGCCAGCGACTGCTCGACGGCGCCTTGTTGGCGTGGCTACTGTCGCTGCCATTGTCCATTCACCCGCTGTGCGACGACGGGCAATTCGCCGGCAAGACCTAGCGACTGAAAGCGGCCATTGTCATGGTTGAGGGTGATGGTCCGCTGCTGAACCCGTGTGGGATCCAGGCGCGCCTGACGCGCCCAACGCCGGAGTCGTGCGTCATCGCCTTTACTATCCACCAGGTACAGGTCGAAGGCCCGACCTTGTGCCTGCAACTGCCGGACACGTTCAAGACAGGGCGGGCAGTCCGCTTTGACGAACACAGAAAGGCGCGCCTCGTCTGCCACGTTGGCGTCCTCGAGCGTGACCCGCTGCAAGTCAGGTGCAAGGCGCTGCCAGGCAGCGTCGTAGGCACGCTGATAGGTCAGCAGTTTCTCGACGCGTCGGGCCTCGGCTCTGACCTGCAACTCCGCATAGCGCGCACGCTCTTCGTCACTGCGTGCCTCGATACCTAGGGCGGTCAATGGGTCTAGGTTCGGCGCGTAGATACCTAGCGGACCCTGCATCAGCTCGCGATAGCGGACCCAGTCACTGGCCTGCAGACCCCAGGCCCGAGCCTGTGCGTCCTCGTTCAGCACGAGGCGGCTGTGTTGGGTCTCGCTCCAGCGCGTCTGGTCGTGGGCAGTAGGCGCAGGAGATGCCTGAACAGCTTGAAGAGAGCTAAGGATCAGGCTAAGCAACGCGGTCGCGGGTAACCGTTGTGTCATCGCGTGTCTCCTCCAGGCAGCGGCAGACGCCGCACCAGGCCATCCACCCGAAATGTTGCGGTGTCCTGGGTCAAGCCGGTGAGCTGCCATTGGCCCAAGGACTCGCCCACGCGGAGCAGCGTGACGGCGTTGAGCCCTTGCTGATGAGCAGGTAACAGGGACAGAAAGGTGTGGCCGCCACGTTGCTCTGCACCGAGTAGCTGAAAGGGCGGTTTGGACGCCTTGGCCTTTGGTGCAGGTCGTGCCGGTGTTTGGCGCTTCTCGCGAAACGCCGTTGCTTGGTGCATCAGGGCGTGCAACTGAGCCTCAAGTCGGTCAGTGCGTTGTTGCAAAGTCAGCATATCTGCAGCTTGGGCATGCTTTTCCTGCTGCTGAACAACAGCGGCCAATCTGGCTTCAAGGTCCTCGCGTACCGCGCTTAGCTCGGTCGGGCTGACCAGGCGCTCTGGCGTTGGCAGGGCATCCAGTCGGGCAGTGAGGGAGGCCATGTCCGCCTGCAGCGCCTGAAGGCCCGGCTGGTCATTGTGTTGCACTAGTTGCTGACGCAGGCGCGACTGGCCCATGTGGTCATGCACCATCAGGATGCTGAGCGCGAGTAACCAGGCGCCGCCGCCCAGGCGTTGTAGATGATCATCACGCATGGCCAGAAAAGACGCTCGCACCCTCACGATGGCCGGCCCTCGGTTGGATGGGTTGGCGCAGGTGCAAAGCACACACGCCGAGCGAGCGAATCAACCTGTAGCGTCCAGGCAGGGCCTGCCAGGGCCTGCCAGGGCCTGCAGGGCGTCACGCAGCGGCAGCGGTCCCAACTGCAGGTGTGCGGCCGGCAAGGGCAGCGCATAGAGCCGAGCCGCCTCTGACGTCTCGCACAGCGAAAAGCCGGAGCGGATCAGCACATAGCGCAGGGCATCGCCCACGGTACGGTCGGCGCCGGCGGGGATGGAAACGTCCACAACCTGACGCATCAGGTTGCGTTGAGCGAGTTCAGGTCCTTGCTCGACCAGGGTGTAGCGTCCCTGGCGGACAACCAAAATATCCTGTTCCGGTACGGGCGCTGGCGAGCGCACAGGAGGGGTGTCAGACAGCGCGCCTGCTGGGTCGGATGGCAGTGGGGTACAGCCTTGGAGCAGTAGGCCTAGGGCCGCTCCGGCGCAGGCGGGTATGAGGCAAGCGGTGGCGTAGGGTGCGCGCATGGAAGACTCCCGAGAAGGCGAGTCGCTACTTTCCAATGCAGGGCCGTCTTGAGGCTGCGATTAAGGCGTATTGGGGCTTTACCCGTTTTCGCTATGTGTTAGCTAACCGCGTTGATTGCGAGCCATGTGATAGCTATCCCCTGGGGATAGCTCCGGGATAAGCCTCACTGGGCTAGGCGACATTGATCCAAGCCGTGTGATTTATCTTGGGTCCCGTCACCTATCCCCAGGGGATAGATCAGGTCCGCAACTGCACGGCAGCCCATGCAGGAAGCCAAGACAGTGAGAGGTCTGCATCCAGCATGAGTCCTGGAGCTATCCCCTGGGGATAGCTTCCGAAGGACAATGGCACTGAGTTAAGTACCGTAGATCCCGTTACCACGACCCCTTCTGGGAGTTCTCGAGCTATCCCCTGGGGATAGCTCAGCAAGGAGTGCGTGGTCGGTCATGCCAGGATCGTTTGTATTGATCTGCCCATATGCGGGATGACCTGTGCCCTTGGTCGATGAGCTATCCCCTGGGGATAGCGTCCCGCGGAGGAAGGCGTAGCGCTGATCGCAGTTGATCCAAGTGAGCCCGACCTACCTCAGGATTTCGCGACGTCTGGCACGCCGCACGCGCGGGTGGCGATTCGGCAGGAACGATCGGGGTCGGCTCAGGCGGTAGCGGCGGAGGGGTAGGGGTAGACGCTGCCGCGCGGTTGAATTCGCCACGCAGGGCTTTCTGGATGATGCCGAACAGATAGCCTGCGGGATTGCGAACCGCAGAGCGTTCGCAGCGGGCCGCCCATTCATCGAGAATCGCCTGTCGCTGTGCAGGCTCCACGGGCTTGAGGGCCGCCAGGGCGCCGGACTGTTGCTCGCGGTCGAGGGTGAGAAAGCGTGGGGGTAGTACGAGGTCGTTAGACACAGTCCTCTTCGTACGTACTAATTCTTTATCTACTTTACGTACAGTACGGTCTGCCTTCGGATTCCGAAGGACGTCGTCAGAATCAGGGATTGCACCTGCTTCGGAATCCGAAGGCGGTGCGGGCGTACTGTCTTCGGATTTCGGTATTTCAGGGTCCGTTACCGCCAGTACGCCTTTGTCCGTCCAGCCCTGCTGAGCGAGACGTTGAGCAATAATCTGCAGGCGAGTGGGAAGGCTCCGCTGGTTGACCTGCGGATCTTCAGTCACCTCCTTTAGCACCTGTCGCGCGACCACCTGCACTGCCTTCGCCGCGTGGCTCAGCGCTTGGCTCACCAGCTTCAGGTAGTCCGGATCCAGCTGGATTGCTTCGAACGGCGTGAGGGGCTCATCGTGCAGGACATAGAGGTTGCCCTGGATACGGCCGGTGTGAGGATCACGTTGTCGCCGGACAAGACTCAGCCACCGCGTCAGTCGGAGGAGGGCCAGGGCGCGGGCCACGGTTTCGTTGGACGCTTGTGTGGCGCAAGGCATGACCGCCAAGTACGGACGGAGCCGCTCGTAGGTCGGAAAGGCTGTCAGGCCGCTGCGATCCAGCAGCACGTGCAAAACCTGCCAGGCGTTGCGCTCTAGCGGCGTCAGGCGCCGATCAAGCAGGAGCGCGCGCGGTAGGCTGTCGTGGCGGTTACCGCTGTAGAGGAAACCGTCCTGGGGCGTGCCGTCTGCCTTTGGGGATGGTTTGAGAGTACACAGGACGTCATTGAAGACAGCTGTCAGGGGCGCGGGACTTGCGCGCCGCAACGCCTCGTGGGCCATGCCTACGCTCCCTGTTGGCCGGTCCAGCGACGAACCGACGACCAGAGAACGGCCAGCGGTACTTCATGCGTCTCGGCAAGCTCCATGGCCAGCTCGAGCATGGCGGTTTCGTCGTCGGTTGATAGCCCGCGCCGCGCCACCTCGGTTTTCCATTGCCGCCAGAGTGCGGCGTCCTGCGCATCGTCCAGCGCGGGATAACGGCCTTTGCGCTTGGGTAAGCCCAGCACCTTGCGGCGTAAGGCAACCTCTTGGTGAGTGAGCCCGAAGCGGTGACTGACCATCTCGCTGCTGCTGCCCAGGCGCAGCATGCGATCAATCTGCGCGATTTCCTGACTCACATCGGCAGATTGTCCAAGCAGCCGTTTGATCACCTCGCGATTGATCGACACCGTGCACCATGAGACGGGCGCATTCACCAGAAGACTGACCAGGTCTGGCTGCTTTAGGGCGGCCAGCTCCTCCTCGTCAAATCCCATCGCTTGGCAGCGGCGAAGCTCGCCGTGATGTAAGTGATACAGGGCTTGGGTCAGTACGGCTTGGTTCAGAGGGTGGCTGGTCGACATGACAGAGGTTCTCGGAACAGTGCACAGGATCAAGAGAAAGAACCGGCCTCTAGGCGGTTGAGGCGACGGGTGTGGCGGATGAGCCGGAATAGCAGTGAGAGCGAAGGTCCACTTAGCGGAGCGATCTCACCCGCCTGACCGTGCAAGAGCACGCCGAGTCCATCGGCAAGGGCTGCACGGTCGACCAGGGGTAGCGTCTGAGCGGTGCCAGTGAGCGCGTGAAGCAGGAGCAACACGGTACGCGCGGCGGGCTGCAGGGCATGAGCATCGGTCGGCCACGTACAGGAGAAGCCCAGGTGACTTGTCTGGACGCTCACGTAGGGCTCGACACCTGCGTCTCGAGCCAGCTGCTGCGCAAGGTGTGCAATCTGCTCCCGCAGGTGCTCAGGTTGGGTGCGCACAGATTCAGGGGGCGTCGCATGGCCGCTGGATCTATCCCTGCCCAAAGAAGGTTGAGCCATGTGAGACGTGTTTCCCGGCTGCGCGATGGGCTCACCAGTATGGCGGGCAATCAACTGCTGAATGGCCATGAGCCGTGGGGTGGTACCCGAATCAGTCTCATTGGGTGTCTGTCCCGGCACATGCGAGGTGAGCGGTGGCGTTTGCGAGAGCGCACGTTGGCGCGTTTCCTGTTGATCGATGTCCAGTGCCAGCGCCTCGTAATGCATCCCGAGCGCTGCGGCCATTTGTGCGATCAGCTCGTCCTGTACGCGTCGTGGGCAAAAGTGCTCGCCCGCAGAATCAAATTGCGCCAATACGTGTTGGAACAATTCGGCAAAGGTGTGGCGCTCGCGGTGGTTTGCCAGACGCTGCCAGGTGCGTTCGCATGCCCGTCTTAGAATCGCGAGGCGTTCCACCTGGTGCCGCCCAAGGCCGGCGTACAGCACGGTGGGTATGGCAGGGAGCAGATAGCGCAACGCTTCCTGCATGCGACTGATGTGGGATTGGCGAACGGGATAGCCATCCGCGTTGAGACGTCGCGCCAGTTCGGATTGGGAGAGGGTGCGTCCGGCTTCTTGCTCGTAGAGTACTTTCGCCCGTTGGATGGCCTTGGCGCGTTCGATGAAGGTCAGGCTGCCACGGAGTTCATTCTCGGCCAGGTGGCCCGTCAGTGCCTCCAGCTCGCCACGCTCGGTCCACGGACGATACCGGCAAGTCAGCCGGAAAAAGCGCTCCTCACCGGTTTCGGCATAGAGCTCGCGCAGGATCGACAGGCGCGTATTACCTCCGCTGTAGATGATGTAGTGAGACTCGCCAGTACGCCGCGTGATGACAGGTACGCTGTCCAGACCACGCTCGCGGATCGAGGCCTTGATCTCGTCATAGGCCGGATTCCTTACCGTACGGGGGTTGTGATCAAAGGGACGCAGTTCGTCGAGGGTGACAATCCGTAGTGACTCGTAGGCCGTTCCTGCCTTGTACGTTTCGGGCTCGAGAAGAGAATCTTCTACCTGGCCAGCTTGCTGAGCCTTAGCGGGAGCACCCTGTCGAGAAGAACGGGATTCGGCATCGCCGGAAACTGATCGGGCCAGCGGGTCAAGCGAGTCAGGTTTGATCGGCTCGTCAGAGCCGGTGGCTTCAGGAGGATACGTGTGCATGGCAGACGTAAGGTCAATTGAGTAGGGGTGAATAGGTCTGGTCTGCGTGGCTCCTGCAAACGGGGCCACCGTCGGTGGAAACGCCCTCATAGCGCACGACCAACAGGAGATACCAGGGTTAAATCGCTTCTGGCGCTCTCCCTAAACCGACTGCTCGATACGCAGTCGTGCCGCTGCCCGGGCAAAATGACGTTCTTCTGCGACGGCGATGAAACAGCGTAAGTGGCGCAGTTCCACAGCCTTTCTCCTTTAGTCAGTGTTTAGAATCGCGATGGGTGTGATGGGATGCCGTGCCTTTCTGGCGTAGCAGGAACAGTTGGGCAAAGGCGCCAAGCGTGGCTACGCCGGCAGCGTAGAGCGCCAGATTACCGACCGGCTGTTCGAGCAGTAGAACGAACCCGCCTGCAGCCGCACCAAGCGCGCTACCCAAGTACAAGGCTGATTCATTCAATGCCACTGCAAGGTTGCCATCACCATGGTGTTGGCGCGCCTGGATCAGCTCGTTGTTCTGCGGTACCTGCAGGGCCCAGCCGACCGCGCCCCAAGCGGCAATGGGCAGCATGACAAGCCAGTGATTCCACTGTGCGGTTTGAGGAAGGAGGAGCAGCGACAGTGCCAGGATGATCATGATCCCTAAAGTCAGCACCGCACCACGAACGCGATCAACCAAGGGGCCAATTAGGAAGCTTCCTAGTACACCTCCAATGCCCCATACCCAGAGATAGGGCGTAACAGAGTGGATACCACCGTAGGCGGGGTCAGACAGCAGAGGGGCGATGAAGGTATACATGCCGAGGCTGGATACGGCCGCTAGCAACGACACGAGCAAAATGGTCAGGACTCGGCCATCGCTGAGCATGGCGAGTTTTTGGCCAAGGGAGCTGGCGGTCGCCTTGGGTAGCGCTGGCAGACGCAGGTAAAGGCCCGCCCAGCTCACAGCGCCCAGGAGCGTGATCAACCATAGAGCTGCTTGCCAGCCCCATTGGTCAGCCAATAGCAAACTCAGCGGTACACCCAGGACCACACCGCTGGCCATGCCGCCCAAAATTACGGCGATACCTTTGCCGCGGCGCTCCGGAGTAGAGAGCGATGCGGCGGCAGCAATGCCCATGGCGAGGTAGACACCGGCACCGATACCGGCGATTGCGCGGCAAACCACAAGTGTCGGAAAGCTATCAGAAAGGGCGCTTCCTGCGTTTGCCAGTACGAAGACCAGTAGAGCGAGTAACAGTCCGGCACGCTGCCGGCCGGGGGGCACGAGGGCGACGAACACGGGCGAACCGATGCCATAAGCAATGGTAAAGGCGGTAACCAGTTGGGCCGCCATGGCCACTGATACTGAAAGGGAGCTTTGGATGAGCGGGATGAGCCCTGCTGTCACATAGGAGGCCATCCCAAGGGCGAATGCGCCCAGGGCGATGAGATAGGTGGGTGACGTACGATTTGAAGGCATGACAAAGTCCTCACGGAGGTGAGTCGGTAAATAGGAAGTGAAGGGGCGACGCGGCGGTCGCCCAGGTAACTAGAAAAGCTCGACGCTGACGTCGTACTCGCGCAGCCAAGTATCAAGCCCGACCGCGAGTTCCATACCCATGAGGTCATACATAGGCGAGTGGGCGCCAAGGGGCCTTTCTAACGCTGCCTCTACACGGGTGAAGTCGAGGAAGGGGCGGACGGGCGCATTCGAGTCATCCCGGATAGCAGCTAGGGCTCTGCGTAGCCTCTGCTCATAAGCGGGATCTTGCGTCGAGGGATAGGGGCTTTTCACGCGATCGACGACGGACGCTGGCAGAAGGTCGAGTGTCGCCGCGCGCAAAATGCTCTTTTCTCTATTGTCGAAGGCCTTCATCTGCCAGGGGATGTTGAACGCATATTCGACCAAGCGGTGGTCACAGAATGGCACCCTTACTTCCAGTCCGACCGCCATGCTCATCCGGTCCTTGCGATCCAGTAGTGTCTGTAAAAAACGGGTCAGGTTGACGTAGCTCATCTCCCGCATCCGACGATCCCCGGTGGCCTCGCTCGGCAAGCCAGGCGCCTCAGCAATAGCCTGCGAATAGCTGTCCTGTAGGAAACTCTGCATATCCAGATGTTTTAGTAAGCCTGGATCGAACAACGTCTTGCCGTCGAAATATTTCTCCGTCACGGAAGTCAGCCAGGGAAAAGTATGCGCTTGGATGGCTGCTGGATCGTGGAACCAGCGATAGCCGCCGAACACTTCGTCTGCGCTTTCCCCGGACAAGGCGACAGTAGAATGCTGTCGGACCTCTTCAAAGAGTCGATAGAGCGACGGCCACATATCGCCCCAATAGGCTGGGGGTAGGTCCAACGCTCGGATAACCTGCGCCCGCAGCTGCGGATCAGCAAGTTCCCGACTGTCGAGGACGACCTCGCCATGGTGAGATTGGATCTGCTGTACCAAGTCTTTCACAAAGGGTGCATCGGGCGTGCCTCGAACAGCATCGCTTGCGAAGCCTTGGCCATGATCAGCGAAATCCAACGAGAAAGAGCGGATGTTCTCTTTTCCCGCTGCAAGCAGCTTGCGCGATGCCAGCGCTGTGATGATAGAAGAGTCGAGTCCGCCTGAAAGCAGACTACATAAGGGCACATCCGAAACCACCTGATGCTCAACTATGTCTTCGAGTAATTCACGCGTGTGGCTGATGGTCTGGACTAACGAGTGCTCGTGCTCCCGTGCTTCAAGCTTCCAGTAACGATGCCGTTGCAAGCCACTGCGGGAAATCCTGACCCATTCGCCAGGTAGCACTTCGCGCATGCCAGCAAAGATGGCCTGCCCTGGAGTTTTCACCATCTCAAGGATTTCACGCAGACCGTCTGCTTGAATCTTGCGAGGTACCAGAGGGTTCGCCAGCAGGGCTTTGGGCTCGGAGCCAAAAATTACGCCATCGGCCGTTGGAAAGTAATAGAGCGGCTTGACCCCCATCCGGTCACGGACTAATAGTAGTTCTTGCTTGCGTCTGTTCCAGATCGCGAAAGCGTACATGCCATTGAGTCGTTCGACGAAGTCATAGCCCCACTCCAGATAGGCGTGTAGGACTACCTCGGTGTCGCTGCGAGTTTCGAACTGATGTCCGAGTGCTTGCAGATCACGCCGGAGGTCCTGGAAGTTATAGACCTCGCCGCTGTAGGTGATGGCTACCGCTTCAGGGTCGTTGCCGAAGCCTGCCGTCATTGGCTGGCGACCGCCTTCGAGGTCAATGATGGAGAGGCGTCGATGTCCGAGTCCAATTGGTCCATCAATCCATAGGCCGCCCGCGTCAGGTCCTCGTCGCGTCATCGTTGCGGTCATGCGCTCCAAGATAGAACGCTGGAAGTTAAGATCTTGGCTGAAAGACAGCCAGCCAGTAATGCCACACATTGGCGGTCTCCTTTGAAATCAGCCCAGAGTTTCCAAGTCACTCATTTCCGGCAGCAGGCTGCGGTTCCCGTAAGGGACATAGCAGGCCGGAGCGGGGCAACGGGCGGAGGTCTCAATCAGGTTAAGCTGGCGCTGTAGAGCGATAGCCGTTTGCAGGTCGGCAAAGGGCTGTGAGGGCGTTTCGCGAAGGGATACCCATCGCACTACCTGGCGACAGAGGCGACTCAGCTTATGCAGGGTTTCAAGCCCGGGTTGGGCAGGGCTGAAACACTGTTCATCGATCAGTTGCTCCTGCCCTTGATTATTGCGCGTCCAAATTCGCAGGTGATCCTGATCCCAAGACGGCGTATCGAAGACCAGGCGCGCCTGAATGACTTGCTGTTCTTGATCGATGAAGCTGAAGTCCACCGTGCGCTGACGCATGATGTTCACGAAGCTGGCATAGCCTGCGAGTGTGGCCTGGCCCAACGTTCCGGTGAGAGAGACGGTATCCAGCACGGAATGTCCGGAAATCGAGAAGTCCGAACGTACTCCGATCACATCGTGAATCTGCAAAGGATCAGCGGAGGAGCAGATCCACGACACCAGATCCAGCGCATGGATGACTTCACTGGTGACACCGCAGGTAGGGCGGTAGTCATTTAGCCGGTCCTTACCCCAGTGAAAGCTGGCCCTCACCAGCGACCAACCCTGTGCGCTGATCTGCCGACGCAGAGATTGTGTGGCGGGTGAGTACCGTTCTACCAAGTCCAAGGCAAAACCACTTACCTGACTTAGCTGCTCGGCAACGAGTGTCAGGTCGTCAGCGGGAGTAACGAGTGGTTTCTCGCACAGCACGAAGCCACGATATCCGCTTAGCTCCGTCAAGATTCGTGCATGACTTTCATCGTTGACGCTGACCACGACGATGTCGGGCTCGAAGTGATGAAGCGCGGACGCCACCGTAGGAAAGAATGGCAGTTCTGGTGCCTTGGGTTTCCGATCAACATACGCCAAGCGCAAGGGCATGCCAGTACTGACGGACAGGTGTTCAAAGGCACGCCAAAAACGATGACCGGCATAGCCCAGGCCGATGATAAGGACGTTCATGGCCGCCCCTCCGCACGTACCAATAGGGCTTCGCCAGTCGAGGCGAAGCCGAGCATGTGGTAGAGCGAGGTAGCAGCGGCGGTAGTTTGCAGAGCTACTGAGTTCACATGGCGCGCCCTGAACCAGTCTAGAAGCCGCTGCATGAGTGCCTTTGCGATACCGCAGCGGCGCAGCTCAGGTGTTACGGCAACCGACTGAACCCAACCCGATCGGCCGTTAAGACAATCGGGAGCCGGGGCGCGGTCATCAATGATGCCTGTGGCGCAACCGAGTATGGCGTGGGTGTGCTTATGCTCAGCGCACAGAATGAGTACCCGATCTGACCTTTCAAGGCGGGTCGCCAGCCAAAGCGGGTAGGCGCTGCGCCAACGCTCAGTGTCTGCAGGTGTACGGCTGGCGTAAGGCGCTCCGCCAGCATCTAGTAGATGAGCTCTAAGCTCGATGAGCGCTGGGATGTCGTCAGGCGTAGCACGACGGATGTCGTAAGAGGTCCTCATCACGCAACCTCCGCGCCAATCCGCTGGGAGGCAAAAGGAATGGCGAAGTGCTCAAAGGTTTCCCGTAGGGCAAGGGCCAATTGCTCGATCTGCTCATCGCTATGATTGGGCGTTGCGTTAACGCGGAAACGTTCCGTGCCTACGGCGACCGAAGGAAAGTTGATTGGCTGGAGATAGATGCGATGGGTTTGCAGAAGGCGCCCCGCAGCCGCTTTGCAACGTTCGGCATCGCCGATCAATACCGGCAGGATGTGAGTGCGTGAACAGGGCATGACGGGGATGTCTTGCTCCAGAAGCTTGCCGCGCAGTTTTGCGGTATGCGCGTGCAGCCGCTTCCGTTCTACGTCACTACGCTTGAGGTGTTCGATACTCTTAAGGCAGCCTGCCGTTACTGCTGGCGGCAGAGACGTGGTGAAGATGAAGCCCGTTGCAAAGGAACGTACAGCATCGATGATGACGGAGCTTGCGGCGATATAGCCACCGATGACACCAATGGCTTTGGCCATAGTGCCTTGAATAATGTCTACCTGCTCCGCAACGCCTAGTTCCGCCGCGACACCGGAGCCTCGAGGCCCGTACATGCCTACCGCATGTACCTCGTCGAGGTAGCTTAGAGCGTTGTATCGCTTGGCCAGCGCAACAATTTCTTTAACGGGTGCGACATCGCCGTCCATGGAGTAAATCGACTCGAAGACAATGATCTTGGGGCGCTCAAGGGAGTAGGTTTGTAGCAGTTGCTCCAAGTGCTCGAGATCGTTGTGCCGGAAGATATGGCGCTCATTTGAAGTTGAGCGGATACCGTTGATGATCGAGGCATGGTTACGCTCATCACTGATCACCACGCAATCGGGTAGCTCCCGCAGCAGACACTGCAGGGTGGCATCGTTAGACCCGAAGCCGGTAGGGAACACCAGTGCCGCTTCCTTACCGTGCCAGTCGGCCAAGCTTTGCTCTAATTGTCCGTACAGCGCATGGGAGCCCCCAATGTTGCGCGAACCTCCCGAACCTGCACCGTAGGCATCCAAGGCCTCGTGCATGGCGCTACGTACCTCGGAATGCTGGGACATTCCGAGGTAGTCGTTGCTGCACCACATTACGACCGCTAACTGCGAATCGTCGGCCAAGCGAGCCAAAGGGTAACGACCACATAAGCGGTCCAAGGTCGTAAAGGTGCGGTATTGGTTAGCCTGTTTCAGGGCTTCCAGCTTCTGATGCAAGAGCGTGTTGTACATCGGTTTGATTCCTAGGCAGTAATAGCAAGCGCGTCTATTCCTCCTCGCGCGGCAGCCCTGACATGAGGCACTTGGCGCCAGGACACGCTATTCTTCGCATCCTTTAGAGCCTGTTACAATTTGGTTGCTTATACTGTTACTAGGGGTAATGGCATGCCGGCGGCACGGTCTTTCGAGCGTTCTCGGATTGAGCTTGCAGAGTTTCTAAGAAGCCGCCGGGAGCGGCTGACGCCTGAAGAGGTTGGGTTGCCTTCCGGTGGGCGAAGACGGACACCTGGGTTACGGCGTGAAGAGGTAGCGACGCTGGCACGGGTGGGTCTTAGTTGGTACACCTGGCTCGAACAGGGCCGAGAAATCAGCGTGTCCTCGACTTTTTTGGACAATCTATCCCGTGCACTCAAGCTCGATGCCACGGAGCGTCGTCATCTCTATCTACTCGCCCAACAGCGGCCACCGTGTGAGCCCGGCAGGACGTGGTGCGTAGTTCCACCCCTGATTATCCGGTTGATCGAGGATCTGGATGCCCGCCCGTCCTACGTCTTGAACCTGCGCTGGGATGTGTTGGCTTGGAATGACGCGGCCGACCGACTGTTTGGCTTTTCGGAGCAGATCCCTGAGCGACGTAATTTGCTTTGGATGCTGTTTACGTCCAAGCGGCTACGTCAGCTTCTCGATCCGTGGGAGGGCCAGGCAGTCCAGATCTTTTCGAGCTTCCGGCGCGATTTTGTTCAGGGAACCCAGGATGCAGACATCGTGGGACTGGTAAAGGACCTGGAGCGGGTAGCCCCAGAATTTTGTGACTGGTGGAATCGCCAGGACATCCATGGGCCCTGCCAAGGGATTCGATACTTCCGACTTGATGGGATAGGCCAGATGGTGTTTGAACACACGACGCTTACAGTAGATGTGGACCGCCATCTACGGCTGGTTTATTACGCTCCACAGATGGATGGAGCGCAGGGCGCGACGTTCGAGCGCTGGATGAAGGAAGGGAGAAGCTCAAGTCACGAAGCCAAGTGACTTGGCTGCGGAGTATCCATAACCAGGTCGCATCTCGACTACAGATTTCAGCCTACGCTCATGAACAAGCGGTGATAGCTGCTTTAGAGAAATCGCTCGCCAAAGCCCATAGGCTTTTCTAGCCGTCACAACCTCATGGACAGCTGAGCACCACACGAGCGACGCTCAGCTGTCTCCTCCCCTAGGGGTGACGAGCCTCTGATAGCGCTCTGCGATAGAGCGTCACCATTTCATCGAGTAAATCTCGAGCCATATAGGCCGAAATTCGCTGACGTAGGTCTGTTGGGCTATCCGCGTTGCCCTGATCGTTGGCGAGGCGATCCAACAGGTCGCTGAGCATTGAAGCCCGTATATCCGCGTCTGCCTCTGGCGACTCCCGGGTGAACTCAGGTTGTCGTAACGAGGCTGAGCTGACGGGGAAGGGAAGGATCGCACCTTTCGTCTCAGCCATTGTTCACCTCCACCATGGAGGTACAACGTAATGGGCTAGGACAGGGGCGGGGCGCGAGCTTAAAAGGAAGACGATGCATGTTCATGCTGCTCCTTGGTTCGGTTAAGGAGCCGCCACCACCGTTGCTACGCGGTATGGAGGCGGACCGTACGGGGGTAGCAAACCGGGAACCAAGGGAACCGGCCAGGCCGAAGCCTGCCCCGCACGGCCCGCCATAGAACGCGCACAACCAGATGCTAAGCATTGGCTGTGAGCTATGACGCTGCCGCGCCTTGGTTTGTCAGGTTGCTACACCCGTCCACGGGATTGACCGTGGCCCGTAAAATCTAACGTTTAGGCCCAGCGACTGCAAATAATTGGCACGGATCGCGCGCCCGTTTCTGCAGTGTCTACTGTGGCTTGGCCCTCCCGCCTTGGTCGTCCAGCACACGGGGTCTTGGGTGTTGATAGAGCCTCACCTTCTAGCTCCGCCATTACTGTTGACGCAGAAGGTGTGTCCCCCCACGCTTGCTAGTGGGTGTCCATGGACTGCGCAGACTGTCCAACCAGCACGACGCCGGGAGAGCCAATGGAGGCTGCATCGCCGACTTGAGCGAAGGCCCCGTCCTTGCCAACCGTTGCGCCGACATAGGTGGGTTGGGTCGTCGACAGACCATCCCACACCGCCGAGGCGCCAGCGCCGACACCATAGGCCGCACCTGCGTGCTGACCGTCCTTGAACGTTGCATCGCTACCTGCGGAGGCCGTCGTGATCAGGGTTCCATCACTGGCAAGCACCGCGGTCAGGTCGTAGTTGAAGGCCGCAGCGACGTTGCCCAGTTTGTCGAACAGCATCACGGCATCCTCCTTGCCGAGGCCGGCCCCGTCGACGCTGACCACTGAGGTAGCACCGCTCAAGCCCCACGCCGTCTTGAACGCGCTCAGGTTCGCCGCAGCCACATCGGCGACCACCAGCGTCGCACCTGCGGCGAGAACGCTATTGCCGTCGAGCGTGATCGCGGAGGAGAACTGACCGGCTTCGTCCGTCATGCGCCAGCCGCTGAGATCGATGCTGGTCGAACCGTAGTTGTACAGCTCGAAGAAATCCCCGCTCTTGGCGTTGGAGTTGACCTCGGTGATCAACAGGCTGTAGTGAGGCCTGGCGGCAGTCGCAAAGCTTATATCCATAGCAGCCACGGCATTGCCCGCATGGTCAACGACCGCGCCCGCCTGCATCTCCAGGTGATAGCTGCTGCTCGCCTGCAGCCTGTCCGTCGGCGTCAGGTTGAGGACGTTGAAGTCGATCGCTACGCCCGGATCTCCGGCTTTGAACACCTGGACCACGGTGCCGGCCTGGTCCACCAGCTGGAGGCTACCGCTGCCCAGCGCGATGCCTTCATCGAACGTCAGACTGAGGCGGCTGCCAGTGGAGACATCCCGCGCATCGACCGCGGGATTGCTGGCCACCAGAAGGGGAGCGGCAAGGTCCACAGCCGGTGTGCCCAGCGTGACTAGGTTGCCCTGGAAGTGCTGCTGCGCCGGGCCGAGATCCTTGGACACCTGCGTCTGCCCCTGCCAGATGGTATCGCCGTTGTCCTGCAGCAGCAGGATCTCTGTACCCGATTTGACGCTGGTCGGGGAGGCGATGGACTCGAAACTGCCCCCGGTGGCGGCCAGCAGCGCATCCAGGTTGTTGTCGAGTTCGAAGGGCGCGGTGGCCGGGTCACCGCTCCAGGTGAACAGCCGGAAATCGTGGGTGACCGCGGCGGAGGCGCTGCCGGCAGGACCGGCCAGAATCAGGTAGCCACTGCCATCCAGGGCCCGGTCGATGGAGCGGATACCCCGCCCGCCGAGATTGAGCTCCATGGCCTCGAAGGTAGGCGAGAGGCTGTTATCGGCCAGCACCGCCTGATAATTGGTCACGGCAATCAGCAGCGCCTTGTCGCGCGATCCGGTATCCAGCTGCGGCGCGCGAAAACCCAGCCACAGCTGGCTGTCGTCGGGGGAGGTGGTCAGGCCTTCGATGGAAAAGCCGTTGACATGCTCTGGCGCGATGCCGGCAGCGGAAGAGACCTTCAGGCCATAGTAGCCGGCCGGCTTGCCATTGCTGCCACTGGCATCCCAGGCATCGAGCGCCGCGACCAGGCCTTTATAGGTCTGGATGCCAGTGGTATCGAACACCGGTTTGCCCTGGGCGTCGGTGGTCAGCTTCACGGCCAGGATGGCTTCGCGTCCCGGCGCCTCCTTGCCGCTCTTGCTGTTGCTGTGCGAGCCGGTGAGATACAGGGTTCCCTCCGTGCCGAGGCTGCCGGTAAAGGTCATGGCTTCGAAATCCAGTTCGTCGCTCAGGCCCAGCACACTGCCGTAGTCGAATGCGTCGAGCGCCTGGCCACCCTGCTGATCGTAAACCCTGAGCACATTGCCCTCGTCATCGCCGACGATGAGGTACTGGCCCCAGCGGATGACCCCGGACGCATCCGACGCGCCGGCCTGGGTGCCTGCCTCCGGCGTGAAGGTGAAGATGGCTGGCTGTGGCTCGGCAGGCGCAGGGGCGGGCGCGGCATTGTCGATCAGGTGCTCGGTCGTGCGGGTGACCAGCTCGATCAATGACTGCTGTCCCTGTTGCGCCAGGAGGTCGTTCAGCTCGGTCAGGCTCGGCGGCGTGCCACTGACCCCCAGATAGGCGAGACTCAGTTGCGCCTTGGCCAGCGCATGGGGCTGACCTTCCGGCGAATCCGCAAGTGCCGCCAGCACCTCCGTCCGGCTGGTGCCGGCCGCCAGTTGCTGGGTCCAGAACTGTAGACCGTCCGCATCGGCGGGCCGCCCCAGGGCATTCTCGTAGGCGGCGGTCAGAAAGGCCGTTGCCGAGCCCGCAGCCATCGTGGCGAACTCCGGCGATTGCAGAAACGCCTGCTGGATGGCTTCCAGAGGTGTGCCGTTCTGCAGTGCCTGGGTCCAGTACTGCAGCCCTTCGGTATCCGGCAGTCGTCCAAAGCTGCTCAGGTAGAGGGCGACGACAGGCACCCTGCTGGAGGCCGCTTCGGTCGAGAGCGAAAAACCCGTGGCTACCTGCGCGAGACTGGCAGTACCCTGGTCAACCTGCGCCGTCCAGTAATCGAGTCCCGCAGCATCCGGAGTGCGGCCGAGAATGCTCTGGTAGTAGGCGCTGATCGTTTCACGGGTCGTGGGCATGGCGCAGGTCCGTCTGATGACAAGGGAGACGGAGCCTAACGGGCAGAGTGTTGCAGAAAGATTGCAGGGGCGGGGCGGCTTCTGTTTCCCCTCGTCGAAGCCACGCGATGGGAGCTGCGGCCTGACCCCCGTTGGGCTTCGCTGCGCTCAGCCCAACCTAAGTGTCGTTGCAGGTTGGGCTGAGACGGCCTCATCGTCGAAGCCCACCAGCTGGAGATTCAGGCTAGGCCCACTCGTTCTGACCCACCAGCAGGATGAAGCCATTGGCACCGCTGGTCAGCGCCTGGTTTTCCGTCGAGTCGGAAAAGGACTGCAACACATTGGAACGACTCAGCCCGGTGCCGAGGTCGTGCAACCAGTAGTCGATACCGGCGGTCTCGCCGCTACGGCCGAGCACGTTGGCATACAGCTGGGTGACATAGGAGCGATCGTCCGCCGCAGAGAACAGCCCCTTGAACTCGCTCGAGGCGGTAAAGGACTGGGCGATGGCCTGGCTGGTCGTGCCCTTGGCGTGGTCGTACATCCAATAGTCGAGACCCGAGTAGTCCGGAACCCGGTGGAAGGCCGCGTTGTAGAGGCGGGCGATCTGCGCCTGATCGGCGGTCAGGACATAGAGGTTGCGATCGCTGAAATTGAGCAGGTTGATGTCGTGCAGGTTCAGCGAGAGGTCGCCGCTGTTGCTGGTCAGGCTGACCACGTTGCCAGCGGCCTGCCACTTGTAGGCGCTCGCCGCGTTTTCCAGGCGCAGCACATCGCCACCGCCATAGCCGTAGAGACTGCCGCGATGATCGCCATCCAAGGACAGGCGATCCTGGAAGAAAAACTCGCCGTCCTTGCTGCCGCTGTTGACGCCCAGGCCCACCGGTCGCGAGCCGGCAGCGGCCCCGCTGCCGTTGTCGATGCTGGCATTCAGGTACCACTTCCAGTTGCTGGCATCGCCCAGGCTGGCGTAGGTCGACAAGGTGTCGTTGTTATTGCCCGAAGACAATACGCCAAGCAGGTTGCCACTGCTGTCCAGCAGCGGCCCGCCCGAGGCGCCACTGCCCAGTCCGGTGGAGAATTGATAGGCGGCGACGCCGTCGTAGTGGGTCGCCGTGCCGGTGTCTTGCATGAGACCCGTGCCTCGACCCGGATAGCCGAGCACGGTGCCGGCGAAGGAGGTGGCGCCGCTCAGCATGGGGGTGAGAGTGCCGGTAACCGAGCTCAGGTTGACGTTGAAGCCCAGCAGCGTCAGGTCGTTCTGCGCCTCAGAGGGAGAGACCAGGCCATCGCCGTTGGCATCCCAGTTGCCGACCCGGCTCGACCAGTTATTCGCCAGGTAGGTTCCCAGCGGTGCGGACCACGCACCGGTGGCGTCATTGACGAAGGCCCCGGGCGCGATCATGACCTGGACGGCGGAACCGCCATGCGCGGCGTTGTAGACCATGTGATTGGCGGTGAGCACGTCGTTGTCGCCGACCACGCTGCCCGAGCCGCGGAAGGCGGAACCATCGGGAAAGATGGATTCGAGATAGACGATACTGCTGTAGGGTGCCGAACGGCTGGTGATTTCGCGCATGTCAGGAGAACCTCCCTGTATCTGAGCGGAAATATTCTAAACCCCGTAGCGCCTTCTTCCCGTGCATTCGTCGGCCCAGACAACCGCCTGGCATCGGCCTTCCGGATGCCAGGCCCTGCCGAGCACCGCACGCTTCCGGCCATATATCTGTGGTAGCATCGCCGGTCTTTTTTGTGTGAGTCGCTCGCACCTCGTCTCATAACTTTCGGAACCGTATCGCGATGGCCCAAAAAACTGCTCTGATCACTGGTATCACTGGCCAGGATGGCGCCTACCTGGCGCAGTTTCTGCTCGGCAAGGGATACAAGGTACTAGGCCTCAACCCCCGGCGTAGCACCTCCGACGTCAACCTGGCACGTCTGGAGTGGTTGGGTATCGCCAAGGACGTCGAGATGATCGACGGCGACCTGCTCGACCTGTCGGGTCTGATCCGCCTGTTCCAGCAATACCAGCCCGACGAGGTGTTCAACCTGGGCGCCCAGTCCTTCGTCAAGACCTCCTGGAACCAGCCGCTGCTGACCGGTCAGGTTAGCGGCATCGGCGCCGTCAACGTGCTCGAAGCGGCCCGCCTGATCAAGCCCGACGCCCGTTGCTACCAGGCCTCCACCTCCGAGATGTACGGCCTGATCCAGGAGCCGGAGCAGCGCGAGACCACCCCGTTCTACCCGCGCTCGCCCTATGCGGCCGCCAAGCTCTACGCCCACTGGATGACCGTCAACTACCGCGAGAGCTTCGACCTGTTCTCGTGCAGCGGCATCCTGTTCAACCACGAGTCCCCGCTGCGCGGCCTGGAGTTCGTGACCCGCAAGGTCACCGACGCCGTCGCCCGCATCAAGCTGGGTCTGCAGGACGAACTGCGCCTGGGCAACATCGACGCCAAGCGTGACTGGGGCCATGCCCGTGACTACGTCCAGGCCATGTGGCTGATGCTGCAGCAGGACGTCGCCGACGACTACGTCATCGCCACCGGTCGTACCACCACCGTGCGCGACATGTGCCGCATCGCCTTCGACGTGGTCGGCATGGACATGGACAAGCACCTGGTCATCGACCCGGCCTTCTTCCGTCCCGCCGAGGTCGACGTGCTGCTGGGCGATCCGTCCAAGGCCCGCGCCAAGCTGGGCTGGCAGGCCACCACCACCCTCGAAGAGATGATCACCGAGATGGTGGAAGCCGACCTGGCGCGCTTGAAGCCCCTCGCCCGTGCGTGATTTCGCCGGTCAGCCGGTCCTGGTTACCGGCGCCAGCGGCTTCGTCGGCAGCCATCTGCTGCCGGCGCTGGCCGCCGCCTTTCCGGCCGCCGAGCTGCACGGCACCTGCCGTGACGGCTCGCTGCCAAGCCAGGCGCAGGTCGTCGGCCATGCCCTCGACCTGAGCGATACGGCTGCCACCCTGGCACTGGTGCAACAGCTGCAACCGGCCGCCATCGTCAACCTGGCGGCCTTCGCCAGCGTCTCCGGCAGCTTCGCCCAGCCCGAGCGCTGCTGGCAGATCAACCTGCACGGCACGCTCAATCTGCTGACCGCCGCCGCTGCCCTCGAACAGCCCCCGGTGTTCCTGCAGATCGGTTCCGGCGACATGTATGGCGCCAGCTTCAAGCGCCATGCCGAGGTCGACGAGCAGGTGCCCCTGCATCCTCTCAATCCGTATTCTGCGAGCAAGGCCGCAGCCGATCTAGCCGCCGCCCAGTTCGCCGCCACCTCCCGGGTGCGAGTGATCCGCGCGCGACCCTTCAACCACAGTGGCGCGGGTCAGGGTAAGGGCTATGTGCTCACCGACTTCGCCAGCCAGATCGCGGCCATCGAGCGCGGCGAGCAGCCTCCCGTGCTGCGCGTCGGCGATCTCAGCGCCCAGCGCGACTTCCTTGCCGTCCAGGACGTGGTCGCCGCCTATGTGGCGCTGCTGGCTAATAGCGAAGACATCCCCAGCGGCACCGCGCTCAACATCGCCTCCGGCCGTCCGCTGCGCGTCCAGGAACTGCTCGACGCCCTGATCGATCAGGCCGCCTGCCCGATCCAGGTCGAGCAGGATCCCGCGCGCCTGCGCCCGAGCGATATCGCCCGCGCCGTCGGCGATTCGGGCGAACTCCGCCGCCTCACCGGCTGGCAACCGCGCATCGAGCCTTCTGCACTCGTCGCCCAGGTCCTCGCGGACTGGCGCCAATCCGGTTCCTGATCTCTGCCCATGAACTACTCGCTGATCCTCAACTTCACTCGGCAGGATCTGATCGATCGCCATTCCGCGTCGGTACTCGGCGCGGCCTGGACCTTCATCCTGCCGCTGGTCAACATCCTCATCTTCACCCTGGTGTTCTCCAACATCATGGGCATGCGCCTGGATGCCATGGGGATGCAGTCCCTCGGCCAGTACAGCTACAGCGTCTACCTGGTCACCGGGCTGCTCGCCTGGAACTGCTTCTCCAACACCCTGACTCGCATCACTCAGGTGTTCCACGAGAAGGCCCACCTGCTGGGCAAGGTCCGGCTGTCGCTCTGGTCGCTGCCGCTGTACATCCTGCTCAGCGAGACGGTGCTCTATGCCATCTCCATGGGCTTCTTCGTCGCCTTCCTGGCGATCATCGGCTTCCATTTCCCGTCCACCGTGCTCTGGTGGCCGGTGATCTTTCTCTGCCAGCAGCTGCTGGCCTATGCCCTCGGGCTGATCTTCGCCATCCTCAGCGTCTTTCTGCGCGACATCGGCCAGATCGTCGGCGTGGTCATGCAACTGTGGTTCTGGCTGACCCCGGTGGTCTATGTCATCACCATCATGCCCGAGCGCTGGCACCCCTGGTTCGCCGCCAACCCCTTCTATTACATCGTCGAGGCCTACCGCGCCGCCCTGATCCAGGCGAGCCGGCCGGATCTGCTGGCGATCGGCGTTCTGATCCTGGCGGGCGCCGTGCTGCTGGGCCTGGGCATCGTTCTGGGTCGCAAGCTCGAACGCGACATCCGCGACTTCATCTAGCAGGCTTTCGTCATGCTCCGCGTTTCCCATGTACGTAAGGAATTCAAGCTCTATAGCCGCCCGGCGCTGCGCCTGAAGGAAATCCTCTTCCGCCGCAGCTACCACACCCGCCATGTGGCGCTGGAAGACATCAGCTTCGAGGTCCGCAGCGGCGAGACCCTGGGCATCCTCGGCCGCAACGGCGCCGGCAAGTCCACCCTGCTCAAGATCCTCAACGGCGTGCTGCTGCCCGACGGCGGCGAGATCGACATCAAGGGCCGCGTCACCGGCCTGCTCGAACTGGGCACCGGCTTCGACGGCAACCTCACCGGGGTGCAGAACATCCTCGGCAACGGCCTGCTGCTGGGCATGAACCGCGAAGAGATCGAAGCCAAGCGCAACGCCATCATCGAGTTCTCCGAGTTGGGCCGCTTCATCGACGAGCCCATCCGCACCTATTCCTCCGGCATGGTCATGCGCCTGGCCTTTTCCATCGCCATCCATGCCGATCCGGACATCTTCCTGGTCGATGAAGCCCTGTCGGTGGGCGACGGCCACTTCCAGCAGAAGTGCATGAGGCGCATCAAGGCCTTCCGCGCCTCCGGCGGCTCCATCATCTTCATCTCCCACGACCTCAACGCCATGAAGATGCTTTGCGATCGCTGCATCGTCCTGAGCGAAGGCCGTGTGGTCGCCGACGACACGCCCGAGGAGGCGGTTAATCGCTACAACCAGCTGCTCGGCGCCGACCGCGAAGAGCTGGAAGTGGAAGCCGAGGAGAGCGGCTACGGCACCGGTGAAGCCCGTATCGAATCCGCCGTTTTGCGCGGCGTGGGTTCCGGCAGCGATACCCTGGCCTGCGGTGACGTCGCCCATCTGGACGTCCGCGTCAGCGCC
The DNA here is from genome assembly GCF_039908605.1 of Pseudomonas aestiva. NCBI lineage: Bacteria > Pseudomonadati > Pseudomonadota > Gammaproteobacteria > Pseudomonadales > Pseudomonadaceae > Pseudomonas > Pseudomonas aestiva. Next base: position 4,809,370 of record NZ_CP150916.1, on the reverse strand, counting down.
CGCGAGCACCTGCCCGACGCCACCCTGGGCATGATGATCCGTGACCGCTTCGGTCAGGACATCTATGGCACCAACAGCTTCCTGCTCGGCGTACCCCTGGTGCTCGCCACCGGCGAAACGCGCGTGCTGCGCTACGAATTCCCCATGCGCCTCGCCCCGGGCAAGTACACCCTGACCCTGGCCCTGCACGAAGGCCCCGACCATACCCGCCACTGCTACCACTGGCGGGACAACTGCATCCGCTTCGAAGTGGCCGGCATCCTGGGTTCCGTCTTTGGTGGCCTCTGCGATCTCTCCGCCGGGTTGCATGACGTGACCCCCGTTTCCCAGCCCGCCTAGGCCCTGCCATGTCCGCTTCCCGTCCCGAACTCGCCCCCTGGCACGCCCTGCTGAACCTGGAGGGCGAGGCGCTGCTGCGCGCGGCCTATCCCTACCTGCTGGGACGCGAGATCGATCCCGAAGGGCTGGCGCATCATCTGCAGCGCCTGCGCGCCGGTGAAGACAAGCTCGAACTCCTGGCAGGCCTGCGTGACTCCGCCGAGGGCCGTGCCCACGGCGCTCCGGTGGCGGGTCTGCGCGGCGCGCGCCTGCGCCAGCGCTGCCGCCAGTTGCCATTGCTCGGCAGCCTGTTGCGCCGCTGCCCGAATGCCCAGCGCCAACAGCGCGACGCCGCGCGCCACCTGGCCCTGCATGAACGCCTGGAAACCCATATCCAGCGCCACGAGCAGCATTACCGGGTGCTCAGCGCCGAACAGCAGGTGCTTGGCGCCCGCCAGGCCACGCCCGATCCGGCCCTGGCCGAATTGCGCGAACGCCTGCGCCTGGCCGAGAACCTGAACCAGGAACTCCGCGCCCGCCTGACCGCCCTGGAAAGCGCGCCGCGCGCGGCGGCGTCCCAGCCGGCGCTGGCGACTGCCGTCCAGACACCCGAGATGGATGCCGCCGAAACTCCGGCCAGTAACCTGCCTAGCGGCACCGTGCCCGACAGCTTCTATCTGGCCTTCGAGGATCGCTTCCGCGGCAGCGCCGAGACCATCAACGCCCGGCTGTCCTACTATCTGCCCACCATCGCCGCCAACCCGGCCCTGGCTCGCGGACTGCCGCTGGTGGACATCGGCTGTGGCCGGGGCGAGTGGCTGGCGCTGTTGCCATCTGAGGTAGAGCGCCTGGGCATCGACCTCAATGCCACCAACGTCGAGCTGTGCCGCGCCCGCGGCCTGCCCGCCGAGCACACCGATGCCATCGCCTGGCTGGCCGCCCAGCCGGCCGGCAGCATCGGCGCCGTCTCCGCCTTCCACGTCATCGAGCATCTGGGCTTCGAGCGCCTCAACCAGCTGCTCGACGTCTGCCTCCACGCCCTGGCGCCGGGCGGGCTGATCCTCTTCGAAACGCCCAACCCGGAAAACATCGTCACCTCGGCCAACTACTTCTGGACCGACCCTACCCATATCCACCCGTTGCCGCCGGCCTTCACCGAATTCCTGGTGCAGTTCAAGGGCTACGCCCAGGTGGAAATCCACAAGGTCAACGCCGTGGAGCCCGAGCACCGCCTCCACGAAGACAGCGAAGTGGCCCGCCACTGCGACCGCTGGTTCTACGGCCCGCAGGACTACGCGGTGATCGCCCAGCGGCCTTGAGGTCGGGCCTTCCTTATATAGCCCCAATAAAAAGCCCCTGCTCCATCACTGGAGCAGGGGCTTCTTTATTACCGAGCTATCAGACGTTCGCGATACCCAGGCCGGCGATGCTGGTGCCCTCGGCGAAGGGCGTACCCGCCAGCTTGATCAGCGTATCGTTCTCGACATAGGTGGTGCTGCTGCCAGTGGTCTCTACATAGGCATAGGTGTCGCCCCCAAAGAGGAAGACGCTCAGGCCGTTGTCGGTCGTTGCCCCATTGGCCGCAGTGTTCAGCGCATCCGCCAGGTCGCTTGCGGTCGACAGGTCCTGAACGGTCGCCTTGTCGGATGCCACCACCGTGGCGCCTCTCAGGGTGATGGTGTCTGCCGCGCCGGCATTGGCCCCGGTGGTCGCTCGGTAGTCGGTGATGGTATCCAGCGCGCCGAAGGTCGAGATGCCATTCGGGCCAAAGACGAAATTGTCGGCACCTGCGCCCCCGGTCAGAGTATTTGCACCCTTGCCACTATTCAGGGTGTCATCCCCCGAACCCCCCTTGATGACCAGGATGCCATCGGCTTCCGCGCTGCCATCGATAGTCACCGAGCGGGTGACGGCCGACGCATCGATGGTCAGCGTCTTGCCCGCGGCTACCGTCTGATCCACCAGCGTCAGGGCGTTATCGGCCACGTCCGCCAGGGTCAGGGTGGTGTCGTTGGCCAGCACCACGTTATCCAGGGCGCCGGCGGTGAGCGTGTCGGTCAGGGTCACGCTGTTCAGGCCGCTAGCCGACAGTTCCGTACCCGTGGTAACGGCTTGCAGTACGCCCTGTACAGAGGTCAGCTCACCAGTGATCGCGGTCAGGGCGTCGGCGGTGATCTTGCCGGTAGTCGCGCCATCGAGGGTTACCAGATCGGCAGCATTAGCTGCGGTATTGGTCAGATCAACCGCCACGCCCTCGGCGTGAATAAAGGAAGTGGCGTCTGCGCTCAGCAGTGCCTTCGCCTGGTCGAGGCTCGCTTCGGTAATGGCGGTGACCTTGGAAGCATCCAGTACGCCCGAAGTGGCGGCCTCCAGATCCGTCAGGGCCGTTGCCGTCAGTGGGCCGTCATCCGTAAGGGCGACGGTGCCCTCGCCCGGAAACTGAATATTGGCTGCGGCGGCGCTGGCGATACTCACGGTAGTACCGGCCGGTACCGTGATGCCGTTGATGGTGCCTGTCACCGTGGAAGAGCTGCCGGCGCTGGTAAAGACGAAACCGCCATTCTCTTGAGCGACCGTCAGGGCTGCGCCCGGATTATCGAAAGTCACGGTGCCGTCCTGGCCCAGGTTGGCGGCAAATACCGGAGTCGGCTCGGGTTCAGGTGTCGGCGTGGTATCCGTTCCAGTTGCCTGAGCGACTGCGGCGGCGACGGCCGTGTCGAGATTGGCCAGGGAAGCGTCGCTCGCATCGATGCTATTAAGGAAGTCGCGACCCACAGCCAGGGCAGCCGCCTCGCTATAGCCGGTCGCGCCACTGGCTGCAACGCTGGCAGTGAAGGCATTGGCAGCGGTGAGCTTGTTGCTGGCCGCCGTGATGTCATTGTCCTGGGCACCCAGCAGGATCGCCAGGGCGGCCTGGGCCGGATCGACGGTGCCGCTTTCGATCTGCGCCTGCCAGTAGGCCACGCCGGCATCGTCGGCATCGCGCTTGAATAGATTGGCGTAGATGGCACTGATCGTCTGGTTGGTGCTCATCTCGCCGTACAGGGCGGCGGACTCTTCCGACGCAGCGAAGCCGGAAAGCACCAACGACAGATCACCGCCCTGGCTATCGACCTGATCGGCCCAGTAGGCCAGACCCGCGGGATCGGCTGGGCGGCCGAGGTAGGCAAGATAGATTTGTTGGATCTGATTCGTGTAATCCGAAGCGGCCATAGCGTTCATCCCTTGAGAAAATTGAGCGAAGTGCCCAGGGACTGTGAAACCTATCACGCTTAAATAGACATACGATTCTTGATTGTTGCGCTAAATGAAAAAAGATGCAGGTGGCAAAGTGCCGTATGTGGCGAAAGCTGCCTGAATGGGGTAGGAAACGCTTCGCTCGTTCCGCCATCAGTAAGAATCGTCAGCTGATGGTCGAGTGCTCGTGCGCGCCAGGTGGCAAGGGTGATGACAGGTGGTCTCAAAGGCGCTCAAGTAGCCGCTGATAGACGGCCACAGATAGAAGAAGGGAAGACAGGCAAGCGTGAGTAAGGCGGTAGTACCAAAGGTCAGCAGATTTCATTGCTGTGACTGATCAAATGATGACCAATCCGAGCTTCTTTTGCACAGCCTTAGGCTTTGCGCTATCCCAATCGATATTCGATGAATAGCGGCATCTGGCCAGCTTTTGCCAGTTTTTAAGCGCTTTTCACCCCTTATGTCTGCTCGAGATGCGACCGTTCGTCCGTCCGCAAACGCGACCATTGGTTATGGGAGGGACAGGGCTTCGATCGCAGACGGTAGTAAAAATGGAGCGAATGGTCCAGACGCAAAAGCCAGCGAAAAAAGGGCCTGCGCCAGATTTATGGCTTTTTACGGCGGTTTGTGTCCGTTAAACGACGATTCCCATGGCTATGTCAGCAGGTCAGGAACTTTAGCCTCTGTATCAGCGCATTCCATGCAGTGTCGACCCAGTAGGTCTCGGTACGATGAATCCGTCTGAGTAAAGCGTGAAAGGCTCTGAAGAAACGCTTGTTCCCGTCACAAAGGTCTGTGTAGGATTGCCGCCGATACCGCTGCTTTGTACGACGAACGCACATCCTGGATGTGAACCTCTTTACAAAGCCGATATCGAAACGAAACCCATCATGGGGGCTTCGCCCCAGCAGTTGGGGTGAGGCGACAGGCCGGTGCCGACGGGCGCCATCCAGTGACGGAAGGCCTGAAGTCGAATTCGACAAAATCTTAGGAGATGCAAGGAAATGGCTGTTACCACTACTCAAGTTCAGCAACTGTACCTGGCCTACTTCGGCCGTCCCGCCGAACAAGCCGGTCTGACCTACTGGACCGCTCAGACTAACGCCAACGTCACCGACATCAGCGCTGCCTTCGCTCAGTCCGCTGAGTACACCGGCGTCTACGGCAGCCTGACCCGTGCCCAGACCGTTGATACCCTGTATCAGAACCTGTTTGGCCGCTCCGCTGCCAGCAACGAACTGAACTACTGGGTCAACAGCACCGACGTCAGCGTCTCCAACCTGGCTCTGGCCCTGGTCAACGGCGCCACTGGCACCGACCGCCTGCTGCTGGACACCAAAGCTCAGTACGCTGCCACTGTTACCGCCAATGCCGGTGCTGCTGGTACCGCTAATGGCGTTACTACTACCTACACTGGTACTCAAGTTGGTGGCCAGACCCTGGCTCAATACTTGGCTGCAAGCACCTCCAACACTGCTAATGGCTTCTACGGCGCTGCCAACGTTGCTGCTAAAGCTGCTGTTGCTCCTACTGTTACCACTGGTGCCCAAGCTTTTGATTTCAAGGGCCTGAGCGCTGGTACTGCTACCCTGAACGGTCTGAACGGCACCGCTACCGCTACTCTGGCTAGCACCAACGTAGCTACCGACCTGACCCTGAAAGGCACCATCGCTGGCGCTTCCACCATTACTCTGGTTGAGGCTCCGACTGCTCCTGCCGCAGACGCAGTCGCTACCCTGCACGTAAACGTCAGCAGCTCTGCCACCACTGGCACTCCTGCTCTGACCGTGGTTGCTCAAGACACCACTACCGCTGCCAACAGCCTGAGCGCTCTGACCACCATCGACGGTGCTTCTTCCACCGCCGGCCTGGTGCTGAACACTACCGCTCTGGACAATCTGAGCAGCGTCACCACCGGTTCGGGCAACGATACCGTCACCGTCGACACCATCAACACCGCTGCTCCGACCAAGGCCGTTGCTCTGAGCGTTGACACTGGTGCTGGCAACGACACCATCGTAGGTTCCGTAGGCACTGCCAACCTGACCATCAATGCTGGCGCTGGCAACGACACCATCACCGTCAACGCTGGCTCCGCCAACCTGGTCGTGAACGCTGGTGCTGGCAATGACACCGTTACTCTGGGCGCCACTGGCACCGTTGCTAGCACCGTCACTGCTTCCCACACCTCGGTTATCTCCCTGGGCGATGGCAACGATGTTGTGAACTTCAGCGCTGCTGTTGCCAACATCCAGAACTACACCGCTACCACCTCCACCTCCACCGCTGCTCAAGTGACTGCCGCTGACACCGCTTTGAAAGCCGGCCTGATCTCGATCAGCGATTTCAATGTGTCTGCTGACCAGCTGAACTTCACCGTAGCCACTGGTGGTGCTGCTGGCTCCAACAGCGTTGCTACCCTGACCAATGCTCAGATTGGCGCAATCAGCGCTGCTACCTCGCTGTCCTCGGCTGTGCAGCTGGCTGCTTCCGATCTGGGTAGTGCAAAAGCTGTTGCCTTCCAGTATGGCAGCGACACCTACGTCTTCGTTGATGCTGCTGGTGCCGGTACCGTTGATAGCGGCGATGCACTGATCCAGCTGACCGGTGTTACCGCTACTCAGCTGACCGCTGCAAACTTCACCCACGCCTAATCGCGTTAGTGATGTGAAAACGGAGAGCTTCGGCTCTCCGTTTTTTTTGCTTTGAAAAAAGGAAGCGACAGAATGAATGAGTGGCATTCGGGCTATGTGGTTGACGTAGGTTATACCCACGGCTTCTATCGCGAATTTTCTCCATCGCACCTGGCATTGACCCAGCTTTTGGCCGATGCCCATAAAGGCTCGGTACATCACTTCTGTGAGCTGGGATGTGGCCAAGGCTTTGCCATTAATCTGTTGGCCGCTGCAAATCCGCAGGTTGCCTTTCATGCAGTCGACTTCAACCCGGCACAGATAGCGGGGGCTCAGCGGCTTGCGGCCAAAGCTGAACTGAGCAATATAATCTTCCATGAGGCGAGCTTCGCCGAATTTGCCCAGCGTACAGACCTACCGCTGTTTGATGTAATTGCCTTGCACGGGATCTACAGTTGGGTGGCAGCTGAGCATCGTGCCACGCTGATTGATATTCTTCGCAGCCGTCTAAGGCCAGGAGGTTTAGTTTACATCTCATACAATGCGCTACCAGGGTGGGCGGCGGCAGCACCATTGCGAGAGCTGATCTATCGTCACGCCCGTCATGATAAGGGTGTCGATCGCTTATCCGGCGCGCTGGCCTTTACCGAGCGGCTGGAACAGTTAGGCGCGCTATACTTCAAAAGTAATCCTGCGGCTGGCCCGAAGCTCGCCAAACTCAAGAAAGAAAATTCCAGCTATCTCGCTCACGAACTCCTAAATGCCACTTGGAAGGCGTTCTACCATGCCGAGGTGGTAGAAGATCTTGCCGCTGCCAAGCTGGAGTTTCTAGCCTCGGCAGATACGCTTGACCATATTGAGTCGATCAACCTTACGGTCGATCAGCAACACCTGCTGGCAGAGATCCCTGAGGCTGCACTGCGTGAAACCACGCGTGATTATCTAGTTAATCGTCAGTTTCGCCGCGATACTTTCGTTCGCGGTCGGCTGGCTCTGACGTCAATCGAGGTGCGCGAAGCATGGCTGTCACTCCGAGTAGCGCTTACTCTGGTGCGTAGCGACATTCCCTCTACCGTGAAGGGTGTTCTAGGGGAGGCTACCCTGCAGCCACAGGTGTATGACCCGATATTGGATGTGCTCTCTGACGGGCCCCGTACCCTGGAGCAACTATCGGCGGATACGCGCCTGACGCAGCTGGATTTCGCCGCTCTGCAGCAAGCCATCACCGTTTTGATCGGCGCCGGTCACCTGGCGCCTTGCCTGCCAGAAGAAGGCGAATCGATCCGTGCCGCTAGTGCCCGGGCATTCAACCTGGCTGTATTGGAGCGGGCTCGTCATGGCGAGGAGCTACAGTTCCTAGCATCACCCGTGACCGGTAGTGGTCATCACCTGGGTCGCTGCGACCAGCTATTTCTGGTGCATCACCAGACAAGGCGCGAGGACAGTCCAGAGCATTTCGTTTGGAAGACGCTGAGCAGCCAGGGCCTACGAGTGCTCAAAGATGGCATACCTCTACAAGACGAAACAGCGAACCTGGCCGAACTTCGTTCCCGCTATACCGCTTTCCTTGCCAACTGCCTGCCGGTATTACAGCAGCTCGGTATCGCCTAGGACGACGATAGCCTTTACCAAGGATCGTAGAGGCATATCTAGTCGTTTTGGGTCAGATAACGTCAGAGCTACTACCTGGAAGAATGAGTCTGCCAAAAGGCTGCGGCCCTATCATTCGCCTTGTTTGGAGCGATCTGGGCCTGCCAGGTGTGACATTTTGGTGGTAGACACAGCCAGCGCTTCGTCGGCTGTCATTGCAATTTAATCTCTCAGCCCCCAATTCTTAATAAATTCGTTAAATGGATAGCAAACCTTGGCGTGAGCGCCGTTCCCGGATTGAACGCCTGATCAGTTTCCGGTTTCCTATCGCCGATAACGAGGTACCCATGAGTCCTCGACCTTCCTTGCATCTCCTCGAGGCCAACCCGGACGCGGCGCGGCCTTTTCTTTTGCCTGCAGAAAAGTGAGCTGTGTTGGCTGGTTGGCCGCGGCGGTCCGCTCGGTCGTGACCGCGTTCTGCCAGCGGGCATTGCGCCCACGGGCAGTCTTGCGGGTATTAGTCCCCGTACCGCCGAATCCGCGCGCCACGGCGTTGCAAGTCCGAGGTGCAGGCGGCGTCCAGGGTGCCGCCGCAATTGGCCAGGTCGCGGCGTACGTCCTTGATCACGGTAGCCAGGCGGTCCGGGCAATTCAGCTCGGTCAGGGGGATGACCTTGGTCATGGAACTGGCGCCCTGGCTGTCCTTGACGGTGAGCAGCAGGCTGCGATCGGCAGGGCGCTGGGTGACCTGGCAGCTATGGGGTTCGAGGGCGGTGACCAGGCGGTCGATGGCGTCTTGCATGCGGGATCCTCCTTGAATCGGCAGGTGCCGGGGGAGGAGGGTAGAGGCCTACCCCGAGCAAAGGTTCAGCCGCTCTGAGGCGCTGCTTTGCTTCCACTTGCGTCTGTGCCTGGCGGGTGGGTCGGCATCCCTGTCGCGCGCGGAGGAGCCGAGTAAGGCGAGTCGAATCCGACCCGCTTTACTCCATCACTTCATATTGCTGAAGGCCGCCGAGGTGCGGGCGTCGAAGTTGCTCCTGTCGCTGTCGCCCAGGCCGCGCACCATAGCCAGCACCAGGGTCTGCGGCTTGACGTTGCCATTGCTCAGCTCGCCGACCCAGTAGTTGAGGCCCGCCGTTTCGGCGCTGCGGCCGATGACGTTGGTGTAGACCTTGCTGACCAGCGCCGCATTGCTCAGGCCCTGGTACTGGCCGCGGTATTCGGGGCTTTCGGTAAAGCTGGCGGCGATCTGGCCCACGTTCATCTCGCCGGAGGCGACGCGGTTGGCCCAGTACTGCAGGCCGGCCAGATCCGAGGCGCGACCCATGTACGCTAGGTACAGCTGCTGGATGCCATTGAGATCGGCCTGGCTCGCGCTCTTGGGCGCCTGACCGCCAGGGCCGAAAGTGCTGCAGCTGCTGCCGTCCAGATACTTGGCCAGGGTCGGCCACTGCGGACGGGTCTGGCCGTTCACCGGCTCCACCGACATGTTGTAGTTGGCCCAGCCGGGGCCGGCCGCCCAGTAGGTGGCCGGGATGCAGTTCTGCTTCAGGTAGGCGAGCATGTTGTCCATGATCACGTTCCAGCGCGTATCGCTGTCCGGTATGCCGAATTCGCCGATGAAGCCGCGCTTGCCGTTCTTTTTCAACCATTCCACGAAGGGCCGAACCCGCTGCACGCCGTAGTCGTCCGCATAGGCGGCGGCGCTGGTGTTGGCATAGTTGCCGCCACCGCCGTCACCGTCGAAATAGGTGTGGGCTTCGAAGATCAGGTTGTTGGCCGGATCGCGCAGGGCGAGCAGCGAGTCGTTCCACTGCGGCCAGCGGGTGGCCTCGGCCCAGCCGTTGCCCTCGATGAAGATCGGCCGCACGTTGTCCACGCTGCGCACGCCGTTGATGCCGTACTGGGCGGCCACGGGCCACTGGGCGGTGGCGTCGTGGGGCTCGTTCATGATGTCGTAGCCATACAGCGACGCCTGGCTGCTCCAGCGCTGGGCGATGCGGGTCAGCACATCCTGGTAGTGGTTGTAGCCGACGCTGCCGGTACCGATCACCGTGCCGCGGTATCTCATGTAGTTGTGCAGATCCAGGATGATCTTGATGCCGTGGTTCTGCGCATAGAGGAAGGTGCGATCGATCAGGCCGGCATAGGTCGGATCGAAGGCGCCGCCCAGGGCGGGTTGCAGGCGTTCCCAGATGATCGGGAAGCGGACCAGCTTGACGCCGCGCGCGCTCCACTGCTGGAAGTAGGCTTCCACCGGAAAGATGTAGTTGCGCTCGTTCAGGCCCGGCAGCACCTGGCTGGCGAAGCCGGCGCCGGAAAGGTTGAGGCCGACCAGCTCCACGGCACGCGCGGGGGCGGCAGCGCCCAGCAGGGCGCCAAGGGTCAGGATGCCGCCCAGGGCGGCCAGGGTTTTGCGAAGGGTCATGAGGGTACCGGGATAGGTGCTGCCGCCGGGCTCCTGCCCGGCCTGCCAACTACAAAATTCTGGCGACTGTCCTCAGCCAAGATTTGGCGCTTTCTTGACGCTTACCTGCCCAGTTTCAAATCCTGTGCCAGGGCTCAATCGATTCGTCTCTCCTCGCTGATTCGGCCAAGCCCCGCTTTTCTTGACCCCCGATCGCCAGGGCGCCGACGAGGTGTCGGCGCTGGGAACGGGCGGAGACATTCATCCAGAGCGCCCGAGCGGGTATCCTTGCCGTCTTCTCGCGATGGCCTGGCCATCGTCTCCCTCCTGTCCGACCGAGCGCCCCGCGATGTCTACCCCTGGCCCCGACCTGGATCTTTCCCGTCTCGACGATCACCTTGCCAACCTGATCGCCGACATTCGCCAGCGCACCCAGGCGCTGCAGCCGGCCGTGGCGCCGGCCGAGCCCACCTGGGAAGCCCTGCAGGAGCTGGACGACGAGGCCCTGGTGCGTGCGGCCTATCACTACCTGACCGGGCACCCCATCGAGCCGGAGCGGCTGTCCCACTACCTGACCCGCCTGCGCGGCGGCGAGGATCGTTTCGATCTGCTGGCGGCCATCCATCTCAGCCCGGAAGGGCAGCGCCATGGCGCCGCCGCGCCGGGACTGCGCCGTGCGCTGCTCAAGCGCAAGCTGCGCCGGGTGCCGGTGATCGGGCGACTGCTGAGCCTGATGCTGGAGGTGGCCGGCCTGCCGGGGCGGCAGCAGCGCGACAATGCCCGCTACTACCGCTGGCAGAACCAGCTGGCCTTGCAGGCGATCCTGCTGCAGCAGCAGAGCAACCTGCTGGAGTGGCATCAGCAGCGCTGGCAGGTGCTGCAGGATCAGGCGCCCGAGCCACGCCTGGGCGAGCTGGAGCACCAATTGGCCCAAGTCGAGGCGCAGCTGGCCCAGGCCCAGAAGCAGTTGGATCGTGGCGAGCAGGAGCTGCGGATGCGCCTGAATCTGCTCGAAGCCGCACCGGCCCTGCCGCTGGCGCCGCAAAGCGCCGCGCTCGGCGTACCGCTGGCCCTGGAACGCACCCTGCGTGAGCATTTCGCCCTGGACGAGCAGGCCCTGCGTGGCCTGCTCGGCTTCTATCTGCCGCTGGTCGAGGAATGCCTGCCCGTGCGCCAGGGCCTGCCCCTGGTCCAGCTCGGCTGTGGCGCCGGTCAGTGGCTGGCGAGCCTGCCCCAGGGCGTCAAAGGTCTCGGTGTGGAGGCCGATGCCGAGGTGGTCGCCCAGGCCGTGGCCCAGGGTCTGCCGGTCGTTCAGGGCGAGGCCCTGCGCTGGCTGAGCGAACAGCCGGCGGCCAGCGTCGGGGCGCTGTGCGCCTTCGAGCTGGCGGATCGACTGGACATGGCGCAGCTCTCCACCCTGCTCGACGAGGCGCTCCGGGTCTTGGTCCCGGGTGGCCTGCTGCTGTTGCAGGCGCTCGATCCGGCCCAGGCTTCCAGCGCCTGCGCCTTCTGGCTCGATCCGGCGCGGCAGCGGCCGTTGCCGGCGCCGCTGCTGGAGTTTCTCTGCCAGCACAAGGGCTTCGCCCAGGTGGCCATTCAGCGACCGCTGGAAGCCGAGTTGTTGCTGGAGGGCCAGCAGGCCGAGCCCCTGACCTGGCAACACTATGCGGTGTCGGCCTTCAGAGCCGAAACGGCATGACCCAGACCCTCGCCACCTTTCACCAGTGGGTCCTGGGGCCCCTGACCGGACCCTATGGCTGGACCTATCTGCTCGGCCTGCGTGACGTCGCTCGCCGGGCCGGTCTGTCGGCGGACATTTTTACCGACGAGCCACCGGCGGAGGGACCTGCCGACATACGTCCGCTCGACGATTATGCCGGCGCCGGCGCGGACGAACTGCTGCTGGTCCACGGCCAGCTGCAGTCCGCCCAGACACGTCGCCTAGCGCGGTGCCAGGGGCGGATCCTGGTGTTGCCGGGTACCCAGGTGGAGGCCGTTGGCCTCGCCGAGGTGATCGACCGGCAGCCCGCCATTCGTGGCGTCCTGAGTGGCGAGCCGGGCGTACTGGAAGCCCTCTATGCCCGCGATGTGACCGTGCCGGTCCGCCGGGTCGAGCAACTGCAGTGGCAGGTGCCGCCGGTTCCGGTGCCCCTGGATCTGGATCGTCCCCGTCCCTTCACCGTGCTCGTGCACGCGCTGGAGCTGCAGCACGCGGAAGCAGTCGGCGGACTGCTGCAGCTGGCTCAGTTGCCCGGAGCCCCCTGGCGGCTGTGCGTCTACGGCGATGAGCAGCCGGCGCCGCGCGCCGACTTTCTGGCTGGCATGGCCACCATGGAGCGGGTGGAACTGACCGTGCTGCGCGCCGAGGAGCCGCTGCCCGCGGTGGATCTGGCGTTCAGCCTGGAGCCCATGCCCGATCCGGCCTGGCTGCTGCGCCTGCTGGCGCTGGGCATTCTGCTAGTGGGCAATGCCCATAGCGGGGCAGGGCGCGAAATCCTCGGCGACGGCTATTGGCCGCTGGCGGCCACCGCGCCTGCGTACACGGCGGAAGTCCTGCAACGCCTGATGGACAATCCGGCGCTGCGCTACGGGGTGCAGCGTCGGGCGGTAGACCAGGCGCGTCGCTGGACGGCGGAAGGCTTCTACGCCTGGCTGGCGGATGAGTTGCTGGCGGACGGGATCCGGCTGCCGCAGCCCCGGCAGACGCGCGTCGAGGTACGCCTGGAAGGTCCGTTCGACAGCAGCTATAGCCTGGCAGTGGTCAACCGCGAACTGGCCCGGGGCTTCGCCGCCATCGACGCCTCGGTGGCGCTGCGAGCGACCGAGGGGCCCGGCCCGATTCCCGTGTCCCCGGAGTTTCTCGACGCCGACCCTGCCAGCGCCGCGGCCCATGCCCGTGCTGAGGAGCCGGCAGCTGCCGTGTTGCGCCTGCTCTATCCGCCACGGGTGAGCGACATGGCAGGCGATGTCCGGGTGCTGTCCTGCTATGGCTGGGAGGAATCCCTGCTGCCGGTGGAGGCCGTGGCCGGCTTCAATCGCTATCTGCAGCTGGTCACCAGCATGTCGTCCTATGTGACCCGGGTGCTGGAGGACAACGGCGTCGACGTGCCGGTGGTGACCGTCGGCCTGGGCGCTGATCATATCCTGCGCACCCCGGCGGAGCCGGCGCTGCTCGGCCGCACGCTGCCTGGCAGTGCCACGACGCTGAAATTGCTGCACATCTCGTCCTGCTTTCCGCGCAAGGGCGTCGACGTCCTGCTCGACGCCTATGCCCGTGCCTTCACGGCGGCGGATGACGTGGTGCTGGTCATCAAGACCTTTCCCAACCCCCATCACGATATCGCCGCCGAGCTGGCGGCCTGGCGCGCGCGGCACCCCGCGGCGCCGGCGGTCGAGCTGTTCAATCTCGATCTGCCCGAGGCGGCGATACGCGCCCTCTACGTCTGGGCCGATGTGCTGGTGGCGCCCAGTCGCGGCGAAGGCTTCGGCCTGCCCCTGGCCGAGGCCATGCTGCACGAGTGCGCCGTGGTCACCACCGGCTATGGCGGCCAGACGGATTTCTGTACGCCCGAGACCAGCTGGCTCATCGATTACCGCTTTACCCGCGCCCAGAGCCACATGCAGCTGAGCGGCTCGCTGTGGGCCGAGCCGGATACCGACCACCTGGCGCGGCTGTTGGCCGACTTCGCCGCCGCGCGCCGCGAAGGCCGCTGGCAGGCCCTGGTGCGCTCGCGCCTGCTGCGGGCCGACCGCTTGATTCGCCGGGACTACACCTGGGAACAGGTTGCCCGCCGCACCCAGGCCGCCATCGCCCGGGTCCGGGCGTTGCCGCCCTGTAAGCCGCAGCCCCGGGTCGGCACCGTCACCACCTGGAACAGCGCCTGCGGTATCGCCGGCTACAGCCAGCAACTGATCGCCGGCCCCCTGGCGGCCACCCAGGTGTTCGCCAACCGCCACGTCGCCCTGATCAATCCGGAAGGCCAGGAGATCCAGCGGGTCTGGGATCAGGGCGGCCAGGATTCGCTCGACGATCTGCTGCAGGCCCTCGATCGTCAGCCGGTGGACATCCTGCTGATCCAGTTCAACTTCGGCTTCTTCGGCCTGGTGCCCTTCGCCCGCTTCCTGCACGAGGTGCATCGGCGCGGTATCCGCACCCTGGTCACCTTCCATTCCACCGCCGATCTCGACCGGCCGGGCGATCACCGTAGCTTGCGGCAACTGCGCCTGGCGCTGCGCCAGAGCAGTCGCCTGCTGGTGCACAGCAGTCACGACCTCAATCGCCTCAAGGACTTCGGCCTGGCCGACAACCTGATGCTGTTCCCCCACGGGGTGATGCCGCCGCCCCAGGCGCTGGAACTGCCGGACGAGGCCCAGGGCCTGGCCGGACGGCGCATCGTGGCCAGTTACGGCTTCTTGCTGCCGCCCAAGGGCATCCTGCAGTTGATCGAGGCCTTCGCCGAGGTCGCCGCCGAGGACGACGCCCTCTACCTGCTGCTGGTCAACGCCCAGTACCCGGTACCGGAAAGCGCGGCCCTGGCCGAGGAATGCCGCCAGCGGATCGCGGCGCTGGGCCTGGAAGGCCGTGCGCAACTGATCGACCGCTTCCTGGACGATCGCGAATCCCTGGCCTGGCTGAGCCTGGCCGAGGTGGTGGTCTTTCCCTACCAGCACACCCAGGAATCTTCCAGCGCCGCGGTGCGCTGGGGCCTGCTGGCCGGCAAGCCAGTGCTCTGCACGCCGCTGGACATCTTCGAGGACGTCGACGAGGCGGTCTACCGGCTGCCCGGCACCGATGCCCAGGCCATCGCCGCGGGACTGCGCGAGCATCTGGCCGCCCAGCGACCGGCGCGGCAGGGTGAATGGCTGCGCAGTCACGCCTGGCCAGCCATTTCCACCCGTATCGACGGGCTGTTCCGCGCCCTGGCTCAGCAAGCCGTTGGCGATCGTTCAAGGGCTCAGGAGCTTTCATGACCGCTGTTGCCGGCCGCCTGGCCGTTCTCGACCGGCCCCTGGGTCGTGCCCTCTACTATGGGCTGGCCCTGTTGCTGGGCGTGCTCTATGTGGCGCGCCTCTTTCCGCTGGATTTTCTCACCGGTCATTCGGGGTTCTTCTTCGATACGCGCACCGACCCGACCCAGCACATCACCGGGATCTGGGCCTTCGTCCACGATCAGTGGCGTTTTCCACTGCTGCACACGGCGCTGCTCAATGCGCCGGAGGGGGCCTCGGCCGCCTATGCCGACATCATTCCCCTGGCGGCCATCCCCTTCAAGCTGATCAGTGGCCTGTTGCCCGCGGATGCCCATTACCTGGGTGTCTGGATCCTGGGGTGCTATGTGCTGCAAGGCGTGGCAGGCGCCTATGTGGCCGCCGTCTATCGCGGTCATACGCCCGTGGCCCTGCTGGCGGGCTGCCTGTTCGCCCTGATGATGCCGTCGCTGCTGATCCGTATTCCCCACGCCGCGCTGCATGCCCAGTTCCTGCTCATCTTCATGCTGGGTCTCTATCTGCGCTGGGACCAGCGGACCCTGGCACCTCGTTGCCTGTTCGTCGGCAGCCTGGGCCTGCTGCTGTTGGCGGGTAGCATCCATCCCTATCTGCTGGCCATGGTCTTCGCCTTCTATGCGGCGGTCTGGCTGGCTGTGGGTGTGCGTGGCGAGCTGTCCTCGCTCCGGGTCGCGGCCGCGCTGCTCGCACCCTTGCCGCTGCTGGCGCTCGAGTTTTACGTCCTGGGGTATTTCGATGTCGCCAGTGGCCTGCCGCCGTCGGAAACCGGCTACATCGAATCCTCGATGAATCTGCTGTCACCGCTGCTGGGTACCCAGCTGGCGCCGAGTCTGTTCCTGCCGTCGAAGGGCCTGGTGCTCGACGCCACGGGCATGCAGATCGATGGCCACAACTACCTGGGCGTCGCCCTGCTGGGCATGCTGCTGTTCATGGTGCTGCGTTCGCCACGCTGGCTGTTGGCGCGCTGCCGCCACCACTGGGTGCTGGTGGCGCTCTGCGTGGGCCTGACGATCTATGCCCTGTCCAACCGGATCTATCTGAGCAACCTGGTGGTGCTCGAGTATCCGTTGCCAAGCTTCATCGAGCCCCTGACCAAGATCTTCCGCGGTTCCGGCCGGTTCTTCTGGCCGGTAGGCTACATTCTGCTGATGGCGGCGATCGGCTATTTCCTGACGCGGGTCAATCCGGTCTATCGCCTGGCCCTGCTGGTGCTGATCGCCGTGCAGTATGTCGACATGTGTCATCACCGCGCCTATCTGGCCGAGGCTGCCGGGCGTAGTCCCTATTTCAGCCACGACCGGACCGAGTGGGATCGCCGGGTCAGCCAGGCGAAACAGGTCTATCTGCTGCCCAACTACGGCTGCGGTGGCTCGGCCGTGGATGCGCTGTTCCTGCAGTACTTCACGGCACTGCATGGCAAGCCGCTCAACACGGGTTTCCTGGCCCGGATCGTGGGCCATTGCGCGGAGCGCACCCAGGTACTGGACCAGCCGCGCACGCCGGGCGAACTGTTCGTCTTTGGCGCGAACAGTCCGGACTATCCCCGCGAACGTATCGAGCGGGCGATGCAGGGGCACTATGCGCAGTGGTGTCGCCAGGAGTCCATCGGCACTGTCTGCCAGGTCACAGGCCTTTGACCCGCTCGGCGCCGCCTTGGGTAAGCGGTTTTCCTGAGGTCGCCTTTTCTGGATAATCACCGGCCGGATCGGCCGAGACAGCCCATGTCTCGCTCAGGTGATAGCGGTGTTCACGGCTATCACCAGGCCTCGCTCATATAGGAAATTCTGTGCTCATCAGTCTGGTAGTGCCCGCCTACAACGAAGGTCGTCAGCTCATCGCCAATCTCCGGCAGATCCTGGCCGCCGCCGAACCCTGTGGTCACGAACTCGAGCTCGTCGTGGTGGATGACGGCTCCAAGGACGACAGCGCCGCTCAGGTCGAAGAGTTGGCCGCCATGGACCCGCGTGTCCGCCTGGTGGCCTTCACCCGCAACTTCGGCAAGGAAGCGGCGATCTACGCCGGCCTGGACAATGCCCGCGGCGCGGCTGCCGTGGTGCTGGACGCCGACCTGCAGCATCCCCCCCAACTGATCCCGCAGATGGTGGAAGCCTGGCGCAATGGCGCCCTGGCCGTCGAGGCGGTCAAGCACAAGCGCAACGACGCCTCTTCCCTGGATGCCTGGCTGGCGCGTAGTTTCTATCGGCTCTATCGCAAGCTGTCCGGCTTCGACATCGAAGGCCATTCGGACTTCAAACTGATCGATCGCGAAGTCATCGACCTCTATCTGAAGCTGCCCGAGCGCTATCGCTTCTTCCGCGGCCTGATCAACTGGCTGGGCATGGAAGGCACCGCCATCGGTTTCGAGGTCGCCCCGCGCGCGGGTGAAGGCAGCCGCTGGAACAAGCTCAGCCTGCTGCGCTACGCCATCAACAACGTCACCGCCTTTTCCACCGCCCCCCTGCTGATCGTCACCTGGCTGGGTTGCCTGACCCTGGGCATCGGCTTCCTGCTGCTGCTGGTGACTCTCTGGCAGAAATTCACCGGCACCGCCGAGGGTGGCTTCACCACGGTCAATGTGCTGCTGGTGCTGATGGGCGGCTCGATCATGACCAGCCTGGGGATCATGGGTCACTACGTCAGCAAGATCTATCACGAGATCAAGGCCCGGCCGATCTATATCCAGAAGCCGCAACGGCGCCGCGAGCCATGAAGGCGGCCTATCTGATCGCGCTGGCGGTGCTGCTGAACGTCGGCGCGCAGTTCTCCATCAAGCTGGCGGGTCGCGGCGGTGTTCCGGCGTCGCTGATCCAGCAGGTGTTCAACCCCATGCTGATCCTGGCAGTGGGGCTCTATGGACTCAGCTTCGTCCTGACCGTACGCATCTATGCGGTCAATGAGCTGTCGGTGGTGGCGCCCTTCATGGCGGCCTGCACCTTCATCCTGGTCTACATGGTCGGCTATCTGTTCTTTGCCGAGCCGATCACCCTGACCAAGAGTCTGGGTCTGCTGGCGATCATTGGCGGCATGTTCCTGCTGCTCAAATAGCCACGCGCCAGGTACCGGGTCTTTCCGGTGCCGGGCGAGCCCTCTGCAACTTCCCTCGCTATAACAGAACGCTGGTGGCCAATAGCGTCGGACAGGCGCTACCCGTGTGATTGCCTCGGTATCCCCATACCTCGTATTCAGGGATCATTCACGGCTACCCGTCAGACCGGCATTCTGCGAATGCCTCCTGGAGAAAGCTGAAAGCTCTATCCGGCAAAATCTCAAGGCACAACGTAGAGCAATAAGGGCAATGGATAAGTGAACAGGCAACTACGGGCAGCGAGTTATGGCATTCCGATACTGATCGGCGTGATCTTCTTTGCTGTCGTCTTCGATGTGAACATGCTCAACCCGACCCATATCGAGTGGTTGAGCCATGGCGATATCCTGCAGGCTTATCTAGGCTGGGACTTCTTCCGCAAGGCACCCTGGACCTTTCCTGTCGTAGGGTTGAATCCCTATTACGGTCTGGAAGTCAGCAGCTCGATCGTCTTTTCCGACTCCAATCCGCTGCTGGCCCTGGTGTTCAAACTGCTGTCACCGCTGCTGCCGGCGGGTTTCCAGTATTTCGGTCTCTGGTTGTTGGCCTGTTGCATCCTTAGTGCGGTCGCCACCTGGAAGATCGTCGGGCTTTATTCCGACAGCTATTTGATCAGGTCTTTGGCTGCAGCCCTGGTGCTCTTTAATCCCGCGTGGATCCATCGGATCGGCCATATCAACCTGATGGGTCATTTCCTGATCCTGTTCGCTATCTATCTCTGTCTGCTGCGCGACCGGCGTCATCTGGCCGTGCAGTGGTGCCTGCTCATCGCGGTTGCCTGCCTCACGCACTTCTACCTGGCGATGATCGTGATGATCCTCTGGGGCGCGAATCTCTTCGCCCGTATCGTGACCAGGGTAACCGCCTATGGACCCGCATTGCTGGAAGCCCTGGCCGCAGCGATCGGCGCCTATGTGCTGATGTATACCACCGGTTATTTCACCGTCGATGACGTATCCGTGGCCGGTGGTTATGGCACCTACAATTCGAATCTCTTGTCACCGCTGGTTGCGGACGGCTGGTCCTATGTGTTCGATCATGTCTATCTCGGACTAGGCAACTTCGAAACCGTCAACTACTGGGGGGCAGGCGTTCTCTTGCTGGTGTTGCTCAATCTCAAGAGTGTCTATCGCAGCTTCGGACGTTTTACCATCACCGCTACTTCGCTCAGTCTGCTGATTGCCGGCGTCACTTTTTTTCTGATTGCCACCACCAATAACATCCAGTTGTTCGATCACCACCTGATCGTGCCGCTGCCCGGCAAACTGCTGGATGCCTTGTCCACCTTCCGCGGCTCGTCGCGCTTCTATTGGCCGCTTACCTATCTGGCAGTGATCGGCCTGGTCTATCTGACGGTCAGGTACCGTGCCAGATCGGTCGCCCTGGCGGTTCTGGCAGTAGCCTTGGTCGTTCAAGCCGGCGATATCAGCAAGGGCTTCAAGCACGAGAACTTCTACTTCTTCAATTCGCCGGATGTTACCGCCGCGCTGCGCAGCGATTTCTGGAGCAACGAGCTCGGTCATTACGCCAAGCTGCGCTATGTGCCCTTCACCAACGATGCGGATGACCGCTTGGCCCTGGCCTTTGTCGCGAGTCGGCAGGGACTGGTAACTGATTCCGCAATGCTGGCCCGTCCGAGCAAGAGCAAGCAGGACAGTCTGAACCTCAAGACGCTGCAAGCCTTGTCGTCCGCGCGCTATGACGACGACACGGTGTACGTCCTGAAGAATGACGTCTTGGACTTTGTCCAGCTCAAGGCTAATGACCAGCTGTTCAAGATTGACGGCCTGAACGTCCTGGCGCACGGTCTGCAGGGGTGCCAGGGCTGTACACAGCTGGCGAAGACGGGCTCACCTAGGGCTGATTACTTGTTAATCAGCGGCTGGTCGACACGTGAGGACTTTGGCGTCTGGAACGATGGGCGAGTGGCCACCTTGCTGGTGCACAATGAAGGCACCAACACTCAGGTGACATTGCGCTATCGGGTTTTTCTCACTCCCGAGGTACCGACCCAGCGGCTGATCTTTAAAGCCGACGGCCAGACGATCAAAGAGGTTCAGGCGCAACAGAATGGCGAGGTATTCCTCTCCTGGCCGGTTATTGATAACCAAGGAACTACCACGCTTACGATCGAAATGCCCGATGCTATCTCGCCGCGTGAGGCGGGCCTGAGCACCGACGGCCGGGTACTGGGCATGGGCCTGGAAAATCTGCAGATCAAGCAAGCGGCCGATCAGGGGATGAACGCCGGAGGGGCGCTCTTGGGCGCGCCTGGGCGTGAGGCTGTCGAAAGCCGCTAAGGGGCGCTTCGCTCGCCTGGCGCCCCGCTAGCCGGCGGCGCCAGGCGCCAGCTGGCGATAGACGGCATACAGCCGCTCACCCAGTTGATCCGCCTGGAAGTGCCGCTCGAAATGGGCGCGGGCGGCGGAGCCGAAACGCGCCCGCTCCTCGGGCGCCTGCCAGAGCCGCAGCAGGGCTTCCCGGATCGCGGCGAAGGTGGGTGCCACGTCGAGACCGGTCTGCTCGTGCCGGTTGATCTCGCTCATGCCCGAGCCGATGGCGCAGCTGATCAGCGGCTTGCCGTACATGGCCGCCTCCAGCAGGGCCATGCCGAAGGCTTCCGAACGCAGGTGCGACGGAAAGACAAAGGTCTCGGCGAGGCGGTAGAGCGCCGCCACGTCTTCTTCCGGCAGGCGACCGAGGAAGTGGCA
The DNA here is from genome assembly GCF_039908605.1 of Pseudomonas aestiva. NCBI lineage: Bacteria > Pseudomonadati > Pseudomonadota > Gammaproteobacteria > Pseudomonadales > Pseudomonadaceae > Pseudomonas > Pseudomonas aestiva. The sequence goes on along the minus strand of NZ_CP150916.1, from coordinate 4,788,382 downwards.
GTTGCGTAGGCCCAGGCGGTGGGCCTGGGCTTCCAGCGCGGCCCGTTCCGGTCCGTCACCTACGATGGCCAGCGGCAGGTCCAGGCCGGCCAGGGCGTCGAGCAGCAGGTGCAGACCCTTGTAGTAGCGCAGTACGCCGACGAAGAGCAGAAAACGCGGGCCCAGGCGCTGGCGCCACTGTGCGAGGCAAGGCTGGGACGGCGCCGGATAGCTGGCTTCGTCGAGACCGTAGGGAATGACCTCGGTGTGCGCCTCCAGGCCGCGCAACTCCGGGCTGCTGCGTCTATAGGGCTCGGTGGCCACGATGATCCGGCTGGCGCGACTCAGGAAATGGCGCTGCAGGGGGCGATAGAGTTGCAGCAGATGGCGTTGCTTAACGATATCCGAGTGGTAGCTGACCACATAGGGCTTGCCCGGCCGCACCGCCAGTTGCAGCACGTCCATGAACGGCCAGGGGAAGTGATAGTGGATGACGTCGCTGTCGCGCGCCGCCCGGGCGAAGGCGCCGAAGGCCGCGCGGGACAGACCGGTAGAGGCGATATTGGCGTCCTGGCGCACCCGCTGCACCGGAATGCCCTCGACCTCGATGCATTCAGGGGAGGGCTGTTCGCTCAGGGTCAGGATCCGATTGCTCACCCCCAGCGTGCGCGTCGCGCCGCACATCTGGCGTATCACCTGCTCGATACCGCCATGGGTATCGGGGAGGTAGGTCTTGAATACGTGGAGGATACGCATGGGCGGGGAGCGGCCTGCAAAAGGGCGGAATTCTAGCATGGGCACCAAGCGGCCTTGCGCCTGCGAGGCATGGGCTTCGTGCTAGAGTGCCGGCCGAAAGATCCAGCGGCCGTCGCTTTGCGGCAGTCATTTCCAGTGATCCAGCGTATTTTTTGCCGATGATCTTCAGCTCCTTTCCCTTCCTGCTGCTGTTTCTGCCGCTGACCCTGCTAGGCTTCTGGGTGCTGCGCAAGCGCGCCGACTGGGCGACCACCGCGGTCTTACTGAGCCTGGCGTCCTGGGTGTTCTACGCGGTCTGGGACTGGCGCTTTCTGCTGCTGCTCTGGTTGTCCATGGGCGTGAATTACGCCCTGGGCCTGCGGGTATGGCGGCTGCGCAGCAAGGGCTGGCTGACGGCGGCCCTGGTGTTCAACCTGGGGCTCCTGGGCTACTACAAATACCTGGGCTTCTTCGCCGGCATGTTCGGTGTCGGCCTGCCCGGCCAGTTCATCCTGCCGCTGGCCATTTCCTTCTATACCTTTCAGCAGATTGCCTGGCAGGTCGATCTCTATCGCGGCCGACTGCAGCGACCAGGCGACTTCCGGGCGTTTCTGCTGTGCGTGAGTTTTTTTCCGCACCTGATCGCTGGCCCCATCTGCCGCCCCAGCAGCCTGATTCCGCAGATCGAACGGGGCTTCGCGGAACGTCCCTGGGCCTGGAAGCTGGGTTTTACCCTGTTCGTCTTCGGCCTGGCCAAGAAGGTGCTGGTGGCCGACAGCCTGGCGCCGGGCGTCGATGCGCTCTATCTGCAGGAATCCCTGAGCGCGCCCCAGGTGTTGCTTGCCGCCTTCGGCTACGGCCTGCAGCTCTATTTCGATTTCTCCGGCTATGCGGACATGGCGATCGGCCTGGGCCTGGTGTTCGGTATCCGACTGCCGATCAACTTCCGCTCGCCCTACCGCAGCCTGTCCATCGTCGACTTCTGGCGCCGGTGGCACATCTCGCTGTCCCGCTTTCTGCGTGACTATCTCTACATCCCCCTGGGCGGCAGCCGTCACGGTGCCTTCCGCCAGTACGGCAACCTGCTTATCACCATGCTGCTGGGTGGCCTCTGGCACGGCGCCGGTTGGCAATTCGTGCTCTGGGGCGGCATCCACGGCGCCTTGCTCTGCCTCAACCACGGCTGGCTGCGCCTGTCTTCCTGGCGGCTGCCCGCACCGCTGGCCTGGGCGCTGACGCTGCTGGTGGTGATGCTGGCCTGGATCCCCTTCCGCGCGGTCGATCTCGGCCACGCCCTGCGCCTGTTCGGCGAGCTGGGCCATTGGCAGGCTCCTGCGCTACCAGGCGTCAATACGCTGCTGCAGGAAGTGGCCACGTTGCACCTGCAACAGGGACTCTGGCTGGCGGTTCCGCTGCTGCTGGCGCTGTGCGCCTGGCTGCCCTATAGCCTGAAGCTGGTGCTGCGCCTTTCGCCTTTCTGGCGTGGCGTTTTGACCGCCGTGCTTGCGCTGCTGGTCATGAAAGCCATGTTGGCCCGTCCGGATCGGGCGTTCCTCTACTTCAATTTCTAGGTCCCCATGCGCTCAAAGTCAGGACGCTTTTTAACTGGACTCTTGGTGGGAGCCTGTCTATTTGCACTGGGCTGGATCGCTCTGGTTGCCGGGCAACTGGGCAAGCCCTTCGTCAACAACCTCTGGGTGGAGGGCGCCTATGGGCAGAAGCTGGCCCAGGCCGAGGCCATCAAGCAGCCCAAGGTGGTCGTCGTGGCCGGCTCCGGCGCCATGTTCGGCATCCATTCGCCTACCCTGGCCCAAGCCCTGGGGCGGCCGGTGATCAATCTGGGCGTGAACGCCGGCATTCTTAGCCCCTACCTGTTGATCTATGCACGCCAGGCCGTCAAGCCAGGGGATTGGGTGCTGCTGCCGCTGGAGTATCCGCTGTACCACGACAGATTCGAGGTCAATCAAGTCTTTCTCGAGTATTGGTTGAGTCATCCCGTGACCTATGGCCTCAATCCCCTCCGCCTGGCGCGGCTGTTGGCCGAAACGCCGCTCCTGCGGGTAGTGCAGGGCTACCAGGGGGTGCCAGCCGGCTTTCAGGTGGCCGGTCTGTACGGTGTCCAGCACCTGGATGCCAATGGCGATCAGTTGGTGAGTGCCCGTGAACAGCGCAGCGAGGCGCTTTTCGCCGGTGCCCGGGATTCCGCCGTGCAGCACTACGGTGCCCAGGCCGGGGCCTTCAACGGCAGCTGGGCGCTGTGGCAGGCCTTCGCCAATGAAGTCCATGCCGCTGGCGGCTGCGCTGTCTTCGTGCCGCCGGCCATGCTCGACCGCGAGTCCTATCACCAGGATCCCGTCGAGCGGGCTTTCTACCAGGGGCTTCCCGAGGAAGCTGCTCGGCATGGCCTGATCTATGTCGGCGAACCCCTGGCCTTCATGTACCCGACCGAGGCGTTCTTCGACACCAACTACCACCTCACCGCGGAAACGCGGCTGGCGCATACCCAGCGACTGGCCAGCCTGCTGAGTCCGACCTTGTTCGAGCGGTGCCAGGCACCGCGCTAGCGTGTTTTCAGGGATTCAAGCCATCCGTTGCGCGGCGATCAGGCTCTCTCGCAGGGCCGTCGCCCGCGCGGCCCAGTGCATGTCGGCGGTGCGCTGGCGCCCGGCCGCTGCCAGGCGCGCACGCAGCTCAGCGGATTCCAGTACCTGCTGCAAGGCGCCGGCGATAGCACCGCGGTCGCGCGGATCGATCAGCAGCGCGGCATCGCCCGCCACCTCCGGCATGGAGCTGACATTCGAGGTGATCACCGGGCAACCGGTGGCCATGGCTTCGGCCACGGGCATGCCATAGCCCTCGTACAGCGAGGGATAGACCAGCACGGTGGCATTGGCGTAAAGCGCCGGCATGTGCCTTTGATCCACATAACCCAGGTAGCGAAGTTCGTGGGCCGCGCTCAGCTGTTCGATCAGCTGCTGCAACTCCGCGCTGTCCCAGCCCGGGGCACCGGCCAGTACCAAGGGAAACCGCTGGCGCAGCGACTGGGGCAGCAGCGCGAATGCCTTCAGCAGCTCCGCCAGATTCTTGCGCGGTTCGAGCGTGGCGACCGAAAGCGTGAAGTGTTCCGGCAGGTCGTAGGCCTGGCGACAGGCCTGGCGCTGTTCGGGCGACACCTCGGCATATCCGCGCGAAACGCCCGGGCTGACCAGATCGATCGGCTGGGTAGGTTTCAGTTCTGCAAGCAACTCCCGGCGGGTGAAGTCCGAGATGGTGATGAGGCGGGTGGCGCGAGCCAGCGTATCGGGGATGAGCCGGCGCATCTCCTCGATCCGCGCCGGCGGATGCAGCTCGGGGTGACGGATGTGCGACAGGTCATAGAGCGTGGCGACGCTGGGCCCGTTGAGCGGCAGCATGTAGTAGCCCGGCTCCCAGTAGACGTAGCCCTCGAGCTGCGCCTTGCCCTGCAGGAAGCGGCTGTTGAGACGATGACGATAGAGGCGGCGCAGCCAGGGGCGGTGCCCCAGCCAGCGCCGCAATTTCCCCAGGCCGCGATGCATGGAGGAGGGTGGCAGTGCCTGCCCCAGCGCGCTTACCTTCTGCCGCAAGGCCTCGCGATCCAGAAAACCTTCGTCGCCAAAGCCCTTCACGTCTTCCACCGCCGGATCGGCCAGCAACTCTTCCAGCAGATGGAGGGTGTAGCGCCCAATGCCGGTCATCGGCGGCTTGAGCACATTGATGGAAACGAAGACCTTCATGTTCGCTCGACAGCTGAGGTTGAAGCACCCGTCAAAGACACGCACGCGGGTCGTCAGGGAATGCCCGCCAGAGGCGTGGTGGTCCGGATACGTCGGGGACGTCGCGATCGCCGCGCCCCTGGCGCAAAGGCACGCATTATCCGGGCTGACCACGATTAGTCCACGTCTGGTAGCAGTTTTATGACCGGCCCTGACGTTGCCGAGACGACCGGGCTGGGCGCTGTGTGCCCTGGGCCTTATAATCGCCCGCCAATTTTGTCCCTACGGATCCAGACGCCGGCCCCCGCAGTTTTCCGGTTGGCGCTCCTTCATTTCGGCCTTCCATCGGCCCTTCTCTGGCAGGCCTGCCCGGGTCTAGCGAGGATTTGCGAGTTGCCATGCGTCTACTGATCGAATGCACCTACGTCTACGAACACCCTTCCGACAACTCCGGTATCCAGCGGGTGGTGCGTAACGTCATCAAGCAGCTGCCGCACCTGGAGCCCTCGGTCGAGTGCATTCCGGTCATGATGAAGCACGATCAGCTCTACCGGGTGAACAGCCTGGAGCCGCTGGAGGTCGACGAGGGCCGGATCCGTCGCCGGCAGTGGATCGGCCGCCTGGACCGCCTGCAGGACCGCTTCTGGCGCTGGCACGACCGCGTCGAGCAGAAGCTGCCGTACGCCGACCGCTCCCTGCTGCTGCGCCGGCTGTGGTACTGGCCGTGCCGGGCGACCAGCCAGGTCATTCAGTGGCCGCTGAACATCCTGCGCGAGCAGGACTACCAGGCGGGTGAAGAGCCCGAGCGCGCCACCCCTCTGGACATCGAGCCCGGTGACCAACTGGTGCTGCTGGATTCCTCCTGGCATGCCGATTTCTTCAAGCTCGCCGAATCGCTCAAGGCGCGTGGCGTGGGCATCGTCTCGGTGATGTACGACCTGATCCCGCTCACCCATCCGCAGTTCTGCGACAACCATCTGGTCAAGGTCTTCGATGAGTGGTTCGACTGGATCGCCCGCACCGCGGACGGCTTCATGGCCATTTCCCAGACCATCAGCCAGGAAGTCGAGGCGGAACTGCGCCGGCGCCGCGGCGCTGCGGCTGAGCGCCAGTGGCACGGCTACTTCCAGTTGGGCTCGGAACTCGACCTGAATGGCAGCGGCGCCGCCTGCGATCCGGAGGTCAAGCGCCTGTTCGATGGCAAGACCCCGGTGTACCTGATGGTCAGCACCATCGAGCCGCGCAAGAACCACGCCTATCTGCTCGACGCCTTCGACCTGCTCTGGGCCAGGGGCGCCGATGTGCGCCTGTGCATCATCGGCAAGGTGGGCTGGAAGACCGAGGCGCTGATCGAACGCATCAAGACCCATCCGGAATACAAGCGCCGGCTGTTCATGTTCAACGGCGCCAACGACACCAGCCTGGAATACGCCTATGCCAATGCCCGGGCCCTGGTATTCCCCTCTTACGTGGAAGGCTTCGGTCTGCCGCTGGTGGAAGCCATGCAGCGCGGCCTGCCGGCCATGGCCAGCGATATTCCCGTGTTCCGCGAGGTGGGCGGGGATTTCATGGCCTATTTCCAGCTGCAGGATCCGGCGTCCCTGGCCGCTCAGGTGGAGCGCTACGAAGCCGAAGGCAGCTTCCCGTCCGCACGTCCGCTGCAGGACTGGGCCTGGGTCGGTTGGCGCGAGGCCTCGCTGCAACTGGTGGAGCGAACCCGCCAGGGCATCCTGCAGCAGCGCCATCTGCCGGCCAGCGATGCCGTCGAGACCCCGGATATAAGGCAGGCTTAAGGCTCTGGCCCCGGTCATCGGGTAGGATCGCGGGCTCCGCGGGTAGGGGAACACCCCTCAAAAACCTGTGATAGAGTCCGCACCCTGCGGTTTTGTTCCTTCTAGTCCCCGCTGGTATCTGCATGCAATCCAAACCCAAGACAGATCTCGAGCAGGCGTTGATTGCCTGCAAGGGCAGCTTTCTAACGGTCGGCTTTTTCAGCCTCTTCATCAACCTGCTGCTGCTCGTCCCTTCCTTCTACATGCTGCAGGTCTACGACCGTGTCCTGAGCAGCAGTAGCATCACCACGCTGGTCATGCTCACCCTGATCATGCTGCTGCTGATGGCGACCTATGGCGCCCTCGAGTGGATCCGTTCGCGCATTCTGGTGCGGGTTTCCACACGGCTTGATCTGTTGCTCAATGAGCGTCTCTATGACGCCAGCTTCAAGCAGGCGCTCTACACCGGCGGCGCCCAGGCCTCGGCGCAACCCCTCAATGACCTGACGGGTCTGCGCCAATTCCTGACCGGGCAGGGGCTGTTCGCCTTCTTCGATGCCCCCTGGCTGCCGATCTACATTGCGGTGATGTATTTTTTCCACCCGCTGTTCGGCGCCCTTACCGTGCTTGGCGCCATCCTGCTGATCCTCCTGGCCTATGCCAACGAGAAGCTGACCGGCAAGCGGCTGGCCGAGGCGAACCAAGAAAACGCGCGGGCGACCCAGTTCACCAGCAAGAACCTGCGCAACGCCGAGGTAGTGGCCTCGATGGGCATGATGCCCAGCCTGTTCAAGCAGTGGCGCAAGCGCAATACCCACGTGTTGGGCCTGCAGGCCCGTGCCAGCGAGCATGGCGGCGCCCTGAGCAACCTGTCCAAGACCCTGCGCATGGTGCTGCAGTCGCTGATCCTCGGCCTGGGTGCCTGGCTGGTCATCGACCATCAGATCACTCCTGGCCTGATGACCGCCGGTTCCCTGCTGCTGGGCCGCGCCCTGGCACCTATCGATCTGATGATCGGCAGCTGGAAGGGCTTCATTTCAGCCCGCGGCCAGTACGCACGCCTCAATGACATGATGCGCCAGGTCCAGGCCGAGCCGCCGCGCATGTCGCTGCCGGCGCCCAAGGGCAATATCTCGGTCGAGCAACTGATCCTGACGCCGCCTGGCGCCTTCCAGCCGATCCTCAAGGGCATCTCGTTCAACGTCACCGCGGGTGCCTCGGTCGGCATTCTCGGCGCCAGCGCCGCGGGCAAGTCGACCCTGGCGCGCGCGCTGCTGGGCATCTGGCCGGCGCAAAGCGGCAAGGTGCGTCTGGACGGCGCCGACATCGCCCAGTGGAAGCGCGAAGAACTCGGTCCGTACATTGGCTACCTGCCGCAGGACATCGAGCTGTTCGATGGCAGCATCAGCGACAACATCGCCCGCTTTGGCCAGGTGGATGCTAAAGCGGTGGTCGAGGCGGCCGAACTGGCAGGCGTGCATGACATGATCCTGCGCCTGCCTCAGGGTTACGACACCATCATCGGTGCCAACAGTGGCGCGCTTTCCGGTGGTCAGCGCCAGCGCATCGGCCTGGCCCGCGCCGTCTACGGCAATCCGCGACTGGTGGTGCTGGACGAACCCAATTCCAACCTAGACGAGGCGGGCGAGAAGGCCCTGGGCGCGGCGCTGCTGCGCCTCAAGCAGACCGGCGCGACACTGTTCATCGTGACCCACCGCGTCAGCGTCCTGGCCTACGTCGACAACCTCATCGTGATGAACGATGGCCAGATCGTCATGTCCGGTCAGCGTGATCAGGTCCTGGCGCAACTGCAGGGCCGCCCCGCGGCAACGCCCGTGGCCGCCGCTGAAACCGAGTCCTTGCCCAAAACCGATGGCAGCGCCGAGCAATCGGGAGGTATGGCCTGATGAATACCCAATATCTCGCTGAAGCCGAGGCCGAGGGCCTGAAGATTTCCGACAAGCCGGTCCGTCGACTGGGCTACATCATCCTGATCGTTGTCTTCGGTCTGGGCGGTCTCTGGGCCGGTCTGGCCCCGCTCGACAGCGCCGTGCTCGCCCAGGGCTATCTGACCATCAAGAGCTCGCGCAAGACCGTGCAGCATCTGGAAGGTGGCATCGTCAAGGAGCTGATGGTCCACGACGGTGACCACGTTAAGGCCGGCGATACCCTGATGCGCCTGGACGATACCCAGGCCCGTGCCCAGCTCGAAGCGGCGCGCAGCCAACTGATCGCCTCCCAGGCGCTGGAAGCGCGGTTGATCGCCGAGCGCGACGACCTGAAGGATGTGACCTTCGGCACCAGCGACTTCCCCGAGGATGACAAGCGCGTCCAGGAAGCTCGCAACAGCGAACGGCAGATCTTCCTGGCCCAGCGCAATGCGCGTCTGGGAGAAATCGACGTCCTCAAGAACAAGAGTGCCGAGCTCGAGCAGCAGATCCGCGGCTTCTCAGCGGTTATCCAGAGCAAGCAGGGTCTGTCGCAGTCCTATGGCAGCGAGATCAAGGACCTGAGCGAGCTGCTCAAGCAGGGCTACGTGAATAACGAACGCCTGCGCGATCAGGAGCGCAATCTGTCCCGCCTGCAGGCCGAGATCGCCGATCAGCAATCGGCCATCGCCCGCGCCAAGGTGCAGATGGGTGAAACCAAGCTGCAGATTCTGCAGACCACCCAGAAATTCAAGTCCGACGTGGCCAACAAGCTGGCCGAGACCCAGTCGCGCATCTATGAGCTGCGTGAGCGGGTCGGCGCGTTGCAGGATCTCGTCAACCGTACGGTCATCAAGGCGCCGGTCGACGGCATGGTCATGGGCCTGGCGGTACACACCATCGGTGGCGTCGTGGCGCCCGGTACCCACCTGCTGGACATCGTGCCGCTTGGCGCCGACCTGCTGGTCGAGGTCGAGGTGCAGCCGAACGATATCGACCGTATCGAACTGGGCAAGCTGGCCGAGGTGCGCTTCAGCGCCTTCAAGAACGCCACCACCCCCATCCTGGAAGGCGAAGTCGTCTATATCTCCGCTGACCGCTTCACCAACGAGCGGACCGGTGCGCCTTACTATCTGGCGCGCGTGACCCTGACCGACAAGGGCCGCGCCGACCTGGGCCGTCGCGAGCTGGTGCCGGGCATGCCGGCCGAGGTGCTGATCAACACCGGCGCCCGTACCCTGCTCAACTATTTGCTCAAGCCGGCGCGCAATGCCATGGCGCGTTCGATGATCGAGGAGTAAGGCGATGTTCAAGCCCGCCCGACTGCTTCTCGCCCTGGGTCTGGCCCTGCCGCTGCTGGGTCAGGCGGCGCCTGTCGCCACCCATGAGCCGGCGGCCTACCTGGATCTATGGCAGCTGTACCAGAAGACCATGGAATCCGATCCCCGCATCGGCGGCGCGGATGCCCAGGTCAAGGCCAGTCAGGGGCAGCAGGACGGTGCCTTCGGCCAGATGCTGCCGCAGCTGAGCGGCGGCGCCTCCACCAGTCGCATCAAGCGCACCGAAGGTCCCCAGACGCTGTTCTACGACGGCCAGACCTACAACCTGAGTCTGACCCAGGCGATCTACAACCCGGCTGCCTGGCGTGGCTTCAAGAAGTACAGTGAGCTCACCAAGCAGTATCGCTCGCTGGCCGAAGACACTCGTATCCAGTCCGCCGCGGATGTGGTCCAGCGCTACTTCGCCGCCCTGGCGGCCGAGGATGAACTGGAGCTGGCTACCGCCGAGCGCCAGGCGACCCAGCGCAACCTCGACAGCGTCTCGGCGCTGTTCGAGCGGCAGCTGGCGACCATCACCGACAAGCTGCAGCTGTCCGCGCGGGTGGACAGCCTGAAGACCGCGGAGATCGAAGCCAAGAACCAGATCCAGGTGACGCGCGAAGCGCTGGCCGAGCTGGTCGGGCGGGACATCTACCAGCCTTTCAAGCGCATTGATGATCGCACCCTCTTCACCGCGTTACCGGGTACGGAAACCGATTGGGTGCAGTCGGCCATCAATCACAACCCGGCGCTGCAGGCCAAGCAGGAAGCCCTGAATTCGGCGGAATACGCCGTCAGCGAGGCCAAGGCCGGTCATCTGCCCACCTTGAGTCTGCAATTCGGGGCGCAGCGCAGTGACTTTGCCTACGAAAACGTCATCGCCGCGGACGTTGTCGATACCTACTCGGCCAGCCTCAATCTGCAGATTCCGATCTACAGCGGTGGATCGGTGAGTGCCCGGACGCGGAGCCTCTATGGCTCCCAGGAATCGGCCGAAGAAGACTATGAAACGGTACGTCGCCAGGTGGTCAAGGAGACCAAGACCGCCTACCTGAAGAGCTTTGCCAGCCTGAGCAAGATCGAGTCGTCGCGCAATGCGCTGAATTCGGCGGTCAAGGCGCGTGAGGCGAGTGAGAAATCCTTCTCCTTCGGTGCGGCTACCGCGGTGGACGTGCTGAACGCGGTTCGCCAGGAGTACAGCGCCCGGCGCGACTACCTACGCTCGCAATACGACTTCATCACTAACCAGCTAGTCCTGCTGCGCTGGAGCGGTGATTTCAAGGATGCCGACATCCAGCGCATCAATGCCTGGCTGACCGTGCCCAAGCCTGACGAGACGCGCAAGACTGGGCTCAAGCCGGAAGAGGCCGATAAAAGCTAACCGGCCTGCATAGATCTATGAAAACCCGGACACCGGGCTAATGCCAGTCAGTTAACGCCGACTGGCATTTTTGTTTCGAAGTCGTTGGTTAACACAGAAAGTTAAGCCTTGTGCGAAGATCCAGCCTGTCGCAACGGGGATTCTACCTACTGGGGTTTCGTTCAAAACCAAGCGTCTAACCAGGCTTGCGGTGCCCTGGTAGCAATCGCATCTGGGTCGCGTCGCGCCGCTCCAGCAACTGCTTGCGGTTACGCAGCTGCAGACTCAGGGCGTTATCACGCACAGTCGCTTCTAGCGCCTGCGCCTGGCGCTCAAAATCCTGGAGAATAAGATCCCACCGCTCGCAGATTGCCCGTTCGGCACCCGTGTCCTGCCGCTTGCGGTAAATCAGTGCGGCTCGCGCGAAGACGAATGGGTCAGGGCAGCAACGGTGTCCTGCAGGCTGACTAAAATAGTCACGCTCGCGTTGCAGACAATTGTCCAGCAGTACCTGCAAGTTACCAATGCCACTTAAGAAGAAGGACATATTTTATCCTCGGATGTCCGATAGGGGTCAGATAACTGCCGCTCTTGGCATCGCACTACCACCGAGGAGGCATAGACCGTTGTATCTTCGTAGCGCTGGATAAGCTTCTTTGCCGACTACGAGTGGAGCGGCAAAGACACGACCTCAGAAGGGTCCCGGCGCGCTCATCAACGGTTCAGAGGGTCGCCAGCACCGGCTTGGTCATCGACTTCTCCCGGATCGACTTCTTTATCAGCATCCGTCGTTCCTGGAACATCAAGCGTGTCGGGATTTGGCGGTTCGATAGGATTGGGCTCAACCGCCTCTTCCGATAACGGCTTGAGTTGCTCTTTGCGCGCCTGGTTGGCCAAGTGAAGGCTGTTGATGGAGCTCTGCAGCACTGACAGTGGGCCGTTTGTACTGGGGCCTGCGCGTGACGAACCTACTCGGGCCCAAGTACGCATTTCGATGATCATCAGACTACCTCTCGAGGAGACCAGAATGGCCTCAGGCATGGGAGGTCAGCCCTAACCTTACGTTCAGTGGCCACTATCACCATCAGTCCGATGAATAGCCATCGACCGGTCTAGGGGATGAGTGATAGCGCGCGCCAAAGACCAGAGGATCAGATCGGTCTGCGCTGAACCGGGGTGGCCAAGGTGTCGCTTGTGACGTCGCTGCTGGTATGACCTAGCACGAAGCCGCTGTGACACTTGGAGTAGATGGTGCCGGCACCAGGAGTCGAACCCGGGACCTACTGATTACAAGTCAGTTGCTCTACCAGCTGAGCTATACCGGCAAGGGGGAGGCCATTATAGCCATGGAAAAGCCCTTGTAAACCAAGGATGTGCGTAGGTTAAGGCTGGCGTAAGCCAGCTGAGGCTAAAATAGAGCAAAGAGCTTGCAAGGAGCCACTGATGAGAACGAAGACCCTGGCCGTGCTGGCCGCTGCATTGGCTGGCTGCACCAGTCAGGCGAACCTTGAGCGCAATCCTCCGATGGAACTGCGTACCGGTAAGAGCGCTGATGAATATCGCACCTGCTTGGTCGCAAAATTGGCAAAGGGCGGTCGCCACGTGGAGGTCCAGCCGCAAGGCAGTGGGCAGCGTGTGCTGGTAGACAGCAAGGTCCCGCCGGCTACAGCAGCCGTCATCGATATCGGCTCGGCGTCGCGGGGTACGCGTATCGCGTTGCGTGAACAGATGGCCAACAATCCGTTGCGGCCGCGGGACGTACTGGTGGCCGTTAAGGACTGCCTCTAATTACCGGTCATGAAAAAGGGCACCTAGGCGCCCTTTTTCATGACCGGTTGCGGCTTAGGCTGCCGGTTGGTTGCGACGCTCCGGCATCGGCTCAGCAGCGCGTTGGCCGTTGACGTCGCGTAGCGGAGTGCCGCGGATCGGAGCGCCATTAGCCACATAGTAGGCGGCGTTGCTGCGCGGCAGTGGGGCGCGACCGCGAATTTTGTCGGCGATCTTCTCGGCGATCATGATGGTCGGGGCATTGAGGTTGCCCGTCGCGATGATCGGCATGATGGAGGCGTCCACCACGCGCAGGCCTTCCAGGCCATGCACGCGACCGGCGCCGTCGACCACCGCCATATCGTCGGTACCCATCTTGTTGGAGCAGGACGGGTGATAGGCGGTCTCGGCGTGGGAGCGCACGAAGGCGTCCAGTTGGGCGTCGGTTACGCAATCGCGGCCCGGGTTGATCTCTTCGCCACGATAGGGATCCAGCGCCGGCTGCTGCATGATCTCGCGGGTCAGGCGGATGCCGTCGCGGAATTCGCGCCAGTCCTGCTCGGTGCTCATGTAGTTGAACAGGATGCTCGGATGCTGACGCGGATCGCGCGAGGTCAGTTCGATGCGGCCGCGGCTGGGCGAACGCATGGAGCCGACGTGGGCCTGGAAGCCATGGGCTTCGATGGCGTTGGTGCCGTTGTAATTGATGGCGATCGGCAGGAAGTGGTACTGGATGTTGGGCCAGTCGAACTCTTCGCTGGAGCGGATGAAACCGCCCGCCTCGAAGTGGTTGCTGGCGCCCAGGCCGGTGCCTTTGATCATCCATTCCAGGCCGATCTGCGGCTGGTTGTACCACTTCAGCGCTGGGTACAGCGAGACCGGCTGCTTGCACTCGTACTGCAGGTACATCTCCAGGTGGTCCTGCAGATTCTGGCCGACGCCCGGCAGGTCGTGGACCAGCGGGATGTCGAAGCGACGCAGCAGCGGCGCGGGACCGACACCGGAGCGTTGCAGGATCTGCGGCGAGGCGATGGCACCGGCGCAAAGTAGGACTTCACGGCGGGCGCGCACGGTGATGGCTTCCAGCGAATCGCCCTTCATGTAGGCGACGCCGTTGGCGCGCTTGCCCTCGAAGAGGATGCGATCGGTGGTGGCATGGGTGACGATGGTCAGGTTCGGGCGACCCTTGGCCTGGTCCAGATAACCGCGGGCGGTGCTGGAGCGCCGGCCGTTCGGGGTGACGAAGCGGTCCATCGGACCGAAGCCTTCCTGCTGATAGCCGTTGAGGTCTTCGGTACGCGGATAACCCGCCTGGACACCGGCTTCGACCATGGCTTCGAACAGGGGATTGGTGTTCGGCTTGGCGGTGGTCACCGAGACCGGACCGTCGCCGCCGTGCCAGTCGTTGCCACCGGCATCGCGCTTCTCGGCCTTGCGGAAGTAGGGCAGGCAGTCGAGGTAGGTCCAGTCGTCCAGACCGTCGAGTTGCGCCCAGTTGTCATAGTCCAGGGCGTTGCCGCGGATGTAGCACATGCCGTTGATCAGCGAGGAGCCGCCCAGGCCCTTGCCGCGACCGCATTCCATCCGGCGGTTGTCCATGTGCGGCTCGGGCTCGGTCTGGTAGGCCCAGTTGTACTGCTTGCCCTGCAGTGGATAGGCCAGGGCAGCCGGCATCTGGGTGCGGAAGTCCAGGCGGTAGTCGGGGCCGCCGGCTTCCAGCAGTAGGACGGTGACGTCCTGGTCTTCGGTCAGCCGGGTGGCCAGGACGTTGCCGGCCGAGCCGGCGCCTATGACGATGTAATCGAATTCGTGTGCCATGAAAAAAGTCTCCTCCTGACGGCGGGTGGGGTCGGGCCCCAGCCCCGGGCCCTCTCCAGCGGAGAGGGGAGAAAAGCGCTACGGAAGCGGCTTAGAAGATCGAGGCGTAATCGCCCAGCTCGACCTGCACCGACTTGATGCGGGTGTAGTGGCCAAGGGTGGTGAGGCCGTTTTCGCGACCGACGCCGGAGTGCTTGTAGCCACCCACCGGCATCTCGGCGGGGGATTCGCCCCAGGTGTTGATCCAGCAGATGCCGGCTTCCAGACGATGGATCATGCGGTGGGCCCGGGCCAGGTCACGGGTGACCACGCCGGCTGCCAGGCCGTACTCGGTGTCGTTGGCGCGGCGCACCACCTCGTCTTCGTCGGCATAGGCCAGGATGCTCATGACCGGGCCAAAGATCTCTTCGCGGGCGATGGCCATGTCGTCACGGCAATCGGTGAAGACGGTGGGGGCGACGAAGTTGCCCCGGGCCAGCTCGCCCTGGGTGACGCGCTCGCCACCGGTGAGCAGGCGGGCGCCTTCGGCCTGGCCCTGGGCGATGTAGCCCAGCACCTTTTCCATGTGCGGGGTGCTGACCAGCGGCCCGAAATTGGTCTCGGCGGCCAGGGGATCGCCCAGCTTGATGCGCTTGACCCGCTCCACCACCTTGGCCTCGAAGTCAGCCTTGAGCGTCTGGGGCACGAAGACGCGGGTACCGTTGGTGCAGACCTGGCCGGAGCTGAAGAAGTTAGCCATGACGGCGATGTCAGCGGCGCGATCCAGGTCGGCATCGTCACAGACGATCAGCGGCGACTTGCCACCCAGTTCCATGGTGACTTCCTTGAGGGTCGAGCCGGCGGCGCTGGCCATGACCTTCTTGCCGGTGGCGACGCCGCCGGTAAAGGAGATCTTCTCGATGCCGGAATGCTCGGTCAGGGCGACGCCGACTTCCGGACCGACGCCATTGACCACGTTGAACACGCCATCGGGCAGACCGGCCTCGGTGTAGACCTCGGCCAGCTTCAGCGCGGTCAGCGGAGTGACTTCGCTGGGCTTGAAGATCATGGCGTTGCCGGCGGCCAGGGCCGGGGCGGACTTCCACAGGGCAATCTGGATCGGGTAGTTCCAGGCGCCGATGCCGGCAACCACGCCCAGCGGCTCGCGGCGGGTATAGACGAAGGAGGTCTCGCGCAGCGGGATCTGCTCGCCTTCCAGGGCCGGAACGAGGCCCGCGTAGTACTCGAGCACGTCGGCGCCGGTGACGATGTCCACGGCCTGGGTCTCGGACAGGGCCTTGCCGGTGTCCAGGGTTTCCAGCAGGGCCAGTTCGTCGTTGCGTGCGCGGAGGATGTCCACGGCCTTGCGCAGGATGCGCGAGCGCTGCATGGCGGTCATCGCCGCCCAGACCTTCTGTCCGGCGGCGGCGGCGGCCACCGCCTTGTCCACGTCGGCACGGCTGGCGCTCTGCACCACGGCAAGCACCTCGCCGGTGGCGGGATTCAGGGTTTCGAAGGTGGCGCCACCGGTGGCGGCGACATAACGGCCACCAATGTAGAGCTGCTGTTCGGCGAAACGGGCCATGGACGTTCTCCCAGGCTGGGCGGGCGTCGTGGCACCCGCAAGGAACACAGGGGGCGCGAAAGAAAGGTCTCTCTGCGCCAGCGATGAATCCAGTCTACTTAATTTTTATTGAACGTTCAATCAATGAAAAATTCGCAGGCGTGCCGAGACGGGCTGATGGGCGGCCCAGAGCGGTTCGATCAGAGAGAGATGGATAAAGAAAAGCGGGAGGGGAGCCCCGGCCGGAGCGGACCGGCCGGGGTTGCAGCGGTCAGGGAGCGGTCAGGCCTTGGCCAGTTGCAGGTCTAGGTAGTCGTAGGCGATCTGCAGGGCCTGCTGGGTGTTGAAGGCGTCGCCGGAGAGGGCGCCGCGCAGCCAGAGACCATCGATGATGGCGGCCAGGCCGCGGGCCGAGGCGCGCGCTTGCTCATGGGGCAGGAGGCGGCGGAATTGCCAACAGAGGTTCGAGTAGAGGCGCAGGTCGTTGATGCGTTGCAGGCGACGCAGGTTGGGCTGGTGCATGCTAGTGGCCCAGAAGGCCAGCCAGGTCTTCATGGCCGGACCGCTGACCTGGGTATCGTCGAAGTTGCCCTGGATGATGGCGCGCAGGTTGGCGGCAGGGTCATCACCGGGCAGGGCGTCGCGGCGTTCGCGCACGGCCTGGCGCAGGGCATTCATCAGATGCCGCATGGTAGCTTCGAGCAGGCCGTTCTTGTCTTGGAAGTAGTGGCTGATGATGCCGTTGGAGACGCCGGCCTTGCGGGCGATGAAGGCGATACTGGCGTCGCCCATGCCGACTTCGTCGACGGCTTCGAGGGTCGCGGCGATGAGCTGCGAACGGCGGATGGGCTGCATCCCGACCTTGGGCACGAGGCATCTCCTGAACAGAGCGGAAGGAGCCTCGCAGGGTAACTATTTTTTATTGAACGTTCAATCAATAAAAACGGTCACGACCTTCCGGATTGTGCCCTGGCCAAAGCGGCAATACCAGTCCTGACAGGTGGTTACTTTTAATAACCGCCCGAAAGGCGTAGGCTGGGAACCAGTTCTGCTTCGAGGATCGCCATGGACGCCGTGGTCAGTCGTATCTCCAGCCGTCGCCGCCTGCATGCCCATGCCTGTCCCATTCGGGATGTGCTGGACCGGATCGGCGATGCCTGGTCCTTGCTCACGCTCTTCACCCTGGAACCCGGTCCGCTGCGCTTCAATGAATTGCGCCGGCGGGTCGATGGCATATCCCAGCGCATGCTCAGCGTGACCCTGCGCCAGCTGGAACGCGACGGCCTGGTGTCCCGCACGGTGACGCCGACCAAGCCGCCCCAGGTGGAATACGCCCTCACCGAGCTGGGTCAGAGCCTGATGGTGCCGGTAGGCGCACTGGCCGCCTGGGCTTCCGCGAAGCAGCCTTTCATTCAGCGCCACAGGGCGGCCTACGACCAGGTCGCCGAGGAGAATCCTGATGACCCGTCTCTCTAAGACCGCCCTGTCGGTCCTCGACCTCGTCCCCATCCGCGACGACGGCGATGCGACCCAGGCGCTGCACAATGCCCTGACCCTGGCGCGCCATGTCGAGCAGCTCGACTTTTCCCGCTACTGGGTGGCGGAGCACCACAACATGGATGGTATCGCCAGCTCCGCGACCAGCGTGTTGCTGGGCTACCTGGCCGCCGGCACCAGTACCCTGCGCCTGGGCTCGGGCGGCATCATGCTGCCCAACCACGCGCCCCTGGTGGTGGCCGAGCAGTTCGGCACCCTGGCCTCGCTATATCCGGGTCGTATCGAACTCGGCCTGGGCCGCGCGCCGGGGTCTGACCAGCGCACCGCCTATGCTCTGCGCCGTGATCGCCTGGGCAGTTCCGACGACTTCCCACGGGATGTGGAAGAGCTGCAGCACTACTTCGGGCCGCAGCAGCCGGGGCAGGGCGTGATCGCCATGCCGGGCGTGGGCACCGAGGTGCCGATCTGGCTGCTGGGTTCGAGCCTGTTCAGTGCCCAGCTGGCGGCGGCCAAGGGTCTGCCCTATGCCTTCGCCTCGCACTTCGCGCCGCGCTATGTGCACGAGGCGATCCGTCTCTATCGCGAAAACTTCAAGCCGTCCGCGGTGCTCGATCGCCCCTATGTGATGCTCGGGGTACCCCTGGTGGCGGCCGACAGCGACGACGAGGCCAATTACCTGGCCACCACCGTCTACCAGCGCATCCTGGCGCTGTTCCGTGGCGACACCATGCGTCTGCAGCCGCCGGTGCGCAGCATGGAAGGGGTCTGGTTGCCCCACGAGAAGGAGTCGGTGTCGAGCTTCCTCGGCATGGCGGTGATCGGCGGGCCCGACAAGGTTCGCGAGCGCCTGGAGCTGCTGCTGGAGAAGACCGATGCCGACGAGCTGATCTTTACCTGCGACGTCTATGAGCAGGCGGATCGGTTGCGCGCCTTCTCGATCCTGGCGGATCTGAAGGGCGGTTGATTGACCGTAGGGCGGGTTGAGACGGCTCGTTCGCCTACGCCCACCAGGTCCCAACGAAAAAAGCCGACCGTTTGTAACGGTCGGCTTTTTCATGTCCGTAAGAAAGCTGCGCTGCTGCCCATGTTGGACGTCGCTGTATTCAGCTCCGCCTACGGCATGTGGAGTGTTTTCCACTGGCGGCTACCGGTTCGCTCTGTGGATAAGGCTGCGCCGTTATCCACGCTACGGAGGCCTGTCCTACAGGAAGGTGAAGACCTGTTCGCGGGTCAGGCGGGACTTGGGCAGGGCGGCGTTGAAGTCGCTTTCGCCGCGATAGCCCAGGCCGACCACCACCAGGGCGGTGTAGCCCTGCTCGCGCAGACCCAGTTCCTGATCCAGGCTGTTGGCGTCGAAGCCCTCCATGGGGGTGGCATCGATGCCCAGCGCGGCGGCACCGAGCAGCAAGGTGCCCAGCGCGAGGTAGGTCTGCTTCTCCATCCAGTGCTGCACGTCCTGGCGCTCATGACGATGCAGATCGACGAAGTGGCGGCGGGTACCGTCCTGGGTGGCGCGGGCTTCAGGCTTGGCGAAGCGACCGTCCTGGGCTTCCTGCTCCAGCACCTGGGCCAGATGGCCTTCGGTCATCTCCAGGCGGGTGCAGAGCACGATGACGTGGGAGGCCGGTAGCACCTTGGGTTCGTTGTAGGGACTCTGCATGCCACGGGCGATGCGGGCCTTGGCCTCGGCGCTGGCCGCGACCACGAAGTGCCACGGCTGCGAGTTGACCGAGGAGGGCGCCTGGCGCAGCAGCTCCAGCAGTTCCTCTACCTGCTCGGCCGGGATGCTGCGGGAGCCGTCGAAGGCCTTGGTGGTGTAACGGGTGCGGGCGATCTGGGACAGCTGCATGGATAACTCCTGATCGGATCAGTGGGTAGGGGCCGGCTTGGCGTCGATCTTGACGCGGAACAGGCTGTAGGGCTTCTCGCGCAGGTCTTTTCTATCGTGGAACTGGGCCTGGCGATGGAGCTGGTTGGCGGTGAAGTACAGGTAGCCGTCCGGACCGATGCTGAAGGTGTCGGGCCAGAGCACGCGCGGATCGTGGACCAGGGTCTTCCAGCTGCCGTCGGCCTGGCGCTGGCGCACGGCGTTGTGCTCGTAGTCGCCGGCATAGACGCGGCCCTGGGCATCGGCTTCGAGGCCGTCGGAGGCGCCCTTTTCGCCGAGATCCTGCACCCCGGCGCGGACCTGGGCCTCGCTCGCCTTGGCATCACGCAGCAGGGCGGTGGGTACGGCATAGAGATGGCGACTGGACAGCGGGCTGAAGTAGAGGGTGCCGCCGTCCGGCGAGAGGGCGATGCCGTCGCTGGCGATGGCCGGGCGGACCTTGCTGCCGTCGGGACGCCGCATCAGCAGCGGCTCGCCTTCCACCACCGGTACGAAGCTGGGATCGACGTTGGCCTGGGGCGCGCCGGTCAGGCGCCGCTGGGCCTGGCCGGTGGCGAGGTCGAGGATGATCAGGCCGCCCGGCGGCGCCGAGTCGGTGACATAGGCCACCCCGGCCCGACCGACGCGAAAGTCGAAGCGCACGTCATTGACGTAGCTCTTGGGCTGGAGCACCGAGGCGGGGAAGACCAGGGTCCTGGCGACCTTGTTGGTCTTGAGGTCGATGGCCACCAGCTTGACGCCGCCGGCCTTGGGCGCGGCGAAGCCGGGGGCGGCGGTGTCCAGCACCCAGAGGTGCCCCCGACCATCGGCCACCACGCTCTGCACGCTGATGAAGCCCTTGCCCGGCTGGCCCGGGGTCTCGACGTTCAACGCGGCGTCCGGGTAGGGCACGGCCTTGCCGTCCTTGAGTTCGGCCACGGTGAAGGGCACCTCGTCGCCCCAGCGGGGATAGTTGACGAAGATCCGACCGGTCTCGCTGACGGTGACCCCGGTGGGCATGGCGTCGTGGAAGGCGAAGACCTGCTCCAGCTGGCCAAGGGTGCGCTCCTGGGGCAGCGGCGCGGCCTGGCCCGTCAGGCTACCCACGGCCAGGGCGACGGCGAGGGTCAGGGCGCTGAAGCGAGGCATCAGAAACCCTCCAGCACGAGCTTGCCGCGGGCCTGGTGGCTTTCCAGCTGGGCATGGGCGCGGCGCAGGTTGGCGGCATCGATCCGGCCCAGGTGCTCGCCCAGGGTGGTCTTGAGGGTGCCTTGGTCGATCAGCCCGGCGACGCGTTCGAGGATCTCGTGCTGGCGCACCTTGTCCGGGGTCTGGAACAGCGAGCGGGTGAACATCAGTTCCCAGTGCAGCGACAGCGACTTGGCCTTCATCGGCACCACGTCGAGTTGCGCCGGATCGTCGATCACGCCCAGACGACCCTGGGGCCGCAGGACATCCACCAATTGGGTGAAATGCACATCGGTGTGGGTGAGGCTGGCGACCAGGGTCACACCATCCAGACCTAGGGCTTCGAGTTGGGGCCGCAGCGGCTGGTGGTGATCGATGACGTGATGGGCGCCGAGGGTACGCACCCAGTCCTGGGTTTCCTGCCGCGAGGCGGTGCCGATCACGGTCAGCTCGGTGAGTTGGCGGGCCAGTTGGACCAGCACGGAGCCGACGCCGCCTGCAGCGCCCATCACCAGCAACTGCTGGTCCGCGCCGCCGCCCTCGGTTGCGCCGAGACGGTCGAACAGCAATTCCCAGGCGGTGATGGCGGTCAGCGGCAGGGCAGCGGCCTGGGCGTGATCCAGGCTCCTGGGCTTGTGCCCGGCCAGGTGTTCGTCGACCAGGTGCAGCTCGCTGTTGCAGCCGGGACGGAACAGTTCGCCGGCATAGTAGACCTCCTCTCCCACGGCGAAGCGGCTGACGGCGCTGCCCACGGCGCGAACCACACCGGAGACGTCCCAGCCCAGCACCTTGGACTCCCGCTGCACCAAGCCCTGGCGCACCTTGGTGTCGACCGGATTAACCGACACGGCACGGACCTCTACCAGCAGGTCGTGGGCCTCGGGCGTGGGATCGGGCAGCACCGCGTCCTGCAGGGCGCGGGGATCGCTGGCGGGCAGGGTGGTGTCACCGTGGATGATGGCTTTCATGGGCGGATTCCTTGGTACGATGAGAAACGTGAGGCCATGGTCGTCTTCATTGTCGGTCGGAAAAAGCGGCAGAATCGGATAGCACCTTCACTGCAGGAGTGAAAATGATCCGCTTCGACGACCTCGGGCTCTTCGTGCGCTCCGCCGCCCTGGGCAGCTTTTCCCGCGCCGCCCGCGAGGCAGACCTGTTGCCGGGCCAGGTGAGCGCCGCCATCGGGCGGCTGGAGCGCGAACTAGGCATTCGCCTGTTCGCTCGCTCGACCCGCAGCCTGAGGCTCACCGCCGAGGGCGAGGCCTATCTGCCCTATGCCCGGGAGGTGCTGGAGACCTTGCGCGAAGGACGCGAGCGGCTGCAGGGGGAGAGCCCGGAATTGCGGGGTGTGCTGCAGGTGGCGGCGCCTTCGGATCTGGGGCGCAATCTCTTGCTGCCCTGGCTGGCCGAGTTTCGCCAGCGGCATCCCGGCCTGACCCTCAGGCTGTACGTCTCGGACCAGCAGGCCGACGTCTATCGCGATCCGGTGGACATCGCCATCCGCTACGGCCGCAGCCAGGACGACAGCCTGGTCGCCCTGCCACTCGCCCCTGACAACCGCCGGCTGCTGGCGGCGGCTCCGGCCTACCTGGCGCGCCAGGGTACGCCCCGCTGCCTGGATGACCTGGTCGGGCATGCCTGCCTGCTCTACCAGCTGCATGGTCGTACCTATGACAAATGGAGCTTTCCGCTGCCCGAGGGTGGCCAGCGGCAGGTCGGTGTCAGCGGGCCCTTGCAGAGCGACGATGCGGAGGTGGTGCGGCGCTGGGCGGTGGCCGGGGAGGGCATCGTCTACAAGTCCTGGCTGGACATGCGCGACGATCTCGAGACCGGACGGCTGGTGCGGGTGTTGCCCGACCAGCCTGGCGAGGCCCTGCCGCTGCAACTGTTCTGCCCGCACCGGCGGCAATTTTCACCCGCCGTGCGGCAGCTGCATGGCTGGCTGGCGGAGCGCTTCGCCGCGCTGGGGGAGCAGGCCTGAAGGAAAAAAGGTGGCTTCTCTGCAGAAGCCACCCGGGTTACCGCCTGGAGCCTTACTGCAGATGCCGCTTGAGCAACTGGCCAGCCTGGGCAAGGGAGGCCTGAACCTCAGGTACCTTGGCCAGGACGTTGAGCAGGCCATAATCGTGGATCATGCCGTTGTAGCGCACCTGCACGACATCGACACCGGCCGCGTTGAGCTTGCGCGCATAGGCCTCGCCTTCGTCACGTAGCACATCGTTCTCGGCGGTCTGCACCAGCGCCGGCGGCAGGCCCTTGAGCTGGGCCTCGCTGGCCCGCAACGGCGAGGCATAGATGTTGGCGCGCTCGGTTTCGCTGGTGGTGTAGTTGTCCCAGAACCACTTCATCATGTTGCGGGTGAGGAAGCGGCCCTCGGCGTAGGTCTGGTAGGAGCCATTGTCGAAGCTGGCATCGGTCACCGGCCAGAACAGCACCTGGTAACGCAGCGTGGGCGTGCCCTTGTCCTTGGCCATCAGGCTGACCACCGCGGCCATGTTGCCGCCGACGCTGTTGCCGGCCACCGCCAGGCGGCTGCCGTCGACGTCGATCTCCTTGCCATGCTCGGCGACCCATTTCGTCGCGGCATAGGCCTGGTTGATGGCCACCGGGAAGTGGGCTTCCGGGCTCGGAGTGTAATTGACGAACACCGCCGTGGCACCGGAGGCCACCACTAGGTCACGCACCAGCCGCTGGTGGGTGGGGAAGTCACCCAAGACCCAGCCGCCACCGTGGAAGAACATGAAGGCTGGCGTCTGCCCCTTGGCGTTGGCCGGGCGGACGATGGTCAGCTGCAGCGGCTTGCCGTCGACCTGGATGGTCTTTTCGCTGGTCTTGACCCCCGAGAGGTCGACCTTGACGCCGGACTGGGCGCCGGACAGCACCGCGCGGGCGTCCTTGGGGCTCAGGGTTTCCAGCGGTTGGCCACCGCTGCCGTTCAGGGCATCGACGAAGCCCTGGGTGGTGCGCTCCAGGGCGGGATCGGGCTGGGGCGCGGCGAAGGCGCTGCCCAGGGCCAGGGTGAGTGCGGACAGGCCAAGCAAACGAGAGACGGTACGCATGACAGATGACTCCTCGAACGGGAAAGGCCGGGCGCCTCGGCTGAGGCGCCTGGGGTGCCGCGACCCTTAGGCCAGGGTCAGGCGCACGTCCACGTTGCCGCGGGTGGCGTTGGAGTAGGGGCAGACCAGGTGGGCTTTCTCGACCAGGTCTTCGGCCACGGCGCGCTCCAGGCCCGGCAGGCTGACGACGAGCTCGACGTCCAGGGCGAAGCCGGTGGGGATCGGGCCGATGCCGACCTGGGCGGTCACGCTGACGTCAGCCGGCACGGCGATCTTTTCCTTGGCGCCGACGAATTTGAGCGCGCCGATGAAGCAGGCCGAGTAGCCGGCGGCGAAGAGCTGCTCGGGGTTGGTGCCGGCACCACCGGCGCCGCCCAGCTCCTTTGGCGTGGACAGCTGCACGTCCAGGGCCTTGTCGCTGCTGATGGAACGGCCGTCGCGGCCACCGGTACTGGTTGCGGAAGCGGTATAGAGGATGTTCATGGCGTGCTCCTATTTACGTATCGCGATAACTGTATGCTTGGGCCGTTACCGAAAGGCTGGCCCGGGTACGGACTTAAGTTATCGCGATATTAGTTATCGCGCAAATATATTTTCGGAGGCAGCCGACCAATGGCAGCGGTCGGCGAGGATCAACGTTCCAGCTTGGCGCGCAGGGTCATCAGATTTTCGCGCAGCCGGGTCATTTCCGCGTCACCCAGAGCGCAGTAGCCGCTGATAGTGCTGTTGATCTTCCGCGCCCGCTCGCGCAGGTTTCGGCCAGACTCGGTCAGCTCGATGGACAGGTTACGCTCGTCCTCGGCATTGCGTTGCCGGGTCACGTAGCCCTCAGCTTCCAGGCGCTTTAGCACCGGGGTGAGGGCGCCGGAATCCTGGTGCAGCCGACGCGCCAGCTCCTTAAGCGGCAGACGGTCGTTTTCCCAGAGCACCAGCATCATCAGGTACTGCGGGTAGGTCAGGCCCACCTCCTCGAGCAGCGGCTTGTACACCTTGGTCATGGCCAGCGAGGTGGAGTAAAGCGCGAAGCACAGCTGCTGATCGAGCAGAAGAGGGTCTTTATGGGTCATGGCGGTCCCGCCTGGTAAATGAGAAATGATTCTACCCCGAGCATTTGGGTAGCATTAGCCCTTTCGCTTTCAGACCCCAGGGTTTCCATGCGTATCCATGTGTCGTTCATCGATCGTGTCGGCATCACCCAGGAAGTCCTGGCATTGCTCGGTGCGCGCAATCTCAACCTGGACGCCGTGGAGATGGTGCCCCCCAACGTCTACATCGATGCGCCGACCCTGAGCGCGGCGGTGCTGGAGGAGTTGCGCGCCGCCTTGCTCACCGTGGTGGGGGTCGAGGCGGTGCGGGTGGTGGACATCCTGCCCGGCCAGCGGCGTTCACTGCAGCTCGACGCCTTGCTCGCCGCCATGGCCGACCCGGTGCTGGCGGTGGACGGCGAAGGCCGTATCCTGCTGGCCAATCCGGCCTTTGCCGCCCTGGCGGGCGAAGGCGCCGGCAATACCCTGGCCGAACTCTTCAACGACAGCGAATTGCCCACTGAACTGCTGGACCAGGGCTTTCGCCTGCCGTTGCGCGAAGTGGTGCTGCGCGGCCAGGCGCTGCTGCTGGACGCCACCCCCATCGGCGAACCCGTAGGCGGACTGGCCGGCGGGCTGCTGACCCTCTATGCGCCCAGTCGCATCGGCGGCCGCCTCTCGGCGCTGCGCCATGACACCCCCGAAGGCTTCGATTCGCTGCTCGGCGACTGCGCCGCCATCCGCACCCTTAAGGCCCGGGCCCAGCGATTGGCGGCCCTAGAGGCGCCGTTGCTCATCCTCGGCGAGACCGGCACCGGCAAGGAACTGGTCGCGCGTGCTTGCCACGCCGCCAGCGCCCGCCGCGAGGCGCCCTTTCTGGCGCTGAACTGCGCGGCCCTGCCGGAGAGCCTGGCCGAGAGCGAACTGTTCGGCTATGCCCCGGGCGCCTTCACCGGCGCCCAGCGCGGCGGCAAGCCGGGCCTGCTGGAGCTGGCCGACCAGGGCACGGTGTTTCTGGATGAGGTCGGGGAAATGTCGCCCTATCTGCAGGCCAAGTTGCTGCGGTTCCTCTCGGATGGCACGTTTCGCCGCGTTGGCGGGGCCCAGGAAACCAAGGTCAATGTGCGCATTCTCGCCGCCACCCATCGCGATCTGCAGGCCATGGTCGCGGCCGGCACCTTTCGCGAAGACCTCTTCTATCGCCTCAATGTGCTCAGCCTGCAGGTGCCGGCGTTGCGCGAGCGTGGCCAGGACATCCTGCTGCTGGCGCGGCACTTCCTGCAGCAGGCCTGCGCCCAGATCGGTCGGCCGCCGTGTCGCCTGGCCCCGGCCACCTATGGCGTGCTGCTGGGCAACGCCTGGCCGGGCAACGTACGGCAATTGCAGAACATCCTCTTTCGCGCCGCCGCCATCAGCGAGAGTGGCCAGATCGACGTCGACGACCTCGACCTGGCCGGCACCGCGGTGGCCGGCCAGGTCGAGACCGAGGTCAGCACCCTGGAGGCCGCCGTCCAGGGCTACGAGGCGGCGCTGCTGGAGCGGCTCTATCCGCAGTATCCGTCCAGTCGCCAGCTGGCCGCGCGCCTGCAGACATCCCACTCGGCCATCGCCATGCGCCTGCGGCGTTACGGCATCCCGCGGCGCTGAACGCCGCGGGCGTCCGGATCAGCGCAGCACGTTGGTCTTGGCCAGATCCACCACCTCGCTGCCGCGACCACTCATCACCGCGCGCAGCATGTAGAGGCTGAAGCCCTTGGCCTGGGCGGCCTCGATCTTCGGTGGCAGCGACAGCTCCTGCTTGGCGATGCGCACGTCCACCAGCGCCGGACCGGGATGGGCGAAGGCCTCTTCCAGGGTGGCGTCGAGCAGACTGGCCGACTCCACTTTCCAGCCGCGCACGCCGCAGGCCTCGGCTACCTGGGCAAAGTTGACGCCACCAAGGTCCGTAGTCTCATCAATCATGCCGGCGGCCTTCATCTCCATCGCGACGAAGCCCAGGGAAGCGTTGTCGTAGACGATGACCTTGACCGGCAGCTTTTCGCTGGCCAGGGTCGCCAGTTCGCCCAGCAGCATGGACAACCCACCGTCGCCGGCCAGGGCCACCACCTGTCGCCCGGGATAGGCCGCCTGCAGACCCATGGCCTGGGGCAGGGCGTTGGCCATGGAGCCGTGGCTGAAGGAGCCGGCCAGCTTGCGTTCGAAATTCATCGCCAGATAACGTGCGGCCCACACCGTGGGCGTGCCGACGTCGCAGGTGAAGAGAGCGTCCGCCGCGGCCAGTTCGCTGACGCGGGTGGTGACATACTGCGGATGCAGCGGCTCGCCATCGGCCGTAGCGGTAGCCAGTTCGTCCAGCTCGGCGCGGGTCTTGCGGTAGTGCTGCTGGGCCTTTTCCAGGAAGCGGCCGTGGCCGTTGGGCTTGAGCCGCGGCAAGAGGGCGTCCAAGGTGGCACGGACATCGCCCACCAGGCCCTTGAGCAGGGGAGTGCGGACGCCCAGGTGGGCACCGCGCACGTCGATCTGCACCACCCGGCCGTGGTCCGGGAAGAAGTTGCGATAGGGGAAGTTGCTGCCCAGCATCAGCAGCAGGTCACACTCCTTGAGCGCGTGATAGCCGGAGGAAAAGCCGATCAGCCCGGTCATGCCCACGCCATAGGGATTCGAATACTCGATATGGGCCTTGCCGCGCAGGGCATGGACCACCGGAGCCTGCAGCCGCTCGGCCAGGGCCACCACCTGGGCATGGGCACCGGCGCAACCGGCGCCGCAGAGCAGGGTGATGCGCTTTTCACCGGCCAGCAATTCGGCCAGGGCATCCAGTTCGGCCTCGGGCGGCACCACCACCGGACGCACCGGCTCGCTCCACTGGGCTTCCTTGATCGGCGCCTCGGCCAGGGCTACGTCGCCGGGAATCACCACCACCGACACCGAACGGTTGAGGATGGCCGAGCGCATGGCGGTTTCCAGGATGCGCGGCAGCTGCTCGGGATGGGAGACCACCTCGCAGAAGTCGCTGCAGTCGCGGAACAGGCGCTCCGGGTGGGTCTCCTGGAAGTAGCCCAGACCGATCTCGCTGGAGGGAATCTGGGCGGCGATGGCCAGCACCGGCGCACCGCTGCGCTGGGCGTCGAACAGGCCATTGATCAGGTGCAGGTTGCCCGGGCCGCAGGAGCCGGCGCAGACCGCCAGGCGCCCGCTGGTGTCGGCGGCGGCGCTGGCCGCGAAGGCCGCGGCTTCTTCATGCCGCACGCCGCGCCAGCGGATACGGTCGCGCTTGCGCAGGCTTTCGGTGAGGCCGTTGAGCGAATCGCCCGGCAGGCCCCAGATGGTGTCCACACCAGCGGCTTCGAGGGTGGCGACGAGCAGATCGGCAACGGTTTTCACAGCCATGACAAAGACTCCAGACAAGGATGGGAGAGGGCAAAGCCGCTTGGCAGAGGTCTTGTTGTGCCTTCTTGGTCCGACGAAGCGGGGCGGAAGTTCGCGTTGGGTGCTCTTGTCCGAATCTGGCCCCGGGCTCAGGTGACGTTTCCACCTCCGGCGTTCTTGCTCAGGCTTCGCCAGGTGCCATTCGCGCGGAGAGCGCTATACCAGCCGTGTCGCCTAGGGTCGAGAGCGTGCCGATTGACAGATCCAGCCTCTTCCCTAATATGGGATATACACCTGATATATCCCAGGAGGCCGATCGTGGATCAAGGTGCCGTATTTCAAAGCAATCGCAGTCAGGCGGTGAGACTGCCAAAGGCGGTTGCCCTGCCCGAAGATGTGAAGCGCGTCGATGTGGTTGCTGTCGGCCGCACGAGGATCATTACCCCGGCTGGGGAATCCTGGGATTCCTGGTTCGAGGGAGAGGGTGTCACAGCGGATTTCATGGCGGAACGGGACCAGCCCGCCGAGCAGGAGCGCGAAGGCTTCTAATGCTCAAGTTCATGCTCGACACCAATACCTGCATCTTCACCATCAAGAACCGACCGGTGTCGGTTCGCGAGGCCTTCACTCGGCACCAAGGACAGTTGTGCATCAGTACGATCACCCTGATGGAGCTGATCTACGGTGCGGAAAAGTCCTCCAGCCCGGAGCGTAACCTGGCGGTGATCGAAGGCTTCGCCGCGCGTCTAGAGGTGTTGAAGTACGGTCACGAAGCCGCGGCGCACACCGGGCAGTTGCGTGCCGAATTAGCCAGACTAGATCAGCAAATCGGTCCCTACGATCAGATGATCGCGGGACATGCGCGCTCCATGGGCCTGATCGTGGTCACCAATAACCGTCGCGAGTTTGACCGAGTGCCAGGCTTGCGTGTCGAAGACTGGGTTACCGCTATAGGGAATTAGCGAGCAAGACGCTCGATCCGCCTTTGTCTGCATCACATGAATAAGGAGCAGCCTGCTCCATAGCGTACAGCCCAGCTGTCAGGCCTAGGAGCATAGCTAATGTCGTAACGATTTCGATACGTCGTTTGTTAATCGATACGGCTGTAGTGGGGTAGCGGGTCAATTGTAACGATTTCGCTACAGCGCAATGCGGGTTCTTTAGCTAACCCCTTGAAAACACTGGCCTTCACTCCTGGCATCACCCTTGCACCACCAGACCTATCTATCCATCAGGACAAAGGTCCGCAGGAGTCTGGTAATGAGTCTGCGCTATACCGAAGAACACGAATGGCTGCGTCAGGAAGCCGATGGCAGCATCACCGTCGGCATCACCGACTATGCTCAGGACTCGCTCGGCGACCTGGTCTTCGTGCAACTGCCGGAGCTGCGCAGCTACGCCCAGGGTGATGAGGTGGCGGTGCTGGAGTCGGTCAAGGCCGCCAGCAACATCACCATGCCGCTGGCGGGCGAGGTCCTGGCAGTCAACGAGGCGCTCAACGATGCGCCCGAGACCATCAACAGCGATCCGCTGAACGCCGGCTGGTTCTTCCGCTTCCAGCCCGCCAATGCCGAAGCCTTCGCCGCGCTGCTCGACGAAGCCGCCTATCAGCAACTGATCAAGGGGTAAGACCGCCATGTCGCTGCACGACACCCTCAGCACCGCCGACGAATTCGTCCCGCGCCACATCGGTCCGCGCGAGCTGGACGAGATCGCCATGCTGAATCTGCTCGGGTACGAGTCCCTGGACGCCATGACCGCCCAGGTGATCCCCGAGAGCATCAAGGGCACCAGCGTGCTGGACCTGCCCGCCGGGCTGTCCGAAGCCGACGCCCTGGCCGAGCTGCGCACCATCGCCGGCAAGAATCGCCTGCTCAAGAGCCTGATCGGCCAGGGCTACTACAACACCCACACCCCGGCGCCGATCCTGCGCAACCTGCTGGAAAATCCGGCCTGGTACACCGCCTACACCCCCTACCAGCCGGAGATCTCCCAGGGTCGCCTAGAGGCGTTGCTCAACTTCCAGACGCTGATAGGCGATCTCACCGGCATGCCGGTGGCCAACGCCTCGCTGCTGGACGAGGGCACCGCCGCCGCCGAGGCCATGACCTTCTGCAAACGCCTGGCGAAAAACAAGGCCAGCGCCTTCTTCGCATCCGTGCATTGCCATCCGCAGACCCTGGACGTCCTGCGTACCCGCGCCGAGCCCCTGGGCATCGAGGTGGTGGTGGGCGTGGAAACCGAGATCGAGGACCACGGCCGCTTCTTTGGTGCGCTGTTCCAGTACCCCATGACCACCGGCGAGATCCGTGACTACCGGGAGAGCATCCAGGCCTTCCAGGCCGCCGGTGCCCTGGTGGCCATGGCCGCCGACCTGCTGGCGCTGACCCTGCTCACCCCGCCCGGCGAGCTGGGCGCGGACGTGGCCATCGGCACCGCCCAGCGCTTTGGCGTACCGCTCGGTTTCGGCGGTCCGCACGCGGCGTACTTCGCCACGCAGGACAAGTACAAGCGCGACATGCCCGGTCGTGTCGTCGGCGTCTCCATCGACCGCCACGGCAACCCGGCCTATCGCCTGGCGCTGCAGACCCGCGAGCAGCACATCCGCCGCGAGAAGGCTACCAGCAACATCTGCACCGCCCAGGTACTGCTGGCCAACATCGCCAGCATGTACGCGGTCTACCACGGTCCCGAAGGCCTGACCCGCATCGCCACCCGGGTGCAGCGCCTCACCAGCCTGCTGGCCGCCGGCCTGCAGCGCCTAGGCCACGAGACCCAGCACACCGCCTTCGACACCCTGACCCTGGTGTTCGGCGCGCGCACCGCTGCCCTGCACGAGGCCGCCCGTGCCCGTGGCTACAACCTGCGCGACGTCAGCGCCGAGGCGCTGGGTGTGTCCCTGGACGAGACCAGCACCCTGGCCGACGTCCAGGCACTGCTGGAGATCCTGGCCGACGGCAAGCCCGCACCCCAGGTCGCCGAGCTGGGCGATGCCCAGGGCGTGGAAGTGCCCGCGGCGCTGCAGCGCCAGTCGGCCTTCCTGACCCATCCGGTGTTCGCCAGCCACAGGTCCGAGACCGAGCTGATGCGCTACCTGCGCAAGCTGGCGGACAAGGACCTGGCGCTGGATCGCACCATGATCCCGCTGGGCTCCTGCACCATGAAGCTCAACGCCGCCAGCGAGATGATCCCGGTCACCTGGGCCGAGTTCGGCGGTATCCACCCCTTCGCCCCGGCCGACCAGGCCGAGGGCTATGCCCAGCTCACCACCGAGCTGGAAGCCATGCTCTGCGCCGCCACCGGCTATGACGCCGTCTCCCTGCAGCCCAACGCCGGCTCCCAGGGCGAGTACGCCGGCCTGCTGGCCATCCGTGCCTATCACGCGAGCCGTGGTGAGAGTGAGCGCGACGTCTGCCTGATCCCGGCGTCGGCGCACGGCACCAACCCGGCCACCGCCAGCATGGTCGACATGCGCGTGGTGGTGGTGGCCTGCGACAAGCGCGGCAACGTCGATCTCGACGACCTGCGCGCCAAGGCCGAGCAGCACAGCGAGCGCCTGGCCGCGCTGATGATCACCTATCCGTCCACCCACGGGGTGTTCGAAGAGGCCATCCGCGAGATCTGCCAGGTGGTCCATGACCACGGTGGCCAGGTCTATATCGACGGCGCCAACATGAACGCCATGGTCGGTCTCTGCGCCCCGGGCCAATTCGGCGGCGACGTCTCCCACCTCAATCTGCACAAGACCTTCTGCATCCCCCACGGCGGCGGCGGTCCGGGCGTCGGCCCCATTGGCGTCAAAGCGCACCTGGCGCCCTTCCTGCCCGGCCATGCCCGGCTGGAACGCAAGGAAGGCGCGGTCTGCGCGGCGCCCTACGGCAGCGCCAGCATCCTGCCGATCTCCTGGATGTACCTGAAGATGATGGGCAGCGCCGGTCTGACCCGCGCCTCACAAATCGCCATCCTCAGCGCCAACTACATCGCCCGCCGGCTGGAAGAGCACTATCCGGTGCTCTACAGCGGCACCGGTGGCCTGGTGGCCCACGAGTGCATCCTCGACCTGCGTCCGCTCAAGGACAGCAGCGGCGTGACCGTGGACGACGTGGCCAAGCGCCTGATCGACTTCGGTTTCCATGCCCCGACCATGTCCTTCCCAGTGGCCGGCACCCTGATGATCGAGCCCACCGAGAGCGAGTCCAAGCAGGAACTGGATCGCTTCTGCGACGCCATGATCGCCATCCGCGAAGAGATCCGCGCCCTGGAAGCCGGCACCCTGGATCCCCAGGACAACCCGCTGAAGAATGCGCCTCATACCGCGCGCGAACTGGCGGGCGAGTGGACCCACCCCTACAGCCGCGAGCAGGCGGTCTTCCCGCTGCCAAGCCTGGTGGACGGCAAGTACTGGCCGCCGGTGGCGCGCATCGACAACGTCTATGGCGATCGCAACCTGGTCTGCTCCTGCCCGCCGATCGAAGCCTACGGCGAGGCCTAGGCCCTCACCCTCGGCTCTCTTCCCCTGGGAGAGGGCCGAGGTGGCGATCGCGTTAGACGTTGCGACCCGACAGTTCAGCGCTTGCTCGCTCCTCTTGCCAGGAGTGAGCAAGCCGCCACCCGACACGGAGCCCCACCATGTCCCTGCTCAAGACTTCGCTGCACGCCCTGCACCTGGAACTCGGCGCCCGCATGGTGCCCTTCGCCGGCTACGAGATGCCGGTGCAATACCCGCTCGGCGTGCTCAAGGAGCACCAGCACACCCGCGCCCAGGCCGGGTTGTTCGATGTGTCCCACATGGGCCAGGTCATGCTCGAAGGCGAGGAAGCCGCCGAGGCGCTGGAGACCCTGGTACCGGTCGACATCATCGACCTGCCCAGCGGCATGCAGCGCTATGCCCTGCTGACCGACGACAACGGCGGCATCCTCGACGACCTCATGGTCGCCAACCTGGGTGACTGCCTCTACCTGGTGGTCAATGCCGCCTGCAAGGAAGCCGACCTCGCCCACCTGGAAAAGCACCTGGGCGATCGCTGCCAGGTGCTGCCGCAATTCGATCGCGCCCTGCTGGCCCTGCAAGGTCCCGCCGCTGCCGCGGTGTTGGCGCGCCTGGCGCCGGAGGTGGCCGAGATGACCTTCATGCAGGTGCGCCGCGTCAAGCTGCTGGACCAGCCCTGCATCGTCAGCCGCAGTGGCTACACGGGCGAAGACGGCTACGAGATCTCGGTGCCGAGCGCTGCCGCCGAAGCCCTGGCACGCCAGCTGCTGGCCGAGCCGGAAGTCGAGGCCATCGGCTTGGGCGCGCGCGACTCCCTGCGCCTGGAAGCCGGTCTGTGCCTCTATGGCCATGACATGGATGCCGGCACCACGCCGGTGATGGCCAACCTGGGGTGGGCGCTGTCCAAGGTGCGTCGTGAAGGCAACGGTCGCGCCGGCGGTTTCCCCGGTGCCGAGCGTATCTTCACCGAGCAGCGTGAGGGCGTGAGCCGCAAGCGCGTCGGTCTGCTGGTGCAGGAGCGGGTGCCGGTGCGCGAAGGCGCGGAGCTGGTGGATGCCAGCGGCGCCAGTATCGGCCGTGTCACCAGTGGCGGCTTCGGCCCGACCCTGGGTGCGCCAGTGGCCATGGGTTATGTCGACAGCGACTTCGCCGCCCTGGATACCCAGCTGTTCGCCGTGGTGCGCGGCAAGCAGGTGCCGGTCAAGGTCGCCAAGACCCCCTTCGTGCCGCAGCGGTATTACCGCGGTTGATCTGCGTGTTGGGCTTCGCGTTGCTCACCCCAACCTACGGCCATGCTCTCTTAGGTTGGGTTGAGCGAAGCGAAGCCCAACGGCCCCTCAAGCCACCGGATAATCCCGGAACACCGACAGGGCCTCCGCTTCGGCGGCCAGGGCCTCCAGCGTCGGGTAATTGCGCCGCTCGATCAGCCCCGGTAGGGCGAAGTGCAGGAAGGTCCAGGCCACGGCCGTGTCGATGGCGTCCTGGCCAATACTGTCTTCACCCAGCGGTGGACGCGGGCCCAGCCAGGCCTTGTCCAGGGCGCCACAGGCCGCGCGCAACTGCCCTTCCACGCGCTGCTGCCAGGGTGCATGTCGCTTCTCCTCCGGCCGCAGGTCACGCTCGTACACCAGTTGCACCGCCTTCTCCGACAGGGCCAGGGCCAGGCCGCTGCGACCGAGGGCGGTCGCCCGGGCCGCATGGCCGCTCGGCCGCAATTGCCGACTGCCGCAGGCGAGATGCTGGGCATAGTCCAGAATCAGCGACGAATCCATCAACCGCTGACCGTCCAGGCAGATCAGCGTGGGGGCCTTGAGTACCGGGTTGAAGCTGCGAAAGCGCTCGACCTCGCGAAACAGCGACACCTGGCGCAGTTCGAAGGGCAGCACCAGCAGGCGAAGGGAGATCGCGACTCGCCGTACATAGGGGGAGTCGAGCATGCCGATGAGTTGCATGGGGCGTCCTGTCAGAAAGAGTGAATCCTGTTTCACGTGGAACGTCACCCTTGCCGTTTGCTTCACGCTGGGTGCCGCTCTGGACAAGACATTAAGGATTCGGCGAAGCTGCCACCAGCAAGAAATTCTGACCGGATCGTTAAGGAAGGCTTACATGTCGCGCGTGCCGCCGCTGAATGCCCTACGTTGCTTCGAGGCGGTTGCCCGTCTGGGCAGCGTGACCCGTGCCGCCAGCGAACTGAACCTCACCCATGCCGCGGTGAGTCAGCAGGTGAAGGGCCTGGAGCATCAGCTGGGCATGGTGCTGTTCGAGCGCCAGGGGCGCGGGATCGAGGTCACGGGCGACGGTCGGGTCTATGCCGAGCAGGTTCGCCAGCTGCTCGACGACCTGGGCGAGGCGACCCGGCGCCTGCAGGCCCGCCCGCGGCGCAACGAACTGGTGTTCGCCACCTTTCCCTCCTTCGCCACCCACTGGCTGCTGCCGCGACTGCCACGTTTTCGCGCCCTGCACCCGGAATATCGCATCCGCATCCAGACCAGCCTGGATTTCCAGGATCTGCGCCAGGGCATGGTGGATATCGGGGTGCGCATGGGGGAGGGACAGTGGGATGGCCTGACGGCGTTGCGGCTGTTCCAGGACGATGTGCTGCTGGTAGCGGCGCCTGGTTACAACGGTGGGCAACTGCCGCGCAGCCTGGACGAGGCCCTCGCGCAGCCGCTGTTGCACACGGAGGAAACCTGGCAGCACTGGGGCGAAACGGCTGGTCTGGGCGAAGCGGCGCCCAATCGCGGCATCAGCGTGAACGACTCCAATGTGGTGCTGGAGGCGCTGCGCCTTGGACAGACGCTGGCGCTAGAGCGGCGCAGCCTGGTGCAGGCCGCGTTGGACGAAGGTCGCCTGGTTCAGCTCAGTCCGGTGGTGGCGCCCTATCCCTATGCCTACTGGCTGGTCTGGCCGGAGCGCGCCGAATCGGCGGACAAGCAGGAGCGGTTCAGCGCCTGGATCCAGGCCGAGGTCGCGACCTATCTGGCCGCGCTGGAGACGCCGACGCCCGCTTAGGGCGTCGGGCGGAAGGTCCTAGCGCAGCAGCAGCTTGCGACGCCCGTCGGGCCAGACTTCCCAGAGTTGATCGTTGATGCGCTGCACCTGGCTGGTGGTACGGCGCATGGCCGCAATGCTGGCCCGCAGGGCCTGGCCGCTGGCGGTGTCGACGAAATTTCCGGCGCCGGTGCTCTCGGCCGTGGCGCGATCCATAGCTACAGTGTTCATTGACGCCTCCCAGAGCTCGGCTAAAGACGGCGAAAGTGCCGTAGCCCAAGGACTGTCCAGCACCGGCAAGATTCCGCGTCCGCGGCGGCCACCGTTCAAGCTGTGATCCACGTCCTGAGTGCGCTGTGGCCTATTGGGCGAATTTGCGCAAAGGCCATTTTCTGTACGGATATACAGATTAGGCCTTGCGCCACTCGCGCAGGCTTTGCATCCTGTGGCGATTCCCCTCGTGCGACGTCCGCCATGCAGCTGTATCTCTGCGAAAAACCCTCCCAGGCCAAGGACATCGCCCGTGTCCTCGGCGCCAGCCGCCGCGGCGAGGGCTGCCTGCAGGGGCAGGGCGTGACCGTGACCTGGTGCATCGGCCACCTGCTGGAAACGGCGCCACCGGACGCCTACGACGCCCGCTACAAGCGCTGGTCGCTGGACGACCTGCCCATCGTCCCCGAGCAGTGGAAGTTGCAGGTCAAGAAGACCACTGGCAGCCAGTTCAAGGCGGTCAAGCGCCTGCTGGGCGAGGCCAGCGAACTGGTGATCGCCACCGACGCCGATCGCGAAGGCGAGATGATCGCCCGCGAGCTGGTGGAGCACTGCCGCTATCGGGGGCCGATTCGCCGGCTGTGGCTGTCGGCGCTGGATGACGTCTCCATCCGCCGCGCCCTGGCCGCGCTCAAACCCGGTGCCGAGACCTATGGGCTCTATCAGTCCGCCCTGGGACGCTCGCGCGCCGACTGGCTGATCGGCATGAACATGAGCCGGTTGTTCACCCTGCTGGGGCGTCGCTCCGGCTACCAAGGCGTGCTCTCGGTCGGGCGGGTACAGACCCCGACCCTGCGCCTGGTGGTGGACCGTGATCGCGCCATCGCCGCCTTCGTGCCAGTGCCCTTCTGGACCGTGGAGGCGACCCTGGACGCCTCGGGTAGTCGCTTCCAAGCGCAGTGGCAGCCGCCAGAGGACGTCTGTGACGACCAGGGTCGCTGCCTAAAGCCCGAGGTGGCCCAGGCGGCGGCGAAGGCCATCGAGGCGGCCGGGCAGGCGCGACTGATCAAGCTCAAGACCGAGCGTATCCGCGAGGCAGCGCCCTTGCCCTTCGATCTGGGCACCCTGCAGGAGGTCTGCTCCAAACGTTTTAATCTCGGCGCCCAACAAACCCTGGACGTGGCCCAGGCGCTCTACGAAAAGTACAAGCTGATCACCTATCCGCGCAGCGATTGCGGCTACCTGCCGCTGTCCCAGCATGCCGAGGCACCGGCGCTATTGGCCGCCTTGCTGAGCGCTGATAGCGGCCTCGCGCCCCTGCGCGACCATCTGGACGCCAGTCGCCGCTCACGGGCCTGGAATGATGCGAAGGTCAGCGCCCACCACGGCATCATCCCGACCCAGGTGACCCGCGACCTGGGGCGTTTGAGTCCGCAGGAGCGCAATGTCTATGGCCTGATCCGCGCCCGCTATCTGGCGCAGTTCCTGCCGCAGCACGAATTCGATCGCACCCAGGCCGACTTCGAGGCGGGCGGCGAACGCCTGCGGGCCACCGGCAAGCGGCTGGTGGAAGCAGGCTGGCGTCGCGCCTTGCCCGAGTCGCTCACGCCGCCCAAGGGCCGCGAGGCGCCGCCGCCCCAGGCGCTGCCCGAGTTGCGCGAGGGTGAGTGCTATCCGGTGGTGGAGGTGCGCTGCAAGGATCAGCTGACCCAGCCGCCCAAGCCCTTCACCGAAGGCGATCTGATCAAGGCGATGAAGAATGTCGCCAAGCTGGTGGAGGATCCGGCGCTCAAGCAGAAGCTCAAGGACACCACCGGCATCGGCACCGAGGCGACCCGCGCCAGCATCATCCAGGGCCTGCTGGACCGCGGCTACCTGGTCAAGCAGGGCAAGGCCCTGGCGGCGACGTCGGCGGCCTTCGGCCTGATCGACGCCGTGCCTCGGGCCATCGCCGATCCGGGCACCACGGCGCTCTGGGAGCAGGCGCTGGATCGGGTGCAGGAAGGCGAATTGAGCCTGGCCGAATTCGTCACCAAGCAATCGGCCTGGATGGGCAAGCAGGTTGAGCGCTGTCTTGGCCTGACCCTGACCATCAGCGGTCCGCCGCCGGCGGGCAAGGGCGCGCCCTGGAAGAAGAAGCGGCGTACCGGCGGGACCAAGGCCAAAGCCAAGCCGGGTGGTGCGCCGACGCGCGCGCGCAAGCCGAGGGTCAAGCCTGGCTGAGGGCGGCGTGGAGATCAGGAGGTGCAGTCGCTGGAGCTGGCCTTAGCCTGGGCGTCGCGAATCACTATCGCAGTAACACTGGAACAATATTGAGACTCACGTCTGGAGGAGAAGCCCACTACCGCTCCAGACCGCTCCCTCTCCCAGTGGGAGAGGGTCGGGGTGGGGGCGCGAGGCCCCGCGTGACTTATTTCTTCTCGAACGCCGCCGCGGCAGTGGCATAGGCCGCTTCGTGATAGTCGAATTCGGCGGACTGCACCAGCAGGGTTTCCTCGTCCTCGGTGAAGGCGATCACCGGGCGATAGGACAGGCCGTCGGCCTTGATCTCGGCTTCGTCGATGAGCTTGGAAAGATCGAAGGCGAAGTCGCCGCAGATGGCCTTGGCCTGGGCGTCGGTGATGCCGTGCTTCTTCAGGGCATCGCGTAGCAGGGTGCTCCACTGGTATTGAAACTGGATACCCAGTTTGGCGTAGCTGGGACCGTAGTCGATTTCCATGAGTGTGTAACCGGGGCTTGGGAGGAGGGGGCGAACTCGCCACAGCGGCCAGCGAAATGACCGTTGTGAGCGCTGCCGGTGGCACTACGATGGCGTGCCCCAAAGCCCAGGCAAAGGGGGGCGGGCCGGACGGCCAAATCTAATGACCGAGAGGCCCGCACCCAGGGACGAGCGGTTATTCGTGGACGATGCGCGAGTGATCGCGGGTGTCCTTCATGAAGACGTAGACCAGCAGCGAGCAGGCGATGCAGCCGGTCACGTACCAGTAGTAGCCGCTTTCCATGCCGATGCTCTTGAACCACAGCGCCAGGTATTCGGCGGTGCCGCCGAAGATGGACACGGTCAGCGCATAGGGCAGGCCGACGCCCAGGGCGCGGATCTCGGTGGGGAACAGCTCGGCCTTCACCACGGCGTTGATCGAGGTGTAGAAGCTGACGATCACCAGCGCCACCATGATCAGGCCGAAGGCGCCCCACCAGGTGGTGACGCTACCCAGGGCGGTCAGGATCGGATAGGTGAACAGCGTGCCGAGCACGCCGAAGGCGATCAGCACCGGGCGCCGGCCGACGCGGTCGGAGAGGGCGCCGACGACGGGCTGCAGCAGCATGAACAGGAACAGCGTCGCCGCCGAGATGGAGGTGGCGTCGGTCTTGCTCATGCCCACCGAGTTGACCAGGTACTTCTGCATGTAGGTGGTGTAGGTGTAGAAGGCCAGGGTACCACCCATGGTCAGGCCGACCACGGTGAGGAATTCCTTGGGGTGGCGTGCCAGGGTGCGCATCAGGGATTCCTTGGACTTCTCGGCCTTCTTGAAGGAGCTGGTCTCTTCCATGCCGCGGCGCAGGTAGAGCGCGGTCACGGCGCAGGCGGCGCCGATCAGGAAGGGAATGCGCCAGCCCCAGCTTTCCAGCTGTTCGACGGTCAGGGTCTGTTGCAGCACGATCAGGGTGGCCAGGGCCAGTAGCTGGCCGGAGATCAGGGTGACGTACTGGAAGCTGGAGTAGAAACCACGGCTTTCCTTGGTCGCCATCTCGCTCAGGTAGGTGGCGGAGGTGCCGTATTCACCGCCGACCGAAAGGCCCTGCAGCAGCCGCGCCAGCACCAGCATGATGGGGGCGGCGACACCGATGGTGGTGTAGCTGGGGGTGAGGGCGATGATCAGCGAGCCGGCGCACATCATGATCACCGAGACCATCAGCGCGGACTTGCGGCCGGCCTTGTCGGCATAGAGGCCCATCAGCCAGCCGCCGATGGGGCGCATGAGAAAGCCCACGGCAAAGATGGCGGCGACGTTGAGCAGCTGGGCGGTCTGGTCGCCCTTGGGAAAGAAGGCCTTGGCGAAATACAGCGAGAAGGCGGCGTAGACGTACCAGTCGTACCATTCGACCAGGTTGCCGACGGAACCGCTGAAGATGGATTTGATGCGCTGCGAGGTGGTCTTGGGCGCGGTCTGGCCGGCCGCGAGGGTAGCGGTGCTATCCACAGGGATGTTCCTCTTGTCGTTGTTATTAGGGCGCTCGGGGCGTCGACAAGGGCTATAGCAGGGGGCGTGCCAGGTCACGAAGCCGCGTCCTGACTGGGTTTTTCAGCGGGGATCGGCGAAAGATCGCCGAAACCCATCTAGCAATGAGCGGATTTCCGCCTATGGCGCCTCAGTCGTCGTCGCGGAAGTCGGCGCGCACCAGACCATGGCGCTGCATCTTCTCGTTGAGGGTGCGCCGCGGCAGTTGCAACTCGTCCATCACCGCCTTGATCTCGCCGCCATGGCGAGCCAGGGCCGCGCGCAGACACTGGGCCTCGAAGGCTTCCAGCTGATCGGCCAGGGAATGGCCCTGGGCCGCGGCCGGCGTGCCCAGGCCGAGCACCTCGCGTTCGGCGGCGTTGGCCAGTTCACGGACATTGCCCGGCCAGCCGTGACCGAGCAACTGGGCCAGCCGCGCCGCGCCGGGCGGGGTGACCGGGCGCCCCAGGCGGGCGCCGGCCTCGGCGAGAAAGTGATCGAACAGCAGCGGAATGTCTTCGCGCCGCGCCCGCAACGGCGGCAGGTGCAGCTCGGCGACGTTGAGGCGGTAGGCCAGGTCCTCGCGAAAGCGCCCGGCGCGGGCCTCTTCCAGCAGGTCCGGCTTGGTGGCGGCGACGATGCGCAGGTCGAGGTCGATGCTCTGGTTGGAACCGAGGCGCTCCAGGCGCTGCTCCTGCAACACGCGCAGCAGCTTGACCTGCTGCGCCAGGGGCATGCTCTCGATCTCGTCGAGAAACAGGGTGCCGCCGTTGGCGTATTCCAGCTTGCCGATGCGCTTGCCCTGGGCACCGGTGAAGGCGCCGCTCTCGTGGCCGAACAACTCGCTCTCGAACAGCTGCTCGGGAATGGCCGCGCAGTTGAGCGCGACGAAGGCCTTGCCGGCTCGGGGACCGAAGTCGTGCAGGCAACGGGCGACCAGTTCCTTGCCGCTGCCGGTCTCGCCGCGCAGCAGCACGTTGACCGGTGTCGGCGCCAGATCGAGGATCTGCTGGCGCAAGCGCACGAGGCCGGGCGAGACGCCGAGCAGCCGGCGGGCGAGGGCGCTCTGGTCGTCGACCCGTCGGTGCAGCTGGCGGTTCTCCAGCACCAGCCGGCGCTTTTCCAGGGCGCGGCCGAGATCGCCGAGCAAGGCCTCGGGGCTGAAGGGTTTTTCCAGGAAGTCGTAGGCGCCCTGGCGCATGGCGCTGACCGCCAGGGCGACATCGCCGTGGGCGGTGAGCAGGATCACCGGCAGGTCGGGATCCAGCGCCTGCAGCCGGCCCAGCAGGGCCAGGCCGTCCATGCCGGGCATGCGCACGTCGCTGACCACCACCCCGGCGAAATCCGGCGTCACTGCCGCCAGGCAGTCCTCGCCGCGGGCGAACAGCCGCACCTGATGCCCCGACAGCTCCAGCCACTGGCGCACCGCTTCGCGGATGCTGGCTTCGTCGTCGACCAGATAGACCTGGGCTTGCATGGGGGCGTCCTCTCGCGGCCGGTGCGCCGCTACCTTGCCCGAACGTTGGCAGCCGGTCGAGTCCCCGACTGAGCGCCGGTTCAGCGGTGCGGCAGTCCGCGTGGGCGCTAGCCGGTTTCGGCCACCGCAGGCAGTCGCAGCTGGAACACCGCGCCCTCCACAGCGTTGCTGGCCGTCAGGCTGCCGCCCTGGGCCTGGACGATGGCCGAGGAGACCGCCAGGCCCAGACCGAGGCCTTCGCCGACCGGCTTGGTGGTAAAGAAGGGATCGAACACCTGGTCGAGGTGCTCGGCGGCGATGCCGCCGCCGTTGTCGGCCACCTCCAGCAACCAGTGTTCGCCCTCCTGCGCGAGGCTGACCCGGACCTGCGGTCGGGGTCGCTCCGCCACGGCGTCCAGGGCGTTGCGCAGCAGGTTGACCAGCACCTGCTCCAGGCGGATGGGGTCGCCCAGCAGCCAGGCCGGACGCGGCAGCTCCAGGATCAGCTCCACGGCCAGCTCGGCGCGGCGCGCCTCCAGCAATTCCAGCGCCTGGTCCACCACCCGGGCCAGATCGACCCGTTCACGCAGACCGGCGGGGGTCTTGCGCGCATAGGTCTTGAGATGGCCGGTGAGACCGCTCATGCGGGTCAGCAGGCCATCGAGGCGTTCCAGGGCGGCGCGGGCTTCGTCCAGCCGACCGTGATCCAGCAGCAGGCGCAGACTCGCCAGGTGCATGCGCTGGGCGGTGAGCGGCTGGTTGAGTTCATGCACCAGGGCCGCCGACATCTGCCCCAGGGCGGCCAGCTTGGCGGCCTGCACCAGGCCGTCCTGGGCGGTGCGGAGTTCCGCGGTGCGGGCCTCCACCAGTTGCTCCAGCTCCAGGCGACTGCGCTGGCGCAGGCGCTGCAGGCGGCGCCGTTGCGCCCACAGGAGACCGGCGCAGACCAGCAGCAGCCAGGCGCAGGCGGCGGCCAGCGCCGCGCCCGGGCCGCCACCCTGCAGGTCGCGGGTGGGCCGCAGCAGGTGCAGGGTCCAGCCTTCGCTGGGCAGCGGCAGGCTGTCCCAGAGGTAGTCGGCGCTGCCTTCGGGAGCCTCGATGTGGGCCACCTGGCGCTGCTCGCCGAGCACTAGCTGCTGGCGATAGGGCAGGGGTTGCAGGGTGCGCCTGTCGTACTGGCGGGTGGTGGCCAGTTCGGCGCGCTCGGCTGGGGTCAGCTCGCGCAGCAGGCGATAGCGCCAGGCCGGGCGATTGGCGGCAAAGACCACGCCGCGCGCATCGCTCACTAGCAGGACCTCGGGATGCTCGCCCCAGCGGGCCTCGATGGCGGGGAATTCCAGCTTGACCACCACCGCGCCGAGAAAGCGCTCCTGGGCGTCCAGCACCGCATGGGAGAGGAAATAGCCGGGAATGCCGGTGGTGACCCCCACGGCATAGAAGCGGCCGCTGCCGCCGGCGAGGGTCTCGCGAAAATAGGGCCGGAAGCCGTAGTTGTGGCCGACATAGCTGGTGGGCAGCCGCCAGTTGCTGGCGCCGATGGCCAGGCCGCTGCGATCCAGCAGCTCCAGGGTCGAGGACTGGGCGGCCGTGTTCAGGCGCTCCAGCTTGAGATTGAGGCGCTCGGTGGCGGCGGCATCGGGCGGGGTGGTGAGCGCGGCGATCAGCTCCGGGTCCTGGGCCAGCACCGTCGGCAGGGCGCGAAAGCGGTCGATCAGGGTTTGCAGGCCGCTGGCATGCAGGCGCAGCTGTTCCTGGCCGAGCAGGCTGGCCTCGGCCAGGCTCGCCTGTTCGGCGCGATGCCAGGCCTGGCTGCCCAGCAGCAGGCAGCCGAGCAGGGCGAGCAGCAGGACCGGCAGCAGGCGCAGGGCTGGAGGCATGACAGGGGACCGTGACCGGGATGGCCGGACGATAGCACGGCGGGGAGGGGACGGCTCAGGCCGAGGCGGCGGTGCGCTGGGCGATCTGTTCGGGCTGGAAATCGCAGGTGAAGCAGCTGCCCTCGCCGGGCACGCTGTGGATGTCCAGGCCGCCACGATGGCGGATCAGCACGTGCTTGACGATGGCCAGGCCCAGGCCCGTCCCGCCGGTACTGGAGGCGCGGCTGGCGTCGAGGCGATAGAAGCGCTCGGTCAGGCGCGGCAGGTGGCGGGCGTCGATGCCGGGGCCGTTGTCCTGCACCGCGACGTGGGCGCCCTCGGCGTCCTGCCAGGCGCGCACCCGCACCTCGCCGCCTTCGGGGCTGTACTTGACGGCATTGAACACCAGGTTGGAAAAGCAGCTGCGCAATTCGGTCTCGCTGCCCAGCAGCGCCAGGCCCGGTTCGCACTCCAGGCTCAGGCGGTGGCCCACGGCG
This sequence comes from Pseudomonas aestiva, assembly GCF_039908605.1. Classification (NCBI taxonomy): domain Bacteria; kingdom Pseudomonadati; phylum Pseudomonadota; class Gammaproteobacteria; order Pseudomonadales; family Pseudomonadaceae; genus Pseudomonas; species Pseudomonas aestiva. Next base: position 4,744,703 of record NZ_CP150916.1, on the reverse strand, counting down.
CCGGACAGGGCGCGGCCATCCTGCAGGATGGAGGCGAGCAGCGGCTCCAGCACCACCGGGCGGTTGTCGGCGGGATAATCGGTGGCTTCCAGGCGCGCCAGCAGCAGCAGGTCGTCGATGGTGTGCTGCATGCGTCCGGCCTGCTGCTGCATCTGCCCCAGCGCCCGCCGCCAGCGCGGAGTGGCGTGGTCGGCATTGTCCAGCAGGGTCTCCAGGTAGCCGGTGATGACCGTCAGCGGGGTGCGCAATTCATGGGAGACGTTGGCGACGAAATCCTTGCGCATCTGTTCCAGCTGGTGGAGGCGGGTCACGTCGCGCACCAGCAGCAGCCGATCGCCTTCGCCGAAGCGGGTGACCAGGATGTGCAGGTATTCATCGTCGTTGAGCGGCGAGGCCAGTTCCAGCGGCTCGCCGTAGTCGCCACCGAGAAAGTAGTCGGAAAAGCGCGGGTGGCGCACCAGGTTGGTGATGGGCTGGCCGAGGTCCTGGGGCTGGCGCAGGCCGAGCAGGGTTTCCGCGGCGCGATTCCACCACTCCAGGTTGCCGTGGCGATCCACCAGGATGATGGCGTCGCGCAGGGCCTCGGTGGAGGCCTGGGCACGGCCGATGACGGCGAGCAATTCCTCGCGCTGACGCTGTTCGTGGCGCTGGCGGCGATAGAGCCGGTCGAGCACCTCGCCCCATAGCCCCTCGGCTTCCGGCGGCGCGCCCGGGGCTTCGCTCAGCAGCCAGGCGTGCAGGCGCAGCAGGTGCCTGAGGGTGACCGCCAGATAGACCGCCAGTCCCAGGGCCACCGCCAGGCCGACATGGCCGAAGGGCCAGCCGGCCAGGGCGCAGCCGGCGACCACGGTCGCCAGCTGGGTGGCCAGACGGGAGCGCCAGTTGATGTTCACGGCGGCGGTGATCCCGCGTCAGAGTTTGGTGGAAAAGCGATACCCGGTGCCGCGCACCGTCTGTACCAGGTTCTCGTAGGTTTCGCCGAGGGCCTTGCGCAGGCGGCGGATGTGCACGTCCACGGTACGCTCCTCGACATAGACGTTGCCGCCCCAGACCTGATCCAGCAACTGGCCGCGGGTGTAGGCGCGTTCCTGGTGGGTCATGAAGAACTGCAGCAGCCGGTACTCGGTGGGACCCATCTCTGCGGGGGCGCCGTCGATGGTCACCCGGTGGCTGATCGGATCGAGGATCAGGCCATTGACCTCCAGCGGACCGTCGCTCTCCATGTGGCCAGTGCGGCGCAGCACGGCTTTCAGGCGCGCCACCAGCTCGCGGGGCGAGAAGGGCTTGGTGATGTAGTCGTCGGCGCCGGTTTCCAGGCCCTGAACCTTATTGTCCTCGTCGCCCTTGGCCGTGAGCATGATGATGGGGATGGCGTCGGTCAGCTCGTCGCGCTTGAGGCGGCGGGCCAGTTCCAGGCCGGAGGTGCCGGGCAGCATCCAGTCGAGCAGGATGAGATCGGGCTTGCGATCGACGATCAGGGCGTGGGCGTCCTTGCTGTTGTCCGCCTCCAGGCATTCATAGCCCGCCATTTCCAGGGCCACGGCGATCATCTCGCGAATGGGCGCCTCATCGTCGACGATCAGGATGGATTTACCCGTCATGGAGCGCTCTGCCTCTCGAGTCCTTGCAATGTGCCGTGCATTAGATAGCGCCAATATTGCAGCTATGTGACAAGGCTGTCATATCTAACTTATATCCCACAATATGGGATGACGTATCACATATTGAGATTTCCCTGCGAGGCTTCTAGAGTGAAGGCCATGAACGACAATAATTCCAATAAGGGCGAAGCGCCCAGCGGGGCCCAGGCCCTGTTTCGCGGTCTGGCCGTGCTTGAAGCCGTGGCCGCCGGGGCCGACAGCCTGGCCCAGGTCGGCGCCGCCATCGGCTGCACGCGCAGCACCACCCATCGGCTGGTCGCCGCCCTGACCCAGGCAGGCTATCTGCGCCATGACGGCGGGCGGCTGATCCTGGGCAGCCATCTCATCGCCCTCGGCTACCAGGCCCGCGAGCAGCTGCCGCTGACCGGTGTGGCCCGGCCCCATTTGCAACGCCTGGCCCAGCACTGTGGCGACACCGTGCACCTCGGCGTGCGCGAGGGCGGCGATGTGCTCTATCTCGACAAGCTGCCGGGCAGCCGGGGGCTGGAGATGAGATCTCGCGTCGGCCTGCGCATGCCGCTGGCGCTGACCGGGGTCGGCAAGGCGCTGATGCTCGATCTCGCCGAGGGCGAGTGGGAGGCCCTCTACGGCGAAGGCGTGGCCCGGCGGACCGGCCAGCCCGGCCTGCGCGAGGACTTCCTGCCTTGGGCGGACTATTGCGCGCGGCTGCGGCGCCACGCCGCCGAGGGCTATGCCCTTGATCTGGAAGAGAACGAACTGGGCATCCGCTGCGTGGCCGCACCCATCCGCGGCGCCGACGGCGCCATCGTCGCGGCCCTCAGCGTGGCCAGTGCCATCCCCTATATGCCCGAGGCGCGGCTGCATGAATTGCAGCCCGAGGTCACTGCCTGCGCCCGGGCCATTTCCCGCGAACTCGGCTGGAGTCCCGCATGACCGCCACCCCGCACCTCATCGGCCTCGACTGGGGCACCTCGTCCCTGCGGGCCCAGCTGTTCGACGCCCAGGGCGCCGTGCTGGAAACCCGCAGCCGCCCCTGGGGCATCATGCATGTGCCGGATGGCGACTTCGCCGCGGCCTATCGCACCCTGGTGGGCGACTGGCGCGAGGCCCAGCCGGACCTGCCCGCCATCGCCTGCGGCATGGTCGGCAGCCGCGGCGGCTGGCGCGAGGTGCCCTATGCCGACTGCCCGGCCGACGTCCACAGCCTGGCCGCCGGCCTGCTGCGCCTGGACACGGGTTGCGGCGAGCTTCATCTGGTCCCCGGGGTGATGCAGCGCGGCGCCTTGCCCAACGTCCTGCGCGGCGAGGAAACCCAGGTGTTCGGCGCCCTCGAACTGGAGCCGGACCTGGCCGCCGAAGCCCTGCTGGTGCTGCCCGGCACCCACAGCAAGTGGGTGCGGGTGCGTGACGGTCGCCTGACCGACTTCGCCACCTACATGACCGGCGAGCTGTTCGCCGTCCTGCGCGAGCATTCCATCCTCGGGCGACCGGCTGCCGAAGCCGGTCCCGAGGCCAGCGCCGAAGCCTTCCGCCTGGGCCTGGTCACCGCCCGTGATGCCGGGGCCGAGGGCCTGTTCGGCCGCCTCTTCACCGCTCGCAGCCGGGTGCTGGCCGGAGAGCTGGGCGCGGCGCACAGCCTCGACTACCTGTCCGGCCTGCTGATCGGCGAAGAGCTGCGCAGCCAGGTCGCCGCCCTCAAGGGCGCCCCCTGCCCACCCCTGGTGCTGATCGGCGACGCGGCGCTCTGCCAGCGCTATCGCGACGCCCTGGCGCTGTTCGATATCCACCAGGTCCGCCTGCTGGAGCAGGCCACCCGGGCCGGGCTCTGGCGCCTGGCCCAGGCCGCCGGCCTGCTCCCCATCACTGGAGACTCCCATGCTTGAACCCTATCTCAAGGACCTGCCGTTGATCGCCATCCTGCGCGGCGTCACCCCGGACGAGATCGTCGCGGTCGGCCGTGCCCTGTACGACGCCGGCTTTCGCGTCATCGAGATCCCGCTCAACTCGCCGCAGCCCTTCGAGAGCATCCGCCGACTGACCGCGGAGCTGGGCGAAAGCTGCCTGATCGGCGCCGGCACCGTGCTCACCGAGGCCCAGGTGGCCGAGGTGGACGCCGCCGGTGGCCGGCTGATCGTCTCGCCCAACGCCAACCTGGCGGTGATCCGTGCCAGCAAGGCTGCCGGCCTGGTCAGTGCCCCGGGCGTGGCCACCCCCTCGGAAGGTTTCGCCGCCCTCGACGCCGGCGCCGACAGCCTCAAGCTGTTTCCCGCCGAGCAACTCGGCCCGGCGGTGGTCAAGGCCTGGCGCGCGGTGTTTCCCAAAGAGCTGGCGCTCTTGCCAGTGGGCGGCATCACCCCGGACAACATGGGCCCCTACGTGGCCGCCGGCGCCAACGGCTTCGGCCTCGGCTCGGCGCTGTACAAGCCGGGCCTGAGCGTCGCCCAGGTCAGCGCCAATGCCCAGGCCTTCGCGGCGGGGTGGCGGGCGGTAAAGAACGCTTAAAGCTCGCGGTCATGGACCGCTCCTACAAGAGCCTGTAGGAGCGTTCGCAGCGGCGAACCGCCATGACCGCGAGCTGCTCAATCCCTCGATTCCAATAATTACTGTCGAGATTCCCACACCATGAAGATCACCAAACTCACCACCTATGTCGTCCCGCCGCGCTGGTGCTTTCTCAAGATCGAGACCGACGAGGGCATCCACGGCTGGGGCGAACCCGTGCTGGAAGGCCGCGCCCACAGCGTGGCGGCGGCGGTCGAGGAACTGGCCGACTACCTGATCGGCAAGGACCCGCGCAACATCGAAGACCACTGGACGGTGCTCTATCGCGGCGGCTTCTATCGCGGCGGCGGCATCCACATGAGCGCCCTGGCCGGCATCGACCAGGCTTTGTGGGACATCAAGGGCAAGGCCCTGGGCGTCCCGGTGCACGAATTGCTCGGCGGCCAGGTGCGCGACAGCATCCGCGTCTATTCCTGGATCGGTGGCGACCGCCCGGCGGAGACCGCGGCCCAGGCCCTGGAGCGCCAGGCCAAGGGGTTCACCGCCATCAAGATGAACGCCAGCGAAGAGATGCAGTTCGTCGACACCTACGACAAGGTCGACCAGGTGATCGCCAACGTCGCCGCCATCCGCGACGCCTGCGGACCGCACTTCGGCATCGGCGTGGACTTCCATGGCCGGGTGCACAAGCCCATGGCCAAGGTGCTGGTGAAGGAGCTGGAGCAGTTCCGCCTGATGTTCATCGAGGAGCCGGTGCTCAGCGAGCATCACGAGGCGCTCAAGGAGATCGCCCTGATGAGCAACACGCCCATCGCCCTGGGCGAGCGACTGTATTCGCGCTGGGACTTCAAGCGCATCCTCCAGGAAGGCTACGTCGACATCCTGCAGCCCGATCCGTCCCATGCCGGCGGCATCACCGAGACGCGCAAGATCGCCAACATGGCCGAGGCCTATGACGTGGCCATCGCCCTGCATTGTCCGCTCGGCCCCATCGCCCTGGCGGTCAATCTGCAGCTGGACGCCAACTGCTACAACGCCTTCATCCAGGAGCAGAGCCTGGGCATCCACTACAACCAGGGCAACGACCTGCTGGACTACATCAAGAATCCCGAGGTGTTCAACTACGCCGATGGCCACGTGAAGATCCCCCAGGGACCTGGGCTGGGCGTCGAGGTCAACGAGGAGTTCGTCAAGGAACAGGCCGCCATCGGCCATCGCTGGCGCAATCCGATCTGGCGGCACAAGGACGGCAGTTTCGCCGAGTGGTAAATCTTCGATTCAACGCTGCTGCGCTTGCCGGAGCGGCGTTGAAAGCCGGTTCGAAATGCTCATGCACTCGATGTGCACTCCGCTTGCTCACCGGCTTTCGCCTTGCTCCGCCTGCGCTCGCGACGCGTTGCTTTCGAAGATTGGCGCCGCTGCTCCCTCACCCCAGCCCTCTCCCCAAGGGAGAGGGGGCAAGAGCAGGAGCTACGGCCCCGCCGCTCGCATCCCCTCTCCCTCTGGGAGAGGGCCAGGGTGAGGGAAAAGCAACGCCACTGTTAATGGCCAGACACACCGCTGGCCCCTCACCCCAACCCTCTCCCGAGGGGAGAGGGGGCAAGAGCAGGAGCGCGGGACTCGATCTCCGCACTGACCATCCCCTCTCCCCTTGGGAGAGGGCCAGGGTGAGGGCCGCCGCGGCGCCCTGAACCCCAGACAGCAACAACGCTCGCCACAACGTCAATTACAGGACCCGAGCCATGCCAACCCCTACCCAGGCCTCCCCGGCGGCGGCTACGTCCGCACCGACCCTGGCCAAGCCCAGTCGGGCGCGCTTCTTCATCATGACGCTGCTGTTCGTCACCGTGGTGATCAACTATCTCGACCGCAGCAACCTCTCCATCGCCGCCCCGCACCTGGCCCAGGACCTGGGCATCGAGCCGGTGCACATGGGGCTGATCCTCTCGGCCTTCGGCTGGACCTACGCCGCCATGCAGATCCCCGGCGGCTGGCTGGTGGACAAGGTCGCCCCGCGCATCCTCTACCCGGTGGCCATTGCGCTCTGGTCGCTGGCCACCATCGGCCTAGGTTTTGTCGGCAGCTTCATCGGCCTGATCATCCTGCGTCTCGCCGTGGGCGCCCTGGAGGCACCGGCCTATCCAATCAACAACCGGGTGGTCACCACTTGGTTTCCCGAGCGCGAGCGGGCCACCGCCATCGGCTTCTACACCTCCGGCCAGTTCGTCGGCCTGGCCTTTCTCACCCCGGTGCTGATCTACCTGCAGCAGACCTTTGGCTGGCACATGGTCTTTGTCGTCACCGGTGGCGTCGGCATCCTCTGGGCGGCTGTCTGGTATCTGATCTATCGCGAGCCCAAGGACTTCCGTGGCGCCAATGCCGCCGAGGTCGCGCTGATCCAGGAGGGCGGTGGCTTGGTCGATCTGGAGCAGAAGAATCGCAGCCGCGCCGCCTTCCAGTGGCGTGACCTCTGGAGCGTGCTCAACAAACGCAAGCTCTGGGGCATCTACATCGGGCAGTTCTGCCTCAACTCTACCCTCTGGTTCTTCCTGACCTGGTTCCCCACCTACCTGGTGAAATACCGCGGTATGGACTTCATCAAGGCCGGCTTTCTCGCCTCGCTGCCGTTTCTGGCTGCCTTCCTCGGCGTGATCTGCTCGGGCCTGCTGTCGGACTGGTTGGTCCGCCGCGGCACCTCCGTGGGTCTGGCGCGCAAACTGCCGATCATTGGCGGCCTGCTGATCTCCACCAGCATCGTCGGCGCCAACTTCGTCGACTCGCCCGCCCTGATCATCGCCTGTCTGGCGCTGGCCTTCTTTGGTAACGGCCTGGCCTCCATCACTTGGTCGATGGTTTCGGCCATGGCGCCGGAGCGACTGATCGGCCTCACCGGCGGGATGTTCAACTTCATCGGCAACCTCTCGGCCATCTGCGTGCCCATCGTCATCGGCTTCTTGGTCAAGGACGGCAGTTTCGCCCCGGCCATCGCCTTCATCGGCGTGACCGCGCTGATCGGTGCCCTCTGCTATGGCCTGGTGGTAGGCAAGGTGGAACGTCTGCCCGAATAAGGGCGACTAAAGAAGCGCTCGCAGGAGGCGCCTCCCGTCCTGGATGCGGAGGCGCTCTGCCACCGGCCTTGCCGGACCCATAACGACAACAAAGGAGTCTCCTCATGCCTCTCGCTCGCCGCACCTTTCTTGGCGTGTCCCTGGCCGCCTCGGCCGGTCTGGTCGCCAGTCGCGCCCTGGCCGACGACAAGTTTGGTCTCACCCGCAACTGGGAAGGCAAGCCGCCCATCGTCATGCCCGATCCCGCCTGGGAGATCCACGACCAGGCCTTCAAGGGCCGCCTGGGCAATGCCTTCGTCGAGCGCCTCTGGTCCGGTGGCCTCTGGACCGAAGGGCCGGTGTGGATGGCTGACTGGCGCTGCCTGCTGTTCAGCGACATCCCCAATGCCCGGGTGATGCGCTGGAGCGCCGACGACGGTCACGTCAGCGTCTATGACGACCAGTCCCACAACGCCAACGGCCACACCCGTGATCGCGAGGGCCGGCTGATCAGCTGCGAGCACGACAGCCGCCGCGTCACCCGCCGCGAGTTGAACGGCAGCGTCACGGTGCTGCTCGACCGCTTCGACGGCAAACCACTGAACGCGCCCAACGACGTGGTGGTCGGCGCCGATGGCGCCATCTGGTTCACCGATCCGGGCTACGGCATCCTCGGCGCCTACGAGGGCCACAAGGCCGAATTCGAGCTGCCCACCAACGTCTATCGCATCGATCCCCAGGGCAAGGCCACGGTGGCGGCGGGGGATTTCGGCCGCCCCAACGGCCTGGCCTTCGCGCCTGATGGCAAGCGGCTCTATATCAGCGACACCGCTGGCGGCGGCAATCCCGGCAAGCCCAACCACCTGCGCGCCTTCACGCTGAAGGATGACGGCACTCTGAGTGGTGGCGAGGTGCTGATCGACGCCAAGGAGCAGGGCGTGATCGACGGTTTCCGCGTCGACAGCGACGGCAATCTCTGGTGCAGTTGGGCCGGTTCGGCCGAGCAGAACAGCGTGCGGGTCTTCAATCCGAGCGGTCAGCCGCTGGCCACCCTGCACCTGCCGGAAACCGTCTCCAACGTCGAATTCGGCGGCCTCAAGGGCAATCGTCTGTTCATCACCGGCGGCGGTTCGCTCTATGCCACCTATGTGAACGCCCAGCCCGCGCGGCTCTGGTAAGGGCGTCTCACCGGCCGAACCAAGGGTCGTTAGACAGGTCTGTAACAAGCGGATACGGAACGACCCGCGACAACAAGATCGCCCACAAGGCGAGCGAGGAGCCTCAGTCATGAGCAACACCACTACCAACGCCGATGGTCACGTCACCGAAAAGGCCCAGCCTAAGGCGATCTTCGCCTGCCTGATGGCCGCCCTGGCTGGTCTGATGTTCGGTCTCGACATCGGCGTCATTTCCGGCGCCACCAAATTCATCCAGCAGGAATTCCAGATCTCCGATCAGGTGATCGAATGGATCGTGTCCAGCATGATGGCCGGTGCTGCCCTGGGCGCCCTCGGTGCCGGCTCGCTGTCGGCCAAGCTGGGTCGCAAGAAGTCGCTGATGCTGGGCGCCGTGCTGTTCGTGATCGGCTCGATCCTCTGTGGCCTGGCCACTTCGCCGACCATGCTGATCTTCGCCCGCTTCCTACTCGGCCTGGCCATCGGCATCGCGTCCTTCACCGCGCCGCTGTACCTGGCCGAGGTCGCTCCGGAAAACATCCGCGGCTCAATGATCTCGCTGTACCAGCTGATGATCACCGCCGGCATCCTGATTGCTTTCCTCTCCAACACTGCCTTCAGCTACTACGAAGCCTGGCGCTGGATGCTCGGCATCATCGCCATCCCCGGGGTGCTGTTCCTGATCGGCGTCTTCGCCCTGCCCGACAGCCCGCGCTGGCTGATCATGGCGGGTCGCCGCGAGGAAGCGATCAAGGTCCTGCACCGGCTGCGCGGTGACGAAAAGGTCATCCAGCAAGAGGTCGCCGAGATCGAAGAGCAGCTCAAGGTCCCGCAAAAGGGCTGGTCGCTGTTCAAGGAGAATCCCAACTTCCGCCGCTCGGTGGGCCTGGGCGTGCTCCTGCAGGTGGTGCAGCAGTTCACCGGCATGAACGTGGTGATGTACTACGCGCCGCGCATCTTCGAAGGCATGGGCTACGACACCGCCGCCCAGATGTGGTTTACCGCCGCGGTAGGTCTGACCAACGTGCTGGCCACCTTCATCGCCATCTTCCTGGTCGACAAGTGGGGCCGCAAACCCATCCTCTACACTGGCTTTGTGGTCATGGCCGTGGGTCTGGGCGTGGTCGGCACCATGCTCGGCATGGGCAACCTGAGCCATGGTCAGCAGACCTTTACCGTGATCATGCTGCTGATCTTCATCGTCGGCTTCGCCATGTCGGCCGGTCCGCTGATCTGGACCCTGTGCTCGGAAGTCCAGCCGCTCAAGGGTCGCGACTTCGGTATCGGCTGCTCCACCTTCACCAACTGGATCGCCAACATGATCGTCGGCGCCACCTTCCTGACCATGCTGGGCACCTTGGGGCAGGGCACTACCTTCTGGATCTATGCCGGACTGAACGTGGTGTTCATCTTCCTGGTGTTCCTGCTGGTACCGGAAACCAAGGGTGTCACCCTAGAGCGCATCGAGCGCAATCTGATGCAGGGCAAGCGCTTGCGCGATCTCGGTCAGTAGGTTCGAGCGCACAAGAAAACGCCCGGCAATGCCGGGCGTTTTAGTTAGCGGTCCCAACCTCTATGTCGGTGCTTGGCATGCTTCCAGCCCCTGCCGGGATGGTCGCGATAGCGGCGGTCGTCCCGGCCGCTGTCGCCTAGGTTGTTGCCCAGGGCGCTGCCAGCACCGCCACCCAGGGCGGCGCCAACCAGGCCGCCGGTGCTGCCACCGACACGATTGCCGATCACGTTACCGCCAGCGGCGCCAAGGCCACCGCCAAGGGCGGCCTCGGTACGATTGCGACGGTCCGCGCCCAGTACACCACCTGCTGCACCTCCCACGCCGGCACCGATGGCCGCACCGGTGCTACCGCCGACCTGCTGGCCGACCAGAGTACCGAGCACACCACCTACGGCGCCGCCGAGTCCGGCTTCGGTATTGCCCGCATAAGCTGGGGCAACGCCCGCCAGGGCAAGCAACAAGAACAGGGCTGAAGGTTTCATGGAGTCCACTCCGTGGTAGAGACGAGTCGATCCTCGGCAAAAATCGCTGCCCTGGCAAGTACCGAACGATCGTTTGAATGGTAAAGGTTGTCTTTACCCATTACTTTGATTTCCTTGAACAAACCTATACGGGAATAATAAGTCTCGCGCCGCTGAACGTGTCTGGAACAGGGTCTGCAGCCTGGCCCAGGCTGGTCTAGACTCAAGGCGATCGCGCTGCCAAGGGGACTCCATGATCCGTGCTTGTCTGTTGTCTGTTGTCTGTTGTCTGTTGTCTGTTGTCTGTTGTCTGTTGTCTGGCTGTCTCCTGTTCCTTGCCAGTGCCAGCGCTTCGGCCTGGGAATACACCCTCATCGCTTCCGATAAGCCGGTGCAGAACTGGAGCATCAGCAGCGATCGCCTGGGTCTGCGCGATGGCCTGGCCTTTACCGTCGGCGTGCACCGCCTGAGTGGCGGGCGCCAGGAGGGCTCGGTGCTGATCGAGATCGATACCGGCGCTATGCAACTCACCGTGGTGGCGACCCGCGGCATGAACGTCCTGCGCGCCCAGGCCGGCACCCTGCGACTGGGCTGGGATTCCCCGGTACGCGAGGTGGTCAATCCGGCCTTCGTCAACCTGGAAAGCCGCAATGGCCTGGGCTGGCTGGAAGGCTTCAACGAACTGGTGGCGCGCGCCGGCTTCGAGTGGGTCGGCCATCCGGGCATGGACAGGGGGCAGCTGCTGACCCTGCATGGCCGGGCCAGCTACCTGCCGGCCAGCCAGGTGGTGCTGACCATCGACGAACAGCCACCACACCGCATCAGCCTCAGGGGCGTGCTGCACGAAGAGGCCTTCAAGCAGGCCAACTTCCGCATCGACACCGAACTGGTGACCCAGGCCGGGGCCACCGGCTTCACCCTGCACGACCGCCTGACCAACCAGGGGGCACATACCGCCGAGTACCAGGTGCTCTATCACAGCAACTTCGGTCCGCCGCTGCTCGGCGAGGGCTCCCGGTTCGCCGCTCCGGTGCGGGAGGTGTCACCCTTCGATGCGCGGGCACGCCAGGAGCTGGGGGAATGGCAGGCCTATCGCGCGCCTATGCCGGGCTATGGCGAGACGGTCTACAACCTCTACCCCTGGGGCGACGATCAGGGGCGCAGCCTGGCGGTACTGCACGATCACAGCGCCCACCAGGGCGTGGCGCTGGCCTTCAATGTGCGGGAGCTGCCGGTCTTCACCCTGTGGAAGAACACCGATGCCAAGGCCCAGGGCTATGTCACCGGCCTGGAACCGGGCACCAGCTTTTCCTACAACCGCAGCCAGCAGCGGGCGCTGGGGCTGGTGCCGCGGATCGAAGCCGGCGGCACACGTGACTTCACCCTCGATTATCGGTTGCTGGCCACCGCCGCCGAAGTCCGGCAGGCGCTGGCGCAGGTCGAAGGCATTCGCCACGGACGGCCGACCAAGGTCCGAGAGGCGCCGCTGGCTCAGGAGCCCTAGCGGTCGGGCTAGCGCCGCGCGGGCAACGGCCGGGTGCGACCGCTGCCATCAATGGCGACAAAGACGAACACCGCCTCGGTCACCTTGCTCCATTCGCTGGACAGGGGATCATCGCTCCAGACCTCGATGAGGATCTGGATGGAGCTACGGCCCACCTCCAGGGTGTTGGTATAGAAGGAGAGCTGTGCGCCCACGGGCACCGGCGTCATGAAGGCCATGCGGTCGATGGCCACCGTGGCCACGCGGCCAGCCGCCAGGCGACTGGCCATGGCGCTGCCGGCCAGGTCCATCTGGGCCACCAGCCAGCCGCCGTAGATGTCGCCGAAGCCGTTGGTCTCGCGGGGCAGAGCGGTGATCTGCATGGCCAGGTCGCCCTGGGGGATGGGATCTTCTTGTTCGAGCTCTTCGATCATGACAGGGCCCTCGGGAGCCCGGATAGGTAGGTAACGTTCAGCATCTGCACGCAAGAATGCTGCCAATCTCTCTGGGGAGATCGTTAGGGGGCTACAGTATAACGCCTGGGGCAGGGCGGCTCGACCGCTTTTGCACCAGCATGGAACAGTCATAGCTCGGCAGATGAGCCCTGAATGGGCACTGAATGAATAGCGGAAATTCCTTGCAGATTTGCTATCGTGGAGACCGTGCACGGCCAGGCAATCCAGAGGGTCGTGCACGTCCGATGATCAGGTAATGATCGGTAGACCTGCTGCTGCCGTGCTCCACAAGAGCGCAGGCGGCGCGGTGCAGGTCCGGCGCCCATCCGGCGACCCGCCCGATCCCTGCCAGCCGCCCAGGCGGACGGTCACTCGGGGCCGCGTCTTGTCCGCTACACCCGGAGGGATGCCAGAGGCCGAATTTCCTTTGCGCTCCTCTCTTGTCCGGGATCCTCGATGAAACTGCAATCTGCCTCCGCGCCACTCACGTCGCGCCCTCTGGGCCGCAACGACTATAAGACCCTCTCGCTGTCCGCCCTGGGCGGTGCGCTGGAGTTCTACGACTTCGTCATCTTCGTCTTCTTCGCCGCCGTGGTGGGGAAGCTGTTCTTTCCCGCCGACATGCCCGACTGGCTGCGGCAGATGCAGACCTTCGGCATCTTCGCCGCGGGTTACCTGGCACGCCCGCTGGGCGGCATCATCATGGCCCACTTCGGTGACCTGCTCGGGCGCAAGAAGATGTTCACCCTGAGCATCTTCATGATGGCGCTGCCGACCCTGGGCATGGGCCTGATGCCCACCTACGCCCAGATCGGCGTGGCCGCGCCGATCCTGCTGCTGGTGCTGCGCATCATCCAGGGCGCGGCCATCGGCGGCGAGGTGCCCGGTGCCTGGGTGTTCGTCTCCGAACACGTCCCCGGCAAGCACGTCGGCTATGCCTGCGGCACCCTGACCGCCGGCCTCACCTTCGGCATCCTGCTCGGCTCGCTGATGGCGACCCTGATCAATACCGTCTTCACTCCGCTGGAGGTGACCGACTACGCCTGGCGCTTCCCCTTCATCATCGGCGGTGTCTTCGGCCTGTTCTCGGTCTACCTGCGCCGCTGGCTGCACGAGACGCCGGTGTTCGCCGAACTGGCGATCCACAAGTCGCTGGCCGAGGAAGTGCCGCTCAAGGCGGTGCTGCGCGACCATCGCAGCAGCGTGATCCTGTCCATGCTGCTGACCTGGATGCTCACCGCCGGCATCGTGGTGGTCATCCTCATGACCCCGACCCTGCTGCAGACCCAGTACGGCTTCTCCGCCGCCATGGCGCTCAAGGCCAACAGTCTGGCCATCGTTTTCCTGACCCTAGGCTGCATCGTTTCCGGCGCCCTGTCCGATCGCTTCGGCAGCGGTCCGGTGTTCATCGTCGGCGGCCTGATCCTGGCGCTGGCCAGCTGGTCGCTCTATGCCGGTCTGAAGGTCCATCCGGAATGGCTGTTCCCGCTCTACGCCTTTGCCGGTGCGGCGGTCGGCGTCATCGGCGGCGTGCCGCGGGTGATGGTGCTGGCCTTTCCGCCCAAGGTGCGCTTCTCGGGGCTGTCGTTCTCCTACAACGTTGCCTACGCCATCTTCGGCGGCCTGACGCCCATGGTCGTCACCCTGATGCTCAAGGAGCATCCGCTGGGCCCGGCCTGGTACGTCATGGGGCTGGCCCTGCTGGGCGTGGGTATCGGCTGCTACCTGCTCAGCCGCGAGCGCCGCGCCGCCGCCCTGGCGCCCGCCTGACCCCGACCGTTCACGCCGCCCGCACCGGCGGCGTGAACGGGTTCGCCAGGCCGACCCGCCAGGGCGACCTCGGCATGGCCAAAAACGCCATCCCCACAGACGCCGTGCTTCGCGAGGACTAGGCTCGAACCGCTAGAGCCAGTCCAACAACAACAGCGAGGTGCAACATGTCCGGTAATCGTGGCGTCGTCTATCTGGGCGCGGGCAAGGTCGAGGTGCAGACCATCCCCTACCCGAAGATGGAAACCCCGCAGGGCAAGCGTATCGACCACGGCGTCATCCTGCGCGTGGTCTCCACCAATATCTGTGGTTCCGACCAGCACATGGTGCGTGGCCGGACCACCGCGCCCGAAGGCCTGGTGCTCGGCCACGAGATCACCGGTGAGGTCATCGAAGCGGGCCGTGACGTCGAGACCCTCAAGGTCGGCGATCTGGTTTCGGTGCCCTTCAACGTCGCCTGCGGTCGCTGCCGTACCTGCAAGGAGCAGGACACCGGCGTCTGCCTGACCGTCAATCCCTCGCGCGCCGGCGGTGCCTATGGCTACGTCGACATGGGCGGCTGGGTCGGCGGCCAGGCCGAATACGTGCTGGTCCCCTATGCCGACTTCAACCTGCTCAAGCTGCCGAATCGCGATGCGGCCATGGAAAAGATCCGTGACCTGACCTGCCTGTCCGACATCCTGCCCACCGGCTACCACGGCGCCGTCACCGCCGGCGTCGGCCCGGGCACCAGTGTCTATGTGGCCGGTGCCGGCCCCGTGGGCCTGGCCGCTGCCGCCTCGGCCCGCCTGCTGGGCGCCGCCGTCGTCATCGTCGGCGACGTCAATCCGGTGCGCCTGGCTCACGCCAAGGCCCAGGGCTTCGAGATCGCCGACCTGTCCCTGGATACTCCGCTGCACGAGCAGATCGCCGCGCTGCTGGGCACGCCGGAAGTGGATTGCGCCGTGGATGCCGTCGGCTTCGAAGCCCGTGGCCATGGTCACGAAGGCGCCAAGAGCGAGGCTCCGGCCACGGTGCTGAACTCGCTGATGGGCATCGTGCGGGTGGCCGGCAAGATCGGCATCCCCGGTCTGTACGTCACCGACGATCCGGGCGCGGTCGACGCCGCCGCCAAGCAGGGTGCCCTGAGCATCCGCTTCGGTCTGGGCTGGGCCAAGTCCCACAGCTTCCACACCGGCCAGACCCCGGTGATGAAGTACAACCGCCAGCTGATGCAGGCCATCATGTGGGATCGCATCAAGATCGCCGACATCGTCGGCGTGCAGGTGATCACCCTGGACGAGGCCCCGCGCGGCTACAGCGAGTTCGATGCGGGCGTACCGAAGAAATTCGTCATCGATCCGCACAAGCTGTTCAGCGCGGCCTGACCATCGCGCCGAGGGTTTTGTCCGGGAATGCTGGCCATTTGGCATTCTCGGGCAAAGCCTGCAGTCGTTTGCCACACCAAAGGGTCTACCCTCGCAGCGTCCGATTCGGGCGCTGTTTTTTTTGGTGCTACAGACGAGGCCAGTATGACCCCGCATGTCCTTTCGACCCTTCGCCGTATCCTCCCCTCACTGCTCGTGGCGTCCGTGCTGCTGCTGGGCAGCAACCTGGCCCGTGCCGAGGGCGGTGTGTCCTTTCGCTTTGCCGAAGAAGGGCAGGGCTGGATGCTGCGCGGCCCGGTCGATGTCCTCAAGTGGCCCTTCGTCTATGACCGCAGCCGTGAACGCGTGCGCAACACCCTGGTACGGCTGGACGGCGATACGCAGGTGCGGGTGATCGAGACCCGCTCCTTCCAGCGCTGGAAGCGCATCGAGCTGCAGCAGGATGGCCGTACCGTGCTGGGCTGGGTGGAAAGTTACAGCGTGCCCGAAGCCATGCGCCTCGACTGATCGGGAGCAAAAGGCCACCGCCACCAGTCACACCTCTGGTATCCCACTCATTCCAGAGGAGCGACGCATGTCCGCGATCACCCGTCTTCAGCTCAACGACGGTCACCACATTCCGCAATTCGGTCTGGGGGTCTGGCAGACCGCGGCCGAAGAGACCGCCCAGGTGGTCAAGACGGCCCTCGACCTGGGCTACCGACACATAGATACCGCCGCCATCTACGGCAACGAAGAGGGTGTCGGCAAGGCCATCGCCCAGGCCGGTCTGCCGCGTGACGAGCTGTTCGTCACCACCAAGCTGTGGAATGCCGACCAGGGCTACGACAGCGCCCTGCGCGCCTTCGACACCAGCCTGGCCAAGCTGGGCCTGGAGCATGTCGACCTCTACCTGATCCACTGGCCACTGCCGGAAAAGGGCCTGTTCCTCGACAGCTGGAAGGCGCTGATCGAATTGCGCAACCAGGGTCGGGTGAAGTCCATCGGCGTATCCAACTTCCGTCAGGCCGATATCGAGACCCTGCTGACCGAGACCGGCGTGGTGCCGGTGGTCAACCAGATCGAGTGCCATCCGCTGCTGCAGCAGCAGGAGTTGCGCGACTTCAACACCTACAAGGGCATCGCCACCGAGGCCTGGAGTCCGCTGGCCCAGGGTGGCGAGCTGCTCGGCAGCCCGGTGCTGCAGCAACTGGCCGCCAAGCACGGCAAGACACCGGCCCAGGTGGTGCTGCGCTGGCATATCCAGCTCGGCAATATCATCTTCCCCAAATCCAAGACGCCCAAGCGCATCGAAGAGAACATGCAGATCTTCGACTTCACCCTGGACGACGAGGACCTGCGGCAGATCGCCGGGCTGAATCAGGACAAGCGCCTCGGTCCCGATCCCGCCACCTTCAACGGCTGACGTGCCTGGGGCGCCGCGATGAGCGGCGCCTCTGTATGCCTGGCGTGCAAGGCGCCAGTGCCTGTATGCTGCGCGGCCCTTTCGGGACACCTCATGCCGGATCGGCATAGGGCAGGCGACAGCGGCATTAGACATACCCCGTTACCCTCTGGCAAAAGTGTGACGCCTTGGTGCTCCTCGTCCTTTTCGAGCACCGTTTCCGCAGCCTGAACGCACCCTCCACGTTGGCGTTGCATGCGCTTTGCGCATCACGACCCGGCACGGTGACGTTCGTCCCGAACTCCATCCAAATAGAACAAAGGTGTCGGTACATGACCAAGCCCAAACTCAGCCTCGCGTGGCAGATCCTTATCGGCCTCGTGCTGGGGATCGCCGTCGGCGCACTGCTCAATCACTTCAGCGCCGAGAAGGCCTGGTGGATCTCGAACGTCCTCAAGCCGGCCGGCGACATCTTCATCCGGCTGATCAAGATGATCGTGGTGCCCATCGTCATCGCCACCCTGGTGGTCGGCATCGCCGGCGTCGGCGACTCCAAGAAGCTCGGTCGCATCGGCCTCAAGACCATCCTCTACTTCGAGATCGTCACCACCCTGGCCATCGTCGTCGGCCTGTTCTTCGCCGACAGCGTGCAACCCGGTGCCGGCATCGACATGAGCACCCTGGGCACCACCGACATCTCTCAGTACCAGAAGACCACCGCGGAAGTGCAGCATGACCACGCCTTCATCGCGACCATCCTCAACCTGATCCCGTCCAACGTCTTCGCCGCCGTCGCCCGTGGCGAGATGCTGCCGATCATCTTCTTCGCGGTGATGTTCGGCCTGGGCCTGGGCGCCCTGCCGGAAGCCACCCGCGAGCCGGTGGTGCGCGTCTTCCAAGGCATTTCCGAGGCCATGTTCAAGGTCACCCACATGATCATGAACTACGCCCCCATCGGCGTCTTCGCACTGATCGCGGTGACCGTGGCCAACTTCGGCTTCGCCTCCCTGCTGCCGCTGGCCAAGCTGGTGGTGCTGGTCTACGTCGCCATCGGCTTCTTCGCCCTCGGCGTGCTGGGTCTGGTGGCCAAGCTGTTCGGCTTCTCGATCTTCCGCATCATCCGCATCCTCAAGGACGAGCTGATCCTGGCCTATTCCACCGCCAGTTCGGAAACCGTGCTGCCGCGCATCATCGAGAAGATGGAGGCCTATGGCGCGCCCAAGGCCATCACCAGCTTCGTGGTGCCCACCGGCTACTCCTTCAACCTCGACGGCTCCACCCTCTACCAGAGCATCGCGGCGCTGTTCATCGCCCAGCTCTATGGCATCGACCTGTCGCTGAGCCAGCAACTGCTGCTGGTGCTGACCCTGATGGTCACCTCCAAGGGCATCGCCGGCGTACCGGGCGTCTCCTTCGTGGTGCTCCTGGCCACCTTGGGCAGCGTTGGCATCCCGCTGGAAGGCCTGGCCTTCATCGCCGGGGTGGATCGAATCATGGACATGGCGCGCACCGCCCTGAACGTGATCGGCAACGCCCTGGCTGCGCTGGTCATCGCCAAGTGGGAGGGCCTCTACGACGCCGAGAAGGGCGCCGCCTACTGGGCAGCCCTGCCGCACCTGAAGAGCACCGCCAAGGTCGAGGAGCGTCCTCAGGCCACCCGCGGTGAAGCCCTGCGTGATTGAGTGGCTAGCTAGCTGAGAACGGAGCCCGGCCTTGTGCCGGGCTCCGTCGTTTCAGCGGTCGAGAATGGCCGCGTAGCCTTCGCGATAGCTGGGGTAGCGGGGCGTCCAGCCCAGCGCCCGGGCGCGGGCGTTGCTGCACCTCTTGCTGCCGGCGCGGCGCAGCTGGGCTTCGTCGGACCAGAAGGTGATGCCCAGGCGCGCCCGCAGCCAGTCCACCACCTCGTCCAGCGGCGCCGGATCGTCGTCCACGCCCAGATAGAGAGCGTCCAGGGCGACGCCTTCGCGATCCCGCTGCAGCAGCAGCGCCAGCAGGCCGGCGGCGTCCTCGACGTGGATGCGATTGCCATACAACGGCGGTTCGCGGGTCACCCGGGAGCCCTCGCGCACCTGGCGCAGCAGCGCCTCGCGGCCCGGGCCATAAATGCCGGTCAGGCGGACCACGCTGGCGGGCAGGCCGCTGCCCAGCGCCAAATCCTCCGCCTCGCGCAGGATGCGCCCGGAAAAGCGCTCGGGTTCGGCGGGGGCGGTCTCGTCGACCCAGGCGCCATCGCCCTGGGCATAGACGCCGCTGCTGGAGACGAACAGCAGGCGTTGCGGATGCTGGTCGCAGGCGGCCAGCCAACCCAGCAGGTGGCGCAGGCCATCGACATAGGCGGCGCGATAGCCGGCTTCGTCATGGTGGGTCGCGGCGGTGGCATAGACCACCTGGTCAAGGGGCTCCCGCGGCCAGGCGGCCGGTGGCGTGGGGGAGGCCAGATCGCCCGCGACCGGCAGCAACTCGGCGGGGAGGGCGGCGACGTTGCGTCTGAGGCCGAAGACGCGATGGCCCTGGGCGACCAGTTGCAGACCAAGACGGCTGCCGACATCGCCGCAACCGGCGATCAGGATGGTGCTCATCGGTGTTTCCTTCTGCAAAGGCCTGGACAGACGGCCAGGGTAGCCTGCGCCCGGCTGTGGTCCAACCCGGGAGAACAGGCAGCTGCCCGTCGCGCTTGGCCGTTGATAGAGACAGCCGCTAAGATTGGCCGGCACCCCATGGAATTTGACTATGACCCTGACTGAACTGCGCTATATCGTCACGCTCGCCCAGGAACAGCACTTTGGCCGAGCTGCCGAGCGTTGCCACGTCAGCCAGCCGACGCTGTCGGTGGGCGTCAAGAAGCTCGAGGACGAGCTGGGCATTCTGATCTTCGAGCGCAGCAAGAGTGCCGTGCGTCTCACCCCCACCGGCGAGGGCATCGTCGCCCAGGCGCAGAAGGTGCTGGAGCAGGCCCAGGGTATCCGCGAACTGGCCCAGGCCGGCAAGAACCAGCTCACCGCGCCGCTGAAGATCGGCGCCATCTATACCATCGGGCCCTATCTCTTTCCGCACCTCATCCCGCAGCTCAACCGCGTGGCGCCGGAGATGCCGCTGTACATCGAGGAAAACTTCACCCACCTGCTGCGCGACAAGCTGCGCACCGGTGAGCTGGATGCCGTCATTCTCGCCCTGCCGTTCAACGAGCCGGACGTCCTGACCCTGCCGCTGTACGACGAGCCCTTCTACGTGATGATGCCGGCGCGGCACCCCTGGACCAAGCTCAAGACCATTCCGCAGAACCAGCTGAGCGACAAGAGCCTGCTGCTGCTGGGCGAAGGCCACTGCTTCCGCGACCAGGTCCTGGAAGCCTGTCCGACCGTGCGCAAGCACGAGGAAAACAAGAATTCCACGGTGGAGTCGTCTTCGCTGGAAACCATTCGCCACATGGTGGCCTCGGGCCTGGGTGTCTCGGTGTTGCCGTTCTCGGCGGTGGAGAGTCATCACTATGCGCCGGGGATCATCGAGGTACGGCCCTTCGAGCGGCCGGTGCCCTACCGCACCGTGGCCATCGCCTGGCGCGCCAGCTTTCCGCGGCCCAAGGCCATCGAGGTGCTGGCCGACTCGGTCCGCCTGTGCTCGGTGGCACGGCCTGAAGCCAAGGGCGTCGTGCAGCCAGCATGAGTGAACTGGCCGCGACGCCGGTCACCGCCCTCAAGGGGGTCGGCGCCGCTCTGCAGGAGAAACTCGCGCGGGTCGGCCTGGAAACCCTGCAGGACGTGCTCTTCCACCTGCCGCTGCGCTACCAGGACCGCACCCGCATCGTGCCCATCGGCGCCCTGCGGCCCGGCCAGGACGCCGTGGTGGAGGGCATGGTCGCCTCCGCCGAGGTGCTCATGGGCCGTCGGCGCAGCCTGCTGGTGCGCTTGCAGGACGGCAGCGGCACCCTGTCGCTGAGATTCTTCCACTTCAGCCAGGCGCAAAAGGACGGCCTCAAGCGCGGCACCCTGCTGCGCTGCTATGGCGAGGTGCGCCCCGGCGCCTCGGGCCTGGAGATCTACCACCCCGAATACCGCGCCCAGGACGAGAACGCCCCGGCGCCGGTCGAGCAGACGCTGACGCCCATCTACCCGACCACCGAAGGCCTCACCCAGCTGCGCCTGCGCCAGCTCAGCGCCCAGACGCTGGAGCGGCTCGGGCCCGAATCCCTGCCCGACTGGCTGCCGCCGGAGATGGCCGAGCACTATCGCCTGGGACCGCTGGCCGATGCCCTGCGCTATCTGCACCGACCGCCGCCGGATGCGGACCTGGAAGAGTTGGCCGAGGGTCGCCACTGGGCCCAGGAACGGTTGGTCTTCGAAGAATTGCTGACCCACCAGCTGTCCCTGCAGCGCCTGCGCGAAACCCTGCGCGCCCAGCGCGCGGTGCCCCTGCCGGCCGCTCGCCGGCTGCCGCAGCTGTATCTGGACAACCTCGGCTTCACCCCCACCGGTGCCCAGCAGCGCGTCGGCCGCGAGATCGCCCATGACCTGGCTCAGCCCGAGCCCATGCTGCGGCTGGTGCAGGGCGACGTGGGCGCGGGCAAGACGGTGGTCGCCGCACTGGCCGCCCTGCAGGCTATAGAGGCCGGCTACCAGGTGGCGCTGATGGCGCCCACCGAGATCCTCGCCGAGCAGCACTTCCTCAACTTCCAGCGCTGGTTCGCCGCTCTGGACATCGAGGTGGCCTGGCTGGCCGGCAAGCTCAAGGGCAAGGCCCGTGCCAGCTCCCTGGAGCGCATCGCCGCCGGGGCGCCCATGGTGGTGGGCACCCATGCGCTGTTCCAGGACGAGGTACGCTTCGCCCGCCTGGCCCTGGTGGTGATCGACGAACAGCACCGCTTCGGCGTGCAGCAGCGCCTGGCCCTGCGCCAGAAGGGCGTCGACGGCCGCCTGGCGCCGCACCAGCTGATCATGACCGCCACCCCCATCCCGCGCACCCTGGCCATGAGCGCCTATGCCGACCTGGACACCTCGGTGCTGGACGAACTGCCGCCGGGACGAACGCCGGTCAATACCGTGAGCGTCACCGACAGCCGTCGCGAGGAGGTGGTGGAGCGGGTCCGCGCCGCCTGTCACGAAGGGCGCCAGGCCTACTGGGTCTGCACCCTGATCGAGGAATCCGAGGAACTCACCTGCCAGGCGGCCGAGACCACCTACGAAGAATTGCAGCTGGCCCTGGCCGAATTGCACGTCGGGCTGATCCACGGGCGCATGAAGCCGGCGGAAAAGGCCGCGGTAATGGCCGAGTTCAAGGCCGGCAATCTGCAACTGCTGGTGGCCACCACGGTGATCGAGGTCGGGGTGGATGTGCCCAATGCCAGTCTGATGATCATCGAGAATCCCGAACGCCTGGGTCTGGCCCAGCTGCACCAGTTGCGCGGGCGCGTCGGACGGGGTAGCGCCGTGAGCTATTGCGTGCTGCTGTTCCATCCGCCGCTGTCGCAGATCGGTCGCGAGCGGCTGGCTATCATGCGCGAGACCAACGACGGCTTCATTATCGCCGAGAAGGACCTGGAATTGCGCGGCCCGGGCGAGATGCTGGGGACCCGCCAGACCGGTCTGCTGCAGTTCAAGGTGGCCGACCTGATGCGCGACGCCCACTGGCTGCCGGCGGTCCGGGATGCCGCCCAGGAATTGCTGGCGCGCTGGCCGAGTCATGCCGGTCCGCTGCTGGAGCGCTGGTTGCGCCACGGGCAGCAATACGGCCAGGTTTGACAAAGCTTATACAGACGACGCTACCTGCGGAGCCGAATGGTTATACTCCAGGGTGTACGTGAGGAAGAAAATGCCATGACCGATGTAGCGCTCGCTTCGCCCCTCCCTGAAGTCCCCCCTTCGATCCAGCAGTTGCTTGCCCAGTTGAACCTGGCCTACCGACCCACCCCGGCGACGACGCGCCAGCCGCAGGCGAATCGGGTGCATACGGTGCTCCTGAGCGACAGCGTCGGCATGCTGCTGGTGCTGCTGCCCGAGGATCAGTTGCTGGATCTGCGCCGGCTGGTGGAATTCACCGGGCGGCAGCTGGCGGTGGTGGCGCCGGAGCGGCTGATGCGCACCCTCGAGCGCTACGAACTGGATGTCCTGCCGGGGCTGCCGTCGCTGACCAATTCCCCCTGCCTGTATGACGAGCGCCTGCTGGATGCGCCCCGGCTGCTGCTGGAATCCGGTGAGCGCTCGCTGCTACTGGAAGTTGAAACATCTGACTATAGGCGCCTGCTGAATCAGGCCACCGCCGGCAGCTTCGGCATCCCGGCGGCCGGTATCCAGCCCAATCTGCGGCAACCGGAGCGCGACGAGGCGGAAATTCTCCATGCCGCCACCGCCTTCACCGCGCGACGCATCCGCCAGCGCCTGGAAGAGACGCTGGAAATCCCGCCACTGTCCAAGACCGCGGAAAAGGTCATCAAGCTGCGGGTCGACCCCGACGCCACGGTGGACGACCTGGCCAATGTGGTGGAGACCGATCCGGCGCTGGCGGCCCAGGTGATCAGCTGGGCCGCCTCGCCCTACTATGCCGCGCCTGGCAAGATCCGCTCGGTGGAAGATGCCATCGTGCGGGTGCTGGGCTTCGACCTAGTGATCAACCTGGCCCTGGGCCTGGCCCTGGGCAAGACCCTGAGCCTGCCCAGCGACCAGGCACAGAACGAGACGCCCTACTGGAAGCAGGCCATCTACACCGCCGCCCTGATCGAGGGCCTGGCGCGCGCCATGCCGCGTGCGGAGCGACCGGAGATGGGCCTGGCCTATCTCGGCGGCCTGCTGCACAACTTCGGCTATCTGGTGCTGGCCCACGTCTTTCCGCCGCACTTCTCGCTGATCTGCCGCCATCTGGAGGCCAACCGCCAGCTCGATCACCAGGTGGTCGAGCACCACCTGCTGGGCATCACCCGCGAGCAGATCGGCGCGGCCCTGATGCGCTGCTGGGAGATGCCCGAAGAGGTGGTGACGGCGCTGCGCTTCCAGGGCGATCCGGGCTACCAGGGCGAGCAGGCGGTCTATCCCAACCTGATCTTCCTCGCCGTGCAGCTGCTGCGTGCCGAGGGCATCGGCAACGGCCCGGCCCAGCCGATTCCCGACGAGCTCTATGCGCGCCTGAGCATCGATCCGACCAAGGCGCGGGAATGCATGCAGAAGATCCTTGGCGCCGAAGCCGCCCTGCGCGAGCTGACCGGCCAGTTCAAGTAAGCCGCTGATCGGGCCTCGGCGGCGCCCGCCGCCGGGCCAGACGCCAGACAACAAAAAACCCGCCGAGGCGGGTTTCCTGTTCAAGGGGCGATCAATTACTTGATCTTGCCTTCCTTGTACATGACATGCTTGCGCACGACCGGATCGAATTTCTTGATTTCGATCTTTTCGGGCTTGGTGCGCTTGTTCTTGTCAGTGGTGTAGAAGTGGCCGGTACCGGCACTGGAAATCAAACGGATCAATTCACGCATGACGAATCCCCTTAGAATTTTTCGCCGCGGCTACGCAGCTCGGACAGTACGGTTTCGATACCGCGCTTGTCGATGATACGCATGCCCTTGGCAGAAACGCGCAGACGCACGAAGCGCTTCTCGGATTCTACCCAGAAACGGTGGTGCTGCAGATTCGGCAGGAAACGACGACGGGTTTTGTTGTTAGCGTGGGAAACGTTGTTCCCAGTAATCGGACCCTTACCGGTTACTTGGCAAACTCTCGACATGGCTCAGCCCTCATAAACCTCATGCCAAACCCGGCATGGGTTGGCCGCTTGTAACTGTATTGATTCCTGTTTTGACGGGGAGAGCCGGCAAATGCCGGGGACCTGAAGCGGCCATACCCCGAAAAAAGAGCGCTGTTTTATACCAGAAGTACTCTGGCATAACAAGGTAGGGCGACGGATGAAATGCCCGCGCACCGGGCGCTATGCGAGCCCGGCCGGAATGCCAACCGTTCGTCGGTCAGAAGCATTGTGACGGACGGACGGGTGGTCTAGTTTAGAGCGACTGCCATTTTCAATCCACGTCCGTCAGACGACCGCCCGCGGCGCCCGTCAGCCGTTGCCAGCCACCTGGGCGCCGTCTGCCCACTTCGGATCCACAAGGAATCGTTCTATGCGTCTCGCCGCCTTGCCTCTGCTCTTCGCGCCCCTGCTGGCGCAGGCCGCCACGCTCAGCGTCTGTACCGAAGCCAGTCCGGATGGATTCGACGTGGTGCAGTACAACTCCCTGACCACCACCAATGCCTCGGCCGACGTGCTGATGAATCGCCTGGTGGAATACGACGCCAGCGAAGCCAAGCTGGTGCCGAGCCTGGCGCAGAGCTGGACGGTATCGAGCGACGGCCTGACCTATGATTTCGCCCTGCGGCCGGACGTGAAGTTTCACCACACCGACTACTTCACCCCCAGCCGTACCCTGACCGCCGACGACGTGGTGTTCAGCTTCCAGCGCATGCTGGACAAGGATCACCCCTGGCACGCGGTGGCCAAGAGCGGCTATCCCCATGCCCAGTCGATGCAGTGGCCCAAGCTGATCAAGAGCGTGGAAAAGACCAGTGACCTTGGCGTGCGCATCGTGCTCAACAGCCCGGACGCCACCTTCCTGCCGACCCTGAGCATGGGCTTCGCCTCCATCTATTCCGCCGAATACGCCGAGCAGTTGCTCAAGGCCGGCAAGACCGCCCAACTCAATGACGAACCCATAGGCACCGGTCCCTTCGTCTTCAAGCGCTACCAGAAGGATGCCGCGGTGCGCTACGCGGCCAATCCGGACTACTTTGCCGGCAAGCCCAAGCTGGATGGGCTGATCTATGCCATCACCCCGGATTCGGCGGTGCGCCTGCAGCGACTCAAGCGCGGCGAGTGCCAGATTGCCCTGTCGCCCAAGCCCCAGGATCTGCAGAGCGCCCAGGAGGACAAGAGCCTGCAGGTGCTGCAGACGCCGGCCTTCATGACCGCCTTCGTCGGCATCAACACCAGCCATCCGCCGCTGGACAACATCAAGGTGCGCCAGGCCATCAACCTGGCGTTCGACAAGCAGAGCTATCTGAAGGCGGTGTTCCAGGACACCGCGGTGGCCGCCGACAACGTCTATCCGCCCACCACCTGGGGCTATGCCAAGGACGTGCCGGCCTACCCCTATGACCCGGCCAAGGCCAAGACGCTGCTGGCCCAGGCGGGCCTCAAGGACGGCTTCAAGACCACCATCTGGACGCGCCCCAGCGGCAGCCTGCTCAATCCCAATCCGCAACTGGGTGCCCAGATGCTGCAAGCCGACCTGAAGAAGATCGGCGTCGATGCGCAGATCCAGGTGATCGAGTGGGGTGAACTGATCCGCCGCGCCAAGACCGGCGAGCACGACCTGCTGTTCATGGGCTGGGCCGGCGACAACGGTGATCCGGACAACTACCTGACGCCGCAATTCTCCTGCGCCTCGGTACAGTCGGGGCTGAATTTCGCCCGTTATTGCGACAAGACCCTGGATGGCGCCATCAGCAAGGGCAAGACCCTGTCCGACCAGATGGCACGCGCCACGGTGTATCACCAGGCGCAGCGCATCATCCACGACCAGGCGCTGTGGCTGCCGCTGGCGCACCCGACGGTGACGGTACTGGCGAATAAAGGCGTCGAGGGCTACCAGCCCAATCCCTTCGGCCGCCAGGACTTCAGCAAGGTCAGCGGCGGTCGCTAGGACCGCCTGTAGCCCGACCGCCCGGGCGCGATGAGCGGGCCGTAGCCAGACCTAGCGCCAGGGCCGGCCGTCGGTACGCTCGACCTGCCTGACCTTCTGCTGGATGGCGGCGCGCGCCAGCATGTGGGCGCTGACCGGCGCGGTGATGAAGATGAACAGGGCGATCAGCAGTTCGTGCAGGCTGAGGCCCTCGCCCTGGACGCTGAAGAACAGCATCGAGGCGACGATGGTGCTGCCCACGCCCAGGGTGGTGGCCTTGGTCGGACCGTGCAGGCGCATGAAGAAGTCCGGCAGCCGGTACAGGCCAATGGCGCCGATAAGGGCGAAGCTGCTGCCGATGAGCAGCAGGGCGCAGATCAGGAGTTCGAGCCAGAAGGGCATGGATTTTCCTCTCTAGAAGCTGTTCATGATCTTGCGAGCTAGAGCCAAGCAAGGCGAAAAGACTTGAGGAAGCGGATCGGACTCGCGCCCGAGTTTACGAATGGTAAATGAGCATTCCGAAAGTCTTTTCAACGCCGCTTGGCTGACGCGCAGCTGATCAGGGATAGGTTCTCAGTCGATGATTTCGCCATGCAGCATGTGCTTGCCCAGCGCCACGGTGCCGACGAAGCCGGTCACGGCGATGAGCAGCGCCGCTTCGAAGAAGACGTCGGTGGCCAGCCAGATGCCGAACAGGATGATGATCGCCAGGACATTGATATAGAGCGTATCCAGCGCCAGCACCCGATCCGGGATGTCCGGTCCCTTCACCAGGCGATAGACGTTGAGCACGGCGGCTACGCCCATCATCCCCATACACAGCAGGGTCACGTAGGTGAGCATTCGAAGATCTCCTTGAGCGGGGCTTCATAGCGCGTCTTGACCTGGCGGATCACCTCGTCCTTGTCCGCGACATCGAGACCGTGCAGCAGCAGGGTCTTGCGATCGCCGCTGAGGCCGGACGAAACGGTGCCGGGGGTGAGGGACACCACGCAGGCGAGCAGGGTGAGCAGGAATTCGTCCTCGATGTCGATGGGGACCTCGATGAACGCCGGCTTGAGCGCCTCGGTCCGGCCCAGCACCAGTCGCGCGACGTGCAGATTGGCGACGATGATGTCGTACAGCACCATCAGCATGTAGCGCAGCAGGAGCAGGGGACGGCGCAAGCGAGGGGCGTGCAGCAGGAAGTCCTGGCAGAGCAACGGGATGCCCCAGCCGAGCAGCAGGCCCAGCAGCAGCTGGCCGGGACTCAGGCTGTTGTTGAGCAGCAGCCAGGTCAGGGTCAGCAGGACGGTGAGCAGCGGGTGTGGCAGCAGGCGCCAGCGCTTCATGGGCCAACCCCCCGGACGATGTCGAAGTAGGGTGCGACGTCCAGCAGTTGCCGGGCGGTCTCTAGGACATAGCCATGCAGCGGCGACGCCAGCGCCATCAGCAGCGGGCTGCCCAGCAGCAGGCCGAGGGTGGCGGCGAGCTGGACGGGATCGAGGCGCACCTCCAGGGTCGCGCCCTTGCCGCGCCAGAACAGCGTGGTCCCGGCACGAGACAGGGCGATGAGCATGCCCAGCCCGCCGAGCAGCACCACCGGCCAGATGATCAGTGCCGGCCAGGCGGTACCGGTGGCCTGCAAAAGCATCACCTTGCCGAGAAAGCCGGGGAAGGGCGGCAGGCCGGCAACGGAGATCGCCCCGAGAAAGAACAGGCCGCCGAGCAACCGTGGGTGACGCAACGGCGGACCGCTCTTGAGCAGGTCGCCTTGCCCGCCACGCTGCTGGGCGATGAGATCCGCCAGCAGGAACAGGGCGCCGGCGATCCAGGTGCTGTGGACCAGATAGAACAGCGTGGCGGCCAGGCCGGAGACGCTGCCCAGGGCCACGCCGGTCAGCAGCATCCCCACCGAGATGACCACCAGGTAGCCGAGCAGGGCCTTGAGATGGTGGGCGGCCAGGGCACCGAATACCCCGGCGGCCAGGGTGATCGCCGCCAGTGGCCAGAGCCAGGGCAGCACGTAGTGGGCCAGGGGCCCGGCGGCCGCGCCGAACACCAGCAGGAAGACGCGGACGATGGCGTAGAGCCCGACCTTGGTCATGATGGCGAACAGGGCGGCGACCGGCGCACTGGCCGCCGAATAGGCGCTGGGCAGCCAGAAGTACAGCGGCAGGATGGCGCCCTTGAGGCCGAATACCACCAGCAGCAGGAAGCCCGCGGCGGCCAACAGGGGCGCGCGCTCGGGGTCGGCGCTGGCGACCCTCAGGCCGAGGTCGGCCAGGTTCAGGGTACCGAGCAGGCCGTAGAGCAGGCCGATGCCGATCAGGAACAGCGCCGAGCCCACCAGGTTGAGCACCACGTAGTGCAGGCCGGCGCGTACCCGCGCGGGGCCGGCGCCGTGCACCAGCAGGGCATAGGAAGCGATCAGCAGGATCTCGAAGAAGACGAAGAGATTGAACAGGTCGCCGGTGAGGAAGGCGCCGTTGATACCCAGCAACTGGAACTGGAACAGCGCGTGGAAATCCGGACCGCGCGCGTCGTCGCCGCGGCAGGCGTAGAGCGCCGCGCCCGCGGCCAGTACGGCCACGGTAGCCAGCATCAGCGCGGCCAGGCGATCCAGCAGCAGGACGATGCCGAAGGGCGCCGGCCAGTCGCCGAGGGCATAGACCTCCAGTTGGCCGCTGCCGGCCCGCTGCAGGAGCAGCAGCGCCAGTGGCAGCAGGGTCGCGGTGGCGAGCAGCGATAGCCGGCGCGCGGTACGGGCGGACAGCCGCGGGCGCATGAGCAGGAGGGCGCCCATGAACAGCGGCACGAGGATCGGCAGGATGATCAGGTGCTTCATCGGCGCGGCTCCTCGCCATCCACGTGGTCGGTGCGCAATTCGCCCAGGGCACGCAGCGACAGGGCGACCACGAAGGCGGTCATGGCGAAGCCGATGACGATGGCGGTGAGCACCAGCGCCTGGGGCACCGGATCGGCCTGCTCGGCGGCCTTGCCGATCACCGCCGGCACGCCGGTGCGCAAGCGGCCCATGGCGAACAGGAAGAGGTTGACCGCGTAGGAGAGCAGGGTGAGGCCGAGCACCACCGGATAGAGGCGCGCCCTGAGCAGCAGGTACACGCCGCTGGCGGTGAGCACCCCGAGGGCCGTGCAGAACAGGATCTCCATGCTAGAGCACCTCCTGGCTGGAGCCGTCCGTGTCCTTCTCGTCCCGGCTGACGTGGCCCAGGTTGGAGAGGATCAGGAGGGTGGCGCCGACGACGGCGAGGTAGACCCCGAGATCGAAGATCAGCGCGGTGGCCAGTTCGGTCTTGCCGATCAGGGGGATGGCGAAGTAGTCGAAGGCGGTGGTCAGGAAGGGCCGGCCGAACGCCAGCGAGCCCAGCCCGGTGAGGGCGGCGATCAGCACCCCGAGGCCGCAGAGGGCGTGGTAGCTGATCGGCAGGCGCCGCTGGGTCCAGGTCACGCCATGGGCCACGTATTGCAGGATCAGGGCGATGGCGGTGATCAGGCCGGCGATGAAGCCGCCACCGGGCAGGTTGTGGCCACGCACGAAGATGAAGGCCGACACCAGCAGCGCCAGCGGCAGGAGCACCCGGGCCACGTTGTTGAGGATCATCGGATGGCTGTCGCGCGACCAGGGCGTGCCCTTGGGGTCGACCAGCGGATGCGGCAGGTGCAGGTGCTTGAGCAGGCCATAGACGCCCGCCGCGGCGATGGCCAGCACGGTGATCTCGCCGAGGGTGTCGAAGCCGCGAAAGTCCACTAGGATGACGTTGACCACGTTGTAGCCACCGCCACCGGACACCGAGTTGGCCAGGAAGAAGTCGCCAATGCCGGTATAGGGCCGGGTGAGCACGGCATAGGCCAGCAGCGCTACCAGCAGCCCCAGGCCGCCGGCCAGCAGGACGTCGCGCAGGCCGCGCAGGCTGCTGGATTCGATGGGGGTGCGATCGGGCATGAAGAACAGCGCCAGTACCAGCAGGATGATGGTCACCACCTCCACCGACAACTGGGTCAGCGCCAGGTCGGGCGCCGAATAGCGGGCGAACAGCAGCGAGACGATCAGCCCCACGGTGCTCAGGGTCATCAGCGCCTTGAGTCTATTGCGGTGGAAGAACACCGTCAGCACCGCGGTCAGCATCAGGATGCCCAGGCCCAGGGCGGTGAGTGGATCGAAGGGCGACAGGGCCACCGGGCCGTGAAGGCTGTCCAGGCCGGACAGCGCCGCCACCAGCAGCACCAGGGTGGCAGCCAGCATCAGCGCGATATAGCCCTGCAGCGAGCCGCTTTCCAGGCCGAGGGTCAGGCGCTGGGCGAAGCCAGTCAGCCGACTCATGCTCTTCTCGAAGACCTGGAGGGCATCGATGTCGGGCAGGCCCTGCTGCCAGCGGAACAGCGGCTGGCGGAAGGCATAGACCAGCACGCCGCCGACCATGGCGACGAGGCTCATCACCAGGGCGGTGTTGAAGCCGTGCCAGATGGACAGGCTGTAGTCGGGCAGGCTGCCGCCGAGGGCGGCGCTGGCCCCGGCGGCCAGCAGCGGCGCCACGGTGTAGCCCGGCACCACGCCCACCAGCAGGCAGAGCAGCACCAGAATCTCCACCGGGATCTTCATGTAGCGCGGCGGCTCGTGGGGCGGATAGTGGGGCAGGTCGCGCGGTTCGCCGTTGAAGAAGACGTCGTGGATGAAGCGCAGCGAATAGGCCACCGAGAAGACCCCGTAGAGCACCGCCACCGCCGGCACGATCCAGCTGAAGCTGCCGAACAGGCCGTGGTTGAGGGTCTCGTTGAAGAACATCTCCTTGCTCAGGAAGCCGTTGAGCAGCGGCACCCCGCCCATGGCCGCGGCAGCGACCATGGCCAGCACCGCGGTGTGCGGCATGTAGCGCCAGAGTCCGGCCAGGCGGCGCATGTCGCGGCTGCCGGTCTCGTGGTCGATGATGCCGGCGGCCATGAACAGCGAGGCCTTGAAGGTGGCGTGGTTGAGGATGTGAAACACCGCCGCCACGGTGGACAGCTGGGTGTCGAGGCCGAACAGCAGGGTGATCAGGCCCAGGTGGCTGATGGTGGAGTAGGCCAGCAGGCCTTTGAGGTCGTGCTGGAACAGCGCCAGGATGGCGCCCACCACCAGGGTGGTGAGGCCGGTGAGGGTGACGATGTAGAACCACCATTCCGAATCGGCCAGTGCCGGATAGAGCCGCGCCAGCAGGAAGACTCCGGCCTTGACCATGGTCGCCGAGTGCAGGTAGGCCGAGACCGGCGTCGGCGCGGCCATGGCCTGGGGCAGCCAGAAATGGAAGGGGAATTGCGCGGACTTGGTGAAGACGCCGAGCAGCACCAGGATCAGCGCCAGCGGATAGAGGGCATGGCCGGTGATCAGCGGGCCGGCGGCGAGGACGTCGGTGAGCTCGAAGCTGCCGACGATATGGCCGAGCAGGAGGATGCCGGCGAGCAGGGCCAGGCCGCCGCCGCCGGTGACGGTCAGCGCCATGCGCGCGCCCTGGCGGGCTTCCTTGCTGTGGCTCCAGAAGCCGATCAAGAGGAAGGACGACAGGCTGGTCAGCTCCCAGAACACCAGCAACAGCAGCAGATTCTCCGCCAGCACCACGCCCAGCATGGCGCCCATGAACAGCAGCAGGTAGGCGAAGAAGCGCCCGACCTTTTCATCCTTGCTCAGGTAATAGGTGGCATAGAGGATCACCAGCAGGCCCATGACCAGGATCATCAACGCGAACATCAGCCCCAGGCCGTCCAGGCGCAGGCTGAGGTTCAGCCCCAGCGCCGGCAACCAGTCGACCCGCTGCAGCAGCACGGCGCCATCCAGGACCGCGGGCAGTTGCGTCGCCAGCAGGGCCAGGGCCAGGGCCGGGGCCACGGCGGTGCCCAGGGCGCAGGCGCGCCGGCCGAAGCGATCGGTCGCCAGCGACAGCAGTGTTCCCAGGAAGGGCAACGCGATGATCAGCGCCAATACCATGCCTGCATCCTTTAGCTGAGCGCCTCACGGCGGTTGGTAGATGGGGCTCCCTCAGACCTCGAGCGGCATTCGATCCCTCCACGCGGCGATCGCCAGAATGGCGAAAGGCGGAGAAATCGATGTTCGAGTTTCGTACAAGAACAGAAGGTTTAATAACCTAAGGTGATAATAAAAGAGAGACCACAAAATCCTAGCCCCGTCTCCCTTACAAAATATTAGGAAACAGCCAGGCAGCGTCCAGCACAGGACGCAAACGCCCGACGGGCGCTATTCGGGTCTCACTGAGACCTCTGGGACGGGATTTTGCTCAGATCTGCGCGGAGGAGGGCTACCCGGTGCGGTGCCCAAGGCACCGCACCGGGTAGCGGAAGAAAAAACCCGACACGCCAAAGGAGCAAGAGAACACGCGTGTCGGGGGTAAGCGCCGGCGGTTAGCGCGCCGGCGCGGGGGAAGCGTTGCCCTGGGCGAGACGGGTGGGTTGCACGTCCCAGCCGCCACCCAGGGCCTTGTAGAGGGCGACGATGCCGCGATAGAGCTCGATTTCGCCCTGGGCCTGCTGGTCCTCGGCGGCCAGGCGTTCGCGCTGGGCGTCCAGCAGCACCAGGAAGTCGGTACCCCCCTCGCGGTAGCGGATCTCGGCCTGGTCGGCGGCGGCGCGGCTGGCCACCGACTGGCGGATCAGCGCCTGCAGGCGCTCCTGGCGACGGCCATAGTCGCTAAAGGCGTTGGCACTCTCTTCCAGGGCGGTCAGCACCTGCTGCTCGTAGTTGGCCAGGGCCTCTTCGGAGCCGGCGCGGGCGCCGCGCAAGCGGGCGCGGACGCTGCCCAGGTCGAAGGCCGCCCAGCTGATGCTCGGGCCAAGGCCCCAGGCGCGGGCGGCACTGCTGCCGATCTGCGAGCCGCGTCCGGCGGTAAAGCCGAGAAAGCCCGAGAGACTGACCCGCGGGAAGAGGTCGGCGGTGGCCACGCCAACGTCGGCGGTGGCGGCGGCCAGCCGGCGTTCGGCGGCCGCCACGTCCGGCCGGCGGCGCAGCAGCTCGCCGGGATCGCCGATGGGCAGGCGCTTGGCGATGGCCGGCAGGGCCTTGGGTGCGAGATCCACGCTGAGGGCATCCGGGCGCTGGCCGAGCAGCGTGGCGATGCGGTTGCGCGCGCGGGTGGCCTGGGCCTGGAATTCCGGCAGGCTGGCTTCGGTGGCGGCCAGGCGCGCTTCGCTGCGCTGCACGTCCAGGTCGCTGCCCATGCCTTCATCTCTGAGGGTCACGGTCAGACGGCGCGCTTCGCGCTGGTTGCCGAGGTTGTCGCGGGCAATGCGTTCGCGCAGCTGGGCGCCGCGCAGGTCGCCATAGGCGTCCACTAGTTCGGCGATTAGGCTGACCTGTAGGCCGGCGAGGTCGGAGGCTGCAGCTTCGGCGCGGGCGTCGCTGGCTTCCAGGGTATGGCGCACGCGACCGAACAGATCCAGCTCCCAGGCCATGTCCAGACCCAGGTCATAGCGGTCGCTGTTGACCCGCTCCTCGGTGAAGCCGGGTTGCTGGGCCTTGCCGAGCTGGCTGCTGGCGCGGCTAGTGACCGTAGGATAGAGATCATTGGCGTCGTCGTCCCGCAGCGCGCGAGCGGCACGCAGCCGAGCGAAGGCCGCGCGCAATTCGCGGTTGCCATCTAGGCTACTGGCGACCAGGGCGTTGAGGGCCGGGTCCTCGAACTGGCGCCACCAGAGTGTCTCGAAGCGGCCCTGGTCGTAGACGGCGGGCTGCTGGCTGGCCTGGAGTTGCGCGGGCGCCTGCTCGGGCGCCTGGTAGTGCGGACCGACGGCGCAGGCGGAGACCGCCAGCGCCAGCAGCAGGGGAGCGAAAGCCTTCATGCCTGGGCCTCCTGGGCAACGGCGGAGCGGGCCTGGCGACGCTCCACGAAGGCGCGTACCAGCACATAGAACAGCGGTGTGAGTAGCAGGCCGAAGAAGGTCACCCCGAGCATTCCGGAGAACACGGCGACGCCCATGGCATGGCGCATCTCGGCGCCGGCACCGGTCGAGGTCACCAGGGGCACCACGCCCATGATGAAGGCGAAGCTGGTCATCAGGATGGGTCTCAGGCGCAGGCGGCAGGCCTCCAGCACCGCGGCGACGCGGTCCTTGCCGGTGGCCTGCTGGTCCTTGGCGAACTCGACGATGAGGATGGCGTTCTTGCACGCCAGGCCCACCAATACGATCAGGCCGATCTGGGTGAAGATGTTGTTGTCGCTGCCGGCCAGGATCACTCCGGTGATGGCCGAGAGCAGGGTCATGGGCACGATCAGGATCACCGCCAGCGGCAGACTCCAGCTCTCGTACTGGGCGGCCAGCACCAGGAAGGCCAGCAGCACGCAGAGCGGGAACACCAGCAGGGCGGTATTGCCGGAGAGGATCTGCTGGTAGGTCAGCTCGGTCCATTCGAAGGTCATGCCGTTGGGCAGCTCCTGCTTGAGCAGCCCCTCGATGGCCGCCTGGGCCTGGCCGGAGCTGTAGCCCGGGGCCGGCGCGCCGTTGATCTCGGCGGTCAGGAAGCCGTTGTAGTGCATCACCCGATCGGGGCCGGCGGTGTCGCTGATCTTGACGAAGGTGGACAGGGGCACCATCTCGCCGCGGTCGTTGCGCACCTTGAGCTGGCCGATCTGCTCGGGCTCCAGGCGGAAGCGCTGGTCGGCCTGGACGTTGACCTGGAAGGTACGGCCGAAGCGGTTGAAGTCGTTGGCGTAGACCGAGCCCAGGTAGGCCTGCAGGGTGTCGAAGATGGCGTCGATGGGCACGCCGTGGGTCTTGGCCTTCTCGCGATCGATGTGGGCATCGATCTGCGGCACGTTGACCTGGTAGCTGGTGAACAGCGACTCCGGCGCCAGTTCCGGCAGCTGCCGCGCCTTGGCCAGCACGCTCTGGGTCTGGGCGTAGAGCTCTTCGTAGCCCAGGTTGCCGCGGTCCTCCACCTGCAGGCGGAAGCCGCCGATGCTGCCCAGCCCCTGCACCGGTGGCGGCGGGAAGATGGCGATGATGGACTCCTGGATGGCGGCGAATTCGCCGTTCAGTTGGGCGGCGATGGCGCCAGCCGACAGCGAGGGATCACGGCGCTCCTCGAAGGGCTTGAGGGTCACGAAGACGATGCCGCTGTTGGGGCTGTTGGTGAAGCCGTTGATGGACAGGCCGGGGAAGGCTACGGTGCTTTCCACGCCGGGGTGCTTGAGGGCGATGGCCGACATGCGGCGGATGACCTCTTCGCTGCGATCCAGGGTGGCGGCGTCGGGCAGCTGGGCGAAGGCCACCAGGTACTGCTTGTCCTGGGGCGGCACGAAGCCGGTCGGCGTCTTCACCAGCCCCAGGCCGGTCAGGCCCAGGAGGATCACATAGAGCACCAGCACGATGGAGCCACCGCGCAGCACCCGGCGCACGGCGCCGACATAGCCGTGGCTGGCCTTGTCGAAGAAGCGGTTGAAGGGGGCGAACAGCCAGCCACCGAACAGCCGGTCGAGCAGGCGCGAGAAGCGGTCCTTGGGCGCGTCGTGGCCCTTGAGCAGTACCGCGGCCAGGGCCGGCGACAGGGTCAGGGAGTTGAAGGCCGAGATCACCGTGGAGATGGCGATGGTCAGGGCGAACTGGCGATAGAACTGCCCGGTGAGACCGGAGATGAAGGCGGTCGGCACGAACACCGCGCAGAGCACCAGGGCGGTGGCGATGATGGGCCCGGTCACCTCGCCCATGGCGCGCCGGGTGGCGGCCACCGGATCGAGGCCGAGGCCGATGTTCCGTTCGACGTTTTCCACCACCACGATGGCGTCGTCCACCACGATGCCGATGGCCAGCACCAGGCCGAACAGCGACAGCGCATTGAGCGAGAAGCCGAAGGCGTGCATCACCGCGAAGGTGCCGATCAGCGACACCGGCACCGCCGCCAGCGGAATGATCGAGGCGCGCCAGGTCTGCAGGAACAGGATCACCACCAGTACCACCAGGATGATGGCTTCGAACAGGGTGTGCACCACGGCCTCGATGGAGCCGCGCACGAAGATGGTCGGATCGTAGACGATCTCGTAGTCCATGCCCTGGGGGAAGCCCTGCTTGAGCTCGGCCATCTTGGCGCGCACCTGGTTGGACAAGTCGATGGCATTGCTGCCGGGGCGCTGGAAGATCGGGATGGCCACCGCCGGCTGGTTGTTCAGCAGGGATCTCAGGGCGTACTGGTTGGAGCCCAGTTCGATGCGGGCGATGTCGCGCAGCCGGGTGATCTGGCCGTCGCTGCCGGCGCGCACGATGATGTTGGCGAATTCCTCCTCATCCACCAGGCGGCCCTGGGTGTTGATGGCCAGCTGGAAGCTGGTGCTGCCGGGGGCCGGCGGCGCGCCGAGGGCACCGGCGGCGACCTGGCGATTCTGCTCGCGGATGGCGGTGACCACGTCGCTGGCGGTCAGGCCGCGCGAGGCGACCTTGTCCGGATCGAGCCAGACGCGCAGGGAATAGTCGCCCATGCCGAACAGCTGGACATCGCCCACGCCGTCCAGTCGCGCCAGTTCGTCCTTGACGTTGATCAGGGCGTAGTTGGACAGATAGAGCATGTCGTAGCGCTGATCCGGCGAGGTCAGGTGCACCACCATCGCCAGGTCCGGCGAGGCCTTGTCGGCGGTCACGCCGAGGCGCTGCACCTCTTCCGGCAGCTTGGGCAGGGTGCGGGTGACGCGATTCTGCACCTGCACCTGGGCGGTATCCAGGTTGGTGCCCAGGGCGAAGGTGATGGTCAGGGTCAGCTTGCCGTCGGCGGTCGACTGGGACGACAGGTAGAGCATGTGCTCCACGCCGTTCATGGCCTGCTCCAGGGGCGCGGCGACGGTCTCGCCGATCACCTTGGGGTTGGCGCCGGGGAAGGTGGCGCGCACCACCACGGTGGGCGGGACCACCTCGGGGTATTCGCTGATCGGCAACTGGAACAGCGAGATGGCCCCGCCGATCAGGATGATCAGCGAGAGCACGGCGGCGAAGATCGGCCGGCGGATGAAGAACTGGGAGAAGTTCATCGGAGCAGTCCTTGAGCGAAAGGCGTGCAGAGGCGCAGCCATCCCGGCCATGGGCCGCTCCTACCGGCACGGACGCCATCGTAGGAGCGGTCCATGACCGCGATACCGCGATGCCTGGACGGGAGAAAGTCTGAAACGGGACGGGGTGGAGCCTAGGGTCTAGCGACTACCTACCTTGAGCGGCTGGGTAGGCGCCGGCAGGCTGGCGAGGACCGCGTCGCGCTGGCGCTTGAGGGCAGCCAGGGTGGTGGCATCGGCCATGGGCACCGACTGGGCGTCGACGGTCATGCCCGGGCGCACCCGCTGCAGGCCGTTGACCACGATGCGATCGCCGGCTTCCAGCCCCTTGCGCACGATGCGCAGGCCTTCCAGGCGCGGACCCAGGTCGACGGTGCGGTAGGCCGTCTTGCTCTGGCCATCCACCACCAGCACGAATTTCTTGCCCAGGTCGGTGCCCACGGCGGCGTCCTGGATCAGGGTGCCGTCGTAGGTGCCACTGCCCACCAGGCGCAGCCGGGCATAGAGCCCCGGGGTGAAGCGACCGTCGGCGTTATCGAACACGGCGCGACCATGGATGGTGCCGGTGCGCGGATCGAGCTGGTTGTCCATGAAGTCCATGTGGCCTTCATGGGAAAAGTCGTCCTCGTTGGACAGCGCCATGTAGACCGGGCTGGCCGTGCCGCGCTGACCCTGGCGAGCCAGGGCCTGCTGCTTGAGGAAGACGCGCTCGTCGGCGTCGAAATAGGCATAGACCTTGTCGGTGGAGACCAGGGTGGTGAGACGGGTGTCGCCGGCGTTGACCAAGTTGCCGGCGGTCACCTCGGCGCGGCCGACGCGCCCGTCGATGGCGGCGCGGACCTCGGTGAAGCCCAGATTCAGGCGTGCGGCATCCAGTTGTGCCTGGGCGGCGGCGACGCTGGCCTTGGCTTCCTGGGCGGCACTGCGGCGGGCCTCGACGATTTCCGCGGAGATGGCGTTGCTGCTGCGCAGGCGTTCGCCGCGGGCGGCTTCGTCGGCGGTACGACTGGCGCTGGCGCGGGCCTGTTGCAACTCGGCTTCGAGGCGCTTGACCTCGGCCTGGAAGGGGCGCGGATCGATCTGCAGCAGCAAGTCGCCACGCTTGACCCGAGCCCCCTCGTGGAAGAGTACGCGGTCGACGTAGCCGGAGACACGGGGACGCACCACCACGGACTCGGGCGCTTCCAGGCGGCCGGTCACCTCGTCCCATTCCACCACCGGCTGGCGCAGCACCTCGGCGGCGCTCACCTTGGGCGCGGGCGGTGCGGCGCTGGCCTGGGGATGGGAATCGCCGCAGGCGGCCAGGAACAGCGTTGAAGTCAGGGCCAGGGGGCCGAGGGTTTTCGCGAAGAGATCCATGTTCGAGTCCGCCCGAGGTGGAAAGAGGTCAGGGAGGCGAGTCTGCCGCCGCGCGCGGGCAGCGACGAATCGAAGGGCTCGAACTTATTTATCGATGGCGATGATGGTTTTGTTGAAGGTATCGCTGGCGGTGATGGCCCTTGCTGGAAAGGGCCGTCGTTGAGCCGTTCTGCCGGAACAGGGGTGGCTCTGTGCCTCAAAGACTGTCCGGATCGCCAATGAACATCTGGATGCGCGACCTCAGCCAGCGTTCGCCGGGATCGTGATCCTGGGCGCCGCTCCAGGCCATGGGCAATTCATGGCTGCCGTCGCGCAGCTCTTCCGGCGGGTCCTCGTACCTCAGGCCACCGGTGCTGGCCAGCAGGCGCGCGGTGTAGTCCGGCACCATCACCAGCAGATCGGTTTCCGCCAGCAGCGAACCCAGGCCGTTGAACTGGGGCACCGCCAGCACCACCCGGCGCTGGCGACCGAGCTTGTCGAGCAACTCGTCGATATAGCCGGTGAGATCGCCGGCATAGGACACCAGGGCATGGGGGCGGGCGCAGTATTCGTCCAGGGTCAGGCGTCCGGGCTTGCTGTCGGCGCGCAGCACCTTGAAGCCGAAGCGGCGTACCGGCCGGCGCTTGGCATTGGCCGGCAACTCCTCGGTATAGCCCACCGCCACGGTGATCTCGCCGGAGGCCAGCATGCCAGCGGCGGTCAGGTAGTTCATCCGCCGCACCACCAGGGTGGTGCCGGGTGCCTCGATGCGGATGCGCCTGAGCAGCGGCGGCAGCAGGGCGAATTCGACGTCGTCGGACAGGCCGACGCGAAACACCCGGTCGGCGCTGGCCGGCTCGAAACTCTGGGTGCGGCTCACCGCGCTGGAGATCTGGTCCAGTGCCGGCGACAGCAGGGCGGCGATCTCCTGGGCCCGCGGGGTGGGTTCCATGCTGCGCCCGGTGCGGACGAACAGCGGATCGTCGAACAGGGTGCGCAGCCGCGCCAGGGCCGCGCTGATCGCCGGCTGGCCGAGAAACAGCTTTTCCGCGGCACGGGTGACGCTGCGCTCGAGCATCAGGGTCTCGAACACGATGAGCAGGTTGAGGTCGACGCGACGCAGATCGGTACGGTTCATTCAGGCCCCGGCAGGGAGTGGATCGATACCCCCGATGTCCATTATCGATGGGGATGCATAGAATCCTAAGGGAAGGCTGGTTAGAGTCCTAGTCATAGCAGTCCGCCTCGGCAAACGTCCCGGGGTTGGCATCAACGCGAGGTAATGCCATGTCCCGCCTGATCCAGTTCACCGAATTCGGCCCGCCGGAGGTGCTCGCCTGCATCGACCGGCCCACGCCCGTGGCGGGTCCAGGCGAGGTGCTGGTGCGGGTAGCAGCCATCGGCGTGAGCTGGTACGACGTGCTCTGGCGGCAGAATCTGGCGCCCGAGCAGGCCGTGCCGCCGGCCGGTCTCGGCTGCGAGCTGGCCGGGGTGGTCACCGCCCTGGGCGAGGGCGTGGCCGACCTGGCGGTGGGTGATCGCGTGGCCAGTTTCCTGGGGCACGACATCAATCGCTACCCGGCCTATGGCGACGACCTGGTCTATCCGGCCACCTCCCTGGTGCGCTACCCGGACGTGCTCAGCCCGGTGGAAGCCGCGGTGCACTACAACCCGCTGCTCACCGTCTACACCGCGCTGATGCACCAGGCCCGGCTGCAACCGGGCGAATGGGTGCTGATCACCGATGCCAGTCGCTGCTGCGGCCCGGCGTCCATCCAGCTGGCCAAGGCCCTGGGTGCCCGGGTCATCGCCAGTACCCACGATGCCGGCGACCGTGACTACCTGCGGGAGCTGGGTGCGGAAAGGGTCATCGCCGCCGAGGAAGAGGATCTGGTCAGCCGTATCGCCAGCATCACCGACGGCGTCGGCGTGCACGTCGCCCTGGATGCCCTGGGCGGTCCGCAACTGGCGCTGCTCGGCGAGGCCATGGCGCCCCGCGGCCGGCTGCTGCTCTACGGCCTCAACGGGGGCAACCAGACCCCGCTGCCGGCCTGCGCGGCCTTCAAGAAGAAATTCAAGCTCTACATCCACTGCGTGCAGGACTTCACCGGCCAGCCGGAGATGGGCCTGGAAGCCGATTGCGCTGCGGTGCGCGAAGCCCTGCAGCACATCGACCAGCTGACCCGCGATCGCCTGCTCAAGGCGCAGATCAAGCAGGTGTTTCCCTTCGAGCAGTTCGTCGAGGCCCACCGCTGCATGGAGCAGTGCCCCACCCGGGGCCGCGTCGTCCTCAGCGTCGAGTGATGTGCCGATAATAAAAAACCCACGCCTGGGCGTGGGTTTTTTTCATGGCCGCTCGGCCTAGGCGGCGGCTTTCTTCTGCAGCGGCGGCGTGGCGCGGTTGACCCGCGTCTTGGCGCCGAAGAAGGCCACGCTGAGGAAGTGCAGCGGACTGATCCGTTCCAGCACCAGTTTAAGCGCCACCGGCAGGAACAGGCCCATGACCATGCTGACGGTAAAGACCACCCAGACGTCGTGCACCTGCAGCTTGTTCAGCACGATGCGCGCACCCGCGGTGCCGAAGACGTGGAACAGGTAGATCTCGAAGGAGAAGTACCCCAGCCAGGCCAGCGGCTTGAAATAGAAGCGGCGGGCGATCAGCAGGCTGATGGCGGCGAGCCCCAGGGCAGTGCCCACCACGGCCATGTCGCCTTCGTCGAGATCGACCAGCTCGAACAGGTAGGCCTGGTCGATAGCCACCAGGATCACCAGGGCCACGGCCATGGTCACGACATTGCGTTGGGTGATGAGCTGCGCGCCGAAGCGGTAGAGACCCAGGCCCAAGAGGAAGAAGGGGAACAGCTGCACCGCCTTGTAGAGGCTGAACAGGTCCGGGAAGCTCTCCCAGGCGAAGGACGCCGCCAGGGCCACGGCGAACACCAGGCCGAAGTTGCGCAGGGTCAGCAGCAGGCCGGCTTTCTCCAGCAGGGCGATCACCACGAAGATGCAGAAGATCGACTGCAGGAACCAGAAGTGCGCGTAGCTGAAGAAGTAGATGCTGAAAATGTCGGTCAGCTGCGGCTTGTAGTTGGTGTTGGGCACCGCCATCTGCAAGGCGAAGAACAGCGTGGACACCACCAGCAGGGGAATGCCGATGCGTTTGAACTTGCCCTGGTAGAAGCGAGACAGATCGCTGCCGGTATTCACCGGGCGCAGCGCATAGACGTAGCCGGAGATGGCGGTGAACAGCGGCATCCGGACATAGACGAGGGAATCGTAGAGATAGCGCAGCACCGATTCGTCCGGCACCTTCATGCCCAGGGTCGACGAACTGCCGATGACATGGCCCGCTACCATCAGAAACAGCGCCAATCCGCGAATCGTCTCGATGCGCAGATCCTTTTCAGGCGTGGTCTTGGTCATGCTGAGTCCTCTGTACTAGCTAAGCGAGACAGCGTTTCCACGGGAGTGGGAAAGGATGTCGGCGCATCAGATCATCTGAGCCCGGTGAGCTTAGGCTAGTTCGTTAGCTTCCTTGCGGTAAGGACGGGAAAAGTCCGGCTTTTCTTGCGCTGCATCACTTTTCTGTGAATCGATTCCTGGAAGTGTGAACTTGCAACGGCTGCGAACGGCGTTGATTAAGGTGGCATTGTGCCAGGCTTAAGCTGTTCTTAAGCCAATCCGCGGTAGGGCGGAGGCGGCCGGTCAGGCCGCCCTAGAGAGCACCTAGACGAACGCCTTGCCGTCCAGAATCGCCTTGCGCCAGCGGGTGATGCGCACCTCGCCCGGCAGACCGGCGCTGGTGAAGGGATCGCGGGCGATAAAGGCTTCCGCCTCGGCGCGGGTTTCCACATCGACGATGTAGACGCTGCCGCTGGCGGTCTCGCCATCGTCACTGAGTTTGGCGCCGCAGGCCAGCAGGGCAGCGGCGTTCTCGCGCAGGAAATCCAGGTGGGCCGGGCGATGCTGCTGGCGCAGGGCCAGGCTGTCCGGCTTGTCGAAGGTCTCGATCAGAAAAGGCATGGCAGGCTCCGATAGGGTCGACGGCCCCGGTGGCCGCCGCTGGCGCAGGGTGGCGCGATCCTAGTGTCAGCGTCAATCGGACCTTGGCCTGCTCTCCCTGCCCGGCCCGGGCATAGCCTTAGCAGAGAAACGTATTAAACATCTTGGTCTAGGTAGGCCAGGCTTACCTTTCCAAATGGAATATCAGGAAGGTCGCCATGTTTCGCTCCCCTCTCCGACGCTGGCTGGCGCAGGGCGCCGTTCTGCTACTGGCACTTGGGATGCTCGCCCCGGCCCAGGCCGCCGACCAGGTCCTGCGCATCGGCTATCAGAAGGGCGGCGGTCTGCTGGCGGTGCTCAAGGCCCAGGGCACTCTGGAGCAGGCCCTGGGCGCCCAGGGCTATCAGGTGAGCTGGCGCGAATTCCAGGCCGGCCCCCAGTTGCTGGAGGCCCTCAACGCCGGCAGCATCGACGTCGGCTACACCGGTTCACCGCCGCCGATCTTCGCCCAGGCGGCCGGGATCGACCTAGTCTACCTGGGCGCGGAACCGGCCAGCGAGGCGGTTGAGGCCATCCTGGTGCCGACCGCCTCGCCGATCCGCGACGTGGCTGGGCTCAAAGGCAGGAAGGTGGCGGTGCAGAAGGGCTCGAGCGCCAACTTCCTGCTGGTCGCCGCCCTGGAAAAGGCCGGGCTGAGCTTCAAGGACATCCAGCCGGTCTATCTGCCGCCCGCCGATGCCCGCGCCGCCTTCGCCAACGGCTCGGTGGATGCCTGGGTGGTCTGGGACCCTTATCTCGCGGCCATCCAGCAGAGCCAGCCGGTGCGGGTGCTGGCCGACTACAAAGGGCTGTTGCATGCCAACAGCTTCTATGAAGGGTCGCGCCGCTTCGCCGACGCCCATCCCGAGGCGATCCGCCTGCTGCTGGCGGAACTGGCCAGGGCCGGCGCCTGGGCCAATGCCCACAAGCCGGAGGTGACGCGCATCCTGGCCGAGCAGATCGGACTGCCGGAAGCGGTGATCGCCACCTGGCAGGCGCGTACCGGTTATGGCGCGACGGCGCTGACGCCGGAGATCATCGCCACCCAGCAGCAGACCGCCGACATCTTCAAGGCCCAGGGGCTGATCCCCCGGGCGGTGG
The DNA here is from genome assembly GCF_039908605.1 of Pseudomonas aestiva. Lineage (NCBI taxonomy): Bacteria > Pseudomonadati > Pseudomonadota > Gammaproteobacteria > Pseudomonadales > Pseudomonadaceae > Pseudomonas > Pseudomonas aestiva. Next base: position 4,700,774 of record NZ_CP150916.1, on the reverse strand, counting down.
ACGTCAGCCAGGCGGTTTGGCGGGCGCCCTAGCAGACTTTGAGTGGTCTCTAGGCGCGGCGGGGCAGGAGGTAGCCCAGCAGGAACATCCCGGCGGCGGCCACCACCACCGAGGGGCCGGCCGGCGTGTCCTGGTACCAGGACAGGGTCAGGCCCAGGCAGACCGCGGCCATGCCCAGCAGGCTGGCGCCACAGGCCATCTGCTCGGGGCTGCGGGCATGGCGCTGGGCGGTGGCGGCGGGAATGATCAGCAGCGAGGTGATCAGCAGCACCCCGACGATCTTCATGGCCACGGCGATGACGATGGCCACCAGCAGCATCAGCGCTAGGCGGATCCAGGTCACCGGCAGGCCTTCGACCTGGGCCAGCTCCTCGTGCACGGTGATGGCCAGCAGCGGACGCCACAGGCAGGCCAGGGCCACCAGCACCACGGCGCTGCCGCCAAGGATCCAGCGCAGATCGGCCGGGCCCACCGCCAGCAGATCGCCGAACAGGTAGCTCATCAGGTCGATGCGCACCTCGTGCATGAACGACAGCGCCACCAGCCCCAGCGACAAGGTGCTGTGGGCAAGGATGCCCAGCAGGGTGTCGGCGGCCAGGCCGCGGCGGCGCTGCAGCACCACCAGCACCACGGCCAATGCCAGGCAGCCGACGGTGACGGTCAGGGTCGGACTGACATCCAGCAGGAAGCCCACGGCGACCCCGAGCAGGGCGGCGTGGGACAGGGTGTCGCCGAAATAGGCCATGCGCCGCCAGACCACGAAGGAGCCGAGGGGACCGGCAACGAGGGCGAGGGCGAGACCAGCGAGCAGGGCATACAGCAGGAAATCAGCCATGCTTGCAGTGGGCTCCATGGACATGCGGGGTCTTGACCACGCTGCCATGCAGGTCGTGGGCGTGATCGTGGTGATGGTGATAGACGGCGAGGTTGCGCGCACTCTGGCCGAACAGCGCCTGATAGGCCGGATCGCCGCTGACCTGCTCGGGATGGCCGGAGCAGCAAATGTGGCGATTCAGGCAGATCACCTGGTCGGTGGCGCCCATCACCAGATGCAGGTCGTGGGAGACCATCAGCACGCCGCAGCCATGGCGCTCGCGCAACTGGCCGATCAGTCGGTACAGCTCGCTCTGGCCGTTGATGTCGACGCCCTGCACGGGCTCGTCGAGCACCAGCAGTTCGGGCTGGCGAAGCAGCGCGCGGGCCAGCAGCACCCGCTGCAGCTCGCCGCCGGAAATGCTCTGCAGGGGACTGTCGATGACGCCCTCGGCGCCTACCTCACCCAGGGCGGCCAGGGCACTGGCGCGATTCACGCCCGGCACCAGGCGCAGGAAACGCAGCACCGACAGTGGCAGGGTGGCATCCACCTGCAGCTTCTGCGGCATGTAGCCAATGCGCAGCCGCGGGCGACGCCAGACACTGCCGCGATCGGGCGTGAGCAGGCCGAGCACGCTGCGCACCAGGGTGGTCTTGCCGGCGCCATTGGGGCCGATGAGGGTGACGATGCGGCCGGGGTCCAGGGTCAGGCTGACCTGGTCGAGCACCGCCTGCCCGGCAAAGGTCACGCCGACATCCTGCAGCCGGATCAGCGCCTCGCTCATGCCTGCTTCCGGCAGGCGGCGCACTGACCGACCACTTCCACGGTCTGGCCTTCCACCTGGAAGCCCACGGCGCTGGCGCCGTCGAGGATGGCCTGGTGCACCGCCGGCTGTTCCAGCTCGATGCTCACCTGACAGCTGCGGCAGATCAGGAACTGGCCCTGGTGGGCTTCGCCGGGATGGTTGCAGCCGACGAAGGCGTTGAGCGAGGCGATGCGGTGCACCAGGCCGTTCTCGACCAGGAAATCCAGCGCCCGGTAGACGGTGGGTGGCGCGGCTCGGCGGCCGTCCTGCTCGCTGAGCACGGCCAGGATGTCGTAGGCGCCAAGCGGCTTGTGGCTTTGCCAGACCAGCTCCAGCACCCGCTTGCGCAGGTCGGTGAGGCGCACGCCGGCGCGGCTGCAGAGTGTGTCGGCCTCGGCCAGCGCGTGGGCGACGCAGCGCGAATGATCGTGGGGCCGAAAGGCCAGGGGGGCGTCGGACATGAAACAGTACCTTGAGAGCCAGGACGTTATTATATTGCACCTCTCTTAAGAATCGGGATTTTCACGTGCCGCGCCTCCTACCCCTCGTCGCCTCCCTGCTGCTCGCCTGCACCCTGCTGCCCGCCCAGGCCGAGGTGAAGGTGCTGACCAGCATCAAACCCCTGCAACTGATCGCCGCGGCCATCCAGGACGGCGCCGGTCAGCCGGCTGTGCTGCTGCCACCGGGCGCCTCGCCGCACCATTACGCCCTGCGGCCCTCGGACCTGCGCCAGGTGCGCGAGGCCAACCTGGTCTACTGGATCGGCCCGGATCTGGAGACCTTCCTGCCGGCGGTGCTTAAGGAACGCCAGGGTCCCAGCCTGGCCATCCAGGAATTGCCCGGCCTGCATCTGCGCCGCTTCGGCGCAGAGCATGCGAACGCCCATGACGACGATCACGGCGATGAGCACGAGCACGAGCACGAGCACGGGCATGCGCACGGTGATGAACAGGGCGGCGAACCGGAATACGCCCACGACCACGACCATCGTCCGGGCAGCCTGGATGCCCATCTCTGGCTGAGCCCGGCCAATGCCCGGGTGATCGCCACCCGGCTGGCCGCCGACCTGAGCCAGGCCGATCCGGCCAATGCGCAACGCTACGCAGCCAACCTCAAGACCTTCGAAAGCGCACTGGCCGCCAAGGATCAGAGCTTGCGCACCCAATTGGCGCCGCTGGCCGGCAAGCCCTATTTCGTCTTTCACGAGGCGTTCGACTATTTCGAGGAAGCCTATGGCCTGAGCCATCGCGGCGTCTTCGCCTTGGGCGCCGACGTCCAGCCCGGTGCCCGTCACGTAGCCGCCATGCGCGAAGAACTCAAGGCCGCCGGCCCGACCTGCGTCTTCACCGAGCCGCCGCTGCAGCCAAAGATCGCCACCACCCTGAGCAGCGGTCTGCCGGTGACCCTGGTGGAGCTCGATCCCCTCGGCGCGCACATTCCGGCCGGCGCTGAAGGCTATGTCCAGCTCCTGCAGAACGTGGCCGACACCCTGGGCGGCTGCCTGGGCAAGCTGCCCTGACCCTCCGCCGGGCGACGGATCGGTAACCGCTGCCATCCGTCGCTCTCGGGCCACTTCGCGGCCGTTCAGCTTGCGTTCAGGACGAGTTCAGGCAGCGTTCAGGGCCATTGGCCTAATCTGCAACTGTCAGATCAGCAACGCCGAGGTCGCCCGGACATGTTCACCCTAGCGCAGCTCCCGCTACGGCAGATCGTCTGGACACTTCGACCCGACCTGGCGATGTTCATCCTTGTAACTCCACTGCAGGGTCACCAAGTCAGCTCTGGTCCCCTGTAGCCGTCTCGCGACGGAGCCGTCCCCCAACGGCAGTTTCCGATCCCCATGAAGTGCTCCTTACCTCTCCAACTGGAGAGGTTTTTTTTGCCTGGAATAAAGTGAGTGACGCCGTCCATATATTCCCCGCGCTCGCCGTCAGCCCGCCAAAGCCGCCATAATCGGTGCCGGGGCGTCGCTGCGCGCAGCGTGAGCTACGTGCGGTCGCAGCCACAGAGAGTCTCGTTAGCTGTTCAGGAGTCTGCATGAAGATCCTCGTCGTCGAAGACGAAAACCTGCTGCGCCACCACCTCAAGGTGCGTCTGGGTGAAGCCGGTCATGTCGTCAATGCCGTGGCCGATGCGGAAGAAGCGCTCTACAGCGCCCGCGAATTCCACCACGATCTCGCCATCATCGACCTGGGCCTGCCCGGCATGAGCGGCCTCGATCTGATCCGTCAGCTGCGCAACCAGGGTGCCACCCTGCCGATCCTCATCCTTACGGCCCGCGGCAGCTGGCAGGACAAGGTCGAGGGCCTCGGTGCCGGGGCGGACGACTACGTGGTCAAGCCCTTCCAGTTCGAAGAGCTGGAGGCGCGCCTCAATGTGCTGCTGCGCCGCTCAGCGGGTTTCGTCCAGCCGAGCATCCGCGCCGGCTCGCTGAAGCTGGATCTGGGCCGCCAGCAGGCCTTCAACGAAGAACAGCCGCTGCAGCTGACCGCCTACGAATACCGGCTGCTGGAATACCTGATGCGCAACCACCAGCAGGTGATCACCAAGGAGCGGCTCATGGAGCAGCTCTACGACGATGACGGCGAGCATGACAGCAACGTCATCGAGGTGCTGGTCGGCCGCCTGCGGCGCAAGCTGGAAGCCAGCTGCCAGATGCAACCCATCGAAACGGTCCGGGGCCGCGGCTACCTGTTCACCGAGCGCTGCCAGTGATCCGTTCCTTTCGCGTGCGGCTGCTGCTCAGCGCGGCGCTGCTGGTGATCGTCTGCCTGGCGCTGATCGTGCCGGCGATCCGCAATGCCTTCGACCGTACCGTGGAAAACTTCGTCGCCGCGCGGCTGGAGGCCAACGCCAACACCCTGATCGGCGCGGCGCGAGCCATCGACGGGCGCCTGGCGATGCCGGAGATGATCGCCGAGGAGGTCTTCGACCGACCCGGTTCGCCGATCCTCGGCTATGTCTACGACCAGAACGGTCGCCTGCTCTGGCGCTCGCGCTCGGCGATCAAGGAGCGGCCCAACTACCGGCCGACCTTCGACGGCGGCGGGGTCAAGCTGGTCAAGGCCACCGATGACCAGGGCCAGGGCTTCTTCGTCTTCGATCGCGAGGTGCTGCTGGGCAATCCGCCGGTGGCCGGCTTCAGCGTGGTCACCATGCAGCCGGCCGAGGAATACGAACGGCTGCGCGCGACCTTCGTGCATCAGGTGATTCTCTGGCTGGTCGGGGTGCTGGGTGCGCTGCTGGTATTGCTGGCCCTGGTCATGCAGTGGAGCCTGAGACCGCTGCGCCGCCTCAGCCAGCAGCTGGACGCCGTGGAAACCGACCAGCGTGAGCTGCTCGACGAAAAGAACGTGCCCAGCGAGATCAGCCGCCTGATCCGCTCGCTCAACCGCCTGCTCGATCACGAACGGCTGCAACGCGAGCGCTACCGCGACACCCTGGGTGATCTGGCCCACAGCCTGAAGACCCCCTTGGCGGTGTTGCAGGGGGTGACCGAAGAGTTGCGCCGGCAGCCGCAGCTGGATCAGGAGGTCGGCACCCTGCAGACCCAGATCGAGCGCATGAACCAGCAGGTGATGTACCAGTTGCAGCGGGCCACCCGCCAGGGCGGCGCGGTGCTCAGCCGGCCGCTGGAACTGGCGCCGCTGCTGGACTCCCTGTTCAGCACCCTGGACAAGGTCTATGCCGAGAAACGCGTTCAGGCCGAAATGGACCTGCCGCCGAATCTGCGGGTGCAGGCCGAGGAAGCCGCCATGCTGGAGGTGTTCGGCAATCTCCTGGAAAACGCCTATCGGCTCTGCCTGACCCAGGTGCGGGTCAGCGCCCGCCGCCATACCGAGCACTGGGTGCTCGACATCGAGGACGACGGCCCGGGCATCCCAGCCGAACGGCGCGAAAGCGTGCTGCGCCGCGGCATGCGCATGGACAGCCGGCACCCGGGACAGGGTATCGGCCTGGCGGTGGTCCAGGACATCCTCGAAGGCTATCGCAGCAGCCTGACCATCGACGAGTCGAGTCTGGGCGGCGCCCGTATCCGCTTCCGCCTGCCGGCGGCGATTTCCCCGGAGCGGCCTTCCTTGGTGCACAATGGCGCCAGGACGTGACCCATGGGTCATGGCTTGCGTCTGCTCCTGATAGTGAAATTCTGTCTGTAAGGACCCCGGCATGAGCCGCGACTGCCGTCACCTCGAATCCCTGTTGCACCACGATATTCCCATCACCAAGGCCCTGGGCCTGGAAGTCCGCGACTGGAGCGAGCAGCGCCTGCAGCTGCATGCTCCGCTGGATGCCAACATCAACCACGCCAGCACCATGTTCGGCGGCAGTCTCTATTGCGTGGCCGTACTGGCCGGCTGGGGCTGGCTGTACCTGCGTCTGCGCGAAGCCGGCATCGAAGAAGGCCACATCCTCATCCAGGAAGGCCAGATCAGCTATCCACGGCCCATCACCGCCGACGCCCTGGCCTATGGCGAACCGCCCGAAGCCCGCGCCTGGGAGCGCTTCGAGACCACCTTCCGTCGCCGCGGTCGCGCGCGCATCACCCTGCAGTCGCGCATCGTCACGGAGAGCGGTGAGGATGGGGTGCGCTTTATCGGTCAGTACGTGCTGCACCGCTGACAGCGGGCGCGGCATGCAAAAGGGCGACCCTGGGGTTAATGCCAGTCAGTTAAGAGCTTCACCTTGACGCCTGACTGTCGTCGCACAGAATCCGGTGCTTGATTCCTCAAGCACCGGATTTTTTATGCGTATTGCTCAAGCCTTGGAAATGACTCGCGAGCTCTCTTCGGCCACACAGACACTGGAGGCCCTGGGCGAACTGCTCGATCCTGAGCTGGTCAAGACCGCCCTGGAAACGGCCGGAGTCGCTACCCTACGCAAACGCAGGCTGCCGCTGGAATCCATGCTCTGGTGCGTCATCGGCCTGGCCCTGTTTCGTCGCCTGTCGGCCTGGGATGTGGTCAACCAACTGGACATCATGCTGCCCGGTCAGAAGCCATTGGTAGCGCCCAGCGCGGTGGTGCAAGGCCGTCAGCGATTGGGAAGCGACGCTGTACGGGAGGTGTTTCAACTGACCCAACAGCGCTGGCATGAGACGGCCGAACATCCAGGCTGGCAGGGGCTGCGCTTGCTCGGTGTGGACGGCGTGGTCTGGCGCGCTCCGGACACGCTCGAAAATCGCGAGCGCTACGGCTCGGCGATCAATCAGTACGGTGATGGAGGATTTCCCCAGATCCGCATGGTGTGCCAGATGGAACTGACCAGCCATTTGCTGGTAAGCAGCGCCTTCGACGCTTATGCCAGCAATGAAATGAAGCTGGCCGAGCAATTGATCGAGGGCACCCCCGACCATTCGCTGACGTTGTTCGACAAGGGCTTTTACTCTTTAGGTCTGCTACATCGCTGGCAGCGAACCGGTAACGAACGGCACTGGCTATTGCCACTGCGCAAAGACGCCCAATACGAGGTGATACGCTCACTGGGCAAGCAGGATGCGATTGTCAGCCTTCGAACTTCGCCGCAGGCCCGCCGACAATGGCCCGGCTTGCCGGACACCTTGCAGGCGCGACTGCTGAGCAAGACCGTCAAGGGCAAGCGGCGCCAGATCCTTACTTCCATGACGGACCCTGGGCGTTTCGTCTCCGATGAGATCGTCGATCTCTACAGCCACCGCTGGGAAATCGAGCTCGGCTATCGTGAGATCAAGCAGGGTCTACTCGATGGCCGTTACACGCTACGCAGCAAAACGCCCGACATGGTGGCGCAGGAGCTATGGGGGCTACTGCTGGGATACAACCTACTGCGTTATCAGATGGTACAGATGAGTCGCCAGTGCCCGGGAGTTCATCCCTGCGAGATGAGCTTCTCCGCCTGCAGCTGGGCCATCCTGAAATTCCTGCTGAGCCTTTCGCTGAATAGCCCTGGCAACATCCCACGTGATATGGCCGAACTGCACGCCTTGGCACCGCACTTCGTTCTACCGCATAGGCGCGATTACCGGGCCTATCCGAGAGTCATCAAGGCCAAGCCCTCGAAGTATCCGACCAGAAAAAAAATGCCAGTCAGCTTAACTGACCGGCATTAACCCTGGGGTCGCCCTTTTTTGTGGCCGTTCCCCGACTAGCCGTGGGGGTGCGGCTCGGACTTCGCCTGCTGGGCGGTATTGGTGTCGGGCAGGTTGTCCGGCGGCACGGCCAGGGCCCGCAGGGCGCCGGACATGATCTCGCTGAAGGTCGGCGCCGAAACCAGGCCGCCGAAGTAGCCTTCCTTGGTCGGGGTATCCAGCATCACCGCCAGCACCAGCTTGGGATCGGCCGCCGGTGCCATGCCGACGAACATCGAACGATAGGCATGCTCGGTGTAGCTGCCGGAGCCGGCCTTACGCGCGGTACCCGACTTGCCGGCCACGTGATAGCCGGGCACCCGGGCGCGGATCACGCCACCGTCGTCTTCCACCACGTGGTTGAGCATCATGCGGATGCGCCGGGCGATGGTCGGGTCCATGGCCTGGACGCTCTGCTGCTTCTGGTCCTTGAGCAGGGTCAGGGGCGTCAGCTGGCCGTCGTTGGCGATCACCGAATAGGCCTGGGCCAGTTCGGCGACGTTGACCGCCAGGCTGTAGCCAAAGGACATACTGGCCGTGGCGATCTGCGACCACTTGGTGTGGCCGGGCAGGTAGCCGGCGTTCTCGCCCGGGAAGCCCAGTGCCAGGGGGTTGCCGAAGCCGACCCGGCTGAGCTGTTCGTAGATGGGCAGCGGCCCGATCTGCAGGGCCACCTTGCTCATGCCGATGTTGGAGGAGTTGAGCAGCACGCCGGTCATGGTCAGTACGCCGCGCTTGGCCACGTCGTGGATGGTATGACCGTCGATGGTCATCCAGCCCGGCGCCACGTCCACGGTGCTGTTCTCGTTGAACTTGCCCGAGGCAAGGGCCACCGACATGCTGAACGGCTTGATCACCGAACCGGGCTCGAAGGCGTCGGTCAGGGTGCGGTTGCGCATGTTGGGGATCTGCAGGGTGGCGCGGTTGTTAGGGTTGTAGGAGGGGAAGTTGGTCATCGCCAGGATCTGGCCGGTCTTGGGATTGACCAGCACCGCCGACCCGGACTGGGCGCCGAACTTCTCCACCGCGGTCTGCAGGGCGCGATAGGCAATGAATTGCAGGCGTAGGTCGATGGACAGGGCGACGTCTTTGCTCGGTTGCGGCTGGCGCACTACGCGGATGTTCTTGACCACCGAGCCACGCGGATTGATCAGCACCTCGCGCACGCCGCCCTTGCCAGCCAGCCAGTCCTCGAAGCCGAGTTCCAGTCCCTCCTGGCCATGGCCGTCGATGTTGACCATGCCGATCACCTGGGCTACCAGGTCGGAGCTGGGGTAATAGCGCTTGTATTCCTTGATCTGGCGTACCCCGGGCACGCCAAGGGCCATGATGTTCTCGCCATCGATGGGCGACAGCGCCCGGGCCAGGTAGAGGAAGTGCTTTTCCGGATGGCCGAGGATCAGGTTGCGCAACTCGGCTTCGGGCTTGTGGATGGCCTGGGCCAGGCGACCCAACTGGTCGGCGCTGTCCTGCATCTCGGCTGGATTGCACCAGATGGTCACCACCTCGGTGGAAACCGCTAGAGGCGCACCGTTGCGGTCGGTGATCATGCCGCGGGTGACCGGAATGGGAATGTGGCGCACCGAGCGGCGGTCGCCCTGGTCGCCGAGGAAGGCGGCGTCGATCAGCTTGAGGTAGGTGATGCGGCCGGCGACCACGCAGGTCAGCAGGATCAGCACGGCGACCACGACATAGAAGCGATAGCGGGGTGCGGCCGTCATGGCGGCTCCTGCGCGAGAAGAGGGCTTGGGCATGGTCACAACTGGTTACAACCGTCAGGGACGCGCATGGTAACTGGTCCAGCCATCGGCCGGAAACCGCTGGGCGGTCAAGGGCGGTACACTGCGTACATGAGCGACATCCCCCTGCGCGACCTTTCCACCCCTATTGTGACCTGCGAGAGCTGTCAGGCCTGGTGCTGCCGCCAGGAAGTCCTGCTGTTCGACGATGTCGGCGTGCCTGCCCGCTACATCGAGGAGGACTGGACCGGCACCCGCATGAGGCGTCTCGACGACGGCTGGTGCGCGGCCCTGGATCGTGAGCAGATGAACTGCAGCATCTACGAGGTACGCCCCTGGGTCTGCCGGATCTTCGACATGGCCGGTCCGGAATGCCTGGAAGAACGGGCGGACATGAAAAGGGCGATGGAGAGCGGCGAATTCTAGCGTCGCCTTGGCCGTGATCAGGTGTGTACAGAGTGGATAACGGCGCCAGCCTTATCCACTTGGTATTGGCGAGCGGCCTGTGGAAAAAAACGTTGCGCGGTTTTCCACGCTACAGGGCTGATCGTGGGCCCATGGCCGCGATCAGAGCCTCAACGCAGCTTTTGCGGCTTGTAGGCGCAATAGTTCGGACGCGGACCGACCCTTGGGTGGTTGCGGCAGGTTTCCGGACGCTGGTCGTATATGGTGCACAGCCGCGTCTTGGGATGCAGATAGATGCAGTCGTTGTTGGACAACCGCACCAGGGTGAACAACCCGGTCTTGGCGTTGAGGCGTTCGACCACGCCGTCCTTCTTGAGCCGCTTGGCGATGTCCTTGAGCGGCTCGCCCTTCTCGAACTCATCCACCACGCCCATGCGGATCAGATCGGACAGGCGGGCTTCCACCGGCAGGGTGCAGCAGCTGGACACGCAGTCCAGGCACATGGCCTTGTCGTAACGGATCCAGGTTTCGGTGCGATCGAGATCGGCACCGAGAATGCGCAGTATCTGAGCCATGGCTTACTCGGCGAAGGTGACCTGACCATCGGCCAGGGAGGCGACACGGGCTAGGGATTCGACGCGATAGCCCTGGGCATCCAGTTCGGCGCGACCGACTTGGAAGGACTTCTCGATGACGATGCCCAGACCTACGACCTGGGCCCCGGCCTGACCGATGATGGAGATCAGCGCCTTGGCCGCCTTGCCGTTGGCGAGGAAGTCGTCGATGATCAGCACCCGATCGTCGGACGAAAGGTGCATGGTAGAGACGGCGATCGTACTTTCCGTCTGCTTGGTAAAGGAGTAGACGCTAGCCACCAGCAGGTTGTCGGTCAGGGTCAGTGACTGGTGCTTGCGGGCAAAGATCACCGGCACGCCCAGCTCCAGTCCGGTCAGCACCGCCGGGGCGATCCCCGAGGCTTCGATGGTCACGATCTTGGTGATGCCGGCGTCGGCGAAGCGGCGGGCGAACTCCTGACCGATGTCGCGCATCAGCGCCGGATCGATCTGGTGGTTGAGGAAGGCATCGACCTTGAGCACCTGCTCGGAGAGTACTTGGCCTTCGCTGCGAATCTTGGCTTTGAGGCGTTCCACGCGGACGGTCCTTTAACGGCAACGCCCGGGCCTGAGTACAGGACCGGGTCTGGGAATACGGGAGGGCGGCGATTGTGCCCTATCTTTCAAGAAAGTCGTTAGTTTGCCGACAAATCGTCTTATAGCTATCCGCAACGGATAGCGAACGCTTGCCGGTGGCTGGCACAGGAGTGGTCGAACATGGGTGTTTTGTTGTCACCGGGGATTCGCGTATTGAGCCAGTTCGGCTTTGCCCGCAAGTTCGCCCTGCTACTCGTGCTGTTCATCCTGCCCCTGGCGGTCAGTCTCTGGCTGCTGGGCGCCGATTTCCAGGCCAAGCTGGCCACCGTCAGTGGCGAGCACAGTGGTGTGCGGCTGCTGCAACGGCTCGACGCCGTGGAAGAAGAACTCACCCTCCGGCGCAACCTGACCGCGCGCTGGAAGGCGATCGACACCAGTCGCCAGGAGACGCCGGCCGTGCAGGCCGCCATCGCCGCCCTGGAGAGTCGCAACGATAGTCGTCGCGAGCGGCTCGCCCGGCTCGGACAGCAACTGGAGATCGAAGGGGCTGGCGCGGATGTGCAGGCCCGCTTCAAAACCCTACAGCAGGCGCTCGCCGGGCTCGAGGTCGCGGATCTGCGCGGCCTGGGCTGGTGGCCGGACGGCTACGACAGATTCACCGCCGCCCTAGGCGCCGTCCAGGCGCTGCGCGAGGAAATTGCCCTGGACAGTGGCCTCATCCTCGATCCCTGGCTGGAAACCTATCTGCTGATGCAGATCGGCACCGCCCAGTCGGTCGAGTTGTACGAACGCCTCGGCCGCCTGGCCAGCGTCGGCCAGGCCAGCGTGGTCTCCGGCCAGTTCAGCCTGCAGAGCCGCCTGCAGCTGCGCGACCTGCGCGCGCGTGTCGGTGACTCCAGCGAGAGCCTGGCCAAGGTCGCTGTCTTGCTCGGCAACAAGCTGCCCGCCGACATGGCCGGCTGGAAGGACGACTACCAGAAGGTCAGCAGCCAGCTGGACGCCAGTCTCAAGACCCTCGATCAGGGGGTGTTCGGCGGCGAGATCACGCTCAAGCCGGAGCAGTTCGAAGCCACCCTGGACGGGGTTCTGCAGGGTCTGCAGACCTTCCGCCAGCAGACCCTGAAGAACCTGGATCAACGGCTGCAATACTATGGCGCCGATGCCGTGCGCAGCTTTGGCGCCATCGCCGCCGGCTTCGGTCTGCTGCTGGTGGTGACCTGCTATCTGCTGCTGTGCATGCAGGCTGCCATTCGCGGCAGTGCGCGGCGCATCACCACCCTGGCCGAAGGCCTGCGCGATGGCGATCTGACCCGCTCGGCGCAGGTGAGTGGCGAGGACGAATTGGCCGAGATCGGGCGCGCCCTGGACCTGGCCGTGGTGCAGCTGCGCGGCAGCCTGCAGGCGGTCGAGCAGGAGAGTCGCCAGGTGGGCACGGCTTCCGGCGAACTGGGTCAACAGGCCGAGGCGGCGCTGGGCGCTGTCGAAGCCCAACGCCAGCAGATCACCCAGATCGCCACCGCGGCCACCGAACTGGCCGCCACCGCCCAAGGCGTGGCGCGGAGTTGCGAAGAGGCCGCCGGCCGCGCCGAGCAGATGCGCGGCATCGCTGAGGCCAGCCAGAGCGACAGTCGCCAGACCACGGCCAACATTCAGCGCCTCAACCAGCGCCTGGACGAGACGGCTGGGGCCATGGCCCAGGTCAATGCCCAGGCCGGGCAGATCCAGCAGGTGGTGGACGTCATCCGCGGCATCGCCGAACAGACCAACCTGCTGGCGCTCAACGCCGCCATCGAGGCGGCCCGGGCGGGTGATCAGGGAAGGGGTTTTGCAGTGGTCGCCGACGAGGTGCGTTCGCTGTCGCAGCGTACCCAGGCCTCCACGGCGCAGATCGCCGGGACCGTCGGCAGCCTGAGCGGCACCGTGGCCCAGGCCGTGTCCCTGATGCAGGATGCCTGTGGCCAGGCCGCCAGCGACGCCCAGTCGATCACCGGGCTGGGACGGCGACTGGAAGAGATCGCCGAGTCGGTACAGGGCGTCTCCGACACCCTGGTGCAGATAGCCACCGCCGCCGAGCAGCAGGCGGTCACCGCCGATCAGGTCAGTGGCAACATCCAGCAGGTCGATGGGGCCGCGGCCGATCTGCTCGGCAACGCGCGCACGGTGCAGAGTACGGCGGTGGGTCTGGAGGCGGGCAGTCGCACCCTGACAGCCAACACCACCCGTTTCCGCCTGGGCTAGAGCGCAGAAGGGGCGCCTCTCAGGGCGCCCCTTCCACTCACGGAATGGCTGATCAGGCGCGGGTATCGAGCAGCCGGCCCAGGGTTTCCTGCGAGGCCTGCATGACCTTGGTACCGGCCAGCGCCTGGTACTTGCCGACATCCAGATTGACCAGTTCGCTGGCCAGATCGGCCTGGCTGTTGGTGGTCGCGCCCAGGGCTTGCTGCTCGTTGCGCGCCGTCTGGGAGGCGAGGGCGGCACCGGCCTTTTCGACCGTACGGCTACCGTTCTGGTAGGCCTGCACCCCGGCATAGAGCGAATTGCTTGATGTCACGTTCATGGACAGGGTCCTCGACGGTGATGTCAAAGGGCTATTGAAGCAGCTTTGACGCCAAAGAACCAGCAGTCCGTGTCGCCGCCTGTGTCCGGCTATTGCCGGATGGTCGCCCGGTTGCCCTGGCCGCTCTGGCGCAGATCGAGGCCGTTGCCTGGGCTTGCCTGACTGATCGAGGCGTACTGGCCAGCGCCCTGCTGGCTGGCGCTGACCCGGGCATCGCTGGCCAGCCCCGCCTGCAGGAGATGGCCGTCGCCCACCTGCTCGACGCCGAGTTCGACGTTGTCGCCGACCCAGACCGCACTGATCTCGTTGTCGTTGCCATGGGCAGCCAGGGTCAGGTGGGAATCGTTACCGCCGATCAGGACGCCGGCGCTGTTGCGCTGGCCCTGCTGTTGCAGTTCGAGGCGATTGCCATTGCCGGTCACGCTCGCCTGGACCGCGTTGTCGTCGCCCAGCTGGCGCACGCTGACGCTCTGGGGGCGATCGGCGCGGCTGTTCTGCTGCACCGCCGCGCTGTTGCGCTGGCCGATCTGGACCAGCTCCGCGTCCTGCTGTCGCGTGCTCTGGCGAATCGTCGCCCGGTTGTCGTCACCCCGCTGCTCGACCACCGCCCGATTGGCACCGCCGCCCTGCAGCAGCTCGACCTCGTTGCGCGCGCCCAGGCTCAGTACGTCCTGGACATGATCGTCGCCCACCTGCCTGAGTCGCGCGGCGCTGTCGCGACCATCCTGGAACAGATTCAGTTCGTTGCGCTCGCCCTGTTGCTCGATGCGCAGCCGCTGATCGTCACCGCCCTGGCGTACCAGGGCTTCGTCGAGCAGGCCGCGCTGGACGATGTCCACCGTGTTGCGCTGGCCATGGCCCTGATAGACATAGGCGTGGCTCTGGCTGGCCTCGCGCTGGTCGATGAGGACCTCGCGCGCACCTCCGGCCGCCTGGGTGACATTGGTGAAGTTGCCGACGCCGCCCTGCTCGACGCGGGTACGGTCGCCCTGGGAGGCGCTCTGGGTGAGATAGGCCTGGCTGGCACGACCGCTCTGGCTGACCTCCAGGGTGCCCTGGCGGGTATCGGGTTCCTGGCTCAGGAAGGCGCCGAGGCGCTCGCCGCGCTGCTCCACGAGGGTCTGGTTGTCCAGCGCCCAGGCATGGCTGGTCAGGCCGAGCAGGCCCAGGCAGGTCAGGAATTTGAAGGTAGGCACTGGGGCGATCCGGCAGCGGTAGACAGGGCAGTCTGCCGCCGGCCTGGCCCTGCGGCCATCGCCCGAAAGACTGATATCAGCCCGGCAGGCGCAGGTGCGCGGCGACTGCGGCAGGGGTGGCCGCGGCCAGGTGCGGCACCGTGCCCAGGCAGGGCGCCGGCAGGCGTTCGTGCAGGGTGGCGAGGTTGTCGTCCAGACGCAGGGTGGCCGGGGCCACCAGATTGGCCACCCAGCCGGCCAGTGGCAGGCCGTCGGCGAGGATGGCCTCGGCGCTGAGCAGGGCGTGGTTGATGCAGCCCAGGCGTACTCCCACCACCAGGATCACCGGCAGACCCAGCTCGCGGGCCAGATCGGACAGGGACTCGCGGCCGGCCAGGGGCACGCGCCAGCCACCGGCGCCTTCCACCAGGCTGAAATCGGCCTGCAGCGCCAGTATCCGCCGCACCGGTGCAGCCAGGGCGGCGACGCTGAGGTCGATGCCGGCTTCGCGAGCCGCCAGGTGCGGGGCGATGGCGGGTTCCAGGGCGATGGGATTGATGTCGCTGTAGCCGAGCGGCAGCGAGGTCTCGCCGAGCAGCGCCAGGGCGTCGCCGTTGCGCAGGCCCTCGGCGGTGCGTTCGCACCCGGAGGCCACCGGCTTGACCCCTGCGGTGGCGAGGCCCTGCAGCCGGGCTCGGTGCAGCAGCCCGGCGGCGATGGTGGTCTTGCCGATCTCGGTGTCGGTACCGGTGACGAAATAGGCGGGCATGGCGGTCATTCCTTGCGCAGCAGGACGTGGATTACCTGGTAGGTGGCGGGCAGCCCGGCGGGCTCGCGCAGGCCCTCGTAGGCCTGGGTGAAGGCGGCCAGGCGCTGGCGCCCGGTGAGGCCCTGGGGGCGCCCCTGGTTGAGGTTGTGGGCGCCAATGGCCTTGAGGTGCTGGGTCAGGGCGCGCAGATCGGGGAAGTGCAGCCGCTCGGGTACGACCTCCAGCGTCAGCACCTGCAGGCCACTGGCCTGGGCGGCTGCGGCATAGGCCGCCTGCTGACGGAAGCGATTGACGTGCACCTGGTCGTCCACCTGGGCCCAGCTCTGGCGCAGTTCGTCGAGAGTGCCGGCGACCAGGCTGCTGAAGGCCAGCACACCGCCTGGCCGCAGGATGCGGCGCGCCTCGGCGAGCACGGCGGCCAGGTCCGGGCACCACTGCAGGGCCAGACTGGAGAGGACGAGATCGCAGCAGGCGTCGCGCAGCGGCAGGCGCTCGGCGTCGGCGGTGAGGTAGTGCCGGGCGCCGGCGCCCTGGGCACGGGCATGGCGGAGCATGCCGGGCGCCAGGTCCAGGGCCAGGCCTTCGGCCTGCGGATGGCGCTGGGCCAGGACGCGGCTGCAATAGCCGGTGCCACTGCCCAGATCCAGCCAGCGTTGCGGATGCAGAACGGGTAGCCGGGCGAGCAGGCCGTCGGCGACCCGGCGTTGCAGCAGGGCGGCGCCGTCGTACTGCGCGGCGGCGCGGGAAAAGGACAGCGCCACCTGGCGCTTGTCGGGCAATACGTCAGCCATCGCGTCCTGCATAGATGAATTCACGGATACGGGTGGCCACCTCGTCCGGGCGTTCCAGGGGCAGGCCATGGCTGGCGTGCTCCAGGACCTCGACCTGGGCGTTGGGCAGCTCGTCGCGCAGGGCCTGGGCAGCCGTCGCCGGGACCAGGGCGTCATGGGCGCCGAACAGGTGCAGCTGGGGACCGCTGAAGGCCTGCAGGGCGGCGCGGGTGTCCAGGCGCGCGAGCAGCTCCAGACCGGCGATGACCACCTCGGGGTCGATCTCGGGCAGGGTCACCTGCAACTGGCGGGCAAGGGTGCGGCTGTCGCGCGCGCCCTGGGCCACCAGCAGGGTGAAACGCCTGAGGGTCTGGTCGGCGTCCAGCGAGCAGGCCTCGAAGAAATCGGTGAAGACGCTGCGCGCCATGGCGGTCTGCCAGCCGGCGCGGGCGACGAAGCAGGGATTGCTGGCCAGGGTGATGAGGCCGTGCACGCCCTGGGGGCGGCGCAGGGTGAATTCGCTGGCGAGCATGCCGCCCAGCGACCAGCCGGCCAGCCAGCCGCCCTCGGCGATGCGGGCTTCCAGGTCGGTGAACCAGGCCTGGGTGTCGGTCAGGGTCGGCAGCGGTTCGATCAGCACGTCGAGAAAGGGTGCCTGCTCGACGAGTTCGTCACGCAGGGGCTCCAGCGGAGCGTTGCCCAGGCCCCAGCCGGGCAGCAAGATCAGGGTATCGCGCATGGGTCGGTCACTTATCCGCGTCAGGCGGTAATTCGGCCATGGCCTGGGCCAGAGCGTCGAGCAAGAGGTCCACGTGCGCTTCGCGATGGGCCGCCGTCAGGGTTACCCGCAGGCGGGCACTGCCGGCCGGTACGGTGGGCGGTCGGATGGCGGTGACCAGGATCCCGCGTCGGCGCAGGGCGGCGGAGAGTGCGAGGGCGCGCGCGCTGTCGCCGACCAGGATGGGCTGGATCGGCGTGGCGCTGAGCATAAGGTCCAGGCCGAGAGCCGTCGCGCCCCTGCGGAATCTCTGGATCAAAGTGTGCAGAAGCTCACGGCGCCAGCCTTCCTCACGGACGAGCTGCAGGGCGGCGAGGGTGGCGCAGGCTACCGCCGGCGGCTGGCTGGTGGTGTAGATGTAGGGCCGAGCGAACTGGATCAGGGTCTCGATCAGCGCTTCGTTGCCGGCGACAAAGGCCCCGGCGGTGCCGCAGGCCTTGCCCAGCGTGCCGACCAGCACCGGGACCTGACTCTGGTCCAGGCCGAAATGCTCGACGATGCCGCCACCGCTGGCGCCCAGGGTGCCGATGCCGTGGGCATCGTCCACCAGGGTCCAGGCGCCGTGACGCTGGGCGACCTGGCAGAGTTCGGGCAGGGCGGCCAGATCGCCATCCATGCTGAAGACCCCGTCGGTGACCACCAGGGTGTCGCCTTCGGCCTTGGCCAGGCGCGTGGCCAGGCTAGCGGGATCGTTGTGCAGATAGCGGCCGAATCGCGCGCCGCTGAGCAGGCCGGCATCGAGCAGGGAGGCGTGGTTGAGGCGGTCCTCCAGCACCGTGTCGCCACGCCCGACCAGGGCGGTGACCGCCGCCAGGTTGGCCATGTAGCCGGTGGAGAACAGCAGGGCGCGCGGCCGCCCGGTGAGTTCGGCCAGGGCCTCTTCGACCTGGTGGTGCGGACCGCTGTGGCCGATCACCAGGTGCGAGGCGCCACCCCCCACCCCCCAGCGCTCGGCGCCCGCGCGCAGGGCGGCGATCACCTGGGGGTGATTGGCCAGGCCCAGGTAGTCATTGCTGCAGAAGGCCAGCAGGTGTTCGCCATCCACCACCACCTCGGGGCCCTGGGGCGCTTCCAGCAGCGGGCGGCGCCGATAGAGGTGCTCGGCGTGACGCTGGGCCAGGCGGGCGGCGAGGTCGAAGGCCATGGGGTTCTCGATCAGGTGGCAAGGCCCCTCACCCCAGCCCTCTCCCAGGGGGAGAGGGGGAAGAGCAGGAGGGAGCGCGGGGTCAGGCAGTGGCGGCGTCGTAGAAGAGTTCGCCGTTGCGCTGTTCCACCAGGGCCTGCTCGATGGCGGCCTGGTGCACCTCGTCGGCGTGCTCTTCGCGGGCTTCGGGCTGGATGCCGAGGCGGGCGAACAGCTGCATGTCCTTGTCGGCCTGGGGGTTGCCGGTGGTCAGCAGCTTTTCGCCATAGAAGATGGAGTTGGCGCCGGCCAGGAAGGCCAGGGACTGCATCTGCTCGTTCATCTGCTCGCGACCGGCGGACAGGCGCACATGGGACTTGGGCATGAGGATGCGTGCCACCGCCAGGGTGCGGATGAAGTCGAAGGGATCGACGTCCTTCTCGTCGGCCAGCGGGGTGCCCTGGACCTTGACCAGCATGTTGATCGGCACCGACTCGGGATGCTCGGGCAGGTTGGCCAGCTGGATCAGCAGGCCGGCGCGGTCGTCCACCGACTCGCCCATGCCGAGGATGCCGCCGGAGCAGATCTTCATCCCGGCTTCGCGGACGTAGGCCAGGGTCTGCAGGCGCTCGCCGTAGGTGCGGGTGGTGATGATGCTGCCGTAGAACTCCGGCGAGGTGTCCAAGTTGTGGTTGTAGTAGTCCAGGCCGGCGTCGGCCAGGGCGCGGGTCTGCTCCTGGTCCAGGCGGCCGAGGGTCATGCAGGTCTCCAGGCCCAGCGCCTTGACGCCTTGCACCATCTGCAGGACATAGGGCATGTCCTTGGCGGACGGGTGTTTCCAGGCAGCGCCCATGCAGAAGCGGGTCGAGCCGATGGCCTTGGCCTCGGCGGCCGCCTCCAGCACCTTCTGCACCTCCATCAGCTTTTCCTTTTCCAGGCCGGTGTTGTAGTGGCCGGACTGGGGGCAGTACTTGCAGTCTTCCGGGCAGGCGCCGGTCTTGATCGACAGCAGGGTGGAGACCTGCACGCGATTGGGATCGAAGTGCTGGCGATGCACGCCCTGGGCCTGGAACAGCAGGTCGTTGAAGGGCTGCTGGAACAGGGCGCGGACTTCGGCGAGAGTCCAGTCGTGACGCAGGGCGGTAGCGCTCATGGGAGATCCTCGATGCAGGGGGCGGCCAGGTGCCGGAGCGGGGCCGATGAATGCGGTCGACCTTAGCCGAAGTCCGGGTTGACTACTGCTCATAAAATGAGCAATTGCCGGATTTTTTGCAGGGAGATTGATGGAGTCGTAGGTTGGATTGAGCGCTAGTGGAGCCCAACAGGGCTGGCACGGTGCTGGTTGTTGGGCTTCGACGGCGGAGCCGTCTCAACCCAACCTACGCGCTAACCCCCTCTTCCTTTGGGCGAAGGTTGGGGTGAGGGCGAAGCCTAGAGCATCCGCTCCAGCCCCACCGCCTTGACCACCCAGGCGTTGAAGCGCCGCCAGGCGCTGCCCGGTTCGTGGTGCAGCACCCGGGGCTGGCCGTCGCGCTCGCTGACCCACTCCAGCCGCACCTGTCCGCGATCCTCGACGCGCTTGACCGCATAGGAGACGCTCGGGTCCATGCCCTGCAGCATCAGCTGGCGCAGGCGACCGGTAAGGGCCGGGCTGTCCACCAGGATGCCGACCTCGGTGTTCCACAGCACCGAGCGCGGATCGAAATTGAAGGAGCCGATGAAGGACCAGCGCCCGTCGATGGCCATGGCCTTGCTGTGCAGACTGGATTCGGATTCGCCAAAGCTGTAGGGCAGGGCGGAGCGTTTCTGGTCCGGGCGGGCGCGCAACTCATAGAGCCTGACTCCCTGGGCCAGCAGGGCCGCGCGATAGGGCGCATAGCCGGCGTGCACGGCGGGTACGTCGGTGGCTTCCAGGGCGTTGGTCAGCACCCGGACATCGACGCCGCGGGCGGCCAGGCCACCCAGGTAGGCGACCCCCTGATTCATCGGCACGAAGTAGGAAGAGACCAGTAGCAGTTCGTGCTGGGCGCCGTCCAGGGTCGGTTGCAGCTGATGGGTGAGCAGCAGCTGCCAGTCCGGTTCGTCCTCGGCCAGCACCTTGCGCGGCGCATCCCAGAATGCCTGGGCATGGGCCCAGGTCAGCTCCTGCAGCCAGCCATCGAGCTGGGGCGCGGTGGCGTAGCGCCGCAGACGGTTGTACAGCGCCAGGTCGCGGGTGCGTTCGCTGTCGAGGTAGTGATGCAGCCGTGCGCGCAGCCGCACCAGCGCGGTGGGCGAGGGGGCGAACCAGCGCAGCCGCCGGGCCGGCTGGCTCAGCGGACTGTTCCAGTACTGGTCGAAGCTGGTGCCCAGCTGGCGTGCCACCGGACCGGCGGCGAGCAGGTCGAGATCGGTGAAGTTCATCTCCGGGCGGGCATCGAAGTACTCGTCGCCCAGGTTGCGGCCGCCGACGATGGCCACGCTGTCGTCGGCCAGCCACAGTTTGTTGTGCATGCGGCGGTGCTGGTGGTTGAGATCCACCAGGCGGCCCAGGGCCCGGGTCGGACCGGTGCTGCGGCCCAGGTGCAGCGGATTGAAGACGCGGATCTGCACATTGGGATGGGCCGCCAGCACGGCGATCTGGTAGTCGTTGCCGTCGCTGCTGGTGTCGTCGATGAGAAAGCGGATGCGCACGCCGCGATCCGCCGCCTTGAGCAGTTCGTTGACCAGCAGCCGCGTGGTCAGGCCGTCGTGGACGATGTAGTACTGGATGTCCAGGCTGCGCTGAGCCTTGCGGATCAGCTCGGCGCGAGCGGTGAAGGCGTCGGTGCTGGTTTCCAGCAGACGCAGACCCGACAGGCCCGGATGGGTGGCGCCGGCCATGCGCACCTGGCTGTCCAGGGCGGTGCCGGCGACCGGCAGGACCTGAGAGGCGTGGCGCGGAATCGGCGTGGCGCAGCCGGCCAGCAGCGCCAGCAGCAGGGGCACGACCAGGCGGATCACAGGCTGTCCTTGAGGCGATACCAGAGCATGCCCAGGGCCAGCAGCGGCGACCTCAGGTGGCGACCGCCGGGAAAGCGCGCATGGGGCACCCGGGCGAACAGGTCGAAACCGGCCGACTGGGCGAGGATCGCCTCGGCCAGCAGGTGACCGGCCAGGTGGGTAGCGTTGACCCCATGACCGGCATAGGCCTGGGCATGGAAGACATTGGGGTGCTCGCGCAGCCGGCCGATCTGCGGCAGGCGATTGGCGCCGATGCCGATCATGCCGCCCCAGGCGTAGTCCACCCGCACGTCCGCGAGTTCGGGGAAGACCTCCAGCATCTTCGGCCGCATGTAGCCGGCGATGTCCCTGGGATCGCGTCCGGAATAGTGGCAGGCGCCGCCGAACAGCAGGCGGCGATCGGCGGAAAGGCGGAAGTAGTCCACCGCCACGTTCTGGTCGCAGACCGCGCGATTGCCTGGCAGCAGGCGCGCGGCGCGTTCGGCGGACAGCGGCTCGGTGGCGATCACATAGCTGCCGGCCGGCAGGACCTGGGCGGCGAGATCGGGTTGCAGGTCGTCGATATAGGCGTTGCAGCAGAGCACCAGGGTATCGGCCGAGACCCGGCCGCGGGCGGTGTGGACGCGCACCCGGGGGCCGTATTCCAGGCGGGTGACCTGGCTGTCTTCGTGCAGTTGCACGCCCAGCGCCCGGGCCGCGGCAGCTTCGCCGAGAGCCAGATTGAGCGGATGCAGGTGGCCGGAGCCCTCGTCCACCAGGGCGCCCTGGTAGCGGTCGGAGCCGACCACCTCGGCCAGCCGGGCCTTGGGCACCAGGCGCAGCGGATGGGGATAGCCCAGGGCCCGCAGCGCGGCATGCTCTTCCTGCAGGTGCTGCCAGTGGCGCGGCTTGTTGGCCAGGTCGGCGAAGCCCCAGGTGAGAGCGCAGTCGATGCCATGGCGGGCGATGCGCTGACGCACCAGGTCCACCGCCTCGAAGCCCAGGCGCTTGAGTTCGCGCACCCCCTCGGTGCCGATGACCGGTTCGAATTGCTCGACGTCATGGCCGACGCCGCGGATCAGTTGGCCGCCGTTGCGGCCGCTGGCGCCCCAGCCGATGCGGCGGGCTTCCAGCAGCACCACCCGGGCGCCGCGCTCGGCCAGTTCCAGGGCGGTATTGAGCCCGGAAAAGCCACCGCCGACCACGCAGACATCCGTTTGGACCTCGCCCTCCAGGGGCGGAAAGTCCAGTTCCAGATTGGCGGTGGCGGCGTAGTAGGAAGGCGCGTGGGGCTGCATGGCGACGTCTGGCTGACCTGGCGAAGGCGCAATCCTAAGCCGCGGGGCGCCCGGCTACCAAGGTGAAACTCATCGGCAACTGGGCGTCCTGGTCTTGATAGAGGTCGTAGTCGACCTCGCGATTGGAGTGTGGATGCTCTTCCAGCCGTTGCAACCTCAGGCCGGCATCCAGGCAGGCGGTGACGATGGCGCCCAGGGTGTGGATGTGCCAGTAGCTCGGCGCGCCCTGGCCGTGATCCACGCCGTCGTAGGCGATGAGGTGGTCGCTCACCAGCGGCTCGCGGCGGAAGTAGCTGTAGCGCGGCACCAGCGGCTGGTCCGCCTGGGGCTCGAAGACTTCCAGGAAGGGATGGGTCTCGTAGATCACCAGGCGCCCACCCGGGGCCAGCAGGCCTTGCACCGCGGCGAAGAAGGCCGGCAGGTCCGGCATCCAGTTCAATACGCCAATGGTGATCAGCACCAGGTCGTGCTGGCCGAGCCCGGCGGGCAGGGCATAGATGTCGGCCGCCACCAGTCGCGGCGCCAGGCCCGCCGCCGCGGCCAGCTGCTCGCCCTGGGCGAGAAAGGCCGGCGACTGGTCTATGCCCAGCGCGGGACGGCCGCCAAGGCTGGCCAGGGAGAGCAATTCGCGGGCGTTGTTGCAGCCGACCTGGGCGCAACTCAGGCCGCGGATGTCTAGTGCGGTGAGGGTGGCGGTCAGGCAGGCGTCGAGGACCGAAAAGCCAGGTTGCCGTGCCTGTTCCAGCAGGCGCTGCCAGTCCTCGCCCTGGGCATGGAGCGGCGCCGACAGCTCCCAGGCCTGGCGATTGGCGGCGGTGATAAGTTGGCGTTGGCGGGGATCCATGGCGTGGCCTGCTTGGCGATCTGACGAAAGACCGCAGCCTAGACGGTGATCCCCGGGGTTGCCAGCCGTTAGTCCGGCACCGGCAGACTCAGGGTCTCCTTGATCTCTTCCATCACGATGTAGCTCTTGGATTCGCGCACATGGGGCAGCTTGAGCAGGATGTCGCCGAGCAGCTTGCGATAGGAGGCCATCTCGGAGATGCGCGCCTTGACCAGGTAGTCGAATTCGCCGGAGACCAGATGGCATTCCAGCACCTGGGGCAGCTTGAGCACGGCGCGGCGGAATTCCTCGAAGGTGTCGCCGGACTTGTAGTCCAGGCTCAGTTCGACGAATACCAGCAGCCCGGCCTTGAGGTGCTGCGGATTGAGGCGGGCGTTGTAGCCCTGGATGATGCCCTCGCGCTCCAGCCGGCGGACGCGCTCGGTGCAGGGCGTGGTGGACAGCCCCACCCGCTCGCCCAGCTCGGTGAAGGAGATGCGGCCATCGTCCTGGAGGATGCGCAGGATATTGCGGTCGATCTTGTCCAGCTCGCGTCTGGCCTGGTGATGGGTACGCATCGCGGGGGTCTCTGCCAAAGGGGTCTTTACCGGAAAATTACTCCGAATATAGGCAATTCTTCAGTGATTAGCACTGCGACCGGCTTTCTATACTTGCCGTATCTGCCTTCATTCCGACGAAAGCCGGCGAAATTCTCTCGCCGGCCAGGAGCTAGCGATGCGTGTACTGGTTTTGGGTAGCGGCGTCATCGGCACGACCAGCGCCTACTATCTGGCCCGTCAGGGTTTCGAGGTGGTCGTGGTTGATCGCCAGGCCGGTCCCGCCCTGGAGACCAGCCATGCCAACGCCGGTCAGGTCTCGCCTGGCTATGCCTCGCCCTGGGCCGCACCCGGCGTACCGCTCAAGGCGCTGAAGTGGCTGTTCCAGAAGCACGCGCCCCTGGCCATCCGCCTGACCGGCGACAGCAGCCAGTACCTGTGGATGGCGCAGATGCTGCGCAACTGCACCGCGGCCCGCTATGCGGTCAACAAGGAACGCATGGTGCGGCTGTCCGAATACAGCCGCGACTGCCTCGACGAGTTGCGCCAGGACACCGGCATTGCCTACGAAGGCCGCCAGCTGGGCACCACCCAGATCTTCCGCACCCAGCAGCAGGTGGAGGCCGCGGCCAAGGACATCGCCGTGCTGGAGCGCTCCGGCGTGCCCTTCGAGCTGCTCGACCGCGACGGCGTGGCCCGGGTCGAACCGGCGCTGGCGGCGGTCAAGCACAAGCTGGCCGGCGGCCTGCGCCTGCCCAACGACCAGACCGGCGACTGCTTCCTGTTCACCAATCGCCTGGCCGAGGAGGCCCGCCGCCTGGGCGTGGAATTCCGCTTCGGCGCCGAGATCCAGCAACTCAGCGCCAGTGGCGATCGCATCGACGGCGTCAGGGTCGATGGCGAACTGCTCACCGCCGATCACTATGTCCTGGCCCTGGGCAGCTATTCGCCACAGCTGCTGGCGCCCCTGGGCATCCGCGCGCCGGTCTATCCGCTCAAGGGCTATTCGCTGACGGTGCCCATCGTCGATGCCGCCATGGCGCCGACCTCGACCATCCTCGACGAGACCTACAAGGTCGCCATCACCCGCTTCGACGATCGCATCCGCGTCGGCGGCATGGCCGAGATCTGCGGCTTCGACCTGAACCTGGATCCACGCCGCCGCGCGACCCTGGAAATGATCACCGGCGACCTCTATCCTCGCGGCGGCGACCTCGCCCGGGCCAGCTTCTGGACCGGTCTGCGACCCGCCACCCCGGACGGGACCCCCATCGTCGGCGCCACCCGCTATCGCAACCTGTTCCTCAATACCGGGCACGGGACGCTGGGCTGGACCATGGCCTGCGGCTCCGGTCGCCTGCTGGCCGATCTGATCGCCCGCAAGCAGCCGCAGATCAGCGCCGAGGGTCTCGACATCTCCCGTTATTCCGCTACCCAGGAGTCCCCGCGCAATGCCCGTACAGCGTCTGCACACTGATCGCCGCCTCAGCGAAATCAATATCCACAACGGCACCGTCTACCTGGCCGGCCAGCTGGCCGACGACTTTTCCGGCGACATCTACCAGCAGACCCGCGAGACCCTGGCCAACATCGACAAATTCCTCGCCGAGGCCGGCAGCGACAAGCAGCACATCCTGGTGGTGACCATCTTCCTGCGCGACATCGCCCTGCACTTCGAGGGCATGAATCGCGCCTGGGACGAATGGGCCGCCCAGGGCGCCACCCCGGGTCGCACCACCGTCGAAGCCAAGCTGGCCAAGCCGGACATCCTGGTGGAAATGAACGTCATCGCCGCCGTCAAGTAAGGCCTGGGCCTGCTTCCCCCTCTCCCTCTGGGAGAGGGCCGGGGTGAGGGGCTTTTCGGCCCCTCCCAAATCTCTCCTTCCCTCTCCGAGACCGCCCATGCGTCCCGCCCGCGCCGTCATCGACCTCGCCGCCCTGCGCCAGAACTATCGCCTGGCACTTGAACTCTCCGATGCCCGCGCCCTGGCGGTGATCAAGGCCGATGCCTATGGCCATGGTGCCGTGGCGGTGGCCAGCGCCCTGGCCCAGGAAGCCGACGGCTTCGCCGTGGCCTGCATCGAGGAGGCCCTGGAGCTGCGCGCCGCCGGGATCCGTGCGCCCATCCTGCTGCTGGAAGGCTTCTTCGGCATCGACGAATTGCCGCTGATTGCCGAGCATGATCTCTGGACGGTGATCCACGCTGACTGGCAGCTGGAGGCCTTGGAGCGGGCCACCCTGGCGCGGCCGCTGCAGGTCTGGCTGAAGCTGGATTCCGGTATGCACCGGGTCGGCTTCTTTCCCCAGGACTACGCCGCCGCCTACCGGCGACTGCTGGCCAGCGGCAAGGTCAGCGGCATCGTCAAGCTGACCCACTTCGCCCGCGCCGACGAACCGGACAGCCCGGCCACCGCGACGCAGATCGCCACCTTCCGCGCGGCCACTGAGGGCCTGCCCGGACCTACCAGCCTGCGCAATTCGCCGGCGACCCTGGGCTGGCCCCAGGCGGCCGGTGACTGGGTGCGCCCGGGGCTGATGCTCTATGGCGTCTCGCCCTTCGCTACGTCCCAGGCTGCCGCCGAACGACTGCAACCGGTGATGACCCTGACCTCGCGGGTGATCGCCGTACGCGAACTGCCAGCCGGCGAGCCGGTGGGCTATGGCGCGCGCTTCGTCACCGCCGGGCCGACCCGGGTCGGCGTGGTCGCCCTGGGCTATGCCGACGGCTATCCGCGCCACGCGCCCAATGGCACCCCGGTGGCCATCGAAGGCCGTCCTGGCCAACTGATCGGCCGGGTATCCATGGACATGCTCACCGTCGACCTCACCGATCATCCCCAGGCCGGGGTGGGCAGCGAGGTGGAATTCTGGGGCCGTCAGGTGTCGGTGGCGGACCTGGCGGAACGCTGCGACACCATTCCCTACCAGTTGCTGTGCAACCTCAAGCGGGTGGCGCGCAGCTATCACGACTAGGCCCTGGGCAGGGCCTCCGGGCGCTGCTGCCGCCAGGCGAACGCCTTGCGGGGGCCGCACGTCCGTCGTGGTGTTGTAAATCTCGAACAGCGTTGCCATGATGCCGAACACCGTGCCGTGGCACGCCTTCAGCGCGTGGCCTGGCCACGTCTCACCCGCCTGCTCGAGGAGTCTTTCCCACCTTGGACGTCGGTGCTCGCCTGCAAACCATCCGTACCCTCAAGGGCCTCTCCCAGCGCGAACTCGCCAAGCGTGCCGGGGTGACCAACAGCACCATCTCGATGATCGAGAAGAACAGCGTCAGTCCCTCCATCAGCTCGCTGAAAAAGGTGCTAGCCGGCATCCCCATGTCCCTGGTGGAATTCTTTTCCCTGGACCTGGAGCAGGACACGCCGACCCAAGTGGTCTATCGCGCCCATGAGCTCATCGACATCTCCAGTGGCGCCCACACCGTGCGCATGCGCCTGGTCGGTCGGGCCCATCCCAGTCGCGCCCTGGCCTTTCTCGACGAGACCTATCCGCCCGGCGCCGACACCGGCGAAGAGATGTACGCCCATGAAGGCGAAGAGGCCGGCCTGGTGGTGGAAGGCCGCCTGGAGCTGACCGTGGGCGGCGAGGTGCACATCCTCGAACCCGGCGACAGCTATTACTTCGAAAGCAGCCGCCCGCATCGCTTCCGCAATCCCTTCGAAGCCCCCGCCCGGCTGATCAGCGCGACCACGCCGGCGAATTTCTGAGCACCCGCGGCAAGGCGGCTGTAGGGTGGAAAACGGCGCCGCCTTTTCCACCTGGAGGCCGGTGCGGGAGCGGCCCTCACCCCAACCCTCTCCCGGAGGGAGAGGGGGTTGGCCGGGTGGGCGTTTGTCCACAGCGCTCCAAGACAGATCACGATCGGCCGCCGCGATAGGAGTCTCAGCAGCGAATCGCGGCCATGGGCCGCTCCTACAGGGGTGATGCTTTTGTAGGAGCGGTCGCTACGGCGCACCGGCATGGCCGCGATAAAGACAGTTGCTACTACGAGCCAGTCCCCCATAACTCCCCTTCATCGATCCCCAGGGCCGCCAGCTCCGCCCGGCGTAGCGGTTCGTCCTGGGCGAGAAAGAATTCGTCCAGTTGCGGCGGCGCCACGCCGCTGGCCAGGAGCAGGGCGTGGGCCTGGCCGCGATGGTGCAGTTGGTGCACGAAGAGATGCTGCAGGGTGCGCAGTCGCCCTTCCCGTACCGGGCCGCTAGCGCGGGGCAGGGTGATGAGCTGGGTCAGTTGCTGGGAACCGAGGTTGCGACACAGGGTGATGAGGCGCTGGTCACTGGCGCTCTGGGCCGCACGCAGCGCTGCCAGGTCAGGCCAGTCGGTATCCTGGTAGGGCCGAGGCTGATCGTGCAGCGCATCGAGATAGAAGCGATCGACATCGAGCAGATGGCCGAGCAGGGCCCAGAGCGAGCCGAAAAAGGCGGCGGGTTGGGGCGTCCGCAGGGCCGCGACCGGCAGCAGGGCGCAGGTCGCCAGCAGGCGGTGGTTCGACCAGCGATTGTTGCAGGCCTGGGCCAGCAGCAGGGTAGTGGTCATGGGCAGGTCCTCGGCAAGGCGCACGGACACCTACTGTAACCTGCGGCGATGTGGCGGAGGTCGCAGCCTGGACACCCTTGGCATTGAGCCGCTGCCGGCACTTTGCCATGCTCCGCCGCTCTGCTCTTTTTTATCTGCAAGGATGCGCCTGATGCCTAGAATTTCGCCCTGGTTCGGCCTGGTCGCCGCCCTGTGCCTGGGTGCCCCGGTCCGGGCCGCCGACTCCGTCTCCCTGCCCGACCTGCCCTACATCCCCCTGGGCGTGGTCGGCCACGACAACAACGCCGCCTATCCCGATGTGCAGATGGAAAGGCGCCTGCAGCTGCTCGACCGCTACAACCTGCGCAGCTATCGCTCGGGTGAATTCCTGCTGCTGGATCTGCCCCGCCTGGATCGCCTGGTGGCCCTGGCCCGGCAGTACCACATCACCCTGCGACCGGTGATCACCCAGCAACTGACTCAGGCCCAGGCCTATGCCTTGGCCAAGCGCTACGCCAAGGACATCAAGATCTGGGAGATCGGCAACGAGCAGGACTATTCGCGGGTCGGCGCCGGCATCCGCATCAGTCGACTGGTGGACATCTATCGCGGCATCCGCCGGGCCTCCGACGAACTGGACGCCGGCCTCGAGACCACCATCAACGTGATGTCCTGCAACCCCGACGACCGGGGCGCCAAGGCCCGTTGCCCGGGCGATCACCTGGGATCCATGTGGTTTCTCGATCAGGCCCGGGCCGCCGGGTTCGCGTTCGACCACATCAGCTTCCACTACTACCCGCACTACCGCGACCGCGGCCGCTGGATGGATCTCTACCTGGGGCAGATGCGCGCCATGGCGGAAAAGTACCGAACGCGGATCTTCTTCAACGAGGTCAATTGCGGCGAGATCTACCAGGGCGCCACCGATGGCGGCCGGCCGGGCGATCAAGGCTGCCATGACAGCCTCGAAGCCATCCTTTCCGAACTCAATGGGCGCTATCGCGACATTGTTCGCGAGATCAACGTCTACGAATTGCTCGACGAGCCGAGCCATCCGATTGCCCATGAGCGTCACTTCGGGCTGATGTACGACCTGGACCGCCCAAAACCGGTCATGGAACTGATCCGCCGCTATGCCGGCAAGCCCTGAGCCGTCAGAAAGCGGACAAACCTGACTTCAACGCGAAAACAGGTCTCATGGGTGACCGAATGGTCACCGACGAGCGGTAGACAAAGTGCCATCATCGGCACCGTACATCTGACAAAACGCTGCGTTTACCCCTGCTTCGTGATGGCACGGGTTCTTATTGGTCTAGCGCTTGCACTAGGCTTTGCAGGTGCTAGGGAAACGATCTTCCCCGGCAGTTTTCCTGCTGTACCGAGGTGGGATGCACGGATCGAATCGCGCACCTCGGCCTATCTGGTTCCTTCTTGATGACAATCCTTAGCTCCATCTCCCGCCGCCTGCCGCGTCAGGCGCTGCTGTTGCCTGCCCTGTTCGCCACCGCTTCGCTTGCCACCTCCGCCCAGGCCGTTGACCTGGTCGGTCTCAACTTCTCCGGCGCCACCTTCGCCGCCCAGGTACTGCCCGGTGTCAACGACCGCAACTTCATCTTCCCGGCCGAGAGCCATTTCCAGCAGTGGAGCGCCAAGGGCGTGAAGCTGGTGCGCTTCCCCATCCTCTGGGAGCGCCTGCAATCGTCCATGGGGGCCAATTTCGATCCCACCTACGCCGGCCTGATCGATCGCACCCTGGGCTACGCCCAGAAGTATGGCGTCAAGGTCATCCTCGATCTACACAACTACGCCCGCTACCAGGGCAAGGTCATCGGCGCGGGCGAAATCCCCTACGAGGCCTTCCAGAATCTTATGACTCGTGTCGCTCAGCGCTGGGGCACCCATGCGGCGCTCTATGGCTACGACATCATGAACGAGCCCCACGACGCCGTGAGCAACTGGCCGACCGCCGCCCAGTACGGCATCAATGGCGTGCGCGCGGTCGATTCGACCCACCCTATCTTCGTCGAAGGCAACGGCTGGGCCGACACCACCCGCTGGCCGCAGTGGAACGATACGCTGCTCAAGCTCAACGATCCGGCTAACAACCTGATCTTCATGGCCCAAGCTTTCTTCGACACCAGCCTGAACGTGGCGACCCTCTCGCCCAGCTATGGCGTCGAGCGCCTCAAGCCCTTCGTCACCTGGCTCAAGGCCAACAACAAGCGCGGCTTCATCGGCGGCTTCGGCGTACCTGACACGGATGCGCGCTGGTTGCCCATTCTCGACGGCATGCTGGCCTATCTGAAGCAGAACTGCATTCCGGCCACCTACTGGGCCGCCGGCCCGGGCTGGGGCACCTACAACCAGGCGGTCGAGCCGATCAATGGCAAGGAGCGTCCGCAGTGGGCGGTGCTGGCCAAGTACCTGGACAAGGACAGCTGCGCCGGGATCGGCCCGCAGGTGACCCCGACTGCCGCCACACCCCCCAGGACCGAGACCGCCACGGGCGGTGCGACCGCGGGCACCATCGGCGGGACCGGTGCCGCCGGTACTGCCGGAGCGACCAACGGCACCACCACCGGTGCCGCGCCGGCCACGGGTACCAGCACCACGGGCACCACCGCAGGCAGCACGCCCATGGCTGGCGCTGTCACTGGCACCACCGCCAATGCCGCGACCTCGTCCAAGCTGACCACCGTCGAGCAGCTCTACCTGGCCTACTACGGCCGGGCAGCCGATGCCGGCGGCCTCAACTACTGGGCCTCGCGCCTGGCCAGCGACATGAGCGTCGAGCAATTGGCGGCCAACTTCGCCGGCAACAGCGAATCGACTGCCCTCTATGGCTCGCTGAACGGTCCGGCCCTGGTCAACCAGGTCTACCAGAACCTCTATGGCCGCAGCGCCGACAGCAGCGGTAGCGCCTACTGGACCAGTCGCCTGGCCAACGGCGTCACCTCGCGTGCCAACCTGCCGCTGGAGGTCATGCGAGGCGCCGCGGGCGACGACAAGACCACCTTCGACAAGAAGGTGAACACCGCGCTGGCCCAGGGCGCCACCACCACCACGCCGACCCCCGCGGCCAGCGTGCAACCGGTGCAGAACGTGGTCCTGCCGGTCGCCAGTGGCAGCGTCTCCTCGGCGCCGTTGACCGGCTACAAGAACATCCCCCTGGGGGTGGTCGGGCACGACAACAGCGCCGCCTATCCGCCTGCCGAGATGGAGGCCCGCCTGCAGCTACTGGCGGCGCGCAATCTGCGCACCTATCGCTCCGGCGAGTATCTGGTGACCAACCTGCCCGAGCTGGATCGGCTAGTGTCCCTGGCCCGCAAGTACAACATCACCCTGCGGCCGGTGATCACCCATAAGCTGACCCAAGCGCAGGCCTATACCCTGGCCAAGCGCTACGCCAAGGACATCAAGATCTGGGAGATCGGCAACGAGCAGGACTACGCCAAGGCCGGTGCGCAGGATCGCATCAACACCCTGGTTGGCATCTATCGCGGCATCAAGCAGGCCTCGGACGAGCTGGGCGCCAACCTCAAGACCACCATCAACGTGATGGCGTGCAACTCGGATGATCGCACCACCACCTCGCGCTGCCCGGGTGATCGCAATGGGGCCATGTGGTTCCTCGACCAGGCCAAGGCATCGGGCTTCAACTTCGACTACATCAGCTTCCACTACTACCCCTATGTCGACGACAAGGGCTACTGGATGGACATGTACCTGGGCCAGATACGCGCCATGGCCAACAAGTACAAGACCAAGGTGTTCTTCAACGAGATGAACTGCGGCAACGTCTACCAGGGCAACACCGACGGCGGCCGTGACGGCGATCGGGCCTGCTACGACAGCGTCAAGCAGATGCTCACGGTGCTCAACACCAGCTACAGGGACGTGGTGGCCGAGATCAACGTCTACGAACTGCTCGACGAGCCGACCCTCTCGGTGGTCCACGAGCGCCACTTCGGGATGATGTATGACCTCAAGCGTCCCAAGCCGATCTTCGACATGGTGACCAGCTTCGCCAAGTAAGCCCTCGGCGCGGCCACACCACCGCCCCCGCTGCCTGACCGGTAGCGGGGGCGGTATCGTTTTGGGGGAGCGGCAGTGGGTAGGCCCTCACCCTAACCCTCTCCCAGGGGGAGAGGGGACTGACTGGCTTGGGGCGAAACTTGGGGTGACTTCGGATGCCCTCTCTCCCTCCGAGAGAGGGCTGGGGTGAGGGTGGCCGCCCACTGGAAACCTTCCCCTCAACCCCGCTTGAGCATCGCCCGCATCGCCGCCAGGGCGTCGTTGCCGCGGGCGGCCTTCTGTTCCTGAGGCGCTTCTTCCAGGCCTTCCCACTGCAGGTCCTCGGGCGGCAGTTCGTCGAGGAAGCGACTGGGGGTGCAGTCGATCAGCTCGCCGTACTGCTTGCGCCGGGTGGCGTAGGTGAAGGCCAGGGTCTGGCGCGCGCGGGTGATGCCCACGTAGGCTAGGCGGCGCTCCTCCTCGATGGTGTCGGCTTCGATGCTGGAGCGGTGCGGCAGGATTTCCTCTTCCATGCCCATGATGAACACATAGGGGAATTCCAGGCCCTTGGAGGCGTGCAGGGTCATCATCTGCACCCCGTCGGCACCTTCCTCTTCTTCCTGCTGGCGTTCGAGCATGTCGCGCAGGACCAGCTTGGCGATGGCATCCTCGATGGTCATCTGGCCGTCTTCATCCTTTTCTAGGATGTTCTTCAAGGCATCCAGTAGGAACCAGACGTTGCCCATGCGGAAGTCGGCGACCTTGTCGGAGCTGGCGTTCTGGCGAATCCAGTTCTCGTAGTCGATGTCCATCACCATGCTGCGCAGGGCGCCGATGGGATCCTCGCCCGCGCAGTTCTTGCGGACCCCGTCCATCCAGCGCTTGAAGCGCGACAGGCGCTCGGTGAAGCGGGCGTCCAGGTGCTCGCCCAGGCCGATTTCGTCGGCGGCGGCGTACATCGAGCGATCCCGGCTGCCGGCATAGTTGCCGAGCTTTTCCAGGGTGGTGGAGCCGATCTCCCGGCGCGGCACATTGATGACCCGCAGGAAGGCGTTGTCGTCGTCCGGATTCACCAGCAGGCGCAGATAGGACATCACGTCCTTGACCTCCTGGCGGGCGAAGAAGCTGGTGCCGCCGGAGAGCCGGTAGGGAATCTGGTGGTGCTGGAGCTTGAGCTCCATCAGCTTGGCCTGGTGGTTGCCGCGATAGAGGATGGCGAAATCCGCGTAGGGCCGCTGGGTCTTGAGGTGCAGTGTGAGGATCTCCAGGGCGATGCGCTCGGCCTCGCCATCCTCGTTCTTGCAGCGCAATACCCGGATCGGATCGCCGTGGCCCATTTCGCTCCACAGCTGCTTCTCGAACACGTGGGGGTTGTTGGCGATGAGCACGTTGGCGCACCTGAGGATGCGGCTGGTGGAGCGGTAGTTCTGCTCCAGCATCACCACCTTGAGCGAGGGAAAGTCGTCCTTGAGCTGCATCAGGTTTTCCGGTCGCGCGCCGCGCCAGGCGTAGATCGACTGGTCGTCGTCGCCCACCACGGTGAACTGGGCGCGCTCCTGCACCAGCATCTTTACCAGCAGGTACTGGCTGGTGTTGGTGTCCTGGTATTCGTCCACCAGCATGTAGCGGATGCGGTTGCGCCAGCGCTCCAGCACCTCGGGATGCTCCTGGAACAGCTTCACCGGCATCAGGATGAGGTCGTCGAAGTCGACCGCGTTATAGGCCTTGAGGGTGCGCTGGTAGTGCAGGTAGACCACCGCGGCGGTCTGCTCCTTGGGTGTGCGCGCCTTTTCCAGGGCCTCCTCCGGCAGGATGAGGTCGTTCTTCCAGTTGCCGATGTAGTTCTTGATCTCGTCCAGGCCGTCGTCGCCCTGGTATTCCTTCTGCATGATGTCGGTGAGCAGCGCCTTGATGTCGCCCTCGTCGAAGATCGAGAAGCCCGGCTTGTAGCCCAGGTGCACGTACTCGCGGCGGATGATGTTCAGCCCGAGGTTGTGGAAGGTCGAGACGGTCAGGCCGCGGCCTTCGCCGGCTTTCAGCAGGCTGGCCACCCGCGCCTTCATCTCGCGCGCCGCCTTGTTGGTAAAGGTCACGGCGCAGATGTACTGGGCGCGGACGCCACACTGCTGCACCAGGTAGGCGATCTTGCGGGTGATGACGCTGGTCTTGCCGGAGCCGGCACCGGCCAGCACCAGCAGGGGACCGCTGATGTAGGCCACGGCTTCGGCCTGGCGGGGATTGAGCTTGGACATGGCGGACCGGGGTGACGACGCTGGGCGGGGGATTCTACCAGCGCCGGTCAGCCCCGGTCTCAGGGCTTGGGCGGTGGCGCGACGAAGGTCAGCTGGCGCGGATAGCCGTACTTCTCGCCGGGCAGTACCGGACTGTCGAGGAACACGCCCATGCTGCGGCCGAATTCGCTGACGTGGGTGACGGCATAGTCCTGGCCGTCGGCCAGACGGACGATGGCGCCCGGCTTGAATTCCTCGCGATTGCGCTCGGTCACCGGGATGGAAATGCCGGCGGCCTTGCGGTAGATGCCCTTGAGCCAGTCCTGGTTGGTGAAGTCGTTGATCGGGGTGTTGAAGCGCCCCGGCAGGCGCTGCAGATGGCGTCCGGTACCGGGGGCGTCGTCCACCACCAGGCGCCGGGGATAACCCACGGCCTCGGCATCCAGCGGCTTGCCCTCGACGAACACGGCCAGGTTGTCGCCGACCCGCTGGACCTCGGTGATGGCGCGCCACTCGCCGTCGCCCAGCTGGACCTGCCGCCCGCTGATGAAGCCCTCGACGTTGGCCGGGGTCGCCGGAATGGTCACGCCGGCCACCCGGCGCAGGACGCCACGATCCCAGTCTTCGTTGCTGAAGTCGTTGATGGAGCTGGAGAGGAGTGGCTGGGGAGCGGAAGTCTCGTGCGATGGGCTGGCGGTCTGTGCTTGGGCCAGCGGCAGGCCGAGACAGCAGGCGCAGAACAGCAGGGCGGAGAGAGCCAGGCGAGTGGGCATAGAAGTCATCCTTAACGCAGGTTTCTTGTCGGTCCCATACCGGGAGTGGGCGATAGACCCCTGATGTCCTCCGGCGTTTGGCGAGCGTGGCGCAAAGCGGCAATTTTTTACCCGCGCGGCGCCGAACGGCAAGGGCTGCGTTAACCTGGGGCTTTTCCCACGGAAGTCCAGCCATGCATTCGATCCTCGCCGCCGTCCCCCTGGCCAAGGCCTATCGGCTGCTCAACCACGGTCCCACGGTGCTGGTCAGCGCCACCCACGCCGGTCGGCGCAACGTCATGGCCGCGGCCTGGGCCATGGCGGTGGATTTCGAGCCGGGCAAGGTGGCGGTGGTGCTCGACAAGCAGACCTGGACCCGCGAATTGCTGGAAGCCGAGGGCAGCTTCGTGCTCAGCGTGCCCTGCGCCGCCCAGGTGGATCTGGTGCAGACGGTAGGCAACACCAGCGGTCGCGAGCTGGACAAGTTCGCCGCCTACGGCATCGAGACGCTGGCGGGCGAACAGGTCAGCGCGCCGTTGATCGCCGACTGCGTGGCCTGGCTGGAATGCCGTGTGCTGCCCGAGGCACACAACCAGCAGGGCTACGACCTGTTTCTCGGTGAGGTGCTCGCCGCCCGGGCCGATACCCGGGTGTTTCGCGAAGGCCGCTGGGATTTTCGCGGCCAGGATGGCCTGCGCACCCTGCACCACGTCGCCGGCGGTCACTTCCTAGTGATCGGCGACGGCATCCAGGGGCAGATGCTGACGCCGAAAGCCTGAGACCGCCGACGCCAGTGCCTGGCGCCGGCGCGGCCGGGGTCAGACGCGGAAGCGCGCGACCATCTGCTGCAGATCGCCGCCCAGGCGGGCCAGTTCGTTGACCGATGCCGCGGCGTGGGCGTTGGCAGTGGCCGATTCCTCGGCCAGGCCGCTGACCTTGACCACGTTGCCGTTGATCTCCTCGGCCACCAGGCTCTGCTCCTCCACCGCGGTGGCGATCTGCTGGTTGAGACCTTGGATCTCCGCTACCGCCTGGTAGATGACCTCCAGGGCGCGCTCGGCGTCCTGGGCCAGGGTCACGGTACCCAGGGTACGGTCGCGACTGGCCTGCATCCGTGCACTGGCTTCGGTGGTGCCCTGCTGCAGGGTGGCGATGAGTTCGCCGATTTCCTGGGTGGACTCCTGGGTCCGCTGGGCCAGGGAGCGGACCTCGTCGGCCACCACGGCAAAGCCACGGCCCTGTTCGCCGGCGCGGGCGGCTTCGATCGCGGCGTTGAGCGCCAGCAGGTTGGTCTGCTCGGCGATCGCCTTGATCACGTCGATGACGCTGCCGATGCGACCGCTGGCGGTGTCCAGGCGCTCCATGGCAGCGCCCAGGCCCTGCACCTCTTCGGCGGCCAGGGTGATTTCCTGGGCCGCGCGCTTGACCGTGCGACTGCCTTCGCGGGCCATGCTGTCGGCGTTCTGCGCGGCGCTGGAGGCGTTGGCGGTGTTTTGCGCGACGTTATGCACCGTGGCCGCCATCTCGTTCATGGCGGTGGCCACCTGATGCATCTCGTCGCGCTGCTGGGTGGCGCCACGGCTGGTCTGGACGCCAAAGGCCGAGAGTTCGTCGGCCGCGCTGCTGAGCTGTCCCACGCCGCTGGCGATGCCACCGACCAGCTGGCGCAGGTCATCGGCCATGGCCTGGGTGGTGCGTTGCAATTCGCCCAGCTCGTCACGCCGATTGATCTCGCTGCGCTGGGTCAGATCGCCGGCGGCGACGCGCTTGAGCATGGCCATGGCGGTCGCCAGCGGCTGGGTGATCTGGCGGGTGATCAGCCAGGCGGCGGCGATGCCGATCAGCAGGGCGATCAGGCTACTCAGCAGCAGCTTGAGCAGGGCGGCCTGGCGCTCGGCCGCAGCGGACTTGAGCTGGCCTTCGCCCAGTTGGTCCAGCAGCTGCACCAGCTTGTTGCCCTGCTCCTGGAGGCTGGCAACGGCGGCCTGGGCCTGGCGATTCTGGGCGACGATGGATTCGAAGAAGGCGCGATAGCGGGTCACGTCCTGGGTGGCGCTGTAGAGGCGCGCGGCGGTATCGCCGTCGATCTGCTTCTGGGCGCTGGCCAGGGTCTTGAGCAGCTCGTCGATGACCTTGAGGGTCGCCTGGGACTTGCTGTCATCGGGGGTGCCGAGGAAGCGGCGGATGGCCAGGCGCACCCCGACCATCTGCGCCTTCATCTCGGCCAAGGCCTTGAGGTCGGCGGTGCTGTAGCTGCCACCCGGAGCAAAGACCAATTCGAACAGCTGGTCGAGGGTCTCGGTAACGGTGTCGGAGACCCGGGTCAGTTCCTTTTGCGCGTCGGCGCTGGTCTGGTTGGCCTGTTGCAGGGCAGCGAAGCGCTCCTGATAGGTCTTCATCTCCTGCTGGATGCTGCCCAGGATGGCGACGTTGGCCGGGTTGGTCAGCAGGGTGAGGCCCTTGCCGATGTCTGCCGTCACCCTGGCCAGGGTGGCCTGTTGCCGGGTGCCGTTGGCGGCGCTGGGATCGAGCAGATAGGCCTTTTCGTCGATCCTGACGTCGAGCACGTCGGCCTTGAGCTGACCGCTGTAGCGCGTCTTGTTGATGCGCTCGAGCAGGGTGTTGGCGGTGAAATAGCCGAACAGCGCCACCACCGTCACCATGACCAGCAGGGCACCGAAGCCCAGCGCCAGCTTCTTGGAAATGCCGAGATTGCTCAGCCAGGAGGCTTTGGATACAGACATGGGAATTCCGGAAGAAAGTACGAAGACCCCCTTCATCGGCCGTCCCGATCGATACTTGAAAGCCGCACGTCAGGGCCGCCTGGATCGCGGCCCCGCCGCCGACGGCGGGCGCCGTCCGCGGTGGTGCCGGATGGCTTCAGGCGGTTTCGCGGCTGTGCATGGGAACGGGCAACTCCAGCTCCAGCACCGAGATCAGCGCATTCTGCTGACGCTCGTTGAGCTGGCGAAAGCGCTGCAGCAGCAGTTGCTCGCTGGCATTGAGCAGCTCGTCGTCCGCTTCGACATGTTGCTGTTCCAGCACGCCGTCCTGTACCAGGCTGCGTTCCAGCCAGGCGACGATCTCGGTGTTCATGCTGTGCCGATGGGAGCGGGCCACGGCGGCGATGCGTTCACGCATCCCGTCGGGCAGGCGGACGACGAATTTTTCCGTGGGAATACCGGCGGGAGCGCGGTGGACGTAGGGCATGGAGGACCTCCAATACGAATGGACTGACGTCAAAGCGCCGACAACAGCAGTCGACCGGCGAAGAAAACCAGCACCAGGCCCATGGTTCTCTCGAACCAGTGGCCCAGGCGCAGGAAGGTCTGGCGAACGCGTGGACTGGAAAACAGCAGGCTGACCAGGGCGAACCAGCCGGCGTTGACCGCGCACATCCACAGGCCATAGAGGCCCTGGACGGTCAGCGGCGTGCTGCCGCTGACCACGGTGGTGAAGATGGCCAGGAAGAACAGGGTTGCCTTGGGATTGGTGGCGTTGGTCAGGAAGCCGGTGAGGAAGGCCTTGCCGGGCGACTGCCGCTGTAAGTCGTCCTGCTGCCACTGGCTATCGTCCAGCGGCGCGGCGGTGGGCTTGCTGCGGATCAGGTTGAAGCCCAGCCAGAGGATGTAGGCGCCGCCGACCACCTTGGCGACCCCCAGCAGCCAGGGCGTGGCGTGCATCAGGGCGCCGATGCCGAGCAGGGTGTAGAGCACGTGGACCGAGATCCCGGCGCCGATGCCCAGGGCGGTGCACAGGCCGATCAGGCGCCCGTATCTCACGCTCTGCCGCACGGTCACGGCGAAATCCGGACCGGGCGCCAGCACGGCGAGGAAGTGGATGGTCGCCAGGGCGAGGAATTCGCTCAGGTAGGGGGACATGTCAGCTCCAGTACGTGAGGGGTTCGGCCGCCCCGCGATAGCCCACGAAGCACGACAGCGACAGCCGTGGCTGGTCGTTGCCGGGCGTCACGGCGTGCATGCGGCGGGAATTGAAGATAATCAGGTCGCCCGGTTCGGGGCGGATGGTCAGGCAGGGCGGGCCGAGCCGGTCGGGCTCGATGCCGTAGCTGTCGCCGCGCAAGGCGTCGAAGGCCGCCGGCGACAGCTCGCGTGACCAGAGCTGCAGTTCGCCACCCAGGCTGGGCATGGTCAGGTAGACGTTGCAGGCCAGCTGGGTGACCAGGCTTTCGGCTTCCTCGCTGCCCGGCGCGTCCTTGGCGAAGATGTCGTGGTGGGCGAGAAAGCGCACCCCAGGCTTCACCACCCGCGACAGGCCGACGTACATCTTGCGACCCCAGAGGGTCTGCAGGCGGGCGCCGGCGGGCCAGACCTCGTCGAGGGTGCAGCGCACCAGGTCGATGGGGTTGAGATAGGGGCGGCAGCGCCGGCGCAATTCTTCCAGGTTGCTGGCGACACTGGCGAAGTAGTCGTCCATCTGCGCGCGCTGGTGTTCTGCCTCGTAGAAGGCCATGCCGATGCGGCCGATGCTGGGGGCATTGGTGTAGGTGGCGAAGCCGTTGCCGAGGATCTGCTGGCCGAGGTCGTCGGCCAGCGGGCGCGGCACGAAGCGGCGCACCCGTACCGCCAGCAGGCGTTCTTCGGTGAGGCGGAGCAGGCTCTCGGTGTCGAGAGCGTCGAGTTCGAGCAGCATGGCGCTTCCTTTCTGCGGGTGAGGTGAGCGGTTGATCAGGCGCCAGCCATGTCGTAGCTCACCAGCAGGCGTCCCTTCTTTTCCTTGACGCCCAGGGCGCTCAGGGGGCCGACCGCGCGCAGGGAACGCACATGGGTCCCGCCGCAGGCATAGCGCGCCACGTCCTCGCCAAAGCGCACCTGGCGCTGGCCATCGGCCTGCACCTCGACGTGCAGCGGCAGGTCGTCCTCCACCAGAGCGTCGAAGTGCGCCTGCAGGGATTCGACGTCCAGGGCGCAGGTATCCTCGCCCGGAATGAATTCGATGCGGCCT
Source organism: Pseudomonas aestiva (assembly GCF_039908605.1). Taxonomy (NCBI): domain Bacteria; kingdom Pseudomonadati; phylum Pseudomonadota; class Gammaproteobacteria; order Pseudomonadales; family Pseudomonadaceae; genus Pseudomonas; species Pseudomonas aestiva. The sequence goes on along the minus strand of NZ_CP150916.1, from coordinate 4,660,466 downwards.
TCGCCCGGCCAGTGATGGGCCTTGACCGGCTTCCAGCCATGGGTCTCGCCGATGTGACCGAGCAGATGCCCGGCCGAATGCAGCCGCGAATGCAGCTGGCGTCGGTCTGCGTCGACCCGGGCCAGCACGCGGCCGGGCGCCAGGGGGCGGGTGGTGTGGTGCAGGATGCGGTCGCCGTCCTGGACCACCCGGGTCACCTCGGCGGTACCGATCCAGCCGGTGTCGCTGGGCTGCCCACCGCCCTGGGGATGGAAGGGCGTGGCCAGCAATTCGACGACGTAACCGTCCTCGGCGGCGCTACAGGCGTGGACCTCGACCTCGGCGATCAGGCTGTCGCTCAGAAAATACAGGCGCTCGGTCATACGTCTACTACCTAGAAAACGAGAAACATCCTCATTCTAAAGAGCGCACGCAAGGGTGATAATCCACCCTCTCTCCAAAGGAATTTTGCGCTGTGAGCATAAATCTTCCCCTGCCGCTGCTCAGCGAGATGGCCATTTTCGTGCGGGTGGTGGAGAGCGGCAGCTTCTCTGCGGCGGCCCGTCAGCTCGGTCTGACCCCGTCTTCCACCAGTCGCAGCGTGGCGCGCCTGGAGAAGGCCCTGGGCACCCGCTTGCTCAATCGCAGTACGCGCAAGCTGCGGCTGTCGGAGGCGGGGGAGGAGGTCTTTCGGCGCTGCAGCGACATGGTCGGCGCCGCGCGGGCGGTGCTGGAGGTCAGTGGCCAGTTCAACCAGGCGCCGGCCGGCATCGTCCGGCTGTCGGTGCCCAAGGCGGTGGGCAGCACGGTGATCCATCCGCACATGGCCGACTTCCTGCGGCGCTACCCGGCGGTGGACGTGCAGTTGCTGCTGGAGGACCGCTATGTCGATCTGATCGACGAGAACGTCGACCTGGCCATCCGCATCACCGACCGGCCACCGCCCGGACTGGTGGGCCGCCAGTTGCTGACCATCGAGCACCTGCTCTGCGCCACGCCGCAGTACCTGGCCGAGCACGGTCGGCCCACCCATCCCCGCGATCTGGCCGGGCACAGCTGCATCTACCTGGCGGAAGAGCCGGCCGATTCACGCTGGAAATTCCGCCAGGGTGCCAAGGTGGTCCACGTCAATGTGCGCGGGCGCTATGCCGCCAACCACACCGGGGTGCGCCTGGACGCGGTGCTCAACCACATCGGCATCGGCAGCCTGCCGCTGTTCACCGCCCAGGCGGCCCTGGCCCGAGGCGAGATCGTCCAGGTGCTGCCGGAGTGGTCCTTTCTGCCGCACTACCATGGCGGCGCCTGGCTGCTCTATCCGGCGACCCGCCACCTGCCGCCCAAGCTCAAGGTGTTCATCGACTTTCTGGTCGAGCGCCTGGGCGACCAGGCGCTGCGCCCCGGCCAGGGTGCCGCCGCGCTGCCCGAGCAGCGCTTCCAGGAATTGACCATTGGCAGCTAGGCCACATCTGATCCGTCTTTCGTGATGCTTTTCACAAGTCCTGTTACAACTGGCAGTATTAGGTGAAACGATTCACCTAACGTTTCTCTGCCTGCCGCATCGCGCTTTTCTCTGGGCCATGCTCCCTCGTGGCCCGCCTGCGCGGGTGGATCGGGTTGCCACCGCGATCCTTGCCCTGGCAAAACAAGAAAGGATTTCCCCATGCTCGCTTCATCACCCTCGCTCGCCGCACCCGTGGCGGCCACCCCGCGCAAGGGGCTGGTCGTGCTCATCGCCGTGATCGCCGCCCTCGGCGGCCTGCTGTTCGGCTACGACACTGGCATCATCGGCGTCGCCCTGCTCGGCCTCGGCCGCGAATTCGCCATGGACGACACCGTCAAGCAGCTGGTGACCGGCGCCATCATCTTTGGCGCCCTATTCGGCTGCCTCGGTACCGGCCCGATCTCCGACCGCCTCGGCCGCCGCAAGACCATCATCGGCGTGGCCCTAGTGTTCGCCCTGGGCTCGGTGCTTTCGGCACTGTCGCCCAACGTCACCCTGCTGATCCTGTCGCGCTTCCTGCTCGGCCTGTCGGCCGGCAGCTCCACCCAGATCATTCCGGTGTACATCGCCGAGGTAGCGCCGCCGGAGCACCGCGGCAAGCTGGTGGTGCTGTTCCAGTTCATGGTGGTATTCGGCATCACCGTGGCCTACTTCACCGGCTTCGCCCTGGACGAGCACTGGCGCTGGATGTTCGGCCTCGGTCTGGTGCCGGCGCTGATCCTGCTGGCGGGCATGACGGTGCTGCCGGAAAGTCCGCGCTGGCTGCTGGTCAAGGGCCGCGAGGCTGACGCCCTGGCGGTGCTGGAGCGGGTCCGCGGTGGCAAGGCCGCGGCCGAGGCCGAACTGGCCGAGATCAAGACCGTGAGCAACGCGCCGGAAGGCAACTGGAGCGATCTGTTCTCGCCCTGGGTGCGTCCGGCCCTGCTGGTGGGCGCCGGCATCGCCATGTTCTCGCAGATCACCGGCAACAATGCGCTGATCTACTATGCACCGACCATCCTCACCCAGGCCGGCTTCTCCGACCAGACCGCGGTGCTGGCCACCGGCTGCAGCACCATCCTGGTGGTGATCATGACCGTGGTCGGCAGCTTCCTGGTGGATCGCATCGGTCGCCGCCGCTATCTGCTGACGCTGATTCCCGGCTCCATTGTCGCCCTGGCGATCATGGGCTACCTGTTTCAGGGCGCCGGCCCCCAGACCGACGTGGAGCGCTGGACGGTGGTGGCCTGCCTGGCCGCCTACCTGATGCTCAACTGCGGCGGTTTCGGTGTTTGCATCTGGCTGATCAACGCCGAGGTCTATCCGCTGTTCGTGCGCGGCAAGGGTGCCAGCGTCGGTGCCTTCAGCCACTGGGGCTTCGACCTGCTGGTGACCCTCACCACCCTGAGCCTGGTGACCAAGCTGGGCGCCGCCCACACCTTCTGGCTCTATGCCGGGATTTCCCTGGTGGCGCTGCTGTTCATCTGGCGCCTGGTGCCGGAGACCAAGGGCAAGAGCCTGGAGCAGATCGAGCACGACCTGCGCGAGCGGCGCTTCTTTCCCTATCAGCGGAAGGGCTGAACGCGAGCTCCGGTGCTAGGGTCGCAACAGGAGCGGAGATAGAGCTCCGCTCCTGTTCGCCTGTGCCGGAGTCCTGCCATGCGCCCCCTCACCCTCGATCTCGATCTGCTGGCTGCCGCCCTCGACAGCCGGGAGCGAGGCACCCACTTCCTCGACCTTGCAAGCGGCGCCCTGCGCCTGCTCGATCCGGACGACCTTAGTCTGGAAGAACGCGAGGAACTGGAAGATCCCGAACGCTACCTGCCGCTGCCGCGCCTGACCCAGGAGCATCGCCTGGAGCTACGCGAAGCCTTTCTGCACCAGCTGCGCCATCCCCACGCCCAGCCGCTCCTGCGTGCCGCCCTGGAGAGCCGCCGGCCGATTCGTACCTTCGACTACGAACTGGACCTCTTCCCGTCGGTACGCGAGGCCTGGCAGGCCTTTGCCCTGAGTCGTCTCAAGGAAGAAGTGCTGGTACTGCTGGACGAAGCCGGTCTGGAAGCCCTGCCGGCGGATGGGCGGATGCCGCTGCCGGACGATGTCCCCGAGGGCATCCGGCGGCGACTGGAGAAGGGGCGGGAGCCTTGAAGCCCATCATCCTTAAATTCGCTGATCGCTTCAGGTCGCCAAGGCGGTCGGTAGCATGCTGGCACTGCGCATGAGGTCAGGCAGTCCTTGTTCTTCGATGGCATAGACGCCGCGCTCAGCTTTCCAGATAAGGGCCTTCTCCTGTAAGGCAGACAACGCCTGCTGCACATTCTGCGCATAGGCTGCCTCCTGAGCCTGGGCTTCGGGCATGCCGGCCAACTGCAGCATCTCGGCATATTTGCCGAGAGTGGCCAATTCGAAAGGGGCGTAATCCTTGCCCTGGATCGCCATGACCTTCAACACCGCTGCCTGAATGGGTGTGAGGCTGCGAATCACCGATAGGGCGCTCTCGGACATTTCTCGCACATGCTCGTCGACGGCCTGGGCGAAGGCGACATTGCCCTCGGTGGCATCGACGATCATCGAGTACTCGAGCACCTCACGGGCTGCCTGCAGCGCCTCGGGGCGATAGCCCGCTGCGACGAACTTGTTCCAGACCACTTCTGGATCCAGCGGGAATTCAAGTTTGGACTGCGCACAGAACCAGTCCACATAGCCTCTGTCGAGATGGGGAAAGTTGACCAGGGGCGCATTGAAGAAAGCCTGGTCGCGACTGTTTCTAAGCATGGCCAGCTTGTCCCGGCTAGAGCCGGTGCAGATGAGTCTCAGGCCGTGGTGGTGCGAGCCATTCAATTCGTCGCGGGCAGCCTTGAGGGCGAAGAGCGTATTGCTGCCGGCGGCTGTGGTTACCGCATGCTGGGCTTCGTCGATGATCAAGGCTATGGGTTTGCCCAGGCTGTCGGAAAGCGCGGCGAGCGCAGCGGCCAGGGTGACGCCCTTGGCTTTGCCGATGCTGCCGGTATCTATCTCGACCCCACCCACCTTGAGTTTCACCACGCCACTTTGCTTGGTCAGCTTGGCGATCAGACCAAGATTGCGTTCGATGGCAACCTGAACCGCCTGGTTGATCAACTCAGCCGGATCAGCTTGTCGATTCGACCAGAGATCGACGTAGATCACCTCGGCCCCTGCGAGCTGAAGTGCCGGCGCCAGATCTTCACGCATGAAGGTGGTCTTGCCGGTGCGCCGTGGTGCCGCCAAAAAAAGACCAGGATGCAGAGGGTCTGCCATGATCTTGGCGGCATAGGTAGTGGCCATGGCGTGGCGGTGATAGAAGCGCTCAGACATCGACAAGTCCCTATTTAAAGGCGATTAAAGTCGATTATAGATCTTTATAGATCTTTATAGATCTTTATAGATCGTCGCCCTGATGTCTGTGCAACGCTAGTCATGCCCGTGCCGATAGAGCTTAAGCTCCACCATCAGGTCGTCGGTGAGGGTTTCCAGGTGGGCCTGCAGGGCCTCGAGTTCGAGGTCCGCCGGAAGCGCCAGCAGGGCGGTGGCGTGGAACAGCGCCTCGCTGCTCATGGGTGCCGGGCGGGTCTCGGTGGACAGGCGCTCGACGTTGACGCCTACCTGATGCAGCGCCCGGGTGATGTCGCGGACGATGCCGACGCGGTCGTTGCCCAGCAGGTCGAGCTGCACCAGCGGCGCACCCACCGCAGCCGGCTGGCCGGGTTCGCCGACCAGGATGCGCAGGCCGGGAATGGCCAGCTGCTGCAACGTCTCCACCAGGCCGTTGCGCAATTCCGGCTCCACTTCCACCGAGAGGATGCCGGCGAACTGGCCGGCCAGGTGGGCCATGCGGCTCTCCAGCCAGTTGCCGCCCTGGGCGGCCACGCAGTCGGCCAGGGCTTCCACCAGACCGGGGCGATCGGGGGCGATGACGGTCAGGACCAGGTGTTCCATGGCGGGCTCCAGGGCGGGCAGAAGGAGTCTCCAGTCTAGCCCGCCCGATCGCCGCCGGCCTACTGGATGTCTTCGGGTTTGACGATCACCCAGTGCTGGTCCGCGTTCACCGCCACGCCGGCCTTGGCCTGGCCTTCGGCGTTGCTCTTCATCATCGCCTCGATCTGGGTGCGGTACTTGGACTTGCGGTCGATCCACAGATGGATGCCGTTCTTGGCGGCGTCCACGCCCTGGAACAGCATGGTGCCGTCGCTGACCGGGGTGTCGCCGCCGACCAGGATGGGTTTCTTCCAGGGATCTATATAGGTGAGGATGGCTGCGTACTTGCCGGCGAACCAGGTGGCCGGAGTCCAGAGATACGGCGTGACCTGCAGCTTCAGGTTGGCCTGGGGATCGTACTTGCCTTCGGCGATCTGCTTGCGGGCGGTGGTCAGGGCACCGGTGGCCGGGTCCTTGAGCAGGGTGGTGACGCCGATGACGTTTTCCGGTTTCACGCCATAGCCATAGCGCGGGTCGGCGGCCACCATGCGCACCAGCTCCTCGTGGGCGGCGCTGATCACATAGACCTCGATGCCGTTCTCCATCAGCTTGTGATAGAGCTCCTGCTGGCCGGTGAAGGGCTTGGGCGGGTTGATCTCCACCGTCTCGATCTTGTCGTCCTTGCCGTAGTAGGTGGCGGGGATCGGCTTGCCGTAGGCCATCAGCTCGTCGACGTAGTCCTTGAGCTGCTGCAGGGTGAAGCCGGAGAACACCTGGGCGACCCAGGGGTAGCAGACCAGGTCGTCGACCTCGCACAGTCGGTAGTAGTAGCTGTTGAGGCTTTCCTTGTGGCCACCGACGTCCTTGAAGGGGATCAGCTTGAGCGAGGGATCCAGGGTGTCGCGGGTCAGCACGCCCTTCATCTCCAGGAAGGGCAGCAGGGCCTCTTCCAGGTCGTAGCGATAGCTGGTGTTGTCCATGTCGAACACCGCGTAGTTGCCCTTATTAGCATTGGCGGCGATAAGGGCGTCGAGCTGGCGGGCGGCATCGGCCGGCCAGTGGGTCAGCTCGGTGGCGGCAGCGGTGAGGCTGAGCAGACCGCCGGCCAGGCCGGCGAGAAGGCGGGGGAGGGTGGGCATCGGCGGGCTCCGGCACGGCGACCGCGGTATGCGGTCATCTGGTCTAGACCATAGCAAAAGGTCATGACAGTTCGATGCGCGGAGCGACCTGGGTGGGCGCGAGAGCGGCAGGGCCTGCCGCTCTGCGACAGCCCTGTCAGGCGGTTACGGTCTTGAAGCGCGGCTGGGCGTTGCCCTTGAACAGGGTCAGGGTCGCGACCAGGCCGAGCACGGCGGCCAGGGTCAGCCACATGCCGGGGGCGGCCTTGTTGCCGGTCTCCTGGATCAGCCAGGTGCAGACCATCGGGGTAAAACCGCCGAAGGTCGCGGTGGCCAGGCTGTAGGCCAGGGAGAAGCCGGTGGTGCGCACATGGGCCGGCATCACCTCGGTCAGGGCCACCACCATGCCACCGTTGTAGGTGCCATAGAGGAAGGACAGCCACAGCTCGACCATCAGCAGGCGCGAGAAGCCCGGGGCATGGGTCAGCCAGATCATCGCCGGGTAGGCGGTGAGGATGGCCAGCACGGTGGCGAAGATCAGCAGCGGACGACGGCCGACGCGATCGCTCAGGGCGCCCATCACCGGCAGCCAGATGAAGTTGGAGATGCCCACGCAGGCCGTGACGATCAGGCTGTCCAGATCGGTCAGGTGCAGCTCGTGACGGCCGAAGGTCGGGGTGTAGGCAGTGATCAGGTAGAAGGAGGCGGTGGTCATGGAGACCATGGCCACGCCCGCCAGCACCACGCCGAAGTTCTGGCCGATGGAGGTCATGGTCTCGCCGAAGGTCGGCCGATGCTTGCGCGCCTCGAACTCGGGGCTTTCTTCCAGGGAACGACGGATGATGAACAGGAAGGGCACGATCAGGCAGCCGATCAGGAAGGGAATGCGCCAGCCCCACTCACCCATTTCGGCGGGCGACAGCCAATGGTTCAGCAGAGCGCCCAGCACGCCGGCGAAGACCACCGCGACCTGCTGACTGGCGGACTGCCAGGAAACGAAGAAACCCTTGCGCCCGGGGGTGGCGATTTCCGACAGGTAGACGGACACGCCGCCCAGTTCGACGCCGGCGGAGAAGCCCTGCAGCAGGCGGCCGAGCAGTACCAGCAGCGGCGCGGCGACGCCCAGGGTGGCGTAGCCCGGTACCACGGCGATCAGCAGGGTACCTAGGGCCATCAGCGCCAGGGTGACGATCAGGCCGTGGCGACGCCCGTGGCGGTCGATGTAGGCGCCGAGGAAGATGGCCCCCAGGGGGCGCATCAGGAAGCCGGCGCCGAAGGTGGCCAGCGACAGCATCAGGGAGGCGAGTTCGTTGTCGCCGGGGAAGAACGTCTTGGCGATGGCCGTGGCATAGAAGCCATAGACCATGAAGTCGTACATTTCGAGGAAGTTTCCGCTGACGACGCGGAAGACGGATTTGGCTTTCGAGGTGGTGGCCATGACTGCTAGCTCGGATTGAGTTTGTTATAGGAGACAGCTCGCGCAGGGCGCCCAGACCTCTCGCGGGTGGGTCGCGCTATTTGTAACCTTATGTGTTGCAAAAGCGCGCTGGCAAGCTGAATCGGACCGGAACCCCCGAATTTCATGGGTTTGAAAGGTTATTGAAAGGTTCGCGACATTACGTCTGGAAATTATTGTCCAGTTGACACGTTGTCGCAGTTCAGGTGGCAAGCATTTGCCAGAACGCCGCCCCGACTCCGGCCAGACTTTCCCCGGCGATGAGGCCGGCCGCGGCGGCCAGGGCGAAGCGCTCGGCCAGGCCCGGCGCTCGCCAGCGCACCAGGGCGGTGAGCAGGGCGCCCAGGGTCATCATCAGCGCCACCGAGGCCGGCAGGATGAAGGCCAGCCCCAGGGCCGCCGAGCTGGGTAGCCAGTGCGCGCGGCGGTCGGGCAGCAGGGCTTCGGCCAGGCCCAGCAGCAAGCCGACCAGGGCGCCCAGGACGATGCCCAGGCGCATGGCGCCATCGAGGGCACCCAGGCCCTGGGTCAGGGTCTCCGCCACCGCCTTCCACTGGGCCACCGCCGGTGCCGGCCAGGCGGCGCTGAGCAGCAGTGCCTGGGGATCGGGAATCAGCAGGCGGTAGGTGAGCACCCCGGTCACCGCCCCCAGGGCGATGCCCAGGCACTGGGCGACTACCTGCTTGGCCGGGGTGGCGCCGATGGCCTGGCCGACCTTGAAGTCGTTCATCAGGTCGGTGCTCTGACCCGCCGCGCCGCCGGCGGTATTGGCGCCCATGAGGTTGATGTTGACCTGCCCGGGGGCCGCCAGGCCGAAGGTCAGCTGCGACAGCTGGCCGATGGCACCGATGGGCGGGATGCCGGTGGCGCCGACCACCCGCGCGGCCATGGCGGCGAGAAACAGCGCCAGGGGCAGGGCCAGCAGCGCTAGCCAGGGATCGATGCCGAACAGCCGCACCTGCAGCACCACCACCAGCAGAGCCGCCACCAGCAGCAGCGCCAGCGGCCAGACGCGGGGCCGCCGCCAGTCCTGGCGACGGCGTTCGGCGCGGGGCAGGGTGATCAGCCGCACGGCCAGCGCAGCCAGGGTGGCACTGACCATCAGGCTTACCCCGGGCCAGAGCAGCCATTGCACCAGGAAGGCATATTGCGGACCGCTGGCGCCGGCCGGCAAGGCGGCGATACCGCTGGCCAGCAGCCAGGGCGCTACCGCGCCCCAGGCCAGCAGGGTGCCGAGCAGCAGCGACAGTCCTACCCTCAGGCCGATGATGCCGCCGAAGCCGAGCAGCAGCAGCGAGGGATCGAAACTAAAGGTCAGGCGTTCCAGGGCCAGCGAGGGCGCGACCCGTGGCAGCGTCCAGGCGAAGCTGTCCACCAGCTTGACCGCCGCCGACAGGGCCAGGGCGCCCAGCAGCACCCGCAGGCGGCTCAGGGCTTCGGCACCGCTGGCATAGACCTGGCGCAGCGCTTCCAGGGTGGCCAGGCCCTCGGGGAATTTCAGGCTGGCATCGGCCAGCAGCAGGGGCCGCAGATACCAGGCCACCCAGATGCCGAGAAAGCTCACCGCGAACACCCAGCCCATCAGCGGCAGGGTCGGCAATTGCTGGCCGGTCAGCAGGGTGTAGGCCGGGATGGGCGCGACCAGACCGCCGGAGACGATGCTGGCCGCCGCCGAGGCCACGGTCTGGTTGATGTTGCTCTCGTGCAGCGTCCAGCCCGGTTGCTGCAGGCGGCGACCCAGACGGTGCCAGAGGCCGTAGCTCACCAGCAGGGCGATGATCGACATGTTGAACGACCAGCCGATCTTGAGGCCGGCATAGACATTGGCCGGGGTCAGCAGGATGCCCAGTAGCGCCCCGGTGAGCAGCGCCCGGGGGCTGAGTTCGCGCTCCACGGGCAGCGGCAGGTCGGCGGCGGCGTTGGCAGTGGGCAAGAGGGCCTCCTCGGTCAGGCGATCATGGCGTGGTCAGGGGACCCCCGGGCGTGGCGGTTGGTTCGCGCCCTCAGAGTGGCGCCCGGTCCAGGTCTGGCGCAGGGCCTCGATCAACTGGCGCAGGCCGGGTGGCGGCTGGCGCCGACTCGGGTAGTAGATGCACAGCGGCGCGCCGGGCGAGGCCCAGTCGAGCAGCACCTGCTCCAGGCGACCGTCGCGCAATTCGTCGGCCACCCGCCACTCCAGGCAATAGGCCAGGGCCAGGCCGTCGAGGGCGACCTGGATCGAGGTCTCGGTCTCGTTGACCGTGAGCGGGCCGGGCACGTCGATCGTCCGCGTAGTGGCGCCGCTGCCCAGCTCCCAGCGATAGAGGGCGCCGTTGCCCAGCCGCAGGCGCACGCAGCGATGCTCGGCAAGCTCCTCCGGCTGCTGCGGTCGGCCGTGACGGTCGAGGTAGGCGGGGGCGCCCACCACGATCCAGCGCAACTCGTCGGTGAGCGGCAGGGCCACCATGTCCTGGGGCACGGTGTCGCCATAGCGGATGCCGGCGTCGAGGCCGTCGGCGACGATGTCCACCGGGCGATCCTCGACACTGATGTCCAATTGCAACTGCGGATAGGCCGCCAGCAGCCGGGGCAGGGTCGGGGTCACCAGCAGCCGCGCCGCATCGCGCGGCACGCTCAGGCGCAGGCGCCCGACCGGGGCGTCGCGGTGCTGGTCCAGCTCGCCCAGGGCCTCGCCGATGAGGGCGAAACCCTGTTCGAGCTTTTCCGCCAGCGCCGCGCCGGCCAGGGTCGGCACCACCGAGCGGCTGGTGCGATTGAGCAGCTTGACCCCCAGCCGGGTCTCCAGCTGGCGCAGGGCATGGCTCAGCGCCGAGGTGGTGACGCCCAGTTCGATGGCGGCCTGGCGGAAGCTGCGCCGCCGGACCAGGGCGACGAAGACATTGAGATCGGCCAGTTCGCCGCGATTCAGGGTAGGCATGCACAATCCTCGCGCGATAAGAGCCTGTTCAAAGTCTGCTGCGCGTCGGCCAAACAACGTTGAAAATGCCTTCGGAATGCTCATTTACCATTCGTAAACTCCGCTTCCTCAGGCATTTTCGCCTTGTTTGTCTCTAGCTCGCGAGCCTTTGAACAGGCTCTAAGGGTCAAGCGTTCGTTGAGCCCTATTCAACGCCTTTTGAATTAGCCTCACAAGGCTGATCCTTCCGACTTGGCGTTCCCGCCTGGAGCTTTCCATGACTGAAACCCTACGCATCCCGGGTATCGATACCCCCGTTTCCCGCATTGCCCTCGGCACCTGGGCCATCGGTGGCTGGATGTGGGGCGGTACCGACGAAGCCCGCTCCATCGAGACCATCCGTGGCGCCGTGCAGGGCGGCATCAACCTGATCGACACCGCGCCGGTGTACGGCTTTGGCCGTTCCGAGGAAATCGTCGGCAAGGCCCTGGAGGGCATCCGTGACCAGGCGGTGATCGCCACCAAGGTGGCCCTGGAGTGGCCCAACGAAGAGGTGCGCCGCAATGCCAGCGCGGCCCGCATTCGCCAGGAGGTGGAAGACTCCCTGCGGCGTCTGCGTACCGATCGCATCGACCTCTATCAGGTGCACTGGCCCGATCCCCAGGTACCCCACGAGGAAACCGCGCGCGAACTGGAGCGCCTGCGGCAGGCGGGCAAGATCCTCGCCATCGGCGTGAGCAATTATTCGCCCGAGCAACTGGAGGCCTTCCGCCAGTTCGCCAACCCCTCCACGGTGCAGCCGCCCTACAACCTCTTCGAACGCGCCATCGAGGCCGACGTGCTGCCCTACGCCCAGCGCCATGGCCTGGTGGTGCTGGCCTATGGCGCGCTGTGCCGCGGCCTGCTGTCCGGGCGCATGAATGCGCAGACGCAATTCGATGGCGACGACCTGCGCCAGGGCGATCCCAAGTTCCAGGCCCCGCGCTTCGCCCAGTATCTGGCCGCGGTGGAGGCCCTGACCGCCTTTGCTCGCGAGCGCCATGGCAAGTCTATGCTGGCCCTGGCGGTGCGCTGGATCCTCGACCAGGGGCCGACCATCGCCCTCTGGGGCGCGCGCAAGCCAGAGCAACTGCAGGGCCTTGACGAAGCCTTCGGTTGGCAGCTATCCGCCGAGGACCTGACCGCCATCGACGCCATCCTCGCCGAGCACGTCAAGGACCCGGTAGGTCCGGAGTTCATGGCGCCCCCTTTACGCTGATCTGCCGGGAGCGGGGCACCCTGGCCCCGCCCCGTTGCCCAATGTACTCAGCCACAAGAGGTGAGCATCATGGCCAAGCGCGACGATCTCGACCACAAGCCGGAAAACGCCGGCAAGGTCGGCGAGACCCACAAGGAACTCAATCAGGGCGGTGAAGAACAGCGCCCGCAGAACGACAAGCGCCCCGAGCAGCCCAAGGAAAATCCCGATCCGGGTTACTGACAGGGCACAAAAAGTAAAGGCGCCTGGGTGCAGACCCGGGCGCCTTTGCTGTCTATGGCCGGGGTCATCGGATGACCCCGGCAGTCTTGCCGGTCAGAAGCTGCGTGGTGGGGTGGCCATGCCACTCTCGTCACCTACCGCTCCAGGGGTGATGCCTGTGGCCGCGGTACGACCGACATTCATGCCCGCGGTCGCCTGGGTGGACCCCAGGGTACTGCCAGTGCCTGCGGCGGGTGAGCCGGCCATCGACTCGACCCCCGCATCGGGATCGTTACCCAGGTTGCTGGACGAAACCCCTGCACCGCCTTGCTGGCGCCTGTCAGGACTGGCCTGGCGCGCTTCCTTCGCCACGTCCTGTCCCGCCGCCTTGATCTGCTCGTAGCCACTGCTGGCTGCCTGCTTAGCCTTGGTGGTGAGCTTGTCGCTATGCTTGCCCAGGGCGCGATCCTCGGTCTCGGTACGCGGCAGCGAGGTCCCCAGCAGGGCGCCAAGGGCGATGCCCAGCGCACCGACCACTAGTGGCTGTTCGCGTAGCAGGGTCTCGAAGGTACCCTTGAGCTGTTGCGCCTGGTCGGCCAGGGCGTCCTTGGCGTGAGCCGCGCTATCGCTCAGCCGCTCCCCGGTCTCGGACGCCTTGACCGATACGCTCTCGCCCAGTCCGGTGACCTTGTCGCGCACGTCGTGACTGCCACGGTTCAGGGAATCACGGGTATGGCCTGCGCTGTCGGCGACCGAGTCCAGCGCACCGGACAACCTGTCCTTGAGCGGGGTGCCCGTGGTGGCCGGCGCCGGCGTGCGATTCTGCCCCAGCGCCAGCCACAGCAGACCCACAGAGGTCAGTACGGCCGGCACCGGATTGGCCTTGAGTGTGTTGTCCAGGTTATGGGCGAATTCACCGCCATGGCCCTTGGTGTAGGACAGCGCCTGGTCGAACAGCTGGCCTGGGGACAGACGGCTTTCCAACGCGCCCACCAGGTCCTCGATGTGCCCGCGCTTCTGGTCGATTTCGCGTTCGAGTTCCTCGGGATTCTTTCTTGATTCCTGATCGATCTGATCGGTGATGCTCATTGTGCGGCCCTCCGTACGGCGTCCTTGTCCTTCTGCAGGCTGTTGACGGTGCGATCAGGCGTGAAGTGGGACGGCTCGAACTGCTTCTTGCCCGACTGCAGCATGATGAAACCGATCACCATGACCACGGCGCCCACCAGCAGCGCGGCGGCCCAAGGAGTGAGGTACTGGGAGAGGAAATAGACGATGCCCATGAGCAGCACGATGAAGCCGGCCAGCAGCACGATGGCGCCGGCCGCGACCCCGGCCACACCGGCCTTGGTGGTGCGCAGCGACTCGCCCAGTTCGGCCTTGGCCAGCGCCAGTTCCTTGGTGAACAGCGCCGGTACCTCGTGGACCAGCTGCTTGACCAGGCCGACGACCGAAGTATCGCCCTCGGTGGAACGCGGAGTGGGATTCTCATTGATCATGGCTGCTTGTCTCCGCTCAGGGTGGGACGGTCCAGATGGCTGGACGAGATGCCGGTGTTCAGGCTGCTGTCGGTACGCGCCGGGTTGATCGCCGCACCGCCGATGGGGTCACCGCTGCCGGTGGTGGTCGGCGTGTGGATGCCAGGACCCTTGGGAATGTTGTTGGTGTGGATGACGTCGGCTCCGGCCGCCGGCTCCACCAGTTCGTTTTCCGCAGCGACCGAGGGAGTGGTTAGCGAGGGCATCTCGTTCGAGCCGCTGACACGCGGGCTGCTACCGGTGTCTGGCTGGCTGGAGGCCTTGAGAAAGCGCGACAGGCCAAAGCCGATGGCGATGCTGCCGGTAAGGAACAGCGCCGGGTTGTCGCGGGCCAGGGTGCCGGCCTGGTGCAACAGCTGCTCGGCGCTCTTGCCGCGCAGATCCTCGGCCAGACCGGTCAGGCTCTGCGCCATGTCGCTGACATAGTGCGCCAGGCCCAGGGTGTCCTTGTCTTCCAGTTCGTCAGCGGCCGCCTGAGCACTCTGGGCAATGGCGCCGAGCTGGTCGGCCGCGGTATCGCGGTAGTGTTCATAGTGCGCGGCGCCTTCTTGCTTGGCGTCCTGCACCGTGTCCCGAGCGACATCTTTCAGGTCGTGCAGATGGGCTTCGGCCGAAGAGCCTTCCGTGGCCTGGGAACGGGATCCGTTCGGCGTATCGAGGGGATTCGTCATACTTGGGTACCTGTTGCAGAACCTTGTAGTGGCCGGCAGAGAACTCTCGGCGACCGTTTGTGTGCCTTACCTTTAAGGTGACCGGGCGGAAAGACATGCAGTTCGCGCCAAGTAGTCGTTTAATGGCACAACGGACAAACGGCTTTACCTACAACCCTAGTTACAAGCGTAGCGGCAAGACCAGGCATGGCCTCTAGGGCGGACAATGAAACGAAGTCGCAATAGTGGCGACCATTCGTCTTGCCCATCATGGCGATACAGGAATTCGATGAACGATTTTTCCTTTGCCGGGGTCGATTTCCACAGACGTTAATGTTCGCGCCACTACAGCGAACCTCTTTTTTCTTTCACGTCCTGACAGGAGATCTCTCATGGCCGTTGCCAATGCCAAGCAAGAACTCAAGACCGTTTCCAGCGTCAAGCAGAAGGCCCATCAGGGCGAAGACGCCACCCTGCAGAACCAGCAGGCTGTAGGTGAAGCCCTGGCCGTGCTGCTGTCCGATGTCTTCGCGCTGTACATCAAGACAAAGAACTACCACTGGCACATGAAGGGCTCGCATTTCCGCGACTACCATCTGCTGCTGGAAGAGCAGGCTACCCAGCTGTACGGCATCACCGACCTGATCGCCGAGCGCGCCCGCAAGATCGGCCAGCCCACCGTGCGCTCCCTGGAGCAGATGGTGCAACTCAAGCGCTTGGCCAGCAGCGATGCCACCGACCTGTCGGCGGACCAGATGCTGACCGAGCTGCACGACGACAACCAGTCGCTGGCCGCCTACATGCGCACCACCCATACCCTGACCGACGACGCCAATGACGTGTCCACCACCAGCCTGCTGGAAGAGTGGATCGACCAAGCCGAAGAGCGCGCCTGGTTCCTGGGTCAGACCGTCGGCAAATAAGCCGCGGGAGCTGTCAAAAAGCCCGTCTCCGGACGGGCTTTTTCATGGGCGCTCGCCAGGGCGCGGGGTTGGTGCTGGTACTGGCGCGGGGTGCAGCCGAACTCGCGGCGGAATACCGCGTGCAGGTACTGCGCCGAGGTGAAGCCACAGCGCCGGGCGACTTCCGCCAGGCTCGGGCCTTCTTCCTGCAGCGCCACGGCTGCGGCGGCCAGCTTGAAGCCGAGAATCTCGTCATGGACGCTGCGCCCCAGTTCGCGGCGAAAGGACGCCTCCAGGGCCGAGCGAGAGATGCCGACATAGCTGGCCACCTGGTCGGTCTTGATGCCCTGGCAGGCGTACTGGCGGATGAAGTGCAGGGCGCGCATCACCTGGGGATGCCGCACCGGCTGGTGGCGACTGGAGGCCTGGACGTTGATGCCCTCCGGCGGGATCAGCACCCGTGGCGCCCCCAGTTCGACGCCGTGCAGGCGCTGGTGCAGCAGTCGCGCCGCCTCCCGGCCGATGGCCTCGGTCCCCTGGATCACCGAGGTCAGGGGGACGCGGGTCAGGGTGCGCGCCAGCGGATCGTTGTCGATGCCTACCAGCGCCACCTGTTCCGGCACCGGGATGCCGGCCGTGAAACAGGCCTGCAGGAGTTGCCGCGCCCGGGCGTCGGTGACGGCGAGAATGCCCACTGGCTTGGGCAGGGCTTCCAACCAGGCGATCAGCTGTTCCACCGCCGTATCCCACAGCGGCGCGCTGGTCTCCAGGCCGCGATAGATCTCCACCGGCAGGCCGTCGCGGCGGAGCAGGGCGGCAAAGGCCGCCTCGCGCTCGCCGGCCCAGCGATTGGTGTCGGCGGCGGGCAGGCTGAAGCAGGCGAAGCGGGTCAGCCCGGATTCGATCAGGTGGTCATAGGCCAGGCGCACCAGGGCGGCGTTGTCGGTGGCCACGTAGGGAATGCCGGGCGGGTAGTCGGTCGGGGCCGCGTAGGAGCCGCCGACGGCCACCACCGGCAGCGCGCTGTGGGCCAGGGCGGCGCTCACCGCCGGGTCGTCGAAGTCGGCGATGATGCCGTCGCCCTGCCAGCGTTCGATGCCCTTGAGCCGGCAGAGGAAGTCCTCTTCGAGGAACAGTTCCCAGCGCGCCCGGGTGCCGCTCAGGTAGTTGCCGATGCCGGTGAGGATGCCTCTGTCGTAGATCTTGCTGCCGTTGAACAGCAGGGCGACGCGGTGGACGGGCGGCTGGCTGGGCATGGCGGGGTTCCGGCAGGAGGCGCGGGCGGGGCTCCAGACTACGACCGGCGAGCCCACCTCTCAAGCGGCAAAATCGCACTTGGCTCTGGTGATTTTCACAATAGGCAGCCCGGGTGGCGGCGCTACCATCGACGCAAACCGGTACGCCGTATCGGGTGCGACAGATAAGAACAAGGACAACGCCATGGCTTATTTCCCCAATGTCGAGAAAGTCCGCTACGCCGGACCCGACAGCGATTCCCCGCTTGCCTTCCGCCACTACGAAGCCGACCGCCTGGTCATGGGCAAGCCCATGCGCGAGCACCTGCGCATGGCGGTCTGCTACTGGCACACCTTTGTCTGGCCGGGTAGCGATGTCTTTGGTCAGGGCACCTTCCAGCGGCCCTGGCAGGCAGCGGGTTCGCCCCTGGAGCAGGCCCGCGCCAAGGCCACCGCCGCCTTCGAATTCTTCAGCAAGCTGGGCGTGGACTACTACTGCTTCCACGACACCGACGTCGCCCCCGAAGGCGCCAATTTCACCGAGTACCACGAGAACTTCGCGCGCCTGGTGGACGATCTGGAGCGCCACCAGAGCGAGTCCGGCCTCAAGCTGCTGTGGGGCACCGCCAACTGCTTCAGCCACCCGCGCTATGCCGCCGGCGCCGCCAGCAACCCCGATCCGGAAGTCTTCGCCTGCGCCGCCACCCAGGTCTGCACGGCGATGAACGCCACCCACCGCCTGGGCGGCGAGAACTATGTGCTGTGGGGTGGCCGCGAAGGCTACGAGACCCTGCTCAACACCGACCTTAAGCGCGAGCGCGAGCAACTCGGCCGCTTCATGCGCATGGTGGTGGAGCACAAGCACCGCATCGGCTTCCAGGGCGATCTGCTGATCGAGCCCAAGCCCCAGGAGCCCACCAAGCACCAGTACGACTATGACGTGGCTACCGTCTTCGGCTTCCTGCAGCAGTTCGGGCTGGAGAAGGAGATCAAGGTCAACATCGAGGCCAACCACGCGACCCTCGCCGGGCACAGCTTCCAGCACGAGATCGCCAGCGCCGTGGCCCTCGGCGTGTTCGGCAGCATCGACGCCAACCGCGGCGATCCGCAGAACGGCTGGGACACCGACCAGTTCCCCAACAGCGTCGAGGAAATGACCCTGGCGATCTACGAGATCCTCAAGGGCGGCGGCTTCACCCGCGGCGGCTTCAACTTCGACGCCAAGGTGCGGCGCCAGAGCCTGGACGACGTCGACCTGTTCCACGGCCACGTGGCGGCCATGGACACCCTGGCGCTGTCGCTGGAGCGCGCCGCGGCGCTCCTGCAGGACGATCCCCTGGGCAAGTTCAAGGCCGAGCGTTATGCCGGCTGGGACCAGACCCTCGGTCAGCGCATCCTCGGTGGCCAGCTGAGCCTGGAGCAACTGGCCGAGCACACCTTCAGCCAGGGTCTGGCGCCCCAGCCGGTGAGCGGTCGCCAGGAGCTGCTCGAAGGCGTGGTCAACCGTTACCTGTACCGCTAGCGATCGCGAGCGGGTCGGCAGAAAAGCCTGTCTGACCCGCTTGTGCAAGTGCGCTGAATCGTTACACTCAAATCCGTTCTCTCGCTCCACAACAACAATAACCAAGGACGCCACCATGAATTTCAAGACGACCCTGCTCGCCGGTCTGCTCGCCCTGTGCACCACCGGTTTCGCCCAGGCCGACGCCCAGCATCCCAAGATCGGTTTCTCCATCGACGACCTGCGCCTGGAGCGCTGGGCCCGTGACCGCGACTATTTCGTCGCCGCCGCCGAGCAACTCGGCGCCAAGGTCTATGTGCAATCCGCCGACGCCAACGAGCAGCGCCAGCTGTCGCAGATCGAGAACCTGATCTCCCGCGGCGTGGATGCCATCGTCATCGTGCCGTTCAACGCCACGGTGCTGAACAACGTGGTGGCCGAGGCCAAGAAGGCCGGGGTCAAGGTGATCTCCTATGATCGTCTGATCCTCAACGCCGACATCGACGCCTATATCTCCTTCGATAACGAGAAGGTCGGCGAGATGCAGGCCGGTGGCGTGCTCAAGGCCCAGCCCAAGGGCAACTTCTTCCTGCTCGGCGGCGCGCCCACCGACAACAACGCCAAGATCCTCCGCCAGGGCCAGATGAAGGTCCTGCAGCCGGCCATCGACAAGGGCGACGTCAAGATCGTCGGCCAGCAGTGGGTCAAGGAGTGGAACCCGACCGAGGCCCTGGCCATCGTCGAGAACGCCCTGACCGCCAACGACAACAAGATCGACGGCATCGTCGCCTCCAACGACGCCACCGCCGGCGGCGCCATCCAGGCCCTGGCCGCGCAGAAGCTGGCCGGCAAGGTCGCCGTGTCCGGTCAGGACGCCGACCTCGCCGCCATCAAGCGGGTGATCGCCGGGACCCAGACCATGACCGTCTACAAGCCGCTCAAGCTGATCGCCTCCGAGGCGGCCAAGCTGTCGGTGCAACTGGTGCGCAACGAGAAGCCGGCCTTCAACTCCAGCTACGACAACGGCACCAAGAAGGTCGACACCCTGCTGCTCACCCCCACTGAGCTGACCAAGGCCAACGTCGACCTGCTGGTCAAGGACGGCTTCTACACCCAGGCCCAGATCGACGGCAAATAACCACTGGCCACCGGCTGGCCGTCTGACGCCTGGCGTCGGGCGGCCCCTGGGCAAGGAGCGGCCATGGCCGACTATCTGCTGGAAATGCACGGCATCGCCAAGAGTTTTGGCGGGGTGCGGGCGCTGGACGGCATCGATCTCAAGGTGCGTCCGGGCGAATGCGTAGGGCTGTGCGGCGAGAACGGCGCCGGTAAGTCCACCCTGATGAAGGTCCTGTCGGCGGTCTATCCCCACGGCACCTGGGAAGGCGAGATCCGCTGGGACGGGCGTCCGCTGGAAGCCCAGTCCATCGCCGAATCCGAGGCGGCCGGCATCGTCATCATCCACCAGGAACTGACCCTGGTACCCGATCTGTCCGTGGCCGAGAACATCTTCATGGGCCACGAGCCGCGTCGCTTCGGCGGGCGGCTGGACTACCCGACCATGCTGCAGCGCTCGGCCGAGCTGATGCGCCGGCTCAAGGTGCCGGACATGAACGTGGCCCTGCCGGTGTCCCAGTACGGCGGCGGTCTGCAGCAACTGGTGGAGATCGCCAAGGCGCTGAACAAGAACGCCCGGCTGTTGATCCTCGACGAGCCGACCTCGGCGCTCACCACCTCCGAGATCGCCGTGCTGCTGGACATCATCCGCGACCTCAAGGCCCAGGGCGTGGCCTGCGTCTACATCTCGCACAAGCTCGACGAGGTGGCGGCCATCTGCGACACCATCACGGTGATCCGCGACGGCAAGCACATCGCCACCACGCCCATGGCCGAGATGGACATCGACCGCATCATCACCCAGATGGTCGGCCGCGCCATGACCAACCTCTATCCACAGATCCCCCACCAGATCGGCGAGGTGATCTTCGAGGCGCGTCACTTCACCTGCCTGGACGTCGACAATCCCCAGCGCAAGCGCGTCGACGACGTCTCCTTCGCCGTGCGCGCCGGCGAGATCCTCGGCATCGCCGGGCTGGTGGGCGCCGGGCGCACCGAACTGGTCTCGGCCATCTTCGGTGCCTACGACGGCCGTTACGAAGGCGAGGTCTGGCTCAATGGCCAGCGCATCGACACCCGCACCCCGCTGAAATCCATCCGCGCCGGCCTCTGCCTGGTACCGGAGGATCGCAAGCGCCAGGGCATCATTCCCGACCTGGGCGTGGGCTCGAACATCACCCTCACGGTGCTGGACAGATTCGCCCACCTGAGTCGCATCGACAGCGAGGCGGAACTGTCCTGCATCGACACCGAGATCGCCCGGCTACAGCTAAAGACCAGCAGCCCCTTCCTGCCCATCACCGGCCTCTCCGGCGGCAACCAGCAGAAGGCGGTGCTCGCCAAGATGCTGCTGGCGCGGCCCAAGGTGCTGATCCTCGACGAGCCCACCCGCGGCGTCGACGTCGGCGCCAAGTTCGAGATCTACCGGCTGATCGGCCTGCTCGCGGCGGAGGGCGTGGCCATCGTCATGGTCTCCTCGGAGCTGGCCGAGGTGCTCGGCGTCTCCGACCGGGTACTGGTGCTCGGCGAAGGCCGGCTGCGCGGCGATTTCCCCAATGAGAATCTGACCCAGGAGCGGGTACTGGCCGCGGCCCTGGGCACCACCGAACGGGCGGTCGCCCAAGCCCGGGAGCACTTCTGATGCACGCCGTGAAACAGCTGTTCACCCGTTACAAGATGCTCGCCCTGCTGATCGCCGTGGCCCTGATCTGGCTGTTCTTCAGCTGGCAGACCGAAGGCGGCTTCGTCACCCCGCGCAACCTCTCCAACCTGCTGCGGCAGATGTCCATCACCGGCATCCTCGCCTGCGGCATGGTGCTGGTAATCATCGCCGGCGAGATCGACCTGTCGGTGGGCTCGCAACTCGGCCTGCTCGGCGGGGTGGCGGCGATACTCGACGTCACCTACCACGTGCCCCTGCCGATCACCCTGCTGGCGGTGGCCGCCGGCGGTCTGCTGATCGGCCTGATCAACGGCTACCTGAGCGCCTATCGGGGGATACCGTCGTTCATCGTCGGCCTCGGCGGCATGCTGGCCTTTCGCGGGGTGCTGCTCGGTCTCACCGGCGGCGTCACCGTCGCCCCGGTGTCGCCGGAACTGGTCTACCTCGGCCAGGGCTATCTGCCGCCGGTGGTGGGCAGCGTCCTGGGCGTGCTGCTGTTCGCGGTGGCCGTGGTGCTGACCTGGCGCCAGCGCAGCAAGCGCAAGACCCTCGGCCTCGCTCTGGCGCCGCTGTGGCGCGACGTGCTGCGGGTGGTGGTGATCGGCGTGGTGCTGGTGGCCTTCATCCAGACCCTCAACCGCTACGACGGCATCCCGGTGCCGGTGCTGATCCTGCTGGTACTGCTCGGGGTGTTCAGCTACATCACCAGCCAGACGGTATTCGGCCGGCGCATCTATGCGGTGGGCAGCAACCTGGAAGCCACGCGGCTGTCGGGCATCAACGTCCAGGCGATCAAGCTCGGCATCTTCGGCCTGATGGGCGTGATGTGCGCCCTGGCCGGTCTGGTCAACACCGCCCGCCTGGCCGCCGGCTCGCCCTCGGCCGGCACCATGGGCGAACTGGACGCCATCGCCGCCTGCTTCATCGGCGGCACCTCCATGCGCGGCGGCTCGGGCACCGTCTACGGCGCCCTGCTCGGCGCCCTGGTGATCGCCAGTCTGGACAATGGTATGTCCATGCTCGACGTGGACAGCTACTGGCAGATGATCGTCAAGGGCAGCATCCTGGTCCTGGCGGTCTGGGTCGACGTCAGCACCCGCACCAGCCGGCGCTGAGCGGCATGGCCAGGGGTGGATGAGGCTGCGCCGTCATCCACTCTGCAGCAGAGCTTCCTCTCACGCCGTAGCCCCCCCTCTCCCTCAGGGAGTGGGCTGGGGTGAGGGCGACTCAGCCAACGCTCAATCCCCCGGCCAACTCCTCTCAGCTCTCGAACCGCTGCACCCGCGGACCACGCTGGCGCAGGTCGGCGAGGCTTGCCGGGCTCAGGGTGCCGAGCGCCCGGTCGAGATCGCGCTGCAGATCCTTGATCACCGTGGCCAGGGTGGCCGTGCATTCCAGGCTGCACAGGGGAATCGCCTTGGTGACCGTGACCGCGCGGGCCGTGTCGGTGACGGTGAACAGCAGGGTGCGATCGGCGCGCCGCGGGACGGCCAGGCAGGAGTGCGGACTGAAGGCGGTGATCAACATGTCGATGGCGTCTTGCATGGGCCGTTCATCCTTGGCGTGACCGGGGAAGCGTCCGCGTCAGACGCCCCCAGGCGCTGAAAGGTTCATTCCAGAGCGCTGGCGTGGGTAGGAAGCTTTCCTGCGCGCGGGATCGCTCGGCGGCGGAACGCCTGCCGGCTGTTCCTCGGCCGCGACCGACAGTCCCCACCGGGAGGGTTCCATGCGCAGCCCGGCCCGGCTGCTGTGGACACGCGGGACGCCGCGCCATCCATCCCGCGCCTTTGACGCCCGCGCCGGGCTGCGGCAGAGTGCGCGCCCTTTTGGTGGTGCGGAGTCGGCGATGAATGCGGTGGTGGTGGCGGTAGGACTCATGCTGATGCTGAGTCTGGCCCGGGTGCATGTGGTGGTGGCGATGATCGCCGGAGCGGTGGCCGGTGGCCTGGTCGGCGGCCTGGGTCTGGAAGGCACCCTGCTGGCCTTCAACGCCGGCCTGGGCAATGGCGCCAAGGTGGCGCTCTCCTATGCGCTGCTGGGCGCCTTCGCCGTGGCCATCAGCCAGTCGGGGCTAGCGCACATGCTGGCCGATCGCGCCCTGGCGCTGATGGAGCGGCAGGCCAGCCAGGGCGGACGTTCGCTGCGCTGGGCGCTGCTCGGTCTGCTGCTGGCGGTATCCATCGCCTCGCAGAACATCCTGCCCATCCACATCGCCTTCATCCCGCTGCTGGTGCCGCCGCTGCTCTATGTGCTGACGCGCCTGGAGCTGGATCGCCGGCGGCTGTCCTGCGTCATGACCTTCGGCCTGATCGCCCCCTACATGTTCCTGCCGGTGGGCTTCGGCAGCCTCTATCTGCACGACATCCTGCTGGCCAGCGTGGCCCGCGCCGGCGTCGACGTCAGCGGCGTGGACCCCAGTCGCGCCATGCTGCTGCCGGCCCTGGGCATGGTGGTCGGCCTGCTGCTGGCGGTCTTCGTCAGCTATCGCCGGCCGCGACAGTACGACCTCAACCTGGTGGCGCGCACCGAGCGGGCCGACCGCCCCTACAACGGCCGCACCCTGCTGGTGGCGCTGGTCGCCGTGATCGCCGCCTTTGGCGTGCAGCTCTGGCTGGACTCCATGATCCTCGGTGCCCTGGTCGGCTTCGTGGTCTTCACCGCCACCGGCGTGGTGCGCTGGCGCGAGGCGGACGACCTGTTCAGCGAGGGCGCGAAGATGATGGCGGTGATCGGCTTCATCATGCTCACCGCCGGCGGCTTCGCCGAGGTGCTGACCGCCACCGGCCAGATCAAGGACCTGGCCGCCACCGCCGCCGGCCTGATCGGTGACAACCGCGCCCTGGGCGCGCTGCTGCTCCTGCTGCTGGGCATGCTGGTGACCCTGGGCATCGGCTCGTCCTTTTCCAGCGTGCCCATCCTCGCCGCCATCCTGGGGCCGCTGTGCCTGCACCTGGGCTTTTCGCCGCTGGCCATCGTCTGCCTGATCGGCACCGCCGGCGCCCTGGGCGACTCGGGTTCGCCAGCCTCGGATTCCACCCTGGGCCCCACCTCGGGTCTCAATGTGGACGGCCAGCACAGCCATATCTGGGACACCGTGGTGCCGTCCTTCCTGCACTTCAGCCTGCCGATGCTGCTGTTCGGCTGGGCGGCGGTGATGCTGCTGTAACCGGCGATTGCCGGCCGGGCGCAAAGCCCCGGCCGGGCGGGTCCAAGGCCTACAGCCCAGGAGCCGCCCCATGTCCAGCCCCACCTTCAGTGTCGAACCCCTCACCGCCGCCGACCTGCCGGCCACCACCGAGGTGGTGCGCCTGGCGTTCGCCACCTGGATGGGCGCTGCCGAACCGGGCGAATTCTGGAACGACCGCGACTATGTGCGAAGCCGCTTCGCCGCGCCCCACACCGCCTGGTTCAAGGCCCTCGACGGCGAGCGCCTGGTCGGCGCCGTCTGCGTCACCCGCTGGGGGCGCCACGGCATCCTCGGCCCGCTGGCGGTGCACCCGGAGTACTGGGACGCCAAGGTGGCCAAGGCGCTGATGGGCGCCGCGGTCGAGCAGCTCGACGCCTGGCAGCTGGTGCATGCCGGACTTTTCACCTTTCCCGACAGTCCGCGTCACTTGGGGCTCTACCAGGGCTTCGGCTTCTGGCCGCGTACCCTGACCGCGGTGATGGCGCGTCCGCTGCAAACACAGGCGGCGCCGCCGGCGCTGCGCTTTTCCCTGTCGGCCGAGCCCGGCCGGCTGCTGGCGGCCTGCGCCGAACTGGGCCGGGCCAATGCGCCAGGGCTGGACGTCTCCGCCGAGATGGCCGCGGTACGTGAACAGCAGCTCGGCGAGAGTCTGCTGCTGCAGGACGCGCAGGGCCGGGCGGAGGGCTTCGCCGTCTGCCATTTCGGGCCCCACAGCGAGGCGGGCACCGGGGTCTGCTATGTGAAGTGCGCGGCGGTCCTGCCCGGTACGGGGGCCGAGGCGCGCTTCGCCCGGCTGATCGCCGCCTGCGATGGCCTGGCCCGGGACCATGGCCAGCAGCGCCTGCTGGCCGGCGTCAACACCGCCCGCCTGGGGGCCTACCGCTGGCTGCTGGCGGAAGGGTTTCGCAGCGAGATCCTGGGCATCACCCTGCACCGGGGCGAAGCCCATTACGATCATCCCGAGGTCTGGCTGCTGGACGACTGGCGCTAACCGACCGGCAGAGCGGCGACAGGGAAAAAGGCTCTGGAACGGGCTAAAGAGCGAAGCGGTGAGGCCGATACAGGGGCTCGGATCGCGCGCAGCCCTTGCCGCGGCTGCTCCCTCTGAGGATTCGATCATGGCCTTGCTCAAGCACTACTCGATCATGCGCGCGCTGGATGTCCTGGCCGCAGCAACGGAGACCGTCACCCCCCTGGCCGAGAGCGGCAGCTTCCAGGGCGATCCTGCCCTGGCACGCCTGACCAAGGGGCTGCAGGCGCTGCTGGTACAGCAGCGGGAATTGCAGCAGCAGGTGCAGACGCTGAGTCAGGACAATGCCGCCCTGACGGCGCGCATGGCCGAAAGCGAGACGCTGGCCAAGCGCCTGGGGACCCGCTTCGAGCTGGTCAGCCAGGGTTCCAGCGAAGGCCTCTGGGACATGGAGGTGGTGGCCGGCGATCCGGTCAATCCGCGCAACGCCTTCTGGTGGTCGGATCAGTTCCGCGCCATGCTCGGCTTTCGCGATGAACGCGATTTTCCCAGCGAACTCGGCAGCTGGGCCAAGCGCCTGCATCCGGAAGACAGCGCCTGGGTGCTGGACGCCTTCGCCGCCCACATGAAGGATCGCAGCGGTCAGACCCCCTTCGATGTCCAGTATCGCATCGCCCTGAAGTCCGGCGAATACCGCTGGATGCGCGCCACTGGTGCCACCCTGCGCGACGAGCGCGGCGTACCGCTGCGGGTGGCTGGCTCCCTGCGCGACATCCATGACCAGCGCCTGCGCGATCAGGAACTGGACGTCACCCTGACCCGTTTCGAGTTGGCGCGGGAGATGCTCAACGACGGCCTCTGGGACATGGAGGTGATCGCCGGCGATCCGCTCAATCCCAGGAATCCCTTCTGGTGGTCGCCGCAATTTCGCCACCTGCTCGGTTACGAGACCGTCCAGGAGTTTCCCGATGTGCTGGACAGCTGGGCCTCGCGCCTCTACCCGGACGATCGCGAGCGGGTACTGGAGGCCTTCGGTGCGCACATCAATGACCGCAGCGGCCGCACCGGCTTCGACATCACCTATCGCCTAGTGCTGAAGAACAACGAGGTGCGCTGGTTCCGCGCCCGTGGTCAGACCCGGCGCACCGCCGATGGCACGCCGTTGCGGGTGGTGGGCGCGCTGGCCGATGTCCATGCCCTGCACGAGCAGGAATCCTTGCGCGGCAACCAGGAAGACCAGCACCGCACCATGGAAGAGAACCTGCAGAAGGTGACCGAGATCGTCGGCTCCATCCAGGGCATCGCTGCCCAGACCAACCTGCTGGCGCTCAATGCCGCCATCGAGGCTGCCCGCGCCGGTGAAGCCGGCCGTGGCTTCGCCGTGGTGGCGGACGAGGTACGCAAGCTGGCCACGCGCACCTCGGAGGCCACCCAGCGGGCGGCCGACATGATCCGCAAGTAAGGGCGCCTGGCTTCAGGCGTCGCCCGCGGTCGCCTTCTTGCGCGACCGGCTGCGCGGCTTGGGTGCCGGCGGGGCGACGCTGCTCTGGATGCCGCCGACCTGGGTCAGGTTGTCGTCGGGCTGGTCTTCCAGTTCGCGGTTGGCCTGAAACCAGTGCTCGAAATCCTGGCCATGGGGACGACCTTCGCGTTCCCAGATTTCATAGGCGCGCTGGCGGATGCGTTCTTCCAGTGTCATACCGGTAACTCCAAAGGGGCAGGGAAGAGCGGCCGGCAGCTCCGGCGCTCTTCCTGACTAGGCCCGAGACGACCGCGAAAAGTTTCTCCGGCGCTCCGGTCAGCCAGGCCTCGTTACCGCTTGCAGGGCTCTGGCACGGCGCTTCAGCGGCCAGGACCGTTCGTCGGTGTCCGGCTAGCCGTGCCAGGCGCGGCGATAGGCGCCCGGTGCCACCCCGTAGGCCTGCTTGAACTGGCGAGTGAGATGACTCTGGTCGGCGAAGCCCAGTTGCAGGGCCACGTCCAGGGGCGCCCAGCCGGCCCGCAGCAGGCCCTGGGCGCGGGTCAGGCGCTGCTGCTTGAGCCAGGCGTGGGGCGGCAGGCCCGTCGCCCGGCGGAACACCCGCAGGAAATGAAAGGGCGACAGCCCCACGGCCTGGGCCAGCTCTTCGAGGCTGGGCGGTTGCTGCAACCGCTGGCCGAGCAATTCGCGGGCGCGCTGAACCGCCAGGGGTTCTCGACCCGGCTGCGGGATAGTGCCCAGGCAGGCGTGGCGGCCGAACAGCAACAGCAGCGCCTCACGCCAGGCGGTTTGCTGCTCCAGCGCCTCGGCGCCATGGTCGGCCAACCGATGCAGCTGGCTGAAGGCCGCACTCACCTGGGGATCGTGCAGCACGCTGGTGGCGAAGGCCGGGGTGGCGTCCAGCGGGCATCCCAGTTCGGCGAAGACCGGCATCAGCTGCGCCAGCGTCGGATAGAAGCCGCGGTACTGCCAGCCTTCCTCGACCGCTGTCGCACCGGTGTGCAATTCGTCCGGGTTGATCAGCACCATGCTGCCGGCCGCGGCCAGGTGCTCGGCGCCGCGGTGGCTAAAGCGCTGGGCGCCGCGCTCGATCACGGTGAGCACATAGCCTTCGTGCACATGGGGGGCGAAGCGCTGGCGGCGATAGCGGGCGTGCAGCAGCTCGACGCCGCCCAGCCCGCGGGCCGACCAGAGGCGGGCGTTTTCCTGTTGTCCGTTCATGGCTCTCTCGTGGCACCGATCGGTTCCATCCTGGCGCTAGAGGAGCCAGCGTAGCAGGTAGAACACGCCCATGCTGAGGATCACCGTGGTCAGCACCCGCCGCGTCCAGAGCATCAGCCCCACCGCGGTCAGGGCCGCCAGCAGGTAAGGGTCGACCAGGGTCGCGGCCAGCGTCCTTTCGCCGGAGAACAGGATGGGGCCGCAGATGGCGGTGAGCATCCCGGGCACGGCGAATTCCAGGAAGGTGCGCAGATTGCGTCCCAGGCGCAGCGGCAGGCGCGGTTCGAGAAAGAGATAGCGATTGCAGAAGACCAGGACGGCCATGCCGAGCACGGTGGCAAGGATCATTGCAGGCGCTCCCGCAGGCGGCGCACCCCGAAGCCCGCGCTCATCCCCGCCAGGCCGCCCAGCACCAGGGCGCCCTGCCATTGCAGGTGATGCAGCCACACCGACACCAGCAGCGCAATGAGCACGCAGGCCACGGTGGCCAGGTCGCGTACCAGGGGCACCACCAGGGCGATGAAGGTGGCGGCGATGGAAAAGTCCAGGCCCAGGGCGCCCAGATTGGGCAGCACCCGCCCCAGCAGCAGCCCGGCCAGGGTGAAGAGATTCCACAGCAGATAGAAACTCAGGCCCATGCCCAGGGCGCGCCAGCGGTCGAAGCCGGCCGGTTGTTCGGTATGGTTCAGGGCGAAGAATTCGTCGGTGAGCAGAAAGCCGAAGCCCAGCCGCCAGGGCAGCGGCTGGGGCGCCAGGACACGTCTCATGTGCAGGCCATAGAGCAGGTGCTGGGAGGTCAGCAGCAGGGTGGTCAGCAGGATGGCGGCGAGGCCCGCGCCGGCCTTGAGCATGCCCAGGGCCACCAGTTGCGCCGCCCCGGCGAACACCAGCAGGGAAAAGGCCTGGCCTTCCAGCACGCTGAGTCCGGTCTCGATGGCCAGGGCGCCGACCAGGATGCCCCAGGGCGCGCAGGCCAGCGACAGCGGCATGATCTGCCAGGCGCCCTGGAGGAAGGCGCGGCGGCGGGAAGCGGTCATCGGCAGGGCTCCGGAAGGCAGGGGATGCCCAGGGTGCCGCACCGCGTCGCCGCCGTCTTGAACGTTCTTGCGCTGTGGCGCCCTCAGCCTTCCAGCAGGGCGAACAGCTCCAGGTACTGCCGGGTCAGCTTGTGGCCTGGGTCCAGGTGGATCAGCGGACGATGCTGCTGGTGGGATTCGCGCATCTTCACCGACGACATCAGCGGCGCCGCCAGCACCGGCAGATCACGCGCCTGGAGTTCCTCGATCAGCTGGCGCGGGGTGCTGGCCTGGGCGTGGTACTGGTTGATGATGATGCCCTCGACCGTGAGCTTCTCGTTGTAGTCCTCGCGGATCTCCTCCAGCTCTTCGATCAGGTCGTACAGCGCCTGCTGGGCGAAGACATCGCAGTCGAAGGGGATCAGGCAGCGGTCGGCGGCGATCAGCGCCGAGATGCTGTAGAAGTTCAGCGCCGGCGGGGTATCCAGGTAGATGCGGTCATAGTCTTCGCCAAGCTTGTCGAGGTACTTGGCGAGCTTCTGGATCTTGTACTTGGCTTCGAGCTTGAACTGCAGCTCGCTCAGCTCGCCCGAGGCGGCGATCAGATCCAGATTCGGCCAGGCGGTGGCATGGATGTTGGCCTGGGCCTTCTTGCCGCCGCTCAGGGTCTGCTTGAAGAAGTCGGCGATGCCGTGGGGCAGGTCGTCGCCCACCTGGCCGGTGAGGTACTGGCTGGAGTTGGCCTGGGGATCGAGATCCACCAGCAGGGTGCGATAGCCCTCGTGGGCGCTGATGGCCGCTAGGTTGCAGGCGATGCTGGACTTGCCGACACCGCCCTTCTTGTTGAAGACCACGCGGCGCAGGGCATGACCAGAGGGAGAGCTGTGTGCGTTCATTGAGTCGTCCCGACAGAGAGAAGAGGCCAGAGGTGCAAAGGTGTGGCGGTGGCGTTTCGCTTATACCGAAAGGCCAGGCGCAGACGATGACGAATTTATGGCCGTTGCATGACATTCATATGACGAGCCTAGCGCAGCGGTGGAACCTTGGCGTCTGCCCGACCTTCGAACTCGGCAAGCTCCCGTCGAGAATCCGCCATGAATACCCGCCGACTACCCGCCTTGCTGCTGCTCGCCTGCGCCCCTCTGACCCAGGCCGCCAACGACACCCAGTCGCCGGTCCCGGTGCCGGGTGCCCCCGCCCAGACCGATACCCGAGTGCTCGACGCCGGCGCCGACGTGCTGCAGCGCAAGCCGCCCATCGCCGCCCTCAACACCTACCTGGACGGCTTCCATTTCTACAACGGTCACCCCGCTAGCCAGATGGAAGCTCACCACTATTGCAGCGTCCTGGGCGAAGAGATGTTCCAGTGCGTGATCTACGACGGCAACGTCGCCGATGCCAAGCTGATGGGCGTCGAGTACATCATCAGCGAGCGGCTGTTCAAGACCCTGCCCGCGGCCGAGAAGGCGCTCTGGCACAGCCATGTGCACGAGGTGAAATCGGGTCAGCTGGTCGCGCCCGGCGTGCCCCAGGTAGCCGAGCACCGGCTGATGGACAAGCTGGTGCATACCTACGGCAAGACCTGGCACACCTGGCATACCGATCAGGACCTGCAGCTGCCGCTGGGCGTGCCCCAGCTGATGATGGGCTTCACCGCCGATGGCCAGCTCGATCCCAAGCTGCTCGCCGAGCGCGACCGCCGCCTGGGCGTCTCGTCCACCGAGACCAAGGCCGCTCGCGCCGACCTGCCCACGCCCACGGTCGTCCCCGGCGCCGATGCCTGGCAGCAGGGCAGGGTCATCCAGCTGCAGGACCCCACCGACCAGCTGCACAAGCACGCCGGCGAGCACACCGAGAAGGGCATCAACGCCAGTTCGAACAAGCCCTGAGGCCCGCCATCAGGGCGCGCCCGCCAGACGCTCGGGCCCACGCGCTGCCGTCCCACAGGCGTGGCAGAA
Organism: Pseudomonas aestiva; assembly: GCF_039908605.1. Classification (NCBI taxonomy): domain Bacteria; kingdom Pseudomonadati; phylum Pseudomonadota; class Gammaproteobacteria; order Pseudomonadales; family Pseudomonadaceae; genus Pseudomonas; species Pseudomonas aestiva. The sequence continues at coordinate 4,629,705 of NZ_CP150916.1, read as the reverse complement.
ATGCGCGAAGGCGCTCTTGCGGGTCTGGCAGGCGCCGCAGTGGTCGTGCAGGCCGATGCCGCAATGGGGGCAGAAGTCGATCCCCGGGTCCTTGAGGTCCACCGGCCGCTCGCAACCCGGGCAGACGCCCTTGGCCAGCCGCGCCAGGGCGGTGTCGTAGTGCAGCTCTTCGCGCCTCACGGTGTCCGGCTGGGCTTCCTTGAGCGCCAGACGGGCACGATAGTCCTGCAGGGCACGGATGGCATAGCGTCCGCCCAGGACGGTCAGGAGGATGCCCACCAGATAGCGCACATAGCCGCCATAGCTGGGTAGATAGGGCACCAGCTCGACGAAGAAGGCGAACAGCGCGAAGAAGATGAAGCCCCAGACGAAGGGCCACCAGGTGCTCTTGCGTTGCCGGACGAACAGCCAGGCCGCCACCGCCAGCAGGGGCAGGGTCAGCGCCAGGCGATAGAGAAAGACCCGCAGCTCGGCCTGCTGGCGCGCTTCCAGCCAGGCCGACTGCGCCGACTCACCGAGGGTGGCCAGGCTGCGCTGCGCATTGTCGGCGCGCTGCTCGGCATCCAGCAGCGCCTGCTGCTGGCGTTCCACCTCCTGCTCCGCCACCCGCTCGCCGGCCTTGAGTTCGTCCAGGGCGCGGCTGCGGGCGATCAGTTCGGCATCCTGCTCGGGGCGCTGGGTGGTCTGGCGGGTCGCCAGCCAGTTGTCGAAGGTCTCGCGATTGGCCTGGTAGCTGCTCGCGGCCGCGGTCTGCCGCAATTGCGCCTGTTCCAGGGCGTCGCTGGCCTGACGGCTGGCCAACTGGGCCTGGCGCTGGTCTTCCCGGGCCGCGGCGGTGGCGGCGGGGTCCATGAAGTCTTCCAGACGCTGCTGCTGCTCCACCTGGGGCAGATCGCCGACCAGGGTGCCGCCCAGGCCGATGAGAAAACCGGCGAACACCAGCGCCAGCAGCCAGAGGCCGCGGTTGAACCATTTTTCCGAGAGTCGCAGCGATTTGCCCATGGGTCCGTCCTGGTCGAAAGAAGGCTCAGCTTAGCCGCTCCCGCGGCGCTCCGTTCAGGCCAGCTTGATCGCCACCACCCCGGCGACGATGGCCAGGCCGGCGCAGATGCGGCCCAGCGGCAGGCTTTCATGCAGCCAGAAGACCCCGATCAGCAGGGCGAACAGCACGCTGGTCTCGCGCAGTGCCGAGACCAGGCCGATGGGGGCCTGGGTGGTGGCGACGATCACCAGGCTGTAGGCCAGCATCGACATGACCCCGCCCGCCAGCCCGGCGCGCCAGTGCGGACCGAGCCCGGCGAAGGCCGTGGCGCCGCGGCTCAGCCGCAGGACCAGCGCCGCCACCACCCCGTTGACCGCGAACAGCCAGAGGGCATAGGCCACGGCATTGCCGCTGGCGCGGGCGCCGAGGGCATCGGCCAGGGTGTAGGCGGCGATGAAGCTGCCGGTGGTGAAGGCGCAGACCAGCAGCGCCAGGCTGGGTGGCGTGCCGCGCCGAGCGCCGAGTAGCGCCATCAGGGCGAGCCCGGTCACCAGCAGGCCGAGGCCGAGCAGGGCGGGTGGCGAGAGCCTTTCGCCGAGAGCGAGAAAGGCCACCAGGCTGACCAGCAACGGCGCGCTGCCGCGGGAGAGGGGATAGACCTGGCCGAGATCGCCATAGCGATAGGCGCGGGCGAGAAAGGCGTTGTAGCCGATGTGCAGCAGGGCGGAGAGGGCGATCCAGGGCCAGGCCGCGGCGGGCGGCAGGACGACGAAGGGCAGCGCCAGCAGCGCGGCAAGGCCGGCGCCGATCTGGATCAGACTGGCGGTGAGAAAGCGGTCGAGGCCGATCTTGAGCAGGGCGTTCCAGCCGGCGTGCAACAGGGCGGCGAGCAATACCAGGGCGAACAGGGGCGTGGTCACGAGGCCTCCGGCCAGGCGGGTCCATCAGTCTAGCCTAGGGCGCCTTCCAGGAGGCCGCCCATGGCGCCGGAACCCTGGACGTTCCACACTGGCAGCCGTGTTTCGCTACCGCGCCAGGATGGCTGCCATGAATCCCTCTGCTTCTCTTCCGCCCGTGACACCACGGCATGGCGCGGTCGGCCTGGCGCTGGTCGCCGGTCTGTCGCTGCTGGCCGGCATGACCGATGCCATCGGCTTTCTCGCCACCGGCGACTTCGTCTCCTTCATGAGCGGCAATACCACCCGTCTTGCTGCCGATGTGGCGGCAGGCCGCTGGGCTGCCGCGGGGCATCTGGCGCTGGCCATCGGCACCTTCGTGCTGGGCAATGCCGGCGGTGTGCTGCTGCAGCGGCTGACCCGCCAGCGCGCCTGCCTGCTGCTCGGCCTGCTGGCCCTGCTGCTGGCGCTGGCGGCCAGCCTGCCCCTGGGCCACCTGGCGCTGCTGACCGGGGTATTCGCCATGGGCATGGTCAATGCGGTGGTGGAGCAGGTCTATGGCCTGCCCATCGGCCTCACCTATGTCACCGGCGCCCTGTCGCGTTTCGGACGCGGCCTGGGTCACTGGCTGCTGGGCGAACGCCGCCGCGGCTGGCGCATCCAGCTGGTGCCCTGGCTGGGCATGCTGCTCGGCGGGGTGCTGGGCGCTGCGCTGGAGGCGGGACTGGGCCTGGCGGCCTGGTACGCCAGCGCGGCCCTGGCCGCCATCCTGGCGGTGATCTTTCGCCTGATCCCGCGAGCCTGGCAACTGGGTTATCTGGCCTCATGAACGCAGCGACCCAGACCCTGGGCGTCCGCCCCCGCGATCCCGAACTCGGCCAGGCCAAGGTCCGTTTGGCCTTCATCCTGCCGGCCTCGGCCTACATCACCGGCGCCTGGGCCTGGGGGCTGTTCGATACCGCCATCCTGCTGGCCAACCTGCTGTGCTACGCCCTGTTCGCCGTGCTGGCCGTCGGCCTGTTCTTCGAGATCCGCCGGCGGCCGGGAGTGAAGCCCTGGCGGCGCCTGCTGGCCATGAGCCTGGACTTCAGCGCCATCACCTTTTCCTCCATCACCAGCGGCGAGGCCCTGCTGCCACTGTTCGGCGTGCTGCTCTGGGTCACGGTGGGCAACGGCCTGCGCTATGGGCGCGGCTACCTGCTGCTGGCCACCGGGCTGTCGCTGACCGCCCTGACCGCCATCATCGCCGGGATGCCCTTCCTGCAGCGCTATCCCACGGTGGCCCTGATGATGCTGGTGACCGCGTTGCTGGTGCCCGGCTACGTGTATTTTCTGCTGACCCGCATCCAGGATTCGCTGCACGAGACCCAGGCGGCCAACCTGGCCAAGGCGCGCTTCCTGGCCCAGGCCAGCCACGACCTGCGCCAGCCGATCCACTCCATCGGCCTGTTCACCGCCTGCCTGCGCAATGGCCAGCTGAGCGCCGATCAGGAGCGGCTGGTCGACAACATCGACCGCTCGCTGCTCGGCGTCGAGCAGCTGTTCCGTTCGCTGCTGGACATCTACACCCTCGATCAGAAGCAGGTCAGTCCGCGGCGCACGGTGGTCGATCTGGATACCCTGTTCGGCGACCTGGTGCGGCAGAACGCCGAGGCGGCGCGCTGGGCCGGGGTGGAGATCCGCTGGCGCGCCTGTGACCTGCAGGTCTACAGCGACCCGGCGCTGCTGCTCACCTCGCTGCAGAATCTGCTGTCCAACGCCCTCAAGTACGCCCCGGGCAAGCCCCTGCTGCTGGCGGTGCGCCGCCACCAGGGCCGGCTCGCCCTGGTGGTCTACGACCAGGGGCCGGGTATCGCCGCCGAGCACCTGCCGCACCTGTGCGAGGAATTCTATCGGGTGCGCGAGACGCGCGATCGCGACATCGAGGGGGTCGGCCTGGGGTTGTCCATCGTGCAACGCATCGCCACCCTGCTCGAGTTGCGGCTAATCATACGTTCGCACCCTGGCCGCGGTACCGCGGTCGCGCTCCAGGGTCTGCCGCTGGCCACCCTGCCGCTGGAGGCGCGCCCACGGCCGGTGAGCGGCCCCCAGCACCTGCTCGCCGGCTGGCGGATCCTGCTCATCGAAGACGACGCCAATGTGCTGCTGGCCACCGCGACCCTGTTGCGCAGCTGGGGCTGCGAGGTCACCACTGCCACCAGCATCCCCTCCGGCGCCGTGAGTTGCGACCTGGTGATCACCGATTTCGATCTGGATCGCAGCGCCTCGGGTGCCGACTGCATCGCCTATCTCAATCGGCTGCAGGGTCGGCGCATCCCGGCCATCGTGGTGACCGGTCATGACATTCCCCAGGTCCAGCAGGCGCTGGGCGACGCCGAGATCCCGGTGCTGGCCAAGCCGGTGCGACCGGCGGAATTGCGCGCCCTGCTGCTGGCCTTTCGCGTCGCGGCTAGCTGAGTGAGCGCTGGGAGCCAAGGCCGGCCTTGGCGCCGAAGGCGGCCGCCGCTGCGCGGCTGCTGACGCCCAGGGTACGCAGCAGAGCGGAGACATGGATGCGCACGGTAAAGGGCGAGATGGCCAGGATCCGGGCGATCTCCTTGTTGCTCAGGCCCTGGGTGATCAGGCCGAGCACCTCCAGTTGCCGCGGCGTCAGCCCCTGCACCCGGTTATCAGGCGTCAGGTTGACCGGGGCCAGGCTCGGCATGGCATAGCGCACCACAGGTTGTCCGGCGAGGCAGTCGGCGATCGCCTCGGCCATGGCCGCCGGCGGTAGCGCCTTGCCGATGAAGCCGTCCACACCGGCTGCCAGGATATGTTCGATCACCGTGGCGTCTTCCAGCATCGAGACCACGATCAGGGTGCTGCGCTTGAATTCCTGGCGCAGGGCGCGCAGCGAAAAGCTCAGGTCCTGGCCAGGATAGAGCAGGTCCAGCAGCAGCCCGCTGGGCGGCTCACCCTGGCGCGCCAGTTCCAGGACCTGATGCAGGCTGTCGGCCTGATCCACCTGCGCCTGTGGCTGCAGCTGGCGCAGAATGCGCACCAGGCCTTCACGAAACAGCGGATGGTCGTCGGCGACGATGAAACGTTGCATCTCTGGCTATCCTGGGGCCCGGAACACCGGTCGCAACGCCGGGGTGGCCCAAAGCCTTTAGTCTAGCGCAGCGGTCAGAAGTGGACCACTTGGTAAAACGCTTGGGCCGCCGCGGCGCTCAGCCGTTTTGCGCCAGGCCGCGCGGCGCGGCCAGCGGCTCCGGCGCAGCCTCCGCAGCGCCCGCGCCCAGCTTCCGCCGCATCAGCCACTCGAAGGCACCGGTCAGCAGCAGCGCCGCACAGGCCAGTCCGAATGCCAGACCCCACCAGACGCCATGGGGGCCGATACCCAGCTGGACGCCCAGCAGCCAGGCACCACTGGCGCCGATCAGGCAGTAGCAGAGCAATCCGCCGTAGAAGCCCAGGCGTGCCTGGCGGATACCCCGCAGCGCACCCTGGGCGATGCTCTGGGTACCGTCGAAGATGACGAACACCGCCGCGATCAGCACCAGCTGGCGTGCCAGCTCCGCCACAGGGCTCTGCGCATCCGCCAGGAACAGCCTCACCAGCCAGCCGGGAAAGCTCCAGAACAGCAGGGCGATGCCCAGCATCACCAGGGCGCCGCCGCCGATGGCCAGTCGCCCCACCAGCAGGGCTTCGCGCGGCCGCCCGGCGCCCTGGTGCTGGCCGATGCGGATGCTGGTGGCATAGGAGAGTCCGGCGGGCAACATGAACACCAGGTACACCAGCTGATTGGCGATCTGATGGGCCGCCAGCGCCGTGGCGCCCAGGGCGCCCATGCACAGCGCCGCCGACAGGAACAGGCAGGCTTCCACCGCATAGGTGCCACTGATCGCCAGGCCCTGGCCGAGGGTGTCGGCGAGGGCACGGCGATCCGGACGGCGCAGATAGCGACGCAGGGGATAGGCGGCATAGGCCGGATGGCGGGCGATATACAACGCCAGGCCCAGGGCCGCGCCATTCATCACCACCGCAGTCACCGCGCCGATGCCCGGCAGCCCGGGTTGCGGCAGGCCGCCCCAGCCGTGCAGCAGCGCCAGGTTGAACAGGGCATTGAGCAGCGCCGCGCCGAGCACGATGGTCAGCACCGGTCCGGGGCGGTCCAGAGCGCTGGTGAAGCCGCGCAGGGTCATGAACAGCAGATGGCCGGGCAGGGCGAAGGCCAGGCAACGCAGGAAGACGCCGGCCGCCTGACGACTCTCTTCGGGCTGGCCGGCCAGGGCCAGCAGGGGTTCGATATGCCACAGCAGGGTACCGGCCAGCAGCGCCAGCACCCCGGCGATCCAGATCCCGGCCGCAGTGACCGCCGCCACCCCTTCGGTATCCCCCGCACCCCGGCGCAGCGCCGCCAGATTGGCCACCGCGGTGATCACGCCCACGCAGATCACCGAGACGAAGGAGTAGACCGCCGCTCCCAGGCCGCCACCGGCCAGGGCTGCCGGGCCCAGGCGGCCCATCATCAGGGTGTCGGTGAAGACCATGGCCACATAGGCCAGCTGCGCACCGATCAGGGGCAGGGCGAGACGCAACAGCGCGAGCAGTTCGAGACGCGGCAGAGACATGGGTGGATCTCGCTGAGCAGGTGGCCGATGTTTGACAAGAACTCATTGTTGGATGCGGGCGCGCCGCCCACAATCGGAAAATAACCATGCCATCCATGAGTCTGAGTCATGCCCGAGCACCCCTCGCGTCTGCCGCCGCTGTATGCCCTGCGCGCCTTCGAGGCCGCCGCTCGCCACGGCTCCTTCACCCGCGCGGCCCAGGAGTTGTCGCTGACCCAGAGTGCGGTCAGTCGCCATGTGCGGACGCTGGAAGAGACCTTTGGCTGCCGCCTGTTCGAGCGCGCCGGGCGTCAGCTGGCGCTGACCGAGCCCGGCAAGCTGCTCTTGCCGGGGCTGAGCGAGGGCTTCGAGGCTCTGGCGCGGGCCTGCGGCAATCTCGCCGTGGCCGAGGGCACCCTGAGACTCAAGGCGCCCACCACCCTGTCGCTGCGCTGGCTGCTGGCGCGTCTGGCGCGCTTTCGCCAGCTCAGTCCGCAACTGGACATCCAGCTCACCAGCGTCTGGATGGCCAGTGACCGGGTCGACTTCGTCCATGAGCCCTTCGATTGCGCGGTACTGCTCGGCGACGGCCGCTTCCCGGTGGACTGGGAGGTGGTGCCGCTGTTCGAGGAGTGGCTGGTGCCGGTCTGCTCGCCGGCTGCCGCCCGGGAGGGCGCCTGGGACCTGGCGCGACTGCAGAGGGAAGAACTGCTGCATCCCACCTTCGACCGCCGCGACTGGCGCCGCTGGCTGCAGGCCATGGGCCTGACCCAGGCGGTGCCCCTGAGTGGTGGCCAGGTGTTCGACACCCTGGAGCTGGGCATGGCCGCTGCCGCGCGTGGCTACGGGGTTTCCATCGGCGATCTGGTGATGCTCGCCGAAGACGTGGCAGCCGGACTCATTGCCTTGCCCTGGCCCGAGGCGGTGGCCAGCGGTGATGCCTATTACCTGGTCTGGCCGCGCAATCGCCGGGGGCAGGCGCGCCTTCGCCAGCTGGCTGATTTCCTGCAGCGGGAAGTGGCATCCCAAAGCCTTCCAGAGGTCGTCCGCCATAAATAAGGCGCCAGACTGCTGTCATTCGCTTTAGTTCATCGTACCTCTGCCGATAAAATAAAAGTCAACCGCCAAGAAGACCGCCCTAGAGCGGTCGGTCCCTGATACCGCCCTTGCCCTCAAATTCGTACTGCCCTACAGGGATGTAGGCGCTTTGGAGCCCCCATGGTCATTTCCCCGCGTCGTAGTATCGCCCGACAACTTGCCTTGGCCCTCAGTCTGGTACTGATTGTCGTGATCGCCGGCAGCTGTCTGTTCGCCCTGCATGCCTTGAGCGTGTCCATCGAAGGCACCCAGCGCAAGCACCTGGGTAGCGAGGCCCGGCTGCTCTCCGATCAGCAGCAGACCTTTCTCAGCACCCTGAAGATCAGCACCCAACGGCTGGCCAACCTGTTCGAGCGCCGCTTCGATGGCGGCCTGAGCCTGGCCGGCGAGCGACTGCCCCTGGGCAGCGCCACGGCCCCCGCCCTGCTGTTCGCCGGTCAGGCGCTGAACAGCGACTTCAGCCAGGTCGACGACTTCACCCGGCTGACCGGTGGCGTCGCCACCATCTTCGTCCGCGATGGCGACGACTTTACCCGTATCACCACCTCGCTGAAGAAGCAGGACGGCAGCCGCGCCATCGGTACCCAGCTCGATCGCAAGCACCCGGCCTATGCCGGATTGCTGCAGGGTCAGAACTACGTCGGGCGCGCCCAGCTGTTCGGACGCTCCTACATGACCCAGTACACCCCGGTCCGCGACGGCGGCGGCAAGGTCATCGCCGTGCTCTTCGTCGGCTTCGACTACACCGACGCCCAGGCCCAGCAGCTGGCCCAGCTGACCCAGCTGCGCATCGGCGAGACCGGCTCCCTGGCCCTGCTCGACGAGCAGGGCAACTGGCTGGTGCCGCCGGCCAATGCGAAAAAGAATGACGAACTGCTCGCCGCGCTCAAGAGCGACCCCAAGCAGCGCGAACACACCTGGCAGGACGGCAATGAAGACTTCCTCAGCGTCAGCGCGCCGGTCGCCGGCGAAGGCTGGACCGTGGTTGCCACCCTGCCCAAGGCCGAGCTGGACGCCCCGGTGCACGCCGTGGGTCTGCGCCTGGCCATCGGCAGCCTGATCGCCCTGGTGCTGGCGGTACTCGCCTCGGTCGTCCTGCTGCGCCACAAGCTGAGGCCGCTGGGCCAACTGGTGGAGCGGGCCCAGGCCCTGGGTCGCGGTCAGCTCAGCGTGCGCGTCGAAGCGCGCAGCCAGGACGAGATCGGCGAACTCGCCCAGAGCTTCAACCAGATGGCCGATGCCCTGGCCTCCACCGTCGAGCAGGTCCGTGGCTCTTCGCGCGCGGTCACCGAGCGTTCCCAGCAACTGAGCCAGCTCTCCGACCAGACCCTGAGACGCTCCGCCGAGCAGTCCAGCCAGATCGATAGCATGGCCAGCGCCGTGGAGGAATTCAGCGCCACCGCCCAGAACATCGCCGACGGCATGCAGCGCACCGAACGCCTGGTGCAGGAAAACGCCCAGCAGACCCGCACCGGGACTCAGGCCATGCAGGGCGCCTCGGGCGCCCTGGAGCAGATCGCCGATTCCCTGGCCAGCACCGCCGAACTCATCAAGGGCCTGGACGGCCGCTCCCAGCAGATTGGCGGCATCATCGGCGTCATCAGCGGGATCGCCGAGCAGACCAACCTGCTGGCGCTCAACGCCGCCATCGAAGCGGCCCGGGCCGGCGAGCAGGGCCGCGGCTTCGCCGTGGTCGCCGATGAAGTCCGGCAATTGGCCGGTCGCACCAGCGAGGCCACCCGCGAGATCTCGCAGATGATCGGCGCGGTGCAGGGCGAGACCCAGCGTGCCATGGGCGCCATCGACGAAGGCAATCGCCTGATGGAACAGGGCCTGGCGCGCAACGCCGACGTGGCCCAGGCGCTGCGCAGCATCGACCAGCAGGTCGCCGAGGCGGTGGAGCAATTCTCCGGCATCGCCCAGGCCACCGCCGAGCAGAGCACCACAGCCACCGCCCTGAGTCGCAACATCCAGGCGATCGCCGTGGACAACGCCGCCCAGCGCGATGCCGCCGAGGTGCTGGCCGGTACCGCTGGCGAGCTGCGTCATCTGGCGGAAGACCTGAGTGCCGAGGTCGGTCGGTTCAGCTGACCGGCGCGTTCCGGCAGCAGCGAAAGGGAGGCTCAGGCCTAATGCCAGTCAGTTAAGAGCTTCACCTTGACGCCTGACTGTCGTCGCACAGAATCCGGTGCTTGATTCCTCAAGCACCGGATTTTTTATGCGTATTGCTCAAGCCTTGGAAATGACTCGCGAGCTCTCTTCGGCCACACAGACACTGGAGGCCCTGGGCGAACTGCTCGATCCTGAGCTGGTCAAGACCGCCCTGGAAACGGCCGGAGTCGCTACCCTACGCAAACGCAGGCTGCCGCTGGAATCCATGCTCTGGTGCGTCATCGGCCTGGCCCTGTTTCGTCGCCTGTCGGCCTGGGATGTGGTCAACCAACTGGACATCATGCTGCCCGGTCAGAAGCCATTGGTAGCGCCCAGCGCGGTGGTGCAAGGCCGTCAGCGATTGGGAAGCGACGCTGTACGGGAGGTGTTTCAACTGACCCAACAGCGCTGGCATGAGACGGCCGAACATCCAGGCTGGCAGGGGCTGCGCTTGCTCGGTGTGGACGGCGTGGTCTGGCGCGCTCCGGACACGCTCGAAAATCGCGAGCGCTACGGCTCGGCGATCAATCAGTACGGTGATGGAGGATTTCCCCAGATCCGCATGGTGTGCCAGATGGAACTGACCAGCCATTTGCTGGTAAGCAGCGCCTTCGACGCTTATGCCAGCAATGAAATGAAGCTGGCCGAGCAATTGATCGAGGGCACCCCCGACCATTCGCTGACGTTGTTCGACAAGGGCTTTTACTCTTTAGGTCTGCTACATCGCTGGCAGCGAACCGGTAACGAACGGCACTGGCTATTGCCACTGCGCAAAGACGCCCAATACGAGGTGATACGCTCACTGGGCAAGCAGGATGCGATTGTCAGCCTTCGAACTTCGCCGCAGGCCCGCCGACAATGGCCCGGCTTGCCGGACACCTTGCAGGCGCGACTGCTGAGCAAGACCGTCAAGGGCAAGCGGCGCCAGATCCTTACTTCCATGACGGACCCTGGGCGTTTCGTCTCCGATGAGATCGTCGATCTCTACAGCCACCGCTGGGAAATCGAGCTCGGCTATCGTGAGATCAAGCAGGGTCTACTCGATGGCCGTTACACGCTACGCAGCAAAACGCCCGACATGGTGGCGCAGGAGCTATGGGGGCTACTGCTGGGATACAACCTACTGCGTTATCAGATGGTACAGATGAGTCGCCAGTGCCCGGGAGTTCATCCCTGCGAGATGAGCTTCTCCGCCTGCAGCTGGGCCATCCTGAAATTCCTGCTGAGCCTTTCGCTGAATAGCCCTGGCAACATCCCACGTGATATGGCCGAACTGCACGCCTTGGCACCGCACTTCGTTCTACCGCATAGGCGCGATTACCGGGCCTATCCGAGAGTCATCAAGGCCAAGCCCTCGAAGTATCCGACCAGAAAAAAAATGCCAGTCAGCTTAACTGACCGGCATTAGGCTCAGGCCTCCCTTTTTCATTCCTGCGCACCTTGGCCCTTGCCTGGCTGCAATACTCTGACTACTGTATGCAAATACAGTATAAGAGGAGGGGTGTCATGGGCGTATCCAACGAGGCGGTGCAGGCCGTCGAACGCATGCTGACCACGCTGCGGGCGGAGCGGGACGATTATCGCGAGCTGGCCCACCAGTGGCGGGCCATGTGCTTCGAGCTGGCCCAGGAAAACCAGGCGCTGCGAGATCGCCTGCAGGAGCCGCCGCGACACTACGGCCCGCCTGCCGGCGCCTAGTGACTCGCCCGATACTGCAGCGCTTCCGCCAGCTGTGGCCGCTGGATTTCGGCCTGGCCGGCGAGATCGGCCAGGGTGCGGGCCACCTTGACCACCCGGTGCAGGGCGCGCAGGGACAGATTCAGGCGTTCGCCCGCGCCCTCCAGCCAACGCTGATCGGCCTCGCTCAGGGCGCAGACCTGGTGCAGTTGATCGAGGCCGAGCAGGGCGTTGGGTCGCCCCTGGCGCGCCAGCTGAATGGTCCGGGCGTCGGCCACCTGGCGTGCGGCTTCCGCCGTGGTGAGCTCACTGGCCGCTGAGGCGCCCAGCCGCAGGTGCTCGCGGGCTACCGTCAGGTGCAGGTCGATACGGTCCAGCAGCGGACCGGACAGCTTGCCGCGATAGCGCTGGATCTGCTCCGGGCTGCAGCGGCAGCGGCCGCTGGGATCACCCAGGTAGCCGCAGGGACAGGGATTCATCGCCGCCACCAGCTGGAAACGGGCCGGAAAGCGCACCCGTTCCCGCGCCCGGGCGATGACGATTTCGCCACTCTCCAGGGGCTCGCGCAGCACCTCCAGCACCTTGCGATCGAATTCGGGCAACTCGTCGAGAAACAGTACCCCGCGATGGGCCAGGGTGATCTCGCCGGGACCGGGTCGGCTGCCGCCGCCCACCAGCGCTGGACCGGACGCCGAATGATGCGGCTGGCGAAAGGGTCGCTGCGGCCAGTGTTCCAGCGGCTCGGGGCCGGCCACCGAATGGATGGCGGCCACCTGCAGCGCCTCTTCTTCATCCAGGGGCGGCAGCAGCCCTGGCAGGCGACTGGCGAGCAGGGTCTTGCCGGTTCCCGGTGGACCGGCCAGCAGGAGACTGTGGGCACCCGCCGCGGCCACCACCAGGGCGCGCTTGGCCGCCTGCTGGCCCTGCACCTCGGCGAGATCGGGATAGGGCAATGGGGTGCGCAGCAGGCCGCTGGGCTGATAGGGGGCCAGCACGGCCTGGCCACTCAGGTGACCGGCGAACTCCAGCAGGTGATCGACCGCCAGCACCCTGAGGCCACTGGCCAGGCAGGCTTCCTCGGCGTTGGCGCGGGGCACCACCAGGATGCGGCCGGCGGCTCGGGCCGCCAGCGCTGCAGGCAGCACGCCGCGCACCGCCCGCACCGCGCCCGACAGGGCCAGCTCACCCAGGCATTCATAGCCGTCGAGGCCCGGCGTCGGTAGCTGTCCGCTGGCGGCGAGGATGCCGATGGCCAGGGCGAGGTCGAAGCGGTCGCCGTCCTTGGGCAGGTCGGCGGGCGCGAGATTGAGGGTGATGCGGCGACTGGGGAATTCGAAGCCGGCATTGAGGATGGCGCTGCGCACCCGATCCTTGGCTTCGCGGACGGCGGTTTCCGGCAGGCCGACCAGGGCGAGGGCGGGCAGGCCATTGGCCAGGTGCGCCTCGACCAATACCGGCGGCGCTTCCACGCCCACCTGGGCGCGGGTATGAACGAGGGCAAGCGACATGATCTCTCCTTGATCATGATTCGCCAGACTCAGGGCTGCACCATCCTGGCGCGCCCTTGGGGATCAATCGGCGGGCGCGACGTCCGTGGCCGGGGTGACCGGCGGCCTGACCTCGGCGGTCTGCGGCTTTTCCAGCTCGGTCAGGCGTGCCTCGAGGGCCTCCAGGCGCGCACGGGTGCGGGCCAGCACGGCCATCTGGGCATCGAATTCGTCACGGCTGACCATATCGAGCTTGCTCAGAGCACCTTGCAGCAGTGCCTTGAACTGGCTCTCGATCTCGGCCTTGGGTAGCGGCGAGTCCTGACCGAACAGCCGGCTGGCCTGCTGAGTCAGGGAATCGAACAGCGAACGGGTCGTGGACATGGTTTATCCCCTGCAATGGATCAAGGCGCGAGTGTAGCACAGCGGGGTGTGCCACCCCGGGCAGCGCCTCTGCACCGCTTTGGTGCCAGTCCCGTGCCAGAGCTGTTCGCTGTTGGTGCAAAGTCCTGCCCGCCGGGCCGAGCGTTGCCCCTTCAGGAGGCGCGCCAGGCGGGCTGGCGCCCGAAATCCGTACGCCTTCACAAACCTGGCAAGCTTTCTGCTACTGCCGATGCAGAGACGGGCGTCAGAGGGCGCCTGGGGTAGGGGCGCGCTCTGGCCGCTTCTGCCGTAACCACGGCGATTACCACGCCAACGGTTAAACAGACGGTCACTGCGCTAGACTTGGGCCGGGGTTTGTTTTCCTGGGGCCAGTCAACTCAATCGGGAGAAGTTCATGAAACTAGTCACCGCCATCATCAAGCCGTTCAAGCTCGACGACGTGCGTGAGTCGCTGTCCGAGATCGGTGTGCAAGGCATCACCGTTACCGAGGTCAAGGGCTTTGGCCGTCAGAAGGGCCACACCGAGCTCTATCGCGGCGCCGAATACGTCGTCGACTTCCTGCCCAAGGTCAAGATCGACGTCGCCATCGCCGACGATCAGCTCGACCGCGTCATCGAGGCCATCACCAAGGCCGCCAACACCGGCAAGATCGGTGACGGCAAGATCTTCGTGGTGAATCTCGAGCAGGCCATCCGCATCCGCACCGGCGAAACCGACACAGACGCCATCTGACGCGCTAACCGACCGCCCAACCCCACACGAGCCCCAGGAGAAACAACGATGACTCTGCGCACCTACGCAGGGCTAGGAGCCCTCATGTCTTTCGTAGCGCTGCCGGGCCTGGCCATGGCCCAGGAAGCGGCTGCGGCACCAGCCATCAACAGCGGGGATACGGCCTGGATGCTGGTCTCGACGGCCCTGGTGCTGTTCATGACCATCCCGGGCCTCGCGCTGTTCTATGGCGGCATGGTGCGTGCCAAGAACGTCCTCTCGGTGATGATGCAGTGCTTCGCCATCACCGGTCTCATCAGCATCCTGTGGATGGTCTACGGCTACAGCCTGGCCTTCGACACCACCGGCATGGAGAAGGGCGTCACCAACTTCAATTCCTTCATCGGCGGTTTGGGCAAGGCCTTCCTGTCCAGTCTGCAGCATGATGCCGTGACCTCGGCCACCGCCCTGTTCCCGGAAAGCGTCTTCGTAACCTTCCAGATGACCTTCGCCATCATCACCCCGGCGCTGATCGTCGGTGCCTTCGCCGAGCGCATGAAGTTCTCCGCCATGCTGGTCTTCACCGGCCTGTGGTTCACCTTCGTCTACGCGCCCATCGCCCACATGGTCTGGAGCGGTGACGGCGGCCTGATGTGGGACTGGGGCGTACTGGACTTCGCTGGCGGCACCGTGGTGCACATCAACGCCGGTGTGGCCGGTCTGGTCGCGGCCCTGGTCCTGGGCAAGCGCAAGGGCTATCCCACCACTCCCATGGCTCCGCACAACCTGGGCTATACCCTGGTCGGTGCCGCCATGCTGTGGGTCGGCTGGTTCGGCTTCAATGCCGGTTCCGCCGCCGCTGCCAACGGCACCGCCGGCATGGCCATGCTGACCACCCAGATCGCCACCGCCGCTGCCGCCCTGGGCTGGATGTTCGCTGAGTGGATCACCCACGGTAAGCCGAGCGCCCTGGGCATCGCCTCCGGCGTGGTCGCCGGTCTGGTCGCCATCACCCCGGCCGCCGGTACCGCCGGTCCCATGGGCGCCCTGATCATCGGCCTAGCCGCTGGCGTGATCTGCTTCTTCACCGCCACCAGCCTCAAGCGCAAGCTTGGCTACGACGACTCCCTGGACGCCTTCGGCGTGCACGGCATCGGCGGCATCGTCGGCGCCCTGCTGACCGGTGTCTTCGCCGCCCCGTCCCTGGGTGGCTTCGGCACCGTCACCGATATCGGCGCCCAGCTGTTCATCCAGTTCAAGGGCGTGGCCTTCACCATCGTCTACACCGGTATCGTCACCTTCGTGATCCTCAAGGTGCTGGACGTGGTCATGGGTCTGAGAGTCAACGAGGAAGAGGAAACCGTGGGTCTGGACCTCACCCTGCACAATGAGCGTGGCTACAACCTGTAAGCCGCCGCTCTGGAAAAAGGCGCCGCGAGGCGCCTTTTTCATGTCCGCCATACGGCTGGAACAACCGCCATCCTGCTGTGTCTAGACTGCACGCCAGCGGTGTGCAATCACCGCTTTGCTTTTCCGATCGTCGCGCTAGAATGCGCGCCCAGTCAGTCGGCGGGGGTTGTTCATGTGGCTGCAGCGGAGCTTTTCCCTGCGCGCGCGCGCGCGTGGTTTCCATCTCGTCACCGCTGAGGTGCTGGAGCAACTGCCCGAGCTTGGCGAGTGCCGGATCGGCCTGCTGCACCTCTGGCTGCAGCACACCTCGGCCTCGCTGACCATCAATGAGAATGCCGATGGAGCGGTGCGGCGCGACTTCGAGCGGTTCTTCAATCAGCTGGTGCCCCAGGGGCAGGCCGGTTATGAACACGACTACGAAGGGCCGGACGACCTGCCCGCGCATTTCAAGAGCAGTCTGCTCGGCTGCAGCCTGAGTCTACCGGTCCAGGCAGGGCGCCTTGCCTTGGGAACCTGGCAGGGCATCTATCTGGGCGAGCATCGCGACCAGGGTGGCGCACGGCGCCTGATCGCGACACTGCAAGGCGAATAGCCAGGAATTTTTTTTAGGAGGCCGCGTCAAAACGCGCGGTCCGATTTTGCCAAAGTCTGTGGAGGCGGTTTATGAGCGACGAAGATATGGAGCAGGACGACCTGGAGACAGGCGCGGAAGAAGAGGGCGATAACGAAGACTTCGCTGCCGCAACCGACGACGCCGAGCAAGAGGAGAGCGGGGAAAGCGAAGCGCCCGCGTCCGGGAGCAAGGCCAAGAAGAAGCGTGAAGTCGAGCCCGAGGAACTGCCTTCGGTGGAAGCCAAGCAGCGCGAGCGGGATGCGTTGGAAAAGGCCATGCAGGACTTCCTGGCCCGTGGTGGCAGGGTTCAGGAGATCGACGCCAATGTAGTCGCCGATCCGCCCAAGAAGCCTGACAGCAAATATGGCAGTCGTCCTATCTAGGACCTTGCCATACCGCCTTCGAAACCCCGCCTCGGCGGGGTTTCGTCTATCTGGCAATTACAGCAGGACCATCACCATGATGAAGCCGGTGAAGGCCGCAGCCATGGTCGCAAGGCAAGCCATGCAGATTACATCATCTCTCTCATACATGTTGGCAGCGCCCTAAAGCCTAATGGGTGATGGCATTCTGCTCCTATGGCAAACATCTCCCTGTGTGGCTCATCGCAAAAGGCCATCATCTCGCCGCCGTGATGCCAAGCAGTTCACCAATGGCGGGGCGGACCGTAATAGGGTCGGGGTTCATAGGCCGGCTGGTAGGGGTAGTAGCCCCGCGGTACCGGTCGCCAGTGGGGGGCGCCATAACCCGGTTGTGGGTAGGGCTGGTAATAGCTGTAGGGATAGCGATCCCTGCGGTAATAGGGGTGATGCCGGTGATGCCGTCGAAATTCGCCTGCCGGCAGGAATTCGCCGCCCTCGGCGACCACCGCGGGGCGGTTTGCCCAGGGTTGCCCCTGGTCGGGACCCTCGTAGGCGGCAGCCAGGCCGCTGGCGGTCAGGGTGGCGGTCAACAGCAGAATCAGCGACGCTCGCGATGCCATGGTGCTCTCCTCGCGGCGCTCGATAGGCCGCGTCACCATGAAACACCTTTGGCGGTCAGCGGACGTCAGGCCAGGTAAAGGTCCGGTAAGGCCGCCCGCCGCCCGCCGCCCGCCGGCTCAGGCCCAGTCCAGGCCCTGCATGCCCACGGCGACGATGAGCGCCATGGCCAAGAGACCGATGCCGCACATCAGGATGGTCAGCTCCAGCTGATCCAGACGCCGCTTCATCCCTGCCACCAGTGCCATAAGGTAAAACCGATCAGCGCCATGACCAGGCCGAGAAACAACCGGTTCAGCCAGAGGCTGACGCCGTTCAGGAGTCTGAGCCAGAAGGGTGCGGTGGGCTCGACGGCAAGCGGACCGGGCTGAGCGACGGCTTCCTGAGCGAGAACGCCGGGCAGGGTGGGAGCGACAAGGGGGATCGAGGGGATGGGCATGCAGTGAGCGCCTCCGTGCGCCTTATGCGAGGTCTGGCTGCGCCCGATGGCCAGCCAAGGTCGAGCGGCGTCCTGAACAGGCTGCCACTTCTGCGCTCGATCATCGCCGAAATCCTCTACCGCCGGGGGACGACCTCGTGAAAAGGTCGGGCGGATCGCACTCTTTACCGCAAATGGCAGAGCACCTGAGGCCATGATGGCGACTCCTGGGAGACGCAGATCCCTGCGAGACTTGAGCGCCTGATCGGACCGGCGCAGTCTGGACGACCTTAGCGCGCCCTGGCGCGAGGCCCAGCGAGAAAACGTCATGCTCAATCTGTTTCGCGACCTGCCCGATGCCTCCGCGGCGGAGGTGTTCACCTCCCTGCTGGAGCGACCTGGCTGCCGCATCGAGCGGATCGTCTCCCAGGGCCAGACGACGCCGGCGGAGGCGCCCTGGCGGCAGGCCCATGAGGAATGGGTGCTGCTGCTGAAGGGCGCTGCACGGATCGCCCTGGAGGGGCGGGAGGTGGTGCTCGAACCGGGCAGTACGTTGTTTATCCCGGCTGATACCGAGCACTGGGTGACCTACACCGATCCCGCGGTCGCTACGGTGTGGCTGGCGATCCATCTCGGTGCGGTGGACGGGGCTCCAGCACCCACCTGAAGCGACACTCGGACTCTTCCGGCCAGGCACCAACGGCTCGGGTCACTGCAAAGGCGTCCTGAGCGGCAGGTGAAGGGCGCGCTCGGCCTTTGGATGCAAGCGGGTAAGAATCGCAGGCACAAAAAAACCGGCGCTAGGCCGGTTTCTCTGATTTCCGGATCCCGCAGGATCCGGAAGCTTGTCTTGGTGCCCAGGGACGGAATCGAACCGCCGACACGCACTGAAGAGCAGTAACCCCTTGGTTTGGCTGGACAGCAGTGGCTGCCAGACAGTTTGAGTGTACCCGGAATGTGTACTCGAAACATCCTCCTCGACCACGCCGTGCGGAGGAACAGCAGCGAAGTCGATACAATCACACCTCCGATGCGACATAAAACATGGAGCTAAAAATGACCGATGGATTAACGGGGCTATTCCTTGGTGCCGGTGCTTCTTATGACGCAGGTTTACCCGTCGTTTGGGAGCTCACCAAGGAGATCAAAAGGTGGCTAACTCCAGATAAGTTCAAGCAGCTCAATGCGGGTTGGCAAGGACAGGGCGCCGGTTTCTCCAGTGAGGTTGTGAGCGATTTTCTATCAATACTGGCAAGAGAAGATGTGCATTATGAAAGCATATTGGGCTACCTGGAGGTGCAATATGGTCGTAAAGCTGTTTTGTCTCAGCAGTATCACGGTTTGTACTCTTGGTTTGTAGAGCTTGTTTCGATCTTATTGTGCGAGCGACAATTAAAAAATAAGGAATTTCTGCGAAGAAGATTGAGCTGTTTTAATGGCATTCGCACTTTGATGGGCCAAAGTGCTCCTCTATGGGTCTTCTCGCTTAACCATGACGTAGTGATCGAAGCAGTTGCTGCTCACTTTGCTATTCCCATATATTCCGGTTTTGGAGAAGGCTTTATTAGTTTGCCTCGCCGCAGTCTTGATGGGCATATAATAGGAGAATTGAGGGCGCAGGTCATAAGGCGGGAGACGCTGGAACATGGCCCGATGGACTTCCCGAATCCTGCCGTTCCTGGGATTTATTTGCTAAAGATTCATGGTGCGTTGGATGTTTTTACGTTCAATGACGGGAAGGATGTCTTAAAACTCATTCCTGAAGAACTAAGTTTTGATGGTGTTATAGATTCACTGCGAATCTTAAATGAAGAGGTGATCTATCCTGAGCCTTCGCTGCCAGGTGGTAAGGTGAAGGTGCTTAACGAAATTGCGTACGCCGACGAAAATGGTGTTATGCAGTTTTTGAGGAGGAGTTTGCTGGCAGGTGCCTTTAAATTCTCACAGACAAGGCATCAGGTTCTTCCGAAGAGTTTTTTGAGGCATTTTGAGGGAAATATAAACCATCTACAAAAGCTGATTTGCATTGGCTATGGCTTCGGGGATCAGCATGTAAATCTGATTATTAGAAGCTGGCTGGAATTTTCAGAGGAAAGACGTTTGGAGATTGTCGGCCCGGCTGCGGAAATTCCAGCTTTTATTGCACATGTGTCCCCACAAGTTCTGCTTGTGAAAAAAACTGCTACCGAGTACCTGGATGACGTCTCAGGAACTGTTCGAAGTCACAGTGAGAAAGTGGAAAGAGAACTTTCGGAAATCTTTCGCGCTCGCGGGAGATCCAGCATTGATGCGGACTGGGCTAAGTTTATGGAGCAAGAGTCAAAGAGAGTTTCCGCTCGTTTGGCTGAGAACCTGTCCGCTGCACTGGCGACTGGAAGTACCGAAGGGCTTCAGCTGAATGTTTCAGATTCATACCCCTCGGAAGATGATCAAGCTTTGTTTGAAAGATTTTTACGGTTTATCAAGGGCGAGGACGGCGTTTAGATTTTAACTGTAAGGTTTCAGAATCAACCCGGTCTCGGTCGAAGGAACAAATGTTGCCATCTGCGTCATAAAGGACCCCGTCTTCTTGTCTAAGCAAAATTCCTTGGTCTATCAGCTTTTGGATGGCTGCATTGAGCTTTGTCCTGGTGCAGTTTAAATCAGTAAGGATGCCTCTATGCATGCCCGGCTTCCAAGGTTGTTTCGGTAACGCAATCCTCACTTGTTCTACAAACTCATCTGTAACTACTACGGGATCTCCTTGGACAAGCTCTCGGTCTTTACCCGATCCCTTGCCGCTGGATAATGTGGCTTTAATGGATTTGAATCCAGCTATTTGCCAGTGATCTGCAAAGTATTCAAGTGCTAAAATTATTTGGCTTGTGCCGGTCCAGTTAATAGTTGCATACTGTTTTTTCATCAAATCAGTTAAGATTGTCCAGATGCAATTTACGGTTTCGAATGTGATCAATTCGGAGTTGTATTTAGATAGCTCAGCATTTGTATAGTCGAATTTTTTGTAATGATCAGAGACCGCTATAAGAGCAATTATGTAACGCCATTTTTTTAGGAATTGGTCGTTTCGTTTGACGTGAGGGCGCAGTTTTTCCAACTCCGCGTCTGTTCTCTTGAGTATTTTTGCGATTGCAGGCCAGGCGTCAAGAATCACACTGCTATTAAATACTCGGTCATAGAGTATCTGTGATCTCATGAACTTAGATCTAAGTTTAGGCGCTTTGTGAGGCTCTTTCAGGACTAAAGCAAAAAAACCGGCAGCTGCATATAGGGGTGTTACCAAATCGCCAGGCATTTTGTCCTGATTTGCGTAAAAGTTTTTTCTCCTTTCGTAATAAAGTCCGTGCCTTGACATTATGTCTTCGATGTCGCGCTGTATCTTGTCTGTTGCGTGTAAGGATGCAAGCTCAACGTCCGTTTGATTGTTCGTGGCTCGGATGATTGAGTCGCGCACAGAAGCATCAGTCGTAACAATAACTTTTACTAAAACACATCTGTCGTCGTCTTTGAGCGATGAAGTTGAAATATGCCTGAAGATCGATTCTGTAGTCTGCAAGCCATTTACTATCTGGATGTCGTCCGCTTGTATGGACTTTCCGGTTATATTTGCTGATGATGCCAGTATGGTTACGCCATTATTTAACCACCAAAAGTCTGGTGAGTTTTCATTCTCTAATGTTTCTTTTATGTCTTCATTTACACGATTAAGACCCATAAAGTCTCGCACGTTTGAATCAAATAGATACCGCCTAAGAGACCCTTTGTCTGAGATAAATCCGAAATAATCAGAGAGGCGTGCTAATAGTACATATTGCTCCCCTTTAGACAGTACGTCTATGAAGGGTAGCTCAAGAGTGTAGTTGGGGTGCTTTCTATAAAGTTCTACTAACTCAGTTGAGCCTAAGAATTTAAATTCTGGTTTCGATGAGCCGAAGCTATCTTTTATGAGTTGCGCTATCTGCATGCCGCGAGAGATGACTTCTTCGCCAATTTCTGTCGTGTCGCCGCGAGAAGCATAAAATACATTTACACTAAAATTAGAGAGTCGAGGCGATAGGCGTCTATATGCGTACTTGAGTCGCTCTCTCGCTTGAAGTAACTGTTTAGAATAAGCGCCAGTCAAATCCGCATCGTCAATTGCGAAGTCAAGCAGCTCTGTGAGAGTCGCAATAAGCGCGTCAAGAGTCGCTTGCTTAAACGTATCATGGTGCTTGCAAGTGATTAGCACCAAATTGAGCTCAGAACCAGTCCGAGGCCAAGAAAAGCTTTCCGGATCTATCAGCAAGTGCCCATTTACAAATATATAGAAGCCGTCTATGCCGCCGTCTTGGCGACCATCAACTGATCCGGAAGTTAAGAGGTCATGTGATAGATCGTACTCTTTCAGGATCTGTTCGAATGCCAGATACTCAAAGGCTTCGTCCCGCCGAGATGAGGGCAATTGTTGTGCCAGTCTGTCATCTATTATTCCATCTACCAGCAGTTTATCGTTCTTGGCCATATCTTCCTTTGGTACCCGTTTAGGCTTTCAGAAAAGCTACAAGAATCTCGGGCTATGCCAGATACCCTTGCAAATATTCAGGGCTTCATCATTATAAGTTAGCTGCCGCCATTTTTGCCGAGCGAGAACCCGGTTGTGCAGGCATGCTGCATACTATCTTTTAAAATAGTGCAAAAAAATTCGAGAGCCCTTATTAAATACAATGCGCTAAGGATCCCCCCCTGCCGGTAGGCAGTACCATATGGTTGCCTCGACCACACCCTTTCAGTCAATCGTATTCACAACACTCATCTATGAAGGCGCCTTAAGCTGTTTATCTGACGATTTGGGTATACATCAATGGCTACACCGGGACCGAACCGAAACCGTGGTCTTGAGGTGTAGCGACAATTATCGTTGAGTATTCTATTCGATACATCTATTGTGGATACATCCAAATCGCTACAGGGCTTGCCTTACCATGATGATCCGCGCTTACCTCCGAGCATCGACCGCCGAACAAGACGCGACCCGAGCAAAGGATCAGCTTCGAGAGTTTGCCCAGGGCTTTGGTCATCGGGTGGCTGGCTACTACGTCGAGAACGAATCAGGTGCCACCCTCAAGCGTCCCGAGTTATTCCGGCTGCTGGCTGATAGTGAACCTGGGGATGTCCTGCTGGTTGAGCAGGTAGATCGACTGGCCCGTTTGAATGAGTCCGACTGGTCCAAGCTCCGCGCTGACCTCCAGGGGAAGGGGGTCCTCGTAGTCGCTATTGATCTGCCGACATCTCACCAAGCCATAAGCACCAACCGGGCGGCATCGGATGACTTCACCGGAAGGATGCTGGAGGCGATCAATACGATGCTGCTCGACATGCTGGCCGCAGTTGCTCGTAAGGATTACGAAGATCGGCGTAGAAGACAGGCTCAAGGAATCGAGAGGGCTAAAGCCGAAGGAGCCTATCGGGGAAGGAAGACGGACGAGGGCCTACACAGGCGTATTCGGACCTTGCTCGATGAGGGGAAGTCCATTCGGATGGTCGCTGGGCTGCTTGGATGCTCTACCAACACGGTTCAACGGGTCCGAGCCACGCTGTAGCGCGTTCCTACGCGAAATCTGAGGCACTCGCTTGGCAAATCTCCTTGCTCCATGGGCGCAGCGCGCAATGTGACGTGCGTGTAGCCAAAAAAATTGCGGCCCAGGAGGCGCACCACGGGCCGTTCGGCAGGTGGCCAATACATCTGGACGGGTCGCTGAGTGCGTGCAGCCTGCGGCCGCTCCGGGGCTTGCAAAAACCCTCACTGAAAGGAGTAACCACTTTTCAGGAGGACCACTCATGCCCGCCCAAGCTTCCTGTTCCATTGATCTGCCATCCCTGCTTTCTTCCGCCGCGCTGATCGAGCTGGACAACAAGATTCGCCGCCGAACGGACTTCTTGATTTCAATGAGAGCGAAGAGCGCTCCCAAGCCTGCTACTGCTCCAAATCTCGCGAAGACATCTAAACGAGGCCGGCCCGCGAGAGTCATCACTAATCCGTTCGCAGGCCTGATCGGACCCACCACCGGCTTCGGGCGCTATTCTTACCTTTCCTCGGACATCGTCGAGGGCATAGCTCGGTTGGACTGGCATGACCACGGACCGGATGAGGTCAGCAAGCCGCTTTCGGTCAGAAACTTGATGCTGATTCTTGAGGCTGTCGAGATGGTGACCACGGCTACCGTTAGCGAATTGCTCGGGATCGGAGCGCGTCATGCGCAGAGGTACGTTAAGGCAATCCAGTTGGCCATCCCGTTTTTGATGAGGTCCCGCCCAAAGCGACTGATTGACGATATGGAAGGGAACCTGCCGATTGGGCTGACGAGGTTCTGGGATGATACAGACCCCGTTCCGCCTTGCTCGATGGGCCTTGCCAAGCTGCACCAAGCGATAGGCATCGACGCCATTAAATTAACGCCGCATGTATAAGAAGCGACCCAGCTGCGCCGCTCAGACGCCCGCAGGTGCTCCTGGAATTAACGCCGCATGTATGGATGAACATTGAGGGCCAACAGGCTTCGCCAACGGAGACCCAGAAGGCCGGGGATCAAGATCAAAAAATCCATCCCTTCTCCAGGGGTCCTCAGAGGCCGACTTGATGGGCAAGCCATGGCAACTGCCAAGTTACTCATCAAACTCTCGGCCCCTGGTCTTCCGCTTGCCCTGCGTGTCACCTATTCAAAACTCCCCACTAATAGGGCATAGCACCAAGCTGCCCTCATTGCCCGTTGCTGAGTCAACCCCAATCCAGTCTTTCTGAGAGCGCTTTTCCTGCCACGCCGGTCCCCATTTTCTGGGGTCTGGATGTGTGGCTGAGGATGCGACCTGGAGGACGCTGTCAAAAGGAAAACAGACAAATGAACATCGAACAAATTAAGGCCACTGGCTACGTGACTACGCTCAACGGGTTGCCCGGTATGTCGTCCCAGGAGATTGCCGAGATCACCGGAAAGCGGCATAAGAACGTGCTTCGAGACATCCAAAAGATGGTCGAGGAGATCGGCTCCGATCTGAGCCAATGTCAGTTTATAGAAACCCAGGCACCTGATAGCTATGGCCGTCTTCAGCCGCTGACCATCCTCGATAAAGAGCTGACCTTTACGCTGCTCTCCCGGTACTCCTTCAAACTCTGCCGCCTCATCGTCAAGCGATGGTTCGAATTGGAGGGGGATGGTTTCGAGCGTGCATCGATTCGGGAGTCGGTGAGGACGTTGGCCGGCGAGAATCAAGCCCGGAATGCGATTCTCCGCAGTTTAAACAGAGGGCGACACCGGAAGACGCTGACAGCTGAGGAAAAGGAATACCGTAGGTTGTCCCGCTTAGCTTCATCTGAGGAGCACAAGGCTCGTAAACAAGGCCGGGAACATTTTTGAATACTTGATTCCTTGTTGTCCCGCATCGGTGGACAAACAGATCGGCTATTCAAATCGATGTTTTTTGCTGATGCGGGGCTGGGCTTTGGCGATGACTGTCGAAAGCGTAAATATCTTCCTGGCGTATTACCACGTACGGTCCATCGCGTCTTCTCAAAGCCAATCCGACCGGGCCGGCGGCCTATAGGGAGGGGGCGCGGCGGTCGTCTCCTTATCTGTAGGTCTCTCCCAGAAAGGACCTTCGGATTCAAAACAGAAGACTGGCAAGTCGAGCGATGCTGGGAAGCCTGGCTAAGTAATCGCGCTGAATGTGGAGCAGTTGGCGCTCCCCGTACTTGCGGCTGATGGAGCCGTTGTCGTGTCCAGTCATTGCGTCGTGAATTTCCTCGGGAATCCCCGCCTCTCGACACATGGTCTTGAACGCATGGCGGAACCCATGAGCCGGCCTAACTGGCGACTGTAGATCGACTACTTTTTTCAGATACTCGCCCCAGCGCTTTCCGAAATTGTGGCCATACCAGCCATCAGGGTTCGGGGTCAGCGAAGGGAACAGTTGGCCATCTTGGGGAAGCTCAGCGGCATAGGCGAGAAAGCCAAGCTCTATCAGGTCTGGATGCAAAGCGACCGCCCGATGACTGCCGATCGTTTTCATAGTCCGCTCGTCGTTGCCGTCCTCGTCTGGCGTGGACATGAGGTCCAAGTACCAGATTCCATCTTCACTCTGCCTCACCTCGCGGGCTCGCATCTGAGCGATCTCCTCACGACGAGCGCCTGAATAGCACAGAAGCAGCGGGAGCCAGAACCACGCTTTCCCGAACGATGCGCGAGGGGGTGACCATTCACCTCGGAATACGGGGCTGGAGAAGATCTGGACGAGTTCGTTATTCGTGTACGACTTGCGTGGAGCGGTACGTGAGGCTTTATTGCTGGCCTTGGCGAGTTGCTGCGTGATGCCCGAGGCGGTCACGGGGTTTTCTCCGAGGTATTCCATGCGAACCGCGTAGCTCAGGACCGCTGAGAGCGCCATGAGGCGGTTTTTAACCGTAACGGTACTGAGGCGAGGCAAATCGAGAGCATCGGCTTTAGCGAGCTGTTCTGGGGCGCTCAGAGCTCGTATTCCCTCACCCTTACTCGGGAGTCTCCGAAGGAGGCTTTGGAATTCCTCAATGGTTTTCCGTTTGATGCGTCCAACTGGCAGGTCGCCGAGCAATTCGATGAAGCGATTGATAGTCGCTCGGTACTCACCGATGCGCTTGCGAACATCGCGGCTATCGCCGTCCGTGTCACTGGTCCATCGTGCCCAAGCATCAAAGACTTGAGATAGCTTGTCCTCCACGCGTGGGCTGCGTGCAACTTCCGAGCTGAGTGGTGCGGCTGGTGGCATGGATAACGTAGCAGCGTGGTCATCGTTGTAGCGTCGTAGCGCGACTTCGGACAATTCCAGTTGCTTAGCAACGAATGCTTCTCGAAGCTGAGCCTCGAAGGATGAGCCGGGGGTGGCTGGGGGAAGATTGTGATGGGCAAGTTGTCCGGAAATCAGGCCATCGAGAGCCGTCCTGCGAATTTCCCCAAAATCTTTGCGGCGCAATAGGTCACGCGCTTTGCCGGAGCCGAAGCAGGACGCAAGGGTTTCAACCGATCCGTCGCTAAAGCAAATAAGAAACTGCTCGTATTCGCCCGACAGCTCCAACGTGTCGAGCTCTTCCTGTGCCCACCGGGCAGCCAGTTGGACTGCATCGAGCGCGGTTGGTTGGTAATCGCTCTGTGACTGGAGGCGGGCAAGGCGGAATAGCTCTTCGGATTTGGCCCATTCGGCAACAAAGCGGGTTTTCGCCTCGCGGGGACAGCTTGTCTGGAGGCTGCGCTTGTAGAACTCGCCCATATCTGGAAATAGCGGCTTCACGTCCTTCGGCACGCGGCGGCGGATGTAGTAGATGCCGCTTCGCTTGTCTTTGAAGGGTTGAGTCATAAATGCCATCGTGTACCCGCCATGTGTACTCAAGTGGGGCGGGTTACAGCTACTCCAGAACGACGAAACCCCCGAAACCTTGCGGAATCAGGGGCTTACTTGTCTTGGTGCCCAGGGACGGAATCGAACCGCCGACACGGGGATTTTCAATCCCCTGCTCTACCAACTGAGCTACCTGGGCAACGGGGCGCATTAAAAGCGTTTCTCGACCTTGTGTCAACAGTGAGCCCAAAAAATATTTAGATTTTTCGGGCGCTTAGCCGTCGACTCAGGCGCTGGGAGGTACGTAACCCTCGGCCTGGGCGTAGTCTTCACCGGACAGGAACTTGTCCATCTCGGCCTGCAGGAACTTGCGATCCTCGGCGTTCATCATGTTCAGCCGACGCTCGTTGATGAGCATGGTCTGGTGCTTCTGCCACTCTTCCCAGGCCTGCTTGGAGACGTGCTGATAGATGTCTTCGCCCTTGGCGCCGGGATAGGGCGGGCGATCGAGGGCGGGCAGCTCCTGCTTGTGCTTGCGGCACATCACGGTGCGGGTCATGCGGGTTCTCCTTTGAGCGCCTGCTCGGCGCGCTTGAGCAGTTTCTGCACCGGGGCGGCAAGGCCCAGGCGCGGCGGGGAGGCGAGGTTATACCAAAGCCAGTCGCCCTCGGCCACGCGGTGCTGGCGGTGGTCCACCTGTACCAGCCAGGGTTCGATGGCCAGCTGGAAGTGGCTGAAGGTGTGCACCAGGCCGGGCAGCGCCTGACGTTCGTCGATGACCAGGCCCTGGCGTTCGGCGAGGGCTTCGAGTTCGGCCGCATCGGCCACTTCCGGCGGTCCCCAGAGACCGCCCCAGAGACCGGTCGAGGGGCGACGCTGCAGGAGCACGGCATTGGCGTCGTTGACGAACAGCGGCATCAGCGTCTGTCGTTGTGGCAGGGTCTTGCGCGGCTTGGGCGTGGGAAAGGCGGTTTCCTGACCCAGCAGATGGGCGCGGCAGCCCGGCTTGACCGGACACAGCAGGCAGCTGGGCTTGCTGCGGGTGCAGAGGGTGGCGCCCAGGTCCATCATCGCCTGGGTGTAGGGGCCGACCCGCTCGTGGGGCATCAGGCGATCGGCCACTTCCCACAGGCGGCGGGCCACGGCGGGTTCGCCGGGATAGCCGGCGGTGGCGGTGTAGCGGGCCAGGACGCGTTTGACGTTGCCGTCGAGGATCGGGGCGCGGATGTCCATGCTCAGACTGGCGATGGCGCCGGCGGTGGAGCGGCCGATGCCGGGCAATTCGGCCAGGGCTTCGACGCTACGGGGGAATTCGCCGCCATGACGCTCCACCACGGTCTTGGCGGCCTTGTGCAGGTTGCGCGCGCGGCTGTAGTAGCCGAGGCCGGTCCAGAGGTGCAGGACCTCGTCTTCCGCAGCCGCGGCCAGCGCCTCGACGGTAGGGAGCGCCTGCATGAAGCGATCGAAATAGCCCAGGACGGTGGCGACCTGGGTCTGCTGGAGCATGATCTCCGAGACCCAGACGCGATAGGGCGTCACGCCCTGTTGCCAGGGCAGGTCCTTGCGACCGTGCAGGTCGTACCAGGCCAGCACGGCGGTACCAAAGTCGTCATCAGTCATCGACGTTGCAACAGCCCTCGGATGGCATTCTGGATGTCGGGGCTGATCTTATCACCGAGCTTCTCTTCGATTTTTTCGTTCAGACGATTGCCGGCGGCGCGGGCGACGATCTGGCCCATGGCCTCGCGATCCAGGCGGCAGGCCTTGGCGCCCAGCTCCAGGGGGCCGCGGCACTGCAGGGGCCACTCGATATCCGCATAGCGCTCGCCGACCTGGCAGCCAGGGTCGGAAGCGGCGTTGGTGTCGCCCTGCACGGTGATGCCCAGCCGGTAGTCCAAGCCGAGGGTGCGCAGGTCGATGTCGCCCGCGCCCTTCACCGCAAGGCCGGGCACGCTGACGCTGAGGTCCTGGTTGCGGGCCACGCCGTTGACGATGCTGAGGCTGCCGCTCAACTGGCGGAAGGGGGTGTTCTGGCGGCCATGGGGCAGCTCCAGCGGCTTGCGGTTGAGCAGGGCGATGCCCTGGCACAGCTGGCTTTCGACATTGGCGTCGATCAGCTGGCCGTTGCGCAGGGCGAAGCGCGCGGTACCGCCCAGGTTGTCGATCAGGGTGCGCTGGCTGGCGCCCGAGCTGCGCAGGTCGGCGTCCAGATCGAGCTGGCCTTCCACCGGCGGCTTCTGGCCCTGGGCCTGGAGGATGCGCTCCACCGGTACGCCCTTGATGCGCTCGCGGGCGGTCAGTTGCGGCTGGGCGCCGCGCACGTCGAGGGCGCCGTTGGCTTCGAAGCGACCACCGAACAGCTCGCCTTCCAGGGCACTGAGCTGCAGTTGGCCGTCAGCGGCCCTGGCCTTGAGGCTGGCGCCCTCGAAGGGCAGGCGATTGAGGGTCAGGTGCTGCAGGCCGAGGTCGACCTCGGCGTCCAGGCTGCGCAGGCGCTCCACCGGCAGCAGGGTTTCCTGACTCCAGGCGTGCTGGGTCGGCGCCTCGGGCAGCGGCGAGTTGCCCTGGGCGGCGATGGCGTCGACCTGGGCGACCTCTTCCTGGCGCGCGCCATTGGCCTGGCGCGCCGCGGCGGCCTTGGCCGGCAGGTAGCGATCCAGGTCCAGGCGATCGCCTCTGAGCTGGATGCGCAAGGCGCGGCGGGCGATGTCGGCGATGGCGACGCGGCCCTTGAGGGTGCTGTCGTCCAGCTGGAAGTTGAAGTCGTCCAGCGCCAGGGCGTTGCGGCTGGCCTGCACCTGGGCATTCATCTCGAAGCGCTGCAGGGTCTTGGTATCGGCCATGGCCGGCAATTCGACGCCGATACTGTCGAGGAAGGCGCGCAGGTCCAGGCGGGCGATGGAGACACGCCCGGCCAGCTGTGGATCGCTCTCCAGGCCGGTCAGCTTGAGATCACCGAGGGCCTTGAGGTCGTTGGCGGTGAGCTTGAGGCTGGTCCATTCGGCGGTCTGGGCGCGGCGGTCGACGGCCAGCTGGCCGCTGGCGGAATAGTTGACCAGCTTGCCGTTGAAGGGCTCGCCACTGGCGTCGCCGGTCAGCTGGAGATCATCCAGGGCGTACTGCTGGCTGGCCGGATCGAAGCGGAATTTGCCATTGAGCAGCACGGTGGCATTGACCGGCGGCTGGGTGGTGCTGGCGGTGCCGGCCAGCTTGATGGGAATGGGCGTGCCGGCGTAGATGGCCCCGGTCTCCAGGTCGATACCCTCGAAGGCATAGCGGGCGCCGTTGCGGGCATCACTGTATTCGACCCGGGAATTGCGCACGGTCAGGCTTTCGACATTGAGCTTGAGCGGCTGGTGCTGGCTGGTCGACTCACCGGAGCCGGAGGAGTCGGCAGGCGCCTTGGCCGGGGCGTCGCTCTGGTCCGCCTTGGGCGCCGGGCGGCCGATCTCGGCCCAGTTGGTGCGGCCCTGGTCATCGCGGCTGGCGGTGAGGTCCAGACCGTCGATCTTGATGTCGCTCATCTCCAAGTCGCGACGCAGCAGCAGCGGCAGCAGGCGGACCGAGAGGATCAGCCGCTGCACCTGCGCCAGCTGGCGATCGGGGGTGGCGGCGCTGGCCAGGGTGGCATCGTGCAGTTCGACGCCCAGCCAGGGGAACAGACTCCAGCCGATATCCCCCTTGAGCTGCAGGTCGACGTTGGCCTTGTCGCGCGCCAGCTGGCGGATCTCGTCCTTGTAGTCGTTGGGATCGACCAGGTGGGTGAGGGCGAAGCCTACGGCGACCAGCAGGAGCAGCAGGCCGACGAGGACGATACCCAGCACTTTGGCGAAAGCTTTCATGACGAGGAAATTCCTGTTCCGACGGGCGATGGCGCGACTGGCCAGTATAGGGGCTCGGTCGCGCCCGATGACATCGAGGTGTCGGCGCTGTGACAGCCGTGGTACTCGCCCGTTTCGTCGGATGGCTGATGCCGCCCGTACCCTGGCAAATGAGCAGGGCTGGCAGTTGGCTAGGGTGCGCTTTAATGTCGCGCACCTCTGGTCGGTTGGCGCCGTTTCTTTGACTCGTTTACGGGGAAGCGTGCAGGGAATGTCCACCGGCCTGGACGCAATACACTAGAAAAGGGCTGAACCCATGAGCACTACTCTCACTGCTGGCGGTGTCGCTTCGGCACGTCCGGCTTTCCTTTCCAAGGAGCGCATCGTCGCCCGGCCCGGTTTCAACCGCTGGCTGGTCCCGCCGGCCGCCCTGGCCATCCACCTGTGCATCGGCATGGCCTACGGCTTCTCGGTCTTCTGGCTGCCGCTGTCCAAGGCGATCGGCATCACCGCCGCCGTGGCCTGCCCGGTGGAAATGGGCTTCTTCGAGCAGATCTTCAGTGCCACCTGTGACTGGAAGATCTCCCAGCTCGGCTGGATCTATACCCTGTTCTTCATCTTCCTCGGCTGCTCGGCCGCCCTGTTCGGTGGCTGGCTGGAACACGCCGGTCCGCGCAAGGCCGGGGTCGTCTCGGCCCTGTGCTGGTGCGGTGGTCTGCTGATCTCCGCGCTGGGCATCTATACCCACCAGATCTGGATGCTGTGGCTGGGTTCGGGCGTGATCGGCGGTATCGGTCTGGGCCTGGGCTACATCTCGCCAGTGTCGACCCTGATCAAGTGGTTCCCGGACAAGCGCGGCATGGCGACCGGCATGGCCATCATGGGCTTCGGTGGCGGCGCCATGGTGGGTGCACCCCTGGCCGACGCCCTGATGCGTCACTTCGCTTCGGCCACCGAAATCGGTGTCTGGCAGACCTTCCTGGTCATGGCGGTGATCTACTTCGTGTTCATGCTGAGCGGTGCCCTGGGCTACCGCGTACCGCCGACCGGCTGGAAGCCCGCGGGCTGGACGCCGTCCACCAAGAAGGCCGGCAGCAACATGATCACCAATCGCCACGTCCACGTGAGCAAGATCTGGGGCATCCCGCAATTCTGGCTGGTCTGGGCCGTGCTCTGCCTGAACGTGACCGCCGGCATCGGCATCATCGGCATGGCCTCGCCGCTGCTGCAGGAAGTCTTCGGTGGCCGTCTGCTGGGCAATGGCCTGGCCTACGGTGAACTCAGCGCCGATCAGCTCAAGCAGATCGCCGCCATCGCCGCCGGCTTCACCGGCCTGCTGAGCCTGTTCAACATCGGCGGTCGTTTCTTCTGGGCGTCCTTCTCCGATTACATCGGCCGCAAGATGACCTATTTCGTCTTCTTCACCCTGGGCTTCGTGCTCTACGCCATCGTGCCCTGGACCGGTCACCTGGGCAGCGTGGCGCTGTTCGTCTTCGCCTTCTGCCTGATCCTGTCCATGTACGGCGGCGGTTTCGCCACCGTGCCGGCCTACCTGGCCGACCTGTTCGGTACCCAGATGGTCGGCGCCATTCACGGTCGCCTGCTCACCGCCTGGGCTGCCGCCGGCGTCTTCGGTCCGGTGCTGGTCAACTACCTGCGCGAGTACCAACTGAGCATGGGCATCCCCCGCGCCCAGGTGTACGACATCACCCTGTACATCCTGGCCGGTCTGCTGGTGCTGGGCTTCATCTGCAACCTGCTGGTGCGTCCGGTCGCCGACAAGCACTTCATGACCGAGGCCGAACTCGCCGTCGAGCGCGCCAATGGCCACGACAGCAACGCCGGTAGCGCCCAGGTGCTGGAGTGGAGCGCCGATCCCAAGACCAAGCCGCTGGCCATCGCCGCCTGGCTGGCCGTGGGCATCCCGCTGGCCTGGGGCATCTGGATCACCCTGCAAAAGACCGCCGCCCTGTTCAGCTGAGTCGCAGCCGAACCGGACGGTAACCGGGCGGCGTCCCCAGGCGGGCGCCCCTCGCGGCGGGACGCCTCGTCCCGCCGCGCTTTCGATCCAGCCCCCGCGCCCCTATAATATCGGCCCTTTCGCCCACCGATTTTCGCGGAGCAGGCTATGGCCGAACGCAAGGCAACCGTCGAGCGCAACACCCTGGAAACCCAGGTCAAGGTATCCCTGGATCTGGACGGCACGGGCGCAGCGCGCTTCGACACCGGGGTCCCCTTCCTCGAGCACATGCTCGACCAGATCGCCCGCCATGGGCTGATCGACCTCGATATCCACTGCCGCGGCGACCTGCACATCGACGACCACCACACGGTGGAAGACATCGGCATCACCCTCGGCCAGGCCTTCGCCAAGGCCGTCGGCGACAAGAAGGGCATCCAGCGCTACGGCCATGCCTATGTGCCCCTGGACGAGGCACTGTCGCGGGTGGTCATCGACTTCTCCGGCCGACCCGGGCTGCACTGGAACGTGCCCTTCACCCGCGCCACCGTGGGGCGCATGGACGTCGACCTGTTCCTCGAATTCTTCCAGGGCTTCACCAATCACGCCCAGGTGACCCTGCACGTCGACAACCTGCGCGGCGTCAACAGCCACCACCAGATCGAGACGGTGTTCAAGGCCTTTGGCCGCGCCCTGCGCATGGCCCTCAGCGAAGATCCGCGCATGGCCGGTGTCATGCCCTCCACCAAGGGGTGCCTGTGATGCAGACGGTAGCCGTCATCGACTATGGCATGGGCAATCTGCACTCCGTGGCCAAGGCCCTGGAGCACGCCGGTAGCCACCAGGTGCTGGTGACCGGCGATCCCGCGGTGATCCGCGAGGCGGACCGCATCGTGCTGCCCGGCGTCGGCGCCATCCGCGACTGCATGGCCGAGATCCGCCGCCAGGGCATCGATGAACTGGTGCGCGAAGTCAGCCAGGACCGTCCCTTCCTCGGCGTCTGCGTCGGCATGCAGGCGCTGATGCAGCGCAGCGAAGAGAACGGCGGCGTGGACTGCATCGGCCTGTTCCCCGGCGCCGTACGCCGCTTCCCGGGCGGCATGCAGGAAGAGGGCGAGACCCTCAAGGTGCCGCACATGGGCTGGAACGAGGTCAGTCACGTGCTCGACCATCCGCTCTGGCACAGCATCCCTGATCGCGCCCGCTTCTATTTCGTGCACAGCTTCTATGTCGAGGCCGGCAATCTGCGCCAGGTGGTCGGTCGCGGCCATTACGGCCTGGACTTCGCCGCGGCGCTGGCCGACGGCTCGCGCTTCGCCACCCAGTTCCACCCCGAGAAGAGCGCCGACTGCGGTCTGCAGCTCTATGCCAACTTTCTCGCCTGGGACGGCCGCTGGTAATGGCGCGCAAGCCGCCCGCGCCGCTGGTGACGATCGAGCCCGAGCAGAGCCAGCGCCTGGTCACGGCCTTGCAGACCCTGCTGGACGATCGCTTCGAGGTCCGCCTGGGACGGTTCGAAGTCGAGGAATTGCTGGATTTCTTCGCCCGCGAGTGCGGGCCGCTGTACTACAACAAGGCGGTTGCCGACGTGCAGACCCTGCTCAGGGAGCGTGTCGACAGCCTGGAAAGCGACATCTGGGCGCTGGAAAAGCCCTAGATCGCCCTCACCCCCGAGCCAAGGTATTGCCATGCTGATCATCCCCGCCATCGACCTCAAGGACGGTGCCTGTGTCCGCCTGCGCCAGGGGCGCATGGAAGATTCCACCGTGTTCTCCGACGATCCCGTGGCCATGGCCGCCCAGTGGGTCGACGGCGGCTGCCGCCGGCTGCACCTGGTGGATCTCAACGGCGCCTTCGAAGGCCAACCGGTCAATGGCGAGGTGGTCACCGCCATCGCCAGGCGCTATCCCGGCCTGCCGATCCAGATCGGCGGCGGCATCCGCTCGCTGGAGACCATCGAGCACTATGTGCGTGCCGGCGTCAGCTACGTGATCATCGGCACCAAGGCGGTCAAGCAGCCGGAATTCGTCGCTGAGGCCTGCCGCGCCTTCCCCGGCAAGGTCATCGTCGGCCTGGATGCCAAGGACGGCTTCGTCGCCACCGACGGCTGGGCCGAGGTCAGCGAGCTGCAGGTCACCGACCTGGCCCGTCGCTTCGAAGCCGACGGCGTCAGCGCCATCGTCTACACCGACATCGCCCGCGACGGCATGATGCAGGGCTGCAACGTGCCGGCCACCCGCGCCCTGGCCGAAGCCACCAGCATCCCGGTGATCGCCTCCGGCGGCATCCACAACCTGGGTGACATCCAGAACCTGCTCGACGCCCGCAGCCCGGGCATCATCGGCGCCATCACCGGCCGCGCGATCTACGAGGGCACCCTCGACGTCGCCGAGGCCCAGGCGCTGTGCGACAACTTCAAGGTCTGAGGACTCGGCAGTGATCGAATGCTCTTCTCTCGATGAGGTCCGCGCCGCGATCGACGGACTCGATCAGCAGATCGTTCAGTTGCTGGCGACGCGTGGCGCCTATGTCAGCCAGGCCGCCCGTTTCAAGAAGGACGATGCTGCAGTGCGTGCGCCACAACGGGTCGAGCAGGTCATCGCCAAGGTCAAGGCGCTGGCCGTCGAGGCTGACGCGTCACCTGTCGTGGTCGAGCGGGTCTATCGGGCGATGATCGCCGCATTCATCGACGCTGAGTTGGCGGAACACGCCACCCTGCAGCAACGTACCTGACTTCGTCTTCTGGAGAGAAACATGGCGCTGGCCAAACGCATCATCCCCTGCCTGGACGTGGACAATGGCCGCGTGGTCAAGGGCGTCAAGTTCGAGAACATCCGCGATGCCGGCGATCCGGTGGAGATCGCCCGCCGCTACAACGAGCAGGGCGCCGACGAGATCACCTTTCTCGACATCACCGCCAGCCACCAGGGCCGCGATACCACCCTGCACACCGTGGAGCGCATGGCCAGCCAGGTGTTCATCCCGCTGACCGTGGGCGGTGGCGTGCGCACCGTGCAGGACATCCGCAACCTGCTCAACGCCGGTGCCGACAAGGTCTCGATCAACACCGCGGCGGTCTTCACCCCGGAGTTCGTCGGTGAAGCCGCGGCACGCTTCGGTTCCCAGTGCATCGTGGTGGCCATCGACGCCAAGCGGGTCAGCGGCCCCGGCGAAACCCCGCGCTGGGAGATCTTCACCCATGGCGGGCGCAAGCCCACCGGCCTCGACGCCGTGGCCTGGGCGCAGAAGATGGAAGGCCTGGGCGCCGGCGAGATCCTGCTCACCAGCATGGATCAGGACGGCATGAAGAACGGCTTCGACCTGGGGGTGACCCGCGCCGTCAGCGAGGCGGTGGGCATCCCGGTGATCGCCTCCGGCGGCGTCGGCAATCTGCAGCACCTGGCCGACGGCATCCTCGAAGGCAAGGCCTCTGCGGTGCTGGCCGCGAGCATCTTCCATTTCGGCGAATGCACCATTCCCGAGGCTAAACGGTACCTGGCCGAAAAAGGGATTGTGATACGCTCCACAAAATCTTAAGCACCGGCGGTGCCGGCAGGGAGAGGGGCGTGCGCAAGGGAATCTGGGCCTGCTTGGCCGGTTTGCTGCTGGTATCCACCACGGTCAGGGCGGAGCTTCCGGCGGGTTATCAGCTGACGCTGCTGACGGAAAACTTCCCGCCCTACAACTTCTCCGTCGATGGCAAGAACTTCGCCCGCGAGGGCGAGCTCAAGGGCATCGCCGTCGACATGGTCCGCGAGATGTGCAAGCGGGCCGGCATCTCCTACAACCTCACCCTGAGATTTCCCTGGGAGCGGATCTACGGCATGGCCCTGGATCAGCCCGACCACGGCGTCTTTGTCACCGCCCGGCTGCCGGAGCGCGAGGGCCTGTTCAAATGGGTCGGTCCCATCGGCCCGGATGACTGGGTCCTGCTCGGTCGCGCCGACAGCCACCTGCAGCTGCGCAGCCTCGACGACGTCCGCAAGCAGCAGCTAAAGATCGGCGCCTACAAGGGCGACGCCATAGCCGAGAGTCTCGTCCAGCAGGGCTTCCAGCCGGATCTTGCGCTGCGCGATCAGGAAAACGTGCAGCGCCTGGTCAAGGGACAGATCGATGTCTGGGCCACCGGTGATCCCGCCGGTCGCTACCTGGCCCGCCAGGAAGACGTGACCGGACTCAAGATGCTGTTGCGTTTCAACAGCGGCGAGCTGTTCCTGGCGCTGAACAAGCAGACCCCCGACGAGGTGGTACAGAAGCTGCAGAAGGCCCTTGACGACATGCGCCAGAGCGGCGCGGTTCAGACCATCTTCAATCGATATCTGTGATCCCGGCGGGCCGAGCGATCGGCGCGGACGGTCTCCTGAGGAGAGAGCTATGCGCAAGTCCTGGTTGGCCATCGCCGCCGTGCTATTGAGTTGCACCCTCGGCCTGGGGACAGCCCGGGCGGAATTGCCAGCGGGCTATCGCGTGGTGCTGCTGACCGAGAACTTCCCGCCCTTCAACATGGCGGTGGACGACAAGAACTTCGCGCGTGACGATGCCATCGACGGCATCAGCGCCGATCTGGTGCGCGAGATGTTCAAGCGCGCCGGGATCGACTACAACCTCTCGCTGCGCTTTCCCTGGGATCGTATCTACAACCTGACCCTGGAAAGCCCCAACTACGCGCTGTTCTCCATGTCGCGCACCGAGTCCAGGCTGCCGCTGTTCAAGTGGGTCGGCCCGCTGGGCAAGACCCGCAAGGTGTTCATGGCGCTCTCCGGCAGCACCCTCAAGGTGCCGGACCTGGCCACGGCAGCCCGGCTGCGCGTCGGTGCCTACAAGAATTCCGCCGTGAGCCTGATGATTCAGGAAAAGGGCATCGTCCCCATCGACGCCCTGCGTGATCAGGAGAACATCGCCAAGTTGCAGAAGGGCGAGATCGACGTCTGGGCCACCACCGACGTGGTCGCCCGCTACCTGGCCAAGCAGCAGGGCGTCAGCAACCTGCAGACCCTGCTCAGCTTCCAGGAATCCGACCTCTACCTGGCCCTGAACAAGGACACCCCCGACGAGGTGGTGACCCGGCTGCAGCAGGCCCTGGATGCCATGCGCCGCGAAGGCCTGGTCGACAGCATCACCAACAACTATCTCTAGTGCGCCGCCGCGTGGCGAGTTGCGCTGGCGGTGGAGCGTTCGCCAGCGCCCTGTCTGGACGCGAGGTGCCAGGGATTTTGCATGGGCCCGGCAGCCAGACGGCGCCGCGAAGCCTTGATGGTCGTGGTGATGCCAGCCGCAGTGAGCGCTGAACGTTGTAAAGGGATACTCAACGAAACCTCGAAAATGCGGCCTTGCGTCGCCAGGGAGTTGCAATGCAAAAGCTGTGGTTGCGTCTTGCAGGGGTACTGCTGGGTTGCACGCTGGGCTTGACCCAGGCCCGTGCCGAGCTGCCGGATTACTATCAGGTCGTGCTCCTGACCGAGAATTATCCCCCCTTCAACATGTCGGTCGATGACAAGAACTTCGCCCGCGATGACGCCATCGACGGTATCGCCACCGATGTCGTCCGCGAGATGTTCAGGCGTGCGGGCATCAAGTACAGCCTTTCGCTGCGCTTTCCCTGGGATCGCATCTATCGGCTGACCCAGGAGACGCCCAACTACGGACTCTTCTCCGTCGCCTACACCGAGGCGCGCAAGGATCAGTTCAAATGGGTGGGACCCTTCGGCCGTTCGAGCTGGACCCTGCAGGCGCTGCCGGGCAGCAAGCTGGACATCAAGACGCTCAAGGACGCCGCCCGCTATCGCATCGGTGCCTATCGCAACGATGTGATCAGCAAGACGCTGACCGCCCAGGGCATTCCGGTCATCGACGCCCTGCGTGATCAGGAAAACGTCGACAAACTGGTGAAAGGCCAGATCGATATCTGGGCTACCGCCGATCCCGTCGGCCGCTATCTCGCCAAGCAGCAGGGGGTGACCGGCTTGCAGACGCTGCTTCGCTTCAACGAGGTGGATCAGTATCTGGCGCTGAACAAGGACACGCCTGACGAAGTGGTGACACGCCTCAAGGCGGCCCTGGAACAGATGCGCAGGGAAGGGGTGATCGACAGCATCACCAACAACTACCTCTGATGCCTGGAAGCCGTCCGCCGGTCGCTAGCGATAGCGACCGCTGCGGCCGTGCCCGGGCATGGCCTGGTTGGCGCGCAGGGCGATCATCTGCGGCAGGTCGATGACTTCCACGCCCTGGGCCTTGAGCAGGGGCAACTGCTGGGCCAGCACCGCCAGGGTCGCCGGGTGCGGATGGCCGATCAGCACCGCGCTGCCCTGGCGCTGGGCCAGCCGCACGCCTTCGGCCAGCTGGGCCGCCACCGCCGCCGGAGTGGCGTCGTTGTCGAGAAAGACATCGCGCGAGACGCTGGCCAGGCCGATCTTCTGGGCTTCCGCCGCGGCCACGGTGGCAGCGCTGGTGCGGCTGTCGAGAAACAGCAGGTGACGCTCCTGCAGGACCTGCATCAACTCGGCCATGGCCGGTCGGTCCGCGGTCATGCGACTGCCTTCGTGATTGTTCACCCCATCCGCCTCGGGTACCCGCTCCAGCGCCCGGTCCAGGCGTTGCAGGCGTTCGGCCGAAGACATCTCCGGATGCCAGGCATAGGGACCGCCGGCCGGGTCCATGGGCAGGTGCAGCAGCACGGTGCGTCCGGCACGGTGGGCCGCGGCGGCCAGTTCGGCGGCGTAGCGGGTCTCGGGGATGATCGCCAGGATCACCGGCGCGGGCAGTGCCAGGACCTGACGATCCCGGGCCGGATTCTGCCCGAGGTCGTCGATGACGATGGTCAGCTGCGCGGTGGCGGCCTGGGCGAGCGTGCCGACCAGGGCGAGCGCCCCGGCCAGTAGCCAGCGTCCAGCCCTCACGGGGTATGGGTGACGTTGAGTCCCTTGAGCAGCGACAGCGCCTGGGAGAGCTGGAAGTCGTCATCCTGCGGCCGCGGACTCTGGTTCGGCGCCTTGCTGCCGGTAGGCCGATCGGCGCCGCCATTGCCATTGCCCAGGTGACCGGCCAGATCGGCTTCGCGGAAGTATTCGTCGGCACCGCTCTGCGGGGTGACCTTGGCCGGCGCCACGGCGATGTCCGGAGTGATGCCCTGGGCCTGGATGGAGCGGCCGCTCGGCGTGTAGTAGAGCGCCGTGGTGAGCTTGAGCGCCCGGTCGTTGTTGAGCGGCAGCACCGTCTGCACCGAACCCTTGCCGAAGCTGTCGGTGCCCATGAGGATGCCGCGCTTGGAATCCTGCAGGGCGCCGGCGACGATCTCGGCGGCCGAGGCGCTGCCGCCGTTGATCAGCACCACCAGGGGCACCTTCTCGCTGGGATCGGCGGCATCGGCCGAGAAGCGCAATTCGGAATTGGGCAGGCGGCCCTTGGTGTAGACGATCAGGCCGTGGGTCATGAAGGCATCGGCCACCTCGACCGCCGACTGCAGCACCCCGCCCGGGTTGTTTCTCAGGTCGAGGATCAGGCCCTTGAGCTTGCCCTTGTTTTCCTGACGCAGCTTGGCGAGAGCCTTGACCGTCTCTTCGCCGGTATTCACCTGGAACTGTGAGATGCGCAGCAGGCCGTAGCCGGATTCGAGCAGCTGGCTCTTGACGCTGTTGACCTTGATCACCGCCCGCGCCAGCTTGACGTCGAATGGCTGGCCGCCACCGCGAACGATGGTCAGCACGATGGGGCTGC
Source organism: Pseudomonas aestiva (assembly GCF_039908605.1). Taxonomy (NCBI): domain Bacteria; kingdom Pseudomonadati; phylum Pseudomonadota; class Gammaproteobacteria; order Pseudomonadales; family Pseudomonadaceae; genus Pseudomonas; species Pseudomonas aestiva. The sequence continues at coordinate 4,589,469 of NZ_CP150916.1, read as the reverse complement.
CCGGCTTACCGCGCATCTTGTCGACCGCTTCGTTGATGGCCTGGCCCTTGGTCGGCTGGCCGTCGATCTTGACGATCAGATCGCCCGGTTGCAGGCGCGCCTTGGCCGCCGGGGTGTCGTCGATGGGCGAGACCACCTTGATGAAGCCGTTCTCCTGACCGACTTCCAGGCCCAGACCGCCGAATTCACCGCTGGTAGTTTCCTGCAGTTCGGCGAAGTCCTTGGGTTCCAGATAGGCGGAATGCGGATCCAGGTTGCTGAGCATGCCCTTGATGGCGTTTTCCAGCAGTACCTTGTCCGACACCGGCTCCACATAGGCCGCCTTGATGCGGTCGAACACCTCGGCAAAGGTGCGCAGCTCGTCCAGCGGCAGCGGAGCGCTGGCCGGGGCCGCGGGCGCGGCGCCCGGTGCGACCGGCGTCACCGCAGCCGGCGTGCTCTGCGGCGATTGCGCCTGGACGACTCCGACGCCGCTGAACAGCAGGGCGAGGACCAGGACGGTGGGACGAAAGCGATGCGGCATGTGCAGCTCCTAAACCGAGGTGTGTCGCACTATCCCTGAGCACGGCACCAGATGACCGGGTCCGTCGGGCGGCCCTGTTGGCGGATGGCGAAGTACAAGGCGGAGGCTTCCTGACCGCCGCTGGCGCCGACGGTCGCGATGGCATCCCCGGCCTTGACCACGTCACCCGCAGACTTGAGCAGGCTCTGATTATGTCCGTACAGGCTGAGATAGCCATTCCCATGATCGATGATAACCAGCTGGCCGGCGCCTCTTAGCCAGTCGGCGAAGACCACTCGGCCGTCGTGCACCGCCTTGACCCGGGTGCCGGCCCCGGCCGCGATCAGGACACCGTCCCATTTCGCGCGGGGGTCGTCACCGCGGGCACTGCCGAAGCGGGCCACCAGACGGCCATCGACCGGCCAGGGCAGCTTGCCGCGGGCATTGGCGAAGGCGCCGCCATAGGCAGGTGCTGCACTAGACACCGCCAGCTCCGGGGCGTTCGAGGGGCGCGGGGCTTTCGGCTCGCTTTGCGCCTGGCGCCGTGCCGCTTCCCGCGCCTGGGCGGCGCGGGCTTCGGCCAGTTGTCGCTGCCGGGCTTCCTCGGCTTCGCGGGCCTGGCGCGCGAGGGTTTCCTCGATGGTCTTGAGCACCTTGTTCAGCGCTGCCTGATCCTGCTCGCGGTTCTCGATCTCGCGACTCTTGTCGCGGTAGTCCGCGTTGATCTTGGCCAACGCCGCCTGGCGCTCCTTGCGCACCTCGGCGAGCTCCGCCTGCCGCTTTTCCAGGTCTTCGCGGCGGGCGACCAGGTCGCCCTGTTCCTGCTGGATGCCCTGTTCCACCTCGCGCAACTCGCGCAGGGTGTCGTTGAAGCTGGCGAGCTGATCCAGCCGGGTGCGATTCAGGTAATTGTAGTAGGTGAGGGTGCGGCTGACCTTTTCCGGATGCTCCTGGTTGAGCAGCAGCTTGAGGTATTCCTGGCGGCCGCTCTGGTAGGCGGCGCGCACCTGCACGGCGATCAGCTGTTGTTGCTCAGCGCGAGACTGGTCGAGCTTCTTCTTGCGCCCGTCCAGCTCTTGCAGCTTTTTTTCGCCGTTCTCCAGCTGCTTCTGCAGCGAGTCGACCTGCTTTTCCAGCTCGCCCATCTGGGTCTCGGTGCCCTGCAGCTGCTTCTGCACGCCGGACTTTTCGGCCTGCACCTGCTTGAGGACCTTCTGCATCTCCTGGATTTCCCGGCGGGTCTGCTCGATCTGCCGCTGGGTATCGGCGCGGTCGTCGGCCAGGGCGGGAGCGAGAACGCTGGCAAGCAGGAGAAGGGCGAGAACACGGCGCATGCGAGGTCGTACGTTTCTAGGGCGAAGCGCCTAGTATGCCCGTCACATCCGGCAAAAAAAACGGCAAGGTACGCCGTTCAGCGTTCACAGCCCGACCAGGCGGCCAGGCTGCGAACGAGAGGGCATTTCTACTTCAATAGCCGACGGTGAAGCGGGTGCGGTGATGAGCGGGCCGTTCGACCTCGTCCAGCAGGGCCACGGCGAAGTCCTCGTAGGAGATATGACTGTCGCCGGCCGCGTCGAACAGCAGGGCATCGTCGTCCAGGCGGAACCGCCCGGTACGGGTGCCGGGCGCGAAGACCATCTGCGGGCTGACGAAGACCCAGTCGAGGTCGCTCACCGTGCGCAAGGTGTCCAGGGTGGCGATGCCGGCTCCGGCTTCGCTGCGGTATTCAGCGGGAAAGGCCGGCGCATCGAACAGCCGCGAGCCGTCCGGCAGATTCAGGCTGGCGGCGCCGCCAACGATCAGCAGCCGCGGAATGCCGGTGGCGCGGGCGAAGTCGACCAGGGCGCTCGGCGCGAGGTCGGCGAATCTCAGGCTGCTGATCAGCACCTCATGACCGGCCAGGGCCGGGGCGGCCTGCAGATCGGTGACATCACCGGCGACCACCGTCAGGTCGGGCCGCGCCGCCAGGCGCGCGGGATTCCGTACCAGGGCGGTGACCCGGTGGCCGCGGGAGAGGGCTTCGTCGAGCAGGCGGCTGCCGACGTTGCCGGTGGCGCCGAGCAGGGCGATGGAGGTCATGGCTGGATTCCTCGGAAGTGAAGGGAAGCCAAGCCTAGGCAGAGCCGCGGAAGCCGCCAAGGAGGCAGTTCGAGATGAGCTGGTTACCTGCGGATAACCCGGGGCCGGCGAGGGTATGGCGCCATCGGGGGGCTGTGTATACTGGCAAGCATTTTTAGCCCTCCTTGGATAGCTCTTTCATTATGGAATTTATCGGTCGGGCGGTTGAATTCGCCACCCATCATCCGCTTCTCGTCGCCGCCTTCCTCGCCATCGTCGCCCTGATGCTGTTCAACGAGACCCGTCGTGGCGGGCGCAGCCTGTCCACCGGCGAACTCACCAACCTGCTCAACCGCGAGCAGGGCGTGGTCCTCGATATCCGTCCGAGCAAGGACTTCGCCGCCGGGCATATCGTCGGCGCGCTGAACATCGCTCAGGAGAAAGTCGCCAGCAGCCTGTCTCTACTGGAGAAGCACAAGGCCAAGACCCTGATCGTGGTGGACAGCGCCGGCCAGCAAGCCGGCGCCGTGTGCGGCGATCTGCAGAAGGCCGGCTTCACCGCCGCCCGGCTGAACGGCGGCATCGCCACCTGGCGTGCAGAGAATCTGCCCCTGGTGAAGTGAACCCCTAGCGTGGCCGCCCCATCGGCCACTGGAGACCGCGCATGTCTGACGTCGTCATCTATACCAGTGCCTGGTGTCCCTATTGCCATCGAGCCAAGCACCTGCTCGATCGCAAGAACGTGGCCTACCGGGAAGTCTCCGTCGACGGCCAGCCGGCGCTGCGCAGCGAGATGGCCCGCAAGGCCGGTCGCACCAGCGTGCCGCAGATCTGGGTCGGCAGCACCCACGTCGGCGGTTGCGACGAGCTCTATGCCCTAGACCGAAGCGGACGTCTCGATCCGCTGCTGTCCGCCTGACCAACACTCACAACTCAAGGCCCTACCATGACCGACCAAGCCAATGGCGCCCAGGAAGACGGCGCTCAGTTCTCCCTGCAGCGCATCTACATCCGCGACCTGTCCTTCGAGGCGCCCAAGAGCCCCGAGATCTTCCGTCAGGACTGGCAGCCCAACGTCAACCTGGACCTGGCCACCCGCCAGAAGACCCTGGGCGACGACTTCCACGAAGTGGTGCTGACCCTGACCGTGACCGTCAAGAACAACGAAGAGACCGCCTTCATCGCCGAAGTGCAGCAGGGTGGCATCTTCCTGGTCAAGGGCCTGGACGCCGCCTCCATGGCCCATGCCCTGGGCGCCTTCTGCCCCAATATCCTGTTCCCCTACGCCCGTGAGGCGCTGGACAACATGGTGGTTCGTGGCTCCTTCCCCGCGCTGATGCTGCAGCCGGTGAATTTCGACGCCCTCTACGCCCAGGAACTGGCCCGCATGCAGACCGCTGGCGAAGCCTGATCGGCGCCGCTGCGGTACCGGACGCCCCTTGCGAGGGGCGTTCTGCTGTCCGGTCCCGGCTTTCTTGGGAAGTGCCTAGGCCCTGTCTGCCTCTGGCTCCCGCGCCCTTGCGCCCGCTCTGAGCTTGCGGCTGGCGCGCCAGAGATCGAAGCTGAACACGGCCAGGCCCGTCCAGATGCAGATGAAGGCGAACAGCCGCTCACGGGGGAAGGGCTCGCCATAGAGCCAGACCGCCTGGATCAGCACCAGCGTCGGTGCCAGGTACTGCAGGAAGCCCAGCGTCGAATAGGGCAGCTTGCGCGCCGCGGCGTTGAAGCACAGCAGGGGAATCAGGGTGACCGGACCGGCCAGCACGATCAGCAGGCCCAGCGAGGACTGCCAGGTCTCGGCCTCCAGGCTCACCCCCGGGGTCAGCAGTGGCAGCGCGACCAGGGCGATCGGCACCAGCATCCAGCTCTCCACCACCATGCCCGGCAGGGCGGCCACCGGCGTCTGCCGCCGCACCAGGCCATAGAAGGCGAAGCTCAGGGCCAGCGCCAGGGAGACCCAGGGCAGTTGCCCCAGGGTCCACAGCTGCTGGGCCACGCCCAGCACCGCCAGGCCCACGGCGATCCACTGCAGCGGGCGCAGGCGCTCGCCGAGAATCACCAGGGCGAGCAGGATGTTGACCAGCGGGTTGATGTAGTAGCCCAGGCTGGCCTCGACCACGTGGGCGTTGTTGACCGCCCAGATATAGACCAGCCAGTTGCAGGCCACCAGCGCGCCGGACACCGCCAGCCAGAGCAGCCGTCGCGGGTGGGCGCGCAACTCCGCCCACCAGCCGCGATGGCGCCAGACGAGCAGCAGGAGGGCGCTGAACAGGGCGGACCAGAGGATGCGCTGGAACAGGATCTCGGTCGCCGGCAGGGCCGCCAGCAGTTTGAAGAACAGCGGAAACAAGCCCCACAGCCCGTAGGCGGTAAGGCCCAGGGCGTAACCCTGGCGCAAGGCAGACATGAGGGATCCTTAGGCAGGCAACTTTCTTGTCCGGGCAGGATAGCTCAAGGGGCTGCGGGATGTCGGAATGGGTGGAGCTTCCTGTCGTCAGCCCTGGCAGGCTGGCATCCCGCCCTCGCGGCCATGGCAGTGCGCCGCTGCGTAGGCCGCAGGCATTGTCGGATCGCGGCCATGGGCGCGATCAGTGTTGTAGCCTGGAAAACGGCACAGTCTTTTCCATTGAAGAGTTCATCGCAGGGCCTGCCCTCACCCCGGCCCTCTCCCAAGGGGAGAGGGCGCATTGGCGCCTGTAGCGTGGAAAACGGCGCAGCCTTTTCCACTGAGTCGCACAAAGGCTAGAACAGTCGCAACGGCGCCTCGTCCAGCGCAGCGCGCTGTTCGCGCAGGGTGAGGATCTGGTCGCCCCAGTAGCGTTCGCTGCCAAACCAGGGAAAGCTCTTGGGAAAGGCCGGATCGTCCCAGCGACGCGCCAGCCAGGCGCTGTAGTGCATTAGCCGCAGGGTGCGCAGTCCCTCTATCAGGGCCAGCTCGCGCGGCTGGAAGTCGTGGAATTCCTCGTAGCCGTCCATCAGCTCGGACAACTGCGTCAGCCGCTCCTGGCGATCGCCGGCCAGCAGCATCCAGAGATCCTGCATGGCCGGGCCATGGCGGCAATCGTCGAGGTCGACCATATGGTAGGCGTCATCGCGACAGAGCAGGTTGCCCGGATGGCAGTCGCCGTGCAGGCGGATGACGTCGTAGCTGACACTCTCGAAGAGTTCGTCGAGGCGCAGGAGCAAGTCGCGCGCCACGGATTCATAGGCGGGCAGCAGGCTCTTGGGAATGAAATTGCCGGTGAGCAGGGTGTCCAGAGAGGCATGGCCGTAGCCCTGGACGTCCAGCGTCTCGCGGTGCTGGAAGGGTCGGCTGGCGCCCACCGCATGCAGGCGACCGAGCAACTGGCCGAGGCGATGCAGCTGGTTGAGATCGCCTGGCTCCGGCGCGCGACCGCCACGGCGAGGAAAGAGTGCGAAGCGAAAGCCGGCATGGGTGAACAGCGTCTGGCCATCGCGCTGCAAGGGTGCGACCACGGGCACCTCGCGCTCTTCCAGTTCGGCGGAAAAGGCGTGCTCTTCCAGAATGGCCGCATCGGTCCAGCGATCCGGCCGATAGAACTTGGCGATCAGCGGGGTCTCGGCTTCGATGCCGATCTGATAGACGCGATTCTCGTAGCTGTTGAGCGCCAGTACCCGGGCATCGCTGAGATAGCCCAGACTTTCGATGGCGTCGATGACCAGGTCGGGACTCAGATTTTCGAACGGATGAGACATGGCGCGCTCCTCGGTCACGGGGGACGATGGCGATTGCCACCCTGCATCCGGGAGATGCTAGCGCATGCCCGAGCCCCATGGCGAAGGCTCGAGCGCTATCCGCTCGCCGGTCAGGCGCCGATCACACCGCCGTCTTCGCGGCTGATGACCATCACCGAGGAACGGGGCTGACCATCCGCTCGTTGTTCCGGGAATTGGGAGCCGCCTTCCTCGCCGGGGTGCTGGATGCCGACGAACATCGTCCGGTAGTCCGGCGAGAAGGCCAGGCCGGTGACCTCGCAACCGACAGGGCCGACCAGGAAGCGGCGCATCTCGCCGCTGCGCGGATCGGCGCAGAGCATTTGATTGTTGCCCATGCCCTCGTAGTCGCCCTTGTTGCTGTACTTGCCGTCGGTGAGCACCCACAAACGGCCGGCAGCGTCGAAGCCCAGGCCGTCGGGACTGTTGAACATGTTCTCGGCATTGATCTGCTGCGAGCCTGCTTCCGGCTTGCCCGGGTGTACCTTGGGATTGCCGGCGATGACGAACAGATCCCAGTCGAAGCTCAGGGCCGCGGCATCGTCGTCGCTCTCGCGCCAGCGCACGATCTGGCCGTAGAGGTTATTGGCGCGGGGATTGGGGCCGCCCACTGGCATGCCGTCTTCACCGCGCTTGGTGTTGTTGGTCAGGGTGCAATAGACCTGGCCGTCCTTGGGGCTGACGGCGATCCACTCCGGACGGTCCATGCGCGTGGCGCCGACCTGGGTGCCGGCCTGGCGGGCGTGGATGAGCACCTCGGCCTGGCTGGCGAAGCCGTTGGCGGCGGTGAGGCCGTTCTCGCCATGCACCAGCGGCAGCCACTGGCCGCGGCCCTTGGGGCGGTTCGGATCACGGTCGCCTTCGTCGAAGCGGGCGACATAGAGGGTGCCATGATCGAGCAGCTCGCGATTGGCCTTGGGATCGTCCTGCAGGCGATCGCGGCTGACGAACTTGTAGATGAATTCGCCGCGCTCGTCGTCACCCATGTAGACCACTACGCGGCCATCGCGGGTGCGGGTAAGGGCGGCGTTCTCGTGTTTGAAACGACCCAGGGCGGTGCGCTTGACCGGCTTGGCCTGGGGATCGAAGGGATCGATCTCGGTGATCCAGCCGTGGCGATTGAGCTCGTTGGGATTCTGCGCCAGGTCGAAACGATCGTCGTGCAGGTGCCAGTCGTTCTCCACGCTGGCGTGCTTGACGCTGTAGCGCTTCTGGGCCGCATCGAACTTCAGGTTGGCATCGCGACTGCCGAAGACGTCGGTGAAGTTCTCTTCGCAGGTCAGATAGGTATGCCAGGGCGTGGCGCCGCTGGAGCAATTCTGGAAGGTACCCAGCACCTCGCGTCCGGCCGGGTCGGCGGCGGTCTTGAGCAGGTCGTGGCCGGCAGCCGGACCGCTGACGGCGATGGGCGTGTTGCCGTGCACCCGGCGGTTGTAGGGCGAGCCCTGGACGAAGTGCCATTGGCCGTCCACGCGCTTCACCTCGATCACCGAGACGCCCTCGGCGGCCTGAGCCTTGCGGGTGTCTTCCAGGGACTTGGGCGGCGTGCCGTGGCTGAGCAGGTAGCGGTAGTTGGTGTATTCGTTGTTGATCGCCATCAGTGCCCGATCCGGATCGTCCGGGAAGGGGTAGAAGGCCATGCCGTCGTTGTTGTCGCCGAATTGCACCGCCTGGTCGGCGGCGCTGGGGCTGCCATCGGGGCGGAAGGCCGGACCATCGGTGTGCAGCGGCTGGCCCCAGCTGATGAGCACGCTGGCGCGATAGCCGGGCGGCACCACCAGGGTGTCGGCGGTGGAGGCCGGGATGTTGGCGAAGCCGATCAGGGGATTGCCCGTGGCCTCGCTGACGGCGTCGGCCAGGGCGCTGCGCCCAAGCAGGCCACCGCCCAGGAACAGGGCCGCGCTGGCCAGGGCGCCGGCGCCGATGAAGCGGCGGCGGCTGAAGTGGACGAGGCGTTCGAGATCGGTCTGGTCGTTGTGCATGCTCATGGCTCCCTCACGGTGTGCAGGCGAGGCTAGTCAGACTAAATGACGTTTTGGTGACAATGGCTAGTCGCCGGGTGGTGGCGTCCGCGCCAGGCAATAGACGTCGACCCGCCCGGCGCCGGCGCGCTTGAGCAAGCGCGCCAGGCTGTCGGCGGTGGCGCCGGTGGTGAGGACATCGTCTACCAGGGCCAGGTGGCGACCTTGCAGCTGGGCGTCCTTCACCAGGGCGAAGGCCTGCTTGAGATTGCGCCGCCGCTGGTTGGCGCTCAGGCCCTGTTGGCTCTGTTGCTCCTGTACCCGCTGCAATAACCTGCCATCCACCGGCAGTTGCAGCGTCTTGCCGAGCCAGCTGGCCAGCAGGGCGGCCTGGTTGAAGCCGCGTTGGCGCAGGCGCAAGGGTGAGAGGGGAACCGGCAGCAGCAAGTCCGGGCGTGGCTGGCCTTCGTCGAACAGATGCTGCAGATGCCGCGCCAGCAGCGCCCCGGCCAGGCGACCGAGACTGCCCTGGTCGCGGTGCTTGAATCTGTTGATCAGGGTGTCGACCGGAAAGGCATAGCGCCAGGGCGCCAGTACCTGGTCGAAGGCCGGCGGCTTGACCAGGCAGCTGCCACAGAGGAGGCCGTCTACCGGTAGGGGCAGGGCGCAGCATTGGCAGTGTGGCCCGAGCCAGGGCAGTTCGTTGTCGCAGCCTTCGCACAGCGGCATTCCGGGCGGAAGCCAGGTGGCGCAGAGGGCGCAGTAGGTCCCGGGCCGCAGGCGTTGCCAGTGGCGCTTTAATACAGAGGAGAACGGTAGGGTCATGACGGCATCCGTGCCGAGCGAGAGCCCTACTGTGCCAGGCCGCCGGCCTGGCCACCAGTCAGCCGCGAATCAGCCAGCCCATCACCATCAGGCCCAGGATCAGCCAGATGACGCCGCCCACTATCGAGCGGGCCATGAAGGCCCGTACCGCGGCGTAGAGCAGCAGCAGGCCGATGGCCAGGACCACGAAGCTGATATAGGAGTCGTCCATGCCGATGGAGCGCGCCATGCCATGGAGAAAGTCGTGCACGGCATCGGCGATGCCGCCCAGGACCGAGCCGAACAGGTCGATGATGAAACGGATGACTTGGCCGAGCGCCGCGCCGAGCCAGTCGAAGAAGCCTTCAGTACGCATGGATGTTTCCAGATCCTTTGCAATGTCCCTTGGAACCCGCGAAGCCCGCCGGGTTCGCTGGTGATCCGCGCTACACTGCGCGTTTTCCGCAGTGTCTCTCAAGTTCTTAGTGATGACAGCTACCGACGCGCTACCCCTGATCCTGCTTCCCGGCCTGCTCTGTGACCAGCGCCTCTGGGCCACCCAGGCTGCCGACCTGGCCGACACCTGCCCGGTGTCCATCCCCGACCTCACACGCGACGTTGGCATCGCCGCGCTGGCCCGCCGGGTCCTGGCCGAGGCGCCACCGCGTTTCGCCCTAGGCGCCCTGTCCATGGGCGGCTATGTGGCCTTCGAGATCCTGCGCCAGGCGCCGGAGCGGGTAGTGCGACTGGCGCTGTTCGACACCATGGCCAGCCCGGATACCCCCGAGCGTGCCACCCAGCGTCGCGCCATGCTCGACCTGGCCGAACGCGGTCGCTTTCTCGGCATCAGTCCGCAACTGCTGCCACGCCTGATCCATGCCTCGCGCCTGGGCACGCCGGTAGCCGACACCGTGCTGGCCATGGGCAAGGCGGTGGGCAAGGAGGCCTTCCTGCGCCAGCAGCAGTCGATCATCGACCGCCCCGATTCGCGGCCGACCCTGGCCCAGATCCAGGTGCCCACCCTCATCGTGGTCGGCGCCCAGGATCAACTCACCCCGCCTGCCGAAGCCGAACTCATGGCGGCCGGCATCCAGGGCTCGCATCTGGTGGTGCTGGACGACTGCGGCCACCTGCCGCCACTGGAGCTGCCGGAACGGACCACGGCACTGTTGCGGGAGTGGCTGGCCTGACCCCTCGTCGCGGACGCTGAACCCCGGCGGCAGGCGGGCCTCCATTGGCAAAGCCCCCTGGAGTCCCGCATGGCGCATCGCCCATCACTGTCCATCCTCTCCCTGGTGCTGGGGCTCGCCCCCACCACCGTGGCCCTGGCCGCGCCAGTGGGGGCCGGTCAGCCCGAGCAGCTGCATTTCGCCGACGACGGCGTCATTCCCAATAGCCGCCTGCCCGTGCTGCTCTATCGCCAGGTTCCTCTGGAAGGGACCGACCGCGCGGCGGCGCTGGAGCGACTGTTCGCCGACAACGCCTGGCCGCCGCAATGGCGCTACGGCGTCTATAGCTACCATCACTATCATCCCAATGCCCATGAAGTGCTGGGCGTGGCGCGCGGTCGGGCTATCCTGCGCCTGGGTGGCGAGCAGGGGCAGGATGTGGAGGTGAGCGCGGGCGATGTGGTGGTGCTACCGGCGGGCACCGGCCACCGCAACCTGCAGTCCAGCGCAGATTTCCTGGTGGTCGGCGCCTATCCGCCCGATCAGCAGGACTTCATCACCCAGCGCGCCGATCCGGCCGCCCACGCCCGCTCGGTCGGACTGATCGCCGGGGTGTCCTTGCCGGCAAGCGATCCGGTGACCGGGCGCGAGGGCGCACTGCCGGCGTTCTGGCGCTAGCAGAGGCGGGTCAGGGTGGCCTCGTCGGGCTGACCGGCGAAAAAGGTCTTCAGCGCCTGGCGAAAGGGCTCGGGATCTTCGGCCACGGCGGCGAAGAGGGTGAGGCTAGAGTGGAACTTGAGATCGTCCGGTTGCCCGAACAGCGCGGTCGCGGACAGCTCCGGATGCTCCAGCGCCGCCGCGGTGATCTCCCGCAGGCGCGATCCCAGCAGCGGATGTGCGAGGTAGGCACTGGCCTCGTCGCGGGAGGCAATGGCGTAGTGGCGTGCCGTTTCGCTACGACCCAGTCCCTGGATCTGCGGAAAGATGAACCACATCCAGTGGCTGCGCTTGCGCCCGGCGCGGATTTCCGCCAGGGCGGTGGCATAGGTGCCTGCCTGGGCGTCGAGGAAGCGTTGCAGATCGTGGGTGGCGGGCATGGGGGAAACTCCGGGCCTTTTGCCTATCGGCAGACGGACCCGGAGGAAGTGCCGGTCACGAGACGAGCGGTCTAGCTGCGCACCGCGCGATAGCTGACCTCGCCGCCTTCGCTGACGTTGTCCAGGTCGATCCGGGAGGTCTCCGGCAGGCTCAGGCCACCGACCAGGCCCAGCAGGGCGATCAGGATCAGGTAGAGCGCTGGCGAGAGGTTGCTGCCGGTGGCGCCGATCAGCCAGGTCGCCATCAGCGGGGCGGTGCCGCCGAAGATGGTGTAGGCCAGGTTGTAGGTGATGGCGCCGGCGGTGTAGCGCGTGCGGGTCGGGAAGACCTCGCTGAGCAGCGGCGCCGTCACCACGTTGCACAGTACCGCTCCGGCGCCCAGCAGCAGCGAACCCAGCAGGGCGCTGCCGAACTGGCCGCTACTGGCCAGCAGCAGCGCCGGATAGACGCCCACCGCCAGGACCAGGCTGGCCAACACCGTGGTCATGCGCCGACCGATGCGGTCGGTGACACGTCCCAGCACCGGGCAGGCGGCTGCGGCGGCGAACAGGGTGATCAGGCTGATGGCCAGCGCCGCGGCCCGGTCGAAGCCGCCAGCCAGCTGCAGGTAGGTGGAGAAGTAGGTGGTGAACATATAGAAGGACAGCGCCGTCAGCGAAATGAAGGCGCCCAGGCGCAGGATGGAACGGCCCTGCAGCCTGAGCGTCTCGCCCAGCGGCGAATGGCTGACCTCATGGTCGGCTTCCAGGGCCTGGAAGGCCGGGGTCTCGTCCAGCTTCAGCCGCAGGTAGAGGCCGATCAGACCCAGCGGCGCGGCGGCCAGGAAGGGAATGCGCCAGCCCCAGTCGGCCATGGTGGCGGCGCCCAGCAGCCGCTCCAGGCCCCAGGCGGTCAGGGCCGCGCTGGCGAAGGCGAGAAAGGTCGAGACCGGCACGAAGCTGCCATAGCGCCCGCGTCTATCGCGCGGCGAATGCTCCATCACGTAGGCGCAGGCGCCCGCGTATTCGCCGCCGGCGGAAAAGCCCTGAGCGCAACGGATCAGCGTCAGCAGGATCGGTGCCCAGATGCCGATGGTGGCGTAGCTGGGCAGGATGCCGATCAGGGCCGTGGCGCCGGCCATGATCAGGATGGTCAGCGCCAGGACCCGTTTACGGCCGATACGGTCACCCAGCAGGCCGAAGACGATACCGCCCAGCGGCCGGAAGGCGAAGGCCACGGCGAAGACGGCAAAGGTCTTGAGCAGCCCGGCGGTGGCATCGCCACTGGGGAAGAAGTGCGCGGCGATCAGGGTGGCGAGAAAGCCATAAAGGGCGAAATCGAACCATTCGACGAAATTGCCGATGGACGCGGCGGAGATGACCTTGCGCAGGGTGGCGGGTGAAACGGAAGTCGCTGTCTGGCTCATGGCGGGCCTCGGGAAAGGGCGGAGACGGAGGCAGAAATGGAGCGCCTTGTTTTATTGTCGAGAGATCGGGGCGTACCGCAGCTTCCACCCTAATCCTTTTCCCGTGACCGAGCAGTCCCGCCAGCGACTTGTCCACCGTTGGAACCGACTTCAGGAGCCCCGCCATGACCATGACGACCACCTATGCGGAAAAGGAGCCCGCCCGCACCGATGTCGACGCCCTGCCCGGTGTCACCCTGCTGGAGTTCGGCGCACCCTGGTGCGGCCACTGTCGTGCCGCCCAGCCGCTGCTGGCCACGGCGCTCGCGGACTACCCCGGCGTGCGCCATCTCAAGATCGAGGACGGCCCCGGCCGCCGCCTGGGACGCTCCTTTCGCGTCAAGCTCTGGCCTACGCTGATCCTCTTCAAGGACGGCCAGGAACTGGCGCGGCTGGTGCGCCCGACGGCGGCGGCAGCCCTGCGCGAAGCCCTGGCCGAAGCGGACTGACCGGTCGTTCCACTCGTCCTCGCCACGCTTGACAGGGCAGGCCTGGAACATTAGTTTCAAACAACTGTTTAAACACCCTGGCGGAAGGTCTGCAGCGACGCTGCCGCCACCCTCGACAACAAGCATTCGCAAAGAGGTAACAGTCATGCCCGATTACAAAGCCCCCCTGCGGGACATCCGCTTCGTTCGCGACGAACTCCTGGGCTATGACGCGCACTACCAGAGCCTGCCCGGTTGCGGCGACGCCACTCCCGACATGGTCTCCGCCATCCTCGAAGAAGGTGCCAAGTTCTGCGAACAGGTGCTGGCGCCGCTCAATCGCATCGGCGACCAGCAGGGCTGCACCTGGAGCGAAGAGGGGGTGAAGACCCCCGATGGCTTCAAGGAAGCCTATGCCCAGTTCGTCGAGGGCGGCTGGCCGAGCCTGGCGCACAACCCGGCCCACGGTGGCCAGGGCCTGCCCGAGTCCCTCGGCATCTCCCTGTCGGAAATGGTCGGCCAGGCCAACTGGTCCTGGGGCATGTACCCCGGCCTGTCCCACGGCGCCATGAACACCCTGGAGCAGCACGGCACCGACGAGCAGAAGCACACCTACCTGGAAAAGTTGGTGACCGGCGAATGGACCGGCACCATGTGCCTGACCGAACCCCACTGCGGTTCCGACCTGGGCATGCTGCGCACCAAGGCCGAGCCGCGCGCGGACGGCAGCTACGCCATCACCGGCACCAAGATCTTCATCTCCGCCGGTGAACACGACATGGCCGAGAACATTGTCCACATCGTGCTGGCCCGTCTGCCCGACGCCCCCGCCGGCACCAAGGGCATCTCGCTGTTCATCGTGCCCAAGCGCCTGCCCGACGCCAGCGGCGCGGCCGGCGAGCGCAACGCCGTGCACTGTGGTTCCCTCGAACACAAGATGGGCATCCACGGCAACGCCACCTGCGTGATGAACTTCGATGGCGCTACCGGCTTCCTGATCGGCCCGCCGAATCGCGGTTTGAACTGCATGTTCACCTTCATGAACTTCGCCCGCATCGGCACCGCCCTGCAGGGCCTGGCCCACGCCGAGGTGGCCTTCCAGGGCGGTCTGAAGTACGCCCGCGAGCGGCTGCAGATGAGATCCCTGACCGGTCCCAAGGCCCCCGAGAAGCCCGCCGATCCCATCATCGTGCACCCCGACGTGCGCCGCATGCTGCTGACCATGAAGGCCTTCGCCGAGGGCAGCCGGGCGATGATCTACTACACCGCCAAGCTGGTGGATATCCTCAAGTACAGCCAGGACGAGGAGCAGAAGCAGCAGGTCGAGACCCAGATGGCCTTCCTCACCCCCATCGCCAAGGCCTTTATGACCGAGGTGGGTTTCGAGGCGGCCAGCCACGGTGTGCAGATCTATGGTGGCCACGGCTACATCGCCGAATGGGGCATGGAGCAGAACCTGCGCGATGCGCGTATCGCCATGCTCTACGAGGGCACCACCGGCATCCAGGCCATCGACCTGCTGGGTCGCAAGGTGCTGATGACCCAGGGTGAATCGCTCAAGGCCTTCACCAAGGTGGTGCACAAGTTCTGCCAGGCCAATGCCGAAAACGCCGAACTCAAGACCTTCGTCGAGCCGCTGGCCAAGCTGAACAAGGAGTGGGGCGAGCTCACCCTCAAGGTCGGCATGGCCGCCATGAAGGATCGCGAGGAGGTGGGTGCCGCCGCTGTCGACTACCTGATGTACTCCGGATATGTCTGCCTGGCCTACTTCTGGGCGGACATGGCCCGGGTCGCGACCGAGAAGCTGGCCGCCGGCACCGACGAGGCCGCCTTCTACCAGGCCAAGCTGGCCACCGCGCGCTTCTACTATGAGCGCCTGCTGCCCCGTACCCGCGCCCACGCCGAAGCGCTGCTGGCCGGCGCCGGCAGCCTGATGGCCCTGGCCGAGGAAGACTTCGCCCTCGGCTACTAAGCCGTCGCAGCTCCACTGAAAACCCCGCTCCGGCGGGGTTTTCGCTTTTTCGCGGGCGCGAAAATCCAGCCGTTGCAGACCTCCGATCGGCTGACCGCCAGGTCAGATCATGAACCTATGTCTCCCTTCCGGTTCGGTCTTACACTCGGGTCATACCGACAAGAACACCTTCCGAGGAGACTCGACATGGCTGACTACACCCCGCCGCTTCGCGATATCCGTTTCGTGCTGGATGCCGTCCTCAAGGTCAAGGACCGCTGGAGTCAGTGGCCTGCCCTGGCCGAAGTGGTGGACGGCGAGACCGCCGATGCCATCCTCGAAGAAGCCGGCAAGCTGTGCGCCCAGGAACTGGCGCCACTCAATCGCAATTCCGATGAGGAAGGCTGCCACTGGCAAAACGGCGAGGTCACCACGCCCCAGGGCTTCCGCCAGGCTTACCAGGCCTTTGCCGAAGGCGGCTGGGTCGGGGTCGGTGGCGATCCCGAATACGGCGGCATGGGCATGCCCAAGGTGCTCACCGCCCAGGTCGAGGAAATGATGCACGCCAGCTGCCTGGCCTTCGGCCTCTATCCGATGCTCAGCGCCGGTGCCTGCCTGGCCCTGCACGCCCATGGCAGCGCAGAACTGAAGCAGGCCTATCTGCCCAACCTCTACAGCGGCCAGTGGGCCGGCTCCATGTGCCTGACCGAGCCCCATGCCGGTACCGACCTGGGCCTGATCCGCACCCGCGCCGAGCCCCAGATCGACGGCAGCTACCGGGTCACCGGCACAAAGATCTTCATCACCGCCGGCGAGCACGACCTCACCGAGAACATCATCCATCTGGTGCTGGCCAAGCTGCCCGATGCCCCCGCTGGTTCCCGGGGCATCTCGCTGTTCCTGGTGCCCAAGATCCTGGTGGACGAGGCGGGTGCCCTGGGCGCGCGCAACGCCGTGGCCTGTGGTTCGCTGGAACACAAGATGGGCATCAAGGGCGCCGCCACCTGCGTGATGAACTTCGACGGCGCGGTCGGCTACCTGGTGGGCGAGGTCAACAAGGGCCTGGCCGCCATGTTCACCATGATGAACTACGAGCGCCTGGGCGTCGGCATCCAGGGCCTGGGTTCGAGCGAGCGCTCCTACCAGAATGCCCTGGCCTATGCCCGCGAGCGCCTGCAGAGTCGTTCGCCGGCCGGCATCCAGCAGGCCGCCAAGAACGCCGATCCCATCATCGTCCATCCCGATGTGCGGCGCATGCTGCTGACCATGAAGGCCCTGAACGAAGGCGGCCGGTTGTTCTCCAGCTATGTCGCCCTGCAGCTCGACACCGCCAAGTACAGTCCCGAACCGACCGAGCGCGAGCGAGCCGAGGCCCTGGTGGCGCTGCTCACCCCGGTGGCCAAGGGCTTCCTCACCGATCTCGGCCTGGAACTCTGCGTCGCCGGTCAGCAGGTGTTCGGCGGTCATGGCTACATCCGTGAATGGGGCCAGGAGCAGCTGGTGCGCGACGTGCGCATCACCCAGATCTACGAAGGCACCAACGGCATCCAGGCCCTCGACCTGGTCGGCCGCAAGCTGGCCGGCAGCCGCGGTGCTCTCTACCGGCCCTTCAGTGAAGAGGTCCATGGCTATCTGAGCGGTCTGCCGGCGGACAATGAATTCGCCGCACCCCTGCGCCAGGCGCTGGATCAGCTGGACGGGGCGACCGAATGGCTGCTGCAGGCCGGCGCCAGCGATCCCCACGAACTGGGGGCAGCCTCGGTGGACTACCTGCACCTGTTCGGCTATGTCGCCTATGGCTACCTCTGGGCCCGGGGGGCGGCCGCTGCGGCGGATCAGGAGGCGACCTTCGCCGAAGCCAAGCTGGCCACTGCGCGTTTCTATTTCGCTCGTCTGCTACCGCGCACCCTGAGCCTGGCTGCGGCCGTGCGCAGTGGCGCCCAGCCGCTCTACGCCCTGGCCGAGGAGGCGTTCTAAGCTGTTGACCAGCAAGGTAAAAAGCCATGTCGTGTAAGCTTTGGCTTACACCACGTCGCCGCGATAAGCCATCGCCTAGTCTCTGATAGCTGCGTAATCTACACCCATCGGATCGCGGTACAGGATGTACCCAGCGCTCCAGATG
The DNA here is from genome assembly GCF_039908605.1 of Pseudomonas aestiva. Taxonomy (NCBI): domain Bacteria; kingdom Pseudomonadati; phylum Pseudomonadota; class Gammaproteobacteria; order Pseudomonadales; family Pseudomonadaceae; genus Pseudomonas; species Pseudomonas aestiva. Next base: position 4,572,197 of record NZ_CP150916.1, on the reverse strand, counting down.
ATTTCAAGGAAATATGGCCAGGATGGCCCCCCGGCACGGATGTCGGGCAGAGACTTACAGGGATAGATGGCCAAGGATTGGCGGCCTGACAAGGATGTCGGGTTAAGTCTGCGAAACCCCGCTTCGGCGGGGTTTTTTATTGCCTGCCGGAACCTGATTCAGGCCCTGCCAGTCTTAGAGGCATCTTCTTGCCTGCCCACTACTGGAGCCTGAAATGGACCTCATCCGCCTCATCTTCGCCATCATCCTGCCACCCGTGGGCGTCTTCCTTCAGGTCGGCTTCGGCGGCGCCTTCTGGCTGAACATCCTGCTGACGCTGCTGGGTTACATTCCGGGTATCATCCATGCCGTCTGGGTGATTGCCCGTCGCTGAACCAGCGGTCTGATCGCGGCCCGAATGCCGCGATCGCCTGGCTGACCCGAGGGTCAGCGCCGACCGGAGCGAAAGGGGCCGGAGGGCAAGCGTCCGTGCTAGGCGGATGCGCCTTCCATGGTCCTGTTCGAGGCCTTTCGGCCAACCCGTGTCGATATCCTTGATCGACCGTCGGTTGCGCCACGGTCAGTGACGACACCCCCCCGCAGGCCGAGGCTTTGCCGTCGCCGACCGTTTTGTCCCGTACAAGGCTTTCAGACCCCATGAATCGCGAGTCGCCCCTCGATCAGAAGCACTTCAGCCAGATCCTCAAGCGCAATCTTTCCCTGCCGCTGAGCATCGGTGTCTTCAGCGCGATCTTCTTCATCGCCATCATCTATTACCTGCTGAAGGTCACCCAGTGGGTCGAGCACACCGACCGTGTCATCAGCGAGGCCAACGCCAACTTCCGCCTGGTGGTCGATCTGGAAACCGGGATGCGCGGCTATCTGCTGAGCGGCAACACCGCGTTCCTGCAGCCCTATGAGCGCGCCCTGCCCAATGTCGAGCCGCAACTGGATGAGTTGAAGAACCTGGTCAGCGACAGCGCCGTGCAGATCCGCCGACTGGAGCGGATCGAAGCGGTACACCGAGAGTGGCGCCAATACGCCAGCCAGGTGATCGAGGCGCGCCGCACCGGGGGGGATTTCCAGACCCCCCTGAGCGATGGCCAGGGCAAGAATCGTATCGACAGCATCCGCCGCGACTACACCGACTTCATCGCCTACGAAGAGCAGATGCGCGCCGAGCGTACCGCGACGGCCAGCCGCATGACGGTGGTGTTCGTGGCGGCCTTCCTCGTCGTCAGCCTGCTGCTGTCGGGCATCATGGCCTTCTTTGGTCGCCGCGAACTCATGCGGCTTTCCGCGACCTACACCCGGCTGCTCGATCAACAGGCCGAGCACACCGATAATCTTGAGCGACAGAGCTGGTTCCGCTCCGGCCAGAATCAGCTGTCGGAAGCGGTCATCGGTCAGGCGACGCTGGCGCCGCTGGGGCAAAGCATCCTGCAATTCCTGGCGCGCTATCTCGGTGCCGCGGCCGGTGCCCTCTATGTACGGCTCGACGACGGCAGCCTGGAGCGCGTCGCCGACTACGCCCTCGACGACGAGGGTCGTCGCCGTCGCCAGCGCCTGGCGCCGGGCGAAGGTCTTGCCGGGCAGGCCGTGCTGGACGGTCGCCTAATGGCGCTAGACCAGTTGCCCCTCGACTACCTCAAGGTCAATTCGGCGCTGGGCGAGCGCCAGGCCAGCGCGGCGCTCATCGTGCCCATCGAGAACGATGGCCGGGTGAATGGTGTGGTCGAACTGGGCTTCCTGCGCGCCCTGCGTCCGCAGGACGAAGAATTGCTGACCCTGATCGCCGATTCCATCGGCTCTTCGGTGGAGGCCGCGCGCTATCGCCAGCGGCTGCAGCAGGTGCTGGCGGAAACCCAGCAACTCAACGAAGAACTCCAGGTACAGCAGGAAGAACTGCGCACCGCCAACGAAGAGCTGGAAGAACAGTCCCAGGCGCTCAAGGAATCCCAGGTTCATCTGGAGCAGCAGCAGGCCGAACTTGAGCAGACCAACGAGCAACTCTCCGAGCAGGCCCAGGAACTGCTGCAGCAGCGCGACGTGCTGGACGACCGCAACAATCGCCTCAACGAAGCCCAGCAACTGCTGGAAGACCGGGCGCGCGAGCTGGAACGGGCCAGCCAGTACAAGTCCGAATTCCTGGCGAACATGTCCCACGAATTGCGTACGCCGCTGAACAGCTCGCTGATCCTGTCCAAGCTGCTGGCGGACAACCCGGTGGGCAACCTGAGTGCCGAGCAGGTGCGCTACGCCGAATCCATCTATTCGGCGGGCAACGACCTGCTCACCCTGATCAACGACATCCTCGACATCTCTAAGGTCGAGGCCGGCATGCTGGAGATCCGCCCGGAGCAGATGTCCGTGCGCCGCCTGGTGGAAGCCCTGAAGACCGCCTTCGAGCCGGTGGCCCAGAACAAGGGTGTCGCCTTCGTGGTGGAGCTGGACGAGCGGATGCCGCCGACCTTCTTCAGCGATCGCCAGCGGGTCGAGCAGATCCTCAAGAACCTGCTGTCCAACGCCTTTAAGTTCACCGAGCACGGCCAGGTGACCCTGCGCCTGTCGCTGGAAGACGGCCAGCCCAGCTTCGCCGTGAGCGATACCGGCATCGGCATCGCCGCCGAGCAGCAGGAGCTGATCTTCGAGGCCTTCCGCCAGGCGGACGGCGCCATTACCCGTCGCTACGGCGGCACCGGCTTGGGGCTGTCGATTTCCCGCGACCTGGCGCTGCTGCTGGGTGGCGCCCTGGGCGTCACCAGCCAGCCGGGCGAGGGCAGTACCTTCACCCTGCACCTGCCACTGGAGTATCAGGAAGCCGCCGCGCCCGGTCTGCCGGTGACGCCGGTCGTGACGCCGGTCATGGCCCCGGCGCAGGCCACCACGCCGGTTGCAGCACCTGCGCCTTTCGCCACCCTGGCCGCTACCCCGCGTCCGCCCGCAGCGCCGCCGGTCACCGAGGCAGCGGCGCCGGTGGAGTCGGCCTTTGCCGACGACCGGGACAGCTGGCCCTATCCGGATCGTCGAGTGCTGGTGATCGAGGACGAGGTGCCCTTCGCGCAGATCCTCTTCGATCTGGCCCACGAGCTGAAGTACAGCTGCCTGATCGCCCACCGCGCCGAGGAAGGCTTCGCCGCGGCGCTGGAGTACCGCCCCGACGCCATCCTGCTGGACATGGGACTGCCGGACCATTCCGGTCTCACGGTGCTGGAGCGCCTCAAGGAAAATCCCCTGACCCGGCACATCCCGGTGCACGTGGTCTCGGCCTCGGATCGCATCGAGACCGCCATGCACATGGGTGCGGTCGGCTACGCGATCAAGCCCACCACCCGCGACGACCTGCGTGAGGCCTTCACCCGGCTGGAAGCCAAGTTCGCCGCCGGCATCAAGCGGGTGCTGCTGGTGGAAGACGATGCCCTGCAGCGCGACAGCATCGCCAAGCTGATCGGCGACGTGGATGTGGAGATCACCGCCGTGGAGATGGGCAGCCAGGCCCTGGAACTGCTGCGCGACGAGGTCTACGACTGCATGGTCATCGACCTCAAGCTGCCCGACATGGAAGGTGGCGAACTGCTGCAGCGCATGGCCAGCGAAGACATCTGCTCCTTCCCGCCGGTGATCGTCTACACCGGTCGCAGCCTGACCCGCGACGAAGAAGCGGCGCTGCTCAAGTATTCGCGTTCCATCATCATCAAGGGCGCGCGTTCGCCGGAGCGACTGCTCGACGAGGTGACCCTGTTCCTGCACAAGATCGAGGCCGACATGCCGCTCGATCGCCAGCGCATGCTGGAAAGCGCCCGCAGCCGCGAAAAGGCCTTCGACGGCCGCACCCTGCTGCTGGTAGATGACGACGTGCGCAACATCTTCGCCCTTACCAGTGCCCTGGAGCAGAAGGGCGCCAAGGTGGAGATCGCCCGCAACGGCCTGGAAGCGCTGGAGAAGCTCGACAACAGCGACACCATCGACCTGGTGCTGATGGACATCATGATGCCGATGATGGACGGCTACGAAGCCATGCGCGAGATCCGCAAGCGGCCGCACATGAAGAAGCTGCCGATCATCGCCATCACCGCCAAGGCCATGAAGGATGACCAGGAGCGCTGCCTCGCCGCCGGTGCCAGCGACTACCTGGCCAAACCCATCGACCTGGACCGGCTGTTCTCGCTGATCCGTGTCTGGATGCCGTCGCTGGAGCGGCTGTAGGTCATGAGCGAACGGCTGCAGGACATCGAGCTGAGGTTGCTGCTGGAAGGCATCTTCCTGAGATACAGCCACGACTTCCGCAATTACTCTAAGGCCTCGCTCAAGCGGCGGGTGCTGCAGGCGCTGACGCGCTTCGACTGCCCGAGCATCTCTATGCTGCAGGAGCGGGTCCTGCGTGATCCGGCGCTGTTCGCCGAGCTGCTGCAATTCATCACCATCCCGGTGAGCGAGATGTTTCGCGATCCGGGCTACTTCCTCGCCCTGCGCCAGCAGGTGGTGCCGGTCTTGCGTACCTATCCCTCGCTCAAGGTATGGATCGCCGGCTGCAGCACCGGCGAGGAAGTCTTCTCCATGGCCATCCTGTTCCAGGAGGAAGGGCTGCTCGACCGTACGCTCTTCTATGCCACCGACATCAATCCGCGCTCCATGGAAAAGGCTCGCCAGGGCATCTTTCCGCTGGAGCGGATGCGCGCCTACACCGCCAGCTACCAGAAGGCCGGCGGCACCCGAGCGTTTTCCGACTATTACACCGCGGCCTACGACGGCGCCCTGTTCGACAAGTCGCTGATCGCCAACGTGACCTTCGCCGACCACAGCCTGGCCACCGACAGCGTCTTTTCCGAGACGCAGCTGGTGTCCTGCCGCAACGTGCTCATCTACTTCAACAAGAATCTGCAGAATCGGGCGCTCGGCCTGTTTCACGAGTCCCTGAGCCACCGCGGCTTTCTCGGCCTGGGCAGCAAGGAGTCGCTGGACTTCTCCGCCTACGCCAGCCACTTCGAGCCGGTGGTGAAGCAGGAACGGCTGTTCCGCAGGCTCTAGCATGTTCCCGCCCCTGAAGCCGTTGCGCCTCATTGTCATCGGAGCCTCTGCCGGCGGGCTGCAGGTGCTGCTGCGCCTGCTTTCGACCCTGCCGGCCAGTTTTCGCCTGCCGCTGGCGGTGGTGCTGCACCTGCCGGACGATCGCAATTCGCGCCTGGCCGAGCTGTTTCAGCAGCGACTGGCCTTGCGGGTACGCGAAGCCGAGGACAAGGACGCTATACTGCCGGGCAGCCTGTATTTCGCGCCGCCGGGCTATCACCTGCTGGTGGAGGACGACTTCACCCTGTCGCTGTCACGCGACGAGCCGGTGCAGTTTTCCCGGCCGTCCATCGATGTCTTGTTCGAAAGCGCGGCCGATGCCCTGGGCGAGCAGGTCTGCGGCATCCTGCTCACCGGCGCCAACCAAGACGGCGCCAGCGGCCTGTACGCCCTGGCTCAGAATGGAGCGGTCACCGTCGTCCAGTCGCCGCAGTCGGCCGAGGTGCCGACCATGCCCGAGGCGGCGCTAAAGAGATTCCACCCGGATTTCGTGCTGGATGTGCCGGGCATCCATCTATTGCTCATCGAGCTGGAACGCGACCATGGCTGAAGTACCCGTCGAGCAGGCGAAGCTCCTGCTCGTAGACGACCTGCCGGAAAATCTCCTGGCACTGGAAGCCCTGCTGCGCAGCGAGGCGCTGGAGATCTTCCAGGCCAGCTCTGCGGAGGCCGCGCTGGAGCTCCTGCTGATGCACGAATTCGCCCTGGCGATCCTCGATGTGCAGATGCCGGGCATGAACGGCTTCGAACTGGCGGAGATGATGCGCGGCCTGGAAAAGACCCGGCACATCCCCATCGTCTTCGTCAGCGCCGCCGGCCGCGACCTCAACTACGCCTTCAAGGGCTACGAGAGCGGTGCGGTGGACTTCCTGCACAAGCCCCTCGATGTCCATGCGGTCAAGAGCAAGACCCGGGTCTTCGTCGATCTCTACTGGCACCGCAAACGCTTGGCCGAGCAATTGGTGGCCCTGGAGCAGAGTCGCCAGGAGCAGGAGATCCTGCTCGCCGAATTGCGCCAGACCCAAGTCGAGCTGCAGCAGGCGGTCCGTACCCGTGACGACTTCATGTCCATGGTCTCCCACGAGCTCAAGACGCCGCTCAACACCCTGATGCTCGAAGCCCAGCTGCGCCGCATGTACCTGGACAAGGGCAAGCTGGAGGCCTTCACCCCCGACAAGCTGGCCGGCATGGCCGAGCGCGACGAGCGGCAGATCCAGCGCCTGGTGCACCTGATCGACGACATGCTCGACATCTCGCGGATCCGCACCGGCAAGCTGTCCATCCGCCCCTCGCAGTGCGACCTCGCCGCCCTGGTCAACACCGTGGTCGACAGCTTCGCCTCGCAATTCGCCGCCGCCGGTTGCCCGGTGGAGCTGCACGCGGAAGGCCCGGCGCCCGGTTACTGGGATGAATTCCGCATCGAGCAGGTGATCACCAACCTGCTGACCAACGCCATGAGATACGGCGCCGGGCGTCCGGTGGAGATTTCCCTGCGCAGCGATGGTGCCGACGTGGAGTTGAGCGTCAAGGACCATGGCATCGGCATCCCGGTGGAGCACCAGGCGCTGATCTTCCGCCAGTTCGAGCGCGCCAGCGGCACCGAGAACATCGCCGGCCTGGGCCTGGGCCTCTATATCGCCGACCAGATCGTCAAGGCGCACCATGGCAGCCTGCACGTGGAAAGCATCGCCGGGCAGGGCGCGACCTTCCGCCTGCGGCTGCCCTGCCTGCCGACCTAGGCAGCATTGACAGGACCCCAGGCGCCCGCGAGAATCGCGAAAAGAGGTGGGATGTCGTACCTCTTGCCAGATAACTCCATAAGAAGGCGCCCGCTCATGTCCGAAGTCTCCTCGTCACCTTTTCATCGTCTGCTGCTGACCGGCGCTGCCGGCGGCCTGGGCAAGGAGCTGCGCCAGCGGCTCAAGCCCCATGCCGAGATCCTGCGGCTGTCCGACATCGCGCCGATGGATGCGGCCCAGGGACCAGCGGAAGAGGTGGTGACCTGCGACCTGGCGGACAAGGCTGGCGTCCATGACCTGGTGGAAGGCGTCGATGCCATCCTGCATTTTGGCGGCATCTCCACCGAGCACGCCTTCGAACCCATCCTCGAAGCCAATATCCGCGGCACCTTCAACCTCTATGAGGCCGCACGGCGTCATGGGGTGAAGCGCGTCGTCTTCGCCAGCTCCAACCATGTCATCGGCTTCTATCGCCAGGACCAGCGCATCGACGCCAGCGTGCCCCAGCGTCCGGACAGCTACTACGGCCTGTCCAAGGCCTTCGGCGAAGACCTGGCGACCTTCTATTTCGATCGCTATGGCATCGAGACGGTGAGCATCCGCATCGGCTCCTCCTTCCCCGAGGCGCAGAATCGCCGCATGCTCGCCACCTGGCTGAGCTACGAAGACCTGACCGATCTCATCCTGCGCAGCCTGACCACCCCCGACGTCGGCCACACCATCGTCTATGGCGCCTCCGACAATCGCGACAGCTGGTGGGACAACCGCCTGGCCGCGCACCTGGGCTTCCAGCCCAAGGACAACTCCGAGCAATTCCGCGCCAAGGTCGAGGCCCAGCCCATGCCGGCGGCGGACGATCCGTCGATGGTCTACCAGGGTGGTGCCTTCGTCGCCACCGGTCCCTTCGACGACTGAGGAGGGCCGCCATGACTGCCGAATTGCTCGTCGATGCCCGCAACGCCACAGGGGAGTGCCCGGTCTGGCACGTTGCCGAACAGGCGCTCTACTGGGTCGATATCCCGGCCAAACGGCTGCATCGCTGGACCCCGACAGATGTGCTGGACAGCTGGAGCGCGCCGGAAATGCTCGCCTGCATCGCCGCCCGTGCAGGCGGCGGCTGGCTCGCCGGCCTGGAAAGCGGCCTCTTCGCCCTGCAGGCCAAGGCGTCCGGCCAACTCAGCGGCGAGCGCCTGATCGCTCTCGACCATGCCCAGCCGGCGATGCGATGCAACGACGGTCGCTGCGATCGCCAGGGCCGCTTCCTGGTGGGCACCATGGTGCAGGACATGGCGCAGGGCGCCCCGGCTGGGCGCCTCTACAGCCATACGGCCGGCGACGGCGCCCGGCTGCTGCTGGACGACCTCATCGTGCCCAACGGCCTGGCCCTGAGCCCCGATGGTCGCACCCTCTATCTGTCCGACTCCCATCCCAGCCGCCAGCTGATCTGGGCGTTCGACTACGATCCCGACTCGGGCACACCCAGCAATCGGCGACTGTTCGTCGACATGAACGCCCATCCCGGCCGGCCCGACGGCGCCGCGGTGGATGTCGACGGCTGCTACTGGATCTGCGGCAACGATGCCGGCCTGATACATCGCTTCACGCCCGACGGCCGCCTCGATCGCTCCCTGGCCGTGCCCGTCAAGAAGCCGGCCATGTGCGCCTTTGGCGGACGCAACCTGGACACCCTGTTCGTGACCTCCATCCGTCCGGGTGGCGATCTGAGCGATCAGCCGCTGGCGGGTGGTCTGTTCGCCCTGGACCCCGGCGTGCAGGGGTTGCCGGAGCCTGCCTTCGCCGGCTGAAGCGGTCCCGGTTTAAGACACGGCAGGACTTTCGGACTGCGGCGTCCTGAGCGGTGCATGGCAACCTTGGGAAATCGGTTGTCATGCTTTTGTCATGAACATCGGCAGGGCTCACGCCCAGGCGGCTTATAATCAGATCTTATCCGCCGTAAACCGCCGCCATGACCTCTTCAACCGCAAGCCGCCCCACTGCCCGTTACTACGGCCTGGAATGGCTGAGATTCCTCATGGCGCTGTACATGGTCGTCTACCACCTGGGCGGGCTCTACAGCGATCTGCCGGATGCCTTCCGCCGCCTGGCCGGCATGGGCTTCTTCGCCACCAGCACCTTCTTCCTGCTCTCCGGTTTCCTGCTGGCCCACGTCAGCCTGGATCGCCAGGGCGCGCTCAAGGGCAGCTCCCGTGGCTTCGTCCTGCGGCGGCTGTGCAACCTCTATCCCATCCACCTGCTGACCCTGCTGGTCGCGCTAGGGCTGTCCTACTGGCTGTCCCAGGATTCCTGGCTGGAACACGGGGTGCCGGTCTACTACAACCAGCACCCCTATCTGCAGCTGGAGGAGGGCAGCACGCTGGACGAGATGCTGCCGCTGTCCTGGCTGGCCGCCACTACCCACGTGCTCCTGCAACTGCTCCTGCTGCAATCCTGGGAACCGCGCTTTCTCTGGCTCAACGGCGCCGCCTGGTCGATCTCGGCGCTGCTGTTCTTCTACCTGCTGTTCCCGCTGCTCGGCCCGCGACTGATGCGCCTGCGTCGCTGGGCCCTGGCTGCCGCCGTGCTCTGGGGGCTCTATCTGCTCGGCCCGCTGGTGGCCACCTGGGCCCAGGCCTTCGATACCGTCACCGTGGGCGTCATCCACCGCAATCCGCTGATCCGCCTGCCGGAATTCCTGCTCGGCATCCTCCTCTATCGCGCCGTGCAGGAGCCCTGGGTAGCCGAGACGACCCAGCGCCTGCGCGTGCCGCTGCTGCTGTTCGGCCTGACCGGCCTTTGGCTGGGCGCCCTGCTGCTGGAGGGTGATGGCCGCCGCTGGTTCTACCTGGTCCACAATGGCCTGCTGACGCCCTTCCAGGCTGCGGTGCTGCTGGCCTGCGCCACCTTCGGCGAACCCGGCCGCGCCGGCGTGCGCCGCCTGGCCCAGCGCCTCGGCGAGGCCTCGCTGTGCATCTTCGCCGTCCACACCCCACTGATCGGCGTGCTCGAACCCTGGACCCGCACCCTGCTGGGCTGGATGCACCTGGCCGGCGACAGCCTCGAAGACCTGGCCGAAGACGTCGGCGAGGTGCTGGCGCTGCCTATCCCCATTCCCGGCTGGATGCTGCCGCTGCACCTGGTGCTCATCGTCCTGCTCGGCCTGGCCATGCAGCGCTGGGTGGCCGGTCCGCTGCGCCGCTGGCTGCAGGCGCGGCTGCCCTAGTCTTAAGAAGGCCTTAAGCCGACTGGGCTAGCCTCGCCGCAGGAATCCGCAGCGGAGCTGAGTCTTGTCCAGCGAATACGAAGTCCACGGCCCCCACGACCACGAGGTGGAACACGCCGCCCGCGGCGCCCATCGCCGCGACAGCCTCACCGGCCGCATCGCCGTCACCACCGCCATCCTGGCGACGCTAGGCGCCCTCTGCGCCTACCAGGGCGGCAACGCCGAGAGCCTGGCGCTCTACTACAAGAACGAAGAAGCCATCGCCAAGACAGAAGCCGCCAACCAGTGGGGCTACTACCAGGCCAAGGGCGAAAAGCAGAACCTCGCCGACTTGGGCGCTGCCCTCGCGACCAACCCCGACACCGCCCAACGCTTCACCCAGGACAGCCAGCGCTACGCTCAGCAAAAGGCCGAGATCCGTACCAAGGCCGAAGCACTGGAGGAAAAGGTCATGGCCAACGAAGCCCTGAGCGAAACCCAGCTCCACCGCCATCACCGCTGGGCCCAGGCCACCATGCTGATGCAGGTCGCCATCTCCCTGGCCGCCATCACCCTGCTGACGCGACGGCGCTGGTTGCAGGCCGCGGTGTATGGGGTGGCAGGGGGAGGGGTCGCGGTTGGGATACTGGCGCTTTTGCACGTCTGAGTGCCCAAAGCGTGAAGAGCGATTTGCAGACACAAAAAAGCCGCGCAACGCGCGGCTCCTGAAAGCTGGTGGGCCCACACGGACTCGAACCGTGGACCAAAGGATTATGAGTCCTCTGCTCTAACCAACTGAGCTATAGGCCCTATAGCGCGGTGGAGTATACCGGGGGTGGCGGGGATCGCCAAACCCTTGTCGGGCATAAAAAAACCGGAGCCTGGGCTCCGGTTTTCTGGTGCAGCGGCTACGTCTTACTCGTCGAGGAAGGAGCGCAGGTGTTCGCTGCGGGACGGGTGGCGCAGCTTGCGCAGGGCCTTGGCTTCGATCTGGCGGATACGCTCGCGGGTGACGTCGAACTGCTTGCCCACTTCCTCGAGGGTGTGGTCGGTGTTCATGTCGATGCCGAAACGCATGCGCAGGACCTTGGCTTCACGGGCGGTGAGGCCGGAGAGCACGTCGCGCGTGGCTTCCTTGAGGCTTTCGCTGGTGGCCACTTCGATCGGGGACTGCATGGAGCTGTCCTCGATGAAATCGCCCAGGTGCGAATCCTCGTCGTCGCCGATGGGCGTCTCCATGGAGATCGGCTCCTTGGCGATCTTGAGTACCTTGCGGATCTTGTCCTCGGGCATCTCCATGCGCTCGCCCAGCTCTTCCGGGGTCGGCTCGCGACCCATCTCCTGCAGCATCTGGCGGGAGATCCGGTTCAGCTTGTTGATCGTCTCGATCATGTGCACCGGAATCCGGATGGTGCGCGCCTGGTCGGCGATGGAGCGGGTGATGGCCTGGCGAATCCACCAGGTGGCATAGGTGGAGAACTTGTAGCCACGGCGGTATTCGAACTTGTCCACCGCCTTCATCAGGCCGATGTTGCCTTCCTGGATCAGATCGAGGAATTGCAGACCACGGTTGGTGTACTTCTTGGCGATGGAGATCACCAGGCGCAGGTTCGCCTCGACCATTTCCTTCTTGGCGCGGCGGGCCTTGGCCTCGCCGATGGACATGGCGCGGTTGATGTCCTTGATCTGCGAGACTTTCAGCTCGTAGTCACGCTCCAGCTCGGCCAGCTGGGCCTGCTTGGCCTTGATGTCGGCCTGGAAGCGCTCGAGACCTTCGGCGTACTTAGGCTTGCCCTTGAGCAGGCCGGCGGTCCATTCGGTGTTGGTCTCGTTGCCAGGGAAGTGGCGCAGGAAATCGGCACGCGGCATGCGCGCATCGCGCACGGCGAGCTGCATGATGGCGCGCTCGAGGCCACGCACCCGCTCCAGGGATTCGCGCACGCGGATCACCAGGGCTTCGTACTGCTTGGGCACCAGCTTGATCGGCGAGAACAGCAGGGCCAGGGCGACGAATTCTTCCACAGCGTGGTCGTTGTCGCGGCCGTGCTTCTTCAGCACCTTCTTGGTCTTTTCCAGCTGCTCGGCGACTGCGCCGAAACGCAGGCGAGCCTCTTCCGGATCCGGACCGCCGTCGCCTTCTTCCTCGTCGGCGTCGTCGCTCTCTTCCTCGTCGTCCTTCTCGTCGTCCACGGCCTTGGCATCGGTAGCCTTGTTCGGGACGGGCAGGACCTCGCTCTCGTTCGGCAGGCTGCCGTCGTCGGGATCGATGTAGCCGGCGAGGACGTCGGACAGGCGACCGCCTTCGGTGGTCACGCGGGTGTATTCGCTGAGGATGTAGTCGACGGTACCCGGGAACTGGGCGATGGCGCCCATGACTTCGCGGATGCCTTCCTCGATGCGCTTGGCGATCTCGATCTCGCCTTCGCGAGTCAGCAGCTCCACGGTACCCATTTCACGCATGTACATGCGCACCGGGTCGGTGGTACGGCCGACATCGCTTTCCACTGCGGCCAGGGCGGCGGCGGCTTCTTCGGCGGCGGCTTCGTCGGTATCGGTTTCCGCCAGCAGCAGGGCATCAGCGTCCGGCGCGGTCTCGAATACGTTGATCCCCATGTCATTGATCATGCGGATGATGTCTTCCACCTGTTCCGGATCTGAAATATCCTCCGGTAGGTGGTCATTGACCTCCGCGTAAGTCAGGTAACCCTGCTCACGACCGCGGGCGATCAATTCTTTCAGACGGGATTGCTGTTGCGCTTTTCCGGACATAGGTACCCTTCCACTGAAGGCTTAGGCGGGCAAAAATAGCTGAACATTATAGCCGGTTAGACGGTGGTCGTGCCAGTTAGGTCACGGACCCCGCCGGACGGCTGAGGAGTTCGCGTAGGCGGTCCTTGTCTTCGGAGCTCAGTTCGCTCTGTCGCGCCTTGCGTAGGAGTTGCTCCAGCGAGCGATCACGCTGGCTGGCGGCTAACCTCGTTATGGTGTCGAAAAACTGTTGTTCAAGGTTGTCGCCGGCAATCAGCCACTCTTTTTCCGCCAGGGCGCGCAGCAGTCGCCCCTGTTCGGTGCCGTGCCAGCGGGCGATGAGCGCCAGAGTGCTCTGTCCCGGCTTCTTCTGCAGCGCCTCGACCAGGGCGACCAGCAGCTGGGCGTACTGATCGCTTTCCTCCGCCAGGTTGCGGGCGTCCTGTACCGCCTGGGCCAGATTCGGGTGGTGCAGCAGGCTACGCAGCGCGGCCAGCACCGGGGTCTCCACCTTGACCGGTGGCTGGCGGGGTGCCCGTTCGCCGCCGCCCTTGCCGTTGAAATCCTTTTTCCAGCCCTTGCCATCGCGCCCGCCCTTGCCCTCGCGGCGTGGCGTCCACTGCTGCTGCGCCGGCGCTTCCTCGGCATAGGCGTAGGCGTAGTCGCCATAGTCCATGGGTGGCGCATCCTGCGCCGGTGCGGACGGTGCCAGCTGGCTCAGGGCGTCGTTGCCGAGACCGGTGAGTTCGCTCAGGCGCTGGCGCATCAGCAGGCGCAGGTTGTTGCCGGGAATCTTCTCGATCAGCGGCGCCGCCAGGGTGGCCAGGTGCGCCTTGCCCTCCAGGGTGGCCGGGTCCGCTTCGATCATCAGTTGCTGGAAGAAATACTCGGCCAGCGGCTGGGCCTGCTGGACGAAGCGCGCCTGGAAGGCATCCGCCCCCTCGGCGCGCACCAGGGTGTCGGGGTCCTCGCCTTCGGGCAGGAACAGGAAGCGCACCCGGAAGCCGTCCTTGAGCACCGGCAGGGCCGATTCCAGGGCGCGCCAGGCGGCGCTGCGGCCGGCCTGGTCGCCGTCGAAGCAGAACAGGATGCTCGGCACGATGCGGAACAGCCGCTTGATGTGCTCTTCGCTGGTGGCGGTGCCCAGGGTGGCCACGGCATTGCGGATGCCCTGCTGGGCCAGGGCGATGACGTCCATGTAGCCTTCCACGACGAGGATCTCGTCCAGGTCGCGGTTGTGCTTGCGTGCCTCGAACAGGCCGTAGAGTTCCTGGCCCTTGTGGAAGACCGGGGTTTCCGGCGAGTTGAGGTACTTGGGCTTGTCGTCGCCCAGTACCCGGCCACCAAAGGCGATCACCCGGCCCCGGCTGTCGCGGATCGGGAAGATCACCCGGTCGCGAAAGCGATCGTAGCGCTTGCCGCTCTCGGCGTTCTCCACCAGCAGGCCGGCATCGAGCATGGCCTTCTGCTGCAGGTCGTCGCCACCCAGGTGCTTGCCCAGGTTGTCCCAGCCCGGCGGGGCGAAGCCCAGGCCGAAGTCCCGGGCGATCTCGCCGGTGAGGCCGCGCTTCTTCAGGTAGTCCACCGCCGCCTGGCGCTTGGGATGGTTGCGCAGCGCCAGGCGATAGAATTCGGCGGCCGCGGCCAGCAGCGGATAGAGCGGCGAGTCGGTGGGTTGCCGCGGTTTGCGCCGCCCGCCGCTCTCTTCGCGCGGCACGTCCACGCCGGCCTTCTTGGCCAGTTCCTCGACCGCCTCGGGAAATTCGAGGTTGTCGTGGTCCATGATGAAGCCCAGGGCGTTGCCGCCGGCGCCGCAGCCGAAGCAGTAGTAGAACTGCTTGTCGGGGCTGACGCTGAAGGAGGGTGTCTTCTCGTTATGGAAGGGGCAACAGGCCATCCAGTTCTTGCCGGCCTTCTTGAGCTTCACCCGTGCGCCCACCACTTCGACGATGTCGGTGCGGTTGAGCAGGTCGTCAATGAAGCCTTGCGGGATGAGTCCGGCCATGGTCAGCGTCTGGATAGAGGAGCGAAGAGCGGAGGGTGAGGCAGGCCAGATGGCCAGGAGGAGAGTCTAGCGCCAGCGGGCGCCTGGGCGAAGCGGGAAGGCCAGAAACAGACAACCCGACCAGAGGTCGGGTTGTTTGATGACGCCAGAGAAGCGCGGTAACTCAGTACAGACGCTCGCGACGGCGCTGCTCGCGCTGTACTTTCTTGGCGTGGCGCTTGACCGCGGCGGCAGCTTTACGCTTGCGCTCGGCGGTGGGCTTTTCGTAGAACTCGCGGCTACGAACTTCGGCCAGTACACCGGCCTTCTCGCAGGAACGCTTGAAACGACGCAGCGCTACGTCGAAGGGTTCGTTTTCTTTGACTTTGACGTTGGGCATCCAGGTCGTACCTTCAAATTTACCGAGGTTTAATCCAACGCTAGCGGCAAAAGGGCACGGGAAGCGTCGGTTTTTAAGGGTTGCGGATAGTAACGCTTCAACTGCCCCGCTGCCAACCCCCGGCGGACGAAAAGCGCTGGCCGGTGCCGGAAGCGGCGCTTATCATGCGCAGCCTGACATTCTATACCCTCGAAGGCTTATCTCCATGCGTGTTCTGGGACTGGAAACGTCCTGCGATGAAACCGGCGTCGCCCTCTACGACAGCGAGCGCGGCCTGCTGGCCGATGCGCTGTTCAGCCAGATCGATCTGCATCGCGTCTACGGTGGCGTGGTACCGGAGCTGGCCTCGCGCGATCACGTCAAGCGCATGCTGCCGCTGATCCGCGATGTGCTGGAAGAGGCGGGCAGCCGTCCCGCGGACGTGGACGCCATCGCCTATACCGCCGGCCCCGGCCTGGTCGGCGCCCTGCTGGTGGGTGCGGCCTGCGCCCAGGCGCTGGCGCTGGCCTGGGGCGTGCCTGCCCTGGGCGTCCACCATATGGAAGGTCATCTGCTGGCGCCCATGCTCGAAGAGCAGCCGCCGCAATTCCCCTTCGTCGCCCTGCTGGTGTCCGGTGGCCATACCCAGCTGGTGCGGGTCGATGGCATCGGCCGCTACAGCGTGCTGGGCGAGTCCCTGGACGATGCCGCCGGTGAGGCCTTCGACAAGACCGCCAAGCTGCTGGGCCTGAGCTATCCCGGTGGACCGGAGATCGCCCGTCTGGCCGAGCGTGGCGTCGTGGGGCGGTTCGTCTTTCCGCGGCCCATGACCGATCGGCCTGGTCTGGACTTCAGCTTCAGCGGCCTCAAGACCTTTACCCTCACCACCTGGCAGCGCTGCCGGGCGGCCGGTGACGACAGCGAGCAGACCCGCTGCGACATCGCCCTGGCCTTCCAGACGGCGGTGGTCGAGACCCTGGCGATCAAGTGCAAGCGCGCGCTGAAGCAGACCGGGCTCAAGTCGCTGGTGATCGCCGGTGGCGTCAGTGCCAACCGGGCGCTGCGGCAGAACCTGGAGCAGATGCTCGGCGAGCTGGGCGGCCAGGTCTTCTATGCACGGCCGCGCTTCTGCACCGACAACGGCGCCATGATCGCCTACGCCGGTTGCCAGCGCCTGCTGGCTGGTCAGCAGGAAGGTCCGGCCATCGCCGTCAAGGCACGCTGGCCCATGGAGCAGTTGGCGGCGCTCTGAGACGGGCGAAGGGCGTCGCCGGGTAATCCCCGGGAGACGCCAGGGTCAAAAATGACGTTCGGTGCCCTGGCGCAGGGCGCGCAGATTGTGCCGGTGGCGAATCAGGATGAGCAGGGCGAGCAGCAGCATGGGCGCCAGCAGATCCGCACGTTGCCAGGCGAACAGCGGCAGGATGCCGAGCACGGCTACCAGCGATGCCAGGGAGGCGATCCGCAGACTGGCGAACACCGCAGCCCAGAGCACCAGCCCCAGCAGGGCCGCCGGTGGATAGAGGCCGAGCAGCAGCCCGGCCGCGGTGGCGACGCCCTTGCCGCCGCGGAAATGGAAGTACAGCGGATAGAGGTGGCCGACCACGGCGGCCAGCCCGATCCAGGCATGCTGCAGGGGCGAAAGCCCCAGCTGCTGGGCGATGAGCACGGGAATCAGGCTCTTGCTCAGGTCTCCGGCGAGGGTCAGCAGCGCCAGCTTGCGCCCGGCCAGGCGCAGCATGTTGCTGGCGCCGGGATTGCCGGAGCCGTCGTGACGCGGGTCGCGGGTGCCGAACAGGCGACTGAGCAGCACGGCGAAGGACAGCGAGCCCAGCAGATAGGCCAGCAGGAGCAGCAGCCAGAACATGGTAGGGTTCCGCGCCAGGAGAAGGCTCGATTCTACCGACAGCCCGCCGCCCGACGATAGGCCGGCGGTGACGATCACACAGAGCACGGCAAAGGTGCGAGGCAAAGGCAGTGGACAAGGTTTTCATCGAGGGACTCGAGGTCGACACCGTGATAGGGGTGTATGACTGGGAGCGTGACATCCGCCAGTGCCTGCGCATCGATCTCACCATGGGCTGGGATATCCGCGCGGCGGCGGCGAACGACGAACTCGAACACACCCTGAACTATGCGGCGGTGGCCGAGCGCATCACCGTCTTCGCCCACGAGACCGCCTTCGAGTTGGTGGAGACCTTTGCCGAGCGCCTGGCCGCCCTGTTGCAGGCGGAATTCAAGCTGCCCTGGCTGCGCCTGCGCATCACCAAGCCCGGCGCGGTGCCGACCGCCCGTGGCGTGGGCGTGGAGATCGAGCGGGGGCAGGCGTGACTCGGGTCTATCTGGGGCTGGGCAGCAATATCCAGCGCGAGCAGCACCTGGGCATGGCCCTGGACGAGCTCGCGACGCTGCTGACCGCCATGCAGTGCTCGCCGGTCTTCGAAAGCGAAGCCGTGGGTATCCGCAGCGCGCCCTTCTTCAATCTGGTGGTGGCGGGCGACACGGCGCTCGACCCGGCGGCCCTGAGTCAGAGACTCAAGGCCATCGAAACCCGCAGCGGTCGCTATGCGCCGGATCGCCAGGGCCTGCCGCTGGACATCGACATCCTGCTGCATGGCGACCTGACCGGCGAGTTCGCCGGCCTGACCCTGCCGCGCGCCGAGATCCTGCGCAACGCCTTCGTGCTCTGGCCGCTGGCCCTGTTGGCCGGCGAGCGGCGGCATCCGGACAACGGTCGGCGCTTTGAAGAGCTGTGGCAGGAGATGCGTGGCCAGACCACTCAGGTGCTGCGGCCGGTGGCGTTCCGCTGGAAGGATGTCGAGTTGACACCGGCGACGCTGCTCAACGCCGATCGGGTATAGCGCGGCGGTCGTTGGGCTTCGCTGCGCTCAACCCAACCTACGGGAGCTCTTCCCCCCTCTCCCTTTGGGAGAGGGGCTGGGGTGAGGGCACGCCTCGCGAAGGCTCCCCAGTGGAAAAGGCTGCGCCGTTTTCCACGCTACGGCTCTCACACAGGCTCCGCTTCGCTCGGACAACCCCCTCTCCCTCAGGGAGAGGGTTGGGGTGAGGGTCGCTGGGGAAGAGCTGCGCTGTGCTCAGCGCCAACTTACGAAAGCTGGGCCAGGGCGTCGATGCGGGCCTGTTTGAGCGCCTCGCCCAGAGCCGCGCCCTTGAAGCCCTGGGCGACCAGGGGTTGGACCTCGACTCCACGCAACACCTCGGCTGCTTGACGCAGCAAGGCCAGCGGTGGCTCGCCTTCTTCGGTCCTGACTGCCGCCGCACAGGCGCAGGCCTGGAGGAATTCCTCGAAGCGCGCCGGGCGGCGCAGCACATCGAAACCCTGCAGCAGCTCGAACCAGGCCTCCGGCGTCAGCTGCCGGGCCCGTAGGGCCGTGGGTCTATGACGTGCCAGCAGCAATGCCAGCTCGGCGGGATCACGCGGGACCTTGAGGCGGGCGTTGATGGCCGCGTGCTGCTCTTCCGGTACGTCCAGCAACAGGCAGGCCCAGCGTACGCTCAGCGAGGCCTGGACCTCGGCGCTCTGGCGCAGGGTGGCATAGACCCGGGCGCCCGGCTCTGGCTGCTCGCCAGCGGACCCGGCAGCCACCTCCGGCAGCAGCGCAGTCAGGGCGCCACAATCGTGCAGCACCCGGATGAAGACATCGGGCCGCTCTTCGAGTAGGGCGCGCGAGATTTCCTTCCACAACCGCTCGGCGGTCAGGGCATCCAGCTCGCCGCTGGCGACCATCTCCTGCATCAGCAGCAGCGTTTCGGGCGCCACCTGGAAACCCAGGCTGCAATAGCGGGCGGCGAAACGGGCAACGCGTAGCACCCGCAATGGATCTTCGGCGAAGGCAGGCGAGACGTGGCGCAACAGGCGTGCCTGAAGATCCGCGCGCCCGCCATAGGGGTCGATGACCTGGCCATCGTCGTCTTCGGCCATGGCGTTGACGGTCAGGTCGCGGCGGATCAGATCCTGTTCCAGGGTGACGTCGGGTGCGGCGTGAAAGGTGAAGCCACCATAGCCGCGCCCGCTCTTGCGTTCGGTACGGGCGAGGGCGTATTCCTCGCCGGTCCGGGGATGCAGGAACACCGGGAAGTCGGCACCCACGGGACGATAACCCTGGGCAGCCAGGGCCTCGGCAGTGGCGCCCACCACGACCCAGTCGACTTCGGTCACCGGCCGGCCGAGCAGGCGATCGCGCACGGCGCCGCCCACCTTATAGATTTGCATAGAAAAAGACCTCCTTGCGGAGGTCTAGGATAGCCCGAAAGCCTGGCTCGGCTCAGATCGGCGAAGCCAGATCCAGCCGCCGGTCATGGTCGCGGCTCTCGTGGCGGGGCGGAACCTGGAAGCTGTGGGTGACATCTTCGCCCCTCATGCTTTCCAGACGAATGTCGAACCCCCAGAGTCGGTGCAAGTGCTTGAGCACCTCGTCCGTGGAATTGCCCAGCGGCTTGCGGTCATGCTGGAAATGGCGAAGGGTGAGCGAACGATCGCCACGCCGGTCCACGTTCCAGATCTGCACATTGGGCTCGCGATTGCCCAGGTTGTACTGGGCGGCGAGTTGCTCGCGGATCAGGCGATAGCCGCCGTCGTCGTGGATGGCCGCCACCTCCAGTTCGTCGCGCTGGTCGTCATCGAGGATGCTGAACAGCTTGAGGTCACGGATCACCTTGGGCGAGAGGTACTGCAGGATGAAGCTTTCGTCCTTGAAGCTCTTCATGGCGAAGGTGACCGTGGCCAGCCAGTCGCTGCCCGCGATGTCGGGGAACCAGCGGCGGTCTTCCTCCGTGGGGTCCTCGCAGATGCGCCGGATGTCGCGGAACATGGCGAAGCCCAGGGTGTAGGGGTTGATGCCGCTGTAGTAGGGACTGTCGAAGCCCGGCTGGTAGATCACCCCGGCGTGGGATTGCAGGAATTCGAACATGAAGCCTTCGGTGACCAGGCCCTCGTCGTAGAGATCGTTGAGCAGGGTGTAGTGCCAGAAGGTGGCCCAGCCTTCGTTCATCACCTGGGTCTGGCGCTGGGGATAGAAGTACTGGGCGATCTTGCGCACGATGCGGATCACTTCGCGCTGCCAGGGCTCCAGCAGCGGCGCGTGCTTTTCCACGAAATAGAGGATGTTTTCCTGGGGTTCGCTAGGGAAGCGCGCCCCTTCGTCATGCGACTCCTTGCCGGCCATCTTGGGAATGGTCCGCCAGAGGTCGTTGACCTGCCGCTGCAACTGCTCTTCGCGCTCCTTCTGCCGCTGGCGTTCTTCGGCGGCGGAGATGGGATAAGGCCGCTTGTAGCGATCCACCCCGTAGTTCATCAGCGCATGGCAGGAGTCCAGCAGTTCTTCCACGGCATCGATGCCATGGCGCTCCTCGCACTGGGTGATGTACTGCTTGGCGAACACCAGGTAGTCGATGATGGAGCTGGCGTCGGTCCAGGTGCGGAACAGGTAGTTGCCCTTGAAGAAGCTGTTGTGACCGTAGCAAGCATGGGCGATCACCAGCGCCTGCATGGTCATGGTGTTCTCTTCCATGAGGTAGGCGATGCAGGGATCGGAATTGATCACGATCTCGTAGGCCAGGCCCATCTGGCCACGGCTGTAGTGCTTCTCGGTGTGCAGGAAGTGCTTGCCATAGGACCAGTGGTTGTAGCCGATGGGCATGCCGACGGACGCATAGGCATCCATCATCTGCTCGGCGGTGATCACCTCGATCTGGTTGGGGTAGGTGTCCAGCGCATAGCGCTTGGCGATCCGGGCGATCTCCCGGTCGTAGGTCTGGATCAGCTCGAAGGTCCATTCCGAGCCGGTGGAGATGGGCTCACGTTTCATGACACGAGTCTCCGCTGGAACAGTTCGCGGAACACGGGATAGATATCCCCCGCCGAGACGATCTGCTGCTGCGAGAAGGAATCCGGGAAGGCGCCGCGGACGTTCTCGTATTCGTACCACAGCGCCTGGTGCTCGCGCGGGGTGATCTCTACATAGGTGTAGTACTGCATGAACGGCAGAATCTGCTTGGTCAGGATCTCTCGGCAGAGGGGCGAGTCGTCGTTCCAGTTGTCGCCGTCGGAGGCCTGGGCGGCATAGAGATTCCACTCGTTGACCGGATAGCGCTCGGCCATGACCTCCTGCATCAGCTTGAGGGCGCTGGAGACGATGGTGCCGCCGGTTTCCCGGGAGTAGAAGAACTCTTCCTCGTCCACTTCCTTGGCACTGGTGTGGTGCCGGATGAATACCACCTCAATGCGCTCGTAGTTACGCTTGAGAAACAGGTAGAGCAGGATGTAGAAGCGCTTGGCGATGTCCTTGGTGGCCTGGGTCATGGAGCCGGAGACGTCCATCAGGCAGAACATCACCGCCTTGGAGCTGGGACTGGGCTGCTTGGACAGCAGGTTGTACTTGAGGTCGAAGGTGTCGAGGAAGGGCACCTTGTCGATGCGCGCACGCAGCCGCTCGATCTCGGCCTCCAGTGCCTGGATGTCGCCCAGATTGTCGGGTTCCTCCACCCGCAGCCGCGCCAGCTCCGCCTTGGCTTCGCGCAGCTTGTTGCGACTGCCGCCGGAAAGGGCAATGCGTCGCGCATGGGAGGCGCGCAAGGTGCGGATGATGTTGATGCGGGCGGGGTTGCCCTCGTTGCTGATGCCGGCGCGGACCGTCTTGAAGGTATCGGTACCGGTCAGCTGCTTCTTGACCAGGTTGGGCAGCTCCAGGTCCTCGAACATGAAGTCGAGGAATTCGTCCTGGGTGATCTGGAAGGCGAATTCGTCCATACCTTCGCCGCTGTTGCTGGCCTTGCCCTGGCCCTGACCACCGCCGCCGCCCTGGGGGCGGGCGATGCGTTCGCCGCTGACGAATTCCTTGTTGCCCGGATGGACGATGGTCTGGCGGCCGCCCTTGCCCTGATAGAGGGCGGGTTCGTCGATGTCGCGGGCAGGAATGCTGATCTGCTCGCCGTGCTCCATGTCGGTGATGGAGCGCCGGCTCACGGCTTCCTCGACCGCCTTCTTGATGTGCTCACGATAACGCCGCAGAAACCGCGTGCGGTTCACCGTGCTCTTGTTCTTGCCGTTTAGACGCCGGTCGATGACATAGCTCATACAGGCCCTCCGGGCTATTGCAGGACACCACGACGACGCGGCTGGCGCGTCGTCGCGGGCTCAGCCTCAGGCTGCCTTACTGCGACTTGCGTACCCGTGAATACCACTCGGACAACAGTCGTACCTGCTTCTCGGTATACCCGCGCTCTACCATGCGGGTCACGAAGTCGCTGTGCTTCTGCTGGTCTTCCTTGCTGGCCTTGGCATTGAAGCTGATGACCGGCAGGAGCTCCTCGGTGTTGGAGAACATCTTCTTCTCGATCACCGCGCGCAGCTTCTCGTAGGAAAGCCAGCTCGGATTCTTGCCGTTATTGTTGGCACGGGCGCGCAACACGAAGTTGACGATTTCGTTGCGGAAATCCTTCGGATTGCTGATGCCGGCCGGTTTCTCGATCTTCTCCAGTTCCTCGTTGAGCGAGGCGCGGTTGAGGATCTCGCCGGTTTCCGGATCGCGGTATTCCTGATCCTGGATCCAGAAATCCGCGTAGAGCACGTAGCGGTCGAAGATGTTCTGGCCGTATTCGCTGTAGGACTCGAGGTAGGCGGTCTGGATCTCCTTGCCGATGAATTCCACGTAGCGCGGCGCCAGGTATTCCTTGATGAATCTCATGTAGCGCTCGCGGGTCTCAGCCGGGAACTGCTCGGCTTCGATCTGCTGTTCCAGCACATAGAGCAGGTGCACCGGGTTGGCCGCGATCTCGTTGGCGTCGAAGTTGAACACCCGCGAGAGGATCTTGAAGGCGAAGCGCGTGGAGAGCCCGTTCATGCCCTCGTCGACGCCGGCGCTGTCGCGGTATTCCTGGATCGACTTGGCCTTGGGGTCGGTGTCCTTGAGGTTTTCGCCATCGTAGACGCGCATCTTCGAATAGATGTTGGAATTTTCCGGTTCCTTGAGGCGCGAGAGCACCGAGAACTGGGCCAGCATCTTCAGGGTGTCCGGCGCGCAATGGGCATTGGCCAGGGAGCTGTTGACCAGCAGCTTGTCGTAGATGTGGATCTCGTCGGAGACGCGCAGGCAGTAGGGCACCTTGACGATGTAGATCCGGTCGATGAAGGCTTCGTTGTTCTTGTTGTTCCGGAAGGTGTGCCACTCGGATTCGTTGGAGTGGGCCAGGATGATGCCGCTGTAGGGCAGGGCGCCGAGGCCCTCGGTGCTGTTGTAGTTGCCTTCCTGGGTCGCGGTCAGCAGGGGATGAAGGACCTTGATCGGGGCCTTGAACATCTCCACGAATTCCATCAGACCCTGGTTGGCGCGGCACAGGGCGCCGGAGTAGCTGTAGGCATCCGCATCGTTCTGCGGGTATTCCTCCAGCTTGCGGATGTCCACCTTGCCCACCAGGGCGGAGATGTCCTGGTTGTTCTCGTCGCCCGGCTCGGTCTTGGCGATGGCGATCTGGTTGAGGATGGAGGGGTAGAGCTTGACCACCCGGAACTTGCTGATGTCGCCGCCGAATTCCTGCAGTCGCTTGGCCGCCCAGGGCGACATGATGCTACGCAGGTAGTGGCGGGGAATGCCGTAGTCCTCTTCGAGGATCTGGCCGTCTTCGTCGGGATTGAACAGCCCCAGGGGCGATTCGAACACCGGCGAACCCTTGATGGCGTAGAAGGGGACCTTCTCGATCAGGTGCTTGAGTTTTTCCGCGAGGGACGATTTGCCGCCACCCACCGGGCCGAGCAGATAGAGGATCTGCTTCTTCTCTTCCAGGCCCTGCGCCGCGTGGCGGAAGTAGGACACGATCTGCTCGATGCAGTCCTCCATGCCATGGAAGTCGGCAAAGGCGGGGTAGCGGCGGATGACCTTGTTGGAAAAGATGCGCGACAGGCGTGAATCACTGGTGGTGTCCACCAGTTCGGGTTCGCCGATGGCCATGAGCATGCGCTCGGCGGCACTGGCAAAGGCGGTACGATCCTTCTTGCAGATCTCAAGGTATTCCTGAAGGGAATACTCTTCCTGGCGAGTCGCTTCAAAACGCCCCTGGAAGTGACTGAAAATGCTCATGACGTCTCCTCGCTGGATACCCTGGACCAGCTTGGAATCGATGCCTGGAGCCTTGCCTTGCTGCCGGTGGGGAGCGGTCATGCCGGGCGACGAAAGATAACGTCCCTAATACCTTCGTTGTCGTCTTGCCTAATCGATCCGCCTGCAGAAGTAGGGTTGGGTTTCGAGAGACGCACGAAGGAGACCGATGGAAACGGTCCCCCTGGAATTCCCCCGAATCTCCAGTGGTTACACCGATGGTCCAAAGCCGGTTATCGAACCCGCCGTTTCCGAAGGGCCTGATTCCAGAATAGTCCTATCTGCGAGATGTGGAAGAGCCAATTCGGTTTATTCTTGTAACCACAGCGTCAAGCCGTTGTGTTAAACGGCCTCGCCACTTTCGGTCTGCTCGGGATAGCGGGTGCGCCAGTTTTCGAAGCCGCCGTCGACGCTGTAGACCTGGCTGAAGCCCTGGCCGGCCAGAAAGGCCGCTGCGCTCTGGCTGGAGTGGCCGTGATAGCAGAACACCAGCAGCGGCGCGTCGAGATCGGCGGCGGCGATGAAGTCGTGGATGTTCTGGTTGTCGAGGCGCTGGGCGCCGGCGACGTGCAGGGTGGCGTAGCTGTGCGGATCACGGATGTCGACGATCCGCGCGCCCTCGCTGCGCAGTTCCAGCGCCCGTTCGGGGGAGATACAGGTGAATTCGCTCATTTCTTCTCCTTGCAACTGCAGAGATGACGGCGGTTGCCGTCGACGTCGAGCAGGGTCATGTCGCCGCCCCAGACGCAGCCGCTGTCGAGCGCCTCGACATTGGGCGCCGCGCAGCGACCCTTGAGCGCGGCCCAGTGGCCGAACAGGATGCGCACGTCGCGGGTCAGCCGGTGATCGTGGCTGAACCAGGGGGCGAAACCGGCCGGCGCGCTGTCCAGGCCTTCCTTGCTCTTGAATTCCAGGCGACCTTCCGGGCTGCAGAATCTCATGCGCGTCAGGTAGTTGGTGATCAGGCGCAGGCGCTCCTGGCCCTGCAGCTCATCTTGCCAGAGCGCCGGCTCGTTGCCATACATCTGCTCGAGAAAGGGCACATGGGCCTGGTCATCGCGCAATACGGCTTCCACTTCGCCGGCCAGGCTCAGGGCCTGGGCCAGCGTCCATTGCGGCGGCAGACCGGCGTGGACCAGCACGCAGTTGCGCCCGGCGTCGTGCTGCATCAGTGGCAGGTTACGCAGCCAAAGCAGCAACTCGTCGCGGTCGGGCGCGTTGAGGATGTCACTGAGGGTGTCCTGCTTCTTCAGCCTGGCGCCGCCCAAGGCCACCGCCAGCAGGTGCAGGTCGTGATTACCCAGGACGCTGACCAGCGAATCGCGCATCCGGTACAGGTATCTCAGGGTTTCCAGGGACTGAGGTCCGCGATTGACCAGATCACCCACCAGCCAGAGGCGGTCCTGCGCGGGATCGAAGCGGACCTCGTCGAGGAGGCATTTGAGCGGGTCGAGGCAACCTTGCAGGTCGCCAACGGCGTACAGCGTCATCGGGACTCCTGGTGTGGGGTTTTAGAAGTTCGCGCAAGTTTTGGCGAGTGATTTTTTGGTCTGGGCCAGGCACTGCGACGAGTCATAGCAGGGCTATGGCGAGGAGTAGCAACGCTGCCCAGGGCGAAAAAGCGCCGCCAAAATTGTGTAGATAACTTCTGAAACACCACGCTAGTGCAGCGAGCCGGGTACGGCCAGGCGGAAGGTGGGGATAGTGGCCTCAAAGGTATGGCCATCGCTGGCGACCATCTGGTAGCTGCCCCTCATGCTGCCCACCTGGGTCGGCATCAGCGTGCCGCTGGAATAGCTGTGGGTTTCGCCCGGCGCGATCAGCGGCTGCTCGCCCACCACGCCTGGGCCGCGCACCTCCTGCGCCTCGCCATTGCCGTCGGTGATGATCCAGTGGCGGCTGAGCAGCTGCGCCGGCAGCCGGCCGTCATTGCGGATGCTCACGTCGTAGGCAAAGGCGTAGCGCTCCTGGCTGGCGCTGGATTGTTCGGGCAGGTAGCGGGTGGTGACCTGCACGGTGATGAGGTAGCGCGGATCGGGCTCGGTCACAAGAGGATTCTCGGCAGATACGGATGGAGGGGCTTCAGCTGGACGCCAGCTGGTTGGCCAGGCGCACATAGGCGGCCAGGTCCAGCTGCTCCGGACGCAGCCCCGGGTCGACGTCGGCGGCTTCGATGGCGGCGCTGTCCAGGGTGCCCTTGAGGGTGTTCCTGAGGGTCTTGCGCCGCTGGCCGAAGGCCTCGCGGACGACGCGCTCGAGCAGGACCGGATCGCGCGCCACATGGGGACGCTCGGTGTGGGGCACCAGGCGCACGATGGCCGAGTCCACCTTGGGCGGCGGATTGAAGGCGCCCGGACCGACGTTGAACAGGTGCTCCACGCGGCAGTGGTACTGCACCATGATCGACAGCCGCCCCCAGTCGCCATTGCCGGGCACCGCGGCCAGGCGTTCCACCACTTCCTTCTGCAGCATGAAGTGCATGTCGGCGATGATGTCGGCGAAGCTGAGCAGGTGGAAGATCAGCGGTGTGGAGATGTTGTAGGGCAGGTTGCCCACCACCCGCAGCCGATCGCCGGCGGCGATGCTGGAGAGGTCGTACTTCATGGCGTCACCCTGGTGCAGGGTGAACAGCGGATTGAGGCCGAACTTGAGTCGGAGCAGGGGAATCAGGTCCTGGTCCAACTCGATGACGTCGAGCCGGGCGCCACTGCCGAGTAGGCCTTCGGTGAGGGCGCCCTGGCCCGGCCCGATTTCCAGCAGGCGCTCGCCGGGTCGCCCGTGGATGGCGCGCAGGATGCGATGGATCACTCCGGCGTCGTGCAGGAAGTTCTGGCCGAACCTCTTGCGGGCGCGGTGGTGGTAGAGCTCGGTCATCAGGTGCTCCGGCGCAGGCAGCGAGCCTGCGATTTCAAGACGGCAAAGACCCACCAGTTTAGCAGACCCTTGACCGTCACCGGAGCGCTCAGAGGCTGTTCATAGCCTGCTACGCGTCGGCCAAACTGCGTTGAAAATACCCTGGAAGGCCAGCTCCGTCGGAGATGCTCCTTTACCCTTCGTAAACTCGCCCGCGAGTCCGATCCGCTTCCTCAGGGCTTTTTGCGGGGCCGCGCAGGCCTTGTTTGTCTCTAGCTCGCGAGGTTATGAACAGCCTCTTAAGTCACCGAACGGCGATGGGCCGCCATGCTGTAGGCGGTCTCTAGGGCGACCTTCAGACTGCCGGTATCGATGCGTCCGCTGCCGGCCAGGTCGAGGGCGGTGCCATGGTCGACCGAGGTGCGGATGATCGGCAGGCCCAGGGTCACGTTGACCGCGGCGCCGAAACCCTTGTGCTTGAGCACCGGCAGGCCCTGGTCGTGATACATGGCCAGGACCGCATCGCAGTGCTCGAGGTGCTTGGGCGTGAAGAGGGTGTCGGCGGGCAGCGGTCCGATGAGGTCGAGGCCTTCGGCGCGCAGGCTGTCCAGCGCCGGCTCGATGATCTCGATCTCCTCACGGCCCAGGTGACCGCCTTCGCCGGCATGGGGATTGAGACCGCAGACCAGGATGCGCGGCCGCGCCACACCGAAATAGCGCTGCAGATCGCCATGCAGGATGCGGGTCACGTCCAGCAGTGTCTGGCGATCGATGGCATCGGCCACCTCGCGCAGTGGCAGATGGGTGGTGACCAGGGCCACTCTCAGGCCGGCCGTTGCCAGCAGCATCACCACCTGGGAGGTTTGGGTCAGCTCGGCGAGAAATTCGGTGTGGCCGGAAAAGGCCACGCCGCCGTCGTTGATCACACCCTTGTGCACCGGCGCGGTGATCATTCCGGCGAAGGTGCCGTCGAGACAGCCCTGGCCGGCGCGGGTCAGGGTGTCCAGGACATAGGCGGCATTGGCGGTATCGAGCTGGCCGGTCAGCACCGGGGCACCCAGCGGGGTATCCCAGACATAGAGCGCACCGGCGGGTGCCGGGCGGTCGGGCCAGGCCGTGGGAGCGATCTCGATGAGCTCGATGGCGAGTCCCAGCTCGATCGCGCGAGCGGCCAGGAGGTCACGGCTGGCGATGGCGATCAGGGCGTGGGGCTGGGCCACGCGGGCCAGCAGCAGGCAGAGGTCGGGACCGATACCGGCGGGCTCACCGGGGGTCAGGGCGAAGCGCAGGGCCATGGCGGGCTCCGGAAACAAGAAGGCCGCAGGGGGTGCCTGCGGCCTTGAGGTTACTGCTTGATCTCGACGTAGGCTTCGTCGCGGATCTGGCGCAACCAGGTCTGCAGTTCCTGGTCGTATTTGCGGCTACGCAGGAGATTCAGCGCCTGCTGCTCACGCGCCTGCTGGGTGTTGTCGGTGGCCCGACGGCCCAGGACTTCCAGAATGTGCCAGCCGAAGGCGGTGCGGAACGGCTGCGACAGCTGGTTGACCGGCGAGTTGTTCATCACCTCGCGGAATTCCGGGACCAGGGATTCCGGATTGATCCAGCCCAGGTCGCCGCCATTGAGCGCCGAGCCCGGATCTTCCGAGAAGCTCTTGGCCAGGGTGGCGAAGCTCTCGCCGTTCTGGATGCGCTCGCGCAGACGCGCCGCCAGGCGCTGGGTCTCGGCATCGCTGCGCACGGCATTGGGCTTGAGCAGGATGTGCCGGACGTGCACCTCGTCGACGATGCTGGCCTCGCCTCCGCGCTTCTCCTCCACCTTGAGGATCACGAAGCCGCCGGGTACGCGCACCGGCTGGGTGATGCCGCCGACGCCGACACTGCCGATCAGGCGATCGAAGGGCGGGGGCAGCTGGGCGGCCTTGCGCCAGCCGATCTCGCCACCGTCGAGGGCGTTGTCACCGGCCGAACGGGCGATGGCCAGCTGGTTGAAGTCGGCGCCCTGGCGCAGCTGGTTGTAGGTGTCCTGGGCCTGGCGCGCGGCGGCGTCGAGACCGGCGGTGCCGGCGTTGTCCGCTGCCGGGATCAGGATGTTGGCCAGACGATACTCTTCGGACAGCTGCAGCTTGCCCAGGTCCGAGGCGAGGAAGTTCTGCACCTCCTGCTGGGTGACCTGCACGCGCTGACCGACCTGGCGCTGACGGACCCGGCTGATCATCATCTCGCGGCGGACCTGCTCGCGGGCGGCGTCGTAGGAGAGACCGTCGCGGGCCAGGGCCTTGCGGAAGTCGGCCACGCTCAGGCCATTGCGCTGGGCGATGGTGGCCACGGCCTGGTTGAGCTCCTCGTCGGAGATCTTCACGCCCATGCGCCCGGCCAGCTGCATCTGGATGTCTTCCAGGATCAGCCGTTCGAGGACCTGCTGACGCAGCTCGCTTTCCGGCGGTGCCGCGGCGCCGCGGCGGGTGATGTTCTGCTTGACCTCGTTGAGTCGCTGATCGAGCTGGCTCTGCATGACCACGTCGTTGTCGACGATGGCCACGACCTTGTCCAGCGGAACCACGGCAGCCTGAGCCAGAGGGGAGAGAGCGAGCGCCGCGCCCAGGGCGAGCGGGCGCAGGGCGTTACATAGCTTGGTCTTCACGTTCACGATAGCCTTGAATGCCTCTGTCCAGGAAGCCTTCGGTCTTGCCGCCGAAGACGTTGCCAAGTCCCTTGAGCACGATCTGCAGGAAGATCCCGCGATCGGCTTCGGAACTCTGGGCGGTGTAGAAGACGTCGTCTTCGCTCTTGAGCCAGTAGCGGCTGATCAGGCGCAGCTTCCAGCAGCAGTTGTCGTATTCGAAGCCACCGAAGGCTTCGAGGGTACGGCTCTTGTTGTAGTCGAACTGCCAGCGGGCAATCGCAGACCACTGGGGCACGATGGGCCAGATGAAGGAGATGTCGTGCTGGTCGACCTTGTAGTCGTCGCTGTTGTAGGTGAAGCGGCCGAAGTTCGGATCGAACACCCGGACGTTGTCACGATAGCGATAGCCGACGTTGAGGATCTTGCCCGGCTCGGCTTCCGGCTGGTAGTGGAACATGACACTGCCGGAGTCCGTCTGGTGCAGGGTCGGATCCCAGTTGAATTCGCCATTCACGCGCCAGTCGCGATTGAAGCGATACATGCCGGCCAGGGCATAGGGCGAGCGCGAGGTGGTGGCCTGGGGATTGTCGATGTTCTGCCCCAGGCTGCGGGCGTAGGCCAGGTCGTCCTTGGTCAGGCCGGGCAGCTGCACTTCGCGGTCGCGGAAGTAGAACAGCTGGCCGAAGCTGACGTTGGCGCGCTCGAAGCCGTTGGGCTCGATGAAGCGGCTGGTGGCACCCAGGGCCAGCTGGTTGGCGTCGCCGATGCGGTCGCGACCGGTGAAGCGGTTGTCGCGCCACAGCGAGCTGTAGCTGAAGGTGTATTCGCCGGTATCGAACACCGGCAGATCGTCCTGGTCACGGTTGGGTACGTAGAGGTACTTGGCGCGGGGTTCCAGGGTCTGCTTGCCGCCTTCGCCGAACAGATTCGAGGTGCGGTCGAAGTAGAGGCCACTGTCAAGGCTGAAGATCGGCACCGAGCGGGTCGGGCTGTCGTTGAAGCTGGTCACGCTGGAACCGGCCGCGGCACGACGGCTACCGCCAACCAGCGGCGAGTTCAGGTCGTTCTGGCCGGTGCTGTCCAGATCCAGGTCGTAGCGGGTATAGGCATAGCGCAGCGACGGCGTCAGGAAGCCCCAGGACGCGGTCATCGGGCGGGCGATGCCCGGCTCGACGTGGTAGCGATTGCCTTCGGCGCGGGTCAGGCCGAACAGGTTGACGTCCGGGCGGTTGCGCACGTTGGTGCGGTTGCCGTTGTCGTCCAGGTCGAAGTAGGTGTTGTCGTCGAAGCTGCGGGTGAAGCGCACCGCCTCGGTGTCATAGGTGAAGTCCAGGCCGCCCGGGTTGTAGGGCAGGGCGCCGCTCAGGGTCAGCTGCGGCAGGCGGTTGTAGGGCGTCACGTCGGAGACGGTAGCCAGCTGGTAGGCCTGGGCGTTGAGGCCGGCGACGAAGGTGTCGCCGCGGTAGGTCAAGCGGCCCTGCTGATTGACGTAGGTCGGCTTGTTGATGCCGAGGTCGGTGTCCAGGTCCTGGAAGTAGTAGGGATCGCTGATGCGGGTGTAGTCCACCTCGGCCATCAGGCGCGAATCCAGGCCGCTGCGATTCTTCCAGCCGTACAGCCAGCGGTTGTCGGTGGCTTCCGGTTCGCCCTCGTGCTCCGGGTCGGTGTCCTTGAGGTAGGAGCCGTAGACCTCGCCTTCGCTGCTGCGGGTCAGGTAGCGGAAGTCGCCCTCGGTCTGCAGGCCGTGCTTGGCCATGTAGCGCGGATAGAGGGTGGCGTCATAGTTGGGCGCCAGGTTGAAGTAGTAGGGCGTGGTGATCGCGAAGCCGGTGTCGCTGGAGGTGCTGATCGAGGGCGCCAGGAAACCGGACTGCCGACGGTCGTCGATCGGGAAGTAGATGAAGGGCGTATAGAGGACCGGGATGTCCTTGACCCGCAGCGTGGCGTTGGTCGCGTAGCCGAGGCCGGTGGCCGGATTCAGGGTAACGGTGTTGCCCTTGACCTGCCAGGCGTTGCTGCCCGGTTCGCAGGTGGTGTAGGTGCCATCCTTGAGGCGGATGATGGCGTCGTCGCCACGCTTGGCGTAGAGCGCGCTGCCACGGGCGCGGCTCTGGTGCATGACGAATTCGGCGTTGTCGACCTGGACCTGGCCATTGTCCAGCTGCATGTCGGCCTTGTCGCCGACCATCAGCAGGCCGTTGTCGCGGAATTTGACGTTGCCCTTGAGCTCGCCGCGATTCTCCAGCTGGTGCAGGTTGGCTTCCTGGGATTCCACCTGCATGCCGCCCTGGCGCAGCACCACGTCACCGGCCAGGGTGGCGACCTGCTGCTCCTGCTCGTAGCGCGAGGCCTTGGCGGAGATGTAGGTCGGGGCCTTGGCGGTCGGGGTGTCGTCGTACATGCCCGGACGCTGCGGCTCGACATAGGCACCGCTGCAGTAGGGACCGGTCTCGGCCAACTGGGCCGGGGTCAGCTGATCGCGCGGGACCCAGTCCAGGTGGCTGTAGTCGGCGCTGCGGGACTTGAGGGCGCGGCCCTTGCTCTCGGTGACCAGCACGGCAGCATCGCCCTTGCGCGCGGCGGGCTCCGCCGCGACGCCCTGGGTCTCGCCCTTGCTGGGGCGGGGCGGAATGGCCGCGGTGGGTGCCTGGGTGTTGCACGACCAGCCGCCGCCGGCTCCGGCGCTACAGCTGAACTGCTCGGCGGGGGCGGCGATAAGGGCGGTGACGGGCTGCATGGCGAGCAGGCTGCCGGTTACCAAGAGGGGAAATTTTCTGCGAAACGCGGGGGTTTTCACGGCCATCCTTAAAGTCGTCCTGCACGCCGGCCATTAAGGGGCCGCGGCCTCTCGATGGGCTCAAAAAGATAGCGGATAATAAAACATGACCTGCACATCGGCTAGGGCCGAGGGATCCGCTGTAAATGACTGAAGATGTTCGCTTAAACCAGATAGAAGACTGGCTGACCACCTCTCTACCGGAAATTTTCCGGGAACAGGCCTGGGGCGAGGTGCCCAAGGGTAGCCTGACCGCGGCCAGCAGCGATGCCAGTTTTCGCCGTTATTTCCGCTGGGCGGGCGAGGGCCGCAGCCTGATCGTGATGGATGCGCCGCCGCCGCAGGAGGACTGTCGTCCGTTCGTCCATGTGGCCGCGCTGCTGGCCGAGGCCGGGGTCCATGTACCGCGCATCCTGGCTCAGGATCTGGAGCGGGGATTCCTGCTGCTGAGCGATCTCGGCACCCTGACCTATCTGGATGTGATCAATGCGGCCAATGCCGACGATTATTTCCAAGCGGCCATCGATGCCCTGCTGGCTTTCCAGGGCAAGCAGCCGACGAACGGCAGCCTGCCGCTCTACGACAGGGCTCTGCTCGCCCGCGAGTTGAG
The DNA here is from genome assembly GCF_039908605.1 of Pseudomonas aestiva. Lineage (NCBI taxonomy): Bacteria > Pseudomonadati > Pseudomonadota > Gammaproteobacteria > Pseudomonadales > Pseudomonadaceae > Pseudomonas > Pseudomonas aestiva. The sequence continues at coordinate 4,539,127 of NZ_CP150916.1, read as the reverse complement.
TCTGTTTCCAGAGTGGTACGTGGGTCGCGAACTGGACATGACCTTCAGCGCCAGTCAGCTCGAACGCTGGCAGGCCGTCTGCGACCGATTGATCGACAGCGCCCTGGCGCAACCCCAGGTGCTGGTCCACCGGGACTTCATGCCGCGCAACCTGATGCTGAGCACGCCCAATCCGGGCGTGCTGGACTTCCAGGATGCGGTCATCGGGCCGGTGACCTATGACATCACCAGCCTGTTCAAGGACGCCTTCCTCAGCTGGCCGGAGCCGCTGGTGCAGCGCTGGCTGCTGGACTACTGGGAGCAGGCGCGTGCCGCCGGCATCCCGGTGCAGCCCGACTTCGCCGATTTCCAGCGCGCCTCGGATCTGATGGGCGTGCAGCGCCATCTCAAGGTGATGGGCATCTTCGCCCGCATCTGGCATCGCGATGGCAAGCCGCGCTACGTCGCCGATACCCCGCGCTTTCTCGCCTACATCCGTACCGTGGTGGCGCGGCGACCGGAGCTGGCCGATCTCGGCGCCTTGCTCGACGAGTTGCACGCCGCGCGGGTCGACGCATGAAGGCCATGATCCTGGCAGCGGGCAAGGGTGAGCGGATGCGACCGTTGACGCTGAGCCTGCCCAAGCCGCTGATCGAGGTGAACGGCCGGCCGCTGATCGAGCATCACATCCGGGCACTGGCCGCGTCAGGCATTACCGAGCTGGTGATCAATCACGCCTGGCTGGGCGCCCAGCTGGAAGCCGCCCTGGGCGATGGCGGCCCGCTGGGGGTCACCATCCGCTTCTCTGCCGAAGGTGAGCCGCTGGAGACCGGGGGCGGCATCTTTCGCGCGTTGCCACTGCTGGGCAGTGCGCCCTTCGTGCTGGTCAACGGCGATATCCGCACCGATTTCGCCTTCGGCACCCTGACCTTGCCAGCCGGTTGCCTGGCGCACCTGGTGCTGGTCGACAATCCGCTGCATCACCCGGGCGGCGACTTCGGTCTGGTGGACGGGCGGATCACCCTGGATGCCCCGGAAAATCTCACCTACAGCGGCATCGCCGTGTTGCATCCGCAGCTGTTCGCCGAGCGCACGGCCGGGGCCTTCAAGCTAGTGGACGTGTTGCGACCCGCCATTGCCGCCGGACAGGTCTCGGGCCAGCGGCTGGACGGTCGCTGGGTGGACGTAGGCACCCTGGAGCGGCTGGCGGAAGCGGAGCGGCTGTTCGGGACGGCTTCTTGAAGGTCTGGTTCTGGCCGCTGACGGTGCTGGGCTTTCTGGCCGGCTGGGCCGTGGCCAGCATTCCCGGCGCCCTGCTGGTGGCGCTGCTCGCCCATGCCGGTGAGCGCCAGCTGGGGCTGACTTCCCTGGCGGGCTGGAAGGCACGCTGGCAGGGGCGCCCCGGGCGCTTCGAACATCAGGCGCAATTCCAGATGCTCGGTCGTCTGGCCAAGCGCGGCGGTCGGGTGCTGACGGCCCACATCCGCCAGGCCGAAGGCGAGATCGAGCGTCTGGGGCTCGGCGCCGACGACCGCAAGAAGGCCATCGCCGCCTTCGAGCAGGGCAAGGGCGGCACCCTGCCGTCGACGGCCGACCTGCAGCGTCTCAGCGAGCGCAGCGAGGGCATCCTGCGCGCCTGCTGGCGCATGGTCTGGATCAGCGGCAGCGTGCGCCCTGGGGATCGCGACGAGATCCTCGGTTGGGGGCAGGCGATGGGTCTGGCCGAAGCCCAGGTGCTGGCCCTGCAGCCACCGGTGCAGGCGGCGCCGCGCCAGCCCGGCAGCGAAGAGAAGTATCGCAAGGCGCTGCAATTGCTCGGCGTTACCGATGACGCCGACGCCGCCACGGTCAAGCAGGCCTATCGGCGGCTGCTCTCCCGCCATCACCCCGACAAGAAGGCCGGTGCCGGGGCGGGCCAGTCGGCGGTCTATGCCGCTGCCCAGCGCACCGCCGAGCTGCATGCCGCCTATCAACTGATCAAGAGGCGGCGGGGCTTCCGCTAGCGGCCGGTGGCAGGCGATCCAGCCAGGCGCGCAGCCGGCGGACGGTCTGCTCCTGCTCCGCGGAGCGGTCGCCGGGAATCACCGGCAGGTCGATCTGCCGATAGCCCTTGTTGGCCTTTTGCGCCGCGCGCTCCTTGCGCCGTTGGGCGGCCGGTCCGGGTGCATGTACCAGGTCGGCGATCTGCAGATCGGTCTTGCCCATGGTAGCGTCCAGCCGCGGCGGCAGCCCCTGGGGCTCGCGACCATCGATGAGCACCAGTTGCCTGACCTCGGCTGGTTCCTTTTCCGCCAGATAGCGCGCGGCCCAATAGGCGCCGGTGCCGTGGCCGACCAGTACGATGGGGTTGGCGCTCTGTTGCAGTGCCAGGTCGATGCCAGCGGCGATGCGGGCCAGCACCCGGGCGGCCTGGGCATTGGCCGCGGCTTCGGGATCGACCGGCGCGACCGCCGCCTGGGCCGGTTCGCCGCTGCCGGCTTCGGCCTGGGTCGGGGCGGCGGGCGCCGTGCCGCTGCCACCGGTGACCGGCGGTGCCGTCTGCTCGCTGTTGGCCTGGGCGTCGGTGTCTGCCGGGGCGGTATCGCGCTCGATCGCCACCACCGGGTCATAGGGGTCGGGCAGGCTCAGGCTGATGGTCTGCCAACCGTAAGTGGGTAGCTCCTGGCGCACGGGGGCTATCACATTGGGCCAGTCGGCCGATTCGCCGTCGCCCGGCACCAGCACCACCGTCCCGCTGGCCTTGGCCCGGGCGGCGGGCACCAGCAGGGCAAGAAAGGACTCGTCGCCGGCCTGCAGGGTCTTCTGCTGCTCGGCGGGCAGCTGCCGCATCAGCGCCTGCTGCTGCTCCTGACTGCGCGTCAATGCTGGCGCCAGGGCTGTGGGAGCCGCAGGCGGTTCCGGCGCCGGGGTAGGCGCTTCTTCGGCACGCACCGGGGCGGCGAGGCCGAGCAGAAGGAGGCAGAGCGGCAGCAGGGCGGGCGACGACATCGACGGGAATCCTCGACAGGGGCACGGTTGACCCTGGCGAGCCTACCGCCGTTCGCCCCGTCGGGGCAGCGGGAACGCCCGAGCCGCATACGGATCTCCGTTACAATGCCGTCCTCAACCTTCGCCGAGGCTATCCCATGCAACCCTTCGCCATCGCCCCCTCGATCCTGTCCGCCGATTTCGCCTGCCTGGGCGAGGAAGTCGACAAGGTCCTCGCCGCCGGTGCCGACATGGTCCATTTCGACGTGATGGACAACCACTATGTGCCCAACCTCACCATCGGCCCGATGGTCTGCAAGGCGTTGCGCAACTACGGGGTGACCGCGCCCATCGACGTGCACCTGATGGTCAAGCCGGTGGATCGCATCATCGGCGACTTCATCGAGGCCGGCGCCACCGACATCACCTTCCATCCCGAGGCCTCCGAGCACATCGATCGCTCGCTGCAGCTGATCAAGGATGGCGGCTGCCGGGCCGGCCTGGTGTTCAATCCGGCCACCTCGCTGGACGTGCTCAAGTACGTGATGGACAAGATCGACATGGTGCTGCTGATGAGCGTCAACCCCGGCTTTGGCGGCCAGAAATTCATTCCCGGCACCCTGGACAAGTTGCGCGAGGCGCGCGCCCTGATCGATGCCTCCGGCCGGCCGATCCGGCTCGAGATCGATGGCGGGGTCAACGTCAAGAATATCGGCGAGATCGCTCGCGCGGGTGCCGACACCTTCGTCGCCGGCTCGGCCATCTTCGGCCAGGCGGACTACGCCGCGGTGATCCAGGCGATGCGCGCCGAGCTGGCCAAGGCCCGCTCGGTATGAGCGCTCTGGTGCGGCTCGGTGGCGGGCATCCGCCTGCCCTGGTGATGTTCGACCTCGACGGCACCCTGCTGGATTCGGCACCGGACCTGGCCGCCGCGGTGGACGCCATGCTCGAACGCCTGGACCGCGCGCCGGCGGGGCTGGACAAGGTGCGGCTGTGGATCGGCAACGGCGCCCGGGTGCTGGTGCGTCGCGCCCTGGCCGATGACATGCAGCACGACGGCGTGGATGATGCCGCCGCCGACCAGGCCCTGGCGCTGTTCATGGAACTCTATGGCGGCAGTCACGCCCTGACCCGTGTCTATCCCGGCGTGCTGGACAGCCTGGCGCTGCTGCGCACCCTGGGCGTGCGCCTGGCGGTAATCACCAACAAGCCGGAGCGCTTCGTCGCGCCGCTCCTGGCCGACATGGGCCTGGGTGGCTTCGACTGGATCGTCGGCGGCGATACCCTGCCGCAGCAGAAGCCGGACCCGGCCGGCTTGCTGTGGGTCATGCAGCAGGCCGGCGTGGTGGCCGGCCAGGCCCTGTTCATCGGCGATTCGCGCAACGACATCCGCGCCGCCCGTGCCGCGGGGGTGCGCTGCGTGGCCCTGAGCTATGGCTACAACCATGGCGAGTCCATCGCCCTGGAGCAGCCGGATCTGGTCGTCGACGATCTGCGCGAGCTGTTCATCTAGCACGCCGAGGTGGCCGGCCGGTTGCCATGCCGCGCCGGCTAGGCTACCGTGGCCCTTCAACCCCCCGCCTCAAGAGCAAGAGATCGCATCGTGGTGGTCACCCGCACAGGCTCCTCGCGAGCATGGATGAAAGTCATCAAGGCCCTGGCCCGTTGGCGCTGGCGCGCCTGATTTCGTCCTGGCCGGTATCTGACCGGCGCGCTGTGCACCCGACCTTTCGTTTTCCTCGCCACGAGGCTGATCATGACCCGCGACGATTTCCTGCGCCTGGCCGCTCAAGGCTATAACCGCATTCCCCTGGCCTTCGAAACCCTGGCCGACTTCGACACCCCGCTGTCCATCTACCTGAAGCTGGCCGACGGCCCCAATTCCTATCTGCTGGAATCGGTGCAGGGCGGCGAGAAATGGGGGCGTTACTCCATCATCGGCCTGCCGTGCAGCCGTGTCCTGCGCGTCCATGGTCATCGCGTGGTGGTCAGCGATGCCGGTCGCGAGGTCGAGGTGATCGAGCACTGCGACGATCCCCTGGCCTTCGTCGAAGCCTTCAAGGTGCGCTATCGCGTGCCGACGCTGGACGGCCTGCCACGCTTCAACGGTGGCCTGGTGGGCTACTTCGGCTACGACAGCGTGCGCTACGTCGAGCGGCGCCTGGCGGCCTGCCCCAATCCCGATCCGCTGGGTACGCCCGACATCCTGCTGATGGTGTCCGATGCCGTGGTGGTGTTCGACAACCTGGCGGGCAAGATCCACGCGATCGTGCTGGCCGATCCGGACGAGGCCGACGCCTTCGACGCCGCCCAGGCGCGTCTGGCCGACATCCTCGACCGCCTGCGCCAGCCCATCGTGCCGCGCCGCGGCCTGGATCTCGCCGCCCCGGCCGGTCCGGAGCCGAGCTTTCGTTCCAGCTTCAGCCGCGAGGATTTCGAAGGCGCGGTGCAGCGCATCAAGGACTACATCCTGGCCGGCGACTGCATGCAGGTGGTGCCCTCGCAGCGCATGTCCATAGCCTTCCAGGCGGCGCCCATCGACCTCTATCGGGCGCTACGCTGCTTCAACCCAACGCCCTACATGTATTTCTTCAACTTCGGCGACTTCCATGTGGTGGGCAGTTCGCCCGAGGTCCTGGTGCGGGTAGAGGACGGCGATATCACCGTGCGTCCCATTGCCGGGACCCGTCCGCGTGGCGCCACCGAAGAAGCCGATCTGGCCTTGGAACGCGATCTGCTGGCCGATGCCAAGGAGCTGGCGGAGCACCTGATGCTGATCGACCTGGGGCGCAACGACGTGGGCCGGGTCTCCACCACCGGCAGCGTGACCTTGACCGAGAAGATGGTCATCGAGCGTTATTCCAACGTGATGCACATCGTCAGCAACGTGACCGGTCGGCTCAAGCCCGAGCTGAGCGCCATGGACGCCCTGCGCGCCATCCTGCCGGCCGGCACCCTGTCCGGCGCGCCGAAGATCCGTGCCATGGAGATCATCGACGAATTGGAGCCGGTCAAGCGGGGCATCTACGGCGGCGCCGTGGGCTACCTGGCCTGGAACGGCAACATGGACACCGCCATCGCCATCCGCACCGCGGTGATCAAGGACGGCGAGCTGCACGTGCAGGCCGGGGCAGGGATCGTCGCCGACTCGGTGCCGGCGCTGGAGTGGGAAGAGACCCTCAACAAGCGTCGCGCCATGTTCCGCGCCGTCACCCTTGCCGAACAGTCCGTCTGAGGAATCCGCCATGCTGCTGATGCTCGATAACTACGATTCCTTCACCTACAACCTGGTGCAGTACCTGGGCGAGCTGGGCGCCGAGGTCAAGGTGGTGCGCAACGACGAGATGCCGGTCGAGGCACTTGAAGACCTGGCGCCGGAGCGCATCGTCGTCTCTCCCGGTCCCTGCACGCCCAACGAGGCGGGCATCTCCCTGGCCACTCTGGAGCGCTTCGCCGGCAAGTTGCCGGTGCTGGGCGTCTGCCTGGGGCACCAGAGCCTGGGCCAGGCCTTTGGCGGTGAGGTGGTCCGGGCCCGCGAGCCGATGCACGGCAAGACCAGCCCGGTCTACCACAACGGCGAAGGCGTCTTCGCCGGCCTGCCTAATCCCGTTACCGTGACCCGCTACCATTCGCTGGTGGTCAAGCGCGAGACCCTGCCCGAGTGCCTGGAGATCACCGCCTGGACCCAGCATCCGGACGGCAGCATGGACGAGATCATGGGCCTGCGGCACCGCGAATTCATGATCGAGGGGGTGCAGTTCCACCCCGAATCCATCCTTACCGAACATGGCCATGACCTGCTGGCCAACTTTCTCCAGCAGCAGGGAGGGCGGCGCTAGATGGACATCAAGCAGGCCCTGAATCGCATCAGCGGACAACTCGACCTCAACGTCGCCGAGATGCAGGCGGTGATGCGCCAGATCATGACCGGTGGCGCCGACGAGGCGCAGATCGGTGCCTTCCTCATGGGCATGCGCATCAAGAGCGAGACCATCGACGAGATCTGCGGCGCGGTCAGCGTGATGCGCGAGCTGGCCACCCCGGTGGTGCTGCCGAGCCTCGATCACGTGGTCGACGTGGTGGGTACCGGTGGCGATGGCGCCAATATCTTCAACGTCTCCTCCGCCTCGGTGTTCGTGGTCGCGGCGGCGGGCGGCAAGGTCGCCAAGCACGGCAATCGCGCGGTGTCCGGCAAGAGCGGCAGCGCCGATCTGCTGGAGGCCGCCGGCATCTACCTGGAGCTGACTCCGGCGCAGATCGCCCGCTGCGTCGAGCAGGTGGGCGTCGGCTTCATGTTCGCCCAGTCGCACCACAGCGCCATGCGTCACGCCGCCGGGCCGCGCCGCTCGCTGGGGCTGCGCACCCTGTTCAACATGCTCGGTCCCCTGACCAATCCGGCCGGGGTCCGGCACCAGGTGGTCGGGGTGTTCAGCGCCGCGCTGTGCCGGCCGCTGGCCGAGGTGCTGCAGCGCCTGGGCAGCCACCATGTGCTGGTGGTGCACTCCCGCGACGGCCTGGACGAATTCAGCCTGGCCGCGGCGACCCAGGTCGCCGAACTCAAGGACGGCAGCATCAGCGAATACCAGGTGCTGCCGGAGGATCTGGGCATCAAGAGCCAGACCCTGGTCGGCCTCACCGTGGACGGCCCCGAGGCCTCCCTGGCGCTGATCCGCGACGCCCTCGGCCGGCGCAAGACCGAGGCCGGGCAAAAGGCTGCCGACATGATCGTGCTCAATGCCGGCGCGGCGCTCTACGCCGCGGATCTCGCCCACAGCCTGCACGAAGGGGTACTCTTGGCCCACGACGCGCTCTACAGCGGCCTGGCCCGGGAAAAGCTGGACGAGCTCGCCCATTTCACATCCGTCTATCGCGAGGAGGGTCGCCCGTGAGTGTGCCAACCGTGTTGCAGAAGATCCTGGCCCGCAAGGCCGAGGAGATCGCCCGGCTCAAGGCTCGGACCAGCCTGGCCGAACTCGAGGCCCAGGCCCGTGCCGCCGACGCCCCGCGCGGCTTCGCCCGCGCCCTGCAGGCCCAGGTGGCGCGCAAGGAGGCAGCGATCATCGCCGAGGTGAAGAAGGCCTCGCCGAGCAAGGGTGTGATCCGTGAACACTTCGTGCCGGCCGAGATCGCCCACAGCTACGCCCTGGGCGGGGCCACCTGCCTGAGCGTGCTCACCGACGTGGACTTCTTCCAGGGTGGCAACGCCTATCTGCAGCAGGCGCGCGCCGCCTGCCAGATGCCGGTGATCCGCAAGGACTTCCTCGTCGACCCCATCCAGGTGGTGGAAGCCCGGGCCATCGGTGCCGACTGCATCCTGCTGATCGTCGCCGCGCTGGACGACGGCCTGATGGGCGAACTGGCCGCCACGGCCAAGGACGTCGGCCTGGACGTACTGGTCGAGGTGCATGACGGCGCCGAGCTGGAGCGCGCCCTGACGGTGCTGGACACCCCGCTGGTGGGGGTCAACAACCGCAACCTGCACACCTTCGAGGTCAGTCTGGAAGCCACCCTCGATCTCTTGCCGCGTATCCCCCAGGATCGCCTGGTGATCACCGAGAGCGGCATCCTCAATCGCGCCGACGTGGAGCTGATGGAGATCAACGAGGTACGCGCCTTCCTGGTCGGCGAAGCCTTCATGCGCGCCGACGAGCCGGGTCAGGAGCTGCAGCGTCTGTTCTTCCCGGATCGCCGGTTCCCGCTCAGAGACGCCTGAGGCGCCGGTCGTTCGCATAAGGCCCCGGGGATAACCCCGGGGCTTTTTTCTTTCCGCAGGGTGATCCATGTCGACTCGCGCCCACCCCGGGTGGCGGGAACGACCTCCGTGTGCCCGCTGCCGACGCAGGGCTTTGTTTCCATCGGAATAAACCCGGTTAATGGCCTCCGACTCGCTGAACCGTGGCGAGGCGCGGAGACGGCTGGCTGTCGCAGGACAAGACAGCGCTCCGCCGCACCAGGCCATCCATAACCAGGGCAAGCAAGCACCATGGCAACGGAAGAAAAAAGCGAAACACTTGATATCAGCGTCACCGATCCCTCCCGGACCGAGGAGTCGCGCCGGGATCGGCGGCTCGCCGGCACCACCGACTGGGTAGTCTTCGGCGTCACCAGCATCGCCGCGCTGGCCTTCGTGATCTGGGGCTTCGTCAGCCAGGCCAGCCTGGCCAGCAGTGCCTCGACCGCCCAGGGCTGGGTGATCACCCACTTCGGCTGGCTATTCGTGCTCACCTCCACCGGCTTCGTGGTCTTCGTCATCTGGCTGGCCGCCAGTCGCTATGGGCGGATCCCCCTGGGGCGCGACGACGAGCAGCCGGAATTCCGCACCCTCTCCTGGGTGGCGATGATGTTCAGCGCTGGCATGGGGATCGGCCTGATGTTCTTTGGCGTCGCCGAACCGCTGTCGCACTATCTCAATCCGCCGCCCGGTGGCGCCGCCGGGCAGAGCAGCGCCGCCCTGCAGGTGGCCATGGCGACCACGCTGTTCCACTGGACCCTGCATCCCTGGGCCATCTATGCCGTGGTCGGGCTGGCCATCGCCTATGGCACCTATCGGCGCGGTCGCAGCCAGCTGATCTCGGTGGCCTTTCGCCCCCTGATCGGCGAACACGCCAATGGCCCCGTCGGTCGCGTCATCGACATGATGGCGATCTTCGCCACCCTGTTCGGCTCGGCGGCCTCCCTCGGTCTGGGCGCCCTGCAGATCGCCGGTGGACTCGAACACAATGGCTGGATCGAGCAACCCGGAAAAATGCTCTACATCAGCATCATCACGGTGCTGACGGTGGCCTTCGTCATCTCCGCGGTGTCCGGGGTCGAGAAGGGCATCCAGTGGCTGTCCAACACCAACATGGTGCTGGCGGTGGCCCTGGCGCTGTTCGTCTTCGTCGCCGGTCCGACCCTGCTGATGCTCAATCTGCTGCCCACCGCCATCGGCGACTACATCGACCTCCTGCCGGAGATGATGGCGCGCACCAGCGCCAGCGGTGGCGAGGCCATGGGCAACTGGCTGTCCAGCTGGACGGTGTTCTACTGGGCCTGGTGGATTTCCTGGACGCCCTTTGTCGGCATGTTCATCGCCCGCATCAGTCGCGGTCGCACCATCCGCCAGTTCGTCACCGGCGTGCTGCTGGTGCCGAGTCTGGTCAGCGTGGTCTGGTTCGTCATCTTCGGCGGCGCGGCCATCGACGCCATGCGCCTGGGTGCCTTCACCCTGGTCGACGGCGCGGTGAACAGCAACTTCGCCCTCTACGACCTGCTGGCCAGCTATCCCTGGGTCTCGGTGACCTCGGTGCTGGTGATGGTGCTGGTGGCGATCTTCTTCGTGTCCGGCGCCGACGCCGCGTCCCTGGTGATGGGCACCCTGTCCGAGCGTGGCACTACCGAGCCTTCGCGGCGCACGGTGATCTTCTGGGGCGCCCTCACCGGCGCGGTGGCGGCGATCATGCTGGCCATCGGTGACCCGGGCAACCCGGGTGCGGCGCTCAACGGCCTGCAGAATCTGACTATTGTGGTCGCGCTACCCTTCGTGGTGGTGATGGCGCTGCTGTGCCTGGCGCTCTATCGCGATCTGCGTTGCGATCCGCTGATGCTGCGGCATCTGCGCGGTACCGAGCTGATCGAGAAGGCGGTGCTCTATGGCGCGGTCAAGCACGGCGAAGAATTCCACTTCGTCGTGGGCGAGCCCAAGGCCAAGGGCAATGACGAGAAGACCGTCGACGAAAAAGCCACGGTGCGGGTCGCGAAGGTCCAGCCGCAGGTCGAGAACTGAAGCCAGGATGGGCGGGGGGAGCGGCCCCCGCCTGCTGGCAGGGGCACGCTAAGCGGGCTCAGCGGGTGCCGAACACCACCATGGTCTTGCCCTTGACGTGGACCAGACCCTGTTCTTCGAGGGACTTCAACACGCGACCGACCATCTCGCGGGAGCAACCGACGATGCGGCCGATTTCCTGACGGGTGATCTTGATCTGCATGCCATCCGGGTGGGTCATGGCGTCGGGCTGCTTGCACAGGTCGAGCAGGGTACGGGCCACGCGACCGGTGACGTCGAGGAAGGCCAGGTCGCCGACCTTGCGGGTAGTCTGGCGCAGGCGCTCGGCCATCTGGCGACCGAGGGAGAACAGCATGTCCGGATCGTGCTGGCTCAGTTCGCGGAACTGACCGTAGCTGATCTCGGCGACTTCGCACTCGGTACGGGCACGCACCCAGGCACTGCGCTCGGGCTCGCTGCCTTCCTTGGAGAACAGCCCCATCTCGCCGAAGAAGTCCCCGGCATTGAGATAGGCGATGATCATTTCGCGGCCTTCATCGTCTTCGATGAGGATGGTCACCGAACCCTTGAGGATGAAGAACAGGCTTTCGCTGTTGTCGCCAGCGTAGATGATGGTGGTTTTTGCGGTATAGCGGCGACGCGAGCAGTGCGCTAGCAGCTTGTCGATGTGCTGTAACTTCGCGGGTGGGATGATAGCGGCCATGCTGATTCCTGAGGTTGAAAGCTAACCTGAGTCGGGGGCACCGAGGTCCGAACCGGTGCATGCACAGGCTGCGCCGGTTCCAATCCAAAGACCGGATAAGAACATGCGCAGCTTAAATGCGAGCTGAATAACCCTTCACTGCGCCCCAGTTTACGCCATCCAGCATGTTAAGCTGATCACCATTTGCATATATAAGTAGGACGAAAGCGATGAAAGCGCGCATCCAGTGGGTAGGCGAGGCCATGTTCCTCGGTGAATCCGGCAGTGGCCATGTGGTAGTCATGGACGGCCCGCCGGAAAGCGGTGGTCGCAACCTCGGCGTGCGGCCGATGGAAACCGTGCTGATCGGCCTGGGCGGCTGCGCCAGCTACGACGTGGTCAGCATCCTGCGCAAGGCGCGGCAACCGGTGGAAAGCTGCGAAGCCTTCCTCGAAGCCGACCGCGCCGACACCGAGCCGAAGGTGTTCACCCGTATCCACCTGAAGTTCGTGGTCAAGGGCCGTGGTCTCAAGGAGGCCCAGGTCAAGCGCGCCATCGAGCTGTCGGCGGAAAAGTATTGCTCGGCGTCCATCATGCTCGGTCGGGCCGGCGTCGAGATCACGCACAGCTACGAACTCGTCGAACTCGCCTGATGCTCTTGCAGGCGACGCCCTTCCAGGCGTCGCCCTCCGCGTCACCCCTTCCCGCCGACATCAATTCATCACCTGGGCCCGGCAGACTCTGGCCCCAGCCGCTGCCGATCTGCATAATGCGCCGCTCTTAAGGGGCAAGCCCCCGACAAGTACAGCCAATCGCCATCGCGAAGAGGTGTTCGCCGCCCTACGCAGCTTGCGCAATCCGCAACTGACGGGCACTCAGGACCGCGGTCAGAGACCGCACGACGGGAGCTTTACCACCGTGAAAAGCAAACTCAGGCTTCATGGTTTCAACAACCTGACCAAGACCTTGAGCTTCAACATCTACGACATCTGCTACGCCGAGACGTCGGAAGATCAACAGGCCTATGTCCAGTACATCGACGAGGAATACGACGCCGAGCGTCTGACCCAGATCCTGACCGACGTGGTCGATATCATCGGGGCCAACATCCTCAATATCGCCCGCCAGGATTACGATCCCCAGGGCGCCAGCGTGACCATCCTGATCTCCGAGCAACCGGTCGAGCCGACCGAGAGCCAGATCGAGGAGTCGCCCGGTCCGCTGCGCGAGACCATTCTCGGCCACCTGGACAAGAGCCACATCACGGTGCACACCTATCCGGAGATCCATCCGGACGACGGCATCGCCACCTTCCGCGTCGACATCGACGTTTCCACCTGTGGCGTGATCTCCCCGCTCAAGGCCCTGAACTACCTGATCCACCAGTTCGACTCGGACATCGTCACCGTGGACTACCGGGTGCGCGGTTTCACCCGCGACATCGAAGGGCGCAAGCACTTCATCGACCACGAGATCAATTCGATCCAGAACTACCTGTCCGAGGACACCCGCGCGGCCTACCAGATGACCGACGTGAACGTGTATCAGGACAACCTGTTCCACACCAAGATGCTGCTCAAGGAATTCGAGCTGGACAACTATCTGTTCGGCGACGCCTCGCGCAGCCTCTCCTCCGAACAGCGTCAGCAGATCACCCAGCGCCTCAAGCACGAGATGCGCGAGATCTTCTCCGGCCGCAACCTGCCGCGCTGATCGCTTGGGTACCCAGAAACCCCCGCCATGGCGGGGGTTTCTCGTTTCCGGGGATCAGTGATGCTCGTCGCGCGCGACCGGGGCGCCACCGGTGACGCTCTTGACCACCCGGCCGATGGTCAGGCCCTGGCCGAGGATGGAAACCAGCACCACGATGTAGGTCAGGGCGAGGATCAGATCCCGTTCCGGGCCGGCCGGCAGACTCAGCGCCAGGGCCACGGAGACCCCGCCGCGCAGGGCGCCCCAGGTGAGGATGCGCGCCGTGCCACGGGTCATGTTGCGCCAGTGCGGGCTGAGCAGCACCACCGGTGCCACGCTGATCCAGCGGGCGAAGAGGATCGCCAGGGTCACGAGCAGCGCCGCGCCCAGGTGAGCCCAGCTGAACGGCAGTACCAGCAGCTCCATGCCGATCAGGGCGAACAGCAGGGCGTTGAGGATCTCGTCGATCAACTCCCAGAAGCCGTCCAGGTAACGCCGGGTGAAGTCGCTCATTGCCTTGGTTCGCCCCAGGTTGCCGATGATCAGACCGGCCACCACCATGGCGATGGGACCCGAGACGTGCAGGTGGCTGGCCAGCGTCGAGCCGCCGATTACCAGGGCCAGCGACAGCATCACCTCGATCTGATGCTGCTCGATACTCAGCATCAGCCAGTAGCAGGCGAAGCCGATCAGCAGGCCGAACAGGATGCCGCCACCGGCTTCTTCGAGAAACAGCCAGAGCGCCGCGTTGACCGTGGGCGCCTCGCCCAGCTGGATCACCCCCAGCAGCACCGAATAGACCACCACGGCCACGCCGTCATTGAACAGCGCCTCCCCGACGATGGTGGTTTCCAGCGACTTGGGCGCGCCGGCCGAGCGGAGGATGCCGAGTACGGCGATGGGATCGGTCGGAGAGATCAGGGCACCGAAGATCAGGCAGTAGAGGATGTCGACGTGCCAGCCCAGCCAGCCGAAGATCCAGTGGCTGAGATAGCCGATCAGCACCGTCGAGATGATCACCCCGAGGGTCGCCAGGCCGCCGATGGCCCATTTGTAGTCGCGCAGATCCTTGAGATTGACGTGCAGGGCGCCGGCGAACAGCAGGAAGCCGAGCATCCAGTTCATCAGCAGGTCGTTGAAGTCGATCTGCCCGAGCAATTCGCCGATGCGGTGTTCCAGGCCGGGAAAGCCGAGCCAGGAAAGACTTTGCAGGCCGACCGAGAAGATCAGCGCGATGACCATGACGCCGATGGTGGGCGGCAGGCCGACGAAGCGATAGTTGAGGTAGGTGAGCAGCGAGGTGAAGCAGATGAAGGCAGCAGCGAGTTCAAGCATGGCGTTCCAGATCCATCAGACAGCGAGCCCCTGCGAACGCAGGGCCTAGGGGTAGGATGGGGCGGACGCCGCAAAAGTTACATTTTCGATAGCTGGCTAGCCAATCGTTCGCCGAAGAACAGCCGTGAACCGCCCTGGGCCGTCGCTGAACGGGCGGCGCCAGGGTGATCCAGAAGACGGACGGTCAGGGTGCTGCCGGCCTAGAGCGGCGCGGCTATTGCCGTGGTCGCTTCGCGCAGCGGCAACGGATGGGGGGCGGCGATGCGCGCCTCCAGCGTGGCCACGTAGCTGCGGGCATCGGCTTCGCTGAGAAAAGTGATGGCCTGCTTGTCGATGCAGACCTGCCAGGCACTGGTGGTGGACTTGCGCAGGGGACGAACCACGATCTTCATGCTGGTACCCTCGGGGACAGACGGAAAGTGGAAACCCGAGTCTAGAGCTGTTTTGATTGCAATACCGTGACATTCGTCGCTTAGCCGCTAGGCGCGCGCCTTCTGCCGTTCGGCATACCAGACCTCGAACTCTTCCGGCGGCAGCGGCGGACTGAACAGGAAGCCTTGGCATTGCTGGCAACCCAGCTTGCGCAGGATGTCCCATTGCTCGGTGGTCTCCACCCCTTCGGCGAGCACGTCGAGATCCAGCCCCTGGCCCAGAGCGACGATGGCCGCGGCGATGGCCTGGCTGCTGTGGGTGCCGCTGTCGCTGCGCAGTTCGTGCATGAAGCTCTGGTCGATCTTGAGCTTGTCCAGGGGGAAGCGGCGCAGGTAGGCCAGCGAGGAATAGCCGGTGCCGAAGTCGTCCACCGCGATGCGCACCCCCAGGGTCTTGAGGGTGGCCAGAGACAGCAGCGCCTCCTCGACATTGTTCATCAGGGTGCCTTCGGTGATCTCCAGCTCCAGATTCTCGGCCGGAAGGCGACTGCGCGCCAGGGCGCGGGAAATGGTGCTGGCCAGGTCGCGCTTGGCGAATTGCCGGGGCGAAATGTTGATCGCCAGGGTTTCCAGCTCCAGTCCCTGGGCGAGCCAGCTGTGCATCTGCTGGCAGGCGCTTTCGATGATCCAGTCGCCCAGCGGCACGATGAGTCCGGTCTCTTCGGCCAGCGGAATGAATTCGGTGGGCGGGATCAGCCCCAGCTCCGGATCCCGCCAGCGCACCAGGGCTTCCACGCCAATGGTCTGGGCGGTGCTAACGCTCATCAGCGGCTGGTAGTAGAGGACGAAGTCACCGCGCTTGAGCGCCGTGCGTAGCCGCGATTCCAGATTCAGCCGCCGCCGCGACTGCTCGGTGAGGGCCTGGGTATAGAAACGGAAGGTGTCGCGACCCTGGTCCTTGGCCTGGTGCATGGCGGTGTCGGCATTGCGAATGAGGTCATCGGCGGTGGCGCCATCGTCGGGAAAGAGACTGATGCCGATGCTGGCGTTGAGATAGATGTCGTGTTCGCCGAGGTGAAAGGGCTGCTCCAGCTTGCTGAGCATGGCCTGGGCGATCTGGGCGGCGAATTCGGGCCGGTCTATCCGTTCGATGATGACCAGATACTCGTCGCCACCGATGCGCGCCAGGGTGATGTCTTCGCTGAGCAGGGCGCGCAGGCGGGCGGCGAATTCCACCAGCAGTTCGTCACCCAGGGCATGGCCGTGGCTTTCGTTGACCGTACGGAAATGATCGAAGTCGAGGATCAGTACGGCGACCAGGTATTCCTGAGGCTCGGCCAGGGCCAGGGCGTGCTCCAGATGGGTGCGCGCCAGCAGGCGATTGGGCAGGTCGGTCAGGGGGTCGTGATGCGCCAGGTGACTCAGCCGCGCCTCGCTTTCCCGCAGGCGCGTAGTATCGCTGACGGTGACTGTATACTGCCGGGTTTCCCGGGGGTAGAGGGTGTCGATGGCGGTCCACGCCGGAAAGGTAGTGCCGTCGAGGCGCGGCCAGAGCAGTTCGCCCTCCCAGCGGCCCTCGCGGCGCACCGTGCGCCAGAGTTCGCGGTAGAAGCGCTGGTCCTGGCGACCGCCGCCGGGCAGTCCCAGCCGCTGGCCGAGCAGGGTGCCTTCCTGGGTGCCCAGCAGGCGGGCAAAGGCCGGATTCACCGCCAGGATCCAGCGGCGCTCGTCGAGCAGCAGCAGGCCGTCGCGACTGTTCTGGAACATCGCCGCGGCCTGGCGCAGGCTTTCTTCCTGCTGCTTGCGCAGGGTGATGTCCTGGGCGGTGCTGATGAAATACTGGGGCACCCCCTGGTCGTCGCGGATCAGGCGCGTGGTGACATTGGCCCAGACCGACTGGCCACTGCGATGCAGATAGCGTTTTTCCAGGGTGTAGCGGTCCTGGCCGGTGTCGACCAGTTGTTTGCGCAGGGTGGCGCCCAGGGCGCGCTCGTCCGGATGGGTCACCGAGGCGGTGTCCTTCTGCAGCAATTCCGGTTGCGAGTAGCCGAGCATCTGGCAGAAGTGGTGGTTGGCGCTCAGCCAGCGACCTTCCAGGTCGCTCAGCATGATGCCGGTGTAGGCCTGCTCGAAGATGCCGCGGTAACGCGCCTCGCTCGCGCGCTGCGCCTGGACCACGCGCTGTTGCCGGATGGCCAGCACTGCGAGGCGGGTGAATTCGGTGATCAGCGCCTGGGTTTCCGTCTCGGGCAGCCGCGCCTCTCCGTAGTAGACGCCCAGGGCGCCCACGGCGCGCTGCTGCTCGTCCTGCAAGGGCAGGGCCCAGGCGCCGCGAATGCCGGCCGCCTGGGCGGCCGGTAGCAGCTTCTGCCAGGCCGGATCCAGTTCGACATCGATGGTGAACACCGGGGCATTGGTGGTGACGGCACTGCAGCAGCCTTGGTCGTGGTGGCTGCGCGGCACGCTTTCCAGTGCCGCCTGGAAGGCGGGTGGTAGGCTCGGCGCGGCGGCGACCCGTAGATGCTCGCCCTGGTCATCCAGCAACAGGGCGACGCGCATCTCCGGATAGATCCTTTCCAGCCGCTGGGCGATGCCCTGCTGGATCTCCGCCAATGGCAGGCCGGTGAGCAGATCGTCGAGGACGTCGCTGCGGGCCTGTTGCAGCTGCTGCGCCTGGTAATCGTGATGAATGTCGGTGAGGGTGCCCTGGATCTCGCCATCGAGACCGGCGCGCAGCTCCATCTGCATCCATCGATGGCTTTCCACCGACAGGCGCAGCCGTACCACACCATTCCAGTGCAGGCGCTGACCGACGGCGAAATCATCCACCAGCTGGCGCAGTCGGGCTCCATCCTGGGGGTGGAAGGCCTGATCCAGGGGGTGGTTGAGTCGCTGGCTGGCGGGTTGGCCGGTCAGGGCTTCCCAGGCCGGATTGAGAAACTGCCAGCGGCCACGGTGATCACTGGCGAAGACCACCAGCGGCAGGTGCTGGACCAGTTCGCGATAGCGTCTCTGGCTGTCCTGCAGCGCCTGCTCGGCCAGCTTGTGGCTGGTGATGTCGACCAGGGCACCGCGCGTGGTGCCGGCTTCGTCGAAGTCGCTTTGCCAGTTGAGCCAGCGCCAGCTGTCCTGGCCATCGGCAAAATGCGCGGAGAAGTTCAGCGGGCCCTGCATGTGCTGTAGGCGTTCGAGCATGCTGTGCACATGATCGCGGTCATCGACACGGGCGCAGGCCGCGATGGTGGCGAAATCCAGCGGATCGCTGCCCTTGGGCTGGTGCAGCATCACTAGGGTGCGTTCGGAACAAAGCAGGCGGCCATCGGACGTCAGCTGCCAGTCGCCGGTATTGGTCAGGCGCTGGACGAAATCCTGGGTGGCGCGCTGGTTCTGTAGCTCTTCGATAAAGCCTTCGCGATAGCTGACCTGGCGCCGCAGCAATGCATAGAGCACCAGCGAAAGCAGACTAATGAAGGCCAGGCCCTTCAAGGTGTGCCACAGATAGACACTGTCCTGATCGCTGACCAGCAGATACAACAGCCCGTCGCTGCCGATCACCCAGAGGGCACTCAGCAGCAGATAAACCAGGGCAATGCGCGCAGGAGAAAGAGGCCGCATGCCGGATCCTCAAGGCCCGATCGCAGGTGTCGGGTTCGATTGCGCTTTGACCGGATAAAGGTATGGCAGTTCTGGCCTGGTCACGTGGAAACCTTTCCATAAGTCTGGCTTTATCGGGCAAGGTGCCCTGGTAGGCCGCTCTTCCCATCCAGGCTCAAGAGTCGTCTGACCTCGTGCAAATTACCAGGCCTATCCACCTGTCAATTGCATTTTGCCCGCCCCTTGCTTTCGTCTTATTTTCATAAGTCATTGATTAATAATGTCTTTAACGATTCTTGGAATTCGGCGCGGCCGTTGCGCTCTACATCTAGGTCGCTGCTACCAGGACCTGGCGCAGTACAACTAAGGAAAACAGGAGTCATCTCATGAAAAAGACTTTCGGTACTTTTGCCCTCGCTGCCGTTACCGCTTCCGTACTGAGCCTGCCGCTGGCCGGCGGTGCCTTTGCTGCCACCAGCCAGAACATGACCCTGGCCGCAAACAACACCATGGACAAGACCGAAGAAGCCGCGTCCGACACCTGGATCACCAGTAAGGTGAAGGCTTCCTTCCTGGCCGACGAACACATCAAGGGTACCTCGATCAAGGTCGAGACCAACAAGGGTGTCGTGTCCCTTTCCGGCACCGTGGCGACCGAAGCCCAGCGCGACCTGGCGATCAAGGAAGCCAAGGCCATCAAGGGCGTCAAGGCCGTATCGGCTGACGCGCTGAAAGCCGCCCAGTAAGAACGCCCGGTACACCCGGCACGATGGCGGCGCCGCGCGCTGCCATCACCCCTGTCCTTCGCCCCGGAAAACTGCCATGACCAGCACGACCGAAACCCTCAACGATCTGATCGAGATCGCCCGTGACGGCAAGAATTTCTACGAGCACGCCCTCACCGAAGTGAAGAACCCCGAATTGAAGGCCCTGTTCACCGAGATCGCCCAGAGCAAGGCCGAGATCATCAGCGCTCTGAGCAGCCAGGTATCGGCCTCGGGTGAAAAGCCCGCCGAACAAGGCACCTTCGCCGGCAGCTTCCGCAAATACTACACCGACGTCAAAACCTCCTTTGCCAGCAAGGAAAAGGAAGAAGTCACCTATGTCAGTGAGCTGGAAGAGCAGGAAGACCGCCTGCTGCACGCGCTGGAGCGTGCCGTTAACGAACATGCCACCCCGGATGCCCAGGCCAATCTGCGCAGCCAGCTGGAAAAGGCCCGTGCGACCCATGATCGTATGCGTGATCTGAAGCACCGTATGCAAGCCGCCCACTAAGGCGCTCGAAGAAACAGCCCCGCCTAGGCGGGGCTTTTCTTTGGGCCGGCGTTCAGCCTTGTGGCGCGCGATTGAGGCGGGCGTCGATCAGGCTGTCGACCACCGACGGATCGGCCAGGGTCGAGGTATCGCCCAGGCTGTCCAGTTCGTCGCAGGCGATCTTGCGCAGGATGCGCCTCATGATCTTGCCGGAGCGGGTCTTGGGCAGGGCGGGTGCCCACTGCAGGAATTCCGGCTTAGCGAAGCTACCGATCTCATCGGCTACCTGCTGGCGCAGGCGGGCCTTGAGTTCGTCGCTCGGCGTCACTCCTCCCTTGGTGGTGACGAAGGCATAGACCGCCTGACCCTTGACCTCGTGGGGGCAGCCGACCACAGCGGCCTCGGCCACGTCCGCATGTTCGGTCAGCACGCTCTCTACCTCGGCGGTGCCGATGCGGTGACCGGACACGTTGAGCACGTCGTCCACCCGCCCGGTGATCCAGTAGTAGCCATCCTCGTCCCGGCGTGCGCCGTCGCCGGTGAAGTAGTAACCCGGGTAGGCGCTGAAATAGGTGTCGATCAGGCGCTGGTGGTCGCCATAGACGGTGCGGATCTGGCTCGGCCAGCTGGACTTGATCGCCAGTACGCCACTGCCGGGTCCGTCGATCTCCTTGCCCTGCTCGTCCAGCAGCACCGGCTGGACGCCAAAGAAGGGCAGGGTGGCCGAACCAGGTTTCAGCGCCAGGGCGCCGGGTGGCGGGGCGATCAGGATGCTGCCGGTCTCGGTTTGCCACCAAGTGTCGACGATGGGGCAGCGCCCTTCGCCCACTACTCGGTGATACCACTCCCAGGCCTCGGGATTGATCGGCTCGCCGACGCTGCCCAGCAGCTGCAGGCTCTTGCGCGAGGTGCGCTGTACCGGCCCGTCGCCTTCGCGCATCAAGGCGCGCAGGGCGGTGGGGGCGGTGTAGAAGATGTTGACCTGGTGCTTGTCCACCACCTGCCAGAGGCGACTGGCATCGGGATAGCTCGGGACGCCTTCAAACATCAGGGTGGTGGCGCCGTTGGCCAGGGGGCCATAGACGATGTAGCTGTGGCCGGTGACCCAGCCGACATCGGCGGTGCACCAGAAGACCTGACCCTCGTGGTAGTCGAAGAGGTACTTGAAACTCAGGGTAGCGCCCAGCAGATAGCCGCCAGTGGTGTGCAGCACGCCCTTGGGTTTGCCGGTGGAACCGGAGGTGTAGAGGATGAACAGCGGATCCTCGGCGTCCATGGGCTCCGCAGGGCAGTCGGGCGACGCCGCGGTCACCGCCTGGGCATAGGGCAGGTCGCGTCCCTCCTGACGCGCCACGGCGGCGCCGGTGCGTTCGACCATGACCACGGTGTGGACCTCCGGACACTTGGCCAGGGCCTTGTCGACATTGGCCTTGAGTGGAACGCGCTTGCCGCCGCGCACACCCTCGTCGGCGGTGATCACCACCCGACAGTCGGCATCGAGGATGCGGTCGCGCAGCGCCTCGGGCGAGAAGCCGCCGAATACCACCGAATGCACCGCGCCGATGCGGGCGCAGGCGAGCATGGCGTAGGCCGCCTCAGGAATCATCGGCATATAGAGACAGACGCGGTCGCCTTTCCTGACCCCGCGATCCTTGAGCACATTGGCCAGGCGACTGACGTGCTCGTGCAACTGGCGATAGCTGATGACCTGGCTGTCGGCGGGATCGTCGCCTTCCCAGAGGATGGCAGCCTGGTCGCCGCGAGCGGCGAGGTGGCGATCAATGCAGTTGTAGGCGACGTTGAGCTGGCCGCCGCTGAACCAGCGGGTCTGGCCCTGGCGCATATCGCCGCTATGGACTTCTTCCCAGGTGCGCGACCAGTCGAGCAGGGCGCTGGCCTGCTCGCTCCAGAAGCGCTCCGGCTGTTCCACCGAGCGCTGGTAGAGCTCGCGATAACGGGCTTCGTCGAGGTGGGTGCGGGCACTCAGGCTCTCGGGCACGGGATAGCGTTGGCTCATGGCCGGCTCCTTCTTGGTGTTGTTGTGCTCTCAGTTTAGGCCGCGGATAGCCTGCCGGGGTTCAGCGAGGCGATAAAACGAAAAAGCGCCGCAGAGCGGCGCCTTTTAGAGCGGACCTTGATCGATCAGCCGCGGTGACGACCGCGGAAATAATCGATCAGGCCCTGGGTCGAACCATCGTCGGCCTTGCCTTCGCTACGGCCGATGATGTGCTGGTAGACGTCCTTGCCTAGCTCCTTGCCCAGCTCGACGCCCCACTGGTCGAAGCAGTTGATGCCCCAGATGACGCTCTGCACGAACACCTTGTGCTCGTACAGGGCCACCAGCGCACCCAGGCGCCGCGGCGAGATGCGCTCCAGCACCAGGGTGTTGCTCGGGCGGTTGCCCGGGATCACCTTGTGCGGCGCCAGCTTGGCGATCTCGGCTTCGCCCAGACCCTTCTCGCGCAGCTCGACCTCGGCTTCTTCGCGGGTCTTGCCCAGCATCAGCGCCTGGCTCTGCGACAGGCAGTTGGCATAGAGCCACTGCTGGTGATCGGCCACCGGGTTGTGGCTCACCACCGGCACGATGAAGTCGCCGGGGATCAGCTGGGTACCCTGGTGCAAGAGCTGGTGGTAGGCGTGCTGACCGTTGCAGCCGACGCCGCCCCAGATCACCGGGCCGGTCTCCACGCTCACAGGCGAGCCGTCCTGACGCACGCTCTTGCCGTTGGATTCCATGTCCAGCTGCTGCAGGTGCTTCACGAAGTTACGCAGGTGGTGGTCGTAGGGCAGGATGGCGTGACTGGTCGCGCCCCAGAAATTGCCGTACCAGACTCCCAGCAGGCCCAGCAGCACCGGCATGTTCTCTTCGAAGGGGGCGCTGGTGAAGTGCTGGTCCATGGCATAGGCGCCGGCAAGCAGGTCCTTGAAATTGGACATGCCGATGGCCAAGGCGATGGGCAGGCCGATCGCCGACCACAGCGAATAGCGGCCGCCGACCCAGTCCCACATGGGAAAGATGTTCTCTTCGGCGATGCCGAATTCCACCGCCACCTTGACGTTGCTGGAGACGGCGATGAAGTGTTTGTGCAGCTCCGGCTCCGGGCAGCCCTGGGCCAGGCACCAGGCGCGGGCGGCCTGGGCGTTCTTCAGGGTCTCCAGGGTGCCGAAGGACTTGGAGGAGACGATGAACAGGGTGGTGTCGGCGGCGAGCTTGGAGGTCACCTCGCGGAATTCGCTGCCATCGATGTTGGCCAGGTAGTGGCAACGCACGCCGCGCTGGGTGAAGGGCACCAGCGCCTCGGAGACCAGTTGCGGACCGAGGAAGGAGCCACCGATGCCGATGTTGACCACGTCGGTGATCGGCTTCTCGGTGTAGCCGCGCCAGAGGCCGTTGTGGATGCGGGTGACCAGCTGGGTCATCTGGTTCAGGACCCGGTGCACCTCGGGCATGATGTCCTGGCCGTCGATCTGCACGCTGTCGCCCACTGGGCGGCGCAGGGCGGTGTGCAGGGCGGGGCGGTGTTCGGAGGAGTTGACGTAGGCGCCGTCGAACAGGGTGTGGATGGCGCCTTCCAGGCCCGCTTCGCGAGCCAGGTTCACCAGCAGCTCGCGGGTCTGCTCGGTGATGAGATTCTTGGAATAGTCGAGGAACAGACCACTGGTGTTCAGGGAGAACTGCGTGAACCGCTGCGGGTCGGCGGCGAAGGCGTCGCGCATGCGAAAGTTCTGCATGGCCTTGCGGTGCTCTTGCAGCGCTTTCCAGGAGGCGAGCTGGGTCACGTCGAGGGGATGTTGATAGTACTCCATGGGTAGGCTTTTCCTTGGTGGCTCTTGTTTGCTGTTGTGCCCCACAAGCCGCTGGCTTGCAAGAGAAAGTCGGTGACCGCGAGACGCCGGTCGTGGCGCCGCGCTTCGAGCATGAAAAAGCCCGGTATGTTCCGGGCTTCCAGGGTTCAGTCAGGGTCGGGTGAGCTAACCTTCGGTTGCGTCACACTCGGGCCCTGCGGCGAAAGCTCAGGTTGTCGATCAGGCGGGTCTGGCCGAGGTAGGCCGCTACCAGCAGGACCAGTGCCGAGGTGTCCGGCCCGGCCGGTTGCAGGCTCAGCTGTTCACGCAGTTCCAGATAGTCCACCTTAAGCCCCTGAGCTTGCAGTTCGGCGACACCGGCGGCCAGGGTGGGCTCCACCGCGGCGCCGGCGGCGAGCTGATCGGCGAGCCGCCTGAGCAGGCTGTACAGGCAGGGCGCACTGGCGCGCTGGCCGTCATCGAGATAGCCATTGCGGGACGACAGCGCCAGGCCGTCGGTGGCCCGCACCGTGGGCTGGGCGACGATCTCGATGGGCATGTCCAGGTCCTGGACCAGCTTGCGGATCACCGCCAGCTGCTGATAGTCCTTTTCGCCAAAGACCGCCACGTCCGGTTGCGCCATCTGGAACAGCTTGGTGACCACCGTCGCCACGCCCTCGAAATGCCCGGGCCGGCGTGCGCCGCAGAGGCCTTCCGACACCTGGGGGACGTTTACCCGGGCCAGGCCGTCCATGCCACTGGGATACATCTCGGCCACCGCCGGTGCGAACAGCAGATCGCAATGGGCTTCGTTCAACTGGCGGCTGTCTTCCGCCAGGGTGCGGGGATAGGTGTCCAGATCCTCGCCGGGGCCGAACTGCAACGGATTGACGAAGATGCTCGCCACCACGAAGTCGGCGTGACGCTGGGCAGTCTCCACCAGCGCGATATGGCCGGCGTGCAGATTGCCCATGGTGGGCACCAGGCCGATGCGCAGGCCCTGGCGGCGCGCGGCGGCGACGGCGGCGCGCAGTTCGCGGACGCTATGGACCGTTTTCATGCGGAGAATCCGTGTTCGGGAGCGGGAAAGCTGCCGTTTTTGACGGCGGCGACGTAGGCCGCCAGGGCAGCCTGGATGCTGTCCTGGCCTGCCATGAAGTTACGGACGAATTTCGGCGTGCGCCCGCGCAGGGCCAGGCCGAGCATGTCGTGCAGCACCAGCACCTGGCCATCGGTGGCGGCACCGGCGCCGATGCCGATCACCGGCACCCGGGCGGCCCGGGTGATTTCCTCGGCCAGCGCCGAGGGCACGCATTCCAGCAGCAGCATGGCCGCGCCGGCTTCTTCCAGCTCCCGCGCGGCCTCGCGCAGCTGCTGCGCGCGGAGCGGATCGCGGCCCTGCACCTTGAAGCCACCGAAGACGTTGACCGACTGGGGCGTCAGGCCCAGGTGGGCGCAGACTGGCACGCCATTGGCGGCCAGGCGGCGAATCGGCTCGGCCAGCCAGGCATCGCCCTCGAGCTTGACCATCTGCGCGCCCGCCTGCATCAGGCGACCGGCGCTGGTCAGGGTCTGCTCCAGGGTGGCATAGGTCATGAACGACAGGTCGGCGACGATGAAGGCACCCGCATGACCGCGCTTGACGCAGGCGGTGTGGTAGACCATATCGTCGAGGGTCACCGGCAGGGTGCTGTCGTGACCCTGCAGCACCATGCCGAGGGAATCGCCGATCAGCAGCATCTCCACGCCGGCCTGACTGGCGGCCTGGGCGAAGGTGGCATCGTAGGCGGTCAGCATGGCGATCTTTTCGCCGCGCTGCTTGAGCCCCTGAAGGGTCGTGAGGCTGATATCAGGCATGCAAGGGGTCCTCGTGGGACGGCGCTATGGTTGTTGTCTGGGCGCCGCGGGCGCGGGGTTGCCGCGCGCAAACGGCTGCTATAGTCCCGGCGCGTCCGGTACAAGTCAATGCTCGGTGTTACGGCTGTGTTACCGGCTGAGTGACGACGGTAGCAGCCGTTCCAGGCCTTCGAAAGGGCAGGCGGACAGCAGGTCCGGCAAGCGGCGGCCGTCGGGCAGGTGCAGTGAGGGGGCCAACTCGGCCAGCGGGTATAGCACGAAGGCGCGGGCCTGGAGGTGATAGTGCGGCACCTGCAGGCGTGGCTCGTCGATCAGCCGTCCGCCGAACAGCAGGATGTCGATGTCCAGGGTGCGCGGACCCCAGCGTTCGTCCTTGCGCACGCGGCCCTGCTGCTGCTCGATGGCCTGGGTGGCGTCGAGCAGCGCCAGGGGGGCGAGGGCGGTATCTAGCGCAGCGACGGCATTGACGTAGCGCGGCTGGTCGGGCGGACCCAGGGGGTCGCTGGCATAGAAGGCGGAGACCGCCATCAGCTGACTCTCGGGCAGGCCGGCCAGGGCCTCCAGGGCGGCGTCCAGCTGCCGCCGTGGCTCGGCCAGGTTGCTGCCCAGGCCGAGATAGACCCGTTCCATCATTCGTCGCCGGCGGTGGGCGCATCCGAGGTGCGCCGCTTGCGATTGCTGCCGCCGCGGCGGCGTCGCTTGACCGGTGCGCCTTCGTCCCGGCTGAGGTTCTTGATCATCTCGCGCCGCTGGCTGTCACCGACCTCTTGGTAGCGCGTCCACCAGTCGCCCAGGCCGCCGGTCTCCTCGCCCGCGCGCTCGCGCAGCAGGAGGAAATCGTAGCCGGCGCGGAAGCGCGGATTTTCCAGCAGTTGATCGGCGCGCTTGCCCTGACGACGCGGCAGGCGTTCCTGCATGTCCCAGATCTCGCGCATCGGCAGGGTGAAGCGCTTGGGGACGGCGGTCCGTTGGCACTGCTGCACCGTCAGGTCGTGGGCGGCTTCCTGCATGGCCGGAATCGGTGCCAGACCGAGATCCTGGTGATGCCGGACACGCTCGGGCAGCGCCGGCCAGAGCAGGGCGGCGAACAGGAAGGCCGGAGTGACCGGCTTGCCTTCACGGATGCGGGTATCGGTATTGGCCAGGGCCTGGCGAATCAGGCTGCCGGCGTATTCCGGGTTGCGTTCCAGGGCTTCGCCACTGGCCGGGAACAGCGGGGCGAACAGGCCGTACTGGCAGAGCAGCTCGAAGGTGCGTTCGGCCTTGCCGCCGAGCAGCAGCTTGATGACCTCGTCGAACAGGCGCGGTGCGGGAATGTCCCGCAGCAGCGGTGCCAGGCGACTGATGGGTTCGGCGGTGGCGGTCTCGATCTGGAAGTCCAGTTTGGCGGCGAAGCGCACGGCGCGCAGCATCCGCACCGGGTCTTCCTGGTAGCGCTGCTCGGGGTCACCGATCAGGCGGATCTGCCGCAGGCGGATGTCCTGGGTGCCATTGGCGTAGTCGAGGATGCGTTCGCCGCTGCCATCGTAGTAGAGCGCGTTGATGGTGAAGTCGCGCCGCTGGGCATCCTGTTCTTGGTTGCCATAGATGTTGTCGCGCAGGATCCGGCCGCTTTCATGGCGCGAGCCCTGGGCCTCGTCCTCGGCATCGCCGGTGGGATGGTTGGCGCGGAAGGTCGCGACCTCGATGATCTCGCGGCCGAAATGCACGTGGACCAACTTGAAACGCCGGCCGATGACCCGTGCATTGCGGAATTCGGCCCGCACCTGTTCGGGCGTGGCACTGGTGGCGACATCGAAGTCCTTGGGCTCGAAGCCCAGCAGCAGGTCCCGGACGCAACCGCCCACCAGGTAGGCCTGATAACCCGCCTTTTCCAGCCGCTCGACGACGCTCAGGGCGTAGCGGCTGATGCGCTCTCGTTCCAGAGCATGCTGACTGCGGGGCAGTTCAATGGGCAAGGCAGGCGCGGGCGGAGTACGCCGCAGGGGCGAGCGCAGAGTCTGGATGAGCTTCTTCAGCATGCGAGTTTCTGTTCGGAGAGACGGCTATTCGCAATCTGGTCCACAGCGGGAACCGTTGCGCAATAGATAAGGAGGGGATCTTGAACGAGGGAGGGGAGGCTGTCAAAGGCACTGGGGGAGCCGAAGCTCCCCCCCAAAGTGGTACGTGCTTTGTTTTTATTGTTTATCCAGACCTCTTGTTTTTCTTGTGCGGTCTGTTCCGTGCGGTTACCTGCCGCCGGAAGGGCTCTGAAGTCTAGAGCCAAGAGCAAACGGATTACTTTGGAAGCTGATGCCGTCAGGATCATTCCTGCTCTGCCTGGTACGGGTGCTGCCTCGGGGCAGTTTTGTTGTTCTCTGGCCTGACATCGCGCGGACCATCCCGCTAGACGACTCTTCTCCAAAATGATCAGTTAGCTACGCCTCCGCCTGCTTGTTCTTGTTGTGCTGGAGTCGCTACGTCTTGTTTTTGTTATGGCTTGGGTACGTTCTTATTGTTCTTGTACGAGAACATAAAGCAGATGCCGTGCCAGTTTTATAAAACCCTTTATATTCAGTGGGTTACGAAAAATGTAGCCTTTTTGCCCAGGGGCTACAGGCAAATTTTCGTTACCGCTGAACCCGCCGGCTGTTACGGCGGTAACACATTGCAAAGGGTGGGGGAGGGGCTAGGGAGGTGTTACCGCGGGACGTGCAAGGCTGTCACGTCCCGGTATGGATCAGGAGGCGTCGCTGCTGGCGCTGGCCTTGCGCCGCGGGATGCCCAGGCGCTGACGACGTTCCCACAGGCACTTGCGGCTGACGCCCAGCTTGCGCGCCAGCTCGGTCTCAGTCATGTGGTCCTGATGCTCGAGCACGAAGTGCTGGAAGTAGTCTTCCAGCGACAGGTCCTCGGTGGGTTCGTGGGCGCCATTGCCGTTACCCAGTCCCGAGCTGGGCAGCGGATCCAGGTAGCTGTCGGCCAGCTCCAGTTCGCCGAGCTCGACGTCGATGCCCAACTGATCGGCATTGATTTCCTGGCCTTCGCTGAGAATCACCGAGCGCTCGATGGCGTTCTCCAGCTCGCGCACGTTGCCCGGCCAGCTGTAGTGGCGAATGGCGGCCTCGGCCTCGGCGCCGAGCTTCAGGCCTGGACGACTCATGCGCGCCGACTGGCGAGCGAGGAACACCCGGGCGATCTCCATGACGTCGCCGCCGCGTTCGCGCAGGGCGGGCAGACGCAGGGAGATGACATTGAGGCGATAGAAGAGGTCTTCGCGAAACTGGCCGATCTTGGCTAGGCCCTTTAGATCCCGGTGGGTCGCAGCGATCAGGCGCACATCGACCTTTTGTGATTGTACCGAGCCGACCCGGCGAATCTCGCCTTCCTGCAGCACGCGCAAGAGGCGTGCCTGGGCTTCCAGCGGCAATTCGCCGATCTCGTCGAGAAACAGGGTGCCGCCATCAGCCGCTTCCACCAGTCCGGTACGGCTGGCACTGGCACCGGTGAAGGCGCCCTTCTCGTGGCCGAAGAGTTCGGATTCGATCAGGGTCTCGGGAATGGCCGCGCAGTTGACCGAGATCAGCGGCGCCTTGGCCCGCCGCGACAGATTGTGCAGTGCCCGCGCCACCAGTTCCTTGCCAGTACCCGATTCGCCTTGGATCAGCACGGTGGAATCGGTGGGCGCGACCTTACGGATCTTGCCGAAGAGGTCCTGCATCGGCGCGCAGTTGCCGATGATGCCGATCTCGCCAGTGGCCGGCGCCGGCGTGACGCTTTCCTCGGCGACCATCGGCGGGCGCTGCTCGCGTTCCACCAGGATGCGCGCCACGGCCTGCAGCATCTCGTCGTGATCGAAGGGCTTGGCGATGTAGTCCACCGCACCCTGCTTCATGGAATCGACCGCCGAGCGAAGACTGGCGTAGCTGGTCATGATCAGCACCGGCTTGCCCTTGGCGAGATCGATCATCTCGGTACCCGGGGCGCCGGGCAGGCGCAGATCGCTGATGACGAGATCGAAGCTGGAAACGTCGTAGAGATCCTGGGCTTCCTGGACGGAGCCGGCTTCGCTGACACGGAACTGGTTGCGCTCGAGCAGGCGGCGCAGCGCCGAACGGATGATCTTCTCGTCTTCGACAATCAGGATATGGGCCATCAAGTGCGCTCTCTTACGGGAAGGCAAGACGACCCACGCCAGGCAGCGTGTGTTGTCGCGGTCGTCTGGACTTCCGAATGCTTTAGCAGATCCATCCAGCAGGCGGATGGGTCCGTCACGGCGCCTCCGGCAACCCGAGATAGCGCGGCAGCAGTACCCGAATGCGGGTGCCCTGGCCGGTCACGGGGTCGGTAGGACTATCGATCATTATCTGACCATAATGCTCTTCTACGATGGAATAGACCAGCGCCAAGCCAAGCCCTGTCCCCTTGCCCGGATCCTTGGTGGTGAAGAAGGGTTCGAACAGTCGACTGACGATGGCCTTGGGAATGCCGCTGCCTTCGTCTTCGACGCTCAGGGTCACGGTCTGGCCATGGGCCTCGCTGCGCACCCGGATCGGCGCGCCGGCCGGCGAGGCGTCGCGGGCGTTGGACAGCAGGTTGATCATCACCTGCACCAGGCGCTGGGGATCGCC
This sequence comes from Pseudomonas aestiva, assembly GCF_039908605.1. Classification (NCBI taxonomy): domain Bacteria; kingdom Pseudomonadati; phylum Pseudomonadota; class Gammaproteobacteria; order Pseudomonadales; family Pseudomonadaceae; genus Pseudomonas; species Pseudomonas aestiva. The sequence continues at coordinate 4,509,235 of NZ_CP150916.1, read as the reverse complement.
CTGCACCAGGTGTTCCGGGTCGCAGAGATTGAAGAAGTCGACGTCCACGCTCTGCCGATTGAGCGAGAGCAGGGCGATGGCCTCCTGCGCCGCCTCGGCCACGCACACCGGTTCGTGGGCCTGCTGGCGGCCGCCGGCATGGGCGAAACTCATCAGCGACTGGACGATGCGGGTGATGCGGCGGGTCTGCTCGATGATCTGGCTGCTGATCTCGTCGATCTCTTCGTCCGCTTCGCGCTCCTCGCGCAGATTCTGCGCCAGGCAGGCGATGCCGGTGACCGGGTTGCCGATCTCGTGGGCGACGCCCGCGGCCAGCCGGCCGATGGAGGCCAGGCGCTCGGAGTGGATCAGGCGGTCTTCCAGCAGTTGCGTCTCGCTGATGTCTTCCACCACCAGCACGGTGCCATTGCTGCCCACCGCCAGGGGTTCGTCGATGGTCGCCTTGTGCAGGTTGAGCCAGCGCTGCTCGTGTTCCTGGGGCAGGCGCTGCTTGTAGAGGTGCTGCTGCGCCGGTTCGGCGAGAAAGCGCTCGAACAGGTCCTGCCAGGGATCGGGCAGGGCGCTCAGGCGCGAGCCCACCACCCGGGCGCCATCGATGCCAGTGAGTTCTTCCATGGCGCGGTTCCACATGAGGATCTCGCGGTCCCGGGCCAGGGAGCAGACGCCCATGGGCAACTCCTGCAGGGTCTGGCGGTGATAGCGGCGCAGGGCGTCCAGCTCGGCGGCAAGACCCGTCAGGCGCGACTGGTAGTCTTCCAGGCGATTCTCGATGAAGTGGATGTCTTCGGTGGCATAGGCCTCGCTTTCCGCCTTGAACGGCAGAAAGGTCTCGACGATGTCCTGGGCGACCCGCGGGCCCATCAGGCCCGAGAGGTTGGCCTCGATGCGATCGCGCAGCCGGCGCAGGGCATAGGGGCGGCGTTCGTCATAGGGCAGCAGCAGGTCGGCCAGGGCGCGCTCGACTTCCTTTTGCGCGGTCTTGGCGCCCAGCGGCTTGGCCAGCTGGGCCGCGAAGTCCTGGGGCGAGCTGGCCGCCAGTTCGCGGCGCTGCGGACGGCGGACGTTGTCCACCGCGCAGGCCTCGGCGGCGCTCTTCTCTTCTTCGCTGGCTTCGGTGAACAGCGAGACTAGGGCGAACACCAGCACGTTGACGGTCAGCGAGGCCACGGCGGCGAGGTGCCAGTTGCTGGCGCTGATGCGATAGCTGAAGACGCCGATGTGCAGCGGATTGATGTCAGCCACTAGCGGCATGAGCATGCTCAGGAACCACAGGCCCAGGCCGCACAGCAGGCCTGCGATGAAGCCCTTGCGATTGGCCGTCTGCCAGTAGAGCACCGACAGCGCGCCGGGCAGGAATTGCACGGTGGCGACAAAGGAGACGATGCCCAGGCTGGAGAGATCGCCATGGCCCTGCAGCAGGCGATAGAAGCCGTAGCTGCCGAGGATGATGGCGGCGATCAGCAGGCGCCGGGTCATGCGCAGCCAGCGATAGATGTTGCCGTCGGTGGGTGGCTGGTAGAGCGGCAGCACGATGTGGTTGAGCAGCATGCCCGACAGCGCCATGGTCACCACGATGATCAGGCCGCTGGCCGCCGACAGGCCGCCGACGAAGGCCACCAGCGCCAGCAGCGGATTGTCCAGCGCCAGGCCCACGCCCAGGGTGAAGTACTCCGGCGGCGTCGGCGAACCCAGCGCCAGGCCACCCCAGAGAATCGGCGGCACCGCCAGGCTGATCAGCAGCAGGAACAGCGGCAGGCCCCAGCTGGCGCTGACAAGCGCCTGGGGACTGAGATTCTCGGTAAAGGCCATGTGGTACATGTGCGGGGTGACGATGGCCGCGGCGAAGAACACCAGCAGCAGGATCCGCCAGGGGCCTTCCTGCAGCGGGGTGTGCAGGGTGGAGAGGGCGCTCTGGTTCTGCTGCAGCCAGGTCTCCAGGCCGTTGGGCCCGCCGAACACGGTATAGAGGGTGACGCCGCCGACGATGCCCAGGGCCAGCAGCTTGACCAGGGATTCGAAGGCGATGGCCACCACCAGGCCCTCGTGGCGCTCCTTGGAGTTGATCTGGCGCGCGCCGAAGAGCATGGCGAACAGCGTGATCAGCAGGCAGAAGCCCAGCGCCGGGGCGTCCTGGGCGCGGGCCTGCACCAGGATGCCGGTGCTGGTGGCCACCGCCTGGATCTGCAGCGCCAGCAGTGGCAGCACGGCGATCAGCATGCCCAGACTGGTCAGGGCGCCGGCCCAGGTACTGCGGAAACGGAAGGCAAAGAGATCGGCCAGGGATGCCAGCTGGTAGGCACGGGTCAGGCGCAGGATGGGGTAGAGCAATACCGGCGCCAGCAGAAAGGCGCCGCACAGCCCCAGGTAATAGGCCAGAAAGCCGTAGCCGTAGTCGTAGGCCAGGCCCACGGTGCCATAGAAGGCCCAGGCGCTGGCATAGACGCCCAGCGACAGGGTGTAGATCAGCGGATGGCGCACCAGCCGGCGCGGCACCCAGCCCTTCTCGGTCATCCAGGCGACGCCAAAGAAGATCAGCAGGTAACCGGCGCTGATCAGGACCAGTTGGGACAGACTAAAGCTCGTCGGCATCGCGCTGGCTCTGCAGGATGAAGGTCACCACGATGAGAATGAGCCACAGCAGGTAGGGCCGATACCAGGCGCCGCTGGGAGCGATCCACCAATCCATGATGGCGGGGGAGAACAGATAGATGCCTACCACGAGGAGCAGGACCAGCCGGTAGATGTACATGCGCGGTTCCCGAACGGCGATGGCGCCATGGTAAAGCAAAAGCGCTGTACCCCGGAGAGGGAGGCTTCTACCGTGAAGGCTTACTTGCCCGCTGGAGTTCGCCAATGACCAGACCCCGCCTCGCCGCCGTGCTGGAAACCGCGCTCTATGTCGCCGATCTGCCGAGGGCCCGGCGCTTCTATGACGAGGTGCTGGGCCTGGCGCCGCTGTTCGCCGACGACCGCCTGGCCGCCTATGCGCTGGGCGCCAGCGTCCTGTTGCTGTTCCAGCGGGGCACTACCGAGCAATCCGTCAGGTTGCCGGGCGGCTGCATCCCCCCTCACGGCGCCCAAGGCTGTCAGCACCTGGCCCTGGCGATCGCGGCGGATGAACTGGACGCCTGGGTCACGCACCTGGCAGCCGCCGAGGTCGCCATCGAGGAGCGTACCCAGTGGCCACAGGGCGCGATCAGCCTGTATTTCCGCGATCCGGACGGGCACCTGCTGGAACTGGTCACGCCCGGACTCTGGCCCAACTACTAGTCCGGCAGCTGGGCTTCGGCCAGGTGGGGCACCCGCGGGATCAGTGTGGCGTCCCAGTTGGCGACGCCCCAGGCCAGCACTCGGGTCGGGGGCTCCTCAGCCAGCGCCGGCTGGGTCGGCTGGCCCAGGGCGCGCAAGGCGCGTACCAGCAGGGCGCCGGCCTGTTCGGGTGGCAGCGGCGGCGAGCGGTAACTTTTGCCCAGCTTGTGGCCGTCGGGCTGGATCAGCAGCGGCACGTGCAGATAGCACGGCGCCGGATCGCCGAGCAATTCCTGCAGATAGAGCTGGCGCGGCGTGGAGTCCAGCAGGTCGGCGCCCCGCACCACGTCGGTGATGCCCTGCAGGGCATCGTCCATCACCACCGCCAGCTGGTAGGCGATCAGGCCGTCGCGACGCTGGATGACGAAGTCGCCCACCTCGCGTCCCAGGTGCTGGCGGAATTCGCCCTGCACCCGGTCGACGAAGCGGTAGTCCAGCTCAGGGGCGCGGATGCGGATGGCGGCGTCCGTCGCCGGCAGGCCGCGATTGCGGCAGTAGCCGGGGTATATCCCACCACTGCCTTCGAGCTGCTTGCGTGAGCAGTCGCAGGCATAGGCCAACCCGCTGGACAGCCACTGCGCGATGACTGCGCGATAGGCGTCCAGGCGTTCGCTCTGGCGCAGCACCGGGCCGTCCCATTCGAAGCCATAGGCCTCCAGGGTAGTGAGAATGGCCGCCTGGGCGCCCGGGACCTCACGTGGCGGATCCAGGTCTTCCATGCGCACCAGCCAGCGCCCGCCTGCGGCGCGGGCATCCAGGTAGGAGGCGAGGGCGGCAACCAGCGAGCCGAAGTGCAGATAGCCGCTGGGCGTGGGGGCGAAACGGCCGACATAGGGGCGCCTGGCCATAGCTCATCCTGTGAATGCCGGAAAAACCGAAATCTGAACAGAACAAAGGGCGCCGTAGCGCCCTCGTCGGTAAGGCAGCAGGACTCAGGTCCCGGTCTGCTTCTCGCGGATCTCGGCCAGGGTCTTGCAGTCGATGCACAGACTGGCGGTCGGACGGGCTTCCAGGCGGCGGATACCGATTTCCACGCCGCAGGAGTCGCACCAGCCGTATTCGTTGTCTTCGATCAGCTGCAGCGTCTCGTCGATCTTCTTGATCAGCTTGCGCTCGCGGTCGCGGGCACGCAGTTCCAGGCTGAATTCCTCTTCCTGGGTCGCGCGGTCGGCCGGGTCGGCGAAGTTGGCCGCTTCTTCCTTCATGTGGTGCACGGTGCGATCGACTTCTTCGCGCAGTTCCTGCTTCCACTTGTTCAGAATGCCGGTGAAGTGGGCGCGCATGCGCTCACTCATGTATTCCTCGCCCTTGGCAGGCTGGTAGGGTTCGTAGCCACGGGCCAGATGATTGTTCTGCTGATTTGCTTCGCTGGGCATGATTGACCCTCTCACTTTCGCTGATCCTGTCCACAGGCTGGATGCGTTTCCAGGCCTCTCCATGTTGGAACGCCCGGGGTCTGTGGCTGCCGATGACGTCCCGCGCAATGCCGACGCCAGGCTGAATATGTTCTCGACTGGCCAGTCGCCCTGCGGATGCAAGCCGGCGAACTTACCAGAAGCTTCCAGGGGGCGCTACTACTGGCCTCCCGCTCCGTGCCGACGCGGCGGGTGCCGGCCTGCGAAGCCTTGGTTAGAATCCCGCCTTCGCCACAAGTTCGGACCATGTCCATGTCCAATTCCTACAGCGCACGCAGCCAGGCCATCGAGCCCTTCCATGTGATGGCCCTGCTGGAGCGCGCCAACCAGCTCCAGGCCGCCGGGCACGACGTCATCCACCTGGAGATCGGCGAGCCCGATTTCACCACCGCCGCCCCGGTGATCGCCGCTGGCCAGGCCGCGCTGGCAGCCGGTCAGACCCGCTACACCGCGGCCCGCGGCCTGCCGGAATTGCGCCGCGCCATCGCCGCCTTCTATGGCGAGCGCTACGGCATCGACCTGGATCCGGAGCGGGTGCTGATCACCCCCGGCGGCTCGGGTGCCCTGCTGCTGGCCAGCGCCCTGCTGGTCGATCCCGGGCGGCACTGGCTGCTGGCCGATCCCGGCTATCCCTGCAACAGGCACTTTCTGCGCCTGGTGGAAGGCGCGGCCCAGCTGATCCCGGTCGGCGCCGACACCCGCTACCAGCTCACGGCCGAGCTGGTGGAGCGACACTGGCAAGTGGACAGCGTGGGCGCCCTGGTGGCCTCGCCGGCCAATCCGACCGGCACCCTGCTCAATCGCGATGAGCTCGCCGGGCTGTCGGCCGCCCTCAGGGCGCGGGGTGGTCACCTGGTGGTGGACGAGATCTACCACGGCCTGACCTACGGCCTGGACGCCACCAGCGTGCTGGAGGTGGACGATTCGGCCTTTGTGCTCAACAGCTTCTCCAAGTACTTCGGCATGACCGGTTGGCGCCTCGGCTGGCTGGTGGCGCCGCCCGCCGCCGTGCCGGAGCTGGAAAAACTGGCGCAGAATCTCTACATCAGTGCCTCCACCGTGGCCCAGCAGGCCGCCCTGGCCTGTTTCACCCCGGCGGCCATGGCCATCTTCGAAGAGCGGCGCACCGAATTCGCCCGCCGTCGCGACTATCTGCTGCCGGCGCTGCGTGGCCTGGGCTTCGAAATCGCCGTCGAGCCTCAGGGCGCCTTCTATCTCTATGCCGACATCTCCGCCTTTGGCGGCGACGCCTATGCCTTCTGCCAGTTCCTGCTGGAGACCGAACACGTGGCCATCACCCCCGGCCTGGACTTCGGTCGCCACCGTGCCGACACCCATGTGCGCTTCGCCTACACCCAGTCGCTGCCGCGCCTGGAAGAGGCCGTCGCCCGCATCGCCCAGGGCCTGCAGCGCTGGAGGGCCCGGTGAGATTCGATCCGCCCCTGGAGGAGGGTCGCCTGCTGCGCCGCTACAAGCGTTTTCTCGCCGACATCGAGATCGCCAGCGGTGAGGTGCTGACCCTGCACTGCCCCAATACCGGGTCCATGCTTCACTGTCAGCCGGCGGGCGCCCGGGTCTGGTTCAGTCGGGCCAGCGGTCCCAAGCGCAAGCTGCCCGGCACCTGGGAATTGGTCGAGACGGATCACGGGCGCCTGGCCTGCATCAATACCGCCCGCGCCAATCGCCTGGTGGAAGAGGCCCTGCTGGCGGGTGGCATTCCCGAGCTGGCCGGCTTCACTGCCCTGCGCCGGGAGGTGGCCTACGGCCTGGAGAACAGTCGCGCCGATTTCCGCCTGGAGTATCCCGTGGGGCCGCTGTATCTGGAGGTGAAGAGCGTCACCCTGGGTTTTGCCGACACCACGGTCGCCGCCTTTCCCGATGCCGTGACCACCCGCGGGACCCGCCATCTGCGCGAGCTGGCGGCCCTGGCCGCGGCCGGCGAGCGGGCGGTGCTGCTCTATTGCGTGCTGCTCGAAGGCATCGAGGCGGTGCGCCCGGCGGTGGAGATCGATGCCGCCTATGCCCTGGCCCTGGGCGAAGCCCGCCGGCAGGGCGTGCAGGTGCTGGCTTATGGGGCACGGCTCTCGCCTGCGGGTCTGCAGCTGGACCGACCGCTACGCCTCGCTGACTGAGCAGTCACAAAAAGCTGATCGCCCGGACAGGATCTGGCAGGCGCCTTGCTTACGGATATCGCCCATCGATCGCCGCTATCGGGCGATCCTGTCAGGAGTCTCTTGATGATCTCTGTGCTGGGCATGCTCTTGCTGGTGGCCATCGCCATCCTCTTTTCCCGCCAGCGGCGCGCCATTCGCGTGCGTACCGTGCTTGCGGCCTTTCTGTTGCAGGCGGGGCTCGGTCTGTTCGTCCTCTACATTCCCTGGGGCCAGCAGGTGCTCGGCAGCGTCTCCGGGGCCGTTTCCTCCCTGCAGCTCTATGCCGACAAGGGCATCGAATTCCTCTTCGGCGGCCTCGCCGGACCGAGGATGTTCGAGTACTTCGGTAACGGCGGCTTCGTCTTCGCCGTGCGGGTACTGCCCCTGATCGTGTTCTTCGGCAGCCTGATCGCGGTGCTCTACTACCTGGGCATCATGGGCTGGATCATCCGTGTGGTGGGCGGGGCCTTGCACGCCCTGCTCGGCACCAGTCGGGTGGAATCCACCACGGTCACCGCGACGCTGTTTCTCGGCCAGTCGGAAATGCCGCTGGTGGTGCGGCCCTTCATCGCCGATCTCACCCGCTCGGAGCTGTTCGCCATCATGGTCGGCGGGTTCGCCGCGGTGGCCGGTTCGGTGCTGCTGGGCTACGCCGGCATGGGCGTGGAACTCAAGTACCTGATCGCCGCCAGCTTCATGGCCGCCCCGGGCGGATTGCTGATGGCCAAGCTGATGGAGCCGGAGACCGAGCAGCCGCGCGACCAGGCCATGAAGACCCTGGGGGAGGGCGAGGAGCGTCCGGCCAACGTCATAGATGCGGCCGCCGAAGGCGCCCAGGTCGGCCTGCGCATCGCCCTGGCGGTCGGTGCCATGCTGCTGGCCTTCATCGCCCTGATCGCCCTGCTCAACGGCATCCTCGGCTGGTGCGGCGCCTGGTTCGGCGTGCCGCAGCTGAGCATGCAACTGGTGCTGGGCTATCTGCTGGCGCCGGTGGCCTTCCTCATCGGCGTGCCCTGGAACGAGGCGGTGCAGGCCGGTGGCTTCATCGGCCAGAAACTGGTGCTCAACGAATTCGTCGCCTATGCCGACCTCTCGACCTACCTCGACCCGGTCAAGTCGGCGGCGGCTGGCGTCCAGCCGCTCTCGGCGCACACCCAGGTCATCGTCACCTTCGCCCTCTGCGGCTTCGCCAATCTCTCCTCCATCGCCATCCAGCTCGGCGGCCTGGGCGGCATCGCCCCGCAGCGGCGTCACGAACTGGCTCAGCTGGGCCTGCGCGCCATGCTTGGCGGCACCCTGGCCAACCTGATGAGCGCGGCCCTGGCCGGCTTCTTCATCGGCCTCTAGGTCGATGTCGATTGGACCATCGGATCCACTTTATGGTGCACAGCTGGCCTGGGTGCGCCAAAACGTAACAGCGGATGACCGTGACGTGCTCCTGCTTCGCCGCCACGCATTGTCCGCGGCTTCTCAAGGCTTTCGCTCAGGAACCCTGCTCATGACGTTTTCCCGCCCCCGTCGCGTGCGCTTCGGCGCCTTATCGCTTCTGCTCTGCTGCAGCACTCAGCTGTTGGCCGCTCCCGCTGTCGCGACCGACAGCGCCCAGGGCGAGACCGCCAGTCCCGCCGCGCAACAGACGGAAAATCGCTCGCCCTATCTATCATCCTGGTACAACCAGGATCTGACCCTGATCGGCAGCAAGGACATCAGCTTCGGCCCGCAGCCCGTGGACGACGCCTATCTGGAGTACGAGTACTTTGGCCGCAAGGGGCCCTTCGAACTCTATGGCTACATCGACGTGCCCAAGGTGCTGGGCATCGGCAACAGCCACGACTCTGGCGTCTGGGACCGCGGTTCGCCCCTGTTCATGGAGCACGAACCGCGGATTTCCCTCGATCAGCTCACCGGCCGCTCGCTGGCCTTCGGGCCGTTCAAGGAGTGGTACCTGGCGTTCGACTGGATCTACGATCACGGCAGCAGCCAGGCCAGTCGGCAGAACACCCTCTACGCCGGCTTCGGCACCGACATCAAGACCCATACCCCAGTGCTGCTGTCCGCCAACCTCTACGGCCGCCGCCAGTGGGAAAACTATGGCGCCGCCAACGAAAATTCCTGGGACGGCTATCGGGCCCAGCTCAAGTACATCTGGCCGCTGGCCAAGTTCGACAACGGCGCCTCCCTGACCTATGTCGGCTTCACCAACTTCGATTTTGGCTCCAAGCTGGGCGACGAGCCAGGACGTACGGCCAATGCCACCGTATCCACCAACGTGCTGCTCTATGCCTTCACCCACCTGCGCTTCATGTTCGCGGCACGGCACTTCCACAATGGCGGCAACTGGCGCGACGGCACCGAGCTGAACTTTGGCGAGGGCGATTTCGAGGGTCGCTCCAACGGCTGGGGCTACTATGCGGGGGTGGGTTATCAATTCTGATCTGGAGACTGTCATGAGCACCAACATGCCTGCGCACCTCGCCGCACTGCTTCCGGAAGCGGTCGCTGCAGCCGAGCGCGCCTACTGTCCGCATTCGGAATTTCCCGTGGGCGCCGCGCTGCTGACCGCCGAGGGCGAGGTCATCCATGGCTGCAACGTGGAAAACATCTCCTACGGCCTGACCAACTGCGCCGAGCGCAGCGCCCTGTTCGCCGCCATCAGCCGGGGCCTGCCGCCGCGCAGCTTCACTGCCATGGCCATCCATGCGCCGGGCGTCCCCCTGATCAGTCCCTGCGGTGCCTGCCGGCAGGTGCTGCTGGAGCTGATGGCGCCCGATGCGACCATCGTCTGCAGCGGCAGCGAACCCGGCCGTACCCGCACCTGGACCCTGGCCGAGCTGCTGCCCGGCGCCTTTGACGACTTCTAAGGAGTCCGCCCATGTGGCTCGCCCAGGAAGTGATCCGCCAGAAGCGCGATGGCCTGGAGGTGTCCGCTGCGGACCTTCAGCGCCTGGTCAGCGGCATCGTCGATGACAGCCTCAGTGAAGGCCAGATCGCCGCCTTCGCCATGGCTACCCTGCTGCGCGGCATGACCGCTGCGGAGCGCACCGCCCTGACCCTGGCCATGCGCGACAGCGGCCAGGTGCTGCACTGGGACCTGCCGGGGCCGGTGGTGGACAAGCATTCCACCGGCGGCGTGGGCGATCTCACCAGCCTGGTGCTGGCGCCGCTGCTCGCCGCCTGTGGCTGCCATGTGCCGATGATCTCCGGGCGCGGCCTGGGCCATACCGGCGGCACCCTCGACAAGCTGGAGAGCATCCCCGGCTATCGTATCCGTCCTGGCCTCGCGTGCTTTCGCCAGGTGGTGGCCGAGGTGGGTTGCGCCATCGTCGGTCCGGACGCCGATCTGGCCCCGGCCGATCGCCGTCTCTATGCCATCCGCGACGTCACTGCCACGGTGGAATCGGTGGACCTGATCACCGCCTCCATCCTGGCCAAGAAGCTGGCCGCCGGCCTGGACGTGCTGGTCATGGACGTCAAGACCGGCGGCGGCGCCTTCATGGCTGAGCAGGAAGCCGCCCTGCGCCTGGCCGACAGCATCGTCGAGGTCGCCGAGGCGGCAGGTGTCCGTACCCGCGCCCTGGTCACCGACATGGGCCAGCCCCTGGCGCGCAGCGCCGGCAATGCCCTGGAAGTGGAGGAGGCGATCGCCCTGCTGGCCGGCGAGGTGCGCAGCGCGCGTCTCTGGCGGGTGATCCAGGCGCTGGCCGGGGAAGCGCTGCAACTGGCCGGACTGGCCGACGATGCCATCGTGGCCGAGCGCCTGGTGCTGGAGGCCTGGCAGAGCGGCGCCGCCCTGGCGCGTTTCGCGGCGATGAACCTGGCCCTGGGCGGCCCGTCCGACCTGACCGAGCGGCCCTGGCAGCATCTCCCTCGGGCTCCGGTCGTGCGCGCCGTCCATCCGGCCCGCCCGGGCTGGGTGCAGCAGGTCGATACCCGTGCCCTCGGTCTGCTGGTGGTCGAACTGGGTGGCGGTCGACAGCGCCCAGAAGATGAAGTGGATTCCGCCGTAGGCCTGGCTGATCTGGCATTGCCCGGCGAGTGGGTGGATCAGGATCGGCCGCTGGGCCTGGTCCATGCCCGCGATACCGCCAGCGCAGCGCGGGCTGTCGCGCAGTTGCAGGCGGCCTATGTCCTGGGTGAGGAGCGACGGACAGAGCATGCATTGCCCGTGCTGGACCGGCGCTAGCGCCGGATTTCAGGCAAAAAAAGACCCGGCAGAGCCGGGTCCAAAACCGTGATTAGCCTGATGAGGAGATAACCCGAAGACCACTGCTGGACCTCCAGTTATCGACCGATCTCGCGACCGGCTGACTTGAATAATAACAATTCTCATTCCATCGTCAAGCGTATTCGAGAATATTTCTTAATTACTGCCAGCGGGGCGCTCCGGGGCAGTGCGCAGGCGGGTGACTTCCTTATTCAGCGTGTCGATATGGCGCGCCATGTTCTCGATCAGGCTGTGGGCGATGCGCGGGGTGGTCTCCATCAGCGAGACGAACTGATCCTGGGGAATCACCAGCACGGTGCAGACGGTCTTGGCGATGACGCTGGCGGTACGCGGCGTATGGGTGAAGACCGCCAGGGCGCCGACGATCTCGTCCTGGCAGACCTCGCCGACCTTGCAGCCATCCACCCAGGCCTCGGCATGGCCTTCGGTGATGACGAAGACGTGCTCGGCGGAGTCGCCCTGGCGGATGATGACCTCGCCGGCGGCATAGCGACGGAAGCCGGTCGCCGGCTGGGTGACTGGCGGCTTGAGCCGGATCAGCGCCTGGGCCAGCAGCGACTGCTGGCCCAGCATGTACCTCAGCAGGGCATCGCGCTGGACCGGCGTGGCGGTGGCCGCCGCGAGAAAGGTCTCGCGGTCGTAGGGCAGCACCCGCACGTCGGCCTCGCTTTCGTAGTTGAGGATCGGCAGGTCCAGGGTGCGCCCCAGGCCGATCAGATCGCCCTCGCCGAGCTGGAACAGCGCCCGCTGATCCAGCACCACCCGCAGCGGGCCGCGCTGGATCAGATAGACCTCGTCATTGCGCATCCAGTCCTGCAGTAGGGCGGCGGGACTCAGCTGCAGCGGCTGCCGACTCGGCGCCACACCACTGACCAGCCGCGCCGGAATGGCCTGCAGCGCCTGACGCAGCTGATCGACATAGGGAGGCTGATCGCCGATGAGGTACATGGTGCCAATTCCTTCTTGTTACGCAGAGGCTGTGACGTGGGTCGCACGATAAGCCGCTCGTCGGCGACCGTAAATCCACAACTCCACGAGCTGTGACGGAACGCTTGTTCTGCCTCCCAGGAGGTCGCGGTCAGACCGGCGCGCGACCCAGGCGGCGCAGCAGTCGAGCCGGCAGGGCCTCCAGCTGTCCCGCGCGCTCCAGCTCCACCACCAGCGCCCGATCCTGCTCGGCGGGTTCGAGCGGATCCTGCGCCTGGCGCTGGGCTGCCACCACCGCGAGGGTGGCTTCGGAAGGATCGGTCCCCTCGGCCTGGCGCTCCTGCAGCCAGCGGGCGATGAGTTCGTCGTCCGCCTGGCAGTCGATGATCAGCAGGGGGGCGGCCTGGGCTTCGGCCAGGGCCTGGGCCGCGGCGCGCTGGGCCTGCTTGAGATAGGTGGCGTCGAGCACCAGCGGATAGCCGGCCGCCAGCACCTGGGCGCCGATCTCGTGCAGTCGCGCATAGGTGGCTTCGCCGGCTGCGGCGCTGTAACGGGTGGCTTCGTCGCTGTCGACATAGAGGCGCTGGCGCTCGACATCGGATCTCAGGCGAATGGCGCCGAGCGCCTCGACCAGGGCCAGGGCCACGGTGCTCTTGCCGATGCCCGAGACGCCATGCATCACCGCCGCGAAGGGCTGGGGCACCTGGGTGTAGCCCTCGGCCAGGGCCGTGTAGCTGCGATAGCTGGCGAGGATCTCGGCCCGCAGCGCCGGCTCCTCGGCCTGACCCAGGCGGAACAGGGCGATCTTGGCGCGCACCATGGCGCGATAGGCCTTGTAGAAGTCGAGCAGGGCAAGACCGGCATAGTCGCCGGTCGCCTCGAAGTAGGCGTTGACGAATCTGTTGCTCAGCGCCTTGAGACCCCGGTCTTCCAGGTCCATGGCCAGGAAGCCGGCATCGCCCATGGTGTCGGTCAGGCGGAAGGGCTCGTTGAACTCGATGCAGTCGAACAGCACCACCTCGCCGTCGAGCAGGGTGGCGTTGGCCAGGTGGATGTCGCCGTGGCATTCGCGGATGAAGCCGTCTCGGCAGCGGGTCTCGAACAGCGGCAGCAGGCGGGCGTAGCTGGCTTCGGCCCAGGCTTCCAGCTGATCGAGCTGCTTGAGGTCGGCCGCCTCGCCGAGCATGGCGCGGATCTGCTCGAAATTCTGCCGCACCGGCGCCATGGCGGCGTCCGGGGTGCACAGCGGATGCTCGGTCGCCACCTGGGGCGCTGCCAGGTGGAAGCGGGCGATCTGGGCGGCCAGGGCATCGATGTGCGCCTCGGTCAGTTCGCCGCGTTGCTGCACTTCGCTGAGCAGCTGGCTCTGGGGGAATTCGCGCATGCGCAGGGCGTATTCGATCACCGGACCGCTGCCATCCAGCTCGGGAGCGCCTTCGCTGCCGGTGATGGCCACCACGTCCCGGTAGAGATCGCGGGTCAGGCGCTGATTGAGGCGCAGCTCCTCACGGCAGAAGTGACCGCGGGCCTCCAGGTCGGTGAAGTCGAGGAAACCGAAGTTCACCGGCTTCTTGATCTTGTAGGCGACCTCGCCGGTCAGCACGACCCAGGAAATATGGGTTTCGATCACCCGGAACGCCGAGGTGGGATGGGGATAGAGCGCCGGGTTCTGCAGGGCGGAAATCAGGAGCTGGCTCACGGGCGGTCCTTGTAGGAAATGGATGGCGGCATTATCGCTGCCAGGGCGGTCCACGCAAGCCAAGACACCGGGAAGGGGCATCCTTGAACCCCAGCTGACGAAGCGCTTGTGGGCCGCTGTCGGCCAACGGGCAAGTGCGTATAATGCGCCGCCATGAAGCGACCCCGATCCTCTCGTTCCCGCAAGCGCAAGACCTTTGACTGGCGCCGTCTGTCCGGCTGGGCAGTCAAGCTTGGTCTGGTCGCGCTGGTAGCCCTGGCTGGCGTATGCATCTATCTGGATGCCGTGGTCCAGGAAAAATTCTCCGGCAAGCGCTGGACCATCCCGGCCAAGGTCTATGCCCGGCCGCTGGAATTGTTCAATGGCGTCAAGCTCAGCCGTGACGACTTCCTCACCGAACTCGATGCCCTCGGCTATCGCCGCGAGAAGACCGTGGACGGCCCCGGCAGCGTCTCCGTGGGTGCCTCCACGGTCGAGCTGAACACCCGCGGCTTCCAGTTCTACGAAGGCGTCGAACCGGCCCGGGCGATCCGCGTGCGCTTCGCCGGCGGCACCGTCTCCGGCGTCAGCGCCCTGGATGGCAGCAACCTGGCCGTGGCCCGCCTGGAACCGCTGATGATCGGCGGCATCTATCCGGCGCATAACGAGGATCGCATCCTCATCAAGCTCGACCAGGCGCCACCGCACCTGGTCGATGGCCTGGTGGCCGTCGAGGACCGCGAGTTCTGGCATCACCACGGCGTCTCGCCCAAGTCCATCGCGCGCGCCGTCTGGGTCAACGCCACCAGCGGCCAGGTGCGCCAGGGTGGCAGTACCCTGACCCAGCAGCTGGTCAAGAACTTCTATCTCACCAACGAGCGCAGCATCACCCGCAAGGGCACCGAAGCCCTGATGGCGCTGCTGCTGGAGCTGCACTACAGCAAGCAGGAAATCCTCGAGGCCTATCTCAACGAGGTATTCCTCGGTCAGGATGGCTCGCGCGCCATCCACGGCTTCGGTCTGGCCGCCCAGTACTTCTTCGGCCAGCCCTTCAGCGAACTGAAACTGCATCAGGTCGCCCTGCTGGTCGGTCTGGTGAAGGGCCCGTCCTACTACAACCCGCGTCGCTATCCCGAGCGCGCCATGGCCCGCCGCAATCTGGTACTCGACCTCATGGCCGAGCAGGGCGTGGTCAGCGCCACCGAGGCCGAGGCCGCCAAAGCCCGCCCGCTGGGCATCACCAAGGCCGGCAGCCTGACCAACAGTTCCTTCCCGGCCTTCGTCGACCTGGTCAAGCGTCAGCTCAAGCAGGACTACCGCGACGAAGACCTCACCGAGGAAGGGCTGCGCATCTTCACCAGCTTCGACCCCATCCTGCAGACCAAGGCCGAAGCGGCCATGGCCGAGGCTTTGAAGCGCATCGATGGTCGCAAGGGCGCGGAAAACGTCGAGTCGGCCATGGTGGTGACCAATCCGGAAACCGGTGAGGTCCAGGCGCTGCTGGGTGGCCGCGATCCGCGCTTCGCCGGCTACAACCGCGCCCTCGATGCGGTGCGCCAGGTCGGTTCGCTGATCAAGCCGGCGGTCTATCTCACCGCCCTGGAACGCCCCAGCAAGTACACCCTGACCACCCTGATCCAGGACGAGCCCTTCTCGGTGAAAGGCGCCGACGGCCAGGTCTGGCGGCCGCAGAACTACGAGCACAAGGCGCACGGCACCATCTTCCTCTATCAGGGGCTGGCGCATTCCTACAACCTCTCCACGGCGCGCCTGGGCCTGGACCTGGGGCTGCCCGAGGTGCTCAAGACCGTCGAGCGCCTGGGCGTGAGTCGCGCCCTGCCGCCTTACCCGGCGACCCTGCTCGGTGCCGGCGCCCTGACGCCCATGGAAGTGGCGACCATGTACCAGACGCTGGCCAACGGCGGCTTCAATACCCCGCTGCGCAGCATCCGCAGCGTGCTCGACGCCAATGGCGAGCCGCTCAAGCGCTATCCGTTCCAGATCGAGCAGCGCTTCGATACCGGCGCCATCTACCTGGTGCAGTACGCCATGCAGCGTGTCATGCGCGAGGGCACCGGCCGCTCGGTCTACAACCAGATCCCCACCAGCGTGAACCTGGCGGGCAAGACCGGTACCACCAACGATTCCCGCGACAGCTGGTTCTCCGGCTTCAGCCAGGATCTGCTGGCGGTGGTCTGGCTGGGTCGCGACGACAACGGCAAGACACCACTGACCGGTGCCACCGGCGCCCTGCAGGTCTGGAGCAACTTCATGCGCCGCGCCGATCCGGTCTCCCTGGATATGCCGGTGCCGGACAACATCACCCAGGCCTGGGTCGATGCCACCACCGGCCGCGGCACGGACCCCTCGTGTCCCAATGCCGTGCAGATGCCTTATATTCGCGGCAGTGAACCGCCAGCGGGCGCCTCCTGTGGCGCGCCGGCCGCACCTGCCACCGGTGGTAACGGCAACAGCGGCAGTCCGGTCATGGATTGGGTCAAGGGTTGGTTGAATTGAGAGGTCCCAAGGTGACGAAAGCAGTCTGGCCGGTGATGATCGCCGGTGTTCTCCTCGCCGGTTGCGCCGCGCCGCAGCGTGGCGCCATCCCCGTGGTCGATTCCGGCGGTCCGGTGTCCAACGGCGAACTCTATCGCCAGGGCAACAACCGGCCCCTGCCGGCGCAGCGCCAGGCTCCGGTGGCCGCAGCGCCCAGTGCGCCGGCCGATGCCGGGGTGACCGTCATGGTGCCGGGCGGCAGTTCCGCGCCCCTGGAGACCTATGCCGCGCCGGCGGCCTCGGCGCCGCTGATCACCTCGTCCAGCCCCAGCGCGCCGCCCGCCCAGGCGCCGGTGCAGCCCAGCTATTCGCAGCCGGTCTATCCGCCCGCCACTCAGGGCGCCGCCGCTGCCAGCAGCGCGCCGACTGGCATCCCCTCCGCCAGCACTTCCACGGGCGGCGGCCTGGCTGCCGACGAGCAGCTCGACGGTCCGGTGCTGGCCCTGCTGACCACCGCCCAGCAACAGCAGGGTGGTGGCGATCTCAACGGCGCCTCCTCGAGCCTGGAGCGTGCCCAGCGCATCGCGCCGCGCGAGCCCCAGGTGCTCTATCGCCTGGCCCAGGTGCGCCTGGCGCAGAACGATCCGGCCCAGGGCGAGCAACTGGCCCGTCGCGCCCTGACCTACGCCAATGGGCGTCCGGCCCTGCAGGCCAGTCTCTGGCAGCTGATCGCCCAGGCCCGCGAAGCCCAGGGCGATGCCTCCGGGGCCGCCCTGGCCCGGCAGAAGGCGCAGGTGGGTACCTGATGGACGAGCGCCTGCCCGCCCTGGCCGATCAGCTGCTGCAGATCGAGCGTGAATTGCGCCTGCTCGGCTGGTGGTCGGCGCAGGCGCCCAGCGCCGAGGCCCTGGCCAGCCAGGAGCCCTTCTGCGTCGATACCCTGAGCTTTGCCCAGTGGCTGCAGTGGATCTTCGTGCCACGGATGAAGCTGATCATCGAAAGCGATGCGGTGCTGCCGGCGCGCTCGGGCATCCGGCCGATGGCCGAGATGGTCTACCAGGGCAATCTCGATCCGGTCCTGCCCCTGCTCGCGTCCCTGGCCGAATTCGACCGCATCATCGAAGGCCCCTGAGCTACTTGCCGCAGTTCTGCTCGATGGACAGCTGGGTCTCGGCCAGCCGCTGCTGACGCTCCTCTTCGCTCAGCCGCCGCGTTTCGCCACGACCGGACTGCACCAGGATGCGTGGATTGTTGCGCAGCTGCGCCAGATTCTGGCGCGCCTGGTCGCACTGCTCCTTGAGCTTGTTCTGCTCCTCGCGCACCTGCGCCTTCACCTGGCGATCCAGCTCCTGCTGCTGGGCATCGTTGGACACCGACGGCTGCTGGGCGCCGTTGGGCATCTTGTAGGTGGGCGCAGTGCCACCGCCATTGATCTGCGGCGCCGTCTTCACGTCCACCTCGTTGGCCTTCTGGCCCTCGGGCGGCTGGGCACTGAAATGGGTGACACCCTTGTCGTCGGTCCACTTGTAGACCTGCGCGGCCTGGGCGGACAGGCTGCAGGCGAAAGCCAGGGCGGAAAGCCAGAAGATCGAGCGCATGGGAATCCTGGAAGGGGAGAGGACAGGACTTCACTATAAGAGGAGACGTCGACCTTTTCATCACGGCTGATCGCCGACGACCGATTGCGCCCGGTTGCACCTTTCGGCTTGACTTGCACCGGTCGAATGCGAACAATCCAAAGTTCGCTGTAGCGAGTCGGCCCAAAGCTGACTGCTCGGCAGACCATGAGGTGCCTACCCGCGCCGCCACAGTCAAATACCCTGCACCGCGTTACCTCGCGTCGGGTGGAAGCTCCAGCATTCATCGGAATCTTCCAACAAGGCTTTCTAGGCAGCTGAATCGTCGGTGACCACCGTCGCCCATGCTCTGCCTTGCAGTCAACCGAACCTTGAGCGTCCACCAATGGGCGCTCGCCATGCGTGGAATGAGGTGATACGTGGAGCTATTAACTGGCGCTGAGATGGTCGTCCGCTTCTTGCGCGACGAGGGCGTGAAACACATCTACGGGTACCCGGGCGGTGCCCTGCTGCACATCTACGACGCCCTGTTCAAGGAACCGGCGCTCAACCACATCCTGGTTCGTCACGAGCAGGCCGCCACCCACATGGCCGACGGCTATGCCCGCGCCACCGGCAAGGCCGGCGTGGTCCTGGTGACCTCCGGCCCCGGTGCGACCAATGCCATCACCGGCATCGCCACCGCCTACATGGACTCCATCCCCATGGTGGTCCTGTCCGGGCAGGTGCCGAGCAACATGGTGGGCACCGACGCCTTCCAGGAAACCGACATGGTCGGCATCTCCCGGCCGATCGTGAAGCACAGCTTCATCATCAAGCATCCCTCCGAGATCCCCGAAGTCCTCAAGAAGGCCTTCTACCTCGCCGAGTCCGGCCGTCCCGGTCCGGTGGTGGTCGACATCCCCAAGGACATGGGCGATCCGACCAAGAAATTCGAATACGTCTATCCGAAGAAGATCAAGCTGCGCTCCTACAATCCGGCGCAACGCGGTCATTCCGGGCAGATCCGCAAGGCCATCGAGATGCTGGTGGCGGCCAAGCGCCCGGTTCTCTACGCCGGTGGCGGTGTCATCCTCGGCGGCGCCTCCGCGGCCCTCACCGAGCTGGCGCGCCTGCTCAACCTGCCGGTCACCAATACCCTGATGGGGCTCGGTGGCTATCCGGGCAGCGATCGCCAGTTCCTCGGCATGCTCGGCATGCACGGCAGCTACCCGGCCAACCTGGCCATGCACCACAGCGACGTCATCCTCGCCGTGGGCGCACGCTTCGATGACCGCGTCATCAACGGCGCCACGCGCTTCTGCCCGAACGCCAAGATCATCCACGTCGACATCGACCCGGCGTCGATCTCCAAGACCATCAAGGCCGACGTGCCCATCGTCGGTCCGGTCGACAGCGTCCTCACCGAGATGGTCGCCGTGGTCCGCGAACTGAGCGAGAAGCCCCACGCCGAAAGCCAGGCCGCTTGGTGGAAGCAGATCGAGGAATGGCGTGGCGGTCGCGAGATGTTCCCCTACGACAAGGGCGACGGCAGCATCATCAAGCCGCAGACGGTCATCGAGACCCTGTACGACGTCACCGCGGGCGATGCCTACATCACCTCGGACGTGGGCCAGCACCAGATGTTCGCCGCCCAGTACTACCGCTACGACAAGCCCAATCGCTGGATCAACTCCGGCGGCCTCGGCACCATGGGCTTCGGCTTCCCGGCGGCAATGGGCGTCAAGCTCAACTTCCCGGACGCCGACGTCGCCTGCGTCACCGGTGAAGGCAGCGTGCAGATGAACATCCAGGAACTCTCCACCTGCATGCAGTACGACCTGCCGGTGAAGATCGTCTGCCTTAACAACGGTGCCCTGGGCATGGTCCGCCAGTGGCAGGATATGCAGTACAGCAGCCGCTACTCCCACTCCTACATGGAATCCCTGCCGGACTTCGTCAAGCTGGCCGAGGCCTATGGCCACGTCGGCATGCGCATCGAACGTCTGGAAGACCTCAAGCCGATGATGGCCGAGGCCTTCGCCATGAAGAATCGCCTGGTCTTCCTCGACATCGCCGTGGACAACACCGAACACGTCTATCCGATGCAGATCAAGGATGGCGCGATGCGCGACATGTGGCTGAGCAAGACGGAGCGGACCTGAACATGAGACACATCATCTCCCTGCTGCTGGAAAACGAGCCCGGCGCCCTGTCCCGCGTGGTCGGCCTGTTTTCCCAGCGCAACTACAACATCGAAAGCCTCACGGTCGCCGCGACCGAAGATCCGACCCTGTCGCGCCTGACCCTGACCACCATCGGCCAGGAAGAGACGGTCGAGCAGATCACCAAGAACCTCAACAAGCTCATCGAGGTGGTGAAACTGGTCAACCTGTCCGAGAGCGCCCACATCGAGCGCGAACTCCTGCTGATCAAGGTCAAGGCCACTGGCGCCCAGCGCGCCGAGGTCAAGCGCACCACCGATATCTTTCGCGGCCAGATCGTCGATGTCGGCAGCAGCGTGTATACCATTCAGCTGGCGGGCACCAGCGAGAAGATCGACAGCTTCATCCAGGCGATCGGCGCCGCGTCCATCCTCGAGGTGGTGCGTAGCGGCGTGACCGGAATTTCCCGTGGCGACAAAGCCCTGAGCATCTGATACCCCCCTTTTCCAGGAGAACCTGCAATGCGCGTTTACTACGACAAAGACTGTGACCTTTCCATCATCCAGGGCAAGAAGGTCGCCATCATCGGCTACGGCTCCCAGGGCCACGCCCACGCCTGCAACCTGAAGGACTCCGGCGTCGACGTCGTCGTCGGCCTGCGCAGCGGCTCGGCCACCGTGGCCAAGGCCGAGGCCCATGGCCTGACCGTCAAGCCGGTCAAGGACGCGGTCGCCTCCGCCGACGTGGTCATGATCCTGACCCCCGACGAATTCCAGTCCAAACTGTACAAGGACGAAGTCGAGCCGAACCTGAAGCAAGGCGCCACCCTGGCCTTCGCCCACGGTTTCGCCATCCACTACAACCAGGTCGTGCCCCGCGCTGACCTGGACGTCATCATGATCGCGCCCAAGGCCCCGGGTCACACCGTGCGCTCCGAGTTCGTCAAGGGCGGCGGCATCCCTGATCTGGTCGCCGTCCACCAGGACGCTTCCGGCAATGCCAAGAACGTCGCCCTGTCCTACGCCTGCGGTGTCGGCGGCGGCCGTACCGGCATCATCGAGACCACCTTCAAGGACGAGACCGAAACCGACCTGTTCGGCGAACAGGCCGTGCTGTGCGGTGGTGCGGTCGAGCTGGTCAAGGCCGGTTTCGAAACCCTGGTCGAAGCCGGCTACGCGCCGGAAATGGCCTACTTCGAGTGCCTGCACGAACTGAAGCTGATTGTCGACCTCATGTACGAAGGCGGCATCGCCAACATGAACTACTCGATCTCCAACAACGCCGAGTACGGCGAGTACGTGACCGGCCCCGAGGTGATCAACGCCGAGTCGCGCGCCGCCATGAAGAATGCGCTCAAGCGCATCCAGAACGGCGAGTACGCCAAGATGTTCGTGGCCGAGGGTGCGTCCAACTACGCTTCCATGACCGCCTACCGTCGCAACAACGCGGCTCACCCGATCGAGCAGGTCGGCGAGAAGCTGCGGGCCATGATGCCCTGGATCGCGTCGAACAAGATCGTCGACAAGACCAAGAACTGATCGGGCAGGGCGTCAGCCCTGTAACGAACAGTAAAGACGCGGCTTCGGCCGCGTTTTTTATTGCACTGCCCACGACCCCGGCAATGCCTTAGCATGGGAGGTTAGGCTGAACCCTATCCTCAAGAGGTCAGTCCAATCCGTCAGGTAATGCCCAAGGAAAATCCATGAGCGAGCGTCCCGAAGAAACCCCGTCCAACACCAACACCGACGGCCTCATCCCCGTGGATGAACACATCGAGGAGACGCAGGACGCCCAGGGGCGCAAGATCAGACGCCGTGGCGTGTACCTGCTGCCCAACCTCTTCACCACCGCGGCGCTCTTTGCCGGCCTCTATTCGATCATCAAGGGTGTTGCGGCTCAGACCGCCTTCATCCAGGGGCAATACGAGATTGCCTCCGCCGGTTTCTCGGCCGCTGCCGCTGCCATCTTTATCGCCATGGTTCTTGATGGCCTGGATGGCCGCGTCGCCCGGATGACCAACACCCAGAGCGCCTTCGGCGAGCAGTACGATTCGCTCTCCGACATGGTCGCCTTCGGCGTTGCGCCGGCGATCCTGGCCTTCCAGTGGGCACTGAGCGGCCTGGGTAATGTCGGCTGGGCCGTTGCCTTCATCTATGTGGCAGGCGCCGCCTTGCGTCTGGCGCGCTTCAACACCCAGATCGGTTCCGTGGACAAGCGCTACTTCATCGGCCTGGCCAGTCCTTCCGCGGCTGCCTTGGTGGCCGGTACCGTCTGGTGCTTCAGTGACTTCGGCATCCAGGGCTCCAAGCTGTCCCTGCTGGTAGCCCTGATGGTCGCCGCGGCTGGCATGCTCATGGTCAGCAACTTCAAGTACTGGAGCTTCAAGACCCTGGGCCTGAAAGGGCGGGTGCCCTTTGTGGTCATCCTGATCGCCGTGCTGGTCTTCGCCGTGGTCTTCACCGACCCGCCGCGCGTGCTGCTGCTGGGCTTCCTGGCCTATGCCGTCTCCGGCCCCTTCACCACCCTCTGGCGCAATCGCCGTGTCGGCCGCGGCTAGCCGCACGAGAGGTCTATAGGAAAGGGGGCTGCGTAAGCAGCCGCCTTTCTTTTTTGGCCTTTGTGAAAATAACCAGTTGACCTGTCCTGAAACTCCCCTATAATGCGCCCCACTTCCGGCGCAGACGCTGAAGCGGCTTGAAAATCAAGCACTTAGGTCTGAGCCGGGCGAGGGGTCCACGGACTCTTCGCTGTTTGGTCTTCACCTCCGGGTGATGGCGAGATGAAGCGGAGGGGGTTGACAGCGTCTCAGGATGCTGTAGGATTCGCCTCCCGCTGCCGAGATTGGCTAGATCGATCAGGCAAGCGCAAGTGGTTGAGTTGAAACGAAAAAGTTCAAATCAACGCTTGACAGGATGTGAGGGTAGCGTAGAATGCGCGCCTCGGTTAGCGACACGGTCGCAACCAACTGCTCTTTAACAAGTTGAATCAAGCAATTCGTGTGGGTGCTTGTGAGATAAGTCTGATGTCGCAAGATTATCAGCAACACAAGTAACTCGTGAATTCATGAGTTTTTTGCGATTGCTGAGCCAAGTTTAGGGTTTTCTCAAAACCCGATCAGTCTACTTAACTGAAGAGTTTGATCATGGCTCAGATTGAACGCTGGCGGCAGGCCTAACACATGCAAGTCGAGCGGATGAGAGGAGCTTGCTCCTCGATTCAGCGGCGGACGGGTGAGTAATGCCTAGGAATCTGCCTAGTAGTGGGGGACAACGTTTCGAAAGGAACGCTAATACCGCATACGTCCTACGGGAGAAAGTGGGGGATCTTCGGACCTCACGCTATTAGATGAGCCTAGGTCGGATTAGCTAGTTGGTAGGGTAAAGGCCTACCAAGGCGACGATCCGTAACTGGTCTGAGAGGATGATCAGTCACACTGGAACTGAGACACGGTCCAGACTCCTACGGGAGGCAGCAGTGGGGAATATTGGACAATGGGCGAAAGCCTGATCCAGCCATGCCGCGTGTGTGAAGAAGGCCCTCGGGTCGTAAAGCACTTTAAGTTGGGAGGAAGGGCTTACAGCGAATACCTGTGAGTTTTGACGTTACCGACAGAATAAGCACCGGCTAACTTCGTGCCAGCAGCCGCGGTAATACGAAGGGTGCAAGCGTTAATCGGAATTACTGGGCGTAAAGCGCGCGTAGGTGGCTTGATAAGTTGGATGTGAAATCCCCGGGCTCAACCTGGGAACTGCATCCAAAACTGTCTGGCTAGAGTGTGGTAGAGGGTAGTGGAATTTCCAGTGTAGCGGTGAAATGCGTAGATATTGGAAGGAACACCAGTGGCGAAGGCGACTACCTGGACTAACACTGACACTGAGGTGCGAAAGCGTGGGGAGCAAACAGGATTAGATACCCTGGTAGTCCACGCCGTAAACGATGTCAACTAGCCGTTGGGATCCTTGAGATCTTAGTGGCGCAGCTAACGCATTAAGTTGACCGCCTGGGGAGTACGGCCGCAAGGTTAAAACTCAAATGAATTGACGGGGGCCCGCACAAGCGGTGGAGCATGTGGTTTAATTCGAAGCAACGCGAAGAACCTTACCTGGCCTTGACATGCTGAGAACTTTCCAGAGATGGATTGGTGCCTTCGGGAACTCAGACACAGGTGCTGCATGGCTGTCGTCAGCTCGTGTCGTGAGATGTTGGGTTAAGTCCCGTAACGAGCGCAACCCTTGTCCTTAGTTACCAGCACGTTATGGTGGGCACTCTAAGGAGACTGCCGGTGACAAACCGGAGGAAGGTGGGGATGACGTCAAGTCATCATGGCCCTTACGGCCAGGGCTACACACGTGCTACAATGGTCGGTACAAAGGGTTGCCAAGCCGCGAGGTGGAGCTAATCCCATAAAACCGATCGTAGTCCGGATCGCAGTCTGCAACTCGACTGCGTGAAGTCGGAATCGCTAGTAATCGTGAATCAGAACGTCACGGTGAATACGTTCCCGGGCCTTGTACACACCGCCCGTCACACCATGGGAGTGGGTTGCTCCAGAAGTAGCTAGTCTAACCTTCGGGAGGACGGTTACCACGGAGTGATTCATGACTGGGGTGAAGTCGTAACAAGGTAGCCGTAGGGGAACCTGCGGCTGGATCACCTCCTTAATCGAAGATGTCAGCTTGCTGGCAAGCACCCACACGAATTGCTTGATTCACTGATAGAAGAGCAATTGAGTTAGTTAGACTCAAGGTAAGACGATTGGGTCTGTAGCTCAGTTGGTTAGAGCGCACCCCTGATAAGGGTGAGGTCGGCAGTTCGAATCTGCCCAGACCCACCAATCGATGGGGCCATAGCTCAGCCGGGAGAGCGCCTGCCTTGCACGCAGGAGGTCAGGAGTTCGATCCTCCTTGGCTCCACCATCTCCACCTACCGCTAACGCGATTGCTTGAAAAGCTCAGACATGAGCGTTTGATGCGCCTTCCGGTGCAGCACAAACTCTGATGTCTGGTCTTTGATCAGAACTGTTCTTTAAAAAATTGGGAAAGTGATAGAAGTAGACTGCATTAACTGTTTTCACTGGCAGTTAGTGTCGTCAAGGTAAAATCTTGCGAACTCAAGCGCAAGTTTTCGGCGAAATGTCGTCTTCACTCATGTAACGCCTGCAGATCGGTAGCGTCCTTGTGACGCCAGCGAGATTGCTTGGGGTTATATGGTCAAGTGAAGAAGCGCATACGGTGGATGCCTTGGCAGTCAGAGGCGATGAAAGACGTGATAGCCTGCGATAAGCTTCGGTGAGGTGGCAAATGACCTGTGACCCGGAGATCTCTGAATGGGGAAACCCACCTAGCATAAGCTAGGTATCTTAACCTGAATCCATAGGGTTAAGAGGCGAACCAGGGGAACTGAAACATCTAAGTACCCTGAGGAAAAGAAATCAACCGAGATTCCCTTAGTAGTGGCGAGCGAACGGGGACCAGCCCTTAAGTTGATTTGAGAGTAGCGGAACGCTTTGGAAAAGGCGGCCATAGTGGGTGATAGCCCTGTACGCGAAACGCTCTTATCAATGAAATCGAGTAGGACGGGGCACGAGAAACCCTGTCTGAATATGGGGGGACCATCCTCCAAGGCTAAATACTCCTGACTGACCGATAGTGAACCAGTACCGTGAGGGAAAGGCGAAAAGAACCCCGGAGAGGGGAGTGAAATAGAACCTGAAACCGTATGCGTACAAGCAGTGGGAGCCTACTTTGTTAGGTGACTGCGTACCTTTTGTATAATGGGTCAGCGACTTATTTTCAGTGGCGAGCTTAACCGAATAGGGGAGGCGTAGCGAAAGCGAGTCTTAATAGGGCGTTTAGTCGCTGGGAATAGACCCGAAACCGGGCGATCTATCCATGAGCAGGTTGAAGGTTAGGTAACACTGACTGGAGGACCGAACCCACTTCCGTTGAAAAGGCAGGGGATGACTTGTGGATCGGAGTGAAAGGCTAATCAAGCTCGGAGATAGCTGGTTCTCCTCGAAAGCTATTTAGGTAGCGCCTCATGTATCACTCTGGGGGGTAGAGCACTGTTTCGGCTAGGGGGTCATCCCGACTTACCAAACCGATGCAAACTCCGAATACCCAGAAGTGCCGAGCATGGGAGACACACGGCGGGTGCTAACGTCCGTCGTGAAAAGGGAAACAACCCAGACCGTCAGCTAAGGTCCCAAAGTCCTGGTTAAGTGGTAAACGATGTGGGAAGGCTTAGACAGCTAGGAGGTTGGCTTAGAAGCAGCCACCCTTTAAAGAAAGCGTAATAGCTCACTAGTCGAGTCGGCCTGCGCGGAAGATGTAACGGGGCTCAAACCAGGCACCGAAGCTACGGGTATCACCTTTGGTGATGCGGTAGAGGAGCGTTCTGTAAGCCTGTGAAGGTGAGTTGAGAAGCTTGCTGGAGGTATCAGAAGTGCGAATGCTGACATGAGTAACGACAATGCGAGTGAAAAACTCGCACGCCGAAAGACCAAGGGTTCCTGCGCAACGTTAATCGACGCAGGGTGAGTCGGTCCCTAAGGCGAGGCTGAAAGGCGTAGTCGATGGGAAACGGGTTAATATTCCCGTACTTCTAGTTACTGCGATGGGGGGACGGAGAAGGCTAGGCCAGCTTGGCGTTGGTTGTCCAAGTTTAAGGTGGTAGGCTGACTGTTTAGGTAAATCCGGACAGTTAAGGCCGAGAGCTGATGACGATCCTTCTTTTAGAAGGAGAAGTGGTTGATGCCATGCTTCCAGGAAAAGCCTCTAAGCTTCAGGTAACTAGGAACCGTACCCCAAACCGACACAGGTGGTCGGGTAGAGAATACCAAGGCGCTTGAGAGAACTCGGGTGAAGGAACTAGGCAAAATGGCACCGTAACTTCGGGAGAAGGTGCGCCGGTGAGGGTGAAGGGTTTACCCCGTAAGCTCATGCCGGTCGAAGATACCAGGCCGCTGCGACTGTTTATTAAAAACACAGCACTCTGCAAACACGAAAGTGGACGTATAGGGTGTGACGCCTGCCCGGTGCCGGAAGGTTAATTGATGGGGTTAGCGCAAGCGAAGCTCTTGATCGAAGCCCCGGTAAACGGCGGCCGTAACTATAACGGTCCTAAGGTAGCGAAATTCCTTGTCGGGTAAGTTCCGACCTGCACGAATGGCGTAACGATGGCGGCGCTGTCTCCACCCGAGACTCAGTGAAATTGAAATCGCTGTGAAGATGCAGTGTATCCGCGGCTAGACGGAAAGACCCCGTGAACCTTTACTGTAGCTTTGCACTGGACTTTGAGCTTGCTTGTGTAGGATAGGTGGGAGGCTTTGAAGCGTGGACGCCAGTCTGCGTGGAGCCATCCTTGAAATACCACCCTGGCAATCTTGAGGTTCTAACTCTGGTCCGTTATCCGGATCGAGGACAGTGTATGGTGGGCAGTTTGACTGGGGCGGTCTCCTCCTAAAGAGTAACGGAGGAGTACGAAGGTGCGCTCAGACCGGTCGGAAATCGGTCGTAGAGTATAAAGGCAAAAGCGCGCTTGACTGCGAGACAGACACGTCGAGCAGGTACGAAAGTAGGTCTTAGTGATCCGGTGGTTCTGTATGGAAGGGCCATCGCTCAACGGATAAAAGGTACTCCGGGGATAACAGGCTGATACCGCCCAAGAGTTCATATCGACGGCGGTGTTTGGCACCTCGATGTCGGCTCATCACATCCTGGGGCTGAAGCCGGTCCCAAGGGTATGGCTGTTCGCCATTTAAAGTGGTACGCGAGCTGGGTTTAGAACGTCGTGAGACAGTTCGGTCCCTATCTGCCGTGGACGTTTGAGATTTGAGAGGGGCTGCTCCTAGTACGAGAGGACCGGAGTGGACGAACCTCTGGTGTTCCGGTTGTCACGCCAGTGGCATTGCCGGGTAGCTACGTTCGGAAGAGATAACCGCTGAAAGCATCTAAGCGGGAAACTTGCCTCAAGATGAGATCTCACTGGAGCCTTGAGCTTCCTGAAGGGCCGTCGAAGACTACGACGTTGATAGGTCGGGTGTGTAAGCGCTGTGAGGCGTTGAGCTAACCGATACTAATTGCCCGTGAGGCTTGACCATATAACACCCAAACAATCTGACCGCGGTCAGAGCGTGAGGAAGACGACGCCGAAAACCGGCGCGTGGGTTCGCAAGACCCCAAAGACGAGTTGTCTACTTCGATCACAGACCCAATTGGGCCAGCCAGGCAGCTTTATCGCCTGGTCAGCCAACCGAATTGCTTGACGAACATAGAGCATTGGAACCACCTGATCCCTTCCCGAACTCAGAAGTGAAACGATGCATCGCCGATGGTAGTGTGGGGTTTCCCCATGTGAGAGTAGGTCATCGTCAAGCGCCTAACACCCAGCACCCCCGCTCAGTTCATTCTGGCGGGGGTGTTGTCTTTGGGGCGGGAAAAGTTTGACCGGGCGTCAGGGCGCTTGAGTGCTGGGAGCGGATAATCGGCTAGCGGAAGCCTGATGCGGCGTCGCTGAGGTGGCCCTCACCCTAGCCCTCTCCCGGGGGGAGAGGGGACCAAAAGGGCGCGGCGGCGTTGGAGCAGTGCCTGCTAGGCAGGTGCTGCTTTACGTCCGCAAGAGCCCAAGAGCCCAAGAGCCCCAACAGCCCGGCTGCGCCGGGCTGTTGTGTTGGAAGCGCGGCACAGAATCATCGTAGGTTGGCGCTGAGCGCAGCGAAGCCCAACAATCAGCTCCGCTGCAGGGATCAAGCGAACGGCGGCGGGTCGGGGCGGTGAGGGGCAGGGGTTGGCTTCCGGAGGTTGGGCTTCGCTGTGCTCAGCCCAACCTACCGCATCTTTACGTGAGCAAGAAAAAGCCCGGCATTGGCCGGGCTTTTTGCGTTCTGGAAGGTGCCGAGGATTACTCCCGGTCACGTTCCAGCAAGGGCTTAAGGAAGTGGCCGGTATAAGACTTCTTGTTCGCCGCGACCTCCTCGGGTGTACCTGTCGCGATGATCTGACCACCCTTCGAACCGCCTTCCGGACCCAGGTCCACCAGCCAGTCGGCGGTCTTGATGACATCGAGGTTGTGCTCGATCACCACCACGGTATTGCCGTGATCCCGCAGGCGATGCAGAACGTCCAACAGCTGCTGGATATCGGCGAAGTGCAGACCGGTAGTGGGCTCGTCAAGAATATAGAGTGTCTTGCCGGTATCACGTTTGGACAACTCCCGCGCCAGCTTCACACGCTGGGCCTCGCCGCCTGACAGGGTCGTAGCGCTCTGGCCGAGACGGATATAGGACAGGCCGACATCCATCAGCGTCTGCAGCTTGCGCGCCAGGGCCGGGATGGACTCGAAGAAGGCATGGGCCTCTTCGATGGTCATGTCCAGGACCTCGGTG
The DNA here is from genome assembly GCF_039908605.1 of Pseudomonas aestiva. NCBI lineage: Bacteria > Pseudomonadati > Pseudomonadota > Gammaproteobacteria > Pseudomonadales > Pseudomonadaceae > Pseudomonas > Pseudomonas aestiva. Next base: position 4,479,926 of record NZ_CP150916.1, on the reverse strand, counting down.
ATGGTCTTGCCCTTGTACTTCACCTCTAGGGTCTCGCGGTTGTATCTCTTGCCCTTGCAGACGTCACAGGCGACATAGACGTCCGGCAGGAAGTGCATCTCCACCTTGATCACGCCGTCGCCCTGGCAGGCCTCGCAGCGGCCGCCCTTGACGTTGAAGGAGAAGCGCCCCGGGGTGTAGCCGCGGGAGCGGGATTCCGGGACGCCGGAGAACAGTTCGCGAATCGGGGTGAAAAGACCGGTGTAGGTCGCCGGGTTGGAACGTGGCGTCCGGCCGATGGGGCTCTGGTCGATGTCCACCACCTTGTCCAGGTGCTGCATGCCGTCGAAGCTGTCATGGGCGGCGACTTCCAGGGTCGTCGCGCCATTGAGCGCCGTGGCGGTCAGCGGGAAGAGGGTGTTGTTGATCAGAGTCGACTTGCCGGAGCCGGATACCCCGGTCACGCAGGTCAGCAGGCCAACGGGAATCTCCAGATTGACGTTCTGCAGGTTGTTGCCGCGGGCACCCTTGAGCTTCAGCAGCTTCTTCTTGTCCCGCGGTGTGCGCTTGGCGGGGACTGCGATCTTCTTGCGGCCCGACAGGTACTGCCCGGTCACCGAGTCGGGGTGCTGCATAACCTGGTCGGGCGTACCTTCCGCAATGATCTGGCCGCCGTGTACGCCGGCGCCCGGACCTATGTCGATGACATAGTCCGCCAGGCGGATGGCATCCTCATCGTGCTCGACGACGATGACGGTGTTGCCCAGGTCGCGCAGATGGGTCAGGGTGCCCAGCAGGCGTTCGTTGTCGCGCTGGTGGAGGCCGATGGAAGGCTCGTCGAGGATGTACATGACGCCCACCAGACCCGCACCGATCTGGCTGGCCAGGCGGATACGCTGCGCCTCGCCGCCGGACAGGGTGTCGGCGCTACGATCCAGGGTCAGGTAGTCCAGGCCGACGTTGACCAGGAACTGCAGGCGCTCGCGGATCTCCTTGAGGATCTTGTCGGCGATCTGCTGCCGCTGGCCCCTGAGGGTGAGGTCTTGGAAGTACTGGGTGGCATCGCCCACGGGCAGGCGGGTGACCGCCGGCAGGGTCTTGTCGCCGACCCACACATGCCGGGCTTCGCGGCGCAGGCGGGTGCCATTGCAGTCCGGGCAATGCTGGGTGCTCAGATACTTCGCCAGCTCTTCGCGCACGCTCTGGGATTCAGTCTCGCGATAACGCCGCTCCAGATTCGGCAGGATGCCTTCGAAGGGGTGGGCACGCTTGACGATGTCGCCGCGGTCATTCAGATAGCGGAAGTTGACGCTCTCGCGTCCGGAGCCGCTGAGGACCGCCTTGCGATGCTTGTCATCGAGACCCTTGAAGGGTTCGTCCAGGCTGAAGCCATAGTGACTCGCCAATGAGCCGAGCATCTGGAAGTAGTAGACGTTGCGCCTGTCCCAGCCGCGGATGGCGCCTTCGCTGAGGCTGAGCTCCTCGTTGACCACCCGGCGGGCATCGAAGAACTGCTTCACGCCCAGGCCGTCGCAGGTCGGACAGGCACCGGCAGGGTTGTTGAAGGAAAACAGCTTGGGCTCCAGCTCGCCGATGGAAAAGCCGCAGATCGGACAGGCGAAGCGCGCGGAGAAGACGATCTCCTCACCCTTCCCGCCTTCCATGGGCGCGATGATGGCGATGTCGTCGGCCAGCTTCAGCGCCGTCTCGAAGGATTCCGCCAGGCGTTGCTGGAGGTCTTCGCGCACCTTGAAGCGATCCACGACCACCTCGATGGTGTGCTTCTTCTGCTTGTCGAGCTTGGGCAGTTCGTCCATCTCGTGCAGACGGCCATTGACGCGGACGCGGACGAAGCCCTGGGCGCGCAATTCCTCGAATACCGAGAGGTGTTCACCCTTGCGCTCGCGCACGATGGGGGCGAGCAGCATCAGTCGCTCGCCTTCCGGCATGGCCAGCACCTGATCGACCATCTGGCTGACGGTCTGGGCTTCCAGGGGCACGTCGTGTTCCGGGCAGCGGGGCGTACCGACGCGCGCATAGAGCAGACGAAGGTAGTCGTAGATCTCGGTGATGGTACCCACGGTGGAGCGCGGGTTGTGCGAGGTGGATTTCTGCTCGATGGAGATCGCCGGGGACAGGCCTTCAATGGTGTCCACGTCGGGCTTTTCCATCATCGACAGGAACTGCCGGGCATAGGCCGACAAGGATTCCACGTAGCGGCGCTGGCCTTCGGCATAGAGGGTGTCGAACGCCAGCGAAGACTTTCCGGAACCGGACAGGCCGGTAATGACGATGAGCTTGTCCCGGGGGAGGGTAAGGTCGATGTTCTTCAGATTATGGGTGCGGGCCCCACGGATGAGGATTTTATCCACGTAGACTTCTGCCTCGTTTTGGCGGCGCTTCAATAGGAAAGAGGTCTCGTCCCGGGCTGCGGCTATCTGCCGCGCCTGTGAGAGAGGGGGTAAGGCTGGTAAAATTGGTGGCCCGACAGCGGTGATCGGGCGTTCGTGATCCTGGCGGTCGGGAACGTTCGGACGAGCGCTCGGCTATCTTCACCGCTTCCTCCCTAAATGGTCATTGTCACGACTGTTTTAAAGCTGTGTGGCGACGTAAAAGCCTGTCGCCGACGAGAGGATTATCAATGCTCGACAAGCGCAGTGAAGCCATGAACGGCGTCGAACGCCGTGCCGCCCTGGGGCTGGCTCTGGTCTTCGCCTTTCGTATGCTCGGTATGTTCATGGTGCTCCCGGTCCTGGCGACCTATGGTCAGGAGTTGGCTGATGCCACCCCGGCGCTGATTGGCCTGGCCATAGGTGCCTATGGTTTGACCCAAGCGGTTCTGCAAATTCCCCTGGGGACGCTGTCCGATCGCATCGGTCGACGCCCCATCATCATTGGTGGACTGCTGGTGTTCGCCCTTGGTGCCGCCATTGCCGCCAATGCCCACTCGATCTGGGGCGTCATCGCCGGTCGTATCGTGCAGGGCGGCGGTGCCATTTCGGCCGCCATCATGGCACTGCTGTCGGATCAGACCCGCGAGCAGCATCGCACCAAGGCCATGGCTACCATCGGCATGAGCATCGGCGTGTCCTTTGCCGTGGCGATGGTGGCCGGACCGCTGCTGACCCGTGCCTATGGTCTGGCCGGTCTGTTCTGGGCGACCTGCGGACTGGCACTGGTCGGCTTGCTGATCGTGCTGTTCCTGGTTCCTCACCAGGCTTCGCCCTTTGCCCATCGGGAGTCGAATCTGGCGCGCCAGGCGCTGGGCGCCACCCTGCGCAATCGCGATCTGCTGCGGCTGGACTTCGGTATCCTGGCGCTGCACGCTGTGCTGATGGCCAGTTTCGTCGTCCTGCCGCTGGCCCTCGCCGAACACGCCGGCCTGCCCAAGGAAGAGCACTGGTGGGTTTACCTGACCGCACTGGTGGTCGGCTTCTTCGCCATGGTTCCCTTCATCATCTATGGTGAAAAGAAGCGACGGATGAAGCGCGTGCTGGTGGGTGCCATCAGTGTGCTGGTGCTCTGCGAGCTGTACTTCTTCTTTTTCAGCGACAGCCTGGTGGCCCTGGTCATTGGCATCGTGGTGTTCTTTACCGCCTTCAACCTGCTGGAGGCCTCGCTGCCGTCACTGGTGAGCAAGGTGGCACCTGCAGGCGGCAAGGGCACCGCCATGGGGATCTATTCCACCAGTCAGTTCCTTGGTTCTGCATTGGGCGGTATCCTCGGTGGCTGGCTGTTCCAGCATGGTGGCCTGTCCACCGTCTTCCTGGGTTGTGCGGCGCTTTGCCTGGGATGGGCGGTGGTAGCTGGCACGATGCGAGAACCGCCCTATGTCACCAGTCTGCGTTTGCCGGTTACGCCCGCGCTAGTCAACGACCAGGGATTGGTCGGACGCCTGTTGGCCCTGGCCGGAGTGACCGACGCGGTAATGGTGGCGGAAGAACAAGCCGTCTACATCAAGATCGATACTAAAATCGTCGATCGGGCGCAATTGGAGCGACTGGTAAGCCAAACGCCAGTCGCCGCTTGATCGACAGCCCTATCAGGAGATTCATATGGCCCGTGGCGTCAACAAAGTCATCCTCGTCGGCAATGCCGGCGCCGATCCCGAAACCCGCTACATGCCCAATGGCAATGCGGTGACCAATGTCACCCTGGCCACCAGCGAAAGCTGGAAGGACAAGCAGACCGGCCAGCAGCAGGATCGCACCGAATGGCACCGTGTGGTGTTCTTCGGTCGTCTGGCAGAGATCGCCGGCGAGTACATCCGCAAGGGCTCCCAGGTCTATGTCGAAGGCAGCCTGCGTACCCGCAAGTGGCAGGGTCAGGACGGTCAGGATCGCTACACCACCGAAATCGTGGTCGATATCAACGGCAACATGCAGTTGCTGGGTGGCCGCGGTGGCAATGCCGGTGGCAACGATGAATACAACCAGAGCGCCCCTGCGCCCCAGCAGCAGCGTGCCCCTCGTCCCCAGCAGTCGGCTCCGCAGTACGACAACGGTGGCAATGGCGGCTCTGGCAACAGTCGTCCTCAGCAGCAGCCCAAGCCCCAGCAGCAGCCGGCTCAGCAGGACTACGACAGCTTCGACGACGACATTCCCTTCTAGGGCCTCGTTGATCAGGCAAAGAAAAAGGGCAGCCAGTGGCTGCCCTTTCTTTTTGGTGGAGGCGGGGGGATTTGAACCCCCGTCCGCCAGCTCTCCGCTATCGGTTCTACATGCTTAGCCCTGTCTACTGAGTTAACCCATTGCGGCCCGACGGGCAGGGTGCTTTGGGCGAGCTGTATAAGTTTTAGCCGTTACGTCTACAGCGAACTTGGCGGCGATCCTGTTCTATCTGACAGTCGTTTCGGGTTTACAGGCATCCCCTAGCGACTGCTAGCCGCGTTAAGCAGCTAGAGCGTAGTTGTCGTCGTTGGCAACTATAAGTTTGCAGCAGCGAATTTACGAGTTCTGCTACCAGCTCGGCATGCCCCTCAAGTTTCGTTACCGGCGTCGAATCCTAATCGCCCCCAAAACTTGCTGGTCGTTCACTATAGGAATTCCAGCCGTCCTGCGCAAGTCATTGCTGACGAAACGTTTTTTTAGCCGCTTGGCTACTTGGCGTCCTTGCGGATGGCGCGCTGGATCTCACGGTCGGAATCGCGCTCGCGTTCAGTGGCACGCTTGTCGAATTCTTTCTTGCCCTTGGCCAGGGCGATCTCGCACTTGACCAGGTGTTTTTTCCAGTAGAGCGACAGCGCTACGCAGGCGTAGCCCTTCTGCTGCACCGCGCCAAACAGCTTGCCCAGCTCGCGCTTGTTCAGCAGTAGCTTGCGGGTGCGGGTAGGGTCCGCGATGACGTGGGTACTGGCAGTCTGTAGCGGGGTGATGTGGCTGCCGAGCAGCCAAGCTTCGCCGTCCTTGAGCAGCACATAGCTGTCGGTCAGCTGCGCCTTGCCGGCTCTTAGGCTCTTGACCTCCCAGCCTGCCAGGGAAACACCTGCCTCGAAGCGGGTGTCGACGAAGTATTCGTGTAGCGCTTTCTTGTTCTGCGCGATGCTACCGGGGGAGACTTTCTTTTGCTTGGCCATGATTCCAGGGTACAGCGAGTCGGGGGAAATGTCGCCACGCGCTTGAGCGGGTATGAGCAAACACGGACAATACCGCGGTTCTGGACCGTGGCAGGCTGGTGCGGGAGTAAAATGCGAGCGCCGCCCTCAAATTCAAGGTCCGACACCGATATCGCTATTCTACGAGGTTCCGATGAGCTCGCACATCCAACGTTCGGCGTTGCTTCCCTATCCTGCTTCAGCGCTCTATGCGCTGGTTAATGACGTGGACCGTTATCCGGAGTTCCTGCCGTGGTGCTCGTCCGCCCAGATTCTGGAGCAGAACGAAGGTCTGATGCGCGCCGGTCTCACCGTGGCCAAGGGCGGCCTCAGTCAGCAGTTCACGACCCGCAATACCCTGGTGCCGGACGAGTCCATCACCATGGATCTGGAGAAGGGGCCCTTCAAGCAGCTGCATGGCGTCTGGACATTCAAGGCACTGGGCGACAAGGCCTGCAAGATCTCGCTGGATCTGTCCTTCGAATATGACAGCGCCATCGTGCGTGCGACCCTGGGCCCGCTGTTCAATCAGGCGGCCAATACCATGGTGGATGCCTTCTGCCAGCGTGCCCGAGCCCTCTATGGCTGAGCGTCTCGCCATCGAGGTAGCGCTGGCGCTGACTGAGCGGCAATGGCTATTGAGTCTGGAGCTGGAGGAGGGCGCCACGGTCGCGCAGGCAGTGTTGGCTTCGGGTCTGCTCGACCAGCTGACGCCAGAGCAGCGCGAAGGCTATCGGGTCGGCATCTTTGGCAAGCAGGTCGCCAAGCCGGAAGAAAGGAAGCTGCTCGAAGGCGAGCGGGTCGAGATCTACCGCCCGCTGCTTGCGGATCCCAAGGAGAGTCGCAAGCGGCGGGCCGAAAAGGCTAGAGCCAAGACTGGACTCTAGCTGGAGATCACTGGCCGTCGGTACGGATGCGGTCGGGGGTCGGGATGGCAGCCGGCCGAGCGCTATCGATCTCTTTCTGAATAGTGTCTTCGGTCGAGCCGGGCACGGCGGGGGTTTCCGGTGCTGCCGCAGGCGCAGCAGCGGGTTGCGCCGGCGCGGTGGGATCCACGCTGGTACCACTGTCGGTACCCATGATCTGCTGTTCACGGGTGGTGCCGGGCATGAAATCGCCAGCCAGGCTGCTCAACTGGTTGTCACCGTTGAACACCAGGCTGACACGCTCCTGTTTCCGCTGACCACCGGCTGCTTGCAGGCTGTACAGATAGTCCCAGCGATTGGGATGGAAGGTGTCCTGGATCAGCGGCGAACCCATGATAAACCGGACCTGTTGTCGGGTCATTCCGGGGCGCAACTGGTCTATCATGTCCTGGGTGACGACGTTGCCCTGCTGGATGTCGATCTTGTAAACCCCCGGCAGAGAGCAGCCGGCGAGCATGGCTAGGCCCATCAGAGAGAGCCCGGTCAGCGTTTGCTTGAGGTTTTGCATCGGTGGGAGACTTCCACTATCTTGCTGGGCAACGAAGCACCGATCATACCCGTATTCCCGAGGGCTGCGAAAGCACTCGGCACCGAGAAAGAGCATGGTAGAGAACAACGAACTCCGCAAAGCGGGTCTGAAAGTGACCCTGCCGCGCGTCAAGATATTGCAGATGCTGGACACCACCGAGCAGCGCCACATGAGCGCTGAAGACGTTTACAAGGCGCTGATGGAAGCAGGCGAGGACGTGGGGCTGGCAACGGTCTATCGGGTCCTTACCCAGTTCGAAGCGGCTGGTCTGGTGGTGCGCCACAATTTCGATGGCGGTCACGCCGTGTTCGAGTTGGCCGACACCGGACACCACGATCACATGGTGGATGTGGATACCGGCGAAGTCATCGAGTTCACCGATGCCTCGATCGAAAAGCGTCAGCGCGAGATCGTCGAAGAGCATGGTTTCGAGCTGGTCGATCACAACCTCGTGCTGTACATCCGTCAGCGCAAGTGAAGATCCAGACATGAAAAAGGCGACTCCGAGTCGCCTTTTTCATGTCTGTTGGCAGCCTGCGTCTAGCGGCTGACCACCAGCTTGCGGGCATGGGCGAGGGATTCGCGGGTAAGGTCGACGCCGCCGAGCATGCGCGCCACTTCCTCCACACGGCGCGCCCGGTCCAGTTTTGCAACCGCCGTACGGGTCTCGTCGGTGCCGCGCTCCTTGTGCACGAAAAGATGCTGATGCCCCTGGGCCGCTACCTGGGGCAGGTGGGTGACCGTCAGTACCTGGCCGCGCTCGCCCAGCTGCCGCAACAGCTGGCCGACCACCTCGGCAGTCGGGCCGCCGATGCCGACGTCCACTTCGTCGAACACCAGCGTGGGCGTGCGCGAGGTCTGGGCTGTGATGACCTGGATGGCCAGACTGATCCGTGACAGTTCGCCACCGGAAGCGACCTTGGCCAGTGGGCGCAGGGGCTGGCCCGGGTTGGCGCTGACGCGGAATTCGACCCCCTCGTTGCCCACAGGCTGAGGTTCGCCGGTGCTGCCCGGCGAGAGGGTGATACTGAAGCGGCCACCTGGCATGCCCAGGCGCTGCATTTCGGTTTCGACCGCTGCGGCCAGCTCCGGCGCCCGTTGCTCGCGCAGACGGCTCAATTCGCCGGCCTTTTCCTGGTAGTGGCGCTCGAAGGCGGCCAGCTCTTCCTGCAGGCGCTCCAGAGCGACGTCGTCGGCATCCAGCGATTGCAGTTCGTTGCGCAGCTGTTCGTGCAGCTCCAGCAGGGCTTCGGGTTGCACGCGATGCTTGCGGGCGAGGCTGTAAACGCTGTCGAGACGCTCCTGTACCGCCTGCTGGCGCTCCGGGTCGGCTTCGAAATGATCGACGAAGCGATTGAGTTCGTTCATCGCCTCCTCGATCTGGATCTGCGCGGAGGCGAGCAGGTTGCTGGCTTCCTGGATCTGCGCGGGCGGGCGGTCGAAGGCAGTCAGGCGTGCCACGCTGGCATTGAGCGCTGACTGGGCATTGCCCTGCTCGTTCTCGGTACAGAGGTCCATGGCCTGGCGGCAGGCCAGCAGGATGTGCTCGGCACTCGCCAGATCGCTCTGCTCCTGCTCCAGGGCCTGCAGCTCGCCCTCGACCAGGGCGAGGTTGTCGAGTTCTTCCAGCTGATAGCTGAGCAGCTGATGGCGGGCGCGTTGCTCGTCACCGTTGCGGGTCAGGCGCTCCAAGGTCTGGCGCACCTGGCGCCAGCGCTGGGCGGCGAGTTGCACCTGGCGCACCAGCTCGCCCGCGCCGGCGTATTCGTCCAGCAGGCGGCGATGGGTATCGAGACCGAGCAGCGATTGGTGTTCGTGCTGGTTGTGGATGTCGATCAGCAGACCGCCGAGGGTCTTGAGGTCGGCCAGCGGGCAGGGCGAGCCATTGATATAGCCGCGCGAGCGTCCTTCGCGGGTGATGACGCGGCGCAGCAGGCAGGGCCCGTCCTGCTCCAGGTCTCGCTCGGCGAGCCATTGGCGCGCCTCGGGTATGTCGGTGGTGTCGAAGCTGGCCAGGACATCGGCCTTGTCGGCGCCAGGCCTTACCGCATCGCTGTCGGCGCGGTCGCCCAGGGTGAGGCCGAGGGCATCGAGCATGATGGACTTGCCGGCGCCGGTTTCGCCGGTGATCACGGTCATGCCGCGCTCGAGGTCGAGGTCGAGGTGTTCGACGATGGCGTAGTTGCGGACGGACAGATGCACCAGCATGCGACGATCTCCGAAAGCGGTTTTCTGGTTGTTTATACAGTGCCTCTCGGGCACTGGCAATCCATACAGCTCTTGAAGCGCCGGCCGGCGGCCCCATATAGGCGCCATCGATCAAGGCATCGTCCATTAGCGGGCGCGCCCACCGGCATTATCACAGGAGGACTCCATGGCCGACGAACAGAACTCCCAGACCCCCGAGCACGAAGCAGCCGCTCAGGGCGACGTCCAGCACGAGGATCTCGCCACCCGCGTCGCCACGCTCGAAGAGCAGCTCGCTGCTGCCCAGGATCAGTCGCTGCGCAGCGTCGCCGAACTGCAGAACGTGCGTCGTCGCGCCGAGCAGGATGTGGAGAAGGCGCACAAGTTCGCGCTGGAAAAATTCGCCGGCGATCTCCTGCCGGTGCTCGACAGCCTGGAGCGTGGCCTGGAGTTGTCCAACGCCAGCGACGAGGCCCTCAAGCCCATGCGTGAAGGCATGGAGCTGACCTTGAAGATGCTGCAGGACACCCTCAAGCGCTATCAGGTCGAGGCCGTCGATCCCCACGGCGCGCCCTTCAACCCGGAGCACCACCAGGCCATGGCCATGGAGGAGAGCGCTACCGCCGAGCCGGGCAGCGTGCTCAAGGTGTTTCAAAAGGGCTATCTGCTCAATGGTCGCCTGCTGCGGCCGGCGATGGTGGTAGTCAGCAAGGCACCTGCGGCGCAGCAGCCGAGCATCGACGAAAAGGCTTGAAATTCTTTCGCTCGGCCCCATCTGGTAGGCAAGCGAACATCAAAGGCCCCCTGAGCGGGCCGCGCGGAATCTGAGATTTCTGGAGAAGACTACATGGGCAAGATCATCGGTATCGACCTGGGGACGACCAACTCCTGCGTCGCGATCCTCGAAAACGGTAACGTCAAGGTACTGGAAAACGCCGAAGGCACCCGTACCACGCCGTCCATCATCGCCTACACCAACGATGGCGAGACCCTGGTCGGCCAGCCGGCCAAGCGCCAGGCGGTGACCAATCCGCAGAACACCCTGTACGCGGTCAAGCGTCTGATCGGTCGGCGTTATGAAGAAAACGTCGTGCAGAAAGACATCGAGATGGTCCCCTACAAGATCGTCAAGGCCGACAACGGTGACGCCTGGGTCGAGGCCAAGGGCCAGAAGATGGCGCCGCCCCAGGTGTCTGCCGAAGTCCTGAAAAAGATGAAGAAGACCGCCGAGGACTACCTGGGCGAAGCCGTGACCGAGGCGGTCATCACCGTACCGGCCTACTTCAACGACAGCCAGCGCCAGGCCACCAAGGATGCCGGTCGCATCGCCGGTCTGGACGTCAAGCGCATCATCAACGAGCCCACCGCGGCTGCCCTGGCCTATGGCCTGGACAAGGCCAAGGGCGACCACACCGTGATCGTCTATGACCTGGGCGGCGGCACCTTCGACGTGTCGGTCATCGAGATCGCCGAGGTCGATGGTGAGCATCAGTTCGAGGTGCTGGCCACCAACGGCGACACCTTCCTGGGTGGCGAAGACTTCGACATCCGCCTCATCGACTATCTCGTCGAAGAATTCAAGAAAGAAAGCGGCATGAACCTCAAGGGTGACCCGCTGGCCATGCAGCGCCTGAAGGAAGCTGCCGAGAAGGCCAAGATCGAGTTGTCCTCGGCTACCCAGACCGACGTCAACCTGCCGTACATCACCGCCGATGCCAGCGGTCCCAAGCACCTGAACGTCAAGGTCTCCCGCGCCAAGCTGGAGTCCCTGGTGGAAGAGCTGGTCGAGCGCACCATCGAGCCGTGCCGCACTGCCCTGAAGGACTCCGGCCTGGACGTCTCCGACATCCACGAGGTCATCCTAGTGGGCGGTCAGACCCGCATGCCGCTGGTGCAGAAGCGCGTAGCCGACTTCTTCGGCAAGGAAGCGCGCAAGGACGTCAACCCGGATGAAGCCGTCGCCATCGGTGCCGCCATCCAGGGCGCCGTGCTGGCCGGCGACGTCAAGGACGTGCTGCTGCTGGACGTCACTCCGCTGACCCTGGGCATCGAGACCATGGGTGGCGTGATGACCGCGCTGATCGAGAAGAACACCACCATCCCGACCAAGAAGTCGCAGGTGTTCTCCACCGCCGACGACAACCAGGGCGCCGTGACCATCCACGTGCTGCAGGGCGAGCGCAAGCAGGCCGCGCAGAACAAGTCGCTGGGCAAGTTCGACCTGGCCGAGATCCCGCCGGCGCCGCGTGGCGTGCCGCAGATCGAGGTGACCTTCGACATCGACGCCAACGGCATCCTCAACGTGTCCGCCAAGGACAAGGCCACCGGCAAGCAGCAGTCCATCGTCATCAAGGCGTCCTCCGGTCTGTCCGAGGACGAGATTCAGCAGATGGTGCGTGACGCCGAGGCCAATGCCGACGAGGATCGCAAGTTCGAAGAGCTGGCTGCCGCCCGCAACCAGGGTGATGCCCTGGTGCACGGCACCCGCAAGATGCTGACCGAGGCCGGTGACAAGGCCACCGCGGAAGAGAAGAGCACCATCGAGAAGGCCATCGGCGAACTGGAAACCGCGGTACGCGGCGACGACAAGGATGCCATCGAAGCCAAGATGAATGCCCTGTCCCAGGCCTCCGCGCCGCTGGCCCAGAAGCTCTATTCCGAGCAGGGTGCTGCCGCGGGTGCCGAAGGCGCCTCGGCCAAGGCGGACGGTGATGCCAAGAAGCCCGGCGACGACGTGGTCGATGCCGAGTTCGAGGAAGTGAAGGACAACAAGTAAGCCGCGTGCTTACCGCACCTGACGGGCTTCGGCCCGTCGGATCCGCCACGCGGGAGCCTGCTCCCGCGTTGGCGTGTCTGGAGGGTGAGAAAATTTAAGGTGCAGAAAGTCTATGGCCAAACGTGATTACTATGAGGTGCTCGGGGTCGAGCGCGGCGCCAGCGAAGCCGAGCTCAAGAAGGCCTACCGACGCCTGGCGATGAAATACCACCCGGATCGCAATCCGGGTGACGCGGCTGCCGAGGAGCAGTTCAAGGAGGCCGCCGAGGCCTACGAAGTGCTGTCCGATGCGGGCAAGCGCTCGGCCTACGACCAGTATGGCCATGCTGGCGTCGATCCGAGCATGGGTGGCGGCGGTTTCGGTGGTGCGGCGGGTGGCGCGAGCTTCTCCGACATCTTCGGCGACGTCTTCAGCGACTTCTTCGGCGGGCGCGGTGGTGCCGGTGGGCGTGGCGGTCCGCAGCGTGGTGCCGACCTGCGCTACACCCTGGACTTGGATCTGGAAGAGGCGGTGCGCGGGACCACGGTCACCATTCGCGTGCCCACCCTGGTCGAGTGCAAGGTCTGCGACGGCAATGGCGCCAAGCCGGGTACCTCGGCGTCCACCTGCCCTACCTGCGGCGGCATCGGTCAGGTGCGCATGCAGCAGGGCTTCTTCTCGGTGCAGCAGACCTGCCCGCGCTGCCACGGCAGCGGCAAGATCATTCCCGAGCCTTGCAACGCCTGCCATGGTCAGGGACGTGTGGAAGAGCAGAAGACCCTGTCGGTCAAGGTGCCGGCGGGCGTCGACACTGGCGACCGTATCCGCCTGACCGGCGAGGGCGAGGCCGGGACCCTGGGTGGTCCGAGCGGCGATCTCTACGTGGTGGTCAATGTGCGCGAGCACTCGATCTTCCAGCGCGACGGCAAGCATCTCTATTGCGAGGTGCCGATCAACTTCACCGATGCCGCCCTGGGTGGCGAGCTGGAAGTGCCGACCCTGGATGGCCGCGTCAAGCTGAAGATCCCCGAGGGGACCCAGACCGGCAAGATGTTCCGCCTGCGTGGCAAGGGCGTGACGCCCGTGCGTGGCGGTGGCGCCGGCGACCTGATGTGCAAGGTGGTGGTGGAGACTCCGGTCAACCTGAGCCGGCGGCAGCGCGAGCTGCTCGAGGAATTCCGCAACACCCTGCAGAGCGACAGCTCCCATTCGCCCCGGGCCAGTGGCTGGTTCGACGGCATGAAGCGCTTCTTCGACGACCTCTAAACCGGCAGGGGCGTCGTCGCGAGGCGGCGCCCGGCCAGCAGCCTGGAGCTGATGATGCGACGTATAGCTGTAATGGGCGCCGCGGGGCGCATGGGCAAGACCCTGATCGAAGCGGTCCAGCAGACCCAGGGCGCTGCCGGCCTGACCGCCGCGGTGGATCGTCCCGAGAGCAGCCTGGTGGGTGCCGACGCGGGAGAGCTCGCCGGCATCGGCCGTAACGGGGTGATGCTGTCGGGTGACCTGGCGCGGGTGCTGGATGATTTCGATGTCGTCATCGACTTCACCCACCCCAATGTGACTCTGCAGAATCTGGCGCTCTGCCGCAAGGCGAAGAAGGCCATGGTGATCGGCACCACCGGCTTCACCGCCGAGCAGAAGCTGACCCTGCTGGAGGCCAGCAAGGAAATCCCCATCGTCTTCGCGGCCAACTTCAGCGTCGGCGTCAATCTCTGTCTCAAGTTGCTGGATACCGCTGCCCGGGTGCTGGGTGACGAGGTCGATATCGAGATCATCGAGGCGCATCACAGGCACAAGGTCGATGCGCCTTCGGGTACTGCCCTGCGCATGGGCGAGGTCGTTGCCCAGGCGCTGGGTCGTGATCTGGAAGAAGTGGCCGTCTATGGCCGGGAAGGCCAGACCGGTGCCCGCGATCGCCAGACCATCGGCTTCGCCACCGTACGTGCCGGCGACGTGGTGGGCGATCACACGGTGCTGTTCGCCAGTGAAGGCGAGCGGGTCGAGATCACCCACAAGGCGTCCAGTCGCATGACCTTCGCCAAGGGCGCCGTACGCGCAGCCCTCTGGCTCAAGGACAAACAACCGGCGCTATATGACATGCAGGACGTGCTGGAGTTGCGCTGAACCGCTCGCGGGGGTGCCAGCCGTGATCAATTCCTGTACAATGCAGCTTTAGTGTATCCACTAAAAGCTAGCGCAGAATGAAATCACAACATTAAAACGGGATGACTCTTCGAGATGTCATCCCGTTTTTTTGCACCCTGCGTTTGCCCGCCAAGGCTTGATTTTCGGAGGTCTTCTTGACTAAGCCAGCCATACTCGCACTTGCCGATGGCAGCATCTTTCGCGGTGAATCCATCGGTGCCGACGGCCACACGGTCGGCGAAGTGGTGTTCAACACCGCCATGACCGGCTACCAGGAAATCCTGACCGATCCTTCCTATGCGAAGCAGATCGTCACCCTGACCTATCCGCACATCGGCAACACCGGCACCACGCCGCAGGATGGCGAGGCCGCCCAGGTCTGGGCTGCCGGACTGATCATCCGTGACCTGCCGCTGCTGGCCAGCAACTGGCGCAACAAGCAGTCGCTGCCGGACTATCTCAGGGAAAACGGCACCATCGCCATCGCCGGCATCGACACCCGTCGACTGACCCGCATCCTCCGCGAGAAGGGCGCCCAGGATGGCTGCATCCTCACCGGCGAAGACGCCACCGAAGAGCGCGCCCTGGAACTGGCCCGCGCCTTCCCCGGCCTCAAGGGCATGGACCTGGCCAAGGAAGTCAGCGTCAAGGAGCGCTACGAATGGCGTTCCAGCGTCTGGTCGCTGGAGACCGACAGCCACGCCGAGATCCCGGCCGAGCAGCTGCCCTATCACGTGGTGGCCTTCGACTACGGCGTCAAGCTGAACATCCTGCGCATGCTGGTGGCCCGCGGCTGCCGCATCACCGTGCTGCCGGCCCAGACCCCGGCCAGCGAAGCCCTGGCGCTGCAGCCCGACGGTGTCTTCCTGGCCAATGGCCCGGGCGATCCCGAGCCCTGCGACTACGCCATCAAGGCGATCCAGGACGTCCTGGAAACCGAGATTCCGGTGTTCGGCATCTGCCTGGGCCACCAGTTGCTGGCCCTGGCTTCCGGCGCCAAGACGGTGAAGATGCCCAATGGTCACCACGGCGCCAACCATCCGGTGCAGGATCTCGACAGCGGCGTGGTGATGATCACCAGCCAGAACCACGGTTTCGCCGTGGACGAGGCCAGTCTGCCGGCCAATGTGCGGGCCACCCACAAGTCGCTGTTCGACGGCACCCTGCAGGGCATCGAGCGTACCGACAAGGTCGCCTTCAGCTTCCAGGGTCACCCCGAGGCGAGCCCTGGTCCGCACGACGTGGCACCGCTGTTCGACAAGTTCATCCAGGCCATGGCGGCACGCCGCTAAGACGGAAGGAGGGTAAGGCTCATGCTGGCGAATCTGGGTGTCATCGACTTCTGGACCTACGTGGTCGGGACCCTGTTCGTCATCCTGCTGCCCGGCCCCAACTCCTTCTTCGTGCTTGCCACCAGCGCCCAGCGCGGTATCCGCAGCGGTTACCAGGCGGCTTCCGCGGTGTTCCTCGGTGACGCCGTGCTGATGCTGCTCTCCGCCCTGGGCGTCGCCTCGCTGCTCAAGGCCGAGCCACTGTTCTTCCAGATCCTTAAGTATCTGGGCGCGGCCTATCTGTTCTACCTCGGCTGGGGCATGTTGCGCGGCGGACTCAAGTCCTGGCGCAGTCCGGCCCAGGGCCAGGCCGAGGCGACCCTGCGCGAAGACGTCCACCAGCCGTTCCGCAAGGCCCTGCTGCTGAGTCTGTCGAACCCGAAGGCGATCCTGTTCTTCGTCTCCTTCTTCATCCAGTTCGTGGACCCCGGTTACGCCCATCCGGCGCTGTCCTTTCTGGTGCTGGGCGCGGTCCTGGAAGCCATCAGCTTCTGCTACCTGTCGTTCCTGATTTTCTGCGGCGTTCGCCTGGCGGCCTGGTTCCGTCAGCGGCGTCGCCTCAGCGCGGGCGCCACCGGTGGCGTCGGCGCCCTGTTCGTGGGGTTCGGTGTGAAGTTGGCCACCGCGACCCTGACCTGATTACCTGCATTCGAGAAGCCCATGCCTAAGCGTACAGACATCAAGAGCATCCTGATCCTCGGGGCCGGCCCCATCGTCATCGGCCAGGCCTGCGAATTCGACTATTCCGGCGCCCAGGCCTGCAAGGCCCTGCGCGAGGAAGGCTTCCGCGTCATCCTGGTGAACTCCAATCCGGCCACCATCATGACCGACCCGTCGATGGCCGACGCCACCTACATCGAGCCGATCAAGTGGGCCACCGTGGCCAAGATCATCGAGAAGGAGCGCCCCGACGCCCTGCTGCCGACCATGGGTGGCCAGACCGCGCTGAACTGCGCCCTGGATCTGGAGCGCCATGGCGTGCTGGCGAAGTTCGGCGTCGAGATGATCGGCGCCAACGCCGATACCATCGACAAGGCCGAGGATCGCTCGCGCTTCGACAAGGCCATGAAGGACATCGGTCTGGCCTGTCCGGTCTCGGGCATCGCCCACAGCATGGAAGAAGCCTACGGCGTGCTGGAGAAGGTCGGCTTCCCCTGCATCATTCGCCCGTCCTTCACCATGGGCGGCACCGGTGGCGGCATCGCCTACAACCGGGAAGAATTCGAAGAGATCTGCAATCGCGGTCTGGACCTGTCGCCGACCAACGAACTGCTGATCGACGAATCCCTGATCGGCTGGAAGGAATACGAGATGGAGGTGGTCCGTGACAAGAAGGACAACTGCATCATCGTCTGCTCCATCGAGAACTTCGATCCCATGGGCGTGCACACCGGTGACTCCATCACCGTGGCGCCGGCGCAGACGCTGACCGACAAGGAATACCAGATCCTGCGCAACGCCTCCCTGGCGGTGCTGCGCGAGATCGGCGTCGAGACCGGCGGCTCCAACGTCCAGTTCGGCATCTGCCCGGACACCGGGCGCATGGTGGTGATCGAGATGAATCCGCGGGTGTCGCGTTCCTCGGCGCTGGCCTCCAAGGCCACCGGCTTCCCCATCGCCAAGATCGCCGCCAAGCTGGCGGTCGGCTACACCCTGGACGAGCTGCAGAACGACATCACCGGCGGTCGTACCCCGGCGTCCTTCGAGCCGGCCATCGACTATGTGGTCACCAAGATCCCGCGCTTCGCCTTCGAGAAGTTCCCCAAGGCCGACGCCCGTCTGACCACCCAGATGAAATCCGTGGGCGAGGTCATGTCCATCGGCCGTACCTTCCAGGAATCCCTGCAGAAAGCCCTGCGCGGTCTGGAAGTGGGCGTGGTCGGCTTCGATCCCAAGCTGGACCCGACCGATCCCGAGGCCGACAGCACCCTCAAGCGCGAGCTGACCGTGCCCGGTGCCGATCGCATCTGGTACATCGGCGACGCCTTCCGTCAGGGCTACAGCCTGGACAAGGTCTTCGAACTGACTCGTATCGATCCCTGGTTCCTGGTGCAGATCGAAGACCTGATCAAGGACGAGGAGCGCATCAAGACCCTGGGCCTGGCCGACCTCGACTACGACCTGATGCGCAAGCTCAAGCGCAAGGGCTTCTCCGATGCGCGTCTGGCCAAGCTGCTCGGCGTCACCGAGAAGAACCTGCGGGCCCATCGCCACAAGCTCAAGGTGCTGCCGGTATACAAGCGGGTGGACACCTGCGCCGCCGAATTCGCCACCGACACCGCCTACCTCTACTCCACCTACGAGGAAGAGTGCGAGGCCAAGCCCAGCGGTCGCGACAAGATCATGATCCTCGGCGGCGGTCCCAACCGCATCGGTCAGGGCATCGAGTTCGACTACTGCTGCGTGCACGCGGCCCTGGCCATGCGTGAAGACGGCTACGAGACCATCATGGTCAACTGCAACCCGGAAACCGTCTCCACCGACTACGACACCTCCGACCGCCTGTTCTTCGAGCCGGTGACCCTGGAGGACGTGCTGGAGATCGTTCGCGTCGAGCAGCCCAAGGGCGTCATCGTCCAGTACGGCGGCCAGACCCCGCTCAAGCTCTGCCGCGCCCTGGAAGAAGCAGGCGTGCCCATCATCGGCACCAGCCCCGACGCCATCGACCGCGCCGAAGACCGCGAGCGCTTCCAGCAGATGGTGCAGCGTCTGAATCTGCGTCAGCCGGCCAACGCCACCGCGCGCAGTGAAGACGAGGCCCTGGCCCTGTCCAAGAACATCGGCTATCCGATGGTGGTCCGTCCCTCCTACGTGCTGGGCGGTCGGGCGATGGAAATCGTCTACCAGGAAGAAGAGCTCAAGCGCTACATGCGCGAAGCGGTGAAGGTGTCCAACGACAGTCCCGTGCTACTCGACCACTTCCTCAACTGCGCCATCGAGGTAGACGTGGATGCGGTGTGCGACGGCAAGACCGTGGTGATCGGTGCCATCATGCAGCACATCGAACAGGCCGGCGTGCACTCCGGTGACTCCGCCTGTTCGCTGCCGCCCTATTCGCTGCCCAAGCACATCCAGGACGAGATCCGCGAGCAGGTCAAGAAGATGGCCCTGGAACTCGGCGTGATCGGTCTGATGAACGTGCAGATGGCCGTGCAGGGTGAAGACATCTACGTCATCGAGGTCAACCCGCGCGCTTCCCGTACCGTGCCCTTCGTCTCCAAGTGCATCGGCGAGTCCCTGGCCAAGGTGGCCGCCCGGGTCATGGCCGGCAAGACCCTGGCCGAGGTGGGCTTCACCCAGGAGATCATCCCGCCGTTCTTCAGCGTCAAGGAAGCGGTGTTCCCCTTCAACAAGTTCCCCGGCGTCGACCCCATCCTCGGCCCGGAAATGAAGTCCACCGGCGAGGTGATGGGGGTCGGCGACAGCTTCGGCGAAGCCTTCGCCAAGGCCCAGCTGGGCGCCAACGAGATCCTGCCGAATTCCGGTTGCGCCTTCATCAGCGTGCGGGACGATGACAAGCCCGAAGCCGTGCAGGTCGCCCGCGATCTGGTCGGCCTCGGCTTCGAGGTCGTGGCCACCGCCGGTACCGCGCGGGTGATCGAGGCCGCCGGTCTGCCGGTGCGCCGCGTGAACAAGGTGACCGAAGGCCGTCCCCACGTGGTCGACATGATCAAGAACGACGAGGTCACCCTGATCATCAACACCACCGAAGGCCGGCAGTCCATTGCTGATTCCTATTCGATCCGCCGCAACGCGCTGCAGCACAAGCTCTGCTGCACCACCACCATTGCCGGCGGCCAGGCCATTTGCGAAGCTTTGAAATTCGGCGCCGAGAAGACCGTGCGCCGTCTGCAAGATCTGCATGCAGGAGTGAAGGCATGACCAAGTACCCGATGACCGTCCAGGGCGCTCGCGCCCTGGAAGACGAACTCAAGCATCTCAAGACCGAGTTGCGCCCACAGATCACCCAGGCCATCGCCGAGGCGCGCGAGCTGGGTGACCTCAAGGAGAACGCCGAATACCATGCCGCCCGTGAGCAGCAGGGTATGGTCGAGGCGCGTATCCGCGATATCGAAGGTCGCCTGCAGAACGCTCAGGTGATCGACGTGGCCGCCTTGCCGCACACCGGCAAGGTGATCTTCGGCACCACCGTGGAGATCGCCAACACCGAGACTGACGAGACGGTGACCTACCAGATCGTTGGTGACGACGAGGCGGATATCAAGCAGAGCAAGCTGTCGGTGGGTTCGCCCATCGCGCGCGCGCTGATCGGCAAGGAAGAAGGGGACGTGGTGGTGGTGAAGACCCCGGGTGGCAATGTCGAATACGAAATTGTCGCCGTCCGTCACGTCTGATCACCGCGCCGGCGGCTGGCTCGCCAGGCTGCTCGCCGCCGCCTGGCAGCTGGCCCAGGTGTTCTGGGTCGGCCCGCTGGTCGCCCTGCACCTGTGCATCCCCGTGGCGCTGGCCCAGGCGGGCTGGGCGCCGCTGCTGATCCAGTCCGGACGTGAAGAATTGCTGCGCATGATGCTCAGCGCCGCAGGCGGTGGGGTCTTTACCCAGATCGTGGTGCTGGTGTGGTGGGCAGGTGTGGGCGCCTTGTGGCGTGACCTGCGCGGCCAGCTGCTGCTGGCCAGTGCACTGGCGGTGCTGCTGCAGAACGAACTGGCGCGCTTCTGGACCGGGCCGACCGCCCTGGCCGGCTACCTGGTTCTGCTGCTCTGCGGACTGATCCTGGTGCTGCAGCCCGTTCCCGGGCGTGCGCCGGGCAATCAGGCGGTGTAGCGCACCACGTTGGACAGATTGCGATTCTGCTCGCGGGCCTTGCGATAGATCAGCGCCATCTTGCCGATCACCTGCACCAGCTCCGCCTTGCTCGACGCGCACAACTCGTCGATCAGGGCCCGGCGGTCATCACGCTCGGTGACGGCCAGCTTGATCTTGATCAGTTCGTGATCGTTCAGCGCGCGGTCGAGTTCACCCAGTACGCCTTCGCTCAGGCCGTTCTCGCTGATGGTGACCACCGGCTTGAGTTGATGACCGATCGCCTTGAACCGCTTTTTGAGCTCGTTGTTGAGCGCCATAATTCACCCCGGATAAAAGCCGAACAGTTTATCCCAGCTGCCCGGTGCCGCCCAGCGATACGCGACAACGTGACGGTGGCCCCCGACAGAACCGGCCTCGCCGGCTCAAGGGATACCGCCACGAGCGCAGGCGTCAGGTCACTGTGAGGCATGACCGTAGTGGATGGACTCGCGGCTGGAAGCAAGCCACCCGGGGGATCTGCCTGGGCAGTTCGCAGGGCCAGATACCAGGTGTCAGGCGGGAGGCCTTGTTATTTCCGTCCTGGCCCCCATATGAGCGAGCGGAGTACGGCGGGCTGATCTAGGGCTCTCCGTGTCGCGGGACCAGATCGCGCCAGCAATAGCTATTGGGTCGCGGTTTTAGGGGCAATTGAGAGAATTGATGGCCGCAACGTCTGCCTTGCCCTAGAGTCAAAGGCAGGAGACTCATATAGCGTTACAGACGATGTCTGCCGTGGGCCAGGCTTTGTGTAGTAACTTACCGGTCACTGCCGGTTTCGCTTCGAACGGTTTACCCACGAAACCGGCGCAGAGGGTAGTCAATTGAACGACATGGCAAAGAATCTGATCCTGTGGCTGATCATCGCCGCGGTGCTCGTCACCGTGATGAACAACTTCTCCAGCCCCAACGAACCCCAGACGCTCAGCTATTCCGACTTCATCCAGCAGGTGAAGGACGGGCAGATCGAGAGCGTGACCGTGGATGGCTATGTCATCACCGGCAAGCATCGTGACGGCGATCCCTTCAAGACCATCCGTCCGGCGATCCAGGACAATGGCCTGATCGGCGATCTGGTGAACAACAGCGTCACCATCACCGGCAAGCAGCCCGAGCAGCAGAGCATCTGGACTCAGCTGCTGGTGGCCAGCTTCCCGATCCTGGTGATCATCGCGGTCTTCATGTTCTTCATGCGCCAGATGCAGGGAGGCGCTGGTGGTCGCGGCGGCCCCATGAGCTTTGGCAAGAGCAAGGCGCGGCTGTTGTCGGAAGATCAGGTCAAGACCACCTTCGCCGACGTCGCCGGGTGCGACGAAGCCAAGGAAGAAGTCACCGAGCTGGTCGAATTCCTGCGTGATCCGGGCAAGTTCCAGCGCCTCGGCGGGCGTATTCCGCGCGGTGTACTGATGGTCGGTTCGCCGGGTACCGGCAAGACGCTGCTGGCCAAGGCCGTGGCGGGCGAGGCCAAGGTGCCGTTCTTCACCATTTCCGGCTCGGACTTCGTCGAGATGTTCGTCGGTGTCGGCGCCAGCCGTGTCCGCGACATGTTCGACCAGGCCAAGAAGCATGCGCCCTGCATCATCTTCATCGACGAGATCGATGCGGTCGGTCGCCATCGTGGCAACGGCATGGGCGGTGGTCACGACGAGCGCGAGCAGACCCTGAACCAGCTGCTGGTCGAGATGGACGGCTTCGAGATGAACGATGGCATCATCGTCATCGCAGCCACCAACCGGCCTGACGTACTGGACCCGGCACTGCTGCGTCCCGGTCGTTTCGATCGCCAGGTCGTGGTCGGTCTGCCGGACATCCGCGGCCGCGAGCAGATCCTCAAGGTGCACATGCGCAAGGTGCCGATTGGCGAGCGCGTCGACGCGGGCGTCATCGCGCGGGGTACCCCGGGTTTCTCCGGTGCCGACCTTGCCAACCTGGTCAATGAGGCCTCCCTGTTCGCCGCTCGTTCCAACAAGCGCACCGTTGATATGCGTGAGTTCGAGCTGGCCAAGGACAAGATCATGATGGGCGCCGAGCGCAAGACCATGGTCATGTCCGAGAAGGAAAAGCGCAACACTGCCTATCACGAAGCGGGCCATGCCATCGTGGGTCGCCTGGTGCCCGAGCACGATCCGGTCTACAAGGTCTCCATCATTCCCCGTGGCCGGGCCCTGGGCGTGACCATGTTCCTGCCCGAGGAAGATCGCTACAGCCTGTCCAAGCGGGCGCTAGAAAGCCAGATCTGTTCGCTGTTCGGTGGCCGTATCGCCGAAGAGATGACCCTGGGCTTCGAAGGCGTCACCACGGGCGCTTCCAACGACATCATGCGGGCGACCTCCCTGGCGCGAAACATGGTGACCAAGTGGGGCCTGTCCGAGAAGCTCGGTCCGCTGCTGTATGGTGAGGAAGAGAACGAAGGCTACTTGGGTCGTTCGGGGGGTGGTGGCGCCGGCAACATGTCGGGAGAGACCGCCAAGCTGATCGATCTGGAGATTCGTCGCATCATCGACGACTGCTATAACACTGCCAAGCGGCTGCTGGACGAGAATCGCGACAAGCTCGAACTCATGTCCGATGCCCTGATGAAGTACGAGACCATCGATTCGGACCAGATCGACGACATCATGGCGGGCAAGGTGCCGCGTGAGCCGCGCGACTGGCATGACCGGGGTGGTCCTACCGGTGATTCGCCGGCACCGCAAAGCGGTAGCGATCGTCCTGAAACGCCCATCGGTGGTCCGGCCGGAGAACACTGAAACACCCATGTTCAATCCGTTCCCTTCGACCCGATTGCCTTGCGGCAATCGGGTTCTTGTTTTTGACGCGCCCAAAGTCATGGGCATCCTCAACGTGACGCCCGATTCCTTCTCCGACGGCGGTCGCTATACGGCTGTCGACAGCGCGTTGCGCCATGCCGAGGCGATGATGACGGCCGGTGCTGCCATCATCGATGTGGGTGGAGAGTCCACGCGACCAGGGGCGCCCCCGGTGTCCGAGGTCGAGGAGCTCGAGCGTGTCGTGCCGGTGGTCGAGGCGATCGCCCGAGAGCTGGATGTCGTCATCTCCATGGACACCTCCTCGCCGGTAGTCATGCGGGAAGGTGCTCAGGCAGGGGCCGGTCTGATCAATGATGTCCGCTCGCTGCGCCGGCCCGGCGCCCTGGAGGCTGCCGCCGCGACCGATCTGGCGGTCTGCCTGATGCACATGCGGGGCGAGCCCGGCACCATGCAGCAGGCGCCCGTCTATGCTGACGTCGCCGGCGAAGTCGGCGCCTTTCTCGCCGAGCAGATTGCCCGTTGCGAAGCGGCCGGGATCTCCCGTGGGCGGCTGGTGCTGGATCCGGGCTATGGCTTTGCCAAGACCCTGGAGCACAACCTCGAGCTGTTCAGACGACAAACCGAGTTGCTCGCCTTTGGGCTACCCTTGCTGGTGGGCGTTTCTCGCAAGAGCATGATCGGCGCGGTTACCGGGCGACCCGTAGAGGGGCGCCTGGCAGGCAGTCTGGCCCTGGCGGCGCTGGCGCTGGCCAAGGGTGCGCAGATCCTCAGGGTCCATGATGTGGCGGAAACGGTGGACGCGGTGAAGATGATCACCGCGGTCGAAGGCTTCAGGCAGGAACAGAACTGATGGCAAGAAAGTATTTTGGAACCGATGGTATTCGCGGCAAGGTCGGAACGTATCCCATCACCCCCGAGTTCATGCTCAAGCTGGGCTGGGCGGCGGGTATCGCCTTTCGCAGTCGCGGCGGTTGTCGAGTGCTGGTGGGCAAGGACACCCGCAACTCCGGCTACATGTTCGAATCGGCACTGGAAGCCGGTCTTTCCGCTGCCGGTGCCGACGTCATGCTGCTGGGTCCCATGCCGACGCCGGGTATCGCCTATCTGACGCGGACCTTCCAGGCCAGCGCCGGCATCGTTATCAGTGCTTCGCACAATCCCTACTACGACAATGGCATCAAGTTCTTTTCCGGCGCCGGCACCAAGCTGCCCGATGAACTGGAAACCATGATCGAGGAGCTGCTCGACACGCCCATGACCGTGGTCGATTCGGCGCGTATCGGCAAGGTCTCGCGCATCAACGATGCCGCGGGTCGTTACATCGAATTCTGCAAGAGCAGCGTGCCGACCGGGACCAGTTTCGCCGGTATGAAGATCGTGCTGGACTGCGCCAATGGCGCCACCTACAAGATCGCACCCAGCGTCTTCCGTGAGCTCGGAGCTGATGTCAGCGTGCTCGGGGTGCAGCCGGACGGTCTCAATATCAACAAGGATTGCGGTTCCACCCATCTGGAGGGGCTGCAACAGGCGGTGCTCGACCAGCACGCCGACATCGGCATCGCCTTCGACGGCGACGGTGATCGAGTGCTGATGGTGGATCACACTGGATCGGCAGTGGATGGCGATGAGCTGCTCTATCTGATCGCCCGCGATCTCAAGCGTCGTGGTCGCCTCGAGGGTGGGGTGGTCGGTACCCTGATGAGCAATCTCGGTCTCGAGCTGGGGCTGGCCGAACTGGATATTCCCTTCGTGCGCGCCAAGGTAGGCGATCGCTATGTGATGGCCGAGCTGCTGGAGCGCAACTGGGTGCTGGGCGGCGAGAATTCCGGGCATGTGGTCTGCTGCCAGTACACCACCACCGGCGACGCCACCATCGCCGCGCTGCAGGTACTCATCGCCCTGCGCAATGCCGGCCAGACCCTGGCCCAGGCGCGCATGGCGCTGCGCAAGTGCCCACAGGTGCTGATAAACGTGAGGTTCGGTGGCGGCCAGGATCCCTTGGAGAACCCGCGGGTCAAGCAGGCCAGTGCCGAGGTAACCGAGAAGATGGCCGGCAAGGGACGGGTACTGCTGCGCAAATCCGGTACCGAGCCGCTGCTGCGCGTCATGGTCGAAGGCGAGAACGAGCGCGAGGTGCGCGCCTATGCCGAGGCCCTCGCCGAGCTGGTAAGCGAGGTATGTGCTTGATTTGCTTGCATGCCTGTTTTTGATTGAGTAACATCTGCGCCCACTTCGCTCCCTGAGGTAAAACGCATGCGTCGTTCCCTGGTTGCCGGTAACTGGAAAATGCATGGCTCGCTGCAAGGCGTGTCGGCGCTGGTCGCAGGCTTGAAAGGGTTGGATGGCGCAGCGGGTGTCGATGTCGTGGTGATCCCGACATTTGTGCATCTGCCGGGGGTGGCTGAAGCGTTGGCGGCAACGTCGCTGATGGTGGGGGCTCAGACTTGTGCCTCCGTCGCGGGCGAAAAGGCTCTGACTGGCGAGGTGTCCTCGACCCAGTTGGCAGAATTCGGTTGCCGTTACGTACTGGTTGGACACTCCGAGCGGCGTGCACTGCTGGGCGAGGATGATGCGGTGGTGGCGAAGAAATTCGCGGCCATTCAGGAGGGCGGGATGATTCCCGTGCTCTGTGTCGGCGAAACCCGTGAAGAGCGGGAGGCTGGGCGCACTTTGGGCGTGGTAGGTGGCCAGCTGAAGGCGGTCATCGAGGCGGTTGGAGTGGCAGCTTTTGCCAATGCCGTCGTGGCCTACGAGCCGGTTTGGGCGATAGGTACGGGGCTCACGGCAACGCCGGAGCAGGCGCAAGAGGTTCATGCGGCGATTCGTGCCCTGGTGCGCGAAGCCGATGCTGAGGTCGCTGAAGGCCTTCAGCTGTTGTATGGCGGCAGTGTCAAGGCTGCCAGTGCTGCCGAGTTGTTCGGCATGCCGGATATTGATGGGGGGCTGGTGGGTGGAGCCTCCCTGAATGCTGAAGAGTTCAGTGCGATTTGCCGCGCTGCAGGACGTGGATAATGTTGGAAACTGCAGTAGTTGTGATCCACTTGCTGATGGCGCTTGGCCTGATCGTGCTGGTATTGATGCAGCAGGGCAAGGGTGCCGAAGCCGGTGCATCCTTTGGTGCGGGCGCCTCGGGTACCGTGTTTGGTAGTCAAGGTTCTGCTACCTTTCTAAGTCGTTTTACTGCTATACTAGCCGCGGTTTTTTTCGCGACTAGCCTGGGTCTGGGGTATTACGCCAAAGACCGTGCGCTGGGTCTGCGTGAGGTGGGTTTGCCCACTCAGCCAGTCCAGCAGGCTCCTCAGCCGAAACAGGATGGTAACGATGTTCCTCTGAGCCAGCCACGTGCTGCCCAGGGTGGTACTTCCGGGGACGTGCCCCAGGAGTCCAAGTAGGTTTAAAAGGTTTCATGCCGAAGTGGTGGAATTGGTAGACACGCTATCTTGAGGGGGTAGTGGCCATAGGCTGTATGGGTTCGAGTCCCATCTTCGGCACCAAATAGCAAAGACGTCCTGCAGGACGCGGCGAGAATAGAGTAGGTTGACTCCTTGAGTTCAGTTGAATATAATCTCGCTCCAGCTTTGACGCGGGGTGGAGCAGTCTGGTAGCTCGTCGGGCTCATAACCCGAAGGTCGTTGGTTCAAATCCAGCCCCCGCAACCAGTTATTTAAAGCCCCTTTTTAGGGGCTTTTTGTTGGCTGGACAGTTCGGGTCGCGCTTTCTTGCGCAGACCTCTTAGGGATGGGCGTAATGCCCATTTTTTATTCTCAAAAAACGCGAGGCAACCAGGTGTCGAGCAAGCTAGAACAGTTGCAGGCCTTGCTGGCCCCCGTCGTCGAGGCGCTTGGCTATGTCTGCTGGGGTGTCGAGTACATCTCCCAAGGGCGGCATTCGCTACTGCGTGTCTACATCGATCATCCCAACGGCATTCTCGTCGAAGATTGCGAGGCTGTCAGTCGCCAGGTAAGTGGCGTACTCGATGTGGAAGATCCGATCACCAATGAATACACCCTTGAGGTGTCTTCCCCCGGTATGGATAGACCGCTGTTCACCCTGGTGCAATTCGCTGCCCACGTCGGTGAACAGGTCAAGGTCAAACTTCGGTCGCCCTTCGAAGGGCGGCGTAATTTCCAGGGTTTGCTGCGCGGTGTGGAAGACCAGGACGTCGTGGTGCAGGTGGACGAGCATGAATATCTGCTGCCCATCGAGATGATCGACAAGGCCAACGTCGTTCCCCGTTTCGAGTGATTTGAGCGCGAGACCGCGGATCCCAAGGATTGCGAATACGAGGCGTAAGATGAGCAAAGAAGTTCTGCTGGTAGTGGAATCTGTTTCGAACGAGAAGGGTGTTCCACCCGGCGTCATCTTCGAGGCACTGGAGTTGGCTCTCGCCACGGCTACCAAGAAGCGCTACGAAGAAGATGTGGATCTGCGGGTGTCGATCAACAGACACAACGGCAGCTACGAAACCTTCCGCCGCTGGACCGTGGTGGAAGACCAAGACTATCAGTTGCCCGATTCGCATCTGACGGTGGAAGACGCCCAGGAAGAGCATCCCGGCGTCAAGGCCGGTGAAGTGATCGAAGAGAAGATCGAGTCCATCGAGTTCGGTCGGATTGCCGCCCAGACCGCCAAGCAGGTGATCGTGCAGAAGGTGCGCGAGGCCGAGCGGGCTCAGGTTGTGGACGCCTATCGCGAGAAGGTCGGCGAGATCATCTCGGGTACCGTCAAGAAGGTCACCCGTGACAGCGTGATCGTCGACCTGGGCAACAATGCCGAGGCGCTGCTGCCGCGCGAGCACATCATTCCCCGCGAGACCTTCCGCATGGGCGTGCGTCTGCGTGCCCTGCTCAAGGAAATCCGTACGGAAAACCGCGGTCCGCAGCTGATGCTGTCGCGTACCGATCCGCAGATGCTGATCGAGCTGTTCCGCATCGAAGTACCGGAAATTTCCGAACAGCTGATCGATGTCATGGCGGCTGCCCGGGATCCGGGTTCGCGGGCCAAGATCGCCGTCCGTTCCAAGGACAAGCGCATCGATCCCCAGGGTGCCTGCATCGGCATGCGCGGTTCGCGTGTCCAGGCGGTATCCGGTGAACTGGGTGGCGAGCGGGTCGACATCGTCCTCTGGGACGACAACCCTGCGCAGTTCGTCATCAATGCCATGGCCCCGGCCGAAGTCGCTTCGATCATCGTCGACGAAGACAGCCGTACCATGGATATCGCCGTCGCCGAGGACAACCTGGCCCAGGCCATCGGTCGTGGCGGTCAGAACGTGCGCCTGGCCAGTCAGCTGACCGGCTGGACGCTCAACGTGATGACCGAGGCGGATATCAACGCCAAGCAGCAGGCGGAGACCGGCGACATCATCCAGCGCTTCATCGACGAGCTGGATGTCGACGAGGAGCTGGCTCAGGTACTGGTGGAAGAAGGCTTCACCTCCCTCGAGGAAGTGGCCTACGTGCCCATGGAAGAGATGCTCAACATCGATGGCTTCGACGAAGACATCGTCAACGAGCTGCGTACCCGGGCCAAGGATCGCCTGCTTACCCGGGCCATCGCGACCGAAGAACAGAAGAGCCCCAGCGAAGATCTGCTGACCCTCGACGGCATGGATCCCCAGCTCGCCAGCGCGCTGGCCCAGCGTGGCGTGGTCAATCGCGAAGAGCTCGCCGAGCAGTCGATCGACGACCTGCTCGACATCAACGGCATGACCGAAGAGCGTGCCGGCAAGCTGATCATGGCTGCCCGTGCCCATTGGTTCGAGTAAGCGGCGCAGTCTGAGGAGAGAAGTGCATGACGCAAGTCACGGTGAAAGAACTGGCCCAAACGGTCAATACGCCGGTGGAACGTCTGCTACAGCAGATGCGCGAGGCAGGTCTGACGCACAGCAGTGCTGAGCAGTTGGTGAGCGATGCGGAAAAGCAGGCCCTGCTGACGCACCTGAAGGGGACCGCGCAGCTCGACGAGCCAAGCAAGATCACCCTGCAGCGCAAGACCCAGACCACGCTGAAAGTGGCCGGCAGCAAGACAGTCAGCGTCGAAGTGCGCAAGAAGAAGACCTTCGTCAAGCGCAGCACCGCTGAACTCGAGGCCGAACAGCGCCGCGAGCAGGAAGCCCAGCGCGCCGCCGAAGAGGCCGCTGTCCAGGCACGTGCCGAGGAAGAAGCCCAGCGCGCTGCCGAGGCCGCTGCCCAGCAGCAGGCCGAAGCCGCGGCTCAGGCCACGCAGCAGGCGGTCCCCGCCGAGGCTGCAGCCCCTGCCGCGCCGGAAGCCCCGGCCGTGGTGGCCGAGCAGCAACCCGCTGCCGCGCCTGCCGCCGAGGTCAAGAAAGCCGACCCGGCTGGTGAGCGCAAGCGCGAAGAACCGCGTCGTCCCGTGCATCCTGCCCCGAGCAGCAAGCGCGAAGAAGACGAGCGCCGTGAGCGCAAGAATGCCCAGCATCGCCCGTCGATCAAGGACAAGGTCGCAGCTCCCCGTACCGTGCGCAGTGGCGACGACGAGGAAGAGGGCTTTGGCCGGCGTGGCGGTCGCGGTGGCAAATCGCGACTCAAGAAGCGAAACCAACACGGGTTCCAGAGCCCGACAGGACCTGTAGTGCGCGAAGTCAATCTAGGTGAGACCATCACCGTCTCTGAGCTAGCTCAGCAGATGTCGGTGAAGGCCGCCGAAGTCATCAAGTTCATGTTCAAGATGGGGTCTCCCGCCACCATCAACCAGGTGCTCGACCGCGAGACGGCGCAGCTGGTGGCCGAAGAGCTGGGCCACAAGGTCAAGCTGGTCAACGAGAACGCCCTGGAAGACCAGCTGGCCGAGTCCCTCAAGTTCGAGGGTGGCAAGGCCCTGCACCGTGCGCCGGTGGTGACCGTCATGGGTCACGTCGACCACGGCAAGACCTCGCTGCTGGACTACATCCGTCGCGCCAAGGTCGCGTCGGGCGAAGCCGGTGGCATCACTCAGCACATCGGTGCCTACCACGTCGAAACCGAGCGTGGCATGGTGACCTTCCTGGATACCCCTGGTCACGCCGCGTTCACCGCGATGCGTGCCCGTGGTGCCAAGGCCACCGACATCGTCATCCTGGTCGTCGCGGCCGATGACGGCGTCATGCCGCAGACCGAGGAAGCCATCCAGCACGCCAAGGCGGCGGGTGTCCCCATCGTCGTGGCGGTCAACAAGATCGACAAGCCCGATGCCGATCCGGATCGCGTCAAGCACGATCTGGCCGGTCGTCAGGTCATCCCGGAAGAGTGGGGCGGCGATACCCAGTTCGTGCACGTCTCGGCCAAGGCCGGTACCGGTGTGGACGAGCTGCTCGAAGCCATCCTGCTGCAGGCCGAAGTCCTGGAGCTGACCGCTACGCCGGAAGCACCCGGTCGCGGTGTGGTCATCGAATCGCGCCTGGACAAGGGTCGTGGTCCGGTCGCTACCGTGCTGGTCCAGAACGGTACCCTGCGGCAGGGCGACATGGCGCTGGTCGGCGTCAACTTCGGCCGCATCCGTGCCATGCTCGACGAGAACGGCAAGCCGATCAAAGAAGCCGGCCCGTCCATCCCGGTCGAGATTCTCGGCCTGGACGGCACCCCGGATGCCGGTGACGAACTCACCGTGCTGACCGACGAGAAGAAGGCGCGCGAAGTGGCGCTGTTCCGTCAGGGCAAGTTCCGCGAGATCAAGCTGGCCCGCGCTCACGCCGGCAAGCTCGAGAACATCTTCGAGAACATGGGCCAGGACGAGAAAAAGACCCTCAACATCGTGCTCAAGTCCGATGTGCGCGGCTCCCTCGAGGCGCTGCAGGGTTCGCTGTCCGGTCTGGGCAACGACGAAGTCCAGGTACGTGTGGTCGGCGGTGGCGTCGGTGGTATTACCGAGAGCGATGCCAACCTGGCGCTGGCGTCCAATGCCGTGCTGTTCGGCTTCAACGTCCGGGCCGATGCCGGGGCGCGGAAGATCGTCGAGCAGGAAGGCCTCGACATGCGCTACTACAACGTCATCTACGACATCATCGAAGATGTGAAGAAGGCGCTGACCGGCATGTTGGGCAGTGACGTCCGGGAGAACATCCTGGGTATCGCTGAAGTACGTGACGTCTTCCGTTCGCCCAAGTTCGGCGCTGTCGCCGGCTGCATGGTCACCGAGGGCATGGTGCACCGCAACCGTCCGATTCGCGTCCTGCGCGAAGACGTGGTCATCTTCGAAGGCGAGCTGGAATCCCTGCGTCGCTTCAAGGATGACGTGGCCGAAGTGCGTGCCGGCATGGAATGCGGTATCGGCGTGAAGAGCTACAACGACGTCCGCGTCGGCGACAAGATCGAAGTGTTCGAAAAGGTTCAGGTCGCCCGTTCGCTGTAACGACGACTCTGCACCAGGACGGCAGGTCGCGGACCTGGCAGAACCCTGCCAGGTCCGGACTTGCCGTTCGCGTTTCCAAGGTTCATGGCTGGCAGGCCTGACGTCTGCGGCCTTTTGTACGAGAGTTTCGACATGGCCAAAGAATTCAGCCGTACCCAGCGTATCGGTGATCAGATACAGCGCGAACTGGCGCTGTTGATCCATCGCGAAATCAAAGATCCACGGCTGGGCATGGTGACCATCACCGGCGTGGACGTGGCCCGGGATCTGTCCCATGCCAAGGTGCACATCACCGTGCTGGGCAAGGACGATGACCCCGAGGCGATCAAGCAGAATATCGCCATCCTCAAGGATGCCTCCGGCTTCCTGCGACAGCAGTTGGGCCGGGCGATGAAGCTGCGGACCGTTCCGCAATTGGGTTTCCAGTATGACGAGAGCATCCGTCGCGGCGCCCAGCTGTCGGCGTTGATCGAGCGGGCGGTCGCCGAAGACCGTCGGCAGGACGGGGAGGAGTAGGGTGGCCCAGGTCAAGCGAATTCGCCGGCAGGTGCATGGCGTGCTGGTGCTGGACAAGCCGCGCGGCTTTTCCTCCAATGCCGCCCTGCAAAAGGTCCGCTGGCTGCTCAATGCCGAAAAGGCCGGGCACACCGGTAGCCTGGATCCCCTGGCCACCGGCGTACTGCCGCTGTGCTTTGGCGAGGCGACCAAGTTTTCCCAGTACCTGCTGGATGCCGACAAGGGCTACAGCACCGTGGCGCAACTTGGCGTCACCACCACCACCGGCGATGCCGAGGGTGAGGTGCTGGAGCGACGGGCGGTCGCGGTCGACGAAGCGGCCATCCAGGGCGCGCTACCGGCCTTCCGGGGCCAGATAGAGCAGATTCCGCCGATGTATTCGGCGCTGAAGCGCGACGGGCAGCCGCTCTACAAGCTGGCGCGTGCGGGCGAAGTAGTGGAGCGCGAGCCGCGTTCTGTTACTATTGCCCGGCTGGAACTGCTGGCGTTGCAGGAAGATCGCGCGACGTTGGAAGTGGCCTGCAGCAAGGGCACCTATGTGCGCACCCTGGTCGAAGACCTCGGCGCCCTGCTCGGCTGCGGTGCCCATGTGGCCGAGTTGCGCCGTACCCAGGCCGGCCCCTTCGGTCTGGCGCAGGCCATCAGCCTGGAAGAGCTGGAGGCGGTGCACGCCGAAGGCGGTTCCGCAGCGCTGGATCGCTTCCTGCTGCCGGTCGACAGTGGCCTGGAGCACTGGCCGCTGGTGCAGTTGACTCAGCACAGCGCCTACTACTGGTTGCACGGTCAGCCCGTCCGGGCGGCCAATGCACCGAAATTCGGCTTGATGCGGGTGCAGGACGACCAGGGTCGTTTCATCGGCATCGGCGAGATTGATGACGAGGGGCAGGTTGCCCCCCGTAGACTGATTCGGTCCTAGACCGATACCGAGGGTGGCTGTCAGCAGGCACGGTCACACCTCTTTCCTAAGCACGGGACCTATCCCGGCCTGTTCCTCAGAGGAGCCCTATCATGGCACTGAGCGTTGAAGACAAAGCCCAGATCGTAAACGAGTTCAAGCGCGCCGAAGGCGACACCGGTTCGCCGGAAGTGCAGGTTGCCCTGCTGTCCGCCAACATCGACAAGCTGCAAGGTCACTTCAAGATCAACGGCAAGGATCACCACAGCCGTCGTGGTCTGATCCGCATGGTCAACCAGCGTCGTAAGCTGCTGGACTACCTGAAGTCCAAAGACACCTCTCGTTACAGCGCACTGATCGCTCGCCTGGGCCTGCGTCGTTAATACGATGCAGACCTGCTGCAAGCAGTCTGAAGCTGGAGGTCGGCTCGCGCCGGCCTCCGGCTTTTTTGCTTGAAAGGCCGGCAGAATCGGCCTGCGTCACCCCGGAGATCAGCGAGGGTCCGAATCCCTCTGGTCGCCCCTGTTTCCCCCAAGGCAATAAAGAGAAGGAAAGACTGTGAATCCAGTAATCAAGCAATTCAAGTTCGGTGAGCAGAACTTCACCCTGGAAACCGGCCGCATCGCGCGCCAGGCGACCGGTGCCGTGCTGGTCTCCACCGATGACGTCAGCGTGCTGGTCACCGTGGTCGGTGCCAAGCAGCCCGCCGTCGGCAAGGACTTCTTCCCGCTGTCCGTGCACTACCAGGAGAAGACCTACGCCGCTGGCCGTATCCCCGGTGGTTACTTCAAGCGTGAAGGCCGTCCTTCCGAGAAGGAAACCCTGACCTCGCGCCTGATCGATCGTCCGATCCGTCCGCTGTTCCCCGAAGGCTTCCTCAACGAAGTCCAGGTGGTCTGCACCGTGGTCAGCACCAACAAGAAGTCCGATCCGGACATCGCCGCCATGATCGGCACCTCCGCCGCCCTGGCCATTTCCGGTATCCCCTTCGCCGGTCCGATCGCCGCCGCCCGCGTGGGCTACCACAGCGAACTGGGCTACCTGCTGAACCCCAGCTACGAGCAGCTGCAGAGCTCCAGCCTGGACATGGTCGTGGCCGGTACCCGTGACGCCGTGCTGATGGTGGAATCCGAAGCCGACGAGCTGACCGAAGACCAGATGCTGGGCGGCGTGCTGTTCGCCCACGAAGAATTCCAGGTGGCCATCGAGGCCATCAGCCAGTTCGCTGCCGAAGCCGGCAAGCCGACCTGGAACTGGCAGGCGCCTGCCGAGAACACCGCCCTGATCGAAGCCGTCAAGGCCGAAGTCGGCGACGCCGTGTCCCGTGCCTACACCATCACCATCAAGCAGGATCGCTATGCGGCCCTGGGTGCCCTGCGTGACCAGGCCATCGCCAAGCTGGCCGGTGAGAACGGTCAGTACAGCGAAGCCGAGGTCAAGGAGACCTTCGGTCTGCTGGAATACCGCACCGTGCGCCAGAACATTGTAGACGGCAAGCCGCGTATCGACGGTCGCGACACCCGCACCGTTCGCCCGCTGCAGATCGAAGTCGGTCCGCTGAAGAAGACCCATGGTTCGGCACTGTTCACCCGTGGCGAAACCCAGGCCCTGGTCACCGCGACCCTGGGTACCGCCCGTGACTCGCAGCTGCTGGACACCCTGGAAGGCGAGCGCCGTGACAGCTTCATGCTGCACTACAACTTCCCGCCCTTCTCGGTCGGCGAGTGCGGCCGCATGGGCAGCCCGGGCCGTCGCGAGATCGGTCACGGCCGTCTGGCCCGTCGTGGCATCCAGGCCATGCTGCCGACCCAGGACGCCTTCCCCTACAGCATCCGCGTAGTCTCCGAGATCACCGAGTCCAACGGCTCCAGCTCCATGGCCTCGGTCTGCGGTGCCTCTCTGGCGCTGATGGATGCCGGTGTGCCGGTCAAGGCCCCGGTTGCCGGTATCGCCATGGGTCTGGTCAAGGAAGGCGAGAAGTTCGCCGTCCTGACCGACATCCTGGGTGACGAAGATCACCTGGGCGACATGGACTTCAAGGTGGCCGGTACTGCCAAGGGCGTCACCGCCCTGCAGATGGACATCAAGATCAACGGCATCACCGAAGAGATCATGGAGATCGCTCTGGAGCAGGCGCTGGAAGCGCGTCTGAACATCCTGGGTCAGATGAACCAGGTGATCTCCGAGTCGCGTGCCGAGCTGTCCGAAAATGCCCCGACCATGCTGGCGATGAAGATCGACCAGGACAAGATCCGCGACGTGATCGGCAAGGGTGGCGCCACCATCCGTGGTATCTGCGAAGAGACCAAGGCGTCGATCGACATCGAAGACGACGGCACCATCAAGATCTACGGCGAGACTCGCGAAGCCGCTGAAGCGGCCAAGCAGCGCGTCCTGGGCATCACTGCCGAGGCCGAGATCGGCAAGATCTACGTCGGCAAGGTGGAGCGCATCGTCGACTTCGGCGCCTTCGTCAGCATCCTGCCTGGCAAGGATGGCCTGGTGCACATCTCGCAGCTGAGCGATCAGCGCATCGAGAAGGTCACCGACGTGCTGAAAGAAGGTCAGGAAGTGAAGGTGCTGGTGCTGGACGTGGACAACCGCGGTCGCATCAAGCTGTCGATCAAGGATGTGGCGGCGGCGGAAGCCTCCGGCGTCTAAGACGATCCTGAATAAAAAACCCGGCCTCGGCCGGGTTTTTCGTTTCTGGTGCGGGATGAAGTTCACGGTGGATATCCTCATCGCGGCCGTGGCGGTCCGCCGATGCGGCCGCTCCTACAGAGAGTGATGTTTTGTAGGAGCGGCCCATGGCCGCGATCAGCAAACGGCAAGCGGTCGCACCTGCGAACCGCCATGGTCACGATTGGCCAGTGCATCAAGCCTTCTCGCGAATCCATTCGATAAAGCTGCGCACCTTGGGCACCTCGGCCATCTGTTCCGGATAGGCCAGCCAGTAGGCATGGGGGCTGGCCAGGCGATGGGGCCAGGCGAGCACCAGGCGACCGGAAGCCAGTTCTTCGGCGACCAGGAATTCCGGGAGCAGGGCCACCCCGCAGCCTTCCTGGGCGGCGCGGGCGCAAAGGGTGAAGGTGTCGAAGCGCGGGCCGTGGTGGCTGTGCACCTCGTCGCGCCCGAGGCTGGCGTACCAGTCGTGCCAGGATTCCGGGCGGGTGGTGTTCTGCAGCAGGACGAAGTCCACCAGTTGCTCGGGTCCGGCGATGCCCTCGGCGGGTAGCAGGTCCGGCGCGCAGACCGCGACCATGTGCTCGTGCAGCAGCAATTCGCACTCGGCGCCCGGCCAGCTGCCGTGGCCGTAGAACAGCGCCACGTCATGGCGGGGGTCGCGGAAGTCCACCGGTTCCAGGGCGCTGGAGACATCCAGGTGGATGTTGGGAAAGCGCAGGCGCCAGCCCTTGAGCCGCGGCACCAGCCAGCGCTCGCCAAAGGTCGGCGGGGTGGCCACGCGCAGCACCTCGGTCTCGCCGCCATAGGACCTCAGATAGCGCGCCGACATCTCCAGCTGATTGAGGATCTTGTCCACCTCGGCGAGGTAGAGGGCGCCCGCCGGGGTAAGCTGCAGGCGGCGACGGACCCGGCGAAATAAACTGTGCTGCAGCAGGTCCTCGAGCTGGGCGACCTGTTTGCTGACGGCGCTCTGGGTCAGCGCCAATTCGTCGGCCGCGCGGGTGAAGCTCAGATGACGCGCGACCGCCTCGAAGCACTGCATGGCGGTGATGGACGGCAGGTGGCGGCGTTGCATGAGCGGACTCGCGGCATGAAAAAAGGGAATGATATGCCGAGCAAAGGTCGGTTGTCCGGCGCCGCTGGGCTGACCATACTCAGGGACGATTCCCTTTCCGCGGAGACCTCAGCATGAGCAAGGCCCTGTTGGAACGCCTCGGCGTTTCTGCCCAGCACTACACCCAAGGCGAGCACCGGGTGCATTCCCCCATCGATGGCAGCCAACTGGGCAGCGTCGCCCTGGAAAGCGCCGCCGAAGTGGAGCAGAAGATCTCCCGTGCCGAGCGCGCCTTCCAGGCCTGGCGCGCGGTACCGGCGCCGCGCCGGGGCGAACTGGTGCGGCTGCTGGGTGAAGAACTGCGCGCGCACAAGGCCGATCTCGGCGAACTAGTGTCCTGGGAAGCCGGCAAGATCACCCAGGAGGGCCTGGGCGAAGTCCAGGAGATGATCGACATCTGCGACTTCGCCGTTGGCCTGTCGCGCCAGCTCTATGGTCTGACCATCGCCTCCGAGCGTCCCGGTCACCACATGCGCGAATCCTGGCAGCCGCTGGGCGTGGTGGGCATCATCAGTGCCTTCAACTTCCCGGTGGCGGTCTGGTCGTGGAACGCTGCCCTGGCCCTGGTCTGCGGCAATCCGGTGATCTGGAAGCCTTCGGAAAAGACCCCGCTGACCGCCCTGGCCTGCCAGGCGCTGTTCGAGAAGGCCCTGGCGCGCTTTGGCGATGCCCCGGCCGATCTGAGTCAGGTCATCGTCGGTGATCGCGCCGCCGGTGAGGCTCTGGTGGACGATCCGCGGGTGGCGCTGGTGAGCGCCACGGGTAGCACCCGCATGGGTCGCGAGGTAGGACCGCGGGTTGCAGCGCGCTTCGGCCGCAGCATCCTTGAGCTGGGTGGCAACAATGCCATGATCCTCGCGCCGAGCGCCGATCTGGACATGGCGGTACGCGCCATCCTGTTCAGCGCCGTCGGTACCGCCGGCCAGCGCTGCACCACCCTGCGCCGGCTGATCGCCCACCGTTCGGTGAAGGACGAGATCGTCGCCCGGTTGAAGACCGCCTATGCCAAAGTCCGCATCGGCCATCCGCTGGAAGGCAACCTGATCGGTCCGCTGATCGATGCGGCCAGTTTCCAGGCCATGCAGGGTGCACTGGAACAGGCGCGTGGCGAGGGTGGTGTGGTCTACGGCGGCGAGCGTCAGCTGGCTGAGCAGTATCCCGAGGCCTACTACGTGGCGCCGGCCATCGTCGAGATGCCCGAGCAGAGCGAGGCGGTGCGCCATGAGACCTTCGCCCCCATCCTCTATGTGCTGATCTATGACGATTTCGACGAGGCGGTGGCGCTGAACAACGCCGTGCCCCAGGGCCTGTCGTCCTGCATCTTCACCACCGACGTGCGCGAGGCCGAGGCCTTCATGTCGGCGACCGGCAGCGACTGCGGCATCGCCAACGTCAACATCGGACCGAGCGGTGCCGAGATCGGTGGCGCCTTCGGTGGCGAGAAGGAAACCGGTGGCGGTCGCGAATCCGGCTCCGACGCCTGGAAGGCCTACATGCGCCGCCAGACCAACACCGTCAACTATTCCCGCGAACTGCCGCTGGCCCAGGGCATCGTCTTCGACTGAGTGGGTCCGCCAGGAGCGCAGAGAATGCAGTTGCGTGAAGAGTGCCTGTGGGAGCGGCTGTATCCGGCGGTGCCGGGGGCGTCGTTGCAGGGCGAGCGTGACACCGAGGTCTGCGTTATCGGCGGTGGCTATACCGGCCTGTCCACCGGCCTGCACCTGGCGCAGGCCGGGCGGCGGGTGGTGGTGCTGGAAGCCCATGGCGTCGGCCATGGCGGCTCCGGACGCAATGTCGGGCTGGTCAATGCCGGCATGTGGATCTCGCCGGACGAAGCCGTGGCGACCCTGGGGCCGGAGGTCGGAGAGCGCCTGCTGGGCGTGATGGGCGATGCGCCGAGTCAGGTATTCGGTCTCATCGAGCGCTATGGCATCGATTGCCAGCCGCGCCGCGCCGGCACCCTGCACATGGCGCACAGCGCCAAGGGCCTGGCCGATCTGGGGCAGCGTGCCGAGCAATGGCAGCGGCGCGGTGCCCGGGTCGAGCTGCTGGAAGGGGATGCCTGTTACAGCGCCTGCGGCACGCGCGACATCAGTGGCGCACTGCTCGATCATCGCGCTGGCACCCTGGTGCCCATGGGTTATGCCCTGGGCCTGGCCAGGGCGCTGCGTCAGGAAGGCGGCGAGCTGTTCGAGCGGAGCGCGGTACAGCGCCTGCAGCGGGTCGGCGAACGCTGGCAGGTGGAAACCCCACAGGGACGAGTCACCGCCGACCAGGTGGTGATCGCTTCCAATGCCTACACCGAAGGCGAGTGGACCACCCTGCGGACGCAATTCTTCCCGGGCTACTACTACCAGGTGGCCTCGCGGCCGCTCGGTCCGGAAGCGGATTTCATCCTGCCCAAGGGCCGTGGTTCCTGGGATACCCGGACGGTGCTCAGCAGCATCCGCCGCGATGCCGATGGCCGTCTGCTGCTAGGCAGTCTCGGCAACATGGCGGGGCGGCCGGCCGGCTTCATCCGCGCCTGGGCCGATCGTATCCAGCGACACTATTTCCCGGCGCTCGGGAAGGTCGAGTGGGAGTGCAACTGGACGGGCCGTATCGGCTTCACGCCCGATCATCTGATGCGACTGTTCGAGCCGGCGCCGGGGTTGCTGGCTGTGTCCGGCTACAACGGTCGCGGGGTGACCACGGGCACGGTGGTGGGGCAGGCCTTTGCCCGCTATCTGTGCAGTGGCGATCGCCACGACCTGCCGCTGCCCCTGGCGTCGCTGGATGCCAATCCGGTCGGCCAGTGGCGCAGTCTGATGTACGAAGCCGGCTTCACCCTCTATCACGCGGGGCAGTGCCTGCGCGTGGTGCTCTAGCGACCCCGCCATACCCGCTGTCACCGGCCCTCGGGCCAGGCGATAACGCCCCGAAGCGGCCGATTTGCGCATCTAGACCTGTGCAAGTCGGCCGCTTTTTCATGGCTGTTCATAACCGCCAGCAGGCTGAGAGAACGGCGGATTTCCCAGGGGCCTGAGGCCGCAGGATCATGGTTACTTTGGTGGCACAGTGTGGGGACGGTGTTACGTTTTGGTGCGAAACAGGTGCAACCGGGTTGCTATCTGGTAACAAACCGCTGCCTTTTGCCTGTTCCGCTGCTACCGCTTTGCAGAATTATCCAGACTAATGAGCCAGTTAAGACAAAAGTCTAAGGCGCAGTCGAGTCCACTGGCAGCAGCCCTCGCCGCCTGCAAACGAAGGTTTTGGCTCATCGCGGTGGCGGCAAATGGCCTTTGCGCCCGGTACACAGCTGGGTGATGGCACAGGCTTTGCTCCGGCGAACAGGCCAACCACCCTCTGGAGCACACCTCCCATGTCGAAGATTTACAGAAAAGGCATTCTGGCTCTCGCTATCGGTTCTGCGTTCACTCTCTCCTCCCTGGCGCATGCCGACATCGTGATCGGTGTCGCCGGTCCCTACACCGGGGCCAGTGCCGCCTATGGCGAGCAGTTCTGGAAGGGGGCTACCCAGGCCGCGGCGGACATCAACGCCGCCGGTGGCATCAATGGCGAGAAGATCAAGCTGGTGCAGGGCGACGACGCCTGCGAGCCCAAGCAGGCCGTGGCCGTGGCCAACCGCCTGGTGGACTCGGAGAAGGTCAAGGCCGTGATCGGCCACTTCTGCTCCTCCAACACCATGCCCGCCTCGGAGATCTACGACGAAGCCGGCATCATCTCCATCACCCCGGCGTCCACCAACCCCAAGATCACCGAGCGTGGCCTGACCGGCGTGTTCCGCATGTGCGGACGTGACGACCAGCAGGGCATCGTGGCCGGCGACTACATCGTCGATACCCTCAAGGCCAAGAAGGTCGCCATCATCCACGACAAGGACACCTACGGTCAGGGCCTGGCCGACGCCACCAAGGCGCAGCTCAACAAGCGCGGCGTGAAAGAGGTGCTCTACGAGGGTCTGACCCGCGGCGAGAAGGACTTCAACTCCCTGGTCACCAAGATCCGTGCCTCCGGCGCCGACGTGGTCTACTTCGGCGGCCTGCACCCCGAAGCCGGTCCGCTGGTACGCCAGATGCGCGAGCAGGGCGTGACCGCCAAGTTCGTCTCCGGCGACGGCATCGTCTCCGCCGACCTGGTCACCACCGCCGGTGGCGCCCAGTACACCAAGGGCGTGCTGATGACCTTCGGCGCCGACCCGCTGCAGAACCCCGCCGGCAAGACCGTGGTGGAAACCCTGCGCAAGTCCGGCTACGAGCCCGAGGGCTATACCCTCTACTCCTACGCCTCGCTGCAGGCCGTGGCCGCCGCCTTCAACGGCATCAAGGGCACCGACGGCGCCAAGGCCGCCGAGTGGCTGAAGTCCCACAGCGTCAACACCGTACTGGGTGAGAAGAGCTGGGACAGCAAGGGCGACCTCAAGGTCTCCGACTACGTGATGTACGAATGGGACGACAAGGGCAAGTACCACCAGCTGCCCTGATCCTCGCGTGAATCCGCCAGCCGCCACCTCGTCTCCGCCCCAGGACGAGGCGGTGGCTGGCGGCCCTCGTCATCCATCCAGCGCGAGACTGCAAACGTGGACGGTATCTTCCTGCAACAACTGGTCAACGGCCTGACCCTGGGCTCGGTCTACGGACTCATCGCCATCGGCTACACCATGGTCTATGGCATCATCGGCATGATCAACTTCGCCCACGGCGACGTGTATATGGTGTCGGCCTATCTCGCCGCCATCGGCATCGCCCTGCTGAGCGTGTTCGGCCTGCATTCCTTCCCGGTGCTGATCCTCGGCACCCTGATCTTTACCGTGGTGGTCACCTCCGTGTACGGCTGGGCCATCGAGCGCATCGCCTACAAGCCGCTGCGCAACTCCACGCGCCTGGCCCCGCTGATCTCGGCCATCGGCATGTCGCTGATCCTGCAGAACTACGTGCAGCTCGCCCAGGGCGCGCGCCAGCAGGGCGTACCGACGCTGCTCGACGGCGCCCTGCGCCTGCACATCGGCGAAGGCTTCGTGATCATCACCTACAC
This sequence comes from Pseudomonas aestiva, assembly GCF_039908605.1. Taxonomy (NCBI): domain Bacteria; kingdom Pseudomonadati; phylum Pseudomonadota; class Gammaproteobacteria; order Pseudomonadales; family Pseudomonadaceae; genus Pseudomonas; species Pseudomonas aestiva. The sequence goes on along the minus strand of NZ_CP150916.1, from coordinate 4,438,310 downwards.
CAAGATCTTCATCATCCTGGCCTCCATCATCGGCATGGGGCTGCTCACCTACGTGATCCAGAAGACCACCCTCGGTCGCATGTGCCGGGCCACCCAGCAGGATCGCAAGATGGCGCAGATCCTCGGCATCAACACCGACCGGGTGATCTCCTACGTCTTCATCATCGGCGCGGCCATGGCGGCGCTGGCCGGGGTGCTGATCACCCTCAACTACGGCACCTTCGACTTCTATGCCGGCTTCATCATCGGCATCAAGGCCTTTACCGCGGCGGTGCTCGGCGGCATCGGTTCGCTGCCCGGCGCCATGCTCGGCGGGATCATCCTCGGCATCTCCGAAGCCCAGTTCGCCAGCCTGGTGAACTCGGACTACAAGGACGTCTTCAGCTTTTCGCTGCTGGTGGCGATCCTGATCTTTAGGCCCCAGGGGCTGCTCGGCAAACCCCAGGTCACGAAGGTGTGAATCCATGAGTCAGACGTCTTCCTCCTTCGATCTCAAGGTCGTGCTGCGCGACACCTTCATGGTCGGCCTGGTCTCGCTGATCCTGTTCGGCCCCATCGTCGGCATCGTGCTCGACGGCTACGGCTACAACGTCCAACCCGGCCGCGTCGGCATCATGGTCGCGGTGGTCATGGCCGGTCGCTTCCTGCTCAGCCTGTTCGGCCAGACCGCCAAGGGCCGCGACTGGATCGAGTCCTTCAAGCGCAACGACGGTGGCGTCCACGTGCTGCCGCCGGGACACAAGTCCAACCTCAGATTCATCCTGCCCATCATCATCCTGGTGGCCATCGCCTTTCCCTTCCTGGCCACCAAGTACTGGCTGACGGTGATCATCCTCTGCCTGATCTACGTGCTGCTGGGCCTGGGCCTGAACATCGTGGTGGGCCTGGCCGGTCTGCTCGACCTCGGCTACGTCGGCTTCTATGCCATCGGCGCCTACGGCCTGGCGCTGGGTTACCAGTACCTCGGCCTGGGCTTCTGGACCATGCTGCCGCTCGCCGCGGTGCTGGCCGCGGTAGCGGGGGCGATACTGGGGTTCCCGGTGTTGCGCATGCACGGGGATTACCTGGCCATCGTCACCCTCGGCTTCGGCGAGATCATCCGCCTGGTGCTCAACAACTGGCTGGAAGTGACCAAGGGCCCCAACGGCATCGCCGCGCCTTCGCCGACCTTCTTCGGCATCGAATTCGGGCGTCGGGCGAAGGAGGGCGGAGTGCCCATCCATGAGCTGCTGGGCATCAGCTACAACCCCAACGCGACGATGATCTTCATTTACACCGTGCTGTTCCTGGTGGTGCTGCTGGTGCTCTACATCAAGCACCGCCTGACCCGCATGCCGGTCGGTCGCGCCTGGGAAGCCCTGCGCGAAGACGAGATCGCCTGCCGCGCCATGGGCCTGAACCATGTGCTGGTCAAGCTCTCGGCCTTCATGATCGGTGCCTCCACCGCCGGCCTGGCCGGGGTGTTCTTCGCCACCTACCAAGGCTTCATCAACCCGGCCTCGTTCAACTTCTTCGAGTCGGTGCTGGTGCTGGCCATCGTGGTGCTGGGCGGCCTGGGTTCCACCGTCGGGGTGGTGGTCTCGGCCTTCGTCATGACCCTGCTGTTCGAACTGCTGCGTGAATTCGGCGACATCCGCATGCTGGTGTTCGGCGTGCTCATGGTGGTGATGATGATGTGGCGGCCGCGTGGCCTGATCCGTATCGCCCGCAGTGGCTTCGCGATTCGCAAGGGAGTGGCGCCGTGAGCGACAACATTCTGACCGTAAAGGGTCTGGGCATGAGATTCGGCGGCATCAAGGCCCTCTCGGACGTGAGCTTCGAGATCCAGCGCCAGTCCATCACCGCGCTGATCGGCCCCAACGGCGCCGGCAAGACCACGGTGTTCAACTGCCTGACCGGCTTCTACAAGGCCACCGATGGCGAGATCCGCCTGGACACCGCTGACGGTCGCTCGACCCGCGTCGGCAAGATCATGGGCGAGCGCTTCCAGGCGGCCGACTTCGTCAATCCGGTGCAGTTCGGCAGCCGGCTCTGGTACAAGATGTTCGGCGGCACCCACCTGGTGAACCGCGCCGGTCTCGCCCGCACCTTCCAGAACATCCGCCTGTTCAAGGAGATGTCGGTGGTGGAGAACCTGCTGGTGGCGCAGCACATGCAGTGCAACCGCAACCTCATCACCGGCATCCTCAACACCCCTGGCTATCGCCGCGCCGAGGAAAAGGCGCTGGACACGGCCTTCTACTGGCTGGAGGTAGTGGACCTGGTGGATCACGCCAACCGCCTGGCCGGCGAACTCTCCTACGGTCAGCAGCGCCGTCTGGAAATCGCCCGCGCCATGTGTACCCGTCCGGAGATCGTCTGCCTGGACGAACCCGCCGCCGGCCTCAACCCGGCCGAGACCGAAGCCCTGGCCGGGATGATCCGCCTGTTGCGCGACCAGCACCGCATCACCGTGGTGCTGATCGAGCACGACATGGGCATGGTGATGAACATCTCCGACCACATCGTGGTGCTGGATCATGGCCAGGTCATCGCCCGTGGCCTGCCAGCCGACATCCGCAACGATCCCAAGGTCATCGCCGCCTACCTCGGCGCCGAAGAAGAGGAGGTGGCATGACCACGCCGATCCTGGAATTTCGCAACGTCGACGTCTTCTACGGGCCGATCCAGGCCCTGAAGAGCGTCTCCCTGTCCATCAACGAAGGCGAGACGGTGAGCCTGATCGGCTCCAATGGCGCCGGCAAGTCCACCCTGCTGATGTCCATCTTCAGCCAGCCCCAGGCGCGCAATGGGCAGATCCTCTACCGGGGCGAGGACATCACCCGCAAGAACGCCCACTACGTGGCCTCCAACGGCATCGCCCAGTCGCCGGAGGGGCGCCATGTGTTCCCTGACATGACGGTCGAGGAGAATCTGCTGATGGGCACCATCCCCATCGGCACCCGCTGGGTGGACGAGGACATGCAGCGCATGTTCGAGCTCTTCCCGCGCCTCAAGGAGCGCCGCAACCAGCGCGCCATGACCATGTCCGGCGGCGAGCAGCAGATGCTGGCCATCGCCCGGGCGCTGATGGCGCGACCCAAGCTGCTGCTGCTCGACGAGCCCAGCCTGGGCCTGGCGCCCATCGTGGTGAAGCAGATCTTCCAGATCCTGCGCGAGCTGGCGCAGAGCGGCATGACCATCTTCCTGGTAGAGCAGAACGCCAACCATGCCCTGCGCCTGTCCGACCGTGCCTATGTGATGGTCACCGGCGAGATCCGCATGAGCGGCAGTGGCCAGGAATTGCTGGCCAATCCCCAGGTGCGCGAAGCCTACCTGGGCGGCCACTAGCGGTGGCGGCGGTCCGCGGTCGCTGTCTGGTCGCGGGCCAGGCCCGGGGACGCCTGGCCTGGGCGCCCCTGGGTCTGAGTTTCTGGGGTGGCGTCGATCCGGCCAGCGGCCGGGTGATCGATCGCCACCATCCCCTGCACGGCCTGGAACTGGCCGGACGCATCCTCGCCATTCCCAGCGGTCGTGGTTCCTGCACCGGCAGCGCCGTGCTGCTGGAGCTGTTGCTGGCGGGCCGCGGGCCGGCAGCCTTGCTGCTGGCCGAGCCGGACGAGATCCTCAGCCTGGGTGCCATCGTCGCGGAAGAACTCTTCGGTCGCTCCCTGCCGGTCGTCAGCCTGGGCGCCGAGGCCTTCGCGGCCCTCGCCGGGCAGGACGAGATCGCGGTAAACGATGGCTGGGTCGGCGCGCCCGGAGAGCGCTTTCCCGGCACCGCTACCGAAGCCCCTGCCGCTTTGCAGCTCAGCGCGACCGACCGAGCCAAGCTGGCGGGCGCCGAGGGCCAGGCCGTGCAGGCGGCGATGAAGATCCTGGTGCGCATGGCGCACCTGCAGGGCGCTCGCGAATTGCTCGACATCACCCAGGCCCATATCGACGGCTGCATCTACACCGGCCCGGCCAGCCTGGCCTTCGCCCAGCGACTGGTGGAGTGGGGCGGTCGAGTACGGGTGCCCACCAGCCTCAATGCGGTATCGGTGGATCAGCGTCGCTGGCGCGCGCAGGGCGTGGATCCAGCGTTGGGCGAACCGGCCAGCGCCCTGGCCGAGGCCTATGTGGCCCTGGGCTGCCGTCCCACCTTCACCTGTGCGCCCTATCTGCTGGACAGCGCCCCGATCCTGGGCGAGCAGGTGGTCTGGGCCGAATCCAATGCCGTGGTCTTCGCCAACAGCGTGCTGGGGGCGCGTACCCAGAAGTACGCCGACTTCCTCGATATCTGCACCGCCCTGACCGGTCGAGCACCCCTGGCCGGCTGCCATCTGGACAGCGGCCGCCGCGCGGGCAAGGTCTTCCGGATCAGCGTACCCGAGGGTCATGACGACGCCTTCTATCCGCTGCTCGGCTACTGCATCGGCCTGCGTTCGCCCACCCGGATCCCCGCGGTGCTCGGGCTGGAACAGGCCCAGCCCAGCCGCGACGAGCTCAAGGCCTTTGGCGCCGCCTTCGCCACCACCTCGGCGGCGCCGCTGTTCCATCTGGTCGGGGTGACGCCCGAGGCGCCGATCCTGGCCGCGGTCGCGGCGCCCGAGCTGGAGGTCGAGGACATAGATCTGGCGGACCTGCGCCAGGCCTGGGCCGAACTGGACAGCGCCGCTGCGCGTGAGGTGCAGCTGGTGGCCCTGGGCAATCCACATTTTTCCGCCGAGGAATGCCAGCGCCTGGCCGAGCTCTGCCGCGGCCGGCAGCGGCATCCCGCGGTGGCCCTGGTGATCACCCTGGGGCGAGACGTGCGCGCCGCGGCCGAACGGGCCGGTAGCCTGGCCGAGCTGGAAGCCTTCGGCGCCCAGCTGGTAGGGGACACCTGCTGGTGCATGCTCGGCGAGCCCTTGGTGCCGCCCGCGGCCCGTACCCTGCTGACCAATTCCGGCAAGTTCGCCCACTACGGCCCGGGCCTTACCGGTCGCGAGCTGCGCTTCGCCGGCCTCGCCGCCTGTGTCGAGGCGGCCTGCACCGGACTGGCGCCGGCCGAGCCGCCCGCCTGGCTGGTCCGCGCGGACTTATCCACCTGAAGCCCGGTCCGAGTTCTGTACAGGAATTCCGTGGATCGTCCTGTGGATAAGCTTGGCATAGCCGGGCGTGAGGCCCAGCGCACCTGGCCTGGCGGAAACTGTTCAAAAATTCGCCAGTTCGCGGAAAACCGTGCAATTCCAAGGCGTTATAACTGATCCGCTGGATTCCCGGTGATCTGAGTATTCGCCTGACCAATGACCCTGAGCTATCGTGGGCCTCGGCCAAACTCCCTCGCAGAAGGAATCTTTCATGTCTTCGATCTTCATCACCGGCGCCACCTCCGGCTTCGGCGCCGCCACTGCCCGCCGCTTCGCCAAGGACGCCTGGTCGATCGTCATCACCGGCCGCCGCGAGGATCGCCTGCACGCCCTGGCCGAGGAACTGTCCGGCCAGGCCAAGGTGCTGCCGCTGGTGCTGGACGTCCAGGATCGCGCGGCCGTGGAAGCCGCGGTCGCCGGCCTGCCGGAGGAATTCAACCAGTTGCGCGCCTTGGTCAACAATGCCGGTCTGGCGCTGGGCAACACGCCGGCGCAGAGCTGCGACCTGGACGACTGGGACACCATGGTCGATACCAACATCAAGGGCATGCTCTATTGCACCCGTCTGCTGTTGCCGCGACTGATCGCCCATGGCGCCGGCGCCGGCATCGTCAACCTGGGCTCGGTCGCGGGTGACTATCCCTATCCGGGCAGCCACGTCTATGGCGCCACCAAGGCCTTCCTCAAGCAGTTCAGCCTGAGCCTGAGATCCGACCTGCTCGGTACCGGGGTGCGGGTGACCAACATCGAGCCCGGGCTGTCGGAAAGCGAGTTCTCGGTGGTGCGCTTCGGTGGCGACAAGGCCAAGGCCGATGCCGTCTATGCCGGAACCGAGCCCCTGACGCCGGACGACATCGCCGAATCCATCCACTGGACGCTGAACCAGCCCAGGCACGTCAACATCAACCGCATCCAGTTGATGGCGACCTGCCAGGCGTTCAACAACTTCAACATCCACCGCCAGAGTTAAGGGCGCTCGCTAGAGCACCTTCACTGCCCGGCCGATGAACTGGATCGGCCCGGTGGGTCGGCCGGTGGGCGAGCCGCCCTGGTCTTCCAGGGTGAGTTCGAACAACTGGTTGGCTTCCAGCGGCGGCAGCCGGTCCAGCGGTACCTGCAGAGTACGCCCAGGCTGGACCAGACCCAGAGATACCGGGCCCTGCCAGGCATCGGCCTTGGTCCAGAATTGCAGGGTCTTGCCGCTCGGCACGGCATCGCGCCCCAGCGGAATCAACTGCAGGTCATGGGCGCTGGCAGTCTGGATCACCCAGCCGGGCGTGCGATCGCTGGGCGCCGCCAGCACCACCAGGTAGCTTGGCGTGGGTACCGGGCGCAGCAGTAGCAGCACCGCGAGCACCAGACTGGCGGCCAGCCCTGCCGCACTCAGACCCTGCCAGAGCGCCAGCCGTTGCCACAGCGACTCGCGCCGGATGACGACCCGGGTGTCGGCCTCACCCAGACTGCGCTCGATGCGCGGCCAGAGATTCGCGCCGGGCTCGACGGGTGGCACCCGCTCGGCCAGCGGCTGCAGGCGCGCCTCCCAGCGCGCCACGGCGGCGGCCAGCAGGGCGTCCGTCGCCAGCGCAGACTCCACGCGACGACGCTCTTCGGCGTCCAGGGTACCGAGCACGTATTCGCCGGCCAGGCGTTCGCGTTCTTCGTCCGGGGGCAGGGTGGCGTCGCTGTTCATGTCATGCACTCCCTGAGCGCCTTGAGACCACGCGTGATCCAGCTCTTCACCGTACCCAGGGGTGCCTGCAGGCGCTGGGCGATCTCGCCATGGGAGCAGCCGTCCAGGTAGGCGGCCAGGATGGCCTCCCGCCGCGGTGCTTCCAGGTTCTGCAGGCAGCCCTCCAGGCGGCGACCGTCGGCCTCTCGCGCCGGATCGGCAGACTCGGCCAGGGGTTCCCAGCCGTCCGCCAGGGGCACGAGGCGCTGCCGATCGCGCAAGGCGTTGAGCGCCAGGTTGCGGGCCACGCTGCACATCCAGCCGCGGGCCGAACCGCGCTCCTGGGCGAACCCGGCGGCGCCGCGCCAGATGCGCAGAAAGGCATCGTGGAGGATGTCCTCGGCCAGCCCGCGATCGCGTACCAGGCGCAGGACGATACCCAGCAACAGCGGCGCCTCGTTCTGATAGAGGCGCTGCAGGGCGGCGCGCTCGCCCCGGGCACAGGCGGCGAGCAGGGTGGCTGGATCAGGGGAACGTTCGGTCACGAGGGCGCGCGCCAGGCTGGGGACGCCAGGGTGGCGACCGGATCGGCCGAGCCTAGCCGATCCGCTCCTGGCTGTCCCCTGGACCTCAGCCCTTCTTCCAGAACAGATAGTCGGCCTGGTAGTTCACGGTCTGCTGTTCGCCCTTGTTGGCCGAGGTGCAGGCCTTGGCCGGCGCGACACCACCCTTGAGCGCGGTGCGCTGGATGTAGGTGGTGCCCTGGAAGGCGCCCTTGCCCTCGGCGGGCGCGGCCTCCACCAGCTGATAGGGCAGGTTGCCGGCGCCGGCGGGAGCGATGGCCAGTTGCTTGCCGACCACCTTGGAGCCGTCGGCGGCTTCCCAGGTGGCCGGCGGACCGTAGTAGCGCCCCACCTGCTTGCCCTGGCGATCATGCAGGTCGGCCTTGGGGCCGACAAAGAACCACTCGGTCTGGCCGGGCATGTCCTTCTTGTCGCGGCATTCGTAGACGATGGTGCCCTTGCCCACGGTTTCCAGCATCAGGCTGTTGCCGGCGGGCACGCGGACGGCCTCGGGCAACTCGCCCTGGGCCAGCAGCGGGGTGCTCAGCAGGGCGGTCAGGACCAGGATGCTGCAACGGCTGGAGGTGTTGTTCATGCGCTTGCTCCGGATTGAGAGGGGGCACAGTCGGCTGGACTGTAGGGGCTATACCCGGCAGCCGGCGTTTTGGATGCAGCTGTCATGAAAAATCTTCAATTCAGCGGCATAGTCGCGACCGCCTCATCGCCGAACCGCTCTGTCCTGGGGTTCCTGTCAGCCTGCCGTCAGCCTGGTTTCAGCGATCCCTAAGGTTGTTCGGCGATAGTGGTGCCGAGGCGCGAGCCCGTCCTTCCCAGCCTGCCGGAGTCCTGCCGCGTGTCGTCCATCCCGAGTCTGGCGCGCCTGCGCCTGGAAAGTCTGGCGCTGTGTCTGCTGGCGGTGCCCCTGTTCACCCTGGGGTTGTGGGAGCAGCCCTTCATTGGCTTCGACGGCCGCTTCGCACTCTTCGCCCAGGAGATGTTTCGCCACGGGGCCAGTGCCTTCCCGACCAGCTACGGACAGCCCTATCCGGACTATCCCGCCACTTCGACGCTGCTGATAGACGTCTTCGCCCAGCTGTTCGGCGAGGTCAATCGCCTGGCCACGGTGATTCCCACCGCGCTGGCCTCGGCGGCCATCGTCGGTCTGCTCTATCGTCTGCTGGCCGAACGGTCCCGCGCCTGGGGCCTGCTGGCAGTGCTGGTGCTGCTGCTCACCAACGGTTTCCTGGCCAAGGCCCGTTCGATCTGCCTCGATCAGTTCGTCACCCTGGCGGCGCTGGGCTGCTTCTATCTGCTGTGGAGCGCCGACCAGCGCGGCCTGTCCCGGCGGCGCGGCCTGGTGTTCCTGTGCATGGCCGCCGGCTTCGCCGTGCGCGGACCGCTGGGGTTGATCGAGCCCTGTGGCGTGGTCTGTGTCTACTGGCTGGTGCAAGGTGACTGGCGGCGCAGCTTCGGCTACGGGCTGGTGGGCGCCGTGGTGCTGGCGCTGTGCTGCGCCCTGCTGTTCGGCCTGGCCTGGCGTACCGGCGGCCCAGTCTTCGTCGAGGACGTGCTGCGCATGCAGGTTTCCGGGCGGCTGGACGACACCGACGGCGCCGGCTATCCCTGGTGGTACTTCCTGCAACTGGGGCTCTATCGCTATGCGCCGGCCTTTCCCCTGGCACTGCTGGCCTTGCCGACGCTGAGGCACCACTGGCGACTGCGCCAGACCCAGGCGGACAGCCGCCTGCTGCTCCAGCTGGCCGGCTTCGCCACGCTGATCCTGGTGGCCCTGTCGATACCCACCTTCAAGAAGCCCTATTACATCCTGCCGGCCATCCCGGCCTGCGCCGCCCTCGGCGCCTGGGTGCTGCTGCAGGGGCAGGGTGCCCTGGCCTGGGTACGGCGGCTGTTCCTGCCGCTGCTGGTGATCTTTCCGCTGGTGCTCGGGGTGCTGGTCAAGCTGCAGCAACCCAAGCTGCAGGCCGCGGGCTGGTGGCCTGAACTGGATCTGCGCTTCCTGCTGGGCGCCTTCGCCATCCTGACGCTGTTCGCCCTGGTGGCCGCCTGGCGCGAGCGCGGCGCCTTCCGCCTGGGCATGCCCCTGGCCGCGGCAGCCCTGGCGCAATGGCTGCTGGTGGTGCTGGCACTGGATCCGATGCAGGCGCTGCGCTACGACACCCGCGCCTTCGTTACCCGCCTGGAAAGTCTGCGCCAGGGGGAGCCCGGGCAACTGGTGTTCCTTGGCCTGGGCCAGGACACCAAGGCCTTTCGCTACCTGATGAATCTGGACTACGACGTGCCCCTGCCGACCTTCCTCGATATCGGCCAGGCGGCGCAGCTCGCCCAGGTCGCCCGACCCGCCTATGTGCTGCTCGACGCCGACAGCCAGGCGGCCCTGGCCGGCACTCCGCTGGCCAGCCGCCGACCGGTATTGGAAGGCCGCTTCAACGACAACCGCTGGCAGGCCTACTACCTGCCCTGAGGCCGCTGTGATGACCGATTCACCCGATTTCAAACGTCGCCGGCTGTGCCTGGCGCTGGCTGGTCTGCCGCTGCTGGCCGCCTGCAAGCCCACCCAGCGCTACGGCCTGCCGGAACACCGCGCACTCTGGTTCGAACGGCATGCCTTCGCGCCGCTGGCGCCGCTGCCGTCGCGCAGCAGCTTCCTGCTCGGTGTCCTGCCGGATACCCAGTACTACAGCGAGAACAACCACGAGATGCTGCCCAATGGCCGGCGGGTGGAGCGCTATGGTCATCTGGGCTATTCGCCGGCACTGGCCTTTCATGCCCAGACCTATTGGCTGGCGCACAACGCCGCGGCGCTGAACCTGCCGTTCGTGGTGCACCTGGGCGATCTGGTGGAAAACGCCGAGCAGCGTGGCGAATGGGCCCTGGCCAGTCACGCCATGGCACGGCTGGAGCAGGCCGGGGTGCCCTACAGCGTCATGACCGGCGACCATGATGTCGTCGAACTTTACACCGAGGATCGTCTGCGTGACGGTCGCGAACTCTTCACCCAGTACTTCGGCCGCGAGCGAGCGGCGCGCCAGGCCACCTTCATCGAGCGCGATGTCACCGGCCTCAACGAGGCCCATCGTTTCTCGGCGCTGGGGCAGGGCTTCCTGTTGCTGACCCTGGACTGGTGCCCCTCGGACCAGAGTCTGGACTGGGCTCAGGGCATGCTGGATCGCTATCCGCACCTGCCGACCATCCTCGCCTCGCACAACATCGTCGACCTGGTGAACGGCCAGGCCGTGCTCTCCACCCGGCGCAACGACACCGGGGTGCGGCTATGGAACCGGCTGATCCGCCGCAACGACCAGATCTTCCTGACCCTCAACGGCCACAACCACGGCAGCGGTCATCTGCGGCTGACCAATGACCTGGGCCATCCGGTGGATCTGCTGCTGATCAACTACCAGACCGAATACGCCGGCGGCAACGGCCTGCTGCGGCTGCTGGAACTGGACCTGGCGCGGGGCCGGCTGGAGGCCTTCACCTATTCGCCCTGGGTCGCCTATCGGCAGCAGAGCGGCGACCTGCCGGTGCGGCTGGGCAGCGATCCGCGCGACACCTATTCAGCCGAGGTGCTGGCACCCCTGGCCTCGCCGCAGTTCGACAACAGATTCGTGCTCGAGGTGGATTTCGCCACACGCTTCGCCGGCTTTGGCGGCTATACCGCGCAGTTGCCGGCGGTGGCGGAAGAGGGCGTGCTGGCGCGACTGCGCCAGCAGCTGGGGATCGCCTGACGGATCAGGCGGCGAGCAGCCAGCCCCCGGCCACAGCGGTGGCGACGCCGGCCAGTCGCACCAGCGGTGTGGCCGCCTGGGGCAGGTAGCGCACCACGGCATAGCCCAAGCCATGCAGGGTGGCGGTGGCGGCGACGAAGCCCAGGGCATAGGCCCAGGGATTGCCCATCTCCGGCAGCTCCAGACCATGGGCCACGCCATGGAACAGCGCGAAGGCGGCGGTCAGGCCGACGGCGGCGGCCACCGGCGGACGGGCGGCCAGGGCCATCAGCAGGCCCAGCGCCAGCACCGAGGCGGCGATGCCGGTCTCCAGCAAGGGCAGCTCCAGCCCGGTGAAGCCCAGCAGGCCGCCGATCAGCATGGTGCCGACAAAGGTGCAGGGCAGCGCCAGGCGCGCCTTGCCCTGCTGCTGGGCGGCCCAGAGACCCACGGCGAGCATGGCCAGCAGGTGGTCGAGACCGGTCAGGGGGTGCAGCACCCCGGCGGCCAGGCCATTCTCGGCATGACCCGGATGGGCAAAGGCCAGGGCCGGGGCGAGCAGCAGGGCGGCGGTGGCGAGGATCTTGGCGTGTTTCATGGGGGCTCCTTGAGTGATGAAATCCTGGACTCAGAACCTGCTCACGACCTGCTGCGCGTCGGCCAAACGGCGTTGAAAAGTCCTTCGGAATGCTCATTTACCATTTGTAAACTCCGCTTCCTCAGGCCTTTTCGCCTTGTTTGTCTCTAGCTCGCGAGGTCGTGAGCAGGTTCCTAGGTGGCGGTCAGCAGACCCTGCTTCTCGATGAAGGCGATGATCTCTTCCAGGCCCAGACCGGTCTTCTGATTGCTGAAGACGAAGGGCTTGTCGCCGCGCATCTTGCGGGTGTCGCGATCCATCACCTCCAGGGAGGCGCCGACCTGTTCCGCCAGGTCGATCTTGTTGATCACCAGCAGATCCGACTTGCAGATGCCGGGGCCACCCTTGCGCGGCAGCTTGTCGCCGGCCGAGACGTCGATGACGTAGAGGGTCAGGTCGGACAGCTCCGGGCTGAAGGTAGCGGACAGGTTGTCGCCGCCGGACTCCACCAGGATCAGGTCCAGGCCGGGAAAGCGGCGGTTGAGCTGATCCACCGCTTCCAGGTTGATGGAGGCGTCTTCGCGGATGGCGGTGTGCGGACAGCCGCCGGTTTCCACACCCAGGATGCGCTCGGGCGCCAGGGCTTCGTTGCGCACCAGGAAATCGGCGTCCTCGCGGGTGTAGATGTCGTTGGTCACCACCGCCAGGTTGTAGCGCTCGCGCAGGGCGCGGCAGAGGGCCAGGGTGAGGGCGGTCTTGCCGGAGCCGACCGGTCCGCCGATACCGACGCGCAGGGGTTGGGTAGTCATCAGGAGATCTCCTAGGAACGGAACAGGCGGCTGTACTGCCGCTCGTGGGCCATGCTGCTGAGGGCCAGGCCGAAGGGGGCGCCGCCCCAGGTCGCTTCGGGCAGGGCCGCGGCCTGCTCGGCCACGGCGGTCAGGGTCGGCAGCAGAAGGGAGGTGAGGCGCTGGGCGGCTTGCTGGCCCAGCGGCAGGGTTTTCATCAGTACCGCCAGCTGATTTTCCAGCCAGGTCCACAGCCAGGCGTCCAGGGCGGCCCGGGGGGCGATGGCCCAGGCCCGGGCGGCCAGCGCCCAACCCAGGGCGAAGGTCGGGGCCAGCTCGCCGAGCAGACGGCGGCTGGCGTCATCCAGTTCCGGCAGTCCGAGCAGCAGCTGCGCCAGGGAATAGCCGGTCTGGCGACTTTCCAGCTGGAATTCCGCGGTCTCGCGACTGGCACGGTGACGCAGGGCCAGTGCGCCCAGGCGAGTCCAGTCGCCCTCCGCGGCGGCTTGGCAATGTGCCAGCAGCAGCGGCGCCTCGAAGCGGGCGAGATTGAGTTCGAGGCTGTCACGCAGCCAGGTTTCGGCCTCCACCGCACTGCGGATCAGGCCGCTGTCGATGGCCAGTTCCAGTCCCTGGGAATAGCTGTAGCCGCCAATCGGCAGCTGGGGACTGGCCAGGCGCAGCAGGGCGAAGGGCGAATTCACGTGCGCACGCCGAAGTGGTGCAGCTTGGGTGCGTAGTTGAAGCCTTCCTCACCATGGCGCGAGTGATGGTGACCGCCGCCGTAGGCGCCGTGCTCGGGCTGGAAGCCGGCCTCGATCTCGCTGACCCGGGCGCCGAGCTGCTCCAGCATGGCCTTGAGCACATAGTCGTCCAGCAGCCGCAGCCAGCCGTCACCGATCTGCAGGGCGACGTGGCGATTGCCCAGGTGGTAGGCGGCGCGGGTCAGTTCGAAGGCGCTGGCGCAGGTCACATGCAGCAGTTTTTCCGGCCGGGCGACGATGCGCACGATGCGGCCATCGCGGGCTTCCAGACAGTCGCCATCGGCCAGCGGCGGTTGTCCGCGTTCGAGGAACAGGCCGACGTCTTCGCCAGCGATGGTGGTGGCTCTCAGGCGACTCTTGCTGCGGGCGTCGTAGGTGAGGTGGAGTTCGGCGTCCCAGGTATCCCGGGGTGCGCAGCGGCTTTGGACGACCAGCATGGCAGGACTCTTGGCAGTTTTGCCCAGCTCTACAGCAAGGGGCCTGCCAAGGCGCGCAAGTCGCCTGGTTCTGGGGCGCTGAAAGTTGACCTGGCAATCAGGTTGCTCTTATTTGGTGCGCCATTGCATCGGCTAGCAGGGCGACGCCCTCCTTTGGGGCATTGGTGCGCTCGCCGCGCCGCCAGTGCTTGCTACCGATCAGGATCAGCTTGAGTTGCTGCACCATCTTCGCCGCCGGCCACAGCGGTGGCGGTGTGGTCAGCGGCGGCGGATCGATCAGCTCCGGCAGGGTGGCGAACACCGTCTTCACCACCAGGTCGGCCAGGACATCGATCTGCGACGGACTCAGATGGGGCAGCCGACCCAGGGCGAGCAGGTCGCGGGCCAGGTCCTGGGTGATGCGCTGGCGCAACTCGGCGATGGCCTGGCGCACGGCCTGGGAGCCGCCGTATTGCTCACGGGCGAGAAAGAGGAACTGATCGCGGTTGTCGCTCACGGCGCCGAGAAAGATCTCCACCGAGGCCTCGATCATGCCGCGCTGCTGCAATTCGTGATGACGCACCTGGCGCAGGGCGTCGCGGAAGGTGTCGCCCACCTCGGCCACCAGGGCCAGGCCGAAGGTTTCCATGTCGCTGAAGTGGCGATAGAAGCCCGCCGGGACGATGCCGGCCTGGCGACTCACCTCGCGCAGGCTGAGACTGCCGAAGCCGCGGCCGCTGTTCATCAGCAGGCGCGCCGATTCCAGCAGCGCCTGGCGCGTTTGCAGCTTCTGCTGGGCACGGATCGACATGGAGAGATTCCGGAAGAGAAGGCGGCACTGTAGCAAAGGATGCCCCTGCTGACTCCAAGGGTTTTCCACGACCGCCGGGTGGTAGTCTCTGGCCCGAGCCTTGCCTTGAGAGCGTCATGAATCTCGACAACCGCATCAAATTCCGGCATCTGCTGTGTTTCCTGGAGATCGCCCAGCAGCGCAGCTTCGCCAAGGCGGCCGATGCCATCGCCGTGTCCCAGCCGGCCATTTCCAAGACCATCCGCGAACTCGAGGAGATTCTCGAGGTGCGCCTGTTCGAGCGTGGCAAGGGCGAGGTGACCCTCACCGAGGCCGGCCTGCTGTTCCTGCGCCATGCCGGTCCCTGCGTCCAGGCCCTGCGTGAGGGAATGGAGCTGGTGCGCGGCGGCGAGGCCGGTGGCCTGGTACGGGTCGGGGTCCTGTCGACGGTGGAAAGCCAGGTGCTGCCCGAGGTCCTGGCGCGGCTGCACGAGCGGCATCGGCAATTGATCGTCAACGTCGCCACCGGTCCCAGCGCCTACCTGCTGGGGCAGTTGCGTGTCGGCGATCTGGATCTGGTGGTCGGTCGCATGACCGACAGCCCCGACATCCACGGCCTCGACTTCGAGCACCTCTATACCGAGGCCCTGACCCTGGTGGTCCGTCCGGGGCATCCGCTGAGCCAGGCGCTGCCAGCGGACCTGGCGACCCTGGCGCGCTATCCCCTGGTGCTGCCGTTGCCCGGTACCACCATCCGCCGCCACGCCGAGAGTCTCTTCGTGCAATGCGGCATTCCGCTCAGTCCCCAGCGGCTGGAAACCCTGTCGCCGACCCTCAGCCGCCAGTATGTCCGCCAGAGCGAGGCGCTGTGGATCGCCCCGCGGGATGCGGTACGTCGCGACCTGGCCAGCGGCGAGTTGATCGAGGTGGAACTTGGCGTCCGCGAAGCCGGCGGCTCGGTCGGCATCTGCCGCAACGGCAGCGTGTCCCTGTCGCTGGCCACCCAGAGATTTTGCGATGTCCTGCGCGAGGTAGCCGGGGAGTTGACACTTAACCATTAGGTTATGGGTCAGGGCGCAGCTTTCAATTCAGCCAGGCGCCGCCCTGGGCCACACTGGGATCAGCCAGCCCTTGGCCCCGATCCTTCCGTGGAGCATTCCAATGCATAACAAGCCCCACGACGTTCGCTACGTCGCCCGTGATCGAACCTGGCATCCCCAGGCCTATACGCCCACCTACAAATCCTCGATTCCCCGCTCGCCGCGCCAGGCGCTGGTCAGTCTGCAGCACCAGACCGCTTCCGAGCGCAGCGGCCCGGATTTCTCGCGGCTGCCGCTCGGGCCGCACGACAACGACCTGCTGCTCAACTTCGGCACCGGTCAATTGCCCCAGGGCGAACGCATCATCCTGTTCGGCACCCTGCGTGACCAGTTCGGCAAGCCGGTACCCAATTCCCTGGTGGAGATCTGGCAGGCCAACGCCGGCGGCCGCTACCGGCACAAGAACGACGTCTACCTGGCGCCGCTCGATCCCAACTTCGGTGGCGTCGGCCGCACCCGTACCGACAGCCAGGGCAACTACGTCTTCCGCACCGTCCGCCCGGGTCCCTATCCCTGGCGCAACGGCAGCAACGACTGGCGGCCGGCGCACATCCATGTCTCGGTCATGGGCCCGGCCATCGCCACCCGGCTGATCACCCAGCTCTATTTCGAGGGTGATCCGCTAATTCCGCTGTGCCCCATCGTCAAGTCCATCGCCGATCCTGACGCGGTGCAGACCCTCATCGCCCGCCTGGACATGAGCATGGCCAATCCCATGGACTGCCTGGCCTATCGCTTCGACATCGTCACCCGCGGCGCGCGGCAGACGTTCTTCGAACATCACTGAGGACGCCGACATGACCCCCAACCGCCACGACCTGCTGCCGGAAACCCCCTCCCAGACCGCCGGCCCCTATGTGCATATCGGCCTGGCCCTGGCCGCCGCCGGCAATCCCACCCGCGCGGTCGAGATCTGGAACGAGCTGGCCAAGCCCGATGCCCCCGGCGAGCACATCCTGCTCACCGGCCAGGTGTTCGACGGCAACGGCAACCTGGTGCGCGATTCCTTCCTGGAGTTCTGGCAGGCCGACCACGAGGGTCAGTACGACCCGGTCTACGACGTGGAAAAGGCCTTCAACGGCTTCGGTCGTACCGCCACCACCTTCGACGCCGGTGACTGGACGCTGTACACCATCAAGCCCGGCCAGGTCGCTGACCAGCGCGGCCAGCCCATGGCGCCGCACATCAACGTCACCCTGTTCGCCCGCGGCATCAACATCCATCTGCAGACCCGCCTCTACTTCGACGATGAAGCCGAGGCCAATGCCCGCTGCCCGGTCTACAACCTGCCGGAACCGGAGCGCCGCCCCACGCTGCTGGCGCGCCGTTGCGAGATCGATGGCTGCCTGGCCTATCGCTTCGACATCCATCTGCAGGGTCCGCAGGAAACCGTCTTCTTCGATATCTAGCGTTGCAGACAGCAAAAAGCCCTGCCGAGGCAGGGCTTTTTCGTAGGCGCCAACCGCAGGTCAGATGCGGTAGGTGGTCTTGGTCATCACCTTGGACACCAGGCTCATGCCGTATTTGACCGGCGTGGGAAAGCGCCAGCCACCGGCCGCCAGGGCGTGCTCGGCGTGTTGCTCCTCGTCGATACGCATCTGTTCCAGCACCGCACGGGACTTGGCGTCGGCTGCCGGCAGCTTGTCCAGGTGCTCGTCCAGATGGCGGCAGACCTGATCCTCGGTGGCGGCGACGAAGCCCAGACTCAGGCGATCGCTGATCAGTCCGGCACCGGCGCCGATCCCGAAGGACAGCCCATAGAACAGCGGATTGAGCAGGCTGGGGCGCTCACCCAGGGCGCGGATGCGCTGCTCGCACCAGGCCAGGTGATCAATCTCTTCGTCTGCCGAACGCTCCATTTCCTCCCGGACTTCCGGCAACTTGGCAGTCAGCGCCTGACCCTGGTACAGCGCCTGGGCGCAGACCTCGCCGGTGTGGTTGATGCGCATGAGGCCGGCCGCGTGACGGCGTTCCTCGTCGCTCAGCTCGGCATCCTTGAGTGGAATGGCCGGCGAGCTGCGCGTGGGAGCGCCACTGAAGGGCGTCAGGGTACGCAGAGCGGTATCGGCCTGGATCAGCAATCGATCGAGGGGGGAGTAGAGGCGCTTGGATCTCAAGGTGATCTCCTTGGCGGGCGAAGGGAGGAGAGAACGTGGCTCAGCCCGGAGGCCAGGTCATCTGCCGCTTGCCCAGCACATGCATATGGATGTGATAGACCGTCTGGCCCCCCAGGGCGTTGCAATTCATCGCGACGCGGAAGCCTTCTTCGCAGCCCTGCTCCTGCGCCAGGCGCTGGGCGGTGAAGAGGATATGGCCGGCGAGCTGCTTGTCATTGGCCTCGCTGAGGTCGTGCAGGGTCGCGATGTGCTTCTTGGGGATGACCAGAAAGTGCACGGGCGCCTGCGGGGCGATGTCATGGAAGGCCATGACCTGATCATCCTCGTAGAGCACCTTGGCCGGAATGTCCCCGGCGACGATCTTGCAGAACAGACAATCCACGTCGATCTCCTGCTGGCTGAATAGACCTTGAGTGTACCAGCGGCTACCGCCCACCGGCAGGTTCGACTGGCGGGATCACCCTTACGCGGGTTGAAAGAGTTTGCCGACCCGCACCGCGGCCGAACGCACCAGGGCGCGGGGGAAGAAGCGCGGCAACAGGCTGCCCAGGCGATTGCGCCAGCCCGGGACGATCACCGCCTGGCGCCTTTCCAACCCGCGCACCGCGGCCAGGGCCACCTCCTCGGCGGACATCAGCAGCTTGCCTTGCTCCATGCGCCCGGTGTGCAGCCCGGCATTCTTGAAGAAGGCGGTACGGGTCGGCCCGGGGCAGAGCACCGACACCGACACGCCGCGCTTCTTGAGCTCCTCGCGCAGGCCCTCGGAAAAGTGCAGCACATAGGCCTTGGTCGCCGCATAGCTGCTCATGTAGGGAATGGGCTGGAAGGCCGCGGTCGAGGCGACATTGAGAATCTGACCGCCACCCTGGATCGCCATGTGCTGGCCCAGGGCATGGCACAGGCGGGTGAGCGCCAGGATGTTCAGCTCCAGCTGCTCCTGCACCCGCGGCCAGTCGGCGGCGAGAAAATCCCCGCCGCTGCCGATCCCGGCGCAATTCACCAGCAGGCCGATGGCTCTCTCGCTCTGCTCCAGCTCGTGCAGCAGACCGGTCAGGTGCAGCGGCTCCGCCAGGTCGCAGACCCGGTACAGCACCTCCACGTCGAAGCGCTGGGCCAGTTCGGCGGCGATGCTTTCCAGCTTGTCCTTGCGCCGCGCCAGCAGGATCAGCGGCTGACCCCGTCTTGCCAGGGCCTCGGCCAGGGCCAGGCCGATCCCGCACGAGGCACCGGTTACCAGGGCATAACGCTGCATACTGCTTTCTCCAGGAAAACGCCGGTCGCCGGCGGATCTGCCGGGTGAGGGTCTGTACGAAAAGTCGCCGAGCGAAGGTCAGGCAAGGCAAAAATCGGCAAGGAAGCGGACCGGGCTCGCGAACAAGTTTACGAGTGGTAAATGAGCATTCCGAGCTGATTTCTAACGCAGCATTGCCGAGCGCAGGCACTTTTCTTACAGAGCCTAGTAGGGTTTGACCACCACCAGGATCACGATGGCGATGAGCACCAGTACCGGCACCTCGTTGAACCAGCGGTAGAACACATGACTGCGCTTGTTCTCGCCGCGCTCGAATCTCTTGCGCATGGCGCCGCAGACATGGTGATAGCCGATCAGCACCACCACCAGCGCCAGCTTGGTGTGCATCCAGCCCTGGGTCAGCCAGCTCGGATTGATCACCAGCAGGCCGATGCCGAACAGCAGCGTGAGGATCATCGCCGGCAGCATGATGCCGCGATACAGCTTGCGCTCCATCAGGCAGAAGCGCTCGTGGCTCACGGCGTCGCTGCTCTGGGCGTGATAGACGAACAGGCGCGGCAGATAGAACAGACCGGCGAACCAGCAGACCAGGGCAATCAGGTGGAAGGCTTTCAACCATAGATAGAGCATCGGGGCGTTCTCCTTATCGGGCGGCGCGATATTAGAGTGGCGCTGCCGGCAAGTCATTCACTCCGGTCGTCTCGGCTGGCAGCCCATGGTCGCGCAATAGTTGACCGTTTTGCTCGGGCAAGCGGATAATTTCCGGACTGAATTGTGTTCGGCGCAAGCCGGGAGACTACGGCAATGACCATTGAAACCTTCACCCCGACCCCCCTGCAGTTCACCCTGGGCGCGGCCAGCAAGGTGAAGAATCTGATCGAGGAAGAGGGCAATCCCCGCCTGAAGCTGCGCGTCTTCGTTACGGGTGGCGGCTGCTCGGGTTTCCAGTACGGCTTCACCTTTGATGAAGACTCCGCCGATGACGACACCGTCATCGAGCGCGATGGTGTGCACCTGGTGGTGGATCCCATGAGCTTCCAGTACCTGGCCGGCGCCGAGGTGGACTACCAGGAAGGCCTGGAGGGCTCGCGCTTCGTCATCAAGAACCCCAACGCCGCCACTACCTGTGGCTGCGGTCAGTCCTTCTCCATCTGACCCGGCAGTCCCTTCGGCCCGGCGCGCTGGCTAGTGCGGGTAGAGCGCGCCCAGCACGCGAAGGCCACGGGCGCCGGTGACTTCCGGGCAGTTGCCGGGCAGGCGCTCGCAGAAGCGCTGGGCCAGCCAGGCAAAGGCCGTGGCTTCCAGCCAGTCCGGCGAGACGTCATAGGCCGCGGTGCTCTGCACCACGGCTGGTGCCAGCCGCCTGGCCAGACGCGCCATCAGGTCACGGTTGTGTGCCCCGCCGCCACAGACCAGCACCTCGTCCACCGCCTGGGCGGCCAGGATGCTCTCGGCGATGCTGCGAGCGCTCAGCTCGGCCAGGGTGGCCTGCACATCCGCCGGATCCAGTGCCTCCTGCTGGGCGAGCTGTCCCTGTAGCCAGGGCAGATTGAAGTGCTCGCGCCCGGTGCTCTTCGGTCCGCTCTTCATGAAGAAGGGATCGCTCAGCAGCCGTTGCAGCAGCGCCGGCACGACCTGCCCCTGCGCCGCCCAGGCGCCATCGGCATCGAAGAGTCGTCCCTGGCTGTGGTGGGTCCAGGCATCCAGCAACACATTGCCCGGTCCGCAATCGAAGCCCCGTACCGGCAGACCCGGCGCCAGCAGGGTCACGTTGCTGAAGCCTCCGATATTGAGTACCGCACGCGGGCGATCCAGACCGAAGAGATCGGCATGGAAGGCCGGGACCAGGGGCGCGCCCTGACCCCCGGCGGCCAGGTCGCGGCGGCGAAAGTCGGCGACCACGTCGATACCGCTCAACTCGGCCAGCAGGGCGGCATCGCCGATCTGCAGGGTGTAGCCCTGTGCCGGCAGATGGCGGATGGTCTGGCCGTGGCTACCCACGGCGCGGATATCCGCGGAGGTCAGTCCCTGCTGGGCCAGCAACTCGGCGATACCCTGGGCGGCCAGCCTGACCCAGGCCTGTTCGGCCCGGGCAATGCGCTCGATCTCGTTGTCGCCGGGCGCGCACAGCGCCAGCAGCTCCTGGCGTAGCGCGTCCGGCATGGGCACGCCCAGGGCGGCGACGAAACGGGTCCGCTCGTCCTGTTCGATCAGGGCAATATCCAGTCCATCCAGACTGGTGCCGGACATTACCCCCAGGTAGCGCTCCATCTCAGCGCTTGTTCATCGCGAGCAGAGAGGCACGTTCCTGGTCCATGCGGGCCATGAGCGGCTGGCTCTGCGCCAGGAACCGCGAAATCTCGTTCTTGGCGATGGGATCGGCCATGGGCAGCTTCACCCCGAGCGGATCGACGTGGTTGCCGTTGATGCGGAATTCATAGTGCAGGTGCGGACCAGTCGCCAGGCCCGTCATGCCCACGTAGCCGATCACCTGGCCCTGCTTCACCGAGGCGCCGGCCTGCATGCCCTTGGCGATCCGGCTCATGTGGCCATAGACGGTGGTGTAGGTCTTGCCATGCTGGATCATCACCACGTTGCCGTAGCCATTCTCGCGACCGGCCTTGGCGATCTTGCCATCGCCGGTGGCATGGATCGGCGTACCAGTGGGCGCGGCATAGTCGACGCCCTTGTGTGCGCGCATCTTGTTCAGCACCGGGTGGAAGCGGCCCATGGTGAAGCGCGAGCTGATGCGCGAGAACTCCACCGGGGTACGGATGAAGGCCTTGCGCATGCTGCCGCCTTCCGCCGTGTAGTAGTTGGTGGTGCCGTTCTTGGCGGTGTAGCGCACGGCCGTGTAGGCCTTGCCCTTGTTGACGAAGCGAGCGGCCAGGATGTTGCCGTAGCCGACGTGCCTGCCGTTGACCACCTTGTCCTCGTAGACCACCTCGAATTCGTCGCCTTCCTGGATGTCCAGCGCGAAGTCGATGTCGTAGCCGAAGATGGTGGCCAGCGCCATGGTCATGTCATGGGACAGCCCGGCCTTTTGCGCCGAGGCGAACAGCGAACTGCTGATCCGGCCCTGGGCATAGGCCTTGCGGATGTCCGGGGTGACGGTCTTGTGCTCGACCTCGTAGCCCTGGTCGGACTTGACCAGCGACAGTGTCTGCAACGCGGTGAGCTTGGTGCGCACCGCCAGCAGGTCACCCGAAGTATCACGCTGGAATTCGATCTTCTGGCCCACCCGCAGGCGAGTCAGCTTCTTGGCTTCCTTGCTGCTGGCCAGTACCTCGTGCACCACGGCAGCGGCAAGGCCGGCCCGCTCGAACAGCGTCGAGAGGGTGTCGCCCTTGCGCACGGTTTCGGTCTTCCACTGCGGCTCGACGCGTTCCGTGGCGGCAACCTCTTCTTCGGCAGGCGCTTCCTCGGCGGTCTGGGCTTCCGTCTGCTCCGGGGCTACCTGGGCAAAGGGGGAGGGGGACTGGGTGTCCGCGGCTTGAGTATCTGCGAGCACTTGCTCCTTCAGGTCATCCTGACCCTGCACGACGCGCCGGGCGTCCTGTTCAACATCCAGATTGATGGAAGTGCGTTTCGCCTCGACCTGCTGAGAGGGAAACACGAGCAAGGCCAGACTCAAGAGTGCGGCCACCCCGCTGGCGGCCACGAGGTGGCTTTTGGGGTAGAACGGACTTTTGGGGATTGGCTTCGTCATTTAGCTAAAGTGATGATCTGACGTTAAAAGAAGTGAATAACTGCCTAAAATATAATCAAAATCTGGCTGTCACAACCCTTTGGGGTGGTGATCCGACGTGCCGGCTGGCGGCTACTAGGGGCATCTTGCTAAGGTTCACGCTTTCGAAATTCAGAGGCGAAGCCCCATGAAAACGGTCCAGGAGCAGCTGGCGGTCATCAAGCGTGGAGCAGATGAGCTGCTCGTCGAGTCAGAGCTTGTAACAAAACTGGAGCGCGGCACCCCGCTGCGCATCAAGGCAGGCTTCGATCCGACCGCTCCGGATCTGCACCTCGGCCACACCGTGCTGATCAACAAGCTGCGCCAGTTCCAGGAGCTGGGCCATCAGGTCATCTTCCTGATCGGCGACTTCACCGGCATGATCGGCGACCCCAGTGGCAAGAGCGCCACCCGCCCACCGCTGACCCGCGAGCAGGTGCTGGAGAATGCCGAGACCTACAAGGCCCAGGTATTCAAGATCCTTGATCCGGCGCGTACCGAAGTGGCCTTCAATGCCACCTGGATGGATCAGCTGTCGCCGGCCGACTTCATTCGCCTGTCTTCCCAGTACACCGTGGCGCGCATGCTCGAGCGCGACGACTTCAGCAAGAGATACGCGGGCAACCAGCCCATTGCCATCCATGAATTCCTCTATCCGCTGGTTCAAGGCTATGACTCCGTTGCCCTGCGCGCCGATGTCGAGCTGGGTGGTACCGACCAGAAATTCAACCTGCTCATGGGCCGCGAACTGCAGCGTGCCTACGGCCAGGAAGCCCAGTGCATCCTCACCATGCCGCTGCTCGAAGGTCTGGATGGCGTGAAGAAGATGTCCAAGTCCTTGGGCAACTACGTTGGGATACAGGAAGCGCCGGGGGTCATGTACAACAAGCTGGTGTCCATTCCCGACACCCTCATGTGGCGTTACTTCGAGCTGCTCAGTTTCCGCAGCCTGGAAGAGATCGCCCAGTTCCGTAGCGATGTGGAGCAGGGCGCCAATCCCCGCGACATCAAGATCAAGCTGGCCGAAGAGATCGTCGCGCGCTTCCACGGGGAAGAAGCCGCCCAGACCGCCCACCGCTCCGCAGGTAACCGCATGAAGGATGGCGAGCTGCCGGAAGACCTGCCGGAAGTCGAGCTGGAAACCGATGCGGCGCTGCCGGTCGCTGCCGTCCTCAACAAGGCCGGGCTGGTGAAGAACGCTGCGGCAGCCCGCGATCTGCTGGCCGCGGGTAGCGTCAAGGTGGATGGCGAGGTGGTCGATCGCGGCTTCCTGTTCGAGATCGGCCGTACCTATATATGTCAGGCCGGCAAGAAGGCCTTTGCTCGCATCAGTGTCCTTCAGCAATAAATTTGAAATAACCTGTTGACCTGTCCTGAAACTCCCCTATAATGCGCCCCACTTCCGGCGCAGACGCTGAAGCGGCTTGAAAATCAAGCACTTAGGTCTGGGCCGGGCGAGGGGTCCACGGATTCTTCGCTGTTTGGTCGCTACCTCCGGGTGATGACGAGATGAAGCGGAGGGGGTTGACAGCGTCTCAGGATGCTGTAGGATTCGCCTCCCGCTGCCGAGATTGGCTAGGTCGATCAGGCAAGCGCAAGTGGTTGAGTTGAAACGAAAAAGTTCAAACCAACGCTTGACAGGATGTGAGGACAGCGTAGAATGCGCGCCTCGGTTAGCGACACGGTCGCAACCAACTGCTCTTTAACAAGTTGAATCAAGCAATTCGTGTGGGTGCTTGTGAGATAAGTCTGGTGTCGCAAGATTATCAGCAACACAAGTAACTCGTGAATTCATGAGTTTTTTGCGATTGCTGAGCCAAGTTTAGGGTTTTCTCAAAACCCGATCAGTCTACTTAACTGAAGAGTTTGATCATGGCTCAGATTGAACGCTGGCGGCAGGCCTAACACATGCAAGTCGAGCGGATGAGAGGAGCTTGCTCCTCGATTCAGCGGCGGACGGGTGAGTAATGCCTAGGAATCTGCCTAGTAGTGGGGGACAACGTTTCGAAAGGAACGCTAATACCGCATACGTCCTACGGGAGAAAGTGGGGGATCTTCGGACCTCACGCTATTAGATGAGCCTAGGTCGGATTAGCTAGTTGGTAGGGTAAAGGCCTACCAAGGCGACGATCCGTAACTGGTCTGAGAGGATGATCAGTCACACTGGAACTGAGACACGGTCCAGACTCCTACGGGAGGCAGCAGTGGGGAATATTGGACAATGGGCGAAAGCCTGATCCAGCCATGCCGCGTGTGTGAAGAAGGCCCTCGGGTCGTAAAGCACTTTAAGTTGGGAGGAAGGGCTTACAGCGAATACCTGTGAGTTTTGACGTTACCGACAGAATAAGCACCGGCTAACTTCGTGCCAGCAGCCGCGGTAATACGAAGGGTGCAAGCGTTAATCGGAATTACTGGGCGTAAAGCGCGCGTAGGTGGCTTGATAAGTTGGATGTGAAATCCCCGGGCTCAACCTGGGAACTGCATCCAAAACTGTCTGGCTAGAGTGTGGTAGAGGGTAGTGGAATTTCCAGTGTAGCGGTGAAATGCGTAGATATTGGAAGGAACACCAGTGGCGAAGGCGACTACCTGGACTAACACTGACACTGAGGTGCGAAAGCGTGGGGAGCAAACAGGATTAGATACCCTGGTAGTCCACGCCGTAAACGATGTCAACTAGCCGTTGGGATCCTTGAGATCTTAGTGGCGCAGCTAACGCATTAAGTTGACCGCCTGGGGAGTACGGCCGCAAGGTTAAAACTCAAATGAATTGACGGGGGCCCGCACAAGCGGTGGAGCATGTGGTTTAATTCGAAGCAACGCGAAGAACCTTACCTGGCCTTGACATGCTGAGAACTTTCCAGAGATGGATTGGTGCCTTCGGGAACTCAGACACAGGTGCTGCATGGCTGTCGTCAGCTCGTGTCGTGAGATGTTGGGTTAAGTCCCGTAACGAGCGCAACCCTTGTCCTTAGTTACCAGCACGTTATGGTGGGCACTCTAAGGAGACTGCCGGTGACAAACCGGAGGAAGGTGGGGATGACGTCAAGTCATCATGGCCCTTACGGCCAGGGCTACACACGTGCTACAATGGTCGGTACAAAGGGTTGCCAAGCCGCGAGGTGGAGCTAATCCCATAAAACCGATCGTAGTCCGGATCGCAGTCTGCAACTCGACTGCGTGAAGTCGGAATCGCTAGTAATCGTGAATCAGAACGTCACGGTGAATACGTTCCCGGGCCTTGTACACACCGCCCGTCACACCATGGGAGTGGGTTGCTCCAGAAGTAGCTAGTCTAACCTTCGGGAGGACGGTTACCACGGAGTGATTCATGACTGGGGTGAAGTCGTAACAAGGTAGCCGTAGGGGAACCTGCGGCTGGATCACCTCCTTAATCGAAGATGTCAGCTTGCTGGCAAGCACCCACACGAATTGCTTGATTCACTGATAGAAGAGCAATTGAGTTAGTTAGACTCAAGGTAAGACGATTGGGTCTGTAGCTCAGTTGGTTAGAGCGCACCCCTGATAAGGGTGAGGTCGGCAGTTCGAATCTGCCCAGACCCACCAATCGATGGGGCCATAGCTCAGCTGGGAGAGCGCCTGCCTTGCACGCAGGAGGTCAGGAGTTCGATCCTCCTTGGCTCCACCATCTCCACCTACCGCTAACGCAATTGCTTGAAAAGCTCAGAAGTGAGTGTTCGCCGACGCGAATCCTGACTTCTGGTCTTTGATCAGAACTGTTCTTTAAAAAATTGGGAAAGTGATAGAAGTAGACTGCATTAACTGTTTTCACTGGCAGTTAGTGTCGTCAAGGTAAAATCTTGCGAACTCAAGCGCAAGTTTTCGGCGAAATGTCGTCTTCACTCATGTAACGCCTGCAGATCGGTAGCGTCCTTGTGACGCCAGCGAGATTGCTTGGGGTTATATGGTCAAGTGAAGAAGCGCATACGGTGGATGCCTTGGCAGTCAGAGGCGATGAAAGACGTGATAGCCTGCGATAAGCTTCGGTGAGGTGGCAAATGACCTGTGACCCGGAGATCTCTGAATGGGGAAACCCACCTAGCATAAGCTAGGTATCTTAACCTGAATCCATAGGGTTAAGAGGCGAACCAGGGGAACTGAAACATCTAAGTACCCTGAGGAAAAGAAATCAACCGAGATTCCCTTAGTAGTGGCGAGCGAACGGGGACCAGCCCTTAAGTTGATTTGAGAGTAGCGGAACGCTTTGGAAAAGGCGGCCATAGTGGGTGATAGCCCTGTACGCGAAACGCTCTTATCAATGAAATCGAGTAGGACGGGGCACGAGAAACCCTGTCTGAATATGGGGGGACCATCCTCCAAGGCTAAATACTCCTGACTGACCGATAGTGAACCAGTACCGTGAGGGAAAGGCGAAAAGAACCCCGGAGAGGGGAGTGAAATAGAACCTGAAACCGTATGCGTACAAGCAGTGGGAGCCTACTTTGTTAGGTGACTGCGTACCTTTTGTATAATGGGTCAGCGACTTATTTTCAGTGGCGAGCTTAACCGAATAGGGGAGGCGTAGCGAAAGCGAGTCTTAATAGGGCGTTTAGTCGCTGGGAATAGACCCGAAACCGGGCGATCTATCCATGAGCAGGTTGAAGGTTAGGTAACACTGACTGGAGGACCGAACCCACTTCCGTTGAAAAGGCAGGGGATGACTTGTGGATCGGAGTGAAAGGCTAATCAAGCTCGGAGATAGCTGGTTCTCCTCGAAAGCTATTTAGGTAGCGCCTCATGTATCACTCTGGGGGGTAGAGCACTGTTTCGGCTAGGGGGTCATCCCGACTTACCAAACCGATGCAAACTCCGAATACCCAGAAGTGCCGAGCATGGGAGACACACGGCGGGTGCTAACGTCCGTCGTGAAAAGGGAAACAACCCAGACCGTCAGCTAAGGTCCCAAAGTCCTGGTTAAGTGGTAAACGATGTGGGAAGGCTTAGACAGCTAGGAGGTTGGCTTAGAAGCAGCCACCCTTTAAAGAAAGCGTAATAGCTCACTAGTCGAGTCGGCCTGCGCGGAAGATGTAACGGGGCTCAAACCAGGCACCGAAGCTACGGGTATCACCTTTGGTGATGCGGTAGAGGAGCGTTCTGTAAGCCTGTGAAGGTGAGTTGAGAAGCTTGCTGGAGGTATCAGAAGTGCGAATGCTGACATGAGTAACGACAATGCGAGTGAAAAACTCGCACGCCGAAAGACCAAGGGTTCCTGCGCAACGTTAATCGACGCAGGGTGAGTCGGTCCCTAAGGCGAGGCTGAAAGGCGTAGTCGATGGGAAACGGGTTAATATTCCCGTACTTCTAGTTACTGCGATGGGGGGACGGAGAAGGCTAGGCCAGCTTGGCGTTGGTTGTCCAAGTTTAAGGTGGTAGGCTGACTGTTTAGGTAAATCCGGACAGTTAAGGCCGAGAGCTGATGACGATCCTTCTTTTAGAAGGAGAAGTGGTTGATGCCATGCTTCCAGGAAAAGCCTCTAAGCTTCAGGTAACTAGGAACCGTACCCCAAACCGACACAGGTGGTCGGGTAGAGAATACCAAGGCGCTTGAGAGAACTCGGGTGAAGGAACTAGGCAAAATGGCACCGTAACTTCGGGAGAAGGTGCGCCGGTGAGGGTGAAGGGTTTACCCCGTAAGCTCATGCCGGTCGAAGATACCAGGCCGCTGCGACTGTTTATTAAAAACACAGCACTCTGCAAACACGAAAGTGGACGTATAGGGTGTGACGCCTGCCCGGTGCCGGAAGGTTAATTGATGGGGTTAGCGCAAGCGAAGCTCTTGATCGAAGCCCCGGTAAACGGCGGCCGTAACTATAACGGTCCTAAGGTAGCGAAATTCCTTGTCGGGTAAGTTCCGACCTGCACGAATGGCGTAACGATGGCGGCGCTGTCTCCACCCGAGACTCAGTGAAATTGAAATCGCTGTGAAGATGCAGTGTATCCGCGGCTAGACGGAAAGACCCCGTGAACCTTTACTGTAGCTTTGCACTGGACTTTGAGCTTGCTTGTGTAGGATAGGTGGGAGGCTTTGAAGCGTGGACGCCAGTCTGCGTGGAGCCATCCTTGAAATACCACCCTGGCAATCTTGAGGTTCTAACTCTGGTCCGTTATCCGGATCGAGGACAGTGTATGGTGGGCAGTTTGACTGGGGCGGTCTCCTCCTAAAGAGTAACGGAGGAGTACGAAGGTGCGCTCAGACCGGTCGGAAATCGGTCGTAGAGTATAAAGGCAAAAGCGCGCTTGACTGCGAGACAGACACGTCGAGCAGGTACGAAAGTAGGTCTTAGTGATCCGGTGGTTCTGTATGGAAGGGCCATCGCTCAACGGATAAAAGGTACTCCGGGGATAACAGGCTGATACCGCCCAAGAGTTCATATCGACGGCGGTGTTTGGCACCTCGATGTCGGCTCATCACATCCTGGGGCTGAAGCCGGTCCCAAGGGTATGGCTGTTCGCCATTTAAAGTGGTACGCGAGCTGGGTTTAGAACGTCGTGAGACAGTTCGGTCCCTATCTGCCGTGGACGTTTGAGATTTGAGAGGGGCTGCTCCTAGTACGAGAGGACCGGAGTGGACGAACCTCTGGTGTTCCGGTTGTCACGCCAGTGGCATTGCCGGGTAGCTACGTTCGGAAGAGATAACCGCTGAAAGCATCTAAGCGGGAAACTTGCCTCAAGATGAGATCTCACTGGAGCCTTGAGCTTCCTGAAGGGCCGTCGAAGACTACGACGTTGATAGGTCGGGTGTGTAAGCGCTGTGAGGCGTTGAGCTAACCGATACTAATTGCCCGTGAGGCTTGACCATATAACACCCAAACAATCTGACCGTGGTCAGAGCGTGTGGAAGACGACGCCGAAAACCGGCGCGTGGGTTCGCAAGACCCAAGACGAGTTGTCTACTTCGATCACAGACCCAATTGGGCCAGCCAGGCAGCTCTATCGCCTGGTCAGCCAACCGAATTGCTTGACGAACATAGAGCATTGGAACCACCTGATCCCTTCCCGAACTCAGAAGTGAAAGGATGCATCGCCGATGGTAGTGTGGGGTTTCCCCATGTGAGAGTAGGTCATCGTCAAGCGCCTAACATACAGCACCCCCGCTCAGTTCATTCTGGCGGGGGTGTTGTCTTTGGGGCGGGAAAAGTTTGACCGGGCGTCAGGGCGCTTGAGTGCTGGGAGCGGATAATCGGCTAGCGGAAGCCTGATGCGGCGTCGCTGAGGTGGCCCTCACCCTAGCCCTCTCCCGGGGGGAGAGGGGACCAAAAGGGCGCGGCGGCGTTGGAGCAGTGCCTGCTAGGCAGGTGCTGCTTTACGTCCGCAAGAGCCCAAGAGCCCAAGAGCCCCAACAGCCCGGCTGCGCCGGGCTGTTGTGTTGGAAGCGCAGCACAGAATTATCGTAGGTTGGCGCTGAGCGTAGCGAAGCCCAACGATGAGGTCTGCTGCAGGCATCAAGCGAACGGCGGCGAGGCGGTGAGGGGGGCTTCCGGAGGTTGGGCTTCGCCAGGCTCAGCCCAACCCACCTACAACGTTACGCGAGCAGGAAAAAGCCCGGCATTGGCCGGGCTTTTTGCGTTCTGGAGAGGGCTCAAGCCGGTTCGGGCAGGGCCAGGTCGCGTTTGGCGATGTATTTCCAATCGGCTTCGTCGATGTAGATGCCACCGGGGCCGCTGCCGCCTTCGAGGTCGATGGCGACCTGGGCGCTGACCTGGGGCTTGACGCTGGCCAGGATGGGCACGAAGCCCAGTTGCTGACTGGTTTCGATCAGCGCCTGCTGGTTGCGTTCGTCGATGTCGGCGGCTTCGTCCAGGTAGTAGGGCAGGCGGATCTTGGCGGCCTGCTCCCGGTCCATCAGGTGCAGCAACAGGTACATGTTGGTGAGTGCCTTGATGGTCATGGTGGTGCCGTTGGAGGCGGCGCCGTCGATGTCGGTGTGCAGAATCGGCTGGCCGCCCTGCTTGGTGATCTCGAAGGCCAACTCAAAGAGGTCCTTCAGGCCGAGCTGGTTGCCGTTGGCGGCCACCAGGCGTGCCAGGTATTCCTTAGCATCCTCGTTCTTCTGGTCCTGGCTGCTGTCCTGGGTGAGATCGAAGACCGAGAGGGTCTCGCCTTCCTCGTACTGACCCGCGCTGTGGATGATCTGGTCGATGTGCTTGAGCGCTTCCTTATTGGGCGCCAGGACGATGCGGAAGCTCTCCAGGTTGGAGACCTGCTTGCGATTGATCTCGCGGTTGAACAGCTGCAGCTGGTGTTCGAGGTTGTCGTAGTCGCTGCGGATGTTTCTCAGCGTCCGGGCGATGTCGGTGACGGCGGCGCGGCGGGCCTTGGCCAGGGTCAGGGCTTCGTCCTGGCGATGGGCATAGGCATTCACCAGCAGCTGCAGGCGGCGCTCGGGATCTTCCTCGTTGTCGAACTTGGCGACGCCCTTGAGGCGGACCTGGGCATAGAGCGCCTCGATCTGGGTGTCGGCACGCTGCAGGGCCTGCCAGCTGTCCTGGTAGTCGTTGAGCAGCGGCAGCAGGTTCTCCAGGGAATCGTCCACCGCTTCCATGAAGGGCGTGCCCGGGGGCAGGTCGGTGGGCAGCAGCTGGCGGCGGCGCAGGGCGTCGGCCAGGGTACGGTCCCTGGCTTCCAGGTCGGCGAGCTGGCGGCCAATCAGTTGCAGCCTGGCGGATAGTTGCTGGACACGCTCGGTGAAGGCATCGCCGGCGCGTCTCAGTTCGTCCTGAGCGGATTCCAACTGGGCCAGCTGTTCGAGCTTTTCGTTTTCCTCGGCACCGAGGGTCTGGCAGCGACGGAAATCTTCCAGGGCCTTCTGCGCATCCAGCACCTGCTGGTAGAGCACCTCGGCCTGGGCCTTGCTGGCC
Organism: Pseudomonas aestiva; assembly: GCF_039908605.1. Lineage (NCBI taxonomy): Bacteria > Pseudomonadati > Pseudomonadota > Gammaproteobacteria > Pseudomonadales > Pseudomonadaceae > Pseudomonas > Pseudomonas aestiva. Next base: position 4,406,850 of record NZ_CP150916.1, on the reverse strand, counting down.
TGGCGGTCGACGCTGACGCCCTGCTGGGCCTTGAGTTGCTTGAGTTCGCGCTCCAGACGGTCCTTCTGGTCACGCAGCGCGGCGCGATCGGCCAGGGCCTGCAGGGTGGGTGGCTCTATCCCCGAGAGATCGAGGGACAGGCCCTGCAATTCGAGGCGATCGCCCTGGAAACGCGCCAGGATGCCTTCGAAGGTCTTTACCCAAATGCCGTCTTCCGCCAGTTCGACCCCCCTGGGGCCGAGCGGCAGGCTGAACAGCTGGCCGTTGAACAGCCGCATCAGGCGGTCGACGTCGGCCTGGCTGAATTCTTCACGCAGGCGGGCATAGCTGTTGTTGTCGGCGTGGTCGAGTTGCTGGCGAATCCCCTTGAGGCGCTGTTCCAGTTCGCGGACGCGCTGGTCGAGGTCTTCGCTACTGAACTGACTGGCCTGGGACAGGGCGCCGGCGAGTTCGTCGTGGGCGTCCTTGGCGGCCAGCAGCTGGGCTTCGAGGGGGGCGGTGGAGTCCACCAGGGCGAAGCGGTGCTTGAGCTGGGCCAGCTCGGCGAGCCAGCGCTGCAGGCTGCTGATCTCGCGCTCGCGGCGCATCAGTTCGCTGGTGCCGTCGCGCTGGCTCTGCTGCAGGCCATCCTGCTCCTGGCGATAGTGTTCGGTCTGGGCCAGGAGTTCGTCGCGGCGGTCGAGGGCATAGTGCTGCCAGCTGCCGAGCAGGCTGTCGAGCAAGGGCGAGAGGCGATGCAGCTTGCCCCTCAGGCGATCGCGCTGTTCGACGCCATTGGCCAGGGCTTCCACCAGCGGGCCGGCGGCGACCAGCGCCTGGTAGTCCTGCTCCATGCGGCGGACATCGCGGAAGGCTTCCTCGCAGGCGGCGATGTAGTCGACGCTGCCGGATCTCAGGCTGTGCTCGAAGGCGTCGAGAAACAGCTGCTTGAGCTTGGCCGCGGTGATCTCGCGCATGTGCAGCAGGTTGATGAACAGGGCGCGGAAGGTCTTGAGACTCTGTTCGCTGGTGGATCGCAGTGGAATCAGCGTCAGGTCCAGGGGGATGCTGGTATGGCCGCCGACCAGCAGCCGGCGCAATTCGTCGGGCTTGACCTCATAGGCCTTATGGCCGGCGCGCTCCAGGCTGGCGAACAGCTCGCGCTGGCGCAGGCAGGCGCCGTCGCGCTGGTAGTGGGCCAGGTCCAGTTCGCCGGCATAGGCGAAGAACTGGTGACCGAAGCCGCCCCCCGGGCCGCGACCGGCCACGCCGATGACGTGGGGGCCGTGGGCCAGGCGCAGCTCGATGAGGATGTAGCTGGTGTCGGTGGCGAAGTAGAACTTGCGCGACTGCTCGTTGCTGTACTTGCCGAAGCTCATGTCGGAGAGCCGCGCCAGGATGGGGAATTGCAGGGCGTTGATCGAGGCGCTCTTGCCCAGGTTGTTGGCCCCGTAGACCGACAGCGGCTGTTCCAGCGGAAAGAGACCGAGGCTGTAGCCGGCGGTGTTGAGCAGGGCGAAGCGGCTGATGCCGTAGCGGATCATAGGTCGAACTCCCGTTCTGCGGCGATGGCGCGGGCCAGGGCGGCCTCTTCGTCATCCTCGTCGGCGCCTTCCGGCGCGGTGCCGTCTTCGTCGCTGGCGAGGGTTGGCGTCGGCAGTGGCAGGTCGCTGGCATGCATGCCGGCGGCCAGGTCGCGATCCTGTTGCACGGTCAGGCAGACATCGAGAAAGCGGTGCATGGGCGGTAGGAAACGGTAGGTGCCGTTGCTGTCCAGGGCGAAGCCGAGCTGGGTCAGGCGGCGCAGGATCTTTTCCTCCAGCTCTTCCTGGGTGGTGACCTCGGCCTGCAGGAAGAGGTCGCGGTACTTGTCCAGCAACGCCGGCAACTCGTGGCGGCCCAGGGTGCCGCCATCGAGCACGGCCAGCGGATCGCGACCCTGGTCGGCCAGATGCTCGACCAGGATGAAGGTGAACAGCGCCAGGCGCTGGGCGGTCTTGTTGACCTGGGCGCCCATCTGCTCGGGGACGAAGTAGTAGAAGCCGCGCGGATCGCAGACCAGTTCGAAGCCGAGGGCGCGGAACAGCGCGCGGTACTGGTCCTGCTGCTGGCTGAGCTGGGCATAGCTCTCGGGCTCGCTGCGGGACAGGTGATAGCCCTTGAACAGCTCGCGGAAGATGGGCGCGAGCTGGGTCATTTCATTGAGGTCAAGTTGCATGGGCGTCGCTCGCGGGAGATCGGGCGGTCAGGGCGTAGGAGCACAGGCTGACGCGGTGTTCGAGGGTGTCGTAGTGGCGGCGGTCCAGGCGCTGGCGCTGGAAGCGCGCATCGCGGGACAGGCGCGAGAACCAGTAGAGCAGCTCGTCGGTATCGCCGGCCGGCTCCTGCTCCAGCAGCCAGGCCATGAGGTCGGGCAGCGGCAGGGCGTCCTGGCAGAGATCGAGCATCTCGCGGGCGGTACGGGGCGCCGCCGGGCGCTCGCTGTCGCGCGGCCGACTGGCCTGGCTGGGAAAGCGCGCCGGCTTGGGCTCGAAGCGGGCCAGGGCGTAGACATAGCTTTCCACCTGGGCGGTGGTGCCGAGAAAGACACTCTGCGGCCGGCTGAACAGCGGCAGGGCGGCCTGGGGTACGGCATCGAGGCCCTTGCGGCGGATGGTGGCCAGGGCCAGGGCGGCGCCCCGGGTCACGGCATTGTGCCGGCGCGCTTCCTCGCGCAGTGGCAGCAGCAATTCGCGGGCACGACGCAGGGCCAGTTGGGCGGCGTTGTGCATCTCCAGGATGCGCGCCTGGGTGCGCAGCAACAGGTCGTCGTCGACCAGGTGGCCGAGGCGCTGCTGTTCGCCCAGCAGGTGCAGGAGCACCTGCTCGACGCGGTGGACACCCCGCTCGAAGGCGCCGTCGGCGGCCACCAGCTGGATCATCGGCTCGACGTATTCATCCCAGGTGGCCAGCACCTCGGCATAACGCTGGCGCAGGGGGATCTGGCGATCGCTGGTCTTGGCGCGCTCGGCGACGCCTTCCAGGGCATGGCCATCGTTGGCCAGCTTCTTGAGGACATCGCGCACGCGCATGTCGAGCAGACGCAACTGGCGGACGAGGTCGGGGCCGTCGCGATTGTCGAAGGCTTCGCGGATGTGGCCGGCGAGACGTTCCAGGTGGCGCAGGTAGGCTTCGATCTCCAGGCACAGGCCCAGCCGGTGTTCGCGCCTGAGATAGCCGAGGAAGTCGTGGATCTGGCCATTGAGCTCGAACCGATTGGGACTCTTGGCCACCGGCACCAGGATGTCCAGGCGGATCCAGGTGTCGAGCAGGGCGGTGAGGTCGGCCGGCGTGCGCTCGGGCAGCTGCTCGGCCAGACGGGCACGCAACTCGGCCAGGCCCAGGGTGCCGCTGTCGAAGTGGGCGCACAGCGGGTCGATGAGGTGCCAGTGTTCGGCGAGGGTACGCAGGACGCGTTTGGGGTCGATCATGGCGGGGACCGCACCAGACAAAAGCGCCATTGTACTCCAGACGCCAGAGCCTTCGATGTGACCCCGGTGGGACCGATGGGCAGGGCGGCCTTTCGATCCGCGGCGATCCGCGCGACAATGCCGCCCCGCATAATCCCGCCGCGTAACAGCGCAGGCTCTTAGGATCCGCCCATGTCCGACCCCGCCCCTTCCACCAGCCCCTCGCTTGCCGCCGAGGCGCGTCGTCGCGCCTATCTGCAGGCGTTGCAGCTGGATGTCTGGGTGCCGCGCACGGTGTTGCCCTTCGCCGCGCCTTCTCGCCCGGAAGCCCTGTGGGTCGAGGAGCCGGAAGCGGCGCCTGTCGTGGCTCGGGTGGTACGCCCGGAGCCGGTGGCCAAGGCCGCGCCGGCCGCTGCGGTAGCCGAGGCACCGCCGGCGAATCGGCCGCGCATCGAGATCCCGCGACCCGCGGCGTTGAAGCCGGCCGCGCCCCCCGTGGCCGAGCCGGAACCGGAGCGTGCGCTGCCGCCAGCGCGGGAGCCGGCGCCCCGTTTCGCCTTGCAGTTGTTGCAGGCCGGGCGCTGCCTGCTGCTGCTGGAGTTGCCTACCGGCGATACCCTGGGGGTGCGGGATCCGGCCTACCTGCTGCTCCGGGATCTGCTGCGCGCTGCCGGCCTGCCGGACACGCCGCGGATCGTCAGTGAAGAGCCCATTCGCTGGCCACTGCTCAACAACGGTCAACTCGACCAGGGGCCGGCGGCGGCCGCTGAATTCGTGCAGAGCTTCGTCTCGGGGCACCAGGAGCGCCTGGGCGAGGGCCTGGGACTCTGGCTGATCGGTGTGGCCGCGCGACGCTGCAGCGGGGTCGAGGATGCGCAGCTCACGGGGGTGGAGCGGGACACCGCCCTGGGCCCGGCCTGGCTGGTGCCGGGACTGGATATCCTGATGGAAGAGCCGGCCGCCAAGGCCGCGCTCTGGCAAGCCATGCGCCCGTTGCGGCGCCGCTGGATGGAACAGCAATGAACGATGCGGTGAGCTTTCGGCGGATGACCGAAGCCGATCTGAACACGGTGTTGAAGATCGAATATCAGGCCTTCAGCCATCCCTGGACCCGCGGCATCTTCACCGATGCGCTCAGGTCCTACGACTGCTGGGTGATGACGGCCGGCGAGCAGCAGGTGGGGCACGGGGTGATCAACGTCATTCTCGACGAGGCCCATCTGCTCAATATCACCATCAAGCCGGAAAGCCAGGGCCGGGGACTCGGCCTGCGGCTGCTGGAACACCTGCTGCAGGAAGCGCGCAAGGCCAAGGCCAACGAGTGTTTCCTGGAGGTACGCGCCAGCAATCAGTCGGCCTATCGGCTGTACGAACGCTATGGCTTCAACGAGATCGGCCGCCGGCGGGACTATTATCCCGCGGTCGGCGGCCGGGAAGATGCGCTGGTGATGGCCTGTACGCTGCTCGACTAGGCCGTCAGCGGCCTCAGTGATCGGCGCGCTTTTCGTCCAGATCCAGGCTGGTGTCGCCGGCGAGGTCTTCGTCGTTGGCGTCCAGATCAGCGTAGCGGGCCTCTCGCTGGGTCTCGGCTTCGTTGGGGGCGTCGGCCTCGCCGTCCCAGGCCTCGCCATCCAGCGGATGGCTGCGACCGAGTTCGGCTTCGTCCTGACCGGAGCCGCCGCCGATGTCGCTGTCCTCGACCACGCTCAATTCCTTGTCGTTCGGCCAGGCATCGCCGTAGTCGGTCGGCGAGCGCGCGCCCGTCTCGTCCAGCAGGGTCTCGGGGCTGGCGTCGTCCATCGTCGGTTGATGATCCAGGGTTTCACCACCGGTCATGCCGGCCTGGCGCACGCGCTCTTCGGGAAACTGGCCTTCATAGTCGCGCTCGTCCATTTCGTCGCCGATGCGACCACCGCGCTCGTCCTTGCGATCGCTGAAGTCGAGTTCGCGCATGTCGCCCATGCGGTCCTGAATGTCGTCGATCTCTTCGGGGGTCTTGGTGATGTCGGGCTTGTTCATGGTGGTCTCCAAAGGCAGGGCTGCTAGAGCATCTCCCTGAATCCGACTACGCGCCGGCAAGGGGAATTCCTCGGCACCCCCGGAAGATGTGAACGAACCATACGATGACCCGGCAGTCGTACCTTCCATGATCGACCTCGACAGCCTCACCTCATCGGGCCAGCCGCTGGCCTTCTTTTTCGATCTGGATGGCACCCTGGCAGAATTGCAGCCACGTCCGGAACAGGTTTTCATTCCCGCCGAAACCCTCGCTGCCCTTGAACAGCTGGCGCGCCACCATGGCGTCGCCGTGGTTTCCGGACGGCCGCTGGCGGAGATCGACGGCTTCACGGCGCCGCTGCGGCTGCCAGCGGCTGGCGTCCATGGCGCAGAGTGGCGCGATCCCCAGGGCGAGATCCATCGGGTGAGCCTGGATGCGGAGATGCTGGCGCACGTCGGTCGGCGTCTGGAGACCGCACTGGCGGCGCATCCGGACCTGCTGCTCGAACGCAAGAGCGTGGCCTTCGCCCTGCATTATCGCCAGGCGCCGGACAAGGAAGCCCTGGTTCGCGAACTGGCCGAAGGCATCGCCGCCGACCATCCCGAATTCAAGTTGCAGCCGGGCAAGTGCGTCTTCGAACTCAAGCCCGCTGCGGCGAGCAAGGGCGAGGCCATCGCCCGTTTTCTCGAACTGGAACCCTTTGCCGGCTGCCTGCCGGTGTTTCTCGGTGACGATCGCACCGATGAAGAGGGGTTCACTGTCGTCAATGCGCGAGGCGGTCTGACCGTCAAGGTAGGGGAGGGGGAGACGGTCGCCAAGACCCGCCTGCCTTCGGTGGAAGCGGTAGCCCTCTGGCTGCAGCAGCTGAGCCGTGACCTCGCGCCACATTATAAGCAAGGAGACTAGGATGAGCCGTTTAGTGGTGGTATCGAATCGGGTGGCCCCGATCGAGGAAGGCAAGGCGACCGCGGGTGGTCTGGCGGTAGGTGTCCTGGACGCCCTGCGCAAGTCGGGTGGCATCTGGTTCGGCTGGAATGGCGATACGGTCAAGGAAAACGGGCCGGCCAAGACCCAGACCAAGGACAATATCGACTATGTGACCTTCGGCCTGACCAAGCGCGACTACGACCACTACTACCGCGGCTTCTCCAACGCGACCCTCTGGCCGATCTTCCATTATCGAATCGACCTGGCGCGTTACAACCGTGAAGAGTACGACGGCTATCGACGCGTCAACATGGCCATGGCCGAGCGCCTGAAGCCCTTGCTCAAGCCCGATGACATCATCTGGGTGCACGACTACCACCTGATTCCCTTCGCCGAAGCCTGCCGCATGCTGGGCATTCGCAACCGCATCGGGTTCTTTCTGCACATTCCCTTCCCGGCGCCGGAGATCCTCACCGCCATCCCGCCGCATAACGAATTGCTCAAGACCCTGTGCTTCTATGACCTAATCGGCTTCCAGACCGATACCGACCAACTGGCTTTCCAGGACTACATCACCCGCGAGGTGCGTGGCGTGCTGGAGAAGGACGGCAGCCTGACCGCCTATGGTCATAACTTCCGGGTCGGCGTCTATCCCATCGGCGTGATGCCGGACGTCATCCAGAAGCAGGCCGAATCCTATCGCACGCGGCGCCAGTTCATCTCGCGCAGCATCGAGGGCGTGCCCTACAAGACCATCGTCAGCGTCGACCGCCTCGACTATTCCAAGGGGCTGGTGGAGCGCTTCCAGGCGTTCGAAAAACTGCTGGAGCATTTCCCCGAGCATCACCGGGCGGTGCAGTTCGTGCAGATCGCGCCCTCGTCCCGGGCGGACGTGGTCTCCTACCAGAACATCCGGCGTCAGCTAGAGAGCCATGCCGGCCATATCAACGGCCATTTCTCCGAGCTGGACTGGACGCCGATCCGCTACCTGAACAAGAGCTACGACCGACGCACGGTGATGGGGCTGTTCCGCTCCTCCGACGTCGGCCTGGTGACGCCGTTGCGCGATGGCATGAACCTGGTGGCCAAGGAATACGTGGCGGCCCAGGATCCGGAAAATCCGGGCGTGCTGGTGCTGTCGCGCTTCGCCGGGGCGGCGCGCGAACTCAATTCGGCGTTGATCGTGAATCCCTATGACCATGTCGGCATGGCCGAGGCGCTGGACCGGGCGCTGCGCATGCCGCTGGAAGAGCGCAAATCGCGCTACGAAGACATGATGCGGGTGATCCGCAAAGCGGATCTGGCCTCCTGGCGCGACAACTTCCTGCGCGATCTGCGGGCCTTCAGCTCCAAGGCGCTGGTGCAGTCCATCGAGACCCAGGACGCGGCTGCTGTGGAAGAGCTGGAGAGCGAGCAGAAGGTCGCCCTGTAAGCGGGTTGCGCGGTGATTGAGCCCGGCTTAGGCCGGGCTTTTTCATGGGGTGAGGCTGAGGTTTGGTGGGAAGGGGCCCTCACCCTAGCCCTCTCCCGAGGGGAGAGGGGACGAGGAGCGGTGCTAGTTGTGGCTTGGGTCTGCTTCTGCTGGACTCTTCCGGGGCGGGAAGGCTGTCCGGGGGGAGAGAGTGGGGCGGGGCCCTCACCCTAGCCCTCTCCCGAGGGTAGAGGGGACGAAGAGCGGTGCTAGCTGTGGCTTGGGTCTGCTTTTGCTGGACTTTTCCGTGGGCGGGAAGGCTGTCCGGGGGGAGAGCGGGGCGGGGCCCTCACCCTAGCCCTCTCCCGGAGGGAGAGGGGACTAAAAGCGGTGCCGCGGTGCGCTTTTTCGTGGGCAATAAAAAAGGGTCAGCTTACGCTGACCCTTGGAAATAGGTGGTGGCTACGCAGGGACTTGAACCCCGGACCCCAGCATTATGAATGCTATGCTCTAACCAGCTGAGCTACGTAGCCATCCGAGGCGCGCATTATTGGCAAGGCGCCGGTGGCTGTCAAGCCTTCTGCTCAAGAAATTTCTGTTTGTCGATCAAGCGTTTGCGCGGCCCCGCCGGGGCCGGTTCGGCTAGTCGTCCTCGTCCAGCGGCAGCTGGATCTCGTCCATCTTCAGCTCCAGGCGATAGCCCAGGGCCAGGAACAGCGCCTGGCACAGGCAGAGGGTGGCGCTCAGGGAGCGGAAGGCGAAGGCACTGCCTTCGTTGACCAGCAGCAGGGCGTCGGCGCGCTTGGCCAGGGGCGAGAGATTGCTGTCGGTGATGATCAGCGTCTTGGCCTTGTGGTGCTGGGCGATGCGCACGCACTGCTGACTTTCCTTGCCGTACGGGCTGAAGCTGATGGCGATCAGCAGATCGCCCTGGGCGATGCTGCGCATCTGCTCGCGATAGCCGCCGCCCAGACCGGTGATGAGGTGGATGCGCTTGTTGGTGTGCTGCAGGTTGTAGACCAGGTAGTCGGCCACGGCGAAGGAGCGGCGCACCCCCACCACATAAATGTTCTCGGCGTTCACCAGCAGGTCGACGGCCTTGTCGAAGGCGGCGTCGTCCAGCTCTTCGGCCAGTCGATCCAGCCCCGAACGGGTGGCGTTGATGCACTCGCGGGCCAGATCGCCGCTGCTGGCGCGCTGGCTCTTGTTGGCGATCATGCTGCGGATGCGCTGCTGGTAGTTCTGTACCGGCGTGGTCTTGTGGGTGTAGGCCTCGCGAAACAGCGCCTGCATCTCGCTGAAGCCCTTGAAGCCGAAGCGCTGGGAGAAGCGCACGATGGCCGAGGGATGCACCTCGCACTGCCCGGCGATGTCGCTGATGCGATCGACCATGACCCTGTCGCTCTGCTGGCTGACATAGGCGGCCACCCGTTTCAGCTGGCGTGGCAGGGCCTCGTAGTCACGGGCGATGCAGGCCAGCAACTGCTCGACGTTGCCGGGGGGATCGGCCAGCGGCGCGCTGCTGAGGGGGTCGTCGGCCGGGGAGTCGGAGGACATGGGCAATCTCGCGGTAGGGATTCTTGTGCCGGCAACTTAACCCATTCGCCGGGCGGCGTCGAAGTGGGACGGCAGGCGCAGTGTACGCCATTTATGGAAATTAAATTCCATAAAATCTCATGTGGAAAATTTGTTGATTTGTCCGCGGCGTCGTTCTAGCCTGAGCTCACTCACACGTTCGGCCCCTCGGGTCCGCGCGGTTGGCCGATAACAATAAGCAGGAGCCACCCATGGGTGATCATTTCTTCGCCAGCGGGCGCCAGTTGGATGTCATCTGCCTGGGGCGACTGGGCGTCGACCTCTATGCGCAGCAGATCGGGGCGCCACTGGAAGACGTCAGCAGCTTCGCCAAGTACCTGGGGGGATCCTCCGCCAACATCGCCTTCGGCACCGCGCGCCTGGGGCTGAAGTCGGCGATGCTGACCCGGGTCGGCGACGACCACATGGGCCGCTTCCTGAGCCGGACGCTGGCGCAGGAAGGCTGCGACACCCGCGGCATCCAGGTGGATCGCGAACGCCTCACCGCCCTGGTGCTGCTGGGCATCAAGGATCGCGAGACCTTTCCCCTGGTGTTCTATCGCGAGAATTGCGCCGACATGGCGCTGGGCGCGGACGACATCGACGAGGCCTTCATCGCCAGTGCCAAGGCGCTGTTGATCACCGGTACCCACTTCTCCACCGAGGGGGTGTTCCAGGCCAGCAGCCGGGCCCTGGACTACGCCGAGCGCAACGGTGTGAAGCGGGTGCTGGACATCGATTACCGCCCGGTGCTCTGGGGGCTGACCGGCAAGGCCGATGGCGAGACCCGCTTCATCGCCAGTGCCGAGGTCAGCGCCCATGTGCAGCGCATCCTGCCGCGCTTCGACCTGGTGGTGGGCACCGAAGAGGAATTCCAGATCGCCGGGGGCAGCGAAGACCTGCTCACCGCCCTGCGCCGGGTCCGCGAGGTGACCGCGGCGACCCTGGTGGTCAAGCTTGGCGCCCAGGGCTGCACGGTGATCCATGGCGCCATTCCGGCACGTCTCGAGGAAGGCGAGATCCATCGCGGCATTCGCGTCGAGGTGCTCAATGTGCTGGGTGCGGGCGATGCCTTCATGTCCGGCTTCCTACGCGGCTGGCTGACCGGCGGCGATGATGCCGAATGCTGCCGGCTGGCCAATGCCTGCGGCGGGCTGGTGGTGTCGCGCCATGGCTGCGCCCCGGCCATGCCGACCCTGGCCGAGCTGGATTACCTCAACCACAGTCCGGTGCCCATCACCCGGCCCGACCTCGATCCCGTGCTCACCCGGCTGCACCGGGTCAGTACGCGGCGCCGCCAGTGGCAGCCGCTGTTCATCTTCGCCTTCGATCACCGCTACCAGCTGGTGGAGAGCGCTCAGCAGGTGGGCGCCGACCCGGCGCGGATTCCGGCGCTCAAGCAGCTGTTCGTCCAGGCCATCGCCGAGGTCGAGCAGGACCTGCAGCGTCAGGGTGTGGCCGCCGACGTCGGGTTGCTGGCCGACGAGCGCTTCGGCCAGGACGCTCTGAATGCCGCCAGCGGCCGCGGCTGGTGGATCGCCCGGCCGGTGGAGCTGCAGAACTCACGGCCGCTGGCCTTCGAGCATGGTCGCTCGGTGGGCAGCACCCTGCTGAGCTGGCCGAGCGAGCAGATCATCAAGTGCCTGGTGCAATTCCACCCCGATGACGAGCCGCTGCTGCGGCTGGAGCAGGAGGCTCAGCTCAAGGGGCTGTATGAAGCGGCCCAGGCCAGCGGTCATGAACTCCTGCTGGAGGTCATCCCACCGAAGAACCATGCCTCCAGCCGGCCGGACGTGCTCTATCGCGCCATCAAGCGACTGTACAACCTGGGCATCTATCCCGAGTGGTGGAAGATCGAGGCGCAGCCGGTCGCCGTCTGGCAGCAACTCGACCAGTTGATCGCCGAACGCGATCCCCATTGCCAGGGCGTGGTGGTGCTGGGCCTCAACGCCCCGGCCGAAGAGTTGGCCGAAGGCTTTCGTCAGGCCAGCGCCAGCCAGCGCTGCCAGGGCTTCGCCGTGGGCCGGACCATCTTCGCCCAGCCGAGTCGGGCCTGGCTGGCCGGCGAGATCGACGACCGTGCGCTGGTCGCGCAGATCCGCAGCAACTTCGAATTCCTGATCCAGGCCTGGCGCGACGCCCGCGCCTGATCGCCTCCTGACGAGCAGCTCCGACATGACCGCACAACAACTCAAGATCGGCATCAACCCTATCTCCTGGGCCAACGACGACCTGCCGGCCCTGGGCGGCGACACCCCGCTTGCGACCATCCTGCGCGAGGGCAAGGAAATCGGCTTCCAGGGCTTCGAGCTGGGCGGCAAGTTTCCCAGCGAGCCCAAGGCGCTGGGCGAGGTCCTCGGCCAGCATGACCTGGAGCTGGTGTCCGGCTGGTATTCCAGTGGCCTGGCGCACCGGGATGTCGAGGCCGAGATCGAGGCGATCCGTCCGCATTGCCGGCTGCTGGCCAAGAACGGTGCCAAGGTGCTGGTCTACGGCGAGGTGGCCGGCTCCATCCAGGGGCAGCGCCGGCCGCTGATCGAGCGACCGCGCTTCCACAGCGACGCCGCCTGGCAGGCCTATGCCGAGAAGCTCGATCGCCTGGCCGCCTTCACCCTGAGCCAGGGTCTGCGCCTGGCCTATCACCACCACATGGGCGCCTATGTGGAAGCGCCCGAGGACATCGCCCGGCTGATGGCGCTGACCTCTCCGGACGTCGGCCTGCTGTTCGATGCCGGCCATTGCTACATGGGCGGTGGCGATCCCCTGAGCGTGCTGCAGCAACATATCGACCGGGTCTGCCACGTGCACTTCAAGGACGTGCGCAAGGCCGTGGTGCAGCTGGCGCGCAACCACCAGTGGAGCTTTCCGGACTGCATCCTCAACGGCACCTTCACCGTGCCGGGTGACGGCGACATCGATTTCTCGGCGCTGCTCAAGGTGCTGGTGGCTGCCGGCTACTCAGGCTGGCTGGTGGTGGAAGCCGAGCAGGACCCGGCCGTGGCGCCGGCCTACGAATACGCCAAGAAGGGCTACGACCATCTGCGCCAGCTGGTGGCGCAGGCCACTGCCTGAGGAGGAATCCGATGAATCTGCTCGTCAAAGCCGACCGTAGCGCCCGCGACATCGTCAGCGTCCCGGCCGGCGCCCTGGACTATGTCGGCTTCGCCGCCCATCGCCTGCAACCGGGGGAGTCCCTGCCGGTGCTGGCGGGCGATCTGGAGGTCTGCGTCGTGCTGCTCAGCGGCGGCGCCAGTATCGAGGGCGGGCATCCGCAGCTGGGCGCCTTCGCCTGGCGTGGGCTGGCCGGTCGCCAGAGCGTCTTCGAAGACGTCTCGCCCTATGCCGCCTACCTGCCGCCCGGCAGCGAGGCGCGGGTGACCGCCGACAGCACCGCCGAAATCGCCATCTGCACCTCGCCCGGCAATCCGCTGGTGGCGGACCGGCTGCCACCGCGGCTGATCGAGCCGGCGAGCATGCAGCGATCCACCCGTGGCAAGGGTGCCAATACCCGCTATGTCTGCGACATCCTGCCGGACACGGCGGCGGCCCATTCGCTGCTGGTGGTGGAGGTGCGCACCCCGTCCGGGCATTCCTCCAGCTATCCACCCCATCGCCATGACCGCGACAACCTGCCGGCGGAGAGTCTGCTGGAGGAGTCCTACTACCACCGCATCGATCCGGGCCAGGGCTTCGTCTTCCAGCGCGTCTACACCGACGAGCGCGACCTGGACCAGGCCATGGCGGTGGAAGACCACGACGTGGTGCTGGTGCCGCGCGGCTATCACCCGGTCAGCGTGCCCTATGGCTACGAGTCCTATTACCTCAACGTGATGGCCGGCCCCCGGCGCGTCTGGAAATTCCACAACGATCCGCAGCACGAGTGGCTGCTGACCCGCTAACCCCTTTCGCATTCGCCGTGGCGGCGACCCCAGGACACGAGGATTCAGGACATGAGCGACACCCCCGTCATCGGGCACTACATCAACGGCGCGGTCTCGACCCAGGCCGAGCGTTTCAGCGACGTCTTCAACCCGGCCGAGGGCGTGGTCCAGGGGCGGGTCGCCCAGGCCACGGCGCAGACCGTGGACCAGGCGGTGGCGGCGGCCAAGGCGTCCTTTCCCGAGTGGTCCGAGCAATCGGCGCTGCGCCGGGCGCGCATCCTGTTCCGCTTCAAGGAGCTGCTCGACCAGCACCACCGGGAACTGGCGGCGCTGATCACCCGCGAGCACGGCAAGGTGCTGTCCGACGCCATGGGCGAGGTGACGCGCGGCATCGAGGTGGTGGAATTCGCCTGCGGCGCGCCACACCTGGCCAAGACCAGCTACAGCGACAACATCGGCGGCGGCATCGACAACTGGAACCTGCGCCAGCCGCTGGGCGTGTGCGCCGGCATCACCCCCTTCAACTTCCCGGTGATGGTGCCGCTGTGGATGATTCCCATGGCGCTGGCCACCGGCAACACCTTCATCCTCAAGCCCTCCGAGCGCGATCCCTCCGCCAGCCTGCTGCTGGCCGAGCTGCTCAAGCAGGCCGGCTTGCCCGATGGCGTGTTCAACGTGGTCCAGGGTGACAAGGTGGCGGTGGATGCGTTGTTGCAGCACCCGGACGTGGAGGCCATCTCCTTTGTCGGCTCCACCCCCATCGCCGAATACATCCACCAGGAAGGCACCCGCCGCGGCAAGCGCGTCCAGGCCCTGGGCGGTGCCAAGAACCACATGATCGTGATGCCCGACGCCGACCTGGACCAGGCCGCCGATGCCCTGATCGGCGCCGGCTTCGGTTCGGCCGGCGAGCGTTGCATGGCCATCTCCATTGCCGTGGCGGTGGGCGAGGTGGGTGATGCCCTGATCGAGAAACTGCTGCCGCGCATCGATGCCCTGCGGGTGCGCAACGGCGTGGAAGCCGATGCCGACATGGGACCGCTGGTGACCGGCCAGCACAAGGCCAAGGTCGAGGGCTACATCACGAAAGGGGTGGAGGAGGGCGCCAGGCTGCTGGTCGACGGCCGCAACTTCAAGGTGCCCGGCGCCGAGCACGGCTTCTTCGTCGGCGCCACCCTGTTCGATGGCGTGACCCCGGAGATGACCATCTACCGGGAAGAGATTTTCGGCCCGGTGCTGGGCATCGTGCGGGTGCCGGACTTCGCCAGCGCGGTGGAACTGATCAACGCCCACGAATTCGGCAACGGCGTCTCCTGCTTCACCCGTGACGGCGGCATCGCCCGCGCCTTCGCCCGCACCATCAAGGTAGGCATGGTCGGCATCAACGTGCCCATCCCGGTGCCCATGGCCTGGCATTCCTTCGGTGGCTGGAAGAGATCCCTGTTCGGCGATCACCACGCCTATGGCGAGGAAGGCCTGCGCTTCTACACCCGCTACAAGAGCGTGATGCAGCGCTGGCCCGACAGCATCGCCAAGGGCGCCGAATTCAGCATGCCCACCGCCAAGTGACCGGGGAGAAGCCATGAGCACCCAACGTCTGACCATGGCCCAGGCCCTGGTGAAATTTCTCGACAACCAGTACCTCAGCGTCGATGGCGTCGAGACCAGATTCGTCGCCGGCGTCTTCACCATCTTCGGCCACGGCAACGTGCTCGGTCTGGGCCAGGCGCTGGAGCAGGAGGCCGGTGAGCTGGTGGTGCACCAGGGGCGCAACGAGCAGGGCATGGCTCATGCCGCCACGGGTTTCGCCAAGCAGAAGCTGCGTCGGCAGATCTACGCCTGCACCTCCTCGGTGGGGCCGGGCGCGGCCAACATGCTGACCGCCGCGGCCACCGCCACCGCCAACCGCATCCCGCTGCTGCTGTTGCCCGGCGACGTCTATGCCAGTCGCCAGCCCGATCCGGTGCTGCAGCAGATCGAGCAATTCCACGACCTGTCGATCAGCACCAACGATGCCTTCCGCGCGGTGAGCAAGTACTGGGATCGCATCAACCGCCCCGAGCAGCTGATGAGCGCGGCGATCAACGCCATGCGCGTGCTGACCGATCCGGCCGAGACCGGCGCCGTGACCCTGGCGCTGCCCCAGGATGTCCAGGGCGAGGCCTACGACTACCCCGACTACTTCTTCGCCAAGCGGGTGCACCGCCTGGATCGCCGGCCGCCGGTGGTCGCCGCCATCGCGGAGGCGGTGCAGCTGCTCAGGCGCAAGCGCAAGCCGCTGCTGATCTGTGGCGGCGGGGTGAAGTATTCCGGCGCCGCCGCGGCCCTGCAGCGCTTCGCCGAGCGCTTCGAGATCCCCTTCGCCGAGACCCAGGCCGGCAAGAGCGCCATCGTCTCCAGCCACGAACTCAATGTCGGCGGCATCGGCGAGACCGGCTGCCTGGCCGCCAACCTGCTGGCCAGGGAAGCGGATCTGATCATCGGCGTCGGCACCCGCTACACCGATTTCACCACCTCCTCGAAGTGGCTCTACCAGCATCCCGAGGTGGAATTCCTCAATCTCAACGTGGCCGCCTTCGACGCCGGCAAGCTCGATGGCCTGGCCGTGGTGGCCGATGCCCGCGAAGCCCTCGACGCCCTGACCGAGGCGCTAGGGGCTACCGACTACCGCGCCGGCTGGGGCGGCCAGGTGGGGGAGGCGCGTGAGCGCTATCGCCAGGAGGTGGAGCGGGTCTACGCGGTCGGCTACACCGGCGCCGACTTCGTACCGGAGATCGACGACGACCTGCCGCGCGCGGTGCTGGAGGAATTCGTCCGCCTGACCGGTTCGTCCCTGACCCAGAGCCAGGTGCTCGGCCGCCTCAACGAACAGCTGGACGACGACGCCATCATCGTCGCCGCCGCCGGCAGCCTGCCGGGTGACCTGCAGCGCGCCTGGCAGAGCAAGGGCGTCAACACCTACCACCTGGAATATGGCTATTCCTGCATGGGCTACGAGATCAACGCCGCCCTCGGCGTGAAGCTGGCCGAACCGGAGCGCGAGGTCTATGCGCTGGTGGGGGACGGTTCCTACCAGATGCTGCACTCGGAGCTGGCCACCTCCATCCAGGAGCGGCGCAAGATCAACGTGGTGCTGCTCGACAACATGACCTTCGGTTGCATCAACAACCTGCAGGTCGGCCACGGCATGGGCAGCTTCGGCACCGAATTCCGCTATCGCAATCCGGAGACCGGCAAGCTCGACGGCGACTTCGTGCCGATGGACTTCGCCATGAGCGCCGCCGCCTACGGCTGCAAGACCTATAGCGTACGCACCCTGGAAGAGCTGGAAGCGGCCCTGGCCGATGCCCGTCGGCAGACGGTTTCCACCCTGATCGACATCAAGGTGCTGCCCAAGACCATGCTGCACGGCTACCTGTCCTGGTGGCGGGTCGGCGGCGCCGAGGTCTCCACCAGCGAAAAGATCGCCGCCGTCGCCCGGGTGCTCAGGGAAAACGCCGCCCAGGCCCGCCAATACTGAGCGCCGCTCACTCCACAACAAATCCAAATCGGAGAAAGACGTCATGACCTTGAACATCGGTGTCATCGGGACCGGCGCCATCGGCCGCGAACACATCCGCCGCCTGAGCCACACCCTGCTGGGCAGTCGCGTGGTGGCGGTGACCGACATCAACGCCGACCAGGCCGCCCGGGTGGTCCAGGAGTTGGGCATCACCGCGGAGGTCTACGCCGACGGCCATGCCCTGATCGCCGCGGCGGACGTTCAGGCGGTGCTGGTCGCCTCCTGGGGGCCGACCCACGAGGAGTACGTGCTGGCCGCCATCGCCGCCGGCAAGCCGGTGTTCTGCGAAAAGCCCCTGGCGACCACCGCTGAGGGCTGCCGGCGCATCGTCGAAGCCGAGCAGGCCCACGGCAAGCGCCTGGTGCAGGTGGGCTTCATGCGGCCCTACGATGCCGGCTATCGCCAGCTCAAGGCGGTGGTCGACGCCGATCGCATCGGCGCGCCGCTGATGATCCATGCGGCCCACCGCAATCCCACGGTGAGCGAGCACTACAGCACCGACATGGCCATCACCGACACCCTGATCCACGAGATCAACGTGCTGGCCTGGCTGCTGGACGATCATTACGTGTCCGCCCAGGTGGTCTTTCCGCGCAAGGCGCCGGCGGCGCGCGAGCACCTGCGCGATCCCCAGGTGGTGCTGCTGGAAACGGCCAAGGGCGTGCGCATCGACGTCGAGGTCTTCGTCAATTGCCAGTACGGCTACGACATCCAGTGCGAGATCGTCGGCGAGCGCGGCATCGCCCGCCTGCCGGAGCCGACCTCGGTGCAGCTGCGCAGCGAGGCGCGGCTGTCCAACGAGATCCTCATGGACTGGAAGGACAGATTCATCGCCGCCTACGACGTGGAACTGCAGGCCTTCATCGACGACCTCGCCGCCGGCCAGCTGACCGGGCCGTCGTCCTGGGACGGCTACATCGCCGCGGTCACCGCCGACGCCTGCATCAAGGCCCAGGACAGCGGCGCCATCGAGCCGGTGACCCTGCCCAGCCGACCGGCTTTCTACGCCTAGGTCGCTCGCGGGGATGTGTTGCCTGCACGGGAGGCCTCGGCCGTGAGAATCGGACTGGTCGGCTACGACGGCCTCGGACGCCTGCTGCAGGCGCCGCTGATCGCCAGCACCCCGGGCGTCCAACTGGTGGGTGTGGTGACAGTCTCGCCGGCGCAGCATGCCGAGTTGACCAAGGCGTATCCCGGCGTTACCGGCCATCCCGACCTGGCCGGGCTGATCGCCGCCGGGGTGGACAGCCTGGTGATCGCCACGCCTCTCGGCGAACGTCCGGCGCAGGTGCGGGAAGCGTTGCGGCGGGACCTGCCGGTGGTCTGCGCGGCGCCGCTGGCGAGCACCCTGGCAGAGGCCGAGGACCTGGTGGCGCTGGCCGAACGGCGCGGCGTCCCGCTCTGCGTCCAGCAGCTGCGCCGCTGGGATTCGGACCTGCTCACCCTGGCTCGACTGCTGCGCGAAAAGCGCCTGGGCCGGGTACGCCTCTTCGAGTCGCGCCTGCAACTGACCGACCTGGCCGCGGCGGGCCTGGGCACCGAGGCTGGCCTGCTCCTCGAACTGGGCAGCCATCTGGTGGACCAGGCGCTGCTACTGTTCGGGCCGGTCGAACGGGTCTATGCCGAGGCGCAATTTCCCCGTGGCGATCCCGCGCGAGAGCGGGAATTCTTTCTGTCCCTGCGCCATCGCTCGGGGGTGGTCTCGCACCTCTCGGGCAGCGGTCTGCAGAACTGTCCGCAGCGGCTGCGGGTGGTCGGCGAGCGGGGCGTCTATAGCGTCGATGGCCTGGATGGCCAGGCCGCGGCCTTGCGCCGGGGGCGTACCCCGCACAGCGAAAAGGCCAGCTGGGGCGCCGAGGAGCATCAGCGCTGGGGCTGGCTGAGCGTGGGCGACGAGCGCTCACGGGTACCGAGCGAACGGGGCCGCTGGGATCTGTTCTACCAAGGCTGGCTGGCAGCCCTCACCCAGGGCGCGCCCTTGCCGGTCACGCCGCAGGAAACACTGGCCTGCCAGGCGATCCTGGCGGCGGCGCGGCAGAGTGCCCGTACGGGGGAAAGCCTGGTGGTAGAGGGCCTCGAAGAGGCGGCGGAGCGGTCGCGGGCAGGTGCCCAGGGGCGAGCGCTGCGGTCATTCGTACAGGTCGAATGAAATTTCTATTTCTCTCTTGTTGTGGAATTAAATTTCCAATAGAGTCGAGAGCAGTTGCAGAAACGAGTCACCAGGGCCGCGCGCCCCGACAACAATAATAGGTGCCGTCACATGAACCACTCCACGCATTCCTTCCGTCTCGCCCTCGCCACCGTGCACCGCCTCAAGGTGCAGCGCCCCTCCCGACTGCTCGCCCTGCTCGGCCGGCTGTTCTGCCACGAGCGCAGCGGCGCCGTGCTCTGCGCCTCGCCCGGCGCCGCGGTGTTCTACCGCCCGCACTGATTCCCGCGTCTTTCCAGCGTTCGCCCAGGCTCCGCCCGGTTCAAGACCGCGCGGCGCCCGAGGTGCGCCTGGCCGTTGCGCCCGTCTGATCCCCTCGCTGATCGTCACCCCACGAATGGAGCCTGAACCATGCAGAAAAAAACTCGCTTTGCCACCCTGGCGCTGTCGCTGCTGCTGGGCAGCAGTGCGGCCCTGGCGGACCTCAAGGTCGGGGTGACCATGTCGTCGTTCGACGACAACTACCTCACCTATGTCCGCGAATACATGACCAAGAAGGCCAAGACCGACGGCGTGCAGCTGCAGTTCGAGGACGCCCGCAACGACGTGGTCAAGCAGCTCACCCAGGTGCAGAGCTTCATCAGCCAGAAGGTCGATGCGGTCATCGTCAATCCGGTGGACACCGCCGCGACCCGGACCCTGACCGAGGCCGCCACCAAGGCCGGCGTGCCCATCGTCTACATCAACCGCCGCCCCGACGAGCCCACCCTGCCGGCGGGCGTGGTCGCGGTGACTTCCGACGACAAGGAAGCCGGCCGCCTGCAGGCGCAGTACGTGGCGGACAAGCTCGGCGGCAAGGGCCAGGTGGCCATCCTGCTGGGTGATCTGGCCAACAACTCCACCCACAATCGCACCGCCGGGGTGAAGGAAGTCCTGGCCAAGTATCCGGGCATCAAGATCGTCGAGGAGCAGACCGCGGCCTGGCAGCGCGACAAGTCCATGGACCTGACCAGCAACTGGTTGCTGGCCGGCAAGGAGCTCAACGCCATCTTCGCCAACAACGACGAGATGGCCATCGGCGCGGCCATGGCCCTGCGCCAGGCCGGCAAGAAGGACGTGCTGGTCACCGGCGTCGACGGTACGCCCGACGGCCTGGCCGCGATCAAGCGCGGCCTGGTGACGGTCTCGGTGTTCCAGGACGCCAAGGGCCAGGCGGAAGGCGCCCTCGATGCGGCGCTGAAGATGATCAACAAGACCCCCGGCGAGCAGAACGTGCTGATTCCCTTCCGCCTGATCACCCCGGAGAACGTCGCCGAATTCCAGGCCATGACCAAATGACCTGAGGCGCCTGCGCCGTCCTGGAACGAGGGCGGGGCGCCGCGCCAGAACGGCTTTCCAGAGCAAACGGGCAGTCCGGCAACGGACCGCCCGTTTGTCTATCTGGGGCCTTGCCAGCGGCGCCGGGCGGGTTGCGGACCCTCGATGATTATCACCTAAAAATTCCAAAAAGATATTGACTGGAATTTATTTTCCAATAGAGTCGAGGGCAAGCCAAGACGTACAGCGGTGCTTCGCCCCGGCGAACGCACCCTTCAACAAGAATAAAAGGTGCCGTCATGCCATCCCGCTCTCTGTCCCTGCATAGGTCTCCGATCGCCTGTCCGCCAGGTACCTGCCTGCACCTGGCCCGCGCCGTCATGGCCAGCCCTTCGCCCAGCGCCCTCTACTGACCAGCGACCCGCGCCGCCTGGTCGGCGCCCGCGAGGAGATCGTGATCATGCTCAGTTCCGCCACCCCTGCCGTCGCTCCCGCCACCGCGGCCACGGCCGCGCCCGGCGAATACCTGCTGGAAATCGTCGACGTCACCAAGGAGTTTCCCGGCGTCAAGGCGCTGTCCCACGTGCAGCTGCGGGTGCGTCCCGGCACCGTGCTGGCGCTGATGGGCGAGAACGGCGCGGGCAAGTCGACACTGATGAAGATCATCGCCGGCATCTACCAGCCCGACGCTGGCGAGGTACGGCTACGCGGGGTGCCGGTGCGCTTCGAGACGCCGCTGCAGGCACTGCAGTCGGGGATCGCCATGATTCACCAGGAACTCAACCTGATGCCCTTCATGACCATCGCCGAGAACATCTGGCTGGGTCGCGAACCGCTCAATGCCCTGCACCTGGTGGACCACGGCAAGATGCGTCGCCAGACCCAGGCGCTGCTGGACCGGCTGCGCATCGCCCTGGACCCGGAAGACAGCGTGGGCAGCCTGTCCATCGCCGGGCGGCAGATGGTGGAGATCGCCAAGGCGGTGTCCTACGACAGCGATGTGCTGATCATGGACGAACCCACCTCGGCCATCACCGAGACCGAGGTGGCGCATCTGTTTTCCATCATCGCCGACCTCAAGGCCCAGGGTAAGGGCATCGTCTACATCACCCACAAGATGGACGAGGTGTTCCAGATCGCCGACGAGGTCGCGGTATTCCGCGACGGCCAGTACATCGGCCTGCAGCGCGCCGACAGTATGAACGGTGACGGCCTGATCGCCATGATGGTGGGGCGCGAACTGACCCAGCTGTTCCCGGAGCGCACCGCGCCGCGCGACGAGGTACTGCTGTCGGTGCGCGACCTGGGCCTGGACGGGGTGTTCTCCGGCGTCTCCTTCGACCTGCGCGCCGGCGAGGTGCTGGGCATCGCCGGACTGATGGGCTCGGGGCGCACCAATGTCGCCGAGACGCTGTTCGGCGTGACCCCGGCCACGGCGGGCGAGATCCGCATCGACGGCCGGCCGGTACGGATGAGCGATCCTCATCTGGCGATCCAGAAAGGCCTGGCGCTGCTCACCGAAGACCGCAAGGACACCGGCATCTTTTCCTGCCTGTCGGTGGGTGAAAACATGGAGGTGGCGGTGCTGAATGGTTTCGCCAGCGGCGGCTTCGTGCAACAGCAGCGCCTCGACCAGCTC
Organism: Pseudomonas aestiva; assembly: GCF_039908605.1. Classification (NCBI taxonomy): domain Bacteria; kingdom Pseudomonadati; phylum Pseudomonadota; class Gammaproteobacteria; order Pseudomonadales; family Pseudomonadaceae; genus Pseudomonas; species Pseudomonas aestiva. The sequence continues at coordinate 4,384,962 of NZ_CP150916.1, read as the reverse complement.
TGCGAGGAGATGCGCCAGCAACTGCGGGTGAAGACCCCCTCGCTGGACCAGTGCATCGCCAATCTCTCCGGCGGCAACCAGCAGAAGGCGCTGATCGCCCGCTGGCTGATGACCCGGCCGCGCATCCTCATCCTCGACGAGCCCACCCGCGGCATCGACGTCGGCGCCAAGGCCGAGATCTACCGGTTGATCGCCAAGCTGGCCGCCGAGGGCCTGGCGGTGATCATGATTTCTTCCGAACTGCCCGAGGTCCTGGGCATGAGTGACCGGGTGATGGTGATGCACGAAGGCACCGTCACCGGCTTTCTCGATCGCGGCGAAGCGACCCAGGAGCGGGTCATGCACCTGGCCTCGGGCAATCCCGTACTGCACTAGCGCATCCTTCGCGCGGTGGGCTGCGCCCATCGCTCCCGGCATACAAGAGGTAGAACAAGATGAGTGCCCTCCTGGACAAGAAAACCGCCGAGCTACCCAGCGCGCGCCCGCGGCGCCGCATTCCCACCGAACTGGGCATCCTGCTGGTGCTGCTGGGCATCGGCCTGGCCTTCGAGGCCTTCGGCTGGGTCCTGCGTGACCAGAGCTTCCTGATGAATTCCCAGCGCCTGGTGCTGATGATCCTGCAGGTCTCGATCATCGGCCTGCTGGCCATCGCCGTGACCCAGGTGATCATCACCACCGGCATCGACCTCTCCTCGGGTTCGGTGCTGGCACTGTCGGCCATGGTGGCGGCGAGTCTGGCCCAGGGCTCGGACTTCGGCCGGGCGGTGTTTCCCTCGCTGACCGACCTGCCGGTCTGGGTGCCGGTCATGGCCGGCCTCGGGGTGGGGCTGCTGGCCGGCGCCATCAACGGCAGCATCATCGCCGTCACCGGCATCCCGCCCTTCATCGCCACCCTCGGCATGATGGTCTCGGCCCGCGGCCTGGCGCGCTACTACACCGAAGGCCAGCCGATCAGCATGCTGTCCGACAACTACACCGCCATCGGCGCCGGGGCCATGCCGGTGATCATCTTCCTGGTGGTGGCGGTGATCTTCCACATCGCCCTGCGCTACACCAAGTACGGCAAGTACACCTATGCCATCGGCGGCAACATGCAGGCCGCGCGCATCTCCGGCATCAACGTCAAGAAGCACCTGATCATCGTCTACAGCATCGCCGGCCTGTTGGCGGGCTTGGCCGGGGTCGTGGCCTCGGCCCGCGCCGCCACCGGCCAGGCGGGCATGGGCATGTCCTACGAACTGGACGCCATCGCTGCGGCGGTGATCGGCGGTACCAGCCTGGCGGGCGGGGTAGGGCGCATCACCGGCACCGTGATCGGCGCCCTGATCCTCGGCACCATGGCCAGCGGCTTCACCTTCCTCGGGGTGGACGCCTACGTCCAGGACATCATCAAGGGCCTGATCATCGTGGTCGCCGTGGTCATCGACCAGTACCGCAACAAGCGCAAGGCCAAGCGCTAGGGCTGGCGCCTTCCCCTCTCCCTGGGAGAGGGCGAGCCAGCACCCGATTGCTTTCCCCTCTCCCGCTGGGAGAGGGCCGGGGTGAGGGGCCGAGCCAGCACCTGACCGTTTTTCCCCCTCTCTCCCTGGGAGAGGGCTGGGGTGAGGGCGCCCCCACTCCAAAGCCATCCCTTTCACCCGGTCGGCTACTGGCTTGGCCGGCCGGGTCTTTCTACACCCCTCACGGAGAACGACATGCGCGACATCGGCATCGGTCTGATCGGCACCGGCTTCATGGGTCATGCCCATGCCCAGGCCTTCCATCACGCGGCGAGCAGCTTCGCGCTCCCGGTCCGCCCGCGGCTGGTGGCCCTGGCCGACGCCGATCCGGAGCGCGCCGCTCGCTGCGCCGACGCCTGGGGCTTCACCCGCAGCTGCGATTGGGAAAGCCTGATCGCCGATCCCCAGGTCGAGCTGGTGGCCATCACCACGCCCAATCTGCTGCACGCGCCCATGGCCCTGGCCGCCCTGGCGGCGGGCAAGGCGGTCTACTGCGAAAAGCCCCTGGCGGTGAGCCTGGAGGAGGCGACGCAAATGCGCGACGCCGCGCGCCAGGCCGGGGTGGTCAACCGGGTCGGCTACAACTACCTGCAGAATCCCATGCTCAGGCAGGCGCGTGAGCTAATCGACAGCGGCGAACTGGGCGAGATCGTCAGCTTCAGCGGCGAATTCAGTGAAGACTTCATGGGCGATCCCCAGGGGCCCTTCACCTGGCGCTGCGAGACCCGCCAGGCTGGCGGCGCCCTGGCCGATCTGGGCAGCCATATCCTGTCGCTGGCGCGCTTCCTGCTCGGCCCGGTGGCGGCGCTCTGCGCCGATCTGCACACCGCCCATGGCCAGCGGCCCCACCAGGGCGGCACCCGGACGGTTGAGATCGACGACCAGGCCCATCTGCTGCTGCGTTTCGCCAGTGGCGCCCGCGGCACTCTGACCACCAGCTGGCTCAAGCACGGGCGCAAGAATCGCCTGGCCTTCGAGGTCTGCGGCACCCGCGGCACCCTCAGCTTCGACCAGGAGCGGCTCAACGAACTGCGCCTCTACCAGGTCGGCGACCGTCCGGGCCTGGCCGGTTTCCGTACCCTGCTGGCCGGTCCGCACCTGCCGGACTACGCCGCCTTCTGCCCGGCCCCCGGCCACCAGCTCGGCTACAACGAACTCAAGACCCTGGAGGTCCGCTCGCTGCTGGAAGCGCTGGGCGGCAACCCCGGGCACACCGGTGTCGACTTCCAGGAAGCCTGGGAAGTGGAGCGCCTGGCCCAGGCCGCGCGGCAATCGGCCCAGGAGGAGCGCTGGGTCAGGCTCTAGTCTGGGGTAGGATGCTGGGATCATCCCGCGCGAGGACTGTCCCTCTTCCATGACCACACTCTCCGGCGACGGCCTCACCCCGGTCCGGCGCATGAAGCTCATCGCGCTGCTGCTGCTGTTCCTGGCGGCCGCGCTCTACTGCCTGGCCACTGGCCTCGAGGCCAGCCATCCGGCCTGGGGCTACGCCGCCGCCTTCGCCGAGGCGGCCATGGTCGGGGCCATCGCCGACTGGTTCGCGGTGACCGCGCTGTTCCGCCATCCGCTGGGCCTGCCGATTCCCCACACCGCCATCATCCCGCGCAACAAGGCCGGAGTCGGGCGCAAGCTGTCGGACTTCATCTGCCTGCACTTCCTCGGCACGCCCCAGGTGCTGGCCAAGCTGGAGGAACTGGACGCCGCCGGGCGCCTGGCCGGCTGGTTGCGCCAGCCGGACAACGCCGCAGCGGTGGCCAGCCAGGCCACCGGCGTCGCCCGCTATTCCCTGGAAGCCCTGCGCGAAGTGCGGGTGCAGGCCTTCATCCGGCGAGTGGCGGTGGAGCGGCTGCAGCGCCTGGACGTGGCGGCGCTGTCCGGCGAACTGCTCGACATGCTGACCGCCGACGGTCGCCATCAGGCGGTGCTCGACGAGGTGCTGCAGGAGATCGATCGCCTGCTGCAGGACGAAGACACCCAGGCGCTGATCGCCCGCACCATCGGCGGCGAGCTGCGTACCCTGAAGTACCTGGGCCTGGACGAGCGGGTCGGACGCTGGTCGGCGATCAAGGTGGTGCAGGCGGTGTCGCGCCTGATCGGCGAGATCAGCCATGACCGCGACCATGAGTTGCGTCGGCACTTCGATGGCTATCTGGTCGGCTTCATCGAGCGCCTCAAGGAGGACCCGGCCTTTCGCCTGCGCGGCGAACAACTGCGCGACCGGCTGCTGGAGCACCCGGCGCTGGCGGGTTATCTGCAGGAGCTGTGGGACCAACTGGTGAACTGGCTGCAGGCCGATCTCGCCGCCCCGGATTCGCGCATCCGCCGGCGCCTGGGCCGGCTGCTGGCCGAGCTGGGCGACACCCTGAGTCGCGACGAAGCCATGCGACGCTGGATCAACGAGCAGCTGATGGCCGTGGCGCCGCCCTTCATCGACCGCAACCGCCAGCGCATCGGCGACTACATCGCCGCCCGCGTGGCCGCCTGGGACACCGACGAGCTGGTCCAGCAACTGGAACAGAGCGTCGGCAAGGACCTGCAGTTCATCCGCATCAACGGCACCCTGGTGGGCGGCCTGGTGGGGCTGGTGCTGCATGCCCTGACGGTTTGGCTGGGGCCGGGGTAGGGCAGCCAGAGCACGCGTGGAAAAGGCTGCGCCGTTTTCCACCCTACCGCCGCCCCCGTAGCGTGGAAAACCGCGCAGCGTTTTCCACTGGCTGCCGCCGCTCAAGCTGATACATCGAGAACGTCACCCCTTTGCCAGACCACCCCCTCTCCCCCTGAGAGAGGGCCGGGTGAGGGCAGACCCGGACGCCAAACCCCAAGCCCCCTCCACCCATCACCCCGCCCGCACCCAAGCGGCGCCGCGCGGACTAAAGCCCATAGTCCCTGTCCCGAGCGTCCCATGTATCGAATCGGCTTTGCCTGCATGTACCGTCATCCCGAGCGCAGTCTGTCGCTCAAGGCACTGGAGCAGGTCGAGCGGGCCTTCAATACCCGCACCACCACCCTGCGCTGGCTCGGCAGCGTCGAACGCGCCGCCGCCGAGGCCAAGTTGCTGGACGTGGTTACCCACAACCTGGATGCCCAGCTGAGATTCGTCGAGCACGTCGCCGACCTGCCGGACAATCTGCGCATGCTGCGCCTGAGCAGCGATTTGCTGCCCTTCTACAGCCACGCCGAATTCGCCTACTTCTATCGTTCCCAGGAGCTCCAGGCGTTGCTCGAGGATCGCTTCGGCCGGCTGGGCGAACTGGCCCGCCGCCGCGATGTGCGGCTGTCGCTGCACCCCGGGCAATTCTGCGTGCTGGGCTCGGATCGCCCCGAGGTGGTGGAGAACAGCCTGAAGGAATTCGAATACCACGCCGATATGATCCGCCTGATGGGCTACGGCCAGAAATTCCAGGACTTCAAGTGCAATGTGCACATCGCCGGCCGCCTGGGCGTGCCCGGCATTCGCGCGATCTGGCCGCGTCTGTCGAGCGAGGCGCGCAACTGCATCACCTTCGAGAACGATGAAAAGACCTACGGCGTCGACGACTGCCTGCAACTGGCCGATCTCGCCCCGGTGGTGCTGGACATCCACCACTGCTGGATCCACGAAGAGGCCCACATCGATCCCTGGGAGCCACGGGTGGCGAGGATCATCGACAGCTGGCGCGGCGTGCGACCGGCCATGCACTACTCCCAGCCGCCGGAAGCCCTGCTGGAAATGGGCGTCTCGCCCAGCGAGCGGATCGACATCAGGTTCCTGCTGCAGCAGATCAGCAAGCGGCTGCTCTATGCCCACAGCGACATGATGTGGAACGACTGGTGCAACCGCTACGCCTGCCAGTTTCTCGACCGCTTCGACATCATGTTCGAGGCCAAGCACAAGAACGTCACGGTGCGGGATTTCTACGACCGCTACCTGGGGGGCGACGGTACGCTGCCGCCGGCAGATCACGGGATTCTTGCGGGCCAGGATGCCGCCAACCCGTAGCGTGGAAGACCGCGCAGCGTTTTCCACAGGTGGGCATTGGCGCCACCCGTGGACAAGGCTACGCCGTTGTCCAGGCTACGGGAGTCGGTACGTAGGTTGGCGCTGAGACGGCTCCATCGTCGAAGCCCAACAGGGAGCTTCAACCCTGGACACCGTTGGGCTTCGCTGCGCTCAGCGCCAACCTACGGGCAGGGCTTCATTCGCAACATGCGGCAATGAGCCCGGTGGGCGGTCGGCTGGAAGAACCGCTTAACTCAAGGGTCATCCTTCCGAATTCGATCGTCGCGAGGCCCGCCATGCCGACCCGTCGCCATTTCCTGCAGACCACCACCGCCCTGGCCGCCGCGGTCACCGCCGCGCCCTGGCTGTGGCAGAGCGCCCAGGCCGCCGAGCCGTTGCTGACCCGCAAGATCCCGCGCAGCGGCGAAGCCCTGCCCGTCATCGGCCTGGGCACCTCGGGCAATCTCGATGTCGAGCTGAACGATGCCGCCCTGGCGCCACTGCAGGAGGTACTCAAGGCGTTGCTCGACGGCGGCGGCACCCTCATCGACACCGCGCCCAGCTATGGCAATTCCGAACGGGTGGCCGGCGAGCTGGTGAAGCGGGCCCAGGCTCGCGAGCGGGTCTTTCTCGCCACCAAGGTGTCGGCCAGCGGGCGCGAACGCGGCGCGGCGCAACTGGCCGCCAGCTTCAAGGCCCTGCAGAGCGAACGCCTGGACCTGGTCCAGGTGCACAACCTGCAGGACACCGCCAACCAGCTGGCCCTGCTGCGCGAACAGCAGCAGGCCGGCAAGGTGCGCTATGTCGGCGTCACCCACTATCGCGAAGCGGCGCTGGACGATCTGCTCGCCACGCTGCAAAAGGAGAAGGTCGACTTCGTGCAGTTCAACTACTCGATAGGCGAGCGCGAAGCCGAAAAACGCCTGCTGCCCTATTGCCGCGACCAGGGCATCGCCGTGCTGATCAATCGCCCCTTCCAGCGCGGCAATCTGCTCTCCGGCACCCGTGGCAAGCCGCTGCCAGCCCTGGCCGCCGAACTGGGCGCGACCAGCTGGGCGCAACTGCTGCTCAAGTTCATCCTCGCCGACCCGGCGGTGACCGCGGTGATCCCGGCCACCAGCAACCCACGCTACATGATCGATAACCTCCAGGCCGGTCGCGGTCGCCTGCCCGATGCGCGCCAGCGTGAGGCCATCGCCGGGCTGTTCGCCTAGATGAAGGATTGGCTCGGTCGCGTCCTCGACGCCCGCGCCGGCGAGTCGCCCGCGGCCCTGGCCGGCTTTGCGCTGTTTCTCTGCCTGTTCGCCGGCTACTTCATGCTGCGGCCGATCCGCGAGGCCATGGGCATCGCCGGTGGCGTGGAGAATCTGCAGTGGCTGTTCACCGCCACCTTCCTGGTGATGCTGCTCGCCGTGCCGCTGTTCGCCTGGCTCAACTCGCGGGTGGCGCGGATTCGCTTCGTCGACTGGGTCTACGGCTGCTTCGCCCTCAACCTGCTGGCGTTCGCCGCCTGCTTCGCCAGCCTGGGCGACAGCGTCTGGCTGGCGCGCATCTTCTATGTCTGGATCTCGGTCTACAACCTCTTCGTGGTCTCGGTGGCCTGGAGTCTGATGGCCGATGTCTTCGACGGCGCCCAGGCGCGGCGGCTGTTCGCCTTCATCGCCGCCGGGGCCAGTGTCGGCGGGCTGCTCGGGCCGGTACTGGCCGCCGCCCTGGCGCCCCGGGTCGGCGAGGCGGGGCTGGCGCTGCTGGCCGCCGCGCTGCTGCTTCTGGCGCTCAGGCTCAAGGCCTATCTGATGGGCTGGCGCGAGACCCGGGGCGCCGGACGCCCGGGCGCGCCACCGACCGAAAGCCCGCGGCGCCCGGTGGCCGGCAATCCCTTCAGCGGCCTGACCCGGGTGCTGGCCTCCCCCTATCTGCTGGCGGTGAGCGCCTTCGTCATCCTGCTGGCCACGGTCAGCACCTTTCTCTACTTCGAACAGGCGCGCCTGGTGGCCGAGCTGTTTCCCGATCGCGCCCGCCAGGTGCAGGTGTTCGGCCTGCTGGACTTCGTGGTCCAGGCCGGCGCCCTGGCCAGCCAGGTGCTGATCACCGGCCGCCTGGCCCAGCGCCTCGGGGTGTGGGTGCTCCTGGCCGGGGTGCCGCTGCTGATGTGCATCGGCTTCCTGGGCCTCGCGCTGCTGCCCACCTTCGCCATGCTGGCGGGGCTGATGATCGTCAGGCGGATCGGCGAATACGCCTTCATCCGCCCGGGCCGCGAGATGCTCTTCGCGCCGCTGGATGCCGAGACCCAGTACAAGGCCAAGAACTTCATCGACACCGTGGTCTATCGCGCCGGTGACGCCGCCAGCGGCTGGGCCAAGAGTCTGCTGGACCTGCTCGGCCATGGCGCCTGGCTGCCGGCGCTGGTGGGCGCCGGTTGCGCGGCGCTCTGGGCCTGGCTCGGCTTCTACCTGGGCCGCCGGGCGGACCAGGCGGCCCAGGCCGACGAGGCGGAGCGGCGCTGAATACCGGCTGAATCGTTGTAGCCGGAAACAACCCGGGGCTCCGAGAGGCGCCCTGCAGGGTGCTAAGGTAAGGCCTTCTTCCTGCCTCAAGGCCCTCCATGTTCCGCTCCCGCGCCATGATGTACCTGGTCCTGTTCGCCCTGCACCTGTTCATCGGCCTCAGTGTCATCGGTGACCTCGGGCTGTCGCCTGTCGCCCAGCTGCCGTTCTGGGCCCTGCTGATCCTGTCCTTCGTCCTGGTGCCCCTGGGCTTTCGCTCGCGGGACATGAACTCGCGCCTGCTGGCCTGGGCGGCGCTGATCGCCATGGGCGTGTTTTCCAGCCTGTCGGTGTTCAGTCTGCTGCGCGGCCTGGTGGTGGCGCTCGCCAGCCTGGTCGGCCACCCGCTGGACGCCGCCTGGCGCGTCGGCAGCGCCTGGGTGGTGCTGGGCCTGGTGTTGCTGGTGGCGCTGCGCAGCGTCTACAACGCCCGGCGCACCGCCAAGGTCAAGGAAGTGGAGCTGGCCCTTCCGACGCTCCCCGCTGGCCTGGAAGGACTGCGCATCGTCCAGCTCAGCGACCTGCACATCGGCCCGACCATCAAGGCCGGCTATCTGCAGCGCATCGTCGAGCGGGTCAACGGTCTGGACGCCGACCTGGTGGCCATCACCGGTGACCTGGTGGACGGCAAGGTGGCCGAACTGCGGCAGGAATTCCTGCCGCTGCAACAACTCAAGGCGCGCCTGGGCACCTACGCCATCACCGGCAATCACGAATACTATTCCGGCGCCGAAGCCTGGGTACGTACCTGGCGCGAGCAGAGCCTGATTGTGCTGCTCGACGAGCACCGGGTGCTACAGCACCAGGGCACGCCCTTCGTACTGGCCGGCATCACCGACTACTCGGCGCCGCTCTATGTGCCGAGCCACCGCAGCGACGCCGCGACCGCCTTCGCCAACGCCCCGCAAGGGCTGTTCCGCCTGCTGCTGGCCCACCAGCCGCGCTCGGCGCCCAAGGCCGCCGCCGCCGGCGCCGACCTGCAGCTCTCCGGCCACACCCACGGCGGCCAGTTCTGGCCCTGGATGCACTTCGTGCGCCTGCAGCAACCCTGGGTCGCCGGCATCCACCGCCTGGATCGGTTGACCGTCTACATCAGCCGCGGCACCGGCTACTGGGGCCCGCCGCTGAGATTCGGCGCGCCGAGCGAGATCACCCTGATCAGGTTGCGAAAAGGGTAGCGGCAGGCGAAGCGGCGGTATCCGCATCCGGCACGCCAGGAATCCCGACCCAGAGCCCCTGGGCACTTCGAGCCCTGATCGCGCAAGGCAAAAGGCAGATGGGTGGCCTTTTGCCACTGCTTGTCCTCAGGGGACAGATCCTTATCCTCGTCCCTGCATTCACCCGGACGCCCCAGCGTTCAAGGACCAACTGCTACACGGATAAGGATGTATCGCCATGACGAGGACAGTGGCTTTCTTGCTGGTCCCCGAGGTGCTGATGCTGGATTTCGCCGGGCCGGTGGAGGTGTTTTCCATCGCCAATCGCTATCTGGCCGCGGCTGACCACTATCGCATCGTGACCATCGCCGCCGGGCGGCGGCGGACCCTGCGTTGTTCCAATGGCATGACGATACGCACGGAACTCACCACCCAGCAGCCGCCCGCGGCCTATGACCTGCTGCTGGTGCCCGGTGGACCGGGGGCCTATCTGGAGCCCCATCCGGACGTCGCGGCCTGGCTGCGCCAGGTGCCCGCGCAGTGCGCGCGCTACGGGGCGGTCTGCACCGGTACCTTTCTGCTCGGCAGTGCCGGCCTGCTCGATGGCCGACGGGTGACCACCCACTGGAATTATCGCGAGCGCCTGGCGCGACGCTTTCCCCGTGCCCAGGTGACCGCCGATGACATCTACCTGAGCGATGGCCCGCTGCTGAGCTCGGCCGGGGTCACCGCCGGCATCGACCTGGCGCTGGCGCTGGTGGCCGAGGACCATGGCAAGGCCATCGCCCGGGAGGTGGCCAAGGTGCTGGTGGTGGTGACCCAGCGGCAGGGCAAGCAGGCCCAGTTCAGTCCGCTGTTCGACGAACCTGAGGCGGCCACCGCCATCACCCGGGTGCAGCACCACGTCGTGGCGAACATCGACCAGGCCTATTCGATCAGCCGGCTCGCCGAGCTGGCGACCATGGGCACCCGCAACTTCGCCCGGGTGTTCAAGCGCGACACCGACATGACGCCGCTGGAGTTCGTCCTGCGCGCGCGCATCGATCACGCCCGTGGATTGCTGGAGACCTCCGAGCTGCCGCTGAAGACGGTGGCCTTTCGCAGCGGCTTCGCCAGCGACCGCTGCATGCGCGCTGCCTTCCAGAGCCATCTGGGCCTGACCCCGGCGCAGTACCGCTATCAATTCAGCTGAAATCGGCGGCTGATGGCGGTATCACGCCCATCGATGGCAGCTTCTGGCCGTAGATCGTCGTACAACCTGCCTGGGCAGCGGCCAGAATGGTCCTACCTATCGGCTAAGGAGAGGCGCAGACGCCCGCGGGCGCCGGGAAGGAGTACCCCCGGCGACCCATGGCGGCGTGGCGCGGCATGGTCATGCAAGAGCTCAAGTCCCTGGAAGACGCCAGTGCCTTCCGCTTCTGCGGCCTGGTCCTGGATGCGCGACGGCGCCTGTTGCTCGATGGCGAGCGCGTGCTGCCCCTGCGCGGGCGGGCGCTGGACATCCTGCGGGTGCTGCTGGAACACCCTGGCGAGCTGGTCGACAAGCAGACCCTGATGACGAGGGTGTGGCCCGGGAGCGTCGTCGAGGACATCAATCTGCGGGTGCACATCTCGGCCCTGCGCCGGGTGCTGCGCTCCTACAGCGCCGACGATCCCATCCTCAGCGTCCGCCAGCGCGGCTACGGCTTCGCGCCGCCGGTGGAGCGGCTGGGCGAAGGCGACCTGATACCCCTGGTCGAGACGTCACCGCCGCTGACGCACCTGGAAGGTCGCGACACCAGCCTGGTCGAACTGCGCCGGTTGCTTGCCCAGCGCCGCCTGGTGTCGGTGGTGGGCACCGGCGGTGTCGGCAAGTCGCTGCTGGTCCAGCATCTGCTGCCCGTGCTGGCGGAGGACTTTGCCGACGGGATACAGAGTCTCGATCTCGCCGCACTGGGCCACATGATGGCGCTGGTGGAGCGCCTAGCCAGCGACCTGGGCCTCGCCAGCGGCAGCGGTCTGCCGGCGCTGCAGGAAGCCCTGGCCACGCGCCGCCTGCTGCTGGTGCTGGACAATGCCGAGCGGCTGGTCGAACCGGCGGCCTGGCTGGTGGAAAATCTGCTGCAAGGCTGTCCGCAGCTCAGGGTGCTGGTCACCAGTCGCGAGGCCCTGCGGGTGGAGGGAGAGGCCGTGTTGCGCCTGGCACCGTTGCCGATCGCGAATCCACCCTCGCACCACCTGCGCGAGGCCATGCGCGAACCGGCCTTTCGCCTATTCGTCCGACGCGCCCGGGCGCGGCTGCCGGGGCTGCGACTGCAGCCGGCCGACGTGCAACTGGTCGGCGAGATCTGTCGGCGCAGCGAGGGCGTACCCCTGGCGCTGGAGATCCTCGCCGAGCAGGTGGCGGCCCAGGGCCTGAACGGAGTGCTGGCGCAACTCGAAGGCGGCTACTACCTCAGTGTCCAGGGGCGGCGGACCGCGGCGCAGCGGCAACGCAGTCTCGGCGCCATGCTGGACTGGAGTCTGCACAGCCTGGGCGAGTCGGAATTCGCGGTGCTGGCGACCCTGGCCGAGGCCGGCGAGCGCTTCAGTCGCAGCGAGGCCCTGGCGCTGGCGGCGCAGCGCGGGCTGGAGGAGGCGCACTTCATCCCCCTGCTGGGGCAACTGGTGGAGAAGTCGCTGATCCTGGTGGAAGGCAGCGGGGCGACGCTAGGCTACCGCCTGCTGGCCATGCTGCGGCTGCATCTGCGGCAGTTCCGCCAGCAACCGCCGCTCCAGGGCCTGCTGCTGCCAGGCCAGCGGCGGGACCCCGATGGCGCGGGTGAATACCCGGCTCAGATGCGCCTGATCGAAGAAGCCGCATTCCAGGGCGATCGCCGCCAGGGGCAATTCGCGCTCGGCGAGTAATTGCTGGGCGCGGTGGATGCGCTGCTGCCGCAACCATTCCAGTGGAGCGAGCCCGGCACTGAGCTTGAACTGGCGGGTGAAGTGACTGCGCGACAGGCCGCAGACGGAGGCGACCTGGCTGACGCTGATACCGCGCTCCAGATGCTGCAGCAGGACCTCCTTGGCCAGCCGTTCCTGCCAGGCGGCCAAACCGATCAGTCGGGTGCTGGATAGAGCCAGGGTGCTATCGACGGTCATGGACATGGCGCTCTCCCTATCAAACCAGCCGCGTCGCGCGACCGCCTGGATGAGAATGATTCCCTGCAGTTGTCTGACGTGCGAGTTGCCTATCGTTAATTAGCGTTAAGGCGGCAACGCTCTAGGCGCAATACTGTCGCGCCGGAGCTGGCCGAGGGTGCCGCCGGGCCAGCAGGTGCCAGCCCAGCAGGGCGAGGCCGAGTAGTCCGGCGATCAGCAGGGGCGCCGGACCATAGGCCTGGAGTCTGTCGAGCAGGGCCAGGATGTGTTCTTCGAACAGCTTTCCCAGAGCCAGGCCGGAGCCGATCCACAGGGTGGCGCCGCCCAGGTCGTAGGCCAGGAAGCGCCGCAGGGGCATGGCGCTGGCACCGGCGCTGAGGGTGGCGAGGGCCGCGGCGCCGGGGACGAACTTGGCCACCAGCAGCAGGCCGGGCAGGCGGGTAGCCGCCGGGACGTGGCCAGGCAGGTGGCGCAACAGCCAGGCGCCATGTCGCCGGCCGGCCCAGTACCAGAGCAGATCGGCCACGCCGGTGACCGCCACGGTAGCCAGCAGCGCCAGGAGCAATTCGGCTTCATCGGCCGCGGCGCCCATCACCACCAGCGACGGATAGGCCGGTACCGGCAGGCCCAGCTGTTCGCCAAAGACGTTCAGCGTCAGCCAGAGGGTGGCGTTACCGGCCACCAGGGAGGTCAGGGCTTGGGTGCTCATGGCGCGTTCTCGGCAAGGGGAGGCCGTTGGAGCGGCCTCCTAGCGCAAACAGGGCCTACGATTTCGCGAGCAAATCGTAGTCAGGGCATTTGCGGCAGTTCGTTGGGCCGCAGATCAAACACCAGCACCTCGGCGTCGGTGCCGTGGGCCAGCTGCAGTTCGCGCTCGCCGCGCAGTCTGGCGCCGTCACCGGCCTGCAGCAGGACGCCGTTCAGTTCCAGGCTGCCGCGGGCGACGTGCACATAGGCATGGCGCTCGGGGGCCAGTTGCAGAGTGGCGCCTTCGCTGCCGTCGAACAGACCGGCGTAGACCCGGGCGTCCTGGCGCACTTCCAGCGAACCCTCGGCGCCGTCCGGCGAGATGATCAGGGCCAGGCGGCCACGCTTGGCCGCGGCGCTGAAGTGCTGCTGCTGGTAGCGCGGTTCGGCGCGGCGCACGTTGGGCACGATCCAGATCTGCAGGAAGTGCACGCTCTCGCGCTCCGAGTGGTTGTACTCGCTGTGACTGACGCCGCTGCCGGCGCTCATCAGCTGGACGTCACCGGGGCGGATCACCGAGCCGGTGCCCAGGCTGTCCTGGTGCTCCAGGGCGCCTTCGAGCACATAGGAGAAGATCTCCATGTCGCGGTGCGGATGCTCGCCGAAGCCCTGGCCTCCGGTCACGGTGTCGTCGTTGATCACCAGCAGGTCGGAGAAGCCCTGCTCCGCCGGATTGCGATAGCTGGCGAAGGAAAAGGTGTGGAAGGACTTGAGCCAGCCGTGGTTGGCGGCGCCGCGATCGGAAGCTTTACGAATGGCCAGCATGATGAGGCTCCTTGTCTGAGTGGGGCGCGGTCTGTTCCGACGCCATGGAAGTCATCCTACTGTGGCGCCTGGGTTTGATTAACGAGCTGGAAGTAGAATGGCCGTCCTGTTTTGGTTGACGATGGCCTTGCCTGGCCGACGTCACCTTCGGCGCCGCGCTCATCGAACCCGGCGCTGACCGGCTGGCCAGAGCCGGACGGTCAGCGCCAGCAAAGCGGTCGCCAGCGCCAGGCCGGCGACGCCGCTCCAGCCCAGCCGCGCCAGCAGCAGGCTGCCCAGGGCCGCGCCGCTAGCCATGCCGATGAACATGCCGGTGAAGAGCACCGCGTTGAGCCGGCTGCGCGCCTCGGGTTCCAGGCCGTAGACCTGGGCCTGGTGGGCGATCAGGGTGGCCTGGACGCCCAGGTCGAAGATCACCGTCGCCAGCGCCAGCAGTACCAGACCGGCCACGCCCGGCAACCAGGGCAGCAGGAGCAGGCTGGCGAAGGCCAGGGCCGCCAGGCCGATGCCCAGGCGCGTTACCCACTCTGAGCCGTGGCGATCCGCCAGGCGGCCGGCCCAGGGCGCGGCCAGGGCACCGGCAGCACCGGCCAGGCCGAAGGCGCCGGCGGCGGCGCTGCCCAGCTGGAAGGGCCCGGCGTGCAGATAGAGGGCGAGGGTCGACCAGAAGGCACTGAAGCCCACCGACAGCAGGCCTTGCGCCAGGGTCGCCCGGCGCAGCGCGGCATGCCGGCGCCAGAGCGCGCCCAGGGAGCCGAGCAGGGCCGGATAGCTGAGTCGGGTGGTGGCGGCGAAGGCGGGCAGGCCGCGCCACACCGCCACGCCGATGGCGGCGATGCTCAGGGCGGCGAGCAGATAGACCGCCCGCCAGCCAAACCACTCGCCCACCAGGCCGCTGACCACCCGGGACAGCAGAATGCCCAGCAGCAGGCCGGTCATCACCGTGCCGACGATGCGCCCGCGCGCGGCCGGCGGCGCCAGGGTCGCGGCGGCAGGGACCAGGTCCTGGGCCACGGTGGCGGCCAGCCCGGTCACCAGGCTGGCCAGCAGCAGCCCGTGCAGCCCCGGCGCCAGGCTGGCGCCCAGCAATGCCAGCAGCAGCACGGCCAGCTTGGCCAGGATGATGCGGCGGCGGTCGAAGCGATCACCCAGGGGCGCCAGCAGCAGCAGCCCCAGGGCATAGCCGAGCTGGGTAAGGGTGGGGATTAGTCCCACGTCGGCGGCTGGTGCTGGCAGGGCACCCGCGAGAATGCCGAGCAGCGGCTGGCTGTAATAGAGGTTGGCCACGCTCAGCCCGGCGCCGGTGGCTAGCAGGCCGAGCAGGGCAGGGGATAGGCTGGCAGTTTGAGATGAGGTCTGGCTATGCGGAATTGGAATGTCGGTCATGGCGGTTCTCCTAGTGGGAAGACGATGAGCGCATTCTCCACCAGAGCCATCGCTATCTGTAGCCGAATGCCGGGTACAGGGGGTATACGTAGGCCGTATGAACACCACCTTTACCCATGACCGTCTCGACCTGCTGGAAACCTTCGTGCGCATCGTCGAGGCCGGCAGCCTGTCGGCGGCGGCACGCCAGCTCGGCACTACCCAGCCCACCGTCAGTCGGCGCCTGCAGGCGCTGGAGGCCGCGCTGCAGGTGCGCCTGGTGCAGCGCTCGACCCACGCCCTGCGCCTGACCGAGGACGGCCAGCGCTGCTATCGCCAGGCCCAGCAACTGCTCGGCGATTGGCAGGCCTTCGCCGCCGCCCTGCACGGCGCCCATGCCGAGCCCGAGGGACGGCTGCGGGTGGTGATGCCCCATGCCTTCGGCCAGGAGCAGTTGCTCGATCCGCTGGAGACCTATCTGCGGCGCTATCCGGGGATGCAGGTGGACTGGGTGCTCAGCGACCGGGCACCGAATTTCGTCGCCGATGGCGTCGACTGTGCCATCCGGGTGGGGGTGGTGGAGGATCCGGACACCGTGGCGGTGCGCCTGGGCGACGTCCAGCGCATCCTGGTGGCGGCGCCGGAGCTGGCGAGCGCCCTGCAGACACCCGAGGAGCTGACGGCGCTGCCCTGGATCGCCATGACCCAGTTCTACCAGACCGAACTGCGCCTGCAGCTGGGCGCCACTGGCGAAAGCCGGCTGGTCCCCTTGCGGCCACGGCTGGCCACCGAGAGCCTCTTTGTCGCCCGGCATGCCGCGGTGCGCGGCCTGGGCTGCGCGGCACTGTCGCACTGGATGGTGCGCGAGGACGTCGCTGCGGGGCGCCTGGTCCATCTGCTCCCCGAGTGGCAGGCCGCGCCCCTGCCGCTCTATCTCATCTATCCCTATGCCCGCGTCTACCCGGCGCGGCTGCGCCTGTTTCTCGAGCTGGTGCGCGAGGCCTGCGCCAGGATGCTGGATGTGACAGCGCCCGCCTGAACGCAAGGATCGGGCGGGCGCATCGAGCGAGGGCGATCAGGCGAGGCGGGCCGACCGCGCCGGCCGCCGGCCATCCAGGCTCAGGGCCCCGGCGCCGAAGGCGGCCACCTGCAGCAGGCCACCGGCGATGGCGACATTCTTGAGGAAGTGGATCAGCTGGTTCTGGTCGGCGAAGTTGTGGTGGAACACCAGGGCAGTCACCAGGGTGAAGGCGGCCATGGCCAGCGCCACCGGCCGGGTGCGATAGCCGATCAGCAGCAGGCTGGCGAGTCCCAGCTCCACCGCCAGGGCGCCGAGGTAGGCAAGGTCCGGGAAGGGCAGGCCCATGGCGGCGATGTAGCCCTTGGTGGCCGCCGGAGCGAGCAGTTTGCCCGCGCCGCTGAACAGGAAGAGGCTGGCGAGCAGCAGGCGGCCGGTGGTGGCGGTGAGGGCTTGGGTGTTCATCGTTGACTGTCCTTGGTGAGGTCCGGCATCCGGTGTGGATGCGATGGGGCCAGGTTACTGTCCACTCTGAATTCGATTAAGTAGCCGTTCCGCGTTTCATGGTCTCTCAAGAGTTGACTATTTCCGACGTACTGATCCGTACTGTGACCTGAATCCTTTCACCTGCACGCCACAGCACAGGCGTACAAAAACCAGCACAGACGTCCAAGGCCGCCCAGCGTCGTCCGGGTGAAAGTCCGCTCCATCGACGGCGCGGGGTCTTCTCGCAGCCGATTCTTTCCGCGGGAGGCTGGGCCATGGAACGCTTGCGACTGGATCTGGGACTCTTGTTCCTGCGCCTGGGTGGCGCCGGACTGCTCCTGGCGGTGCATGGTCTGCCCAAGGCGCTGCATTTCCGCCAGCAACTCGGCCTGATCGAGGACCCGCTGCACCTGGGTGCCTGGCCGACCCTGGGTTTCGCGGTCTTCGCCGAGGTCGTCTGCCCGCTGTTGATCGCCCTGGGCTGGGCGACGCGCCTGGCCTGCCTGCCGATCCTCGGCGTGCTGCTGATCGCGCTGCTGGTGGTGCATCTGCAGTGGTCCCTGGAAGAAGGCCAGTTCGGCTGGCTGCTGCTGGTGCTGTTCGGCACCCTGGCGCTCACCGGTCCGGGTCGCTATTCGCTGGAGGCGCGGCTGGCCAGGCGTCAAGCCACCCAGGGTGGTTTCGCGAGGGCGCTGTCATGAGTGCCGCACTCGGGCAGGACCTGCAGCAGGCCCACAGCCGCATCGTCACCCTGGTGATCCGCCACCAGCCCCTGGCCGACCAGCAGGACGCCTACCAGCGCTGGCTGCAGCGCGCGGTCACCGCCGCCCGCGCGGCCTGCGGCCACCTGGGCGTGGATGTCATCCCGCCGGCGGAGGAGGGCGCCGCCTTCACCACCCTGGTGCGCTTTGCCGACGTCGACCAGCTCCAGGCCTGGCTGGCCTCGCCCGAACGCCAGGCGCTGATCGCCGAGGTGGCGCCGCTGCTGCGCGAGGCCGATGCGCCCGAGGTGCATGCCGACGCCGAATTCTGGTTCAACCCGCCGCGCCCCGGCGTGCGCCCGCCGCCGGCCTGGAAGCAGGCGGTGCTGACCTACCTGGTCATCGCGCCCCTGACGATGCTGATCCCACCACTGTGGCAGCCGCTGTTCACGCGCTATCCCGCGCTGGCCTGCACTGTACCGAGCAACCTGCTGATCACCCTGTGCATCGTGCCGCTGGTGGTGTTCCTGATCATGCCGAGGGTGAGCCGCCTGTGCGCGCCCTGGCTCAACGCCCGCTCGGGCGCCTTTTCCACTCCTTCCACCCACAGAGGCGAGCAACCATGAGCACCTTCACCACCCGCGACGGCGTCGAGATCTATTTCAAGGACTGGGGCAGCGGCAAGCCCGTGCTGTTCAGCCACGGCTGGCCGCTGGACGCCGACATGTGGGACTACCAGATGCACCATCTGGCCAGCCACGGCTATCGCGCCATCGCCTTCGACCGCCGCGGCTTCGGGCGCTCCGGCCAGCCGTGGAATGGCTATGACTACGACACCTTCGCCGACGACATCAAGGAGCTGATCGAGCACCTGGATCTGCGCGACGTCACACTGGTGGGCTTTTCCATGGGCGGGGGCGACGTCAGCCGCTACCTGGCGCGCCATGGCTCGGCGCGCGTGGCCAAGCTGGCGCTGCTCGGCGCCGTCACCCCGCTGTTCGGGCAGCAGCCGGACTTCCCCCAGGGCGTCGACCAGGGCGTCTTCGACGGTATCCGCGGTGGTCTGCTGAAGGACCGCGCCCAGTTCCTGGCCGACTTCGCCCCGGTGTTCTATGGCACCAACCAGGGCCAGACGGTCTCTGCGGGCGTCTTCACCCAGACCCTCAACATCGCCCTGCTGGCTTCGCTGAAAGGCACCCTGGATTGCGTCACCGCCTTCTCCGAGACCGACTTCCGGCCGGACATGGCCAAGATCGACGTGCCGACCCTGGTGATCCACGGCGACGCCGACCAGGTGGTGCCCTTCGCGACCACCGGCAAGCTGGCCGCCGAGCTGATCCGTGGCGCCGAGCTCAAGGTGTACGCCGGCGCCCCCCACGGCTTCGCGGTGACTCACGCCGAGCAGCTGAACCGCGACCTGCTGGCCTTCGTCGCCCGCTGAGCCTTCCCGGGCGCCTCGCGCCCGGACTTCTGATCCTGGTCCCGGAGGCCACATGCAACACGCCGATCTGATTCTGCACAACGGCAAGCTCCACACCGTCGATCCCGAGCGCCCCGATGCGACCGCGGTCGCCATCAGGGACGGCGTCTTTCTTGCCGTGGGCAGCGACAGCGACGTCATGGCCCATCGCGGCCCGGGCACCCAGGTCGTCGACCTGCGCGGTCGCCGCGCCATCCCGGGCCTCAACGACTCCCACCTGCACCTGATCCGCGGTGGCCTCAACTACAACCTGGAACTGCGCTGGGAGGGCGTGCCCTCGCTGGCCGACGCCCTGCGCCTGCTCAAGGACCAGGCCGAGCGCACCCCGGCGCCCCAGTGGGTGCGGGTGGTGGGCGGTTGGAACGAATTCCAGTTCGCCGAGCGCCGGCTGCCGACCCTGGAGGAGCTCAACCAGGCCGCGCCGGACACCCCGGTGTTCATCCTCCACCTCTACGACCGGGCGCTGCTCAACCGCGCCGCCCTGCGTGTCGTGGGCTACACCAAGGACACGCCCAATCCGCCAGGTGGCGAAATCCAGCGCGATGCCCGCGGCGAGCCCACCGGCATGCTCATCGCCCGGCCCAATGCCATGATCCTCTACGCCACCCTGGCCAAGGGGCCCAAGCTGCCGCTGGAATACCAGGTCAACTCTACCCGCCAGTTCATGCGCGAGCTCAATCGCCTGGGCCTGACCAGCGCCATCGACGCCGGCGGTGGCTTCCAGAACTACCCGGACGACTACCAGGTGATCCAGGAACTGGCCGATGCCGACCAGCTCACCGTGCGCATCGCCTACAACCTCTTCACCCAGCGGCCCAAGGAAGAGCTGACCGACTTCAGGAACTGGACCAGCAGCGTCACCCTGCACCAGGGCACCGACTTCCTCCGCCACAACGGCGCCGGCGAGATGCTGGCCTTCTCCGCGGCCGACTTCGAGGACTTCCTCGAACCGCGCCCGGACCTGCCGCCCACCATGGAGGCCGATCTGGAACCGGTGGTGCGTCACCTGGTGGAGCAGCGCTGGCCGTTCCGCCTGCACGCCACCTATGACGAATCCATCTCGCGCATGCTCGACGTCTTCGAGCGCGTCAATCGCGACGTGCCCTTCAACGGGCTGCCCTGGTTCTTCGACCACGCCGAGACCATCAGTCCGCGCAACATCGAGCGGGTCAAGGCCCTCGGCGGCGGCATCGCCATCCAGGACCGCATGGCCTTCCAGGGCGAATACTTCGTCGACCGCTATGGTGCCCAGGCGGCCGAGCAGACCCCGCCGATCCAGCGGATGCTCGCCGAAGGCGTACCGGTTGGGGCGGGTACCGATGCCACCCGCGTCTCCAGCTACAACCCCTGGACCTCGCTGTACTGGATGGTCAGCGGCCGTACCGTCGGCGGCCTGGCGCTCTACCAGGAAGGCCTGCCACGGGCCACCGCCCTGCAGCTGTTCACCCAGGGCAGCGCCTGGTTCTCCTCGGAACAGGGCAAGAAGGGCCAGCTGCGGATGGGCCAGCTGGCCGATGTGGCGGTGCTCTCGGCAGACTTCTTCACGGTCGAGGAAGAGGCCATCAAGCATCTGGAGTCGGTGCTGACCGTGGTCGGTGGCCGTATCGTCCATGGCGCCGAGGAATTCGATCGCCTGGGTCCGCCGCCCCTGCCCGTCACCCCGGACTGGTCGCCGGTGGTCAAGGTGCCCGGCCACTGGAAGCCCGGCGCGCCCCTGCAGGCCGCCGTGCACCAGTGCGCCGGCGCCTGTTCCGTGCATGGCCACGGCCATGAGCGGGCGCGCCAGAGCCGGGTGCCGGTCAGCGACTTCAGTGGCTTCTGGGGCGCCTTCGGCTGCTCCTGCTTCAGCTTCTGAGGAGCGTCCGCCATGACCGCCGCCGCCCTGACTTCCACCACCGCCTCGCCCTGGCAGCCCCTGCGTCAGCGCACCTTCCGCTGGCTGTGGCTGGCCAGCATCGCCTCCAACATCGGTACCTGGATGCACGAGGTGGGCGCCGGCTGGCTGATGACCTCGCTGTCGGCCAGTCCTCTGGCGGTGGCCCTGGTCCAGGTGGCGGGGGCGTTGCCGATGTTCCTGCTGGCACTGCCAGCCGGCGCCCTGGCCGACATCGTCGACCGCCGGCGCTACCTGCTCGGCGTGCAGCTGTGGATGGCCGCGGTGGCCCTGGCTCTGGCCGGGCTGACCCTGGCCGGCTGGATGACCGTGCCGCTGCTGCTGGGCCTGACCCTGGCCATGGGCGTGGGCACGGCGCTGATGCTGCCGGCCTGGTCGGCGCTGACCCCCGAGCTGGTCGATAAAAGCGAGTTGCCCGCGGCCATCGCCCTGTCCAGCCTGGGCATGAACGTGGCCCGTGCCCTCGGCCCGGCACTCGCCGGGGTGCTGGTCAGCCTGGCCGGTCCCTGGCTGACCTTCGCCCTCAATGCCGTTTCCTTCCTTGCCGTGATCGTCGCGCTCCTGACCTGGCGACGCCAACCTGCAGCCGCCGTGCTGCCCGCGGAGCGCCTGCTGGGCGCCGTCCGGGTCGGCCTCCGCTATGCCCGCAGCTCGCTCCAGCTGCAGGTGGTGCTGGCCCGGACCGCCGCGTTTTTCCTCGGCGCCAGCGCCGGCATGGCCCTGTTGCCACTGCTGGTGCGCCAGGCCCTGCAGGGCACCGCCCTGGATTTCGGCATCCTGCTCGGGTGCGTCGGCCTGGGTGCCATCGGCGGCGCCATGCTCCTGCCGCGGCTGCGCGAACGGCTGTCCAGCGACCTCCTGGTGGCGGGTGCCAGTACGCTCTATGCCGGAGTGCTGCTCGGCCTGGCCTGGATTCGCGACTTCGCCTGGCTGCTGCCGGTCATGCTGGTCAGCGGCCTGGCCTGGATCGCCGTGCTCTCCAGCCTGCAGGTGGCGGCCCAGACCGCCGTGCCCGGCTGGGTGCGCGCCCGTGCCCTGGCCGTCTACATCCTGGTGTTCTTTGGTACCAGCGCCCTGGGCGGCTTGCTCTGGGGTGCCCTGGCCAGTCACTTCTCCCTGAGTCTGGCGCTGAGCGCGGCGGCCGGGGTGCTGCTGGCCGGCATCGGGCTGACCTGGCGCCTGCGTCTGCCGGTCACCCCGGCCGCCGATATCGCCCCTTCGCTGCACTGGCCGGCGCCGATCCTCGACGACTCCCTGGATCGCGAGCGCGGCCCGGTGATGGTCACCCTGGAGTACGACATCGCCCCCGAGCATGGTCCGGCCTTTCGCCAGGCCATGCAGGCGGTGGGCGCCATGCGCCGACGCAACGGCGCCTTCTCCTGGGCCCTGCTGCAGGACAGCGCCGAACCACGCCGCTGGCAGGAATTCTTCTGCGACGAATCCTGGCTGGAACACCTGCGCCACCACCACCGCGTCACCCAGGGCGAACAGCGCCTGGAAGCGGCGGCGCGCCAGTACCAGACACCCGGCGTACCCGTCGCCATTCGCCATCTCCTGGGCGGCGCCTGATGCCGCCCTTCACCCGCAACCCCCAAACCACTCCCTGAGGATTCACCATGAGCAAGCCCTACAACCGTCTCGACAAGAACGATGCCGTCGTCCTGCTGATCGACCACCAGGCCGGTCTGATCTCGCTGGTCCAGGATTTCACCCCCAGCGACTTCAAGAACAACGTCCTGGCCCTGGCCAACAGCGCCAAGTTCTTCGGCCTGCCCACCATCCTCACCACCAGCTTCGAGCAGGGCCCCAACGGCCCGCTGGTGCCCGAGCTGGTCGAGCTGTTCCCCGAGGCGCCGTACATCGCCCGCCCCGGCCAGATCAACGCCTGGGACAACGAAGACTTCGTCGCCGCCATCAAGGCCACCGGCCGCAAGCAGCTGATCATCGCCGGCGTGGTGACCGACGTCTGCGTGACCTTCCCGGCCCTGGCGGCCATCGCCGAAGGCTTCGACGTCTTCGTGGTGACAGATGCCTCCGGCACCTTCGACAAGACCGTGCAACAGGCCGCCTGGGCACGCATGAGCGCCGCTGGCGTGCAGCTGATGAACTGGTTCAGCGTGGCCTGCGAGCTGCACCGCGACTGGCGCAACGACATCGAGGGCCTGGGCGCTCTGCTGTCCAACCACATCCCCAACTACCGCAACCTGATGACCAGCTACGCCAAGCTGTCCGCCAAGTAAGGTAAACGACAGTCAGGCGCCCCTCCCGGCGCCTGACCTTCGCGGAGGGATGCCGTGAACCGCAACGACCTGCGCCGCATCGACCTGCACCTGCTGGTGGTGTTCGAAAGCCTGATGCACGAGCGCAACCTTACCCGCACCGCGGAAAAGCTCTTTCTCGGCCAGCCGGCCATCAGTGCCGCCCTGGTGCGCCTGCGGCAATTCTTCGACGACCCCCTGCTGGTGCGCAGTGGGCGGGCGATGGAGCCCACGCCGCGGGCCCTGGCCATTCTCGAACGGCTGCGCCCGGCGCTGGACGGCCTGTCCAATGCCTTGAGCGAGGTCGACGACTTCGACCCCGGCGCCAGTCGCGCCGTGTTTCGCCTGGGCATGTCCGACGACGTCGAGTGCGGCCTGCTGCCGCCGCTGCTGGCCCATCTGCGCGAGGTGGCGCCGCACTGCGTAATGGTGGTGCGCAACGCCAACTTCCTGCTGCTGCCCGGCCTGCTGGCCAGTGGCGAGGTGTCCCTGGGCATCAGCTACACCACCCAGCTGCCGGCCAATGCCAGGTGCCGCACCCTGAGGCACATCCGCGCCCTGGTGGTGCGCGCCGACCGCGATCCCGCGCCCCTGACCCTGGATGACTATTGCGCGCGGCCCCATGTGCTGGTGTCGATGTCCGGCGATCTCTGCGGCAACATCGACGACGACCTGGCGCGCCTCGGCCGCAGTCGCAAGGTGGCCCTGGGCGTACCCCACTTCAACGGTCTCGGCGCGCTCCTGGCCGGCAGCGAATTGCTCGCCACGGTGCCCGACTACGCCGCCCGGGCGCTGGCTGCGGGCGGCGGCCTGCGCATCGAGGAACCGCCGTTTCCCATCGTCCCGGCCAAGCTGTCGCTGGTCTGGCGCGCGGCCCAGGACCAGGACCCGGGCGAGCGCTGGCTGCGCGGCGAGATCATCAGATTCATGGGCGAACCGGCTGCGTGAGCCCAGCCGGCTGCTCGGCCACCGCTCCGGAAATCTGCATGCCACGGGTCTCCTTGCCGAAGGCCACGAAGAGGATGATCAGCACCGCCACGGTGCCTGCCACCAGCGCCATGGCCAGGCCATAGTTGCCGCCGTGGGCCGCTGCGATATGCGCCTGCAGGGTAGCGTTGACCGAGGCCAGCAGGTTGCCCATCTGGTAGACGAAGCCCGGCAGCACGGCGCGCACATTGCCCGGCACCAGTTCGTTGAGATAGGTGGGCACCACGCCCCAGGCGCCCTGCACCATGAATTGCATCAGGAAGGCGCCGATGCCTAGCGTCCAGGAGCCGCTGGAAAAGGCCCACAGGGGCAGGACCGGCAACGACAGCAGTGCGGCCAGCATGATCGCCTTCTTGCGGCCGATGCGTTCCGACAGCGAACCGAAGAGCACGCCGCCGAGCATCGCCGCGATGTTGTAGCCGATGGCGATCAGACTCACGGTATGGGCATCGAACTGGTGCTGCACCTTGAGGAAGGTGGGATAGAGGTCCTGGGTGCCGTGGCTGAAGAAATTGAAGCAGGCCATCAGCAGCACCATGTACAGGCAGATCTTCCAGTGCTGGCGCAGGATTGGCAGCAGGGCAGTACTCTCCTTGCGCTCGCGCGCGGCCAGCCACACCGGCGACTCCGGCACCTTGAAGTAGATGAAGGGCAGCAGCAGGACCGGCAGGGCGCCGATCAGGAACATGCCGCGCCAGCCCACCGTGGTGAAGAACAAGCCGAAGACGATGGAGGCGAGCAGGTAGCCGCAGGGATAGCCGGCCTGGAAGATCCCCGACATCAGCCCGCGCGCGCGATCGGGGATGGTTTCCATCGCCAGCGACGAAGCCACGCCCCAGACCCCGCCCATGGCCACGCCGTAGAGAAGACGGAAAGCCATGAACGCCATGAAGGTCGGCGACCAGGCGGACAGCAGCTCGAACACCGAGAACAGCACGATGTTGAGCATCAAAATCGGCCGGCGCCCATGCCGCTCGGCCAGGCGCCCGAAGATCAGGGCGCCTATCGGACGCACCGCCAGGGTCAGCATGATCGACAGGGAGACATCGGTCACCGAGTTGTGGAAATACGTCGCCAGGTTGCTGAGGACGAAGACCAGGATGAAGAAGTCGAATGCATCCATCGTCCAGCTGGCAAAGGTGGCGAAGGCCACGTTGCGCTGTGTAGAAGTCCAGGTAGACATGGCCAATCTCCTTGCTCGAAGGGCTGTCGACGCCCTGGCGGCTCGCGGGGTCAGTGGGGAGGCAGCCTTGGTTGTAGTGGTTGTATCGCTAGCCTCTCCCCGGAGCGCTTACGAGAAACTTAAGGTGAGCATCACAAAAGTCCGCGCCTGACCGGAGACGTCCGGGGGCACCATCAGCCACGTCGATAAGCGCTATCCGCCGGTACGATTTATGGACGAGGGCGTTGGCTTCTTACGATGGCTCCATATTGTTTGGAGCCACTCCCATGTCCCTCGCCGCCCTTCGCAATACCCTCCGCCTGCTGGCCTGCGCCGGCTCGCTCGCCCTGCTGGCCGGCTGTGCCAGCTCCCACACCGCCTACCTGCAGGATGGCCGCACCGCCTACCTGGTGCAGTGCAACGGGGTATTCGGCAGCTGGTCCGGCTGCGCGGGCGAAGCTGCCGAGCGTTGCGCCACCGGCAGCTATCAGGTGCTGGCCCGCAACCACCTTGACGGCGCCAGCGAGGCGGAAGCCGAGGCCAGCATTGCCGGCCAGTCCTATCCGGTACGCAATCTGCTGGTGCAGTGCCAGGGCGAGCAGTTGGCCTGGCGGGTGGGCACCTTCGTCCGCCGGCTGCCGGTTAGCGAGGGTTGAGGGCAGGTCGGCAGGCTGTCGAGCGTTTCACGGCCGCTGAACACCAGCTCGGTTCTCCTCTCCCTCTATGAGAGGGTTGGGGTGAAGGCGCTCCCCGCACAACGACGTCATTCCTGGAAAAGGCTACGCCGCTTTCCAGGCTACGGCTCCGATAGAGCTGAACGCCTGCTCGAACAGCCCCCTCTCCCTCCGGGAGAGGGTCGGGGGTGAGGGCACGCCCCGCACACTGAAGTCACTCCCGGAAAAGGCTGCGCCGTTTTCCAGGCTACGGCTCCGATAGAGCTGAATGCCTGTTCGAACAACCCCCTCTCCCTCCAGGAGAGGGTTGGGGTGAGGGCACGCCCCACACAGCGACGTTACCCCTGGAAAAGGCTCTGGCCATGGCTGCGATAGACCGCAGGTTGGGTTGAGACAGCTCCATCGTCGAAGCCCAACGGGGAGGTTCAGTCTTGAGCCATGTTGGGCTTCGCTGTGCTCAGCCCAACCTACGCAGGCTCCTAGGCGCGATCGCATCGGCTGGCCACCAGGATCGCGGACCAGGAAGCGCCTCGCGCCCCAGGGGGCCGTCACCGGACCATACTCCGGCACGTAGCCCGCGCATCACCTCAACGGCTGCACGGCCCGCTGGTAAGTGGAGCTAATCCACCAGGGCCTCTTCCAGGACCTTGAGGAATTCCCGCGTCGCCGGTGTCGGCAGCGGCGACCAGATGGCATGGACGTTGCGCTGCGGGGCATCGCTGACCGGCACCCGGGCCAGACCGGCAAAGGTGCTGGCGATACTCTGAGGCACCAGGCCGATGGCCAGACCGCGGCGGACGAAGCGTTCCAGCAGCTGCATATTGCCCGTCTCGAAACGCACCCGATGGGGCAGGCCCAGGGCGGCGAAGGCCTCGTCGGTCTGCCGCCGCGCCCCGCTGCCGGCGGGCAGGTCCACCAGCGGCAGATCCACCAGCTCGTGCAGCGACAGCCTTTCCCGCCCCGCCAGAGCGTGCGTGGCCGGCAGCACTGCCACCAGTTCCTCGCTGAGCAGCAGGCGGCTGGCCACCGCCTCCAGGGCCACCTGGCGCGACAGGCCGATCAGGGCGAAATCCAGTTGCCGCTCGCGCACCGCCGCCAGCAGCGTCTCGCTCTTGTCCTGGCGCAGGCGGATGTCCACCTGGGGATGGCGGGCATGGAAGGTGGCCAGCAACTCGACGATATCCAGACGGGGCACCGAGGAGATCAGGCCCAGTGTCAGGGTGCCGCGAATGGCGCCGACCGCGGCGGCCACGTCCTGCTGCAGCCTTTCCACCACGGCCAGCGCCTGCCGCGCCTGGACCAGCAGCGCTTCGCCGGCGGGGGTGAGGCGCACCTGCCGCGGCAGGCGTTCGAACAGGGTAGCGCCCAGTTCGGCTTCCAGGCGGGCGATCTGGTGACTGAGCGCCGACTGCACCACATGACAACGCTCGGCGGCGCGGGTGAAGTGGCGCTCCTCGGCTAGGGCGACGGCGAATTCCAGTTGCTTGAGGTTCATGGCGCTATCTTGAAATGAGATCGAAACCATCTTAACGATTCATTTAACCGATGGCTGCCGTTGTCCGATACTGACCAGCCTTTCCCATGCCGGACCTCGCGGATGTCGAACCCCACGCCTCCTCTCAGCCGCTGGCTGACCCTGCTCATGGCCGTCGCCACCGGTATCGCGGTGGCCAGCAACTACTACAACCAGCCGTTGCTGCACACCATCGCCCAGCGCTTCGACCTCAGCTACACCCAGGCCGGCAGCATCGTCACCACCGCCCAGCTCAGCTACGCCGCCGGGCTCCTGCTGCTGGTGCCCCTGGGCGATCTGCTGGAGCGCCGCCGGCTGATCGTCACCATGAGTGTGATCGCCGCCGCCGGCCTGGCCCTGAGCGCCACCGCCACCAGTCTGACCTGGCTGCTAGTGGGCACCGCCATGACCGGGCTCTTCTCGGTGGTGGCCCAGGTGCTGGTGCCCTTCGCCGCCACCCTGGCCGCGCCGGAGCAGCGGGGCAGGGCGGTAGGCACCGTGATGAGCGGCCTCATCCTCGGCATCCTGCTGGCCCGTACCGTGGCCGGGGCGCTCTCGTCCCTGGGCGACTGGCGCACCGTCTATGCCGTGGCGGCCGGTCTGATGCTGGCCACCGCCCTGGCCCTGCGCCTGGCGCTGCCGCGCTATCAGCAGTCGGCGGGCCTGAGCTACCCACGGCTGCTGGGCTCGGTGTTCGTGCTCTTGCGAGACGAACCCCTGCATCGTCTGCGCACCCTGCTGGGCTGTCTGGGCTTCGCCGTCTTCGCGGTGTTCTGGACGCCCCTGGCCTTTCTGCTCGCCGCCGAACCCTATGGCTTCAGCGACGGCACCATCGGCCTGTTCGGTCTCGCCGGCGCCGTGGGCGCCCTGGCCGCCAACCTGGCCGGGCGCATGGCCGACCAGGGCAAGGGTGGTCTCGCCACCAGCATCGGTCTGGCTTCCCTGACCCTGGCCTGGCTGCCCCTGGCCTTCGCCCAGCAGTCGCTAGCGGCGCTGCTGGTCGGCATCCTGGTGCTGGATCTCGCCGTGCAGCTCAGCCACGTCAGCAACCAGAACGTGGTCTATCGCCTGCGCCCGGAAGCCCGTAGTCGCCTCAACGCCGGCTACATGACCGGCTACTTCCTCGGCGGCTCCCTGGGTTCGCTGCTGTCGGCGCGGCTGTACGAGCACTTCGGCTGGACCGGCGTCAGCCTGGCCGGCTGCCTGCTGGCCGCCACGGCGCTGGCCGTCTGGTGCCTGTTCCTGCTGCGCCAGCGTCAGGCGCGGGCCTGAGCGCCATCATCAGCGTGGTCGATGATCGCTATCCCGCGGGACGATTTCTAGGCGCGGGGTGGGCTGGCGACAATGAGTCCACACCCACCCGACACAGGTACTCGCCATGAAAGCCCTCACCGCTCTGTTCGCCGCCACTCTGCTCACCACCGCCATCGCCCAATCCGCCCAGGCCGAGGAAAGCGCCCTGCGCCCCCTGGGTTCGCTGATCGAAAAGCACCAGCAGCAGGATCGCACCCTGGCCGAGAACGGCACCGATCGCAGCCTGCAGCCGTCGATCCAGCGCCAGCAGCAGCGTCTCGACCCGCGGCGTGCCCTGGCTGAAAACGGCGCCGAGCGCAGTCTGCAGCCGGCGATCCAGCGTCAGCAGCAGCGTCTGGATGGCCAGCGCCTGGCTGCCGACGGCGCCGAGCGAACCCTCCAGCAGTGGCCCCAGCGTCAACCGACCCGCGGCGCCGTGGCGTGAGTCGGCCCGACCGTCAGGCGGTCGCGCAGATAGTCCGAGAACAGCTGGACGATGCGCGCCGACTGACGATGCTGGGGATAGACCGCATAGACCGCCGCGCTGGGCAGGGCGAAGTCTTCCAGCACCTGCACCAGCGCCCCTGAGGCCAGCGCCGCGCCGATGATGAAGGTCGGCAGCACCGCGATGCCCTGACCGGCGATGGCCGCATCCCGCACCACCTCACCGTTGTTGGCCCTGAGCTGACCCTGCATGGGCAGCACCAGCGGCTTGCCTCCACGCTGAAAGCGCCATTCCACCTGGCGACCATGGCCATAGAGCAGACAGCTGTGCTCGGCCAGATCCTCCGGCTGCAGCAGCGGCGGCGCCTTCTGCAGATAATCCGGACTGGCACAGGTCACCAGCTGCATCTCGGTCAGTCGCTTGGCGATCAGGCTGGAATCGGCCAGGGTGCCGATGCGGATCGACATGTCGTAGCCCTCGGCGAGCAGATCCACCGCCCGGTCATTGAGATCCAGCTCCAGGCGGATCTGCGGATAGGCCGAGAGAAAATCCGGCAGCAGGGGACTCAGGTGCAGGGTGCCAAAGGTCATGGGCGCACTGACTCTCAGCACCCCCTGGGGCACCGTCCGCCGGCTGGAGAGCAACTCCTCGGTGTCGTTGACGTCTTCGAGGATCTTCACCGCTCGCTCGTAGAGCAGCATCCCCAACTCGGTCGCCTGCAGGCGCCGCGTGGTGCGATTGATCAACCGCACGCCAAGACTTTCCTCCAGCAACAGGGTCCGCCGGCTGACGTATTGCTTGGACAGCCCCAGCTTGTCGGCGGCGGCGGTGAAGCTGCCCTCGTTCAGGGTGGTGACGAACAGGCGCAGGTCTTCGAAATTCATGGCGGTATCCAGGCAGCGGGAGACGTTCGACGGCGGTCGGATCGCCGTCATTGTGCCAAATCGCCAGGCGTCCGGTGTCAGCCAGGCCGTTGGCGAACGGGCAAAAGAAAACCCCCTCGCCACCTTGCGGTGAGGAGGGGGTTCTGGCGTTCGCCGTCGCTTAGACGTTGAAGCGGAAGTGCATGACGTCACCGTCCTTGACGATGTACTCCTTGCCTTCCAGGCGCCACTTGCCGGCTTCCTTGGCGCCGTTCTCGCCCTTGAAGGCGATGAAATCGGCATAGGCCACCACTTCGGCGCGGATGAAGCCCTTCTCGAAATCGGTGTGGATGGCGGCGGCCGACTGGGGCGCGGTGGCGCCGACGCGGACGGTCCAGGCACGGACTTCCTTCACCCCGGCGGTGAAGTAGGTCTGCAGGTTGAGCAGTTCGTAGCCGGCGCGGATCACCCGGTTCAGGCCCGGCTCTTCCATGCCCATGGACTCGAGGAACATCTGCTTTTCCTCGTCGTCGTCCAGTTCGGCGATTTCCGCCTCGATCTTGTTGCATACCGGCACCACCACGGCGCCTTCTTCTTCGGCGATGGCCCGGACCACATCCAGGTGCGGGTTGTTCTCGAAGCCGTCTTCGGCGACGTTGGCGATGTACATCACCGGCTTGCTGGTCAGCAGGTGGAAGCTGCGCACCAGGCGCTTCTGCTCCTCGTCCAGGCCCTTCAGCAGGCTGCGGGCAGGCTTGCCGGCCTCGAAGTGGGGGATCAGCTGTTCCAGCAGGGCCTTCTGCGCCAGGGCTTCCTTGTCACCGCCCTTGGCGTTGCGGGTCACGCGTTGCAGCTGCTTCTCGCAGCTGTCGAGGTCGGCGAAGATCAGCTCCAGGTCGATCACCTCGATGTCCCGCTTGGGATCCACCGAGTTCGACACGTGGATGACGTTCTCGTCTTCGAAGCAGCGCACCACGTGGGCGATGGCGTCGGTCTCGCGGATGTTGGCGAGAAACTTGTTGCCCAGACCTTCACCCTTGGAGGCGCCGGCCACTAGCCCGGCGATGTCGACGAACTCCATGGTGGTGGGGATCACCCGCTCGGGTTTGACGATCTCCGCCAGGGCGTTCAGCCGCGCATCGGGCATGGGAACGATGCCGCTGTTGGGCTCGATGGTGCAGAAGGGAAAGTTTTCTGCCGCGATACCAGATTGGGTCAGGGCATTGAACAGGGTGGACTTGCCGACGTTGGGCAGGCCGACGATGCCGCAATTGAATCCCATGGTGTGTGTCCTCGCGGAAGAAAAGGAAGAGGGTAGGGTAGGTCAGGCCTTGCGGCTGTGCAGGCGTTGCATGGCGCGGGTCAGGTCGCCGGTCAGCAGCTCCGGAACCACCTCCAGGGCGGCATCGATGCTGGTGTCGAGCAGGTCCTGCTCGCTGCGCGGTGCGCGGCCCAGCACGAAGTTGGAGACCAGGCTGGCATGCCCCGGATGGCCGATGCCCAGGCGCAGACGCTGGAAGCCGTTCTGATTGCCGAGCTGGGCGATGATGTCGCGCAGTCCGTTATGCCCCCCATGGCCGCCGCCGGTCTTGAGGCGTGCGGTGCCGGGTGGCAGGTCGAGTTCGTCGTGGGCCACCAGGATGGCTGCCGGCGGGATGCGGAAAAAGCCGGCGAGCGCCGCCACGGCCTGGCCGCTGCGGTTCATGTAGGTGGTGGGGATGAGTAGACGAACATCGTTGCCCGCGTGGCGGAAGCGCCCCACCAGGCCATGATACTTGCGGTCGACAGCCAGGCTCGCGCCCTGGGCGGCTGCCAGTCGCTCAACGAAAAGGGCCCCTGCATTGTGCCGAGTCTGGTCGTATTCGGGGCCCGGATTACCCAGGCCGACGATCAGTTGGACGGCAGTCATGTCAGGAGCCCTTCTCTTTCAGGCGTGCGAGAACTTACTCGGCAGCGCCTTCTTCGGCAGCGCCGTCAGCAGCTTCTTCACGGATGCGCGGCATGTGGATGCTGGCAACCGGCAGATCGCTGCCGTGGGCCAGGGACACCAGCTCGACGCCAGCCGGGACGTTCAGGTCGCTCAGGTGAACGATCTGGTCCAGGGCGACCTTGGCCATGTCGACTTCGATGAATTCCGGCAGGTCTTTCGGCAGGCAGGAAACTTCGACTTCGTTGATGGTGTGCAGGATCTCGCCACCCTGTTGCTTCACGCCCACGGAGGTTTCCTGGTTCATGAAGTGCAGGGGCACGTGAGCGGTCAGCTTCTGACCGGCGATGACGCGCAGGAAGTCGGCGTGCATGACGTAGCCCTTGGAGGGGTGACGCTGCAGGGCCTTGACCAGCACGCTTTCGTTGCTGCCATCAACCTTCAGGGTGATGACGCTGGCGAAGGCGGCTTCGCTTTCCAGCATCTTGGCCAGGTCTTTGCCGACCAGGGTGATGGACGTCGGAGCCTTGTCGCCACCGTAGATCACGGCGGGAACGTTACCGGCATTACGACGCAGGCGGCGGCTCGCACCTTTCCCCAGGTCGGAACGCACTTCGGCATTCAGAGTGAAATCAGACATTGTGAATCTCCAGGATAAGGAATCGGCAGACCGGGACTTGCGACCAGTTCCACGGCCCTACCGACTAAAAAGCCCCGGTAGACCGTCACGGCCTTCCGGGGCGCTTCCAGAGCGGCTGTTCCTTAACGGAACATCGCGCTGATGGATTCTTCGTTACTGATCCGGCGTACCGCCTCGGCCACCACCGGCGCGATGTCCAGTTGGCGAATACGGCTGCAGGCCTGAGCCGCGGCGGACAGCGGAATGGTGTTGGTCACCACCAGCTCGTCCAGCACGGAGTTGTCGATGTTCTCGATGGCCCGACCCGACAGCACCGGGTGGGTGCAGTAGGCCAGGACCTTGGCGGCGCCGTGTTCCTTGAGGGCCTTGGCCGCGTGGCACAGGGTGCCGGCGGTATCGACCATGTCGTCGACCAGCACGCAGGTGCGGTCCTGGATGTCACCGATGATGTGCATCACTTCCGACTGGTTGGCCTTGGGACGACGCTTGTCGATGATCGCCAGGTCCACACCCAGACTCTTGGCCACGGCACGCGCACGCACCACGCCGCCAATGTCCGGGGAGACGATCATCAGATTTTCGAAACGCTGGTCTTCGATGTCATCCACCAGGGCGGGGGAGCCGTAGATGTTGTCCACGGGAATATCGAAGAAGCCCTGGATCTGGTCGGCGTGCAGATCGACGGTGAGCACGCGATTGATGCCCACCACGGTCAGCATGTCGGCCACAACCTTGGCGGTGATGGCAACGCGTGCGGAGCGCGGACGGCGATCCTGGCGGGCATAACCGAAATAGGGGATGACTGCGGTGATACGAGTGGCCGAGGAGCGGCGGAAGGCATCGGCCATCACCACCAGTTCCATCAGGTTGTCGTTGGTCGGCTCGCAGGTGGGCTGGATGATGAAGACATCCTTGCCCCGCACATTCTCGTTGATTTCGACGCTGATCTCGCCATCGGAGAATTTTCCGACGGAGACGTCACCGAGAGGGATATGCAGCTGGCGCACGATGCGCCGTGCCAGATCGGGGTTGGCGTTCCCCGTGAAGACCATCATCTTGGACACGCTGCAGTTCCTGCGGCTTGAGGTGGGTCTTGGAAGGAAAATGGCAGGGGCGGCTGGATTCGAACCAACGCATGGCAGGATCAAAACCTGCTGCCTTACCGCTTGGCGACGCCCCTGTGTCTTGCAGAGTACTAGCTGTACTCATTCTCTGGTCAGGCTTGCCAGCGCCCGGTGCAACATGGAAGTGTTGCTACCTTTGGCTACGAAGCCTGGAAGTGATGCTGGTAGCTGGCTAGCTACTGTATCAGCTTCGGTCTTATTTGGAAAGCTTCCAAATATGCAACCTCCAGTGCCGGTTAATCTAGCTGAAACAAATTTGTTTAGCAAGATCAAAGCGTTACAAATTTCCGGGTAACGCCTTTCGACCGTACTCTGGCAGTCGTTTCGACCTGACCACTTGAGAACGGCGCAAACTTTAATGGCGGGAGTGTCCCGTGTCAACAGCGGATCTGAAAAAATTTCTGCTGTACTTACAGAGACTTGCGGCACGGCCACGAGATACCAGGGTTCCGGGGGGGCGACCGGGGTGAGCTTTTCCCCCACGCCCTCGGCGAAGGCGGCCTGGCCGCGGACGAATACCGGCACATCGGCGCCCAGGCGCAGCCCCAGCACCGCCAGGTCGTCGAGGCTGGCGCCCAGGCCCCAGAGATGATTCAGGCCAAGCAGGGTGGTGGCAGCATCCGAACTGCCGCCACCAATACCGCCGCCCATGGGCAGGCGTTTGGTCAGCCAGAGGTCGGCGCCTTTGGTCGTGGCGCTTTCCTGCTGCAGCAGCCGGGCGGCGCGCAGGATGAGATTCTGCGCGGGGGCGACGCCCGGCAGACCGTCGTGCAGTTGCAATTCGCCGTCATCCCGTCCGGCAAAGCCCAGGTCGTCGCCCCAGTCGAGAAACTGGAACAGCGTCTGCAGCTCGTGATAACCGTCCGCGCGGCGGCCGAGGATGTGCAGGAACAGATTGAGCTTGGCCGGTGCCGGCAGGGTGAAGGCAGGCGCTGCGGTCATTTGCCCAGCTCGCGCGGCTGCCAGGTCTTCACCACCAGGATGACTTCCAGGTCCTTGCCGGTGAGCTTGAGGCGCTCGGGCAGGGTGTAGCCGTTCTGCTCGGTGTAGCGGGTGTATTCGACGGTCCAGCCGTCCTGTACCAGACGCGCCAGGTGGCTGTCGGCGTCCAGGGTCAGCTGGCTGCGACTGTCCGGCGCCGGCAGGCCGCGCACCCACCAGAGCAGGTGCGAGACCGGCAGGCGCCAGCCGAGTTGCTGTTCCAGCAGGGCTTCGGGGGAATCGGCCTGATAGCTGCCCTGGCCGGAGACATCGAGGGTGACGGCGCCCGGACGGCCGGTGAGTCGGGTGGCGCCGCGGCCCAGGGGGCCGGCCAGGCGGATGTCGTAATAGTCCTGGCGCTGCAGCCAGAACAGGGTGCCACTGCCGGAATCGCGCGGGGCGCGGATGCCGACCTTGCCGTCGATCTGCCAGCCGTCGAGGGCGGCGATACGTTTTTTATGAGCCTGCCACTGGGCGGCATTGCCCTGGCCTTCCACGGCCTCCTGGCGAGAGGTGCTGGCGCAACCGGCCAGCAGGGCGAGCAGCAACAGGGTGACGAAGGTACGCACGCGGATCATCGGAGGGTTTCGCTTCCAGTCAGGCGTTTGAGGGTACTGCGCAGGATGGCGTCATCGGCGTCGGCGTCGAGGCCCACGCGCCAAACCTTGCGCGCTTCGCTGCGCTTGCCCTGGGCCCAGAGCACCTCGCCCAGGTGGGCCGCCACTTCGGCGTCGGGGAAGCGTTCGTAGGCCTGGCGCAGATAGCGTTCGGCGTCGGCCAGCTGGCCCTGGCGATAGCGGATCCAGCCCATGCTGTCGAGGATGGCCGGGTCGTCCGGGCTCAACTGGTGCGCCTTGTCGATCAGCTGGCGTGCCTCGGCCAGCCGTGGGGTGCGATCGGCCAGGGTGTAGCCGAGGGCGTTGAGCGCCATGGCGTTGTCGGGGTCGTGGGCGATGATGTAGCGCAGATCGCCTTCCAGCTGACCGAGGTCGCCGCGCTTTTCCGCCAGCATGGAGCGGACATAGAGCAGGTTGAGGTCATTGGGATACTGCTGCAGGGCCTGCTGCACGGTCTGGTCGGCGAGGGCGGTCTGGTCGGCACTGGCCAGGCCTTCGACTTCCAGCAGATAGAGCGGCACGGCGTATTCGCTCTGGCGCTTGCGCGCCTCGGCCAGGCGTTGACGGGCTTCGGCGATGCGCCCGCTGCCCAGCAGGATTTCCGCCTGGCGCTGCTGGGCGGCCAGGTAGTCGGTGCCCGGCCCGACCTGGGTGTATTCGGCCAGCGCCTGCTCGGGCTGGTCGAGTTCTTCGTAGCTGCGACCCAGGTTGAGGTGCGCGGCATCCACGTGGCTGCCGCGGTCGATCAGTTCCTTGAGATAGATCTGGGCTTCGCGCCAGGCCTGGGCCTCCAGGCAGACCAGCGCCAGCGAGAATCTCAGGTCATCGTCATCCGGGAACTGGGTGACCAGCTCGGCGAATTCGCGCTTGGCCTGGTCCAGGCGATCCAGCTCCACCAGCAGCCGGGCATGGGCCAGGCGCAGGCGGCGGTCTTCCGGGTGCTGGCGGATGCCGGCTTCGAGCAGCGGCAGGGCCTCGGCGCTGCGGTCCTGGCTCTGCAGCAGGCGGGCGCGCAGGAGCAGCGGCGCGACTTCGCGCCTGGCCGCCGGATTGCGCTCCAGCAGCTTGAGGGCCTCGTCGGCACGGCCGTCCTGCTGCAGCAGCAGCGCCTTGCCGAACAGCAGCTGGCCGTTGTGCGGATACTTGGCCAGCAGCCGGTCGAAGCTCTTGAGCAGGCCGGCGCGGGTGGTCTCGTCGGTTTCCGCCGCCGAGAGGGCGAGGAAATCGAAGTGGGTGTCGCCCTGGCCCTGGAGCACGCGCTCCATGTAGACCATGGATTCGTCATAGCGACCGGCGCGGGCCAGCATGATGGCGGCGGCGCGCTGGGCATCCAGGTTGTCGGGGGCGTTGCGCGCCCAGATCTGCGCGGTTTCCAGCGCCGGGGTATCGGCGCCCAGGTACTCGGCGATGCGGAAGGCGCGCTCGGCGACTCCCGGGTCCTGGGTCGACTTGGCCTGCTCGACATAGTTGGTCAGGGCGATATCGAATCGGTTGCGCTGCCCGGCCAGCTCGCCGACCAGCAGGTCATAGAGGGTGTCTTCGCGAAAGGAACCGGCCGGTTGCGGCGTGCTGGTCTTGGCGGTGGGCGGCGGGATGGCGGCGGCGGGCGTCGGCTGACGGCCGAGGTTCTGGCAGCCGGCGAGCAGCAGGGCGGTCGTCAGCAGCGCAAGGTATCTGGTCATAGGGTCAAGGCGGCCTTTTTACAGTCGGTCCATCATGCCACAAGAGTCGCCGTGGCCGCGTCGCGCATGCGCAGCGGCCGGCCGAGAAGTGCGGTGGTCGAGGCTGTTGACGCCTTTTGCCCGGCAAGATTCATTCGCCCAGGCTATGACGGCGATTGTCCGACGTCTCGTCGCTGCTGGTTGTCGCCACCGCCCGCGCGTAGGACAATGTTCGGCTTTCCCCAATCCGTTCGACTGCTTGCGTCCATGGCCTTTCTCGCGCTCGGCATCAATCACAAGACCGCCTCGGTTGAGGTGCGCGAACGTGTGGCCTTCACTCCGGAGCAGACGGTCGAGGCCCTGCGCCAGCTGGAGCAGGCCACCCACAGTCGCGAAGCGGCGATTCTGTCCACCTGCAATCGCAGCGAACTCTACCTGGAGCTGGAGCCCAGCCTGGCGGAAGCCGTGCTGGCCTGGCTCGCCCAGTATCACCGGGTGCCCCTGGAAGACCTGCGCGCCAGCATCTATCTGCACCAGGACGAGGCTGCGGTCCGCCACATGATGCGGGTGGCCGCGGGGCTGGATTCCATGGTGCTGGGCGAGCCGCAGATCCTCGGCCAGCTCAAGTCGGCCTATGCCGTGGCGCGTGAGGCCGGCACCGTCGGTCCGCTGCTGGGCCGGCTGTTCCAGGCCACCTTCAATACCGCCAAGGCGGTGCGTACCGACACGGCGATCGGCGAGAATCCGGTGTCGGTGGCCTTCGCCGCGGTCAGCCTGGCCAAGCAGATCTTCAGCGACCTCAGTCGCAGCCAGGCGCTGCTGATCGGCGCCGGCGAGACCATCACCCTGGTCGCCCGCCATCTGCACGAGCAGGGCGTGCGGCGCATCGTCGTCGCCAACCGCACCCTGGAGCGCGCCAGCCACCTGGCGGAAGAATTCGGCGCCCATACCGTGCTGCTGGCCGACATTCCCGACGAACTGGTCAACAGCGACATCGTCATCAGTTCCACCGCCAGCCAGTTGCCCATCCTCGGCAAGGGCGCGGTGGAACGCGCACTCAAGCAGCGTCGCCACAAGCCCATCTTCATGGTCGACATCGCCGTGCCGCGCGACATCGAGCCGGAGGTGAGCGAGCTGGAAGACGTCTACCTCTATACGGTGGACGACCTACACGAGGTGGTGGCGGAAAATCTCAAGAGTCGCCAGGGCGCCGCCCAGGCGGCCGAAAAGCTGGTGCTTGCCGGGGTCGAGGACTTCATGCAGCGGCTGCGCGAGCGCGCCGCGGTGGACGTGGTCCGCGCCTATCGCCAGCAGGGCGAGCAGATCCGCGACGATGAACTGGCGCGCGCCCAGCGCCAGCTGGCCAATGGCGTCGACCCCCAGGAGGCCCTGGCGGCCCTGGCACGCAGCCTCACCAACAAGCTGATGCACGCCCCGAGCGTGCAGCTCAAGAAACTATCCGCCGAGGGGCGCGTCGATGCGCTGACCCTGGCTCAGGAACTCTTCGCCCTCGACGAGGGTTTGGACAAGACATGAAGACCTCTCTGTTGCACAAGCTCGACGGTCTGCAGGACCGCTTCGAGGAGCTGACCGCGCTGTTGGGCGACGCCGAAGTCATCAGCGACCAGACCCAGTTCCGCGCCTATTCCAAGGAATACGCCGAACTCGAGCCGGTCAACCAGGCGTTCACCGAATACCGCAAGGTGCAGGCCGACCTGGAGGGCGCCCAGGCGCTGCTCAAGGACAACGATCCGGATCTGCGCGAGATGGCCGAGGAAGAGGTCGGCACCGCCAAGGCGCGGCTGCAGGAGCTGGAAGACGAACTGCAGCGCATGATGCTGCCGCGGGATCCCAACGACGGCCGCAACGTCTTCCTGGAAATCCGCGCCGGTACCGGCGGCGACGAGGCGGCGATCTTCGCCGGCGATCTGTTCCGCATGTACTCGCGCTATGCCGAGCGCCAGGGCTGGCGCCTTGAGGTGCTCTCGGAGAACGAGGGCGAGCACGGTGGCTTCAAGGAGGTGATCGCCCGGGTCGAAGGCGACAGCGTCTACGCCAAGCTCAAGTTCGAGTCCGGTGCGCACCGGGTGCAGCGGGTCCCGGAGACCGAATCCCAGGGCCGCATCCACACCTCGGCCTGCACCGTGGCGGTGCTGCCGGAGCCGGACGAACAGCAGGCCATCGAGATCAATCCGGCCGATCTGCGCGTCGACACCTATCGCTCCTCCGGCGCGGGCGGTCAGCACGTCAACAAGACCGACTCCGCGGTGCGCATCACCCACCTGCCCACCGGCATCGTGGTGGAGTGCCAGGAAGAGCGCTCTCAGCACAAGAACCGCGCCAAGGCCATGGCCTGGCTGTCGGCCAAGCTCAATGACCAGCAGGACGCGGCGGCGCACAAGGAAATGTCCGATACCCGCCGGCTGCTGGTGGGGTCGGGCGACCGCTCCGAGCGCATCCGCACCTACAACTTTCCCCAGGGCCGGGTGACCGATCACCGCATCAACCTGACCCTCTATTCGCTGGGCGAGGTGGTCAACGGTGACGTCCAGCAGATCATCGATCCGCTGCTGCAGGAATACCAGGCCGACCAGCTGGCGGCGCTGGGAGACTGAGCCATGGCCACCGTCGGCGCCCTGTTGCGCGAAAGCCAGCTGCCGGATTCACCCAGCGCCCGGCTCGACGTGGAATTGCTGCTGGCCGCTGCCCTGGACAAGCCGCGCAGCTACCTGCGCACCTGGCCGGAAAAGCTGGTGCCGCGCGAGGCCCTGGCGCGTTTTCGGGCCGATCTCGAACGGCGCCGGCAGGGTGAGCCGGTGGCCTATATCCTTGGCCAGCAAGGCTTCTGGTCGCTCGATCTGGAAGTGAGTCCCGACACCCTGATCCCCCGCCCCGATACCGAGGTGCTGGTGGAAACCGCCCTGGCATTGCCCCTGGCCGACGAGGCGCGGGTACTGGACCTGGGCACCGGCACCGGTGCCATCGCCCTGGCCCTGGCCCATGAGCGACCGCGCTGGCAGGTCAGCGGCGTGGATCGCATCGCGGCGGCGGTGGAACTGGCGCGACGCAATGCCCAGCGCCTGCGCCTGGGCAATGCGGTCTTTCAGCAGAGTCACTGGTTCGGCGCCCTCGCCGGACAGCGGTTCGACCTTATCGTCAGCAATCCCCCCTATATCGCCGGCAGCGATCGCCATCTGGATGAGGGCGACGTGCGTTTCGAGCCGCGCAGCGCCCTGGTGGCCGGCGTCGATGGCCTGGACGATATCCGCGAACTGGTCGCGGCGGCGCCCGCGCACCTGCAGCCGGATGGCTGGCTGTGGCTGGAGCACGGCTTCGACCAGGCCGCCGCGGTGCGCGATCTGCTGGTTCGCCAGGGCTTCGTCGAGGTCGAGAGTCGCCAGGACCTGGGTGGTCACGAACGCATCAGCGGAGGGCGTCGGCCATGCTGAGCGACGGCGAACTGCTGCGCTACAGCCGGCAGATCCTGCTGGCCCAGGTGGATATCGCCGGACAATTGCGGCTGAAAGACGCCAGGGTGCTCATCGTCGGCCTTGGCGGTCTGGGTTCGCCGGTGGCGCTCTATCTGGCCGCCGCCGGCGTCGGCGAATTGCACCTGGCCGACTTCGACCAGGTCGATCTGAGCAATCTGCAGCGCCAGGTGCTGCACGATGAAAGCCGTATCGGCCAGGGCAAGGTGGATTCCGCCCTGCAGCGGCTGGCGGCGCTCAATCCCGAAGTGCGCCTGGTGCCGCTGCGCGAAGCGCTGGACGCCGACAGTCTGGCGGCGCGCATCGCCCTGGTGGATCTGGTGCTGGACTGCTCGGACAACTTCACCACCCGGGCGGCGGTGAATGCCGCCTGCGTGGCTCAGGGACGCCCGCTGGTGAGCGGCGCCGCCATTCGCCTGGAAGGCCAGCTCAGCGTCTTCGATCCGCGTCGCGCCGACAGCCCCTGCTATCACTGTCTCTATGGCGAGGGCAGCGAAGCCGAGCTCAGTTGCAGCGAAGCCGGGGTGCTGGGTCCGGTGGTGGGGCTGGTGGGCAGTCTGCAGGCGCTGGAAGCGCTCAAGCTCCTGGCCGGCTTCGGCGAGCCCCTGGTGGGGCGGCTGCTGCTGGTGGATGCGGCGGGCAGTCGCTTCCGCGAATTGCGGGTCAAGCGCGATCCGGGTTGCCCGGTGTGCGGCGCCCGCCATGGCTGACGAGGCGCCGGTCGGGGTCTTCGACTCGGGCGTCGGCGGCCTGTCGGTGCTGGCGGAGATCCGTCAGCTGCTACCGGCGGAAACCCTGCATTACGTCGCCGATTGCGGCCATATTCCCTATGGCGAAAAGACCCCTGCCTTCATCCGCGAGCGCTGCCAGCTGATCGCGGCGCGGCTGCACGCGCAGGGCGCCAAGGCCCTGGTGGTGGCCTGCAACACCGCCACCGTGGCGGCCGTGGCCGATCTGCGCGAACGCTATCCACGCTGGTCCATCGTCGGCATGGAACCCGCGGTCAAGCCCGCCGCGGCGGCGACCCGCAATGGCCGGGTCGGGGTGCTGGCGACCACCGGTACCCTGCAGAGCGCCAAGTTCGCCGCCTTGCTGGACCGCTTCGCCCTGGGCGTCCAGGTGTTGACCCAGCCCTGTCCGGGACTGGTGGAACAGGTCGAGCGCGGCGATCTGCACGGCCCCGAGACCCGGCGCCTGCTGGAGGGCTTTCTCGCCCCCTTGCTGGCGGCGCAGTGCGACACCCTGATCCTGGGCTGCACCCACTATCCCTTCCTGCGTCCCTTGCTGGCCGAACTGGTGCCACCGCAGGTCATCCTGGTGGACACCGGCGCCGCCGTGGCGCGGCGCCTGCACAGTCTGCTGGCGCGGGACGGACGCCTGGCGGAAGGGCCGGCCGGCCCTACGCGATTCTGGACCTCGGGCGACCCCGCCGAGCTTCGCGCCGTGTTGCCGCAGCTCTGGCCGGCAGGGGCCGAGGTAAAGGCGTTCGTCTGACTTTTCCCTCCGGGTTTCACTCGCCAAATGCCGGGCCAGCGACTAGCATCCGACCTTGTAGGTAAAGATATCCAGGGCTGTGAACACCTTCACGTCTTGATGGTCAATGCTCCCAGTTCGTAAAAACTAGAAACATCCATAAGGGCACTCTCATGAACAAATTGCTTTCCCTCGCAGTAGCCGCCGCGCTTTCTCTGGGTGGCATCGCATCGGCACAGGCTGTGGAAATCACCGGGGCAGTCGGTGCCACCAGCCAGAGCGGCATGACCTACCGTATCGGTGCCGGCTGGAATTGGGACAGGAGCTGGTGGCAGAGCTCCACCGGTCGCCTGACCGGCTACTGGGATGCGGGCTACACCTACTGGGAAGGTGACAACGGCCGGTCTTCCGACCAGCATTCGCTGTCCTTCGCCCCGGTGTTCGTCTACGAATTCGGCCAGGGCCAGGTGAAGCCCTTCGTCGAAGCCGGTATCGGCGTCGCCGTCTTCTCCAGCACCAAGGTTGGCGAGCAGGACCTGGGTTCTGCCTTCAACTTCGAAGACCGTATCGGCCTGGGCCTGAAGATCGGCGACACCCAGCGCGTCGGCATCCGTGCGACTCACTACTCCAACGCCGGCATCAAACAGCCCAACGATGGCATCGAGTCCTATGCGCTTTTCTACAGCCATACTCTCTGATCCAGGGCTGATATGAAAAAAGCCGGACCTAGTCCGGCTTTTTCGTGTCCTTCTTCCGCGCCATGCCGCGGTAGGCGGCCAGCGCGCGCTGACGACTCTCGCCCAGGTCCACCAGGGGCGTCAGGTAGCGGCCCCCCGGGGTATGCACGGCCTTGCCCTTGAGGTCAGCCAATTCCGGTATCCAGGTCCGCACATAGTCGCCCCGGGCATCGATCTTCAACGCCTGGGTGTGCGGGTTGAATACCCGGAAATAGGGCACCGAATCGGTACCGGTGGAGGCGCTCCACTGCCAGCCGCCGTTGTTGGAGGCCAGGTCGCCATCGATGAGCTGCCGCATGAACCAGCGCTCACCCTGGCGCCAGTCGATCAGCAGGTTCTTGCACAGGAACATGGCCGTCAGCATGCGCATGCGATTGTGCATCCAGCCGGTCTGCAAGAGCTGGCGCATGGCGGCATCGATGATGGGAATCCCGGTGCGCCCCTGTTGCCAGGCTGCGAGGCCTTCGGGGTCGTCACGCCAGGGCAGGGCGGTCAGATCCCGGTTGAATGGCTGGTGCCGGGAAACCCAGGGGTAACCCACCAGCACGTGACGATAGAATTCGCGCCAGAGCAACTCGGTGATCCAGGTGGCCGCTCCCTGCTTGCCGCCGCTGAGCAGGCCATCGTTGGCGCGGACCGCCGCCTGCAGGCACTGGCGAGGCGTCAGCACCCCGGCATTGAGATAGGCCGACAACTGGCTGGTACCGGGTTCGGAGGGAATGTCCCGCGCCCGCTGATAGTCTTCCAGATCATCCCGGATGAAGGCTTCCAGACGCTGCAGTGCTTCCTCTTCCCCTGCGGGCCATAGCCCTTGCAGGTCGGCGGCGGTGGCTGCGAAACCCTCGACCGCGGTGGGCAGCTTGTCCGAAGGGACCGGGCTCTTGCGCTGCTTGCCCGGGGCTGGCAGGGGCGTCGGCAGACCGGTCTCCAGGCGGGCCAGGCAGGTCTTCCTGAACTGGCCGAAAACCTTGAAGTAGCCACCGCTCTTGGTCAGCACCGTCCCCGGCGCGAACAGCGTCTGGTCCAGATAGCGATGGGTCGCCAGGCCAGCGTCTTCGAAGGCCTTGACCACGGCGTCGTCACGGGCGGCTTCGTTGATCCCGTATTCGTCATTGAAATGCAGGTGTTCGGCGCCCAGCTCCCGGGCCAGGTCGAGCAGCACCTGGGGGGCCTGCGCCCAGTGCTCGGCACTGCGGATCAGCAAGGGGATACCGAGGGACTTGAGCGTCTTGCTCAGTTCGGCAAGGTTGCGCAGCCAGAAGTCGACCTTGACCGCCGCCTCGTCATGCTCCTGCCATTGGGCAGGACTCAGCAGAAAGACGGCGACCACCGGGCCCTGTTCGGTGGCGGCATGGAGAGCGGGATGATCGAGGGTGCGCAGGTCAGTTCGAAACCAGACGAGCTGATTCATGCATGGCGTTCCTGATGCAGCAGCCCGGCACTCTGCAGGCGA
This sequence comes from Pseudomonas aestiva, assembly GCF_039908605.1. NCBI lineage: Bacteria > Pseudomonadati > Pseudomonadota > Gammaproteobacteria > Pseudomonadales > Pseudomonadaceae > Pseudomonas > Pseudomonas aestiva. Next base: position 4,340,906 of record NZ_CP150916.1, on the reverse strand, counting down.
TCGAAGGCTTCGCCGGGGCTGCGCGCCGGCGCGGCATCGGCAGTAAGGGATTCACCCAGCGCACCAAGCGTCAGGCAGGGGCGCGCATGGCGATTGGCGAAGGTCTGCAGCTGGCGCCGCAGCTCGCTGTCGGGACGGCTGTCACGACAGAGGATCAGTGCCCGGGGTTCGAGTTGTTCGACCAGGCGATCCAGATTGCCCGCGGGAACCGACCACTCCACCAGTTCTACCGGGCATTCCGCGGCGCTGATCAGCCAGGCGCAGAGCCACAACGAGGTGCTCATCGGGGTCTCGTCGAGATTCAGCAGCACCAGGGGCGCGCCTCTGAGACTGTGCTGGCTGTGGTAGATCCGCGCACCCAGCTTGCTGCGCAGCCAGGACTGGAAGAACACCTGTTGCAGGCGACCATCGTCGGTCGCCTGGCTCAGGCGCTCCAGCTCCCGCAGCAGCGGCCAGAGCAACTGGTCCAGCAGCACCCGCGGTGGATAGAGCGAGGCGGCGCGGTTGTAGGCTTCGTCCAGCGCACGCGAGGCCAGTCGGCCGATGGCGTCAATCATCTCCTGGTGAATGGCCTGCCAGGGCGTATCGCTGGGGATCACCGCGGGCCGTTGTTCGTCGAGCAGCCCCTTGACCTGGCTGACCGCCACACCGCGGGCGATCCAGGCGAGGACCTGCTGCACGCGGACCACATGGGCCTCGCTGTACAGGCGATGGCCCTTGGGCGTGCGCTTGGGGACCAGCAAGCCATAGCGCCGCTCCCAGGCCCTCAGCGTCACGGCATTCACACCGGTGCGCCGGGCGATTTCCCGGATGGGCAGCCAGCCCTCGTGGAGAGCGGACTGGTAGTCCTGATCTTCGCCGTTCGACGACGAAGGCAAGGGAGTGGCGCTAGATGGCATTTCGCAGACTCAGACGTTCGGGGTGCGGTTGGAGATAGGCCTGCTCGTTCACATAACGATCCGGATGCTGGCGGAAGTGGTGCTTGAGCAGCGTCAGGGGCACGACCAGGGGCACGATGCCCTCGTGGTACTGCTCGATCAGTTGCTGCATTTCCTGCTTCTCGCTGTCGCTCAGGACCCGACGCAGATAACCGAATAGATGATAGAGCACATTGCAATGGGTACCACGGGTGGCGCACTTCTTCAGGGCAGCCATCAGGCCGCTGAAATACTCCTTCCCCAGCTCGTCCAGGTTGCGCTGGCCGATGCTGCCGACCAGCTGACCGAGGGCCCGCGCACGATGGGCGTCGTGGGCCATGAGCTGGTACTTGTAACGCGAATGATAGGACAGCAGCGCCCGCGCCGTCAGACCCTGTTGCAGCAGTTGCTGCCAGTGGGCATGGGCGAAGACGCGGGTGACGAAGTTTTCCCGCAGCACCGCATCGTTCAGCCGGCCGGCTTCTTCCACTGGCAGGTCCGGTTGTAGACGCATGATGGCGGCGGCGAACAGACCGCGGCCATCGGTTTCGCTGCCCTGGCCGTTGGCGTGGTAGACCTTGACGCGCTCCATGCCGCAGGAGGGCGATTTCTGCATGAAGATGAAGCCGGACAGGTCGGTCAGCTCGCCCGCCATCTTTTCCCCGTAGCCGGTCAGGGCGGCGGTCACGTCCAGGCTGGGGTCGACGGTACCCACGGCGCGCGGCGCCTGGGAGTCGCCCACCAGACGGATGGGTTCGCGAGGCGTGCCCAGGCCGATGGCCATTTCCGGGCAGACCCGGACGAAATCGAAGTGCTCGGCGAAGGTCTGGCTGCAGAGCCGGGATTCCTTGTGTCCACCGTTGTAGCGGACTTCGTCACCCAGCAGGCAGGCACTGATACCCAGGCGCGGGCGGGGCAGGCTGGAGGAGGCGTTGGCAACCATGGAGATCCCCTGTCGTGTATTTTCTTGTACAAGGTTTTCCTATTTGTACAAGTTTGGTGCAACTTTCGACAGGGGGCTGCGGTAAAAGATTCGCTGCAGGTTACAGACGGCGTACGCTTCGTCGATTAATCCAGACTGCCCAGGAGCTGCTGCGCGGCCTCATGACCACTCAACCAGGCACCTTCCACCCGACCGCTGGAGCACCAGTCGCCACAGACGAAGACGCCCATGTCGGGATCGCCCAGGGCGCCCCACTGGTGGGGTTGCGCGGGGCGGGCATAGAGCCAGCGATGGGCCAGGCTGAAGGTCGGCGCCGGCAACGGGCAGCCGATCAGTTCGGCGAAGGCGCCATGCAGGCGTTCGATCACCTCGTCCTTCGAGGCGTCGAGGTGCGCCTTGCTCCAGGCGCTGGTGGCATGCAGGACCCAGGTGTCCAGGGTGGTGTCGCGCTCGGGCTTGCAGCGATTGCGCGCCAGCCAGTCCAGTTCGCTGTCCTGCACGAAACAGCCTTCCACCGGGGTCTGCAGGGGCGTGGGAAAGGCCAGGGCCACCGACCAGGTCGGTTCCATGCTGACACCGGCCACGGTGGCCGCCAGCTTGGGCACGCTGGACAGCAGCGCCGTGGCCTGGGGCGCCGGCATGGCGACGATGACCTGGGCGAAGGGCCCGTGGGTCTCGCCGCCGGCATCCAGCAGGTGCCAGTGCTGGGCCCCGCGAAAGACCTCGGTGATGCGGCAGTCGAAGGTGACCGGCAGATCGGCCAGCAGGTGGCGGGTGATGGCGCTCATGCGCGGCACCCCGACCCAGCGCGGCTGCTCGTCCTGGGACGGACTCAGGCGACCGTCGCGATACTGGTAGAGCGCCGGGTTCCATTCGGCCGCGCAACCGGCTCGACGCCACTCGTTGAGGGCGTCGATGAAGCGCCGGTCGCGGGCGGTGAAATACTGGGCGCCCAGGTCGAGGGCGCCGGCTTCGCTGCGCTTGCTGGCCATGCGGCCGCCGCTGCCGCGACTCTTGTCGAAGATCTGGACCTGCTGCCCGGCGCGAATCAGCGTCTGGGCCGCGGCAAGTCCGGCTATTCCTGCGCCAACGATGGCGATGGGGGCAGTCATGATGGACCTCGCTTGTCTGACGATTCGCCCTTGTCGAACGTTTGCGCGCGCAAGGGCTCTACGGCTACGACTGGCAACCGTTCTGGATCTTTCGACCCACGACCATACCAAACAATCCTCTTCCCTTCGTTCAGATGCATACGGGCGGCAGGGCAATACGAGAAGGAAGTGACGACATGCATATCCTGCTGACCGGTGGCACCGGATTGATCGGCCGTGCGCTGTGCCGCCAATGGGCGGCCGCCGGGCACCAACTCACCGTGCTCAGTCGCGACCCGGGGCGGGTGGCGCGCGAATGCGGACCCGGGGTGCGCGGCATTGACCAACTGGAGGCGCTGGGCGACGAACACCTGGATGCGGTGGTCAACCTGGCCGGCGCCCCCATCGCCGACAAGCCCTGGACCCAAGGTCGCAAGGCCGAACTCTGGCAGAGCCGCATCGGTACCACCGAGCACCTGATCGAGTGGCTGCGTGGCCGTCCGCAGAAACCCGCGGTCCTGCTGTCCGGCTCGGCCACCGGCTTCTATGGCGACAGCGGCGAGAAGCCGGTGAGCGAGGCGGACAGCCTGGCCGGTCCCGACTTCGCCGGCGAGTTGTGCCTGGCCTGGGAGCAGGTCGCCAACGAAGCCGAGAAGCTGGGCATCCGCGCGGTCAACCTGCGCACCGGCCTGGTGCTGGCCGCCGACGACGGCTTCCTGCTGCGCCTGCTGCCGCCCTTCCGTTTCGGGCTGGGCGCGCGCCTGGGCAATGGACGCCAGTGGATGCCCTGGATTCATTTGCAGGATCAAATCTGGGCCATCGATTTTCTTCTCAACCGAAGCGATGCCCAGGGTCCCTATAATCTCTGTGCCCCCCAGCCGGTCCGCAACCGGGAATTCACCGAAGCGCTGGGACGGGCCTTGCGGCGCCCGGCGCGATTGCTGATTCCCGCCTTCGCCCTGCGCCTGATGGGAGAGCTGTCCATCCTCCTGCTGGGTGGTCAGCGCGCCCGCCCCGAGCGCCTGCTCGCGGCCGGGTATGTCTTTCGCTATCCCGAGCTGGATGCGGCCCTGGCCGACCTGCTCGCTGCCAAGGATTCACGATGACTACCAACGCTCTGCTGCTCGCCAACCTGGGTTCGCCCGATTCGCCCCACGTCCCCGACGTGAAGCGCTATCTGAACCAGTTCCTGATGGACCCCTATGTGGTCGATCTGCCCTGGCCGCTGCGCCGGCTGCTGGTATCCCTGGTGCTGATCAAGCGACCCGCCGCCTCGGCCGAGGCCTATGAGTCGATCTGGTGGGACGATGGCTCGCCGCTGATCGTGCTCAGCCGCCGGTTGCAGGAGGCGGTACGGCCACTCTGGCGGCACGGTCCGGTGGAGTTGTGCATGAGATACGGCGAACCCTCGGTGGAAACGGTGCTCAAGCGCCTGGCCAGCCAGGGCATCCGCGAGGTGACCTATGCGCCGCTCTATCCGCAATTCGCCGACAGCACCACCACCACCGCCATCGTCGAGGCGCGGCGGGTGATCCAGGCCCACCAGCTGCCGCTGACGCTGAAGATCCTGCCGCCGTTCTACGACCGTCCGGAATACCAGGCGGCGCTGGCGGCCAGCGTCGAGCCCTATCTGCAGGAGCCCTACGACCACCTGCTGCTGTCCTTCCACGGCCTGCCCGAGCGGCACATCCGCAAGCTGGTCAAGGATCGCAAGCACGACCTGCGCGCCCCCGACAGCAGCAAGGTCACCGCCAAGGCCCTGGCCGTCTGCTATCGCAGCCAGTGCCAGCGCACCGCCGAACTGGTGGCCCGGCGCCTGGGCATTCCCGATGGCAAGTGGTCGGTGTCCTTCCAGTCGCGGCTGGGCAAGGACAAGTGGATCGAACCCTACACCGAGGCGCGGCTGGACGCGCTGGCCAAGGCCGGCGTGAAGCGTCTGCTGGTGATGTGCCCGGCGTTCGTCGCCGACTGCATCGAGACGCTGGAAGAGATCGGCGATCGCGGGCGCGGGCAGTTCATCGAAGCCGGTGGCCGGGAGCTGGTGCTGATTCCCTGCGTCAACGACGACCCGACCTGGGCCCGGGCGCTGGTGGAGTTGTGCGAAGAGGTGGCGGAACTGCCGCCGCAGCCGATCGAACAACCCAGGATGCCGGCGTAACGGCATCCTGGGCTGACCGTCAGAGCAGCGGACGCTCTGGCGGTTCGGCGTCCTTCTTCCAGGCGTTGTGCCCGGGCAGGACCAGGTTGAGGCCGATGGCGATCAGGCCGCAGAGCGAGATGCCCTTGAGGCCGATCTCGCCGTTGCCGAAGACGATGCCACCGATGCCGAACACCAGGGTCACCGAGACGATCACCAGGTTGCGTGCCTCGGACAGATCCACCTGGTGGCGGATCAGGATGTTCAGCCCCACCACCGCGATGGAGCCGAACAGCAGGCAGAGAATGCCGCCCATGACCGGCACCGGGATGGTCTGCAGCGCCGCGCCGAACTTGCCGACGAAGGCCAGCACCATGGCGAAGCCGGCGGCCCACAGCATGACTCGCGGATTGTGGTTCTTGGTCAGCATCACCGCGCCGGTCACCTCGGCATAGGTGGTGTTCGGCGGCCCGCCGAACAGCCCGGCGGAGGAGGTGGCCAGGCCGTCACCCAGCAGGGTGCGGTGCAGCCCGGGCTGCTTGAGGTAGTTCTGGCCGGTCACGCCGCCCACCGCGATCACCCCGCCGACGTGCTCGATGGCCGGCGCCAGGGCCACCGGCACCATGAACAGGATGGCGCCCCAGTGGAATTCCGGCGCGACGAAGGCCGGGATCGCCAGCCAGGGGGCGGCGGCCATGCCCTCGGTATGGACGATGCCGAAGACGAAGGCCAGCGCGTAGCCGACGAAGACCCCGGCGAGGATGGGCACCAGGCGGAACATGCCCTTGCCGTAGATGGCCACCAGCAGGGTGGTGACCAGTGCCGGCATGGAGATCATCATCGCCGTGGCATAGGGCACCAGCTGGGCGCTGCCGTCCCCGGCCTTGCCCATGGCCATGTTGGCCGCCACCGGCGACAGCCCCAGGCCGATGGAGATGATCACCGGGGCGATCACCACCGGCGGCAGCAGGCGGTCGATGAAGCCCACGCCGCGCACCTTCACCGCCAGCCCCAGGAAGGTGTAGACGAAGCCGGCCGCCACCACCCCGCCCAGTACCGCCGGCAGACCGAATTCAGCCTTGGCGGCGATGATCGGGGCGATGAAGGCGAAGCTCGACGCCAGGAACACCGGCACCTGGCGGCCGGTGACGAGATGGAACAGCAGGGTGCCGAAGCCTGCGGTGAAGAGGGCCACATTGGGGTCCATGCCGGTGATCAGCGGCATCAGCACCAGGGCGCCAAAGGCCACGAAGAGCATCTGGGCGCCGACCAGGATCTCCCGCCAGAGCGGTTCCCGCGCGGTCACGCTCAGGCGTCCTTCTGCTTGGTGCCGAAGATCTTGTCACCGGCATCGCCCAGCCCCGGCAGGATGTAGCCGTGCTCGTTGAGCCGTTCGTCGATGGAGGCGGTGTAGAGGCGCACGTCCGGATGGGCTTCCTCGACCGCGGCGATGCCCTCGGGCGCCGCCACCAGCACCAGGGCACGGATTTCCTTGGCCCCGGCCTTCTTCAGCAGGTCGATGGTGGCGATCATGGAGCCGCCGGTGGCCAGCATGGGGTCGATGATCATGGCCATCCGCTGGTCCAGTTCACCCACCAGCTTTTCCAGGTAGGTGTGGGCCTGCAGGGTGGATTCGTTGCGGGCGAGGCCCACCACGCTGACCCGGGCGCTGGGGATCAGGCTGAGCACGCCGTCGAGCATGCCGATGCCGGCGCGCAGGATGGGCACCACGGTGACCTTCTTGCCGGAAATCTTTTCCACCTTGACGGTGCCGCACCAGCCTTCGATGTCCACCTCTTCCACCGGCAGGTCCTTGGTCGCCTCGTAGGTCAGCAGGGCGCCGACTTCCTGGGCCAGTTCGCGAAAGTTCTTGGTGCTGATGTCGGCGCGCCGCATCAGGCCGAGCTTGTGACGGATGAGCGGGTGGCGGATTTCGTGGACGGGCATGGGATTCTCCAGAGACGGTAGGGCAGCGGATCGAGGACGTTTTCGGTACGACCGGCGGCCCGAAGGCCTGCCGCAGGAAGGGCAGGCGCACAAAAAAACCGCGGTACATTAAAGCATCCGACCCGAGGTGGGCAGTACCCTGCGACAATAGTAGCCGCCTGGCGGCGCTTGAGATCGGTTCGCGGTGTCTGTACCTTTGCCGCCTTTTATCCGCGCCAACCATCAGGCAGGCGCCCCGTCCCCCGGAGAAGCCCCATGTCCGCCGATCTCGCCCACATCCGCCAGATCATGCAGGAAGCCGATTGCCTGTATGACGAAGCCCAGGTCGAAGCGGCCATCGACCGGATCGCCGCGTCTATCACCGCCGATCTCGCCGAGCGCAATCCTGTGGTCTTCTGCGTGATGAACGGCGGCCTGATCCTGACCGGCAAGCTGGCCACCCGGCTGCATTTCCCGCTGGAAATGTCCTACCTGCACGCCACCCGCTATCGTAACGAGACCACCGGCGGCGAGCTGTTCTGGAAAGCCAAGCCCGAGGTGTCCTTTATCGATCGCGATGTGCTGATCGTCGACGACATCTTCGACGAGGGCCATACCCTCAAGGCCATCATCGACTTCTGCCGCCATGCCGGCGCCCGCGAAGTCCACACCGCGGTGCTGATCGACAAGACCCACGACCGCAAGGTCAAGGGCCTGGAAGCCACCTACGTCGGCCTGCCCTGCATCGATCGCTACATCTTCGGCTACGGCATGGACTATAAGGGCTACTGGCGCAACGCGCCCGGCATCTATGCCGTGAAGGGGCTGTGACCACGCGGCTGTTCGATCAGGCGCTGTTCGCCGACCTGCTCCGGCAGGCGGCGGCCAGCCCGCGACGGCGCGCCCATCACAACCTGCATCTCATGGACGAGCCCTGCCATCGCCTGGTGGTGGGGATGTGCGAGGACAGCTACATACCGCCCCATCGCCACCTGGATCCGCACAAGGCCGAGAGCCTGCTGGTGCTGCAGGGCCGGCTCGGGTTGCTGACCTTCGGCGAAGACGGACAGGTGCTGCTGCGCCGCGAGCTGTCCCAGCGCGCCGGTTGCCCGGGCGTCGATCTCGCCCCCGGGCACTACCATGCGCTGGTTGCCCTGGAGGGCGACTGCCTGTTCTTCGAATGCAAGGCCGGGCCCTTCGTGCCGCTGGGCGAGGGTGAACGACCGGCCTGGGCCCCGCTGGAGGGCGCGCCCGACGCCGAGCGCTATCGCAGCTGGATGCGCGCTCAATTCGATTGAACTTTCGACCAGGGTCGCGGTATCACCACGGTTTGTCACTGGCGGGCAGGCGAGGGGCGGGGTTAGAATCGGTCCTCCTTTTCTCCAAAGAATCCCCCAGCACAGGTAGCCAAAGGATGCGCAAGGATAAAAAGCAGGTCATCGGTGAAGAGATCAGCGACGAGCAGATCAAGCTGTTTCTCGCGGTCGAGCCGGCGGACGATACCCCCGCGTCTCTGCACAAGCTGGTCAAGGCTTATCGCGGCCTGCGCCCGGATGACTTCGAGCGCTTCGTCGGCTTCTTCGTCGAGGCCGGCTACGACCTGGATGCCCGTAACGACCAGGGTGAAGACTTCATCGAGTTGATCCGTAGTCATCGCCAGGCCGAGCCCTACATCGACGCCCTGCGCGCCGCCCACGCCTAAATGGCCGCATAAAAAAGAAACCCCGCCATGGCGGGGTTTCTTTTTGCCTGGTGAACGGGCCGCCTGAGCGGCCCGTCGGCCATCAGGCGTCGCGGTTGCGGGTCAGCAGCGCGGGCTTCTCGCTGCGCGGCCGGCTTGGCATCTCTTCCAGCTGCTCCAGGGTCGGCAGGCGATCGGCACGCGACGGCTTGTGCACGATCTTCGGCTGCGGCTTGTTCGACGCCCGCTCTTCCGTGGCATAGGCGCGCGGCTCGCTGGGCGCGGCTTCATAGGGCCGGGCGGCACGGGGCTGACCGTTCTGACCACGCCGCTTGCCGGGCTGCTGCTGTTGCTGGCTGCGCGGACCGCGGGCAGCGCCCTGGCCCTGGCCTTGACCCTGACGGGGCTGGCCCTGGCCGCCGGTCGTGGCGGCGCGCGGCGCGCTGCCGCCGTTGCCACTGCGCGGACCCTTGCGGCCCTTGCCCTGGTAGGGACTCACGTAGTCGACGCTGTTGCCGAAGTTGTCGTAGGCGTCATCCAGAAATTCTTCCGGATCACGATTGCGCGGCTGCTGGGCAACGGCCTGGCCGGGTTGCACGGCGGCCTTGTCCTGGCCGGCGTCATCGCGATCGCGGCGGTCGCGACGATTGCGGGAACGCCCCTTGCGCTCGCCCTGGGGCTGAGCGCCGGACTGCTCGCCACCGGCGGCTTTGCCCGGGTTCTGGGCTTGACCCTGACCCTGGCCTCTGCCTTCGCTGCGCGCCGGCTTGTCGGCCTTCTTCTGGCGATTCTGCTGCGGCTTGCCACGCGGTTCGCGGGGTGCCCGGACTTCCGGCTGCTCGGGCGGCACGGACTGCGGGTCGAAGCCCTGCATGTCGCCGTCCTGGATGCTCTGCTTGGTCAGGCGCTCGATGGCCTTGAGCAGCTTCTCTTCGTCCGGGGAGACCAGCGAAATGGCTTCGCCGCTGCGACCGGCCCGACCGGTGCGGCCGATACGGTGGACATAGTCTTCCTCGACATTGGGCAGCTCGAAGTTGACCACGTGGGGCAACTGATCGATGTCCAGGCCGCGAGCGGCGATGTCGGTGGCGACGAGGACACGAACCTCGTTGCTCTTGAAGTCGGCCAGGGCCTTGGTGCGGGCGTTCTGGCTCTTGTTGCCATGGATCGGCGCCGACGGCAGGCCGTGCTTGTTCAGGTACTCGGCCAGGCGGTTGGCGCCGTGCTTGGTCCGGGTGAACACCAGCACCTGTTCCCAGGCACCCAGGGTGATCAGGTGGGCGAGCAGGGCGCGCTTCTGGTTGGCGGGGATGCGGAACAGCCGCTGCTCGATGCGCTCGACGGTGGTGTTCGGCGGGGTGACCTCGATCCGCTCGGGATCCTGCAGCAGCTTGCCGGCGAGGTCGGTGATGTCCTTGGAGAAGGTGGCCGAGAACAGCAGGTTCTGGCGGCGGGCCGGCAGACGGGCCAGGACCTTCTTCACATCGTGGATGAAGCCCATGTCCAGCATGCGGTCGGCTTCGTCCAGCACCAGGACCTCGATGGCGGACAGATCGACGCTCTGCTGACCGGCGAGGTCCAGCAGGCGACCCGGGCAGGCGACGAGCACGTCGACACCCTTGGCCAGGGCGGTGACCTGCGGCTTGAGGCCGACGCCACCGAAGACGCAGGCGCTGCGCATGGGCAGGTCGCGGGCGTACACCTTGAAGCTGTCGTGGACCTGGGCCGCCAGTTCACGGGTCGGCGTCAGCACCAGCACGCGGGGCTGCTTGGCCACATAGTGGTGACCATCGGGATGACCGTTGGGAAACAGGCGCTCGAGTACCGGCAGCGCGAAGCCACCGGTCTTGCCGGTGCCGGTCTGGGCAGCCACCATCAGATCGCGACCCTGCAGGACGGCCGGAATGGCGCGTTGCTGAACAGGCGTGGGATTCGTGTAGCCAGCGTCTTCCACAGCGCGGGCAAGGGCCTCGGAGAGACCGAGGGAAATGAAGGACATGCGGGGTTCCTGTCTCTGTCGGCGTCCCGCCGACGTGGGGGCGCGGTTGCGCTGCCGGTTGACGTCCGAAAGGCTTGGGACGTCTCGCCCACCCTCGTCATCCTGCGCTGGATGACGAGTCGGACGATGACCGATAGCGGTAATCACGATTGGGTAAAGTCGCCGCCAGTTCGCCTGGCCGACTTCAAAAACCGAGGTTTCGCCAGATGGCGATACACGGCTCCGCTTGGTTCAGGGTATAGAAGTGCACACCGGGTGCCCCACCTTCGAGCAGTCGCTCGCAGAGGTCGGTCATGACTTCTTCGCCAAAGGCCTGGATGCTCTGGGTGTCGTCACCGTAGGCTTCCAGTTGCTTCCGCAGCCAGCGTGGCAGTTCAGCGCCACAGGCATCGGAGAAGCGCGCCAACTTGCTGTAGTTGGTGATCGGCATGATGCCAGGGATCACTGGGGCTTCGACTCCCAGTTTGCGGACACGTTCCACAAAATGGAAGTAGCAATCGGCGTTGAAGAAGTACTGGGTGACCGCGCGGTCAGCACCGGCCTGCATCTTGTACACGAAATTGCGCACGTCGTCCGTAAAGCTGCGCGCCTGCGGATGGGTTTCCGGATAGGCGGCGACTTCGATATGGAAGTGATCACCGGTTTCCTCGCGGATGAAGGCGACCAGATCGCTGGCGTGGCGCAATTCGCCACCGCCGGACAGGCCCATGCCGGACGGCAGGTCGCCGCGCAGGGCGACGATACGGTTGATGCCGGCTTCCCGGTACTGCTGCAGCAACTCGCGCAGCTTGGCCTTGCTGTCACCGACGCACGACAGGTGCGGTGCGGTCGGCACCCCGACCTCGTCGTTGAGCTGGCGCACGGTGCGATAGGTACCGTCGCGGGTCGATCCGCCGGCGCCATAGGTGCAGGAAAAGAACTCCGGCCCATGACTTGCCAGTTGCCGCGCCGTGGCGATCAGCTTCTCGTGGCCCGCTTCGGTCTTGCAGGGAAAGAATTCGAAACTCAGACTGGGTTTCACGTCGTCTCTCTCGTGGGCGGCCACCCGCTCCGGGGAGCGGGTGGCCTGGCCATCAGTAGCGGTAGCTGTCGGGCTTGAAGGGGCCTTCCTGGGTCACGCCGATGTACTTGGCCTGAGCTTCGGTCAGACGGGTCACCACGCCACCGAAGCCCTTCACCATTTCCAGCGCCACTTCTTCGTCGAGCTTCTTGGGCAGGACCATGACGGTGACGTTGGCGGTCTTCTCCGCGACCGGCAGGTCGGCGAACTTCTCCTGGAACAGGTGAATCTGCGCCAGCACCTGGTTGGCGAAGGAGCCGTCCATGATGCGGCTGGGGTGGCCGGTGGCGTTGCCCAGGTTCACCAGGCGGCCTTCGGCCAGCAGGATCAGGTAGTCGTCGTTGGCCGAGTCGACGGTCAGACCGGTGCGGTGGATCTTGTGCACCTGCGGCTTCACCTCTTCCCAGCCCCAGTGCTGGCGCATGAAGGCGGTGTCGATCTCGTTGTCGAAGTGACCGATGTTGCACACCAGGGCGCGCTTCTTCAGCGCCTTGAGCATGTTGGCGTCACAGACGTTGACGTTGCCAGTGGTGGTGACGATCAGGTCGATCTTGCCCAGCAGGGCGCGATCCACCGAGGCTTCGGTGCCGTCGTTCAGGCCATCGACATAGGGCGAGACCAGCTCGTAGCCGTCCATGCAGGCCTGCATGGCGCAGATCGGGTCGACTTCCGAGACCTTGACGATCATGCCTTCCTGACGCAGCGAGGCGGCCGAGCCCTTGCCCACGTCGCCGTAGCCGATCACCAGCGCCTGCTTGCCGGACAGCAGGTGGTCGGTGGCGCGCTTGATGGCGTCGTTGAGGCTGTGGCGGCAACCGTACTTGTTGTCGTTCTTGCTCTTGGTGACCGAGTCGTTGACGTTGATCGCCGGGACCTTGAGGGTGCCGTCCTTGAGCATGTCCAGCAGGCGGTGTACGCCAGTGGTGGTCTCTTCGGTGATGCCGTGGACGCGCTCCAGCACCTGCGGATACTTGTCGTGCAGGATCTGGGTCAGGTCACCGCCGTCGTCCAGCACCATGTTGGCGTCCCAGGGCTGGCCGTCCTTGAGGATGGTCTGCTCGATGCACCACTCGTATTCGGCTTCGGTCTCGCCCTTCCAGGCGAACACCGGGATACCGGCGGCGGCGATGGCCGCGGCGGCCTGGTCCTGGGTGGAGAAGATGTTGCAGCTGGACCAGCGCACTTCGGCGCCCAAAGCCACCAGGGTCTCGATGAGCACGGCGGTCTGGATGGTCATGTGGATACAGCCGAGGATCTTGGCACCGGCCAGGGGTTGTTCGCCGGCGTACTTGCCACGCAGTGCCATGAGGGCGGGCATTTCCGATTCGGCGATGATGACTTCGCGACGACCCCAGTCGGCCAGGGAGATGTCGGCGACCTTGAAATCGTTGAAAGCGGCAGGCGTGAGGACAGCGCTCATTGAAGAGTCTCCATTCGTTAGGTGCGAATGGGCGCCGTTGATGCGTTCTGATAACGCTCCGTTCGAGCCTGACAACGTCTGACGTCATGCCGGCCGTGATGCCCGCGCCAGCGGCGGGTCGGCTAGGATGGGATAACGCAGCGTGCTGCAGCGCCCCTCGAACGGAAGGCGGGGCGGCCTGGTGGCCGCGATGCGCGGGCAGTATAACGAGGATCGCGATAAACCCAAAGGGTGGCGCTCTGCCTCATGTCGACCGGAATCTACCGCGCGCGCCCTGATCTGATGCCTCAACCCCCCTGGAAATTCAAGGAGCCCTGATGAACTTCCATACCCGCAAGTGGGTGAAACCCGAAGACCTCAATGCCAATGGCACCCTGTTCGGCGGCAGTCTGCTGAAATGGATCGACGAGGAGGCGGCGATCTACGCCATCGTGCAGCTGGAAAATCCCAAGGTGGTGACCAAGTACATCTCGGAGATCAACTTCATCAGCGCCTCGCGTCAGGGCGACATCATCGAGCTGGGCATCACCGCCACCGAGTTCGGGCGTACCTCCATCACCCTGAGATGCGAGGTGCGCAACAAGATCACCCGCAAGAGCATCCTCACCATCGACAAGATCGTCTTCGTCAATCTCGACGAGGAAGGCAATCCGGTGCCCCATGGCAAGACCCGGATCACCTATGTCGAGGACAGGTTCAAGGAGTCGCCTTGAGGCCGGCGCGGGTCACGTCCAGGCGCCGCCGCTCGGCCCAGTAGAGCAGCAATTCACGTAGTTGCGAGAGTTCGATCGGCTTGCCCATGTGGCCGTCCATGCCGGCCTCCTGGGCGCGATCCTTGTGCTCGGCGAGGATATGCGCGGTCAGGGCCACCACCGGGGTGCGCGAACGATGATTCTGCTGTTCCCAGGCACGTAGCCGGCGGGTGGCGCCGAAGCCGTCCAGCAGGGGCATCTCGCAATCCATCAGGATGAGGTCGTAGGTGTTCTGCTGGAGCTTTTCGAAGGCCTCCAGGCCGTTGCTCACGGTATCGGGTTCGACGCCGAGCTTCTTCAGCATGCCGCGGATCACCTTGACCGAGATGCTGTTGTCCTCGGCCACCAGCACGCGGAAGTCGCTGGGAATGCCGCTGGGCTGTTCCTGGGGCTCGGGCTCGCTGACCCGCTGGCCGCGGCGCGACAGTTCGTCGGCCAGGGTGGCTCTGAGGGTATAGCCGGCCACCGGCTTGGCCAGCACCCGCTTGATACCGGCGTTGCGGGCGATGACCTTGCTCGGCGCATTGCTCAGCCCGGTGAGCATGATCAGCAGCAGATCGTGGTTGAGATTCTCGTCTTCGTTGATGCGCGCGGCGAGCTGCATGCCGGTCATGCCCGGCATCTGCTGATCGAGCAGCACCACATCGAAGTATTCCCGCAGGTGCGACTGGGTACGCAGCAGGGCCAGGGCCTCGCGCCCGGAGGCGGCGGTGACCGCCTGCATGCCCCAGGCGCTGCACTGCTGTTGCAGGACCTTGCGGCAGAGTTCGTTGTCATCGACCACCAGCACCCGCACGTCCTGCAGCGGATAGTCGCTGTCGCCGCGCGACAGGACCAGCGCCTGAGCCGGGATGGGCAGGCTGATCCAGAAGCTGGAACCGCCCTCGGCGTTGTTCTGGATGCCGAAGTCGCCCTGCATCAGCAGCACCAGCTGGCGGGCGATGATCAGGCCGAAATCCAGGCTGTCGGTATCGCTGGCGAGGAAGTCTCGGCGGTCGAGGTGGGTGGACAGCAGCTGGCGACTGAGCGCCGCGTCCAGCGGCGTGCCGCTGTCCTGCACCGAGATGCGCAGGCGTGGTGGCTGGCCGGTGGCCTCTTCCAGGGAGATCACCAGCAGGATCTCGCCCTCCTCGGTGCGCTGGAAGGCGTTTTCCAGCAGGTTGAGCAGGATCTGGCGCAAGCGGGTCGGGTCGCCGATGAAGCGGCGCGGCACCTGGGGCTGGATGAAGCTGAGCAATTCGACCCGGTGCTCCTCGGCACGCGGCCGGAAGATGTCCAGGCAGTCGTCGAGCAGGGCATTGAGGTCGAAGGTGACCTCCTCGAGTTCGATCTGGCCGCTTTCCAGGCGGGTGATGTCGATGATCTCGTTGATCAGATTGAGCAGCTCGGCGCCGGCGCTGTGGATGGTCTGCACATAGTCGCGCTGCTTGGCCGACAGCGCCGTGCCCTGCAGCAATTCGGTCATGCCCAGCACGCCGTTCATGGGCGTGCGGATCTCGTGACTGATGCGTGAGAGAAATTCGGCCTTGCCCTTGAGTTCCGCATGGTCCGTGGCTCTGTCGCGGGTGCGGGTGAAATGTTCCTCGCGCAGATAGCGACGCCGCTCCTCCAGGGCCAGGGTCAGCAGGATGCCGCTGAGCATGCAGCTGGCGATCAGGCCGCGGCCCATCCACACCGGTGGATTGGCGTAGCCGGCCAGGATCGGCAGCGCGATCAGCCCGGCCAGGGCCAGCAGGGCGCAGCTCATCACCAGCAGCCGCCCATAGCGGGCGCCCTGGTGCCAGCGCTCCAGCGCGATGATCAGGCAGGCGCACAGCGCCAGGCCATTGACCGCCATCAGCCAGTCGCCGACATAGAATTCGCCGGCGGCGATACGCACCACGGCGGCCAGGCCGACCAGGGCCAGCAGACCCCGCAGCGTGCGGCGGACCCACAGCGGCAGCCGTCGCCAGCCGAAGAAGGCGCCCACGAGATTCAGCCCGGCGGCGCTGCAGGCCAGCACCGACAGATCGGTCAGCAGCGGCGTCTGGCCCTTGAAGGTGCCCAGGAAGAACTTGCTCAATCCGAAGATGTTCAGGGCCACGCAGACCAGCATCACCAGCAGCAGGGTCAGGGCGCTGGTGGCGCGACTGCGGTGGTAGAGCAGCTGGGCGCCGTTGTACAGCGCCAGCATGGCCAGGCAGCCGAGCAACACGCCGAACATCACCAGGCGATGGGTGATCTCGGCTTCGGCACTGCTGCTCAGGGTCAGGGCGATCCGCATCGGCTGGGGCGATTCGAATCTCAGGAAGAGGTCGAGCGGCTGATCGCTCTGTGGAATCGGGAAGACGAAGTCGCGACTGAGTTGCTGCGGATTGAGCAGCGGCCGCGACAGGCCGTCGCGGATCTCGCTGAGCAACTGGTCATCGCGATAGGCGAAGAAATCCAGGTAGCCGACGTTGGGCGAAATGATGCGCAGCAGCCGCTGCTGGGCGTCGGGCTGGATGCGGGTGTGCAGCCAGAGCGCACCGGAACCGGCTGGGCGGTGGGCCCTGGCGGTGGTCAGCGGTTTGAAAGCGGACAGCCGATCACGGACATCGTCGAGCGAGAATTCGCCAGTGACGTCCTCGTACTGCGCCCAGCCCGCATCCAGCGAATTCTCGGCCTGCACGGAATTGGCCACCAGCAGCAACAGCAGCCAGCTGACCACAAAGCCTATGGCGATCCAGAGCCGGTGCACGAGAGTTCCCTTCGCAAATGCGGACGTCGAGTATAGACCAGCCCGTCACGTCTGTTGACGTAACAGTGTAACAGGCTGATCCCTTAGGCGAGCTTCACTGTCGCTCGCGAGCGATGGCGCGGTAGCCGATGTCGCTGCGGTAGAAGCAGCCCTGCCAGGAGATTTCCCGGGCCAGCGCAGAGGCGTTCTGCTGGGCGGCGGAGACCGTTTCGCCCAGAGCCGTGGCGCACAGCACCCGACCGCCGGCGGTGACGACCTGACCGTCGCGCAGGCCGGTGCCCGCGTGGAACACCTTGCCCGGCAGCGCTGCGGCGGCCTCGAGACCAGCGATGGCGTCACCCTTGGCGTAGTCGCCCGGATAGCCGCCGGCGGCCAGGACGATGCCCAGGCTCGGACGTGGATCCCAGCAGGCTTCGATCTTGTCGAGGGCCTCGGCCAGGGCGGCCTCCACCAGCAGCACCAGGCTGGACTGCAGGCGCAGCATCACCGGCTGGGTCTCGGGATCGCCGAACCGGCAGTTGAATTCGATGACCTTGGGCGCGCCACTCTGGTCGATCATCAGGCCGGCATAGAGGAAGCCGGTGTAGACATTGCCTTCGCTGGCCATGCCGGCCACGGTGGGTTCGATGATCTCGCGCATGACCCGGTCATGGACCGCCGCGGTCACCACCGGCGCCGGGGAGTAGGCGCCCATGCCGCCGGTGTTGGGACCGCTGTCGCCGTCGCCGACGCGCTTGTGGTCCTGGCTGGTGGCCATCGGCAGCACGTTCTTGCCATCCACCATGACGATGAAACTGGCTTCCTCGCCATCGAGGAATTCCTCGATCACCACTCGCGCACCGGCATCGCCGAAGGCATTGCCAGAGAGCATGTCACGCACGGCGTCCTCGGCTTCGGCCAGGGTCATGGCGACGATCACGCCCTTGCCGGCGGCCAGGCCATCGGCCTTGATCACGATGGGCGCACCCTGCTCGCGCAGATAGGCTAGCGCCGGCTCCACCTCGGTGAAGTTGGCGTAGGCGGCGGTGGGGATCTGATGGCGCGCGAGGAAATCCTTGGTGAAGGCCTTGGAGCCTTCCAGTTGCGCCGCGCCGGCGGTGGGGCCGAAGCAGGGCAGGCCACGGCTGCGGAACAGGTCGACCACGCCGGCCACCAGCGGCGCCTCGGGACCGACGATGGTCAGCTCGACGTTGGCGGCGGCGAAGTCGGCCAGTTGCTCCAGGGCCAGGACGTCGAGGGCGACGTTCTCGCACTTGGCTTCGGTGGCGGTGCCGGCGTTGCCGGGGGCGACGTAGACCTTGGTGACCCGGGTGTCCTGGGCGACCTTCCAGGCCAGGGCGTGTTCGCGACCGCCGCTGCCGATGATGAGTACGTTCATGAAGCTTTCCTCTGGGCAGGCGCTGGGCACGTCCGCCACGCAAATGGGTCGACGGCGAAGGCTGCGGCCCTCGCCGTGGCGGGCCTTAGTGGCGGAAGTGGCGCATGCCGGTGAAGACCATGGCGATGCCGGCTTCGTCGGCGGCGGCGATCACCTCGGCGTCGCGCATGGAGCCACCCGGCTGGATCACCGCGGTGATGCCGTTGGCCGCGGCGTTGTCGATGCCGTCGCGAAAGGGGAAGAAGGCGTCCGAGGCCATGACCGCGCCGGCCACGGCCAGACCGGCGTGCTCGGCCTTGATGGCGGCGATGCGCGCCGAGTTGACGCGGCTCATCTGGCCGGCGCCGATGCCCACGGTCTGCTGGCCCTTGGCGTAGACGATGGCATTGGATTTGACGAACTTGGCCACCTTCCAGGCGAAGATCAGGTCCTGCAGCTCCTGCTCGCTGGGCGCGCGGCGGGTCACCACCTTGAGGTCGTCGGCGGTGATCATGGCGATGTCGCGGCTCTGTACCAGCAGGCCACCGTTGACGCGCTTGAGGTCCAGGCCGGGCTTGCGCTCGGCGGGCCACTCGCCGCACTCCAGCAGGCGGACGTTGGCCTTGGCCGCGACGACCTCGCGGGCTTCGGCACTGACGCGCGGGGCGATGATCACCTCGACGAACTGGCGCTCGACGATGGCGCGGGCGGTTTCGGCGTCCAGTTCGCGGTTGAAGGCGATGATGCCGCCGAAGGCCGATTCGCTGTCGGTGGCATAGGCCAGTTCATAGGCCTGGCGGATGTCGCCGGCGACGGCCACGCCGCAGGGGTTGGCGTGCTTGACGATGACGCAGGCCGGTTCCCCGTAGCTCTTCACGGTTTCCAGGGCGGCATCGGTGTCGGCGACGTTGTTGAAGGACAGTTCCTTGCCCTGCAGCTGGGTGGCGGTGGCCACGCAGGCTTCGCTGGCGTGTTCGACATAGAAGGCCGCCTGCTGGTGCGGATTCTCGCCGTATCTCATGTCCTGCGCCTTGATGAACTGGGCGCTGAAGGTCCGCGGGAAGGCGGCGCGGCCGTCGGTGGTCAGGGTCTCGGCCTGCTGGTCGATACTGCCCAGGTAGTTGGCGATCATGCCGTCGTAGGCAGCGGTGTGCTCGAAGGCCTTGAGCGCCAGATCGAAGCGCTGGGCATAGGTCAGGCCACCGGCCTTGAGGTCGTCGAGGATGGCCGCGTAGTCACTGGCATTGACCACGATGGCGACATCCTTGTGGTTCTTCGCCGCGCTGCGGACCATGGTCGGGCCGCCGATGTCGATGTTTTCGATGGCATCGGCCAGGCTGCAGCCCGGCTTGGCCACGGTGGCGGCGAAGGGATAGAGGTTGACCGCGACCAGGTCGATCGGGCGGATGCCGTGCTCGCTCATCACCTCGTGGTCGACGCCGCGACGACCGAGGATGCCGCCGTGGATCTTCGGGTGCAGGGTCTTGACGCGACCGTCCATCATCTCCGGGAAGCCGGTGTAGTCGGCGACTTCCACCGCTGGGATGCCTTCATCGCGCAGCAGCTTGTAGGTACCGCCGGTGGACAGGATTTCCACGCCGATGGCCGCGAGTTCGCGGGCGAAGTCGACGACGCCCGTCTTGTCGGACACGCTGATCAGCGCACGGCGGACGGGGAGGCGAGAGGTCTGGTCGGTCATGGTCATGTCCATCAGGAGGAGAAAGACCGCCGGTCAAGCCCCCTGGGCCGCCGGCGATGAGGCGGATCAGAGCAGGTCGTACTGCTTGAGCTTCTTGCGCAGGGTGCCGCGATTGAGCCCGAGCATCTCCGACGCCTTGGTCTGGTTGCCCTTGACGTAATTCATCACGCTTTCGAGCAGGGGTGCTTCCACTTCGCAGAGCACCATGTTGTAGACGTCGGTCACCGGCTGCCCATCGAGGTGGGCGAAATAGTTGCGCAGCGCCTTTTCCACGCTGTCGCGCAGCGTCTGACCCTCCTGCAGGGGAGCGGTCAGGTGCTGCTTGAGGTCGCCGTTGTCACTCACAGGCGCTGTTCCAGTCAAAGTCTCGGTCATCGAATTCATGCCACCTGCTTCCCGGTCGGGGGCTGCGCGAAGAACGCGCGAATGCTGGCGTGCTGGGCTTGGGTGTCTTGCAGTCGGTTGAACTGGGCGCGCGATTCCGCGGCGCCCGGCCGGTCGGCCAGGTACCAGCCGACGTGCTTGCGGGCGATGCGTACGCCCATTTCCGCGCCGTAGAAGGCATGCAGGGCGTCGAGGTGTTCCAGCAGGATGGCCTCCACCTCGGCATCACCGGGCGCCGCCAGGTGCTCGCCGGTCGCCAGGTAGTGGGCGATCTCGCGGAAGATCCAGGGTCGCCCCTGGGCGGCGCGGCCGATCAGCAGGCCGTCGCAGCCGGTGTGTTCGAGCACCCAGCGGGCCTTTTCCGGGCTGTCGATGTCGCCGTTGGCGAACACCGGGATACCGACCGCCTGCTTGATGGCGGCGATGGTGTCGTACTCGGCGGCGCCGAAAAACCGGTCGTCCCGGGTGCGGCCATGCACGGCGAGGGCCTGGATGCCCGCGGCTTCGGCCAGCTGCGCGATGCGCAGGCCGTTGCGATTGTCGGGATTCCAGCCGGTGCGGATCTTCAGGGTCACGGGGACGTCGACGGCGGCCACCACGGCGGCGAGGATCTCGGCCACCAGGGCCTCATCCTTCATCAGCGCGGAGCCGGCGGCCTTGTTGCAGACCTTTTTCGCCGGGCAGCCCATGTTGATGTCGATGATCTGGGCACCCAGTTCGACATTGCGCCGGGCCGCCTCGGCCAGCATCGCCGGATCGCCGCCGGCGATCTGCACCGAACGCGGTTCCTGCTCGCTGGCGTGGATCAGGCGCAGCCGCGACTTGCGGCTGTCGTAGAGCCGCACGTCACTGGTCACCATTTCCGACACGGCCATGCCGGCGCCGAGTGCCAGGCACAGGCGACGGAAGGGCAGGTCGGTGACCCCGGCCATGGGCGCGAGAATCAGCGGATTGGGCAAGGTATAAGGGCCGATGCGTACCATCGACATATCTTTTTCCCTGGCGAATAGGCGCCTGTTCCGCCTGCGCCGGAAACCGGCCGCGGACAGGGGCTGCTGTGCTTGAAAAGGGTTGGGAATGATACCCGCTCACCGCCTCCGGATAAAGCGCGAGTTGGCTAGTTTATGAGCAATTCCCCCTGGAGCTACTCCGGCGAGAAGAAGCTCAGGCTGTAATTCACGGCTCGCGGGCCGGGGTCGAGAATGTCCAGGGCGATGTGGATCGGCGTCTGCGGCGGCATCTCGTCCTGGCCTTTCAGTTCGCCATTCAGGTATTCGCCCGGCTTGAAGCGGCGGCTGGCGAGCAGTTGGCCATTGAGGTCGGCGAAGCGCAATTCCAGCAGCGGGAAGGGCTGCGAGAAGGGTGCCCGGTTGTAGAGGATGGCATCGACGCGCAGCGCTCCGGAAAATTGCGGGTGGCTGCGCACCACCAGGTTGCTGCTGCGGATCTGCTGCACATCGACCTTGGACGGCACCTTGCAGCCGAGGCTGGCACAGGCCTGGACGAACAGCGGGCGATAGCTGTCCTGCCGCGCCAGTTCGTCGAAGTGGTAATAGACGTACTGGCCGGCCAGGCCGAGCAGTGCCAGCAGGCAGAGCAGGATCCACAGCAGGCGGCGACCCCAGCGCGGGCGCTGCGGGTGGCTGTCCAGCTGCAGCGGTTCGTCGTGCAGGTCCAGCAGCGGATCGTCCTGCCATTCCGGCTCGCTGCGCAGGCCGCTCGCGGCTTTGGCCGGCGGCGGCTCGTCGTCGCTGTCGCGAGCGGCGCTGAGGGATTCGGCAGCCGGCTCCTGCCAGTCGTCGAGGCGGCCCAGGCCGGGTTCGGCGCGTTCGTCGTCGTCGGTTTCGACCCGGCCGAGCGCGGGCTCCTGGCGTTCGGCCGGCGCGGCGGTGAGGGGCGCGGGCGGCGTAGCCGGGGCGGGCTTCAGCGGGGCGCGCACGGCCGCGAGCGGGGCCACCGGCGCTACGGCAGGCAAGGGGGTGATGGCAGGCTCGGGCTCGGGCGCCGGTGCGAAGGCGGGCTCGGGCTCGGGTTCGAGTCGCGGTTCCGGCTCGGCGGCGGTAAGGGACAGGGGCTCGGACTCAGGCTCCGCCTCGGGCGCGGCCCGCAGTCGCAGCGACTCCGGCTCGGGTTCGCGCTCGGCGGAGACGGCGCCGAGCGACGGCAGCTCGTAGGCCTCTTCGTCGTCCTGGGGGCGACGGGCAGCCAGCCCCAGGGCCGATGCCGGCTCTTCCTGCGGCGTGGTCACGGCGGGCGGTGCGGCCAAGGCGGCAGGCGCCATGGGAGCGACCGGCGCGCGGCGCTGTTCTTCCAGGGCGCCCAGGCGGGCGACCTCGGCGTCCAGCTCCAGGTGGCTCAGGTCCAGTTCGTCATGGGGCCAGGCCGCTTCGCTGGGCGTGGGCGCCGGCGCGGGTGGCGCGGGCGCGGGCTCAGGGGCCGTCAGGGGCGCGGCCTGGTTGCTGGCGTTGAACACTTCCAGGCAGACGCCACAACGTACGTCGCCATCCGCGGCGGCCAGGTGTTCCTGGGTGACACGGAAGCGGGTATGGCAATGCGGACACTGGGCGACGAGGGATTCGGTCATGGCGAGGCGACAGCCAGGGAGTGAAGCGCGCTAGTGTACCCGAAGGCCCTGGCGAAAGAAGGGCCTCCACCGGGCCGCCGGGTGAGCGGACCGGTGGCGCCGCTGCGCATCAGCGGCGGCGGGTCCCGCTGATGCGTACCCAACCGTCGAGGGTGGCGGTGGGTTCCAGGTCGAAGCAGCCGGCGTAGGCGGCGCGGACGTCCTCGGCCTGCTCGGCGAGGATGCCGGAGAGGGCCAGGCGACCGCCGATGCGGGTCAGGCGGGTGATCTGCTCGGCCAGGCCGACCAGCGGACCGGCGAGGATGTTGGCCACCACCACGTCGGCCTGCTCGCCTGGCAGATCGGCGGGCAGGTACAGCGGAAAGCGGGCCGGATCGATGCCGTTGCGGTTGGCGTTCTCGCGCGAGGCTTCGAGGGCCTGGACGTCGATGTCGGTGCCCACGGCGCGCTCGGCGCCCAGCAGCAGGGCGGCGATGGCGAGGATGCCCGAGCCGCAGCCGAAATCCAGCACCTGCCGGCCGGCGACCGGTTCGCCGTCCAGCCACTGCAGGCACAGCGAGGTGGTGGGATGGGTGCCGGTGCCAAAGGCCAGGCCCGGATCCAGCAGCAGATTGACCGCTTCGGGTTCCGGGGCCTCGTGCCAGCTGGGGACGATCCACAGCCGCTGGCCGAAGCGCATCGGCTGGAAGTTGTCCATCCAGCTGCGTTCCCATTCCTGGTCTTCCAGGCGCTCCACCTCGTAGGTCAGGCCGTTGGCCAGCAGCTGCACGCGCTGTTCCAGGGCGGCGGCGTCGGTATCGCCTTCGAACAGCGCCAGCAGGTGGGTCTGGGACCACAGCGGGGTGGTGCCGAGATCCGGTTCGAAGATCGGCTGGTCCTCGGCGTCCATGAAGGTCACCGAGACGGCGCCCAGTTCGAGCATGAGGTCTTCGTAGGTTTCCGCCTGGGCGGGCGTGAGGGCGAGGCGGACTTGCAGCCAGGACATGGTGGGCTACCTGAATCGGGTCAAAGCGGGGAGGGTAAATGAAAACGGGCTGCCCGAGGGCAGCCCGTTTGCTAGGTAAGAAGCCGACGGGGCGAGCGAGCCAGGTCAGGCAAGGCGGAAATCGCCGAGGAGGCCCATTCTCCCTAGGGTAAATGGGCATTCCGACGGGGCCGCCCAGGCCGGGCTGGCGATCCAGGCGCTTTCCAACGCAGCCTGGCCGACGCGCTGCTGTCACGTCCTTAGTGGCGCATGCCGAGCTTCTTCTCCAGATAGTGGATGTTCACCGCGCCCTGGCCGAAGGCCTGGTCGCGGGTCAGCATCCGATGCAGATCGGCGTTGGTCTTGATGCCGTCGACGATCAGCTCGTCCAGGGCGTTGCGCATCCGGGCCATGGCCTCTTCGCGGGTCTTGCCCCAGGTGATCAGCTTGGCGATCAGCGAATCGTAGTTCGGCGGAACCTTGTAGCCGCTGTACAGGTGCGAATCCACCCGTACGCCGTTGCCCCCCGGTGCATGGTAGTGCTTGACCAGGCCCGGGGAGGGCATGAAGGTCTTGGGATCTTCGGCGTTGATCCGGCACTCGATGGCGTGGCCGGTGATCTTGATGTCTTCCTGCTTGATCGACAGCGGGTTGCCAGCGGCGATGCTGAGCATCTCCTTGACGATGTCGACGCCAGTGATCATCTCGGTCACCGGATGCTCCACCTGCACGCGGGTGTTCATCTCGATGAAGTAGAAGCGGCCGTCTTCGTAGAGGAACTCGAAGGTGCCGGCGCCCCGGTAGCCGATGTCGATGCAGGCCTTGACGCAGCGCGCCAGGACCTCTTCGCGGGCCTTCTCGTCGATCTGGGGCGCAGGCGCCTCCTCGATGACCTTCTGGTGCCGGCGCTGCAGCGAGCAATCGCGGTCGTAGAGATGCACAGCATTGCCCTGGCCATCGGAGAGCACCTGGACTTCCACGTGACGCGGATTGCCGAGGAACTTCTCCATGTAGACCATGGAATTGCCAAAGGCGGCGCCGGCTTCGGTCTGGGTCAGCTTGATCGACTTGATCAGCTCGGCCTCGTCCTCGACCACGCGCATGCCGCGACCACCACCGCCACCGGCGGCCTTGATGATCACCGGATAGCCGACTTCGCGGCCGATGCGCAGGCACTCGGCCTCGTCATCCGGCAGGGCGCCGTCGGAACCCGGTACGGTGGGCACGCCGGCCTGCTTCATGGCGTTCTTGGCGGACACCTTGTCGCCCATCAGGCGAATCACGTCGGCGGTGGGGCCGACGAAGGCGAATCCGGACTGCTCCACCTGCTCGGCGAAGTCGGCGTTCTCGGCGAGAAAGCCGTAGCCGGGGTGGATGGCGGTGGCGCCGGTGACTTCCGCGGCACTAATGATGGCCGGGATGTTCAGGTAGGACAGGGGCGAGGGGGCCGGGCCGATGCACACCGATTCGTCGGCGAGGGACAGATGCATCAGTTCGCGGTCGGCGGTGGAATGAACCGCCACCGTCTTGATGCCCAGCTCCTTGCAGGCACGCACCACGCGCAGGGCGATTTCCCCGCGGTTGGCGATCAGGACTTTTTCCAGCATCGTGGGCTCCACGGGCTTAGACAATGGTGAACAGCGGCTGGTCGAATTCGACGGGCTGACCGTTCTCGACCAGCACCTGGCCGATGGTGCCGCTGGCTTCGGCTTCGATGTGGTTCATCATCTTCATGGCTTCGACGATGCACAGGATGTCGCCTTTCTTCACCTGCTGGCCGACTTCGACGAAGGCCGGAGTGGTGGGCGAGGACGCGCGGTAGAAGGTGCCGACCATGGGCGAGCGAGCCACGTTACCGGTCAGTTGCGGAGCGGCGGCTTCGGTAGCCGGCGCAGCAGCGGCCGGAGCGGCAGCCGGGGCCGGCGCGGCGACCGGCGCGGGAGCGGCGGCGTAGACGGTCTGCATGCCCTGGTTGCGGCCGGTGTTGCGGCTGATGCGGACGGACTCTTCGCCTTCGCGGATTTCCAGCTCGTCGATACCGGACTCTTCCAGCAACTCGATCAGTTTCTTGACTTTACGGATGTCCATTGGCGTTGGCTCTCCCCTCGGGTTCAGGTGATGTTCTGGATATTGGGTCGCGCTCAGCCGCGTGCGGCGAGCTGTTCGCAGGCGGCTTCCAGCGCCAGGCGATAGCCACTGGCGCCGAGCCCGCAGATGACACCGACCGCCACATCGGAAAAATAGGAGTGGTGGCGGAAAACTTCGCGCTTGTGCACGTTCGACAGGTGCACTTCGATGAATGGGATGCTCACCGCGAGCAAGGCGTCACGTAGGGCGACACTGGTATGGGTGAAGGCAGCCGGATTGATCAGGATGAAATCCACCCCTTCGTCGCGCGCGGCGTGGATGCGTTCGATCAGCAGGTGTTCGGCGTTGCTCTGCAGCGACTGCAGACGATGCCCCGCCGCGGTGGCGCGGGCTTCGAGGTCGGCGTTGATCTGGGCCAGGGTGGTGGCACCGTAGACGCCCGGCTCGCGGGTACCCAGCAGATTCAGGTTGGGCCCGTGCAGTACCAGCAGATGCGCCATAGCCACTTGCCTCGCGATTTCGCAACCAGATTGGCCGCGGACTATGCCGCAACCGGAGGTGACTGTCCAGTCGCTAGACGTTTGCCGGAAATGCCCGCACGTTGGGCGAAATTCTTTTAATCGCTGGTGATAAGCCTTTTTGCTTCGTCGAGTCGGGCGAGAAAGCCCGCAGCATCGATTTCGCCGACGATGCGCGCCTTGGCCTGCTCCCGGCCGCTGGCATCGTAGAACAGGATCGCCGGCGGGCCGAACAGGCCGTGCTGCTCCAGCCACTGGCGCTGTTCCCGGGTGCTTTGCGTCATATCGAAACGGATCAGCGTGAAGTCGCGCAATTGCGCCTGGATCTCGGGATTGCCGAAGACCTCGCGCTCGATCAGCTTGCAGCTGATGCACCAGTCGGCATAGACGTCCACCAGCAGGGGTCGCCCGCTGCCGAGGCTGCTCGCCAGGGCGGCGGGATCGCTCAGGCTGCGCATGACCTCCGCGCGGGCAGCCACGGCGGGTGCCGCGGCGTCGCCCAGCGGCCGCAGGGGGTCGCTGGCGCCGCGCAGGGCGCCGATGCCGGCGGCCGCGCCGTAGACCACCAGGGCCAGGCCCGCCAGTTGTGACAGGCGCTGGCGGGGCGGCTTGGGGGCAAATTCCAGGGCGCCGAGGAACAGTCCGACCCCGGCGGCCAGCAGGCCCCAGGCCGCCAGCGCCAGGGGGCCCGGAAGGAGTCGTTCAAGCAGCCACAGGGCTACCGCCAGCAGCAGTACGCCGAACGCATTGCGCATGCCCACCAGCCAGGCGCCGCTGCGTGGCAGCAGGGCGCCGCCGCCGGCGGCGATGAGGATCAGCGGGGCGCCCATGCCCAGGCCCAGGGCGAACAGTGCCAGGCCGCCGCCGAGCCAGTCGGCGGTGCTGCTGATATAGAGCAGAAGGCCCGCCAGGGGCGCCGAGACGCAGGGCGAGACGATCAGGCTGGAGAGCACGCCGAGGGTGGCTGCGCCGCCCAGGGAGCCGCCGCGGGTACCGCTGGCGAGCTGTTCCAGGCGCTCGCGCAGGGGCGCCGGCAGGCGCAGTTCGAAGAGGCCGAACATCGCCAGGGCGAACAGCGCGAACAGCGCGGCGAAGGGAATCAGTATCCAGGCCGACTGCAGTTGCGCCTGGAGATTGAGACTGGCACCAAAGACGCCCATGAGTGCGCCCAGGGCAGCGAAGCTCAGCGCCATGGGCACCACGTAGGCCAGCGCCAGCAGCAGGCCACGTCCCGGGCGCGCCTTGCCGGCCAGGACCACCGCCGAGACGATGGGCAACATCGGCAGGACGCAGGGGGTGAAGGTCAGTCCCAGGCCGGCGAGGAAGGCCAGTAGGATTCTGTTCCACCCCACCTGGTCAGGGGGCGGGGCGGCGACCGCCGGGCTCGCCGCGGAGGAGGCCGTGGGGCCGGTGATAGCCAGGGTGCGGGTTTCCGGCGGATAGCAGAGCCCGCGATCCGCGCAGCCCTGGTAGGTCACCTTGATCTGGCCGCCGCGGTCGGGCGCGAGGGGCAGGGGGATGTCGACGCCGGCATGATAGACCTGGACGTCGCCGAACCATTCGTCGTGCTTGGGCTCGCCAGGTGGCAGGGCAACCGGCGCGGTCAGCAGGCCGGGGTCGGCGTCGAAGGCGAAGCGCTGCCGATAGAGGTAATAACCCTCGGCGATGATGAAGCGCACCTGGGGGCGGCCCTCTGCGTCGCGACGCTGCTCCAGGCGAAAGGCCTGGTCCACCGGCAGGAATTGCTGACTGGGACGCTGACCGTCCAGGCCCAATGCGGCCGTCGGGCGCGGCGCATCGAACAGGCCGGCGGCGGCGGGCAGGGTCAGCAGCAGGGTGAGCAGGAACAGCAGGACACGCATGGGCTTCTCGGCGATCGGCAGCGGCCGATCATAGCAGAGGCATCCGGTTGGTCTGGCTAGACGTACTGGCGCACGCAATTGCGTCCCGCATGCTTGGCGGCATAGAGGGCTTCGTCCGCCTGCTTGGCCAGCGTGGGCATCTCCTGTCCGGGCTGCAGTTGCGCCACGCCGGCACTGAAGGTGCAGCTGAGTTCCTTGGGCGGCGCCGGATAGTGGATCTCGGCGAAGCGCTGGCGGATCTCGTCGATCAGGCGAGTGGCGGTGGCCAGGTCGGTATCGGGCAGCACGATGGCGAATTCCTCGCCGCCATAGCGGCCGATATGGTCGGACTTGCGCAGGCGCTGCTTGAGGAACAGCGCCAGGCTCTTGATCACCCGATCGCCCATGGGGTGGCCGTAGTGGTCGTTGACCTGCTTGAAGTGGTCGATGTCCAGCATGGCGAAGGTGATCGGCCGCTGGCTGCGCCGCGCGCGGAAGCAGGCGTCTTCGAGCAGCTGCAGGGTGTGGGTGTGGTTGTACAGGCCGGTGAGGCTGTCCTGGACGATGCGCGCCTGCAGGCTGCGCGCCCGGGCGGCGCGGGTGCGCACCGTGGCGATCAGGTGGCGTGGCTTGATCGGCTTGGTGAGGAAGTCGTCGCCGCCCTCGCTCATGGCGTCCAGCTGCTTGTCGAGGTCGTCCTCGGCCGACAGATAGATGATGGGCACGCTGACATAGCGTTCGTGCTGACGGATGACCTTGGCCAGCTCGGTGCCGGTGCACTCGGGCATGTACATGTCGAGGATGATCAGGTCGGGCACGAATTCGGCCAGGTGCGCCATCACCGCGCCGGGCTGCATCAGGGTGCGGGTGACGATCCCGGCGCTGTTGAGCGCCATTTCCGTGGCCATGGCCTGGGCGCGAGAGTCGTCCACCACCAGGGCGCGGATCGGATCGTAGTAGACGGTGCGGGTGAGGGTCTCGATCTTTTCCAGCAGCCGCGCCGAATCCAGGGTGCCGGTGTAGAACTCCTGACCGCCGGCGCGCACCGCGGCCAGGCGGAAGGGGGTGTCGGCTTCCTGGTGGCTGTAGAACAGTACCGGCAGCTTGCGCTCCAGACCGCTCTGGGCTTCCAGCGCCAGCTGGATGCCGGCGCCCGCGCCGCCGAAGTCCACGTCCATGACGATGACCGCCGGGTGACGGTTGTCCATCATCGCGCGGAAGTCGTCGGCGCCATGGATGATCTGGATGGTGACGCCGAAGTATTCCATCTGCTGCGCCAGCCGCTCGGCGCGCTCGCTGTCGAGCAGGGCGATGTAGATCGGCTTGCGCAGCGGCGGCAGGCTGGTGGTCTCCAGCTGGTCGCCCTGGCGCAGCCCGGTGCGCGACAGGCTCTGCATGGCCTGGCTGAGTTCGGTGATGGCCTGGCTGTTGAGGCGACCGCGATTGGCGGTGACCTGGGCCAGGGAGGCACCGATGGCCTCGGCGAGTTCGGCATGGCCCTGCTGCTCGAAGCGCTTGGCATATTGCAGCAGGCGCGCGTTGGCGTCGGTCAGCTCGACCAGGCTGCCGGCCGTCCACTCGTCTCGCTGCAGCCGTTGCCAGATCTCCAGTACCTGGCGCGACTGGTGGATGACCCGTTGCGCGAAGTGCAGCTTGAGGCGGTCCCGGCTCGGATCATCTGGTTCGCTCACGAATTGTTCCGTCATTCTTGAGATGGTGGCCCTATGCTACCAATTGCTGGCTGGCAGGGGAGAGGCGGTACCCTGGTTAGCGGCGGCTATGCCGCTCGCATGGACACTGTCGGTCGCTTCTGGAGTAGCGTCCGTCGCCTGTTACCCTAGTCTCGAAAGCGGCTGTCCAGATGCGTCGTGCCCGCACTGCCGGCGATGGCGGCGCAACCGGCGTCGCCGGCGGGGGTCCAAGCGCCAACATCTTTGAAATCATTGCAAGGAATTGCCCATGCGGGAGTGGAACTTGAGGTCGGGATGGCTCCGGCTGGTGGCAGTGCTGATCGCACTCTACCTGCTGGTCACCCTGGCGATAGGCTGGTACTGGAGTCGCGAACCGGATTTCTTCCCGGTGCAGCAGCATGCCCAGGAGGCGGCCACGGCCAGTGGCCGCAAGCTGGTGCTCGGCTACACCACGGTCGAGACCCTCAAGCAGGTGGCCGGCACCCTGCTGGACAAGCCGGGCGGCTATCTCTCCAACGACATCTTCCCGCCGGGCCTCTGGCTCGACGACATGCCGTCCTGGGAATACGGCGTGCTGGTGCAGACCCGCGATCTGGCGCGCGCCCTGCGCAAGGACTTCGCCCGTTCCCAGTCGCAGTCCACCGAGGACGTCGATCTGGCCCAGGCCGAGCCGCGCTTCAACTTCGACAACCACAGCTGGGCCATGCCCTCGTCGGAGTCGGAATACCGCGCCGGCATCGCTTCCCTGGATCGCTACCTGGCGCGCCTGGGTGGCCAGAATGCCCAGGGCCAGCCCACCGCCTACTTCTATTCGCGCTCGGACAACCTGCGCAACTGGCTGGGTGACGTCGAGACTCGCCTGGGTTCGCTGTCCCAGCGGCTGTCCGCCAGCGTCGGCCGGGTACGCCTGGACGCCGAGGTACGGCCGAACCAGGACATTCCCGCCGGCCAGGTGCCGGAAGTGCACGAGCAGCGCGTCGAGACGCCCTGGCTGCAGATCGACAATGTCTTCTACGAGGCCCGCGGTCAGGCCTGGGCGCTGTCGCACATCCTGCGCGCCATCGAGGTGGACTTCGCCGACACCCTGGCCAAGAAGAACGCCACGGTGAACGTGCGCGAGATCATCCGCGAACTTGAGGCGGCGCAGCAGCCGGTCTGGAGTCCGATGATCCTCAACGGCAGTGGCTTCGGCATCCTGGCCAACCATTCGCTGGTGATCGCCAACTACATCTCCCGCGCCAACGCCGCGATCATCGACCTGCGCCAGTTGCTGGAACAGGGCTGATGACACCGGACGCTCGCGAAGCGGCGCATCGCGCCGCCTCCGACCGGGAGCTGGTGGTCTGGGTCGATCGCGACGATCGCATCCAGGGTGAGGTGCCACGGGCGGAATTGCGTGCCCGCGGCCTGATCGGTCGCTGCACCTTCATCCTGCTGTTCAATGACCGCGGCGAACTCTGCGTGCACCGGCGCACCCTGAGCAAGGCGCTCTACCCGGGCTACTGGGACGTGGCCGCCGGCGGCATGGTGGCGCCGGGCGAGAGCTATGCGCAGTCGGCGGCCCGGGAGCTGGCCGAGGAACTGGGGGTCAGCGGCGTGCCCCTGCGCGAGCACGGCACCTTCTATTTCGAGGAGCCGGGCAATCGCCTCTGGGGCGGCGTGTTCAGCGCCCACTGGAACGGCCCGCTGCGGCTGCAGCCGGAAGAGGTACTGGAGGCCCGCTTCCTGGCTCCGGCGGCGATTCTCGCCGAGGCTTGTCAGCAGCCCTATTGCCCGGATTCGCTGGAGGCCCTGCGCCTGGCCATCAGCCGGGCAGATGTCGCATCCCTGCCTTAATTTCTCGCATTCGCGCCTTAGCATCCGTGGGCGATGCTGCTACATTGCGCGGCCCCGGACCAGCGTGGCCCGTGCCGGCCGGCGCTGTATCCAAGGTTTCCTCCAGGCGCCCGGCGTCTGAACCAGACTGGGAGGACCGTCCCCTGAGCAAGAAAACCTCGTCGCTGGCGGATCTCAGCCGGCTGGTGTACTCCACCGACGTCGGCCGCATTCGCCCGGAAGAACCCCAGGCACCGGTCCCGACCGGCGACGGCATCGCCCGGGTCCGGCGCGAGACCAAGGGCCGTGGCGGCAAGACGGTGACCACGGTCAGCGGCGTCCCCCTGGACGAGGAAGCACTCAAGGACCTGGCCAGCGCGCTCAAGCGCCGCTGCGGCACCGGCGGGGCGCTCAAGGATGGCGTCATCGAGATCCAGGGCGACCATGTCGACCTGCTGCTCGGCGAACTCGAAAAACGCGGCTTCAAGACCAGGCGGTCGGGCGGCTAGGCCAGGCCTTCCAACCTCCGCGTACAACTTACCGCCCCTGGCGGCGGTCCATCCAAAGCAAGATTCCCTACAGGAGATTCCCGCGAATGTCCCCACGACGCACGCGCAAAGATGACGGCAGCCAGTGGACCGTGGCGGACAGCCGCAGCGTCTATGGTATTCGCCACTGGGGTGCCGGCTACTTCGCCATCAGCGATGCCGGCAACGTCGAAGTCCGCCCCCATGGCCCGGACGGCCAGCCGATCGACCTCCATGTGCTGGTCGGCCAGCTGCGCGAAGCGGGGCTGTCGCTGCCGCTGCTGGTGCGTTTCCCCGACATTCTCCAGGGCCAGGTGCGCCACCTGACCGGTGCCTTCGATCGCAACATCGAGCGCCTCGACTACCAGGGCCGCTACACCGCCCTCTATCCGATCAAGGTCAACCAGCAGGAAGCGGTGGTGGAAAACATCATCGCCACCCGCGACGTCTCCATCGGTCTGGAAGCCGGTTCCAAGCCGGAGCTGATGGCGGTGCTGGCGTTGGCGCCCAAGGGCGGCACCATCGTCTGCAACGGCTACAAGGACCGCGAATTCATTCGCCTGGCGCTGATGGGCCAGAAACTGGGCCACAGTGTCTTCATCGTCATCGAGAAGGAATCCGAGGTCCCGCTGGTGATCGAGGAGGCGGCCGAGCTCAAGGTCACGCCCCAGGTCGGCCTGCGGGTGCGGCTGTCGTCCCTGGCGTCGAGCAAATGGGCCGACACCGGTGGCGAGAAGTCCAAATTCGGTCTCTCCGCGGCTCAGTTGCTGTCGGTGATCGAGCGCTTCCGCGCCGCCGGCCTGGAGCAGGGCGTGCGCCTGCTGCACTTCCACATGGGTTCGCAGATCGCCAACCTGGCCGACTATCGCCAGGGCTTCCGCGAAGCCATCCGCTACTATGCCGAGCTGCGCGCCCTGGGCCTGCCACTGGATCACATCGACGTCGGTGGCGGTCTGGGCGTGGACTACGACGGCACCCATTCGCGCAATGCCAGCTCGATCAACTACGACATGGACGACTACGCCGGTACCGTGGTCGGCATGCTCAAGGAATTCTGCGACCAGCAGGAATTGCCGCATCCGAACATCTTCTCGGAAAGTGGCCGCGCCATGACCGCGCACCACGCCATGCTGGTGATGCAGGTCACGGACGTCGAGCGCCACAACGACAGCGTGCCGGCCAGCGAGCGCTTCGAAGGCAAGGCCGAGGTGGTCCAGTGGCTGGCCGAACTGCTCGGCGACACCGATCCGGAGATGGTCACCGAGACCTACTGGCGCGCCACCCAGTACGTCAGCGAAGCCGCCGCCCAGTACGCCTCCGGCACCCTGAGCCTGAGCGACAAGGCGCTGGCCGAGCAGTGCTACTTCGCCATCTGCCGCCGCCTCTACAACCAGCTCAAGGCACGCCAGCGCTCCCATCGCCAGGTGCTCGACGAGCTCAACGACAAGCTGGCCGACAAATACATCTGCAACTTCTCGGTGTTCCAGAGCCTGCCCGATACCTGGGCCATCGACCAGATCCTGCCCATCGTGCCCCTGACCCGCCTGGACGAGGAGCCGGTGCGCCGTGCCGTGCTGCAGGACCTGACCTGCGACTCGGACGGCAAGATCAAGCAGTACGTCGACGAGCAGAGCATCGAGACCAGCCTGCCGGTGCACGAGGTGCGCGAAGGCGAGGACTATCTGCTGGCGGTGTTCCTGGTGGGCGCCTATCAGGAGATCCTCGGCGACATGCACAACCTGTTCGGTGACACCGACTCGGTGAACGTCTACCAGGACGCCGACGGCAGCGTGCGCCACGGCGGCATCGAGACCCACGACACCATCGAGGACATGCTCAGGTACGTGCACCTCTCGCCCGAGGAACTGATGACCTACTACCGCGACAAGGTCGCCAGCGCGCGCCTCACCGCGCGCGAACGCACCCAGTTCCTCGACGCCATGCGCCTGGGCCTAACCCGTTCCTCCTATCTCGCCAGCTAAGAAGCCGCTCACGATCTGCTGCGCGTCGGCCAAGCGGCGTTGAAAATGCCTTCGAAATGCTCATTTACTATCTGTAAATTCCGCTTTCTCCGGCATTTTCGTCTTGCTTGGCTCTAGCTCGCGAGATCGTGAACAGCTTCTGACGAAGCGAACCCTGGCGGCGGGGCGGGCTCTATAGCCTTGCCGTCAGGATGAGAGGAGGCAGTTATGAAGGGGCGCATGGCGCTGTTGTTGGTGGGCGGTCTGCTGCTGGCCGGCTGCGGCAAGGTCAATCAGGAAAACTATTCCCGGCTCAAGGCCGGCCAGACCAAGGCCGAGGTGGAGCAGGTCCTGGGTGCACCCACGGAATGCGCGGGCGCCCTGGGCGTCACCACCTGTACCTGGGGCGATCGCGGCTCCTTCATCAGCGTGCAGTATCTCAACGACAAGGTGGCGATGTTCGCCGGGC
The DNA here is from genome assembly GCF_039908605.1 of Pseudomonas aestiva. Lineage (NCBI taxonomy): Bacteria > Pseudomonadati > Pseudomonadota > Gammaproteobacteria > Pseudomonadales > Pseudomonadaceae > Pseudomonas > Pseudomonas aestiva. The sequence continues at coordinate 4,306,363 of NZ_CP150916.1, read as the reverse complement.
AGGGTCTGCGATGAAAACCTCTACCAAGATTCTACTGCTGGCGGGCGCCGCCGGACTGCTCGCGGCCTGCGCCAGCGGTCCGCGCGAGGTCCCGCCGCTCACCGCGGGCAATGTCGATCTGCAGCGTTACCAGGGCCAATGGTACGAGGTCGCGCGGCTGCCGATGTTCTTCCAGCGCAAGTGCGCCCAGTCCGACGCCAACTATCACGTCATGGCCGATGGCTCGGTGGCCGTGTTCAATCGCTGCCGCACCCTGGACGGCAAGGTCCAGGAAGCTACGGGTACCGCCACCCCGATCAAGCCGGGCGTGACCGATCGCCTGGAAGTGCGTTTCGACACCTGGTTCAGTGGCGTGCTGCCCAATGTGGCCAAGGGACCCTACTGGATCCTCTATGTCGATGACGACTACAAGACCGCCCTGGTCGGCAGCCCGGATCGCAAGTACCTCTGGTTGCTGGCGCGCAAGCCCGAGATTTCCTCGGCGCAGAGCGAGAAGCTGCTGCGTATCGCCCGCGAGAAAGGCTACAACCTCAATCGTCTGGTCTGGCGCGAGACCGACGCCCACATGCCCTAGGCCTCAGGAGCACCCCCGTGAAACTCTGGACCGACGCCTTTTCCGATAACGCCTTCATGCCCAAGCGCCACGAATTCGACGTGGCCGATTTCGGCGCCCACGGAGAGAACATCTCGCCCGCCTTGCAGTGGGCCGATCTACCCGCCGATACCAAGAGCCTCGCGCTGACCGTTTACGATCCCGATGCCCCTACCGGTAGCGGTTTCTGGCACTGGGTGGTGGTCAACATCCCGGTCGGCACCCGGGGTCTGGCGGAAGACGCCGGTCGCGCCGATGGTTCGGGCCTGCCCGCAGGTGCGCTGCAGCTGATCAACGACTACGGCACCCGTGGCTTTGGTGGCGCGGCGCCGCCCAAGGGCGACAAGCCGCACCGCTATATCTTCCAGTTGCATGCGCTCAAGGTCGATCAGCTGCCGGTGCCGGCGGACGCCACCAATGCGGTCGGCCGCTTCATGATCCACCTCAACCAGCTGGCTTCGGCCACCTACACCGGTCTCTACGAGATCAAGTGAGGCAGCGGGCGGACGGGCTAGAACTCGTCCGTCGAGATCGCCAGGCGGATGCCTGCCGCACGCATCTCGGCCAGGAACGCCTCGCCCTGGGCTTCGAAGCCCGGCACCGAATGACTGCAGTCGGTGAGCAGCACCAGGTCCTGGCGCCGCTCCCGCGGCCAGTATTCCAGCAGATCGCGCAGGGTACTGGCCACGCAGTGTGACAGCGCCTCGCCCGCCACCAGCAGGGTGTCGGCGGACTGCAACCGGGCAATCAGTCCGGCGTCCACTACAGTGCCCGGGTCCGCCGGATCCAGGACCTCGGCGCGCAGGGCCGAATAATGTTCGGTGTGGGGATTGCCGCCCTTGGCGATGAATTCCACCAGGCGTCCCTGCTGCCGTCCCCAGCCATTGAGCGCCTGGTGCACATCCTGGTGTACGCCATGGCCCCAGCCACCCACCAGGCAGTGCTCCGGCCAGATCACCAGGCGATAGCGACCCCCGGCCTCCAGGGCCTGCACATAGGCCAGCGCACGGGTGTGCTCGGCCGGATCGCGGGTCTGCCAGCGACCGCTGGCCACGTCGTCCGCGCTGATCTGGGTAAAGGGCGCCGGCGGCCCGCCCCGGGCATCCTGCCAGCCGTGCGGGTGGGCGATGTGCAGCGGCTGGTGGGAATCCAGGGTCACCCGGACCGCGGTGAGTCGGGCACCCAGGCGTTCGATCAGGGCGGCGACACGCTGCAGCCCGGCTACTGCGCCGGGCACCGGCAGGGCTGCCCCCGGCAGGTCGCAGAAATCGTTTTGCGGATCGATCAGCAGCAAGTGCAGCTTGGCATGGGGCATGGCGATCTCCTTGGTGACGGGCTGTCGATGGTGCGGGCGCCGCTGGACGCGAGGCAAGCCCGGGCAGCGTGGAAACCCGGTAAGGTGCAGGTCTATGATGAAGGGGCCGACCCTGCCCCGCGGAGCGCGACATGCTGAATCTGTACCCGGAAATCAAGCCTTACGCCCGCCACGAGCTGGCCGTCGAAGTCCCCCATGTGCTCTATGCCGACGAAAGTGGCTCGCCGGATGGTCTGCCGGTGCTGTTCATCCATGGCGGACCCGGCTCCGGATGCGATCGCCTGAGCCGGCGCTTCTTCGATCCCAATCTCTATCGCATCGTCACCTTCGATCAGCGCGGCTGTGGTCGCTCCATCCCCTATGCCAGCCTGGAGAACAACACCACCTGGCACCTGGTCGAGGACATCGAGCGCCTGCGCGAGCACCTGGGCATCGAGCAGTGGGTACTGTTCGGCGGCTCCTGGGGCTCCACCCTGGCCCTGGCCTATGCCCAGCGCCATCCCGAGCGGGTCAAGGCCATGGTCCTGCGCGGCATCTTTCTCTGCCGCCCGGTGGATCTGCACTGGTTCTACCAGGAAGGCGCGAGCCGACTCTTTCCCGACTTCTGGCAGGACTATCTGCATCCCATCGCCGAGGAAGAACGCGGCAATCTCATTCAAGCCTACTATCGCCGCCTGACCGGCCCGGACGAACTGGCGCAGATGTCCGCCGCCCGCGCCTGGTCCTGCTGGGAGGGCCGTACGGTGACCCTGAGGCCCAATCCCGACGTGCTGGAGAAATTCAGCGAGCATGCCCTGGCCATTGCCCGTATCGAGTGCCACTACTTCATCAACGCTGCCTTTCTCGAACCCGACCAGCTCTTGCGCGACATGCCCAGGATCGCCCATATCCCGGCGGTAATCGTGCACGGCCGCTATGACATGGTCTGTCCCCTGGACAATGCCTGGGCCCTGCACCACGCCTGGCCGGGCAGCGAATTGCAGATCATCCGCGACGCCGGTCATGCGGCCAGCGAGCCCGGTATCTGCGACGCCCTGGTGCGGGCGACCGACCAGATCGCCCGTGAACTGCTCGATCTGCCCCAGGAGGCCGAGTGAAGGCGCTGCTGCAAAGGGTCATCAGCGCCAGCGTCGAGGTGGAGGGAGAGACGGTCGGCGCCATAGGCCCGGGGCTGCTGGTCTTTGTCGGCATCGAACCCGCGGATGACGAAGCGGCCTGTGCTCGGATGCTCAAGCGGCTGCTGGAATACCGGGTATTCGCCGACGGCGAACAGCGCATGAATCTGTCCCTGCAGGATGTCGGCGGCGGTCTGCTGCTGGTCTCCCAGTTCACCCTCGCTGCCGATACCCGCAGCGGGCGGCGGCCGAGCTTTTCCACCGCCGCGCCTCCGGCCCAGGGCGAACGGCTGTTCGGTCACCTGGTGGGCCTCGCCCGTGATCTCCAGCCCGAGGTCCAGACCGGGCGTTTCGGTGCGGACATGCAGGTTTCCCTGGTCAACGACGGACCGGTGACATTTTTATTGTCGATTTAGTGAGGGCGCCCCTTACAGCGCCCTGCCAAGTGTCTATGATTGCGCAGTTCGAGTTTGAACGGTCGTCCAACTGGGGAATCATTGACCCCCGAGGGAGTCGGACCACTGCCTATCCGTTTCGCGACTACCCGTCGCCAAACGTATTCGTACGCTGATTTAGGAGGCTGCGTGTTATCTCATTCCAAAGTTAAGCCGGGCAAGCAGGGCTTCGCCCTGATCGGGCTCTCCGTCGCACTGGGTCTGTTCAGTGCCCAGGCCCTGGCCTTCAGCCTGGACGACGTGGCCGCCAAGGCCAAAGAACTCTCCGGCCAGAAGTTCGTCGCGCCCAAGAGCAACCTGCCCGCATCCTTCAGCGGCATGAAGTATGCCGACTATCAGCAGATCACCTTCAATCAGGACAAGGCCTACTGGAAGGACGCCAAGACGCCCTTCCGGCTGAATTTCTATCACGAGGGCATGCACTACAGCGTGCCGGTGAAGATCAACGAGGTCACCGCCAACAACGTCGAAGAGATCAAATACGATCCCTCGATGTTCAACTTCGGCAATCTGCAGATCGATCAGGCCCAGCTCAAGGATCTCGGCTTCGCCGGATTCAAGGTGCTCTATCCGCTGAACAAGGCGGACAAGCATGACGAGCTGATGACCATGCTCGGCGCCAGCTATTTCCGCGTGATCGGCAAGAACCAGGTCTATGGCCTGTCCGCCCGTGGTCTGGCCATCGACACCGCCCTGCCGTCCGGCGAGGAGTTCCCGCGCTTCACCGAGTTCTGGGTCGAACAACCCCAGTCGGATCGTCGCAACCTGGTGATCTATGCACTGCTCGATTCGCCGCGGGCCACCGGTGCCTATCGCTTCGTGCTGACGCCTGGCAAGGACAGCACCGTCGACGTCGAAGCCAAGGTGTTCCTGCGCGACAACGTCAACAAGCTCGGCATCGCGCCGCTGACCAGCATGTACCTGTTCGGTCCCAACCAGCCGAGCGCCCAGGTCAACTATCGTCCGGCCCTGCACGACTCCAATGGCCTGGCGATCCACGCCGGCAACGGCGAGTGGCTGTGGCGTCCGCTGAACAACCCGCGTCGGCTCTCGGTCAGCACCTACACCATCGAGAATCCGCGTGGTTTCGGTCTGCTGCAGCGCGGTCACGAGTTCTACAAGTACCAGGACCTGGACGAGCGCTACGACAAGCGTCCCAGTGGCTGGGTCGAGCCCAAGGGCGACTGGGGCAAGGGTCATGTCGAACTGGTGGAAATCCCCACCCCGGACGAGACCAACGACAACATCGTGGCCTTCTGGACGCCGGACACCCTGCCGGAGAAGGGCCAGCCGATCGATGTCAGCTATCGCCTGCACTTCACCACCGACGAACCCAACCTGCACACCAAGGACCTGGCCTGGGTCGCTCAGACGCGCCTGTCCACCGGCGATGTGCGGCAGTCCAACCTGGTCCGTCAGACCGATGGCAGCCTGGCCTACATCATCGATTTCGAAGGGCCGAATCTCGACGATCTGCCCGAGGATTCGCAGGTCGGCTCCCAGGTCAGCCTGGACGCCAACGGTGAACTGGTCGAGAACTCTGTGCGCTACAACCCGGTTACCAAGGGCTATCGTCTGACCTTGAGACTCAAGGTCAAGGATCAGACCAAGCCGGTGGAAATGCGCGCCAACCTCGCCCAGGGTGACAAACCGCTCAGCGAAACCTGGACTTACCAGCTACCTGCCAATGAATAACACCACCCGCGATACCTCGGTCGCCGCCACTGGCGACTACCTCGAACACCTGCCGTTGCCTACCGGGCAGCGGCAGGGGCTGGACCAGACGGCCGATGTCGAGTCGCTGCACCGGCAACTGGCCGGTGCCCGCGGCGAGGGCGCCCAGGGCGCCGACGCGGTGATCGCCTCCACCGAGGCACGCCTGGCCGCCGGTTGGGACGAGACGCTGGACGACGGCGAGCTGCTGGGCAGCGATGCCCAGGGGCGTGTCTTCATCCAGGCCACCCCGCCCATGACCCGCTCCATGATGGTGCCCGATCCCTGGCGCACCAATCCCGTGGCGCGGAGCTGGAAGCGTCTGCTCGGCCGCAAGGACCACAGTCGCTGGCAGCCCGATCCCGAAGCCGATGCCCATGCGCACTGGCGCAAGGTGGGTTCCTTCCGGCGCTTCATCCTGCTCATCCTGATGCTGGTGCAGACCGGCATCGCCACCTGGTACATGAAGGCCGTGCTGCCCTATCAGGGCTGGGCGCTGGTCGATCTCAGCGAGGTCTACCGCCAGGGCTGGGGCGAGTCCATCCGCCAGGTGCTGCCCTATGTGGTGCAGACCAGCATCCTGTTGCTCTTCGCCCTGCTGTTCTGCTGGGTCTCCGCCGGTTTCTGGACCGCCCTGATGGGCTTCTGGCAACTGCTCAGCGGACGTGACAAGTACAGCATCTCGGCCAGCTCCACCGGCACCGAGCCGATCGATCCCCAGTCGCGTACCGCCCTGGTGATGCCCATCGCCAACGAAGACGTGCCGCGGGTCTTTGCCGGTCTGCGCGCGACCTACGAGTCGGTCCGCGCCAGCGGCGAGCTGGAGCACTTCGATTTCTTCATCCTCAGCGACAGCAACGACCCCGACAAATGCGTGGCCGAAGAGAAGGCCTGGCTGGAGCTGTGCCGCGAGGTCGGCGGCTTCGGACACATCTTCTATCGTCGCCGCCGCCGTCGGGTGAAGCGCAAGAGCGGCAACATCGACGACTTCTGCCGTCGCTGGGGCAGCCAGTACAAGTACATGGTGGTGCTCGACGCCGACAGCGTGATGAGTGGCGAATGCCTGTCCAGCCTGGTCCGGCTGATGGAAGCCAATCCCCGTGCCGGCATCATCCAGACCGCGCCCAAGGCGTCCGGCATGGATACCCTGTACGCGCGTCTGCAGCAGTTCGCCACCCGGGTGTACGGACCGCTGTTCACCGCCGGCCTGCACTTCTGGCAACTCGGTGAATCCCACTACTGGGGCCACAACGCCATCATCCGGGTTAAGCCGTTCATCGACCATTGCGCCCTGGCTCCGCTGCCGGGCACGGGTTCGTTCGCCGGTGCGATTCTCTCCCACGACTTCGTCGAAGCCGCCCTGATGCGGCGCTCCGGCTGGGGCGTGTGGATCGCCTACGACCTGCCGGGCAGCTACGAAGAACTGCCGCCCAACCTGCTGGACGAACTCAAGCGTGACCGCCGCTGGTGCCATGGCAACCTGATGAACTTCCGGCTGTTCCTGGTCAAGGGCATGCACCCGGTGCACCGTGCGGTGTTCCTCACCGGGGTGATGTCCTATCTGTCGGCGCCGCTGTGGTTCCTCTTCCTGGTGCTGTCCACGGCGCTGCTGGCGATCCACAAGTTGCTGGAGCCCCAGTACTTCTTCCAGCCTCGCCAGCTGTTTCCGGTCTGGCCCCAGTGGCATCCGGAGCAGGCCATAGCCCTGTTCTCCACCACCCTGATCCTGCTGTTCCTGCCCAAGCTGCTCAGCGTGGTGCTGATCATCGCCAAGGGCGCGAAGGAATTCGGCGGTGGGTTGCGGCTGTTCCTTTCCATGATGCTGGAGATGCTCTTCTCGGTGCTGCTGGCACCGGTACGGATGCTCTTCCACACGGTGTTCGTGACGGCCGCCTTCCTTGGCTGGTCGGTGCAGTGGAATTCGCCCCAGCGGGACGACAACGACACGCCCTGGAGCGAAGCCTTCCGCCGCCATGGTTCGCAGATGCTGCTCGGCCTGATCTGGACCGCCGGCGTGGCCTGGCTGGACCCGCGCTTCCTCTGGTGGCTGTCGCCCATCGTGGTGTCGCTGATCCTGTCGGCGCCGGTGTCGGTGATCTCCAGTCGGACCAACCTGGGGCTGGGCAGTCGTCGTCATCATCTGTTCCTGATCCCGGAAGAGTACGCACCGCCGCGCGAACTGGTGGCGACCGACGAGTACCTGCACCTGAACAACCGCAACGCCCTGACCAAGGGCTTCCTGCGCGCCACTGTCGATCCGGTGCTCAATGCCCTGGCCATCGGCATGGCCCGCGGTCGCCATGGCAAGGTAGTGGAGCCGGCCCGTCGGCTGCGCGAAGAGCGGGTGGCGCGGGTCCTGGCCGCCGGTCCCGAGAAGACCAAGGGCGACGACCAGTGGCGTCTGCTCAGCGATCCGGACGGCATGGCGCAACTGCACCTGCAGGTCTGGAAGGCCGAAGAGCACCGCAACTGGCGAGAAGCCTATGCCACCCTGCGGCCACGCTCCCACAGCGATTCCGCTACGGATGCCCCAGCCAGTCCGGCCAGCATGACCCCGCGGCCCGCCTCCTGAGGAGGCGCTCCGCCCACGAAAAAGCCCCAGTGTCGCAGGACACCGGGGCTTTTTCTTGTCCGTGATCCGGCTAGAACAGGCGGGCGAGGAGGGCGGGTACCGCGTTCTCGACGCGCAGGATGCGTTCACCGAGCTGCACGGGCGCCAGGCCCGCTTCCTGCAGCTTCTCGACCTCGTAGGGTATCCAGCCACCCTCGGGCCCGATCGCCAGCGTCACGGGCTCGTCGAGGGCACGAGGGCAGGCGGGATAGCTGCCCGGATGCCCGACCAGGCCACGGGTGCCGGCGGCGAGTGCGGGCAGGCGATCCTCGACGAAGGGCTTGAATCTCTTTTCGATCAAAACCTCCGGCAGCACCGTGTCCCGGGCCTGCTCCAGCCCGAGACGCAGTTGCTCCTCGATGGCCTCGGGCGCCAGGAACGGCGTCTGCCAGAAGCTCTTTTCCACGCGATAGCTGTTGAGCAGTACCAGTCGCGCGACGCCCATGGCGGACACGGTCTGCAACACCCGGCGCAGCATCTTGGGGCGGGGCAGGGCCAGCAGCAGGGTGAGCGGCAGCTTGGCCGGCGGCGGCTGATCGAGGGTGACGTTCAGGCAGGCCTGGCCGGCATCGAGGGACTCGATGTGGCCGGTACCCATCAGGCCGTTCAGCAGGCCAACGCGCATCCGGTCGCCGGCGGCCGCCTGGTGGACCTCGCGCAGATGGGCAAGACGGCGCGGATCGCGCAGCACGACCCGGTCAGCGTCCGTGAAGTCGGCCGCCTCGAGCAGGATCAGATTCACGGGCGTTCGGCGGGCGGCTGGGCGTCGGGACTGGCATCTTCGTCGCTGAGCGGGCGCTCGCGCTTCTGCACGAAGCGACCGAACAGCAGGCCGATCTCGAACAGCAGCCACATGGGCACGGCCAGCATGGTCTGGGAGAAGACATCCGGCGGGGTCAGGATCATGCCGACCACGAAGCAGCCGATGATGACGTAGGGGCGGATCTTCTTCAGGTAGGCGACGTCGACCACGCCGATCCAGATCAGCAGCACGGTGGCCACCGGAATCTCGAAGGCCACGCCAAAGGCGAAGAACAGCGTCAGGATGAAATCCAGGTAGGCATTCAGATCCGGCATCATCACGGCGCCTTCCGGCGTGATGCTGCTGAAAAAGTGGAAGATGATCGGGAACACCAGGAAGTAGGCGAAGGCCATGCCGGTGTAGAACAGCACGATGCTGGAGATCAGCAGCGGGATGGCGACCTTCTTCTCGTGACGATAAAGACCCGGCGCGATGAAGCCCCAGACCTGGTGCAGGATCACCGGCATGGCGATGAACAGCGACACCACCAGGGTCAGCTTGAAGGGTGCGAGGAACGGCGAGGTGACGTCCGTGGAGATCATGGTCGCGCCTTCGGGAAGGACGCGGCGGATCGGCTCGGAAGCGAAGGCATAGATCTTCTGGGCGAAGTAGAACAGGCCGAGGAAGATCAGAAAGGTCGCCAGCACGCATCTGAGGATACGGGTGCGCAATTCGGTGAGGTGCGAGACCAGGGGCATTTCCTGGTCATCGTGTTCGGAGGGCTTGTCGCTCATGGTGCTCTTGGCGGCGTCTGGGGCGGATCCTGCGGGCGTTCGGCAACCACGTCCTGAGGCATGGGCGGAGTAGCGGCGGCGGGCGGTGTCTGGACCTCCGGCGTGGAAGCGGCAGGCTTGGGCCGGTTGTCGCGCTGTTCCATGGACAGGATATGCTCGTTGCGCAATTGCTGGCGAATTTCGTCAGCGCCGATCTCGCGCTCCACTTCCTGGCGGATGCTGTTGAAGCTGCGCCTCAGGCGACCGATCCACAGCCCCGCGGTGCGTGCGGCACCCGGCAGGCGTTCCGGGCCCAGCACCAGCAGGGCGACGAACCCCACCAGCATCATTTCGGGAAAGCTGATTCCGAACATGGCGGGGCCTTAGTCCTTGCGTACCACCGGCTCTTCGACCTTGCGGTGCTCGGCGTCGAAGGTCTGGGGGCGATTCAGGGGAGCATTCGGGTTGGCCGTGCTGGTGGTAGGCGTCGGCTGTTCGGCCTTGTCGTCCTCGTCGGTGTGCATGGCCTTGCGAAAGCCCTTGATGGCCTCGCCCACGTCGGAGCCCAGATGCTTCAGGCGTTTGGTGCCAAAGACGATCACCACGACGAGCAGGATGACGATCCAGTGTTTCCAGTCGAAGATACCCATGGTCTTTCCTCGTTGCGAAGCTTGGGGTCAGGATTGAGTGCGGGCGGCCTTTTCGGCGTGCCCGGAGAGGCCGAAACGACGATCCAGTTCGTCCAGCACGGCCTGGGGATGCTGGCCGAGGGCCGAGAGCATGATCAGGCTGTGGAACCAGAGGTCGGCGGTCTCGTAGATGACGTCGTCGTACTGCTGGCTGATGGCGGCGTCTTTCGCCGCGAGAATGGTCTCGACGCTTTCTTCGCCGACCTTTTCTAGGATCTTGTTCAGGCCCTTGTGATAGAGGCTGGCCACATAGGAGGAATCCGGGGCGGCCTGCTTGCGTTCTTCCAGCACCTGCGCCAGACGCGTTAGGGTGTCAGTCATGGCCGTGCCCTCCGGCATAGATCGCTTGGGGATCCTTGACCACCGGGTCGACGGTCGTCCACTCGCCATCGCGCAGCACGCGATAGAAGCAGCTCTCCCGACCGGTGTGGCAGGCGATGCCGCCAAGTTGCTCCACCTGCAGCACCACCACGTCGGCGTCGCAATCCAGGCGCAGTTCGATGACGCGCTGTACGTGACCGGACTCCTCGCCCTTGCGCCACAGGCGGTTGCGCGAGCGCGACCAGTAGACTGCACGGCCTTCGGCGGCGGTCAGGGCCAGGGATTCGCGGTTCATCCAGGCCATCATCAGGATGCGCCCCGAGGTGGGGTCCTGGGCGATGGCCGGTACCAGGCCGTCGCTGTTCCAGTGGATCTCGTCTAACCAGTCGCTCATGAGTCTGTTCAATACTACGAATTAGGGTACAGGGCTCTGTCCGAAAATTGCCTGCGCTCGGTCATGTGGCGTTAAAAATCCGTTCGGAATGCTCATTTACCGTTCGTAAACTCCGCTTCCTCACGAATTTTTGCCTTGCCTGACCTTCGCTCGGCGACTTTTCAGACAGGCCCTAGCCTCGCACAAGACGCAACTCGAATACAGCGGCAGGGCACCAGTGGCTGAGGGCGTGTATTTCGCCCGATAAAAATGACAGGACGGTTACAGCTTAAGGAGTTCAGCGCCTGATCACCAGAACCAGGCCGCCGACCAGCATGGCCCAGGCCGGCCAGGCGTGGGGCTGGGGATCGAGACCCAGCTGTGCCGCACCCACCAGCAGGACCGCACCGACCACCCGCACGATCCAGTCGTCGTTGCGTCTGCCCCAGGGATTGGGTGGATCCTTGCGATGCGGCTGGGTAATGCGTTCCAGGGTATCGCGCGCCATCTGCGCCAGATGGGGGATCTGCTCCAGTTGCTGCTGGATATTGCGGGCGACCTGCGGCGGACTCAGCCGCTTGCGCATCCACTTTTCCAGGTAGGGCTTGGCGGTGGACCAGAGATCCAGGTCCGGATAGAGCTGGCGGCCCAGGCCTTCGATGTTGAGCAGGGTCTTCTGCAGGAGCACCAGTTGCGGCTGGATCTCCATGTTGAAGCGGCGCGCCACCTGGAACAGCCGCAACAGCAGCTGGCCGAAGGAAATGTCCTTGAGCGGCTTCTCGAAGATGGGTTCGCAGACGGTGCGGATGGCCGCTTCCAGTTCGTTGACCTGGGTGTTGGCCGGTACCCAGCCGGAGTCGATGTGCAACTGCGCGACCTTGCGGTAGTCGCGCTGGAAGAAGGCCCAGAGGTTGCGCGCCAGATAGTCCTGGTCCTCGGGGGTCAGGCTGCCGATGATGCCGCAGTCCACCGCGATGTAGAGCGGATCCCAGGGCTTGGCGGTGCTGACGAAGATGTTGCCCGGGTGCATGTCGGCGTGGAAGAAGCTGTCGCGGAAGACCTGGGTGAAGAAGATCTCCACCCCTCGCTCGGCCAGCAGCTTGAAGTCGGTGCCCTGGTCGCGCAGGGCGGCCAGGTCGGTTACCGGGATGCCGTAGATGCGCTCCATGACCAGCACCCGCTCGCGGCACCAGTCCCAGTACACCTGGGGCACATAGAGGCGCTCGGAGCCGTCGAAATTGCGTCTGAGCTGGCTGGAGTTGGCCGCTTCGCGCAACAGGTCCAGCTCGTCGTAGATGGTCTTCTCGTAGTCGCTGACCACGTCCATCGGGTGCAGGCGGCGGGCTTCGGCGGACAGCCGTTCGGCCAGGCGCGCCAGCAGGAACAGCCAGGCGATGTCCTGGCTGATGATGTTCTTAAGCCCCGGGCGCACCACCTTGACCACCACCTCTTCGCCAGTCCGCAGCTGGGCGGCATGGACCTGGGCCACCGAGGCCGAGGCCAGCGGCTGGTGATCGAAGCGGGCGAAGGCCTGCTTGATGGGTACGCCAAGCTGGGACTCGATGAGCGCCACGGCCTTTTCCGGCGGAAAGGGCGGGACCTTGTCCTGCAGGAACATCAGTTCGTCGGCGATATCCTCCGGCATGAGGTCGCGCCGGGTGGAAAGGATCTGCCCGAATTTGACGAACACCGGTCCCAGACCTTCCAGCGCCAGGCGCAGACGGGCGCCGCGCGGCAGGGTCTTGCTCGGACGTGGCAACCAGCGCCAGGGCAGCACGTAGCGGGTGGCACGCAGGTACCAGGGCAGCGGCAGGGCATAGACGATGTCGTCAAGCCGATAGCGGATGACCACGAAGAAGATCCGCAACAGGCGGTTGAGGGCAGCGAACAGCTTCATTCGTCGGGGTTATCCCTGGTGTTGCGGGCGGTGCCCAGGCGGGCGAGACGGGCGTCGAGACGATCCACGTCCAGGCGCAGGGCATCGATCTCGGCGAAGCGGGCCTCACCTTCGAGACGACCCACCAGCTGGCGGCTCTCCTCGTTCAGCCAGTTGGACAGCGTCAGTTGCAGGCTGTCACGGCTCTGTCCACCGAGCGCCTGGCCGCGCCGGGCCAGATCGCCCAGCAGCGCCGCCGGCAGCGGGCCAAGCCAGCGACTGACCTCGTGCTGCCAGTCCAGCTCCAGCTTCTGCAGGATGTCGGCCAGCTCGATCAGCAGGGTGCTGTCGCCTTCCAGACGCACGTCCGGCTGGTGCAGCACCCGCTGCTTGTCACGGGCCAGGGCCAGTTCGGCCAGACGTGTCGCCGGGGCACTCAGGGTGCAGTCGATATCGCCTTCGTGATGGGCGGCGAAATGCAGGCCGTCACCGGCGGGCAGGACGTACAGGCGCAGCGCCGGTTGCCGGGTCTGCACCGCGATCACCCGGCCGGTCAGGCCGGCCAGCCGCGGCAAGGCCACGGGGTCGAGCGCCAGTAGCGGATTCAGGCCACGCTCAAGCGCGGCCAGCAATGCCTGGGTGACGAGGGCCATCAGGGCTTGATGCCGCGATGCAGGGCGACCACGCCGCCGGTCATGTTGTGGAAGGTGACCCGGGCGAAACCGGTCTCTTCCATCATGGCCTTGAGGGTCTGCTGATCGGGGTGCATGCGGATGGATTCGGCCAGGTAGCGATAGCTTTCGGCGTCACCGGCCACCAGCTTGCCCATCAAGGGCAGGAAGCCGAAGGAGTAGGCGTCATAGGCCTTGGACACCAGCGGATTGGTGGGCTTGGAGAACTCCAGCACCAGCAGCCGGCCACCCGGCTTGAGCACGCGCAGCATCGAGGCCAGGGCCTGGTCCTTGTGGGTGACGTTGCGCAGGCCGAAGGCGATGGTGATGCAGTCGAAATGGTTGTCGGGGAAGGGCAGCTTCTCGGCATCCGCCTGGACGAAGCGCACATTGCTGGCGACGCCTTCGTCGAGCAGGCGGTCGCGGCCGACCCGGAGCATGGAATCGTTGATGTCGGCCAGGACCACCTCGCCGGTGGGGCCGACCAGGCGGGCGAACTGCTTGGTCAGGTCGCCGGTGCCGCCAGCGATGTCCAGCACGCGGTTGCCGCGGCGCACGCCGGAGAGCTCGATGGTGAATCTCTTCCACAGCCGGTGGATGCCCGCCGACATCAGGTCGTTCATCACATCGTACTTGGCCGCCACCGAATGGAAGACCTCCGCGACCTTGTAAGCCTTCTGGCTCTCCGGAACGCTCTGGTAGCCGAAGTGGGTCTGGGATTCGGCCTCGGGGCCTTTGCGCGGATCGCTCATGGGGCTACACCTGGGACAGGGACAAGAGGGCATTCTAGCAGGCCGATCGCCCGGCATGCCCGGCTAAAACCGGGGCTGACCGCTCGGTTCTCGCGATTGGCGACGTGGCGGGCCCTCGCTATAGTCAGGGCCCCTTATCCGGAGTTCCCCGATGTCCCAGATCACCATCGAACGCAGCCATTCGCTTGGCTTGGAAGGCGTTCGCCAGAAGGCCGATCAACTGGCCGAAAAACTCACGCGTGACTATGGGGTGGCCTGCGCCTGGGAAGGCGATACCCTGACATTCACGCGCAGCGGCGTGGATGGACGGATCGAGGTCGGTGAAGACCGGGTGCGGATGCTGGCGACCCTGGGCATGATGTTCTCGATGCTCAGTGGCCAGATCGAGAAAGAGATCGAGCGCAAGCTGGACAAGGCCCTGGCGGCCTGAGCCAGGGCTAGAGCATCAGCTTGACCGCGCTGACGTGTGGGTCCCGCGTCTTGCCGGCGCGGGCCAGCTGCTCCAGGTAGTCGGCCCAGAGTTCGTCGCGGCGACTGCCTAGTTCATAGAGATAGTCCCAGCTGAACAAACCACTGTCGTGGCCGTCATCGAAGGTCAGCTTGATGGCGTAGCGCCCCGCCGGTTCGACGGCGCTGATGCCGACCTGCTGCTTGCCCCACTGCAATACCGGATTGCCGTGTCCCTGGACCTCGGCCGAAGGCGAGTGCACCCGCAGGAATTCGGCGGGCAGCTCGAAGGTTTCCGTGCCATAGCTGACGCTGAGGGTCTTGGAAGCCTTGTGGAGCTGGATGGCGGTTGGGGTACGCATGGCAACTGATCTCGCGGGAGAAGCCGGCGCCCAGCGGCGCCGGCAGTATCGTCACAGTATATAGCGAGACAGGTCTTCGTCCTGCGCCAGTTCGCCCAGGTGGCCGTTCACATAGGCCGCGTCGATGACGATGGGCTCGCCATTCTGCTGGCCAGCGAGGTCGGCGGCGCTGAAGGACACCTCTTCCAGCAGGCGTTCCAGCAGGGTGTGCAGGCGCCGGGCACCGATGTTCTCGGTCTTCTCGTTGACCTGCCAGGCGATCTCGGCGATGCGGGTGATGCCGTCGGCGGCGAATTCCACCAGCAGCCCCTCGGTCTTGAGCAGTTCGCGATACTGCTCGGTGAGGGAGGCATGCGGCTCGGTGAGGATGCGCTCGAAGTCCTGCGGGGTCAGCGCCTTGAGTTCGACGCGAATCGGCAGACGACCCTGCAGCTCCGGCACCAGATCGCTGGGCTTGGACAGGTGGAAGGCGCCCGAGGCGATGAACAGGATATGGTCGGTCTTGACCATGCCCAGCTTGGTGTTGACGGTGCAGCCTTCGATCAGCGGCAGCAGGTCACGCTGCACACCCTCGCGGGAGACATCGGCACCGCTGGTGTTGCCACGCTTGGCGACCTTGTCGATCTCGTCGATGAAGACGATGCCGTGCTGCTCGACGGCTTCCAGGGCGCGGCCCTTGAGTTCTTCCTCGTTGACCAGGCGCGCGGCTTCTTCGTCGCGCACCAGCTTGAGCGCTTCCTTGACCTTGAGCTTGCGCTGCTTGGTCTTGCCCTTGTGCATGCCGGCGAAGAGATTCTGCAGTTGGCTGGTCATCTCCTCCATGCCGGGCGGGGTCATGATCTCGACGCCAGCGGGGGCATCGGCCACCTCGATGTCGATTTCCTTGTCGTCCAGCTGGCCTTCGCGCAGGCGCTTGCGGAACAGCTGACGGGTGTTGCTATCGGTCGATGCCGGCTGGGGCTCGTTGCTGAAGCCCACCGACGGCCGCGCCGGCGGCAGCAGGGCATCGAGGATGCGCTCTTCGGCGGCGTCTTCGGCGCGATGGCGGTTACGCACCATTTCCTGTTCGCGCAGCATCTTCACCGCGGCGTCGGCGAGGTCACGGATGATGGACTCGACGTCGCGGCCGACATAGCCGACCTCGGTGAACTTGGTGGCTTCCACCTTTAGGAAGGGCGCATTGGCCAGCTTGGCCAGGCGCCGGGCGATTTCGGTCTTGCCCACACCCGTGGGACCTATCATCAGGATGTTCTTGGGGGTGACCTCGGGACGCAGCTCGACGGGCAGCTGCATGCGCCGCCAGCGGTTGCGCAGGGCGATGGCCACGGCGCGCTTGGCGTCGTCCTGGCCGATGATGTGGCGATTGAGTTCGTGGACGATCTCGCGGGGGGTCATGGACATGGGCAGTCTCTAAACCGGATCACGCCTGGGGCGCGTCCAGCTCCTCGATGGTCAGGTTGCGGTTGGTGAACACGCAGATGTCACCGGCGATATTCAGGGAGGTCTCGGCGATCTCGCGGGCACTGAGGTCGGTGTGCATGAGCAGGGCGCGAGCGGCGGCCTGGGCATAGGCACCACCGGAGCCCATGGCGATCAGGCCTTCTTCGGGTTCCACCACGTCGCCGTTGCCGGTGATGATCAGGGAGGCGTCCTTGTTGGCGACCGCCAGCATGGCTTCCAGACGGCGCAGGGCACGGTCGGTACGCCAGTCCTTGGCCAGCTCGACGGCGGCGCGGACCAGGTGGCCCTGGTGCTTCTCGAGTTGCGCCTCGAAGCGCTCGAAAAGGGTGAAGGCGTCGGCGGTACCGCCGGCGAAACCGGCCAGCACCTCGCCCCGGTACAGCCGCCGGACTTTCTTGGCGTTGCCTTTCATGACGGTGTTGCCCAGGGAAACCTGGCCGTCGCCGCCGATCACGACCTTGCCGTTGCGGCGTACAGAAACGATGGTGGTCAAGGGAATCTCTCCGCGTTGCTTGGGGCGTCGGCCCCGGTTAAGCGGAGATATGGGGATGGCCGCGGCGCCCTTCAAGCGTCGCGGCGGGGGGATTCGGCAGGTGAGAGTCTGTTCACGGCCTCGCGAGCTAGAGCCAAACCAGGCGAAAGTTCTCGAGGAAGCGCAGTTTACGCGTGGTAAATGAGCATTCCGAGAGAGTTTTCAACGCCGTTTGGCCGACGCGCAGCAGGCCATGGGCAGACTCTTTAGTGACCGCGTCGCTGCTGCAGCAACAGATTCTTGAAGCCGCTGCCGGCGAGCTGTTTCTGCGCCTGGGTCAGCTGGTCGCGATCGCTGTAGGGACCGACCAGTACCCGGTACCAGGTGTCGTCCTTGACCTTGCCCGATTCCACGCGCACGTCCTGGCCGAGCATGATGATCTGGGCGCGGACCCGGTCGGCATCGGCCTGGGTGCGGAAGGAGCCGGCCTGGAGGAAGAACAGGGTTACCGGCGGCTGGGCCTTGGTGGTGGCTTCCTTGGGCGGCGTGGCGGCCGGCTGGCCCGGGGTGGTCGCGGGCGTGGCCGACGTCGCGGTCGCCGGCTGGCCGGGTTGCGCCGGGGTCGCGGCGGCATCCGCTTTGGCCGGGGTGGTCGGCTTGGCGGCCGGATTGCGCGGCACGGCATCCGGCGGCACGATCACCTCGGATTCGGGCAGCAGGGTATAGAAATCGTACTTGGGCTTGATCGGCGTGGGCGGCGTACCCTCGGTCTTGCCGGTAGCGGTCGACGACTTGCCATTGCCCGCCGTGGCGGCCGGGCGGCCTTCTTCCGGCTTGGCACGCTGCACCGCCTTGTTGCCTGGTTCGAGCTTCATCAGGAACACCACGAAGGCCCCGATGGCCAGACCCGACGCAAGCCAGACCCAGCCGGGCAGGGGCTGTTTCTTGGGAGTCGAGGTGTTGCGACTGGCGCCGCGCTTGGGTGGGGCTTTCTTGGTGGCCATCAGGCGGTGATCCGTCTCTTACATGCGTTCCAGGGTGTGCAGGCCGAGCAGTTCCAGACCCTGCTTGAGGGTGCGCCCGGTGAGGGCGGCCAGCCGCAGGCGGCTCTGGCGCAGCGCGGGGTCCTCGGCGGTCAGGATCGGGCAGTTCTCGTAGAAGCTGGAAAACAGGCCGGCCAAGTCATAGAGGTAGCTGCACAGCAGGTGCGGGGTACCCTTGTCGGCAACGCTGGCGAGGATTTCGCCGAATTGCGCCAGGCGACCGCCCAGATCCTGCTCCTGCGGGGCATCCAGGCGGATGCTGCCGGCGGGTTCGCTCTGCTCGGCCTTGCGCAGCACGCTGGCGACGCGGGTGTAGGCGTACAGCAGATAGGGCGCGGTATTGCCCTCGAAGCTGAGCATCTGCTCGAAGTTGAAGCTGTAGTCGCTGGTGCGGTGCTTGGACAGGTCGGCGTACTTGACCGAGGCGATGCCTACCACGCGGCCGATATGGCGCAATTCGTCCTCGCTGAAGGGTGCCTCGCCACGCTCGGCGCGACCGGCATTGCGCTCCTTGACCAGCTGGTAGGCACGTTCCTCGGCTTCGTCAAGCAGGTCGACCAGCTTGACGGTACCGCCGTCGCGGGTCTTGAACGGGCGACCGTCGGCACCGTTCATGGTGCCGAAGCCCATGTGCTCGAGTTGCATGGTCGGCGCGACGAAGCCGGCGCGGCGCGCCACCTCGAAGGCCATCTGGAAGTGC
This sequence comes from Pseudomonas aestiva, assembly GCF_039908605.1. NCBI lineage: Bacteria > Pseudomonadati > Pseudomonadota > Gammaproteobacteria > Pseudomonadales > Pseudomonadaceae > Pseudomonas > Pseudomonas aestiva. The sequence continues at coordinate 4,287,880 of NZ_CP150916.1, read as the reverse complement.
AGGGCCTGGCGCTGGTCGACGAAGTAGAGCGCCCGATCGGCGTGCAGCTGGCGGCTGCGGTAGCGCATGGCGGCCAGGTCGGTGGTGGAATAGAGATAGCCGCCACCGGCCTTCTGCACGATCACCGGCAGCGGATTGCCCTCGGCGTTCTTGAATTCGTCGAGAAAGACGCAGCGGGCGCCGTCGCTCTCGGTAAGCAGGCCGGCGGCGTCCAGATCGCTCACCACCTGGGCCAGGTCGTCGTTGTAGGCGCTCTCGCCCTTGACGTCGGCCGGGGTCAGGCAGACGTTGAGGCGGTCGTAGACTTCCTGGCAATGGGACAGGGAAACGGCATTGAAGCGTTCCCAGAGCCGCAGGCAGTGGGCATCGCCGGCCTGCAGCGCCACCACCAGTTCGCGCGCGCGGGCGGCGAATTCCGGCGAGGCGTCGAAGCGACCCTTGGCGGCGCGATAGAACACCTCGAGATCGGCCAGCTCGCCTTCGGCGGCTTGCGGCTGCTCTTCCATGTAGGCCAGAAGCATGCCGAACTGGGTGCCCCAGTCACCCACGTGGTTCTGGCGGATCACTTCGTCGCCGAGGAATTCCAGCACCCGCGCCACGGCGTCCCCGATGATGGTGGAACGCAGGTGACCGACGTGCATTTCCTTGGCCAGGTTCGGCGAGGAGAGGTCCACCACCACGCGCTGACGCGGCTCGTGCCTGGGCACCCCCAGATGCGGATCGGCGAAGGCGGCATCCAGGCGCGCGGCCAGTTGCGCGTGATTCTGGAAGAAATTGAGAAAGCCGGGTCCGGCGATTTCCACCTTGCTGACCGCCGGATCGGCGGGCAGGGCGGCGAGCAGCTTTTCGGCCAGATCGCGGGGTTTGGCGCGGGCCGGCTTGGCCAGCAGCAGGGCGACGTTGCTGGCGAAGTCGCCGTGGCTCTTGTCCTTGGTGTTTTCGACCTGGATGGCCGGAGCCACGTCGGCCGGCAGGGTGCCGTCGGCGATCAGGCGGTCGAGGGCGTGCTGGATGAGCTGGCGGATGCTGTCTTTCATGATCATTGGCCTTCGGCGTGCGCCGAGCGCGCACTGCGATGAAAACCCGGCATTATCCGTGGCGAGCCCGGCCTTGCCAATGGTAAGCCAATGCCACTAGAAGAGATCGATGGGATCCACGTCCAGCGACCAGCGTACCTGACGGGCTTCAGGCAGGCTTTCCAGCTGGACGACCCAGATGCCCAGCAGGCGATGCAGAGGCGCGCGGCTGCTGCTCTGCAGCAGCAACTGGGCCCGGTGGCGACCGGCTCGGCGCTCCATCGGCGCCGGTACCGGCCCCAGCAACTCCACCTGAGGCAGGGCGAGATTGACCGCCAGGCCCTCGGCGACGTGATAGGCCGCCTCCAGGAAATTCTCCACCTGGTCCTGGCGATGGGCATCGGCGCGCAGCAGCGCCAGATAGGCGAAGGGCGGCAGCCCGGCGGCGCGGCGCTCCTGCAGAGCCTGGCGGGCAAAGGCCGGATAGCCCTCCTCGGCCAGCTGCACCATCAGCGGATGATCGGCCAGATGGGTCTGGATCAGCACCTGCCCTGGTTCCTCGGCGCGACCGGCGCGACCGGCCACCTGGACGATCTGCTGGGCCATGCGCTCGCTGGCACGAAAGTCGGCGGAAAACAGCCCGCTGTCGGCGTCCAGCACGGCCACCAGGGTCACCTTGGGAAAGTGGTGCCCCTTGGCGAGCATCTGGGTGCCGACCAGGATGCAGGGCGCGCCGCTGTGGATGATTCTCAGCAGCTTGCCCAGGGCGTCCTTGCGCGCCGTGGTGTCGCGGTCGATGCGCAGCACCGGGACGTCCGGAAACAGCAGCTGCAGGCGTTCCTCGGCGCGTTCGGTACCGGCGCCCACCGGGCGCAGGTCGAGCTTGCCGCAGGACGGGCAATGCCGCGGCGGCGTCTGGCGCTGATCGCAGTGGTGGCAGCGCAATTCGCCGGAGCCGCGGTGATAGGTCATGCGCGCATCGCAGCGTGGGCACTGGGCCAGCCAGCCGCAGTCGTGGCAGAGCAGGGTGGGGGCGAAGCCGCGACGATTGAGGAACACCAGCACCTGCTGGCCGCGCTCCAGGGTCGCGCCCATGGCCTTGAGCAGTGGCTGGGACAGACCGCTGTCGAGCGGGCGACTGCGCACGTCCAGGCGCTCGAAGCGTGGCGGCTGGGCACCGCCGGCGCGCAGTGACAGGCGCAGGTGGGCATAGCGCCCCTGGTCGGCGTTGTGCAGGCTTTCCAGCGAGGGCGTGGCCGAGCCCAGCACCACCGGCAGATTCTCGAAGCGCGCGCGAACCACCGCCAGGTCGCGGGCGTGGTACCTGAGGCCCTCCTGCTGTTTATAGGAGGCGTCGTGTTCCTCATCGACGATGATCAGCCCAGGGTGTTTGAGTGGGGTGAACAGCGCCGAGCGGGTGCCGACCACGATGTCCAGTTCGCCATCGCGGGCGGCCAGCCAGATATCCATGCGCTCGCGATCGGTCAGCGCCGAGTGCAGCAGGGCGATGCGCGCATTGAAGCGCTGCTCGAAACGCCCCAGGGTCTGGGGGCCCAGGTTGATCTCGGGGATCAGCAGCAGCGCCTGGCGCCCCGCTTCCAGGGTGGCGCGGATCAGTTGCAGATAGACCTCGGTCTTGCCGCTGCCGGTCACCCCTTCCAGGAGATAACAGTGGAAGCCGCTGCTGGCGCGGACCGCTTCATAGGCCAGGCGCTGCTCGCTGTTGAGTGGCAACTCGGCCTGGGCCAGCCAGGAGCCCTGGTGCCGGGTCGGCTGGTGATAGCGGGTCTCCACCTTGACCAGGCCCTTGGCCTGTAGGAGATCGAGACTGTCCTTGACCAGGCCGAGCTGGCCGAGCAATTCGTGCAGCACCCCGTGGGGGTGCTGGCGCAGGGTCTTGAGTGCCTCGCGCTGGCGCGGCGCCCGGGCCAGGCGTGGATCTTCCGGGCGCGCATCGGGCTGGGCGATCCAGAAGCGCTGCAGTCGTCGCTCGGCCGGCTCCCCCTGACGCAAAAGGGCAGGAAGTGCCCAGCTCAGGGTGTCGCCGAGGCTGTGCTGATAGTACTGGGCAGACCACTGGCAGAGCTCGAACAGCGCGCTGGGCAGCGGCGGACGCTCGTCGAGCAGTTGCAGCGCCTTGCGCAGCTTGTCCGGCGGCACCTCGGTTTCCCGGGCCACCTCGATCAGCACCCCGACCACCTCGCGGCGACCGAAGGGTACCCGCAGCCGCACGCCCGGGCGCAACTGCTCCTCGACCACTCCCTTGGGCGGCAGATAGTCGAACAGGCGGCGCAGTGGGGAGGGCAGCGCCAGGCGCAGGATCAGGGGCACGGCAGGGCTCGCAGGAGGAAAGCCCGATGGTAGCAGACGGGCGGTGAGGGAGCTGCTTGCACCTCCTATCTGCTCTGGTATGATTCGCAGCCCAAATCTGTGCGGTATCCGGCAATGGCGCCGGGTGGCGGCACAGCTAGACCCCGAGGATAGTCCCGTGAAAGCTGATATCCATCCGCAGTACGATGCCATCGAAGCCACCTGCAGCTGCGGCAACGTCATCAAGACCCGCTCGACCCTGAGCAAGAACATTCACCTGGACGTCTGCTCCGAATGCCACCCGTTCTACACTGGCAAGCAGAAGGTCCTGGACGCTGGCGGCCGTATCGATCGCTTCAAGCAGCGCTTCGGCGTGTTCGGCAGCAACAAGTAATGCGCTGCCGTCGGCCATCTCTGCATGGTTCGACACTGAAAAAGGCGTCCCTCTGGGGCGCCTTTTTTGTTTGTGGCCTGGCTGGCGCACCGGCGGCCCAGGCGGCGGACTGTCCGCTGCTGCCGGGCGGACAGGAGGTCGTGGTCCGCCAGGTGGTGGATGGCGATACCCTGCGCCTGGTCGACGGCCGTTCGGTGCGCCTGATCGGCGTCAATGCTCCGGAGCTGGGCACGTCCGGCGGTACCGCCCAGCCCTATGCCGAGGCGGCGCGTAGGCGGCTGCAGGAGCTGGTCGCGGCCAGCGACGAGCGCCTGCGGCTGGTGCCGGGCAGCGAGGCGACCGACCACTATGGTCGCACCCTGGCGCATCTCTATGATCGCCAGGGCGGCAACCTGGAAGCCCGGCTGATCACCGAGGGCTTCGGCTATGCCGTCGCCATCGCCCCCAATACCCGGCTGGCCGCCTGTCAGGCCGCCGCGGAACGCCAGGCGCGCAAGGCGCGACGGGGCGTCTGGAAGCAGGATCCGACCATCGCCTCGACCCGCATAGAAGAGAGTGGTTTCGCCGTGGTGCGGGGGCGTCTGCTGGACGTCGAGCGCAATCGTGGCGGCCTTTGGCTGCAGTTCGAAGGCGATCTGGTGGTCAATGTCCCCGAGCGCTTCGTCGCGGCCTTCGACGAGGTGCCGCTGCGCCAATGGACAGGGCGCGATCTCGAAGCCCGAGGCTGGATCGTCGATCGCAGTCGGCGCCAGGACGCGGGTCGCGGGCGCTGGCAGATGACCCTGAGCGACCCGCACATGCTGGGTTTGCGGGTTGAATCGTTTTAGCCGAAAGTCGTATTGCGATTGATTTCAGGCATATGGCCGATTGCTTGTGGCACCTTGAGTCTTTGCGTATTCTCGCCCGACCCAAGACCCACACCACGCGGATATACCAATAATGTCTGATCTCAAAACCGCCGCCCTCGAATACCACGCCCAGCCGCGCCCCGGCAAACTCAGCGTCGAGCTGACCAAGCCCACCGCGACCGCCCGTGACCTGTCCCTGGCCTACAGTCCCGGCGTCGCCGAACCGGTCCGCGAGATCGGTCGCGATCCCGAACTGGCCTACCGTTACACCGGCAAGGGCAACCTGGTCGCCGTGATCTCCGACGGTACCGCCATCCTCGGCCTGGGCAACCTCGGCCCGCTGGCCTCCAAGCCGGTGATGGAAGGCAAGGGCGTGCTGTTCAAGCGCTTCGCCGGTGTGGACGTCTTCGACATCGAGGTGGACGCCGAGAGCCCCCAGGCCTTCATCGACACCGTCAAGCGCATCTCCATCACCTTCGGCGGCATCAACCTCGAAGACATCAAGGCGCCCGAGTGCTTCGAGATCGAGCGCGCCCTGATCGAGCAGTGCGACATCCCGGTCTTCCACGATGACCAGCATGGCACCGCCATCGTCACCGCCGCCGGCATGCTCAACGCCCTGGAAATCGCCGGCAAGCGCCTGGAGGACGCCAAGATCGTCTGCCTGGGTGCCGGCGCTGCCGCCATCTCCTGCATGCGCCTCCTGGCCAGCATGGGCGCCAAGGTCGAGAACATCTACATGATCGACCGTCAGGGCGTGGTCCACAGCGGTCGCAGCGACCTGAACCAGTACAAGGCGGCTTTCGCCACCGAGACCAGCAAGCGCACTCTGGACGACGCCCTCGAAGGCGCCGATGTCTTCGTCGGTCTGTCCGGTCCGAACCTGCTGTCGGCGGAAGGCCTCAAGCGCATGGCGGCCAACCCCATCGTCTTCGCCTGCTCCAACCCGGATCCGGAAATCACCCCCGAGCTGGCCCACGCCACCCGCGACGACGTGATCATGGCCACCGGTCGCTCCGACTATCCGAACCAGGTCAACAACGTGCTGGGCTTCCCCTTCATCTTCCGCGGTGCCCTGGACGTTCGCGCCCGGGTGATCAACGAAGAGATGAAGATCGCCGCGGCCCTGGCCCTGCGTGATCTGGCCAAGCTGCCGGTGCCCAAGGAAGTCTGCGCCGCCTACAACGTCGACAGCCTGAGCTTCGGTCGCGAGTACATCATTCCCAAGCCGATGGACGCGCGCCTGATCACCCTGGTATCCGATGCCGTGGCCAAGGCCGCCATCGAAACCGGCGTGGCCACGCTGCCCTATCCGGCGAACTATCCGCTGAAGTCGGTGGATGACGTCTTCGCCAAGTAAGGTCCGAAGCAATAAAAAAACCCCGCCAAGGCGGGGTTTTTTATTGGGCGCGGATCAGAAGATGTCCATGGGCACGTTTTCGCTGGAGGGCAGCGGCGTGCCGGGCGCGACGCCGGGCGGCAGCTCGTCCAGGCTCGGCGGGGTGTCCTCGCTCTTGAACAGCTCGAAATAGGCGTTGGGCGTGCCGGGCGGCGCGGCGCGACCCGTGGTGGGATCGACGCGGATGGAGACGATGCCGTCCGGTTCCTTGAGCTGATGCGGCGGCTTGTCCTTGAGCGCCGCGCCCATGTAGCTCATCCAGATCGGCAGGGCCACGGTGCCACCGAATTCCTGGCGACCCAGGGTTTCGGGCTGATCGAAGCCGGCCCAGACCGTGGTCACGTAGTCGCCGTTGTAGCCGGAGAACCAGGTGTCCTTGGATTCGTTGGTGGTGCCGGTCTTGCCGGCCAGGTCGTTGCGACCCAGTTCCAGCGCCTTGCGCCCGGTACCGCGCTTGATCACGTCCTGCAGCATGCTGTTCATGATGAAGGCGTTGCGCGGGTCGATGACCTGGGGCGCGAACACCGGCGGCGGATTGGCCGGATCGGTGGCGGCGGTATCGGCCACCGGCGTGACCTCGACGCCGGCTGCGGCCTTGGCCTGCACCTGCTGGGGCACCCGCGGCGCGGCAGTGCGATAGACCACCTTGCCGTCGCGATCGGTCACGTGATCGACCACGTAGGGCGTCACCTTGTAGCCTTCGTTGGCGAACACCGACCAGCCGGTGGCCACCTCCAGCGGCGTCAGGCCCGGGGTGCCGAGGGCGAGGGACAGGTTGCGTGGCAACTGATCGCGCTCGAAGCCGAAGCGACTGACGTAATCCAGCGCATAGTCGATGCCGATGGCCTGCAGCACCCGGATGGACACCAGGTTGCGCGAGCGATACAGCGCCTCGCGCAGGCGGATGGGGCCGAGGAAGGTGTTGTTGTCGTTCTTCGGTCGCCAGGCTTCGTCGGGATTCTCGTCCATGAAGACGATGGGCGCATCGTTGACCAGGCTGGCGGCGGTAAAGCCCTTCTCCAGGGCCGCGCTATAGATGAACGGCTTGAAGCTGGAGCCGGGCTGGCGGCGGGCCTGGGTCGCGCGGTTGTAGTTGCTCTGCTCGAAGGAGAAGCCACCGATCAGGGCGCGGATGGCGCCATCCTGGGGGTCGAGCGACACCAGGGCGCTCTGCGCCTTGGGGATCTGCGAGAACTTCAGGCTGCCATCGTCCTGGCGCTGCACCCGGATCAGATCGCCGACCTTGACCACGTCGGCCGGACCGTTCGGGCGCGGCCCCAGGCTGTTGGCGCTGAGGTAGGGGCGTGCCCACTTCATCGAGTCCCAGGAGACCGCCTCTTCCTTGCCCTCGCGGGTCAGGACCAGGATGCCGCTCTTCTCCACCTGGGTGACGAGAGCCGGATCCTGGCCGCCGACGATGCGCTGCTTCTGGATCAGCGCGGTCCACTCGGCGCGGCTGCGGTTGGGCCACTGGGCCTCGGGGCCGCGATAGCCATGGCGGCGGTCATAGTCGGTCAGGCCGTCGCGCACGGCGTTGAAGGCGTCCGTCTGCAGCCGGCTGTCGATGGTGGTATAGACCTGATAACCGTCGGTATAGGCGTCGCCGCCGTAGCGCCCGACCATTTCCGCCCGCGCCATTTCGGCGATGTAGGGGGCGTTGAGTTCAGGCACGGCGACGTGGTGGTAGGCCTCGAGCGGCTCGGCGATGCCGGCCTGGTAGGCCGCCTGATCGATATAACCGAGCTTGAACATGCGTTCGAGGATCCAGTTGCGTCTTTCCAGGCTACGCTCAGGATTAGCGACCGGGTTGTAGCGCGACGGCGCCTTGGGCAGACCGGCGATCATCGCCATCTGGGCGACGGTCAGGTCCTTGATGGACTTGCCGTAGTAGACCTGGGCGGCGGCCTCGATACCGTAGGCGCGGTTGCCCAGGTAGATCTTGTTGACGTAGAGCTCGAGGATCTCGTCCTTGCTCAGTTGGCGCTCGATTTGCAGCGCCAGGAGGATCTCGGTGAATTTGCGCGAGAAGCTGCGTTCGCTGGTCAGGAAGTAGTTCTTGGCGACCTGCATGGTGATAGTGCTGCCGCCGGTCTGGATGTGTCCGGTCTTGACCAGCTGGCTCACCGCGCGCGCCAGGCTTTTCACATCCACGCCATAGTGATTGGCGAAGTTGTCATCCTCGGCGGAGAGCAGGGCATGGATGAAGTTGGGCGGTATCTCGTTGAACCGCAGCGGCGAGCGGCGCATTTCGCCGAATTCGGCGATGAGTTTGCCGTCCGCGCTGTACACCCGCAGAGGGATCTGCAGTTGCACGTTTCGCAGGGCGTCGATGGAGGGCAGGCTGGGGCTGAGGTAGAGGAAGGCACCGCTGAGACCCAGCAAAAGGCTGCAGACCAGGGCGACCAACGACCACCAGAAAAATTTCAGAACACGCATCAAGAGACTTTTCGAATGGAAAGAAGGAAAGGGCGACAGGTGAGGGTCAGCCTACACGGCGTCGCCATTATAGGCGCGTTTGGCGGTTGGCCGCTATTTGCTCGGGTGTCAAGTCTGTTATCTAATGCCCGTCCGCGGAAGACCACCGTCGCTCATAGGGAACTGATGTGCTAGGGCTATTCAGAAAGAAGGCGAATACGCTGCTGGGTATCGACGTCAGTTCGACATCCGTGAAACTCATCGAGTTGAGCCGTTCAGGCGGACGCTACCGGGTGGAGGCCTATGCGGTCGAGCCCCTGCCGGCCAATGCCGTGGTGGAAAAGAACATCGCCGAACTCGAAGGCGTGGGCCTGGCCATCGGCCGGGTGCTGGTCAAGGCGCGCAGCTCCGCGCGCAGCGCTGCGGTGGCCGTCTCCGGCTCGGCGGTGATCGCCAAGACCATCGAGATGGATGCCGGCCTGACCGACGACGAGCTGGAAAACCAGATCAAGCTGGAAGCCGACCAGTACATTCCCTATCCGCTGGACGAGGTCGCCATCGACTTCGAGGTGCAGGGGCCGTCGCCGCGCAACGCCGAGCGCGTCGAGGTGCTGCTGGCCGCCTGCCGGAAGGAAAACGTCGAGGTTCGCGAGGCGGCCCTGGCGCTGGCCGGCGTCGCGGCCAAGGTAGTCGACGTCGAGGCCTATGCCCTGGAGCGCGCCTACCAGTTGCTGGCCAATCAGCTTGGCGGCCATGTCGACGACCTGACCGTGGCGGTGGTCGACATCGGCGCCACCATGACCACCCTGAGCGTGCTGCACAACGGCAAGACCATCTATACCCGCGAGCAGCTGTTCGGCGGTCGTCAGCTCACCGAAGAGATTCAGCGCCGCTACGGCCTCTCGGTAGAGGAGGCCGGTCTGGCCAAGAAGCAGGGCGGATTGCCGGACGACTACCAGAGCGAGGTGCTGACGCCCTTCCGCGAGGCCGTGGTGCAGCAGGTGGCGCGTTCGCTGCAGTTCTTTTTCGCCGCCGGGCAATACAATGATGTGGACTACATCTTGCTTGCTGGAGGAACCGCGTCAATTTCCGGACTCGACCGCTTGATCCAGCAGAAAATCGGCACCCCCACGGTCTTGGCCAATCCCTTCGCCGACATGACCGTCAGCAACAAGGTCAATGCGGCAGCCCTGGCAGGTGACGCCCCGGCGCTGATGATCGCCTGCGGCCTGGCCATGAGGAGTTTCGACTAGATGGCCCGCATCAACCTCTTGCCCTGGCGGGAGCAGCTGCGCGAAGAAAGGCGCAAGCAGTTCCTGGTGATCCTGGGCGGTATCTTCGTGCTGTCGTGCGGCGCCGTATTTCTCGGGGATCAGTACCTGTCCGGCGAGATCACCCGGCAGGAGGCGCGCAACGCCTTCATCCAGCAGAACATCGCCCAGCTGGACGTGCGCATCAAGGAGATCAGCGAACTCAAGACCCGTCGTCAGCAGCTGCTGGCGCGGATGAAGATCATCCAGGACCTGCAAGGCAACCGCCCGGTCATCGGCCACGTCTTCGACCAGTTGGTGCGTACCCTGCCGGACGGCGTCTACTTCCGCGAGCTGAAGATGCAGGGCGACACCCTGTCGATCAGCGGCGAGGCGGAATCCAACAACCGCGTTTCCAACCTGATGCGTAACCTGGATGCCTCCGACTGGTTCGCGTCGCCTACGCTGATCGAGGTCAAGGCGACCACTGCCGGAGCGGTGGACCAGGCCAACACCTTCCAGCTCACCGTCAAGCAGACCCAGCCCGGCGCCCCCGTTGCCCCGGCCCCGCTCGCCAAGGGAGGCAAACCATGAGTCTCGCCGATTCCCTGGCCAGCCTGCGCAAGGTCGACATCAACGAGCTCAGCCTGGAGAACCTCGGTTCCTGGCCCAAGCCGGTCAAGGTCATCGCCTGCCTGCTGATCGTGCTGGTGGTGCTCCTGCTCGGCTATCAGTTCCATCTCAGCGACATGCAGGCCCAGCTGGACAGTCAGCGCAACCAGGAAGAGACGCTCAAGCAGCAATACGCCAGCAAGGCCTTCCAGGCCGCCAATCTGGATGCCTACAAGCAGCAGATGGTGGAGATGGAGGAGTCCTTCGGTGCCCTGCTGCGGCAACTGCCCGGCGATACGGAAGTGCCGGCGCTGCTGGAAGACATCACCCGCACCGGTCTCGGCAGCGGTCTGGAATTCGAGCAGATCAAGCTGCTGCCCGAAGTCACCCAGCAGTTCTACGTCGAGTTGCCGATCCAGATCACCGTGGTGGGCAACTATCACGACCTGGCGACCTTCGTCAGCAGCGTCTCCAGCCTGCCGCGCATCGTCACCCTGCACGACTTCGATCTCAAGCCGGTGGACGACAAGAATGCCAATGGTGGCGGTACGGTCTCCGGAGGCGGTGGCAAGTTGCGCATGAACGTCCTGGCCAAGACCTACAGGTACAACGACAAGGGGCTCGGCAAATGAGGACGCCCCTGTTGCTTTGCCTGCTGACCGGCGTGCTGGTCGGCTGTGGTTCCAGCGATACCAGCGATCTGCAGGCCTTCATGGACGAAACCCGGGCCAAGCCGCGCGGTTCCATCGAGCCGCTGCCGCAATTTCGCGCCTACGAACCCTTCACCTACGCCGCCGCGGCCCTGCGCAGCCCCTTCCAGGCGCCGGTGCGCATCGATCCCACGGTGCGCCAGCGCGGAACCGGCAACATCAAGCCGGACGCGAACCGGCCAAAGCAGTTTCTCGAAGGCTTCAACATCGAGACCTTCAGCATGGTCGGCATCCTGGCCAATGCCAGCGGCCGCTATGCTTTGGTCAACGGTGCCGGGGGCGTGCATCGCGTCAAGGTGGGCGACTACCTGGGGCGCAACGATGGGCGCATCACCAAGATTACCGATGGCGAGATCGACGTGATCGAAATCGTCCCGGATGGCGAGGGTGGCTGGCTGGAACGGCCGCGCACCATCACCTTGAAGGAAAAGACTTAAATGGGCAGGGCGAGCACTGTGAACACTACTATCGCGGGACGACTGGGACTGGGACTGGGACTGGCCCTGCTGCTGAGCAGCCTGGCCGGTCAGGCCCTGGCAGCCGATCTGCAGGCCTTGAACGTCGCCTCCCTGCCCGGGGATCGCATCGAACTCAAGCTGACCTTCGATCAGCCGGTGCCGGTGCCCAAGGGGTACACCATAGAGCAGCCGGCGCGGATTGCCCTGGATCTGCCCGGCGTCGCCAACAAGCTGGGTACCAAGAGCCGCGAGCTGGGCAATGGCAATGCTCGCAGCGTGACGGTGGTCGAGGCGGGCAATCGCACCCGCCTGATCATCAACCTCACCAACCTGGCCAGCTACGACACCCGGGCCGACGGCCGCAATCTGTTCGTCACCATCGGCGGCACCGCCGGTCGCCAGACTGCCAGCGCCCAGGCCAACCTGACGCCCAACCTGCCGCGCGCCGCCGCGCCGGCCACCGTGACCGCACCCTCGTCCGCCGCCCTGCCTGGCGCGGTCGCCCGCACGCCGCTGCCGCCGACCCAGGCCACCTCCACCGTGGCGGCCATGACCGCGCCGCGGCCGCAACTGCGCGGCAAGGCGATCCGCCATATCGATTTCCAGCGGGGTCCCCAGGGCGAGGGCAACGTAGTCATCGACCTGAGCGAGACCGGCATCAACCCGGACATCCAGGAGCAGGGCGGCAAGATCCGCCTGACCTTCGCCGGTACCCAGCTGCCCGAAGAGCTGCGGGTGCGCCTGGACGTCAAGGACTTCGCCACCCCCGTGCAGTTCGTCAACGCCTCCGCTGACAGCGGCGGGGCGTCCATCGTCATCGAGCCGACCGGGACCTACGACTACCTGGCCTACCAGACCAACAATCGTCTGACCTTGAGCGTCAAGCCGCTCACCACCGAGGAAAAGGAAAAGCGCGCAGCCGATCGCTTCACCTATACCGGCGAGAAACTGTCGCTGAATTTCCAGGACATCGACGTCCGCTCGGTGCTGCAGCTGATCGCCGACTTCACCAACCTCAACCTGGTGGCGAGCGACACCGTGCAGGGCAACATCACCCTGCGCCTGCAGAACGTGCCCTGGGACCAGGCGCTGGATCTGATCCTCAAGACCAAGGGTCTCGACAAGCGCCAGATCGGCAACGTGCTGCTGGTTGCACCGGCCGACGAGATCGCCGCGCGCGAGCGTCAGGAGCTGGAATCCCAGAAGCAGATCCAGCAGCTGGCCCCGCTGCGTCGCGACCTGATCCAGGTCAACTACGCCAAGGCCGCCGATATCGCCAAGCTGTTCCAGTCGGTGACCAGCGCCGACAAGACCGCCGACGAGCGCGGCTCCATCTCGGTGGACGAGCGCACCAACAGCATCATTGCCTACCAGACCCAGAATCGCCTGGACGAACTCCGGCGCATCGTCTCGCAGCTGGATATCCCGGTGCGCCAGGTGATGATCGAGGCGCGGCTGGTGGAGGCCAACGTCGACTACAGCAAGCAGCTGGGCGTGCGCTGGGGCGGTAACGCCAGTTCGGGCAACTTCGCGGTCTATGGTAAGGACGGCGCCACCACCGTCGATTCCACGACCGGTCAGGTGTTCCTGCCGGGGACCAGTACCGTAGGCAGCTTCACCTCCGCCAGTGGTGTGGCGCCCACGCCCTTCGTCGACATGGGCGTTTCCGGCAGCACCTCGGGCATCGGTGTCGGCTTCATGGTCGGTGGCAAGATGCTCGACCTGCAGCTGTCCGCGCTGCAATCCAGCGGCAATGGCGAGATCATCTCCCAGCCCAAGGTGGTGACCTCGGACAAGGAGACCGCCAAGATCCTGCGCGGTACCGAGATCCCCTATCAGGAAGCCAGTTCCAGCGGTGCCACCAGCACCAGCTTCAAGCAGGCCGCCCTGTCGCTGGAGGTCACGCCGCAGATCACCCCGGACAACCGCATCATCATGGAGGTCAAGGTCAACAAGGACGCCCCTGACTACCAGAACGCCCTCAACGGTGTGCCGCCGATCAGCAAGAACGAGGTCAATGCCAAGGTGCTGGTGAGCGATGGCGAGACCATCGTGCTGGGCGGGGTGTTCTCTAATACCCAGACCAAGTCCACCACCAAGGTGCCGATGCTGGGGGATATTCCCTATGTCGGCCGACTGTTCCGCCGGGATTCGGTCACCGACAGCAAAGTCGAGCTGCTGATCTTCCTCACGCCGCGTATCATGAACAACCAGGCGATAGCGGTTGGTCGATGACATAAGTGCGTAATCTGTTTCTCGTAGGACCGATGGGCTCGGGCAAGAGCACCATCGGCCGGCTCCTGGCGAAGGAATTGCGGCTGCCGTTCAAGGATTCCGACAAGGTAATCGAAGAACGTACCGGTGCCGACATCCCCTGGATCTTCGATGTGGAAGGCGAGCAGGGCTTTCGCGAGCGCGAACGCGCCGCGATCGCCGAGCTGTGCGCGGAAAACGGCCTGGTAATGGCCACCGGCGGGGGCGCCGTGCTGCGCGAGGACAATCGCCAGGCGCTCAAGCACGGCGGACGGGTCATCTATCTGCATGCCTCCATCGAGCAGCAGATCGAACGCACCTCCCGCGATCGCAATCGTCCCCTCCTGCAGACCGCCGATCCCGCGGCGGTGCTGCGCAATCTCATGGCCATGCGCGACCCGCTGTACCGCGAGATCGCCGATATCATCATCGAGACCGACGAGCGGCCACCCCGGCTGGTCGTGCTGCAGATACTCGACCGTCTGAAAGCCCTGGCGCCGCATTAAAGCCGCAAGCGTTCTGCGCTATGCTAGGCGCCCTTTGAATCAAGGTGACGGCATGCGGACTCTTCACGTCGAGCTCGGTGAGCGCAGCTACCCGATCTACATCGGCCAGGGCCTTCTGGATCGGCCGGACTGCTTCCTGCCCCATCTCGCCGGGCGCAAGGTGGCGATCGTCACCAATGAAACCATCGCGCCGCTCTATCTGGAGCGCCTGCTGCGCACCCTGGGCGACCGCCAGGTCAGCTCGATCGTGCTGCCCGATGGCGAGGCGCACAAGAACTGGGAAACCCTGCAGCTGATCTTCGATGGCCTGCTGCAGGATCGCCATGATCGCAAGACCACCCTCATCGCCCTCGGTGGCGGGGTGGTCGGCGACATGGGCGGATTCGCCGCGGCCTGCTATCAGCGTGGGGTGGACTTCATCCAGGTGCCGACCACGCTGCTGTCCCAGGTCGATTCCTCGGTGGGCGGCAAGACCGGCATCAACCACCCGCTGGGCAAGAACATGATCGGCGCCTTCTACCAGCCCAAGGCCGTGGTCATCGACACCGACAGCCTGGCGACCCTGCCGGCGCGCGAACTGTCGGCGGGTCTGGCCGAGGTCATCAAGTACGGACTGATCTGCGACGAACCCTTCCTCGGCTGGCTCGAAGAGCATGTCGAGGCGCTGCTGGCGCTGGACCAGCAGGCCCTCACCGCAGCCATCGAGCGTTCCTGCGCGGCCAAGGCCCAGGTGGTCGGCAGCGACGAGCGCGAGTCGGGCCTGCGTGCCATCCTCAATCTTGGCCATACCTTCGGCCACGCCATCGAGACCCACCAGGGCTATGGCGTCTGGCTGCATGGCGAGGCGGTTTCCGCCGGCATGGTCATGGCGTTGCAGATGTCCCTGCTGCTGGGCTGGCTCACGGCCGCCCAGCGCGACCGCGCCCTGCGCCTGCTGGTCCGGGCAGGACTTCCCGTGGTACCGCCGGCGGACATGCAGCCGGCCGATTTCGAACGCCTCATGGCGGTGGACAAGAAGGTCCTGGATGGACAACTCCGGCTGGTACTGCTCAGTGACCTGGGCCAGGCCGTGGTGACCGCCGACTTCGCCCGCGACATTCTCGAGCAGACGCTGCGTACCGATTACCAAGCGCTGACCGCCCAGTAAGGAGAACAAGAGAGTCCCATGTCCAATCTGCACGCCGACGAAGCCTTCCTCGGTCACTATCAGTTCACTCACGACCCGTTCGCCGCCCGCGTTCCCGGTTTCAAATTCTTTCCGGCGCAGCGCAAGCCGGTGCTGGGCCAGTTGCATCATCTGGCCCGCTACAGTCAGCTGCTGCTGGTGGTCAGCGGCCCCGAGGGCAGTGGCAAGACGCTGCTGCGCCAGGCGCTGGCGGCCAGTACCAAGAAGGAGGCCGTGCACTGCGTGGTGATTTCCGCGCAGAACGGCGGCGACGCCCGTACCGTGCTGGCCCAGGTCGCCAAGGGCGTGGGCGCCGACAGCCAGACGCCGGCGGCCATTCTCGCGCAGGCGGCGGAAGTGCGCCTGGCGGGGCAGGAGGTCTACATCCTGGTGGATGACGCCGAGGCGCTGGCCACCCCCGCGCTGGAAGCCCTGCTGGAACTGGCCGGTGGCGGCGAAAAGGAGCGTCTGCACGTCTTCCTGTTCGGCGAAGCGGAAGTGGTGATGCGCCTGGAAGACATCGCCCAGGGCGAAGAGCGCTATCACGCCATCGAATTGCTGCCCTACAGCGAGAGCGAGGCCGAGGAATATCTGGCCCAGCGCCTGGAGGGTGCCGGTCAGGGCCTGGAGATCTTTACCGACGAGCAACTCGCGACCATCCACCAGCGCTCCGGCGGCTGGCCCGGTCGGCTCAACGAAGAAGCCCGGGATGTCCTGGTGGCGGGCATGAGCGCCCGGCGCAAGAAGGCCGCCGCACCGGCGAAAGGCTCGCGCAACTTGCTGGCGGCGCTGCCGCGCAAGCACCTGGTCATTCTCGGGGTGGTGGTGCTGGCGGTGGGCGCCGCGGCGCTGTCGCTGAAGGGCGGCAAGAGCGAGACCCCGGCCACCGGCACGGCCGGACAGGACCTGCCCATGGGGGGGCAGAACACCGCGTCCGCCGGCAAGGACGCCCAGGGGGCGCCCATCCAGTTCGACGGCTCTTCCAAGCCGCTGCCCCTGCCGCTGGTGGGTGAGTCGCAGCCGGTCATCCGTGAACCCCTGGCGGAAGCGGCTGGTGGCCGGCAGGCGGGTACCGCGGCCGGTAACGACATGGGCGCTGGCGGCGTGCCGCCGACCGTGACCACCGAGGCCCCGCCGGTCAGTGACGAAGACGAACTGCCCAGCCGGACACCGGCACGCACGCCAGCGCCCAGTGCGCCGGCAGTGGCTGCCCCGGCGCCCCGGCATACCGCGCCTGCGCCTACCGCCGCGCCGGCACCGGCCAAGCCGGCCCCGACGGCGGCGCCTGCCCACGCCGGCAGTGCCGCGGCGGGCTGGTACGGCAGCCAGGCCGGTAGCAAATACGCCTTGCAGGTGGTGGGCACCAGCACCGAAAAGGCCGCGCAGGACTTCATCGCCGGCCAGTCCGACAGTGGCAACTTCCGCTATTTCAAGAAGAGCTACCAGGGCAAGGCGCTCTATGTGGTGACCTACGGCAACTTCGCCAATCGGGCGGCGGCGGAAGCGGCGGTCAAGCAGCTGCCGGCCAAGGTACAGGCCAGCAAACCCTGGCCGCGGACCTTCGCCAGCATCCAGCAGGACATCGCCACCAGTCGCTGATTCTTGCCTGAGATGCAAATAAAGCCCCGGTGCTATCACGAGCGTGATGCCGGGGCTTTCTTTTTTGCGTCACCAAATTTTCATCAGGTGTCATCAGTGTTTGTCGTAAGCGATTTTTTCGCTACACTGGTCAGCCTTTGACTGTCCGAAAAAAGTTCAAATAAGCGGACCGTTTTGTGATGCCTTCGCAATAACCTGATTGCCGGTGAGAGCGCTATGAAAGCAGGCCTGTTCAATCCCGATAGCTTCAAGGACAACTGCGGCTTCGGCCTGATCGCCCATATGCAGGGCGAGCCCAGCCACGACCTGCTGGAAACGGCCATTGAAGCCCTGACCTGCATGACCCACCGGGGCGGTATCAACGCGGACGGCAAGACCGGTGACGGTTGCGGTCTGCTCATGCAGAAGCCGGACGCCTTCCTGCGCGCCATCGCCCAGGAGCAGTTCGGTGCCGAATTGCCCGAGCAGTACGCTGCCGGCGTGGTGTTCTTCAACCAGGACGAGGCCCGTGCCGAACGGGCCCGTGCCAACATGAACCTGGAGATCGAGGCCGCCGGCCTGACCCTGGTCGGCTGGCGCAAGGTGCCCATCGATACCTCGGTGCTGGGTGAATTGGCCCTGGCCCGCCTGCCGCGCATCGAGCAGGTGTTCGTCGCCGGTCCGGGTCTCGACGACCAGCAGTTCGGCGTCAAGCTGTTCTCCGCCCGCCGCCGTTCCTCGGTGCGCAACGCCGAGGACGCCGAGCACTACATCTGCAGCCTGTCGTCCCGGGTCATCGTCTACAAGGGCCTGATGATGCCGGCGGATCTCGCCGCCTTCTATCCGGACCTCGGCGATCCGCGTCTGGCCACCGCCATCTGCGTCTTCCACCAGCGCTTCTCCACCAACACCCTGCCGAAGTGGCCGCTGGCGCAGCCCTTCCGCTATCTCGCCCACAACGGCGAGATCAACACCATCACCGGCAACCGCAACTGGGCCCAGGCGCGGCGGACCAAGTTCGTCAACGAACTGATCCCGGATCTCGACCAGCTCGGTCCGCTGGTCAACCGCGTCGGTTCCGACTCCTCCAGCATGGACAACATGCTGGAACTGCTGGTGACCGGCGGCATGGATCTGTTCCGCGCCGTGCGCATGATCATTCCGCCGGCCTGGCAGAACGTCGAGACCATGGACGCCGATCTGCGCGCCTTCTACGAATTCAACTCCATGCACATGGAGCCCTGGGACGGTCCGGCCGGCGTGGTGCTGACCGAAGGCCGCTACGCGGTCTGCCTGCTCGACCGCAACGGCCTGCGCCCGGCGCGCTGGGTGACCACCAAGAACGGTTACATCACCCTGGCTTCGGAAGTCGGCGTCTGGAACTACCAGCCCGACGACGTCATCGCCAAGGGCCGGGTCGGCCCGGGCCAGATCCTCGCCGTGGACACCGAGACCGGCGAGGTGCTGCAGACCGACGACATCGACAATCGCCTCAAGGCGCGCCATCCCTACAAGCAGTGGCTGCGCAAGAACGCCATGCGCATCCAGGCGACCCTGGACGACAACGATCACGGTTCGGCCTTCTACGACCAAGATCAGCTGCGCCAGTACATGAAGATGTTCCAGGTCACCTTCGAGGAGCGTGATCAGGTGCTGCGCCCGCTGGGCGAGCAGGGCCAGGAAGCCGTGGGCTCCATGGGTGACGACACCCCGATGGCGGTGCTGTCGCGGCGCATCCGTTCCCCGTACGACTATTTCCGCCAGCAATTCGCCCAGGTCACCAACCCGCCGATCGACCCGCTGCGCGAGTCCATCGTCATGTCCTTGGAGACCTGCCTGGGCGCCGAGCGCAATGTCTTCGAGGAAACCGCCGAGCACGCCGATCGCGCCATCCTGAGCAGTCCGGTGGTCTCGCCGGCCAAGTGGCGGACCATCCTCAACATGCCCAAGCCCGGCTTCGAGCATGTCAAGATCGACCTCAACTACCCCGAGTCCATGGGCCTCGAGGCTGCGCTGCGCAACATCGTCGAGCAGGCCGAGGAGGCCGTGCGCGCCGGCAAGGTGCTGCTGGTGCTGACCGACCGCCACATCGAGCCGGGCAAGCTGCCGGTACACGCGGTGCTGGCCACCGGCGCCGTGCACCATCACCTGGTCAACCTGGGGCTGCGCACCAGCAGCAACATCCTGGTGGAGACCGCCACCGCCCGCGATCCGCACCACTTCGCCGTGCTGCTGGGCTTTGGCGCCACCGCGGTCTATCCGTTCCTGGCCTACGAGGTGCTGGGCGACCTGATCCGCACCGGCGAGGTGCTGGGCGATCTCTACGAGGTGTTCAAGTACTACCGCAAGGGCATCACCAAGGGCCTGCTCAAGGTGATCTCCAAGATGGGCATCTCCACCGTCGCCTCCTATCGCGGCGCCCAGCTGTTCGAGGCCGTGGGCCTGGCGGACGAGGTCACCGACCTCTGCTTCCCCGGGGTCACCAGCCGCATCAAGGGCGCGCGCTTCGTCGACCTGGAAGCCGAGCAGAAGCTGCTGGCCGGCGAGGCCTGGAACAACCGCAAGCCGATCCAGCCGGGTGGCCTGCTCAAGTTCGTCTATGGCGGCGAGTACCACGCCTACAACCCGGACGTGGTCAATCTGCTGCAGGCCGCCGTGCAACAGGGCGACTACGCCAAGTTCCGCGAATACACCGCGCTGGTGGACCAGCGTCCGGTGGCCATGATCCGCGACCTGCTCAAGGTCAAGACCAGCGACCAGCCCCTGGCGCTGGACGAGATCGAGCCGCTGGCCAACATCTTCACCCGCTTCGACGCGGCCGGCATCTCCCTGGGCGCTCTCTCGCCGGAGGCCCACGAGGCGCTGGCCGAGGCCATGAACCGCCTGGGTGGGCGCTCCAACTCAGGTGAGGGCGGCGAGGACCCGGCGCGCTACGGCACCATCAAGAGCTCCAAGATCAAGCAGGTGGCCACCGGCCGCTTCGGCGTCACCCCCGAGTACCTGGTCAATGCCGAGGTCCTGCAGATCAAGGTGGCCCAGGGCGCCAAGCCGGGCGAGGGCGGTCAGCTGCCCGGTGGCAAGGTCAACGGCCTGATCGCCAAGCTGCGCTATGCGGTACCCGGCGTGACCCTGATCTCGCCGCCGCCGCACCACGACATCTATTCAATCGAAGACCTGTCGCAGCTGATCTTTGACCTCAAGCAGGTCAACCCCAAGGCGCTGGTATCGGTCAAGCTGGTGTCCGAGCCCGGCGTGGGGACGGTAGCGGCTGGTGTGGCCAAGGCCTATGCCGACCTCATCACCATCTCCGGCTACGACGGCGGCACCGGTGCTTCGCCGGTGACCTCCATCAAGTACGCCGGTTCGCCCTGGGAACTGGGCCTGGCCGAGGCGCACCAGACCCTGCGCGGTAACGACCTGCGCGGCAAGGTGCGGGTGCAGACCGACGGCGGTCTGAAGACCGGCCTGGACGTGATCAAGGCGGCCATCCTCGGCGCCGAGAGCTTCGGCTTCGGTACTGCGCCGATGATCGCCCTGGGCTGCAAGTACCTGCGCATCTGCCACCTGAACAACTGCGCCACCGGCGTCGCCACCCAGAACGACCGCCTGCGCAAGGAACACTTCATCGGTACGGTAGAGATGGTGATGAATTTCTTCACCTTTATCGCCGAGGAAACCCGCGAGTGGCTGGCCAGGCTGGGCGTGCGCAGCCTGGGCGAGCTGATCGGCCGTACCGATCTGCTGGAAATCCTGCCGGGCGAGACAGCCAAGCAGCAGCACCTGGACCTCACCCCGCTGTTGGGGAGTGATCATATTCCGGCCGAGAAGCCGCAATATTGCCAGGTGGAAAAGAACCCGCCGTTCGACCAGGGCCTGCTGGCCGAGGAAATGGTGCGCCTGTCGCTGCCCGGGATCGAAAAGCTCGAAGGCGGTGACTTCAGCCTGAACATCGGCAACTGCGACCGCTCCATCGGCGCCCGTGTCTCCGGTGAAATCGCCCGGCGTCACGGCAACCAGGGCATGGTCAAGGCGCCGCTGACCTTCCGCTTCAAGGGCACCGCTGGCCAGAGCTTCGGTGTCTGGAACGCCGGCGGCCTGCATATGTATCTGGAAGGCGATGCCAACGACTACGTGGGCAAGGGCATGACCGGCGGCAAGCTGGTCATCACCCCGCCCCAGGGCGCGGGCTTCAAGAGCCAGGAATCGGCCATCATCGGCAACACCTGCCTCTATGGCGCCACTGGTGGCAAGCTGTTCGCCGCCGGCACCGCCGGTGAGCGCTTCGGGGTGCGCAACTCCGGGGCCCACACGGTGGTGGAAGGCACCGGCGACCACTGCTGCGAGTACATGACCGGCGGCTTCGTCTGCGTGCTGGGCAAGACCGGCTACAACTTCGGCTCGGGCATGACCGGCGGCTTCGCCTATGTGCTGGACCTGGACAACGGTTTCTATGACCGGGTCAACCACGAACTGGTGGAGATCCAGCGCATCAACAGCGAGGCCATGGAAGCCTATCGCAGCCACCTGGAAGGGGTGCTGGCCGAATACGTGCGCGAGACCGGCAGTGCCTGGGGCAGCCATCTCCATGAGAATCTGGACGACTACCTGCGCAAGTTCTGGCTGGTGAAGCCCAAGGCGGCCAGCCTGGCGTCGCTGCTGGTCAGCACCCGCGCCCGTCCGGAATAACGACTTCGATGCCGGCTCCCCAGGGCGCCGGTTTCACCGTGATAGCTCGTGGCGCCCTGCTGAAGGGGCGTCGCTTCAAGAGGTTTGGAAATGGCTGAACGTCTGAACAACGACTTCCAGTTCATCGAGGTCGGTCGCAAGGATCCGAAGAAGAAGCTGCTGCGCCAGCGCAAGAAGGAATTCGTCGAGATCCACGATCCCTTCAAGCCGCAGCAGGCCGCCGAGCAGGCGCACCGCTGCCTGGGTTGCGGCAACCCCTATTGCGAATGGAAGTGCCCGGTGCACAACTTCATTCCCAACTGGCTCAAGCTGGTCTCCGAAGGCAACATCCTGGCGGCGGCGGAGCTGGCGCACCAGACCAACACCCTGCCCGAGGTCTGTGGCCGGGTCTGCCCGCAGGATCGGCTCTGCGAGGGCGCCTGTACCCTCAATGACGGTTTCGGCGCGGTGACCATCGGGTCGGTGGAGAAATACATCACCGACACCGCCTTCGCCATGGGCTGGCGCCCGGACATGTCCAAGGTCAAGCCGACCGGCAAGCGCGTCGCCGTGATCGGTGCCGGTCCGGCCGGCCTGGGCTGTGCCGACATCCTGGTACGCAACGGCGTGACCCCGGTGGTGTTCGACAAGCATCCCGAGATCGGTGGCCTGCTGACCTTCGGCATCCCCGAATTCAAGCTGGAAAAGACCGTGCTCAGCCGCCGCCGCGAGGTCTTCGGCGGGATGGGTGTGGAATTCCGCCTCAACACCGAGGTGGGCAAGGACGTGACCATGGACCAGTTGCTCGAGGAATTCGATGCGGTCTTCCTGGGCATGGGCACCTACACCTACATGAAGGGCGGCTTCCCCGGCGAAGACCTGCCCGGCGTGCACGACGCCCTGGATTTCCTGGTGGCCAACGTCAATCGCAACCTGGGTTTCGAAAAGGATGCGGCCGACTTCGTCGACATGAAGGGCAAGCGCGTGGTGGTCCTGGGCGGTGGTGACACCGCCATGGACTGCAACCGCACCTCCATCCGCCAGGGCGCCAAGAGCGTGACCTGCGCCTACCGCCGCGACGCCGCCAACATGCCGGGCTCGCGCAAGGAAGTGAAGAACGCCAAGGAAGAGGGCGTGAAGTTCCTCTTCAACCGCCAGCCCATCGCCATCATCGGCGAAGACAAGGTGGAAGGCGTCAAGGTGGTGGAGACCCGTCTGGGCGAGCCCGATGCCCGTGGTCGCCGCAGTCCCGAGCCGATTCCCGGTTCCGAGGAGATCCTGCCGGCCGATGCGGTGGTCATCGCCTTTGGTTTCCGCCCGAGTCCCGCGCCCTGGTTCGAGCAGTTCGGCATCGATCTCGACAGCCAGGGGCGCGTGGTCGCGCCAGGGCTGCACGAATTCAAGCACCAGACCAGCAATCCGAAGATCTTTGCCGGTGGCGACATGGTGCGTGGCTCCGACCTGGTGGTGACCGCCATCTTCGAAGGCCGCAACGCCGCCGAGGGCATCCTCGACTACCTGGGCGTCTGAGCCCAGGCCGCTGGACAGGAGCCGACCGGTGCAAGCCGGTCGGCTTTTTTGTGGCTGAAAGATTATCGAGGCCATGGCGGTTCGCCGATGCGACCGCTCCTGCCTGGCATGACGCTCTTGTAGGAGCGGTCGCTACGGCGCACCGGCATGGCCGCGATCAGCTCGTTGAATCCGTCCTCTCGAGGGCCGCTGTAATGTGCTGGGCTTGACGGTGGGTAAGGCTGCGCCGTTACCCACCCTACGGCTTCACGCCGCCACCGATGCGTAGGGTGGAAAACCGCACAGCGTTTTCCACGCGGCTATCCCTTGCCAGTCACAACCGCCACCCCATCGCCCCGATAGACAAAAGGCACGACCCCTCGCCGTGCCTTTTGCCAGCCGCTTTGCGACAATGCCGGCACTTTTGCTGCCGGATGTCGCCATGACTGCCCTGAAGAACGACCGTTTCCTGCGTGCCCTGCTCAAGCAGCCGGTGGACGTCACCCCGGTGTGGATGATGCGCCAGGCCGGGCGTTATCTGCCCGAGTACCGCGCCAGCCGGGCCCGCGCCGGGGACTTCATGAGTCTGTGCAAGAACCCGCAATTCGCCTGCGAGGTGACCCTGCAGCCGCTGGAGCGCTATCCGCTGGATGCCGCCATCCTCTTTTCCGACATCCTCACCATCCCCGACGCCATGGGTCAGGGCCTCTATTTCGAGACCGGCGAGGGGCCGCGCTTTCGCAAGGTGATCGACACGCCGGCCGACATCGAGGCGCTGCCGATCCCCGATGCCGAATCCGACCTGGGCTACGTGATGGACGCCGTGCGCACCATCCGCACGGCGCTGGACGGCCGGGTACCCCTGATCGGCTTTTCCGGCAGCCCCTGGACCCTCGCCACCTACATGATCGAAGGCGGCTCCAGCAAGGATTTCCGCAAGGCCAAGGCCATGCTCTACGACACCCCCGAGGCCCTGCACCTGCTGCTGGACAAGCTGGCCCAGGCGGTCACCGCCTACCTCAACGGCCAGATCCGCGCCGGCGCCCAGGCGGTGCAGATCTTCGACACCTGGGGCGGCAACCTGTCCGCCGCGGCCTACCAGGAATTTTCCCTGGCCTACATGCGCAAGATCGTCGCCGGGCTGATCCGCGAGCATGAAGGACGCCAGGTACCGGTGATCCTCTTCACCAAGAATGGCGGTCTCTGGCTGGAAAGCCTGGCCGACAGCGGGGCCGAGGCCCTGGGCCTGGACTGGACCTGCGACATCGGCGAAGCGCGCCGCCGTGTGGGTACCAAGGTTGCCCTGCAAGGCAACATGGACCCCAGCGTGCTCTACGCCAAGCCGGCGGCCATCCGCGCCGAGGTGGGGCGCATCCTGGAAAGCTACGGCCAGGGCAGCGGCCACGTCTTCAACCTGGGCCATGGCATCACCCCCGAGGTGGATCCGGCCCATGCCGGTGCCTTCATCGAAGCTGTCCACGAGTTGTCGGGGCGCTACCACCAAGGCTGACTGTGCCGGGATCGGCACGACCGGTCCCAAGTCGAGCGAGCGGGGCGTGGCCGGTTACGGCATAGTCGGGGTTTTCCCGACGGAGCGCCGCCATGGCCCAGATGACCCCGGAAGAGCTGCAGCACCTGGCCGAAGAGGTGCTCGCGGCCCATGGCTTCAGTCAGCCGCAGGGCGCGGCCATCGCCGCCATGATGGTGGCTGGCCAGCGTGACGACTGCGCCTCCCACGGCATCTATCGGCTCCTGGGCATCGTCAAGACGCTCAAGGCCGGCAAGGTGGTGGCGGATGCCGAGCCTCGCGTCGAAGACGTGGCACCGGCCATTGTCCGGGTCGATGCCGGGGGCGGCTTCTCGCCGCTGGCCTTTCATACGGGCCTGCCGCTGCTGGAAGCCAAGGCGCGCAATTGCGGTCTGGCAGCCCTGGCGATCAACAACTGCGTGCACTTCTCGGCGCTCTGGGTGGAGATGGAAGCCCTCACCGCCAGGGGCCTGGTGGCCTTGGCCTGCAATCCGACCCAGGCCTATGTCGCCCCGGCCGGTGGGCGTCGTCCCCTGTTCGGTACCAATCCCATCGCCTTCGGCTGGCCACGGCCGGAAGGGCAGCCCTTCGTCTTCGACTTCGCCACCAGCGCCGTGGCCCGCGGCGAAATCGAATTGCATCGACGCGCCGGCAAGGCCCTGCCCGAGGGCTGGGGGGTGGATGCCGAGGGTGCTCCCAGCAGCGATGCCCGCACCGTGCTGGAGGAGGGCGCCATGCTCACCTTTGGCGGTCACAAGGGCTCGGCGCTGTCGGCCATGATCGAATTGCTCGCCGGTCCCCTGATCGGCGATCTCACCAGTCCGGAGTCCTCCGTGGTCGACGCCGGCGCGGGCGGGTTGCCCTATCACGGCGAACTCATCCTGGCCTTCGATCCCCAGCGCTTTCTCGGCGCCGCGGTAGCCGACTATCAGCAGCGCGCCGAGCAGCTGTTCGCCGGCATCGAGGCCCAGGGCGCCCGCCTGCCGTCGCAGCGCCGCTATCAGGCACGGACTCGTAACACCACCCGTGGCTGGGTGGAGGTGCCGGACGAACTCCTGGCCGACGTCCGGGCCCTGCTGCCCGGCTGAGTCGGGACGCGATCCGTATCACCTGAAGGAGGCTGCGACAACGCGGTCTCTGAACCCCGCCCCGGACGCAGGGTCCACGACTGGCCCCCTTAGTGCCAGCCTGGGTCTTCATGTACGCCGACGACACCGATCGCCCTCACCACCGCGGCCTGTTGCTGCTGAGCATCACCCTGATGGTGCTGGTGTACTTTCTCGACAACCTGTCGATCGCCCTGGCCAACCGCTATGTCTACGGCGGCCTGGGTATCGACCCGCGCAGCTACACCCTGGCCACGGCCTGCTACAGCGCCGCGGTCATCGTCACCAGTGCCCCGCACCAGTGGTTCGCCCAGCGCCTGGGCTATCGCAACCTGATCTTCACCGCCGTCGGCATCCACCTGGTCGGACAGGTGTGCTGCCTGGTGGCCACCGATCTGCCGACCTTCATCGTCGGGCGAGTACTGATGGGCGCCGGCGCCGCCACCTTCTTTGCCGGGGCGCGGGTACTGGTGCAGATGTATTTCTCCGGTCCGCAGTTGCCGACCGGGATCCGCGCCTTCGCCTCCGGCGTGCCCCTGGGTGGTGCGCTCGCGTCCTTCACCACCGCGGAATTGCTGGAAGGTCATCAGTGGCGCGCCATTTTCATGGTGCCGGCGCTGGCCTGCGCGCTGGTGGCGGTGTGCGTCTGGCTGTCGCTGCCGCGGCGCTCCCATCCGCTGCAGAATTCCGGAGCGCCTTCGCTGCTGTCCATAATGTTGCTGGCGGTGGGCAGCCTGCTGCTGACCACCACCACCCAGCGCCTGGCCTTCGACTTCTTCAGCGACGGGCCGTGGCTGGCCCTGGAGCTGCTGCTGGGAACGGCCATCCTCGGACTCTATGTCTACTACGAGCGCGGCCTGGCGCGGCCGACGCTGGACTTCAAGCACGCCATCACCCCGGGCTTTCTCGCCGGCATGCTGTTCATGATGCTCAACTACTTCCTGCTCGGCGCCTACAACTTCATCATCCCCCAGTACGTGGTCAACGGCCTGCAACTGCCGGTCTATACCGCCGGGGGCGTCATGGCGCTGGGCTGGCTGTGCGGTCTGGCCCCGCTGCTGATGATCACCTCGGTGCGGCTGCGCGAGCGCTTTCCCTGGGGCGGCTTTCGCAAGTACCTGGTGGCGGGCTATCTGCTGCTGGCCGGCTACGGCTTCTGGATGGTGCGCCAGCACGCCGACGTGCCCCTCTACCAGCAACTGGTCCCGGGGCTGATGATGCATGGCACCTACCTGATCGGCACCTTCGCGGTGATCATCATGTACACCTTCATGCGCGTCGAGCCGGCCTATTTCAGCCAGGCCTACCAGATCAAGAACATGACCCAGCAACTGGTC
The DNA here is from genome assembly GCF_039908605.1 of Pseudomonas aestiva. Taxonomy (NCBI): domain Bacteria; kingdom Pseudomonadati; phylum Pseudomonadota; class Gammaproteobacteria; order Pseudomonadales; family Pseudomonadaceae; genus Pseudomonas; species Pseudomonas aestiva. The sequence continues at coordinate 4,260,821 of NZ_CP150916.1, read as the reverse complement.
ATGCCCATGGGCATCGTGCTCTCCAACGTCTTCCTGCAGTGGCGCGACGCCTTTCACGCCGCGGTGCTCAGCGCCGCGGTCAATCCCTATGCGCAGACCTACCAGGCCTATGGCGAACGCTATCGGCAAGCCACCGGCGCCGACAGCGCCCTGGCGCAGATCTCCAGTCTGGTCACCCGCCAGAGCCAGGTGCTGGGCTATCTCGACTATTTCTGGCTGGTCGGCTGGATCGGTCTGGCACTGGCCCTCTACATGGCCGTGCAACGGCATTTTCGCTGAGGCGCGACGTTTGCCGGCCCTTAAGCCGACGTTCAGCTAGCGACCACCATAATGCGGGCTTTTGCAGGTCGCGGCAGCTGTCGGGCGCCTGCGCCGGTCGGCCGCGCCCCAGTCGGTCCGGAGCTTGCATTGCTGGGCTGTCGGGCTTTGTGGAACAATGCGGGCAACGACATTTTTCAAGGGTGGCAGCCGTGATCGACGCTGATGGTTTTCGCCCCAATGTCGGCATCATTCTCGCCAACGATGCCGGCCAAGTACTGTGGGCCCGCCGCATCAATCAGGATGCCTGGCAGTTCCCCCAGGGTGGGATAGATGACCGGGAAACGCCCGAAGAGGCGCTGTACCGGGAGCTGAACGAAGAAGTGGGGCTGAGCCCCGATGACGTCCGCATCCTGGCCTGCACCCGGGGCTGGTTGCGCTATCGTCTGCCGCAGCGCATGGTGCGCACCCACAGCCGTCCGCTGTGCATCGGCCAGAAGCAGAAGTGGTTTCTGCTGCGGCTGACCGCGGAAGAGCAGCGGGTGCGGATGGATGTGACGGGCAAGCCGGAATTCGATGGCTGGCGCTGGGTAAGCTACTGGTACCCACTGGGCCAGGTGGTGACCTTCAAGCGAGAGGTCTATCGGCGGGCGCTCAAGGAGTTGGCACCCCGCTTGCTGGCCTGATTACCGGTACGGCCGGTGCGAAAGAGGTGAGGAGAAGCTGTGGTCATGCAGGATGAACGACACGTGATGCACGCCGGCGGCTCCGCCGGGCGTCGGCTGCGGAGGCGCTAGATGCTTGCAGTTCTGCGCAAGATCGTCCAGGAGGTCAATGCCGCCAAGGATCTGGGGTCGGCACTGTCCATCATTGTGCAGCGCGTCCGCGCGGCCATGCAGTCGCAGGTCTGCTCCGTCTATCTGCTGGATCCGGATACCAACCGTTTCGTGCTGATGGCCACCGAAGGCCTCAACAAGAAGTCCATCGGTCGCGTCAGCATGGCCCCCAACGAGGGCCTGGTCGGCCTGGTCGGGACCCGCGAAGAGCCGCTCAATCTCGAAGACGCCGCCAGTCACCCGCGCTTTCGCTACTTTGCCGAGACTGGCGAAGAACGCTATGCCTCCTTTCTCGGCGCGCCCATCATCCACCACCGGCGCGTCATGGGCGTGCTGGTGGTGCAGCAGAAGGAGCGTCGCCAGTTCGACGAGGGTGAGGAGGCCTTCCTGGTGACCATGAGCGCCCAGCTCGCCGGGGTGATCGCCCATGCCGAGGCCACCGGGACCATCCGCGGTCTGGATCGGCAGGGCCGGGGTATCCAGGAGGCCCGTTTCGTCGGCATCCCCGGTTCGCCCGGGGTCGGCGTCGGCAAGGCGGTGGTGGTCCTGCCACCGGCCGACCTGGAAGTGGTCCCGGACAAGACCGTGACCGACATCGACGCCGAGTTGCAGCTGTTCCGCACCGCCATCGAAGGCGTGCGGGCGGACATGAAGGCGCTGTCCAAGCGCCTGTCCACCCAGTTGCGCAAGGAAGAGCAGGCGCTGTTCGACGTCTATCTGATGATGCTCGACGACGCCGCCCTCGGTAACGAGGTGACCACCATCATCAAGAGCGGCCAGTGGGCCCAGGGCGCCTTGCGCCAGGTGGTGATGGAGCACGTCCAGCGCTTCGAACTGATGGACGACGCCTATCTGCGCGAACGCGCCGCCGATGTGCGCGACCTTGGTCGCCGGTTGCTGGCCTATCTGCAGCAGGCCCACCAGGCCTGCCTGATCTATCCGGAAAACACCATCCTGGTCAGCGAGGAACTCTCGCCGGCCATGCTCGGCGAGGTGCCCGAAGGGCGCCTGGTCGGCCTGATCTCGGTGCTTGGCTCGGGCAACTCCCACGTGGCCATCCTGGCGCGCGCCATGGGCGTGCCCACCGTCATGGGCGCGGTGGATCTGCCGTATTCCAAGGTGGACGGCATCGACCTCATCGTCGATGGCTACCACGGCGAGATCTTCACCAATCCTTCGCCGACGCTGATTAAGCAGTATGGCGACGTGGTGGAAGAGGAGCGCCAGCTGACCCAGGGCCTCGACGCCCTGCGCAGCCTGCCCTGCGAGACCCTCGACGGTCACCGCATGCCGCTGTGGGTCAACACCGGCCTGATGGCCGACGTGGCCCGTGCGCAGCAGCGCGGCGCCGAAGGGGTCGGGCTGTATCGCACCGAAGTGCCCTTCATGGTCAACGAGCGCTTTCCCAGCGAGAAGGAACAGCTCTCCATCTATCGCGAGCAACTGGCCGCCTTCCATCCGGCGCCGGTGACCATGCGCACCCTGGACGTCGGCGGCGACAAGGCGCTGTCCTATTTCCCGATCAAGGAAGACAATCCCTTCCTCGGCTGGCGCGGGATCCGCGTCACCCTGGACCATCCGGAAATCTTCCTGGTGCAGACCCGCGCCATGCTCAAGGCCAGCGAAGGCCTGAACAACCTGCGCATCATGCTGCCGATGATTTCCGGCGTGCACGAGGTGGAGGAGTCCCAGCATCTGCTGCACCGTGCCTGGTGCGAGGTGCGTGACGAAGGCGTCGATATCCCCATGCCGCCGGTGGGTGTCATGGTCGAGGTTCCGTCGGCGGTCTACCAGGCCCGTGATCTGGCGCGCCAGGTGGACTTCATCTCGGTGGGTTCCAACGACCTGACCCAGTACCTGCTGGCGGTGGATCGCAACAACCCGCGGGTGGCTGACCTCTACGACTACTTCCACCCGGCGGTGCTGCAGGCGCTGCAACAGGTGGTCGATGGCGCCCATGCCGAAGGGGTGCCGGTCAGCATCTGCGGCGAGATGGCCGGCGATCCGGCGGCGGCGGTGCTGCTCATGGGCATGGGCTTCGATACCCTGTCGATGAACGCCACCAACCTGCCCAAGGTGAAGTGGCTGCTGCGCCAGGTCACCCTGGAAAAGGCCCGCGAGCTGGTGCAGCAGATGCGCCAGATCGACAATCCCCAGGTCATCCACAGCGCCCTGCACCTGGCCTTGCGCAATCTCGGACTGGGCCGGGTGATCAACCCGGCAGCCAGCGTCCAGAGCTGAGCGTGTCAGGCGGGAAGGCTGCTTCCCGCCTGACAGGTAGCGGCGTACCATGCCGCCTCTTGCGCCCGAGGTGATGATGGATCTCTTGCTCTTCCTGGTGCTCGGCGCCTGCGCCGGGCTGCTGGCCGGTCTGTTCGGGGTCGGCGGTGGCCTGATCATCGTGCCGGTGCTGGTCTACAGCTTTACCGCCAAGGGCCTCGATCCGGACATCCTCACCCACTTGGCGGTGGGCACCTCGCTGGCCACCATCGTCTTCACCTCGCTGAATTCCGTCTGGGCCCACCATCGACTCGGCGCCGTGCGCTGGCGGCTGTTCGCCTGGATGGCCCTGGGCATCGTCTTCGGCAGCGCCTTGGGCGCCCTGACCGCCGCTGCCATCCATGGCCCGCTGCTGCAGAAGATCATCGGCACCTTCGCCATTCTCATTGCGCTCCAGCTGGCGCTGGACCTGCGCCCCAGGCGCCAGGCCGGCGAGCCCGGCAAGCCGACGCTGACGGTGGCGGGGGCGGTGATCGGCTGGGCCTCGGCGATCTTCGGCATCGGCGGCGGCTCGCTCACCGTGCCCTTCCTGGTCTGGCGTAGCCTGTCGATGCAGCAGGCGGTGGCCACCTCGGCGGCCTGTGGCCTGCCCATCGCCCTGTCCGGGGCGCTGTCCTTCATCCTGGTCGGCTGGCAGCAGCCGGGTCTGCCCGCCTGGAGTCTGGGCTATGTCTATCTGCCGGCCTTGCTGGGCATCGCCCTGACCAGCATGTTCTCGGCCCGTTTCGGTGCGCGACTGGCCCATCGCCTCTCGCCCCGGCTGCTCAAGCGCCTGTTCGCCCTGCTGCTGTTCGGCGTCGGTCTCAACTTCCTACTCTGATCCCTTTCAAGGAGGCACCATGCTGCCGTATCCGCAAATAGACCCGGTGGCCCTGTCGCTGGGGCCGCTGAAGATCCACTGGTACGGCCTCATGTACCTGGTGGGGATCGGCGGCGCCTGGTGGCTGGCCAAGCGTCGGCTCAATCGCTTCGATCCGCGCTGGACCAGCGAGACGCTGTCAGATCTGGTGTTCTGGGTGGCGCTGGGGGTCATCGCCGGGGGGCGACTCGGCTACGTGCTGTTCTACAACCTGGCGGAGTACATCGCCAATCCGACGCTGATCTTCGAGGTCTGGAAGGGCGGCATGTCCTTCCACGGCGGCCTGCTCGGCGTGATCCTGGCGGTCTGGTGGTTCGGCAAGCGCCACAACAAGGGCTTCTTCGAGCTGATGGACTTCATCGCGCCGCTGGTACCCATCGGCCTCGGTGCCGGTCGCATCGGCAACTTCATCAACGCCGAGCTCTGGGGCAAGCCCACCGATGTCCCTTGGGCGATGATCTTCCCGCCCTACAGCGATCCGGCCCAGCTGCCGCGCCATCCGTCGCAGCTCTATCAGTTCGCCCTGGAAGGCGTGGCGCTGTTCGTCATTCTCTGGCTGTACTCGCGCAAGCCGCGGCCGACCATGGCCGTGTCCGGCCTGTTCGTACTCTGCTACGGCATCTTCCGCTTCATCGTCGAATTCGTCCGGGTGCCCGACGCCCAGCTCGGCTATCTGGCCTGGGGTTGGCTGACCATGGGGCAGGTACTCTGCGTACCCATGGTGCTCGGCGGTATCGCGCTCATGGTCTATGCCTACCGCCGTGCGCCGCAGCCGGTCGTCCGCGCCGAATGACGTCTGGGGGCCGCCCGCATGACAAGTGCGGGCGGCCTGTTATAGTTCAGGAACCACCATTACAACCGCGCAAGGGATCAGCCGTATGAATCCGTTCCGTAGCCTGGCCGCCGTGCTGGCGCTGGCCCTGACGATGCAGGTCCTGCCGGCGCAGGCACAGCAGGCCCAGGGTGACGTCACCGAATATCAGACCGCCGACCAGGCGTTCGGTGAAGCCCAGGCTCCCGCCGCCTTTTCCATGATCGGCGATCTGCTGATCGCGCGACCGCTGCTGATCGCCGCCACCGTGATCGGTGCGGGCGCCTTCGTGGTCAGTCTGCCGTTCACCGCCGCCGGCGGTAACATCGGCAAGGCCGGCAAGGCGCTGGTGGTCGAGCCGGGCAAGGCGGCCTTCGTGCGCTGCCTGGGCTGCACCCAGAGCGGGTACGGGCGTACCGAATAGGCCCTGGCGCCAGGCCAGGTCGCTTAGGCCTGGCCGCTGATCTTCAGATACTTGTCGTGCAGCTGATCCTTGGTCTCGACATGGTTCTCGTCGAGGGGGATGCAGTCCACTGGGCAGACCTGCTGGCACTGAGGTTCGTCGTAGTGGCCTACGCACTCGGTGCACAGGTTCGGATCGATCACATAGATCTCCGCACCCTGGGAGATGGCGCCGTTCGGGCACTCGGGCTCGCACACGTCGCAGTTGATGCAATCGTCGGTAATGATGAGGGACATCGTCGGCTCCACGCCGCGCGAACGCGCAGCGATCCAAAAGTCAGGCGCGCATTTTGCCCCATCCGCGCGCCGGCTGCACCCGACAGTCCTTGGGGTTAATCAGCTGCCCGGGGCAAAACGCTCCAGCAGCGCCTGATGCACGGTGGGATGGACGAACTTGGTCACGTCGCCACCGAGCGCCGCGATCTCCCGCACCAGGGTGGAGGACAGGTAGGAATAGTGCTCCGACGGGGTCAGGAACATGCTTTCCGCCTGGGGCGCGAGCACCCGGTTCATGTTGGCCAGCTGGAATTCGAATTCGAAATCCGACACGGCGCGCAGGCCGCGCAGGATGATGGTCGCCTGCTGCTGCTCCACCAGGGTGGCCAGCAGGCAGCTGAAGCCGATCACCTCGACGTTGGGCAGGTGCGCGGTCACCGCCTTGGCCAGCTCGACCCGGCGCTCCAGCGGAAACAGCGGATTCTTCTTGGGGCTGGCCGCCACCGCCACCACGACTTCGTCGAACAGCCGCGAGGCGCGCTCCACCAGATCGCCATGGCCCTTGGTGATGGGGTCGAAGGTGCCGGGGTATAGCACTCGGTTCATGACGCTGTCCTGGGGGCGAAGCTGTTGGGGCTTGGATGGTAGCTCAGGGGCGGAGTGAGGCCAAGGCGACAGCCGCCGGGATCGCTGACCCGTGGGCGTTTATCGGCCGGATGGCGCTGCCCGCTGGCTGACCAGCCAGTCGGGGATGCGTCTTTCCAGATAGTAGTCCGGATCGCGGAAGGCACCGCCGACGAAACCCACGTGGCCGCCGTGGGGCAGGCGCTCGAACAGGGTGTCGGGCGCCAGTTCGGCGCGGGCGGGCAGGGCGTCGGTGCCGATGAAGGGATCGTCCTCGGCCTGGATCAGCAGGGTGGGAATGCGGATTCCCCCCAGGTAGTAGCGGCTGGAGGCCTGGCGGTAATAGTCCCGGGCGTCGCGAAAGCCGTGCAGGGGCGCGGTGTAGCGGTCGTCGAAGTCCCAGAAGGTCTTGAGCCCCTCGGGCGGCCCCAGGCGCGCGAGGATCTCGTGCTGCTCGGGGTGGCGCTCGCGGTCGAACAGCGCCTGCTTGTCGCGCACGTAGCGCGCCAGTTCGCGGATGAAGTGCCGCTGGTAGATGCGCGAGAAGCCGAGGCCGATGCGATCGGCGCAGAGGTCCAGGCGAAAGGGCACCGAGACCGCGGCTGCGGCGGTGAGACCACTGTCCGCGCCGCGCTCACCGAGATACTTGAGCAGCACATTGCCACCGAGGGAAAAGCCCACCGCATGCAGTGGCGCCTCCGGACGACTGGCCTGCAGATGGCGCACCACTGCCGCCAGGTCTTCGCTGACGCCGGAGTGATAGCCGCGCGGCAGGCGGTTGGGTTCGCCGGAGCAGCCGCGCCAGTTGAGGCCGACGCTGGCCCAGCCGCGGGCGGCGAGGGCGAACTGCAGGCCGAGTACGTAGTGGGAGCCGGAGCTGCCGGTCAGGCCGTGGGCGATCAGCACCAGCGGCGCACGCGGATCCTCGGCGTGGTACCAGTCCAGATCGAGGAAGTCGCCATCCTCCAGCCACAGCCGCTCCCGCGGCCGGGTGATGGGTGGCAGGCGGCGCCACAGCGAGCCCCAAAGGGTCTGCAGGTGCGGGCCGGGCAGCCAGCGCGCCGGGCGAAAGGGTGCGCTGTTCACGCCTGGCGGCGCCAGAGGGCGTAGTGGACGTTGCCGGTCTTCTTCTCGCGGTGCAGCTGCCAGGTCGCGGGCAGGGCCAGGCGCGAGGGCTGGGTCTCGCTCTCGGTGTAGATCCAGGCGTCCGCGGCCAGCCAGCCCTGGGCTTCCAGAGCCGCGCAGGCCGGCTCCAGCAGGTCCTTGGCAAAGGGTGGGTCGAGAAACACCAGGTCGAAGGGCGTCTCCGCCGGCTTGGCCAGGGCCTGCAGGGCGTCGGTCTGGCGCACCTCGGCGTGGGCGCAGCCGAGGGCCTGCAGATGGCCGCGCAGGGCATTGGCGGCCTGGGCATTGAGGTCGAAGGCCAGCGCCGGGCCGGCGCCGCGGGACAGGGCTTCCAGCAGCAGGGCGCCGCTGCCGGCGAAGGGATCCAGCACCCGTGCGCCCGGGGTGACGGCGGCCAGCCAGTTGAACAGGGTCTCGCGGACCCGGTCCGGGGTGGGTCTCAGGCCCAGGGCATCGGGAAAGACGAAGCGCCGGCTGCGCCAGTCGCCACCGATGATGCGTAGTTGGTTGGCAGTCTTCTGGGCCATGCTAGTGCTCCGGAACGCCGCTGGGCGGCAGGTTGGGAAGAGGGCGGGATGGCGGCAGCGGCTGCTGGGCGACCCGTGGGCCGGCGCTGACCACGACGAACTTTTCCGGGTCCAGATGGCGCCGCAGGGCGACATGCACCTGTTCCACCGTGAGGCGACGGACCTGCTGGAGGAAGTCGTCCAGGTAGCTGCTGGGCAGGTCGTAGAAGCCGATGTTGCCCAGTTGGGCGACGATGGCGCCGTTGCTGGCGTTGGCCAGCGGGAAGCTGCCTTCGATCTGCCGCTTGGCGCGGTCCAGTTCGGCCTGGGTGGGGCCCTGGGCCAGGTAGTCGCGCAGCAGTTCGCGGACCAGCGCCAGGGTGGCATCGCCCAGTTCGGCGCGGGTCTGCAGGCCGATGGTGAAGGGACCGGGCTGACGCATGGGGGTGAAGCCCGAGCTGACGCCGTAGGTGAGACCACGGCGTTCGCGCAACTCGGTCATCAGCCGACTGCCGAAGCCGCCGCCACCGAGGATCTGGTTGCCGACGAAGAGGGCGGCGTAGTCGGGATCGCGGCGGGTGATGCCGAGTTGGCCGAGCAGCAGACGCGTCTGCTGGGCCGGGACCTCCAGCTGCACCACTGCCGGTGCGGCAGGCGCTGGCACCGGCAGTGGCGGCAGGGCCGGACCGCGGGGCAGGGCGCGCGACAGCCGGGCGGCGATCTGTTCGGCGCGCGTTCGATCCAGGTCGCCAGTGAGGGCGATCACCGCATTGCCGGCGGCATAGGCACGGGCATGGAAGGCCCTGAGGCTGGCCGCATCGAGAGGGGTCACTCCGGCTGCGGTGCCCCGTGGCGAATGGGCATAGGGATGATTGCCGTAGAGGCGCTCCTGCAGCGCTTCGCCGGCCAGGCTGGCCGGTTCGCGGCGGCTGGCGGCGATCAGCGTCAGCAACTGGTCACGGATGCGCTGGATGGCTTCGGTGGGAAAGGTCGGGCGACCGACCACCTCGGCCAGCAGCGCCAGGGCCGGTTCGCTGTGGGCCGGATCGGCGAGGGTGCGCAGTCCGACCACCGCCTGATCACGATAGGCGCCATTGCTGAAATCGGCGCCCAGGCGCTCGAAGCCGTCGGCGATGGCGCCGGCATCGCGTCCCGGGGTGCCTTCGTTGAGCAGGCCGTTGGTCAACATGGCCAGGCCCGGGGTGGCGCCGTCCTGGCTGCTGCCGGCGGCGAAGATCAGGCGCACGTCGAACATCGGCAATTCCGGCGCCGGCACGAACAGCACCTGGGCGCCCTCGGCGGTGCGCCAGCGCTGGATATCCAGCTGGCGACCCAGGGGCGGTGCGTCCTTGAGCGTCCTGAGAGTGTCCACGGCGGGATAGGCGCGCGCCAGGTCGCCGACCGGGGTAGGGGACTGGCAACCGGCGAGCAGGCACAGCGACAGCCAGAACAGCGGCTTCATGGACGATTCTCCGCGGTGACTGCGGGCTTGAGCTGGGCCAGGGTCAGGCGCTCGCGGGTGAAGTAGGTGCGCGCCACCCGGCGCAGGTCGTCGGGGGTGACCCGGCCCAGTTCGTCAAGCAGCCGATCGCCCTGACGCCAGCCGAGGCCGACGCTTTCCAGCTGACCGATGCTGCTGGCCTGGGCGGTGATGGAGTCGCGGCCATAGACCAGCCCGGCCACCAGCAGGGCGCGGACCCGGGCCAGCTCCTCGGTGCTGGGCGGCTCGCGCTTGAGCAGGTCCAGTTGCGCCCAGAAGGCCGCTTCCAGCTGGTCGAGGGTCTTGCCGCGCTGGGTGTTGGGGGTGCCACTGAGCAGGAAGAGGCTGTCGCCACGGGTGTAGGCACCATAGGCGGCGCGCACGCTGCTGGCCACTTCCGCGCCGCGTTCGAGACGGCTGGGCAGGCGCGCCCCCGAACCGCCGCCGAGCAGGGCGGCCAGCAGTTGCAGCGCATAGGCATCGCGCGGCTGGGCGGCGGTGGCCAGGCTGGGCACGTTGAAGCCCATCAGCAGGCTGGGCAGTTCGCGGGCCTGCAGGTCCAGGCGGCGCTCGCCCGGCGCCGGCAGTTCCAGCGGGCGGCGCGGCGCGGGCAGGTCGCTGCGCGGGAGAGTGCCGAACCAGCGCTGCACCTCGGCATGGATCGCCTGGGGGTCGACGTCACCGACCACCACCAGGGTGGCGTTGTTGGGCGCGTACCAGGTCTGGTACCAGCGGCGCAGGTCATCCACGCCGAGGCGCTGCAGGTCCTGGGGCCAGCCGATGGTGGGATTGCGATAGCCGCTGGCCGGGTAGGCGGCGGCCTTGAAGCGCTCGAAGGACAGTGCCTCGGGGCGGTCGTCGGTGCGCAGCCGGCGTTCCTCCTTGATCACCTCCAGCTCGCGACTGACCTCGTCGGGCGCCAGCCGCAGGTGCTGCATGCGATCGGCTTCCAGCTCCAGGGCCACCGGCAGGCGATCACGGGCGAGCAGCTGGTAATAGACGGTGTAGTCGTCGGTGGTGAAGGCATTCTCCTCGGCGCCCAGGTCGCGCAGCAGGTGCGAGGCCTCGCCGGCGTCAAGCTTGCGGCTGCCCTTGAACATCAGGTGTTCCAGGGCATGGGACAAGCCGGTCGCACCGGGCGCCTCCAGGCTCGAACCCACGCGGTACCAGAGTTGCACCACGGCGACCGGCGCCCGGTGATCTTCGCGGACCACCAGCTTGAGGCCGTTGTCGAGGGTGAATTCCTCGGTGTTCTGCCGGCTGGCCGTGGCCAGGGCGAGGGTGGGAAGCAGGCTGAGCAGGACGACCAGGGCGGTCCGACGGGAGCGGGAGGCGGACATCGCGAGAGCAGGCCTTGTAGCGCGGTAGGGGACGAAGCGGCTGCGTCCTGGGGACGGTCGCGCGTTTTTCGCCGACGGGGAGGTCTTCCGCCCGGCAGGCTGCTAGGATACGCATCCCTTTTCCCGACGGCCATGCCTGACGGTCGAGCCCCGCCTGGCGGAGCTCCCGCAGCCGGTTCGTCCGTTCGATACAGAGCCCCGCATGTTTGGATCCGACGACAAGAAGTCTCCCCCCACGGAGAAGAAAGGCCTGTTCGGCTGGTTCCGCAAGAAGACTGCCGAACCCGTAGAGACGCCTGCCGAAGCCCCCGCGCCCGACGCCGAGGAGCGCCTGCCCGCGCCGCTGGCCAGCGAGCCGGTGCAGCACCCGGAGCCGGTGCCCGAACCGCCGGAGGCGATCCCCTCGCTGACCCCGGTGCCGGTCGCCGAAGAGGAGGCGCCGTCGCCGGTGGCGCTCACGGCGCTGGTCGAGCCGCTGGTGGCCGATCCCATCGTGCCGCCGGTCGAGGTCGAGCCGGTGATGGCGCCCGAGGTGGAGCCCGACCCGGTGGCCGTGCCGGTCGCACCGCTGCCCCCGGTTGTGCCGGCGCCTGAGCCTGCTCCCGCCCCGATCGTGCCGGTAGCGCCCCTTGCTCCGGTCCGTTCCGAGCCCGTGGTGGTGGCGCCCGCGCCCGAGCCCGAACCTGCTCCGCCCGCCGTCGCCATCACGCCGACCGAACCCGCCAAGCCGGGCTTCTTCGCCCGCCTGCGCCAGGGCCTGTCCAAGACCAGCGCCAGTCTCGGCGAGGGCATGGCCAGCCTGTTCCTCGGCAAGAAGGCCATCGACGACGACCTGCTCGAAGAGCTGGAGACCCGCCTGCTGACCGCCGACGTCGGCGTCGAGGCCACCGGCGTCATCATGCGCAACCTGACCCAGAAGGTGGCGCGCAAGCAGCTGGCCGACAGTGAGGCGCTCTACCAGGCGCTGCAGCAGGAGCTCACCGAGATGCTGCTGCCGGTGGAACAGCCGCTGGTGATCGATACCTCGCACAAGCCCTACGTCATCCTGGTGGTCGGCGTGAACGGCGCCGGCAAGACCACCACCATCGGCAAGCTGGCCAAGCGGCTGCAGAACGACGGCAAGAAGGTCATGCTGGCGGCCGGCGATACCTTCCGCGCCGCGGCGGTCGAGCAGTTGCAGGTCTGGGGCGAGCGCAACCGCATCCCGGTGATCGCCCAGCACACCGGCGCCGATTCCGCCTCGGTGATCTTCGATGCCGTCCAGGCCGCCAAGGCCCGCGGCATCGATGTGCTGATCGCCGACACCGCCGGCCGGCTGCACACCAAGGACAACCTCATGGAAGAGCTGCGCAAGGTGCGCCGGGTGATCGGCAAGCTGGACGCGGCGGCGCCCCACGAGACCCTGCTGGTGCTGGACGCCGGTACCGGCCAGAACGCCCTCAACCAGGCCAAGCAATTCCACAATGCGGTGCCTCTGACCGGCCTGGCGCTGACCAAGCTCGACGGCACCGCCAAGGGTGGGGTGATCTTCGCCCTGGCCAAGCAGAGCGCCCTGCCGATCCGCTATGTCGGCGTCGGCGAAGGCATCGACGACCTGCGGCCCTTCGAGGCGCGGCCCTTTGTCCAGGCCCTGTTCGCGGAGCGGGGCGTCTCATGATCCAGTTCGACCGCGTCTCCAAGCGCTATCCCAACGGTCACGTCGGCCTGCAGGAACTGAGCTTCCGTGCCGAACGCGGCGAGATCCTCTTCGTCACCGGTCATTCCGGCGCCGGCAAGAGCACCCTGATGCGGCTGATCCTGGCCATGGAAAGGCCCACCGGCGGCAAGCTGACCCTGGCCGGCCAGGACATCTCGCGCATCACCAATGCGCAGATTCCCTTTCTGCGCCGGCAGATCGGCGTGGTCTTCCAGAACCACCAGCTGCTCCATGACCGCACCGTGTTCGACAACGTCGCCCTGCCGCTGCAGATCCTCGGCCTGTCCAAGCCCGAGATCGCCAAGCGCGTCGCCTCTGCGCTGGAGCGGGTCAGCCTCAAGGACAAGCTCGACGACTATCCGGCCGAGCTGTCCACCGGCCAGCAACAGCGGGTCGGCATCGCCCGCGCCGTGGTGCATCGGCCGGCCCTGCTGCTCGCCGACGAACCCACCGGCAACCTCGATCCGCGCCTGGCCTCGGAGATCATGGGCGTCTTCGAGGACATCAACAGTCTCGGCACCACGGTGCTGATCGCCAGCCACGACCATGCGCTCATCGCCCGCCTGCACCATCGCATGCTGACCCTGCAGCGCGGTCGCCTGATCGGTGACGAAGAGGAGAGCCAGTCATGAGTGGCAACGAACTGCCCCGTGGCCAGGAACAGGGCGGCAAACCCCAGCGTCCGCAGCGCCAGGCCCCGCAGAAACCCAAGAGCGACTGGCGCAGTCCGCTGCACGCCTACCTCGAAGCCCACCGCACCGGCCTGAGGGACAGCCTCAGGCGCATGGTGCAGCAGCCCATAGGCACCTTCCTTACCTGCCTGGTGATGGGCATCGCCCTGGCGCTGCCCATGGGCGTGTCGCTGCTGCTGAAGAACGTCGAGCGACTCGGCGGGTCCTGGCAGCGCGCGGCGCAGATCTCGGTGTTTCTCGACTTGCGCACCGGTCAGGACCAGGCCGAGGTGCTGATGAGCCAGATCAAGGTCCTGCCCGATGTGGCCGAGGCGCGCTGGATCAGTCCGGACGATGCCCTGAAGGAGTTGCAGCAGGATGCCGGCCTGGGTGAGGCGCTGCGCGAATTGCCGCAGAATCCGCTGCCCGGCGTCATCGCCGTGACGCCCAGGGAAATCGACAAGAGTCGTCTCGACATGCTGCGCAGCCAGCTGGCCGAGATGAACGGCGTGCAGCAGGTGCAGCTGGACATGCAGTGGGTCGAGCGGCTCACCGCCATCCTCAAGCTCGGCGAGCGCTTCGTTTTCGGCCTGACCGTGGTGCTGGTGATCGCCCTGCTGCTGGTGATCGGCAATACCATCCGCCTGGCCATCGAGAATCGCCGTACCGAGATCGAGGTGGTCAAGCTGGTGGGCGGCACCGACGGCTATGTGCGCCGGCCCTTCCTCTACATGGGCGCGCTGTTCGGCCTGGGCGCCGGCATCGCCGCCTGGGCCCTGCTGGTGTTCGGCCTGAGCTGGCTCAACGCCGCAGTGCTGGATCTGGCCGGCCTCTACGGCAGTGATTTCGCCCTGGGCAGCGTCGCCGTCGAGGACGGGCTGCAGCTGCTGATCGGCGCCGTGCTGCTCGGCTACATCGGCGCCTGGCTGGCGGTTGCCCGCCACCTGCGCGAACTCGCTCCGCGCTGACGAACGGCCGTTTCCGAAACCTGCGGAAACGGTCTAAACCCCTGATGGCACAAGCATTTCACGGTGGTTTTCAGCTGGGGTTAAGGGAACCTCGGCTAGTCTGGCGCTGTCCAAAAAATCAGTGTTAGACTGCCCAGTGCTTAGTGAATCGGAGGATTCGCATGACCACTTCGTTGCAACCTGTTCCCACATTGGTTCCCGGCGCCAGCCTGGAAGCCTATGTGCATTCGGTGAACAGCATTCCGCTGCTCACGCCGGAGCGGGAGCGTGAACTGGCTGAGCGCCTCTTCTACAAGGAAGACGTCGAGGCCGCCCGGCAGTTGGTGCTCGCGCATCTGCGTTTCGTGGTGCATATCGCCAAGAGCTATTCCGGCTATGGTCTGGCCCAGGCCGACCTGGTCCAGGAAGGCAATGTCGGCCTGATGAAGGCCGTGAAGCGCTTCAATCCCGAAATGGGCGTACGCCTGGTGTCCTTTGCCGTGCACTGGATCAAGGCCGAAATCCACGAATTCATCCTGCGCAACTGGCGCATCGTCAAGGTCGCCACCACCAAGGCGCAGCGCAAGTTGTTCTTCAACCTGCGCAGTCAGAAGAAGCGACTGGCCTGGCTGAACAACGACGAGGTCCATCGCGTGGCCGAAACCCTGGGTGTCGAACCCCGGGAAGTGCGCGAGATGGAAAGTCGTCTGACCGGACATGACATGGCCTTCGACCCGGCCAGCGATGCCGATGACGATGCGGCCTATCAGTCGCCGGCCCAGTATCTGGAAGACAGCCGTTACGATCCGGCGCGTCAGCTGGAGGAAGCCGACTGGACCGACAGTTCCACGGCCAATCTGCACGAGGCCTTGGAGCATCTGGACGACCGCAGCCGCGACATTCTCTACCAGCGCTGGCTGGCCGAGGAAAAGGCGACGCTGCACGAGCTGGCGGCCAAGTACAACGTCTCGGCGGAGCGTATCCGTCAGCTGGAAAAGAACGCGATGAACAAGCTCAAGGGCAACATTGCTGCCTGATCCGGTCGCTGACCAAAGACCGCACCTCCGGGTGCGGTTTTTTTATGTCCGAAAATCCTTACCCTGTTGTGGACGGACCCAGCGTATCGCGGCCATGGGTCGCTCCTACAGGGTGTGATGCTTCTGTAGGAGCGGCCCATGGCCGCGATGGAGCATCAAGGCACGACCGCATCAATCAACTTGAGTCGGTAGAGTGGAAAACCGCGCAGCGTTTTCCAGTTGCCTGGCTACCGCCCGGTCATCTGCCTGAGATAGTCGCTACCGCCCAGCTGCCGTTCCTGCTGGCGGATCCAGGCGGCGCGTTCGGCGACGTAGGCGCTGGGGCGACTCGGGCTCCATTCGCGGGGATTGGGCAGCACGGCGGCCAGCAGGCTGGCCTGGCGGTCGGAGAGGTAGGGCGCGCCTATGCCGAAATGGTGACGGGCCGCTGCCTCGGCGCCGAACACGCCGTCGTCCCATTCCACGCTGTTGAGATAGACCTCGAGGATGCGCTGTTTGGACCAGAAGGTTTCCAGCAGCACGGTGAACCAGGCTTCGAAGGCCTTGCGCAGATAGCTGCGGCCGCTCCAGAGAAAGAGGTTCTTGGCGGTCTGCTGGCTGATGGTGCTGGCGCCGCGCAGGGAACCACCGGCTTCGTTGTGGCTGAAGGCCTGGCGGATCGCTGCCATGTCGAAGCCCCAGTGCTCGGCGAAGTGCTGGTCTTCACCGGCGATCACCGCCATCTTGAGATCGTCCGGCAGCTCCTTCCAGGGTCGCCAGTCGCGCTGCAGATCGATGGGCTTGCCGTCGATCCAGGACTCGACCTTGCGCTCCACCATCAGCATGCTGCCCGGCGGCGGCACCCAGCGCAGGATCAGCACCAGAGCGGCGCTGAGGACGGCGAACCAGAGGGCGATACGCAGGAGACGGCGGAGGAGGGTGAGCAGCATCGGCTTGGTCTTTGGCGGTTAGCGGGCCATTATAACCAGCGCTTCTCTTCCATCGCCCGGTAAAACCCATGTTGCGTCTCTTCCTGCTGTTCGCCGCCCTGGCCGGCTTCACCGGTGTCGGACTCGGCGCCTTCGCCGCCCATGGACTCAAGGGCCGACTGACCGCCGACTACCTGGCCGTGTTCCAGACCGGTGTGCTCTATCAGCTCATCCATGCCCTGGCGCTGTTCGGCGTCGCCCTCTTGTCGCTGCACTTCCAGGGGCGCCTGGTGGCCTGGGCCGGTGGCTTTTTCATCGCCGGCATCCTGCTGTTTTCCGGCAGCCTCTATCTGCTGACGCTGACCGGCATCGCGCGGCTGGGCATCATCACTCCCTTCGGCGGGCTGTGCTTTCTCGCCGGCTGGGCGTGCCTGGCCATCCTCGCCTGGCGACTGAGCAGTCTCTGACCGCGCACTGGCCGTCGTTCCCGGCCCAGCGCCGCTGCAATGCACGCCCGACCGGCGTAGAATGCCGGCTCACCCCGTGACGATGCCTTTGCCATGCAGATTCTGTTGAACGGCGAATCCCTTGAATTGCCGGACGGCGCCACCGTCGCCGACCTGCTCGTGCGTCTCGACCTGACCGGGCGGCGGGTAGCGGTGGAACGCAACCTCGACATCGTGCCGCGCAGCCAGCACGCCACCACCGCCCTGGTGGACGGCGACCGGCTGGAAGTGGTCCACGCCATCGGCGGCGGCTAGCCGCGCAAGAGGAATCCAGATGAAAGACACTCCCTTTACCCTGGCCGGGCGCACCTATGAGTCGCGTCTGCTGGTCGGGACCGGCAAGTACCGCGATCTCGAAGAGACCCGCGTGGCCATCGAGGCCTCCGGTGCCGAGATCGTCACCGTGGCGGTGCGTCGCACCAACATCGGCCAGACTCCCGGCGAGCCCAATCTGCTCGACGTGATCTCACCCGAGCGCTACACCATCCTGCCGAACACCGCCGGCTGCTATGACGCGGTGGAAGCGGTGCGCACCTGCCGCCTGGCGCGCGAGCTGCTCGACGGTCACAACCTGGTCAAGCTGGAAGTCCTGGCCGACCAGAAGACCCTGTTCCCCAACGTCATCGAGACCCTCAAGGCCGCCGAGACGCTGGTCGCCGACGGCTTCGACGTCATGGTCTACACCAGTGACGATCCCATCGTCGCCCGCCAGCTGGAGGCCATCGGCTGTATCGCCGTCATGCCACTGGCCGGTCTGATCGGCTCGGGCCTGGGCATCTGCAATCCCTACAACCTGCGCATCATCCTCGAAGAGGCCAAGGTGCCGGTGCTGGTGGATGCCGGGGTGGGTACCGCCTCCGACGCCACCATCGCCATGGAGCTGGGTTGCGAAGCGGTGCTGATGAACAGCGCCATCGCACATGCCCGCGAGCCGGTGCTGATGGCCGAAGCCATGAAGCACGCCATCGTCGCCGGTCGCCTGGCCTATCTGGCCGGGCGCATGCCGCGCAAGCTCTATGCCACGGCCTCCTCGCCGCTGGACGGCCTGGTCAACTAGGACCTGGCGCCCTCCATCACGCGCCCGGCCTCTGCCGGGCGTCTCTTTTTCCCACTATCGATAACGCCATGACCGATCATCAAGACGACCAGACCCCCGACCGCCCCCGGCGCACCATCAAGAGCTTCGTGATGCGCGCCGGCCGCATGACCGAAGGCCAGCAACGCGGTCTCGACCAGGGTTGGCCACGCTTCGGTCTGGAGCTGACCGACGGCCTGCAGGATTTCGACCAGGCGTTCGGCCGCCAGGCGCCGCGCACCTTCGAGATCGGTTTCGGCATGGGCCATTCCACCCTGGAAATGGCCGCCGCCGCGCCCGAGCAGGATTTCATCGGCGTTGAGGTGCATCGCCCGG
The DNA here is from genome assembly GCF_039908605.1 of Pseudomonas aestiva. Classification (NCBI taxonomy): domain Bacteria; kingdom Pseudomonadati; phylum Pseudomonadota; class Gammaproteobacteria; order Pseudomonadales; family Pseudomonadaceae; genus Pseudomonas; species Pseudomonas aestiva. Next base: position 4,242,848 of record NZ_CP150916.1, on the reverse strand, counting down.
GCGTGGGCGCGCTGCTCAATGGCGCCATGACCCAGGGCCTGACCAATCTGCGGGTCTACAGCTGCGATGCCCTCGAGGTGCTGCGGCAGTGCGTGGCCGATGCCAGTCTGGACCGGGTGCTGCTGTTCTTTCCCGATCCCTGGCACAAGAGCCGTCACCACAAGCGCCGTATCGTCCAGCCGGCCTTCGCCGAACTGGTCCGGCAGAAGCTCAGGGTCGGCGGGGTGCTGCACATGGCCACCGACTGGCAGGCCTATGCCGAACACATGCTCGAGATCATGAACGCCGCCCCGGGTTACCGTAACCTCGGCGACGCCTCGGGCTATGTGCCGCGCCCCGAGGAAAGACCCATCACCAAGTTCGAACGCCGTGGCGAGCGCCTGGGGCATGGCGTCTGGGATCTCAAGTTCGAACGCCAGAGCTGACCGTGTATCTCTGACGAATCGATCTTGAGCTGCCGACGGGCAATTGGCATGATGGCCAATTGCCCTGCTGTGATGGCGGTTGCAGTCGAATTCACAGAGACACCTGGATGTCAGTCCTCTTCAAGAACGCCAACCGGTCCCGTGCCGCCCTTCGTGAGCGGCGGATTCCATGAGGGATCTGGTCCGTCCCGATTCGCCGACGGCCGAGTTGCACGCCGTACGCCGCTGGCTCGAAGTCGAGCGTAGCGCTCGCCAGCGCACCGAGCGCTCGCTGCACCTCATCGCTTCAGCCTTCGCCCTCTGCCGCGACGCCATGGCCGTGCTGACCGAAAGCGGGCAGATCATCGAAGCCAATGACGCCCTGCGCGCCCTGATGCTCAGTGCGGAGCGCAGTGTCAGCGGCCAGTACCTGTCGCACTACATCAAGTTGCCCGAGGCGGCCATCCGTACCTTCGAGCGCGACGGCTATGCCCTGTGCGAAGCCCAGTTCCACGTCTCCGCCAAGCGGATCACGCCGGTGGAGATCAGTCTGAGTCGCTTCGCCGGCGAGGCGGATCGCGAAGGCTACGTGGTCGCCAGTCTGAGGGACATCACCGAGCGCAAGCGCACCGAACAGGCGCTGGAGCGCATGGCGCTCAGCGACGCCCTGACCCAGTTGCCCAATCGCACCTCCTTCTACCAGGACTTCGAGACGCGCCTGCAGGACCTCGAAGAGACCGGCAACCTCGCGGTGCTGTTCATCGATGTGGACGGCTTCAAGGAGGTCAACGACTCCCTGGGCCATGCTGCCGGTGACGAACTGCTCTGCGCCCTGGTGCGCGAGTTGCGCCAGGTGCTGGGGGCCGGTGAGGTGCTGGCGCGCTGGGGCGGCGATGAGTTCGTCGCCCTGCTGGACGTGAGCGATCGCGATCAGGCCCGTCAGGTCGCCGAGCAACTGGTGCAGGCGGTGGGCCGGCAGCAGTGCATCGCCGGCCACGATATCCGCGTATCGGCCAGCATCGGTCTGAGTCTGGCGCCCGAAGAGGGACTGGATGTGGAGACCCTGCTGCGCAATGCCGATGCCGCCATGTACGCGGCCAAGGCGGCCGGCAAGAGCCGGGTGCGCTGCTACGATCCGCAGCTGACCTGCGAGGCGCGCAGCAAGGTGACCCTGCTGGCCCATCTGCACGGCGCCATCGAGGCGGAGCTCATCACCTTCGTCCTGCAGCCCAAGTTCGATGCCCGCCAGCGCATGGTCAGCGCCGAGTTGCTGGCGCGCTGGAACTGTCCGGGCGTCGGCGCGGTGCCGCCCAACGTCTTCGTCGCCCTGGCCGAGCAGAACGGCATGGCCTCGGCCCTCGGGCGGCTGGCGATCCGCCGCGCGGCCGCATGCGCCCGGGCCCTGCAGGACGCCGGTCTGCAGATCCCGGTGGCAGTCAACATCTCGCCGCTGCAGGTGGCCGATGATGAACTGGCCGAGGTTCTCGCGGCCGCCTGCGCCGAATTCGGCATCGAGCCCAGTGCGCTGGAGCTGGAGGTGACCGAATCGGTATTCCTGCAGCAGGGCACGCCGGAGCGGCGCCTGGCCGCCTTGCGCGAGCAGGGCTTTCGGGTGGCGATGGACGATTTCGGCACCGGCTATTCGTCGCTGGGCTATCTGCACCGCCTGCCCTTCGACACCATCAAGATCGACCGCAGCTTTCTGCTGGCGGTGGACGCCGACGACCGATCCCGGCAGTTGCTGGCCGGCATCGTCAGCCTGTGCCGCGCTCTGGACATGCAGATCGTCGCCGAAGGGGTGGAAACCCAGGCCCAGTTCGAATTGCTCAAGGACCTGGGCGTGGACACCTTCCAGGGCTTCCTGCTGGGTCGCCCGCAATCCCTGGAGTGCCTGCTGGACGGTATCCGCGCCCGCTGCCGCTAGCTACGGCGTTCGGCCAGCACGCCCAGCAGGCAGACGCCGATCAGCAGCACCGGCGCCAGGGCATAGTTGTTGAACTGCGCCAGGCCCTTGACCACCCAGGGGGTCAGGAAGGTCATGGCGGCGCCATAGATGGCCAGGCAGGCCAGGGCGAAGGCCGGTATCCGAACGGCGGTCGGCAGGCTGCCCAGCCGCGCCTGGATGAAGGCGTTGACCTGGCTGCCGAACAGCACCAGCAGGGTGGCGGTGACCGCCAGGGCCACCTCATCCAGGTGGCTGCGGCTCCAGCGGGAGAGGTCGGCGATATGGTCGAGTACGAAGTCCAAGGCAGAGCTCCTCGTCAGTCAGGCAGAAAGGATTGCAAGAGGTCGTTCAGGAACAGCTGGCCGCGGGCGGTGGGGCGCAGCCGCTGTTCATCCTCGGCCAGCAGGCCGGCGCGGCGCGCCGCGGCCAGTGCGGGCGCCAGGCTGTCCAGGGACTGACCGGTCCGCTGCGGATACCAGGCGGCGGGCACCCCGTCCACCAGGCGCAGGGCGTTCATCATGAAATCGAAGGGCAGGTCGGCCGGCGCCAGGGGTTTCGCGCCGGCCTGGAAGGCCTTGGCCGGGTCCAGATAGTCCTTGGGCAGGCGGGTCTTCCAGGTGCGCTGCAGAGTGCCGTCCGGGGCGCTGAGCTTGGCGTGGGCGCCGGCGCCGATGCCGAGGAAGTCGCCGAAGCCCCAGTAGTTGAGATTGTGCCGCGCCTGGCGCCCAGGCTGGGCATAGGCGGAGGTCTCGTACTGGTGGTAACCGGCGGCCGCCAGCCGCGCCTGGCCGGCTTCCTGGATGTCCCAGAGGGTGTCGTCTTCGGGCAGCTCCGGCGGCTGGCTCCAGAACACCGTGTTGGGCTCCATGGTCAGCTGGTACCAGGACAGGTGGGTGGGCGCGAGCGCGATGGCCTGCTCCAGATCGCCGAGGGCATCGGCCACGCTCTGCTCGGGCAGGCCGTGCATCAGGTCCAGGTTGAAATTATCGAAGCCGGCGGCGCGCGCCCGGTCGGCGGCGCGAATGGCTTCATCGCGGCCGTGGATGCGCCCCAGGGCCTTGAGCTTGGCGTCCTGGAAGCTCTGGATGCCGATCGACAGCCGATTGATGCCCAACCCGCGGTAGGCGACGAACTTGGCCTGCTCGAAGGTGCCGGGATTGGCCTCCAGGGTGATCTCGATATCCGGCGCGAAGCTCAGCCGCCGGGCCACGCCATCCAGCAGACGGCCCAGGGCCTCGGCGGAAAACAGACTGGGCGTGCCGCCGCCGAAGAAGATCGAGGTCAGCGGGCGGCCATGGACGTGCGCCAGGTCGTTGTCCAGATCCGCCAGCAGGGCATCGACATACTCGGCCTCCGGCAGGGTCGGGCCGGCCGCATGGGAGTTGAAGTCGCAATAGGGGCACTTGCGCACGCACCAGGGGATATGGATGTAGAGCGCCAGTGGCGGCAGGGCGAACACCTGGGTCACAGGCCGAGCCGTTGCTTGAGCTGGGCCATGGCGCGGGCGCGATGGCTGCGCTGGTTCTTTTCCGCCGGCGCCAGTTCGGCCGCGGAGACCGCTTCGCCATCGGGCTGGAACAGCGGATCGTAGCCGAAGCCATGCTCGCCCTGGGCGGCATGCAGGATGCGCCCGGGCCAAAGGCCCTCGCAGAGGATCGGCAAGGGATCGTCGGCGTGGCGCACCAGGGCCAGCACGCAGACGAACTGGCCGGTACGCTCGGCGTCGGGGACGTCACGCAGCACGTCGAGCAGCTTGGCGTTGTTGGCGGCATCGCCCTTACCGTCGGCGTAGCGGGCGGAATAGATGCCGGGAGCACCGCCGAGGGCATCCACCGCCAGGCCCGAATCGTCGGCCAGGGCCGGCAGACCGGACAGCCGCGCCGCGTTGCGCGCCTTGAGGATGGCGTTCTCGACAAAGGACAGCCCGGTTTCCTCGGGTTCCACCTGGCTGAATTCGCCCACCGAGCGCACCCGCACCCGGTCGCCGAGCATGGCCTGGAGTTCCTTGAGCTTGCCGGCGTTGTGGCTGGCGAGAACCAGTTCGGTAAGGTCGGACATTGGGGACACCGCGTCGCGTTGAGAAGGGCGGCGTATTGTACGCGAAGCCGTGCCCAGGCTGGCTGCGCCGCCCGTGCCTTACGTCATATCGCGACGCGCAGGTCGTGCAGGTGCGGCGCGCTGACCCGGTAGATACCGATCTCGCCGAGCAGGTTTGGCCACAGCTTGCTGGCCCAGCCATGACGATGCAGGCGGTCCACGGCGAGACGATCCAGCACCTGGGCACGCTGTTCGCGGCAGAGGCGTTCGAAGTCCTCGAAGGTGCAGAAGTGGATGTTCGGTGTGTTGTACCAGGTGTAGGGCAGGAAGTCCGAGACCGGCATCCGTCCCCGGCCGCCCAGGTACAGCCGGCAGCGCCAGTGACCGAAGTTGGGAAAGGTGATGATGCACTGGCGACCAACCCTGAGCATCTCCTGGAGGATGCGATCCGGGTACTGCATGGCCTGCAGCGACTGGGTCATGACCACCACGTCGAAGCTGTCGCTGGCGAAGTTGGCCAGGCCGCCGTCGAGATCCTGCTCGATGACGTTGACGTCCTTGAGCAGGCATTCGGCGATCTTGTCCGGGTCGATCTCCAGGCCGTAGCCGGTGACCTGCTTGTGATCGCGCAGCCAGGCGAGCAGCTCGCCGGTGCCGCAACCGAGGTCGAGGACCCGACTGCCGGCGGGGATCCATTCCTGAATGATGTCCAGATCGGCGCGCACGGCAGCTATACCTCGATGCGGGTCATGTAGTGGGAGAAGGCCTGCAGATAGCGCGGGATGGGGATGAGGAAGGCGTCATGCCCCTGGGGCGCGTCCACCTCCAGGTAGCTGACGTCCTTGCGCGCGGCCATCAGGGCGTTGACGATCTCCTTGGAGCGCGCCGGCGAAAAGCGCCAGTCGGTGGTGAAGGAGACGATCAGGAAGCGCGCCTGCACTCCGGCCAGGGTCTTGGCCAGGTCGCCGCCCTGGGCATGGGCCGGATCGAAATAGTCCAGCGCCTTGGTCATCAGCAGGTAGGTGTTGGCGTCGAAGCGGCCGGAGAATTCCTCGCCCTGGTAGCGCAGGTAGCTCTCCACCTGGAATTCGACACTGTGGAAGTCGTAGTTGAGCTGGTCGGTCTTGAGTTCGCGACCGAATTTCTCGCCCATGGCCTCGTCGGACAGGTAGGTGATGTGGCCGACCATGCGCGCCAGCATCAGGCCGCGCTTGGGGATCACGCCCTTTTCCTGGAAGTGGCCGGCGTGGAAATCCGGGTCCGAAAGGATGGCCTGGCGCGCCACCTCGTTGAAGGCGATGTTTTCCGCCGACAGCTTGGGTGCCGAGGCGATGGCCAGGCAGTGGCGGATGCGCTCGGGATAGCTGATGGTCCACTGCAGCGCCTGCATGCCGCCCAGGCTGCCGCCGATCACCGCCGCCCATTGCCCGATACCCAGGCGATCGGCCAGCCGTGCCTGGCTGTTGACCCAGTCCTCCACGGTCAGCACCGGGAAGTCCGCGCCATAGGCCCGACCGGTCTCGGGATTGGGACTGCTGGGGCCGGTGGAGCCGTTGCAGCCGCCCAGGTTGTTGAGGGCGACGACAAAGAACTTGCGGGTGTCGATGGGCTTGCCGGGACCTATGCAGCTATCCCACCAGCCCGGCTTGCGGTCGTCCATGCTGTGGTAGCCGGCCGCGTGGTGATGGCCCGAGAGCGCGTGGCAGATCAGCACGGCGTTGCTGCGACTGGCGTTGAGTTCGCCATAGGTCTCGACCATCAGGTCGTAGGCCGGAAGGGTGCGACCACAGGCCAGGGCCAGGGGCTCGTTGAAGTGCAGCAGCTCGGGGGTGACCAGGCCGACGGAATCTTCGGGAATGACGCTGGGCATTGACGGCTCGTCCGGGGCGGGGCTCGCCAGTCTAAAGAGCACCGCCGGGAGCGGCAAGGGCAGGCGTGGCGCGGCGGCCAGGGATCGCGCCGCGCGTGGCGGGTGGGGCTAGCCGACCCGCGCCAGCGGCAGGGCGACCACGTTGTCGTGGCGTTGGGACGGTGCCGGCCGGTTGATCTGCTTGAGCATGTCGCTGACCTCGCTGAGCTGCCCGTGCAGGACGTCCTCGTGCACCTGCAGCCGACGCACCTGCTCCTGGCTGTTGAGGTTCTGCTGGGTGAGCTGCTTGAGCGCCAGCATGCTGGTTTCCAGCAGCTGCTTCTGCTCGCGGGTGTGCTGCACCAGCGGGGTCAGGGCGCCGTCGTTCCAGCGCAGCACCTGGGCATGGGCGCCTTCCTGCAGCGCCTGGACCTCCTGGGCGACGGTGGCGAAGAAGCGGCGGCCCAGGGCGCTCTGCTCGGTGAGCAGGGTCTTGACCTGGCGCTGCACCTCCTCGGTCTTGAGTTGCAGCTGGCGCAGCTCGCGGACATAGGGGCGGATGCGCAGTCGCGGCGCTTCCAGGGGATGCAGCGGATTCTCCACATTGTGCCGCTGGTAGACCGCGCCGAGCACCTTGTTGGCCCGGTCCGCCTCGTTGTCCAGGGCCAGCAGGTCATGCTCGACCACACGGAAGAAACGGGTGATGGACTGGTTGATGCCGACGGTGGTCAGGCTGGTGCGGAATTCCCGGCGGGCGGTGTCCAGGTGGGCATCCAGCCGCTCCGGCGCGACCAGGTCGGTCAGCAGCTTGCGCTGCCCGGCCAGCATGTTCTGGGTGGTGCGCAGATCCAGCAGGCGGCGGTGGTATAGGTCGTACTCCTGGCGCGTGCGAGCGGTCTGCAACTCCAGGCCGGCACCGGGCAGTTCCTCGTCGGCCAGTTGCGCGTACTGGGCGCGAATGGCTTCCAGGCGCTGTTCGATAAGCGTGCGGCTGGCGCCGAGCAGACCACTGGCCTGCTGCACGATGCGCTGCTGCAACAGGCGCTCGCGGGCGCCGACGATGCGTTCGGCGAGCAGCTGTTCGAGGCTGTCCAGCTGGCTGCGCGCGAGCAGTTCCAGATCGCCACGGACCTTGCCCAGCAGCGCCTGCTTGGCCGACAGCGGCAGGATGTGTTCGGCCGGCAGCGCCAGTTGCCGGGCGCTGGCCTGGCGGACGTTTTCCAGGGACTGGGCGACATGGGCGACGCCGCCGAGGTCGTCCCAGAGGCTGTCGATCTTGTTCATCACCGCGAACAGCCGCTCCGGGGCATCGCCCAGCGAGGGCTTGACGCACTGCTCCCAGAGCGCGAGATCCGAGGCGGTCACGCCGGTGTCGGCACCGATCAGAAAGAGCACGGCCTGGGCGTGGGGCAGCAGCGACAGGGTCAGTTCCGGCTCGGCGCCCAGGGCATTGAGGCCGGGGGTGTCGAGGATGCGCAGGCCCTGGCGCAGCAGCGGATGGTCGATGCTGATCAGCGCGTGGCGCCAGGCCGGGATGCTGACCAGGCCGTCGCTGTCGAGTTGTTCCAGCTGCTCGGGATCGAAGCCCAGCTGCACGGCGGCGGCGGTTTCCACCTCGCGGGTCTCGGTGACCTTGGCCAGCAGGGCGGCCATGGCGTCCGGGTGACGGTCGTCCAGGGCGAAGCGCTGCCAGGCCTCGGGCGCCTTGCGCCAGGCGGTCAGGCTGCGCTCGTCCAGGCGGCTGTCGATGGGCAGCAGCTGCAGATAGGGACCGTCGGCCGCGGCGTCATAGAAGATCTCGGTGGGGCACATGGTGGTGCGCCCGGCCTGGGACGGCAGCATGCGCTGGCCGTAGTCGGCGAAGAAGAGGGCGTTGATCAGCTCGGTCTTGCCGCGCGAGAACTCGCCGGCGAAGGCGAGGGTGATGCCGTCGGCCTGCAGTTCGCTCTGGCAGGTCGCCAGGGCGGCGTCCAGCGCGGGGGAGGCGAGACGATTACGCTGCAACCAGTCGCGGTAGCGGCCCAATTGGGTATCGAGTTCGGCTTTCCACGTGGCATAGGCATCGACGTGGCGGAACAGGCGTTCCATAGGGGACTTCCTTGACCTGAACAGCAAAGGCTGGACGGTGCCCCAGCGTCCAGCGGGACGTCAATGCCGCCTCCGCCACGACGCGGCAGGCGGTCGTGGCGGGTGCGCGAGTGGTGCGTCAGAGGAAGGGGGCGAGAATCTGCGGCATGCCGGTGGCCGCGGCCAGCTGGCCGATGACGAAGCGGTCCAGCAGATTGATCACGATGAAGGCGAAGATCGGCGACAGATCCAGGCCACCCAGGCTCGGCAGGATGCGGCGGAAGGGCGCCAGTAACGGCTCACAGATCTGGTTGACCAGCTCGGCCGCCGGGTTGTGGGTCTGGGGCGCGACCCAGGAGAGGATGACGCTGACGATCAGGGCGAAGAAGAACACCTTGAGGAACAGCGATGCCACGCCCAGCAGCGCCCAGATCAGCAGGGCAGGGAACAGGCCGCCGATGCTGGCGCCGAGTAGCACCACCACGACCATCATCAGCGCCAGCTGGACCAGGATCGCCAGCACCAGGGCCGCCAGATCGACGCCGCCAAAGCCGGGAATGATGCGCCGTACCGGCTTGAGCAGCGGCTGGGTGGCGCGCACGGTGAATTGCGACAGCGGATTGTAGAAGTCGGCCCGCACCAGCTGCAGGATGAAGCGCAGCAGGATGATCAGCAGATAGAGGCTGCCGAGGGTCTGGATGACGTAGACGAGAGCTTGGGCAAAAGCGGACATGGATACTCCTTATCGATCCGGCAACTGGGCCAGTTCCGCAGCCCGGTCGGCCGCGGCGGTGAGGGCTTCTTCCACCAGGTCCGCGAAGGCCCCGGCTTGGAAGGTTTCGATGGCGCGTTCGGTGGTGCCCTTGGGGGACATCACCGAGCGGCGCAATTGTTCGGGGCTGCGGTCGCCCTGACAGGCCATGGCGGCGGCGCCGCGGGCGGTGTGCAGGGTCAGCTGCTGGGCGACCTCGGCCGGCAGGCCGAGCTTGGTGCCGGCCTCGGTCATGGCTTCCATCAGCAGGAAGAAATAGGCCGGACCGCTGCCGGAGACGGCGGTGACCGCGTCCAGCTGCTGTTCTTCCTCGACCCAGAGGGCCAGGCCGACCGCGGCGAGGATCTCCTGGGCGCGGGCGCGCTGTTCGGCAGTGACCTGGTCATTGGCGAACAGGCCGCTGGCACCCAGGCGCAGCTGCGAAGGCACGTTGGGCATGCAGCGTACCAGGGCGCGCTGGCCCAGCCAGAGTGTCAGGCTGGCGCAGGTGATGCCGGCGGCGACCGAGACGATCAACTGGTCCGGGCGCAGATGGGGCGCCAGCTCCTGGCAGACCTCGCTCATCACCTGGGGCTTCACCCCCAGCACCACCACGTCGGCATCCGCGAGCACGGCGCTGTTGCTGGCCTCGACGCGGATGCCATGGTCCCGGGCCAGGGCTTCGCGCTTGGCCGGGTTGCGATTGCTGGCGCTGAGCTGCCGGGCCGGCATGCCCTGGGCGAGCAGCCCGCCGATGATGGCGCCGGCCATGTTGCCGGCGCCGATGAAGGCGATGCGGGTGTCTTTCATCGAGACTTCCTAGGTTGAAGGGGTGGCGCCGTAGTCACGGGCGCCAAAGAGGGCGGTACCGACGCGGACCCAGGTGGCCCCTTCGGCGATGGCGGCTTCCAGATCCTGGCTCATGCCCATGGACAGGGTGTCCAGGCCCAGGTTCAGGGCTTCGCTAAAGGTGCGCAGTCGGGCGAAGGCGGCGCGCTGGCTGGCCGGGTCCTCGGTGGGTTCGGGGATGGCCATCAGGCCACGCAGGCGCAGGTTGGGCAACTGGCTGACCGCGGCGGCCAGGGCCGGCAGGTCGTCGGGGTGGCAGCCGGACTTGCTGGCCTCGCCACTGACGTTGACCTGCAGGCAGATGTTCAGCGGCCCGCGCTCGGGCGGACGCTGTTCGGCGAGGCGCTGGGCGATCTTCAGGCGATCCACCGAATGCACCCAGTCGAAGTGGCAGGCGATGGCGCGGGTCTTGTTGGACTGGATGGGGCCGATGAAATGCCACACCAGTGGCAGGTCGGCCAGCGCCGGCTGCTTGTCCAGCGCCTCCTGCAGGTAGTTCTCGCCGAAGTCGCGCAGGCCCGCGGCGGCGGCCTCGCGCAAGGCGGCGGCGGGCTTGGTCTTGCTCACCGCCAGCAGGCCGACAGTCGCGGGATCGCGGCCTGCCGTCCGGCTGGCGGCGGCGATGCGTTCGAGTACGGTTGCGCTATTCTCGGCTATCGTGGACATTCAGCCCCTGCTTGCGTCGGCGCATCCGGCAGGCCTCGGCGTACCGGATGAGTGAGTGGCGGTGACCAGGTCAGACCGCCAGTGCTGCGCGGCATTCTACCTGCTTGCTCGACATCTGGGAGTCCCATGGATATCACCGAATTGCTGGCCTTTTCCGCGCGGCAAGGCGCCTCCGACCTGCACCTGTCCGCCGGCCTGCCGCCGATGATCCGCGTCGACGGCGACGTGCGCCGCATCAACCTGCCGGCCTTCGAGCACAAGCAGGTGCACGCGCTGATCTACGACATCATGAACGACAAGCAGCGCAAGGACTTCGAGGAATTCCTGGAGACCGACTTCTCCTTCGAGGTGCCGGGCGTGGCGCGCTTCCGGGTCAATGCCTTCAACCAGAATCGTGGCGCCGGCGCGGTGTTCCGGACCATCCCTTCCAAGGTGCTGAGCATGGAAGAGCTGGGCATGGGCGAGGTGTTCAAGAAGATCACCGACGTTCCGCGCGCGGCCTGGTGCTGGTGACCGGACCGACCGGCTCGGGCAAGTCCACTACCCTGGCGGCCATGCTCGACTACCTCAACAACACCAAGTACCACCACATCCTCACCATCGAGGATCCCATCGAATTCGTCCACGAATCCAAGAAGTGCCTGGTCAACCAGCGCGAGGTGCACCGCGACACCCTGGGCTTCTCCGAGGCCCTGCGCTCGGCGCTGCGCGAGGACCCGGACATCATCCTGGTCGGCGAGCTGCGCGACCTGGAGACCATCCGCCTGGCGCTGACCGCGGCCGAGACCGGGCACCTGGTGTTCGGCACCCTGCACACCACCTCGGCGGCCAAGACCATCGACCGGGTGGTGGACGTCTTTCCGGCGGAAGAAAAGTCCATGGTGCGCTCCATGCTGTCCGAATCCCTGCAGGCGGTGGTCTCCCAGACCCTGCTGAAGAAGGTCGGCGGCGGCCGGGTGGCGGCCCACGAGATCATGATCGGCACCCCGGCCATCCGTAACCTGATCCGCGAGGACAAGGTGGCGCAGATGTATTCCTCGATCCAGACCGGGGGCGGCCTGGGCATGCAGACCCTGGACATGTGCCTCAAGGCGCTGCTGGCCAAGGGATTGATCAGCCGCGACGCGGCCCGCGAGAAGGCCAAGACGCCGGAGAACTTCTGATGGATTTCGACAGGTTCCTGCAGCTGATGGTGGACAAGGGGGCGTCCGACCTCTTCATCACCACCGGCGTGCCCCCTTCGATGAAGATCAACGGGCGCATGACGCCGGTCACCAAGGATTCGCTCACGCCGGATCAGTGCCGAGCCATCGTGCTGGGGGTGATGAACGACGAGCAGCGCCAGGAATTCCAGCAGAAGCGCGAGTGCAACTTCGCCATCAGCGCCCGCGGCATCGGCCGCTTTCGGGTCAGCGCCTTCTATCAGCGCAACCTGGTGGGCATGGTGCTGCGCCGCATCGAGGTCAACATCCCCACGGTCGAGCAGCTGCGCCTGCCGGAGATCATCAAGAAGCTGGCCATGACCAAGCGTGGCCTGGTGATCTTCGTCGGCGCCACCGGCACCGGCAAGTCCACCTCGCTGGCGGCCATGATCGGCCACCGCAACAAGAACTCGGCGGGGCACATCATCTCCATCGAGGACCCCATCGAATACATCCACCAGCACCAGGGCTGCATCGTCACCCAGCGCGAGGTGGGCATCGACACCGAGTCCTTCGAGGTGGCGCTGAAGAACACCCTGCGCCAGGCACCGGACGTCATCATGATCGGCGAGATCCGCAGTCGCGACACCATGGAGCACGCCCTGGCCTTCGCCGAGACCGGTCACCTGTGCCTGGCCACCCTGCACGCCAACAACGCCAACCAGGCGCTGGATCGCATCATCCACTTCTTCCCGGCCGATCGGCACGGCCAGACCTGGATGGACCTGTCGCTCAACCTCAAGGGCATCGTCGCTCAGCAGCTGGTGCCCACCACCGACGGCCAGGGCCGCCGCGCGGTGATCGAGGTGCTGCTCAACACCCCCTTGGTCGCCGACCTGATCCGCAAGGGCGAGGTGCATGAACTCAAGGCGCTGATGAAGAAGTCCGGCGAACTGGGCATGCAGACCTTCGACCAGTCGCTCTACAGCCTCTATCGTGACGGTGAGATCAGCTACGAAGCGGCCCTGGCCCACGCCGATTCCGCCAATGACCTGCGGCTGATGATCAAGCTGGGGTCGGAGACGGATGCCGATCACCTCAATCAGACCACCCGCAATCTCTCGGTGGACATGGGCGACGATCCGCCCAAGCGCTTCCGCTAGCCTTCGCCTTCGCCTTCGCCTTCGGCTGCCAGGGTCCTGGCCTCGCGCAGGGCCGCCACCAGGGCCTGGCGCGCCTGCTCCTGTTGCTCGGCGTCCGGGGTGCGCAGGATGTAGGAGGGGTGATAGGTGGCGATGATCCAGCGCTCGTCCAGCCGCAGCGGTCGGCCCATGAACTGCGCCAGGCCCCGGGGCTTGCGCTTGAGCAGGGCTTCCAGGGCAGTCGAGCCCAGGGCCACCACCACCGTCGGCTGGATGTCGCGCAATTCCTGCTCCAGCCAGTAGCGGCAGGGGGCGATCTCCGGTCCCGGGGTGACGTGCTTGCGTCTGCGCCCCTGGGGAATCCACTTGAAGTGCTTGACCGCATTGGTCAGGAACACCTCGCTGCGCTCGAGGCCGGCCTCGGCCAGCGCCGCCATCAGCACCTGCCCGGCCGGGCCGACGAAGGGCCGACCCGCCAGGTCTTCCTGATCACCGGGCTGTTCGCCCAGCAGCAGGATGCGCGCGGTACGCGGGCCTTCGCCGGCCACCGGCTGGGTGGCCTTTTCCCACAGCTCGCAGCGGCGGCAGTCATCAAGGGTGGTGGGCAGCGGTCGCTCCGGCTGCGCACGTTCCGCGGCGATCAATACCTCGCGACCGCTCTGGCGACCCACGGCCTCGGCCTGAGCCAGGCGCTGGGCGCCGGCGCGGGCTTCGCTGAGCAGCGCCGGGATCAGCGGCCCTTCCGGCAGATCCTTCCAGAAGCGTGCCGGCATGTTGCCCCTCAGGGTGCGCGGATTGGCCCGCGCCGGATTGAAGGTGCTGCGGTAATAGGCGCGCCAGAGTTCATCGCCGGCGTTGCGGTCATCGTCTTCCGGGGTCTGCCGCGCCAGCTGCTGCAGCTCGGCAGGGCAGGGCTCCACCAGTTGCAGCGCCTGGCCGTCCCAGAGCGCGGCCGCCTCGGGAGTCGCGATCAGCCAGCTGCTGTTGCCCATGCGGTCGCAGAAATGCGGCGCCGCCAGGGCCAGGACGTCGTGGGCCGGCTGGTGCCAGGCCACCCAGGCCGGCGGACCGGCGCTTTCCGCCCGCGGCCGAAAGCGCAGGAAGGCATGCACATGGTGGATCTCGCGGCGGATCGCCTTGACCCGGCGCTGCAATTCGCTGCCATCCTCGTCACCGGCCAGCATCGCCGCCCGTTCCCCCCGCGCGACCCGCCAGAGCACCTGGTAGAGCAGAGCCCAGCGATCATCGCTGCGAAAGCAGGCGGCGTAGTTCAGGGCCTCGGCCAGTTGGGGCGGAATGCGTATGGCGCCATTCGGCGGCGGTGCCGTGGCCTCGACCGGTTCGTCGAACAGATCGCCCAGCCCACGACTCTCCTGCCAGCTCACCTGGGCCGGGGCGATACCCGCCTGGAGCAACCGGCGCGCTTCCTTGCGCCAGCCGGCGAAGGTGCCGTCGAAATCGACTCTCTGCATCTAGAGCAGGGCGAGCTGAGCGGGCGGTTCGGCGAGTTGCCGGCGCAGGTCGAGGGACTCGGCCAGGCGCGGCTGTGGCCGGTAGTCCTGGGTGATGATGAAGGGTCGTGCCTTCTCGACGCTGCATTTCAGGCGGATCAGATCGGCGTAACGGATGCGCCGCTCGCGCCTGAGCTCCACCAGCCGCTTGGCCGAGAGCACGCCGATGCCGGGCACCCGGGCGATCAGCGCCTGGTCGGCCCGATTGAGATCCAGCGGGAAGATGGCCCGGTTGTGCAGCGCCCAGGCCAACTTGGGGTCCACGTCCAGCGGCAGCTGGCCGTCTTCGGTAGGCAACTCCTCCGCCTGGAAGCCATAGCCGCGCATGAGGAAGTCGGCCTGGTACAGGCGGTGCTCGCGCAGCAGGGGTGGCGGTTGCAGCGGCACCGTGCCGGGGCTTTCCGGAATGGGGCTGAAGGCCGAGTAGTAGACGCGCTTGAGGCGATAGGCGCCATACAGCGTCTGGGCGGTATCGAGAATGGTGCGGTCGTCGGTGGCATCGGCACCCACGATCATCTGGGTGCTCTGGCCTGCCGGGGCGAAACGCGGTGCCTTGGCTTCGGCCTCGGCTTCCTCCAGGCCCAGGCGGATATTGCCCATGGTCTTGCGGATACTGCTGCCGTTCTTTTCCGGCGCCAGCTTGATCAGGCTGCTCTCGGTGGGCAGTTCTATGTTCACCGACAGGCGATCGGCATAGAGACCCGCCTGGGCGATGATCTCGGGATCGGCGTCGGGAATGGTCTTGAGGTGGATGTAGCCGCGGAACTGGTGCTGTTCGCGCAACAGCTGGGCCACCCGGGTCATCTGCTCCATGGTGTAGTTGGAGGAGCGGATGATGCCGGAGCTGAGGAACAGTCCGCTGATGACATTGCGCCGGTAGAAGTCGAGGGTCAGTTGCACCACTTCCTCGGGCGTGAAGCGCGCCCGCGGCACGTTGCTGCTGCGACGATTGACGCAGTACTGGCAGTCGTACTGGCAGAAGTTGGTCAGCAGCACCTTGAGCAGCGCCACGCAGCGCCCATCGGGGGTGAAGCTGTGGCAGATGCCCATGCCATCGGTCGAGCCCAGGCCGTCCTTGCCCTTCGAGCTGCGTTTGGGCGCACCGCTGCTGGCGCAGGACACGTCGTACTTGGCGGCATCGGCGAGAATGATCAGCTTGTCGGCGAGCTCCATCGAGATCTCCTGGACTGTGATTGCATACAGTATCCAGGAAGCGGAGCGTCGTTCAATGGCTTTGCGCCGGGCGGCGCCGAGTGGAGCGACACTCCGCCGGGCGGTAGCGACCCGGCGGAGCGAGGGGCGGGATCAGGACTTGCGGGTACGCTTGGTACGCGGCTTGTCCGCGACGGGATCGGTTTCCGCCGCCAGGGTATTGGGCTGCTGCAGCACGCGCTTGGCCGACGCGAACCTCTTGGTCCAGTAGGGCTTGCTCAGGTGGTCGACGCGCACGCTCTCGCCACTGCGCGGGGCATGGACGAAACGATCGTTGCCCAGATAGATGGCGACGTGATCGATGCCGCTGCGTTGACCGGTCTTGAAGAACACCAGGTCGCCGGCCTTGAGATCGCCACGAGCGACCTTGGGGCCCTTGAGCTGGGACAGCTCACGGGAGGTACGCGGCAGCTTGACGTTGTGTACGTCGCGATAGACGTAGTTCACCAGGCCGCTGCAATCCAGGCCGTTCTGCGGATTGGTACCGCCGAAGCGATAGGGCGTACCGACCAGGTCCATGGCGCGGGTCGCGACCTGGGCACCGACGTTGCGAGTGGCAGCCTGGGCGGTGGCCTGCTTACGGTGCAGGGCGCTGGTGGCCCGGGCGGCGTGCTTGGCGCGGGCGGCGGAGGCGGCCTGGGTAGGGTCCACCTTCGCGACGCGGCGAGCGGCGGCCTTGGGTACGGGGGCGGCGGAGGCGTGCCGGGCGGCGGTCTTGGGAGCTGAGGCGGCGGTGACATGCCGGGCTGCGACCTTGTGGACCGGAGCGGCAGTGCGCGCTGCAGAGTTCTCTTTCGCTTGCACTGCCGCTGGCAGTACAAGACAGGCGGAGAGCCATGTCAGAAGAAATAAACGCATTGTCGTAGGGGTGTCTGAAGATCGAAGCGAGGGATTCTATACCAACCCTGTGGATATTTTGTGCACCTCTCATCAAGAAATTATGTAATTTTTAGCGGAAAGTGAGGTCCCTTGAGCGCCAACCAGTGAGACTCCCTGGGCATTCATCCAGTTTTCGACATAAAGTCACGGTGAAGGTAAGGGTGTAGGTAAGGCGGGTCTTTTCCTTAAGTCGCGAGGTCGTAGGCATGCGGTATCAGGACACTCACAGCAAGGTCATGGGCTATCTGCTGTGGATCTTCGGTTTTCTCGGCGCCCATCGCTTCTACTATGGCAAGCCGGTCACCGGCACGATCTGGTTCTGCACCCTGGGCCTGCTGGGCATCGGCTGGCTGATCGATCTGTTCCTGATCCCGGCCATGGATCGCGAGGCGGATCTGCGCTTCCAGTCCGGCTCCCTCAACTACAGCCTCGGCTGGATCCTGCTGACCTTTCTCGGCCTCTTCGGCGTCCATCGCCTCTACCTGGGCAAGTGGATCACCGCCATCCTCTATTTCTTTACGGCGGGTTTCTTCCTGCTGGGCGTGCTCTACGACTTCTGGACGCTCAACTCGCAGATCTCCGAGGAGAACCGCCGGCGGCTGGTGCGCTAGGTTCGGTTGGGCGACAAGAAGAAGGGGCTCCGCGGAGCCCCTTCTTCTATTCAGGCATCACGCCGGTAGGTGGTGCGGCCACCCACCAGGGTGCGCTCGACGCGTCCCGCCAGGGTGAGGCCCCGGAAGGGGCAGTTGCGGCCGCGGGACAGCCAGGGCGTCGCGGCCTGGGCGGTCGGCTGCTGGGCGAACAGCACCAGGTCGGCCGGCAGGTCCTTGGCCAGCCTGCCCGCGTCGAGGCGCAGGGCCTGGGCCGGACCCTGGGTCAGGCGGGCCAGCAGGGTCGGCAGATCCAGCAGGCCGTCTTCCACCAGCGTCAGGGCCAGCGGCAGCAGCAGTTCGACACTGCTGATGCCCGGCTCGGTGGCGGCGAAGGGGGCCAGCTTGGCATCCGCCTCATGGGGCTGGTGGTGGCTGGAGATGGCACCGATCACGCCGTCTCGCACCCCGGCTCTCAGGGCGTCGCGATCTCGCGCGGTACGCAGCGGCGGCTTGACGTGGTAGAGGCTGGAAAAGCCCTGCAGCGCCTCGTCGGTGAGCAGCAGCTGGTAGAGCGCCACATCGGCGGTCACCGGCAGGCCACGCGCCTGGGCGGCGGCGATCATCTCCACCGCACGGGCACTGGTCAGTTGCCCGAAGTGGGCGCGTACGCCGCTCTGCTCCACCAGCAGCAGATCGCGGGACAGGGCGATGGTCTCCGCCGTCTCCGGAATTCCGGTGAGCCCCAGGAAGCTGGCGGTGGGGCCTTCATGGGCCAGGCCGCCATGGGCCAGATCGGCGTCGAGGGCGGTAAAGACCACGGTGAGGTCGAAGGTGGCGGCATATTCCAGCGCGCGCCGCTGTACCCGCAGATTCTCGAAGGGCTGCAGGCCGTTGGTGAAGGCCACGCAACCGGCGTCGCGCAAGGCCATCAGCTCCGACAGCTGCTCGCCAGCCAGGCCCCTGGTCAGGGCGCCGATGGGATGGACGCGGGCGTGATCGGCGGTGCGCGCCCGATCGAGGATGAGTTCGGCTACCGCGGTGGTGTCCAGCACCGGACGGGTGGTGGGCGGGCAGCACAGGCTGGTGACGCCTCCGGCCGCAGCGGCGCGGGTCTCGCTGTCGACATTGCCCTTGCGGGTCAGGCCCGGTTCGCACAGGGCGACATCCAGGTCGACCAGGCCGGGGGCCAGGATCAGGCCGCTGGCGTCCAGCTGCTCGTCGGCCTGAAAGCCCTGGGGGGCTTCACCGAGGGCCAGGATGCGACCCTGGTCGACATGGACATCGCTGATCTGGTCGAGACCGGTGGCCGGGTCGATCACCCGGGCATTGCGGATGCTCAGGCTCACTGCGCATTCTCCTGTAGCTGACGCTGGGCCGTCTGCCCGCTCATGGTCATCGACAGCACCGCCATGCGGACCGCGATGCCGTAGGTGACCTGGTTCAGGATGACCGACTGCTCGCCATCGGCGACCGCCGATTCGATCTCCACGCCGCGGTTGATCGGGCCGGGGTGCATGACGATGGCATCGGGCTTGGCGCGGGCCAGGCGCTGGCGGGTCAGGCCGAACAGCCGGTAGTACTCGCCTTCGCTGGGCAGCAGGCCACCCTGCATGCGCTCGCGCTGCAGGCGCAGCATGATCACTACGTCCACGCCGTCCAGGCCCTCGGCCAGGTCGGTACAGGTGCGCACGCCATAGAGCTCTTCGAGGCCGACCGGCAGCAGGGTGCGCGGCGCGACCACGCGGATGTCGCGGCAGCCCAGGGTGCGCAGCGCCAGCATGTCGGAGCGGGCGACCCGGGAGTGCAGGATGTCGCCGACAATGGCCACCGAGAGGTTGGCGAAGTCGCCCTTGTGGCGGCGGATGGTCAGCATGTCGAGCATGCCCTGGGTGGGGTGCGCATGGCGCCCGTCACCGCCATTGATGATGGCCACATCCGGGCAGACGTGCTCGGCGATGAAGTGGGCCGCGCCGGAATCGGCGTGGCGCACCACGAACATGTCGGCGGCCATGGCTTCCAGGTTGCGCAGGGTGTCGAACAGCGTCTCGCCCTTGCTGGTGGAAGAGGTGGAGACGTTGAGGGTGATGACGTCCGCCGACAGCCGCTTGGCCGCCAGCTCGAAGGTGGTGCGGGTGCGGGTCGAATTCTCGAAGAAGACGTTGCACACGGTTTTGCCGCGCAGCAGTGGCACCTTCTTCACCGCCCGGGCACCGACCTCCAGAAAGGAGTCGGCGGTATCGAGCAATTCGGTGAGGAGTTCGGCGGGCAGGTCGTCGAGTGACAGGAAATGGCGCAATTGGCCCTGGGCGTTGAGTTGCAGCGAGCGCGTAGCGTCGGTCATGGCAGCGAATCCAGGTCAGGCGGCGGGGACGTCGCGGTATTCGAGGGCGAGCGGCGAGGGGCCGGTCAGCTTGACGCGCTGGGTGGGGGCCAGGCTCAGGGTGGCGCCCACCACGTCGGGCTGGATCGGCAATTCGCGGGCATTGACGTCCAGCAGGCAGACCAGGGTCACACTGGCGGGACGGCCATAGTCGAAGAGTTCGTTGAGCGCCGCGCGCACGGTGCGACCGCTCATCAGCACATCGTCCACCAGCACCAGGTGGCGACCATCGATCTCGAACGGCAGGGCCGAGGGGCGCACCTGCGGGTGCAGGCCCTTCTGGGTGAAGTCGTCGCGGTAGAAGGAGACGTCCAGGCTGCCCAGCGGGGTGTCCAGGCCGAGTTCGGCCAGCAGGGCCTCGGCGACCCAGAGGCCGCCGGTGTGGATGCCGACGAAGCCGGGATCGGTGATGCCGCGGCGATTCAGCGACAGACGCAGGTCGGCGGCCAGCCGCGGCAGGAGCTCGGCGGGAGAGGGCAGGTGCATGGCTACTCCGATTGCGGGCGCGCGGCCCGTTCCAGTTGTTGGGTCAGCCAGCCTTCCAGGAGGAGGGCGGCGGCAAGGGCGTCCACCGGGCGTTCGCGATAACCGTCGCGCTGACCGCCCTGCAGGCGCTCGCCCTTGGCGGCATAGGTGGTGAGGCGCTCGTCATGGGTATGCACGGGCAGGCCGTAGCGCCCCTGCAGGCGGCGGGCGAAACGTTCGGCGCGCTCGCTCATCTCGCTGGGCGTACCGTCCATGTTCAGTGGCAGACCGACCACCAGGGCGGTGGGGCGCCACTCGTCCAGCAGGCGCTGGATCTGCTGCCAGTCGGGTACGCCGTTCTGCGCCTTGAGGGTGAGCAGTTCACGGGCCTGGCCGGTCACGGCCTGGCCGACGGCGACGCCGATCTGGCGGCTGCCATAGTCGAACCCCAGATAGAGCCCGCTGGGCGCGCTCATGCGTGACCCGCCTGACGCGAGAGCAGCCGCAGGTCGACCCCCAGCAGGGCGGCGGCCGCGCCGAGGCGCTGCTCGCTCGGCGTCTCGAACAGCAGGGCGCTGGTGGCCGGGGTGGTGAGCCAGAGATTGGCCGCCAGTTCCTCTTCCAGCTGGCCGGGGCCCCAGCCGCTGTAGCCGAGGGTGATCAGGTGGCGGCTCGGGCCGGTGCCGTCGGAGAGGGCGAAGAGCACGTCCGGCGAGGTGGTCAGGCTCAGTTCTTCGAGTTCCAGGGTGTTCTGGAACACCGGGCCGGCGTCATGCAGGACGAAGCCCCGATCGGTCTGCACCGGGCCACCGGCATAGAGCACGACCTGGGCATCTTCCTGGGTGACCGGTATCTCGGGGCGCAGCTGTTCGAGCAGGTCGTCCAGGTGCAGGCCATTGGGGCGGTTGATCACCAGGCCCATGGCGCCATCCGGGCCGTGGTCGACGAGGTAGATCACCGTCTCGGCGAAATGGGGATCGTCCATCTGCGGCATGGCGATCAGGAGCTGGTGCTGTAGGGTGGTGCTGGAGGTCGGCTTCATGACCGGCAAGTTTCCCGGTTGCGCGGTCCGGCTTCAAGTCCAACGGCGTCCCGGACTATTGACTGGACAGGCGGTCGCCACGCTCGAAGCGCCAGGTGCGGATGATCTCCAGCCGGTCGATGTCGGCCAGTTCGCCGCTGAACGGAGCGAAGGGCGCCGCCAGCCGGACGATGCGCAGCGCCGCCTGGTCCAGCACCTGGCGTCCCGAGGATTCCAGCACCTGGACCTCGTAGAGCGAGCCGTCCTTGTTGATGGCCACCAGCAGACGCAGGCTGCCGTAGAGGCGGTCGCGCTTGGCCTGCTCGGGGTAGTTGAGATTGCCGATGCGTTCGATCTTGCGCCGCCATTCTTCCTTGTAACGGGCGCCCTTGTCCTTTTGCGTCGAGGCGGCATTGATCCGCCAGATCTTCGGCCGCTTGGCGTATTGCTGGCGTTCCTCGGCGAGCTGGGCTTCCAGGCTGGCGAGTTCGGCGGCCTGGCTGTCGGACTCGGGGCTGGGCGCATCGCGCTGCTCCCGCTCCGGCGTCTCGCGACTGGGTTCGGCCTTGGTCGGCCGCGCGGCGCGGGTGGTCACCGCGGCCTTGGGCGCCTGGGCGCGATCCGCCGCCGGCGGGCGAGCCGGAGGCGCGGCCTGGCGGATCTCGCTGTCGTGGAAAGGCGCCTGCACCGGGGTGCTCGGCGCCGCCGCCTTGTCCAGCGTACCGCTGCCCTGCTGGTTTTCCTGGGCCAGGAAGTCGGCCTGCTTGGGCGCCTCGTCGCTCTTGAAGCTGGCCAGCGTCACCTCCAGGGTGCGACTGATCTGGGTAGGCTCGGGCAGCGAAAAGCCGACGCCGAGAATCAGCACGACGTGCAGCAGGGTCGCGATGAGCAGCGTGAAGCCCAGGCGGTCGGCGGGACGAACCTGGGCGGCGGGGGAGGAGGCGGTGCTGGGCATTGACTGGGTCGGCAAGGGCAGAGGACGCGCGGCAGGGCTGGCGCCAGTCTGCGGATTGTATCCGCGGTTGTCCATGCCGCCGCGGGCGGCATGGACGCGCGCCTCAGCCCGCGCGTTGCTGCGCGATCACGTCCATCAGGCGTTCGGCGATGCGGGTGTCGTAGGCCGCATCGATCTCGCGGATGCAGGTCGGGCTGGTGACGTTGATCTCGGTCAGGTGCTCGCCGATCACGTCCAGACCGACGAAGAGCAGGCCGCGCTTGCGCAATTCCGGACCCACCGTCGCGGCGATCTCGCGGTCCCGTGCCGACAGCGGCTGGGCGACGCCGCGGCCACCGGCGGCCAGGTTGCCGCGGGTCTCGCCCTGGGCCGGAATGCGCGCCAGGCAATAGTCCACGGGTTCGCCGTCGATCATCAGGATGCGCTTGTCACCGTCCTTGATACCGGGCAGATAGCGCTGGGCGATGATCTGCTGGGTACCGTGGGCGGTCAGGGTCTCGAGGATCACCGAAAGATTCGGGTCGCCTTCGCGGTGACGGAACACCGAGCTGCCACCCATGCCGTCCAGCGGCTTGAGAATGACGTCGCCGTGGGTGCGGGCGAATTCGCGGATGATGTCGGCGCGGCGGCTGACCAGGGTTGGCGGCGCCAGCTCGGGGAACAGGGTGGCGAAGAACTTCTCGTTGCAGTCGCGCAGGCTGGCGGGACGGTTGACCACCAGGGTGCCGCCACGCTCGGCCTGCTCCAGCAGGTAGGTGGCATAGACGAATTCGTTGTCGAAGGGCGGATCCTTGCGCATCAGGATCACGTCCAGCTCGCGTAGCGGCAGGTCGACGTCTTCGCCAAAGGCGAACCAGCGCTCCGGATCCTGGAACACGTCCAGCTGCCGACCGCGACCGCGGGCCTCGCCATCGACCTGGTACAGGTCCTGCATCTCGAAATAGTGCAGGGTCCAGCCGCGCGCCTTGGCCGCCCACAGCATGGCCATGGAGCTGTCCTTCTTATAGGAGATGCGTTCGATGGGATCCATGACGATCCCCAGACGGATACTCATTGACGCTAGACCTCGGTTCTACGTGGGCAAGGCGTCAGAATAGCCCTTCGATCCCCTTCAGTGCCAATGCTTGCGCGATCGTCGTGGTAGGCGGGCCGGTGGTCCGCCACCGGGGGATCTGCGTGGTACGTCACGGTATTGTGTGCTACAAAGAGGCGCCGCCAAAGTGCCCGGATCGACATCATTCACGTTGCATCGACGATGAGCTGGTAGCTTGAACATGGAACAGTATTCGGAAGGGCTGAAGGTCATGGTGATCGACGACTCGAAGACGATTCGTCGGACCGCCGAGACCCTGCTCAAGAAAGTTGGCTGCGAAGTCATCACTGCCATCGATGGATTCGATGCGCTCGCCAAGATCGCCGATAGTCATCCCCACATCATCTTCGTGGACATCATGATGCCGCGACTGGATGGCTATCAGACCTGCGCGCTGATCAAGAACAACAGCGCCTTCCGCGCGACGCCCGTCATCATGCTCTCTTCCCGTGACGGACTCTTCGACAAGGCCAAGGGCCGCATCGTCGGCTCTGACCAGTACCTCACCAAACCCTTCAGCAAAGAAGAGCTGATCGGTGCGATCAAGACCCACGTCCCCAGTTTCACTCCGCTCGAACAAGCGTCCTGAGTGTCCTGAGGCGGGCGATTCTATCTAGTAGGAAATTTTCATGGCTCGAATTCTGATCGTCGACGACTCTCCCACCGAGATGTACAAGCTCACCGCCATGCTGGAAAAGCATGGTCATCAGGTGCTCAAGGCCGAGAACGGCGCCGACGGCGTCGCCCTGGCCCGCCAGGAGAAGCCCGACGCGGTCCTGATGGATATCGTCATGCCCGGCCTCAACGGCTTCCAGGCGACCCGGCAGCTGACCAAGGATGCCGAGACCAGCCATATCCCGGT
Source organism: Pseudomonas aestiva (assembly GCF_039908605.1). Taxonomy (NCBI): domain Bacteria; kingdom Pseudomonadati; phylum Pseudomonadota; class Gammaproteobacteria; order Pseudomonadales; family Pseudomonadaceae; genus Pseudomonas; species Pseudomonas aestiva. The sequence continues at coordinate 4,219,025 of NZ_CP150916.1, read as the reverse complement.
GGTCATCGTCACCACCAAGGACCAGGAAACCGACAAGGTCTGGGGCAAGCGCCAGGGCGCCAAGGACTACCTCACCAAGCCCATCGACGAAGACACCCTGCTGCGCACCCTGGCGGGTGTCCTGCAAGGCTGAGGTCTTTCGTCCGTTTCTCGCGGCAGCGCCCCACTGGGCAGGGAATCCTATGAGCGACGCCACCACGCCCTACGAGCTCTTGCGCCTGATCGATCTGCGCTGCCGCGAGCGGGCAGCCGGTCTGCCGGCGCAACAGGAAAACCAGCGCAGCTGGAGTGGCATCGGCTTTCGTCTCGGTGAATTGCGCTTCGTGATTCCCATGGGCGAGGTCAGCGAGATCCTGCCGGAGCCGCGTTTCACCGCCCTGCCCGGCGTCAAGCCATGGCTCAAGGGCGTGGCCAATGTGCGCGGTCGCCTGCTGCCGATCGCCGACCTGGGGCAGTTCCTCGGCGTGAAGATCCAGGCCCTGCGCAAACAGCGGCGGATCCTGATCGTCGACCATGGCGACCTCTTCGTCGGATTGGCGGTTGACGAAGTCCTGGGTATGCAGCATTTCGACATCGAGGCCTATCGCGAGCACGCCGACAGCGTGCCGTCGGGCCTGCACTTCTTTCTGGAAGGTGTCTTCCAACGCGACGTGCCCTGGCTGGTCTGCAGTCCGCGCGCCTTGGTCGAGCATCCCGAATTCATGGACGTCGCGGCCTAGGTCGCCAGACGTCCGGACGCTGCAAGGCGGATCGGGGTCGGGATGGCAGGAGCCGTCGCCGACGGGTGGGGGTAGGGCGCCGAACACCGGCTTCAAGCGAACCGGTCTGGCGTCCGACAAGGATAGAACTAAAGGAACCAAGGTCCAGGCGGGGGCCGCTGATGAACAAACTCAATACCGGGAAACTCAACGCGTGGGTCGCGGGCATGTTCGTGGTGCTGATCGTCGCGATCGTGCTGCTGTTCGCCAACTTCGCGTACCTGGGCACCCAGACCAACTACGACAACCAGTACCAGGGCCAGGCCACCGAGCTGCGCATCCTCTCGCAGCAGCTGGCCAAGAGCGCCAGTGAGGCCGCCACCGGCAAGGCCGAGGCCTTCAAGGACCTGCGTCAGGCGCGTGCCGAGTTCGAGCGCCGCCTGAACATCCTGCGCAGCGGTGATCCGCAGACCGGCCTGCCGCCTTCGCCGGCGATCCTCGGTCCGCGTCTGGATACCCTGGAGTCCCAGTGGGAGAACCAGCGCAAGCAGGTCGACAGCATGCTCGGCAGTGAGCAGACCGTGCTGTCCCTGCACCAGCTGTCCGGCGCCCTGGCCGATACCATTCCCCAATTGCAGGTCGAGAACGAAGAGATCGTCGACATCCTGATCGAGCGCGGCGCGCCCGCCAGTCAGGTGGTGGTGGCCCAGCGTCAGGCACTGCTCGCCGAGCGAATCCTCGGCGCCATCAACAAGATCCTCACCGGCGACGAAGCCGCCGTGCAGGCTGCCGACAGCTTTGGTCGCGACGCCAGCCTGTTCGGCCGGGTGCTCAAGGCCATGCGTGAAGGCAATGCCTCCATGGGCATCGCCAAGATCACCGACCCCGAGGCGGTCGGCCGCCTCAACGAAGCCAACAAGCTGTTCGAATTCGTCTCCGGCAACGTCGACGAGATTCTCGCCACCTCGCCCGAGCTGCTGCAGATTCGTTCCGCCGTGGGCCTGATCTATCGCGGCTCCCAGGCGCTGCTCGGTTCCGCCTCCGACCTCAGTGGCAGTTATGCCTCCCTGGCCCAGAGCCGCAAGATCAACACCGTGGGCAGCTACCTGCTGGTGTTCATCGCCCTCGGCGCCATCCTCTGCATCGGCTATATCCTGGTCCGCGACACCCGCCGCCGCCTGGCCGAGACCGACGAGAAGAACCAGCGCAACCAGACCGCCATTCTGCGCCTGCTGGACGAGATCGCCGACCTGGCCGACGGTGACCTGACCGTGCAGGCCACGGTGACCGAAGACTTCACCGGCGCCATCGCCGACTCCATCAACTACTCCATCGACCAGCTGCGCGAACTGGTGGAAACCATCAACCAGACCGCCGTCCAGGTGGCCGCCGCCGCCCAGGAGTCCCAGGACACCGCCACGGTGCTGGCCGAGGCCTCGGAACACCAGGCCCAGGAAATCGCCGGGGCTTCCGCGGCGATCAACGAGATGGCCGTGTCCATCGACCAGGTATCCACCAACGCCTCCGAATCCACCGCGGTGGCGGAGCGCTCCGTGGCCATTGCCAACAAGGGCAACCAGGTGGTGCACAACACCATCATCGGCATGGACAGCATTCGCGAGCAGATCCAGGACACCGCCAAGCGGATCAAGCGCCTGGGCGAATCGTCCCAGGAGATCGGTGACATCGTCGGCCTGATCAACGACATCGCCGACCAGACCAACATCCTGGCCCTGAACGCCGCCATCCAGGCCTCCATGGCCGGTGACGCCGGCCGCGGCTTCGCCGTGGTCGCCGACGAGGTCCAGCGCCTCGCCGAGCGTTCCTCGGGCGCCACCAAGCAGATTGAGGCCCTGGTCAAGGCGATCCAGACCGACACCAACGAAGCGGTCATCTCCATGGAGCAGACCACCTCGGAAGTGGTACGCGGGGCCGCCCTGGCCCAGGACGCCGGTGTGGCCCTGGAAGAGATCGAGAAGGTTTCCCAGAGCCTGGCCGGGCTGATCCAGAACATCTCCAACGCCGCGCGCCAGCAGTCCTCGTCCGCCAGCCACATCTCCAGCACCATGAACGTGATTCAGGAGATCACCTCGCAGACCTCGACCGGTACCACCGCCACCGCGCGCAGCATCGGCGAGCTGGCCAAGCTGGCCAGCGAGATGCGGCGTTCGGTCTCGGGCTTCAATCTGCCGAACGAGCAGCCGCTGGGCTGAACACAGCGGCCACATCGTGGTGTGGCGAGGGGGAGACGGGGTGGGGGAGTCGAGTTGGGCGTTGCGCCGTGCTCCCGAGCTGCCGGATGCGGACTTCGAGCGTTGGCGACAGTTGCTGGAAACCCGCGCCGGCATGGTGCTGGACGATCGCCAGCGCAGCTTTCTGCAGATCCAGCTGGCCGCGCGCATGCGCGAACTGGCGATCGCGGACTACGACAGCTACTACCAGGTCGTCTGCGCCGGCATCGGCGGGCGCATCGAATGGGTTCGGCTGCTCGACCGCCTGACCATCCAGGCCACCCGCTTCTTTCGCCATCCGCCGTCCTTCGCGCTGCTGGAAACCTATGTGAACGAGTTCGCCAAGACCGCCGAGGGCGATAGCCTGACCCTCTGGAGCCTGGGGTGTGCCAGTGGCGAGGAAGCCTTTTCGATGGCCATCAGCACCGCCGAAGTGCTCACGCGGCAGACGCGCCCGCTGACGTTCGCCCTGACCGGTACCGACATCAGCAGCGAAGCCCTGCGCCAGGCGCGGCAGGGCACCTACAGCCTGCAGCGACTGGCCGGGGTGCCGGCCGCCCTGCGCGAGCGGTATTTTCGTCCCCGTGGCGACGGCAACTTCGACGTTGCTGCCGGGTTGGCGGAGCGACTGTGCTTTGCCCGGCTCAATGTGCTGGAACTGGGGCAGGCCCCCTTGCAGGGGCTCAACGTCATTTTTTGTCAGAACTTGCTGATTTATTTCCGCCGCTGGCTGCGTCGAGACCTGCTCAACCAGCTGGTCCAGCGGCTTGCACCGGGTGGGCTCTTGGTCCTGGGTGTCGGTGAGGTGAGCAATTGGAGCCACCCGCAACTGACACCCGTCGATCATCCCGAAGTCCTGGCGTTCACCCGCCAGCTGGACCACCCGGCATGACAGGAGCCGAGATGATCGATCGACACGACTACGTAGCTCTCGAGTGGGTCAAGGGCGAGATCGCCGAAACCTTGCAGCAGGCCCGCAAGGCGCTCGAGGCGTTCGTCGACAACCCGCACGACCGTAGCCGCCTGGGTTTCTGCCGGACCTATGTGCATCAGGTCTACGGCACCTTGCAGATGGTGGAGTTCTACGGTGCCGCGCTGCTCGCCGAGGAGATGGAGCTGCTGCTGCAAGCTCTTCACGAAGAGCGGGTGAACAGCTCCGACGAGGCGCTGGAAGTGCTGATGCAGGCCATCCTGCAGGTTCCGCCCTATCTGGATCGGGTCCTCGAGGCCCGCCGCGATCTGCCTCTGGCCATCCTGCCGCTGCTCAACGACCTGCGGTCGGCGCGCGGCGAGAAGCTGCTCTCCGAGACCAGCCTGTTCTCGCCGGATCTGTCCGCCACGCCGCTGTCGCTGAGCGATGCCGAACTGGCCGACCGCGCCGCGCCGGACTGGCTGCCGCGCCTGCGCAAGTTGCGCCAGGCGCTGCAGGGCGCTCAGGTCGGACTGTTCCGCGACCGCGATGTCCAGCTGCACCTGGATTACCTGCTGCGGGTCTTCGAGCGCCTGGACCAGCTCTGCGCCGGTTCGCCCTTCGGCGCGCTCTGGCCGGTGGCCGCAGGCCTCACCGAATTGCTGCAGGCCGGCGAGCTGGACAACAGCAGTTCGATCCGCGGCCTGTTGCGGCAGCTGGATCGCGAACTCAAGCGACTCATCAGCGATGGGGTGACCACCCTCAATCAGCCGGCGCCGGCCGATCTGCTGAAGAATCTGCTGTTCTACCTGGCCAAGGCGCCGGTGCAGAGTCCGCGCATCGCCGCACTCAAGGCGCACTATCGCCTCGACGAGGCCCTGCCGGATGCCGAGCTGGTGGGCTTCGAGCGCTCACGCATCGTCGGTCCGGATCGCGAAGCCATGCGCTCGGTGGTGACCGCGCTGTGCGAAGAGCTGGTGCAGATCAAGGACAGCCTGGACCTGTTCGTGCGCAGCGATCGCCAGCAGCCCGCCAGCCTGCGCGGTCTGCTGGCCCCGCTCAAGCAGATCGCCGATACCCTGGCGGTGCTGGGCTTCGGTCAGCCGCGCAAGGTGGTGCTCGAACAGCACGAAGCCGTCGCCGAACTGGCCGAGGGCGTGCACGAGGCCAGCGACGCCGCCCTGATGGATATCGCCGGGGCGCTGCTCTATGTCGAAGCCACCCTGGCCGGCATGGTCAGCGGCAACGAGGTGGGCGATGCCGAAGAGAGCCGGCTGCCCACCACCGACATCGATCAGCTGCATCGGGTGGTGGTGCGCGAGGCGCGCAATGGCCTGGAGCAATCCAAGGACGCCATCATCGAGTTCATCGCCTCCCAGTGGAACCATGTCCACCTGGAGTCGGTGCCCCTGTTGCTGACCCAGGTCCGCGGCGGCCTGGCGATGATCCCGCTGGAGCGGGCCGCGGCCCAGGTGCAGGCGGCCAACGACTACATCTGCCAGCAGCTGCTGGGCAAGCAGGCCGTGCCGGACTGGCAGAGCCTGGACACCCTGGCCGACGCCATCACCAGCGTCGAGTACTACCTGGAGCGCCTGGCGGAAGATCCCTCCACGCCCCACGACATGATCCTCGACATCGCCGACGAGAGTCTCATCGCCCTCGGCTATCCGCCCAGGGCGGCTGGCGAAGGCGAGGCGGCGTCTCTGGCCCCCGGCGAGGTCGCGACGCCGGCTCTGGATCTGCCGGAAGACCAGCCCCTGGTTGCGGAGCCAGGGGCCGAAGAGGCGCTGGAACTCACCGCCCTGCCGGTCGAGGAGCCTGCAGCGGCTGGCGAAGCCTCCCCTGCCGAACTCGAGCCAACCGCAGCGGAAGCGCCGCTGACCGCCGATCTTCTGGACGCAGACGCAGTGGCCGAGGGGGCGGATGACGAGCCGCTTGGCGAGACCGCGCCCGCGCACGAGGAACCCAGGGCACTGCTGGCCGACAACGAGGCGGACAGCCTGTCGCTGGCGACCGCCGATGCCGATGCGATCGCCGAGGTTTTGGCCGCGCCGGTCGATCCCATCAATCCTCCGGCGGCGCAGGTGCCGCAAGCGCTGCTGCCACCCGCGGCCGACGCCGAGCCGGTCGAGGACGAGCTGCGCGAGGTCTTTATCGAAGAGGCCGGCGAGGTCCAGGCGGAGCTGGAACGCTGGCTGCCGATCTGGGAGGCCGACCCCGAGCAGCGCACCGCCCTGAGTGAATTGCGGCGCAATTTTCACACCCTCAAGGGCAGTGGCCGCATGGTCCTGGCACTGGTCATCGGCGAATTGGCTTGGGCCCTGGAAAATTTGTTCAATCGCCGGCTGGACCACAGCGTCGCCCACAGCACCGCCCTGCAGACGGTGGTCGAGCAGACCTGCGCCCTGCTGCCGGAGCTGGTCGAGGAGTACGCCGAGAATCGTCAGCGGCAGCGCGACGACGTCGACTGGCTGGCCCACGCCGCTCATGCGCTGGCCCGTAACGAAGCCTTGCCCGAGCGTACCTCACCGGGCAGCGCAGCCGCCTCCGCGCCGGCGACGCTCCCCGAAGCGGAGGTGCTTGAGCCTGAGGCCGCGGCACCCGTCGCCGCCGAAGCCGATACCCAGCTGCTGGATATCTTCCGCACCGAGGCCCAGGCGCACCTGGAAACCGTGCGCCGCTTTCTCGAGCATTCCGAAGCCGGCAGTGCCCAGCCGGTCTCCGACAATCTGTTGCGTGCCCTGCACACCCTCAAGGGCAGTGCCCATATGGCGGGCAGTTCGCCGATGGCCGAGCTGGCGTCCGCGCTGGAACGGCTGGCCAAGGAATACAAGCTCGCCCATGTCGCCTTCGCCGAACCCGAGTGCGCCTTGCTGGCCCGGGGTGCCGAGTTGCTGGAGCAGCGCCTGGGCGAACTCGACGAAGGGGCGCTGGCAACGCCGCTGGCAGGCGCGCCGGACGTCATCTCGTCCTGCGAAGCGCTGCTGGAGGAGCTGGATCCCCAGTTGCCGCTGCCCGAGGCACCGCTGCCGGAGCAGCGTGACATCCTGCGGCTGACCGATTTCCTGATGCCCGGAATGGACCTGTTGCTGGAGGCCGATGAGCGCCTGCATGCCTGGCGGACCGGTGGTGACCAGGCGGCCTGCGCGGACCTGCTGGCCGAGCGGCTGAATACCTTTGCCGATGGGGCCGCCCGGGTCGGACTGGCCGATGTCGAGCAACTCGCTGAAGCGCTGCAGGTGGTCTATGCCGCCGCGGCGAGCGGTTCGCTGCCTGCCGACGAGGCCTTCTTCCGCGAAGCGGCAGAGGCCCAGGAAGCCCTGATCAGCATGCTCAACCAGCTGGCCGGTGGCATGCGGGCCACGCCGAGCGAAGAGCGGATCCAGGGCCTGCGCGGCCTGCTGGCCGGCATTCTCGCCGGGTTGCCCATGGCGGCCACCAACCTGCTGGCCGAGCCCGAACCCGAAGAGCTTTTCGATCCGGCAACGGCCACGCCGGTCGCACCCGAGCTGGCGCTGGACGTCGAATTGCCCGCCGAAGCCGAAGCCGAAGCCGAAGCCGAAGCCGAAGCCGAAGCCGAAGCCGAAGCCGAAGCCGAAGCCGAAGCCGAGCCTGAGCTGGAGTCGCTGGATCAGCCGGAAGAGCTGCTGCCACCTTTGGTGGACAGCGAGCCGGCGGATGCCGTCGAGGTCGAGCCCGAGGCTGCCGAGCCCGTCGATCCGGAGATGCAGCTGATCTTCCTCGAGGAAGCCCAGGATCTGCTGGACAGCGCCGACCGGGCCCTGAAGCGTTGGCTGGTGGAGCCGCAGCAGCGCTTCCACCTCGGCACCCTGCAGCGCGATCTGCATACCCTCAAGGGCGGCGCCCATCTCGCCGGGGTGATGCCGGTCGCGCGTCTGGCGACGGAGCTGGACGCCATCTACGAAGGCCTGCTCGATGGCCGTCTCGCCGGTGGCGCCGAACTGGGCAACCCCCTGCGTGACGCCCATGGCTGCCTCGCCGCGCAGCTCGAAGAGCTGGCGGCGGGTGACCCGGTCAGTGAGCATGGCGAGCAGGTCGAGCGCCTGCAGCGCATCCGTACCGGCCATCTCGATGAACGGCTGGGGTCGGACGCCGCCGGGTCTACCCCAGGCGAGTTTGAGCTCGGCGAAGCCATCGCGGACCAGCCGACGGCTGCGGAGTCGTCGCTGTGTGCGCCGACGCCCCTGGCCGCCGCGCCGGAGTCGGACGAGGGACCCGACGCCGAGTTGCTGGCCATCTACATCGAAGAGAGTCGCGACCTGCTCGACAGCATGGCGAACTCGCTGCGCGCCTGGGAAGCCGAACCGCACAACAGTCTCGAACTGGAATCCCTGCTGCGCGACCTGCATACCCTCAAGGGCGGTGCGCGCCTGGCCGAGGTGGATGCCATCGGCGATCTGGCCCATGCCCTGGAGGCCTTCTACGAGGGTCTGGCGCGGGGAAGGATCAAGCCCGGTGCCGACCTGGGCAGTCTGCTGCAGCGCTGCCACGACCGTCTGCACGAACAACTCGAAGCCCTGGCCCAGGGGCAGGCCCCGGCGCCGGCTGGCGACCTGATCGAGGCCTTGCGTGACTACCGCGGCGAGCCGCTGGCGGCCGGCGTGACAGCCGCGCCCGTGGTCGCCGCACCGGTCTTCGACGCCGACACCGATGCGGAAATCCTCGAAATCTTCATGGAGGAAGCCCAGGACCTGCTGGTCAGCATGGACGAGGCCCTGGCGGACTGGCCGGCCGCGCCCGACGTGGCGGTGGACGAGTTGCTGCGCTGCCTGCATACCCTCAAGGGTGGTGCACGCCTGGCCGGTCTGCACGGCCTGGGTGAGCAGGCCCATGAACTGGAACAGCAACTGGCGGAATTGCGCTCGCTCGCCGTGGGATTGAGCGAGGGCGATCGCGAGCGGGTACGCGCCCTGGCGACCCAGGGGGTCGACGGACTGCAGCTGGCGGTCGCCCAGCTGGCACTGCCGGCCGCCGCCCCGGCGAGTACGTCCCCGGTGCCGGTCGAGACGGCCGAAGCCGAGGCCGAAGCCGAAGCGGAAGTCGCGATCGAGTCTGGTCTGCCGGCGGCCGCGGACCTGGCCGTGGATGACGAGACGCCAGGCCCAGACGCCGAGCCCGGCGTCGCGAGCCCGCTCGCCATATCGCCTGAGCAGGACATCGCGGCACCGGTCATGGTGGCGGCCGAGACGCCTGCGCCAGCGGCTGCGCCGCTGCCCTTCGTGCAGCGCCTGCAGCAGGTCCGCCAGCAGGCGGCGCAGCGGCGCTCTTCCCAGGAACTGGTGCGGGTACCGGCCGCGTTGCTGGAACAGCTGGTCAACCTGGCGGGCGAGACCTCGATCTTCCGCGGCCGCGTCGAACAGCAGGTCAGCGACATCGGTACCACCCTCGGCGAGATGGAAGCCACCATCGAGCGGGTCCGCGATCAGCTGCGCCGGCTGGATACCGAGACCCAGGCGCAGATCATCAGTCGCCACCACGAAGACGTGGATCGCGCCGGCTACGAGGATTTCGACCCCCTGGAGCTGGATCGCTATTCCCAGCTGCAGCAGCTGTCCCGGGCGCTGTTCGAATCGGCTTCCGACCTCCTGGATCTGAAGAACACCCTGGGCCAGCGCAATCGCGATGCCGAGACCCTGCTGCTGCAACAGGCGCGGGTCAACACCGAGTTGCAGGAAAGCCTCATGCAGACCCGCATGGTGCCTTTCGAGCGCATGGTGCCGCGACTGCACCGGGTGGTACGCCAGGTCAGCGCCGAACTGGACAAGCCGATCGAGCTGCGCGTCGACAACGCCGAAGGCGAGCTGGACCGCACGGTGCTGGAGCGGATCATTCCGCCGCTGGAGCACATGCTGCGCAACGCCATCGACCACGGGGTCGAGGACGCCGCCGGGCGCCAGCGCGCCGGCAAACCGGCCGAGGGCGTGATCAGCCTGGATCTGCGCCGTGAAGGCGGCGACATCATCCTGACCCTGGCCGATGACGGCCGGGGCATCGACCTGGCCGCGGTGCGCCGCAAGGCCATCGAGCGCGGCCTGATGGCGGAAGACGCGCAACTCACCGATCAGGACCTGCTGCAATTCATCCTTGAATCCGGCTTCTCCACGGCGCCGACCGTCACCCAGATTTCCGGGCGGGGCGTGGGCATGGACGTGGTGCACCAGGAGGTGAAGCAACTCGGCGGCAACATGGACATCCACAGCGTGGCGGGCGAGGGGACGCGCTTCACCATCCGCTTGCCGTTCACCGTGTCGGTGAACCGCGCGCTCATGGTGCATGCCGGCGATGACCTCTATGCCGTGCCGCTGAACACCATCGAGGGCATCGTGCGGGTGACCGCGGCCGATCTCGAGCGCTATTACCGCCCGGGGGCGACGACCTTCGAATACGGCGGCCAGCACTATGACCTGCGCTACCTGGGCCATCTGCTCAACAACGGCCAGCAGCCCAAGCTGAGCGGCCAGAGTCTGCCGCTGCCGGTAGTGCTGGTGCGTTCCGCCGAATACGCGGTAGCCGTGCAGGTGGATGCGGTGGCCGGCTCGCGGGAGATCGTGGTGAAGAGCCTCGGTCCGCAATTCGCCGGGGTACCGGGTCTGTCCGGTGCCACCCTGCTGGGGGACGGGCGCGTGGTGGTGATTCTCGACCTGCTGGCGATGATCCGCAGCCAGCGCGCCAGCGGCGAAGAGCTCGCCCGGCTGGCGCAGGGCCCGGCTACGGTGGCCGAGGTCACCCGGCCGGCGCTGGTCATGGTGGTGGACGATTCGGTCACGGTGCGCAAGGTCACCAGCCGCCTGCTGGAACGCCACGGCATGGAAGTCTTCACCGCCAAGGACGGGGTGGATGCCATCGCCCAGTTGCAGGAGCGGCAGCCGGACATCCTGCTGCTGGACATCGAGATGCCACGCATGGACGGCTTCGAGGTGGCGACCCTGGTGCGCCATGACCCGCGCCTCAAGGACCTGCCGATCGTGATGATCACCTCCCGAACCGGGGAAAAGCACCGCGAGCGGGCGCTGAGCCTGGGCGTGAACGAATACCTGGGCAAGCCCTACCAGGAGAGCGAACTCCTGGCCCACATCCATCGGTTGGTCAGGCAAGATGACTGAGATGCACACCGCCCGCGTCGCCATCCTGGCCGACAGTCCGCTGCAGCGCCACGTGCTGCAGCAGGTGCTGGCCGACAATGGCTATCACGTCGTCCTCAACAGCGATCCGGAGCGCTTCGACGAAGCGGCCTGGCCCACGGTCGCGACCGACCTGTGGCTGATCGACCTGAGCCAGACGGAGGAGTCGCCACTGGTAGACGCGCTGCTGGATGGGGCCGAGGTGCCCATCCTGTTCGGCGAAGGCCAGGCCCCCGAGCGTTTCACCGACCCCTTCACCCAGTGGGAAAAGCGCCTGATCGGCAAGCTCAAGCGGCTGATCGGCGATCCGGTGGCGGCGGTCGGCCCGGCCCTGGAAACCCTGCTGCAGGACCAGCCGCGACCGCCGCGCCTGACCCTGCCGGAACCCCTGGCCAATCTGCCGCTGCCAGCCGGCGATCCGGCCCCCGAGGTCTGGTTGCTGGCCGCGTCCCTGGGCGGTCCGGCGGCGGTGAAGGCCTTTCTCGATGCCCTGCCGGGCGGTCTGCCGGTCGGCTTCCTCTATGCCCAGCACATCGGCGACGGCTTTGCCGCCAGCCTGCTGCGCGCGGTCGGCCGGCACAGCCAATGGCATATCCAGGGCGCGCGCCCGGGTGAGCCGGTACGCTGCGGCGAGGTGGTGGTGGTGCCGACCCAGCAGGAGCTGACCTTTCGCGCCTCTGGTGCCCTGGACATCGTCGAGCGCGCCTGGCCCGAGCCCTATACGCCGTCGATCAGCCAGATGATGCTCAATCTGGCGCAGCACTTCGGCGCGCGCTGCGGGGTCATCGTCTTCAGCGGCATGGGCAACGACGGCACCGCTTCGGCGCCCTATGTGCGGCGTCGCGGTGGCACGCTCTGGACCCAGTCGGCGAGCACCTGCATCGCCCCGAGCATGCCGGAAAGCCTGCGCGAATCGGGTCTTGCGACCCTTACCGCCGATCCCCGCGGCCTGGCCGAAGCCCTGGTGGCGCGCCTGGCCGAGCAGCGAAGCTAAAGGAATTCCCCATGTCGACCGCCGCTCCCGCCGAACACCTGACCGGTCTGCTGCTGACCCTGGCCGATCGTACCCTGCTGCTGCCCAACGCGGCGGTCGCCGAGCTGGTGCCCTGTCGCGAGATTCGGCCGCTGCCGGTGCAGCCGGACTGGTGCCTGGGCCAGGTCGCCTGGCGCGATCTGCGCCTGCCGCTGATCAGTTTCGAAGCGCTGTCCAGCGGCAGTGCCGCGCAATTCGATGGCGATCGCCATGCGCGGGTGGCCATCCTCAACGCCCTGGGTGGGCGTGAGCGGGTGCGCTTCCTGGCGCTGCTGATCCGCAGCATTCCGCGCTCGTTGCGCATCACCCCGGAGCTGGTCGCCGCCGAGGTGCCCCTGGCCGCCCTGGAGCTGGGCGCCGTGGCCTACGAAGGTGGCACGGCGCGCATTCCCGATCTGATCGGCGTAGAAGAACGGCTGGCCGCTGCTGGTGTGTTCTAGGACTGCCGGGTGAGGCGCATCTTGCCGTTTTCATCCAGGCTGACAGCGACTCCGCGGTAATCCGCCAGGGTCGGCAGCCCCAGGTCCAGCGGCTGGCGATGGGTCGCGGTGATGGCCACGGCATCGGCGCCGGCCGCCTTGGCCGCGGCAAAGCCGGCGTGGGCATCCTCGAACACCAGGCAGTCGCCGATCGCCACTCCCAGCTTGCGCGCACCCGCCAGGAAGCAGTCCGGCGCGGGCTTGCCCTGGGTGACGTCTTCGGCGCAGATCATCACCGGCGGCAGGGCCATGCCGGCCGCGGCGAGCCGCACTTCCGCCAGCCGGCGCGAGGCCGAGGTGACCAGCGCCCAGCTGCCGGCTGGCAGACTGGCGAGAAAGGCCGCCGCGCCGGGGATTTCCTGGATGTCGGCGACGTCGGCGATCTCCAGTTCGGTGATGGCGCGGGTCTCGGCGTCGATGTCCGCGCCCGCCGGAGCGAAGCGTTGCACCGTTTCCACGGCCCGCACTCCGTGCATCACGGCGAGGACGTCCGCCGGATCGAGGCCGTGGCCGAGTGCCCAGGTGCTCCAGGCGCGTTCGGCGGAGGCCACGCTGGTGAGCAGGGTGCCGTCCATGTCGAACAGGAAGGCGGCGTAGGGGCGAGAGGGCAGGGTCATCCGGGGCTCCAAAACTATCCGTGGGGAAGGGACGGACCGCCGTGGGCAGCGGCCCGCGGGCAGATCAGGGGGTCTGGAAATCACCCCAGAGTTGCTGGGCCACGCTCAGGGCCACCACCGGGGCGGTCTCGGTGCGCAGCACCCGCGGTCCCAGGCGGGCCGGCTGGAAACCAGCGGCGCGGGCGGCCGTGACTTCGGCCTCGCTCAGGCCGCCTTCCGGGCCGATCAGCAGGGCCAGGCGGGTGGGGCGGGCATGGCTTTCCAGAGGCTCCGCCACCGGGTGCAGGACCAGCTTGAGATCGGCGTCCAGCCCGGCCTGCCAGTCGGCCAGCAGCTGCGGCGAATGGATCAGCGGCACCGTGGAGCGACCGCACTGTTCGCAGGCGCTGATGGCGACCTGGCGCCAGTGCTGCAGGCGCTTGTCGGCGCGCTCGTCCTTGAGGCGCACCTCGCAGCGTTCGCTGACCAGCGGGGTGATCTCGGCCACGCCCAGTTCGGTGGCCTTCTGGATCGCCCAGTCCATGCGCTCGCCGCGGGACAGGCCCTGGCCGAGGTGGATGCGCAGCGACGAATCGGGTTGGCCGGGCAGTTCCTCGGTCAGCTCGACGCTGAGGGTCTTCTTGCCCACCGCGGCGACCTGGCCGAGGTATTCGCGGCCGCTGCCGTCGAACAACTGCACGGCATCCCCCGGCGCCAGGCGCAGTACGCGGCCCAGGTAGTGGGCCTGGGCCTCGGGCAGGTCGAGGTGGCCGAGGGCCAGGGGCAGGTCGAGGTGGCAGCGGGTGAGACGCATGGCGGACTCCAGATCAGCCGGGATCGCGGTGGTTGGGGTGCAGGTCGCTCAGGGCGACGCTGACCGAGGTGCGGGTGGCAAGCTCGATGCCTTCGCTCGCCACCTCGGCGAGGAAGTCGATCTGCTCAGGGGTGATGACATAGGGCGGCAGGAAGTAGACCACGTTGCCCAGGGGTCGCAACAGGGCGCCACGGGAGAGGGCGTGCTGGTAGACGGCGAGACCGCGGCGCTCCTGCCAGGGGTAGGGCGTACGGCGGGCCTTGTCGGCGCTCATCTCGATGGCCAGGGCCATGCCGGTCTGGCGCACCTCGCCCACGTGGGGATGATCGACCAGGTGCGCGGTGGCCTCGGCCATGCGCCGGGCCAGGGGCTTGTTGGCCTCGATGACGTCGTCCTGGGCGAAGATGTCCAGGGTCGCCAGGGCGGCGGCGCAGGCTAGCGGATTGCCGGTGTAGCTGTGGGAATGCAGGAAGGCGCGCAGGGTGTGGTAGTCGTCGTAGAAGGCCTGGTAGACCGCATCGGTGGTCAGGCAGGCGGCCAGCGGCAGATAGCCGCCGGTGAGGGCCTTGGACAGGCAGAGGAAATCCGGACGGATGCCGGCCTGCTCGCAGGCGAACATCGTCCCGGTGCGACCGAAGCCCACGGCGATCTCGTCGTGGATCAGGTGCACGCCATAGCGATCGCAGGCCTCGCGCAGCAGGCGTAGATAGACCGGGTGGTACATGCGCATGCCGGTGGCGCCCTGGATCAGCGGCTCGACGATGACCGCGGCGACGCTGGCGTGGTGCTCCGCCAGGGTGCGCTCCATGTGTGCGAACATCTGCCGCGAATGCGCTTCCCAGTCCATGCCCTCGGGGCGCAGGTAGCAATCGGGACTGGGCACCTTGAGGGTGTCCAGCAAGAGACCCTGGTAGGTCTCGGTGAACAGCGCCACGTCACCCACCGACATGGCCGCGACCGTCTCGCCGTGGTAGCTGTTGGTCAGGGTGACGAAGCGGCGCTTTTCCGGCTGGCCCACGTTGCGCCAGTAGTGGTAGCTCATCTTCAAGGCCACCTCGATGCACGAGGAGCCGTTGTCGGCATAGAACACCCGGTCGAGGCCGGCCGGGGTCAGGGCGACCAGGCGCTCGGACAGCTCGATCACCGGCTGGTGGCTGAAGCCGGCGAGGATGACGTGCTCCAGCTGGTCGACCTGGGCCTTGATGCGCTCGTTGATGCGCGGATTGGCGTGGCCGAAGACATTGACCCACCAGGAGCTGACTGCATCCAGGTAGCGCTTGCCGTCGAAGTCCTCCAGCCAGACGCCTTCGCCACGGCGGATCGGGATCACCGGTAGCTGCTCGTGATCCTTCATCTGGGTGCAGGGGTGCCAGAGCACCTCCAGGTCACGGCGCATCCAGTCGTGATTGGTCATTGGCGTCTCCTGGCGGCGGGCCCGGCGATAAAAAGGGGGCGCAAGCCTAAGCCAGGGCGCGCGACGGGAGCAAGGCGCGGGCCGATTGCCGGTCATGGCGCCGTCTGGTTGCCCCGGGGCCGCTGGCGTATGCTGCGCCACCGCCGTTTCCCGGTCCCAGGAGTCTAGAAAAGATGTCGTCGTGTTGGACAGGTTTTACCGTCTGCTTGGCAGCCGGCGTATTCGCTACCAGCCTGAGCGCAGGCGCTGCCGAGAAGGCCCATAAAGAGACGCACAAGGCGCCGGAAAAGGCTGCCGCGGCACCCGTAGCGCCCAGTGGTCCCTCGGTGATCGTGGTCGGTGCCGGCATGGCCGGTCTGGCCTCGGCCTATGAACTGCAGCAGGCCGGCTGGAACGTGACCCTGCTGGAAGCCGGCGCGCGCGTCGGCGGTCGTTCCGGTCTCGCCTCCAGCGAATGGATCGGCGATACCAAGGCCCAGCCGGTGCTCAACCACTACCTGGACACCTTCAAGCTCAAGACCGTGGATGCGCCGTCCTTCGTGCGCACCCCGGGCTATCTGATCGAAGGCCAGTACTTTTCCCAGGAAGACCTGGCGCAGAAGATGCCGGCCGTGGCCGATGCCCTGAAGCGCGTCGACAAGTCCCTGGACGATCTGGCTGCCGCCATCAGCGATCCGCTGCAGCCGACCGCCACCCCGACCCTGCACGCCCTCGACCAGATCAACGCCGCCACCTGGCTGGACAAGCAGAATCTGCCGCCGGTGGCGCGCCAGCTGATCAACCAGCGCATCCGCGTCCGCTACGACGAGCCCTCGCGGCTGTCGCTGCTCTATCTGGCCCAGCAGACCCGCGTCTATCGCGGCGTCGACGACAAGGACCTGCGCGCCTCCCGTCTGCCCGGTGGCAGCGAGGTGCTGGCCCAGGCCTTCGTCAAGCAGATCAAGACGATCAAGACTGACAACAAGGTCTCCAGTATCGTCCAGGACAAGGACGGTGTCGTGGTCAAGGCCGGTGCCACCGGCTACAAGGCCGACTACGTGGTGATGGCGGTGCCGCTGCGCGCCCTCGGCCAGGTGCAGATGACCCCGGCGCTGGACGCCACTCAGCAGGCGGCGATCAAGGGCACCACCTATGGCTGGCGCGACCAGATCCTGCTCAAGTTCAAGACCCCGGTGTGGGACAGCAAGTCGCGCATGAGCGGCGAGATCTACAGCGACCAGGGCCTGGGCATGCTGTGGGTGGAGCCGGACGTCAAGGGCGGCGCCAATGTGCTGGTCAACCTGGCCGGTGACAGCGCGCGTCTGGTGCAGGCCTTCGGCGACAAGCAGATGGTCGATCAGGTGCTGATCCGCTTCCACGCCTTCTATCCCAAGGCGCGCGGGGCCTTCTCCGGCTACGAAGTCCGTCGCTACAGCCGCGATCCGGGCGTGGGCGGTGCCTACCTGGCCTATGGTCCGGGTCAGATCACCCGCTACTGGCGGCTGTGGGAAAAGCCCGCCGGCCGGGTGATCTTCGCTGGCGAGCACACCGATCCGCTGCATCCGGGCACCCTGGAAGGCGCCCTGGCCAGCGGTCAGCGCGCTGCCGGTCAGGTCCGCGACCTCAAGGCCGGCAAGGCCGTGGTGCCGGTCGTGGCCAGTACCAAGACCGCTGCCCAGCCCGCTGCTGCGCCCAAGACCACCGAAGCCGCACCGGCCAAGGACAGTGGCGAGCACGGCTTCTTCTGGAAGCTGTTCCACTGGTCGTTCTGATCGCGACCCAGGCTCGGACGCTGCCACCGCGCAGCGTCTGGTCCGGAGCGGACGGGGCCTTGGCGCGCCGTCCGATCCATCGATTCCTTCGATATTGATTCGACACTTTTTCCGCTTTCCATCGATACGTTTGCGGCTAGGCTTAGGCAAAGCTTTTTCAGGAGAGAAAAGCAATGCACTGGCGCAACGATGGCCTTCGCTACGGTCTGGTAAGTCTGGTTCTGCATTGGGTCATGGCCCTGGCGATCGTCGCCATGTTCGCCTCCGGCCTGTGGATGCGCACCCTGGACTACTACGACACCTGGTACCACACCGCCCCTGAACTGCATAAGAGCGCCGGCATCCTCTTGCTGATCGCCCTGGTGCTGCGCCTGCTCTGGCGCCTGGTCAGTCCGCCGCCGCCGGTGGAGGGCAGCCCCCTGGTGCGCCGCGCCGCCGGTGCCGGGCACTTCCTGCTCTATGGGCTGATGCTCAGCGTCATGGTGGCCGGCTACCTGATCTCCACCGCCGATGGCGTGGCCATCGATGTCTTCGGTTGGTTCAAGGTTCCGGCGACCCTGAGCGGCCTGCCGGAGCAGGCCGATACCGCCGGCAAGATCCACCTCTGGTTCGCCTGGACGCTGATCGTCCTGGCCGGTCTGCACATGCTGGCCGCGCTCAAGCACCATTTCGTCGACCGCGACGGCACCCTGGTCCGCATGCTCGGCCGGGTCCATACCCCTTCCTGATGTTCGCTTCCCACCACCACCTGGAGCTCCATCCAATGCTGAAGAAAACCGTTGCCGCCCTGGCCCTGGGTACCGCTCTGCTGGGCGCTGGCCAGGCCATGGCCGCCGACTACAAGATCGACAAGCAGGGCCAGCACGCCTTCATCCAGTTCCGCATCCAGCACCTGGGCTACAGCTGGCTGTACGGCACCTTCAAGGACTTCGACGGCAACTTCAGCTTCGATGCCAAGGATCCGTCCGCCGACAAGGTCAAGGTGACCATCAACACCGACAGCGTCGACACCAACCACGCCGAGCGTGACAAGCACCTGCGCAGCGCCGACTTCCTCAACGTCGCCGCCCATCCCCAGGCCAGCTTCGAATCGACCAAGGTCACCCCCACCGGCGATGGCACCGCCGACGTCACCGGCAACCTGACCCTGAACGGCGTGACCAAGCCGGTCACCATCAAGGCCCACTTCATGGGCGAGGGCAAGGACCCGTGGGGTGGCTACCGCGCCGGCTTCGAGGGCACCACCACCCTCAAGCTCAAGGACTTCAACATCCAGAAGGACCTCGGCCCGAAATCCCAGGAAGTGGAATTCATGCTGTCCTTCGAAGGCGTGCGCCAGTAACGGGACGCCCGCAGGTTGTAACCAAAGATGCCGGATTCGTCCGGCATTTTTATGCCTGGTCGTTTTTGCCGACGAGGCGGGCGACACCGGGATTTCCCGGCAGAACTCGCCTCCCGCCTCATGGTCTGCTACCGAGGTCGGTCGCACTGGCCTGACTTTTATCGGCATAGCCGTTTTCACGAGACGTCGGAGTCGCCGGCGAGATACCCGAGTAAGGCGCTTGGGTTATTTACAAACAGTCGTGAACGTAAGTATATTTGTCTGATAATAATTCCTATGCTCGAGCCGGTGCGGATCCACAAGGCGCGCTGCGCATGCTCATTTCCCCGCTTTCAAGGACTTTTGATATGCAGATCAAGCCGGCGCATGCCTTTTTCGCTCCCGCCCTGCTGGCCGTTGCCCTGGCCCTGGGTGCCTGCGGCAAGCAGGACAACAAGGACCAGCAGCAACAGCAGCAGAAGCCCCCGGAGGTCGGGGTAGTGACGATGCAGCCTCGCACCGTCACCCTGACCGACGAATTGCCCGGGCGCACGTCCGCCTTCCGCATCGCCGAGGTGCGGCCGCAGGTGAGCGGCATCCTGCTCAAGCGCAGCTTCACCGAGGGCGCCGACGTGAAGGCCGGCACCCAGCTCTATCAGATCGATCCGCGCACCTACGAAGCCAACGTCAACTCGGCGAAGGCATCGCTGGCCCAGGCCCAGGCGACCCTGGCCTCCAACCGGCTCAAGGCCCAGCGCTATGGCGCCCTGGTCAAGGAGCAGGCGATCAGCAAGCAGGAAGCCGACGATGCGCTGTCCATGCAGCGGCAGAACGAAGCCCAGGTGGAATCGGCCAGGGCCGCCCTGCGCAACGCCGAGATCAACCTGGCCTACACCAAGGTCGCCGCGCCCATCTCCGGGCGCATCGGGCGCTCGATGATGACCGAAGGCGCCCTGGTCACCGCCGACCAGACCAGCGCCCTGACCAGCATCACCCAGCTCGATCCCATCTATGTCGACGTGACCCAGTCCGCCACCGATCTGCTGCGCCTGCGCCGCGAGCTGGACAGCGGTCAGCTGCAGAAGGTGCAGGGCGAGAACGCCGCCCAGGTCAAGCTGATGCTGGAAGACGGCACTGCCTACAGCCGTCCCGGCAAGCTCAAGTTCGCCGAGGTCTCGGTGGACCAGGGCACCGGCTCGGTAACCATCCGCGCCGAATTCCCCAACCCCGACAAGCTGTTGCTGCCCGGCATGTTCGTGCGTGCCGAGCTGCAGTCCGGTGTGCGCCAGAATGCTCTGCTGGTGCCGCAACAGGGTGTGACCCGCGACCTCAAGGGCCAGCCCACCGCCATGGTGGTCAACGGCGAAGGCAAGGTCGAGCAGCGGATCCTCAAGACCGAGCGCACCGTCGGCGCCGAATGGCTGGTCACCGACGGCCTCAAGGCGGGTGACAAGGTCATCACCGAAGGTCTGCAGAAGATCAAGCCGGGTGCCACCGTCACCACCAAGCCGGCGAGCAACATCGCCTCCGCCGAGCAGAAGCCGGCGGGTCAGGGTCAGTAAGGGGAGCGCCTGATGTCCAAGTTCTTCATCGACCGGCCCATCTTCGCCTGGGTAATCGCCCTGGTGATCATGCTCGCCGGCATTCTGTCGATCCTCACGCTGCCGATTAACCAGTACCCGAACATCGCCGCTCCGGCGGTCTCGATCCAGGTGAGCTACCCGGGCGCCTCGGCGCAGACGGTGCAGGACACCGTGGTCCAGGTCATCGAGCAGCAGATGAACGGGATCGACAACCTCAGGTACATCTCCTCGGAGTCCAACTCCGACGGCAGCATGACCATCATCGTGACCTTCAACCAGGGCACCAACTCCGACATCGCCCAGGTCCAGGTGCAGAACAAGCTGCAGCTGGCGACGCCGCTCCTGCCGCAGGAAGTCCAGCAGCAGGGCATGCGCGTCGCCAAGTACCAGCGCAACTTCATGATGGTGGTGGGCCTGGTCTCCATGGACGGCTCCCTGACCAAGGAAGACCTGTCCAACTACATCGTCTCCAACATGCGCGATCCCATCGCGCGGACCAGCGGTGTGGGCGACTTCCAGGTATTCGGTGCCCAGTACGCCATGCGCATCTGGCTGGATCCGCAGAAGCTGGTGAAGTACCAGCTCACGCCGGTCGACGTCAGCAGCGCCATCCAGAGCCAGAACGTGCAGATCGCCTCCGGTCAGCTCGGCGGCCTGCCGGCGGTGCCGGGGCAGCAGCTCAACGCCACCATCATCGGCAAGACCCGGCTGACCAGCGTCGAGGAATTCGGCAAGATCTTCCTCAAGGTCGACCAGAGCGGTGCCCAGGTGCGCCTGCGTGACGTGGCGCGGGTCGAGCTGGGTGGCGAGAACTACTCCATCGATGCCCAGTTCGACGGCAAGCCGGCCTCCGGCATGGCGCTGCGTCTGGCCACCGGGGCCAATGCCCTGGACACCGCCAAGGCGGTCCGCGCCACCATCGAGCGCCTCAAGCCGTTCATGCCGCCGGGCATGGAAGTGGTCTATCCCTACGACACCACCCCGGTGGTGACCGCCTCGATCCATGAGGTGGTCAAGACCCTGGGCGAGGCGATCCTGCTGGTGTTCCTGGTGATGTTCCTGTTCCTGCAGAACTTCCGGGCCACCCTGATCCCCACCATCGCCGTCCCCGTGGTGCTCCTGGGCACCTTCGCGGTGCTGCTGGCCGCCGGTTTCACCATCAACATCCTGACCATGTTCGGCATGGTGCTCGCCATCGGCCTGCTGGTGGACGATGCCATCGTGGTGGTGGAAAACGTCGAGCGGGTGATGGCCGAGGAGGGGCTCTCGCCCAAGGAGGCGACGCGCAAGTCCATGGGCCAGATCCAGGGCGCCCTGGTCGGTATCGCCCTGGTGCTGTCGGCGGTGTTCGTGCCCATGGCCTTCTTCGGCGGCTCTACCGGGGTGATCTATCGCCAGTTCTCCATCACCATCGTCTCCTCGATGGTGCTCTCGGTGCTGGTGGCGCTGATCCTGACCCCGGCGCTGTGCGCCACCCTGCTCAAGCCGGTCAAGCAGGGGCACCACGAGAAGCGCGGTTTCTTCGGCTGGTTCAACCGCAAGTTCGAGAGCGGTCAGCACCGCTATGAGCGCAGCGTGGCCGCGGTGATCCGGCACAAGGTGCCCTTCCTGCTGCTGTACCTGCTGATCGTCGGCGTCATGGTGTTCCTCTTCACCCGCATCCAGTCGTCCTTCCTGCCGGAAGAGGACCAGGGCGTGATCTTCGCCCAGGTCACCACGCCGCCGGGCTCCAGTGCCGAGCGGACGCAGAAGGTGCTCGACACCATGCGCGAGATGATGATGAAGAACGATTCGAGCGCGGTCAGCTCGATGTTCACGGTCAACGGCTTCAACTTCGCCGGTCGTGGTCAGAGCTCGGGTCTGGCGTTCATCCAGCTCAAGCCCTGGGAACAGCGCCCGGACGCCAAGGACGGCGCCAGCGCCGTGGCCGGTCGGGCCATGGGCTACCTGTCGGGCATCAAGGACGCCATCGTCTATGCCATCGTCCCGCCGGCGGTGCTGGAGCTGGGTAACGCCACCGGCTTCGACTTCTACCTGCAGGACCAGGGCGGCATCGGCCACGAGGCGCTCATGGCCGCGCGCAACCAGCTGCTCGGCATGGCCGCGCAGAATTCCAAGCTGGTGCAGACCCGTCCTAATGGCCTCAACGACGAGCCGCAATTCAAGCTCATCGTCGACGACGAGAAGGTGCGCGCCCTGGGCCTGTCGCAGAGCGACGTGAACCAGACGCTGTCCATCGGCTGGGCATCCAGCTACGTCAACGACTTCATCGACCGCGGTCGGGTGAAGAAGGTGTACCTGCAGGGCGAAGCCAGCGCGCGGATGAATCCCGAGGACTTCAACAAGTGGTACGTGCGCAACAGCGCCGGCGAGATGGTGCCGGTGTCTGCCTTCGCCCGCGGCGAGTGGATCTACGGCTCGCCCAAGCTGGAGCGCTACAACGGCATCTCCTCGCTGGAGATCCTCGGCTCCGCGGCGCCCGGCTACAGCACCGGTGACGCCATGGCCGAGATCGAACGCATGGCCAAGGACCTGCCGCAGGGCGTGGGTATTGCCTGGACCGGTCTGTCCTACGAGGAGCGCCTGTCGGGCTCCCAGGCGCCGGCGCTCTATGCGCTGTCGCTGCTGGTGGTGTTCCTCTGCCTGGCGGCGCTGTACGAGAGCTGGTCGATCCCGATCGCGGTCATCCTGGTGGTGCCGCTGGGGGTGGTGGGGGCCCTGCTGGCCACCTACTTCCGTGGCCTGGCCAACGACGTCTTCTTCCAGGTCGGTCTGCTGACGACCATCGGCCTGGCGGCGAAGAACGCCATCCTGATCGTGGAATTCGCCAAGGAGCTGCACGAGGGCGGCAAGAACATCGTCGATGCGGCGGTGGAAGCCTCGCGCATGCGCCTGCGCCCCATCATCATGACCTCCATGGCCTTCATCCTGGGCGTGGTGCCCCTGGCGATCTCCTCGGGCGCCAGCTCCGGCAGTCAGCACGCCGTGGGTACCGGCGTGATCGGCGGCATGCTCACCGCCACGATCCTGGCGATCTTCTGGATTCCCATGTTCTACGTGGTGGTCAGCAGCCTGTTCAAGGACAAGGCCACCAAGGACCAGGAAGCCCATGGCAAGGAAGGACACTGATATGAAGAAGTCTGTCTTGGCGGTGGTCGTGGGCATGCTGGCCGTGTCCGGCTGCAGCCTGATCCCCGATTACCAGCGACCCAATGCGCCGGTGGAGAACGCCTGGCCCCATGGCCAGGCCTACGATGCCCTGACGGTCAATCGTGACCAGCAGGCAGCCGACATCGGCTGGCGCGATTTCTATCGCGACCCGGCCCTGCAGCAGCTGATCCAGCTGTCGCTGGACAACAACCGCGACCTGCGTCAGGCCGCGCTGAACGTGCGCCTCTACCAGGCGCAATACCGCGTGCAGCGCGCCGAGCTGTTTCCCGACATCGCGGTCAGCGGCACCGGGACCCGTACCCGCCAGCCGGAGGACCTGAGCCAGG
Organism: Pseudomonas aestiva; assembly: GCF_039908605.1. Taxonomy (NCBI): domain Bacteria; kingdom Pseudomonadati; phylum Pseudomonadota; class Gammaproteobacteria; order Pseudomonadales; family Pseudomonadaceae; genus Pseudomonas; species Pseudomonas aestiva. The sequence goes on along the minus strand of NZ_CP150916.1, from coordinate 4,195,556 downwards.
TCTCCGCCATTCGCGAACTGCTCGCCGGCAACAGCGCCAATGGCGCGGGTGGCGGCGGTGGTGGCAGCATCAGCAGCCAGTACAGCGTGACCCTGGGGTTCACCTCCTATGAGCTGGACCTGTTCGGTCGCCTGCGCAGCCTCAGCGAGCAGGCGCTGCTCAACTACTTCGCCACCAGCGAAGGACGCCGCAGCACCCAGATCTCGCTGGTCTCGGAAGTGGCCAACGCCTACTACGCCTGGCTCACCGACCAGCGCATGCTGCAACTGACCCGCGAGACCCTGGCGGCCTATCAGCGCTCCTACGACCTGACCCGCCAGACCGTGGAGAACGGCGTGGCCAGCGGCCTGGACCTGCGCCAGTCGCGCACCGCCCTGGAAGGGGCGCGGGCGAATCTGGCGCAGTACACCCGCCAGGTGGCCCAGGATCGCAATGCCCTGGCCCTGCTGCTGGGTACCTCGATCCCGGCGGAGCTGCCGCAGAGCAAGGGGTTGGACGGTACCGATCTGCTCGCCGACCTGCCGGCCAATCTGCCGTCGGATCTCCTGCAGAAGCGTCCGGACATCCTCCAGTCCGAGTTGCAGCTGCGCGCCGCCAACGCCAACATCGGCGCGGCCCGGGCAGCCTTCTTCCCGCGCATCAGCCTGACCGCCCAGGGCGGCACGGCGAGCCGGGACCTGAACGGCCTGTTCGACGCCGGTTCCGGCTACTGGACCTTCTCGCCGAGCATCAACATCCCGATCTTCACGGCCGGCAGCCTCAAGGCCAGCCTGGATGCGGCGAAGATCCAGAAGGACATCAACGTCGCCACCTACGAGAAGTCGATCCAGACCGCCTTCCGCGAGGTGGCCGATGCCCTGGCGGCGAAGGGCACCTACGACGACCAGCTGCAGGCCCAGCAGGACCTGGTGCAGGCCAGCCAGGAGTACTACGACCTGGCCAACCTGCGCTATCGCCAGGGCATCGACAACTACCTCACGGTACTCGACGCCCAGCGCTCGCTGTACAGCGCCCAGCAGCAGCTGATCACCGACAGACTCAACCAGCTCAACAGCGAGGTCACCCTGTACAAGGCGCTCGGTGGCGGCTGGCTGGAACGCAGCCAGACCCGGCCGCCGCTGGCGGCCAAGCCGTAACGCCTGGTCTGAACGACGCCGGCCCCGTGCCGGCGTTTCCTTGTCCGGAAGGCCGGTCTATCGACGCCGCTGGGGGGCTGGGTATACTGCCCCCTGTCCCTTTCTTCGGAGTCTCTGCATGCGCTATCGCCTGTTGCTCGGCCTGCTCGCCGCCACTGGTCTGACCCTGGCCGGCTGCGCCAGCAGCCCTCAGCAATTGAGTCCGCAACCCCAGATCACCGCGCCCATCGCGCCGGTCGGCCAGGGCCAGCCGGTCTCGGTCCGGGTGGTCGACGGCCGTTCCTCCTTCACCCTCGGCACCCGCGGCGGTCTCTATCCCGACACCAGCGTGGTGGTGGTGCAGACTCAGGACGTGATTCCCAAGCTGCAGGCCGAAGCCGAGAAGGCCGTACGTCAGATGGGCTTCACCCCGTCGCCCAATGCCGGTCCCGGTGCGCCCCAGCTGACCCTGACCCTGGCCGAACTGAACTATCAGTCGCCCAAGGAGCTGTACGTCACCGCGTCTGACGTCGCCGCGGCCTTCCAGGTCGAGGTGCGCAACAGCCAGCGCGGCTACAAGGGTCGCTATGGCGCCAGCCTCAACCAGCGCTTTGGCATGGCGCCCAACGCCGAGGCCAACACCAAGCTGGTCAGCGATGTCCTGAGCGACGCCCTGACCCGGGTGTTCAAGGATCCGACCGTGGTGCAGGTGCTCAGCGGCCACTGAGCCGCGACCGTCCACAAAAAAGCCCGGCTCGTGCCGGGCTTTTTCATGAGCGCGCCTGGGCTATTCCAGACCGGCCAGCACGCGGTACTTGTTCAGCACCGGCTGGGCGTACTGGCGCACCAGTTGCGCCCGGTATTCCGCTGGGCACTCGGCCAGACGCCTTTCCCATTCGCTGCGGGCGACCGCGATTTCCTCGGCGGGAAACAGGCTGTCCACCGCGGGCACGGCCAGGTCCGGGTCGCGGCCCTCCCAGGCGGCATAGGCCAGGTAACTGGCCGGGAACAGCCGGTAGTTGCCGAGAATCTGCCGGTCCATTTCCTGGGCCAGCGCCTTGGCATCCTCGAACTCACCCGTGACCGGCTCGCCAAAGGCCACGTGCACCCGGCCCTTGTAGCCGGTGATGCCCCGGGCGATGCTGACGTCGTCCTCGCCCGGCGCCTTGGCGTAGCTGCCGGTGGTGGCGCGGGTGTGCAGTTCGCGGGCCTTGGCCTGGTCGCAGGGATCGAATTCGTAGCTGATGGACACCGGTACGATGTTCAGCGCCTTGACCAGCTCGGCGAAGGGCTCGTCCTTGCAGCTCATGTGGAACATCTTGAGGATGGCCGAATCGGTGCGGTCGTCGCCGTCCTTGGCCCGGCCCTCGGCCTGGGCGATCCAGATGGACTGGCCGTCCTGGCGGATCGAGTGATTGATGTAGGCGGACAGATTCTGGTACGCCGCCAGCTTTTCGCGCCGGCCGCTGATGGAGCGGTGCACGATGAAGCTCTTGTTCAGCCGCATCAGGTCGCTGACGAAGGGCTTCTGCAGCAGGTTGTCACCGATGGCGATGCGCGGCGTTGGCAGACCGGCGTGGTAGACGGCATAGTTGACGAAGGCCGGGTCCATCACGATGTCGCGGTGGTTGGCCAGGAACAGATAGGCGCGGCCGCTGCGCAGCTGGTCGATGCCGGAGTAGGTAACGCCGTCCGAGGCCTTCTCGATGGCGCGATCCACATAGGGTTCGAGCTTGTCCTGCAGCGCCGCGACGCTCTGGATACCACTCAGTTCCTGGCGCAGGCGGGTGCGCAGCAGGGGCCGCACTACCCAGCCGAGTCCCTTGGACAGGCGCGGGAACCGGTAGCCGGCGAGGATGCCGATGAAGTGGTCGTCGTCGATCAGGCGGGCCAGAACCCCGGGGACTTCCGCGTCGTTATAGGGTCGAATGGCTTCGAACTCGCCCATGGTGTTCTCTTGTAGAAATTCCGGCGGCCATAGTAGTGGGCGTGGCGCCAGATGCAAGCGCCAGGGGCCGGATGGGCGGCAGGTTGGCGGTCAAGGAGTGCAGGCAGATGCTGGAAAGCCAGGAATACGATTGCCCTTATTGCGGCGAACCGGGCGAGGTGGTGCTCGACCTCAGCGGCGGTGATCAGGACTACTACGAAGACTGCGAAGTCTGCTGCCGACCGATCCGCTTCGGCCTGCACACCGATGGCGAGGACTGGAATCTCGAGGTTCGGCGGGAGGATGACTGATGCGCCGCATCTATGAGCCGGGGTCGCTGCACGAGGGCGAACTGCTCCTGGCGGTGCTCGCCAGCGAGGGCATCAGTGGCTTCCTCGCCGGTCGCCACTTGCTCGGTGGCATCGGTGACCTGCCAGCGGCAGGATTGCTCGGCCTGCTGGTCGACGACGAGGAGGCCCAGCGCGCGCAGGCGCTGATCGCCGCGTACAATGCCGCCACGCCTTTGCCGGGAGAGGATCCCTCCCCCGAACAGGGCATCCTCGTCTGCTAGGTTCTATACGAAAAGTGCCTACGCATCGGTGATGCTTCGTTGAAAAACGCCTGGCACGCCAGCCCGGTCGTAATACTCATTTACCACTTGTAAACTCGTTCGCGAGCCCGATCCGCTTCCTCAGCTTTTTCGCCTCGCCTGACCTTCGCTCGGCGACTTTTCGTAAAGAACCTAAAAGGTTTTCATGTCCGGACGCTACGCCCTGTTCCGCTGGCCCGCCGAATTCGCTGGCTTGCCGGGATTCCCCGAAAAGCATCCGCCGCGCTGGAACATCTCCCCTCATCAGCAGGTGCTGCTGCAGCGGCGGACCGCGGACGGCGAGCGGGTCGACAGTGGCCGCTGGGGACTGACCCCACCCTGGCTCACCGATCTCTCCCGCACCCCCACCCATGCCCGCGCCGAAAGCCTGGCTACCCAGCCGATGTTTCGCGAGCCCTTTCGCCTGCGGCGTTGCCTGCTGCCGGCCAACGGCTTCTATGAATGGCGCGGCAACCACCGCAAGCGACCCTACTGGATGCTCAATGGCGAACCCCTCGCCTGGTTCGCCGCGCTCTGGGAAGCCTATCCGGCCGGGGATCAGCTCTGGCTGTCGGTGGCCATGGTCACCCAGGCCGCCGGCCCGTTGCGGCGGCCCATCCTGCTCGACGAAGCGGGGCGTACCCTCTGGCAGGATCCGGACAGCACGCCCGAAGCCCTGCAGGCGCTGCTGGCCGCGGGCGGCATGCCGCTGCGCGAGCGGGTGCTGGCCGACATCGTCAACCGGCCCGAGGTGGACGGGCCGGAGTGTCTGACGCCGCTGTAGCGCCTAGACGTCAAAGCGCGCTGCAAGTCCCTGGGCCAGCCCTCTCCCAGAGGGAGAGGGGGACGGAGTAGAGAGCTAGACCCGGAACCGCCCCGCCAGCTGGCGTTGCTGCTCGGCGAGTTCGCGCAGCTGCTGGCCGGCGCGGGAGGCGCTGTCGGCTTCGCCGTGGACCGCCTGGGCGCTCTGGCCGATGTTGACTACGTTGCGGTTGATGTCCTCGGCCACCGCGCTCTGTTCTTCCGCCGCACTGGCGATCTGCAGATTCATGCTGGTGATCTCGCCTACCGCCGCCAGGATGGTGTCCAGGGCGTGCCGGGTGGCCTCGGTCTGGGCGACCTGGGTGCTGGTCTGGGCACCGCTGGCCTGCATCACAGTCACCGCTTCGCGGGTACCCTGCTGCAGGCGCTGGATCATGCTCTGGATCTCGCCGGTGGCCACCTGGGTCTTTTGCGCCAGGTTGCGCACCTCATCGGCCACCACGGCGAAGCCGCGACCCTGCTCACCGGCGCGCGCCGCCTCGATGGCGGCGTTGAGCGCCAGCAGGTTGGTCTGCTCGGCGATGCCATTGATGGTGGTCAGGATGGAACCGATGTTCTCGCTGTCCTCGGCGACCCGGCGGACCTGCTCCACCGCGCGCTCGATCTCCTGGGCGAGGGCGGCGCTGCTGGCGACGTTCTGCTGCACCAGGCGCTGGCCCTGGTTGACCGCGCCGTCCGCCTCGGTGGCAGCCCGCGCCGCGCGACCGGCATTGCCGGCCACGTCCTGGGCGGTGGCGGTCATCTCCTGCATGGCGGTAGCCAGTTGCTCGATCTCCTGCAGCTGGCGCTCCACGCCGTCGCGGGTGCGCTGGGCGATATGGGAGGTGTGCTCGGCGGCCGAGGCCACTTCGCCCACCGAATGGATCAGTTTGCCGATCAGGCTCTGCAGCGAGGCCAGGAAGCGGTTGAAGCCGCCGGCCATGGCGCCGACCTCGTCGCGGCGCTCGGTAGCGAGACGCTGGGTGAGGTCTCCGTCGCCCTGACCGATGGCGTCGAGCATGGTCACCATCTGCCGCAGCGGCCGGGCGATGCGCAGGCTGATCAGCCAGAGCACCAGCAGACCGGCGCCGGCGACCGCCAGGCCTACCAGCAGCATGCCGATCACGTCCTGGTGGCGTTGGCTGCCCAGGGTGTCCTTGAGGCTGTAGAGGTCGGCCAGCACGGCTGTGCGGGGCAATTCGATGATCAGCGTCCAGACCTGGCGGTTGTCGCCGGCGAAGCGCAGCGGCAGATAGACCTGATAGCGCTCGCTCTGGGCGTCGAAGCGACGGGTGACGCCTTCGCCCAGGTCCTTGAGGCCGGCCAGGGTCGCCCCCAGCGCCGGTTCGGCCGGTTTGCCCAGCTGGCTGGCGTCGGCGGTGTAGGCCACCAGGGTGCCGCGCCCGGCCACCAGGGCCATGCGGCCCACGCCGCCATAGAGGCGGCCATTGGCCTTGACCAGCTGCCGCTGGATGAAGTCCAGCGGCACGTCGGCACCGACCACGCCCTTGAAGGCACCGTCGACCAGGATCGGCACGTTGAAGGAGGCGATCAGCACCTGCTGCTCGTTGACCGTGTCGGGCATGGGATCGAGCACGCAGGTGGTGCGATTTTCCCGCGGACAGAGGTAGTACTCGCCTTCGCGCACGCCCGAGGGCAGACGGGTCTGGCTTTCCACGGTCGGGCCGATCGGTTCCACCGTCACATCGCCGTCGAGGGTCTTGTGCCACCAGGGGGTGAAGCGCCCCTGCTCGTCGTAGCCGGCCGCGGCGTCGCCCCGATGGCGGTCGTCCTGGCCATCGATGGCATTGGGTTCCCAGACGGTATAGAGGCTGAGCAGGCCGGACTGGCGCTTCAGACTCTGGCCCAGCAGGCGCACCAGACTCTGGCGATCCAGCTCGACCTGCTGGTCGCCCGGACTGCCCATGGCCACGCTGAGTTGCGCCAGCTGATTGGCCAGTTGCAGGGGGACGTCCAGCTGGCGTTGCAGCTGGTTGCCCACCGCCTCGGCCTCGGCCGTCAGCCGGGCTTCGGCGGCGGTGGCGGCCAGCGCCTCGGTGTGGCTGTCGACCAGGGCGCGGGTGCGCTGACCGGCGAACAGGGTATAGGCGATCAGGGCAGCGACCACCGCCAGGATGCAGGCCCCGGCCAGCAGGGTGATGGAGGTGCGGATGGAGCGGGAGTTCATGGGGGACTCCGGGAACGTTCGATGCCGGGGCTATCGGCGGTGACGCCTATCCATTGAGGCCTCCGGTCGCCTGGCAGGAGAGCGTTGCCGGGCGTTACCGGACGTTGCCGGGTCTGACGCCCCTCTCTAGACTGTATCCGCCTCGATACCTGGAGATTCCCATGCGCCGTATCCTTCCCCTCGCAGGCCTGTCCCTGAGCCTGCTGCTGGTCGCCTGCCAGACCGTCAACACCACCTCGGGTGGTGCGGTCGGGGTGCAGCGCAAGCAGTACATGTTCAGCATGCTGTCCGAGCAGCAGGTCAACCAGATGTACGCCCAGTCCTATGCCAAGACGGTCAGCGAGGCCAAGTCCGCCGGCAAGCTGGCCAATGACAGCGCCGACGGCAAGCGCGTCGCCGCCATCGCCAAGAGCCTGATCCCGCAGACCGCGGCCTTCCGCCCGGACGCGGTGAACTGGGACTGGCAGGTCAACCTGGTGCAGAGCGATGAACTCAACGCCAACTGCGGCCCGGGCGGCAAGATCTTCGTCTACAGCGGGCTGATCGATCAGCTCAAGCTGACCGATGACGAACTGGCGGCGGTGATGGGCCACGAGATCGCCCACGCCCTGCGCGAGCACAGCCGCGAGCAGATGTCGCGGGCCTATGCCATCCAGATGGGCGAGAACCTCGGTGGCGCCCTGCTGGGCGTTGGCCAGGGCGGCATGCAGCTGGCCGACCAGGTGTCCCAGGTGGCCCTGACCCTGCCGTTCAGCCGCGGCAACGAGAACGAGGCCGACCTGATCGGCCTGGAGCTCTCGGCGCGCGCCGGCTACAACCCCAATGCCGCCATCACCCTCTGGCAGAAGATGGCCCAGGCCAGCCAGGGCAAGCAGCCGGCGGAATTCCTCAGTACCCACCCCTCCGACGCCAACCGCACCAAGGCCCTGCAGGCGGCGATTCCCAAGGTGATGCCGCTGTACGATGCGGCGAAGAAGGGCTGAGGTTTTGGGTTGGGAGAGGAGGTTTCCCTCACCCCAACCCTCTCCCAGGGGGAGAGGGGGCGGCTCTGGCACTGAGGTATAGCCGTAGGTTGGGCTGAGCGCAGCGAAGCCCAACAGGGCTCGGTGTCGCTACCGTCGCCGGGCGCTGTAGACCTTGAAGCCGTCGCGTTCCGCCAGGGTACGGCAGTTGCCGAAGGCCGCCTCGATCAGTGGCGGATAGCGCAGAAAGCTGTTGGCCACCAGGCGCAATTCGCCGCCGGGCTTTAGATGACGCACCGCCTCGGCCAGCAGGGTCTCGGTGGTGCGGTAGTCGGTCTTCACGCCGCTGTGGAAGGGCGGATTGCTGACGATGGCGGCCAGTCCCATGGGCGCCGCGGCGATGCCATCACCACTGATCACCGTTCCGCTCAGACCATTGGCCGTCAGGGTCTGACGACTGCTGGCCACGGCGAAGGCGTCCACGTCCAGCAGATGCAGGGTGCTGGCAGGATAGCGGCGAGCCAGGGCGGCGCCGACCACGCCGGCGCCGCAACCGAAGTCGAGCACCGCACCTTCGGGCAGGCCATCCAGTTGCTCCAGCAGCAGCGCCGTGCCCACATCCAGCCGGCCATGGCTGAACACGCCCGGCAGGCTGAGAATTTCCAGGTTCACCCCAGCCCGGTCCAGTGGCTGGCGTTGCAGCCAGGCGTCCGGCTGCGGATCGGCCGAGGTGCGCGGTCCCTGGACCACCCACAGCTGGCAATGGCGTGCACTGTCGAGCTTGCTGGCCTTACCGAAGGCGCCCAGCTGGCGCGCGGCGCGTTCGATACCGGCCTTCTTTTCACCGACCAGAAAGAGACGGCCTTCGGCCGGCAGGCAGCGAGTCAGGGCGGTGAGCAGGAAGTCTGTGGCCTCGCGGGACTTGGGCAGAAACAGCACGGCACTGGCGAAGTCGCCCGCCGGCGGTTCGATCCCCAGACTGACGCGACCCGGATAGCGCCGGACCAGTTGTTCGGCCTCGCCCGCATGCCAGCTCCAGCCGCTGGCCGCGGGCAGGGTGCCGAGCAGGTCATCGGCCGGCAAGCCGGCGAGCAGCAAGGCGCCGCCAAAGCGCTCGGGGTGACGGAGGAGGACTTCGCTGCGCGGATCCATGGGGCTACCTGGCGAAAAAAGCGCGAACTTTAGCAGACCACCCGGTGCGGCGTGCCGGCGAAATGGCCTTCGGCATTGGCGGCGAGCTGGCCGATGATCCGCTGGCGCGCCTCGCGACTGCCCCAGGCGTTGTGCGGGGTGACGATCAGTCGCGGAATGTCGCCGGCCAGCAGCGGATTGCCGTCGCGCGGGGGCTCCACGCTGAGCACATCGGTGGCGGCGCCGGCCAGGTGGCCGCGCCTCAGGCAATCGGCCAGGGCCTGTTCGTCGACGATGCCGCCGCGTGCGGTGTTGACCAAGAAGGCCGTGGATTTCATCGCCGCCAGTTCCGCCGCACCGATCAGGCCGCGGGTCTGCTCGGTCAGCGGGCAGTGCATCGTCAGGGCATCCACCTGGGGCAGCAGCTCGGCCAGCGGCAGGCTGCCGGGACGCGCCGGGCGACCGGGCAACTGGCCCACCAGGGTCTGCATGCCTAAGGCTTCGGCCAGGCGCTTCACCGCGCTGCCCAGCTCGCCGAGGCCGAGCAGGCCGAGGGTCTTGCCTTCCAGCTCGACGATGGGGTGGTCGAGCAGGCAGAACTGGCTGGCGGTCTGCCAGCGACCGGCACGGACGTCTGTCTGGTAGTCCGGCAAGCGGGTCGCCAGAGCCAGCAGCAGCGCCAGGGTGTGCTGGGCGACCGAGGCGGTGCCATAGCCCTGGCAGTTGCAGACGCGCACGCCCTGGGCGCGCGCGGCTTCCAGGTCGATGTTGTTGGTGCCGGTGGCGCTGACCAGTACCAGCTTCAAGTCCGGGCAGGCGGCCAGGATGGCGGCGTCCAGGACCACCTTGTTGACGATGGCGACCTGGGCGCCGGCCAGGCGCGTCGCGACCTCGTCCGGGGCGCTCGCCGGATGGAGTTCCAGCTCGTCGAACACCGCGCGCAAGGGCGCCGGGTCCAGATCGCCGAGGTCGAGAGAGGCATAGTCGAGGAACACGGCGCGAACGGGCATGACGACTCCAGCGGAAAAGGGAAGGGAGGTCCGAGCCTAGCAGCCGCGGGTCGTCCAGGAAAACCGCCCGCTCGCGGCTGGAGTATGCTGAAGGGATGAATTATCTCGCGCACCTGCACCTGGGCGGCCCCAGCCGCGAAGATCGCCTCGGCAGCCTCTATGGCGATTTCGTCAAGGGCTCGGCGGACGCCTGGCCCGCTGGAATCGCCGCCGGTATCCGGTTGCACCGGCGCATCGACGTCTATACCGACGACCACCCTCTGGTGATCCGGGCCAAGACCCGGTTGCCCGCAACGCGGCGGCGGGTGGCCGGACTGCTGGTGGATGTCTTCTTCGATCACTGCCTGGCGCGCCTCTGGCACGACTATGCCGAGCAGCCGCTGCCGGGTTTCGTCGCGGACTGCTACCAGACCCTGCTGGAGGAGCCGGAACTGCCGCCACGGCTGGCCTCTATCGCCCCCCTGATGGCACGCCAGGACTGGCTGGGCAGCTATCGCGACTTCGCCGTGCTGGAGCGAGTGGTGGAGGGCATGGCGCGGCGGTTGTCGCGTCCGGAGCTGCTGGCCGGTGCCTTCGCCGAGCTGGAGACCGCCTACGACGGCCTGCTGGCAGACTTTCGCGACTTCTATCCGCAGCTGCAGGCTTTTGCCGCCGCCGAGCGCGCGGCGCGCGTTTCCAATTGAATCCCGAGGCGGGCGGCGATGGCCGCCTGGCACTGACCCGCCAGTATCTGCCGCGCCTGGCCATGGGGCAGGATGGCTGGCAGCAACTCGATCCTCAGGGTGGTGCCGCCGTTGTCCAGCAGACGTAGCAGGTGGCTCACCAAGTCGTCGTCTCCAATGAAGGCCGCGGCCCGGTCAGGCTCGCCGTGGCGCCAGTAGCTCAGGGCCACGGGTTGCAGCGGGGTACCGGTGGCGATGGCCGGACTCAGCAGCCGGCCATGAAAGGTGCGCAGCACGCTGCCGTCGGTGGTGGTGCCCTCGGGAAAGAGCGCCAGTGACAGGCCCTGGGTCAGGCGCGTGGTCAGCGCCTCGCCCAGGGCGTCACCGCGTTCGGCGCCACGGCGGATGAACAGGGTGCCGGCCTGGCGCGTCAGCCAGCCGGCGAAGGGCCACTCCGCCACCTCCGCCTTGGACAGGAAGCCCAGCGGCCGCAAGCTGCCGAGGGCGACGATATCCAGCCAGGACACATGATTGGCCAGCCAGAGGTGGGTGCCGCGCGGTACCTCGCCGCGGACTTCCAGGCGGAGGCGCAGGGTCCGGGCCAGCAGCTGGAAGAAACGTCGCGTCAGCCGTTGCCGCAACCCCAGGCAGGGCCGGCGACTGAGCGCTACCGCCAGCGCCACCGTCAGGGCGAACAGCGCTCCGAGCAGCAGTGCGGCCAGGACCGGCAGCAGCCGCACGGCGAGGCGCAGTCGCCTCATACCGCGGCCTTGAAATGGCGGGCATAGCGCGGGCAGAGGTCTTCGCGCTTGAGCAGGATGAAGACGTCGGCCACGCCGAATTCCGGATCCCAGCAAGGCGCGCCGCAGACCTGGGCGCCCAGGCGTAGATAGGCCTTGAGCAGGGGCGGCAGCTGCACCACCAGGTTGTCGGGCACGGCGACGAAGGGCAGCGGGCGCCGCGGCGTGGCGCGGATCGCCGGGATACGGTCGTCCCGCGCGGCCTGGCGCAGCAGGGCGGCGGCTTGCAGACCGCCGTCGGCCATTGGCACGCTGGCGCAGCCCATGAGATAGCGATAGTCGCCGCAGGCCATGATCTCGGCGAGTTCCGCCCACAGCAGGGCGATGGCGGCGCCGGTGCGATGCCCGGGTGCCACGCAGGTGCGGCCGATTTCCAGTAGCGGACCCTGCAGGCCATCCAGGCCTTCCAGCTGGAATTCGCTTTCGCTGTAGAGACTGCCCAGGCGCTCGCGGCGGCGCCCGTCGAGCAGCCGCGTGGTGGCGATCAGCTCGCCGCTGCGCAGGTCGCGCACCCCCAGGTGCAGGCAGTGGGCATCGTAGGCGTCCTGGTCGAGGTTGTCGGCGAAATGCACGCCGTAGGTGCTGCCGAAGACCGCAGCTCGCAGGCGCTGGGCAGCGCGGATATCCGCGGCGGTCGACAGGCGTTCGGCGCGCAGCGCGGGCGGTGCGGACACTGGAATCGGCATGGCAGGGCTCCGGCAGTGGGTATGCAGCAAACCCTAGGTAGCCGGGATGACAGCGCCGTGAAGCGGCCATGGCGATTGCGTGACGAGCGGTCGAGTACCGTTGCAGGGGCGCCCTCCAGATGCCTCCGGGCGCCAGGGGACTGACCGAACGCATTCGCAATTGCTAGGTTGGACGCGTAGACTGATGCGTCATCCTATTTTTTTCCCAGCATGAAGGTTCTGGCCATGCAGATCGCGGCGAACACGGCAGTATCCATCGACTACACCCTGACCAACGACGCCGGCGAAGTCATCGACAGCTCCGCTGGTGGTGCTCCGCTGGTATACCTGCAAGGCGCGGGCAACATCATTCCCGGCCTCGAGCGCGCCCTGTCCGGCAAGCAGGCGGGTGACGAGCTGAAGGTGGCCATCGAGCCGGAAGACGCCTACGGCGAATACACCCCCGAACTGGTTGCCACCCTGGGCAAGGAAATGTTCGAAGGCGTGGACGAGCTGGAAGTGGGCATGCAGTTCCACGCCTCCGGCCCGGATGGCGCCATGCAGATCGTCACCGTGCGTGACATCGACGGCGACCAGGTCACCGTCGACGGCAACCATCCCCTGGCCGGCCAGCGTCTGAATTTCGACGTCAAGGTGGTCAACGTGCGTGCGGCCAGCGACGAAGAAATCGCCCACGGCCACATCCATGGCGAAGGCGGTCACCAGCACTAAGCCTGGCAACAGGTTCCCACAACGCCCGTGTCCGGCAATGCCGGCACGGGCGTTGTCGTTTGTGGCGTCCGTGCAGAGTGACCTCACTCCAACCCTCTCCCGCGGGGAGAGGGGGCTGGTTGGGTGGTATGGCGGGAGGCGCCGTAGGTTGGGCGGCTCCATCGCCGCAGCCCAACAGCGGGAAGCTGCAGTATCCGGCGTGATGGTCCGGATTCGTTGGGCTTCGCTGCGCTTAACTCAACCTACGCGGAGGCTAGCCGCGGGTTGAGTCGAGGCGGCTCCCGTGCCGAAGCCCAACGCCGCCAAGCCGATCCCTCTCGCCAACGCCTTCTCGCTCAGCGCCGGCCCACCCTGGGCGCCACCCCGGTGCACGCTGATCGCTCAAGGTGCAGCGCGCCGTTAGCAGATCCTGCGTATCTCCATCAACTTGCTGTTTTCATTAGCTTTTCAAGTTTTTACCAAATGGTCCAAAGATGGCACAACGGTTGCAATTTCCCTGCTGCCGTCCTGCCCGGTGAACGTGCGTCGCGCTGTCTCCTTTCGTCCAACCCGTGAGGTCCGTCATGCCGCTGTCCAGTGTTCCCATCATCGATCTGGCCCCCTATTTCGCCGGCTCGGCCGCCGGCAAGCAGGCGGTGGCCAAGGCCGTCGACCAGGCCCGCCGCGATATCGGCTTTCTGGTAATCACCCATCACCAGGTGCCCGAGGAACTGGTCGAGCGGGTCTCGCGCCTCTCGCGGGCCTTCTTCGAGCTGCCGCTGGCGGAGAAGCGCAAGGCCGATCGACCGCGTCCGGATCAGGTGCGCGGCTATAGCGCGGTGGCCGAGGAGAGTCTGTCCTACAGCCTGGAGGAGGCGGCACCGGGAGATCTCAAGGAGTCCTTTTCCATTGGTCCGCTGGACGTCCCGGAGACGGCCTACTACCGCGGTCCGGAAGCCGGGCCGCACTTCGCGCCCAACGTCTGGCCGACAGCCATCCCCGGTTTCCGCGAGGCCTATGCCGAGTATTTCGCCGCCATGAGCGACCTGGCACGCACCCTGATGCGCCTCTTCGCCCTGGGGCTGGCGTTGCCGGAAACCTATTTCGACAGCCGCATCGATCGCCACATCAGCATGTTCCGCACCCTCTGCTATCCCCACCAGCAGGAGGCGGCGCTGCCCGGCCAGCTGCGCGCCGGGGCTCATACCGACTACGGCAGCCTGACCATCGTCCGCCCCGACAACGCGCCCGGTGGCCTGCAGGTGCGCAATGCCGACGGCGAGTGGGTGGACGTGCCCAAGGTGCCGGGCGGCTTCGTGGTCAACATCGGCGACCTGATGATGCAGTGGACCAACGACCGCTGGGTCTCGACCCTGCACCGGGTGGTGAATCCACCGGCGGATGCCGGTTGCGACACCCGCCGCCAGTCCCTGGTGTTCTTCCACCAGCCCAACTACGACACCCTCATCCAATGCCTGCCCGGTTGCGCCACGCCCGGCACGCCGCCGCGCCATGCGCCCATCACCTCGGGCGACCACCTGAGATCCAAGTTCGTCAAGCAGACCACCTTCGGCGGAACCCAGACCGGCGTGCGGGTGGCCTGATGCCGAGTCTTTCCTACGTCAACGTCTTCGCCCAGGACGTGGTGGCCCTGAGCGGCTTCTACCAGCGGGTGTTCGATTTTCCCGAGATCGAGGCGATCCGCTCGCCGATCTTCCGTGGCCTGGACACCGGCAAGACCGCCATCGGCTTCAACGCGCCGGAGGCCTATGAGCTCTTGGGGCTGGGCGAATTCGCCGGCAGTGAGGGCTGCCGCTTCCTGCTCAACCTGGAGGTGGACAGCCGCGCCGAAGTGGACCGGCTGGTGCCGGTGGCCGAGGCCGCCGGCGCCCGCCTGCTGAAGGCGCCCTACGAAACCTACTACCACTGGTACCAGGCGGTGCTGCTGGACCCGGAAGGCAACGTGTTCCGTATCAACCACATGTTGTAGACAAGGCTAAGGACGAGACGATGCTGAGCAGATGGCTGAGAAGGGCAGTGTGCGTGCTGGCGCTGATGGGGCTGGGTACCGGGGCGCAGGCGGACGACGAGGGCTTCACCCTCAAGGGCGAGCCGAAGATCACCATGCTGTATTTCACCGCCAAGAACGATGGCGGTTGGACCCAGGCCATGGACGAGGCACGGGTGAAGATCGAGAAGGAACTGGGCATGAAGATCCAGTTCGTGGAGAACGTGCCGGAGACCGCCTCGGCCATTCGCCCGGCCGCCGAGCGCTTCATCAAGCGCGGCGCCAACATCGTCATCGGTACCGCCTTCGGCTACTCCGACACCTTCAAGCAACTGGCCGAGCAATATCCCGAGGTGGCCTTCCTCAACGCCTCGGGCACCACCAACGGGCGCAACCTGGAATCCTTCTACGGCCGTACCTACGAAAGCCAGTACCTCTGCGGCATGGCCGCGGGCGCGGCGTCCAAGACCGGCAAGCTGGGCTTCGTCGCCGCCAATCCTTTCGGCGTGGTGAACTGGACCATCAACGCCTACGAGCTGGGCGCCCGGCAGATGAATCCCAACGCCACCCTCACGGTGATCTACACCGGCAGCTGGAATGATCCGGTCAAGGAGCGCGCCGCCGCCGCCGCGCTGATCGACCAGGGTGCCGATGTCATCGGCCAGCACGTGGACACTCCCACGCCGCAGATCGTCGCCCAGGAGCGCGGCGTTTATGGCACCGGCCACCACCGCGACATGCGCCAATTCGCGCCCAAGGCGACCCTCTGTTCCTCGGTGTGGGTCTGGGATCGCTTCTTGGTGCCGGAGCTCAAGCGCGTCATCGCCGGCCACTGGAAACCCGCACCCAACGGTGCCCTGGTGTCCATGGCCGACGGCGGCACCGACATCGCCGGCTTCGGCGACGCCGTGCCCAAGGCGGCCCAGGAGAAGATCCTCGCCGAGCGCGAGGCGCTGCTAAAGGGCAAGCAGATCTATGCCGGTCCCCTGAGCGATCGCGACGGCAAGGAGCGGGTCGCCGCCGGCCAGGTGCTGTCCGACCCGGCGCTGTGGCAGATGGATTGGTTCGTCCAGGGCGTGACGACGCAGAAGTAGCGGTTCACCCCTGGGTAGGGTGGAAAACCGCGCAGCGTTTTCCACGGAGGCGATCCTTGGACAAAGGCCGACCAGCATGAAAAGACACAACGCCCTGCAACTGCGTGGCGTCGGCAAGACCTTCGATGGCTTCCAGGCGCTGCAGCAGGCGGATTTCCTGGTGCGCTGGGGCGAGGTGCATGCGCTGCTCGGCGAGAACGGCGCGGGCAAGTCGACGCTGATGAACATCGCCGCCGGCCTCTATGCGCCGGAGACCGGCGAGCTCCTGGTGGACGACAACCCGGTGCGGCTGCGCGGTCCGGCGGACGCCGCCCGGCTGCGCATCGGCATGGTCCACCAGCACTTCAAGTTGGTGCGACCCTTCAGCGTGGCGGAGAACGTGTTGCTTGGCCTGCCGGCGGGGCAGGGTAGCCATCGCCGGCGCCTGGCCGAGATCAGCGAGCGCATCCGCCAGCAGGCGGCTGCCCTGGGCTTCGCCATCCGCCCGGAGCAGCGCGTAGCCGAGCTGTCCATCGCCGAACAGCAGCGGGTGGAAATCCTCAAGGTGCTGCTGGCCGGGGCGCGCATCCTCATCCTCGACGAGCCCACCGCGGTTCTCACCGACGGCGAAGGCGAGCGGCTGTTGCAGACGCTGCGCGCCCTGGCGGCAGAGGGCGCGGCGGTGGTGCTGGTGACCCATCGCATGCAGGACGCCCTGACCTACGCCGACCGCCTCACGGTGATGCGCGGCGGTCGCACCCTGCGCAGTCTGGACCCCGCCGAGGTGTCGGTGGACGAACTGGTGCGCCTCACCGTGGGCGATGCCCAGCCGCTCGCCGACACTCCGCGAGGTGCCGTCGGGGCACCGCTGCTGACGGTGCGTGGCCTGCGCACCCCGGAACGCGGCGGGCGGCGCGCGCTGGACGGTATCGACCTGAAGCTGCGCGCTGGCGAGATCTATGGCATCGCCGGGGTTGGCGGCAACGGCCAGGGCGAACTGGCCGACGTATTGATGGGCTTGCCGCAGCCCTACGAAGGCGAGGTGCGGCTGGAGGGCTTCGGCGATCTGGCCGCGGCCGCCAGCGCTCGACGCCGCGACCTGCGCATCGCCGCCATTCCCGCCGACCGCTATGGCAGCGCCCTGGCCGGAGGCCTGTCGGTGGCCGACAACTTCGCTATCGGCGCGGTGCACAGTGGTCGCTTTGGTGGTTTCGCCCGCCTAGATCGCCTTGTCCAGGAAGCGGCGACCCAGGCGGCGGTCACGCAATTCGATGTCCAGGGCGTGCGCTCGGTGCGGCAGAAGGCGGCGCTGCTGTCGGGCGGCAATGCCCAGAAGCTGGTGATCGCCCGGGAATTTGGCCGCGAGCCACGTCTGGTATTGGCCCACAGCCCCAGTCGTGGCCTCGACGTGCGCGCCGGCGCCGAGGTGCAGGCACGGCTGCTGGCCGCCCGCGAGGCCGGCGCCGCGGTGTTGCTGATCAGCGAAGACCTGGACGAGGTACTGGCCCTCGCCGACCGCATCGGGGTGATGAGCGCCGGACGCCTCGTCGCCGAATTCCAGCGACCCGCCGATCGCCAGGCGATCGGCCATGCCATGGTGAATCATGCTTGAACCCCTGAGTGCTCCCCTGGCCGAGGTCGATAGCCCGCGGCCACGGCAACCGCTGTTCAGCCGCCGCTACACCCTGGAGATCCGCCAGCAGCTGGCCTGGCCCTGGCAGGCGCTGATCCTCGGCCTGGCGTTGCTGGTCGGCCTGGGGCTGTCGGCCGCAATCCTGGTGCTGGCCGGGGTGCCGGCCGGCGAGTTGCTCAACGAATTCGTGATCGCCACCCTGTTCGATGCCCAGAGCCTGCAGGCCACCCTGTTCCAGGCCGCGCCGGTGATCCTGGTGGGGCTGGCCGGCTGCCTGGCCTTTCGCGCGCGCTTCTGGAATCTGGGGCTGGAAGGCCAGATGATCTGGGGGGCCCTCGGCGCCACGGCGGTGTCGCTGTTCGAGATCGGCCCGGAAGCCCTGCGCCTGTCGCTGATGCTGGTGGCGGCGCTGCTCGGCGGCCTGCTCTGGGCGCTGGCCCCCTTGCTGCTCAAGCTGCGCCTGGGGGTGAACGAGATCATCGCCTCGCTGATGCTCAACTACATCGCCGCCAACTTCCTGCTGCACCTGGTGTTCGGCCCTTGGAAGGACCCGCGCGACGCCTTTCCCTATTCGCCGCTGTTCCGCCCCTTCGAGCGGCTGCCCGAGTTGTTGCCGGGGCTGAGCCTGGCGGTACCCCTGGCGCTGCTGGTGGCGGTGTTGGCCTGGTGGTTCGTCGCCCTGAGTCGCGCCGGGCTCTACCTGAGATTCGTCGACGCCAATCCGCGGGTGGCCGGCGCCGTCGGCGTACCGGTGCGCGCCACCATCCTCGCCACGGTGCTGGCTTCCGGCGCCCTGGCCGGGCTGGCCGGTTTCGTGGTGGCGGCCGGGCAGGAAGGGCGACTGACCCAGTCCTTCTATCAGGGCTACGGCTTCTCCGGGATCCTCATCGCCTTCCTGGCGCGCAACAACCCGCTGGCCGCCGCCGTGGTGGCCTTCCTGGTGGCGACCCTGTTCGTCGCCGGGCGCAATCTGCAGGTGTTCTACCAGATCCCCTTCGCCATGGTGCAGCTGATCCAGGCGCTGATCGTCATCTGCGTGGCGTCCTCGGACTTCTTCATCCGCCATCGGCTCAGACGCAGCCAGGGAGGTGCCGCTTGAACCTGCTCGCCAGCTGGCTGGGTAACGTCCCCGACTTCGCCATACCCTACGCCCTGGCGGCGCTGGGGCTGATTCTCACGGAAAGATCCGGGGTGCTGGCCCTGCATGCCGAGGGCCTGATGCTGGTCGGCGCGCTGTTCGGCATCGGCGCGCAACTGGCCCTGGGCAACGCCGGCCTGGCGCTGTTGGCGGCCATGGGCGCGGCGGCGCTGGTGTCGCTGCTGTTCGCGATCATGGTGATCTGGCTGCGCATCAACCAGGTGATTGCCGGCCTGACCCTGGTGTTCTTCTGCCAGGGCCTCACCGGCCTGCTTGGCACTCTCTGGGGCTGGACCAACCAGCCGGTGTCCGGGCTGCCGGCGCTGGCGCTCTGGCCGCTGTCGGAGCTGCCGCTGGTGGGACGGCTGTTCCAGCAGAACCTGCTGGTCTATCTGACCCCGCTGATCTTCTTCGCGGTGATCGCCTTGCTTGAACGCACCACCCCCGGGCTGCGCCTGCGGGCGGTGGGCGAGAATCCCCAGGCGGCCGATGCGGCAGGACTCTCTGTGGCCGGCTACCGGCTGCTGGCGATCCTCGCCGGCGCGGCGCTGGTGGGTCTGGCCGGGGGCTACATCGCCGTGCTCAGCACCAAGCTGTGGATCGCCGAGATGACCGGCGGCCGCGGCTGGATCGCCGTGGCCCTGGTGATCTTCGCCCGCTGGTCGCCCTGGCGCGCCCTGGCCGGGGCGCTGCTGTTCGGCTGCATCGAGGCGCTAATTCCGCAACTGGCCGCCGCCGGGGTGCGGCTGTCGCAATACTTCATCCTGATGGCGCCCTATGCCGTCACCCTAGGCGTGATGATCTGGGTCGCCCTGGCCGGGCGTGACCGCCTGAGTCAGCCCGGCGCCCTGGGCGAAGCCTATGTCCGCGAGGAACGCCGATGAGCCTGCGCGCTTTCGTCTACGAGGAACCCCGCCTGCTGGCGCGAGCGGACTTCGCCGATTACCTGGACCCGAGCACCACGGCGGTGCTGTCCATAGACCTGCACCGCGGCCACCTGGACGGCTCGCCGGAGTGCCCCTGCCCGGCGCCCCGTGCCCGCGACCTGGTGGCGCCGGTGGACGCCTTCCACCGCCAGGCCCGCGCCATGGGCGTGCCCATCGTCCATGTGAAGTCGGTGCTGCGTGCCAATGGCGCCGACGACCTGGGCGGTATTCCTGCGGCCTGGCGGCGGACCTTTCCGCTGCACGTCGGACCGATTCCCAATGCCGACGCCCATGCCCTGGAAGGCTCGCCCTGGACCGAGCTGCTCACCGAGGTCCTGCCCGAGGATATGCGGGTGGAAAACAAGCGGCGGCTGTCGGCCTTCTATCCCACCGACCTGGACTTCCTGCTGCGCAACCAGCGCATCACCACCGTGGTGCTGGATGGCGGTTTCACCGACTGCTGCGTGCTCAACACCGCCTTCGACGCCAGCAACCGCACCTACAGGGTCATCGTCCTGCGCGATCTGGTGCGGGGAACCGATGAAAGCCTGGAGCGGGCAGCGCTGAGCATGGTCTCCCTGCACCTGGGGCTGGTGATGGAATCCCAGGATCTGCTCGCGGCCTGGGGTAATGGCGGCGGCCCTTGAGTACGGTCCGTTGGGCTTCGACGACGGAGCCGTCTCAACCCAACCTACGTGGGGATGGGTTCTTGTAGGTTGGCGCTGAGCGCAGCGCAGCCCAACGGTGCCCAGGGCCAGGCCCGGCGTGTTGGGCTTCGACTGTGGAGCCGTCTCAACCCAACCTACAGGGGGAAGGGGTTCTTGTAGGTTGGCGCTGAGCGCAGCGCAGCCCAAGGGTGCCCAGGGCCAGGTCCCGCGTGTTGGGCTTCGACGGTGGAGCCGTCTCAACCCCACCTACGTGGGGATGGGTTCTTGTAGGTTGGCGCTGAGCGCAGCGAAGCCCAACGGTGCCCAGGGCCAGGTCCCGTGTGTTGGGCTTCGACGGTGGAGCCGTCTCAACCCAACCTACAGGGGGATTGGGTTCTTGTAGGTTGGCGCTGAGTGCAGCGCAGCCCGACGCCTCAGGGCACTCTCGACAACACCGTGAAGGCGCGGAAGCGCTCCTTGAGATTGCCGGGGCGGGCGCCCTGCCAGAGCAACTGCCAGCCCGGCGGTACCGTCACGGCTTCGTGCCACTCGTCCTGCACCACCAGTACCCGGCAGGGCACCTGGTGCAGACTGCTCAGCGCCTGGGGGGGATAGCCGCTGTAGACGTGCAGCATGGAGCGCTCCGATTCGCCCAGGCCGTAGCTGGCCACGCAGTCCGTCCGGGGCAGCACCCGCTGCAGCGCGGTGAAGGGCCGCGCATAGCTGTTGCCCAGGTCGACCCAGGGTAGCCAGAGGCTGTTGGCCAGGGTCCAGCTGACCGTCAGGCCGACGAACCAGGCGCTGGCGGCTGCCAGCTGTGCACGCAGCGCCAGGGTGACGCCCCAGCCGACCAGGGCCAGCAGCGCGACCGCCCAGGCCAGGCGACTCGGCGCCAGGCGTTCCGTGATCGGCAAGTGCTCGCGGATCAGCTGCGGCCAGGGCAGGGCCCAGCCCAGGGCCAGGCCGATACCGCCCAGGGCCAGCAGGACGATGAGCGGCGTCCAGAGTGCCAGGCTGGCATCACGGCCGAGGCGAGCGATGACCGGCGGTGGCTGCAATCGCGCCGCCAGCAGCGCCAGGGCCGGAAACAGCGGCAGCAGATAGAGGCTGCGGAACACCGCCGACTTGAGCAGCACCGCCAGGCAGACGATCGCATAGAGCACCACCGTGGCCAGTCCCGGATGCCGGCCCAGCCGCTTCAGCGGGCTGCCGCCACGGCGATACAGCTGCCAGAGCGTGGCGCCGAGCAAAATAAGCCCGGTGGGGAAGGACAGCGCCAGCAGATCCTCCAGGCTGGAAGCCAGACCATCGGTATCGCTGTTGCGCGCCTCCAGGCCGAAGAAGCGGCCGATATTGTTGGTCCACAGCCAGGTATGGAACAGCTCCGGCGCCCGGTGCCAGAGCAGCGCCGGCCAGAGCAGCAACCAGGGCAGGGCGGCCAGGCTGGCGGCGAGCAGCCAGTGACGTCCTTCCGGCTCGACCAGCCGCCGGGGCCAGCAGAGCGCGCAGAGCAGCCCGGTGAGGCCCAGCACCCCGGGCACCAGCAGGCCCTTGCTCATGAAGGCGATGCCCAGGCCGCTGCCGCACAGCAGACCCTGGCGCCAGGGGTGGCGATTATCGTGCAGCTGGGCGGCAAGACCGGCGAGGCCCAGGGTGGCGCCGGCCAGCTGGGGCACGTCGGCGATCAGCAGATGACTGTGCTGCACCACCCCGAGCATGCCCAGCAGGGCGAGCACGGCCTCGCGCCGGCGACCTGGCAGCAGCCGCTGGGTCAGCCAGGCGAGCGCGGCCAGGGTTACCAGCATCCAGCCCAGCACCGCCAGTCGCGCGCCGTCGGGGACGCTCAGCCAGGGCGCGGACAACCGCGCGGTCAGGGCGCCGGTCCAGTACATCAGCGGCGGCTTTTCCATGAAGGGCGCGGTCCCGACCCGGGGAATCAGCCAGTCCGGGGTGGTGAGGAAATTCCACAGCATGCCGAAGGAATAGGGCTCGTCGGCCTTCCACAGACCACGGCCGAACAGACCGGCGAGCAGGTAGGCGGCCAGGCAGCCGAGCAGCAAGGCCCGCTCCAGCGGTGCGGCTCTTGGAGAGGCAGGGGGCGAAGAAGGGCGCACGGCAGGGACTCTTGGTGGAATCCTGCCGGTATACGGGAGTTGGCTTAGAGGGGGCTTAAGGGGTTGGCGGGGGGCTATCGCGGCCATGGGCCGCTCCTACAGGCTTGAGTTGGGCCTGTAGGAGCGGCCCATGGCCGCGATTGCTGGTATTGGTGCCAGGGCTGGTTATCGGGCGCTTTGAAGGTTTTTGTTTCGCCCACTCGGGCGAGTCACTTTTTGCAGTCGCCAAAAAAGTAACCAAAAACGCTTGCCCCGGACATCCGGCCCTCCGCTGCGCTCCGGGTGACTCGCGTTGCTCGCCCTTCGGGCCAGCCTGCGGCTGTTACTCCGCTACGCTACGTTTCGCTCACACCAGCGCCGTTCCGGGGTCGGCCTACACGGGCCGTCCATGGCCCGTTAGGCCTCTCGCCGCATCCATGCGGCTCGACCCACTCCACGACACTGGCGTTCGCCCTCCTGAACGGGGCGATTCGCCAGTCTGAAAGTGTTGGTTGAAGAGCCACAAATAGCTGACGGCGCAGTCTTGTCCACGATGCCAGTGGCGCACATCAGTGGAAAACGCTGTGCGGTTTTCCACGCTACAAACCTGTGAACACCCAAGCCTCAGGCTGGCGCCCCGCCCCGTCAGTGAGGCCGAGTGTAGGTGTCGTGGAAGGGGATGCGAGGCAGGATGCCGAGCAAGGCGCGAGAGGCAGGAAGCCCCTTCGTGCCGTGCCCCTGGATCGGCGCCGGAACGAGGGGACCCGCAGCGCAGCGGAGGGCCGAAACGTGGGGCAAGTGTTTTTGGTTACTTTTGTCCGGGGCGCGCAGCCGCGATTGGCAAAAGTGAGTCGCCCGGGTGGGCGAAAAAAAACCATCCGAGCACTCGATAACCAGCTAAGGCACCTAATGCCCCAAACCGTTGGGCTTCGCTCCGCTCAACCCAACCTACGGAGCCGCCTACCGCGGCATCAGGCCAGATGCTTCAACCGTTCCACCAACAGCCCATGCAACCCCGGATCCCCACAGGCCAGGATGGCCCCGCCCTGCTGGGCGTCACCGCCATCCCAGGCGGTCATGCGGCCGCCGGCGCCTTCGATGATGGGGATCAGCGCCTGGACGTCGTAGGGCTGCAGGCCCGCTTCGATGATGACGTCGACGAAACCCGAGGCGAGCATGCAGTAGGCGTAGCAGTCGCCGCCGAAGCGGGCCAGCTGCACCTCGGCGGCCACGGCGTCGAAGGCGGCCAGGCGCTCGGGGGTGTCGAAGATGTCGCGGCTGGTGCACATCAGCCGGGCCTGGGCCAGGTTGGCGCAGGCGCGAGTGCGCAGGGCCGCGCCGTTGCGCCAGGCGCCGGCGGGGGTGCCCAGGTAGCGCTCGCCGGTGAAGGGCTGGTTCATCACCCCGATCACCGGACGGTTGCCGTCGTTGAGCGCCACCAGGGTGCCCCACAGCGGCAGGCCGGTGATGAAGGCGCGGGTGCCGTCGATGGGGTCGAGTACCCAGCTCAGGGGGCTGCCGCCGGCGACGTTCTCTTCTTCCTCACCGAGGATGCCGTGATCCGGATGCTCGGCCTGGATGAGTTCACGCATGGCCCGTTCGGCGGCCTTGTCGGCGATGGTCACCGGGTCGTAGCGGCGACCGGCGATGGCCGCGTCGCCCTTGTCGTCCACCGCCAGCTGGGCGCGGAAGTAGGGCTGGATGGCCACGGCGGCGGCGTCGGCCAGGCGCTCGGCGAAGCGTTCGTAGTAGGAAATCTCGGCAGCGGTCAGGCTCATGCTCATTTCACCAGGCGGGCGTCGAGGCTGTTCTGCGCCAGGCGCCGGGCCTGCTCCTGGGTCATGCCCAGGCCTTCGTGCAGGGCCATGAAGTTCTCGGTGACGTAGCCGCCGAAGTAGGCCGGGTCGTCCGAGTTGACGGTGACCTTGAGGCCGCGGTCGAGCATCTTGAGGATGGTGTGCTGGCTAATGTCGTCGAACACGCAGAGCTTGGTGTTGGACAGCGGGCAGACGGTGAGCGGGATCTGCTGGTCGACCAGGCGGGCCATCAGGCGCTCGTCCTCGAAGGCGCGCACGCCGTGGTCGATCCGCACCACGCCGAGCTGGTCGAGGGCTTCCCAGATGTACTCCGGCGGACCTTCCTCGCCGGCGTGGGCCACGGCCGGAAAGCCTTCGGCACGGGCACGGGCGAAGACACGCTTGAACTTGCTCGGCGGATGGCCCTTTTCCGAGCTGTCCAGGCCGACGGCGACGAAGTGGTCGCGGAACGGCAGTGCCTGGTCCAGGGTGGCCTGGGCGGCATCTTCGGAGAGGTGGCGCAGAAAGCTCAGGATCAGCCCGCTGGTCACGCCCAGCTGCCGCTCGCCGTCGCTCAGCGCCTGGGTGATGCCGCGCACCACCACCTCGAAGGGAACGCCGCGATCGGTGTGGGTCTGGGGATCGAAGAAGGGCTCGGTGTGGATGACGTTCTGCTCCTTGCACTTGAGCAGATAAGCCCAGGTCAGGTCGTAGAAGTCCTGCTCGGTGCGCAGCACGTCGGCACCGGCGTAGTAGAGGTCGAGGAATTCCTGCAGGTTGCCGAAGTTGTAGGCGGCGCGCAGGGCTTCGACATCGCCCCAGGGCAGGGCGACGCCATGGCGCTCGGCCAGCTTGAACAGCAGTTCGGGCTCCAGGGTGCCTTCCAGGTGCAGGTGCAGTTCGGCCTTGGGCAGGGCGTTGAGCCAGTCGTACATGGGAGCCTCGGGATAGCTTGAATCGGAAAAAGATGGACGATTGTCGCACGCTTTGCCGGGTTTTCCGCAGGCATCCGGGTTCCCGCTGACCGATGTACGGTGGCTTCGTCGGTTAGAAATTCCCAGCATTCCACGCTTTGGGCCAGCAAAAGGCCATAACACCTGCATTAGGTCTGGATCTGACTACAATCGGGACGCATGGCTCCAAACACCAGGCGTGAGGTATCCGTGCAGACCGTTCAGGATTACGTTGGCGGCAAGAACAACAATCTCAATCTGATTCGCATGATCGCGGCGCTCGCCGTGGTCTTCAGCCACAGTTTCGCCATCTCCAGTGGCACCGCCACGGCGGAACCCGGGCGCGAGAGCCTGGGCATGACCCTCGGCGACATCGCGGTCGACATCTTCTTCATCACCAGCGGTTTCCTGGTCACCAAGAGTCTGCTCAGCCGCGCCGACATCATCGACTTCGTCTGGGGCCGTGCCCTGCGCGTGGTGCCAGGCTTGCTGGTGATGCTGATGCTGACGGTGCTCGGCCTCGGCGCCTGGCTGACCCGGGCACCGCTGCAGGATTATCTGAGCGATCCCCAGACCTGGTTCTATCTGCTGAAGAACACCGGGTTGATCGCCGGTGCCGAATTCGACCTGCCCGGGCTGTTCGAGGGCAATCCGCTACAGACCATCGTCAACGGCTCGCTGTGGACGCTGCCTTTCGAGGTAGGCATGTACGGTGCCCTGGCGCTGCTGTGGCTGGCCGTGCTCTGGCTGCGCCTGGACAGCCGGCACTTCCAGCGCGCCATCCTGCTGTTCGCCGCCGGTGCCGTGCTGTTCAAGCTGTTCGCCTATTACTTCTTCGCCAGCGAATCGCATCTGCTGCGGCTGTTCCAGATGTTCTTTCTGGGGGGCGCCTTCTATGTGCTGCGCGGCTACATTCCGCTGTCGCGCGCGCTGTTCGCTGCCGCTGTGGCACTGCTGGCGGTGGCCACCCCCGACCGTGACAGCTTCTTCCTGGTCTACAACCTGACGCTGGGCTACGTGCTGCTCTACCTCGCCTTCGTTCCGGGCGGGCGCATCCGCGCCTTCAACGAGGTGGGCGACTATTCCTACGGGCTCTACATCTATTCCTTCCCGGTGCAGCAGACCCTGGCGGCGGTGATCCCCGGCATCGAGGCCTGGACCATGGTGCTGCTCTCGATCGGCATCACCCTGCCGTTGGCGGTGGTCTCCTGGTTCCTGGTGGAGCGCCATGCCCTGGGCTATCGCCAGGCCTGCGCCTCGGGCACCAAGGCGGTGTGGAAGCGCCTGGCGCCGCGCCCCCGGGTGGGCTGAGAGGCGGCGCGCGGGCGATCGGGGCAGGGCTGTATCGCGGTGCGAGCGTTTTGCCGTCTATGGCGGTCGTAACAAGGCATTGCTCAACCAAGGACGCCCCTTTCCATGCTTGCCGCCCTCAAAGACGAAACCCTGCTGCTGGTCGCCATCGGCGCCACGGTGCTGGCCTATGTGTTCGAACACGCCCTGCTCGGCGGTGGCCAGACCCTGGCGCTGATCGCGGCTGGCGGTCTGATCGCCGCCATCATCTGCGCGGCCATGCGCGTGGCTCACCACGCCGAGCTGCTGGCGGAAAAGGTCGGCGATCCCTATGGCACCATGATCCTGACGCTCTCCGCCGTGCTGGTGGAGGTGATCATCCTGGCGATCATGATGAGCCACGACCACTCGCCGACCCTGGCCCGCGACACCATCTATGCCGCGGTGATGCTGGACATGAACGGCATCATCGGCCTGGCCGCCTTGCTCGGTGGCCTCAAGCATGGCGAACAGCCCTACAACGACGATTCCAGCCGCAGCTACGGGGTGATGATCATCACCGCGGTGAGCATCTCCATGCTGGTGCCGGAATTCATCCCTTCGGCCCAGTGGCACGTCTATTCCTTCTTCACCATCGGCGCCATGGCGCTGCTCTATACCCTGTTCCTGCGCATGCAGACCGGCCCGCACAGCTATTTCTTCAGCTACAACTACCCGGACAAGAAGCGCAAGCGTCCGGCGGTCGAGGGCGAAGCCGCCACCGCTGGCCATGGCGAAAGCAGCGCCACCCTGTCCATCGCCATGCTGATCGTCGGCATCGTCGCCACCGGGGCCCTGGCCGAAGTGATGTCCAAGTCGCTGGATACCGGCCTGGAAGGCCTGGCGGTGCCGGCGCTGGTCCCCGCGCTGGTGGTGGCGGTGATCTCCGCCAGCCCCGAGATCCTCACCGCGCTGCGCGCGGCCATGGCCAATCGCATGCAGTCGGTGATCAACATCGCCCTGGGCGCCAGCCTGTCCACGGTGATCCTCACCGTGCCGGTGGTGGAAGCCATCGCCCTGTACAATGGCCAGCCGATCCAGATGGCCATGACCCCGGTGCAGACGGTGATGATGGCCGTGACCCTGATCGTCGCCGCCATCAACCTCAACGACGGCGAGACCAACGCCATCGAGGGCATGACCCACTTCGTGCTATTCGGCACCTTCATCATGCTGACCATTCTCGGTCTCTAGGGACGCACCATGATCGACAGCGAGGTCATCAGCAACTACGGTTACGGCGCCGCCGTCCTAGGCGCCCTGATCGAGGGCGATGGCGTGGCCATCCTGGCCGGCATTGCCGCCCGCCACGGCTACCTGCTGTATCCGCTCACGGCCGTCTGTGTGGCCCTGGGCGGCTTCATCGGTGACCAGACGCTGTTCTTTCTCGGGCGGCGCTATGGCGACCGCATCCTGGGGCGCTTCAAGCGTCAGCAGGCGCGCATCGACTGGCTGCGCAGCCGCATCCATCGCCACGAGGCGCTGTGGATCATCGGTATCCGTTTCGCCTACGGCTTCCGCCTGATCGGCCCGCTGCTGATCGGCGCCAGCGGCGTACGCCCGCGGCGCTTCCTGTTCTTCAACATCATCGGCGCGCTGCTCTGGGGCTTTTTCATGACCGGCATCGGTTATGCGGTAGGCGAGATCCTGCGGGACTTCTTCGCCGAGCATCATGTGTCGAAGCGGTGGTTCTTTGCGGCGGCGATCTGCGTGGCGGTGCTGTTCATCGGCGCCCGCGCCATCCTGCGGCGGCGGGAGAGGGTGTAGGGTAGGGCGGCGTAGGTTGGGTTGGGCGCAAGCGAAGCCCAACGTTGCGGACTTGGATCTTGGATGCTTCGGCTAGTTGTTGAGTTTCGCTTGTAGCCCCTGTTTCGCCTAGCCGGCGACTTACTTTTCTTTGCTTGTGCAAAGAAAAGTAAGCAAAAGAAAGCACACCCCACGCTTCGGCCCTGCGCTGCGCTCCGGGTCCCCTCGCTCCGGCGCCGCTCCGGGGGCACGGCACGAAGGGGCCTCCTGCCCCTCGCGCCTTGCTCGGCGTCCTGCCTCGCAACCCCCTCCGCAACGCCTGCACTCGGCCTCACTGACGGGGACGGGGCGCAAGCCTGAAGCTTGGGCGTTCACAAGATCTGTAACGTGTAAAACCGCAGAGCGTTTTCCACTGGCAGCCTTTAACTGCCGAACCAACTGTCTTTATCGCGGCCATGGGCCGCTCCTACAGTAGCCGGATATCCCGTAGGAGCGGCCCATGGCCGCGATTCCAGTAGAGTCAAGGCGTAGCGTGGAAAACCGCGCAGCGTTTTCCACTGATGTGCTTGACCGCGAAAAGTGGACAAGGCTTCGCCGTTGTCCACGCTACAGGTCCTTCCACCAATACTTTCAGGCTGGCGAATCGCCCCGTTCAGCAGGGTGAACGCCAGTGTCGTGGAGTGGGTCGAGCCGCATGGATGCGGCGAGAGGCCTAACGGGCCATGGACGGCCCGTGTAGGCCGACCCCGGAACGGCGCTGGCGTGAGCGGACCCGGAGCGAAGCGTAGGGCCGGATGGTCGGGGCAAGCGTTTTTGCTTACTTTTTTCGCGATTGAAAAAAGTGAGTCGCCCGGGTGGGCGAAACAAGAGCCACGAACAGATCGCGATAAATAGCTAGGGCACCTATAATCCTAACCGCAATCCGTTGGACTTCGCTTGCGCTCAGCGCCAACCTACGCCGTGCCTTTGGTGTTGGGCTTCGCTTGCGCTCAACCCAACCTACCGCCAACCCCTTCTCCAACGAAAAAGGCGCCCTGAGGCGCCTTTTTCGAACCAAACCAACCCCAGGTCAGACCTTGACGATCCAACCCTCCGGGGCCGGCTTGTCGCCGGTCTGGATGCCGGTCAGTTCTTCGTACAGCTTGCGCGTCACCGGGCCGACGTCGGTCAGGCTGTGGAAGACGTGCAGCTTCTCGCCGTACTGGATGCCGCCGATGGGGGTGATGACCGCCGCCGTGCCGCAGGCGCCGGCTTCGACGAACTGGTCGAGCTGGTCGATATGGACATCGCCCTCGACCACTTCCAGGTTCAGCCGCTCGCGCGCCAGGTCCATCAGCGACATGCGGGTCACGCCCGGCAGCACCGATTCGGAGCGCGGGGTGACGAACTTGCCGTCGCCGGTGATGGCGAAGAAGTTGGCCGAACCGACTTCCTCTATCTTGCTGTGGGTCAGGGGGT
This sequence comes from Pseudomonas aestiva, assembly GCF_039908605.1. Taxonomy (NCBI): domain Bacteria; kingdom Pseudomonadati; phylum Pseudomonadota; class Gammaproteobacteria; order Pseudomonadales; family Pseudomonadaceae; genus Pseudomonas; species Pseudomonas aestiva. Next base: position 4,166,195 of record NZ_CP150916.1, on the reverse strand, counting down.
CCAGGTAGATGCAGTCGGCGAAGCCTTCGGCCTTGGCCTGGGCGCCGGGCATCAGGCTGGCGGCGTAGTTGCCGCCGACCTTGGCGGCGCCGGTGCCCTGGGGCGCGGCGCGGTCGTAGCCGGAGATCACGAAGTTGTGCGGGGTCATGCCGCCCTTGAAGTAGGCACCGACCGGGATGCCGAACACCACGAAGTGGAACTCGGGGGCGGTACGCACGCCGATGTTGTCACCCACGCCGATGACGAAGGGACGCAGGTAGAAGGCGCCGCCGGTACCGTGGGGCGGAATCCAGGCCTCGTTGGCCTTGACCACCTGCTGGCAGGCGTCGATGAACATCTCGGTGGGGACCGGCGGCATCAGCAGGCGGGCGCAGCTCCTGTGCATGCGCGCGGCGTTGCGATCGGGACGGAACAGGTTGATGGAGCCGTCCTGGCAGCGATAGGCCTTGAGGCCTTCGAAGCACTGCTGGCCGTAGTGGATGGCCGTGGAGCCTTCGCTGATGTGCAGCTGGTTGTCGCGAGTCAGCTCGCCGGGTCCCCAGCTGCCGTTGCGATAGGTGGCGATATAGCGGAAGTCGGTCTTGATGTAGTCGAAACCGAGGGTCTTCCAATCGATGTCCGCAGCGCTCATAGATCCTCGCAGTGCTCTCCGGCGGCTTGGCCGGTCGTTTCGTGGTCGGGCCGTACGCCTCGCCGGCGACGGTTCAAGGGGGTGGACGAGGCAGGCTCGTCGCTAGGTTCTGTATGAAAAGTCGCCGAGCGAAGGTCAGGCAAGACAAAAATCGGCGAGGAAGCGGAGTTTACGAGGGGTAAATGAGCATTCCGAGCTGATTTTTTACGCAGCATCACCGAGCGCAGGCACTTTTCGTACAGAGCCTAGACTGTGAAAGATACCGCTTATCCGGACCGCTGGGGGCACCTTTCAGCCAATCGGGTCTCCAAAGTCTGAAGCTGGCCCTTTGCCGCCTCGGCCTGCTGCCTCAGGCTGGAGGGTGGGGTCATCACCAGGAGCTCGTTTTGAAAACAATGATGGCGTTGCTGGGTGCCTTGACCCTGCCAACGCTCACGGCGCAGGCCGCCGGTATCTTCACCGATGGATTCGACGCGGCGCTCAATCGCCGGGTCATCGAATGGCGGGGCGCGCCCTCGCCGGAAGGCATCGTCTTCAGCGTGATCGCCAGTCAGTTCAAGACCAGTGCCGGCAACGCCACCACCGATTTCCGCACCCAGCTCTCCACCTTCGGCGACAAGGTGCGCTTCAATGGCTGCAGCGCCAGTCGCTGGGAGATGAACGGCCAGATCTACCTGCCGCTCAAGGGCCAGTACCGCATGGCCGGGCTGGACGAGCGCTACGGTGAATATTTCGTCGCCCAACCCACCCGCCAGGATCTGGAGTGGGTGGCCATGAACACCCGCGTTCACTATCGTCTCTGCCGCCTGCGCGAAACCTTGACCGCCGAGGACCTGCAGGGCCTGCGCTGGGTGTTGCAGGCGGCGGAGGCGGATTAGTCGAAGCGGGTGATGACGGTCACCCCAGTGCCTGCGAAGGTGTCCATGTGCATCAGCGCTGCGCTGGATTCGGCCAGGCTGATCTCGCGGCCGATCAGTTTCTCCGGCGCCAGGGTGCCCTGGCGCAGCATGGCCATCAGCACGTCGTAGCGATGGGCCTGCATGCCGTGGCTGCCAAGGATCTCCAGTTCCCGGGCGATCACCAGGTTCATCGGCAGCGCCGGGGTCGCCTGGTCACCCAGCAGCAGCCCGACCTGGATGTGCTTGCCGCGCTTGCGCAGGCAGGCGATGGAATTGCAGCAGGTGGTGGGATGCCCCAGGGCGTCGAGGGAGACGTGCGCACCGCCGCCGGTGAGTTCCTGCACCGCCTCGGGGACGCTGGCCACCTGGGTGGCATCGATCGTCGCCACCGCACCGAGACGACGCGCCAGGGCCAGCTTGTCGGCGGTGATGTCGATGGCCACTACCTGGGCGCCCAGGGCGCGGGCGATCATGATCGCCGAGAGGCCGACGCCGCCGCAGCCGTGGACCGCCACCCACTGGCCGGCGCTGACCCGGCCCTGATCGACCACCGCGCGAAAGGCCGTCACGAAGCGACAGCCGAGGCTGGCCGCCGTGGCGAAGTCCAGCTGCTCGGGCAAGGCGACCAGATTGAGATCGGCTTGGTGGATGCCGACGTACTGGGCGAAGGACCCCCAGTGGGTGAAGCCGGGCTGGAATTGGTGATCGCAGACCTGCTGGTGGCCGGCATGGCACTGCGGACAGGCGCCGCAGCCCCCGACGAAGGGCACCGTCACCCGGTCGCCGATACGCCAGAGGGTCACGTCCCTGCCCACCGCCTCGACCACCCCGGCCAGTTCGTGGCCTGGCACATGGGGCAGCTCGATGTCGCTGTCATGGCCGACCCAGCCGTGCCAGTCGCTGCGGCAGACGCCAGTGGCCATGACCTTGAGTACGACGCCGTGGGGCTCGGGGGTGGGGTCCGCGACCGTGGTCAGGCGGGGTGGCGCGGAAAAGGCTTCATAGACGACGGCTTTCATGGCGGGGCCTTGGGCTGGATGACGCCTCCAGTATGGCAAGCCGCGCGAATTTAGCCGGTCTGCTTGCCGGTGTTGCCGGCGGACTGCCGCCCGGCTAGCCCGCCAGGGCCTGCAGCCCGCTCCAGGTAGCCGGTGCGTCCTCGCCCAGCGCCTGCACCAGAGCGGCCTTGAGTCGGCAATCGGGCAGGGCGCGATGGGTTTCCTGCACGGCGATGCCTTGCTGGCGGGCAGCCATGGCCAGGGACTTGCGGCGCCAGCCGTCCTGGCTGCGGCTGTCCAGACTCGGCTCCTGCCAGAAGTGCGCATAGAGCTGCATCAGGCAGCGCAGACGGGTGCCATCCACCAGTTGTACCGGCGGCGTCTCGCGCTCCAGTTCCGGCGGCAGGGCCTGACCGTGGCGGCGGGCATTGTGGGCCAGCAGGCGATAGTCGAAGGCCATGCCATAGGCTAGCACGGTGCGGCCCTGCAGCAGGGGCCAGAGGGTGGCGAACACCTCGGGAAAGCGTGGCGCCTGGGCCAGGTGGGCATCGGTCAGACCGTGGATCAGGGTCGCCTCGCGCGGTACGGCGATGCTCGGGCGGACCAGGGTATCGAGCAGCACCCGACCGCTGAGGGTCATGACCGCCACCTCGATCAGCTGGGCATCTTCGCCCAGCCCGGTCGCCTCGGTATCCAGCACCAGGACGTCCTGCTCCAGCCAGCGACGCGCCTGCTCGCGCACCCGTGCTTGCTGGGCGTTGTAGCGGGGTGAGACAGCGCTGGAGAAAGACGACGACAACGGATTCATACACGGCCTGACAGCTATAACCAAGGGTGCGCCCAGAAGCCGACAAGTCGGCTCTACGACGGGTGTGGGCATTCGATGCAAGATCATCGCCACAGGACACAGGCCGTTCGGCGGGGGCGACGAGCGGACCATCTGGCACGTCGAGGTCGCCGGTATCGGCTGGCCTTGCGAGAATGGACCCTTCATCCATGTCGAGGAGTGCCATTGCTTTGGCCGCCGTCCAGGGTTTCTTGCTGACACGCCTCTGGCGCGAGACTTCCACCGGGATGGAGCTGGTGTTCTGGTTCGCCACCGACAACGGTCCGCACCAGCTGCGAGTGCCGGGGCAGCAGGCGGTGGCCTTCGCCCCGGCCGCGCGACGGGCGGACATCGAGCGCCTGCTGCCGGCCGGGGTGGAGATCCGCGAGCTGGCGCTGCAGGACTTCCAGCGGCGCCCCGTCCTGGGGCTCTATGCGCCGCGCTATCGCACCCTGCGCGAACTGGAGCAGCGCCTCCCCGCCGCCGGCATCGAGGTCTACGAGACGGACATCGCCCCGGCGGATCGCTTTCTCATGGAACGCTTCATCACCGCGCCGGTGACGCTGCCCACCACCGACGGCGCGCCCTTGCGGCCGGATCCCGACTATCGCCCCACGCTGCGCACCCTGTCGCTGGACATCGAGACCAGCGAGCGCGGCGAGCTCTACAGCATCGGCCTGCACGGCTGCGGCCAGCGTCAGGTGTACATGCTCGGCCCCCCCACTGGCGAAGACGCCGCGGTGGACTTCGACCTGGAATACGTCGCCGACCGCGCCACTCTGCTCGAACGCCTCAACGCCTGGATGGCGCGCCATGATCCTGACGTCATCATCGGCTGGAGCGTGCTGCAGTTCGACATCCGCGTGCTTCACGAGCACGCGCGCAAACTGGATGTGCCGCTGCACCTGGGCCGGGGCGCCGCCGAGGACGATCGCTACGAACCCGGCGGCCAGGGCCGGCCCTTCCACGCCCTGCTGGCCGGACGGCCGATCATCGACGGGGTGGAGGCGCTCAAGTCGGCGACCTGGGTGTTTCCCTCCTACAGCCTGGAAAACGTCAGCCGCAGCCTGCTGGGCGAGGGCAAGGCCATCGACAATCCCCACGACCGCATGGCCTCGATCAACCGCATGTTCGCCGGCGAGAAGAGCGCCCTGGCGCGCTACAACCTCGTGGATTGCGAACTGGTCACGCGGATCTTCGCCAAGACCGGGCTGCTGCGTTTCCTGCTGGAGCGCGCCAGTGTCACCGGCCTGCCGCTGGAGCGCCATGGCGCCTCCATCGCCGCCTTCTACCACCTTTATCTGCCGCTGATGCACCGCCAGGGTTTCGTCGCGCCTAATCTCGGCGCCCAGCCGCCCGAGGCCAGCCCTGGGGGGTTCGTCATGGATTCCCGGCCCGGACTCTACGACTCGGTGCTGGTGCTGGACTACAAGAGCCTCTATCCCTCGTTGATCCGCACCTTTCTCATCGATCCGGTGGGCCTGGTGGAGGGCCTGGCGCTGCCCGAGGACGAGACGGTACCGGGCTTTCGCGGCGCGCGCTTCCATCGCACCCGGCACTGCCTGCCGGAGATGGTGGCGCGGGTCTGGGAGGGGCGCGACGCCGCCAAGCGCGCCGGCAACGCACCCCTGGCCCAGGCGCTGAAGATCATCATGAACAGCTTCTATGGCGTGCTGGGCACCCCTCACTGCCGTTTCTTCGATCACCGCCTGGCCTCGTCCATCACCCTGCGCGGCCACGCGGTGATGCACCAGACCCGCGAGCTGATCGAGGCGCGCGGTCATCGGGTGATCTATGGCGACACCGACTCCACCTTCGTCTGGCTCGGGGCTGCCCATGCCGAAGCCGAGGCCGAGCGCATCGGTCGCGACCTGGTGGCGGCGGTCAATGCCCACTGGCGCGCGCAGCTGCAGACCGAGCTGGGACTGGAAAGCCACCTGGAGCTGCAGTACGAGACCCACTTCAGCCGCTTTCTCATGCCCACCATCCGCGGCGCGGAGGAGGGCAGCAAGAAAAGATACGCCGGGCTGCGACCGGGTGCCGAGGGTCAGCCGGAACTGGTGTTCAAGGGCCTGGAGACGGTGCGCAGCGACTGGTCGCCGTTGGCCCAGCGCTTCCAGCGCGAGCTGTATCTGCGCATCTTCACCGGCGAGCCCCACGAGGACTATGTGCGTGACTTCGTCGCCCAGACCCGCGCCGGCGACTTCGACGACCTGCTGGTCTATCGCAAGCGCCTGCGCCGGCCGCTGGAGGAGTACCAGAGCAACCTCTCGCCGCAGGTCCGCGCGGCGCGGCTGCTGGAGGCGGAAAACGCCCGCCTGGGACGCCGCAGCCGCTTTCGCCGCGGCGGCTGGATCAGCTACCTGATCACCACCTCGGGCGCCGAACCGGTCGAACTGCCCCATGCGCCGCCGGACTACGATCACTATGTGCAGCGCCAGCTGGCGCCGGTGGCCGACGCCATCCTGCCCTTCGTCGGCGACCGCTTCGATCGGTTGCTGGATCAGCAGTTGGGGTTGTTCTGATGCGCAGGGCAAAAAGCGGATTGGATGCGGCGGGTTTTATCCGCCAGGTGCCGGAAGTGCCCTTCCAGACCGAGTACCAGGCGGTGCTAGCCGCCGTGCGCAGCCAGTTGCCATCCTTGCTGGGCACGCATCTAGTCGCGCTCTATGTCTATGGCAGCGTGGCCGAGGGTCGCGCGCGGTTGGGGCAGTCGGATCTGGACCTCACGCTGATCCTGAGCGATGCCTGCCCGGGCACCCAGGTGATCCAGCTGGAACAACTGCGGCGCGCGCTGGAGCTTGGCCACCCCGAAGTCAGCAAGATCGATTTCGACCTGGGGCGCCGGGCCGAGGCCCTGGCCTCTGCCAACCGCCTCAGTTGGGGGTTCTGGCTCAGGCATCATTGCCGCTGGCTATGGGGCGAGGATCTGGCGCGGCGTTTTACCCCGTTCAAGCCAGAGGCTGCCGTCGCTCGGGCAGTGAACGGCGCGGTGGTGCCTGTGCTGCAGGGGTATCTGCACACCCTCGCCGTAGGCAAGCTGCCTGACGAGCGTCTGCGCCTACAACGGGAGGCGGCGCGACGGCTACTGCGCGCGCTTCTGGTGCTGCGTCGGACCGACGAGATCGACTGGCCCTGGACGTTGGAAGAGCATCGGGCACGTGCGGTGCGGCTGCATCCCGAGCAAGGGGCGGCGCTCGAGTTCTTCTACACCGAAGCCCTGCGGCCTCAGGCGGGCGCCGCCGAATTCAACCAGCGGCTGGCCGCCTTCCTTGTCTGGTTCGCCCAGCAACCGGGAATACCGGAATCCTAGCGCCAGCTTTCCTTATGCTCTCAACTCTCCTCCCCACGTGGGAGAGGGGGCGAGTCCCGCGCAGGATCTATCGTGGCCAAGGGCCGCTCCTACCGTTAGGTCGGAGCCTGCAGGAGCGGCCACATCGGCGGACCGCCATGGCCTGCGATAAGCGCGTATCCAGAGTGACGACGCATCCGACACGCGGCTCCGTTCGCACTCGCATACCGCCCCTCGGTCCCATGGACGTGGGGGAAACATCGGCTGCTTCCCCTAACGGCAGGCTGATACCCGCCCTTGTGGCGAGCGCTCGTTATACTCGCGCCGACGGCGGGGCTTTCGTGCCGGAATGGACCTTCTGTCCTAGGCGGGCCCGGTGCGGTCGCGGCCGCACCCTTTACTACGGATTTTCAGACGGCGGATAGATGAGCGACCAGGCGGATGTGGCCCGACCCAACAACTCCAGGAACCTGACCCCCAGCGACCTGCCGTTTCCGGTGGTGGGGATTGGGGCCTCTGCCGGGGGTATCCAGGCGCTGCTGCATTTCTTCGAAGCCCTGCCGGCCGATTGCGGCATGGCCTTCGTGGTGGTGATGCACCTGTCGCGGGAGCACCAGAGTCATCTCGACGAGATCCTGCAGCGAGTGACCCGCTTGCCGGTGCAGCAGGTCACCCAGCCGGTGCCCATCCAGGCCGAGCACGTCTATGTGATCCCGCCCGGCTCCGATCTGACCATGAACGACGGTTACCTGCGACTGGCTCCGGCGGAGCGCCCCCAGGGCGATCATGTCGCCGTGGACCTGTTCTTTCGCGCCCTGGCCGACGTGCACAAGACCCATGCCGTCGCCATCGTCCTGTCGGGTAATGGTGCCGATGGCTCGGTGGGCCTGGGGCGTATCAAGGAGCAGGGCGGGGTGACCCTCGCCCAGGCGCCGGAAGATGCCGAATTCGATTCCATGCCCAAGAGCGCCATCACCGCCGGCGTGGTGGACTTCGTCCTGCCGGTGGTGGAGATGCCGCAAAAGCTGCTGGAGCTGGCCGCCACCCTCAGTACCCTGAGCCAGGGCGAGTTGCACCAGCTCGATCTCGAAGCCCGGATTCCAGGTCCGTCGAGCAAGGCCATGCAACTGGCGCTGCGCGACATCCTCACCCTGCTGCGCACCCGTACCGGGCACAATTTCAAGCAATACAAGACCGCCACGGTATTGCGCCGGGTGGAGCGGCGCATGCAGGTGAACGCCATCGCCGACATGCCGGCCTATGCCGGTTTTCTCCATGATCATCCGGAAGAGACACCGGCGCTGCTCAAGGACATGCTCATCGGCGTGACCAATTTCTTCCGCGACCGCGAGGCCTTCGAGGCCCTGGAACGCGACGTCATTCCGGAATTATTCGAGCACCTGCCGGCCGGGGAGGATCAGGAGCTGCGGGTGTGGAGCGCCGCCTGCTCCAGCGGTGAGGAGGCCTATTCGCTGGCCATGCTGCTGACCGAGCAGGCCGAGTTGCGCCAGTCGGACGCGCGCCTGCAGGTCTTTGCCACCGATCTCGACGAGCACGCCCTGGCGATGGCGCGCTATGGCGTCTATCCCGGTTCCATCGTCACCGACGTCGCCCCCGCCCGGCTGCGCCAGCACCTGCTCAGGGAGCAGAATCAGTACCGGGTGAAAAAGGAGCTGCGCGAGAAGGTGCTGTTCGCCCAGCACAACCTGCTCAGCGATCCGCCGTTTTCCCGGCTCGATCTCATCAGCTGCCGCAATCTGCTGATCTATCTGGATCGCGAGGTGCAGGCCGAGATCCTGCACACCTTCCATTTCGCCCTCAAGCCGGGTGGCTACCTGTTTCTCGGCAGTTCCGAGTCGGCCGATGTGCAGAGCAGCCTGTTCGCCACGGTCGACAAGAAGAACCGCATCTATCGGGCCAAGCACACGACCAGCGTGGTGCGTCCCACGCCGCTGCTCAATCTCAATCCGGGTGTGCACAGCGTGCGCCTGCCACCGCACCAGGTCGGTCGGCGCAACAAGGTGTCCTTTGCCGAGGTGCATCAGCGGGTGCTGGAGCAATATGCCCCGCCAAGCATCATCGTCGATCGCGAATCCAACATCGTGCACCTCTCCGAGCGGGCCGGGCGCTTCCTGAGGTACGTCGGCGGCGAGCCCAGCTACAGCCTGCCGGCGCTGGTGCTGGAGGAGTTGCGCCTGGAGCTGCGTACCGCCCTGTTTCAGGCGCTGCAGAGCAACAAGAGCGTCGAGGCGCGACGCGTGCATATCCAGCGCGACGACCGCAGCTACTACATCAACATGGTGGTACGGCCGTTCCGCGACAGCGACACCAACACCGACTACCTGCTGGTGCTCTTCGATGAAGTCGAAGATGTCATGAGCGCCGATTCCGTCAGCGATCACGTCGAAGCCAAGGACAGCGTCCTCACCCAGCTGGAAGCCGAGTTGCAGCGCACCAAGGAGCAGCTGCAGCTGACCATCGAGCAGTCCGAGACCTCCACCGAGGAGCTCAAGGCCTCCAACGAAGAGCTGCAGGCGATCAACGAGGAATTGCGCTCGGCCACCGAGGAGCTGGAGACCAGCAAGGAAGAGTTGCAGTCGATCAACGAAGAGCTGATCACCGTCAACTACGAGCTCAAGTCCAAGATCGAGGAAACCGGCAAGATCAACGACGATCTGCAGAACCTCATCACCTCCACCGACATCGCCACGGTGTTCGTCGACCGGGGCATGCGCATCAAGCGATTCACGCCGCGCGCCGCCAGCATCTTCAACATCATCGTCAGCGATACCGGCCGCTCGCTGCTCGACATCACCCATCGCCTGGACTATCCGGAGCTGGCCACCGATGCCAATCAGGTCTTCGAGTCCCTCGGCCAGATCGAGCGGGAGGTTCGCAGCCACGATGACCGCTGGTACCTGGCCCGGTTGCTGCCCTACCGTACCGCGGAGGACCGCATCGAAGGTGCGGTGCTGACCTTCATCGACATCACCGAGCGGCGCAAGGCCCAGGATCGTGCCCGCGATGGCGAGGAAAACATGCGCCTCATGGCGCAGAACATCCATGACTATGCCATCGTCACCCTGGATGCCGGCGGCATCATCAACAGCTGGAACGGGGGCGCCACCCGGCTGTTCGGCTATAGCGAACGCGAGGCGCTGGGGCAGCCCATGGGCCTGATCTTCACGCCGGAAGACCTGGCCGCCCAGGTTCCGGAAGCGGAGCTGCGCCAGGCCGACGAGCAGGGCGCCGCTCAGGATGAACGCTGGCTCAGGCGCAAGGATGGCAGCCGCCTCTATTGCACCGGGGTACTCAGTCGCATGAGCAATGCCTCGGGCGGTCGCGGCTATGCCAAGATCGCCCGGGACGCCACCGCCGATCACGTCCGTGCCAGCGAGAATGCCAATCAGCAGGCACAGCAGCGCGCCCTGGTGCAGCTCAAGGACGAGTTCTTCGCGGTGATGTCCCACGAACTCAAGCACCCGCTCAATCTCATCCAGCTCAACAGCGAGCTGCTGACCCGTTCGCCGGTGCTGCGCGACGTGCCCCTGGCGCGGCGTGCCACCGAGGCCATCCAGCGCGCCGTGCGCAGCCAGGCGCAGATCATCGACGACCTGCTCGACCTGTCGCGTATCCGTACCGGCAAGCTCAAGCTGGAGCGCCAGAGCCTGGATCTGGTGCAGCAGCTGCGCGAGATCGTCGAGGTGATCCGGCCGCTGGCGGGTGAGGTCGAGGTCAGCAGCCTGCAGCTACTGAAAGCGCCGCTGTTTGTGCAGGCGGACGCGACCCGTGTCGGCCAGATCGTCTGGAATCTGCTCAACAATGCCGTCAAGTTCACCCCGGCCGGTGGGCGGGTGGAGATCGCCCTGGGGATCGAAGGCGTTGAAGCCCGGCTGGACGTCACCGATACCGGCCAGGGTATAGAGCCGGACTTCCTGCCGCGGGTGTTCGAGATGTTCGGCCAGGCGGAAATGAAGTACACCGCCCGCGCCCAGCACGGCCTTGGGATCGGCCTGGCACTGGTCAAACAACTGGTGGAAGCCCACGGCGGGCGCATCGAAGCCCATTCCGCCGGACTCGACCAGGGCGCGCGCTTCAGCGTCTGGCTGCCCCTGTGCGAGGACGAGCGGCGGCTTGCGCCGGAGGCGCGCGCGGATGACCAATCCATCGCCGGATTGCGGGTCCTGCTGGTGGACGACTCTCCCGACATCGTCGAGACCCTGCAGCTGCTGCTGGAGGAGGAGGGCGTGCGAGTCACTACCGCCACCGATTCCCGGCAGGGCCTGCTGCTGGCCCAGACGCAGGATTTCGACATCATCCTTTCCGACATCGGCATGCCGGAGATGGACGGCCACGAATTCCTGCGCCAGGTGCGGGCGGGCGATCGCAACGTCGGCACCCCGGCGGTGGCGCTGTCCGGCTATGGCACCCGGCTGGACGTCGACAAGGCGCGGGCGGCGGGCTTCAACCGGCATCTGAACAAGCCGGTCAGCTTCGAGGCGCTGATCGCCGTGCTGCACGCATTGCAGGTCTCCAGCTAAGACGGGCAGTGGCATAGTCAGATGATTCGCGGCACACTCGGGAGCCCCCAGGGCGCCTGGCCAATCGGGCCGGATGCCTTGTTTCCCGCCAGAGGAGCGCCGCGATGACCCGCCTCACCGCCAAGGATTTCTCGCCCGAACTGCTCGAACTCTACGACTTCTATGTGCACGGTCGCATCAGCCGTCGCGACTTCCTCGACCGTGCCGGCGCCTGCGCCGCGGTGCTGGGGCTGTCGGCCACCGGAGTGCTGGCGGCCCTGACACCCAACTATGCCCTGGCCACCCAGGTCGAGTTCACCGATCCGGATATCGTCGCCGAATACGTCTACTATCCCTCGCCCAAGGGGCATGGGCGGGTCCGCGGTTATCTGGTGCGCCCGGCCAAGGCCAGCGGCAAGGTGCCGGCGGTGGTTGTGGTCCACGAGAATCGCGGCCTCAATCCCTATATCGAAGACGTCGCCCGACGCCTGGCCAAGGCCGGCTATCTGGCCCTGGCGCCGGACGGCCTCACCTCCATGGGCGGCTATCCCGGCAACGACGACAAGGGCCGCGAACTGCAGCAGCAGGTCGATCCCGAGAAACTGATGAACGACTTCTTCGCCGCCGTGGAAACCCTGATGGGCCACGAATTCAGCACCGGCAAGGTCGGCATCACCGGTTTCTGCTACGGCGGCGGGGTGGCCAATGCGGCCGCCGTGGCCTATCCCGAACTGGCTGCGGCCGTGCCCTTCTATGGTCGCCAGCCGCGCGCCGAGGAGGTGGCCGCGATCAAGGCGCCGCTGCTGATCCATTACGCCGAGAACGATCCGCGCATCAACGAGGGCGCTGCCGCCTACGAAGCGGCGCTCAAGGCGGCCGGCAAGACCTATGAGGTGCATCGCTATGCCGGCACCAACCATGGTTTCCACAACGATTCCACCCCGCGCTACGACGAAGCCGCCGCGCGCCTGGCCTGGGACCGTACCCTGGGCTGGTTCGGGCGCTATCTCGCCTAGGCACCCCATGGGAGACCTTAGATGCCGCAACTGCGTATTCCCGCCGTCTACATGCGCGGCGGTTCCAGCAAGGGCGTGTTCTTCCATGGCCGCGACCTGCCGCCGGCCGGTCCGGCGCGCGATGCGCTGCTGCTGCGGGTGATCGGCAGCCCCGATCCCTACGGCAAGCAGATCGACGGCATGGGCGGCGCCACCTCCAGCACCAGCAAGGTGGTGGTGATCGCGCCCTCCAGCCGCCCGGACTGTGACGTCGACTACCTGTTCGGCGCCCCGGCCATCGAGGCCCCGGTGATCGACTGGTCGGGCAACTGCGGCAATCTCAGCGCCGCCGTCGGGCCCTTCGCCATCAGCGAGGGGCTAGTCGAGGCGCCGCGCGAGGGCATGGCCAGGGTACGCATCTGGCAGGCCAATCTCGGCAAGCGCATTCTCGCCCATGTCCCCATGGCCAATGGCGAGGTGCAGGAAGAAGGCGATTTTCGTTTCGACGGCGTGGCCTTTCCGGCGGCCGAGGTGGTGCTCGATTTTCTCGACCCCACCGGTACCGATGGCAGCGTGCTGCCCACCGGGCGGGCCGTTGACGAACTCTATGTTCCGGAGCTGGGCCGACTGCCGGTGACCCTGCTCAATGCCGGCAATCCCACCATTTTCGTGCGGGCGGAGACCCTGGGTCTCAGCGGCACCGAGACCCAGGCGCAGATCAACGGCGATGCGGCGCTGCTGGCGCGCATGGAAACCCTGCGCGCAGCGGGCGCGGTCGCCATGGGCCTGGCCGCCACGGCTGCCCAGGCGACGGCGGAACGCCCGCATACGCCCAAGCTGTGCCTGGTCGCCGCGCCCCAGACCTACCGGGTAGCCGGTGGCAAGCAGGTGCAGGCCGAGGAACTCGATGTCATCGCGCGGATGATCTCCATGGGCAAGCTGCATCACGCCATCCCCGGTACCGGCGCGGTCGCCGTGGCGGTGGCCGCGGCGCTACCCGGGACCCTGGTTCATGCCCTGACCGGCAACCTGGGCGGTCGCCAGGTACGGATAGCGCACACCGCCGGCACTGTGGCGGTCGGCGCCCAGGCCCGCGAGGTCGCCGGTATCTGGCAGGTGGAAAAGGCCAGCATGAGCCGCAGCGCCCGCCGCCTGATGGAAGGCTGGGTGCGGGTGCCGACGGAGATCCGGTAGGTTGGGTTGAGCGCGGCGAAGCCTCTGTGCTGGAGCGCCCTCACCCCAGCCCTCTCCCAGGGGGAGAGGGGGCGATTAAGCCTGGTGCGGGGTTGTGGTTCGTGCACTCCGGCAGCGTCACCGTAGCGTGGAAAACCGCGCAGCGTTTTCCACTGGGCAAGCCTGCCTCCATTCGTGGAAGGCTGCACCCTTATCCACCCAGGGCATCCCAACCGCCCCCTCTCCCTCTGGGAGAGGGCTGGGGTGAGGGGGTGATCCGCTCGAAAGCGGCCCTCAGGTCCCTACGATCAGATCGCGGATGCGCACCGCCAGGGCGTCCATGGCGAAGGGTTTGGTCATCACGTGCATGCCGGGCTCCAGGTGGCCGTTGCCGACCACGGCATTTTCGGCGTAGCCGGTGATGAACAGCACCTTGAGTCCGGGGCGGCGCTGGCGGGCGGCATCGGCCATCTGCCGGCCGTTCATCCCGCCAGGCAGGCCGACATCGCTGATCAGCAGGTCGATGCGCACATCGGATTCCAGCAGGCGCAGCCCGGAGCTGGCATCCGCCGCTTCCAGGGCGGCGTAGCCCAGTTCTTCCAGCACCTCCACCACCAGCATCCGCACCGTGGGTTCGTCATCCACCACCAGCACCGTTTCGCCGTGGCCCTGGCGCGGCAGGGTCGGCTGGCTGGCGGCGAGGTCAACGCCAGTGGCCACTTCGCGATGGCGCGGCAGGAAGAGGGTGACGCTGGTGCCCTGATCGACCTGGGAATGGATGCGTGCCTGGCCGCCGGACTGGCGCACGAAGCCGTAGATCATCGACAGGCCGAGCCCGGTGCCCACCCCGATCGGCTTGGTGGTGAAGAAGGGATCGAAGGCCTTGGCGATCACCTCGGGCGGCATGCCGCAGCCGTTGTCGGTCACCGAGAGGGCGATGTATTCGCCCGGGTCGAGGTCGCGGACCCGGCCCATGCGCGCATCCAGCGCCCGATTGGCGGTCTCGATGAAGATCCGGCCGCCCTCGGGCATGGCGTCGCGGGCGTTGATGCAGAGATTGAGCAGGGCGTTTTCCAGCTGCGGCGGATCGACCAGGGTCGACCACAGCTCGCTGCTGGCCACCACCTCGATCTGGATCGCCGGCCCCACCGTGCGGCGGATCAGGTCTTCCATGCCGGCCACCAGGCGATTGACGTCGGTGGGCTTGGGGTCCAGCGTCTGCCGGCGGGAAAAGGCCAGCAGCCGGTGGGTCAGGGCGGCGGCGCGAATGGCGGCGCCCTGGGCGGCGGTGGTGTAGCGCTCGAGATTGTTCAGCCGACCCTGGCCGATGCGCACCGTGAGCAGGTCCAGACTGCCGACGATACCGGCGAGCAGGTTGTTGAAGTCGTGGGCCAGGCCGCCGGTGAGTTGGCCGACCGCTTCCATCTTCTGCGACTGGCGCAACTGCTCTTCCAGCAGCGCCTGGGTTTCCGCGGCGTCCTTTTCCCGGGTGATGTCGCGCCCGGCGCCGGTGAGGCGATCCTGTTCGGTGTCCATCGACAGCGTCCAGGACAGCCAGCGCCAGCTGCCGTCCGCCGCCTGGACGCGATTCTCCACCCGCGCCGGCAGGCCGCTGCGGCGCAGTTCGTCCAGCGCCACCAGCACGCCGGGCAGATCATCGGGATGGATGAGTTCGGTGTAGGGGCGGCTGAGCAACTCGGCCTCGGAATAGCCCAGGCCGCGCGACCAAGACGGGCTGACCCGCAGGAGCTGCCCGGTGAAGTCGGCGGTGAGCAGCAGGTCTTCGCTGAGCGCCCAGAGCCGATCGCGCTCGGCGGTACGGGCCTGGACCTCCTGGCTGAGGCTGAGATTCTGCGCCTGGATCAGCGCCTGGGCGTCGCGCTGGATGGTGACGTCCTGGGCGAAGACATAGAAGCCGTCCACCGCACCGCGCGCATCGCGCCGTGGGCGGTAGTGGATGTCGGCGATGCGCCGGCGGCCATCCGGCCAGGCCCACGGCAGGTCCAGTCGCGCCGGGGTACCGTCCAGGGCGGCCTGGATGGCCGGACGCCGGGCGGCGAACAGCTCCGGCGCGAACACCTCGGCCATGCTGCGGCCCAAGATGCTCTGCGGCGCGTCCTTGAACCACTTGGGCGCCTCGATATTGGCGAAGCGATAGATCAGGTCGCGATCGACGAAGGCGATCAGGCAGGGCAGGGTGTCGGCCACCAGGCGCAGATTGAGTTCGCTGTCGCGCAGGGCACGTTCCGCGGTCAGTCGCGCCGTGGCCGAGCGGGTGCGATTGGCGACCTCGCGGATGAACTGCAGCTCGGCCGGCGTCCAGCGCCGCGGCTGACTGGAACAGACATAGAGCAGGGCCACCAGGTTGCCGTGCTCGAACAGCGGCAGGTTGACGAGGGCGCGGGTCTCCAGGCGTTGCAGGGCCGCGAGGTTGTCACGGGTACGAGGGTCTTGCTGCACGTCCTCGATCACCACGGTTTCGCCGCGCTTGAAGGCCTCGCTGTAGCTGCCGTAGTCGCGAAAATTCAGCGTGCCCATCAGGCTGCGGGCGCCCGGGATCGTCCAGTCGCGTTCCACGGCGATGGTCTCGGTCTCGGCGTCCACCAGACCGTAGCCCACCAGATGGGCATTCAGGATGGTGCCCAGGGCGGTGCAGGCGAGTTCGGTGACCGCCTCGATGTCGTTCAGCTGGCTGAAGCCTTCGCCCAACTCCGCCAGGGCGCGGCGATAGCGCTCTTCGTCACGGGTGGCCTGGGCGGCCTGCTCGCGCTCGGTGACATCCAGGAACAGCACCAGAAAGCTGTCCGGGCCAGCCTTGTGCGCATGGCCCTCGTACCAGCGGCCGTTGAATTGGAATTGCCGCACGTAGCTGAACGACTGGCCGGTATCCACCACCCGGGTGAAATCCTCCACCCAGAGGTCTTCGAGTTCGGGAAACAGGGTGCGGGCGGTCTGGCCGATCGTCTGCTCCGCGCTCAGGCCGAAGTGGGTGCACCAGGCGCGGTTGACCTGGTCGTAGCGCCAGTCCCGGCCATGGCCCTGGTCATCACGCAGGATGGTGCCAAGGATGAAGCCCTCGTCCAGTTGCTCGAACAGGCCGCGCCAGTAGCGCTCGCTCTCCGCCAGTTGCCGCTGTACCTCGCCGACGTGGCGCTGGCTGTCACGCAGGGCCTCGCCGGCCAGATGCTGGGGGGTGCGGTCGCGCAGGATCTTGACGAAGCCGGTATGGCGGCCGGCGTCGTCGTGCAGCGGATGCATCTCGCCGCTGGCCCAGAAGCGGGTGCCGTCGCGCCGCAGGTGCCAGCGTTCGTCTTCGGCGCGACCGTCCTGCAGCGCCAGCCGCATTTCCAGCGCGGCCCGGCCGTTCCGGTTGTCTTCCGGGGTGAAGAAGCACTCTGCCGGGGCGCCGCGAATCTCTGTGGCGGTCCAGCCCAGCAGGCGCTCGGCGCCGGTGTTCCAGTCGGTGATGACCCCGGCCGGATCCAGTACGACCATGGCGAAATCGATGGCGCCATCGAAGATCGCCAGGCGCCGCTGGGCGTCCTGGGGTGGCAGCGCGGTGCACTGGTCGAGCGCGGCGCGGAGGCGGCGGACTTCGGCCTGGAGTTCAGCGTGGGAGGGAGCGGATTCAGCCATGGGATCTTTCAAGCGCGTGGGCAGCGGAAGCGGACGCCAATGACGTCCAGCAAGAGCCTTAGAGTAAGAGAGTCGGGCGCCGGCTAGCGATCTGCCAGCACCTTTTTCCGACAGGCAGGGAATTAAGTAGCCGTTACGGCATCAGACAAGTGCCGGTACCAAGCGGCCAGCCGTCCATCCGAGGGTTGTGATCCAATTCGAGTAATTTCGGTCTATTTAGTCGTACTAATGAAGTAGCGTTGCCATGACCGATGTAGTTTCTTCCGCAGCCGTTACCACTGTGCTGGTAGTCGAGGACGATCCTGTACTGCGATCGCTGGCGACGGAGGTGTTCGAGATGGAGGGTTATGCCGTCCAGTCGTTCGACACCGCCGATGCCGCCTGGTGCTGGTTCGAAGCCGACCCGCTGCCGCCTGATCTCCTCTTCACCGACGTGCGCATGCCCGGTCGGCTGGATGGTCTCGCCCTGGCCAAACAGGTCCGCCAACGTTTTCCGCAGTTGCCGATACTGGTGTCGTCCGGCTATACCGGACAGCAGTACGCCGAACGCGAAGACCGGGCGCTGTTCCTGCCCAAGCCCTGGACCATCGACCAGTTGCTGAAGGCCTGCGGCCAGCTGGGCGTCTAACCGTCCGCCTGACGTGCGCGTGCGAGGCGTACCGCCGAATCCACCTCATCGAGCGTCCAGGGCTTCTGCAGGAATATCACCTGCGGGGGCAGCGCCGTGGTGATCTCGTAGCCATAGCCCGAGGTGATGACCATGGGCAGCGCAGGCCAGCGCTGGAGCAGCATTTCGGCCAGCTCACCGCCGCGCAGCTGGCCGGGCATCAGGTGATCGGTGATCACCAGCCCGGGGGCCTGCTGCTGCTGGAGCAGATGCACCAGGGCATCGTCGGCATTGTCGAACTGCCGACAGGTCCAGCAGAGGCGGTCTTCGAGATGGTTGCTCAGCAGCTCGGCGAGCAGGCTGTTGTCTTCGATGACGACGAGATAGGGAAGGGGATCTGGCGAGGTCATCGAGACTTCCGGAACGCGACGAGACGATTCCGGAAGTCTAGCAGAGCCTTGCCGGTGTCAGTCCGGCTTTTGTCTGACCATTGTTAGAACTCCAGGACGATCTTGCCGAAGTGGCTGCCGTCCTTCTGGAAGGCGAAGGCCGCGGCGATTTCGTCTAGCGGATAACTGCGATCGATGACCGGCTTAATGCCGTTGCCTTCCAGCGCCTTGATCATCTCCTGCTGCTGGCGACGGCTGCCGACGATCAGCCCCTGCAGCCGCTGATGGCGGCGCATTAGATTGGCCGTGGGGACTTGCCCCTCGACGCCGGTGAGCACCCCGATCAGCGCCAGGTGACCATGGATACGCGCGGCCTGGATCGACTGCGCCAGGGTCGCCGGGCCGCCCACTTCCACCACGATGTCGACGCCACGGCCGCCGGTGATGGCCTGCACCTTGGCACCCCATTCCGGTTCGTCGCGGTAATTGATCAGGTGATCGGCGCCCAGGGCATAGGCGCGCTGCAGCTTCTCGTCCGAGGAGGAGGTGGCGATCACCGTGGCGCCCATGGCCTTGGCCATTTGCAGGGCGAAGATCGACACCCCGCCGGTACCCATGACCAGCACGCTGTCGCCGGCCTTGAGTCCGCCATCCACCACCAGGGCGCGCCAGGCGGTGAGTCCGGCGGTGGTCAGGGTCGCCGCCTCGGCATGGCTGTAGCCCTTGGGCGCCAGGGTGAAGGCCGTGGCCGGGCGTACCACCACCTCGCAGGCGAAGCCGTCGACGCCATCGCCAGGGGTCGTGGAAAAGTCATCGATGGGCGGCTCGCCATCCAGCCAGTGGGGAAAGAAGGTCGAGACCACGTGATCGCCCACGGCGAATTCGCTGACCCCGGCGCCCACGGCCTCGACCACGCCGGCGCCGTCGGACATCGGAATGCGCCCATCGGCGGTCGGCATCTTGCCCAGCACCACGCCCAGGTCATGGAAATTCAGCGAGCTGGCCTTGATCCGCACCCGGATCTCGCCAGCCCCCGGCTGCCCGGGATCAGGCAGTTCGCAGGCTTCCAGCTGGTCCAGACCACCGGGTTTGCGTAGGCGTATGGCGTGCATGAGAGATCCTCCGGACTGTGGCGAGCAGGACGCTCGCAGGTCAGTAGAGGACCACGGCAGGAGGCGCAGGATTCCCGAAAGAACCCTGCGCCCTGAACCTTACTTGATCGCCTTCTGCAGTTGCTGCAGCTGCTCGGTGCGGGTGTTCAGGCGGGTTTCGCCGCGCTGGGCGTCGACCTTCTTCAGCTCGGCCTCGGCCATGCGCAGCTTGATGGTCTGCATGGCGGTCTGGATGCGTTGCTGGGTCAGGTAGGCCAACTGGTCGACGGTGCGCTCGTTCTCACCGTCCTTGTAGGCCTTGTCGGTCTTGGCCAGCCAGGTGCCGGCATCCTTGGTTTCCAGTGCCGCCAGCTGGGTGGCCTGGGGCTGGGATTCGAGGGCGGCGTAGTCGTTGCGCGCCTTTTCCAGATTGGGGTTGGGCGGGGTGGCGCAGGCGGCCAGGGTCAGGGTCAGCGCCGACATCAGCGGGAGCAGAAAACGTTTACGCATGGTTTCGTCCTTCAAGAGAGCGGGCAGCCTTACTGCTGCACCTTTTTCTGTAGATTCTGTTGCAGCTGCAGGTTGATCTGACCTTCCTCACGGATCTGCTGGATGCTGTTCTGGGCATCCTGCAGCGCCGCCGCGGCCTTGGCGGCCTGGGTCTTGCGGGTCGCCAGACGGGCATCCCACTCGGCCTGCTCGGCCAGTTGCTTGGCTTCGTCGTACTTCTCGTTGGACAGGGCTGCCTGGGCCTGGGTCCACTTGTCCTGGGCCGACTTGGTCTCGATCGGAGCGAACTGGTTGCCGCCGCCGCTCACGGCTTCGTTGACGGCCGACTGGGTCACGGCCATCTGCGCGGTCGGCGGATTGCCGGCGCAGCCCGCGAGCAGCAGACCGCCGCCCAGGACCAGGCTGGCGAGCAGCGCACGAGGCGCGGAGAACGGGGAGGCACGAGAGGGACCGGTTTTCATCCGAACATTCCTGGCAGGTCGCCCGGAATGGGCGACAGTGCCTTTGAGACGGCGAAAACGCGGCGAGGTTCGCTGCGACCGCTGTGCTCAAGCCCCAGGGGTAGCAGCCGATATCTGTTGTCTGACAACAACAGGGCCAGAGGCCACGGAGACTTCCATGCTGTTACGCAATTGCAACATCGCGCCTCGGGCTGCCCTGGGCTTCGGCCTGATTGCCCTGATGATGGCCTTTCTCGGGCTGTTTTCCCTGGCACAGATGGCGGGTATCCGCGAGCGCCAGGTAGTGACGGAGCGTGACTGGGTGCCCAGCATCCGCGCGGTGGACGCCATTCGCGAGAACATGTTGCGCATCCGTACCATTTCCCTGCGCCTGGCGCTGGATTCGGACCCGCGCAACATCGATACCTACGTCGGTCAGTACGAGGCACGCAACAAGGTGCTCATGGACGGCATCAAGGCCTATGAGGTCTTTGTCGATACCCCCGAGGAGCACCAGCGCTGGGACCTCTTCAAGCGTGATTTCGCCACCTATCAGCAGGGCATGACCGAGTCCTTCGCCCTGGCCCGCCGTGGCGATACCGCCGCGCTCAACAAACTGACCCTGGTGGACATGAAGCCGGTGGTGGACGGCACCGGCAAGCAGCTGGGCGAGTTGGGCGACTTCTATGCCGAGGGCATCGAACGCGACGGCAAGATCTCGGCGGACCGCTACGCCGCCTCGCGGCTGATCGTCATCGCGGTGATCGCCCTGGCCGCCCTGGCCACGGTACTGATGGCCTGGCTGCTGACCCGCAGCATCGTCGGACCGCTGCGCGAGGCGCTGCTGGCCGCCCGCCGCGTCGCTCAGGGCGACCTGACCCAGACCCTGGCCGTGCAAGGCCGCGACGAGGTGAGCGAATTGCAGCGCGCCCTGCAGCAGATGCAGGCGCAACTGCGCGAGACCCTCTCGCGCATCGCCGGCTCCTCCACCCAGCTGGCGACCGCTGCCGAAGAGCTCAACGCGGTCACCGAGGCCGCTGGGCAGGGCTTGCAGCAACAGAACGACGAGCTTGAACAGGCAGCCACGGCCGTCACCGAGATGAGCACCGCGGTGGACGAGGTGGCGCGCAACGCCGTCTCCACCTCCGAAGCCTCGCGGGCTTCCAGCCAGGCCGCGCAGCAGGGCCAGACCCGGGTCGCCGACACCCTGGGCGCCATCGCCGCCTTGTCCGACGAGGTGTCCGCCACCGGGACCCTGGTCCAGCGGCTCGCCGAGCAGTCCCAGGACATCGGCAAGGTGCTCGACGTCATTCGCGCCATCGCCGAACAGACCAACCTGCTGGCGCTCAATGCGGCCATCGAGGCGGCGCGGGCCGGCGAGGCCGGGCGTGGTTTCGCCGTGGTGGCCGACGAGGTGCGCGCCCTGGCCAGCCGCACCCAGCAGTCCACCCACGAGATCGAACAGATGGTCTCGGGCATGCGCAGCGGTGCCAGTCAGGCCCTGGGCTCCATGCACAGCAGCAGTGAGCGCGCCCAGGCCACGCGTGCCCTGGCGGAAACCGCCGGGGTGGCGCTGGAAGAGATCAATACCCGCATCGGCGAGATGTACGAGCGCAACCTGGTGATTGCCAGCGCGGCCGAAGAGCAGGCGCAGGTGGCCCGGGAAGTGGATCGCAATCTGGTCAACATCCGCGATCTCTCCACCCAGTCCGCCGACGGTGCCCGCCAGACCAACGCCGCCAGCCAGGAGCTGTCTCGGCTGGCGGTGGACCTTCAGGGGCTGGTGAATCGCTTCCAGGTGTGAGCCCTAGGCTCGTACCGCCTGGTACAGCGCCCGGATCAGATCCGACTGGGTGATGATGCCGACCAGGCGGCGCGAGCCATCGATGATGGGGATGTGGCGGTGGCCGTTCTCGGAAAACACCGGCACCAGGTCGATCAGCAGGCGGTCGGCGCTGGCCACCCGCACGGTGCGGGTCATGATGTGGCCGACGCTGTTTTCGTCCTGGCGGGCCTTCGGCCGGACCAGCGAGCGCAGGCGCCAGCCGAGGCCTTCGTGGACGTCCAGGTCGATCTGCCGCATGAAGTCGGCGACGGTGACGATGCCCAGCAGATGGCCCTGGCGATCCACCACCGGCAGCGCCTTGATGCGGCGGGCGCGCATCAGCGCCCAGGCTTCCTGCAGCGGCATCTCGGCACGGGCCGTTACCGGTTCGTGGCTCATGACATCGGCGCAGCGCAATTCGCCCATCTTGCGCTGGTAGGCACGCGCCTCCACCTGTTCGAGCAATTCGGCGAGGTCGTCGCGGCTGATGTCCAGCACCTGGTTGTAGCGCGCCAGCACGGCGTCCAGGTCGGCGCGCTGCAGGCGCGTCTCGCCGCTCGGCTCGGCCGGGCGTGGCACATGGGGCCAGGGGCGCCGGGTCAGGTTGTTGTAGAGCAGGCCGGCACTCACCAGCAGCAGCGAGTCCAGCGCCACCGGACTCCAGGCATAGCTGAAATCCTGGGCGCCGATCAGCACCATCAGCAGCGCCGAGGCGCCGCCCGGGGGGTGCAGACAGCGCAGCGTGAACATGGCGGCGATGGCTAGCGCAACCGCCACCGCGGCGGCCAGGTTGGCTTCGGGAATCCACAGCGCGCAGGTGATGCCGATCAGCGCCGACAGGGTATTGCCACCCACTACCGACCAGGGCTGCGCCAGCGGACTGGAGGGCAGGGCGAACACCAGCACGGCGCTGGCGCCCAGCGGCGCCACCAGGGCCAGCGCCAGGGCGCCATGCTGATGCACCGGCTGGCCTTCCAGCCACCAGGCCGCCAGGAGCGCGGCGAGCAGGATGCCGAGGCCGGCGCCCAGGCTGGCGCGCAGGCGTTCGCGACCGTCGATGGGCAAGGGCGCTGGCCAGAAGGCACGCAGGCCCTGGAGCAGACGGGCGAGGAGGGAGGGTGCAGGGGGTTGCTGGGACATGGGCGAGCAGCTGCTGGGTCGAACGAGGTCGCCGATGGTCCTCTCTGTATGGAGCCCTGGCAAGGTGGGCGAGGACCGCGGGCAGCCACCGCAAGCGGCCGGGCGGCGACCCAGAGCGGCCGCGGTCCCGAAGCGATTTTCTGCTGCGACCACCCGCGCTGCCGTAGTAGGATTATCGGCTGGGTGTCGCCGCAATCGTGCGGTAGGACAGGTTGAATCGAGCGCAGGTCGGGCCGCCGCGCGGAGTCCTGCTGCCCATGTCACCTCTGCCTTCCCCCGCCAAGGCCCTGGCCTTTCTCAATCGCTTCTGCGCCGCCGAAGCGGCCGGCGGTATCGTGCTGATGGTGGCCGCGGCCATCGCCCTCATCGTCGCCAACTCGCCGCTGGCCGACGGCTATTTCGCCAGTCTGCACTGGTATGTGGGTGGCCTTTCGCTCGGTCACTGGATCAACGACGGCCTGATGGCCATCTTCTTCCTGCTGGTGGGGCTGGAGATCAAGCGCGAGATGGCGGTCGGCCAACTCGCCAGCTGGGGCGATCGCGCCCTGCCGGGTCTCGCCGCCTTGGGTGGCATGCTGGTGCCGGCGCTGCTCTATGCCCTGGTCAATCGCCACGACTCCCAGACGCTCGCCGGCTGGGCCATTCCCGCCGCCACCGACATCGCCTTCGCCCTCGGCGTGCTGTCGCTGCTGGGTTCGAGGGTGCCGGCATCGCTCAAGGTGTTTCTCTCGGCGCTGGCGATCCTCGATGACCTCGGCGCCGTGCTGATCATCGCGCTGTTCTATACCAGCGACCTCTCCACCACCATGCTGCTGGCCGCGGCCGGTCTGGTGGCCGTGCTGTTCCTGCTCAATCGCCTCAAGGTCACCGCCCTGCTGCCCTATCTGCTGGTCGGGGCGCTGCTGTGGTTCTGCATGCTGCGCTCGGGCATCCATGCGACCCTGGCCGTGGTGATCCTGGCGCTGTTCATTCCGCTGGGCGATACCGAGGCCGACGATGCCTCGCCGCTGCTCCGGCTGGAGTCCGCGCTGCACCCCTGGGTGGCCTTTCTGATCGTGCCCCTGTTCGGCTTTGCCAATGCCGGGGTGTCCCTAGCCGGGATGTCGCCCGCCAACCTGCTGGATCCGGTCCCGCTGGGTGTGACCCTGGGGCTGTTTCTCGGCAAGCAGGTAGGCATCACGCTGATGGCGGTGCTGGCCATCCGCAGCGGTCTGGCGCGACTGCCCGAAGGCGCCAGCTGGCTACAGCTCTATGGTGTAGCGCTGCTTTGCGGCATTGGCTTTACCATGAGTCTGTTCATTGGTGCCCTGGCCTTTCCAGGGGCGCCCTTCCTGGTCGACGAGGTCAAGATCGGCGTGCTGCTGGGGTCGCTGTTGTCCGCCCTGGCCGGCATTGCCGTCCTGCTCCTGGCCGCCCGCCGTCGTTGAGAGGAGTCTGAGATGCCCTATGCGCTGTTCGCGGTGATGGTTGGCGGTGCCCTGGGCAGCGCCTGTCGCTGGTGGGTCGGCCTGCGGCTGAATGCGCTGTTCCCACTGCTGCCCCTGGGCACCCTGCTGGTGAACCTGGTCGGCGGCTTCGTCATCGGTCTGGCGCTGGGACTGTTTTCCCGCTATCCGGGGCTGGAAGCCCAGTGGCGATTGCTGCTGGTGACCGGCTTCTGCGGCGGTTTCACCACCTTCTCGACCTTTTCCGCCGAGGTGGTGGGGCTGCTGCAGAGCGGTCGCCTGGGCTGGGCGGCGCTCACCATCACCATCCATGTGCTGGGATCCTTGCTGTTGACCCTGGCCGGTTTCGCCCTCGCCGGTCGCCTCGGCTGAGGCGACCGGCCATCCGGGGTCAGGCCGGTGCCACCGGCGCGGTCGGGGCCTGGCGGCGCGGCTTGAATCTCAGCGCCGGCGCCTCGATCAGGTGCCAGGAGAGCACCGCGAAGCCCAGGGTCAGGACGTAGCTCACCAGCAGGAAGCCGGGCAGCGAGAAGCTGTCGGGAAACCAGTGCATGAGCAGTTGCTGGACCGGGAAGTTGAACAGGTAGAGGCCGTAGGAATAGTCGCCGAAGCGGCCGAAGCCGTGTAGCACCGGTACCTGCACCTGGGCCAGGTAGATGATCACATAGGCCAGCGACACCAGGTGGATCACCGGCAGGATATGCCAGACGATGGCCGCCAGCGACAGCAGGCAGAGCGCCAGGACGATATCCAGGCGCCAGGGGATGCGCGGCCCCGCGAGTTGCAGCAGGGCGCCGGCGAAAAAGAACATCCCCAGGCTGAACACCTTGTGCAGCACGAAACTGGCGACGCCCATCTGCGGCAGCAGCAGGAAGTTGCCCAGCACCAGCACCACCAGAGTGGCCATGACCACCGAGCGGGTCAGCAGCCCCAGCACGCCGATGATCAGCAGCGACAGGTACATGAACACCTCGTAGGGCAGGGTCCAGTAACTGCCGTTCACCGTGTCCGGAAAGGGATTGCCGGTGAAGACGCCGGGCAGCTCGAAGCGCGTCATCAGCAGGATGTTCTTGAAGAAGCCCAGGGTCTGGCGATCGCTGAAGTAGGCGCTCGTCTCGCGACTGGTGGCGAGCCAGCCCACCACCAGCACCGAGAACAGCACCGAGACGATCAGCGCCGGAAAGATCCGCAGGGCGCGCTTGAGGATGAAGTCCAGGGGATTGCGACTGCGCTGGAAGGACGCCGTGATCAGGAAGCCGCTGATCACGAAGAACACATAGACGGCGATATTGGCCGCGTCGGTAAAGCCGGTGAAGTTGAGGATCGGCTCGGCGCCGATGTGTCCCGAGAGCCAGAAGCCATGGCCGATCACCACGGTGGACGCCGCGGCGAATCTCAGGAAATCGAAGTTGTTGCGTCCGTGGGGGACGTGAGCGGTGGTCATGTCTGCTCCTCGCAGCCGTGGCCCATGCCGCGGCCGTCGCCCGGGAGCGAACTCCAGGCGGACAGCGACGCAGACGGCATCGGCGGAAACGCCCGTCGTGAGACGCGCGCAGGCAAAGGCCGCTGCCGGCTGGACCGGCAGCGAAAGGGCGACAGCCGACGCGATCAGCGCGATCGGTCGGCCGGCGAGGGCAGGGGCGCTATGGGGGGCTGAGCGGCGCGAAAGCGGGCGTCATGCGCCAGGACTCCGGAAAAGCGGTACTGCAAGAAGGAACGGGGGCGGCGAGGCGCGCGCAGGCGATCGGGGTCTGGGGCCTCCCGGCCGCCCCGGTCGTTGCGTACGCCTCGCTCATCAGGCGCTGGCCTGCAGCGGCTGTTCGTGCACGTCTTGCGACTGTTCCAGGGCGAAGGGTTCCTGGGCGAAATAGAGGGCGGCGCTCTGGCGGGCGTGATCGCCGAATTCATGCGGATGGCGCATGACGATCTGTTCGAAGGCGCCCGGCTCCAGGCCGTCTTCGTAGAAGCCGTTGTGGCACTGCAGGATGCCCGAGGCGCAGACGCTGCGCTCGACCGCGGCGATCAGGCCGCCGGCTCTGAGGCTCTTGACGATGTTGTGCGGCAGCCGCTGGCGGCGTCTCAGACTGGCGGCGGTGTCGCTGAGGGTATCGAGGATCTCGGTCTCGGCCGGCGACAGCTTGCGCACATCCAGCTTGGACTTCTGCACCAGGTAGCGACGGGAGAGCAGACGAGCCTGGTCATTGAGGGCCTTGAGTACCACGCCGCTGAGTTCACCACGGGTGAACAGGCCGGTTTCCAGGGCGATCAGGTAGGACCAATCGTTGATGAGCGGAATCTTGCTGATGTCACGTTCCATGTGAGTGCCTGCGTCCATTTAAGTTGGCTAATTGAGGATAGGACACCCTCAATGGTTCCAGTTCGCCAGTATAAAGTGACGAGTGGCATGGAATTTGACAGTCCTGACAAGAATTGTCGGTTTTTTGTCGAAGTGGGTCACGCCTTGGGAATGCAACCTCAACGCTGCGCTTGGGGTCCCTTGCTGGAGCCCTGGCGCGAGTCGGGTTAATCCTTCGCAACGTCAGGTGATGAGATGAGTGATCCCGCAGCCCCTTCCAGCTCTGCCGATCTCGACTGCGATGTCGCCGTGATCGGCGCCGGAACCGCCGGCCTCGCCGCCGAACGCGCCGCCCGGCGCCAGGGCGCGCGGACCCTGCTGATCGACGATCGCTGGGCCGGGACTACCTGTGCCTCCGTGGGCTGCATGCCCTCCAAGCTGCTGATCGTTGCCGGTGAGGCTCATCACGCTGTCCGCCGTGCCGCTACCTTCGGCATCGAAGTGGGTAGCGTCAGCGTCGATGGCGCGGCGGTCATGGCGCGGGTACGCCGTGAGCGCGACCATTTCGTCGCCGCCACCAAGCAGGGTTTCGCCAAGTTGCCCGCAGGCGTGGCCCAGCAGGCCACGGCGCGCTTCGTGGCGGCGGATCGTCTACAGCTCAGTAATGGTAAGACTATAAGTGCTCGCAGCGTGGTCATCGCCACCGGCTCCTATCCCCTGGTGCCGGAACCTTTCGCCGCGCTGGGCGAGCGGGCGCTGACCAACGAGACGATCTTCGAGCTGCCCGATCTGCCGCGCTCCCTGGCGGTGATCGGCACCGGTCCGGTGGGCCTGGAACTGGCCCAGGCCATGGCCCGTCTGGGCGTGGCCGTCACCCTGTTCGGCCAGGACGATGGCCTGGGCGCGCTCAAGGATCTGGAGGTCAAGGCCGAGTTGCGCAAGATCCTGGAACAGGACCTGACCTTGCTGCTGGACGTCGAGGTGGACGCCCGCCGCGAAGGCGAGGGCGTGCGGCTGTCCTGGTCCGGCGCGGCGAGCGGCGAGGGCGCGTTCGACTACGTGCTGGTGGCCGCCGGGCGACCGCCACGACTCAAGGGCCTGGGTCTGGAAACCACCGGCATCCAGCTGGACGACCATGGCACCCCGATCTACGACCCCGAGACGCTGCAGTGCGGCTCTTCGTCGATCTTCATCGCCGGCGATGCCGACCACGACCGGCCGATCCTCCATGAGGCCTCCGACGAAGGCGCCATCGCCGGGCACAATGCCGCCTGCTATCCCGAGGTGCGGCCTACCCCGAGATCGCCACTGTTTTCGCTGATCTTCACCGATCCGCCGGTGGCCGTGCTGGGCAGTCCGCCCGACGAAGGCAGTCTGGTCGGCACCTCTTCCTACCACGACCAAGGCCGTGCCCGGGTCGAGGCGCGCAACCAGGGCCTCGCCCGTTTCTATGCCGAGCCGGGCACTGGCAAGTTGACCGGCGCGGCCATGGTTGGGCCGGGCATGGACCATATCGGCCATCTGCTGGTGCTGGCGCTGATCCATGGCGAGACCGCCAGTTCGCTGCTCGACATGCCCTTCTACCACCCCACCCTCGAAGAAGGCCTCAAGAGCGGCCTGCGCGAGATCTGCCAGGCCGCCCATAGCAGCCTGCGTGGCGATCGCGACCAGGGCTTGCCGTCCGGAGCTTGAGGGGAGGGCTGTTGGGCTTCGCTGCGCTCAACGGCGGTGCTCAATCCGGCAGTGGAAAAGGCTGCGCCGTTTTCCACGCTAGGGTTTTGCTGGAGGTACCCTCACCCCAGCCCTCTCCCAGGGGGAGAGGGGGCAATCCGGCGCGGGAGCTTGCGTAGGGTGGATAACGGCGCAGCCTTATCCACGCGCCACCGAAATCACGCCCAACAAAAAGCCCCGCCGGAATCACCCGCGGGGCTTCTGCTACCTCCAGGCGACCATCAGGCGCGGAAGCGCCTTACCAGGCCATCCAGTTCGCCCGACAGTTGCGACAGGCGCGAGGAGTCGCGGGTGGTGGACTGGGCCAGGCCTTCAACCTGCTGGGCGTCGTCGTGGATCTGGGCGATGTGGCGATTGATGTCCTCGGCCACCTGATGCTGTTCCTCGGCCGCCGCGGCGATCTGCAGGGCCTGGTCGCGGATCTCGTCCACCGACTGGCGGATGCCCTCGAAACTGCCGCGCGCCTCGCTGATGGAGGTCACGCTGGTCTGCGACAGCTCCAGGCTGGTCTCGATCTGGCGGGTGACCTCCTGGGTGCGCCGCGCCAGACTGCCGAGCAAGCCGTCGATCTCGCCGGTGGAGTCGGCGGTGCGCTTGGCCAGGGCCCGTACTTCGTCGGCTACCACGGCGAAACCGCGCCCCTGCTCGCCGGCCCGCGCCGCTTCGATGGCAGCGTTGAGCGCCAGCAGGTTGGTCTGTTCGGCGATGCCGCGGATGGTGTCAAGGATGGTGTTGATGTTGTGGCTGTCCTGCTCCAGCACCGCCATGGCCTGGGCCGACTGGGCCAGGCTGCCGCTGAGGCGGTTGACGTTGCCGGTGGCCTTCTCGATCTGGCCGTAGCCTTCCTGCACCTTGTGATGACCGGCGTCGGCGGAGGCCGCTGCCTGGCTGCAGGAGCGTGCGACCTCGTTGGAGGTGGCGACCATCTCGTTGAAGGCGGTGGAGACCAGCTCCACGGCTTCGCGCTGGCGACCGGCCACTTCGTTCATGCTGGCCGCCGCCTGGGTGGTGGTCTGCGAGGCCTGCTGCAGATCGTTGGAGGCCTGGCCGATGCGTTGCACCAGCTGGCGGATGCTGGCGAGGAACTGGTTGAACCAGCCCGCCAGGGCAGCGGTTTCGTCCTTGCCCTGCACGTTCAGGCTCTTGGTCAGATCGCCTTCGCCCTGGGCGATGGATTCCAGGCCGGCGGAGACGCCGCGGATCGGCCGTACGATCATGCCGGCAAAGGCCGCGCCGAGCACGGCGAACAGCAGCGCCAGCACCGCCGTGATGCCGGCGATCTGCCAGGTCAGGGCGGTGGCCTTGCCCATGACTTCGCTGCGCTCGATCAGGCCGATGAATTTCCAGCCGAGGTCCTTGGCCTGATAGACGTTGACCATGTAGTCGGTGCCGTTGAGATTGATCTCACCCAGCCCGCTCTGGATGCCGCTGAGGGTCTGGTAGGCGTCGCCCAGCTCCTTGAGCTGCTTGAAGTTGTGCTTGGGATCGCGGGGGTCGACCAGCACGTTGCCGTTGTCTTCCACCAGCATCAGGTAGCCGCTCTGGCCCAGGGTGATGCTCTTGACCAGGTCGGTGAGCTGCTTGAGCGAGATGTCCAGGCCCACCACGCCGCGGACCTTGCCGCTGGCGTCTTCCATGGTCCGTACCACGCCCATCAGCGAGACGTCGTCGGTCGCCCAGTAGTAGGCCGGGGTACGTACCACCTTGCCCGGATTGTTCATGGCCGCCTGGTACCAGGGGCGCACGCGCGGATCGTAGTTGGCCAGCTTGGCGTCGTCCGGCCAGCTGACGTAGCCGCCATCGGCCAGGCCCACTGACAGGTAGGCGGTGGTGGGGTGGGTCTTGGCGAAGCGGGTGAAATAGCTCAGCGCCTGCTGGCCGGCTTCCGGCTGCGGGATCTGGGCGGCATCGGCGCCGCTGTAGTTCTTCAGCCCCTCCAGGGCCAGGATGTTCGGCTCCTTGGCGAGGAAGTCGACGTTCTGCTGGATGCCGGCAAAGAACTGCTGGATGTTGCGATCGATCTGGCGGATTTCGCGCCCGCTACCGTCGAGGAAGTCGCCGGTGGCCTGGCTGCGCACGTTCATGATGACCACGCCCGCCACCAGGATCACCGGGAGGCAGGCGGTTACCGCGAAAAGCGAGGTGAGTTTTTGTTTGATGTTCATCGAAAGCCCCGGTCGCGCGCTGCGCGAAGAGTGACGGCAACATGCCTTCACTCTGCATCGGCTTGGATAAGTCCGA
Organism: Pseudomonas aestiva; assembly: GCF_039908605.1. Lineage (NCBI taxonomy): Bacteria > Pseudomonadati > Pseudomonadota > Gammaproteobacteria > Pseudomonadales > Pseudomonadaceae > Pseudomonas > Pseudomonas aestiva. Next base: position 4,135,510 of record NZ_CP150916.1, on the reverse strand, counting down.
CTTGATACGGAATGAAAAATTATTCCATTTGGTCCGCAGCAAGCCGGAAAATCGCCGATCGGTCGGCTAACGACCCGCTATAGCTCTTTCTTCAGATGGCGTTCGATTTCTTCCAGAGACTTGCCGCGGGTCTCCGGCAGGCAGAAATAGACGAATACCAGCGAGCCCAGGTTGATGGCGGCGAATACATAGAAGGTGTAGTTGCCGATGGCTTCCAGGGCCACCGGAAAGCTGAAGGCCACGGTGGCGTTGCACAGCCATTGCACGGCTACCGCTACCCCGGTCAGCAGGCCACGGACCTGGTTGGGAAACAGCTCGGACATCAGCAGCCAGTAGACCGGGGCGATGCACATCTGCATGAACAGCAGGAACACCAGGATGCAGGCCAGCGCCAGGTAACTCTGGGTGAGGTTCTGCGGCAGCCATAGCAACACGCTGCCCAGCGCCAGTTGCGCCACGACCACGATCACCAGGCCGATCAGCAGCAGGGTGCGCCGTCCGGCGCGGCCGATGGCCCAGATGCCGAGCAGGGTGGCGATCACCGAGACCACGCCATTGCCGATGGTGGCGGTGAGGGCCGCGCTGGTGCCCATGCCGGTGCTCTTGAGGATGATCGGGGTGTAGTACATGAAGGCGTTGACCCCGGTGAACTGGGCGACGAAGCCCAGGCCGATGCCCAGCAGCAGCAATTTGACCACCCAGCCCTGGCCGAGCAGTTCGCGCAGGGGTGGGCGATGCTTGGCCTGCTCCTCGCTCTCGCGCATCTCCTGGACCTCGCGCTCGACCTCCTCGGGGGTGTCGCGCAGGCGCTCCAGCACGGCTTCGGCTTCCTCGATACGGCCCTTGGCCGCCAGCCAGCGCGGCGAGGTGGGCAGCAGGAAGGTACCGGCGAACAGCAGGATGCCCGGTACCATGGCGATGGCCAGCATGTAGCGCCAGATGCCGTTGTCGTGCACCAGCCAGGCGAGCAGGGCGCTGAGCACATAGGCCAGCAGCTGGCCGCTGACGATCATCAGCTCGTTGCGACTCACCAGGCGACCGCGGCGCTTGGGCCCGGCGATCTCGGCGATGAATACCGGCACCGTGGCCGATCCGCCGCCCACCGCCAGGCCGAGCACGAAGCGCGCGACCACCATCAGCTCCACCGAGGGCGCCACCGCGGTACCCAGGGCGCCGACGACGAAGAGGATCGACAGCAGGCGCAGGGTGGTGCGGCGGCCGTAGCGATCGGCGAGATAACCCGCCGCCAGCGAGCCAAAGGCCGCGCCGACGATCAGGGCGGCGGTGACCAGCCCCTCGGTGTAGGCGTTGAGGCCCAGGCCGCCCTGGTCGGGGGGCAGGGTCATGAAGGGCAGGGCGCCGGCGATGATGCCGGTGTCGTAGCCGAAGGCCAGGGCGCCCATGGTGGCGACCAGCACGGTAATGAAGATCAGCCGGCGGGCCGAGGCCTTCTGGTCGGGGTCGACGGCGGGAGCGGTGGAGCGGGAGGAAGACATAGGGAACGCGGGTATCCTGAAAACTTGAGGGGTAGGCGAGGTCGCACCGCCCCCGCGCCTGTGGCGACAGAGGGCGGTCGGTCCGACCTGGCTGGATAGGACAGGCGTCAGTCCCAGGATTTCCCTCCAGGGGAGCAAACCCTGGTCAGGATTGCGCGCGACGATCCTGCAACAGGTCCTGGATGCGCTCGCTGAGCACCTCGATGGCGAAGGGCTTCTGCAGCAGCTGCATGCCCTGGCCAAGGAAGCGCTGCACGTCCATGGTCTCTTCGGCGTAGCCGGTCACCAGCAGCACGGCGATGCCGGGGCGCTGGCGACGGATCTCTTCCACCAGCTCGCGGCCGCTCAGCCCCGGCAGGCCCACGTCGGAGACCACCAGGTCCAGTTGCGGTTCGCGTTCCAGCAGGGCCAGGGCGGTGGGCGCGTCCTCGGCTTCCAGGGCGGTATAGCCCAGGTCCTTGAGCACCTCGACGATCAGCAGGCGCACTCCGGGTTCGTCTTCCACCACCAGCACCCGCTCGCCGCGACCAGGGTGCAGCGGCAGCTCCTGGCCCACGGTTTCGCTGGCCACACCCTGATGGCGCGGGAACAGCAGGCTGACCCGGGTGCCCCGGCCTTCCTCACTGTGGATGTCGATGTAGCCGCCGCTCTGCTTGATGAAGCCATAGACCATCGACAGGCCTAGCCCCGTGCCCTTGCCCTGCGGCTTGGTGGTGAAGAAGGGCTCGAAGACCCTTTCCAGCACGGCGGCGGGAATGCCGCTGCCGGTATCCTCTACCGCCAGCTCGACATAGTCGCCGCTCAGGCGCTCGGGCAGCATCAGCAACCGGGGATCGTGCAGGTTGCGCGTGGTGATCACCAGCTGGCCGCCCTGGGGCATGGCGTCCCGGGCATTGATGCAGAGGTTGAGCAGGGCGTTTTCCAGCTGGTTGGCATCGCTGCAGGTCGGCCAGGTGGCCGCATCGAGCTGCAGCTCCAGGCGGATGTTCTCGTTGAGAGTGCGCTGGGCCAGGGTCTCCATGCCGGTGACCAGACGATTCACGTCCACCGGTTGCAGATCCAGGGCCTGGCGCCGACCAAAGCTGAGCAGGCGTTGGGTGAGGGCGGCGGCCCGCTGCGCCGAGGCGATGGCGATGCCGATGTAGCGCTCGGCGCGGGGCTGTTCGCCGTTCAAATGGCGCTGTAGCAATTCCAGCGAGCCGGTGATCGCCGTGAGCAGGTTGTTGAAGTCATGGGCGATGCCGCCGGTGAGCTGGCCGATGGCTTCCATCTTCTGGCTCTAGCGCAGGGCGTCCCGCGCCTGTTCCAGCTCCAGCGCCCGTTCGCGCTCGACGGTGACGTCTCGGGCCACGCAATAGAGCAGCCCCCCTCGGGCACGGCGGTCCAGGACAGGGTACGGTAGCTGCCGCCATGGGTGCGAAAGCGATTCTCGAAGTTGAAGGTGGCGGCACCGGCGGCCAGCTGGCCGATCTCCTGGCGGGTGCGCTGCCGGTCTTCGGGATGCTCCAGCCACTCCGAGGTCTTGCCGATGATCTCGTCCACCGCCCAGCCCAGGGTGCGGGTCCAGGCCGGGTTGATGCTGACCCAGATCCCCCGGCTGTCGGCGATGCCGATGAGGTCGTGGCTGTAGGCCCAGAGCTGGTCTCGCTCGCGGGTACGTTCGCGGACGCGGATTTCCAGCACCTCGTTGGCCTGGCGCAGGGTGTCGGCGGTCTCGCGCCTGAGTCGCGCCAGGCGCATGGCGCCTTCCACCCGGGCGATCAGTTCGCGGGCGCTGAAGGGTTTGACCAGATAGTCGTCGGCGCCGGCTGCTATGCCTTCGATGGAGGCCTCTTCGCCGGCCCGCGCCGACAGCAGGATGATGGGCACCTGGCCGGTGCTCTCGTCGCTGCGCAGGGCGCGCAGCACGCCGAAGCCGTCCAGCACCGGCATCATGACGTTGGACAGCACCAGCGCCGGCAGTTGCCGCTGCACCGCCTCGATCGCGGCGCGGCCGTCGGCCACGGCTTCCACCTGGTAGCCGGACTCCTTGAGCAACCGCTCGACATAGCCGCGCATGTCGGCGTTGTCGTCGGCCAGGACGATGCGCTCGCCGCGCCCCTGGCCACCCTCGACGTGTTCGTCGCGCGTCACGGGGGCGCTGGGGAGCGGCTCGTCCGGCAGCCAGCGCAGGGCCTCGGCGACAAAGGTATCGGCGCGGGTGGCGGTGGACACCTGGGTGGCGCTGACCCGGTTGGCCTCGGGCAGATGGGCGTGGCCGAACGGCAGCCGCACCTCGAAGGTGGTGCCCACGCCGATCTGGCTGGTGACCCGCACCTCGCCTCCATGCAGCTCGGTGAGATCCTTGACCAGCGCCAGGCCGATGCCGGTGCCCTCATGGGTCCGGCCGATCTGGCCTTCGATGCGGTGGAAGCGGTCGAACACCCTGCCCAGTTCGCTCTGCGGGATGCCGACGCCGCTGTCGGCGACCGCCAGCACGGCACAGCCATCCTGGCGCCGCAGGCTGACCCGCACCTCGCCCGCCAGGGTGTACTTGAAGGCGTTGGAGACCAGATTCAGGACGATCTTTTCCCAGAGGTCGCGATCCACCCACACCGGTTCGTCCAGGCTGTCGCAGTCGAGGGTGAAGGTCAGTCCGGCGCGGGCCATGGCCGAACGAAAGCTGCTGGCCAGCTCCGCGGTATAGGCCGCCAGGTCCAGGGGCGCGAAGCTCGCGCGCATCCGGCCCGCTTCCATGCGCGAGAAATCCAGCAGCGAATTGACCAGCCGCAGCAGGCGCTGGCCGTTGCGCTGGATGAGTTCCAGCTCCTGGCGACTCACCGCAGGCTCGCCGTCGGCCCGGTCCGGCCGCGCCAGCATGTCTTCCAGGGGGCCGAGCATCAGCGTCAGCGGCGTGCGGAATTCATGGCTGGCGTTGGAAAAGAAGGCCGTCTTGGCCCGGTCCAGCTCGGCCAGCTGCTCGGCACGGCGGCGTTCTTCCTCGTAGCGCCGGGCATTGGCGATGGCGGTGCTGAGGTGCCCGGCAGCGCGAACGAACAGGCTCTGGTAATCGGCATCCACTCGCCGCCGCGGGCTGATGCCCGAGACCAGATAGCCATAGGGTTCCTCGCCCAGCGGTCCCGGAATCGGCACCACCAGCGCCTCTTCCAGGGGCTCTGGCCAAGGGGTCCCGGCGAGCCGGCCGCCATGGCGCTCGTTGAGACCGGTCACCAGGGTCGGCGCGCTACGCGCCGCGGTGAAGGCCCAGGGCAGACCGGCAGCCTCCTGGGTGACCTCCAGCGGGGCAAGCACATCGTCCGGCGCCAGGCCGGCCAGGGCCACGCGCTGCAAGGTGCCGGTCGCGGCGTCGCGCAGATAGGCCAGGCAGAAGGGTGACTCCTCCGGCACCTCGTGCAGGCAGCGCAATCCTTCGCGGCAGGCGTCTTCGGCGACGCGCGTCGCCGAAGTGGCTTCGGAGACATTGCGCAGCAGGCGCTCACGGCGTTCCGTGAGCACCCGGTGCGTGGTTTCGGTCACCGCCGTGAAGATACCCTCCACCTCGCCGGTGTCGCCGCGTACCGGGCTGTAGCTGTAGTAGAAGTAGCACTCCTCCACGTAGCTGAATCTGTTCAGCGGCAGCAGCTGGTCCTCGGACCAGGTGGCCTCGCCAGTCGTCATCACGTGGTCGAACATGGGGCCGATGATGTCCCAGATCTCCGCCCACACCTCCCAGCCGGCACGCCCCAGCGCCCAGGGATGCTTGCGCCCCGGCACCGGACTCCAGGCATCGTTGTAGATCAGGGCGCGGGTCTCGCCCCAGTAGAGCACGATGGGGAAGCGCGAGCCGAGGCAGATGCTGACCGCCGAACGCAGGGCGGTCGACCAGGTTTCCAGGGGACCGAAGGGCGTCTGGGACCAGTCCTTCTGGCGCATCAGCGCGGCCATTTCACCGGGGACGTCGAGAAAGGCCAGCTGCGAGGGAAGGTTGGACAAGAGGGCTCCTGCGGGACAAGGAAAGCGGGGCCTTGGACGTACCGCCGTCGGCAGCGAAAGCGACAGGTAGCGAGCGGCCTTGCCGCGGGCGACGCCGCCGCGGCCCCGACCTAAGCATGTTGATTGCTCAGACTATTACAAGCGGACCGGCTTGGCGAATGACGCAGGCGGCAAAGCGCCTGCCCACACCGGGACGCCGCCGGTCGAAGGGCGCGTCAGCTGCCCAGCCGCTCCACCAGGAAATCCACGAACACCCGGACCCGCGCCGGCATGGTGGAGCCGCCGACGAAGACCGCGTGGATGGGCTCCAGATCGCCCGGGTTCCAGGCCTCCAGCAGCGGCACCAGGGCGCCGCTGCGCAGGTCCTCGGCCACGCTGAATTCCCCGATGCGGGCGATGCCGGCACCTTCGCGGGCGAGCAGGGCCAGGGCCTCGCCACTGTTGCATTCGATGTTGCCGCTGATCTTCAGGGCGAAGGCCTGGCCGTCACGGACGAAGGGCCAGTCGGGCAGGGCGCGGCGGAAGTTGAATCTCAGGCAGTTGTGGTCGAGCAGGTCTTCCGGCACCTGGGGCGTGCCGTGGCGGGCGAGATAGGCGGGCGAGGCCACCACCACCTGCCCGGTGACGCCGATGGGACGGGCGCTCAGGGGGCTGTCGGCCAACTGGCCGAAGCGGATCGCCACGTCGGCCTGGCCGGCGAGGATGTCCACCACCTCGTCGCCCAGCGCCAGGTCCACGACGATATCCGGATAGCGCGCACTGAAGGCCGCCACCAGCGGCACCAGGGTCATGCGGCCATGACCGAGGGCGGCGCTGACCCTCAGCCGGCCTCTGGGCACGCCCTGGTCGGCGATGGCGTCTTCCACCTCGGCCAGGTCCGCCAGGATGCGCCGCGCCGCGCGCAGATAAGCCGCGCCCTCGGCCGTGAGGGTGATGGCCCGGGTGGTGCGCAACAGCAGCCGCGTGCCGAGGCGCTGCTCGGTGCGGGCGATGGAGCGACTCACCGCCGAAGGCGTCAGGCGCAGGGCCCTGGCGGCGGCGGACAGGCTGCCGGCCGCCACCACCTGGGCGAACACCGCCATCTCTCCCGAGCGACCATTGAGATCCACTTGTGACTCCAGGGCAAAGGTGTATGCCAAAACCGCCGTCTACCGGCGTTCGAGCGAGGAGCTTAGCATTCACGGCATAGATAAGGAGTCCTTCCCATGCGTATCAATCCACCCCTGCTGGCCCTGGCCACCGGTGCCTTCGGCATTGGCGTCACCGAATTCGCGCCCATGGGCATGCTGCCCGGCATCGCCGCCGATCTTGGCGTCTCCATCCCGGCGGCGGGCCTCCTGATCAGCGCCTATGCCCTGGGCGTGCTGATCGGCGCGCCGCTGATGACCCTGACCACCGGCCGCATTCCGCGCCGTCATCTGCTGATCGGCCTGATGGCCATCTTCACCCTGGGCAACCTGATGTCGGCGCTGGCCACCGACTACACCAGCCTGCTGATCGCCCGGGTGGTGACCTCGCTCAACCATGGCGCCTTCTTTGGCGTCGGCGCCCTGGTGGCGGCCAGCGTGGTCGCCCCGGACAAGCGCGCCGGGGCGGTCGCCGCCATGTTCCTGGGCCTGACCCTGGCTACCATCGGCGGCGTGCCCCTGGCCACCTGGTTCGGCGAATTGCTCGGCTGGCGCCAGGCCTTCTGGGGCATCGCCGGTCTCGGCCTGCTGACCATGGCCGCGCTCTGGTTCGCCCTGCCCAATGTGGCCCTGCCACCGAGCGACGGGGTGCTGGCCGAGATCCGCGTGCTGGGTCGTCCGCCGGTACTGGCCGCCCTGGGGCTGACCGTGGTCGGCTCGGGCGCCATGTTCACCGTCTTCACCTATATCGCGCCCATCCTTGCCCGCGAGACCCATGGCTCCACCGCCTTCATCACCGCCATGCTGGTGCTGTTCGGCGTCGGCCTGACCCTGGGCAATCTCTGGGGTGGCAAGGCGGCGGACAAATCCATCGACCGTACCCTGATCGCCTCCCTGGGCGTGCTCATCGTGGTGCTGCTGGCCTTCAGCGTGCTGATGCGCTGGCCGCTGGCGGCCGCCGTGGCCATCCTCGTCTGGGGCATCGCCAGTTTCGCCCTGGTGCCGCCACTGCAGATGCGCGTGATGGAAGCCGCCAAGGACGCCCCCAACCTGGCCTCGGCGGTCAATATCGGTGCCTTCAACCTGGGCAATGCCCTCGGCGCGGCCCTGGGCGGCGCGGTGATCGACGCCGGTCTCGGCTATCCGGCGATCTCCCTGGCCGGCGCCGGCATGGCCGCCCTGGGCCTGGCGATGGCCCTGGTCCTGGCCTGGCGCGGTCGGACCAGCGGGGCGGCGGTGGCCGCCTAGGGACGCGTCGGCGTCATTCGGCGAAGGGGCGGGGCGTATCGCCGCCCCGATCCACCGCGGAGGCATTGAGGGTCATGGCCACCAGGCTGTAGTAGCCATAGACGCCCACCAGTTCGACCATTCCCGCTTCACCGAACAGCGCCACTCCCTGCTGATAGAGATCCTCGGGAATCCGCCGGGTGTCGTAGAGCGCGACGCCGATGGCATGGACACAGGTCTCCGCGGGCGTTTCGAAGGCCGGCACGCTGCCTAGCCGAAGCGCCTCGATCACGGCCTCCGCCAGGCCCGCCTGGCGGGCGATGGGTTCATGGATCTGCCATTCCGCCTGGGAGCGCCACCAGGCCGCGGTGGTGAGGATCGCCAGCTCCGTGAGGCGCAGGTCCAGCCGGGTGCCATAGCGGCAGAAGGCGCCCAGCCGCTGGGCGTGATCGGCCAGCGCCGGGCTGTGCACCCAGGCCAGGAAGGGACCGTCGAGATTGCCGCGCGGGCCGCTCTGGATGTCGTCCAGCACCCGCTGCTGTTCTGGCGTGGTGTTCTGGTCGGACAGGGGCGTCAGGCGCGACGAGAGGGGCATGGCAGTGATCCTCGAAAGGGAGCGGATAGCTCGGTTGGCTCATCCAATACCACCTTGGGCCCCAGGGCAAGGTCGCGCTGCGCGCTCGAACAGCCTTGCCAAGGGTCGCAATCAGACTGGCAGCGCACCCCCGGGTCTGGTCACAATCGGCGCTGACCTTTTCCAGGGAGTCTTGGCGATGGACCGGACCTGCACCACCTTCTACCTTGAAATGACCTCTTCGGCCGAGTTGCGCGAGAAGCCGCCACGGCCCGATCTGCAGATCGTCGAGTGCGAGGTGCCGCAACCCGAACTCAACCGCTTTCTCTATGCCCTGGTCGGCCAGGCCTGGGACTGGAGCGATCTCGACAGCTGGAGCGATGCGCAGTGGCGCGAACTGGTGGAGCAGGAGGGGCACCGCACCTGGGTCGCCTATCACCGGGGCGCCATCGCCGGCTACTACGAGTTGTATCGCCCCGATGGCCGCAACGTGGAGATCCGCTACTTCGGCCTGGCCGGCGTCTTCATGGGGCTCGGCTTCGGCGGTCCGCTGCTCAGCCACGCCCTCCGCTGCGCCTGGGACTGGGCGGGCACCGAGCGCGTCTGGGTACACACCTGCACCCTGGATCACCCGGCGGCCCTGGCCAACTACCAGGCGCGCGGGCTGCGGATCTATCAGGAAGAAACGACCCCGCTCTAGGCCAGGGCCCTAGCGCCCGGCAGGGGCACTGGGCAGCTTAGCGACGAATTGTGCCAGCTCCGCCGCATAGAGCCTGGCCAACCCGGTGGTACCGTGCCCGCGCGTGTCGGCGCTGCCCGGAATCAGCAGATAGCGGGCACTCGGCACCTGCTTGAGCGCCGCCTGCATGAGGCCGGTTTCCGGTGGATTGCGCTCGTCATCTGCGGCGTTGATGGCCAGCACCGGCACCTTGATCTTGCTCAGCCCCGGCTCGGCGTTGTAGTCGGCCGATGACTCCCACTGGTAGATGAAGTCATTGGCATCGACGGCCACCGAGGCCGCCAGGCGCTTGTCGACCAGCGCATCCGCCTGGGCATGGGTGCCGGCGATCTCCTGGTAGTTCAGGGTGCCGCCACTGGTGGCGAATTCGAACATCGTCTTGGCCAGGCGCAGGGACGGCGGCTGGGTCTGGTAATTGCCCTGGTTCCAGGCCGGGTCTTGCCTGATGGACTCCACCAGCATGCGCCTCATGATCCAGTTGCGGCCGGCCATCTCCGTCGGCTGCGCCGCCATGGGCACCAGGCCATCGGCGAAGCCGGGGTGCAGGCCGCCCCACAGCCAGGTCTGCATGCCCCCCATCGAATTGCCGATGATCAGCCGCAGGTGCTCTATCCCCAGCCCCTGGGTCAGCAGCAGGTATTGCGCCTGGACCATGTCGGCATAGTTGTAATGGGGAAAGGCGGCGCGCAAGCCATCCGACGGCTTGGTCGAGCTACCGGTGCCAATCGCATCCGGAATCACGATGAAGAACCTGCTCGCATCCAGCGGCTGGCCCGGGCCGAACAACTGACCGCCGACATCCTTGCTCAGCATCGCCGCCGCCTGCTGGCCGGTGCCGTGCAGCACCAGGACCACGGGATTGCCGCGCTTGCCCAGCGTCAGGTAGTGCAGGCGGAAGTCGTCGAGGGTTTGACCGGTATGGAAGGTGAAGCGCGGCACCACGAAGTCGCCTTCGACTGGCTTGGGTGGCTCGTCCGCCTTGACGCCCAGGGTGGTCAGCAGCAGCAGGAAGGTCATGGCCGAGTACAGGGTGGCCATGGCGCGTCGCACGGTGAGAATGCTGTTCATTGGGGCCTTTCCGTTTCTTATTAAAATAATGATGAATCGAAATGTATAAGTCCTAACCGCGCTGCTGACAACTCAGGTGCTCGGCCACCGCGGCAGTCGTCCAGCCGCAGCCAGGCACTCTCTCGTCTCCGCCGCTGAGTCGGTGCGCTGAGGGCCAGGCGTGCGTGTTGTGAAACGGCGCTGTGCAGGGCGGGACGGGTAAGGGCTCCCTTCAGCCCTGACAGACGTTGGCGAGCGAAGCGTTGGAACACGGGCGCCAGCGGTCGAGTCGTAAAGAGCAATACCACCTGGAGAACCCTTGGCTCTATGCAAGCTCTTCGTAGTCAACTGGCGGCGCTGGACCCTCCGATCAAGCACGAGATCCAATCCCAGGGTGACAACCTGCTGATCACCCTCATCGACCCCGCCCGGCCGGCGCGGGTGTCGCGTACCCTCAACCAAGCCCTGGTACGCAACACGGCGCTGCTCTACGAGGTGATCCGCGACGCCATCAACGAATTGCGCGCCGGCGGCAGCCTCCCGGACATCACCGCGGCAGACGTCTATCCGGATAGCTAGCGATCTGCGCGATCCTCCTACCTGTCGGCCGGTCTAGGGCCTGCCGCAGGTGGCTGCTCGCGGAGGGCCACGGCGGACTGCTGGCGATGGATATCTACATCGCCAGTACGGACCTCTGGCCGCCGCCGCGAGGACCTGGCCGGACAGCCTGGCGCCCAGTGGCGGCTGAGCTTCAAGGTCAGGGAGGAGTGGGCGAGGGCGCTTCCGTCGTCGTGGGCGTCACCGCCGAACCGGCCAGCAGGCCGCCGTCCAGATTCAGCTCGCTGCCGGTCATGTAGGCGGCTTCGTCCGACGCCAGCAGCAGCGCCACGGCCGCCACCTCCTCGGGGCGGCCAAAGCGCCGCAGCGGCGTGTCTCGCACCAGCGCCGCCAGGCGCGCCGCGCGGTCCGGGCCATCGCCCAGCATGGGCTCCCACATGGGCGTAAGGATAGCGGCGGGGTGGATGGAATTGCAGCGGATAGCCAGGCCCTGTTCCGCGCAATAGAGCGCCACCGTCTTGCTGTGATTGCGCACGGCCGCCTTGGACGAGGCATAGGCCGCCGCGCCGGGGATACCCACCAGTCCTGAACGCGACGAAATATTGATGATGGACCCTGCGCCTGCCTGCCGCATGGCGCGGATGCCATGCTTGCAGCCGAGAAAGACGCCATCGAGATTGGTGCGATGCACCGCACGCCAATCTTCGAGACTGGCGTGTTCCGGATCGTGGGCCACCACGCCCTGTTCAAAGCCGGTGATCCCCGCGTTGTTCACCAGCACATCCAGCCGGCCGCGCTCATCGAGGATCTGCCGCGTGACCTGCTGCCAGTCGGCTTCCAGGCGCACGTCCAGGCGCAGGTAGCAGGCACCGTCCCCCAGCTCGGCGGCGACGGCGCAGCCAAGGTCAGCGTTGAGGTCGGTGATATAGACGAAGGCGCCTTCCGCCACGAAGGCCCGGGCGATGGCGGCGCCGATGCCCTGGGCCGCGCCAGTGACCAGCGCGGTCTTGTCCTTGAGTTTGGCTGCCATGCGAGTACGCCCTCCAGTTCGTGACTAGCCTCCGAGGGTAGCCCAGGCGGTTCGGTCAGGGGGCCAGCATCACGCCCGGGCGCTGACCCCGCTGGTGGTCTCGCCGGCCTTCTTCAGGGCTTCGGTGTAGGCGGCATAGGCAGTCGTCAGGGCTTCGCTGGCGGCGGCGACATTGGCCTGGGCGGCCTCGCGCGCAGCCTGGCTGGCTTCGTCAGCCTTGCCTTCACCCTTGCTCCGGGCCTCCACCGCGCGCAACTGCTTCTGCGCCAGCTCCAGTTGCCGCTTGGCCATGTCGATGGCCTTCTGCAGGGTATCCAGGGTCTTGTTGCCGGTGCTGCCCTTCTCGCTGGCAGGGGCGGCGTCGGCTTCGGCCTGGTCCTTGATCTGGTTCAGCGGATTGGGCTTGCCGATACCCTTGGGCTTCTTGGCTTGCTCGACCTTGGCCGCCTCTTCCTCGGCGGTGGGCTTGGCCGTCGCGCCACCCAGCCTGAGCGTGGGCGCGCGCAAGATGCCGTGGCCAATGCCATTCACCGACAGCGTGCTGGACATCGCGGACTCCTTGAAAGGTACATCTCAAGGATAGCGGCCGCGTGGGGCAAAGATTGAGCGAGAGTGGCAGCGGCAACCTCAGCCGCTGCCGGAGCGCGCGGGGGTTGGCCCCGCTGATCCCTGACTACTGGCTGATGACGGCGTGGTTGGAAAAGCCGCTCTGGGTGATGTTGATGGCATTGCCGGCGGTGTTCTGGGTCAGGTCGGCGGTGTGCTGGAAGCCGCTCTGGCTGGCGGTGATGCGGGAGGCGTCGCCGGTGACGTAGGCCGTTACCCCGAGGCCGTTGCCCTGCTGATCCACTTTCAGCTGACCATCGTTGCCGAGGTAATAGGCGGTGATGCCATTACCGTCGCCAGTGGACGCCAGGTCCAGCTGATTGCCCTCGCCGGAGACGATGGCGTTGGCGCTATTGCCATTACCGGTCTGCGCCAGGGTCAGCTGGTTGCCGGCGCCATAGACATTCACGTCCGCACGGTTGAGATCGCCGCGCTGGGCGATGTCGACGCTGCTGGGGCGTGAGTAGCTGCTGGAGTGCCGGACCCGGGCATCGTTGCCGTTGCCTTCCTGCACCACCTTGGAATCCACCCGCTCGCCGGCCTGCTTGAGACCGACATAGTTGTCATTGCCGCGCTGCTCGATGAGCGTCTTGGAGTCCTCGCCGTTCTGGCTCACCCAGACCCCGTTGTGCAGGCCGAAGCTGGTCACCTGCAGGTCCTGGCGGTCACCGTGCTGAGCCAGGTCGAGCTTGCCGTCGAGGCCATCCTGCCGCACCGTCAGGGTGTTCTGGCCCGCCGCATAGCTGTCCTGCTCGATATCGATCCGGTGATAGCCACCGTCCTGATGGACATAGGTGTCCTGCCGCAAACCGCTCTGCCGCACCACCGTCTCGTTGCCACTGCCCGGCCCCTGATCGACCTGCACCCGGTCATAGCCGCCATCGCGCTGCTCGATATCCACCAGGCGCTGCGAGCCCCAGGTCTGATTGACCTCGACAGCGCTCTTGCCATTGGTCTGCAACACTCGCACGCGGTCATCGGCATCGTTCTGCTGGGTGACCTGGGCATTGAGAAAACTGCCGCTCTGCTGAATATCCGCCTGGTTGCGCGCTGACAGCTCGCTGCCCTGGTTCAGGTTCACCACATTGAAGCCACCGTTCTGCTGGACGTTGGCCGTATTGGATTCGGCCCAGGCGGCACCGGTGTTGGCTAGCAGCAACGCGACCAGGAGGGAGCGGGAGGTTGGCATGGGGACGGTCCTTGTGAGGGCTGGGAGAGCCCGGAGCGTGAGCGTTCGATTGGGGGTAGGGGATAGGTGAGGCGCTGAGAAATAATCTGATTAGTAAGGCTGAAGGCGCAATCGGTCGAAGGAGCGATGCTGATCCTTGCTTGAATAGCCTTGCGTTGAGTGCGTAAGCCTAAAGACTTCGAGAGAGAAACGTATGTCTTATGGGGTGCCAACGAACAGCTCCTCGCGACCACTCAGGCGGTCGCGAGGAGCCACGGCTTAATCCACTGCCTTGACCATCTCCTCGATGACCTTCTTGGCGTCGCCAAAGACCATCAGGGTCTTGTCCAGGTAGAAGAGTTCGTTGTCCAGACCCGCGTAGCCGCTGGCCATGGATCTCTTGTTGACGATGATCGTCTTGGCCTTGAAGGCTTCGAGGATGGGCATGCCGGCGATGGGTGACGTGGGGTCGTTCTTGGCCGCCGGGTTGACCACGTCGTTGGCGCCGAGCACCAGCACCACGTCGGCCTGGCCGAATTCGGAGTTGATGTCGTCCATCTCGAACACCTGGTCGTAGGGCACCTCGGCCTCGGCCAAGAGCACGTTCATATGGCCGGGCATGCGACCCGCCACCGGGTGGATGGCGTATTTCACCGTCACCCCGTTGTGCACCAGCTTCTCGGTCAGCTCCTTGAGCGCGTGCTGGGCGCGGGCCACGGCCAGGCCGTAGCCGGGGACGATGATGACGCTGTCGGCGTTGCCGAGCAGGAAGGCGGCGTCGTCCGCCGAGCCGGCTTTGACTGGGCGCTGTTCACCGCTGCCATTGCTGGCCGCGGCTTCCGTCGCGCCGCCGAAGCCGCCGAGGATGACGTTGAAGAAGGAGCGGTTCATCGCCTTGCACATGATGTAGGAGAGGATGGCGCCGCTCGATCCCACCAGCGAGCCGGCGATGATCAGCATGGAGTTGTTGAGCGAGAAGCCGATGCCGGCGGCGGCCCAGCCGGAGTAGCTGTTGAGCATGGAGACCACCACCGGCATGTCGGCGCCGCCGATGGGGATGATGATCAGCACGCCGATGACGAAGGCCAGGGCCACCAGCACGGCGAAGGCGCCGAGGTTGCCGCTGAAGGTGAAGACCAGGCCCAGGGCGAGGATGGCCAGGCCGATCACCAGGTTGAGCGGATGCTGGCCGGCGAAGCGCACCGGGACGCCCTGGAACAGGCGGAACTTGTATTTGCCGGAGAGCTTGCCGAAGGCGATCACCGAACCGGAAAAGGTGATGGCGCCGATGGCCGCGCCGAGGAACAGCTCCAGGCGATTGCCGCTGGGGATCGGCTGGCCAAAGGTGGCGACGATGCCCAGGGACTGTGGCTCGACCACCGCGGCGATGGCGATGAACACCGCGGCCAGGCCGATCATGCTGTGCATGAAGGCCACCAGCTCGGGCATCTTGGTCATTTCCACGCGCTTGGCCATGTAGGCGCCGGCGCTGCCGCCCACCAGCAGGCCGACGATGACGTAGCCGATGCCCTGCACCGCCAGCTCGCTGCCGAGCTTGTGGATCAGCGCTAGGGTGGTGAGCACGGCGAGGGTCATGCCGGCCATGCCGAAGGCGTTGCCGCGGCGCGAGGTGGTGGGGTGGGAAAGGCCCTTGAGCGCCTGGATGAAGCACACCGAGGCAACGAGGTAGAGCAGGGTGATGAGGTTCATGCTCATGTCAGCGCTGCTCCGCCGGGGCCTTGGGGGCCTTCTTCTTGAACATCTCCAGCATGCGGCGGGTGACCAGGAAGCCGCCGAAGACGTTGACCGCCGCCAGGGCCACGGCCAGGGTGCCCATGGTCTTGCCCAGCGGGGTGACGGTGAGGGCCGCGGCGAGCATGGCGCCGACGATGACGATGGCGGAGATGGCGTTGGTCACCGCCATCAGCGGGGTGTGCAGCGCGGGGGTGACGTTCCAGACCACGTGGTAGCCGACATAGATGGCCAGCACGAAGATGATCAGGTTGTAGAGGCCGTCGGAAATCAGGTCCATGGGGGCAGTCCTTGTGAGGGGCGGAGGGCGGGCGCTCAGGCGTTCTTGCGGCGCAATTCGCCGCCGTGGCACATCAGGCAGGCGGCGACGATGTCGTCGGCCAGGTCGAGGTGGAAGGCCCCGTCCCTGAGCACCAGCTTGAGAAAGTCCAGCAGGTTGCGGGCATAGAGCGCCGAAGCGTCCGCCGGGACGCGCGCCGCCAGGTTGCCGTAGCCGACCAGGGTGACGCCGTGCCTGACCACCACCCGGTCCAGCTCGGTCAGCGGGCAGTTGCCGCCCTGGCTGGCGGCGAGGTCGATGACCACCGAGCCGGGCTTCATCTCGGCCACGGTGGCTTCGTGCAGCAGGGTGGGGGCGCGGCGAGCGGGGATCAGCGCGGTGGTGATGACGATGTCGGCCTGCCTGGCGCGCTCGTGCACGGCCTTGGCCTGGCGCTCCATCCAGGTGGCCGGCATGGGCCGCGCATAGCCGCCGACGCCTTCGGCGCACTGGCGCTCCTCGTCGGTCTCGAAGGGCACGTCGACGAACTTGGCGCCGAGGGATTCGATCTGCTCCTTGACCGCCGGACGCACGTCCGAGGCCTCGATCACCGCGCCGAGGCGCTTGGCGGTGGCGATGGCCTGCAGCCCGGCCACCCCGGCGCCGAGGATCAGCACCCGCGCGGCCTTCACCGTGCCGGCGGCAGTCATCAGCATGGGCATGAAGCGCGGATAGTGGTCGGCGGCCAGCATCACCGCCTTGTAGCCGGCGATGTTGGCCTGGGAGGAGAGCACGTCCAGGCTCTGGGCGCGGGAGGTGCGCGGCGCCGCTTCCAGGGCGAAGGCGGTGAGGCCGCGGGCGTTGAGCTGGTCCAGGGTCTCCTGGGCGAAGGGGTTGAGCATGCCGATCAGCACGGCGCCGGGTTTCATCAGCGCCAGCTCGGCGGCATCGGGCGCCGCCACCTTGAGCACCAGGTCGGCGCCCAGCGCCGCGGCGGCATCGCCGAGCTGGGCACCGCTGGCGGCATAGGCCGCGTCGGGCACGCTGGCGCGCTCGCCAGCACCCCGTTGCACCACCACCTGGTGGCCCTGGCCGATCAGTTTCTTGAGGGTTTCGGGGGTCGCGGCCACGCGCGTTTCCCCCGCACCGGTTTCCATCGGGATGCCGATCAGCACGGGTGTTTCTCCTTGTTATTCGTGCCGCCACAATGGGACCTGGGGCAGCGGGATGACTGTCCGGAAACGACGGAGAGCTTTTGGAAAAGCGACAGGCACGCCCTGGGGCGGCCTTTTCGGGGCTCAGTTCACGCCCGGTGCCCGGGGCAGGGCGGCGAACCAGTCCAGGGCGCGGTCCCAGAGTGGCTCGGCGCTGGCGCGGAAATAACCCATGTGGCCGATGGCGCCGCCGTGCTGGCGGGGATCGAGGTCTTCGCGCTGCAGGTCGACGTTGCGATAGGCCTGCATGAAGGCGTCGCGCGAGCGCGGCGTGGCCCAGAGATCGTCCAGGGCGTTGACCGCGACGATGGGGGTGCGCACCGCCGCGTAGCCGGCTTCGATGCCCCGCATGGCCGGGTCGTCGAAGAAGTAGTGGGGATAGCTGCACCAGTGGCGCCACTGGCGATAGACGTCGCGCGGCAGGTCTTCGCCCAGGCCCAGGGCGCTCCAGGGGCAATAGCCCTTCCACCAGGTCAGCACCGGCAGCACCAGTTTCCACATGGCCAGCACCTTGAGTCTTTCCAGTGGCGGCATGTAGCCGTACCAGCCGGCGCTGGTGCCGAAGACATAGAAGCCGGCGACCTTGGCGTGGTTGGGCAGGAGGCCGAAGGCATGGCCGCCATAGGAGTGGCCGACCAGGTAGAGGGGGACGTCGCCCTGGGCCATGGCGTCCACGGCGGCGGCGAGGTCCTGGCGCGCCCAGTCCAGCAGGTCCATGCGAAAGCCCTTGAGCGAGGCCGGCGCCGAGCGGCCGACACCGCGATAGTCCAGGGTCAGGGTCTCGAAGCCACGCGCCGCGGCGTGCTGGGCGAAACGCCGGTAGAAGCCCTGGGGCACGGCGGTGGCGCCGGCGACGATCAGCCGTCCCTGCAGCGGCCCCAGGGCGGGATAGCGACTGGTACTGAGGCGATAACCGTCCGCGGTGATCAAATCCTCGACGAGGGCGTCGCTGGGCATGGGGTGGTCCCTATGACAGTTGTTATAATGGCTGGACGGTAGATTATGACGACTGTCATAGCAAGGAGAATGGATGACCGAGCAGTCGACGGTACGGGAACGGGTGGTGGTGGCGGCGTCGGCCATGCTGGCGCAGCATGGCCTCAATGCCACCAGCATCCGCGAGACCATCAAGCGCGCCGAGGCGCCGCTGGGGTCCACCTATCATCACTTTCCCGGCGGCAAGCACCAGCTGGTGGTGGAAGCGGTGGAGCTGGCCGGCGCCCAGGTCAGTCGCGATCTGGAGCGGCAGCTGCAGGCCGGAGCGCTGGCGGGGATCCAGGGCTTTTTGCGCCTGTGGCGCGACATCCTGCTGGACTCGGATTTTCGCGTCGGCTGCCCGGTGATGGCGGTGGCGGTGGAAGAACCGGTGGACGAGATCGCCCAGCGCGAACTGGATGCGGCGGCGGGCATCTATCGCCGCTGGGAGGCGCGCTTGCAGGTGGCGCTGGTCGAGCACGGCCATACAGAGCAAGCGGCCATGGGGCTGGCCACGCTGCTGGTGGCGGCGGTGCAGGGAGTGATCCCGCTGTGCCGGGCCCAGCGCAGCATCGACCCCTTCGACCGGGTGGCCGAACGTCTGGTGGCGCTGGTCTAGCGGGAACGCCACCAGGGCTGGCGGACTCCACCGAGGGCACTTCTTTTATTGGAGTACCTCATGAATCCCGAACCCGCGGACGACCAGCAGACCCCCCACGACTACGACGAATACGGCGACGTGCCGGATTCGGCGAACACCACCACCACCGAGGAGCGCGAAGACCAGGACGACAGTCCCTTGAGTCCGAAGCGTTAGCGAGTTGGGTGCCCGGCGGGTGGACAAGGCTGCGCCGTTGTCCACGCTACAGGTGCCTTGCCGTGGTCCTCTTCGTTGGGCTTCGCTGTGCTCAGCGCCAACCTACGTCGAGCGCGCGGCTTTTTCACGCGCCGATGATCTCGGCTAACGCCGAACCTGAACAGGATCCGCTGAACCGCCCGCTCTCCCTCTGGGAGAGGGTTGGGGTGAGGGCGCCTGCCCCCTTGTTGGGCTTCGCTACGCTCAGCGCCAACCTACGGCCATGTCTTCACGTCAACGCCCGATCCAGATGCAGGTAGCCGCCGTCGACGCTTAGCCACTGGCCGGTGGTATGGCTGGAGCGTGGCGACAGCAGGAAGGCCACGGTGTCGGCGATCTCCTCCGGGGTGGTCATGCGGCGGCCGAGGGGGATGCGCGCGGTGATGGCGGCGAGCTTGGCGGCGGGGTCGGGAAAGCCCTGCAGCCAGCGTTCGTAGAGCGGGGTCATCACCTCGGCGGGGATCACCGCGTTGACGCGGATGCCGTCGTCCAGCAGCGAGGCAGCCCATTCCCGGGTCAGCGCCAGCACGCCGCCCTTGGCCGCGGTGTAGCCGCTGGTGTCGCCCTGGCCGGAAAGGGCGGTCTTGGAGGCGATGTTGACGATGGCGCCGGTGCTGGCGCGCAGCGCCGGCAGGCAGAGGTGCGCCAGATGGTAGTAGTGCACCAGGTTGCGTTCCAGGGAGGCGACGAAGGCGGCGCGACCGGCGCTGAGACTCACGCCATCGTTAACCCCGGCGTTGTTGACCAAGCCATCGATGCGCCCATAGGCGTCTTGCACGGCGGCCACGGTTCGCTCGCAGGCGGCTTCGTCGCACAGCTCCACGGTGAAGGCCCGCGCCCTGGGCTGACGTTCGGCCAGTTGCGCGGCGAAGTCGGCTGCCAGCGGCTCGCGGGCGAGGATCACCGGGATGGCGCCCTCGGCGGCCAGGGCCAGGGAGATGGCGGCGCCGATGCCGGAGCCGCCGCCGCTGACCAGGAACACCTTGTCGGTCAGCTGCAGATTCATGCCACCTTCTCCCGGGGCTGGGTGCCGAGGCCATAGAGGCGGGCCGCGTTGCCGCCAAAGACCGCTTCGCGCTCACTGGGCGTGAGATCCAGCAGCGCCTGTTCGGCCAGGTCGACCACCTCGGCGTAACTGGCGGCCAGGGTGCAGACCGGCCAGTCGGAGCCGAACAGCAGCCGCTCCGGCCCGAAGGCCTCCAGGGCGATGCGCGCATAGGGCAGCAACTGCTCCGCCTGCCAGCCGTGCCAGTCGGCCTCGGTGACTAGCCCGGACAGCTTGCAATGCACATGGGGCAGCCGCGCCAGGGGCGCCAGCAACCGGGCGTATTCCGCAGGCGCCACGCGGCCCGGCGGCTTGCCCAGGTGGTCCAGCACCAGCACGCCATGGTCATGGCGGGCGGCGAAGGCGGTGGCGGCGGGCAGGGTCTCGGCGTGGATCAGCAGTTCATAGAGATAGCCATGCCGCTGCAGGGTGGCGACGCCCTGGTTGGCGGCGGCATCGGCCAGCCAGGCGCCGGGATCGGCCTCGTCCTGCACCGGATGGCGAAAACCGCGCAGGTGACGACTGCCCTGGCGACGTTCCAGGCGTGCCACCAGGTCGGCGGCGCGCAGGTCGGTCCAGCCGACCACCGCCTGCACCCAGGGCGTCCGGGCGGCGAGGTCGAGGAGAAAATCCGTCTCTTCTTCCAGGGTGCGCGCCTGGACGGCGACGCAGCCGTCGAAACCGGCCCGCTGCAGGTGCGGTTGCAGATCGGCGGGCAGGTGGTCCCTTTGCAGGCCGGCCATGCGCCCGTCGATCCAGGCGAATTCGGCCGGCCGATAACGCCAGAAGTGCTGGTGGGCATCCAGGCGCGGGCTCATGACGGCTGTCCTCCGGCATGGCGGTAGCGCGCGCGGGAGGCGGCCTTGATGGCGATGGAGAACCCCGGCGCCTGGGGTGCCAGGTAGGCGGCGCCGCGCACCCGGCAGGGGTCCTCGAAGTGTTCGTGGAGGTGGTCGACGTATTCCACCACCCGGCCCTCATGGGTGCCGGCGACGCAGAGGTAGTCGATCATCGCCAGGTGTTGCACGTATTCGCAGAGACCCACGCCGCCGGCATGGGGGCAGACCGGCAGGTCGTACTTGGCGGCCATCAGCTGCACCGCCAGCACCTCGTTGAGGCCGCCCAGGCGGCAGGCGTCGAGCTGCACCACGTCCAGGCCGCCGCGCATGATGAATTGCTTGAAGAGGATGCGGTTCTGGCACATCTCGCCGGTGGCCACCTTGACCGGCGCTACCGCCTCGCGGATGGCGCGATGGCCTTCGACGTCATCAGGGCTGGTGGGCTCCTCGATGAACCAGGGCTTGGCGAACGCCAGTTCGCGCACCCAGTCGATGGCCTCGCCGACTTCCCACACCTGGTTGGCGTCGATCATCAGGTGGCGCTCGGGACCGATCACCTCGCGGGCGATGCGCACCCGGCGGATGTCGTCGGCGAGATCGCGACCGACCTTGAGCTTGATATGGGAGAAGCCGGCGTCGATGGCCTCCTGGCAGAGGCGGCGCAACTTGTCGTCGGGATAGCCGAGCCAGCCGGCCGAGGTGGTGTAGCAGGGATAGCCCTCGGCTTCGAGGCGCTGCAGCCGCTCGGCCTTGCCCTCGGCGCGCTGGCGCAGCAGAGCCAGGGCCTCTTCGGGAGTGATGCAGTCGGTGAGATAGCGGAAGTCGATGCAGCGCACCAGCTCCTCGGGGCTCATCTCCGCCACCAGGCGCCAGACCGGCTTGCCCACGGCGCGCGCCCAGAGGTCCCAGGCGGCGTTGACCACCGCGCCGGTGGCCAGGTGGATGGCACCCTTGTCCGGGCCGATCCAGCGCAGCTGGCTGTCGCCGGTGATATGGCGCCAGAAGCGGCCCGGATCCTCCTGGATCCACTCCAGGGTCAGGCCGCGCACCCGCGGCTCCAGGGCGCGCAGGGCGGCGCAGCAGATCTCGTTGCCGCGGCCGATGGTGAAGGTGAGGCCGTGACCCTCCAGTCCCGGCTGGTCGGTCTGCAGGATGACGTAGGCGGCGGAGTAGTCCGGATCGGGGTTCATGGCATCGGAGCCATCCAGCGCCTGGCTGGTGGGGAAGCGGATGTCTTCGATCTGCAGGCCGGTAATTGTTGTTGGCATGGCGCTGTCCTCGAGGGGGTTTCGCGGGCTGAGCGAGCCCGGCCCCGTGCCCGCTCGATGAAAGCGGGCACGGGGAGGCTGATAGGCAGGGATGGGGCTGTCGGGTCTAGTCGGCGGCGACGGTGCGCTGGTGCTGCTCGCCCAGGCCCTGGATGCCCAGGCGCATTTCCTGGCCGGGCTTGAGGTACACCGACTGCGGCTTGACGCCCATGCCCACGCCCGGCGGGGTGCCGGTGGAGATGACGTCACCCGGTTGCAGGCTCATGCAGCGGCTGAGGTAGGCGATGATCTGGGCCACCGTGAAGATCATGGTGCGGGTGTTGCCGTTCTGGTAGCGGTGGCCGTCCACCTCCAGCCAGAGATCGAGATTTTGCGGATCGGCCACCTCGTCGGCGGTGACCAGCCAGGGGCCGAGCGGGCCGAAGGTGTCGAAGCCCTTGCCCTTGTCCCAGGTGCCGCCGCGTTCGAGTTGCCACTCGCGCTCGGAGACGTCGTTGACCACGCAATAGCCGGCCACGTGATCCAGGGCATTGGCCTCGTCGATGTAGCGCCCGGCCTTGCCGATCACCACGCCCAGCTCCACTTCCCAGTCGGTCTTGGTCGAGTCGCGGGGGATCTGCACCGCGTCGTTGGGACCGCAGATGGCGCTGGTCCACTTGTTGAACACCACCGGCTCCTTGGGCACGTCCAGGCCGGATTCGGCGGCGTGGTCGGCGTAGTTGAGGCCAATGCAGATGAACTTGCCGACCCGGCCCACGCAGGGGCCCAGGCGCGGCGTGCCGTCCACCAGCGGCAGACTGTTCGGGTCCAGCTGGCGCAAGCGGGCCAGGGACTCGGCGCCGAGCGCCTCGCCGGCGAGGTCGGCCACCTGGCCGGAGAGATCGCGAAGTCGGCCCTGGGCATCCAGCAGACCGGGTTTTTCCTGGCCCTGGGGGCCGTAGCGCAAGAGTTTCATCGGAGCTCCTATGAGGGGAAAAGGGTGCGGACGAAAAACGGCGTCAGACGCTCCAGCCACCATCGATCACCTGGGCGGTCCCGGTGACGAAGGCGGCGGCGTCGGAGGCAAGATACAGGGCGAGCGCGGCGATCTCCTCCGGCCGACCGACGCGACCCATCGGCTGGCGGGCGGCGAAGGCGGCCTGCACCTCGGCTTCGCTACGGCCTTCGCGGGCGGCCTGGTCGGCGATGCGCTGGTGCAGCGAGGGGGAATCCACGGTGCCGGGGCAGATGGCGTTGCAGCGGATGCCCTGGCCGACATAGTCGGCGGCCACCGACTTGGTCAGGCCGATCACCGCCGCCTTGCTGGCGCCATAGGCGCAGCGATTGGCCACGCCCTTGAGGCTGGAGGCGATCGAGGCCATGTTGATGATGCAGCCGCCGCTCTGGGCCAGCATGCCGGGCAGCACGGCGCGGATCATCCGGTACATGGCGGTGGCATTGAGTTCGAAGGAGAAGCGCCAGGCCTCTTCGTCGCAATCGAGGATGCTGCCGGCGTGGACATAGCCGGCGCAGTTGAACAGCACGTCGAAGCTGCCCAGCTCGGCGACCAGGGCGGTCACGGCGGCCGCGTCGGTGACGTCGAGCACCCGGGTCTGCAGCCCTTCGAGGCTGTCCAGGGCGGCGGCATTGATGTCGGTGGCGATGACCTCGGCACCGGCGCGATGGAAGGCGAGGGCGGTGGCCCGGCCGATCCCCTGGCCGGCGGCGGTGACCAGGACGCGTTTGCCTGCGTGACTCATGTGGAGACCTCTTGGCTGATTATTGTTGTGAGTTGCCCGACCGCCAGCGGTCAATGGTCAGGCCATTGGTCCTATTGTTTAGACCCTGCTAGGCTCTCAGGCAAGGATTTTTTCGCGGCAGACTGCGCGAGCTGCATGAGACGAGACCGCCATGCCCCTTCAGGTGATTGAAAAACCACGGCTTTACCGGCAGATCGCCGACCAGTTGCGCGCCCTCATCGACGGCGGCGAATACCCGCCGGGCAGTTGCCTGCCCGCCGAGCGCGAACTGGCCAAGCAACTGGGGGTGAGTCGCGCCTCGGTGCGCGAGGCGCTGATCGCCCTGGAGGTGATCGGCCTGGTGGACGTGCGCGTCGGCGACGGTGTGCGAGTCTGCGCCCCCAGTGCCCCGCCGCCACCGGACACCCCGGTGCTGGAGCTGGCCGGGCGCGGCCAGTGGGCGGAAATGGATCCGGAGCTGAGCCTGGCGCTGGATCTGGACGCCGAGATCCCGCCCTTCGCCCTGCTGCAGGCGCGCCGCCTGGTGGAACCGGAAGCCGCCGCCCTGGCCGCCCGGCACGCCAGCGCCAGCGAACTGGCCGGCATCCGCGCTGCCTATTTTCGCAACGTCGAGGATAATCGCCTGGGCTCCACCACCCATCCCGGCGACCGGCTGTTCCATATCCGCATCGCCCAGGCCAGCGGCAATCCGGCCTATGCGCTGCTGCTGCGCCACCTGCTCGGCCATCGCTACGGCAGCATGTTCCAGCTCCTGCAGCGCCGCTACACCCCGGGAGACATGCCCGACCGCTCCCAGCAGGAGCACCTCGCCATCCTCGACGCCCTGGAAGCCCACGACCCCGACGCCGCCCGCCAGGCCATGGCCGCGCACCTCGATGCGGTGACCCGCATCTTCGCGCGGCCGGCAGTGGAGTGAGGGTGCCGTACCTGCGTTGGGCTTCGCTGCGCTCAGCGCCAACCTACGGGTGGGCGGCGGATTCGTGGACAAGGCTGCGCCGTTGTCCACGCTACGGAGTGGCGCCATCACCGCTCGAAACCGCCCCCTCTCCCTCTGGGAGAGGGTTGGGGTGAGGGCGGGTGGTCCGACCGTTGGGCTTCACTGTGCTCAGCGCCAACCTGCGAGGGATCTACGGACTGTGGACAAGGCTGCGCCGTTGTCCACGCTACGGAGTGGCGCCAACCTCCGCGCAGAACCGCCCCCTCTCCCTCCGGGAGAGGGCTGGGGTGAGGGCAAGCCCCGCGTCGATG
This sequence comes from Pseudomonas aestiva, assembly GCF_039908605.1. Classification (NCBI taxonomy): domain Bacteria; kingdom Pseudomonadati; phylum Pseudomonadota; class Gammaproteobacteria; order Pseudomonadales; family Pseudomonadaceae; genus Pseudomonas; species Pseudomonas aestiva. The sequence continues at coordinate 4,110,771 of NZ_CP150916.1, read as the reverse complement.
CCGTAGGGCAACACCGTAGAGTGGAAAACCGCGCAGCGTTTTCCACGCGAATCCCACGCGCAACACCCTTCTGTACGGCCCCTTGGCCACCTGACTGTGGCTGTTCCTAGCGCCTGCCGACCGCGGACAATCGGCTCTTTGCCCCAGGAGTCCGCCGTCATGTCCCTCGTCTTTCATCAGGTCGATGTCTTCGCCCAGCGCCCCCTGGAGGGCAATGCCCTGGCGGTGGTCTGTGGCGCCGATGGGCTTTCCACCGCGCAGATGGCCGCCCTGGCGCGCTGGACCAACCTGTCGGAGACCACCTTTCTCCTCGAACCCACCGATCCAGCGGCGGACTACCAGGTGCGCATCTTCACCCCGCAGCGCGAGCTACCCTTCGCCGGTCATCCGACCCTGGGCAGCTGCCATGTCTGGTTGCGTGAAGGCGGACGACCCAAGGGCGGCGAGGTGATCCAGGAATGCGGCGCCGGCCTGGTGGCGATCCGTGCCGCCGGAGAGGAACTGGCCTTTGCCGCGCCGCCGCTGGTGCGAGGCGGCGCGGTGGAGCCCGAGGTCCTGGCACGCATCGCCCGCGGCACCGGTCTTTCGCCCGAACGCATCCAGGCCAGCCAGTGGGCCGACAACGGTCCCGGCTGGGTCGCGGTGCTTCTGGAGAGTCGTGAGGACTTGCTGGCGATCCGCCCGGACTATGCCGCCCTGGAAGGCCTCAACGTCGGCCTGATCGCCCCCTGGACGGGCAGCGATGCCGAGGCGCAATTCGAGGTGCGCGCCCTGATGGGCGAGGAATTCGCCGAAGACCCGGTCACCGGCAGCCTCAACGCCAGCCTGGCGCAGTGGCTGATCCCGGCGGGCCTGGCGCCGGAGCGCTACCTGGCCAGCCAGGGCACGGCGCTGGGCCGGCGCGGCCGGGTACGGGTAGCCCGTATCGCCGACCGCATCTGGGTGGGGGGCGTGGTGCAGGACTGCATCCGCGGCACCCTTAGCCTCTAGGCATGGATCACAGCCCGACCGAGCGTCCCTTGAAGCCGGCGGCATCGAAGTAGCGGGTGTCGCCGACATTCTGGGTCTTGAGTTCGGTGACCAGCCCGCCCGCCGCCGGTGCCGAGCGCTGCACCTGGTGGCTGGCCTTGACCGGCTTGCCGCTCTCCAGACTCTCGCCGATCACCCGACCGACCAGTTGCCCCTTGGCCGGGATCTGCAGGTGTAAGAGGTGCGCCAGGGTCTGTCCAACGTCGGCGTTGCTGACCGGACTCAGGTCGACGAAGCCCTTGCGGAAGTCCGGACCGATGGCCGCCATGAAGTTGTGGGTATCGCCGCGGCTGAAGCTGCCGTGCATGCCCTGGCCCTGCTGCAGCCCGGTGTCGGCCACTTCCACGGCGCAGACGTCGGGTTTGCCGCAGCCGCTGTCATAGGAGCGGAAGTTGACCACGATGGCCGGATAGGGGGTGAGCGCCGAGCCCTTGAGGTTGATCGCCGAGAGCGGCAGGGTGCCGGGGATCTTGCCCAGGTCGTCGTCGACGAACAGGCCGCTAACGTAATCCTGCTTGAGCAGCGCCGCGACCACCTTGGGCGCCAGCGCCTTGGCATCGCCCTGGGGCAGATAGACCAGGTCCGAACCGCCGTTGGCCGCCACCACCACCTCCGGCTTGGCCGCGTCGGGGCCGATCAGGCCATTGGCCTTGCTCGGGTGCTGGCCCTGGTCCATCGCCACCGCGGCGCCCTTGGCGTCCGGATCGAGCAGCGGCAATCTCAGCGCGGCGGCGAGATCCAGGGCGAGGAAGCCGGGTGGCAGCTGCCCCTTGGGCACGTCGGGGTAGCTGGCCTTGGCCGCCGGACTGGTCTTGCTCTCCTTGGAGATGGTGGAGAAGCCGTGGTCGGCGCTGACGAAGATGTCGGTGTTGCCGTCCAGGCCCAACTCCTTCAGCCGGGCGCGCAGGGCGCCGAGGTTGGCGTCGACGTTGCGGATGGCGGCCAGGCTGGTGGGGCCGTTGATGCCCGGGGTGACCTTGCCCAGGCTGTCGCCCTGGTTGTGCTGGGTGCCGTCGGGATCGCGTGACCAGAACACCAGCACGAAGGGTTTGCCGCTTTCCTTGAAACGCGGCAGCAGCACCTGGTTGGTGACGTCGAGGAAGTAGCGTTGCTGCTCGACGTTGGCGCTCAGGGTGCCCGGCGTGGTGGCGTTGCCGGCCTTGCCGTTGGCGCCCCGGCTCGGGGCTTCCAGCGGCAGACCGGCCTGTTTCAGGGCGTCCTGCATGGCCGCGCTCAGGGGAATGCCGGTGGGATGGCCGGTGGAGTCGTCGACGATCACCGTCTTCTCGCCGTCGCGGGCGGTCACGTCCTGGATGGCCACCGGGCCGAGCTTGCCGACGGCGGCGGTGGAGAGGCCCGCCTGGCGCGCGGCGGCGAGCAGGGTTTCCTCGTCCAGGTAGTTGCCGGCGAAGTGCTCGTCGACGTCGCCCAGCACCTCGTCGTTTTCCAGGAAGGGCGTGACGCTGTTGTTCGCCCCTGGAACCGGGAAGCCGGTGTAGATCGTGTTACTGAAATCCCCGGTGTCGCCCAGGTAGTGCCCGGTGGCCAGAGCCGAGGCATTGGGCGTGGTGAAGGTCGGGAACAGCGAGTGGCTGTTCTGGAAGTTCACGCCCTCGCGCCGCAGCTGGGTCAGATTCGGTGCGGTCTGGGCATCGACGATATTGGCGCGCAGGCCATCGGGAATGAAGAGGATGACGTTGCGCGCCGGTTCCGCGGCCATGACGGCCGAGCTGGCAAGAAGGGCGAGACTGCAGGCACGGGCAAGACGGGTAGGAAGGAACGTCATGGAAGATTCTCTGCGCAGGTGGAAAGACAGCAGAGATGTAACAAGGGATTGCTGCAATTTTATGATGACAACGCCATGACAGGGGGCGGCATCCTTTGTGCAACGCCTGGGTCCCCGTCCAAGGAGCTGCCCATGGCCCACGCCTTCGAGAGTACCGTCGCCGCTACCCGTCACCGTGATCTGGATACCCCGGTCATCCGCCAGGCCCGCATCGATCTCGCCGCCTGTTTTCGCATGGCCGCTCGCCTGGGCCTGGGCGAGGGGATCTGCAATCACTTTTCCTTCGTGGTGCCCGGCCACGACGACCTGTTCCTGGTCAATCCCTATGGCCTGGCCTTCGCCGAGGTTACGGCGTCCTCGCTGCTGATCTGCGACTTCGCGGGCGGTGTGGTCGTGGGGGAGGGGGCACCCGAGGCCACCGCCTTTTATATCCATGCCCAGCTGCACCGGCTCAATCCCCAGGCGCGGGCGGCCTTCCACACCCATATGCCCCACGCCACGGCGCTCTGCCTGCTGGAGGGCGACCCCTTCGTCTGGGCCGGGCAGACCGCGCTGAAATTCTATGACCGCCTGAGCGTGGACGAGGACTACAACGGCCTGGCGCTGGATGCGGCCGAAGGCGAACGCATCGCTCGGGCGGCGGGTGACGCGGCGGTGGTCATGCTGAAGAATCACGGACCGCTGGTGCTGGGGCCGAGCATCGCCGAGGCCTGGGACGATCTCTACTACCTGGAGCGCGCCGCCGAGGTGCAACTCAAGGCCATGGCCAGCGGCCGGCCGTTGAAGCCAGTGGCACCGGCCATCGCGCACGCCGCCTGCCAGCAGCTGCTGCAGGGCAACGCCGACAGCGCCCGGCTGCATCTGGAAAGCGTGAAGCGCCAGCTGCTGCGGCTGGAGCCGGATTATCGGGACTGAAAGGGACGATCAGCCGCCGCGGCTGCGACGCTGCGGCAAGGCCTGCGGTTGCGGTTGCGGAGTGGAGCGTTCCAGCGCGGCGGCCGCGACCGCGGGCAGCTGGGCATCCAGTTGTTCGACCAGCCGCTCGCGCAACTGGCGCTTGAGCTCGCGACTCATGTCCAGCTGCCCATGATGATCCAGCGCCAGAAAGCCCTGGCGGAGCAGATCGATGGACAGGGACTGGACGTCGGCGCCGAGGGGGCAGACATCGAAGGCGAGCGACTGAGCGTGGGCTGACGGCATCCTGGTGATCATGACTGTCCCTCCTGGACCTGAGCCTCATCTTGCCAGGCCCGGCAGAGGGCGCTGCAGTGGCAAAGCGCGGACCCGTGGACTGCTGCGCATTTTGTCGACGCGAAAAAAAAGCCCGGGATCCTCCCGGGCTAAAAGCGCAGATGTCAGCTTCTACGATGCCTTTCGGCATGGAGGAGAGCTTGCCACCGCCCGCCTTATGGCTGCCTTAACGCCGCTAGCGAATCAACTCGGCCAGCAGGGCCATGCAGGCGATGGCGGTAAAGATCAGCAGCAGGTGAAGCAAGGAGAGCTTGTCCATGGTCGAGGGCACGGGTAGCGACGCAGATGGCCGATGATAGCAAAGAGCTATCAGGTGTTGCCCGGTCGCCGCTCAGGACGGCTGCAGCATCGCCTGGATTCGTCGCTCCAGGGTATCCAGGGTGAAGGGCTTGGTCAGGACCCGCATGCCGGCGTCGAGATCGCCGTCCCCGATGACATTGGCCTCGGCATAGCCGGTGATGAACAGCACCGGCAACTGCGGCCGTAGCCGGCGCAGGGCATCGGCCAGTTGGCGGCCATTGAGCGTCCCCGGCAGGCCGACGTCGGTCACCAGCAGATCCAGAGGGGTAGCAGACGTGACCAGTGCCAGGGCGGTGGCGGCATCGGCTGCCTCCAGCACCTGGTAGCCCTGGGCGAGCATGGCATCCACCAGCAGGGTGCGGATGGTCGGCTCGTCATCCACCACCAGGATGGTCTCGCCCTGGCCGGGCCGGCTGGGTTCGAGCTCGGGATAGACCGGCGCGCTGGCCACCGGTGCCAGGCGCTGGCGCGGCAGATAGAGATGTACCCAGGTACCGGCGCCGGGCGCGGAGTCGATGCGGATCTCGCCACCCGACTGCAGCACGAAGCCGTGCACCATGGACAATCCCAGCCCGGTGCCCTGGCCAATGGGTTTGGTGGTGAAGAAGGGGTCGAAGGCCCTGTCGAGGACCTCGTCGCTCATGCCGCTGCCGGTATCGCCCACGCTCAGGCGCACATAGTCACCCGGGGGCAGCGCCTGGCGCTCGGCCTGGGTCTCGTCCAGGCGCTCGTTGCTCAGGACGATACGGATGCGCCCGCCGTCGGGCATGGCGTCGCGGGCGTTGAGGCAGAGGTTGAGCAGGGCGTTTTCCAGCTGCGCGCCGTCGATGTGGGTCAGCCAGAGCCTGGGATCGGCCTCGCGCTCCAGGGCGATCTGCGGGCCGATGCTGCGCTGGATGAGGTCTTCCAGACCGATGACCAGTTGCTCCAGGGCCACCGGCTGCGGATCCAGGGTCTGGCGACGGGAAAAGGCCAGCAACCGGTGGGTCAGGGCGGCGGCGCGCTGGGCGGCGCTGCGGGCGGTGCCGGTGTAGCGTTCGAGGTCCTGCAGCCGGCCCTGGCGCAGGCGCAGGTCGAGCAATTCCAGCGAACCGAGGATGCCGGTCAGCAGGTTGTTGAAGTCATGGGCGATGCCACCGGTGAGCTGGCCGACGGCCTCCATCTTCTGCGATTGCCGCAGGGCTTCTTCCATGAGCCGGATGCGCTCCTGCTCGTTGAGGCGCTCGGTGACGTCATAGGCGAACTGATAGGCGCCGATGCGCTGGCCCTCGGCGTCGAGCAGCGGACTGAATTGCAATTCGTAATGATGCTGCAGCGATCCCCTGTGCACCGAGATGATGGTGCTGAAGGTCTCGCCGGCGAAGGCGCGGCGCCAGTGCGCGAGGATGCCGTCACGCAGGTCAGGCCGCCGCTTCAGGCTTTCGCTGAAGGAGTCGCCGATGCGCGGCCTTACCCCGATCACCTCTTCGAACACCTCGGCGCCGGAGCCGTTGACCGCCAGCCAGCGGAAATCGAAGTCCAGTACGTGGATCATGGAGCTGGCGGCATCCACCACGTTGGCCAGGATGCGATTGGCGACCAGCGCCGCCTGCACCCGCTCTTCGAGGGTTTCGTTGAGTTGCCGCAGGGCCACCTCGGCACGCTTGCGAGGGGTGATGTCCTGGAACAGCACGGCGACCTGGCGGCGGCTGGCCGGCTCGATGCGAAAGGCGGTCAGCTCCAGGTAGCGCCCGGTGGCCACCAGTTCCTGCTCGAAGCGGATGGCTTCGCCCGTACGCAGCACATGGCCATAGCGATCCAGCCAGGCCTGGGCCTCGTCGCCGACCATGTCGCGCAAATTCTGGCCCACCACGTTGGGAATGCCGGCATGGGCGGCATAGGCCGGATTAGCCTCGACATGCACGTAGTCGCTCAGCGGCCCATGGGGGCCGTCGATGAATTCGATGATGCAGAAGCCTTCATCCATGGCGTTGAACAGGAACTGGTAGCGTTCGCTGGCCAGGGTCGTGCTGTTTTCAGGAGGCGCAACGCGGGCGTCGAGCTGCTGGCGCAGCTGCTGATTGCTCTGCTCCAGCTCGGCAAGGCGCGCCAGCAGGGAAGGGATGTCGGCGACAGGCACGGCAGGCTCGGCAAGAGGGATGAGGCGACGGCTTCGCTTCAAAGACCGGCATTAGACGACCCGGGATGAGAAAGTGCCAGGCGCGTCACAGATTCTTCACGGCGGTGTCCACGGGCCGGGCGGGTGCCAGGCGCGAGCACCAAGGCGGGCTTGAGAGGCCCGGGTCTAGCCTCTTGAGAGATGTCTGACCACTCTGCTTTGGGTGGATTGACACCTTCGAAAGTCACTCATACGATGTCATATGAATATCTGGTAACAGCTTTCCAACGACCCCGGTTCACGCCGGTCAATAACAACAAGTCAGGAAGCCCATTCAATGACTATCCAGGTCACTCCCGAGACGGAGTCCGCCCTGCGGCCGCAGGTCCCGCCCGTCGCCGCTACCCAGCAAGCCTCCCGCATCACCCGCTACCGCTGGCTGATCTGCGCCCTGCTGTTCATCGCCATCGGCATCAACTACATCGATCGCCAGATGATCGGCATCCTCAAGCCCACGCTGCAGGCGGACCTGGGCTGGACGGAGACCGACTACGCCAAGATCGTGTTCTGGTTCCAGTGCGCCTATGCCATCGGCTTCCTGACCTTTGGCCGCATCATCGACAAGGTCGGGGTGCGCATCGGCTATGCCCTGGCCTTCACCATCTGGACCATCGCCAGCATCGGTCACGGCATCGCCCATACCGTCACCCACTTCGTGCTGGTGCGCTTCACCCTCGGCTTCGGCGAGTCCGGCAGCTTTCCGGCCAGCCTCAAGGCGGTGTCGGAATGGTTTCCGCAAAAGGAACGCGCCCAGGCCACCGGATTGTTCAACGCCGGCACCGCCATGGGTCCGATCATCACACCTTTGCTGGTTCCGGCCATCACCCTGGCCTGGGGCTGGCGCGCGGCCTTCATCTCCATCGGCATCGTCACCGCCCTGTGGCTGATCGCCTGGCTGCTGATCTATCGCCGCCCCCACGAGCACCCCAAGGTGAGTCGTGAAGAGCTGGCCTACATCCAGGCCGACGACGGCTCCCCGGTGGCGGCCACCCCGAGCGCCCCGACCAAGATTTCCTGGTTCAAGCTGCTGACCTTCCGCGAGACCTGGGCCTATGCCGCCGGCAAGTTCCTCACCGATCCGATCTGGTGGCTGTACCTGTTCTGGCTGCCGGACTTTCTCGGCAAGACCTACGGCCTGAATCTGAAATCCTTCGGTCCGCCGCTGATCGCCATCTACATCCTCGCCGACATCGGTTCGGTGATGGGTGGCTGGGGCTCTTCCAAGCAGATGAAGCTGGGCCGCAGCGCCAACCTGGCGCGCAAGACCACCATGCTGCTCTGCGCCCTGGCGGTCGTGCCCATCGTCACCGCCCAGTTCGTCTCCAGCCTCTGGCTGGTGGTCGGCATCATCGGCCTCGCCGCCGCGGCCCACCAGGCCTGGTCGGCCAACCTGATGACGCTGCCGTCGGACCTCTTCCCCAAGGAAGCCGTGGCCTCGGTGATCGGCATCGGCGGTACCGCCGGCGCCATTGGTGGCATGCTGATGACCACCTACAACGGCTACATCCTGGAGATCTTCAAGTCCTACCAGCCGATCTTCATCGTCGCCGGCAGTGCCTACCTGGTGGCCATCGTGGTCATCCATGTGCTCACGCCACGACTCAAGCCGGTGCCGCTGGAGCGCATCTCGGTGGGCTGACCTGGGAGCGCTGACAGAGAAGCCGCCGGGGCCTTCCCCGGCGGTTTTTTTTCGCCCGTCGCTGTCCGGATCGCGCAGGGGGCTGTCCTGCTCGCGAGCGCAGCGGACCGGTGGGGCGGTCAGACTCTGAGGCCCAGCCCTGGAGTCCCCCATGCTCAAGCAACCCCAGACCAAGTACCGCGCCTTCGCCGCGCCCTCGTTACCTGACCGCCAATGGCCGGGCCGTCAGCTGACCCAGGCACCGCGCTGGTGCTCAACCGACCTGCGCGATGGCAACCAGGCACTGATCGAGCCCATGGGGCTGGAGCGCAAGCGGCGCTTCTTCGCCCTGTTGCTGGCGATCGGCTACCGGGAAATCGAGGTGGCCTTTCCGGCGGCGTCCCAGACCGACTTCGATTTCGTGCGCGAACTGGTCACCGCGGACGGCCTGCCGGACGATCTCTGGCTGCAGGTGATGACGCCGGCACGCAGCGAACTGATCGAGCGCACCTTCGCGGCCCTGGTCGGGGCACCCCGCGCCATCGTTCATCTCTACAACGCCACCGCGCCGCTGTTTCGCCGGGTGGTGTTCGACCAGGATCGCGCCGCCACCCTGGCCATGGCGGTGGCCGGTACCCAGCGGGTGCGTGCCCTGTGCGACGCCCAGCCGGAGACGGCCTGGATTTATCAGTATTCGCCCGAAACCTTCTGCTTCACCGAAGCGGACTTCGCCCTGGAGATCTGCCAGGCGGTGCGCGAGGCCTGGCAGCCGTCGGCGGACCGCCCGCTGATCCTCAATCTGCCGGCGACGGTGGAAGTGGCCACGCCCAATGTCTATGCCGATCAGATCGAGGGCTTCATCCGTGGCCTGGGTCCGGCGCCCCACGTGACCATCAGCGTCCATCCGCACAACGACCGTGGCACCGGCGTCGCCTGCGCCGAACTGGCCCAGCTGGCCGGGGCCACGCGGGTGGAGGGCTGCCTGTTCGGCAATGGCGAGCGCACCGGCAACGTCGACCTGGTGACCCTGGCGCTGAATCTCTACAGCCAGGGGATCACGCCGGGGATCGACTTCTCCCGCCTGGAGGAGGTGGCCAGCGTGGTGGAAGCCTGCAACCAGCTGACCATCCATCCGCGCCATCCCTATGGCGGTCGCCTGGCCCTGGCCGCCAATACCGAGCAGCGCGCGGCCCTGGGGCTCGTCGATCCGGCCGAGCTGGGACTCAGGGCGCGGCGGGGCTGACCGCGTCGGGCAGACCCGCCTGGCCGCGATAGGCCGAGGGCGATACCCCCAGCACCTGGCGGAAACGGGTAGCGAAGGCACTGGGGCTGGCGTAGCCGTGGTCCAGGGCGACGTCGACGATGGCGTGGCCGGCGGCCAGGGAGGTCAGACTGGAATCCAGTCGCGCCCGCTGCAGCCACTGGCCGAAGGTCAGGCCGGTCTCCTTGAGGAACAGTCGGCTCAGGGTGCGCTCGCTGACCGCCAGTCGCGCGGCGACGCCGGTCAGCGTCCAGCGTTCGCCCGGGTGCTGGCGCAGGTGGCGGCAGAGTTCAGCGAGGGTGGCATCCACCGGCCAGGGCAGGTGCAGTCCGGCGGTGGGCGAGCCCTGCAACTCGTCGAGCATCAGCTGCAGAATATGGTGGGCGCGCCCTTCGGCAGGTCTGTCGGCGGGCAGGGGCAGGGCGGCCAGGATGAGTTCGCGCAGGAGCGGCGAGACGGCGATCAGCTGGCAGCGTGTCGGCAGCTCGGCCCGTACCTGCGGATCGACGAACAGAGTGCGTACCTCGACGCGGCCCAGCAACTGCAGGTCGTGCTCTTCGCCGGCGGGCACCCAGACCCCCCGTCCGGGCGGCACCACCCAGCGTCCCTGGGCGGTGTTGACGATGACCACGCCGCAGAGCGCATGGGTCAGCTGCGCCTGGCGATGGCTATGGGACGGCACCCGTTCGCCATGGGCATAGTCCTGGGCCACGGCGTGCAAGCCGTTGCATGAGCTGAAGTCGATGAGCATGGCGTCAGGCCGTCGCACGGCTGGCCAGCCACTTGCCCAGCAGGGCGTCCAGCTGCTGCTGCTCGGCCTCGCTGAGCGTCGCCAGGGCCCGGCGCTCGTTGTCGACGTGGGCGGCCATCAGGCCATCGATCAGGGCGAAGCCGTCCGCGGTGAGGGCCACCAGGGTACTGCGGCGATCCTCGGGATTCTTGCGCCGCTCGATCAGGCCGGCTCGCTCCAGGCGGTCGAGGCGATTGGTCATGCCGCCCGAGGAGATCATGGCCGACTCATAGAGCACCGTGGGACTCAGGGCGTAGGGCTCGCCCGCTCGCCTCAGGGTGGCCAGGACATCGAACTCGCCATAGTGCAGTCGGTGCTCGTCGAAAAAAGGCTGCAGCACATCGCGATTGAGCACCTGGGCCACTTCACCCAGGCGGCCCACCAGGCGCATGGGCAGGGCATCCAGGTCGGGGCGCTCGCGATGCCACTGGTCCACGGCGAATTCGGCGCGATCGGCCATCGGCTTACCTCAGGAATATATCTTGATGTTAAGATACTTCTCATCAAGAGAAATACCGCGTCATTCTGGAGATTGTCCATGCTTTCCGCTTCACCTTCATCCCCGACCACACCCGCGCCGCGCCAGGACGCCTTTCTCGCCGTGCTGCTGGTGCTGCTGGTTGGTCTCAACCTCAGACCCATCCTGGCCGCCATCGGCCCGTTGCTGGATGGCATCCAGGCAGCCACCGGCCTGGAAGGCAGCGGCGCCGGGGCGCTGACCACCCTGCCCATCGCCGCCATGGGTCTCTGCGCCCTGGGCGGCGCCCGGCTGCAGGCCTGGCTCGGCGAGCGCCGTGGCATCGCCCTCGGCCTGCTGCTGCTGGCCCTGGCCAATGCGCTGCGCTGGGAACAGCCGAGCGGCCTGGGGCTGATCCTCACCGCCGGTCTGGGCGGCGTCGGCATTGCCCTGGTTCAGGCGCTGATCCCCGCCTACATCCGCCGCTGCCATCCGCAGCGCACCAGCACCCTGATGGGCCTCTACACCACCGGCATCATGGGTGGGGCGGCCGTGGCGGCGGCCACCGCCGCGCCCCTGGCCGAACAGTGGGGCTGGGCCCAGGGCCTGGCGCTCTGGACCCTGCCGGTGCTGCTGGCGCTCGGCGTCTGGCTGGTACTGGCGCGGCCGGATGCGCCGGCGCAGCACGCGGCACCCCGCGCGCAACCCTGGCGGCAGCGCCAGGCCTGGCTGCTGCTGGCCTTCTTCGGCATCGGTACCGCCGCCTATACCCTGGTGCTGGCCTGGCTGCCGCCGTACTACACCGGCCTCGGCTGGCAACCGGCCGACAGCGGCCTGCTGCTGGGCGGCGTGAGTCTCGCCGAGGTCAGCGCCGGCCTGCTGCTGTCGGCGATCATCGCCCGGCTGCGCAATCGCCGGCCGCTGGTGCTGGGGGTGCTCGGCGTGGTGCTGGTGGGGTTGCTGTGCCTGGCAATGGCGCCGCTGCAACTGGCGGTGCCGACCGCCATCCTGCTCGGCCTGGGCATCGGCGCGCTGTTTCCGCTGTCGCTGATCCTGGCGATGGACCAGGTGCGCGATCCCGCCGAAGCCGGTGCCTTGCTCGGCTTCGTCCAGGGCGGTGGCTATCTGATCGCCAGCCTGGCGCCGCTGGCCGCCGGCCTCCTGCGCGACCATCTGGCCAGCCTGGCCAACGCCTGGCTGCTGATGGCGGTGGGCGTGGTGCTGTTGATGGGCCTCGGCCTGCGCCTGACCCGCCCTGCGCGATCGGTTGTGAGCCGCGGCTACCAGCAGGCCTAGCCCGCGCGCGGCAGGCGCAATTCCACGCAAAAGCCGCCCCGGGCGCGATTGCTGAAGCTCAGGGCACCGCCCAGGCGGCGGGTGATGGTCTCGACGATGGCCAGCCCCAGCCCGGCGCCCTGGGGGTTGCCGGCGCTGTAGAAGCGATCGCACAAGCGCGTCAGCTCGGCCTCGTCCACCCCGGGGCCGCGATCCTCCACCCGCAGCAAGATGCTCTGGTCCTGGCTGGTTTCGATGCCGACTTCCACCGCACTGCCGGCGGGGGCGAAGGCCAGGGCGTTGGTCACCAGATTCTGCAGGGCGATGGCGATGGCGTCCGGATCGCCGAGCACCGCCGGTCCGACCTGGGCCGCCAATACCAGTTCCACCTGCCGCTTCAGTGCCAGGGGCGTCAATTCCGCCAGCTCTTCGCGCACCAGGGGCTCCAGGTCCAGCGCCTGGACCTGGGGGGCGCCGGGTTCCAGGCGCGCCAGGGTCAGCAACTGGCTGGCCAGGCGGGTGGCCCGGCTGACGCCCTGGCGCAGATAGCCGAGGGCTTCGTCGCGCTCCTCGGCCGTCTCGGCGCGCTGGGCGTTCTGCGCATGCAGGTCGAGGATCGCCAGCGGCGTACGCAATTCGTGGGCGGCATCGGCGATGAAGCGCCGTTCCCGGTCGAGCAGGGCGCGCAACTGGGCGAGCTGGTGATCCAGGGCGCCACGCATGGGTTGCAACTCCGGCGGCAGCGGGCCGCCCGGCAGCGGCGCCAGACTGTGGGGATCACGCGCGCGCAGGCCGCGGGCGAAGTCCTGCAGCGGTCGCAGGCCCCAGCCCAGCAGCAGCCAGAGCACCCCGACCAGCAGCGGCAAACCGACCAGGGTCGGCCAGAGGGTATGGCTGACGATGCGCTGGATCAGGTCCTGGCGCAGGTCCTCGCGCTCGCCGACCCAGATGCGCAGACCGCCCTCGGCGGTACGCACCAGCATCCCGCACCATTCGCGACCCTTGTCGAACACCTCGTGCAGCCCTTCCGGCGGCACCTCGGTCAGCCGCGGCGCATTGCCGGAACGAGCCAGCAACTGACCATCGGCGGTCCAGATCTGGAAGGTCAGCTGATTCTCGTAGGGGTGCGCCGGTACGCTGCCGGGCACGGGTTGCATGGCGCGATCGAACACCCGGATCAGCTCCGGCCAGCTGGCCGCCGCCGGCGTGCCGGCCTGCAGCAGGCCTTCCAGCAGGCGCGCGCCCTGGACCAGCTGGGCGTCGTAGATGCCCTCGATCTCGCGATGGCTGTCGCGCAGGGCCAACAGCGCGAGGGTCAGGCTGCCGGCCAGCACCAGGGCCAGGGTGGGCGCGAGGATGCGGGTACGGATGGCGATCATGGCTGACGCTCCAGCAGATAGCCCACCCCGCGCACGGTGCGGATCAGGCCGCTGTCGAGTTTCTTGCGCAGGTTGTGGATGAGCACTTCCAGGGTGTTGCCTGAGGCGGCTTCCTGCCAGCCATAGAGGGCGTTGCTCAGCCGCTCGCGGGTGATGACGGCGCCCGGTCGCAGCAGCAACTGGTGCAGCAGCTGGTATTCCATGGGCGTCACCGCCACCTCGGCGCCGTGGTAGTGCACCACCTGGCTGGCCGGATCGAGGCTGATGCCGGCGTGCTCCAGCAGCGGTTGCGCGCGACCACAGCTGCGGCGGATCAGGGCGCGCAGGCGTGCCTTGAGTTCGTCCAGGTCGCAGGGCTTGACCAGGTAGTCGTCGGCGCCGGCATCCAGGCCCTGGATGCGATCGGCCTTGGCGTCGCGAGAGGTAAGCACCAGCACCGGCACCTGGCCGTCGGGCTGGCTGCGCAGGCGGCGCAGCAGGTCGAGACCGTCGAGGCGCGACAGGCCCAGGTCCAGCAGCACCAGGTCGAAGCGCTCGGACGCCAGGGCGTGCTCGGCGGCCAGGCCGTCAGCCACCCAGTCCAGGGTATAGCCCTCGCCGCGCAGGGCCATGCGAATGCCCTGGGCCAGGGCCGCGTCGTCTTCCACCAGCAGTACCCGCACGATCGCCTTCCTCTCTCGGCAATGCCGCCAGGGCGCCATCATCGCCGGCGTTCTGGCGCAGCGGCAGGGGCAACTGTTACCGGGCGTTGCGTCCTAAGACTGCATTAAGCTTCGGCGCCGAGTCTGGCCACTCCAACCACGAGGAGTGTCGCCATGCGCCGCCTGCTGCTGCCGTTGCTGTTCGCAAGTCCCCTGGCCCTTGCCGCCGAACCCCAGTGCACCCAGGCGGACAAGTCCACCTGGCAGGACGCCGAGAAATTCCAGGCGCAGCTGCGTGACCAGGGCTACGAGATCAAGAAATTCAAGATCACCAAGGGCAACTGCTACGAGATCTACGGCTTCGACAAGGACAAGCGCAAGGTCGAGATCTATCACGACCCGGTGAGCGGCAAGGCGGTCAAGAGCGAGATCGGCAGCTGATGAAGACGGCGACCGTGCGGCTCTGGGACCCCCTGGTACGGCTGTTCCACCTGTCGGTCGCCGCCGCCTTCTTCGCCAACTATTTCTTCAACGAGAAGGGCGCCTTCTGGCACCGCTGGATCGGCTACTACGCCAGTGCCTGGCTGCTGGTGCGGCTGGTCTGGGGCTTCGTCGGCCCGCGCAGCGCGCGCTGGAGCGACTGCTGGCCGACCCGTGCGCGGCTGAGCGCTCACCTGCGTGATCTCTGGCAGGGGCGGCCCCATCATCGCCTCGGCCATTCGCCCGTGGGCGCCCTGGTGATGCTGCTGATGATGGCTGCCATCGGCGGCCTGGGCGTCACCGGCTTTCTCATGCGCGAGGTGGATGCCCTCTGGGGCGCCGACTGGCCCGAAGACCTGCACGCGCTCTTCGCCAACGGCCTGCTGGCGCTGGTCTGCCTGCATGCCGTGGCCGCCGTGGTGGAGAGCCTGCGGGTGGGCGACAACCTGCCGCTGTCGATGCTGACCGGTCGCCGCCGCCCGCTGGATGAGTCTTCCCCGCGTGACTAGGCGCAGTGCCCGTCGAGGGTGCCCGGCGGATCCACCTGTACCGTCACGTGCTGCAGGCCGTGGCGACTGCGCAACAGCTCGCCCACCAGGGTCGGCAGACGTAGGGGGTCGCTGCCCGGCGCCGGGGTGATGTGCAGGGTGGCGATGCGGGTTTCGTCGGTCAGCGTCCAGACGTGCAGATGGCCCACCTCGGCCACCTCCGGCAGGGCGCGGACCGCCGCCGTGGCGCCGGCCGTGTCGAATTCCCGCGGCGCCGCCTGCAAGAGCACCGCGCCGGCATCGCGCACCAGGGTCCAGGCCGATTTGACGATGAGCAGGGCGACCAGGATCGACAGCGCCGGATCCAGCCAGGTCCAGCCGGTCCAGAGGATGCCCAGGGCGGCGACGATGGCGCCCACCGAACCCAGCAGGTCACCGGCCACATGGAGCAGGGCGCCGCGCAGGTTGCTGTCGTCCTTGTGGCCGCTGTTGAGCACCACGAAGCCGACGATATTGACCACCAGGCCGATCATCGCCACCACCAGCATGGGGCCGGAGAGCACCTCGGTGGGCTCGCGCAGCCGCATGATGGCTTCCCAGCCGATCCACAGCACCAGCAGCAGCAGGGCGACGCCATTGGTCAGGGCGGCGAGGATGCGTACCCGGTGGAAGCCATAGGTGAAGCGCGCATTGGCCGCCTTGGCCGCCACGCGGTAGGCCACCAGGGCCAGCAGCAGGGCCGCGGCATCCGAGACCATGTGCCCGGAATCGGCGATCAGCGCCAGGGAGCCGGACCACCAGCCGCCCACGGCCTGGACGATGGCGTAGCCAAAGGTCAGGACGAAGACCAGCTTGAGCTTACGCTCGTTGGCGGCGGTCACCCGCGGGGCGTGGGAGTGACCATGGCCATGGTCGTGGCCATGCTGATGATCGTGGTCGTGGTCGTGGTTAGGGGTGGAGCCACTCATCTACAGGTCTCCGAAGCGTTGAGGAGGCAGAGGGCAAAGGCCCTTTGCCGATTATCCTGAAGCCTGAAGTGACTTCAGGGTCAAGCCGGTCGGCTGGTATCTGACCTCTCGGCTCATCTGTTACCGCGCATGAGCCGCTAAGACTTCATTAAGGTTCGCCCCTCAGGGTAGCGGCTCCCTGTCGCTGGAGCCCGCCATGCCCGCTTGCCTTTGCCTTTCCTCGCGCGTACGCAGGGCACCCTGATGCTGCTCGCAGCCTTCTCCCGCCCGCGCGCCTCGGGCTGGCGGCCCTGGCGCAATCTGCTGCTGCTCAGCAGTCTGAGTTGCCTGCTGTTGCTGGCCGACGACGTCCTGCAGCAAGGCTTCACGCCAAACAACCGCGCCGAGCTGGAAGCGGGCTATGTCGCCGCGCTCTGGGTGTTCAGCCTGGCGCTCTGGCTGAGCAACCTGCCGCGCCTGGCGGCGGTCATCCTGCTGGGATTCGCGCTGATGCAGCTGCTGCAGCTGGGCAACCTGAGTTTCTTCGGCGAGCCGCTCAGCGCCATCGACATCCAGGCCCTGCTGGGCGATACCGCCGAGGTGCGCCAGACGCTGTGGCTCAGCCTGCCCGAACACTGGCCGGTGCTGCTCTGCGTGGGCCTGCCCTATGGCCTGCTGCTCACCCTGCATCTCCAGCTGCCAGGCCGGGTACCGCTGCCGGCCAGTCGCTGGGCGCTGCTGCTGATCGCCGCGGTGCTGCTGTCCAAACCCTATCGCGCCACCTACCGCAACCTCGACGCCTTCGTGCCCAGTCCCAGTCGCAGCGGTCTGCACAACAGCCTCAACGCCTTTTCCGCCTGGGCGGTGCGCCTGGCCGGGCGGGACGATGTCGTCCTGCCGCCCACCGCCTATGCACCCTATGGCCTGGCCCCCATACCCAGCACTGCGCGGCATGTCTGGCTGGTGGTGGCCGATTCCCTGCGCAGCGATCGCCTGGGCGCCTTTGGCTACCCGCGCGATACCAGCCCCAGGCTGTCGGCCTACCTGGCGGCCAATCCCCAGGCGCTGATCCGACCCGGTATCGCGGCGGGGGTGGCCACCGACGTGAGCCTGCCCTATCTGCTCAATCCGATCCGCGAACCGGGCCAGGACCAGCGCCTGCGCAGCGGCGAGATCAATCTGTTCCGCTTCGCCCAGGCCGCCGGCTTTCGCACCCATTGGCTGTCGTCCCAGGAGTCCAAGCTACTGGCGCACCTGGGCAGTCGCTACCTGGACGTCTCCATTACCCGCGAGGACCATCCGCTGCGCTTCCTGCAGCGCCAGGATCGCGCCCTGCTGGAGATCCTCGACGAGCAGCAGTGGGCGCCGCGCAACTTCGTGGTGCTGAATCTGCGCACCGCGCACCTGCCCTATGCGCAGAACTACCGGCACGAGAGCACCCTGGCGCCCTGGCCGGATAGCGGGGCCGAGGGCCAGGCCAATGCCTATGACAATTCCCTGCACTATCTCGACGGCCTGCTCGCCGAGATCCTTGCCGATTTCGATCGCCTGGAGGGTGAGCGCTATCTGATCATCACCGGCGATCACGGCCAGCGGCTGGGGGAGGGCGGTCACTGGGGCCATAACGACCTGGTGCCCGAGGTCAGCGACGTACCGGTGATCGTGGTGGCGCGGGACGCTCCACCCCAACCCCTGGCCGAGCTGCAGGGCGAGCGCTGGATCAGCCACTACGAGGCCGGCAGCTGGCTGGCGGAGCGCCTGGGGACCCGCCTCGACAATCCCAATCGCCGCCCCGACGAACACTTCGTCCATGGCAAGCTCCTGTTCAGCGACAACTTCGTACAGCGCGTCTGCGAATCGCCCACCGGCCTGGTGCACCAGCCGCAGCAGCAATTGAGCAAGCTGCTGCTGGATACCGCGGAAAATCCCTGTGGCTAGAGCCTTGCACCCATACCTTCAACCCCCGGGCGCCGCTACACTGCCGGCGCCTCTTCACCTCAGTAGCAGGATCCCGTCATGCCTTCCGCCTCTCCTGTTTCCCGCTATGCGCGCAGCGCCCGGCTGCTGCACTGGCTCATGGCCCTGCTGGTACTGCTGGCCTATGGACTGATCCTCAATCGCGGGCAGTTCGAGCGAGGCTCGCTGGAGCGCCAGTGGGTGGTGCTCAGTCATTTCTGGGTCGGCCTGCTGGTCCTGGCGCTGGTCCTGCCGCGACTGCTGGTGCGCCACCGCCATCCGGTACCGCCGATCACGCCGCCGCTGGCGAAGAGCCTGGAGACCGTCGGCCGGCTGACCCACTACGGGCTCTACGCCTTTCTGCTGGCCCAGCCGCTGCTCGGACTGTTCACCGTCTGGCTGACCATCGGCGCGGTCAAGATCCCTTCCAGCACCTGGGCGCTGCCTTCGCCCTTCCCGGTTGACCCGGAACTGGCGAAGACGCTCAAGGGCGTGCACCTCTGGCTGGGCAAGGCCTTCTACTGGGTGATCGGCCTGCACGTGCTGGCCGCGCTCTGGCATCACCTAGTGCGCAAGGACGATACCCTGAAGCGCATGCGCTAACGCGGCTCGAGGGCGATGATGCGGTTGCGCCCGCCTTCGGCCAGCAGGTAGCCGTCGCCCCGTGGCAGCAAGGCCTGGGGGGCGCGCAGGAAGGTCAGGATGGCGCGCGGGGCTGACTGGCGATCCCAGAGCAGCAGGCGGGCGCGGTGGGTGGAGTCTTCGCTGATCCACAGGCCGCGCCGGTCGCAGAGCAGAAAACTCGGCTCGCGCAGTTCGCTCAGCGCCGGCGGATCACGGCCGTCGTAGCTCAGCTGGCGCACCAGGCCGCGGGCTTTCTCGGTATAGAAGGCCGTGCCATCCGGGCAACGGGTAAAGGACTCCGCCTCGTCCAGGTGGTCGCGCAGCACGGTCAGGCTGCCATCGGCGGCGTCGTAGCGTAGCAGGCGCCCTTCGCCCTTGCGGTCTTCCACGGCATAGAGCCGCTCGCCTTCGGCCCAGAGGCCCTGGGCGTTGATCCCGGTGAACAGATCGCGACTGCCGGCGGCGTCGAACCAGCGGATAGGGTGGGTGCCACCTTCCTGGCTGTAGGCGAAACCGTTGCGGTAGGGCACCAGGCCATCGGGCTTGTACAGCCCCTCGCTGAGCACGCTGCGCCGGCCCTGGGCATCGATGCGCAGCAGGCGGCCCTTGCCGTCCTTGAGTTCTTCCGCGGTGAGCAGGGCATCGCCCTGCCAGGCCAGGGCGCTGGCCTTGGCGATGTCGCCATGGGCCACTTCGTAGCGCCAGCCAGAGGCGGCCTGGGCCGGCCAGAAGCGCTGCCAGGCGAGAAAGCCCAGGGCTGCCAGCAGCAGGGCGGCCAGGAGGAGGAGGGCGCTACGCCAGGGCCGGGCCATCAGCTGGCCACGGTGGCCAGGTGCTCATGGAGGATGGCCGCGCCGATCACGATCAGCACCACGCCACCGAGCATCTCCGCGCGCTTGCCGACCAGATTACCCATCACCCGGCCCAGCATCACGCCGGTGGTGACCATGATCATGGTGGCGAGGCCGATGGCCAGGGCGGCGGTGATGATGTTGACGTCGATGAAGGCCAGGCCCACGCCCACGGCGAGGGCATCGATACTGGTGGCCACGGCGGTCAGGGCGAGCAGCATGAAGGAATGCTGGCGGGGCTTTTCCTCTTCGGCCTCGGGCGCGCCGAAGCCGGCCCAGATCATGCGCAGGCCGAGCACGGTGAGCAGGGTGAAGGCGATCCAGTGATCCCAGGGCTGGACGTACTGGGCGGCGGTGAGGCCGACGGCCCAGCCGATCACCGGGGTGATGGCTTCGATGACGCCGAAGATGGCGCCGGTACGTAGGGCTTCGCGCAGGCAGGGCTTGTGCAGGCTGGCACCCTTGCCGACGGCGGCGGCAAAGGCATCGGTGGACATGGCGAAGGCCAGGAACATCAGGGAAGCGGGATTCATCGTGACAGCGCCGGCCGGGCTCGATCCACAAGGCACCCCCGCACGCCCGGCATGGCGCGGTGATGCCTCTGGTCTCGCCAACCCTGACTGGCTGTCCTGACCACGGCGGTTGCCGAGTATGTTGATCAGGACGCTTTCCACCGCGGTGGAAGCAGGCTACTCCCCAAAGAGGCCGCCACCTTACCCATCCGGATAGAGAAAGTCTATCTTGTAGATAGTTCTAATATATATAGCCTTGGCTAAATTTCTGCTGCCAAGCCGCCCTCACGGATGCGCCGAAAGGCCTGTAAGGCCCGTCATGGCTGGATCGTGGCCACGGCACAGGCTGCTGAGACGACCGCGGGCGGCAGACAGGCGTGTCGTCTGGTGACCACCGGAGGTCGCCTGTAGAGGCTGGCCGGGACGAGGGCGAACCTTCTGCCATCCGCAGTGCGGGGTGGATTGTCGGAGCGGTCTGCTGCGAGGCCCAGGCGCGGACACCTTGGCTTGCCAGCGCAGGAACGGTAGCCGCCGCCCGCAATGATGGCGCTCTGCCGTCCCTGTTTCGTCATGCTGTTGACACTTAATTGTCACATTTCGGCAATAGCCTAGCGCCAGCCCTCACTAGGTAATGGAGCCACCATGAAACGCACGTTCAGCCTCTCTCTGTTGTTGTCGGCCTTTTGCCTGAGCACCGCCGCTCACGCCGTGGATGTCACGGGCGCCGGCTCGAGCTTCGTCTTCCCTGTTCTGTCGAAGTGGTCGCAAGGCTTCAGCGAGAAGACTGGCAACCGTATCAACTATCAGTCCATCGGCTCCGGCGGCGGCATCGCCCAGATCAAGGCCGGCACCGTGGACTTCGGCGCCACCGACGCCCCCATGAGCACCGACGACCTGCAGAAGGGCGGTCTGGGCCAGTTCCCGACCATCATTGGCGGCATCGTGCCGGTGATCAACGTGGAAGGCATCGAGCCCGGCAAACTGAAGCTCGACGGTCCGACCATGGCCAAGATCTTCATGGGCGAGATCAAGACCTGGAACGACCCGGCCATCGCCGCGCTGAACCCCGGCATGAAGCTGCCTGAGGGCGCCATCACCGTGGTGCGTCGTTCCGACGGCTCCGGCACCTCCTACAACTTCACCAACTACCTGGCCAAGGTCAGCCCGGAGTGGAAGGAGAAGTTCAACTTCGGCACCACCGTCAACTGGCCGGTCGGTGTAGGTGGCAAGGGTAACGAGGGTATCGCCGCCTACGTGAAGCAGATCAAGGGCTCCATCGGCTACGTCGAGTACGCCTATGCGCTGACCAACAAGATGACCCACGTGCAGCTGAAGAACGCCGCCGGCAACTTCGTGCAGCCCGAAGCCAAGAGCTTCCAGGCCGCCGCCGCCACCGCCGACTGGAAGAGCGCCAAGGACTTCAACCTGCTGATGACCAACGCCCCGGGCGCCGACGCCTGGCCGATCACCGCCACCACCTGGATCGTGATGTACAAGGAACCCAAGAACGAAGAGCGCAGCAAGGTCGCCTTCGACTTCTTCAAGTGGTCCCTTGAGCATGGCCAGAAGGATGCCGCGGCCCTGGATTACGTCCCGGTCCCGGACACCCTGGTCAAGCAGATCGAAGGCTACTGGGCGTCCGACTTCAAGAAGTAAGCACGACTGTTCCGCCGCCTGGATCCCCTGGGGTCCAGGCGGTTTCGCGCGTCCTTCCAGGTAGACGGAAAGCTCCATGACCGACCAGACCCTGCCCCTCTCCGCCGTTCAGGAACAGCGCATCCGCCGGGATACCCGCGCCGATGTCTGGTTCCGCCGGCTGCTGTTTTCCGCCGCGCTGCTGGTACTGCTGGTACTGGTCGGCGCCGCCGCGTCCACCCTCTGGGGCGGTCGCCACGCCTTCATGACCTTCGGCCTGGACTTCATCACCTCGGCCGAATGGGATGTCGGCGCCGAGAAATTCGGCGCCCTGGTGCCCATCTACGGCACCCTGATGACCTCCTTCATCGCCCTGCTGCTGGCCGTGCCCACCGCCTTCGGCATCGCCCTGTTCCTCTCGGAGATCGCGCCGCCCTGGCTGCGCGGCCCGGTGGCCACGGCGGTCGAGCTGCTGGCGGGCATTCCCTCGATCATCTACGGCATGTGGGGCCTGTTCGTCTTCGGCCCCTTCATGGCCGCCTACATCTCGCCCTTCATCAACGACTACCTTGGCGCCATCCCGGTGATCGGGGTGCTGTTCCAGGGGCCGCCGCTGGGCATCGGCATGCTGACCGCCGGCATCATCCTGGCGATCATGATCCTGCCCTTCATCACCTCGGTGATGTACGAGGTGTTCCGCAGCGTGCCGGCCCAGCTCAAGGAATCGGCCTACGCCCTGGGTTCCACCACCTGGGAAGTCTGCTGGGACATCGTGCTGCCCTACACCCGCTCGGCGGTGGTCGGCGGCGCCTTCCTCGGCCTGGGCCGCGCCCTGGGCGAGACCATGGCGGTGACCTTCGTGCTGGGCAACGCCCACCAGTTCTCGCTCTCGCTGATGATGCCGAGCAGCTCCATCGCCTCGGTGATCGCCAACGAATTCAACGAGGCCTACACCGATCTGCACCGCTCTTCGCTGATCGCCCTGGGCTTCCTGCTGTTCGTGGTGACCTTCTTCGTGCTGCTGGCGGCACGGCTGATGCTGACGCAACTGTCGCGCAAGGCAGGTAACTGATGCACATCGACGCCTATCTCTATCGCAAGCGGCGGATCAAGAACGGCCTCGCGCTGATCTTTGGCAGCGCCGCCGCCGTGCTCGGCCTGGGTTTCCTGGCCTGGATCCTCGGCACCACCCTGATCAAGGGCGTCAGCGCCCTGAGCCCGGCCCTCTTCGTCGAGATGACGCCGCCGCCCGGCGCCGCCGACGGCGGTCTGGCCAACGCCCTGTTCGGCAGCGTGCTGATCACCCTGCTGGCCACCGCCATCGGCGCGCCCATCGGCATCCTCGCCGGC
The DNA here is from genome assembly GCF_039908605.1 of Pseudomonas aestiva. Taxonomy (NCBI): domain Bacteria; kingdom Pseudomonadati; phylum Pseudomonadota; class Gammaproteobacteria; order Pseudomonadales; family Pseudomonadaceae; genus Pseudomonas; species Pseudomonas aestiva. Next base: position 4,087,983 of record NZ_CP150916.1, on the reverse strand, counting down.
CTCTGGCTGGCCGAGTACGCCCGCCACTCCAAGCTCGGGCTGGTGGTGCGTTTCGTCAACGATATCCTGCTGTCGGCGCCGTCGATCGTCATCGGCCTGTTCATCTACACCGCCGTGGTGGTGACGCTGAACCAGTACTCCGGTGGCAGCCTGGGCTTCTCCGGTTTCGCCGGCTCCCTGGCACTGGCCATGCTGGTGGTGCCGGTGGTGACCCGTACGACCGACGAGATGATGCAGCTGCAGCCGCCGGCCATGCGCGAAGCGGCGCTGGCCCTGGGCATTCCCCAGTGGAAGGTGACCCTGCAGATCCTGCTGCGCGCCTCCCGCGCCGGCGTGGTGACCGGGGTGCTGCTGTCCATCGCCCGCATCACCGGCGAGACCGCACCGCTGCTGTTCACCGCCTTCGGCAACCAGTACTGGAACGCCGACGTGCTCAAGCCCATGGCCACCGTGCCGGTGACCATCTTCCAGTTCGCCATGAGTCCGTTCGAGAACTGGCAGCATCTGGCCTGGGCCGGCGCCCTGCTGCTGACACTGTTCGTGCTGCTCCTGAACCTCTCCTCTCGCTTCTTCTTTCGTAACCGGGATTCCAAGTGACTACCATGCAGACGCAGATACCGGAACTGCAGGCGCGCGACGTCGGCTTCCGTTACAAGGGCCACCAGGCGCTCAAGTCGATCAACCTGGATATTGCGGCCAAGCAGATCACCGCCATCATCGGCCCGTCCGGATGCGGCAAGTCCACGCTGCTGCGCATCTTCAACCGCATCTACTCGGAATACCCGGGGCTGGAAGCGAGCGGCGAGATCCTCATGGACGGGGAGAACATCCTCGATCCCAAGTACTCGCTGAGCCGCCTGCGCAGCACCATCGGCATGGTGTTCCAGAAGCCGGTGCCCTTCCCGATGTCGATCGCCGACAACGTCGCCTACGGCATCCGCCACCACGAGCGCCTGTCCCGCGTGGAGCTGCAGGATCGCGTCGAGCAGGCGCTGCGCGGCGCGGCGCTGTGGGACGAGGTCAAGGACAAGCTCAACCAGAGTGCCCTGGGTCTCTCCGGCGGTCAGCAGCAGCGGCTGTGTATCGCCCGCACCATCGCCCTGCGTCCGCGGGTGCTGCTGCTGGACGAGCCGACCTCGGCCCTTGACCCCATCTCCACCGCGCGCATCGAGCAGTTGCTGGCCGAACTCAAGCAGGAGTTCACCGTGGTCATCGTCACCCACAACATGCAGCAGGCGGCGCGCTGCTCCGACGTCACCGCCTTCATGTACCTGGGCGAGCTGATCGAAGTGGACAAGACCGACAAGATCTTCACCAAGCCGGACAGGAAGCAGACCGAGGACTACATCACCGGTCGCTTCGGCTGAGGATTTCGCCGGCACTCGGCAAGGCCACTCCCCGGAGTGGCCTTTTTCTTGGGCGGTCGGAAAGCGCCGGGCCAGGGCGTCCGCTCAGCGTGTTCCATTCCCAGCCACTGGCGAGCCGTCCGGGATGAATGAAAGTTTGATTAAATTTTTCTTTATATTCAATGGCTTGAATTAAAAGCTTTATCTTCCTGCAAGTAAAATGACATCTCTTCTGCCGAGACTGACCCAGCTTCGTGACGGGCTGCACTGCCAGCCATCACTCCCTGGATAGTCTTGCAAGGAGATCTGCCGATGTCTGTTAACCCTTATCGATTCACGGCGCTGTTCTCGGGCGTGCTCCTGGCCACCTGCTCGGCCGCCACAAGTGCCGCGGTCGATGAGAAGCTGCTCGACATGCTCAAGGCCAACGGCTCCATCACCCCGGCCCAGTACAGCGAATTGCGCGGCGATCTGCAGCAGGAGCAGCAGGCACGTGCCGCCCAGGTCGCCCAGCAGCAGAAGACCTCCGATTTCGAGAAGAAACTGGCCTGGGCCGCCAAGACCCAGATCAAGGGCGACGTGCGGGTGCGCCACGAGAGCATCGACATCAGCGGCGAGCCGGACAACGGCCGCGACCGGGACCGCCAGCGCATCCGCGCGCGACTGGGCGCCTACAGCGAGATCAATCCGCAGGTGGACACCGGCATCCGCATCGCCACCGGCGGCGGCGACGATGCCCGCTCTACCAACCAGGACCTCAACGGCTACTTCAACAAGAAGCAGCTCTGGTTGGATCAGGCCTACATCGACTACCACCCCACAGCGCTGCCGAGTCTGCATCTGGTGGGTGGCAAGATGGGCCAGCAGTGGGTGAGCACCGGCGATGTCATCTGGGACGCCGACATCAACCCCGAAGGCCTGGCCGGCACCTACAAGTACGATCTGGGCGGCGGCGCCGAGCTGTTCGGCAGCACCGGCTACTACGTGCTCAAGGACAACGTCGACGGCGAAGGCTATGAATTCAAGCACGACCTGCGCCTCTACGCCGGCCAGCTCGGCAGCCGCTTCAACCTGGGCGATGCCGCCAAACTGATGGTCGGTGGCAGCGTCTACGCCTACGACAAGGACCAGGACAGCACCTGCCCGACCACCGGCTCGGTCACCTCGCCCTGCGCCCTGGCGGTCAATGGCAACACCACCGACCGCTTCCAGCTCTACGAGGGCTTCGCCCAGCTGGACCTGACCAAGCTGTGGGTGCCGCTGTCCTTCTATGGCCAGTACGTGGTCAACGACAAGGCCGACGACGGCGAGGACACCGCCTGGCTGGTGGGCGCCAAGACCAAGCTGATGCAGCGGGTCGGGTTGGAATACAACTACCGCGATGTCCAGCGCAACGCCGTGGTTGGTGCCTTTACCGACTCGGACTTCGGCAACGGCTCGACCGGGGCCCGCGGCCACAAGCTCAAGCTCGGCTACGACATCGACAAGAACTTCGGCGTGGGCCTGACCTACTTCCTCGCCGAGTCCGATACCGCCAGCCGCTTCCGCCGCGACGCCGACGTCAAGACCCTGCAGCTTGACCTGGAAGCCAAGTTCTAACCACGACCCTGAGGTCGTGCTCCTCTTGAACCGCCCTCGGGCGGTTCTTTTTTGCCTGCTCGATGGAGAAACTCGCCTGGCAAATGTTGGGCTTCGCTGCACTCCACCCAACCTACGCCTGAGCCGCCTCGCCCCTACGTCGGAGCTGCTGCTTTTCCCCCTCTCCCTCCGGGAGAGGGTTGGGGTGAGGGTGTGTGGCCTTTGGGCTTCGCTGCGCTCAACCCAACCTACGCCTGAGCCGCCTCGCCCCTGCGTCGGAGCTGCTGCTTTTCCCCCTCTCCCTCCGGGAGAGGGTTGGGGTGAGGGTGTCTGGCTGTTGGGCTTCGCTGCACTCCACCCAACCTACGCCTGAGCCGCCTTGCCCCTGCGTCGGAGCTGCTGCTTTTCCCCCTCTCCCTCCGGGAGAGGGTTGGGGTGAGGGTGTCTGGCCGTTGGGCTTCGCTGCGCTCAACCCAACCTACGCCTGAGCCGCCTCGCCCCTGCGTCGGAGCTGGTGCTTTTCTCTCTCTCCCTCCGGGAGAGGGTTGGGGTGAGGGAGGCTTCCCGCTAACGCTCGACCCTGATCTCCACCAGCTTGCCGTCGATGAACTTGAGGTGACGCGAGGCGCCGTTCGCCGGTGCATAGGTCCAGAACTGGGTCTCGGCGGCATTGAATTTGGGCACGTTGTTATTGCGCAGCGCCGGTGGATTGATCTTGCGCTCAGCCGGGGCGCTGCAGGCGGCCAGCACCTGTTCGACGCTGTCGCCTTCCTCGACGAGACTCTGACCACAGCGCAGGCTCGCCTGGGCGAGGAGGGGAAAGAGTAGGGCGATAGGCAGCAGCTGACTGGCGCGCATGGGGCCTCCGAGAGGTTGCGGCAACGGTCGTTGCCTTCAGCCTAGCTGTTATCGCCGGGCTGGGGCGCTTTGGCAAAGCCACGACTCAGATAGCGCGAACCGGCCAGGCCGAAACGCCAGGGCACCTCGCGCGCGCGGCTGATGCCGATGCGCGGGCCCGCGATCACCGCTACCTCGGCAGCCGCGGGCTCCAGCAGGAAGGGTGGCTCGATCAGCGGCAAGCCATCGTGACTGCCGTCGATGGCGAGGGCCTGGCACAGCCGGCCGGGACCGGCGCACAGCAGGCGATCGGCCAGGCCGCCCCGACGTTCCCGCATCACCTCCAGACCCCACAGTGGCTCCAGCGCGCGGATCAGTACACCCGCGCCATGCCCGGCCTCGCGGCAGACCAGATTGAAGCACCAGTGGATGCCATAGGAGCGATAGACATAGGCATACCCGGGCGGACCGAACATGGCGCGGTTGCGCGGGGTGGGGCCGGAAAAGCTGTGGGAGGCCGGGTCTTCGCCGTCGTAGGCCTCGGTCTCGACGATCAGGCCGCCCACACCCTCGACTCTGAGCGTCGCCCCGATCAGTTGCCGGGCGACCTCGTCCACCGGACGGGTGAAATCCAGATCGCTCACGCCTCGGGCTCCGGCTCTTCCAGGATCAGCGCCGCATGCACCATGGCCAGGTGACTCAGGCCCTGGGGGAAGTTGCCCAGGGCCGCGCCATCCCGGGGATCGCGCATCTCGGTCATCAGGCCGACGCCATTGAGACTGGCGGCCAGGACCTCGCGCATTAGTTCCCGCGCCTGGTCCACCTCGCCCAGCACGGCATGGGCCTCGACCATCCAGTAGGAACAGGCCAGGAACGCACCTTCTTCCTGGTCAGCACCGCTGTAGCGATAGACCAGAGGTCCATGGGCCAACTCACGGCGAATGGCCGCCAGGGTGCTGACCGAACGCTCACCACCGTTGAAGCCAAAGCGGATGCCGAGCAGCAGCCCGGCGTCCAGGCGCTCGGTACCGGCATAGAAGGTGTAGGCCTGCTTGCGCTCGCTCCAGCAATGTTCGTTGACCCAGTCGCGGATGCGGTCGCGCTCGCGCGCCCAGCGACCGCACATGGCGTCGGGGATATGGCCATCGCGGGCCAGGGTCACGGCGCGGTCCAGGGCGAACCAGCAGCCCAGCTTGGACAGGGTGTAGTGGCGCTCTTCAGGCAATTCCCACATGCCGGCATCCGGCTGGCGCCAACCATCGGCACAGAGATTGGCCAGGTCGGTGAGCAGGCTGGCGGTGGCGAAATCCAGCACATGGCCCTTGCTGGCATAGAGGCGAAAGGTCTCCAGCAGATCGCCATAGAGACTCAGCTGACACTGGGCGCTGGCGCGATTGCCGACGCGTACCGGCTGGGAGTCGCGATAGCCAGGAACCGGAATGATGCGTTCCTCGGGGGCCAGTTCGCCTTCCAGGGTAAAGCAGGTGTGCAGGCGATTGCCGTGGCGGCGGATGACGTTCTGGATCCAGGCCAGGGCCGCCTGGGCCTCGCCGAGGGCACCCAGGCGCAGGAAGGCCTTGATGGTAAAGACCGCATCACGCACCCAGGCATAGCGGTATTCATAATTCTTGTCGCCGCCGATGCGTTCCGGCAGCGAGGTGGTGGCGGCGGCGACGATGGCGCCAGTGGGGGAGTAGAGCAGCAGCTTGAGGGCCAGCGCCGAGCGCTTCACCTCGCTGAGGAATTCGCCCCGGTAGGCGAAGCCCTGGGCCCATTCGCGCCAAGCCTGGTCACTGCGATCGATACGCTGGTCCACCTCGTCCAGGGAGGGCACCACCAGGGGTTCGTTCTCGGTCGCGGTCAAGGCCAGGACGCTGCGTTGCCCGGCTTCCAGTACCAGTCGCGCCACCAGTCGGCGATCATCGCACTGGAGGATCTCCAGCCGCTCGCAATAACGCAGGGTGGCCATCACGCCATCGACGTGCATGACCTCGCCATTGGGGGTGCTGCGCATCCAGGGCGACACGGTCTGGCCCTGGGTCCCGGGTACCAGCTCGATACGCAATTCGACCCATCCGGAAAGGCCTTCGACGCGGCGACCCAGTTCGCACCAGGGCAGGCGTCCGGCCGAGCCGCTGTTGAGCGATTCGGTGAGGCGCACGCTGCCGTCAGCGGTGTGAAAGCAGGTTTCCAGGACGTTGCTGTCTTCGCGGTAGGCGCGCTCGACGCGATAGTCGGCCACCGGCGCGATCGAAAAGAAACCGCCTGCCGGGGCATCCAGCAGGCGGTCGAACAGCGGTGCGGAATCCATGTTGGGCACGCACCACCAGTCCAGCGAGCCGTCCGGCGCCACCAGGGCGACCGAACGGCCATCGGAGAGGGCGGCATAGCCCGCCAGGGGCGCGTAGCCATCCTGGCGGGCGGGATCGAAGGCTGCCATGGCCGTCAGCCCATGCCTCCGGTGGCGCCATAGACCTCACCGGTCACATAGCTCGACTCCTGGGAGGCCAGCAGTACATAGATGGGCGCCAGTTCCGCCGGCTGCCCGGGACGCTTGAACACCGTCTCGCCGCCGAAGGTGGGGATCTTCTCCTGGGGCTGACCACCGCTGGGCTGCAGCGGCGTCCAGAAGGGACCGGGGGCTACGGCATTGACGCGGATGCCCTTGCTGGCGACCTGCTTGGCCAGCGCCTTGGTGAAGTTGGTGATGGCCGCCTTGGTCGAGGCGTAGTCCAGCAGGAATTCCGAGGGCTGGGTGGCCTGGATCGAGGTGGTGTTGATGATGGCGGCGCCAGCCGGCAGGTGCGGCAGCGCGGCCTTGCACAGCCAGAACAGGGCGTAGACGTTGGTCTTGTAGGTAGCGTCGAACTGCTCGGTGGTCAGCTCGGCGATGTCCTGCACGGCGGTCTGCTTGCCAGCCACATTGACCAGGATGTCGAGGCCACCCAGGGCCTCCTTGGCCTTGCTCACCAGTTGGGTGCAGAAGGCTTCGTCCTTCAGGTCACCGGGAACGCAGACGGCCTTGCGACCCTCGGCTTCCACCAGCTTGACCACTTCCTGGGCGTCGGCCTCTTCCTCGGGCAGGTAGTTGAGCACCAGATCGGCACCCTCCCGAGCGTAGGCGATGGCCGTGGCCCGACCGATTCCCGAATCCGCGCCGGTGATCAGCGCCTTGCGCCCGGCCAGGCGACCGAAGCCCTTGTAGCTGGCCTCGCCATGATCGGGACGCGGTTCCATGGCCTGGGCCAGACCCGGGGCCTGTTGGGGCTGCTTGGGAAATTCAGGCTGGGGATACTGGGTAAGGGGGTTCTGCATGCTGTACTGGTTGTCGCTGGACATGACATCTCCTGAAGGGGGCCAAAAGGCGCCCGTTTGGCATCTTTTCGATGACGTTCAAGGAAATGGAGCGACAAGTTACGTAAGAGGTTCCCACCGATCGGCGACGGATGTATCGGGCCGAACGGCGTTCTTGCCTGACTTCAACCCAGGGCTATGCCTTTTCCGGCTTGGCCAGGCGTCCAATGACGGGGAGAAGGGAAGGGGCTTCGGCAGGAGCGATCGTCGTGATGGCGAAGAGCGCGAAAGCGGCCGCGCTGGCGGCCCTGTTGTGCTTGCCCGGGTACTGGCTGTTCATACCGCCGTCCGGTGGTGGAGGCCATGGTGGTTGCCCGGGGTAGAAGGAGTCGCGCTAGCCGTTCTACCTCAGGCGTCGAGTGGCTCCAGCCGCAGGGCTACGCCAGTTCGCTGCAGGGTGAGGATATCCGCGTCGCGACAGCCGATCAGCTGGCCCTCGGCGGTGCGCAACTGGTCATCTTCCAGCTGCGCATAGGACTGCGGTTGCTTTCCATCGCCCGCGACCATGATGTACAGCTGCCCACACAGCAATTGCCCAGCCAGACGACCATCGTCCAGGCCGATCAGGCGGTAGCTGCGGCGGGCATCGTAGGTAAAGCGCATGGGAGCATCCATTCAGGTCTTTCTGTTCAGAACCGCGCTGGCACGCAATGTTCAATTCCGAACATCGGCGCGTCACGTCGGCAGACCCATGGCCGCGCGGGAAGCCTGCCACTCGCTGCGGCGAGGGCAGGCTGACCGCCGGTCGGAAGGTCCCCTGGGTGGCCGATCAGTAACGGAATTGCGCCACCAGGCTCTGGAAGGAGGTGGCCAGTCGCGACAGCTCCTGGCTGGAGGCGGCCGTCTGCTGGGCCCCGGTAGCAGTCTGGGTGGACAGGTCCTGGATGTTGACCAGATTGCGATCCACTTCGCGGGCGACCTGGGCCTGCTCTTCGGCGGCACTGGCGATCACCAGGTTGCGCTCCTCGATCTGGGCGACCCCGGCGGCGATGCGGTCCAGGGCTTCACCGGCCCGATTGGCGCGCGCCTGGGTGCTGTCGGCCAGGGACTGGCTCTTGTGCATGGCGCCCACCGCTTCCTCGGCGCTGCTGCGCACGGCGCTCATCATGCGTTCGATCTCGCCGGTGGACCCCTGAGTGCGATGGGCCAGGGCACGGACCTCGTCCGCCACCACGGCGAAGCCGCGGCCCTGTTCGCCTGCCCGGGCGGCTTCGATGGCGGCATTGAGCGCCAGCAGGTTGGTCTGCTCGGCGATCCCGCGGATCACCTCCAGCAATTTGCCGATCTCGCGCACCTGGCCTTCCAGGGTCTGCACCTTCTGGGTCGAATCGGTGATCTCGCCGGTCATCACCGCCATGGCCTGGGCGGCCTGCTGCACCTGCTCGCGACCCTGCTGGGCTTCGCGGCTGGTGTCCTGGGAGGCAGTGGAGGTAGAGGCGGCATTGCGCGCCACCTCTTCCACAGCGGCGGTCATCTGATTGACTGCGGTGGCAGCCTGCTGCACCTCGTCGTGCTGGCGGACCTGGCCACGCGAGCTCTCCTCGGTCACCGCGTGCAATTCCTCGGCGGCCGCGGCGAGCTGGCTGGAGGCACCGGCCATCTGCTGCACGGTGTCTTTCAGGCTGCGCTGCATGCCGCCGAGGGCCTGCAGCAGCTGGCCGACTTCGTCGCGGCGGCTGCTCTGGATCGGCAGGGTCAGATCGCCCTGGGCGACGCGCTCGGCGCTGCCCACCGCCTGGCGGATGGGCGAAACGATCAGGCGCGTGATGACGATGCTCAGCGCCAGGGCACAGAGCGTGGCCAGCAGCAGCCCCAGGCCGAGTGCCCAGACCGCTTTCTGGTAGGCAGCATGCGCGGCGTCGCCGGCTTCGGTGCTCTGGCGCTTGTTGGACTGAATCATGATCTTGAACGAGGCCATGGTCTTGCGGTAGGTGGGTTGCACCTGCTCGTTCAACAGCTTGGCGGCACCGGCTACGTCCTTGGCGGCCAGTCGCGCCAGGATGGCGTCGGTACCGGCGATATAGCTCTTCCAGTCCTGCTCGAAGGCATCACCGGCCTGCTTTTCATCGGCCTGCAGCGGCGTGGTGCGATAGGCGGCGAAGGGTTTTTCGGCATCGGCCTGGTTATCGCGCAGAGAGGTGATGACGGTCTGGAGTTCGCTCTGGGGGGCCTCGCCGTAGGCCATGGACAGCACGCGGAACAGATCGCGGTTGTGGCCGATGACATTGCTCTTGGCATCGTTGAGCAAGCTGATGGAGAGCAGCGTGTCGCCCAGCACGTTATCCAGTTGGGCGTTGACGCTGCGGATACCGCTGAAGCCGACGGCGCCGATGCCCAGGGTGATGGCCGTGCACAGGCCAAAGGCCATGGCGAGTTTCTTCGCCAGTGCCAGATTGTTGAACCAGACCATGGAGCCTTCCTTTCTGCGAGGTGGGTATCAGCCAAGTTGCGCTGGATACCCTCGCTATCGGCACCAACAGTCCGACCTTTAGGTGGGCCCGGAGCGTTCGATTCCGCCTTCAACCGCGTCCATAGAGGCTATCAAGCAGCCGATTGGCCCTCAGGGCATCCGCCAGACCGGCCAGTTCCGGTCGCGGTTGGCCGAGCAGCTGGTCGAACACCGCCTGGGCGCCCTGGGGCACGCCGGGGTCCACGCCCTCGGCCAGCACCTGACGATTGCCCTTGGCGTCGTGCAGCACCAGGCGCCCCGCGGAAAGCTCCAGGGTTCCCTCGCTACCGTCCAGACGAATGGCCAGCCGCGGACCGCGCAGGGTGGCGCTGGCGCGCAGATGAATCGGCAGATCACCGGCCTGGAGCAAGGCCTCGCCGCCATGATCCAGCGGCCAGCGCGGATCGCGGTCCAGTCGGCTATGGGCGACCGTCAGGGCCTCACCGCATAGCCAGGCGCTGAAATCCAGCAGGTGCACGGCCAGGTCGCCAAAGGCGCCATAGCCCATGCGGCGCTCGTCCAGATGCGCCGGCCAGTCGCTGAGCCAGCCCTCCAGCAGCCCCGGGTGGCCGGCGGTCAGTGACAGGTGGCTGAGGCTACCGATGGCACCGTCCCGCGCCCGCTGGCGCAACAGCTGCAGGGCCGGGTCGGTGCGCAGATAGAAACCGCTGAAGCAGGAACGCCCGGCGAGCTGATCGGCCAGGGCGGAGGCACGGGCTGCCGAGACGGCCAGTGGCTTTTCCACGAAGAGATGACGGGCCCGGGGAAGCAGGGCGGTCACCGCCGCCTCGTGATCCTCGATGGCGGTGGTGACGAAGGCCAGGTCCACCTCGGGCAACCGGGCGAAGTCATCCACTACCGGCAGACCCTGAGGGGCAGCGAGGCGCCTGGCGCGGGCGGGATCGCGTTCGCTGGCCACCGCCACTACCCGCACGCGCGGATCGGCCAGGCTGGTGTCCAGGTAGTCCTGGGCGTGGATCTGTTCGCAACCGACGATGGCGACGCTGAGCATGACGAGGGGGCCTTTAACGGTAACTGTTTCGTTATGGACCCCTGGTCTGCCGCTAAGCTTCCCCGATCAGACCGGCTGGTAGGCCTTGCCGAAACGGTTGGCCAGGAAGGCCTCCATGTCCACCTGCTCCTGGGCGATGAAGCCGCGCTGCGGCAGCTTGCCTTCGCGGAACAGATCCAGGGCGGTGCAGATGCCGGCCGCGGTGGTGATCTGGATGGCGCTGGTCAGGCGACCGTCGCGCTCGGCGGCAAAGATCTTGCGGCTGAACACCTCCTGCACCAGCTTGCCACCGCGCATCCCGCTGACGGTGACAAACACCAGCACCACGTCCTGCATGGTGGTGGGCACGGCGCCGCGCAGGATGTTCTTGAGCTGCTCTTGGTCACCGGCCAGGCGCAGGTCTTCCAGCAGGAACTTCATCAGGTCACGGTGACCGGGATAGCGCACGGTTTTGTAGTCCAGGGTTTCCACCTGGCCCTGCAGCGTCTCGCAGAGGGTGCCAAGGCCGCCCGAGGTGTTGAAGGCCTCGTATTCCACGCCGTCCAGGGAAAAGTGTTCCAGGCCTTCCAGCGGCTGCACCAGTTGCAGCTCGCCGTTGCGCACGGCTTCGCAGGGGTGGCAGTACTCGTTGACCAGGCCGTCGACGCTCCAGGTCAGGTTGTACTTCAAGGCATTGGTGGGAAATTCCGGCAGGGCGCCGACACGCATCTTCACCTCGCGCACGCTGTCGAAGCGCTTGGCCAGGGAGTGCGCGGCGATACCGATGAAGCCGGGCGCCAGACCGCACTGGGGCATGAAGGCATTGCTCGCGCCCTCGGCCAGTTGGCGGATGGTCTTGGTCGCCTTCACGTCTTCGGTCAGGTCGAAATAGTGGGTGTTGGTGGCCTTGGCCGCCTGGGCCACCGGAATCGCCAGATGATAGGGCAGGGCATTGAGCACCACGTCCTGGTCGTCCAGGGCCGCGGCCAGGGCGCTGGCGTCGGCGGTATCCAGGGTCCGGGTCTGCACGCCCAGGGCGGCGATGGCCGCCAGGGCGCGCTCGTCGCGATCCGCCACCGTCACCTGGTAGTCGCCACTGGCGTGCAGCAATTGCGAAATGGTGTAGCCGATATGGCCGGCGCCGAGCAGGGTGACTTTCATGGCGGGATCCTCCGTGGTTGAGGCTCCAGCTTAGAAAGCGGCGCTGTCAGATGTGAGCGTCAGAGCGTCGAATCGTTGTGCTTTATTTGACGAAACGGCGGAGTATTCGTCGTTTCGACGAGGCGGCTCGCGGCTTACCCGAGTTGCCGCCCCAACAGGCTATCGATGTCTCCGTAGGTTGGGTTGAGACGGCTCTATCGTCGAAGCCCACCATGGCGAGCCCCGAGGCGATGTTGAGCTTCGCTGCGCTCAATCCAACCTACCGCGCATCGGCATGGCCGCGACTGGTGCTGTACCGGATCGGCATCACGGCTCTTTCGCTACCTACCCCGGCACCACCCGCAACAGCTGACCGTCCTCACCATCGGTAAGCAGCCAGAGATTGCCGTCCGGGCCGCTGCGCACGTCGCGCAGACGCTGGTCCAATTCCTGGAACAGCAGCTCCTGCGGACCAGGCATACCCTCAACCAGCGGTATTCGCCGCACCGACTTCTCCCGCAGCGCCGCCACGAACAGACTGCCGCGCCAGGCGGGAAAGCCCTGGCCGTCGTACCAAGTCATGCCCGCGGGTGCGATCGACGGCGTCCATTCCAGCAGCGGTGGGGTGATGCCCGGCAACTCGCGAAAGGGCGAGATGCGCGCGCCGGTGTAGTCCACGCCGCCGGTGGTCAGCGGCCAGCCATAGTTGGCACCGGCGCGGATCAGATTGAGTTCGTCGCCGCCCTTGGAGCCGTGCTCGTGCTCGTACAGCGCCTGGCGCTCGGGCACCCAGACCAGGCCCTGGGGATTGCGATGGCCGAGGCTGTAGATCTCCGGCAGGGCGCCGGGTCGCTTGATGAAGGGGTTGTCCGCCGGCACCTGGCCGTCGCGGGTGATGCGCACGATCTTGCCCAGATGGGTATCCAGTCGCTGGGCATCGGTGCGCTCGACGTTGCCGTCGCCCAGGGCGATGGCCAGGGTGCCGTCGCCGAGCAGGGCCATCCGCGCCCCGAAGTGCTGCCCGAAGGCCTTGGCCGGCTGGCTGGTGAACAGCGGTTGGACGTCCTGCAGGCGTCCGCCGTCCAGCCGGGCGCGCACCACCTTCAAATGATTGGCCTGGCGCGTGCCGGTCGCATGGGAGAGATAGATGAATTGGTTGTGAGCGAAATCCGGGTCTGGCAGCACCTCGAACAGACCGGCCTGGCCTTCGGTATAGAGCTCGGGCAGTCCGCTCACGGCTTCCGCCTGCAGCCTGAGGCGGCCGGCACCGTCCGGTACCAGCAGCCGCAAGCGCCCGGTGCCCTCGGTCAGGAGCGCCCGGCCATCGGGCAGGAAGGCCAGCGACCAGGGTCTATCCAGCCCGGTCGCCACCGTCTCGATCCGGTAGGTCGGCGCCGCCAGCGCCAGCGGAACCGCCAGCAGGGCCAGCCATGCCAGCCAGGCCCAGCGGCCGGAAGCTTTAGGTAACGCTTGAGGTCTGTTCCGGGTACCCGCTTTCGCTAGCATCTGCCTCTCTCCAAGGGATTTTCCGACCATGCCCCAACCGCTCTGGCGCGCCCTGTTGCAACCGCGCACCCTGCTGGCGTTCGCCGCGGCCCTGCTGCTGACCACCGCCTGGGGCAGCCTGGTGCAGACCCAATACAACCTGGCCGCCCTCCAGGGACTCGGCCAGCCGATCGACCTGGCCACGCGCGGGCGCACCTCGCTGGATGATCTGCTGGGCTTCGGACCCGTCTATGCCGCCATCGTGCTCGCCGCTTGGTTACCAGCCTTTGCCGCGGCCCTCTGGCTGGGTCGTCACGGCGGTACCTATCGCGCCTGCCTGCTGCCGCTGGCCAGCAGCCTCAGCCTGATCGCCGCCATCCGCCTGATCGACGCCTTCGCGCCCATGCCGGTGCTTATCTACGCCACGCGCACCCTGGAGGGGTTGCTGGCGATGGCCGTGGGTGGACTATTTGGCGGGCTGCTGTTCATCTGGCTGGCGCGCCCGGTGAACCCGCGCTAGGGGAGGGCGCTCAGGACGAGGTCAGCTTCATCAGCACCAGCCCGCTGACGATCAGCGCGGCGGCCAGGATGCGCAGCGGACTCGCCGCCTCGCCCAGCACCAGGATGCCGACCATGAAGGCACCCACCGCGCCGATACCGGTCCAGATCGTATAGGCGGTGCCCAGCGGCAAGCTGCGCATGGAGATCGACAGCAGCGCCACGCTGGCCACCATGGCGCCCCCGGTGATGATCGTCGGCGTGAGGCGGGTGAAGCCCGCGGATTGCTTCATGTAGAACGCCCAGACCACCTCGAGCAGTCCCGCGCACACCAGATAGAACCAAGCCAACGACGGCCTCCTGTAAAACCGGGCCGTCCCGGAACGCTGCCCACCGATCGCCGGGGTCGTCCCCGGGGGCCAAGAGAAGAGGGCGGCAAGCTGCCTTACCACCTGATCGATACCGTTATCCTAGCCGTTCATGGCCGCGCCTTTCGACCCAGCCTGGTCAGGCGCACCCGTCCGCTAGCGCGGCTGGCAGATTTGCGTGGCGATCCCGTCGAATTCTCGATCGAAACTGGCCCGCTCGGCCGCGCTGAGAAAGCCCTGCTGCCTGACCAGGTCATCGGTCTGGCTACGCACCGCGGCGATGCGTTCGCTGAAGGCCGTCGCCTGCTCCTGACTGATCCGCCGCGCCTTGCGCGCCGTGCTCACATCCGCCAACAGCACATTGGCCCGCATCGAGACATGCGCCTGCCGCGGATCCGTGATCGATCCGCCCAGTTCGCCCGGCACGGCGCGCTGTTCTGCCAGATTGCAGCTCGGCAGGCCGAGGTCGTCCTGCCGAACCGGCTCCCGGGTACAGGCGCCCAGGGCGAGGGGCAGCAGCAACAGGGGAATCAGGGATTTCATCCAGGTCTCCTCGGGGTGGCCGTAGTGGAGACCTTGAGAGCCCGGTTCGGGCGCTTCGTTCAAGCCGGGCTCTGCGCCAGGCCTTGGCAAAGCCCTGAGGCTAGTCGTCTCGCCGCGCCTGCCGTTCCAGCGCCGCCAGCTGCAGCCGCGCCCCGTCAGCCACCGGGCCCCTGCCGACCGCACTGCTCTGCAGCAGCGATAGATTCAGGGAGTGCGCCGCTGCCTCCAGCCCCGGGCGAAGGGCATGGCCGGCCTGGGCCAGGGCGGTGTCTTCGGTCAGGAGCGGAGCGGCGAGAAAAAGGGTGACCGAGCTGGTCAGGAGGTATCTCATGAGGCGTCCTTGCGAGGTGATCCCAGGGTATCGGCATCCGGCCGGCTGGTTGGAGCGGGTCTAGGGGCAGAGCTTAGATCAGAATCGCCAGGGTGGTAGTGATAATGGTCAGAGAAATCACGCCGGCAATCTGGCGAAAGTCCTTTCACGAACGGTCTGTGCATCTTGGAAAGGCTTGAGCGACAGCCAGAAACAACAAAGCCCGCGCGATGGCGGGCTTTGCTGAGGTTCACGCAGCGGTGAACGGGAGATGGCGCACTCGGCGGGATTCGAACCCACGACCCCTGCCTTCGGAGGGCAGTACTCTATCCAGCTGAGCTACGAGTGCAGCGATTCGGTGACGCTGAATCGGTCGCCATCATACTCACCTTGCTTACGACCGTCCATGCCCGGATGCACGATGTTGTTGATTTTGAACGACTGTTTCGCGGGGCGTGGCAAGGGCTGCATAAACAAGGAGGAGGGCGACGCGAAAACCTGGCCAGCGCTCTTGCGCAGGGGTTCAGGATTCTCCTAGGATGCGTTCAATATTTCGAACGCCCATAGCGGTTCGGACGTTGCTCCAGCGGGCGCTGAACGGTGGCGATGCCAGCGTTTCCAGGCCTGATCCTATCGCAGGCGCAGGGGTGTCATGCCCTTGCTTCCGGCCCTTTCAGCCAAGGAGACCGTAATGCAGCTCAAAGACGCTTCCCTGTTTCGCCAGCAAGCCTATGTCGACGGCGCCTGGATCGATGCCGACAGCGGTGCCACCGTCAAGGTGGACAACCCGGCCACCGGCGAGACCCTGGGCACCATTCCCAAGCTCGGTCGCGCCGAGACCAAGCGCGCCATCGACGCTGCCAACCGCGCCCTGCCGGCCTGGCGCGCGCTGACCGCCAAGGAGCGTTCGGCCAAGTTGCGGCGCTGGTACGAGCTGATGATCGAGAACCAGGACGACCTGGGCCGGCTGATGACCCTGGAGCAGGGCAAGCCGCTGGCCGAGGCCAAGGGCGAGATCGCCTATGCCGCCTCCTTCATCGAGTGGTTCGCCGAAGAAGCCAAGCGCATCTATGGCGACACCATCCCCGGCCACCAGGCCGACAAGCGCATCCTGGTGATCAAGCAGCCCATCGGCGTCACCGCCGCCATCACGCCGTGGAATTTCCCCACCGCGATGATCACCCGCAAGGCCGGTCCGGCCCTGGCCGCCGGCTGCACCATGGTCATCAAGCCCGCCAGCCAGACCCCGTACTCGGCACTGGCCCTGGTCGAACTGGCCGAGCGCGCCGGCATTCCCAAGGGCGTGCTGAGCGTGGTCACCGGTTCCGCCGCCGAGATCGGCGCCGAGCTGACCGAAAGCCCCATCGTGCGCAAGATCTCCTTTACCGGCTCCACCGAGATCGGTGCCAAGCTGATGGAGCAGAGCGCGCCCACCATCAAGAAGCTGTCGCTGGAGCTGGGCGGCAACGCGCCCTTCATCGTCTTCGACGATGCCGATCTGGACAAGGCCGTGGAAGGCGCCATCGCCTCCAAGTACCGCAACGCCGGCCAGACCTGCGTCTGCGTCAACCGTCTCTATATCCAGGACGGCGTGTACGACGCCTTCGCCGAGAAATTCAAGGCTGCAGTGGCCAAGCTCAAGGTCGGCAACGGCCTGGAAGAGGGCGTGACCATTGGCCCGCTGATCGACGCCAAGGCGGCGGCCAAGGTCAAGGAACACATCGACGACGCCGTGAGCCAGGGCGCCCGGGTCATCGCCGGGGGCAAGGCCCACGCCAACGGCGGCAGCTATTTCGAGCCGACCATCCTCGCCGACGTGCCCAGGAGCGCCAAGGTGTCCAAGGAAGAGACCTTCGGCCCGCTGGCGCCGCTGTTCCGCTTCAAGGACGAGGCCGAGGTCATCGAGCTGGCCAACGACACCGAATTCGGCCTGGCCTCCTACTTCTATGCCCGCGACCTGTCCCGCGTGTTCCGCGTGGCCGAGGCGCTGGAGTACGGCATGGTCGGCATCAACACCGGCCTGATCTCCAACGAGGTCGCGCCCTTCGGTGGCGTCAAGGCCTCGGGCCTGGGCCGCGAAGGCTCCAAGTACGGCATCGAGGACTACCTGGAGATCAAGTACCTCTGCCTGGGGATCTGATCCCGTTCGGTGGGCTTCGCTACGCTTAGCCCAACCTACCTATACCGTAGGTTGGGCTGAGACGGCTCCATCGTCGAAGCCCAACGGGGCCCGCCGATCCAAAGATTTCTCCCGGCGCGGACGCCGGGCCGTTGGCAGTCGATCATCGTATGCTGCCCGGAATCCGGTCCGCGCCTTTCCCGTAGCCGGCCGCCACGATGAGCGGCCATCGAGGACTGCAATGAGCCACACCAATGATTCCCTGATGCACCGTCGCAGCGCAGCCGTCGCCCGTGGCGTCGGCCAGACCCACCCGATCTTCGTCGACCGTGCGGAGAACGCCAAGGTCTGGGACGTAGAGGGCAATGAATTCCTGGACTTCGCCGGCGGCATCGCCGTGCTCAACACCGGCCACCTGCATCCGCGCGTGGTGGCGGCCGTGCAGGAGCAGCTGACCAAGGTCTCCCACACCTGCTTCCAGGTGCTGGCCTACGAGCCCTATGTCGAGGTCTGCGAAAAGCTCAACGAACTGGTGCCGGGCAACTTCCCGAAAAAGACCGCACTGTTCAACTCCGGCTCCGAAGCCGTGGAGAATGCCGTCAAGATCTCCCGCGCCGCCACCCAGCGCGCCGGCGTCATCGCCTTCTCCAGCGCCTATCACGGCCGCACCATGATGACCCTGTCGCTGACCGGCAAGGTCGCGCCCTATTCGGCCGGCATGGGCCTCATGCCCGGCGGCGTCTATCGCGCGCTCTATCCCTGCGAACTGCATGGCATCAGCGTCGATGACGCCATCGCCAGCGTCGAGCGCATCTTCAAGAACGATGCGGCCCCTGGCGACATCGCGGCCATCATCCTCGAGCCTGTGCAGGGCGAGGGCGGTTTCTATGCCGCGCCCAAGGCATTCATGCAGCGCCTGCGCAAGCTGTGCGATACCCACGGCATCCTGCTGATCGCCGATGAAGTCCAGTCCGGCGCCGGTCGTACCGGGACCTTCTTCGCCATGGAGCAGATGGGCGTCGACGCCGACCTGGTGACCTTCGCCAAATCCATCGCCGGCGGTTTCCCGCTGTCGGGCGTGACCGGTCGCGCCACGGTGATGGATGCCGTCACCCCCGGTGGCCTGGGTGGCACCTATGCCGGCAGCCCCATCGCCTGCGCCGCGGCCCTGGCGGTGATCGAGACCTTCGAGGAAGAAAAGCTGCTGGACCGCTCCAAGGCCGTGGGTGAACGCCTCACCGCGGGTCTGCGCGAACTGGCCGCCAAGCACGCGCAGATCTGCGACGTCCGTGGCCTGGGCGCCATGATCGCCATGGAGCTGGGCAAGGGGGGAGACATCGAGCAACCCGATGCCGAGCTGACCAGCCAGATCGTGGTCCGCGCGCGCCAGAAGGGGCTGATCCTGCTCAGCTGCGGCAGCTACGGCAACGTGCTGCGCATCCTCGTGCCCCTGACCGCCAGCGACGAAGAGCTGGATCGCGGCTTGGCCATTATCGGCGAGTGCTTCGCCGAATTGGCCTGAGTCCTACCCGAACCGCCCTCCTGGAGGGCGGTTTTTCTGTGACACGCTTGGCATAAAGTCCGCTTTGACGCATCATCCGCCGCTTCGCTTTCCTCAAGCAGGAGTGGGTTGGGATGCCGCCCCTGATACTTATCGTCGACGCCAATCCCTGGACCCGTGACCTGCTCAAGTCACTGGTGCTGGCCGTGCGTGCCGATGCCCTGGTGCATGAATACGGCCATGGCTATCAGGCCCTCGCCGAACTGGATCAACGCAAGAGATGTGCGCTGATCATCGTCGAGCGACCGGCCGATTGCGATGGACTCGACCTGCTGCGCCGCATCCGCCAGCGCGGCACCCAGCCGCTGCAGCCGGTGATCCTGCTGTCCGAACAGGCCGACGCCGCCTATGTACGCGCGGCCCTGCGCCTGGCGCCCACTGCCTATCTGGTCAAGCCCTATGCTGCGGAAGAGGTGTTGCGTCGTCTGCGCAGTCTGTTGCCACCCGCGGGAGACGCGTCTCAGGCGGCCAGTGCCGCCGTCCTGGGCTCCCTGGACGATCATCTGCAGCGCATGGCCGCCGAAATCGACGCCGTGCCGCTGTTCGCCGATCTGCCGGCCATCATCGAGCGCTGTCGCGAGAGCGAGAGCTGCAGCCTGGGCGAGCTGGAAACCGAATTCGGCCAGGATCCCTTGGTCACGGCGACTCTGATCGCGGCGGCCAACAGCGCTTCCCAGCGCGTCGGCCAATCCTGCCAGACCCTCAGCCAGGCCCTGCCGCGGCTGGGCGTCGGCTTCACCCTCAATCTGGTCCTGGGCCTGAGTCTGCGGCGGGCGACCCGCCTGGCCGAGCCGCTGCTGGCCGGACGCGCCGAAGGCTATCTGCGCCTCGCCCAACGCGCCGCCGATTGCGCCCGGCTGCTGGCGCTGCGCTACGTGCGCGAAGACGCCGAACGCTGCTATACCGCCGGCCTGCTGCACCGCCTGGGTGAACTGGCCGTGCTGCAGGGCGTGCAGCGCTGGTGCGACGGGGGTGGGGCCATCGACGAGGCCGCGCTGGAGCGCGCGCTGCTGAGCTACAGCCTGGAATTCTCCGCGGAATTGCAGCGGCACTGGCGACTGCCCCTGGAGTTGCGCGAGCTGGTGGCCGCGGTGCACAGCTTGCACGGCGTGCTGCCCAAGCCGTCGCTGATCCTGCACCTGGCGGCGCAGGCGGCGAATCCCGCCCCGGGCGAGTCCGTCGAAGCCCTGCTGGAGCACAAGGCCGGGCGCATGCTGGGGCTGGAGGCGGCGGTCTGGCAGCTGGCCGTCACCCAGCTCAAGCTGGGCTAGCGCGCGTTGTCGGGGCGATAGCCCAGGCGCAGTCCGCCCCAGTGCCGGCCGTTCACCAGGATCGGTACCGAGAGGTCGTGCATCACCTCGCCGGTGTCTCTCATGTAGGTCTGCAACAGCAGGCGGCGCTGATGGCTGCCGCAGCGCTTGCCGGTGCGATCGCTGAAGAGGCGCTTGCTACGACTGCGCGCCGTATCCACCGCCACGTCGCCGGTAGGTGCCTGGGCGAAGGCGCGGTTGTGGGTGGGCACATAGCCTTCCGGGGTACAGGCGATGGCGAAGACCAGACCGGGATGCTGATCCAGCAGCGGCTCCTGGATCGCCGGTAGCACGCCATCGGTATAGCTGTCGAAACGGGTGCGGTACTTGGCCGGCTGACTGCCGGGCACCGGCTGGTACTGGCGGTCGAAGAGGGCGTCCTGGGTGATGCGCCCGGCGGCCAGGTCTTCCTCGAAGCGCCGGCCGATGGCATCCGCGCCCTGGCGCGCCAGTTCGAAGATGCGCTGGTGATAGCTGTCCAGGCCGACCTCGGCCAGGCGTTCGCTACTGGCTTCGGCCATGTCCACCAGTTCGTCGGCAGCGCTGCTGAGTCGGCTGGTCTGGCGCTCGCTGTCGGCCAGATCGCGGTGCACCTGCTCCACCGCCTGGGCCAGGCTTTCCAGCTGGGCCAGATTAGCCGAGGTGCCCTGGGCGATATCCGCGGCCTGGCGCTCGGCGGTCTGCGCCAGCTGGGCGATCTCCTGCAGGCCTTCGCCGGTGCGTTCGACCTGGCGCACGCCGTCGTCCAGCGCCTGGGCCAGCTGCTGGATCTGCGCCACCACGGCGTCGGTCTGCTGGCTGATGTCGGCGACGATCAGCCCCACCTCGCCGGTTGCGCTGGAAGTCCGCGCCGCCAGGCCCCGCACCTCGTCGGCGACCACCGCGAAGCCGCGCCCGTGTTCCCCGGCGCGCGCGGCCTCGATGGCGGCATTGAGCGCCAGCAGGTTGGTCTGGCTGGCGATACCCTGGATGACCTCGGTGACCTGCTGGATCTTGTCGGTGCGGGCACTCAGGCCGGCGATCAGTTCGCGGCTCTGGCGGGCGTGCTCGCTGAGGGCGCGGATGGCGGCGATCGCCGTATTCAGGGCGTCCTGGCCGGCCTCGCTGCGCTGGTGCACCTGCTGCGCCACCGCCAGGGCCTGGCGGGCGCTGTCGGCGCTGTCGTGCTCGGTCTGGGTGAGGGCAGCGGCGCTGCTGGAGATCTGCGCGGCCGTGCTGGCCTGGGATTGCACCCGGGCCGCCAGTTGCTGGGCGGCAAAGGCCACACCGGCGATGGCCACGGCGTTGCGCGCCGTGCTGCGCGAGAGATCGCTGGTTAGCTCGTTGAAGGCCTGGCTCGGCGCGGGCGGCGCTGCGGCCTTGCGCAGCAACAACCAGGGCCAGAGGGCAGCGGCGAGCACCAGTCCCGCGCCTGCGGCCATGGGTAGCGCCAGCCACTGCCAGAGCAGCAGCGTGGCCACGAGGAGGGCCAGGTGAAGCGACAACACGACGGGCCAGCGCCTGGGCATGCGACCTCCTTGTTATTCTGCTCGATCGAGGGCGAAGTGTGATGGCTATCAGCTTCGTCGATCATGGAGCCCGCTTTCCGGAGGTTGCAACCGCTGTCTGGTCCCGGCGGCTACGACTTTGGTCTTAGCCGCCGGCGACGAACTCAGGGCGTACGCGGCAGGAAATGCAGCGGCGCACCCCGTTGCAGCCCGGCCAGCACCGGGTGGTCCCTGACCAGCTCCACCTCGATCACCTCGCTCTGCTCCGGCACCTTCAGGGTGACCCGAGTGGTGGCGCCCAGCGGCCGAATGTCGCGCACTTCGGCGGCGTGGTAACCCGCTCGCGGCTCACGCTCCAGCTCCACCTCGTGCGGACGGAACAGCACCTCCTGCTCGCCCAGGGCCAGGCGGTTGGAGTCGCCGAGGAAGTGATAGACGAAGTCGCTCGCCGGCTGTTCGTAGACTTCGGCGGGCGAGCCGACCTGCTCGATCTGGCCCTTGTTCATCACCACGATGCGGTCGGCCACCTCCATGGCTTCTTCCTGATCGTGGGTGACGAACACCGAGGTCAGATGGATCTCCTCGTGCAGCCGTGCCAGCCAGCGACGCAGCTCCTTGCGCACCTTGGCATCCAGGGCGCCGAAGGGTTCGTCGAGCAGCAGGATCTTGGGCTCCACCGCCAGGGCGCGGGCCAGGGCGATGCGCTGGCGCTGGCCGCCGGAGAGTTGCTCGGGATAGCGATCGGCCAGCCAGTCGAGCTGCACCATGTTCAGCAGTTCGTGCACCTTGCTGGCGATCTGCGCCTCGCTCGGCCGCTCGCGGCGCGACTTCATGCGCAGGCCGAAGGCCACGTTGTCGAACACCGTCATGTGGCGGAACAGCGCGTAATGCTGGAAGACGAAGCCGACATTGCGATCGCGCACGTCGCGCCCGGAGACGTCTTCGCCATGGAAGCCGATATTGCCGGTATCCGGCGCTTCTAGGCCGGCGATGATGCGCAGCAGGGTGGTCTTGCCGCAGCCCGAGGGGCCGAGCAAGGCAACCAGCTCGCCACTCTCGATGTGCAGGTTGATGTCCTTGAGCGCCTGGAAGGCGCCAAACCTCTTGTTGATACCCTGGATCTCGATACTCATGGCGCCTTATTCCTCATCACGGTGCTGCAGTTGGCGGCTCAGGCGACTCTCGCTCCACTGCCGCAGCAGCAGGATCACCAGGGCCATCATCAGCAGCAGGATCGCCACGCTGAAGGCGGCGACGATGTTGTATTCGTTGTAGAGAATCTCGATGTGCAACGGCAGGGTGTTGGTCAGGCCGCGGATATGGCCGGAGACCACCGACACCGCTCCGAACTCGCCCATGGCCCGCGCGGTGCAGAGCACCACGCCATAGATCAGTGCCCACTTCACGTTGGGCAGGGTCACGTGCCAGAACAGTTGCCAGCCACTGGCGCCCAGCAGGCGCGCCGCTTCTTCTTCCTGGGTACCCTGTTCCTGCATCAGCGGGATCAGTTCGCGGGCCACATAGGGAAAGGTGACGAAGATCGTCGCCAGCACGATGCCGGGCACGGCGAAGACGATCTGCACATCGACGCTCTGCAGGTAAGGACCCATCAATCCCTGGGCGCCGAACAGCAGCACATAGATGAGACCGGCGATCACCGGCGAGACCGAGAAGGGCAGGTCGATCAGGGTGATCAGCAGACTCTTGCCGGTGAACTCGAACTTGGTGACGCACCAGGCCGCGGCCAGGCCGAAGGCCAGATTCAGGGGCACCGAGATGGCGGTGGCGAACAGCGTCAGCTTGAGCGCCGAGATCGCATCCGGTTCGCTGATGGCGTCCCAGAAGGCGCCGATGCCGTTGGCCAGGCCCTGGCTCAGCACCATGTACAGCGGCAGCACCAGAACCAGCAGGAAGATCAGCCAGGCGCTGGCGATCAGCGCCATGGCCACCGGGGTGCGCTGCTTGCTGGCGCGCGCATCGGCCTTGGTCGAAGTCATGAGGCTCATGCGGTCGTCCTTAGATGTTGGGCTGGATGCGGCGCTGCAGGATGTTGATCAGCAGCAGCATGACAAAGGACACCAGCAGCATGAACACGCCGATGCCGGTGGCACCGGTGTAGTCGTACTGGTCCAGCTTGGAGACGATGAGCAGCGGCAGGATCTCGGTCTTGAACGGGATGTTGCCGGCGATGAACACCACCGAGCCGTACTCGCCCACACCGCGGGCGAAGGCCAGGGCGAAACCGGTCAGCCAGGCCGGCAGCAGGGTCGGCACCAGCACGTAGCGGAACACCTGCCAGGGGCGCGCGCCCAGGCAGGTGGCGGCTTCCTCGATTTCCTTGGGGATGTCCGCCAGCACCGGCTGTAGGGTGCGCACCACGAAGGGGAGGGTGACGAAGATCAGCGCCAGGGTGATGCCGATCGGGGTATAGGCGATCTTGAAGGGAAACAGCGAACCTATCATGCCGTTGGGCGCATAGAGCGCGGTCAGGGCGATGCCGGCCACCGCGGTGGGCAGGGCGAAGGGCAGGTCGACCATGGCATCGATCAGCTTGCGCCCGGGAAACTCGTAGCGCACCAGCACCCAGGCCAGCAGGGTGCCGAGGATGCCGTTGACCAGGGCGGCGAGCAGGGCCGTGCCAAAGGACAGCTGCAGTGCGGCCAGCACCTGGCGCCCGGTGATCAGCGACCAGAATTGGCCGAGGGTCAGCTGGCTGGCATGCAGGAACATGGCGCCCAGCGGGATCAGCACGATCAGCGCGAGGTAGGTCAGGGAGAATCCCAGGGTCAACCCGAAGCCGGGTATGACCGGGGAGAGACGGCGAGACATGAGACGTCCTTCTGCAAGGCGCCCCGGCGATGCATTCGCCAGGGCGCAGAGGGGTGGAACGATACCTGTTCCGGGCCGGTCAGCGTGAGCCGTCCCGGCTGGGGCGCTATTTGTTGATGTCGGCGAAGATCTTGTCGAACACGCCGCCGTCGGCGAAGTACTTCGGCTGCGCTTCTTTCCAGCCGCCGAATTCCTGGTCGATGGTCACCAGCTTGACCGGCTTGAACTGATCCTTGAATTCCGCCGCCACCTTGGCATCGCGGGGGCGATAGAAATTCTGCGCGGCGATGCGCTGGCCCTCGGGGCTGTACAGATACTGCAGGTAGGCCTCGGCCTGCTTGCGCGTACCCTTCTTGTCGACCACCTTGTCCACCACGGCTACCGGCGGCTCGGCCAGGATCGACAGCGACGGGGTGACGATCTCCAGCTGGTCGCCGCCTTCTTCCTTCAGCGACAGATAGGCTTCGTTTTCCCAGGCGATCAGCACGTCACCCAGCTGGCGCTGCACGAAGCTGATGGTGGCGCCGCGTGCGCCGGTGTCCAGCACCGGAGCGTGGCGATAGAGCTCGGTAACGAACTTGAGCGCCTCGGCATCGCTGCCGTACTTGGCCTTGGCATAGGCCCAGGCGGCAAGGAAGTTCCAGCGGGCACCGCCGGAGGTCTTGGGATTGGGGGTGATGACCTGGACATCCTTCTTCACCAGGTCGTCCCAGTCCTTGATGCCCTTGGGATTGCCCTTGCGCACCAGGAAGACGATGGTCGAGGTGTAGGGGGTGCTGTTGTCCGCCAGACGCTTCTGCCAGTTCGGGTCGACCAGCTGCTGGTGCAGATTGAGGGCATCGATGTCGCCGGACAGCGCCAGGGTCACCACATCCGCCTGCAGGCCATCGATCACCGAGCGCGCCTGCTTGCCGGAGCCACCATGGGAATTCTTGATGGTCACGTCTTCGCCGGTCTCGGTCTTCCAGTGCTTGGCGAAGGCGGCGTTGTACTGCTGGTAGAGCTCA
Source organism: Pseudomonas aestiva (assembly GCF_039908605.1). Classification (NCBI taxonomy): domain Bacteria; kingdom Pseudomonadati; phylum Pseudomonadota; class Gammaproteobacteria; order Pseudomonadales; family Pseudomonadaceae; genus Pseudomonas; species Pseudomonas aestiva. The sequence goes on along the minus strand of NZ_CP150916.1, from coordinate 4,062,771 downwards.
CGGGTCGGATCGTAGGACACGTTGAGCAACTCGACGGCGTGGACCTGGGTGGCGAACAGGGCTCCGGCCAGCGCGGCCAGGGCGAAACGGCGAATCGACATGAAAAGGCTCCTTGACGTGGGAAAGCCGGACACCGTCTGGCGGGCACCTTGCCCGCTCGTCCGCTGACCGCGAAAACTCAGGGCTTGTTGGCTTGGCCGGTCTGAGGCCGGAATTTTTCCTTGCGCTCGATCTGCACCACCTGTCCGTTGTGCACGGTGATCTCGATGGCGCCGAATCTCAGTCCGCGCAAAGCCTGCTGGATATCGCGGAGCAGTGCGGTTTCGTCCTGGTTTTCCAGGCTGCGGAACGGAACGGAGCTCATGGGTGGCGTCCTCGTGTACAGCGGTGGGCGGGGAGGTGGCGCCATCTTAGGGGGCCGATCTTTATTTCTTAAAAGTGCTAATAATGCTTTGTTTATTCACTTTTAGAATTAGCAGTCTGTGAAGGACACGTTGTGTAGCAAAAGGGAGGGCTGGATTTATCGCCCACCCCGGCAATAATGCGCGAACGCCTGTTCACTGAACTTTCAGTGACAGTTGCACCACACAACCCGCGCGAGGTCCTCTGCGTCCATGAGCTACAACGGCCTGCTTGACCTGTCGGTCTGGCAACTGGTGGTGGTCACCCTGCTGCTGACCCACCTGACCATTGTCAGTGTCACCGTCTACCTGCATCGCTACTCCGCCCACCGTTCGCTGGAGCTGCATCCCGCGCTCAGGCACGCCTTCCGCTTCTGGTTGTGGCTGACCACGGCGATGAATACCCGTGAGTGGACCGCCATTCACCGCAAGCACCACGCCAAGTGCGAAACCGAAGAGGACCCGCACAGCCCGGTGCACAAGGGCCTTGCCACCGTGGTGCGGCGCGGCGCCGAGCTGTACAAGGCCGAGGCGAACAACGCCGATACCCTGCGCATCTATGGCAAGAACTGCCCGGACGACTGGATCGAGCGCAAGCTCTACTCCAATCCGCGCACCCGCAATATGGGGGTGGTGCTGTTGCTGCTGATCGACATCGCCCTGTTCGGTGCCCTGGGTCTCACCGTCTGGGCCGTGCAGATGGTCTGGATTCCCTTCTGGGCCGCGGGTGTGGTCAATGGCCTGGGCCATGCCGTGGGCTATCGCAACTTCGAATGCCGCGATGCCGCCACCAACCTCATCCCCTGGGGCATCGTCATCGGTGGCGAAGAGCTGCACAACAACCACCACACCTATCCCAACTCGGCCAAGCTGTCGGTCAAGCGCTGGGAATTCGACATGGGCTGGGCCTGGATCAAGCTGTTCACCTGGCTGCGTCTGGCCAAGGTCAACCGTGTCGCCCCCATCGCCCATCGCATCGAAGGCAAGGGGCAGCTGGACATGGACACCGCCATGGCCATCCTCAACAACCGCTTCCAGATCATGGCCCAGTACCGCCAGCAGGTGATCGGCCCGCTGCTGCGGCAGGAGCGGGGCAGTGCGGCGCCCTCCCAGCGTCCGCTGTTCCGTCGCGCCCGGGGGCTGCTGGCCCGCGAGACCAGTCTGCTCAAGGCTCGCCATCAGGTGCGCATCGACGAACTGCTCGAGCACAGTCAGGCGCTGAAGCTGATCTACGAAAAGCGCCTGGCGCTGCAGCAGATCTGGGCGCGGACCAGCGCCAACGGCCACGACATGCTGGCCGCGACCCGGCAGTGGATCGGCGAAGCCGAAGCGAGCGGCATTCAGTCCCTGCGCGAATTCGCCGAACAGCTGAAAACCTATTCCCTGCGGCCGGCCGGAACTGCTTGAGAAAGGCTTCACAAAAGCCCACCGAAGCGGTGGGCTGCTCTATGCGGGGATTGAACCAGGCTGGTTTCAGCTGTCTCTAACTCCCTCAGGACCCCGCGTAGGCGCATGTGTATATGGATGAACAACCCTCTCTGTCTGCTCTTCCCACACCGGAAGAGAATCTGCTGGCTCTCCTGCATTCGCGGGCAGAGACAGATCGCCTGCGTGACCGGGAGCAGCTGTTCAGCGCGCTGCTGGAAAGCGTCAATGCGGTGCTCTGGGCCCTGGACTGGCGCACTCGCCAGATCATCTATGTCAGCCCTGCCTACGAACAGATCTTCGGTCGCTCCCAATCCCTGGTATTGAGCGACTACAGCACCTGGCTCAACAACATCTATCCCGACGACCTGGAGTACGCCCAGCGCACCCTGGAGCAGGTGATCGAGCAGGGCGCCGTGGAGTCCCGCGAGTACCGCATCATCCGCGCCGACGGCGAGATACGCTGGCTCAGCGACAAGTGCTTTGTCAGTCAGCGCAGCGAGGCCGGAATGCCGCTGCTGGTGGTGGGTATCGCCGAAGACATCACCGACAAGAAGCGCATGGAGGAGGAGCTGCAACGGCTTGCCACCACAGACGTCCTGACCCGCAGCAGCAACCGTCGACACTTCTTCGAGAGTGCCCAGCGCGCCTTCGAATTCGCCCAGAGCGAAGGCGAGCCCCTGGCCTTCCTGCTGCTCGACATCGACGACTTCAAGAAAATCAACGACCGTTTCGGTCACCAGATGGGTGATCAAGTGTTGCAGCGTGTTGCCGAATGCGGCGCCCAGACCACCCGCCGCGGGGATCTGTTCGGCCGTATCGGTGGCGAAGAATTCGCCCTGCTGCTGCCGGGTTGTGACAGTGACCTGGCATTGCAGATCGGCGGGCGCCTGCAGCGTGCCGTGCGGCAGTTGGCGGTACCCAGCGCCGAGGGGCCGCTGAAGGTCACCATCAGTCAGGGCGTCACCGTGTTGCGGGAGGGCGACGAGTCTCTCGACGCCCTTTATGTGCGAGCGGACGAGGCCATGTACCGGGCCAAGCGCCAGGGCAAGGATCAAGTCGTCCAGGGTTGAATATCCCTTGCCAGACCGCGCCGAGGGCAGCTCGGGCGGCCTGGTTCGCGGTTTCGCCCACCGCTGTCACGCCCTCTCACTCGGTCCTCCGCCACCCTTGCTTCCTTGTCCATCTGGCCTGCAGCCGATCTCTGGTCCGTGTCCTGTTGGCTGTCCTTGCTGAGGCAGCGGCACCCCGTCGATTAGAAGGAATGTTCCTGCGCGACCGACTGGGCAAGGTCGCTCTTGCAGCAGGGCAGGCGCTGCGTCATACCGGGCGATAGGCGTCGTCTTCAGGGCAAATCGACTGAAAGAGCAGTCGCAAAAAATTACAAGTCCTTGAGGCAGATAGGGAATTCCTTCAGGTCCGGCCTTTTTGATGCTGAAATTGGCCGTTTTCAAATACTTAGCCAGAGCCCTGGGAAGCCCGTTCCAGAGCCTCAGGGTGTATCGCTTTGGATGGCGTCTTCTCGGGGAAAGGCGAGCCTTGCCATAGGCGTAGGCGGCGCAGGTTCCCTTGGGCCATGACCGAACAGTCAGAGCGGAAGACCACAGGGCGGGTTTTCAACCAGGTATCGCTAGACGAAATGCTTTTTTGCAATTAGCTTTCGCAACGTGGAAGACGGTGGCAGGGGACCTGTGCTTGAAGTCGCAAATTAAAAGTCGACCAAGCCCGGGATAATTCTCCAAATTGAAATAAAAGCCCTCTAGCTTTCCCTTCCGCACGGCCCGTCGGGCATACCACCAGCAGGCGCTGACACCTCTGGTGGCCGCATAACAACGATTCACCCCTGGAGCACTCATGGTCAAGAAGCCACTGGTGGTCGCGGTCTCCGCGGCCTGTCTGAACCTGTCCCTCATTGCCGCCGCCCACGCTGCCGGCTTCGTCGAAGACAGCAAAGCTACCCTCAGTCTGCGTAACTTCTACATCAACACAGACAACCGCAACGGTACGGCCAATCCTTCCCGCGTGATGGATTGGGGTCAGGGCTTCATGCTGAACTACCAGTCGGGCTTCACCCAGGGCACCGTTGGCTTCGGCGTCGATGCGGTCGGCATGCTGGGCCTGCGTCTGGACAGCGGTGGCAAGGCCAACGGCGGTACCGGTGGCAGCGTGCAGAACGGCACCATGTTCCCGCGCGATACCGATAACAGCGCTGTAGACGAGTTCAGCAGCCTGGGCGCTACTGCCAAGATGAAGATCTCCGAAACCGAGTTCCGCTACGGCACCCTGATGCCGAAGCTGCCGGTTGTGGTCTCGAACGACGGTCGTCTGCTGCCGCAGACCTACCAGGGTGCTCAGATCACGTCCAAGGACATCAAGGATGTGACCCTGACCGCCGGCCAGCTCGAGCGTGCCAAGAACCGTAACTCCACCGACGAAGACGATCTGTCCATCGCCGGTTCCAACGGTGCTGCGAATGCCGCCCTGCGTCGCAACAGCGACCATTTCCGCTTCGTCGGTGCCGATTACAAGGTCACCAAAGACCTGACCCTGCAGTACTACTTCGGTCAGCTGGAAGACTTCTACAACCAGCACTTCCTGGGTCTGGTGCACAGCGTCAAGCTGGGCGACGGTACCTTCAAGACCGACCTGCGCTATTTCGATAGCAACAGCCAGGGCGAGAACCGCAAGGCCGACAGCACCGGTCTCTACGTGTCCAGTGGCTACTACGGTGGTACCCGTACTACTGGCGAGATCGACAACCGCCTCTACAGCGGCCTGTTCACCTACTCTATCTACGGCCACACCTTTGGTCTGGGCTATCAGGGCAGCAACGGCAACAGCGCCTTCCCCTACCTGAACGAGAACGGTGGCGCTTCGACCTATGCCATCACCGATATTCAGATCAACAACTTCACCCGTTCCGGCGAAGACACCTGGCAGGCTCGCTACTCCTATGACTTCGCTCAGCTGGGCGTCAAGGGTCTGACCGCTGGCGTCATCTATCAGCGCGGTGACAACATCCGTACCCGTACTGGCGACGCCATGGAATGGGAACGCGACCTGACCGTCAGCTACGTGATCCCGGAAGGCCAGCTGAAAGGTCTGGGCTTCACCTGGCGTAACGCCATGCTGCGTTCCGACCTGCCGGCCGTTTCCCAAGCCGGTGTGCCGGGCCAGCGTGACGTCGACGAAAACCGTCTGATCGTCAGCTACACCCTGCCGCTGCTCTAAGCCGCGCTCAGGTCAGAAAAAAGCCCGTCGCAAGACGGGCTTTTTCGTTTCCGCCGGAAATCAGCGACCAGTCGGCTGCTGCTGGGTGATGCAGTGGATGTTGCCACCGCCGAGCAGGATCTCGCGGCCGGGAACCTGTACCACCTCGTGCTCCGGGAAGCAGGCCTGCAGCGTACGCAGGGCCTCGGCGTCCTCGGGAACGCCAAAGGTCGGGGCGATGATGCCGCCGTTGACGATGAGGAAGTTGACGTAGGAGGCGGCCAGCCGCTCACCGGCCCGGCGTGGCTGGGTACCGAGGCAGGCATCCACGTCGCGGCATTCGTCTTCGCTGGCGAACAGCGGACCCGGGGTGACGATGCGATGCACCTTGAAGGTGCGGCCACGGGCATCGGTTTCGCGCTCCAGCACGGCCAGGGCCTCGCGGCAGCGGCCGTAGTTGGGGTCGGCCGGATCGTCGCACCAGCTCAGCAGCACCTCGCCCGGACGCACGTAGCAGCAGAAATTGTCCACGTGGCCGTTGGTTTCGTCGTTGTAGAGACCGTGGGGCAACCAGATGACCTTGTCCACCGCCAGGTAGTCGCTCAGGTAGCGCTCGATCGCCTCGCGATCCAGGTGCGGATTGCGATTGGCATTGAGCAGGCATTCCTCGGTGGTGATCAGGGTGCCTTCGCCATCGACATGGATGGAGCCGCCTTCGAGGACGAAGTCCGGGGTGCGATAGCCCGGCAGATTCTCGATCGCGAGGATCTTGCCAGCGACCTGGTCATCGCGCTGCCAGGGGAAGTAGAGGCCGCCATCCAGACCGCCCCAGGCATTGAAGCTCCAGTCCACGCCGCGCACGCCACCCTGGCCGTCGCTGACGAAGGTCGGGCCGGTATCGCGGCACCAGGCGTCGTCATTGCTGATTTCCACCACCCGGATGTTCGGGTGCTGCAGGCGGGCACGGGCATTCTCGTACTGACTCGCCGAGGCGCCGATGGTCACCGGCTCGAAACGGGCAATGGCCTGGGCGACTGCGGTGAAAGCGGCCTGGGCGGGCTTGCCGCCCAGGCGCCAATTGTCCGGGCGCTCGGGCCAGACCATCCAGATCTGGCGCTGGTCGGCCCATTCGGCCGGCATGTGGAAGCCGTCGGCACGCGGCGTGGTGAGGATGGTCATGGCGAAGCTCTCCGTCCAGAGTCGTCGTTGGCTGAGAAGGGGGAAGGCCGGCAGGGCGCCGCGGGCGTGAATACGCGCAGGACTCCGGCGGTACCGCAGAACAGCTGCCGACCGGTGCGGGACCGGTCGGCAGGCAGGTCCCTACACGGTGTGCAGGTACCAGTTGTACTCGAGGTCGGAGATGGAGTGCTCGAATTCCTCCAGCTCGTGCTCCTTGCAGGCGACGAAGATGTCGATGTACTTCGGGTCGATGTACTCCGCCATCACCGAGCTGTCGTCCAGGTAGCGCAAGGCATCGCGCAGGTTGTTCGGCAGGCTCTGCTCGTGCTGTTCGTAGGAGTTGCCCTCGGTGACCGGGCCGGGCTCGATCTGCCGGGTCAGGCCATGGTGCACGCCGGCCAGGACGCCGGCCAGCAGCAGGTAGGGGTTGGCGTCGGCGCCGGCTACCCGATGCTCGATGCGGTGCGCCTCCGGCGTGCCGGTGGGAACGCGCAGGGCGGTGGTGCGGTTGTCCAGGCCCCAGCTCGGCGCATTGGGCACGAAGAACTGCGAGCCGAAGCGGCGATAGCTGTTCACGTTGGGGCAGAGGAAGGCCATGCAGGCGGGTAGGGTCTCGAGCACACCGCCGATGGCATGACGCAATGCGGCGTTCTGCTCGGGATCCTCGCCAGCGAAGATGTTGCGGCCGTCCTTGTCCAGCAGGGAAATATGGACGTGCAGGCCGTTGCCTGCCTGGCCCGGGTAGGGCTTGGCCATGAAGGTGGTGTCCATCTCATGGTCATAGGCGACGTTCTTGATCAGGCGCTTGAGCAGCACGGCGTAGTCGCAGGCCTTGATCGGGTCGGCAACGTGATTGAGGTTGACCTCGAATTGCGCCGGAGCCGATTCGGCGACGATGGCATCGGCCGGAATGCCCTGGGCGCGAGCGCCGTCGATGATGTCCTGCAGGCAGTCCGCATACTCGTCCAGATCGTCCATGGAATAGACCTGGACCGACTGGGGACGCTTGCCGGAAATGGGCGAACGCGGTGGTTGCGGGCGGCCGTTGATGTTCTCCTGATCGATCAGATAGAACTCCAGCTCGAAGGCGGCGCAGACGGTGAGTCCGAGCTCGTCGAAACGCTGGACGACCTGGCGCAGGACCTCGCGGGGATCGGCGAAGAAGGGCTCGCCTTCCATCTCGTGCATGGTCATCAGCAGCTGCGCGGTGGGGCGCTTCTGCCAGGGTTCCATGGAGAGGGTGTCGGTGATGGGGAAGCAGACGCGGTCGGCGTCGCCGATGTCGAGCCCGAGACCGGTGCTTTCGACGGTGGAGCCGGTGATGTCGAGGGCGAACAGCGAAGCGGGGAGGTTGATTCCTTTCTCGAAGACTTTGGGCAGATTGGTGCGCTCGATGCGTTTGCCACGCACCACGCCATTCATATCCGCAATCAGAAGATCGACGAACTGGACCTCAGGATGTTCCCTGAGGAAGTCGGTCGCTTCATCCAAACGAACGGCACGCGGGGGTACCGACATGATGAAACACCTTTGCTTTTGGCTGCGCTCGACAAAACGGTTAGCGCCTGATGCGCCTGTTTGCCCAGTGGGCCAACCGCAGTGAGGGCACGAGTGCCCGCTATCGATCCGACAGCGACCTGAGAGTACGGTCTCGCCTGCGCTCCGACGCTTTGTCAGCGCCCCTGTTAAAAATATCAATCAGCGGAGTTACCACCCTGGAGTCAATCCGAAAGGCGGACCAAAGTCAACTGGAGGCAACCCTGCTCAGGGGTGGTGCGCAGGTGCCTGTTTTTGGCGCATTCGGCGGGGCTGGAACGCCTCTGTTTCGCCGCTTCTGTGCAGAATCTCGAAACTTTTTGCCGGTGGTTGTGAAAAATAACGAACAAGACTAGGCTCGGATGATTCCTGTTCAACCCGGTGTCCCATGTCCGCGCTGCCCCTCATAGGTGTCACAGCCTGTACCAGGCAACTAGGCCTGCATCCCTTTCACATCGCTGGCGACAAGTATCTGCGCGCGGTGGTGGAGGGCGCCGAGGGCATGCCACTGGTGATTCCGGCCCTGGCCGATCTCATCGCCACCGAGGCCCTGCTCGAGCGCCTGGACGGTCTGCTGTTCACCGGTTCGCCATCCAACGTCGAGCCCCATCACTACCAGGGTACGCCCAGCGAGCCTGGCACCCTGCACGACGCGGCCCGCGATGCCGTGACCCTGCCGCTGCTGCGCGCCGCCGTGGCGGCCGGGGTGCCGGTGCTGGGCATCTGCCGCGGCTTCCAGGAAATGAACGTGGCCTTTGGCGGCAGCCTGCACCAGAAGGTGCACGAGGTCGGCTCGCTCATGGACCACCGCGAACGCGGCGAGACCCTGGAAGAGCACTATGGCCTGCACCATCCGGTCGAGGTCCAGGCCGGTGGCCTGTTCGAGTCCCTGGAGCTGCCGGCACGCTTCGACGTGAATTCCATCCATGGCCAGGGTATCGATCGCCTGGCACCGGGATTGCGCGCCGAGGCCCTGGCGCCCGACGGCCTGATCGAGGCCGTCTCGGTCCGCGAAGCCCGCACCTTTGCCTGTGGCGTGCAGTGGCACCCGGAATGGAAGGTGCGCAGTCACCCGGTCTATCTCGCCTTGTTCAAGGCGTTTGGCAAGGCCTGCAAGGCGCGCGCTGCCGAACGCTGATGCTGTTCATCCCGCTCGAACCTTCGAGGTCTTTATGAGCACCCCGCTTGACCGGCTCACCGCCTGGTTGAAAGAACGCAAGATCACTGAAGTGGAATGCCTGGTCGCCGATCTGACCGGTATCGCCCGCGGCAAGATTTCCCCCACCGCCAAGTTCCTCAACGAAAAGGGCATGCGCCTGCCGGAGAGCGTGCTGCTGCAGAGCGTGACGGGGGACTATGTCGACGACGACATCTACTACGAGTTGCTCGATCCGGCCGACATCGACATGCACTGCCGGCCGGACGATCGCGCGGTGTTCCTGGTGCCCTGGGCACTGGAACCCACAGCCCTGGTGATCCACGACACCTACGACAAGCGCGGCATCCCCATCGAGCTGTCGCCGCGCAACCTGCTCAAGAAGGTGCTCAAGCTCTATGCCGAGCACGGCTGGCAGCCCATCGTCGCGCCGGAAATGGAGTTCTACCTGACCAAGCGCAGCGACGATCCCGACTATCCGCTGCAGCCGCCGGTAGGCCGCTCCGGGCGCCAGGAAACCGGGCGCCAGTCCTTTTCCATCGATGCGGCCAACGAATTCGATCCGCTGTTCGAAGACATGTACGACTGGTGCGAGGCCCAGGCACTGGATCTGGATACCCTGATCCACGAGGAAGGCACCGCGCAGATGGAGATCAACTTCCGTCACGGCGATCCGCTGCACCTGGCCGACCAGATCTTCGTCTTCAAGCGCACCCTGCGCGAGGCAGCGCTCAAGCACAACGTCACCGCCACCTTCATGGCCAAGCCCATGACCGGTGAGCCCGGCAGCGCCATGCACCTGCACCAGAGCGTGGTGGATCTGAAGACCGGTAAGACGGTGTTTTCCAACCCCGATGGCAGCATGAGCGAACTCTTCCTGCACCACATCGGTGGTCTGCAGAAATACATTCCCGAGGCGCTGCCGCTGTTCGCGCCCAACGTGAATTCCTTCCGCCGCTTCCTGCCCGACACCTCGGCGCCAGTCAACGTCGAGTGGGGCGAGGAGAACCGCACCGTGGGTCTGCGCGTGCCGGATTCCGATCCGCAGAATCGCCGGGTGGAGAACCGCCTGGCCGGCGCCGATGCCAATCCCTATCTGGCCCTGGCGGCCAGCCTGCTGTGTGGCTATCTGGGCATGATCGAGAATGTCTCGCCCAGTGCCCCGGTGCAGGGGCGCGGCTACGAGCGTCGCAACCTGCGCCTGCCGCTGACCCTGGAAGCCGCCCTGGAGCGCATGGAGCAGTCGGCCACCCTGGAGCGTTATCTGGGGAGTCGCTTCACCCGCGGCTACGTCGCGGTGAAGCGCGCCGAACATGAGAATTACAAGCGCGTGATCAGTTCCTGGGAGCGGGAATTCCTGCTGCTCAGCGTCTGACCGCGATTCAAGGAGAGGCTTCGTGACTACCTTTACCACCGCCCATTGGCAGGACCTGAGTCGCCGGCACCTGTTGGCGCCCTTCACCGACTATCGCCAGCTCAACGAGAAGGGCGCGCGCATCATCACCCGTGCCGAGGGGGTGCACCTCTGGGACAGCGAGGGTCAGCGCATCCTCGACGGCATGGCCGGACTCTGGTGCGTCAACGTCGGCTACGGTCGTGAAGAACTGGTCGAGGCGGCCAGCCGCCAGATGCGTGAACTGCCCTATTACAACCTGTTCTTCCAGACCGCCCATCCGCCCGTACTGGAGCTGGCCAAGGCCATCGCCGAGCTGGCACCGGAGGGCATGAACCACGTGTTCTTCACCGGTTCCGGCTCGGAGGCCAACGACACCGTACTGCGTCTGGTGCGCCATTACTGGGCAACCAAAGGCCAGCCGGAGAAGCGCGTGGTCATCGGCCGCTGGAATGGCTACCACGGCTCGACCCTGGCCGGTGCCAGCCTGGGTGGCATGGCGGCGATGCACGAGCAGGGCGGCCTGCTGCCCGACATCGTGCATATCCCGCAGCCCTACTGGTTCGGCGAGGGCGGCGAGATGAGTCCGGAGGAATTCGGCATCTGGGCGGCCGATCAGCTGGAGCGGAAAATCCTGGAGGTCGGCGAGGAGCGCGTCGCCGCCTTTATCGCCGAGCCCATCCAGGGCGCCGGCGGGGTGATCATTCCACCGGAAAGCTACTGGCCGCGGGTCCGCCAGATCCTCGACAAGTACGACATCCTCTTCATCGCCGACGAGGTCATCTGCGGCTTCGGCCGCACCGGCGAATGGTTCGGCAGCCAGTACTACGGCAATGCTCCGGACCTCATGCCCATCGCCAAGGGGCTCACCTCCGGCTATGTGCCCATGGGCGGCGTGGTGGTGCGTGACGAAGTGGTCAGGGTGCTCGACGAGGGCGGCGAGTTCTATCACGGCTTCACCTATTCCGGGCATCCGGTGGCCGCGGCCGTGGCCCTGGAAAACATCCGCATCCTGCGCGACGAAGGCATCGTCGACCGGGTCCGCAGCACCACGGCACCCTATTTGCAGAAACGCTGGGCGGAGCTGGCCGACCATCCGCTGGTGGGCGAGACCCGGGGTGTCGGCATGGTGGCGGCGCTGGAGCTGGTGCGCGACAAGAAGACGCGGGCGCGGTACGAGGGTGGGGCGGGCATGCTCTGTCGCGAGCACTGCTTCCGCAATGGCCTGGTGATGCGCGCGGTGGGCGATACCATGATCATCGCGCCGCCGCTGGTGATCACGCCGGAGTCCATCGACGAACTGGTCACCCTGGCGCGGCTGAGCCTCGATCAGACCCATGAGCTGCTGCGCCAGCGTGGCTAATGGCCGCCAAGGCTTGAGCCTGGCGGCGGACCTTGCCAGACTGCGCGCGGGCGCTGGCCGCGCGCCGAATCAAAAGACCAACGATAACTTGAGGAGCACCACCGCATGAATGTTTTTGGCAAGACTCTTCTAGCGCTGAGCCTGGCCGGCCTCTTTGCCGGTAACGCCTCGGCGGACCCCAAGGTCCTGCACGTCTACAACTGGAATGACTACATTGCCGAAGACACCATCGCCAACTTCGAGAAGGAGTCGGGGATCAAGGTGGTCTATGACGTCTACGACAGCAACGAGACCCTCGAAGCCAAGCTGCTCGCCGGCCGTTCCGGCTACGACGTGGTGGTGCCGTCCAACTCCTTCCTGGCCAAGCAGATCAAGGCCGGCGTCTACCAGCCGCTGGACAAGTCCAAGTTGCCCAATTACAGCAACCTGGATCCGCAGCTGATGAAGACCCTGGAGGTCAGCGATCCGGGCAACCAGTACGCCATCCCCTATCTCTGGGGCACCATCGGCATCGGCTACAACCCGGCCAAGGTCAAGGCCGCCCTGGGCGACAACGCCCCGGTGGATTCCTGGGACCTGATCTTCAAGCCCGAGAACCTTTCCAAGCTCAAGGGCTGCGGCGTGGCCGTGCTGGATTCGCCCACCGAGATCATTCCCGCCGGTCTGCACTACCTCGGCTACAAGCCGGATAGCCAGGATCCCAAGGAGATCAAGGCGGCCGAGGAGCTGTTCCTCAAGGTGCGTCCGTACATCACCTACTTCCACAGCTCCAAGTACATCTCGGACCTGGCCAACGGCAACGTCTGTGTGGCGGTCGGCTATTCCGGCGACATCGCCCAGGCCAAGGCCCGCGCGGCCGACGCCAAGAACGGCGTGACCGTGGCCTACAACATTCCCAAGGAAGGCGCCGGCACCTTCTTCGACACCATGGCCATTCCCAAGGATGCCGAGAATCCCGAGGGCGCGCTGAAGTTCATCAACTACATCATGGAGCCCAAGGTGATCGCGGCGGTCAGCGACTACGTGCAGTATCCCAACGGCAACAAGGAGGCGACGCCGCTCGTAGCTGAAGCGATCCGCACCAACCCGGGGATCTATCCGACCCAGGAAACCATGACCAAGCTGTACGCCTTCCCGGATCTTCCGGCCAAGACCCAGCGTCTGATGACCCGTACCTGGACCACCATCAAGTCCGGCAAGTGAGTTCGGTCGCCGCGTGCGACTGAAAGGACGGCACGCCGGAGTCACTCCGGCGTGCCGTACGTCTGTATGGACCGCTGAAAGGGTGTCGCCGCCGATGCCCACCATGAAAGGAGCCGCCCGTGCTTTCGTTGCGTAAAACCCTGCTGGCCATGACTACCCTGACCGTCATGGGAACTGCCGTCGCCGAGCCGACGGTACGCGTCTACAACTGGAGCGATTACGTCGGCGAGACCACGCTCGAGGATTTCCAGAAGGCCACCGGCATCACGCCGGTCTATGACGTCTTCGATTCCAACGAAACCCTCGAAGGCAAGCTCCTGGCCGGCCACACCGGCTATGACGTGGTGGTGCCCTCGAGCAACTTCCTGGCCAAGCAGATCAAGGCGGGCGCCTTCCAGAAACTGGACAAGAGCCAGCTGCCGAACTGGCAGAATCTCGATCCGGCGCTGCTCAAGCAGCTGGAAAAGAGCGATCCGGGTAACCAATACGGCGTTCCCTACCTGTGGGGCACCAACGGCATCGGGTACAATGTCGACAAGGTCAAGGCCGCGCTGGGCACCGACAAGCTCGATTCCTGGGCCATCCTGTTCGAACCCGAGAACCTCAAGAAACTGAGCAAGTGCGGCGTCTCCTTCATGGATTCGCCCGATGAGGTCTATCCGGCAGTCCTGCAATACCTGGGACTCGATCCCAACAGTACCAATCCCGACGACTACAAGAAGGCCGAGGCCCAGCTGCTCAAGGTGCGGCCATACATCACCTATTTCCATTCCTCCAAGTACATCTCGGATCTGGCCAACGGCAACATCTGCGTGGCCTTCGGCTATTCCGGCGATGTCTTTCAGGCGCGTTCGCGTGCCGAGGAAGCGAAGAAGGGCGTCAACATCGGCTACGCGATTCCCAAGGAGGGCGCGAACCTCTGGTTCGACCTCCTGGCCATCCCCAAGGATGCCAAGAACGTGAAGGAGGCCCATGCCTTCATCAACTATCTGCTGCAGCCCGAGGTCATCGCCAAGGTCAGTGACTATGTCGGCTACGCCAACCCCAATCCGAAGGCGGGCGAGCTGATGAATGCCGAGCTGCGGCAGGACGAGACGGTCTATCCGCCACAGGCGGTGATGGACAAGCTGTACGTCATGAAGGAGCTGCCCCCGCAACTCCTGCGCCTGGAAACCCGCAGCTGGACGCGGGTCAAGTCCGGCAAATAACCAACGCTAAAGCGGACCGGTCCGACCGGTCCCCGATTTTCCTGGGGAGATGTACATGGCGACTGCCACCAGTGCCTTCAAGAAAGCCGCCACCGGCGACAAGAAAGCCAAGGAAGTCCTGGTCAAGATCGACCGGGTCACCAAGAAGTTCGACGAAACCGTCGCTGTCGACGACGTCTCCCTGACCATCAACAAGGGCGAGATCTTCGCCCTGCTCGGCGGCTCGGGTTCGGGCAAGTCGACCCTGCTGCGCATGCTGGCCGGTTTCGAGCGACCCAGCGAGGGGCGCATCTTCCTCGATGGCGTGGACATCACCGACATGCCGCCCTACGAGCGGCCGATCAACATGATGTTCCAGTCCTATGCGCTGTTCCCGCACATGAGCGTGGAGCAGAACATCGCCTTCGGTCTCAAGCAGGACAAGCTGCCCAAGGCCGAGATCGACGCCCGCGTGGCCGAGATGCTCAAGCTGGTGCACATGACCCAGTACGCCAAGCGCAAGCCGCACCAGCTCTCCGGTGGCCAGCGCCAGCGGGTGGCCCTGGCACGCTCCCTGGCCAAGCGGCCCAAGCTGCTGCTGCTCGACGAACCCATGGGCGCCCTGGACAAGAAACTGCGTTCGCAGATGCAGCTGGAACTGGTAGAGATCATCGAGCGCGTGGGCGTGACCTGCGTGATGGTGACCCACGACCAGGAAGAGGCCATGACCATGGCCGAGCGCATCGCCATCATGCACCTGGGCTGGATTGCCCAGGTGGGCAGCCCCATGGACATCTACGAGACCCCGGCGAGCCGGCTGGTCTGCGAGTTCATCGGCAGCGTCAACGTCTTCGACGGCGAGCTGACCGACGACGGTGCCGACCACGCCATCATTCACAGTCCGCAACTGGAGCGACCGATCTACATCGGTCACGGCATCAGCACCCGCGCCCAGGAAAAGCAGGTCACCTTCGCCCTTCGCCCCGAGAAACTGCTGATGGGCACCAGCCTGCCGGCGGATCACGAGCATCCCGACTACAACTGGTGCAGCGGCACCGTGCACGACATCGCCTACCTGGGCGGGCACTCGGTCTATCACGTCAAGCTGGGCACCGGCCCCATCGTCCAGTGCTTCATCGCCAACGCCGAGCGCCTCGGCAAGCGACCCACCTGGGATGACGCCGTGGTGGTGTACTGGGAAGACGACAGCGGCGTGGTACTGCAAGCATGACCAGACCTCCCTTGCTCAAGCGCCTGCTCGATGGCCGCCGCCTGACCATCGGCGTGCCCTTCGTGTGGCTGTTCCTGTTCTTCCTGCTGCCGTTCCTGATCGTGCTCAAGATCAGCTTCTCGGTCGCGGACGTGGCCATTCCGCCCTATACCGAGCTGTTCACCTACGCCGATCAGCAACTGGATATCGCGCTCAACTTCGGCAACTACCTGATGTTCGCCGACGATCCGCTGTATCTGGACGCCTACCTCGGCTCGCTGAAGATGGCCGGCATCAGCACCCTGATCTGTCTACTGATCGGCTATCCCATGGCCTACGCCATCGCCCGGGCCAGTCGCGAGAAGCAGACGGTGCTGCTGCTGCTGATCATGATGCCGACCTGGACCGCCATCCTCATCCGCGTCTATGCCTGGATGGGGCTGCTGTCCACCAATGGCCTGATCAACAGCTTCCTGATGAATCTGGGGATCATCAGCAGTCCGCTGCAGATGCTCAACACCAATTTCGCGGTGTACCTCGGGATCGTCTATTCCTATCTGCCGTTCATGATCCTGCCGCTGTTCGCCAATCTGGTGAAGCATGACCTGACCCTGCTGGAAGCCGCTGGCGACCTGGGTGCCAGTCGCTTCACCAGCTTCTGGAGGATCACCGTGCCGCTGTCCAAGAACGGCATCATCGCCGGCTGCATGCTGGTGTTCATTCCGGCGGTGGGCGAGTTCGTCATTCCCGAGCTGCTGGGTGGCCCGGAGACCCTGATGATCGGCCGCGTGCTTTGGCAGGAATTCTTCAACAACCGTGACTGGCCGGTGGCCTCGGCCCTGGCGGTGGTGATGCTGGTGATCCTCATCGTGCCCATCGTGCTGTTCAACAGAAACCAAGCCAAGGAACTGGAGGGCAAGCTATGAAAGGCCTCAAGTTCACCAACCTGATGCTGGTGCTCGGGCTGCTGTTCATCTACCTGCCGATGGTCATCCTGGTCATCTACTCCTTCAACGAGTCGCGGCTGGTGACCGTCTGGGGCGGCTGGTCGGTGAAGTGGTACGTCGGCCTGCTGGACAATACCCAGCTGATGAGCGCGGTGTTCCGCTCGCTGGAGATCGCCTTCTACACGGCCATCTCTTCGGTGATCCTCGGCACCCTGGCGGCCTTCGTGCTGACCCGCATCCCGCGCTTCCGCGGCCGTACCGTCTTCGGCGGCATGGTCACGGCGCCGCTGGTGATGCCCGAGGTGATCACCGGTCTGTCGCTGCTGCTGCTGTTCGTCTCCATGGCGCAACTGATCGGCTGGCCGCAGGACCGCGGCGTGACCACCATCTGGATCGCCCACACCAGCTTCTGCTCCTCCTATGTGGCGGTGGTGGTCTCCTCGCGCCTGCGCGAACTGGACCTGTCCATCGAGGAGGCGGCCATGGACCTGGGCGCCCGGCCGTGGAAGGTGTTCCTGCTGATCACCATTCCCATGATCGCGCCCTCGCTGGCGGCGGGCGGCATGATGTCCTTCGCCCTGTCGCTGGACGACCTGGTGCTGGCGAGCTTCGTCTCGGGCCCCGGCTCGACCACCCTGCCCATGGAGGTGTTTTCCGCAGTGCGCCTGGGCGTGAAGCCGGAGATCAATGCCATCGCCAGTCTGATCCTCCTGGCGGTCTCGTTGTTCACCTTCTTCGCCTGGTACTTCACCCGCCGCGCCGAGAAGAAGCGCCTGCAGGGCCTGCAGGAAGCCATGGACGCCACGGCCTCGGAGATCACCCGGCGCGAACGCGAAACGGCGACCCTCATGGCGCCGCCGGCCAACAGCTGAGGATTGATGGAAAAGGCGGCCTCAGGGCTAATGCCGGTCAGTTAAGCTGACTGGCATTTTTTTTCTGGTCGGATACTTCGAGGGCTTGGCCTTGATGACTCTCGGATAGGCCCGGTAATCGCGCCTATGCGGTAGAACGAAGTGCGGTGCCAAGGCGTGCAGTTCGGCCATATCACGTGGGATGTTGCCAGGGCTATTCAGCGAAAGGCTCAGCAGGAATTTCAGGATGGCCCAGCTGCAGGCGGAGAAGCTCATCTCGCAGGGATGAACTCCCGGGCACTGGCGACTCATCTGTACCATCTGATAACGCAGCAGGTTGTATCCCAGCAGTAGCCCCCATAGCTCCTGCGCCACCATGTCGGGCGTTTTGCTGCGTAGCGTGTAACGGCCATCGAGTAGACCCTGCTTGATCTCACGATAGCCGAGCTCGATTTCCCAGCGGTGGCTGTAGAGATCGACGATCTCATCGGAGACGAAACGCCCAGGGTCCGTCATGGAAGTAAGGATCTGGCGCCGCTTGCCCTTGACGGTCTTGCTCAGCAGTCGCGCCTGCAAGGTGTCCGGCAAGCCGGGCCATTGTCGGCGGGCCTGCGGCGAAGTTCGAAGGCTGACAATCGCATCCTGCTTGCCCAGTGAGCGTATCACCTCGTATTGGGCGTCTTTGCGCAGTGGCAATAGCCAGTGCCGTTCGTTACCGGTTCGCTGCCAGCGATGTAGCAGACCTAAAGAGTAAAAGCCCTTGTCGAACAACGTCAGCGAATGGTCGGGGGTGCCCTCGATCAATTGCTCGGCCAGCTTCATTTCATTGCTGGCATAAGCGTCGAAGGCGCTGCTTACCAGCAAATGGCTGGTCAGTTCCATCTGGCACACCATGCGGATCTGGGGAAATCCTCCATCACCGTACTGATTGATCGCCGAGCCGTAGCGCTCGCGATTTTCGAGCGTGTCCGGAGCGCGCCAGACCACGCCGTCCACACCGAGCAAGCGCAGCCCCTGCCAGCCTGGATGTTCGGCCGTCTCATGCCAGCGCTGTTGGGTCAGTTGAAACACCTCCCGTACAGCGTCGCTTCCCAATCGCTGACGGCCTTGCACCACCGCGCTGGGCGCTACCAATGGCTTCTGACCGGGCAGCATGATGTCCAGTTGGTTGACCACATCCCAGGCCGACAGGCGACGAAACAGGGCCAGGCCGATGACGCACCAGAGCATGGATTCCAGCGGCAGCCTGCGTTTGCGTAGGGTAGCGACTCCGGCCGTTTCCAGGGCGGTCTTGACCAGCTCAGGATCGAGCAGTTCGCCCAGGGCCTCCAGTGTCTGTGTGGCCGAAGAGAGCTCGCGAGTCATTTCCAAGGCTTGAGCAATACGCATAAAAAATCCGGTGCTTGAGGAATCAAGCACCGGATTCTGTGCGACGACAGTCAGGCGTCAAGGTGAAGCTCTTAACTGACTGGCATTAGCCTCAGGGCCGCTTTTTTTGTGTCCGATGGTCAGGGCTGCGACAAGCGCGACCGCTCTCGCGAGGCGCGATTTGATACCATTTGCCTTTTGCCAGGTAGCGCTCCCGCCATGAAACAGTACCTCGACCTGATGCGCCACGTGCGCGAACACGGCACCTTCAAGAGCGACCGCACCGGCACCGGGACCTACAGCGTCTTCGGCTACCAGATGAGATTCGATCTGGCCGAGGGCTTTCCCCTGGTCACCACCAAGAAGTGCCATCTGCGATCCATCATCCACGAGCTGCTGTGGTTCCTGCAGGGCGAGACCAACATCCGTTACCTCAAGGACAACGGCGTGTCCATCTGGGACGAGTGGGCCGACGAGAACGGCGAACTGGGCCCGGTCTATGGCTACCAGTGGCGTAGCTGGCCGGCACCGGACGGTCGCCATATCGACCAGATCGCCGGGGTGGTGGACATGATCCGCGCCAAGCCCGACTCGCGGCGGCTGATCGTCTCGGCCTGGAATCCGGCGCTGGTGGACGAGATGGCGTTGCCGCCGTGCCATGCGCTGTTCCAGTTCTATGTCGCCGATGGCCGGCTGAGCTGCCAGCTGTATCAGCGTTCCGCGGACATCTTCCTCGGCGTGCCCTTCAACATCGCCAGCTACGCGCTACTGACCCTGATGGTGGCCCAGGTCACCGGACTGCAACCGGGTGAATTCATCTGGACCGGCGGTGATTGCCATCTCTATGCCAATCACCTGGAGCAGACCGATCTGCAGCTGACCCGCGAACCGCTGCCGCTGCCGACCATGAAGCTCAATCAGGCGGTCACGGACCTGTTCGCCTTCCGCTTCGAGGATTTCGAACTGGCAGGCTACCAGGCCCATCCGCACATCAAGGCGCCGGTCGCGGTCTGAGCCGGCGGCCGCCGCGCTCAGTTGCCGTGGCCGTGCTCAAGCACCTCGTCCACCAACTGCTCGGGCGCCTTGCGTACGTCCAGCACCTGGGCTTCCAGGTGATCCGGCGCCTCCAGGGTGTCGAGCTGGCTCTGCAAGAGCTTGGGATCGAAGAAATGCCCGCGGCGACTGCCAATGCGCTCGGCCAGCAGCTCGGGTGAGCCCTTGAGGAACAGCAGCCGGACGCCTTCCAGGCCGTTCAGCAGGCGATCGCGATAGACCTTCTTCAGCGCCGAGCAGGCGAACACCCGCGTGGTGCCTTCGGCCTTCGCCTGCTGCATGGCGTCGTGGATGGCATCCAGCCAGGGCCAGCGATCCTCGTCGGTGAGGGCGATGCCCTTGGCCATCTTGTCCTTGTTGGCCTGGCTGTGAAAGGTGTCGGCATCGTCGAAACGGCAGTCCAGCCGGCTGGCCAGGAGTTCGCCCAGGGTGGTCTTGCCACTGCCCGAAACGCCCATTATCAGATAGATCATCGTCGTCGCTCCGCGTGAGGATTCGCCTCGCTATAGAGTGTCTAGAGTGGCGTTTGCTCCGGGGTCAGGCGGCTGCTCCAGGTGGCGCCGATGGACGCGGCGATGATGCAGGCGAGGGCGAACCACTGGGCGACGCCCAGGATCTCGCCGAGGAATACCCAGCCGGAAAGGGCGCCCAGCGCCGGTTCCAGACTCATCAGGGTGCCGAAGGTGGCGGCCGGCAGGCGGGTCAGGACGACCATTTCCAGGGCATAGGGAATGGCCGTGGACATCAGCGCCAGGGCCAGCGCCAGCGGCCAGATTTCCGGTTGCAAGAGATTGCTGCCGCTGTGGACGATGCCGATGGGCAGCACGACCAGGGC
The DNA here is from genome assembly GCF_039908605.1 of Pseudomonas aestiva. Lineage (NCBI taxonomy): Bacteria > Pseudomonadati > Pseudomonadota > Gammaproteobacteria > Pseudomonadales > Pseudomonadaceae > Pseudomonas > Pseudomonas aestiva. The sequence goes on along the minus strand of NZ_CP150916.1, from coordinate 4,042,454 downwards.
GGCGATGGTCGCGCCGAAAGCCACCGTGCCGGTACCGTGAACCGCGCCGGCGCGCTTGCCCAGGACGATGTAGATCGCCCAGCAGGCGCCAGCCCCCAGGGCCAGGGTGGTGCCCAGCGGATCCAGTGCGGAGGCGTTGTGGCCGAAGGGCAGGAGCACGGCCAGGCCGGCCACCACCAGCACGATCCACAGCAGGTCCAGCCAGCGGCGCAGGGCGCACAGCGCCACTACCAGCGGACCGACGAATTCCAGGCCGACGGCGATGCCGATCGGCAGCCGCTGCATGGCCAGGTAGATGGTCAGGTTCATCACGCCCATGGCGACGCCATAGCCCAGCAGGCTGCCCAGCGCCGCGTGGCGGAAGTTGCGCCAGGGGCGCAGCACGATCAGCAGGACGAGAGCCGCGAAGATCAGCCGCAGGGTGGTGACGCCCACCGGATCGAGACGCAGGAACAGGGTCTTGGCCAGGCTGGCGCTGGTCTGGATCGAGGTCATGGCGACCAGCAGCAGGGCGACGGCAAACAGCGGAGAGCGGGCAGACATCGGCAGGGCTCGACTAGCGGGCCCGCCAGCATAGGTCATCCGGTCAGGGTCGCAAGGTTGGCTGCGACCTCAACGTGTTCTCGAGCGCTGCAGCAGCGATTCGGCGCTTTCGCGATTTTCCCGGACCTGCTCGATGAAGCGCTGCTGCTCTTCGCGCTGGGCCACCTGCACGCATTGCGCGTAGCCCGCGTCCCACCCCTGCTGGTAGGGCTTTTCCGCGGCGAAGCGACGGGCGTCCTTGTGCTCGTAACCGATGCCATTGACCGCCTGTTTGCCGGTCTGGCACCCGTCGCTGAAGCCATCGGCATAGGCCGGGGGATAGCCCTTGGCGATCAACTGGTCGTGGTAACTGGTGCAGGCCGCGAGACTGGCCAGCAGGATGAACAGCGAGGCGAGACGACGAGAGACAGCCATGGGAGCCTCCTCACGGGATACTACGTCTGATCCCTATGGAGAAAGCTTAGTTGGCGCCTGGTGAGAATTTCGTCAAAAAACGCCTGGGTTGAAAAATACCGACGGACGTCATGGCAAGCCCCTCGAACCGCTGCGCTTAAATACGCGGCGGAGCGCCGCTTGCCTTGCTTCGGCTGTCATCCCGGTCGCAGAATGCGGGCACTGCTTGCATGCCTGACAAGGATTTACGATGCACGATCCCGTCGCAGCCGGTCTCCGGCTCGCCCCTGATGAGCTGACCCGCCCCTTCGCCCCCGAACAGTTTTCCTTCGCCGATACCGATCAGCTCGAGCCCTTTCGCGGCATCCTGGGTCAGGAGCGCGCGGTGGAAGCCCTGCAGTTCGGCGTGGCCATGCCGCGGCCCGGCTATAACGTCTTTGTCATGGGCGAGCCGGGCACCGGTCGTTTCTCCTTCGTCCAGCGCTATCTCAAGGCCGAAGCCAAGCGCCAGCCGACGCCCAACGACTGGGTGTACCTGAATCACTTCGAAGAGCCCCGGGCGCCAAGCGTGCTGGAGCTGCCTCCCGGCGAGGGCGAGGCCTTCGTGGCCGACATGGCCCATTTCATCGACAACCTGCTGGCCACCTTTCCGGCGGTATTCGAGCATCCGGCCTTCCAGCAGAAGAAGAGCGCCATCGAGCGCGCCTTCAACCAGCGCTATGACCAGGCGCTGGACGTGGTGGAAAAGCTCGCCCTGGAAAAGGAAATCGCCCTCTACCGCGACGCCAACAATGTCGCCTTCACCCCGATGAAGGAAGGCAAGGCGCTGGATGAAGCCGACTTCGCCCAGTTGCCCGAGGCCGAGCGGGAGCGGTTCCACGCCGACATCTCCAGCCTGGAAGAGCGTCTCAACGAAGAGCTGGCCAGCCTGCCGCAGTGGCGGCGCGAGTCGAGCAACCAGCTGCGCGCCCTGAACGAAGACACCATCATCCAGGCCCTGCAGCCACTGCTGGCGCCGCTGTCGGAAAAGTACAACGACAACCCCGGGGTCTGCGCCTACCTGCAGGCCATGCAGGTAGACCTGCTCAAGACGGTGGTCGAGCAACTGGCCGACGACGCCAAGCCCGACATGCAGCGGCGCAAGGAGCTGCGCGAGCAGTACGAGCCCAATCTGATCATCGGCCACCACGTCACCGGTGGTGCCCCGGTGGTATTCGAGTCCCACCCGACCTACGACAACCTCTTCGGCCGTATCGAGTACCAGTCCGATCAGGGCGCGCTCTACACCAACTATCGCCAGCTGCGCCCCGGCGCGCTGCACCGCGCCAATGGCGGCTTCCTCATCGTCGAGGCGGACAAGCTGCTGACCGAGCCCTTCGTCTGGGATGCCCTCAAGCGCGCCCTGCATTCGCGTCAGCTGAAGATGGAATCGCCGCTGGCCGAGCTGGGTCGGCTCACCGCCATGAGCCTGGCGCCGCAGCAGATCCCGCTGCAGCTCAAGGTCATCATCATCGGCTCGCGCAACATCTACTACACCCTGCAGGAGCTGGATTCGGACTTCCAGGAGATGTTCCGGGTGCTGGTGGACTTCGACGAGGAGCTGCCACTGCGCGATGAGAGCCTCGAGCAGTTCGCCCAGTTGCTCAAGACGCGCACCTCGGAAGAGGGCATGGCGCCCCTGACCTCGGCGGCCGTAGCGCGGCTGGCCACCTACAGCGCGCGGCTGGCCGAGCACCAGGGCCGGTTGTCGGCGCGTATCGGCGATCTGTTCCAGCTGGTCAGCGAAGCCGACTTCATCCGCCACCTGGCCGGCGACGAGCGTACCGACAAGGGTCATGTCGAGCGTGCGCTCAAGGCCAAGGAAACCCGCACCGGTCGCGTCTGCGCCCGGGTGCTGGACGACATGCTGACCGGACTCATCCTCATCGACACCCAGGGCGCCGCGGTGGGCAAGTGCAACGGCCTCACCGTGCTGGAGGTGGCCGATTCCGCCTTCGGCATGCCGGCGCGCATCTCCGCCACGGTCTACCCGGGCGCCAGTGGCATCCTCGACATCGAGCGCGAGGTCAGCCTCGGACAACCCATCCACTCCAAGGGCGTGATGATCCTGACCGGCTACCTGGGCAGTCGCTATGCCCAGGAATTCCCGCTGTCGATCTCGGCCAGCATCGCCCTGGAGCAGTCCTATGGCTATGTCGATGGTGACAGCGCCTCCCTTGGCGAGGCCTGCACCCTGATCTCCGCGCTGTCGCGCACGCCGCTCAAGCAGTGCTTCGCCATCACCGGCTCGATCAACCAGTTTGGCGAGGTGCAGCCGGTCGGCGGCGTGAACGAGAAGATCGAGGGCTTCTTCCGCCTCTGTCAGGCCCGCGGTCTGACCGGCGAGCAGGGCGTGATCATCCCGCGCGCCAACGTCACCAACCTGATGCTCGACGAGACCGTGCTGGCAGCGGTGAGCGAGGGGCTATTCCATGTCTATGCCGTGCGCCAGGCGGACGAGGCTCTGTCGCTGCTGGTGGGCGAGCCCGCCGGGGCACCGGATGCCAAGGGTCGCTTCCCGGATGGCAGCGTCAATGCGCGCGTGGTACAGCGTCTCAAGGAAATCGCCGAGCTCGAGCTGGAAGATGAACTGGCCGACAAACTCAGTGATAACTCCAAGGCAAAAGGGAAAAACAACCAAGCGGCGGAGAACTGAGCTCCAGGGGGCAGGTCGGATTTTGTACAAGGCGTCGCAGCCCAAGTAGCACGGCGCCCAGACCCGCTTGCCCCCTGTTGACCAACAGGGTTGTCCACAGCCTTTGTGGATACCTCTGGCCTAGGACCGGCGAGCATTGAGCGCTTCGAGAGGATGACGCCATGTCCCGCACCATTACCCTGATCCGTCCCTGCCTGGGCCTCGTCACCCGTATCGAATGCGAAATCAAGCCGCTCGGTCAGGAGCAGGGCCTCTGGACCCTGTTGTGCGCCGCCGGCTTGAATGGCCAGCAGCCCACCGCGATCAAGGCCCAGGGGCCTTTCCACGGTCCCAAGGCAGCCGAAGGCGTCATGACTGCCATCGCCGAAAACCTGGTTGAACAGGGCTATATCCAGGTCGAAGAGACCCAGATCTGGCGCCTGCACATGCAGAGCGAACTGCGCAAGATGAACGGCGAGCGCGCCCACCAGCAGGTGCGTTTCCAGGTCGGCCCCGACGCCTGAGTCAGGTACAACCTGCCGCATTGGTCCGCCCGCACCGCCCCGGTATACTCGCCCGGCCCTGGTAATCCGAGCGAGTCTGCATGGAACGTCTGATCGAAAAAGCCCTTTACGCCTCCCGCTGGTTGCTGGCCCCCATCTATCTGGGGTTGTCCCTGGCGCTGGTCCTGCTGGCGCTCAAGTTCTTTCAGGAAGTCTTCCACGTCCTGCCACACATCTTCCAGTCCACCGAAGCTGAACTCATCCTGCTGGTCCTGTCGCTCATCGACATGGCGCTGGTAGGTGGCCTGCTGGTCATGGTGATGATCTCCGGCTACGAGAATTTCGTGTCCCAGCTGGACATCGACGAAGGCTCGGAAAAGCTCAGCTGGCTGGGCAAGATGGATTCGGGCTCGCTGAAGAACAAGGTGGCTGCCTCCATCGTCGCCATCTCCTCGATCCACCTGCTGCGCATCTTCATGGATGCCCAGAACACTAATCCCGAGTACCTCAAGTGGTACGTGATCATCCATTTGGTGTTCGTGGTCTCGGCCTTCGCCATGGGCTATCTGGATCGGCTGACCAAGCACTGACGGGCCGGGCGGCCACTCGTCCGCCGTCGGCAGCTTTCGTTTACGCTTTGTGGATTGCGCCGCTGCGCTTGCTTGTCCTAGGTTGTCGAATGCTTACAGCTGCCGATCGACGCCCTTCCTAGCGTCGATCTCGACCCGGAGGTTTCCATGCAATTGCCGGAATTGACCCAGCGCGCCCAGGCCGGCGAGGTCCGTGAACTCAATCTGCTGTCCATCGAGGGCGGCTTCTATGTACTCGAGGTGCTCACCCAGGACGGTCGCACGCGGCTGACCGGGCGGGATGGCCACTTCTACCGCCTGGGCTCCGCTGCCCAGGCCCGCCGTCTGCTGGCCGACCTGCCGCCGCTGCCGTGCTTTCTCATCCAGCACAGCGCCTATGACGAGATGGTCGGCATGGCGCCACGCTCCTCGGAACCCCTGAAGATCCCGCTGAACTACCGGAACGCCTCTTGAGCAACGGCGCCGTCCGGCGCCTGCTGCCGATCCTTGGCGATCAGTTGTCGCCCCGGCTGGCCTCCCTGCGTAATGCCGATCCCGTGCAAGACGTGCTGCTGCTCGCCGAGGTCCCGGAAGAAACCAGCTACGTCCCGCACCATCCGCGCAAGATCGCCCTGATCTTCAGCGCCATGCGCCACTTCGCCAGCGAGATGCGCACGCATGGCTTCCAGGTCCATTACCGCACCCTGGATGACCCGGACAACCAGGGCTCGCTGCCGGCCGAGATCGCTTTTTGGGCGAAGAGGACGGGTGCGCGCGAGGTTCACCTGACCGAGGCCGGCGAATGGCGTCTGGAACAGGCCTTGCGGAGTCTCGCTCTGGCGGTGCCTGTGCAGTGGCACGGCGACGACCGATTCCTCTGCAGCCGCGGCGCCTTCGCCCGCTGGGCCGGGGCGCGCACCGAGTTGCGCATGGAGGCCTTCTACCGCGGCATGCGCAGACGACACGGTTGGTTGATGGAAGGGGAGGATGAACCCTGTGGCGGGGTCTGGAATCTGGACAAGGACAATCGCAAGGCCCTGCCCAGGGACCATTCTGTCCCCGAGCCCTTCAGCTGTCCGCCCGATGCCTGTACCCGGGAGGTGCTCGACCTGGTCGGGCAGCGCTTCGCCCACCACTATGGCCGGCTGGAGGGCTTCGACTATCCGGTGACCCGTCCCGATGCCGAGCGCCTCTGGCAGCACTTCCTGGCGTCGGGTCTGCACGACTTCGGCCGCTACCAGGACGCCATGGCCCATGGCGAGCCCTATCTGCATCACGCGCGGATCAGCGCGGCACTCAATATCGGGCTGCTGGACCTGCGTCAGCTCTGCGCCGACGTGGACGCCGCCTATCGCGAGGGCAGGGTGCCGCTCAACAGCGCCGAGGGTTTTCTGCGTCAACTGATCGGTTGGCGGGAGTACGTCCATGGCGTCTACTGGCTGCGCATGCCCGACTACCGGGAGCTCAATGTGCTGGGCAATAGCCGGCCGCTACCGGAGTTCTATTGGACCGGGACGACCCGCATGGCCTGCATGCGCGAAGCCATCGGCCAGACCCTGGCGCTGGGTTACGCCCACCATATCCAGCGGCTGATGGTCACCGGCAACTTCGCCCTGCTGGCCGGCATCGCGCCCCAGGCCATCGGCGAGTGGTACCTGGCGGTCTATCTGGATGCCTTCGAGTGGGTCGAGCTGCCCAACACCCAGGCCATGGTAATGCACGCGGACGGTGGCTATCTGGCGAGCAAGCCCTATTGCGCCAGCGGCCAGTACATCCGTCGCCAGTCCGACTATTGCAAGGGCTGCCACTATCAGGTCGGCGAAGCCCTGGGCGAGCGGGCCTGCCCCTTCAATGCCCTCTACTGGCATTTCCTGATCCGCCATCGCGGGCGCTTCGCCCACTATCCGCGCATGCTCAATCTCTATCGCAATCTCGATCGTCAGACGCCCGAGCGGCAGCAGGCGCTCTGGCAACGGGGTGAGGCACTGCTGGCGCGCCTCGACGCAGGAGAGTCCCTATGAAGAAGGCCGATCTGCCCACCAAGCTCTGTCCGGTCTGCCAGCGGCCCTTCACCTGGCGCAAGAAGTGGGAGCGCGACTGGGACGAGGTGCGCTACTGCTCCGAGCGCTGTCGCCGGCAGCGTGGCAGCCTGGGCGGCGGCGAGTCGAGTCGCTGATGTGCTAGGCTCGGCTCCTTTTTGACGATGGAAAGGCTGCTATGAACGACATCCTGCTCGACACCGACGAAGCCCGCGTCAGCTATGGCATCGGCCGCCAATTGGGCGATCAGCTGCGTCAGAATCCGGTCCCCGGCATGCAGCTGGCAGCCGTGCTCGCCGGTCTCAACGAGGCCTTCGACGGCCAGGAGTCCCGGGTGGGCGTCGAGTCGCTGAACGCCAGCTTCCGGGTCATCCGCGAGCGCATGCAGGCAGAAGCCCAGATCAAGGCCGCCGCGGCCGCCCAGGAAGGCGTCGACTACCTGAAGGCCAATGCCGAGCGCCCTGGCGTCGTGGTGCTGCCGTCCGGTCTGCAATACGAGGTGCTCACCCAGGGTGAAGGCGCTACGCCGACTCGCGAAGACCAAGTGCGTACCCACTACCACGGCACCCTCATCGACGGCAGCGTGTTCGACAGCTCCTACCAGCGTGGTCAGCCGGCCGAGTTTCCGGTGGGCGGCGTGATCGCCGGCTGGACCGAAGCCCTGCAACTGATGCCAGCCAACAGCAAGTGGCGTCTGCATGTGCCCAGTGAACTGGCCTATGGCGCCCAGGGCGTCGGCGGCATCCCGCCGCACAGCGTGCTGGTGTTCGACGTGGAGCTGCTCGACGTCCTTTAAGAGCGACCAACAAAACTACTGCGAGTCCGCCAGGCGGGTGCGTGCCGTGCTCGAAATCCTCATGTACCACTTGTACATTACGGTTTCTGCGCTCCGCGCGCACCCGCCTAACAACCGCTCGCTACGTTCTGTTGGCCACTCTTCGGCCCTCAGCAGTCCAGCCGCAGCGCCTCGTTGTCCGGGCGCAGTGCCAGGGCGTAGCTGAACAGGAAGACCTGGCGGATCTGCTCCTTCACCACCCGCGGTTCGCTGGAGGTGAGGCTGTGCAGGTCCAGCTCGCCCAGATCCTTGAGTTCCTCCAGGGCCGTCTCGTCCAGTTCCGCGCAGACCTTGCCGGTTTCCCGGTTGAGGATGCGCAGATAGGGGTGCGGCCGGTCCAGCCAGGCGTCGATCAGATAAGTCATGGCAAGAGCTCCTGCTGTGCTATTTATGAGAATAATTCTTATTCGCTAAATAGCAAGCCGATTACCTGACTTTTTTAGTAGGACATGAAAAAGCCCGCAGTCTGGCGACGGCGGGCTTGGTCAGTCGACGGCAGGCCTCAGTGGGTACGGGCCACCGAGAAGCGACCCAGGTCGGCGAGTGCGTCGCGATATTCGCTGGCGGGCAGGGCATCCAGGCAGGCGATGGCTCGCTCGGCGAATTCCTGCGCCTTGCGCGCGGTATAGTCGAGGGCGCCGGCGGCTTCGACGGCGGCGCGCACGCCTTCCAGATCCTGGCTGCCGCCCTGGCGGATCGCCTGGCGTACCAGCGCGGCCTGTTCGGCAGTGCCTTCGCGCATGGTCACGATCAGCGGCAGGGTCGGTTTGCCTTCGGCCAGGTCGTCACCGACGTTCTTGCCCAGGGCCACGGCGTCGCCCTGGTAGTCGAGCAGGTCATCGACCAGCTGGAAGGCCACGCCCAGATGATCGCCATAGCGGCGCAGGGCGTCCGCCTGTTCGGCGCTGGCGTCGGCCAGGATCGCCGCACTGTGGGTGGAGGCCTCGAAGAGCATGGCGGTCTTGCCGCGAATGACCTCCATGTAGATCTCTTCGGTGGTGCTGGCGTCGCGGATCTTCGACAGCTGCAGCACCTCGCCCTCGGCGATGACGCGAGTGGCCTGGGAGATGATGCGCATCACCTCCATGGAGCCCAGCGCCACCATCATCTCGAAGGAGCGGGCATAGAGGAAGTCGCCGACCAGCACGCTGGGGGCATTGCCCCAGAGGGCGTTGGCGGTGGAGCGGCCGCGGCGCATCCCCGAGGCATCGACGACATCGTCGTGCAGCAGGGTGGAGGTGTGCAGGAATTCGATGGTCGCCGCCAGCAGCTGCAGATCGTGGTCGGCGCGCCCGAGCGCCTTGCCGGCCAGCAGGACCAGCAGCGGACGCAGGCGTTTGCCGCCCGCGGAGACGATGTAGTCGCCAATCTTCTCGACCAGCGGCACGCGCGAGGTCAGCTGCTGGCGGATGATGCCGTCTACGGCGGCGAAATCGTCCGTCACCACGCGATAGAAGGACTGGGATTGCTGCGTCATTGAGAGGTGTCCACTGGAGGTCCGGGCAATATTCAGGCGGCCGGATGGCGCATGACCGCCAGACTATGCCCTAGGGACCGGCACGAGTGCCATGCCCAGGGATTGCCATCGCGCTCCCGCGGCTCGCCGCTCCTGCCGATTCGGCTGGGCACCGGCCCGGCATGGCCGCTGAACGAGGTTGCGCGGCATGCTAGGGGTGGGGTGGGGGGCTGTCAAGGCGCGGGCGGACGGCTCTTGCCTCCTGGCCCGGGCTTGCGTAGAATCGCGGGCCCTGAACATTCCTAGGGTTAACCCCCTGTCTTACGCAATTGCGCGGCGGTCCTTCCGGTCCCGTGCAGCCATGCCGGTCGACGATACCTCCTATAAAGCACCGGGTGAGCAGGTTTAACGGAGATTTACCATGTCCTACGCAGTTATCGTTACCGGTGGCAAGCAATACAAGGTCGCCGAAGGCGAATACCTGAAGGTCGAGAAGCTCGACATCGCCACCGGTGAAACCGTCACCTTCGACCAGGTTCTGCTGGTTGGCAACGGTGACGACGTCAAGATCGGTCTGCCGGTCGTTGATGGTGCCAAAGTGACCGCCGAAGTGACCGCCCAGGGCCGTCACGACAAGGTCACCATCATCAAATTCCGTCGTCGTAAGCATCACATGAAGCGTCAGGGCCACCGTCAGTGGTTCACCGAAATCAAGATCACTGGCATCCAGGCCTGATCTCGCCTCTAACGGAGAATTGACTCATGGCACACAAAAAAGCGGGTGGTTCTACTCGTAACGGTCGCGATTCCGAAAGCAAACGCCTTGGCGTGAAGCTGTATGGCGGCCAGGTCGTCAAGGCCGGCAACATCATCGTGCGTCAGCGCGGCACCCAGTACCATGCCGGTTACGGCGTGGGCCTCGGTAAGGATCACACCCTGTTCGCGAAAGTGGACGGCGTGATCAAGTTCGACGTGAAGGGCGCCTTTGGCCGTCGTTACGTGAGCATCGTCGCCGCCGCCTAAGGCCCGTGACGAAAGAAAAGCCCTGTCTACCCGACGGGGCTTTTTCGTTTGTAGTTAAGCTATTTCCCTTGTAGTTAAGCTATTTCCTTGTTTGCAGCGGCCCGCGAGCGCGGGAGGTCCAGATGAAATTCGTCGATGAAGTATCCATACACGTAAAAGCGGGTGACGGCGGCAACGGCATGATGAGTTTCCGCCGGGAGAAATTCATCGAGAAGGGTGGCCCCAATGGCGGTGACGGCGGCGATGGCGGGTCGATCTGGCTTGAAGCCGACATCAACCTGAACACCCTGGTCGATTACCGTTACACCCGACGTTTCACCGCGCAGAACGGTGAAAAGGGCGGGAGCACCGAGTGCACCGGCGCCAAGGGTGAAGACCTGGTGCTGCCGGTACCCGTGGGCACCACGGTGATCGATGCGGCGACCCAGGAGATCATCGGCGACCTGACCCAGCCCGGTCAGCGCATCCGGGTGGTCCAGGGCGGCTGGCACGGCCTCGGCAATACCCGTTTCAAATCCAGCACCAACCGTGCGCCGCGGCAGACCACGCCCGGCAAGCCCGGCGAAGAGCGTGATCTCAAGCTGGAGCTCAAGGTGCTGGCGGACATCGGCCTGCTCGGCCTGCCCAATGCCGGCAAGAGCACCTTCATCCGTGCGGTGTCGGCTGCCAAGCCCAAGGTGGCGGACTATCCCTTCACCACCCTGGTGCCGAATCTGGGTGTGGTCAGCGTGGGGCGCTTCAAGAGCTTCGTGGTCGCCGACATTCCGGGGCTGATCGAGGGTGCCTCCGAAGGCGCCGGTCTGGGGATCCGTTTCCTCAAGCACCTGGCGCGAACCCGCCTGCTGCTGCACCTTGTCGACATGGCACCGCTGGATGAGAGCGATCCGGCCGAGGCTGCCGAGACCATCATCAACGAGCTCACCAAGTTCAGCCCGGCGCTCGGCGAACGTGACCGCTGGCTGGTGCTGAACAAGGCCGACCAATTGCTCGACGACGAGCGCGAAGAGCGCCTCAAGGCGGTGGTCGAGCACCTGGACTGGCAGGGTCCGGTCTTTGTCATCTCCGCCCTGGAGCGCGAAGGGACCGAGCAGCTCTGTCAGGCGATCATGCAGTATCTCGACGAACGCACCCTGCGCCTCGCCGAGGATCCGGCCTATGCCGAAGCGCTGGAAGAACTCGATCAGCGCATCGAGGACGAGGCGCGGGCACGGCTGCAGGCGCTGGATGACCAGCGTGCCCTGCGTCGTTCCGGGGTCAAGGCGGTGGACGATGCCGATGACGACTTCGATGACGAAGACGACGGCGACGGTCCGGAAATCTTCTACGTACGGTAAGAAAGGAGCTTGCCCATGCGTGATCAGGTGTCTGGCGCCCAGCGCTGGGTGGTGAAGATCGGCAGTGCCCTGCTGACCGACGACGGTCGTTGTCTGGACGGTGGGGCCATGGCTGGTTGGGTCGAGCAGATGGTGGCCCTGCACCAGGCGGGCATCGAGCTGGTGCTGGTGTCCTCGGGTGCGGTGGCGGCTGGCATGAGCCGGCTCGGCTGGGCGCAGCGCCCGACCGCCATCAACGAGTTGCAGGCGGCCGCGGCGGTGGGGCAGATGGGGTTGGTGCAAGCCTGGGAATCCAGCTTTGCCGAGCACCAGGTGCAGACCGCGCAGATCCTGCTGACCCATGACGACCTGTCCGATCGCAAGCGCTATCTCAACGCCCGCAGTACCTTGCGGACGCTGGTGAGCCTGGGCGTGGTACCGGTGATCAACGAAAACGATACCGTCGTGACCGACGAGATTCGTTTTGGCGACAACGACACCTTGGCGGCTCTGGTGGCCAACCTGGTCGAGGCCGATCTGCTGGTCATCCTCACCGATCGCGATGGCATGTTCGACGCCGATCCGCGCAACAACCCTGACGCCAGTCTTATCAGCGAGGCGCGTGCCGACGATCCGGCGCTGGATCTGGTCGCTGGCGGTACCGGCGGTGCCCTGGGGCGTGGCGGCATGCAGACCAAGCTGCGTGCTGCTCGTCTGGCGGCACGTTCCGGTGCCTATACCGTCATCGTCGGTGGGCGTATCCAGCAGGTGCTCAGTCGCCTGCAGCAGGGCGAGCAGCTGGGGACCCTGCTGTCACCCGAGCGCGGCCTGGTGGCGGCGCGCAAGCAGTGGCTGGCCGGGCATCTGCAGGTGCGTGGCACCCTGCGCCTGGATGCCGGTGCGGTGCAGGCCCTGGTAGGCGGTCATCGCAGTCTGTTGCCGGTGGGTGTACGGGAGCTGGAAGGCAGCTTCCGGCGTGGCGAGATGGTCGCCTGCGTTGGCCCGGATGGGCGCGAGGTGGCGCGTGGTCTGGTCAACTACAGTGCGACCGAGGCGCGGCGCATCCTGGGGCGGCCCTCGGATGCCATCGTCGTCGAGCTGGGCTACGTCTACGAGCCCGAACTGATCCACAGGGACAACCTGGTCCTGGTCTGACGATCGTCGAGCCTGGCGCCTCTGCGGGGGGGGGGGGGGGGCGTTGGGCTCTTGAATCTCAGGCAATAAAAAACCGGCCTAGGCCGGTTTCTTGTTCGAACGCTTATCAGGCAGCGGCGGGGGTAGCCAGGGCCTTGATGTGAGCGTTCAGGCGGCTCTTGTGACGAGCGGCCTTGTTCTTGTCGATGATGCCCTTGTCGGCCATGCGGTCGATGACCGGGACGGCAGCAACGTAAGCGGACTTGGCTTTTTCCAGGTCCTTGGCTTCGATCGCCTTGACGACGTTCTTGATGTAGGTACGCACCATGGAGCGCAGGCTCGCATTGTGGCTGCGACGCTTCTCAGCCTGTTTGGCGCGTTTTTTGGCGGAGGGGGAGTTAGCCACCGTGGAGCTCCTTCGAAAAAGACTGTATTGGGTACAGAGCGAACTCTGTAGCAAGTACAGAGCTAAATTAAGGTCGCGAATCTTGACGTCCCTGGCGTCGGCTGTCAAGGCCGTCTGGATGGATATCCGGCTGGTCGCCGATGAAGGGCCTCGTTACACTCGATCGCTTATGCCCATCGCACGACTGCGCTCGCGCGCTTCCTTCGTCACGTCCCGCTGCGTTCACCGAGTCCTCTCCCAGCCATGAATCTGCTCAAGTCCCTGGCCGCCGTCAGCTCCATGACCATGCTGTCCCGCGTGCTGGGTTTCGTGCGCGACACCATCGTCGCCCGCACCTTTGGCGCCGGCATGGCCACCGATGCCTTCTTCGTCGCCTTCAAGCTGCCCAATCTCCTGCGCCGCATCTTCGCCGAGGGCGCCTTTTCCCAGGCCTTCGTACCCATCCTGGCCGAATACAAGGCCCAGCAGGGCGAGGAGGCCACCCGGACCTTCCTGGCCTATGTCAGCGGCCTGCTGACCCTGGTGCTGGCGGTGGTCACGGTGCTGGGCATGCTGGCCGCGCCCCTGGTGATCTGGATCACCGCGCCGGGCTTTGCCGATACCCCGGAGAAATTCGCCCTCACGTCCAGCCTGCTGCGGGTGACCTTTCCCTACATCCTGCTGATCTCCCTGGCCTCCCTGGCCGGCGCCGTGCTCAATACCTGGAACAGATTCAACGTACCGGCCTTCGTGCCGACCCTGCTCAACATCAGCATGATCATCTTCGCGCTGTTCCTGACGCCCTATTTCGATCCGCCGATCATGGCGCTGGCCTGGGCGACCCTGGTGGGTGGCCTAGCCCAGTTCCTCTATCAGCTGCCACACCTCAAGCGCATCGGCATGCTGGTGCTGCCGCGGCTGAATCTGCGCGACACCGGCGTCTGGCGGGTCATGAAGCAGATGGGGCCGGCGATCCTCGGGGTCTCGGTCAGTCAGATCTCGCTGATCATCAACACCATCTTCGCCTCCTTCCTGGCGGCCGGCTCGGTGTCCTGGATGTACTACGCCGATCGCCTGATGGAGTTGCCTTCGGGAGTGCTCGGCGTGGCGCTCGGGACCATCCTGCTGCCGGCGCTGTCGCGCACCTACGCCAAGGCTGATCGCCAGGAGTATTCGCGACTGCTCGACTGGGGGCTGCGACTCTGCTTCCTGCTGGTGCTGCCCTGTTCCGCGGCCCTGGCGTTGCTGTCCGAGCCGCTGACCGTCTCGCTGTTCCAGTACGGTCGCTTCGATGCCCATGACGCCCTGATGACCCAGCGGGCGCTGGTCGCCTATGCCGTGGGACTGCTCGGCATCATCCTGGTCAAGGTGCTGGCGCCGGGCTTCTATGCCCAGCAGAACATCAAGACGCCGGTAAAGATCGCCATCTTCACCCTGGCGGTGACCCAGGTGCTCAACCTGATCCTGATCGGGCCGCTGCAGCACGTCGGCCTGGCCCTGGCCATAGGTCTGGCGGCCTGTCTCAACGCCGGCCTTTTATTCTGGCAGTTGCGCCGCCATAACCTGTTCATCCCCCAACCGGGCTGGACGGGCTTCCTGCTCCGGCTGCTGATCGCGGTGGCGGTGATGACCGCCGTCCTGTTCGGTCTGATGCAGCTGTTGCCCAGCTGGAGCGAAGGACTGATGTGGCAGCGCCTGCTGCGTCTGGGCGGCCTAGTCGCGGCGGGGGTGCTGGCCTATTTCGCCAGTCTCTTCCTGCTCGGCTTCCGCGTGCGCGACTTCAATCGGCGCGCGGTGCTGTGATTGCACAAGGCCGGGTGTGCGCCTGTCCTCGCGGCGGGCATCCGGATATAATCGATTAATTTCTGAGCAATCCCTATCCATGCAGCTGTTTCGCGGTCTCCATCATCTCGACGCCTTTCCCAAGGGCTGCGTTGCCACCATTGGCAACTTCGACGGGGTTCACCTGGGGCACCAGGCCATCCTCGCGCGGCTGCGTGAGCGAGCGGCGGAGCTCGGGGTGCCCAGTTGCGTGGTGATCTTCGAACCGCAGCCCCGCGAATTCTTCCTGCCCGACATCGCGCCGGTGCGCCTGACCCGCCTGCGTGAGAAACTGGAATGCTTCGCGCGCCTGGGCGTCGACAACGTGCTCTGCCTGAATTTCAATCGGCGGCTGCGCGAGTTGTCCGCCGAGGCCTTCGTTCAGCAGGTGCTGGTGGACGGCCTGGGGGTGAAGCACCTGGAGATCGGCGACGACTTCCGCTTCGGCTGCGACCGCGCCGGCGACTTCACCTACCTGAATCTGGCCGCCCGCGACCATGGCTTCACCCTGGAAGCCGCTACCACCGTCGAGCTGGACGGCCTGCGGGTGAGTAGCACCCTGATCCGCCAGGCTCTGGCCGACGGCGATCTGGCCCTGGCCGCGCGCATGCTGGGACGCCCCTACAGCCTTTCGGGGCGGGTATTGCACGGCCAGAAGCTGGCGCGTCAGCTGGGTTGGCCCACGGCCAACGTTCAGCTCAAGCGGCGCCGACCGCCGCTGCGCGGCGTCTATCTGGTCAGCAGCCTGATCGATGGGCAGGTGGTACCCGGTGTGGCCAACATTGGCCAGCGACCGACGGTGCAGGGCGATGGCCGTCCGCATCTGGAAATCCATCTGCTGGACTTTTCCGGCGACCTCTATGGTCGCCACCTCAGCGTGACCTTCGTGCAGAAGGTCCGCGACGAACAGAAATTCGCCTCTCTGGAGGCCCTCAAGGCGGCGATCGAAGCGGACGTCGCCACGGCCCGCGCCTACTGGCAGGGGCAACCGTCAACGAGCCTGGACTGACATGACCGATTACAAAGCGACGCTCAACCTGCCGGAAACGGCATTCCCGATGAAAGCCGGCCTGCCGCAGCGCGAGCCGGAAGCGCTCAAGCGCTGGCAGGACATCGACCTGTACGGGAAGCTG
The DNA here is from genome assembly GCF_039908605.1 of Pseudomonas aestiva. NCBI lineage: Bacteria > Pseudomonadati > Pseudomonadota > Gammaproteobacteria > Pseudomonadales > Pseudomonadaceae > Pseudomonas > Pseudomonas aestiva. The sequence goes on along the minus strand of NZ_CP150916.1, from coordinate 4,026,633 downwards.
CGCGCCATCGGCAAGGGCCGTCCGACCTTCATCCTGCATGACGGTCCGCCCTATGCCAACGGCAGCATCCACATCGGTCATGCGCTGAACAAGATCCTCAAGGACATCATCACCCGCTCCAAGACCCTGGCCGGCTTCGATGCCCCCTATGTGCCGGGCTGGGACTGCCATGGCCTGCCCATCGAGCACAAGGTGGAAACCACCTTCGGCAAGAATCAGCCGGCGGACCTGACCCGCGAGCGCTGCCGCGCCTATGCCAGCGAGCAGATCGAAGAGCAGAAGGCCGGCTTCGTCCGCCTGGGCGTGTTGGGTGACTGGAGCAATCCCTACCTGACCATGAACTTCGCCAACGAGGCCGGCGAGATCCGCGCGCTGGGCGAACTGGTCCAGAAGGGCTTCGTCTTCAAGGGCCTCAAGCCGGTCAATTTCTGCTTCGACTGCGGCTCGGCGCTGGCCGAGGCCGAGGTGGAGTACCAGGACAAGAGGTCCGACGCCATCGACGTGGCCTTCCCGGTCGCCGATGCCGACAAGCTGGCAGCCGCCTTCGGCCTCGGCGCGCTGGCCAAGCCCACCGCCATCGTCATCTGGACCACCACCCCCTGGACCATCCCGGCCAACCAGGCGCTCAACGTGCATCCCGAATTCACCTATGCGCTGGTGGACGTCGGCGATCGCCTGCTGCTGCTGGCCGAGGAACTGGTGGAAAGCTGCCTGGCGCGCTACGGCCTGCAGGGCGAGGTGATCGCCACTGCCCCGGGTACCGCCTTGGAACTGATCAACTTCCGCCACCCGCTGTACGAGCGACTGTCGCCCATCTACCTGGCCGAGTACGTCGAGCTGGGCGCCGGGACCGGTGTGGTGCACTGTTCGCCCGCCTATGGCGAGGACGACTTCCGCATCTGCAAGCAATACGGCCTGAGCAACGACGACATCCTCAATCCGGTGCAGAGCAATGGCGTCTACGCCGAGTCGCTGCCGCTGTTTGGTGGCCAGTTCATCTGGAAGGCCAATCCGGCCATCGTCGCCACGCTGCAAGAGGCGGGCGCGCTGCTCAAGCACGAAGCGATCAATCACAGCTACATGCACTGCTGGCGCCACAAGACCCCGCTGATCTATCGCGCCACTGCCCAGTGGTTCGTCGGCATGGACAAGCAGCCCAACGAAGGCGCCACCCTGCGCGAGCGCTCCCTGGCGGCCATCGAGCAGACCCAGTTCGTCCCGGCCTGGGGCCAGGCGCGGCTGCACGGCATGATCGCCGGCCGTCCCGACTGGTGCATCTCGCGCCAGCGCAACTGGGGTGTGCCGATTCCCTTCTTCACTCACAAGGAAAGCGGCGAGCTGCATCCGCGCACTGTCGAATTGATGGAAGCCGTCGCCCAGCGCGTCGAGCGCGAGGGCATCGAAGCCTGGTTCAAGCTCGATCCCGCCGAACTGCTCGGCGAAGAAGCCGGCCAGTACGACAAGAGCCGCGACACCCTCGACGTCTGGTTCGATTCCGGCACCACCCACTGGCACGTGCTGCGTGGCTCCCATGCCGAGCTGGCCCATGACCAGGGTCCGGTAGCCGATCTCTACCTTGAGGGTTCCGACCAGCATCGCGGCTGGTTTCACTCCTCGCTGCTGACCGGTTGCGCCATCGACGGCCATGCCCCCTACAAGGAACTGCTGACCCACGGTTTCACCGTGGACGAACAGGGCCGCAAGCAGTCCAAGTCGCTGGGCAACGTGGTCGCTCCGCAAAAGGTCATCGACAGCCTGGGTGCCGACATCCTGCGCCTCTGGGTCGCCTCGACCGACTACACCGGCGAGATGGCGGTCTCCGACCAGATCCTGCAGCGCAGCGCCGACTCCTATCGTCGCATCCGCAACACCGCGCGCTTCCTGCTCTCCAACCTGTCCGGCTTCGATCCGGCGGTCAACCGGGTCGCGCCCGAAGACATGATCGACCTGGATCGCTGGGCCGTGGATCGCGCCCTGCTGCTGCAGCAGGAAATCGAGCAGGCCTACGCCGAGTACCGCTTCCTCAACGTCTACCAGAAGGTGCACAACTTCTGCGTGCAGGAGCTGGGCGGCTTCTACCTTGACATCATCAAGGACCGCCAGTACACCACCGGCGCCGACAGCCTGCCGCGGCGTTCCTGCCAGACCGCGCTGTATCTCATCGCTGAAGCCCTGGTGCGCTGGATCGCGCCCATCCTGTCCTTTACCGCCGACGAGATCTGGCAGTACCTGCCGGGCGAGCGTGAAGAGTCGGTGATGCTGACCACTTGGTACGACGGCCTCTTCGCCCTGCCCGAGAGTGCGACCCTGGATCGCGCCTACTGGGATCAGGTGATGGCGGTCAAGGCCGCGGTCAACAAGGAGCTGGAGAACCAGCGCGCCGCCAAGACCCTGGGTGGCAGCCTGCAGGCGGAGATCACCCTCTACGCCGACAGCGCCCTGCAGACCGTACTGGAGGCCCTGGGCAACGAACTCAGATTCGTGCTGATCTCGTCCCAGGCCGCTGTCCAGCCGCTGGAAAAGGCCCCGGAAGGCGCCGTGACCAGCGAACTGAGTGGACTCAAGCTGGTGGTGCGCAAGTCCGAGGCCCCCAAGTGCGCCCGTTGCTGGCATCACAGCCACAGCGTCGGCCAGGATGCCGCACACCCGGAGATCTGCGAGCGTTGCGTGACCAACGTCTACGGCGCAGGCGAGGTGCGTGAGCATGCGTGACGCCCAGCGTTTCGGTGCCTTGCCCTGGTTGGCCCTGAGTGTGCTGGTGATCCTGCTGGATCAACTGACCAAGCTTTACTTCCAGGCCAACCTGTCGCTCTACCAGCAGGTGCCGGTGATTCCGGACATCCTCAGCTGGACCCTGGCCTACAACCCGGGCGCTGCCTTCAGCTTCCTGGCCGATCACTCCGGCTGGCAGCGCTGGTTCTTCGCCGGCATCGCGGCGGTGGTGAGCGTGGTCCTGGTGGTCTGGCTCAAGCGCCTGCGCAACGACACCTGGACCGCCATCGCCCTGGCCCTGATCCTTGGTGGCGCCCTGGGCAATCTCTATGATCGCCTGGTGCTGGGCCACGTCATCGACTTCATCCTGGTGCACTGGCGCCAGGAGTGGTACTACCCGGCTTTCAACCTGGCCGACAGCGCCATCACCGTCGGTGCCGTGATGCTGGCCCTGGACATGTTCCGCAAGAAGAAGCCCGAGGAAGCCCATGGCTGAAATCACCATCGGCCCGGATACCCGGGTCACCCTGCATTTCGCCATCAAACTGCAGAACGGCGACGTGGTGGATAGCACCTTCGACAAGGCGCCGGCCACCTTCACCGTTGGCGACGGCAATCTGCTGCCCGGTTTCGAGCAGGCGCTGTTCGGCCTGGAAGCCGGTACCAAGACCAGTCTGACCATTCCACCGGAGCGCGGCTTCGGCCAGCCCAACGACGGCAACCTGCAGACCATGGCCCGGGACGACTTCAGTGACATGGAGCTGTCGCCCGGACTGCTGATCATCTTCAGCGACGCCGCTGGCGGCGAGATGCCCGGCGTGGTCAAGAGCTACGATGAGGAGCAGGTGATCATCGACTTCAACCACCCGCTGGCCGGCCGTGTGCTGACCTTCGACGTGGACATCCTGGCCATCGAGCCTGCCGTCTCCCATTGATCTACCGCCGCCCGTGAAGCGGGCAGAGGAGCCTATGCAGATCAAGCTCGCCAATCCCCGCGGCTTCTGCGCCGGCGTGGACCGCGCCATCGACATCGTCGATCGGGCGCTGGACGTTTTCGGTCCGCCCATCTATGTGCGTCACGAAGTGGTGCACAACAAGTTCGTGGTCGACAACCTGCGCGCCCGGGGCGCCGTCTTCGTCGAAGACGTGGCCGACGTACCGGACGATGTCATTCTCATCTTCAGCGCCCATGGCGTCTCCCAGGCCGTGCGCCGCGAGGCCGTCGAGCGTGGCCTCAAGGTGTTCGACGCCACCTGCCCGCTGGTGACCAAGGTGCACATGGAAGTCGCGCGCTACAGCCGCGATGGCCAGGAATGCATCCTTATCGGCCACGCCGGGCATCCGGAAGTGGAGGGCACCATGGGCCAGTACGACGACCGTGCCGGCGGTGCCATCTACCTGGTGGAAGACGAGGACGACGTGGCAAGGCTCGAGGTGCGCAATCCTGAAGCCCTGTTCTACGTCTCCCAGACCACTCTGTCGATGGACGACACCCGCATTGTGATCGACGCCCTGCGCGCCAAGTTTCCCCACATCAACGGCCCGCGCAAGAACGACATCTGCTACGCCACCACCAACCGCCAGGACGCGGTAAAGACCCTGGCGCTGGAAAGCGACGTAGTGCTGGTAGTGGGCAGCCCCAGCAGCTCCAACTCCAACCGTCTGCGCGAACTAGCCGAACGTCTGGGCACCCCGGCCTACCTCATCGACGGCGCCGAAGACCTGCAGCAGAGCTGGTTCGAAGGTGTACAGCGCATCGGCGTCACCGCTGGCGCCTCTGCCCCCGAGGTGCTGGTACGCGGCGTCATCGACCAGCTACGGAGCTGGGGCGCCACCGGCGAGGTCGAGCTGGAAGGCGAGCCGGAACACATCACCTTCACCCTGCCGCGAGAGCTCAGGGTAAAGGCGGTATAGGACGTCGCTGGCGCCCTAGCGGCGCCAGCAGTCGGCGGCGGTGGCGTCGGTTGCTTGTCCCTTCAGTCCGGTATTGGTAAGTGTCAGACTTCCGCATCGATCACCTGCCATGGGGCCACCTGCACGTGGGGCCGCCTGAAGCGTATAGCTAGTTGCCGTGACTGCGCTCAGGCTCAAATCGTAGATGGCCCGTCCGCCATCCTTGGGAGTGGTAGTGAACGGCAGAGTGGGTGCCGTTGTACCAGCTACATCCGTCGTATAGCGTCCGAGGCGGGTGTAGTTTCGCTCCATGAGCTGCGCCAACTCCATGAGCGAGGCCTCAGCGTCGGCCCTGTTTCCCTTGCGTACGTGCTCCGTGTAAGACGGATAGGCAATGGCCGCCAGGATGCCAACTATAGCCACAACGATCATCAGTTCGATGAGCGTGAAGCCTCTTTGGTGGTTTGAGTGCTGATTTTGCGTAATTGACTTCATCTAATTTCGCGCCAGGTCATGCGTTTCGAACTGCTATTCGGATCATTGATATCTTGGCAGATCGTGTTGCCACTCGCGTCCGAGTGGCACAATTTTCCCGTTGCTGTAGAGCCGTCGGTCGTGTTGCCGTTACCGCGAACGAAGCTGGGCGTCTTGATGATGCCGCTTTGATCGTCTGAGATCCCAGAGAAAGGGACTTTGGTGCCATTTGCCAAGCTGTAATAGTCACGCTGATCAAAGGTTCCGTCACCGTTGTAGTCGAAGAAACTGAAGTTGAGAGTGCCTCCATTCAGCACATTCAACGTCATGATCCAGCTTGTACCTCCGCCGCCGCAGGGATCACTGTTGGGTGTCATGGTAGTGAAGACCAAGACGCCGTTTCTCAGCGTCGGCCGGGCAATGACCCTTTCGCTTGTTAGCGTTCCGGACCCGCCATTGCTGCTCTTCCACGCCAGATCCATGAACCAGCCTGATTTATCTGCACCGATCTCGGCACTGGTGACTGCGCGAGCACGGCGGTTACCGATGGTTTGTTGGGCAATAATGGCCTGTTCGACGAGATTGCTACGGTTGATTTGCTGTCCCCTGTCGATCAGGCCATAGAAGGTTTCTAGGCGCGGGTTGGCAGGTACCTCATTGTCTCCGATCTGGTAGTAGCTTCCGGTACCAAAAAGAATGATCGGATTGCCGTCGCTGTTGAGGGCGGCTTCGAGAGGCGCAGTGATAGGTTGAGTGGGATTGCCGGCGCCATTGGCTGTCCTTGCAATGAACAAGGGCAGAATGTTTGCCCCGCTCTTTAGGGCTGCAGGAGCGTCCCAGTTTGCCGGGTTGGCGCCTTTTAGGTCGAAGCGCCAGATATTGCCGGCAGTATCGCCCGCATAAAGGCGGTCTACGATGCGGTCGTTATTGGTATCAATGGCAAGCGGCTCTCCCAAGCCGCCGGTCGTAGCGACAGTAAAGGTCTTTAGGACACTGCCAGTGGCGGCGTCCAAGATCCAGATCTTGCCCTGGCTGACACTGCTGTCACTGAAGCCACTGGTCACGATCACACCGAACTTGCCATTCTCCAGCGCGACTAGAGCCGGCTTCTGAATGGGATACCTCATGTCGGGCGAAGAGAACTCCCAGAGTACGTTGCTGGGAGCCATGTTGCTCGGGTCACTCGCGTCCAGCGCAAACACGGTGTTTCCTCCGGCGCCCGCCGTCCCCACGATGAGGGACTTCCAGCTGTTGTTGATCCAGGCGTCTCCTCCCGTTGGCGAGCCGTCTACATAGTAGCGATGGCTGTAGCTGGGGTCGGTTAGGCGGTAGAGTTCACCCATCAGGGTACGAGGCACATAGGCGAACAGTTCATTGCCGCCATCGGCCAGGCTGGCGTCGAAACCATGAAGCATGCCGTCATTGGCGCCGACTACGACCAGCGACTTGCGTGCCTGATAGGCTGTGCTTTGACGGTAGGTCAGATAGCTTTCACCCGCACTTCCCCATACGGATCCGGCTAGACGGTTATAGCCGTAATCTGGTTTTCCTATATATAAAGGGTCTGAGTTTACGATGTCGCCCAGGCGACTCTTGCGTTTGCGCATGGGATTGCTAGTGACGGTCTCCTGGCTCCGATCACCGCGCAGATAGTCGAGACGTCGCGACCCTTCTGTGGTGCTTACGTTGGTGCCTGTCGTCGCGGTTCCTTGCAGCGCGACCTTGCTCTCGGCATCCAAGCCGCTCCAGAGAAAATTGACGCCCTGGCCTGCAGCCAAGGAATAGGCGTTGTTGCTCTGGGCCGTTAGGGTATTGCTCGTAAAAATCTTCCGGCTACTTGGCTCAAGGGTGTCAAGCTTGTTTCCCGCGCTCCAACTGGAGGAGCTGGCTACACCCGAAGCACTTAGCGTTCTGGCCAGAAGATCGCCACTCCAAAACTTGGCTTCGAATTGAGTTTGAAAGGTGCCGCTGCCGGTATCGAGTTGCTGGCCGTTGGTGCTGATCGAGGTTGTCGAAGTAGTTACCTCTTGAACGATCTTGGCAAAGGCCGCACGAAGACCCTTGATCATGTTGGGGGCATCGCTAGCAACGTAGAAATTGTCAGGGCGCTTGTAATTGGAAGAGAGATACTCACCGCTGGTCCACCAGAGATCGTCGGTAATGCTAGCAGCGGTGGCTGCGCTACTGGCAAAGCCTTGAGGGACTGTGAAGCCGCCATATTTAGCAGCGAGCCAGTACTGGTTCGACGATCTGCCGGCCAGACTTTGGTTCTCGCGGACATCCATCCAGTAGGTGGAGATGGTCTGGCTACCTGCTTTGTCGCTTCGCTGATCCCGCGTATGGGCATCATAGGCAAGGCCGGCGATGTAAGCAGAGTTGCCGCGACCGGTGAAGGGTGTGCTTATGGTGATGTTTTCGAGACTGGCGACCTTCTGTGTCAAGGCCTCCACATCTATAGAGGTGTCGCTGTTCACTTCTGCAGGCTTGGCCGGTTCTCCGCCCGAGGAAGTGATACCTCCCGGTAGATTCTTGTCATTCCAGGTATTCGTGTCACCGATGCCGAGAATGACGTTCTTCTGACAGGAATAGGTGATGGGGTCTTGCCAGTTGGTCACTACGGGAAAGCCATCGGCTTGGGCGTATTTGTCGGTATCCGTAGAACCGGACAAGGTACTGTAGGCAGATACGTTCCCCTGGTTCTTGAAGTAACGTAGCGCTGTATAATAGAGCTCGCTAACCGGGTCGTTGCTTTTCAGGTTCAGGTAGGTGTTCGGCGCATAAGGCATTGAACCAAACTTGTTCAGATAGTTGATGACGCCGCTATCTGCTACTCCAAAGCCTGTCGACGAGGCTTCACTGGCAGAAGGATTGCGCACCAGGATGCCAGTTTGCGGGTCCCATTCGGCGCGTGCAGAGTTACTACTGAGATCTGGTTTGAGCGGGCCAATGAAGCTTTGGTTGGCCCGCAGGACACCGCCATCGCGTGTCGCGCTGGAATCATTCAGATAGCTGAATACCGAGTAGCGCAGCTTGTCAGAATACTGTTGCAGAAGGCCTTCTGGCTTGTAGTTGCTCGCCGAGTATCTTTTGCAATTGGACTCCAGACCAATGGTAGGGTCGCATACTTTTACCTGAACTCTTACTCGATAGACACTATAGCGAGTTGAGTTGAGTATCGAGCCCGCCGTATAGTCAGCCTTGAGTAAATTTCCGCTCCATTGGTTGTTATCGTTTGGATCCAGATTCACCCAGACGCTCGACATATTGTTGCCTGCGCCATAGTCGGCAGAGCCGCCGCCACCGATTCGATCGTTCCAGTTAGAGAACAACATGTCGAACCCCTGGCCTTCCAGACGAACATAGAAGCCAGCCCAGTTGGCCGCAAAGGGGGTAGCGCCAGCAATCTCTGACGCTGGAAGCAGTCCCTGACCGCTATTCAAACGGTTGCCAGCAGAGTTTTGTCCGCTGTGACGCGCTTTTTGCAAGACGGTAAGGCCGACATCGTCCCGCACCCTGGCACCGCCAGTCAGGGCACTGCGGAAAGGGTCGATGGTTGGAGTAGCGGCCCAGTTGAGAAAATTGCCGCTCCATTGCCTGGCACCGCTGCAGCGGCGGCTATTGGCGGCGCTGACAGGGTTGAACCAACTATTGTCCAGTGAGCCGCCAAAGGCGTAGGTGTAGCACTTGTCCGAATCGAAGTACCCGCTATAAATATTGCCGGAACTGTAGCTGCCAAGGTTGGCTACAGATAGGACCGTCGGCCATTCTACCGAGGGCACCAACGCCAGGCTGCCCGGAATGTCTCCTCCTACGGCCAGCGGAGTCTGGGATACCGTAGCGTTACCGGACGTACTCAGCAGAAGCAGCACCATCGCCGAAGGCAGAGTCCACGTCAGAAATCGCAACTGATAAGGCATGACGCTCTCCAAGTATCTATCGCCTGACAAAGATGGTGTTGATGGTGACATTCGCCGTGGACGCCGACCCGGCTCCGGCAGTGGTAGCTGCTCCAGCACCTTGGGTTTCGATGCGCAGCACACTGACATCCAGCGGAATCACCTGAAGGCCGTCGCCGGATCTCAGCGGATTGACCCCCGGTGTTGGATTGATCCTGAAGCGGGATTGATTGGGCAGGTCTGTCAAAGCATCCGCATTTGTCCAGTTGGCAGTTTGGGCAGTGTTTTGCCAATCGGTGACGCTGCGTGTGAGGGCGAAGGCTTCGGCCTGTCGCTGCGCCATCTCCGACGCCTGAAACGCCTGGCTTTGGTCGCGGGCATTACCCGCCATGCGTTCCTGCAGCGTAGTGCCCCTCATGCTGGCGAGAGCGATCAAGGTCATGAGTAGCAGCATTACCAACGTCACGATCAATACCGCGCCCTGTTGGCGTTCGACCGACTTTCTCATGGCAGGTGGTTCCGAATGCTGACAGTTTGGTTGAACACCTGCCCCAGGCGGCCATTGGCAAGGGTGACGGTATTGCCACGGAAGGTAAGTTGCTGATCGGGCGATACGGCCTGGGTATCTCTACTCACGGCGATCAAGTTGATCTGAGCGGAAATCACTGCCTGCCAATCGGTAATCAGCTGGGCATCTCTGTATTCACCCGTTATCTGACCGTTGCTGTCACCTACGGCATATTGGATCTGCAGGTCCTGAATGCCACTGACCAACTCCTCATCGACAATCAAAGGCTGAGCGTCGGCTGTGGCCAGATAGCGGACTCGCCGTAGAGCAGGAAGGCCGGCTGCAACGGCACTCTGACCTATGTAATAGAGCGAACTTTGGAAATTCGAGATTACCGCCGTTTGCGCATAAGCGCGGTTGATTACCTGCTGCGTTGTAAGCGTGGCTGCGTTGGCTGCGCTCTGATTAATGAAAAGCTGGCAACCGGCTGTGTCGGAAATGATCAGCAGGCTACCGGGTGTCTGGCCGGTTGCTGCTGTGGTTGCAAGCCTGTCGGTGTTCGCACCTATCGAATTGGACAGTGTTATCCCGGTCGCGCCAGCGGCATGCTTGAGCAGAACAACGTCCGTTCCGGCTCGCCGGCTTGTGGCGTAGACGTCGTTCAGCCAGCCAGGGATCGAGTTTTCTCCCGTGTCATTCCAGCCTTCGATGCCGGTGCCGAGGACATAGCGCTCGTCTTTGGTCAAAGTTGAAGGGGTTGGATCATAGAGCGGAAACAGACAGTCTCCGCGATAGCCGGCGTTCTTCAGATCATAGGCCAGGAAGTCCAAGGCGAAGCGTCCTGATTCCTGTACCTGAGATAGCGCGGAATTGGTCTGATAGGTCTGCCGGGAAGACAGGAAGACCTGCATGACGCCGCCCATGAGCAATAGGCCCAGAAGCAAGGCGATCATGAGTTCGATTATGGAGAGGCCGGATTGGCGGCGAGTCGCCCGGTGTTTCATAGGCGAGTCCTGTAGGAGAAGACTTCGAACCCCGAATTCTCGGCGGTAGAGGTACAGCTGTCGTTCTGTGGCGCCACGTATTGAGTGGACTTGATCCGGGCTCGGCTGTCGTTCCAGCAGATGGTCAGGGTCACTATCTTTCCGCTGGTCACTATGGTGCCTGTACCCTGTGGCAGCGTGGCTGCGAGATTGTTGAGCCATTGCCCTGTATCGCGCTGTGCCGGGGTACCAGTAATGGCGTTACTGGTCGAAGGAGCGGGAAAGGTGGTCAGGGCGTAGCTGCCGGCCAAGGCAGCGGTACGGTTCGCACGCATGCGATCAGCCATGTCGTTGGCCAGGATGGTCGCCTGTGAGCGGTAGTAGGCACCCTGGTTGCTCTGTACGCTTACCGATTGCAGCCCTGCAAGCCCCAGTAGGCCTATGGCCAGAATGACCATGGCAACCAATACCTCGATCAGGGTTGCGCCCCTTTGCTGCTTTGCATTCATGGCGACTGGCAGCCGTTCTGGTTGACGAAAGCGTCGCCGGTGAGGCTTACCGAAACCGTGCGGCGGCAACTCGGTGTTTCGATGCTGAATGATTGGGCGGCAGCCAGGGTGGTGAGACCGGTGCTGCGATAGGTGACGCCATTGACGAGACCAGTCAAGGTAATGCCGGTGGTGGGCTCCCAGATCCGAATGACGTTCGCGCCCTGAATCATCAGCCAACCTGCTGTCCAGTCGGTGCCGTTTTCGCAGGCATCACCCGCGATGTTGCGCCGACATAACGTGACGTCAGCGCGACGTTTAAGGGCCTCGGAGCGTGCTATCTGCATGGCGCCAAGCAATTCATTGCTCATGACCGCAGCCCTGTTGCTCTGTAGCGTTCGGGTAAACGACGGCGCAGCAATGCTGACCACGATCGCCAGAATGGCGAGCGCTACCAGGGTTTCGATCAGGGTAAAGCCGTACTGGGTACGCATCGTCGTTTTCGCCAGGCTGGAAAGCCAAGCATGGGGTATCGCAGGCGGCTGGAACAGCGTACGGCGGATATCCGGTCGAAACGGGAAGGTGTCTGGTCAGGGCGTTCAGGCGCAGCGATCGCTGTCGCGAAGATCCGCGGTCTCGATCCGTCCGGCCTTGTTCAGGACCAGTCGCGCGCGTGGCTCGGTGCCCTGGCAGAGGACGAAGCTGCCGTTCAGGGCGTTGGTCACGCCGCTGTTCAAAAACGTCAGATGAGGTAGCGTACGGAAATTGTTCCAGCGCCAGTGCAAGCCATCAGGGAGCTGACTGGTCAGCAGGGTGGGCTCCTCGGCTGACTGAAGGCCGTCGCGATCCCAGTCGCGGAAGACCCGCGTGGTGACCGACCAGAGATTCGAGCTGTCGCAGTCGCCTGCCGGTGCATGACAAATGGACACGCTGCCAGCGCCGTTGATGGCAGCCGCCCGGGCGAAGTTGACCGTCTCTCTGAGTTGTTGAATGGCGAGCTGCTGACGATTGCGCTGCAGCATTCCACCGAAGGCGGGAATGGCGAGGGAAGCGACGATGCTCAGCACGCTGAGGCAGATCAGGGATTCGAAGAGGCTGAAGCCTCGCGCGAGGCGATAGGTCATGTTGACGTCCTTGTGGGTAGGCGGCCTTCCTGGCCGTGCTAGCCGTTTTGCGCCAAGACGGCGGAACAGTCAATTGCAGGATGTAGAGGTGTGACGTGAGCTTTGATGTAGCGGTGGTGGGGGCGGGTGCGCTAGGGCTGATGTCGGCCTATTGCCTGTCCTTGAGCGGTCGGCGGGTGGTGGTGGTCGAGCGTGGCGAGCCGGGGCGGGAGGCATCCTGGGCTGGCGGCGGGATCGTTTCGCCGCTGTATCCCTGGCGCTATCAGCCGGCAGTGACGGCGCTGGCGCACTGGTCGCAGGATTTCTATCCGGTGCTGGGGGAGCGGTTGCGGCAGGAAACGGGGGTGGACCCCGAGGTCGAGGTGACCGGGCTGTACTGGCTCGATCTGGAGGACGAAGCCGAGGCGCTGGACTGGGCGCGGCGCAATGTGCGGCCGCTGGCGGCGGTGTCGGGCGCGGAGGTACGGCGGCGGGTTCCGGTGCTGGGGCCAGGCTATGAGCGAGCGGTCTTCATGGCCGGGGTGGCCAATGTGCGCAATCCCCGGCTGGTGCGCGCCCTGCGCGAAGCCTTGCTGCGCATGCCGAATGTGACACTGGTGAGCGAGTCGCCGGTGACCGGCTTCCTGCGCCAGGGCAAGCGCGTGGTGGGCGTCCAGACCGCGCGCGAGGCCATCCATGCCGAGTCCGTGGTGGTCTGTGCCGGGGCCTGGAGCGGGGAATTGCTGCAGAGTCTGGGGCTGGCGGTGCCGGTGCGGCCGGTGAAGGGACAGATGCTGCTGTATCGCCAGCCGGTGGGCTTTCTGACCAGCATGGTGCTGGCCAAGGGGCGCTACGCCATTCCGCGACGCGATGGTCATATCCTCATCGGCAGCACCCTGGAGCATGCCGAATTCGACAAGACCCCAACCGCCGAGGCACTGGCCAGTTTGCAGGCCTCGGCCGCCGAGTTGCTGCCGGCGCTGGCCGGCCAGGCACCGGTGGGGCACTGGGCAGGGCTGCGGCCAGGATCGCCGGATGGCGTGCCCTTCATCGGGCCGGTGCCCGAGCTGCCCGGCCTGTGGCTCAACTGCGGGCACTATCGCAACGGCCTGGTGCTGGCACCGGCCTCCTGCCAGTTGCTGACCGATCTGCTCACCGAACGCACGCCGATCATCGATCCGGCGCCCTATGCGCCAGGCGCGCGGCTGGCGGCGGGCTGATCAGTCGATGCCGAGCTTCTTCAGGCGGTAGCGCATCGACCGGAAGGAGAGACCCAGGCGTTCCGCGGCGGCGGTGCGATTCCAGCGGGTCTCTTCGAGCGCCTGCATGATCAGCTGGCGCTCGATGGACTCCAGGTGGTCTTCCAGATTGGCGATATTGGCCAGGCTGGCTTCGCCAGTGGCGGTGGCCGCTGGCGCATCGGCCAGGCGCAGGTCGGCCGGGCGGATGACGTCGCCTTCGCAGAGGGTGTAGGCCCGCTCCAGCATGTTTTCCAGTTCCCGCACATTGCCGGGGAAACGGTAGCTCTTGAGCTTGGCCAGGGCATCGTCGCCCAGCGTGGCCGCGGCCAGGCCGGAATCGCGCGCCAGACGTTCGAGCATGTGGCTGGCCAAGGCGCCGATGTCTTCGCGGCGCTCGCGCAGGGCCGGCACCTGCAGTTCGATGACGTTGAGGCGGTAGTAGAGATCCTGGCGGAAGGTCCCGGCGGCGACCTCGGCGGCGAGATCCCGGTGGGTGGCGCTGAGAATGCGCACGTCCAGGCTGAGCTCCTGCTGGCTGCCTACCGGGCGCACGGCCTTTTCCTGGATGGCGCGCAAGAGTTTGACCTGCATCGGCAGCGGCAGGTCGGCCACCTCGTCGAGAAACAGGGTACCGCCCTGGGCGGCCTGGAACAGGCCCTGCTTGTCTTCGATGGCGCCGGTGAAGCTGCCTTTGCGGTGGCCGAAGAATTCGCTCTCCACCAATTCCGAGGGGATGGCGCCGCAGTTGACCGGGACGAAGGGGCGGCCCGCGCGCGGACCCTGCTCATGGATTAGCCGCGCTACGCGCTCCTTGCCGCTGCCCGATTCCCCGCTGATGTAGACCGGCGCCTGGCTGCGCGCCAGCTTGGCGATCTGGCCCCGCAGGGCGCGCATGGGCGGCGATTCGCCGAGCAGCTGGGTTTCGCTGGCGCCGGCCGCTGCCGCGGCAGGCCCGGACAGCCGCAGGGCGGTGCCCACCAGCTCGCGCAGGCGCGGCAGGTCCACCGGCTTGGTGAGGTAGTCGAACGCACCGGCCTTGAGGGCCTGGACCGCGGTTTCCAGACTGCCGAAGGCGGTGATCATGGCGACCGGCAATTGCGGAAAGCGTTGCTGGATGAACTGGATCAGGTCCAGTCCCGAGCCGTCGGGCAGACGCATGTCGGTCAGGCAGAGATCGAAGCTTTCCCGTTCGAGGACGGCCCGGGCGTCGGCGATGTTCTTGGCGCTGGCGGTGTCGAGTTTCATCCGCCCCAGGGTGATCTCCAGGAGTTCGCGGATATCGGGTTCATCGTCGACGATCAGGACTTTCTGTCGGGCCATGCTCAGCTCATTGTGCGGGGATGGGCGAAGGTGATGCGAAAACAGCTGCCATTCGCCAAGGGATGATAGCCAAGTCTGGCCTGGTTGCTCTCGCAAAGCTCGCGGGAGATGTACAGGCCCAGCCCGGTCCCCTTGTTTTCGGTGGTGAAGAAGGGCTCGAACAGGTGGTCGAGCTGCTCGGCGGCGACGCCGGCTCCGTCGTCGACCACCTCGAGGATGGGCAGGTCGCTTTCCGGATCGCGGTAGGTGCTGAGCCAGACCTGGCCGATGCCATTCTTCTGGCAGCTGTAGCGCAGGCCGTTCTGCACCAGGTTGGTCAGGATCTGGCCCAGCTGGTGAGGATCCATGTGCGTCTGCAGGGTGCCTGGCTCGGTCTTGACGTGCAGCGTCTGGCCGGCGGGCAGGGTAGGGCGCAGCTCCCCGGCGAAACGGTGCGCCCAGTAGCGCAGATCGATCAGCTGGGGGGCGGCCTGCTGGCGGCGTGACAGCTGCAGGACGTTTTCCACCACCCGGTTCATCCGCCGCGACTGGTCCTGGATGATCTGAGCCAGGCGCCGATCCGGCGTGGTCAGTTCTTCGGATTCCTGCAGCAGTTGCGCGGCGTGACTGATGGCGCCCAGCGGATTGCGGATCTCGTGGGCGATGCCGGCGGTGAGACGGCCGAGGGAGGCGAGCTTGAGTTGCTGGGCTTGCTGGGCGATGCGTGAGACGTCTTCGAGAAAGGTCAGCACCCGCTCACCCTCGCCCTGCTGCAGGCGGGCGAAGCTGGGTTGCAACAGGGGGCCGTTGGCATAGGCGCGCCAGGGCGCGGGCCGGATACTGGGATTGCGCTCCCATTCCTCGAGGCGCTGGGCGAGACCCAGGGCCAGGGGAGCGATGGTGTCCTCGTTGTCCACCCCCAGCAGGCGGCGGGCTGCCGGATTCACCAGCAGCACCTGGTATTCGGCATCGAATACCAGGATACCGGTCCGCATGCGTTCGAGGATCAGCGCGTTGAGGGCTTCCAGTTCGGCCACGGCGGTGGCGCGGGTTTCGGCCAGGGCCTGGCTGTCCAGCAGGCGCCGGACCAGGCCTTGCACCAGCAGCGCCGTGGCGAAACAGAGGGTGCCCAGGCCCGCCGCCTGCACATAGCCACTGCCACTGTCGCCGCGGCGCAGGTCGAGATAGCTGGTCGCCAGTAGCAGGGCGATGGCGGCCAGGGCGGCGATCAGCAGGCCGCGGCGGCCCCGGATCAGGACGTTGGACACCCCGACGGTCACCACCAGCAGACTGCCCATGCCGCTGGCGATGCCGCCGGCCAGGAAGAACAGGCCGCCCAGGGCGAGGATATCGATCAGCGCCAGGGTGAAGGCGCGGCCACGCAACAGCCGCTGGCCGACCGCCAGCACGGCGTTGATGGCGAGGTAGGCCCAGCTGGCCTGGCGGAACAGTTGGCCGTCGACGGTGCGCAGCCAGTGCTGATCCAGGTCGCTGGAAATCAGCACCACCAGCGCCAGGCCGATGACGATGCGATAGAGATGATAGAGCCGCAGGACCGCGTCGGCTCTCAGGGTGCCTGGATCAGTCGCGGCGCTCATGCTGCAACCGGCGGTGTTCGGCGCTGCAATACCAGCGCTGGCCTTCGCCATCGGCCAGGGCTCTTGCCTGGGGCACATGCACGCCGCAATGGGCACAGCGCACCATGGCATTGGGCGGCAGCGTGGGCGCCTTGGCAGCGGGCGTCTGCGTCTTGCCGCGCCACCAGCGTCTGATCATCCAGAACAGCGCGCCCAGGAGGACGAGCCACAACAGCAGGCGAAGCAGACCCATGGCGATCTCGCAGCGTGAAGGAGGGTGGAGTTTAGCAGGGCTACCGCAGCCGGTGAGCCCTGCATGGCATCGATTGTCCCGCTTCGCTGCATGCGGGAAAATGCGCCGATCAATCGGGTAAGGAAGAGTGCATGAGTCAGCTGCTGAACGTCGTGATGGCGCAAGTGAACCTCAAGGTCGGTGACATCCACGGCAATGTGGATCGGATCATCGCCGCGGCCCGCGAGGCCCGGGATGACTTGCACGGCGATCTCATCGTCTTCCCGGAATTGTCGCTGTGCGGCTATCCCCCGGAGGACCTGCTGCTCCGCTCGAGCATGCAGCGCCGGATCGAGCAGGGCTTGCAGCGGATCCGCCAGGAGATTGCCGGTATCCATGTGCTGGTGGGTTTTCCCTGGCTGGAGGAGGGACGGCGCTACAATGCCTGCGCGGTCTATCGCGATGGCGCTGAGCTAGCCTTCTATCGCAAGCAGCAATTGCCCAACTATCGCGTGTTCGACGAGAAGCGCTACTTCGAGCCGGGCGACAGCGCTGCAGTATTCGATTACCAGGGCGTGCCCATCGGCGTCACCATCTGCGAGGACATCTGGTTCGCCGAGCCCATGGCCAAGGCACGCGCGGCCGGGGCGCGGCTGATGCTCAACCTCAATGCCTCACCCTTCCACGGCGGCAAGCAGCCGGAGCGCGAGGCGGTGGTGGGCGAACGTGCCCGCGAAGGCAACATGCCGGTGGTCTACGTCAACCAGGTGGGTGGCCAGGACGAACTGGTGTTCGACGGTCACTCCTTCGTGGTCGATGCCCGGGGGCAGGTCAGCCAGCGCGCGCCGGCCTTTGCCGAGGGGCTCTATCCGGTCATCTTCGATGAGGATCTGCAACCGCAGCCGGCCGCGCTGGTCCCCGTCGCCTCGCTGGAGGCCAGCGTCTATGACGCCCTGGTGCTTGGGGTGCGCGACTACGTGCGCAAGAACGGCTTCAGGGGTGTGGTAATGGGATTGTCCGGTGGTATCGATTCGGCCCTGGTGCTGGCGGTCGCCGCGGATGCGCTGGGCGCGGAGCAGGTGGAGGCGGTGATGATGCCCTACCACTACACCGCCCAGATCAGTCTGGAAGACGCCGAAGCCGAGGCGCAGACCCTGGGGGTGCGCTACAGCGTGCTGCCCATCGCGCCCATGGTCGAGGCCTTCCAGGAGACCCTGGCCGGCGAATTCGCCGGGCTCGGGCGGGATACCACCGAGGAGAATCTGCAGGCGCGCTGCCGCGGAACCCTGCTGATGGCCATTTCCAACAAGAAGGGCTATCTGGTGCTCACCACCGGCAACAAGAGCGAGATGGCCGTCGGTTACGCCACCCTCTATGGCGACATGGCCGGCGGCTTCGATGTGCTCAAGGATGTGCCCAAGACCCTGGTATTCCGCCTCTGCGAGTACCGCAATCGAGATGGCAAGGTGATTCCGCAACGGGTGATCGACCGGCCGCCGTCGGCCGAGCTGTCGCCCGACCAGAAGGACGAGGACTCGCTGCCGCCCTATCCGGTGCTCGACGAGATCCTGCGCCTGTATGTCGAGCAGGATCTCTCGGCGGTGGATATCGTCGCCGCCGGCTTCGACGAGGAAACGGTGCGCAGGGTGCTGCGCCTGGTGGATCTCAACGAATACAAGCGGCGCCAGGCGGCGGTGGGCGCCCGGGTCACCCAGCGCGGTTTCGGGCGTGACCGGCGCTACCCCATCACCTCGGGCTGGCGCATTGGCGACTAGGTCACCGGTTCCGGCGCAATAAAAAAGGGGAAGCCACTGGCTTCCCCTTTTCACGTCCGACGCGGAATCAGTCGAACAGACCAAAGGTCAGGCGGCTGAACCAGGAACGCTTGGCCGGCGCCGGCGTCGCGCCACCGGCCTTCTCGGCCTCGGCCGGGTCGACGATGCGCAGCTCGGGCGCCAGGTTGTCACGCTCTTCCTGGTACTTGCGCTGGATGTCCTGGCTGGCGCGGGTCTCGCCGGGCGGCAGCGGATCGCTCGGGCGATCGATCAGGCCCAGGGTCGCACGGGTCAGCCAGGAGCGCTGCTGATCCTTGTCGTCCGGCTCGCGCAGCTGGAATTCGCCATCCTTGAGGCTGACGTTGTCCGGGTAGTTGAGCTTGAGGGTTTCCAGGCTGGTGGCCGCCAGGTCGTTGAGGCCCAGGTGCTTGTAGGCTTCGGTCATGATCGCCAGGCCGTCACCCACGGACGGGGTGCCCTGGAAGTTCTCGACCACGTAGCGACCGCGGTTGGCGGCGGCCACATAGGCCTTACGGGTCAGGTAGTAGTGGCCGACGTGCACGTCGTAGGCCGCCAGCAGGTTGCGCAGGTAGACCATGCGCGCCTTGGCGTCTGGGGCGTAACGGCTGTTGGGGAAGCGGCTGGTGAACTGGGCGAAGTCGTTGAAGGAGTCGCGCGCCGCGCCCGGATCACGCTTGGTCATGTCCAGCGGCAGGAAGCGCGCCAGCAGGCCGCGATCCTGTTCGAAGGAGGACACGCCCTTCATGTAGTAGGCGTAGTCGACGTTGGGGTGCTGCGGATGCAGGCGGATGAAGCGATCCGCCGCCGTGCGCGCCGCTTCCGGCTCGCCGTTCTTGTAGTTGGCGTAGATCAGCTCGAGCTGGGCCTGTTCGGCATAGCGACCGAAGGGATACCGCGACTCCAGGGCCTTCAGCTTGCTGATGGCATCCGTGTAGCTGCTGTTGGAGATATCGCGCTGAGCCTGGGTATAGAGTTCGCCCTCCGGCAGATTTTCCGGAACCTCGGGCGCTTTCGAGGAGCAGGCGGCGGTGAGGACTAGGCTGGTGACCAGCAGCAGGTGCTTCAATTGCATGGCGGCTTGGATTCCCCGAAACGGTCGGCGGTGCAGGGATGAGCGCGGAGAGCACTCACCTAGCCTGTGACGGGGCCGGAACCGTCCTGTTATGATGATCGACCCGGAATGCCGGGGCAAAAAAGTCGCCGTATTTAACCACAGGGTCGGGCCGATTCCAAAAGCCCCGCCATTGCCCGCGCAGATCCATGTCCGAATCCATCGTTCTTAATGCCGAAGTCCCCTACGAACTGGGTGGTCAGCGCCTCGATCAGGTCGCTGCCCAGCTGTTCGCCGAACACTCCCGCTCGCGTCTCGCCGCCTGGATCAAGGACGGCAGTCTGACCGTCGACGGCGCCGTGTTGCGCCCGCGCGACACCGTCCATGGTGGCGCCCAGCTGGCGCTGCGAGCCGAACGCGAGGCCCAGGGCGAATGGGTGGCCCAGGACATCGAGCTGGACATCGTCTACGAGGACGATCACCTGCTGGTGCTCGACAAGCCGGCCGGGCTGGTGGTGCATCCGGCCGCCGGCCATGCCGATGGCACCCTGCTCAACGCCCTGCTGCACCACGTGCCCGGCTTGGAGAGCGTGCCGCGTGCCGGCATCGTCCATCGCCTGGACAAGGACACCACCGGACTCATGGTGGTGGCCAAGACCCTGGAAGCCCATACCCATCTGGTCTCCCAGTTGCAGGCACGCTCGGTGAGCCGCATCTATGAAGCCGTCGTCGCCGGGGTGATCGTCGCCGGCGGCACGGTCAATGCGCCCATCGGCCGTCATTCCCAGCGTCGCCAGCAGATGGCGGTGATCGCCGGCGGCAAGCCCGCTGTCAGTCACTACCGGGTACTGGAGCGCTTCCGCGCCTATACCCATACCCGGGTCAAGCTGGAAACCGGGCGCACCCACCAGATCCGTGTGCACATGACCCACGTCGGTTTTCCACTGGTGGGCGATCCGGTCTATGGCGGGCGCTTCAAGATCCCGCCGGCGACCAATCCGACCCTGATCAAGACCCTGCGCGAATTTCCACGCCAGGCGCTGCACGCGCGCTTCCTCGAACTGGATCATCCGGTGACCGGCGAGCGCCTGCGCTGGGAGTCGCCGCTGCCCGAGGATTTTGTCTGGCTGCTGGATCTACTGCGCCAGGACCGGGAATCCTTCGAATGATCGGCGCCGACTGGCTGCGGCCGGACTGGCCGGCGCCGGTCGGCGTCCAGGCCTGCGTCACCACCCGTTTGGGTGGGGTCAGTCAGTCGCCTTTCGCCAGCTTCAACCTCGGTAATCACGTCGGTGACGATCCGCCGGCGGTTGCCGAGAATCGTCGACGCCTGGGCGAAGCCCTGGGGTGTCAGCCGGCCTGGCTCGAACAGGTCCATGGTACCGCTGTGGTCGAAGCTGATCCTACGCTGGTGCTGCGTGCCGATGCGGCCTGGACGGCCACGCCCGGTGTCGCGGTGACCATGATGACCGCCGATTGCCTGCCGGCGCTGTTCTGCCGGCGTGACGGCTCCCGCGTCGCGGCGGCCCATGCCGGCTGGCGCGGTCTGGCGGGTGGCGTGCTGGAAGCTGCCGCGGCCAGTCTGGAGGTGGCCCCCGCCGAGGTACTGGTCTGGCTGGGCCCGGCCATTGGTCCGGCCAGCTTCGAGGTCGGTGCCGAGGTGCGTGAGGCCTTTGTCGCCCAGCAGGGCGACGCCGAGCGCTGCTTCGTGGCCAGGGGCGGGGACAAGTACCTGGGCGATCTCTATGCCCTGGCTCGTCTGCGTCTCGCCGCTCAGGGCATCACGGCGGTCTATGGTGGCGGCTTCGATACCTTCGCCGATGACCAGCGTTTCTTTTCATATCGGCGCGCCGCCCGTACCGGGCGCTTCGCCAGCCTGATCTGGATCAAGCCCTAGGTCTTTTTTTGGGATGTCAAGCCTCTCTGGCTTGAATCGTTACGCATCGCCCCTATCTAAAGGTCATTCCCGCGGGTAATCGAAAGCGCCTACTGCCGCGCCGTCCCGCGTTTCAGATAGGACCTTGCCCATGCGTATAGACCGTTTCACCAGCAAATTGCAGCTCGCCCTGTCGGATGCCCAGTCCCTGGCCGTCGGCCACGATCATCCGGCCATCGAGCCGCTGCACCTGTTCTCTGCCCTGCTCGAACAGCAGGGCGGTTCCATTTCCCCGCTGCTGCGGCAGGTTGGCTTCGACCTCGCCAGCCTGCGCAAGACCCTTGCCGAAGAACTGGACAAGCTGCCCAAGATCCAGAATCCCAACGGTGATGTGAATCTCTCCCAGGATCTGGCGCGCCTGCTCAATCAGGCCGATCGCCTGGCCCAGCAGAAGGGTGACCAGTTCATTTCCAGCGAGCTGGTGCTGCTCGCCGCCATGGACGAGAACACCCGCCTCGGCAAGTTGCTGCTGGGGCAGGGCGTTTCGCGCAAGGCGCTGGAGAATGCCATCAATAACCTGCGCGGCGGCGAGGCGGTCAACGACGCCAACGCCGAGGACAGCCGCAAGGCCCTGGACAAATTCACCGTCGATCTCACCAAGCGCGCCGAGGACGGCAAGCTCGACCCGGTGATCGGTCGGGACGACGAGATCCGCCGCACCATCCAGGTCCTGCAGCGCCGCACCAAGAACAACCCGGTGCTGATCGGCGAACCCGGCGTCGGCAAGACCGCCATCGCCGAGGGCCTGGCCCAGCGCATCATCAATGGCGAAGTACCCGACGGCCTCAAGGACAAGCGCCTGCTGGCGCTGGACATGGGTGCCCTGATCGCCGGCGCCAAGTTCCGCGGTGAATTCGAGGAGCGCCTCAAGGGCGTGCTCAACGAACTGAGCAAGCAGGAAGGCCGCATCATCCTGTTCATCGACGAGCTGCACACCATGGTCGGCGCCGGCAAGGCCGAGGGCGCCATGGATGCCGGCAACATGCTCAAGCCGGCCCTGGCCCGTGGCGAGCTGCATTGCGTGGGTGCCACCACCCTCGATGAGTATCGCCAGTACATCGAGAAGGACGCGGCCCTGGAGCGGCGTTTCCAGAAGGTACTGGTGGACGAGCCGAGCGAAGAGGACACCATCGCCATCCTGCGGGGCCTCAAGGAGCGCTACGAGGTGCACCACAAGGTGGCCATCACCGATGGCGCCATCATCGCCGCGGCCAAGTTGTCCCATCGCTACATCACCGACCGCCAGTTGCCGGACAAGGCCATCGATCTGATCGACGAGGCCGCCAGCCGCATCCGCATGGAGATCGACTCCAAGCCGGAGGCCTTGGATCGCCTCGATCGCCGGCTGATCCAGCTCAAGGTGGAACGTCAGGCGCTGAAGAAGGAAGAAGACGAGGCCGCGCGCAAGCGTCTGGAGAAACTCGACGAAGACATTGCCCGCCTCGAACAGGAATACGCCGATCTGGAAGAAATCTGGAAAGCCGAAAAGGCCGAGGTCCAGGATTCCGCCCAGTTGCAGCAGCGCATCGAGCAGGCGCGCACCGAACTGGAGGCGGCCCGGCGCAAGGGTGACCTCAACCGCATGGCCGAGCTGCAGTACGGCACCATTCCTGACCTGGAGCGCAGTCTGCAGATGGTCGACCAGCACGAGAAGCCGGCCAACCAGCTCTTGCGCAACAAGGTCACTGAAGACGAGATCGCCGAGGTGGTCTCCAAGTGGACCGGCATTCCGGTCAGCAAGATGCTCGAAGGCGAGCGCGACAAGCTGCTGCGCATGGAAGAGGCCCTGCACAACCGGGTGATCGGCCAGGACGAGGCGGTCACCGCCGTGGCCAACGCCGTGCGTCGCTCGCGGGCCGGGTTGTCGGACCCCAACAAGCCCAGCGGTTCCTTCCTCTTCCTCGGCCCGACCGGAGTGGGCAAGACCGAGCTGTGCAAGTCGTTGGCGGAATTCCTCTTCGATACCGAAGACGCCATGGTGCGCATCGACATGTCCGAGTTCATGGAGAAGCACTCCGTGGCTCGGCTGATCGGTGCACCGCCCGGCTACGTCGGCTACGAGGAGGGCGGCTACCTGACCGAGGCCGTACGGCGCAAACCCTATTCGGTGGTCCTGCTCGACGAGGTGGAAAAGGCGCATCCGGATGTGTTCAACATCCTCCTGCAGGTGCTGGACGATGGTCGCCTGACCGATAGCCAGGGCCGTACCGTGGACTTCCGCAATGCGGTGATCGTCATGACCTCGAACCTGGGCTCGGCGCAGATCCAGGAGCTGGTGGGCGATCCCGATGCCCAGCGGGCGGCGGTGATGGATGCGGTGGCGGGGCATTTCCGGCCCGAGTTCGTCAACCGTATCGATGAGGTGGTGGTGTTCGAGCCCCTGGGGCGCGAGCAGATCGCCGGTATCGCCGAGATCCAGCTGCAGCAACTGGGTCAGCGCCTGGCCGAGCGCGATCTGCACCTGGAGCTGACCCCGGAGGCCTTGGACAAGCTGGTCGCGGTGGGTTACGACCCGGTCTATGGGGCACGTCCACTCAAGCGGGCGATCCAGCGCTGGATCGAGAACCCGCTGGCCCAGCGCATCTTGTCCGGGGCCTTCGCGCCGAACAGCCGGATCCAGGGCCGACTGGAGGGCGACGAGATCGTCTTCGCCTAGGAAATGGCCGGGCGATCCCAGGGTCGCCCGGCGTTTCCGATAAATTTGTGAAAAAACAGCAGGCTAGGTGTTGACGTCTGTTTCTACTTCCGTAAAATGGCGCACCTCACTTACGGCAAAGCTCGAAAGGCACTGACGTAAGAGGGGTTGGAAGAGAGAAATTCCGCGATAGCTCAGTCGGTAGAGCAAATGACTGTTAATCATTGGGTCCCTGGTTCGAGTCCAGGTCGCGGAGCCACTTCCATTCTCGGGGTATAGCGCAGCCCGGTAGCGCGCCTGCTTTGGGAGCAGGATGTCGGGAGTTCGAATCCCCCTACCCCGACCATATTTGGGTCGTTAGCTCAGTTGGTAGAGCAGTTGGCTTTTAACCAATTGGTCGCAGGTTCGAATCCTGCACGACCCACCATTTTTACCAGAAACCCTCCGCCAGGAGGGTTTTTGCGTTTCTGGGACATTATTTTCTCAGCGCCAGGCTGAGCGTCATCCCGAAATCTTTCTGCTTCCCGTATTCCGGCTTGCCATCCTCGGCTCATCACGCCACGCTCTATTTCGCTCATCTCCGGCGAACACCTTGATCCAGGTAGCTTCCCCCGCAAATAGAAGCGATAGCCGGTCATAGCGGCTGCCTGAGCCCTTACTACTATCAGGTGAAGTAACGAGCTTTCAGGCGGTGGGAATGCAGTCGAAACGCCTCTCGGGTTTCACGCTCATCGAGGTCCTGGTCGTCATCGCGCTGCTGGGCATCGTCACGGCGCTGGCGGCGCCTGGCTTCGCGAACCTGGTGCAAAGCAACCGCGTCCAGGCGGCAGCGGGGGAGTTGCAGCGCGCGCTCTATTACGCGCGCAGTGAAGCCATGAGCCGGGGAGTGAACGTCGTGATCACCACCGAGCCGGAAGATACCAATGGCTGGATGGGCGCGCTGAAAATCACCACAGCCAAGACCGTGGTGCTGCCCAATGCCGAAGTCCTGCGGCAATACAGTGGCGGGCTGGGAAATGGCGTCAACGGGACAGGTTTCATCGGCGGTGCTCCCCTTACCAGTTTGACCTTCCAACCCAATGGCAGTCTGAAACTCAGCGGCGAAGCCACCATTCGCGTCTGCGCCACCAATGCGCTTACCCAGGGCAAGCAATTCACCCTCAACCAGGGTGGGGTGCTGACGGTAATCGACTACACGCCTAACCGTGCCAGCGCCGTGGGGTGCAGCTAAATGAAGCGCCGCAAAGGTGGGTTCAGCATGATCGAGGTGCTGGTCAGTCTGGTGATCATCTGCATCGGCGTGCTGGGCATGGTCGCCCTGCAGACCCGCAGCGTGGCGCTTTCCCAGGACTCCGTGCAGCGCAGCAACGCCATGGTTCTGGCCAACGAGCTGCTCGAACTGATGCGCAGCAATCGTGACCAAGTGGTGGCAAGTGACAAGGTCAAGATCGACGGCGCCTATATCAAGCAGCCCGGTACCAATTTTCGCACCAAGGCCCTCGATGCCGGCAAGACCTGTTTGACCCGGGATCGCTCTGCGGGCGGCGAGACGGTAGCGGGGCAGGATCTGGTTTGCTGGTTGAATCAGGTGAAAGCCTTGCTGCCGGTAACAGACGCGCTGATCGCCAGCAGTTTTGCGGTCTGTCCGGCGTCCGGCGTACCGAAACTGCCGTCCAGCGATCCCGCAGGCAACACGACGCCGCTGGGTGCCTGTGAGGCCAATGCGGTAGCACCGGTGATGGTGGTGGTGGCCTGGCAGGACGTCAGCAACGATTCGTTGAATTGCCCCAGGGGCGTCTGCTACTACGCCCTGCGCTCGGAGCTGTAGGCCATGGACCTCAAGCCACGCAGACAGAGGGGCTTTTCCCTCATCGAGATGATGATCGCCCTGACCGTTGGCACCTTTCTGGTGCTGGGCGTTTCGCAGATCTATATCAACAACAAGCGCAGCTTTCTCTTCCAGCAGGGCCAGACCGGCAATCGCAACAACGCCCAGCTGACCTTGCAGGTGCTCGATCGGCAATTGGCGCGGACCGGCTTCCGCGCCGAAATCCGTTATCAGGGTAGCCTGCAGGCAGCCTTTCCGGCGGTGGGTGAGGTCAGGGATGCCGATGACATCAGCTGTCCAGCCTTCGCTGCCGGCGCCACCTTCGCAGCGACCACGGACAGCGTCAACGCACCCACTGGTGTCTGCATTCGCTATCAGGGCGCCCTGGACAGCAAGGATCAGGACTGCCTGGGTAATCCCATCCCACGGGTGAATCTCAATGCGGGCGGCAACGTCTTGCTCAAGCTGCGTTATACGGCAGGCAATACCCCTGGCGGTGGCACCCTCAGCTGCACGGTCTGGAGCGAGCGTGGAGGCGTGCTGACACGCAAGGGCAGTGCGGTGCTGGTGCAGGGGCTGCAGGACTTTCGTTGGTCTATTCCACTCAAGGCGGATGCACCGGCCGTGCGCTATGCGGCGTTGCTCAGCACCACTGAGGCGCTAACCAGCGATGTAACCAGTAACACGGCTACCAATTGGCAGACCTTGACCGGGCTACAGATCGCTGACGCCAGTCGACCCATGCAGATACTGCAGAGCACCGTCACCCTGAGGAATCTTGCGCTATGAGCCCAGTCCTTGGCAGGCAGCGCGGCGCGACCTTGCTGATCACCCTGGTGATGTTGTTGCTGCTGTCGCTACTGGCCGCCTCCAGCATGCGTCAGACCTTGCTGCAGGCGCGCAGTGGCGGTGCCGCTCTGGAAAACACCCAGGCCTTCAATGCTGCGGAGGCGGCGCTGCGCGAAGGTGAGCGGCGATTGGTGGCCCTCAGTCAGCAACCGTCCTTCACGGCGTTCAGTGCCGGCTTCGCCAGTTGTTCGGAAAGCGTGCCAGCGGTACGCAGTGCCTTCGCTAAGGCGCCAACCGGCGACCTGTGCATCCTGACCAAGGCTAGCGATCTCAATACCGGTGCCCTGACCCAGACCTGGGCAGCAGCGGCGCTTCAGGCAAGCGGGACCGATCCTACGGCGCGTACCGTCGCCTATCGCGGCTCCGATGGTAGCGCTTCCTTCGCCCAGACACCCCGTTGGGTAGTGACGGCCATAGGTAGCAGCTCGGTCGATGTCTCGGCGCCAGCCACCAACCTGTTTCGGATCACTGCCGTGGCCCAGGATCGCGGCAAGCGCTTTCCGGTAATCCTGCAAAGTGTCGTCGCCCTGGAGGTGCCATGAGCCGAGCTATACCGGGCATCGGGTCTCTGGCCCTGCTGCTGACCCTGGCCGCACCTGCGGCTCAGGCTGCGGCCCTGAATCTGAGCCAACAGCCGCTGTTTCTGACCAACAGTGTCGGTCCCAATCTGTTCGTTACCCTGGACAATTCCACCAGCATGCAGATGGCGGTGGTGCCGGATGCCTCCAATACCGATGCCATCCGCCCAACCCGCCGTGCCAAATCAGCGGCCTTCAACAGTCTCTACTACAACCCGGCGATCAGCTATCCGGCGCCCTATGCGGTGAGCTACAGCAGTACGGGCGGGCTGACCCGTACGCGACTGTCCACCAGCTTTACCAGTGCCTATGTAAACGGCTATCGATCGAGCCTGGGTAGCGTCAATCTGGCCACCGACTACCGCGTCAGCTGGAGTTATAACCCCAATCTGGTTACTACAGATCCCAATATAGCGCGGGGTAACTCCTACGGAAATCCGGGGCTGCAGAACAACAGCCCGAGCATGCTGGCGGAGAACCCGTCTCAGGATTTTTTCAGTAGTGGTAATTACCGTGGAACCAGCTCGACCTATGGCAGCCTCACGCTGCTCACTATTCTGTTGGGTGTCGGCTTCAGCGAGAACATCAACGGTGCTCAAGTCAGTATCAGCGACGCCTCCCTGCTTGAGCGCCTACTGACAGGGGCAGCGCTCAATGGTGGCTGTACTGCGAGCATTGCCAATACGACGTCGGTTACCTACAGCAATGTTACCTGTACCCGCAACGTGGACTACGGGCTGCTTGGGGTAGTTTCCTCGGTCAACTACACGGTCACGGCCAATACCAATATTTCTGCTGCCATCACTGGCGTGCAGGCCTATTACTATCTCTACGATACGACGCTCAGTACCTGTCTTCCCGTCGCCTTACAGACCGAGGGCTGTTACCGGCGGGTACTGGTCGGCAGCTCTTCCGGTCCCGGCGGGACGGACGAGCGGCAGAATTTCGCCAACTGGTATTCCTTCTATCGCAGCCGTGCCCTGGCCGCTCAGACATCGACCAACCTGGCCTTGGCCGATGCCTCGGAAAATCTCCGACTTGGCTGGCAGGCATTAGGTACCAGTGACAGCTGCATTTTGGTAACAGCCAACGCCAACTGCCGCGGCATCAGCAACTCCAGTTCCACTACTTATGACAATCGGCTGAGACCCTTTGCTGGTGCGCACCGGGCGGCTTTCTTCACCTGGCTCGGTGATGTCTATTACAACCAGAGCACGCCGCTGCTCCAGGCGGTTGCTCGTGTCGGCGAGCTGCTCAAGACCAGTGGGAGCAATAGCCCATACGCCTACGATCCAGGTAACAGCGAGTCACCGGTCTATGGCTGTCGCGCCAGCTATAGTCTGGTGGTGACGGACGGGATCTGGAATTCGGCTTTTACCTCCAGCAACGCCGACGGCTCTGCCGCGACCCTCCCGGACGGACAGCAGTACTCACCCCAGGCACCCTTCCAAGACACCACCTCCAGCACTCTCGCAGACCTGGCCTTTCTCTACTGGCGCACCGATGCCCAACCCGGGCTCGACAACAAGGTACCGCCCTACAATACCGTGACCAACAGCGAGGTTCGGGGCCCCAATACGCTTTCGCCCTACTGGAATCCGCGCAATGACCCCGCCACCTGGCAGCACCTCACAGGGTTCTACGTGGGTATCGGCTTGAGCAGTGCGCTGATCAATCCCGATTGGGATGGCGATACCTTCGCCGGTGGCTACGCTGGCTTGGCCGCAGGCACTACGCCCTGGCCGGTGGCGGGTGCGGATAACTCGGTCAATCAGAACAACGTCTACGACCTCTGGCACGCGGCGATCAATTCGCGGGGCGAGTTCTTCAGTGCGGAAAACGCCAGCGATCTGATCACCTCCCTTGGCAAGGTCGTCACGCGGATCACCCAGTCCACCAGCGTCGGCGCCAGCCAGACCGTATCGCCCACCCGGGTAGGGGACACCAACGCGCTCTTTACCTATTCCCCATCCTTCTCCAGTGCCGACTGGAGCGGGGATGTCATCAAGTACCAACGCACGGGTACCACCCAGACGAGGATCTGGAGCGCTGCTCAACAACTTGATGGCAAGTACGCTGCAGGTAATACCGTCTTCGGCACTCGCAAGATCTACATGGCCAAGGGCGGCGCCTTGACCGATTTCGCCTGGGTGAATCTGAATACCGATCAACGACTCAGTCTCAACAAGACTTCCGGAGGTGCCACCGACACCTATGGCAGTCGCCGGGTGGATTATCTGCGTGGGGATCGTGGCCAGGAGGCGCCTGGCGCTACGCCGTCGTTCCGGCCGCGCAGTCATATCCTTGGTGACATCGTGAATTCCTCACCGGTGGTAGTGGACGGCCCCAATAGTCCCATCGCCCTGATGAACGCGACCGTTGGCGACAATTCCTACGCGACGTTCCGCACTAGCAATGCAGCCCGTGAGCGGCGTATCTATGTGGGTGCCAATGACGGCATGCTGCATGCCTTCGACGACCAGGGGCAGGAGGTCTATGCCTTCATTCCCAGCGCCGTCATCGGCACTCTCAACCGGCTGACCGAGCGCAGCTACAACGGCGGCGGGCATCAGTCCTATGTCGACAATACGCCGGTGGTGGGGGACGTCTATTTCAATGGGGCTTGGCGCACGGTACTGATCGGCACGCTGCGCGGGGGAGGGCGGGGCATCTTTGCACTGGACATCACCAATCCCAATGCCCCGGTGCTGCTCTGGGAAAAGTCTGACGCCGACGCCAGCTACAAGGACCTGGGCTTCACCTTCGCCCAACCCGTCATTACCCGGCTGCATACCGGCGGCTGGGGCGTGGTGGTCAGCAATGGCTACAACAGTGCCCAGGACAACGCCGTGCTCTATGTAATGAACGTGGCCGATGGCAGCCTGATCAAGGTGCTGCCCGCTATCGATAACGTCGCGGCACCCAATGGGCTGAGTTCCCCCTTCGTAGCCGATGTCGACGGCGACCTGATCGCCGACTATGCCTATGCCGGTGACTTGCACGGCAATCTTTGGCGCTTCGATCTGATCGGTACCTCCCTGACCGCAACGGCCGCAGCGGACAACTTCCGTGTCGCCTTTGGGGGGCGGCCCCTCTATACCGCCCAGGCCAGTAGCCTGGCGCCCGGTACCACCAATCTGGTCCAGCCGATCACCGCCAGTCCTGCGGTCGTGGCTCATCCGAGTGGAACGGGCCATCTGGTGCTCTTTGGTACCGGCAAATATCTCGAGGCCAACGATGCCCTGGCCAATACCAGTAAGGCCATGACCCTCTACGGCATCTGGGATCGCCAGA
This sequence comes from Pseudomonas aestiva, assembly GCF_039908605.1. Classification (NCBI taxonomy): domain Bacteria; kingdom Pseudomonadati; phylum Pseudomonadota; class Gammaproteobacteria; order Pseudomonadales; family Pseudomonadaceae; genus Pseudomonas; species Pseudomonas aestiva. The sequence continues at coordinate 3,996,260 of NZ_CP150916.1, read as the reverse complement.
CCGATGGATCGGTGGCCAGCAGCACTCCAGTTCTGACGATCGCCAGTCTGCAGCAGCAAACCCTGGGCGCCGATCAGCGCATCAACTACACCAGTTCTGCCGGTTCCAGCGTCAGCAGTACGGCGAACACCCTTTCCACGACGTCGGTCAGCTATGACGCCAATACGGCGACCAATGGCAAACAGGGCTGGTATCTGAATCTGCCCTTGAATGGCGAGCTGGTGATCAACAAACCCCAACTATTCAGCGGCACTCTGTTGATGAGCTCCCTGATACCTAGCACCGACGCCTGTACCGCCGGCGTCACCACCTACCTCTATGCCCTGGATCCCTACACCGGCGGCAACAACAGTGGCCTGTTCAATCTGGGGACGGATACGGTCTATGGGCGTATCCAGCTCGATGGTCTGCTCGGTGGGATCGTGCCCTTCGTCTATGGTGATGGCAGTTTCAGCATGGAAGGAACCCTGGCGGACGCGGCGATCTATGGCAGCGACGGCAAGGCGCCGAATGGCTTGCGGGGTGACCTGCCCGCCAGCCGCCGTCAGACCTGGCGCGTCATCACCAACCAAGATTAGCGGCAGCAGCTTTCACGCAGGCATGAAAAAGCCCGGCATCAGGCCGGGCTTTTTCATGGAACGGTGCGTCTCAGCGCGCGTAAGTCAGCAGCACGTCGCCCGGGATCTGGAAGTCCACCGACATCATGACGCTCAGGGCGGTGATGGCGATGATGGAGAACCCGAACAGCTTGCGTGCCCATTGCACGTCGTTCTCGGCCTGATAGCCCATGAAGGCCAGGCGCAGCCACCAGGCGCCGATCACGGCGGCCACTGCCAGATAGACGTAGCCGGCATAGCCGAGCACGGTCAGCAGCAGGGTGGCGGCCATGAAGGCCACGGTGTACCAGACGATGTGACGCTTGGTCACCGCGATACCCTTGGCCACCGGCAGTACCGGAATCGAGGCCGCGGTGTAGTCCTTGAGACGGAAGATGGCGATGGCGTAGGAATGCGGCATCTGCCAGAGGCAGAAGATCAGCAGTAGTACCGCAGCGCCACTGTCGAACTGGCCGCTGGCGGCGCAGTAGCCGATCACCGGCGGTGCGGCACCGGACAGGCTGCCGACCAGGGTGCCGTATACCGAGGTGCGCTTCAGCCAGAGGCTGTAGAGCCCTACATACACCACGAAACCCATCACCGCGAAGGCGGTGGCGACCAGATTGGTCGCCCCGTACAGCAGCCCCACCCCGGCCAGGCCGAGGAGGGCGGCATAGGCCAGCGCCACCTTCGAGGAGATCGTGCCCTGGACCAGGGCGCGATTGCAGGTTCTTTCCATCTTCTGATCGATGTCCCTATCGATCACGTTGTTGAACACACAGCCGGAAGCAATGACCAACGACACCCCGATCGCCGTCGCCAGCAGCAACAGCGGGTCGATGCTCCCTTTGGACGCCAGGAAGAACCCGCCGGCAACCGAGATCAGGTTGCCGAAGATGATGCCCGGCTTCGTCACGAGAAGGTACTTCTTGATCATCACGTCGGCCCGGTTCAGTGGATCATCATGTTGTTGTGCATGTGGTACATGATCCACAGGGACCCCACGACCACGATACCGACGATGACCACGGTGAAACCAAAGGAGATCACGTTCCAACGCTGCTCTTCGGAGGTGTTCAGGTGCAGGAAGAAGTACAGGTGCACCAGCAGCTGTACCACCGCCATGATCACCACGATCGCCAGGGTCGCGCCCTTGGAGAAGGTGGGGAACATCACCAGACCGAAGGGAATGACCGTCAGGATGACCGACAGGATGAAGCCGACCATGTAGCTCTTGAAAGTGCCATGGCTCTCGGCGGTGTGCCCGTGGGCGTTATGATCGTGCGCCATTACAGAACCCCCATCAGATAGACGATGGTGAAGACGAAGATCCAGATGATGTCCAGGAAGTGCCAGAACAGGCTCAGGCACGACAGGCGGGTCACGTTGGTGGTGGTCAAGCCCTTGGAAGCGACCTGCAGCATCAGCACGATCATCCAGATCAGACCCGAACTCACGTGCAGACCGTGGGTACCGACCAGCGCGAAGAACGACGACAGGAAGGCACTGCGATCCGGACCGTAGCCCTCTTCGATCAGGTGATGGAACTCATAGACTTCCATGCCGATGAAGCCGGCACCGAACAGCCAGGTGACCGCCAGCCAACCCAGAACGCCACCCTTGCTGCCATGGTGCTGAGCAATCATGGCGAAGCCGTAGGTGATACTGGAGAACAGCAGCAGGAAGGTTTCGACCAGGACGAACGACAGTTCGAAGATGTCCTTCTGGGAGGGGCCATCGGCATGGGCCCCGCTCAGGACTGCATAGGTCGCAAACAGCGTCCCGAACAGAATGCAGTCGGTCATCAGGTAGGACCAGAAGCCGAACGTCTTCATCGATCCGGCGTCGTGGTGCCCATGCTCCTCGGCATGGGCGACTTCGTTATGCATAACTTGATTCGCCATTGGATTAGGCCTGCTTGAATTTCGCCAGGGACTGAATGCGCGCGGTTTCGATTCGCGCCACTTCTTCCGCCGGTACGTAGTAGTCGACATCGTCGTCGTAGCTGCGGACGACCGCACTGACGATGCAACCCACGAAGCTGGCGATGGCCAGCCACCAGATGTGCCAGATCAGGGCGAAGCCGAGGATCAGGGCGAAGAAGCTGATCACGATGCCGGCAGCGGTGTTGCGCGGCATGTGGATCTTCTTGTAGTCCGCATCCTTCTTCTCGGTGATGCCTTTTTCCTTCATGCCCCAGTAGGCGTCGATGTCGTGCACTTCCGGCACTTCAGCGAAGTTGTAGAAGGGCGGCGGCGACGAGGTCGACCATTCCAGGGTACGGCCATCCCACGGATCGCCCGTCACGTCCACGTTTTCCGGCAGATTGCGGTCGCGGATACTGACGTAGAACATCCACAGCTGGCTGAGGATGCCCAGGGCGATGATGCCGGCGCCAATGGCGGCGGTCACCAGGAAGGGGTGCCAGTCAGGGTTGTCGTAGTGGTTCAGACGACGGGTCATGCCCATGAAGCCCAGCATGTACAGCGGCATGAAGGCGACATAGAAACCGATCAGCCAGCACCAGAAGGCCTGCTTGTTCAGCTTCTCGTTCAGCTTGAAGCCGAACACCTTCGGGAACCAGTAGATCATGCCGGCGAAGTAGCCGAACACGGCGCCGCCGATGATCACGTTGTGGAAGTGGGCGATCAGGAACAGGCTGTTGTGCAGCACGAAGTCCGCACCCGGTACCGCCAGCAGTACGCCGGTCATGCCGCCGATGCTGAAGGTCACGATGAAGCCCAGGGTCCAGAGCATCGGCGAGGTGAACTGGATACGACCCTGGTACATGGTGAACAGCCAGGTAAAGATCTTCACCCCTGTCGGGATCGCAATGATCATCGTCGCGATGCCGAAGAAGGCGTTGACGTTACCGCCCGAACCCATGGTGAAGAAGTGGTGCAGCCAGACGATGAAGGACAGCACGGTAATGGCTACCGTCGCCCACACCATCGATACATAGCCGAACAGACGCTTCTTGCTGAAGGTGGAGGTCACTTCCGAGAACACGCCGAAGGCCGGCAGGATCAGGATGTATACCTCGGGGTGGCCCCAGGCCCAGATCAGGTTGGTGTACATCATCTGGTTGCCACCGGCTTCCGCGGTGAAGAAGTGGAAGCCCAGGTAACGGTCCAGGGTCAGCAGCGCCAGAGTCACGGTCAGGATCGGGAAGGCCGCCATGATCAGAATGGCAGTACACCACGAGGTCCAGGTGAAGATCGGCATGCGCATCAGGGTCATGCCCTTGGTACGCATCTTCAGCACGGTCACGAAGAAGTTGACGCCGGTCAGGGTCGTCCCGATACCGGAAAGCTGAAGGGCCCAGATGTAGTAGTCCATCCCTACGCCTGGGCTGTACTTGATGCCTGACAGCGGCGGATAGGCCACCCAGCCGGTCGCGGCGAATTCGCCCACGAACAGCGACATCATGATCAGCACGGCGCCGGCCACGAACAGCCAGAAGCTCAGCGAGTTCAGGAAGGGGAAGGCCACGTCGCGGGCACCGATCTGCAGCGGTGTCACCACGTTCATCAGGCCGGCCACGAACGGCATCGCCACGAAGAAGATCATGATCACGCCGTGGGCGGTGAAGATCTGGTCGTAGTGGTGCGGTGGCAGGTAGCCCTCGGCGCCGCCAGAGGCGATGGCCTGCTGGCTACGCATCAGGATGGCGTCGGAGAAGCCACGGAGCAGCATGATCAGCGCGACGATGAAGTACATCACGCCGATCTTCTTGTGGTCGACGGTGGTCAGCCACTCTTTCCAGAGATAGCCCCACTTGCCGAAGTAGCTGAGCGCCCCTATGAGTCCCAGGCCGCCCAGGGCGACCACAACGAACGTCACGAGAATGATCGGCTCGTGATACGGAATATCCGCCAGAGTTAATTTACCGAACATAACTTATTCCTCGGTACCGTGTTGACCACCGTGCTGGCTCATGTCCATCACGTGATCGGTCTGCTTGCTGAAGTCGGACTTCATGAACTTCTTGATGACCGTTCTGAACAGATCCGGCTCGACCGTCGAGTAGTAGGCGATCGGCTGCTTCTCGCTGGGCTTGGCCAGCTCGGTGTAGCTCGCCTGATCCAGGGTCTTGCCACCCGATTGCTTGACCTTGTTCACCCAGGCGTCGAAATCGCCAGCGGTGGGTACCGCGTGCACGGTAAAGATCATGTCGGAGAAGCCGGCGCCGCTATAGTTGGCCGAGCGACCCTCGAACTCGCCGGGGTGATCGGCGATCAGGTGCAGCTGGCTCTGCATGCCGGACATTGCGTAGATCATGCCGCCCAGGGCCGGGATGGACAGGGTGTTCATGACCGACTCGGAGGTGATCTTGAACTGCACCGGACGATTGACCGGGATGGCGATCTCGTTCACCGAGGCGATGCCCTGCTCGGGATAGATGAACAGCCATTTCCAGTCCATCGAGACCGCTTCGATCACCAGCGGCTGCTCGGGATGATCGAGCGGCTTGAAGGGATCCAGTTCGTGGGAGGTCTTCCAGGACAGGATGCTCAAGAACACCACGATGGCCAGGGGGACCAGCCAGACCACGGCTTCGATCTTGTAGGAGTGGGCCCAGTTCGGGGTGTACTTGGCTTCCTTGTTGGTAGCGCGGTACTTCCAGGCGAACAGGAAGGTCATCACGATGACCGGGATCACCACGATCAGCATGAGGCCGAACGCTGTGTAGATGAGGTTGCGTTCTTGCACGCCGATGGAGCCTTTCGGATCCAGCAGCACGGCGTCGCACCCGCTGAGCAGCAGCGCGGCGGCACCGGCCAGAAGCCAACCGGTTGGTTTTAGATACTTCGTTAGTTTCATCTCACGACCTCAGTAGAGCGGCTCATCGTGGTTATTCTCTCAACGTGCCTGTCGCCAGCCTCATGCTCCGCAACGGACAGGCATCCGTGCGGCAGACTGATGGATTGCAGAAATTGCGGGATTTCGCAGCGCGGTATGGTGCCACAGAGGGGCTGGATATTCGACCCTTTGGTCAGCCACCGTTCAGGTCTTGCCGGCCGTCAAGAAAGCCGAAATCAGGCGGTGTAAGGCACTGTCATGCGCTGGGTAAGAGTAGCCGAGGGACGGGGAGTCGCCAGTTTGATCGGGCTTCCACGGTTGTCCGGCTGGCAAGGTTCAGGTCGGGGAAGGGCGCATAAAGGCGCGGCCCAAGGCGGCTAAGGCCTTGAAGGCTTTGAAAAGACACGGAGAGGACGAAGCGGAAGGATGGTGCCGGAGATAGGAGTCGAACCTACGACCTTCGCATTACGAATGCGCTGCTCTACCAACTGAGCTACACCGGCACGAAGCTTTCAATGATAAGTCTTCAGTTATCTGCTGTGCAAGCCTGGTCATTGAGCGCGTATTGCGGCCTGTGGCGATGTGTCGCACTGCTGTCTGCGCTGGATTTCACGATTCGCCAATGCTTCTCGGCCTGACGCGATTTTTGGAAGGAGAGGTCAGCGGTCAGGGCAGAGTCCATTCTGGAAACCTTTGCCCAAGTCGTCATACCTAATTCTTCGCGGATCCAGCCTTGCCGCAGATTCGACCCCATGATCCTGCCAATAGATAGCTGCCCGTGCGGAGAGCCTCGATGACCGATTACTCCCTTACCCGTCGTAACGTACTCGTCGGCTCCGCCGTCGGGCTCGCCGCCGCTGCCTCAGGTGCGGCCGTCGCCAAGGATGGTACCAGCGCGACTCGCCCCGCCAGGCCGCTGCAGGATCCGCGCACCAAGTACAGTCGCGAACCCTTCAAGGAGCAGCGCCAGGAATGGCCGGCGCTGACCAGCAAGATGGAGCCGCGTCCGGACCATGGCGAGACCAGCTATCACGGCTCGGGCCGTCTGGCTGGACGCAAGGCTCTCATCACCGGCGGCGACAGCGGCATCGGTCGCGCCGTGGCCATCGCCTTCGCTCGCGAGGGGGCAGATGTGGCCATCAACTATCACCCTTCCGAAGAGTCCGACGCCCAGGAAGTGGTCAAGCTGATCACCGAAGCCGGTCGCAAGGCCATCACCCTGCCGGCTGACATCCGTACCCAGGAGGCTTGTGAAGACGTCGTGAGCAAGGCCATCCGGCAACTCGGCGGTCTGGATCTCCTGGTAAACAACGCGGCCTATCAGCAGAGCAAGGCGGACATCCTCGAGATCACCGACGAGCAATTCGACCGGACCTTCAAGACCAACGTCTATCACGTCTTCCGCTTCAGCAAGGCCGCCATCCCGCACCTGCCGCCGGGCGCCAGCATCATCAATACCGTCTCGGTGAACTCCTATGACCCCGGCGAAGAACTGATCGATTACGCCTCGACCAAGGCCGCCATCCTCAACCTCACCAAGGGCATGGCCAAGCAACTGGCCAAGAAGGGCATCCGCGTCAACGCCGTGGCGCCGGGTCCGGTATGGACACCGCTGCAGGTGGCGGGTGGGCAGTTGGAAGGGCAGATGAAGGAGTTCGGCCAGGACACGCCGCTAGGAAGGGCAGGGCAGCCGGCTGAGTTGGCGGGGTTGTATGTGGCGTTGGCAGAGGAGGATGCGAGTTTTAGTACGGGGACGGTGGTGGGGGCTTTTGGGGGGAAGGGGATGCCATAATTACTAGCAATCGGTAGCCGTATTTATATTTTCGTATAGGCGTTTTTATATGACTGCGCTCTACCTAAATATATTGACTTTCGGTGTTTTATTTGGTGTTGCGAGGTTTTCTATAAGATGTTTGCGATCGAAAAAACCACCATAAGTACTTGGTCTTTTCTGCGTCTTCTCAAGTTTAAAAAGTTTTTTAAGATAAAAGATTTTTTTATTCTGCCGTCGTCATGGTGTTTTATACTTGGGATAAGTTTTGGCTGAAAAAGAGCGACTAGTTTTAGAACCTTTTTGCTATATATACCTTCCTTGATTTGTTTGATCCGCTTCCTAGCCGCTTTTATTCCTAAATTAGCGCCAAGTGCATTGTATTCATGTTGGCGATATAATACAAAGGAGTCATTCTCATCAATCAGCCATCTGAAGTTTCTTGATCTTGAGAAGGCATATATTGTCCAGTCATGAACGTCTATGCTCAATATTTCGCTGCGATGATTTTTGAAGAACTCTAGAAAACTTTCTGCTAGGAATTTGGATATCACGTACGTGCAACCAGGGCCGGCTGACTCAAATAGATAATCCCATTTCTTTTGAGGCTGTGATTTTTTTATCGAAACTTTCCTGCCGTTTTCCCAGAACGCAGTTACATTGCTCGAGTATCCGAGGTAGTTACCGTCTCTTATTTTTTTATAGGCAGTAATAAGCTTGTTTTCTGACCAGATGTCATCTTGATCTGAAAAGCAAAGGTAGTCGTATTGGTGAAGCGGTATCTTTTCTAGCAAATGGTAAAAGCTTTTAGCTGCACTACCAAAGCTTTTTCTTTCATTAAGTATAGTTATATTTTTTTGAAATTTCGTTGCTTCGGCAATAATCTTTTCGGTATTGTCGTCTGATTTATCAATATTTATATATATATGTAGGTCAATGTCTTTTTGTGCAAGGATGCTAGCTATTTGTTCTGATATCCATTCTTCTCCATTTTTCGCTGCTAGCAATATAGCGAATTTTGCGTTCATTTTTTCGTAGGCCCTTGCAGCGTTTTAATGCCATCCATGAATCCCGCAAATAATGATCTTATGTATTTCTTTTTGTCGTTCTTGTATAAAAAAAAGAATGCGTGATGAAATATACATGCGGCAATTTCCCTTAGCGCAATTGCGGTGGGTATGTGCGGTAAGCCAAGTAAAATTATTGAGTTTCGTGCCCTATAGTATCTTCGTTCAGGCGAATGTATCGGGATGGTGAATCCCAGAAAGCTAGTGGAGCTCTCGCCTATGGTATGAGTCATTTCACAGCGTGTTGAGCTAAATAGATGAAAGCCTTTGTTTTTTGCTCTAAAGCACCATTCGGTGTCGACGTAATCTATAAAAAGCGCTTCGTTCATCATTCCCACTGTATCAAAAACTTTTGTAGGAATTACTTTTCCAGATGATATTAAAAGATCTACCTCTCTAGGTTTCGATGCTTTTTTTGCTCTTGTTTTTACTAAAAAACCATATTTAGATACTTTTATATGATTGGCATATTTATTGTTGTGCTGTCTACCTCTATAAAGTGGGGCAATTGCAGCAATATTATAGTGAGGAGAAATGAGCTTTAAGTCATTAAGTAAATTTTCGATTGTGCTTTTGGAGATAAAACTGTCTTGATCTAAGAGTAAGACGTTCTCAAATTTTCTAGATTTTGCATATTTCAATCCTTGGTTTTGAGCTGCTGCTAAACCTGCGTTTTTTTCGTTTTCTATGAATGCAAACGTTTGGCTATCTATAACTGGTTTTATCGCGCTGCCATTATCAATTACAAGGGTGCTTATTTTTGAGCGCTCTAGTTCAAGTAACAATGCATCTAGCTTAAGCGTTTCTGGATTGTATGTAACTATTATTGCTAGTATCCCAGAGAGCTCTTTTTCTTCTAGTTCGAGCACGAGCGTATTTCCTCAAATTTATAAAGGGTTTCCTCGGGCTTGTTTTCCTTTGCGGAGGCTATGTCTTTTTTGATTGCTTTTTGATCTTTTTCCGAAAAACCTTTTATGTCTTCGAGGAATACTTCTTCGCTTTCGGTTGGGTATGCTTTGTAGCGGCTATTAACGACACTTTGTGCGAGTTTGTTTTCTTCTGCCGTGTAAAGCTCAATTGCCAACTTATCAAGTAGCGTGTAGGTGGGGAGCGATTTTGCCATTCGATAAATAAGACAAAGGCGTAAATTGCCGCTAGCTATTGGTAAGAAGTTTAGATTCGAAAGATCAGCGGCGAAGCTCAAAGCCGGGTTGGCAGCTATGCGAGTAAAGTTTGCCGTTTTTTCTATATTTGAAAGTTGATCTGATGATTTGTAGGTGTTTTCTACTAAATAAGAGTATTTGAATGACGTGATAATGGAGAGCGTTAGTAGCGATAAACAAGCTCCGCATATTACTGTTTGTGTAATTTTCGTCAATGGGATTTCGGTTCTTTTTAGATTGGAAGAGCCAATTATCGCGACTACTAATATGAGGAAGTGCGTATACCAAAGAGGGTATTCCAATAGGCTGTGTAGCGCCAGTGTGATAACTGAAAGCACTGAGAAATAGTCTTTCTTGGTGTTTTTTAGTGATCTTGTTAGTTGAATGCTAATTAGTGCTAGGCCGACTAGTGCTGGAGCTGCTGCTATGCCTAATTCGCTTAATAAGTTTATCACTATATTGTGTGAGTGGGTCCAGGTGATGTTTTGTGCTGAGTTAGATTCCTTTAGTTGCTCCAGAAAACTATAGTGCGCATAATTTCCCCAGCCTGTTCCCCACGGGAGATTATTCAATATTATGCTTAGGGATTTTTGCCACTCGGCCACACGAATGGCGTCTCCGCCGGCAAGTCGCTTCATGCCTGTTTCTTGGTTGGCAAATACAGTTGCTAGTACTTGGCAGGCTAATAAGGTTGCCAGCGAATAAAACAGTACTTTTAGGAAGCGCCGAGAGTAGTCTGTTGGCCGTCCCGTTCTAGAAAATATAAATATCAAAATTATCGAAGCTGCTAGATATAAGAAGATTGACCTTGATGCGGAAAATGCCAATAGGGGGGATATTAGAAGTAATAATGTGACTAGAATATACCGGTTTTTTGTAGTGCTCTCGTTTGAGTAGATATGTATAGCACAAAGTAGTCCTATAAAAATGTAGGAAGTAAATAGATTTCTTTGTGCAATGTTTCCGTAAATGGTTGCGTTAGGGTTGTTAGGCTCCCAGAAAACGTAGGGCTTTACCATTTCGGTGAGGTTGAAAAGCTGGATGTAGCCCGCCACGCAGTTGAGGATTGTCCCAGCTATCAATCCCCATATTATCGGTTCTTTAGATTCACTCTGGATAGTCGCCGAAAGGAGGGTCGCCGCAAAGATAACCAATACGGACGAATAAGAGTATTCGTTTATCTTTGGATTTAATAGTATGGCAAGTAATAGATAAAATAATAATAGAGGTGTTGTGGAGAAGTAAATCTTGCCATGCTTGTATGTCGAATACGATACTAGTCCGACGGAGAGCGTAAATGCTAATATTTGACTTGTAAAGTCGCCATCGGGGTACAAATGTATGGGGTTTATGAAGGGTATCGAAGCGATCCCGAAAGATAAAAGAGCTGATAGGCTGTATTTTTTCATCGAAATATTAAAAAAGGCCTTTCGGCCTTTTTCAATCTCTATTGATTAGCCGCGGCATTCGGAGGGGACGTATTTCGCCTTTGTAGCATCGCTCACTGCGCAAACCCACGTAATTGCACCCGGCGGAACAGTTCCAGAGCTCAAAGCTGCACCACTAGATTTAGGCGTCAAGGTCAAGGTGACGTTTCCTGCGCGAGAGGTAGTAACAATACTAATAACGCCTGTATCACTTGCAACAGAAACAGAGCTGACGTTAGTAGTTGCGGGCGGAGCCGACCAGCCCTGTGCCAAACTAGAAGCGCCATTTGCAGCATTCTCAGCTACTGCAAGCCTAGCGGGCGAAGCCAGGCTAAGGCCTTCAGAGACCCTAGCGCGAACTGTGTAGTCTTGGTAGGCAGGAATTGCCACCGCCGCCAAAATGCCGATGATCGCTACCACGATCATCAGCTCGATCAAAGTAAAGCCTTTCTGAGCATTCATTCAAAATCTCCGGGTTGGTTCAGGCCAACATGCCTGTCAGTACCAAAGCATAGGCCGTGCCAAAAAAAATGCCTACTCCAGCACGCTTTCTCTGTCGATGGCGTCAACAAAGGGGCAGGTCATGACAAAAAATGTCAGTGGTCTGGCGCCATTTTGCGGGCGGGGCAGGGGGGTGCTATAAGGCCAGCTAACGCAGGCTTGGGTAATCAACGATGAACGAGACGGTGATGCTGTCGGGACTGGCGCGGCAACTGGTGGATGCGCAGTTGCTGGCGGAGGCGGCTGCCCAGCAGGCGGTGGTCAAGGCCAAGCAAGCCAAGGTGCCGCTGGTCACCTATCTCGTGCAGCAGCGATTGGTGCAGAGCCGGCCCTTGGCGGAGCTTGCTGCCCAGGAGTTCGGGGTGCCCTTTCTCGATCTGGCGGCTATCGACAAGGAGCAGCTGCCCAAGGACATCGTCAACGAGAAGCTGATGCAGCAGCATCATTTCCTGCCTTTGAGCAAAAGAGGCAACAAGCTTTTCATCGCGCTTTCCGATCCTACCAACCAGCAGGCCATCAATGATGTTTCCTTTGGCAGCAAGCTGGCGGTGGAGGTCGTGCTGGTCGAAGATGACAAGCTACATCAGGCCATCGAGCGATACCTCGATACGGGAACCGGTGGGCTGGAGTTGTCCGATCTCGATCTCGATCTGGAAGCTGAGGGAGGAGAACGGCCTCAGGAAGCCGTTGCGGGTACCGACGCCGACGATGCGCCCGTGGTGAAGTTCGTCAACAAGATGCTGCTCGATGCCATCAAGAAGGGGTCCTCCGACCTGCACTTCGAACCCTATGAAAAGATGTACCGGGTGCGCTTCCGTACCGATGGCGTCTTGCACGAGGCGGCGCGGCCGCCGGTGCAGCTGGTGTCGCGGATCTCGGCGCGGCTCAAGGTGATGTCCAATATGGATATCTCCGAGCGGCGCAAACCCCAGGATGGCCGGGTCAAGCTAAAGGTCTCCAAGACCAAGTCCATCGACTTCCGGGTGAACACCCTGCCCACCCTCTGGGGCGAGAAGATCGTGATGCGGATTCTGGATTCCTCCAGCGCCCAGATGGGGATCGATGCCCTGGGCTATGAGGATGTGCAGAAGGAGCTCTATCTGCAGGCACTCAAGCAGCCGCAGGGGATGATCCTGGTGACCGGACCAACCGGTTCGGGGAAGACCGTATCCCTCTATACCGGCCTTAACATCCTCAATACCGAAGACATCAATATTTCCACGGCGGAAGACCCGGTGGAGATCAACCTGGAAGGCATCAACCAGGTCAACGTCAACCCGCGGCAGGGACTCGACTTCTCCCAGGCACTACGCGCCTTCCTGCGTCAGGATCCTGACGTGATCATGGTGGGTGAGATCCGCGATCTGGAAACGGCAGAGATCGCCATCAAGGCGGCCCAGACCGGTCACATGGTGATGTCGACCCTGCACACCAACAGCGCGGCGGAAACCTTGACGCGTCTACGTAACATGGGGGTGCCCGCCTTCAATCTGGCGACCTCGGTCAATCTGATCATCGCCCAGCGCTTGGCGCGCAAGCTGTGCAACAAGTGCAAGAGAGTTCATGAGGTGCCGCGTGAGGCCCTATTGGCCGAAGGCTTCCGCGAGGAAGAGATCGGCAGTTTTACCCTTTACCAGCCCATCGGCTGCGAGGACTGCAATGCGGGTTATCGCGGGCGAGTGGGGATCTATGAGGTGGTGAAGGTCACGCCAGCGTTGCAGCAAATGATCATGGAGGAGGGCAACTCCATCGAGATCGCGGCGCGGATGCGCAAAGAGGGCTTCAATGATCTGCGGCGGTCAGGGCTGGTGAAGGCGATGCAGGGGATTACCAGTCTGGAAGAGATCAATCGGGTGACTAAGGACTAATGACTTTCCCTCACCCTAGCCCTCTCCCAGAGGGAAAGGGGACTAGAGCGGTGCGTCGGATAGTTGCTGTCCATGCGTCTTGATTGTCGCAGAGCGCTAAAGCCGTCGACGTTTGGCGCGATGCTTGCCTTTAAAGCCGCAACCGGCTCTGCATAGAGCATTCTTCTGACGCGTCCGCCAAGGCGGACCGAGTCTTTGTGAGTCGAGGCCATGGCCGATAAAGCTATCAAGATGGGCAGCTTCACCTGGGAGGGGACCGATCGCAAAGGGACCAAGGTGAAGGGCGAGATGACGGGCCTGAATCCTGCGTTGATCAAGGCGCAGTTGCGCAAGCAGGGGATCAATCCGACCCGGGTGCGCAAGAAGTCGGTGTCGCTATTCGGCAAGGGCAAGAAGATCAAGCCCATGGATATCGCCCTGTTTACTCGACAGCTGGCGACCATGCTGACCGCAGGTGTGCCTCTGCTCCAGGCCTTTGACATCATTGGTGAGGGCTTCGACAATCCCAACATGCGCAAGATGGTCGACGACATCAAGCAGGATGTTGCCGCAGGTAATAGCCTGGCCAACTCCTTGCGCAAGCAGCCGCAGTATTTCGACGACCTCTATTGCAATCTGGTGGATGCGGGTGAGCAATCGGGTGCCTTGGAGACCTTGCTGGATCGGGTAGCCACCTACAAGGAAAAGACCGAGGCGCTGAAGAAGAAGATCAAGAAGGCCATGACCTATCCGGCGGCAGTTATCATCGTCGCGGTAATCGTGTCGGCCATTCTGCTGATCAAGGTGGTGCCTCAGTTCCAATCGGTGTTCGAGGGCTTCGGGGCGCAACTACCTGCGTTCACCCTGATGGTGATCGCCATTTCCGAAGTCCTGCAGGAGTTGTGGCTGCTGGTACTGGGCGGGCTCTTCGTGCTGGCCTTCGTCCTGCGGCACTTCTACAAGAAATCGGAAAAATTCCGTGACGCTACCGACCGTGGACTGCTGAAGATTCCGTTGATTGGCTCCATTCTCTACAAGTCGGCCATTGCCCGTTATGCCCGTACTCTCGCCACCACTTTTGCGGCCGGCGTTCCGCTGGTGGATGCCCTGGACTCGGTGGCGGGTGCGACCGGCAATGTAGTGTTCCGCAACGCCGTGGAGAAGATCAAGGGCGATGTCTCCACCGGTATGCAGCTCAACTTCTCCATGCGTACGACCGGGGTGTTCTCGTCCATGGCCATCCAGATGACGGCCATCGGTGAGGAGTCGGGTTCGCTGGACGAAATGCTGTCCAAGGTGGCGACCTTCTATGAGGACGAAGTCGACAACATGGTCGACAATCTCACCACCCTGATGGAGCCGATGATCATGGCGGTCCTCGGGGTGCTGGTGGGTGGTCTGATCATTGCCATGTACCTGCCCATCTTCCAGCTCGGCTCGGTGGTCTGATGGCGCTGCTGGAATTATTAGCCAGCGCGCCTCTGGCCGCGGCGCTTTGCGCGCTGATCCTGGGGTTGCTGGTGGGCAGCTTTCTCAATGTGGTGGTCTATCGGCTGCCGGTGATGCTGAGGCGGGATTGGCAGACGGAGGCGCGTGAGGTGCTGGAGCTGCCGGCCGAGCCCGTGGGGCCTGCTTTCAATCTGGCTCGGCCTGCCTCGCGTTGCCCCCATTGCCAGCGGGCCGTGCGGCCCTGGGAAAACGTGCCGGTGGTGAGTTATCTACTCCTGCGCGGTCGTTGCAAGGGTTGTCAGGCTTCCATCAGCCTACGTTACCCGCTGGTTGAGCTGGCTTGTGGGCTGCTGTCCGCCTGGGTCATCTGGCACCTAGGCGTGACCTGGCAGGGCGGGGCCTTTCTGCTGCTGACCTGGGGCCTGCTGGCGGCCAGTTTGATCGATGCCGATCACCAGCTGTTGCCGGATGTGATCGTTCTGCCGCTGTTGTGGCTGGGGCTGGTCGCCAATCAGTTCGGGCTGTTCACCAACCTCGGCGATGCCGTCTGGGGCGCGGTGGCGGGTTATCTGAGTCTGTGGCTGGTGTTCCAGCTGTTCCGCCTGGTGACCGGCAAGGAAGGCATGGGCTATGGCGACTTCAAGTTGCTGGCGCTGCTCGGTTCCTGGGGGGGCTGGCAGATCCTGCCCTTGACCATCCTGCTGTCATCGCTGGTGGGTGCCATCCTGGGCGTCATCACCCTGCGGCTGCGGCGTGCGGAAACCAGTACGCCCCTGCCCTTTGGCCCTTATCTGGCCGTGGCGGGGTGGATTGCCTTGCTCTGGGGTGATCAAATAACCGGCCTGTACCTGAACTTCGCCGGATTCCGATGACTTCTGCCTGGACCCTCGGCCTGACCGGGGGCATCGGCAGTGGCAAGAGCGCCGCTGCCGAGCATTTCGCCCAGTTGGGCATCACCTGTGTCGACGCCGATCAGGCCGCCCGCTGGGTGGTGGAGCCGGGCCGGCCGGCACTGGCCGAGATCGCGGAGCATTTTTCGCCTGCTGTCTTGCGGCCGGATGGCAGCCTGGATCGGGCGGCGCTGCGGGCGGCGATCTTTGTCGATCCGGCCGAGCGGCGCTGGCTGGAAGCCCTGCTGCATCCTCTCATTCGCCAGGAAATTCTGGCAGCCCTGGCCCGCGCAGCGTCGCCCTATGCCATCCTGGTGTCGCCGCTGCTGTTCGAATCCGGCCAGCGGGCGCTGGTCCGGCGGGGGCTGGTGATAGACGCGCCGGAAGCGCTGCAGCTTGAGCGGGCCATGCGTCGCGATGGGGTCGACGAGGCTCAGGTGCGGGCCATCCTGGCGGCACAGCTGCCGCGTACCGAGCGGCTGGCCAAGGCCGATGATGTCATCTGCAACGACGGCGATCTCGCCCAGCTCCACACCGAGGTGGAGCGCCTGCATTCCTTTTATCTGACCCTTGACGGAGGCCAAGCATGAGCACTCTTACCGTGGATTGTCCCACCTGTGGCGCACCCGTGGAATGGAGCGAAAAGAGCGCCAACCGGCCCTTCTGTTCCGACCGCTGCAAATTGATCGATCTGGGTGCCTGGGCGGCGGAAGAACACGCCATCCCGGGCAATGAGCTGGAAGACGATCTTTACTCCGAAGACCTCAATCGCCGCGGCCACTAGGACGCGCCTTCCCTATAGCCGCTGCGCCCAGGCCTGGGCGGTCGCCTGGGCCGCCTGGCGCAGCTTGGCGGCCAACTCGGGTTTCTCGTATTCCAGCGGACTGGACGCCGTGATCGTGTGGATGCGGTCGCGCTTGATGAAGAAGACCTGGGTGCCCAGCAGCGGCTTGCTGCAGGCGCTGGCGCCTTCGCCGAGGCCATCGATGGCCTTGCACTCCAGTTGCTCGCTGAGCGATTGCACCTGCCGCCGCAGCTTGGGCAGCGCCCGACCGCCATTCTCGTAGCCCGCCGACAAGCCCAGCAGATAGTTGGCCGGTTGCCCGGTGTCGCGATCGGTGAAGGCGCAGCCGCCGGCGATCTGCCGGGCATAGGCCAGCGGCAGGCCGGAGGTCTGCTGGAGCGCCGGTAGCGGCAATTGGGCCTGCAGGCTGGCGCAGTCGACGGGCTCGCCGTTATCGGCATGGGCGAGGGCAGCGCCCAGGAGCAAGGGGAGGGCAACGAGGAAACGCATGAAAACATCCTGTCGATGGCCGACGGCCGATAGACCGTGAGTCTACCGGCTGGAACCCCGTCGCAGGGGGGAGACGCGGGCGGCTGTGCGCTGCGTCATGCGTCGGTCAGCACATTGCGGACTGGTATCCGGCGCGGGTGATCCTTACCCTGGCCGCAGACAGCGAACAGCGAGGCGTAGGATGTCCGAGGCGCTCACTCCCGGATTCATGGTGGTACACGGCAATCGGCTCGAAGAGCTGCGCGGCCTGGCGGTCGGCTGGATGCGGCGCTATCCCCTGGCACCGTTGGAAAACGAACAGGTGCTGGTGCAGAGCAATGGCATCGCCCAGTGGCTCAAGCTGGCGCTGGCTGAAGATCCGCGCGGGGACGACGAGGGCGGCTGCGGAGTGGCCGCGGCGCTGGAAGTGCAACTGCCGGCGGCCTTTCTCTGGCGGACCTATCGCCAGGTACTAGGTCGTGACCAGGTACCGCCTTCCTCGCCGCTGGACCGCGCGCCCCTGACCTGGCGCCTGATGCGGCTCTTGCCGACGCTGCTCCTGCAACCGGACTTTGCCGCGCTGCGGCGCTTTCTCGACGATGACGGCGATCTGCGCAAGAGATACCAGCTGGCCGAGCGGCTGGCCGATCTCTATGACGGCTACCAGGTCTATCGCGCCGACTGGCTCAACGACTGGGCGGCGGGCCGCGATCTGCTGGCCAGCTTGCGTGACGGCCGGCGCCCGCTGCCGGAGAGTTGTCGCTGGCAGGCGCAGCTGTGGCGGGCGCTGCTGGCCGACGTGGGCGACGGTGGCCTGGCCCGCAGTCGCGCCGGGGTGCACCGGCGCTTCCTGGAGGTCATGCAGGCGGCGACCGAGCCGCCGGCCGGTCTGCCGCGGCGGGTGGTGATCTTCGGGCTGTCGGCGATTCCGGCGCAGACTCTCGAGGCCCTGGCCGCGCTGGCGCGCTTCAGCCAGGTGCTGCTCTGCGTGCACAACCCCTGTCGCCATCACTGGTCCGACATCGTTGCCGACCAGGACCTGTTGCGGCAGAACTACCGACGCCAGCAGCGCAAGCCGGGCATGCCGCAGACGCTGGATGCCGAGGCGCTGCACCAGCACGGCCAGCCGCTGCTGGCGAGCTGGGGCAAGCAGGGGCGCGACTACATCCATCTGCTGGACGAATTCGACGAACCCGATGGCTATCGTCGCCTGTTCGAGGACCTCAACGGTGGGCGCATCGACCTCTTCGCCGACACCGAACCCCAGCACCTGCTCGGCCAGTTGCAGGACGATATCCTCGAACTGCGTCCGCTGAGCGAGACCCGCGAACGCTGGCCGGCAGTGGATCCGGCGCGCGACAGGTCCATGCGCTTCCATGTGGCCCACAGTCCGCAGCGCGAAGTGGAGATCCTGCATGACCAGTTGCTGGCGCGCTTCAGCAGCGATGGCAGCCTCAGGCCGCGCGACGTCATCGTCATGGTGCCGGACATCGATGCCTATGCGCCGCACATCCGCGCGGTGTTCGGCCAGCTCGAACGCCAGGATCCGCGCTTCATTCCCTTCAGCCTGGCCGACCAGCACCAGCGCGGTTTCCAGCCGCTGCTGATCGCCCTGGAGCACCTGCTGCAACTGCCTGACAGCCGCTTCGCCCTGAGCGAGATCCTCGATCTGCTGGATGTGCCGGCGCTGCGCGCCCGCTTCGGACTGCGCGAAGGTGATCTGCCGACCCTGCACCTCTGGCTGGAAGGCGCCGGCGTGCGCTGGGGGCTGGATGCCGAGCAGCGCAGTCGTCTCGATCTGCCCGAGGGGCTGACGCAGAACACCTGGCGCTTCGGGCTGAGGCGCATGCTGTTGGGCTACGCCGTGGGCAGCGGCGCCGCCCTGGGCGATATCGAGCCCTTCGACGAGGTGGGTGGCCTGGACGCGGCCCTGGTCGGGCCGTTGGTGGATCTGCTCGATGCCCTGGACGCGGCCCAGGCGGCGCTGGCCCAACCGGCCCGGCCGGCGGAGTGGGGCGCCCGTCTGCAGGCGCTGCTGGCGCTGTTCTTCAGCGCCCAGGACGAGCACGACGAATACCTGCTGGAGCAGCTGGAAAATCTCCGTGAGCGCTGGCTGGAGTTGTGCGAGGACGTCGCCCTGGATGAAGAGCTGCCGCTCACCGTGGTCCGCGAGGCCTGGCTGGCCGGACTGGATTCAGGGGGCCTGGCCCAGCGCTTTCTCGCCGGAGCGGTCAATTTCTGCACCCTGATGCCCATGCGCGCCATTCCCTTCCGTGTGGTCTGCCTGCTGGGCATGCACGATGGCGCCTATCCGCGCATCCAGTCGCCGCTGGATTTCGATCTCATGGCCCAGGACTATCGTCCCGGTGACCGCTCGCGGCGTGAAGACGACCGCTATCTGCTGTTGGAGGCGCTGCTCTCGGCGCGCGATCAGTTCTATGTCAGCTGGGTGGGGCGCAGCATCCGCGACAACAGCGAGCGTCCGCCGTCGGTGCTGGTCGCCCAGTTGCGTGACCATCTTCAGGCCGGTTGGCGGCTGGCGGGGCACGAAGAAGAACCGGAGCGCCTGCTGGCCGCCCTGACCCAGGCGCATCCGCTGCAGCCCTTCAGCGCCCGCTACTTCCGCGGCGAGCGCGGCTATTTCAGCTTTGCCGCCGAATGGCTGGGCGTGCATGACCGCACCACCCGCGACGAGGATGACCTGTTGCCGGCACTGGCACCCGAAGAACCCCTGGGCCTCGATGACCTGGCGCGCTTTCTGCGCGGACCGGTGGACCTGTTCTTTGCCAATCGCCTCAAGGTGCACTTCGCGGCGCCCGATGCGCCGGCGGAAGACGAAGAGCCCTTCGGCCTGGATGCCCTGGCCCGCTACCAGTTGGGCGAAGACCTGCTGGCGGCGGCACTGTCCGTGCCGGCCGAGGCGGATCAGGCGCTGATGGCCGCCGCCGAGCGCTTGCGCGGCAGCGGTCGTTTGCCGCTGGCGGGCTTTGGCGAACGGGCCGGGCGGGCCTTGCGCGAGCCGCTGCCCGCCGTGGTCGCCCAGGTCGAGGCCCTGGCGCTGCGCTGGCCCGAACCCCTGGAAGAGGCTGTGACCCTGGATCTCGCCCATAAGGAGCTGCAGTTGGTGGCCAACCTCGAACGGCTGCGTCGTGGCCCTGAGGGGTTGCTGGCCCTGACTGCCCAGGCCAATGGGCTGGGCAATACCCGCACTCGCAAGTGGCATCGGCTGCTGCGACCCTGGGTGCAACATCTGGTCGCCGCGGCCGGTGGCCTGCAGCTTACCACCGCGGTGGTGGCGACCGATCTGACCCTGCTGCTGGCGCCGCTGGACGCCGAGCGGGCCCGGCGTCAGCTGAACGAATTGCTTGATGCCTGGGCCCTGGGGCAGCGGCGTCCGCTGCCGGTGGCGCCGCGCACCGCCTTCGCCTGGCTGGCCAATGACCCGGACAAGTCCCTGGCCGCCGCCGAGCAGGCCTATCAGGGCGAGGCCGCGACCCACCCGGCACTGCGCCGGCAGTATCCGGACTTCGCCGCCTTGCTGGCCGACGAGGAATTCGATGGCTGGTGCCAGACCCTCTATGCGCCGGTGCACACCGCCGGCTGGCAGGTGGTGGGCGGGGAGGGACAGGCATGAGTCAGCGTCCGCTCGCCCTGCGCTTTCCGCTGCAGGGCAATCAGCTCATCGAAGCCAGTGCCGGCACCGGCAAGACCTTCACCATCTCCGCACTCTATGTGCGTCTGGTGCTGGGGCACGGTACACCCGAGACGGCCTTCGGCCGCGAGCTGTTGCCGCCGCAGATCCTGGTGGTGACCTTTACCGAGGCCGCCACCCAGGAATTGCGTGATCGCATTCGCCATCGCCTGGCCGAGGCGGCACGCTTCTTCCGCGACGAGATCGCCGCGCCCGATCCGCTGCTCGCCGAATTGCGCGAGGACTTTGCCGTCGAGGCCTGGGCCGATTGCGCCCGGCGCCTGGACATCGCCGCCCAGTGGATGGACGAAGCGGCCGTCTCCACCATCCACAGCTGGTGCCAGCGCATGCTGCGCGAGCACGCCTTCGACAGTGGCAGTCTCTTCGTGCAGAACCTGGAGCAGGATCAGAGCGAGCTGCTCGCCCAGGTGGTGCGCGACTACTGGCGGCGCTTCTGCTATCCCCTCGAAGGGGAAGCGCTGGACTGGGTGATCGAGCACTGGGGCGAACCCCGTGCCCTGGCCGCGCGCCTGCGCCCCCTGTTGAGCGAGGCCCTGGGCGCCCCCCGGGGCGAACCCGCCGCCTTGCTGGCTACCGCCCTGGCCGAACGCCGAGAGCGGTTGGCGCGGCTCAAGGCGCCCTGGAGCAAGTGGGCCGAAGAGTTGCGCGAACTCTGCCAGGCCGGCTGCGATGCCAAGGTGGTCGACGGCCGCAAGTTGCAGAAGAGATTCTTCGGGCCCTGGTGCGACAAGCTGGTCGCCTGGGCGGACAACCCCGCCAGCGAGGACCTGGATATCGGCACCGGCTTTACCCGGCTGACCGAGGAGGGCTTCGCCGAGGCCTGGACCAAGGCCAGTCCGCCGGATCATCCGGCCCTGGCGGCCATGGCGCGCCTGCCCGGGCAACTGGCCGAGCTGCCCAGCCCCGAGGTGCCGCTGCTGGAGCACGCGGCGGCCTGGGTGCAGCAGAAATTCGAGCGCGAGAAGCTGCGCCGCGCCGAGCTGGGTTTCGACGACATCCTCACCCGCCTGGATAGAGCCTTGCAGGCCGATGGTGCCGGGGCGCGGTTGGCGGCGCTGATCCGCGAGCAATTCCCGGTGGCGCTGATCGACGAATTCCAGGACACCGACCCGGTGCAGTACCGCATCTTCAACACTGTCTATGGCGCGGGCGAGGGTACCGGCCTGTTCCTGATCGGCGACCCCAAGCAGGCCATCTATGCCTTTCGCGGCGCCGATATCCATACCTACCTGCAGGCGCGTCGTGCCAATGCCGGTCACCTGCACTCGCTGGACACCAACTTCCGCTCCACTGCCGCCATGGTCGCGGCGGTCAACCAGGTATTCCAACACGGCGAGATGACGGCACCGCGCGCTGCCTTCCTGTTCCGTGAGGGCGAGGACAATCCGGTGCCCTTCGAGCCGGTTCGCGCCCAGGGCCGGCGCGAAGCCCTGGAAATCGACGGCGTGCCGGGCGCGGCCCTGACCTTCTGGCAACTGGCCGGCGACGAGCCCCTGGCCGGCACCGCCTATCGCGCCACCCTGGCCGAGGGCACCGCCAGCGAGATCGTCCGGCTGCTGAGCCTGGCCGCCGAGGGCAGGGCCGGCTTTCGCCGTGAAGACGGCGAACTGGTGCCGCTGCGGCCCGCCGATATCGCCATCCTGGTGCGCGCCGGCAGCGAAGCCCAGGCGGTGCGCCAGGCGCTGGTGCGGCGCGGGGTGCGCAGCGTCTACCTGTCGGACAAGGACTCGGTATTCACCGCCCAGGAGGCCCGCTGCCTGCTGGACTGGCTCAAGGCCTGCGCCGAGCCCGATGTGGATCGCCGGCTGCGCGCCGCCCTGGGCAGCCTGACCCTCGACCTGCCGCTGGCCGAACTGGATGCCCTCAACCACGACGAGCAGGCCTGGGAGTCGCGGGTCCTGCAATTCCGTGGCTATCGCCAGCTCTGGCGCGGCCAGGGGGTGCTGCCCATGCTGCGGCGCCTGCTGCAGGACTTCCGGCTGCCGCAGCGGCTGATGGCCCGCGCCGATGGCGAGCGGGTGCTGACCAATCTGCTGCACCTCGCCGAGCTCTTGCAGCGCGCCGCTGGCGAGCTGGACGGCGAACAGGCGCTGATCCGCCACCTGGCGGAGCAACTGGCCGCCCAGGGGGCCGCCGACGAGCAGATCCTGCGCCTGGAAAGCGACGCCGAGCTGGTCAAGGTGGTGACGGTGCACAAGTCCAAGGGCCTGGAATACCCGCTGGTGTTCCTGCCCTTCGCCTGCGCCTATCGCGCCGAGGAGGGCGCCACGCTGCCGCTGCGCTATCACGATGACCAGGGGCAGGTGCGCCGGACCTTCAAGCCCTCCGCCGAGGAACTGGCCCGCGCCGACGACGAGCGTCTGGCCGAAGACCTGCGCCTGCTGTATGTCGCCCTGACCCGGGCCCGCCATGCCTGCTGGGTCGGGGTGGCCGATCTCAAGCGCGGGCGCAGCAAGGAATCCGGCTTCGCCCGCAGCGCCCTGGGCTACCTGGCCACCGGTGGCGAGCCCCTGGCGAGTTCGGCGGCCCTGGACACGGCCCTGACCACCCTGGTCGGTGCGCAATCCGACACCCTGATCCTGCCGTTGCCCGCCGCCGATCCGGCCCGCCTGGCCGAGGCCCGTGAAGCCCCGGTGACCCTCAAGGCGCTAACAGCCCGGCGGGCCGCCCGCGAGGACTGGTGGATCGCTTCCTACAGTGCCCTGCGCATCGGCACGCGGCTGGGCGAGGCACGGGAGGGGGACCCGTTCAACCTGGAGCTGGACCTGGATACCCCGGCGGCCCAGAAGCTGTTCGACGACGACCGCCTGGCCCCGGACGAGGCGCGCCAGCCGGCGGCCGGCGAAGACCTGCATCGCTTTCCCCGCGGCCCCGGTCCGGGAACCTTTCTGCACAGCCTGCTGGAGTGGGTCGGCGAGGAAGGCTTCATCGCCATCCAGGCCGCGCCCGAGCGGCTGGACGACCTGATCGCCCGGCGTTGCCAGCGGCGTGGCTGGAATCACTGGATTCCCATCCTGCAGGGCTGGCTGCGCCAGTTGCTGGAATTGCCGCTGCCGTTGCCGGGGGGCAACCAGCGCCTGGGCGAACTGGCGCGCTACCAGGTGGAGATGGAATTCTGGTTCGCCACCCATGGCGTCGATCTGGAGCGGCTGGATGATCTGGTGAGTCGTGGCACCCATGGCGGCCAGGCGCGGCCGATGCTGGAGCCGGGCCAGCTCAACGGCCTGTTCAAGGGCTTCATCGACCTAGTCTTCGAGCACGAGGGCCGCTATTTCGTGGTGGACTACAAGTCCAACTGGCTGGGCGCCGAGGCCGGGGCCTACACCCGCGCGGCCATGGAAGCCGCTGTCCTGGCCAAGCGCTATGACCTGCAGTACGTCCTCTACAGCCTGGCCGTGCACCGGCTGCTCAAGGCGCGGTTGCCCGACTACAGTTACGAGCGCCATTTCGGCGGCGCCGTCTACCTCTTCCTGCGCGGCTGCGATCCGGCCGGCCACGGCGTCTTCGTCGAGCGACCCGCCCAGGCCCTGATCGAGACCCTGGATCTGCTGTTCAGTGGTGCGGAGAATGCCCATGTCTGATTTCAGCCCCGCCACCGAACGGCTGCTGCGCCTGGCATCCCTGGCCCAGGAGCGTCCCCTCGCCCCGCTCGAACAGCGTGACGACCTCTTTCGCCTGCTGGAACTCTGGGTGCAGCGCGGCTGGCTGCGCCAGGTGGACCGGGCCTTCACCAGCTTTCTCGGCGAACTCGAACCCCAGGGCGACTCGGCGGTGCTGCTGGCCGCGGCCCTGGCCAGCCATCAGCTCGGCCATGGCCATGTCTGCCTGGATCTCGCCGCCACCCTGCGCAATCCCGACGCCGCCCTGTCGCTGCCGCCCGAGGGCGACGAGGCACGCGCTTCGCTCTTGCCGTCGCAGTTGCTGCATGGCCAGACCCTCGACGCCTGGCAGCGGGCGCTGCGGGCCAGCGTCCTGGTCGATGGCGACGGCAGCTGTCCGGAGCGACCGCTGGTGCTGGGCGGCGAGCGCCTCTACCTGCGGCGCTACTGGAGTTACGAACGGGCGGTGGCCGCCAGCCTGCGTCAGCGCCTGGCCACTCCCGAGCCGCTGCCGGCGGATCTCGCCGAGCGCCTCGACCGGCTGTTTCCGCCGGATCCCGAGGCGGGTGGCGAACCCGACTGGCAGAAACTGGCCTGCGCCCTGGCAGTACGGGGCGCCTTCAGCATCATTACCGGCGGCCCCGGCACCGGCAAGACCACCACCGTGGTGCGGCTGCTGGCGCTGCTCCAGGCGCCCGCAGTGGCAGCCGGTCGCCCCCTGCGCATTCGCCTGGCCGCACCGACCGGCAAGGCGGCTGCACGCCTCACCGAATCCATCGGCGGCCAGGTCAGTCGCCTGCCGGTGGACGACGAGTTGCGCCGGCACATCCCCACCGGAGTGACCACGGTGCACCGGCTGCTGGGCAGTCGCCCCAACACCCGGCACTTCCGTCATCACCGCGGGCAGCCCTTGCCGCTGGACGTGCTGGTGGTGGACGAAGCCTCGATGATCGACCTGGAAATGATGGCCAGCCTGCTGGCGGCCTTGCCGCCCAGAGCGCGCCTGGTCCTGCTGGGTGATAAGGATCAGCTGGCCTCGGTGGAGGCGGGCGCGGTGCTGGGCGATCTCTGTCGGGATGCCGAAGCCGGACGCTACAGTCCGGCTACCCGCGCCTGGCTGGAAGCCGTGAGTGGCCAGTTGCTGGCCCAGACGCCGCTGACGGTCGGTGACGACCAGGGTGACGCCCTGGCGCAGCAGGTGGTGATGCTCAGACGCTCGCGGCGCTTCGGTGCCGGCAGCGGCATCGGCCAGCTGGCCCGTCGGGTCAATGCCCAGGACGGCCCGGGTGCACAGCAGGTGCTGGTCGACGGCGGCTACGCAGATCTTCATCGCGTGCTGCTCAAGGGCCCGGAGGATCGTGCCCTGGAACGCCTGGTGCTGGAAGGGCGCGGGCGCGCCCGCGGCTATCGTCATTATCTGCAGGTCCTGCAGGAGGCCCGGCCCCAGCTCGACACCGTGCTGGAGGACCCGGCCTGGACGCGCTGGGCCGGCCAGGTGCTGGCCGCCTTCGACGACTTCCAACTGCTCTGCGCCGTGCGCAAGGGGCCCTGGGGCGTGGAAGGCCTCAACCTGCGCATCGCCAGCGCCCTGCTGGCGGCTGGTCTGCTCGCGGGCGAGCATGGCTGGTACGAGGGCCGCCCGGTGCTGGTGACGCGCAACGACTACAGCCTGGGGCTGATGAACGGCGACATCGGCATCACCCTCTGCCTGCCGGACGCCAACCAGCCGGGGCGCAAGGTCCTGCGGGTCGCCTTTCCCCGCGGCGATGGCAGCGGCGGCCTGAGATTCGTCCTGCCCAGCCGGCTGGCGGCGGTGGAGACGGTGTTCGCCATGACCGTGCACAAATCCCAGGGCTCGGAATTCGCCCATACCGCCCTGCTGCTACCCGAGCAGCTCAGTCCAGTGCTGACCAAGGAGCTGGTCTATACCGGCATCACCCGGGCGCGCGATGATTTCACCCTGATCGAGGCCCGCGGCGGCATCTTCGCCGAGGCCGTGGCCCGACGGGTCCGCCGCGTCAGCGGGCTGGATCTGGATTTGCGAAACACTGTGTAAATGTACAGATAAATGCTGGACGCTCCCCGTGCGCCTGCCTAAGGTGAGGGGAGCCGTCCGCGATGAGAGCGCCATGACTTCCCTGCCTTTCGTTTCCCTTGTGCTTCCCCTGTTGCTGCTGGCTGGCTGGGCGGGTTCGGCCGTCTGGCTGACCGGGCGCCAACGCTACCTGCAACAGCAACTCGACAGCGCCGCTGAGCGCTACGACATGCTGCGCGACGACCTGCAGCGGGCCGAGCTGGCCAATGGTCGCCAGGTGGTGGAACTGGGCGCCGAGCGCGAACGCACCGCCACCCTGCAGCGTCAGTTGGAGGCCACTCGCGAGCTGGAAGCCGAGTTGCGCCAGCAGACCCGCCAGGCCCAGTTGCAGGCCGCCGAACAGCACGCCCTGGCCGAGGCCACCCGGGCTCAGCTACAGGGCAGCCAGGAGCAGCTCGCCGAACTGCGCGAGCGCCAGCACCGCGAGCAGCAGCTGCATGCCGAGGTGCAGGAGCGTCATGCGCGCCTGGCCGAAGAGCACGCCACGCTCAGGACCACCCTGGAGCAGAAGGAAGAGCACTTCCAGGCGCAGCAGCTGCTGCTGCGCGAGAGTCGCGAGCAACTTAAGCTGGAATTCGAACAACTGGCCGGGCGCATCTTCGACGCCAAGGGTCAGGCCTTCGCCCAGCACAGCCAGCAATCCCTGGATGCGCTGTTGCGGCCGTTCCGCGAGCAGATCGAAGGCTTTCGCGCCAAGGTCGAGGACATCCACCACAAGGATGTCCAGCAGCAGGCGGCGCTCGGCCAGCAGTTGCTCGACCTCAAGGAGCTCAACCGCCAGATCACCCAGGAGGCCCACGACCTGGCCACCGCCCTGCGCGGCCAGAAGAAGGCCCAGGGCAACTGGGGCGAGCTCATCCTGGAAAACGTGCTGGAACGCTCCGGCCTGCGTGAAGGGCGTGATTTCGTCCGCGAACGCAGCTTCACCACCGAGACCGGTCGGCGGCGGCCGGACGTGCTGATCCATCTGCCGCAGAAGAAGCACCTGGTGGTGGACGCCAAGGTGTCGCTCAACGCCTATACCCGCTACGTCAACAGCGAGGACGAAGGCGAGCGCCGCCTGGCCCTGGGCGAGCACGTACGCGCCGTGGGCGAGCGCATCCGCGAGCTGGCCGATCGCGAATACTTCAGCCTGCCGGGGCTGAATTCGCCGGAGATGGTCTTCCTGTTCATCCCCATCGAATCGGCCTTCGTCGAGGCGCTCAAGGCCGACGAAAGCCTGTTCCAGCGCGCCATCGAGCAGAACGTGCTGGTGGCGACGCCGACCACCTTGCTGACCAGCCTCAACATCGTCCGCCAGCTCTGGCGCTTCGAAGACCAGAATCGCCATACCGCCGAACTGGCCGAGCGCGCGGGCAAGGTCTACGACAAGCTGCGCACCTTTCTCGGCAGCATGGACGGTATCGGCAAGAGTCTGGACAAGGCCGGCGAAGCCTATCGCAAGGCCTGCGGCCAACTGGTGGGCGGCCCGGGCAACCTGGTCAAGCAGGTGGCCGACTTCAAGGAGCTGGGCGTGGCGGTACGCACCGAACTGGACGGCGAGTGGACCGAGCGGGCGGAGCTGGAGTTGACGATGGTGGAGCTGGAGGCCGCAGCCGAGTCTTCCGACCGGGACTGATGCGGGAAGACCTGGCAGGAGAGCGGGCGATCCGCCTGGACGATTCGGGGAGGCGGACGATACGCCTGACCGGCGCCAGGTGCACCGGTCAGGGCGATTACCTTTAGTGGTGCTCGCGGGTGGCGCGGAATTTGATCTCCGGCCAGCGCTCTTCCATCAGCGCCAGGTTGACCCGGGTCGGCGCCAGGTAGGTGAGGTGACCACCGCCATCCACCGCCAGGTTCTCGAAGGCCTTGTTCTTGAAGTCCTCGAGCTTCTTCTTGTCGTCGCATTCGATCCAGCGCGCCGACCAGACGTTGATGGCCTCGTAGGCGCACTCCACCTTGTATTCTTCCTTCAGGCGACTGGCGACCACGTCGAACTGCAGCACGCCCACGGCGCCGAGCACGATGTCGTTGTTGCGCTCGGGGAAGAACACCTGGGTGGCGCCTTCCTCGGCCAGTTCCTGCAGGCCCTGGCGCAGCTGCTTGGATTTCAGCGGATCCTTGAGGCGCACGCGGCGGAACAGTTCCGGGGCGAAATGCGGGATACCGGTGAAGCCCAGCAGCTCGCCTTCGGTGAAGGTATCGCCGATCTGGATGGTGCCATGGTTGTGCAGGCCGATGATGTCGCCGGCGAAGGCCTCTTCCAGGTGCTCGCGCTCGCTGGAGAAGAAGGTCAGGGCATCGGCGATCTTGAGGTCCTTCTTGATCCGCACGTGGCGCAGTTTCATGCCCTTCTCGTACCTGCCCGAGCAGATGCGCATGAAGGCGATGCGGTCGCGGTGCTTGGGATCCATGTTCGCCTGGATCTTGAACACGAAGCCGGAGAACTTCTCTTCCACCGGTTCCACCACCCGCTCGTGGGCGGCGCGCGACAGCGGGCGCGGCGCCCAGTCGACCACGGCGTCGAGCACCTGGTCGACGCCGAAGTTGCCCAGGGCGGTACCAAAGAACACCGGGGTCATCTCGCCGCGCAGGAAGGCCTCGCCATCGAACTCGTGGCAGGCGCCCTGCACCAGCTCCAGCTCCTCGACGAAGCGCTCATAGAGATCGCCCAGGTGGGCGCGGGCCTCGTCGGAGTCCAGCTTGTCGATGGTCTTGGTGGCGATGCGCTCGTGACCATGACCGGGGGTGTAGACGTAGATGCGGTCGTCCGAGAGGTGATAGACGCCCTTGAAGTCGCGATAGCTGCCGATCGGCCAGGTGATGGGCGCGGCCTTGATCTTGAGCACCGCCTCGATCTCGTCGAGCAGTTCGATGGGGTCGCGGATGTCACGGTCGAGCTTGTTGATGAAGCTGACGATGGGGGTGTCACGCAGGCGGCAGACGTCCATCAGGGCGATGGTGCGGGGTTCGACGCCCTTGCCACCGTCGAGCACCATCAGCGCCGAATCCACCGCGGTCAGGGTGCGGTAGGTGTCTTCGGAGAAGTCTTCGTGGCCGGGGGTGTCGAGCAGATTGATCATATGCTCGCGGTAGGGGAACTGCATCACCGAGGTGGTAATGGAGATGCCGCGCTGCTTTTCCATCTCCATCCAGTCGGAAGTCGCATGGCGGTCGGATTTACGCGACTTCACCGTGCCCGCGACGGCGATGGCCTGGCCCATCAGCAGCAGCTTTTCGGTGATGGTGGTCTTGCCCGCATCGGGGTGGGAAATGATGGCGAAGGTACGGCGCTTGGCGACTTCGGCGGCCTGGGTGGTCATGGATGAACCTGGGCGGGAAGAAAAAAGAGGGGGCGGAGTATAGCAGAGGGCAGCCCCACCGGCTTGAGGTCGGTGGGGCTGCCAGGGCGCTGCTCAGCGCTGCGGCTGGATGTTGCCGTCGCAGCAGGGCGGGGTGCGTTTGCGGCGGACCAGCCGCTTGCCCAAGGCCATGCCCGGGATCTCGATGTACCTGTGGGTCAGGCAGGCGAAGGCGAAGACCGCCGCCAGTTCCACCAGTACCACCAGGTTGTCCAGCACGACGCTACCCGTGGCGATGTAGCGGATCATGAAGGGCAACGGCGCGTCGTGGGAAGGCGCCACCACCGTGAAGTCCTGGTGCAGCAGCTTGCCCAGCACGATGAAGGCACTCTTGACCACGAAGATCACCGCGGCGTGGCACAGATAGATCGAATAGGACAGCACGCCCAGGCGTACGAAGAGCCCCTGGTGCAGCACGCTGGAGACCAGGCCGCGCTCGAAGGCGAAGGTGAGGACGGTGACGCAGAACACCAGGGTCGCCAGCACGCCCTTCTTGGGCACCGGCAGATCGGAGGTCATCACCGCGGCACCGGCGATCAGGCAGGCCAGCTCCAGCAGGGTGCCACCGAATTGCCCCCGGTTGTGCTGCTTGATCCAGACGTAGAGGCGATAGGTGCAGGCGCCGGCGAAAAAGCACGACAGGCCGCGGAAGATCTCGGTCTTCAGCGGCAGGAAGGGAAACAGCAGCTGCACGAACGCCAGCAGGGCGATCGCCAGAAACCACTGGCGCTGATGACCCTGGCCCTTGAGTACCAGCAGACCGAAGATCAGATAGAGGTAGAACTCGATGCTGATGCTCCAGGACGGGTAGTTGAACGAACCGGTGATGGCCTGGCCCAGCCAGGATTGCAGCAGCAGCAGATTGGGCAGGAATTGCTCGGGTGCGGTGGCGCCGCTGAAAGCCGGATCGTTGAAGCCGACCCCCAGCTTTTCCGCCAGCAGGCGACCGCATTCCAGCAGTACATAGAGCCCGAGCATGGCCAGGTGCAGCGGCAGGATCCGCGCCGAGCGACTGATGGCGAAATCGCGGTAGTCGTCCAGGGTCCGCAGCCGGTTTTCGTAGGTGTGCATGAGCACGAAGCCGCTGAGCACGAAGAAGAATTCAACGAACAGGTAGGCGTTGGCGATCAGCGGATTTTCCGAGGCGGCCTGAGCGACATAGGTATGGAACAGGACGACGGCGACGGCGAGCAGGCCGCGAAAGCTATCCAAAGCGACAAATCTTTCCATGGGAGATCCCTGAGGGTGCGGCAAGAAAGGCGAACGGATGCAGCGCTGCCGTTAGGGGGAAAGAGCGCAGGGGTAGTGCGGAAATACGAAAGCTGACATGGCATCCTTTCTCTTGTACGTCGCAAGCGTCTTAATAGTCGCACTATTACTTGCTGTTACATTTTGATCGCTAAACGCCAGCAAGTTCTTGCCAGGCCGTCCATGGCCAGGCGTTTTGTGATTGCAGTCACCGATTTCCGGACATGTTGTCGCATAACTGCAAGAAGGCGCCGCCTGGTTCGCCTGGCGGCGCTGCGGTCAGCGCGGGCCCAGCGCCTGGCAGTCGGCGGGCTTCACGTACTTCTGCAGCACGCTCCACTGCGGCCGGGGTTTGCCCTTGACCGGCTCGATTGCCAGCGGGTAGTCGCCCCAGTTGGGACCGGCTGCCCAATACATGGCCGGGATGCATTCCTGCCGCAGCCGTGCCAGCAACCTGTCCATGGCTGCCAGCCAGCGCGGATCGTTGTCCGGTACGCCGAATTCGCCGATGTGACCGCGCTTGCCGTGCTGCTTGAGCCAGGTGATGAAGGGCTCGACCCGGCGGATGCCGACATCCGGGTCGAAGTCGGTCATGTCCTTTTTGAGGTATTTGCCGCCACCGTCGTTGTCGAAATAGACGTGCGCCGAATAGATCAGGTTGTCGGCCGGGTCCTTGAGGCCGAGCAGCTTGGCGTTGTAGCGCGGCCAGAGATAGCTGCTGGACCAGCCGTTGCCTTCGATCAGGATCGGTCGTGCCCGATCGACGTCACGCACGGCATCGATGCCGTGCTGCGCCGCCACCGGCCACTGCTCAACCGCATCGTGGGGCTCGTTCATGATGTCGTAGGCGACCAGGGCAGGGTGCTCATGCCAGCGCTGGGCGATTCGCTGCAGGACATCGGCATAGGCCGGATAGGGCACCGCCGCGCTGCCGATGATCTGGCCGCGGTATCTCATGTAGTTGTGCAGATCCAGGATCACATTCATGCGATAGCGCTTGGCGTTGTCCAGGGTCTGGTCGATCAGCTTGGCGTAGGCGGGATCCAGGGGTTGCCCCAGACGCGGCTGCAGGCGCTCCCAGATGACCGGGAAGCGGATCACCCGGACACCCTTGGCCGCCCAGCGCCGGTAATGACCGGCGTCGGGAAAGAAATAGTTGGTGCCCGGTTTGCCCGGCAGTACGTGAGGGGCGAAGCCGGCACCGGAGAAATTCAGTCCGACCAGATCGGTGGGGAAATCCCGCAGAGCGGCCTGGGTGACCGGTGTGGCTGCCAGGCAGAGCAGGGCGAACAGGGTGGTGATAGCGGATTTCAGGCGTAGCGTCATCGGCAAGGTCCCGGACAGTGACGGAAGACGTTGGGTGATCGGGCGCAGGGGCTCGACTCGCCATCAGGCCTGAACAGACGCCGGGAAGTTGCAGTGCAACGCTCAGAAGGTGCGCCAGACAACGTTAATGCCAGGCGAAATCAGCGGAAATGCGAGCTGGGTAGGGCTGGCGGACAGCGCAAGGCCGGCCGTTGGGGCGTCTGGCGAGGGGCGGGATGAAGGACACTTGAGCAGATAATGAGCTGCCTGTGACTGCTTTCCATCGGTTGATGGCGCAGGCAGATCATTCGAAGGCGGTGTTTAGCGACGCAGG
Organism: Pseudomonas aestiva; assembly: GCF_039908605.1. Classification (NCBI taxonomy): domain Bacteria; kingdom Pseudomonadati; phylum Pseudomonadota; class Gammaproteobacteria; order Pseudomonadales; family Pseudomonadaceae; genus Pseudomonas; species Pseudomonas aestiva. The sequence goes on along the minus strand of NZ_CP150916.1, from coordinate 3,963,836 downwards.
CAGATGCCAGCCCACTGCTCGGCTTCGCGGCGGGCCGAAGCCTCGTCATCGAAATCGGCGATCAGACCGCCATGAGCATAGACCACGACCCAATTTTCCACCTTGGGTTGCAGCAGCATTACGGGGGCAGAGAATAGAACAGCAGAGTCCAACGATGCACAAGCCGTCATGTCATTCATAACGTTCCCTTTGAAGTTAGCTCAATGAATAGTCTGTTTTTATAGCGGTACCAGGAATGGCGCTTGGTGCTATCACTGGGCCACCTATTGACCTTGGTATGGCTGAATGTTCCCTCAAAGCGTCAGCCACTCGTCGGCATGATAAAGAGGTGCCAAAACCTCGTCACCGCACTGGCGCACAGAAAGATGTTTCAGTGATGACCGTACGTCAGTAAGCCTGTGTGCCGCTCCACGAAACCGAGGCGGCTTGCGACGTTGCCTGTGACAAGCTTCGCGCTGGTGCTGCCAAGCAGCTAACAGTAAGTTTATTAAATTTATCGTCACACATTTACCAGCGGCTCTAGCCCGCGCCTCTCGTCCGTGGTGGGAGATGAAAGCCTCTCGCCCGGGCTTTTCACCCTGTCAAGTCATGCAGTTTTCGCGATCGGATTGGCATTGAGCGAGTCTATTGGGTTAGCCTGAAAAGGAGCTGACGAACTATCGACTGAGATAGGCGTCAATCTCTTCGGTCGAGGCAAGGCGCCATGTCGTTCCCCAGGGAGCGACACCCAAGGGCTAGGCAGATCCGAGATCCGCAGTGCCCCGTTGGTCCAGCCGGCATACCCGCCATGCCCTGCTGTGTCTCGACCCTGAACCCGGACAGCCGTCCTGCGCCTCGCGCCTGTCGCGAGGTCCGCACTCGGAAGGCATGCGGCCTGTCCGCTCGTTGAAGGAGCCTGACATGGCGAAGTTCAAGACCCTCCTGCTCGGCACGGCCGTGGGAGTGGTGATCCTGGCACTGCTGGTGCACTGGATCGGTAGGGATACCCTCGCTACCTATCGCGCGGATCTGCTGTTCTATCTCCAGGCCCATCTCTATCTGGTGGCCGTTTCCATGGTATTGGCGCTGCTGGTGGGACTACCCGCCGGGGTGCTGCTCAGTCGACCGCGATTCGCCCGCAGCGCCGAGCGCTTCATGCAGGTGTTCAACATCGGCAATACCGTACCGCCGCTGGCGGTGCTAGCCATTGCCCTGGGCATCGTCGGCATTGGCGACGGACCGGCGATCCTGGCGCTGTTCCTCGCCTCGCTGCTGCCCATCGTGCGCAACACCTACGAGGGGCTGAAGAACGTACCCGCCTCGCTCAAGGAAGCGGCCACCGGCATCGGCATGACGCCTACCCAGGTGCTGACCAAGGTGGAGCTGCCCAATGCCGTGCCCATCATCATCGGCGGGGTTCGGGTTGCCCTGGCGATCAATGTCGGCACCACGCCGCTGGTATTTCTCATCGGCGCCAACAGCCTGGGCAGCCTGATCTTTCCCGCCATCGCCCTGGAGAACCAGTCACAGCTGCTGCTGGGCGCCGCCGCCACCGCACTGCTGGCGCTGCTGCTGGATGGCCTGGTGCTGCTCGCCAGTCGCCTCTGGCTGGAACGCGGCCTGGCCCGCTAAGGAGACGAGATGAAGAAGTTGCTTATCGCCCTGGGCGCCGCCTGGTTCGGATTGACGCTGGCCAGTGGTGCCCAGGCCGATCCGATCCGCATCGGTGCCAAGGTCTTCACCGAGCAGGCCATCCTCGCCGAACTCACCGGGCAGTATCTGTCCAGGCACGGCTACCAGCCGGAGATCGTCGGCGGCCTGGGCAGCACCATCGCCTGGAACGGCGTGAAGAACGCCCAGCTCGACCTCACCTGGGAGTACACCGGTACTTCGCTGGTGGCCTACAACCATGTCACCGAACGACTGGACAAGGACGCCTCCTACCAGCGGGTCAAGCAGCTGGACGCCAAGGTCGGTCTGGCGTGGCTGGCGCCCACCCGCTTCAACAACACCTATGCCCTGGCGCTGCCGGAGAAGGTCGCCCGGCAGCATCCCGAACTCAACAGCATCAGTGACCTGGCCGGGCTGCTCAAGGCCGAGGCGGGCAAGCGCCACCTCACCGCGCTGGACATCGAGTTCGCCAACCGCTCCGACGGCCTCGCCGGTCTGGTCAAGGCCTATGGCCTGAGCTACACCCGCGATGACATCCGCCAGATGGACCCGGGCCTGGTCTACACCGCCCTGCGCAACGGCCAGGTGTTCACCGGTCTGGTCTACACCACCGACGGCCGCCTGGACGCCTTCAAGCTCAAGGTGCTGGAAGACGACAAGGGCTACTTCCCCGACTACACCGCCGCACCGGTGGTGAACGCCCGTTACCTGGAAAGGCATCCAGATCTCGCCACGTTGCTCAAGCCCCTGGCGGAAAGCCTGGACCAGGCCACCATGCGCCAGCTCAATGCCAAGGTGGACATCGAGCGACAGACCCCGGCCCAGGTAGCTCGCGACTTCCTTGCCCAGCATCCCCTAGACGGAGGGCAGTGACCCATGGATTTCGTCACCTCCTTCAATCACATCGACTGGTTGCAGGTCCTCGAACTGACCCGCCAGCACATCACCCTGGTCGGCGTCGCCGTGACCCTGGCGATCCTTGTGGGCGTGCCCCTGGGCATCCTCATGACCCGCTACCCTGCACTGGCCGGACCGCTGCAGGCGCTGGCCACGGTGGTCATGACGCTGCCTTCCATCGCCCTGTTCGGTCTCCTGCTGCCGTTCTACTCCAAGTTCGGCCAGGGCCTCGGTCCGCTGCCGGCGATCACCGCGGTGTTCCTCTATTCGCTGCTGCCGATCCTGAGAAACACTTACCTGGCGCTGACCAGCGTCGAACCGGGGATCCGCGAGGCGGGCGCCGGCATCGGCATGACCTTCTGGCAGCGCCTGCGGATGGTCGAGCTGCCCATCGCCCTGCCGGTGATCCTGGCCGGGGTGCGCACCGCCGTGGTCATGAACATCGGCGTCATGACCATCGCCGCCACCATCGGCGCCGGTGGCCTGGGCGTGCTCATCCTCACCGCCATCAGTCGCAGCGACATGGCCACTCTCATCGTCGGCGCCGTGCTGGTCAGCCTGCTGGCCATCGTCGCCGACCTCGTCCTGCAGTGGCTGCAACGCCGCCTCACCCCGCGCGGCCTGCGCAGCGCCTCTTAAGGAGCCCCAGATGATCGAACTCGACCGCCTGACCAAGACCTTCAAGCAGCACGGCAAGGACGTGACCGCGGTGGACGCCGTGAGCCTTACCGTGGAGGAGGGCCAGATCTGCGTCTTCCTCGGCCCCTCCGGCTGCGGCAAGACCACCACCCTGAAGATGATCAACCGCCTGATCGAACCCACCTCGGGACGGGTACTGATCAATGGCGAGGACACCACCGGCATCGACGAGGTGACCCTCAGGAGACACATCGGCTACGTGATCCAGCAGATCGGGCTGTTTCCCAACATGACCATCGAGGAGAACATCACCGTGGTGCCCAAGCTCTTGGGCTGGGACAAGAAGAGATGCCGCGAGCGCGCCACCGAGCTGATGAGCATGGTGCAGCTCGAACCCAGGCAGTACCTGTCGCGCTATCCGCGCGAACTCTCCGGCGGCCAGCAGCAGCGCATCGGGGTGATCCGCGCCCTGGCGGCCGAGGCGCCGCTGCTGCTGATGGACGAACCCTTCGGTGCGGTGGACCCGATCAACCGCGACGCCATCCAGAACGAGTTCTTCCAGATGCAGCGGGCGCTGAACAAGACGGTGATCATGGTCAGCCATGACATCGACGAAGCCATCCGCCTGGGCGACAAGATCGCCGTGTTCCGTGGCGGCCGCCTGGTGCAGTTCGACCATCCGGACACCCTGCTGGCCCATCCCAAGGATGAATTCGTCAGCAACTTCGTCGGCCAGGACAGCACCCTCAAGCGCCTCTTGCTGATCCGTGCCGAGGACGCGGCCGACAATGCCCCGTCGATCCAGGCCGAGACCCTGATCGGCGACGCCGTGGAGTTGATGGAAGAGCACGATCGCCGCCATGTGGTGGTGACGGATACCGCCAACAAGGGCCTGGGCTATGTGCGTCGGCGTGACCTGCGCGGCCAGAGCGGACCGGTGGCGCCCTTTGTCACCCCGTTCAAGGCCACTGCGGCCTTCGACGAGCACCTGCGCATCCTGCTGTCACGCATGTACCAGTTCAACACCTCCTGGCTGCCGGTACTCAGCGCCGACAACGACTTCCTTGGCGAGGTCACCCAGGAATCCATCGCCGACTATCTCAGCAGCGGTCGGTCGCGTGGCAAGACCACCATCGTCTCGCCGGCGGAGCAGGTGGCGGGGTAGGACAGGGGACGCCTATCGGCGCAGAGTCTGTGCAAAGGCCTGGGCGCCCCCGCGAAGACACCTGAGGAAGCGGATCGGACTCGCGCTCGACCGAGCTCGCGCGCGAGTTTACGAAGGGAAAGTGAGCATTGCGACGGGGCCGCCCAGGCCAGGCTGGCGACCCAGGGCCTCTTCAGCGCGGTTCGGCCGACGCGCAGCAGCCTTTGGATAGACTCTCAGGGGCGGATCTCGATCAGGGTGCCGTCCTTGACCAGGCCCCAGACCTCACGCATGTCCTGGTTGGTCAGCGCGACGCAGCCATTGGTCCAGTTCAGCGAGTTGAAGTACCACTCGGGGTATTCCTCGTCGATGGGCGTACCGTGCAGCATGATCATGCTGCCAGGGGGTACGCCAGCCTGATGCGCGCGGGCCAGATCCTCCCGGTTGGGATAGGAGATGTGCATGGCCAGGTTGAACTTGTCGCTGGTCTTGCGCCAGTCGATCCAGTAGAAACCTTCCGGCGTACGCTGGTCGCCCTCGCGCAGCTTGGGGCCGCGGGGATTCTTGCCCAGCGAGATGCGATAGGACTTCATCACGGTATCGCCGCTGAGCAGTTGCAGCTGGTTGCGCGACTTGATCACCAACACCTTGTCGATCAGCGGCGCGGCCGGCTGGCGGATCACCGTGACACTGGTGCTGGCCTGAGCCAGCTGGGGAAGCAACGAACCGCACAGCACATAGCAGAGCGCCAACAACAGGTGCAACGGACGCATGTCGGGAAGATCCTCGGAAGAGCTCAGGCAGGCTTGGGGGCGACCACCATGGGCGCCATGCCCTCATGGCGCAGTGAAAACTCGCCGCGACGACGGTCAGCGAAAAAGCATTCTAGTGTTCGCGTGATGGTCGGAAAAGCGAGAGACGACCAGGGGATGTCGGCTTCGTCCAGAAGGCGCACGTCCAGGCTTTCCTCGCCGACGGCAAAGCGGCCGTCGACCAGCTCGCCGCGGAACAGCATGTAGATCTGATCGATGTGCGGCAGATCGAAGAGGGTATAGAGCTCCAGGCCCTGCACCTGCGCGCCGGCTTCCTCGAAGGTCTCGCGGGCGGCGGCTTCGGTGGTGGTCTCGCCGTTTTCCATGAAGCCCGCCGGCAGCGTCCAGTAACCCTGGCGCGGCTCGATCGCGCGCTGGCAGAGCAGCACCTTGCCCTCCCAGGTCGCCAGGCAGCCAGCCACCACCCGCGGATTCTGATAATGCACTGCGCCGCACTGGCTGCAGACCAGGCGCATCCGCTTGTCACCCGCGGGAATGCGCGCTTCCAGCAGGCCGCCACAGTGATTGCAATGCTTCATGGTTCATCCTCGTTTTGCTGCAGTGTGCCGGGACGCTCCCGGGCCTCGCAAGCGATGGCAGGACTTGGGATTGCCCGGCGGGCATGCCATGATCCAGGGGGATACGATGAGCAAGGGAGAATCTTGGCGTGGATGAGTTGCTCCAGCGCCTGCGTCACTATCAGCCGCGCACCCTGAGCGGCACCGAAAGCTACCAGGAAGCGGCGGTGCTGGTGCCCATCATTCGTGGCGAGCATCCCGAGTTGCTGCTCACCCTGAGGGCCAGCAACCTGTCCACCCACGGTGGCGAGGTGGCCCTGCCGGGCGGGCGGCGCGATCCCGAGGATGCCGACCTGGTGGCCACCGCCCTGCGCGAGGCCGAGGAAGAGGTCGGGCTGCCGCCGGGCCTAGTTGAGGTGATCGCCCCCCTGAGTCCGCTGGTGTCGCGCTACGGGCTGGCGGTGACCCCCATCGTCGCCCTGATTCCGGATCAGCTCGAATACATTCCCAGCGAAGCCGAGATCGCCGCGATCTTCACCGTGCCCCTGCGGTTCTTCTGCGAGGTGCCGCCGGATTACACCTTCCGGGTCGACCACGACGGCCTGCGCTGGCAGGTGCCCAGCTATCAATATGGCGAGCACCGCATCTGGGGGCTGACCGCGGTGATCATCGTCGAACTGGTCAACCTGCTGTACGACGCCGGTATCGTCCTCAAGGCACCGCCCAGGCGGGATTGAGCGTTAGGCTCTGTACGAAAAGTCGCCGAGCGAAGGTCAGGCGAGGAGAAAAGCGCTGAGGAAGCGGAGTTTACGAGTGGTAAATGAGCATTCCGAGGCGTTTTTCAACGAAGCATCACCGAGCGCAGGCCTGTTCATGCAGAGCCTAGCGACAAGGTAAAGGCACATGCCAAGTCGGACGTTAACGGGCACAATGCGCGGCCATTCGAGGGAAGCCGCATGACCACCGCCGATTCACCCGTGCGTTCGCCCTGCGTCCATGTCTGTGCCCTGGACGAACAGGACATCTGCATCGGTTGCCAGCGCAGCGCTGCCGAGATCACCCGCTGGATGTCCATGAGCGAGAGCGAGCGCCGCGAGGTGCTGCTGCGTTGCGACGAGCGGGCGCGGGCGAGCGGTGCGGCCTTCCTGACCTGATATCAGCCGGAGAGATCTGTCATGCCCCGTATCGGTACCCCCCTGTCCCCCAGCGCCACCCGCGTGCTGCTCTGCGGCTCCGGCGAACTGGGCAAGGAAGTCGTCATCGAACTGCAGCGCCTGGGCGTCGAAGTCATCGCCGTGGATCGCTACGCCGATGCCCCGGCCATGCAGGTCGCCCACCGCAGTCACGTCATCGACATGCTCGACGGTGCCGCCCTGCGCGCGGTGATCGAGCGCGAGCAGCCGCACTTCATCGTGCCGGAAATCGAAGCCATCGCCACCGCCACCCTGGTGGAGCTGGAAGGCGAGGGCTACACCGTGGTGCCTACCGCCCGCGCCGCCCAGCTGACCATGAATCGCGAAGGCATCCGTCGCCTCGTCGCCGAGGAACTGGGCCTGCCCACCTCGCCCTATCACTTCGCCGACACCTACGAGGACTACGCCGCCGCCGCCGAGGCGCTGGGCTATCCCTGCGTGGTCAAGCCGATCATGAGTTCCTCGGGCAAGGGCCAGAGTCTGCTGCGCAGCGCCGACGAGCTGCAGGCCGCCTGGCAGTACGCCCAGGAAGGCGGGCGTGCCGGCAAGGGCCGGGTGATCGTCGAGGGTTTCGTCGACTTCGACTACGAGATCACCCTGCTGACCGTGCGCCACGTCGGCGGCACCTCCTTCTGCGCACCGGTCGGGCATCGCCAGGTCAAGGGCGACTACCACGAGTCCTGGCAGCCCCAGGCCATGAGCGAGCAGGCCCTGGCCGAATCCGAGCGGGTCGCTCGCGCCGTCACCGAGGCCCTGGGCGGTCGCGGTCTGTTCGGCGTCGAACTGTTCGTCAAGGGCGACCAGGTCTGGTTCAGCGAGGTTTCGCCGCGGCCCCACGACACCGGCCTGGTGACCCTGATCTCCCAGGATCTCTCCGAATTCGCCCTGCATGCCCGGGCCATCCTCGGCCTGCCGATTCCCACCATCCGCCAGTTCGGCCCCTCGGCCTCGGCGGTGATCCTGGTGGACGGCGACTCGCGCCAGACCGCCTTCGCCAACCTCGGCGCGGCCCTGGCCGAACCCGACACCGCACTGCGTCTGTTCGGCAAGCCGGAGGTGAAGGGGCAGCGCCGCATGGGCGTGGCCCTGGCCCGCGACGAAAGCATCGAGGCCGCACGAGCCAAGGCCGTGCGTGCCGCCCAGGCGGTGAAGGTCGAGTTGTAACCTCGTCTGCGCATCACGAAAAAAGGGCCCCGCGGGCTAATGCCAGTCAGTTAAGAGCTTCACCTTGACGCCTGACTGTCGTCGCACAGAATCCGGTGCTTGATTCCTCAAGCACCGGATTTTTTATGCGTATTGCTCAAGCCTTGGAAATGACTCGCGAGCTCTCTTCGGCCACACAGACACTGGAGGCCCTGGGCGAACTGCTCGATCCTGAGCTGGTCAAGACCGCCCTGGAAACGGCCGGAGTCGCTACCCTACGCAAACGCAGGCTGCCGCTGGAATCCATGCTCTGGTGCGTCATCGGCCTGGCCCTGTTTCGTCGCCTGTCGGCCTGGGATGTGGTCAACCAACTGGACATCATGCTGCCCGGTCAGAAGCCATTGGTAGCGCCCAGCGCGGTGGTGCAAGGCCGTCAGCGATTGGGAAGCGACGCTGTACGGGAGGTGTTTCAACTGACCCAACAGCGCTGGCATGAGACGGCCGAACATCCAGGCTGGCAGGGGCTGCGCTTGCTCGGTGTGGACGGCGTGGTCTGGCGCGCTCCGGACACGCTCGAAAATCGCGAGCGCTACGGCTCGGCGATCAATCAGTACGGTGATGGAGGATTTCCCCAGATCCGCATGGTGTGCCAGATGGAACTGACCAGCCATTTGCTGGTAAGCAGCGCCTTCGACGCTTATGCCAGCAATGAAATGAAGCTGGCCGAGCAATTGATCGAGGGCACCCCCGACCATTCGCTGACGTTGTTCGACAAGGGCTTTTACTCTTTAGGTCTGCTACATCGCTGGCAGCGAACCGGTAACGAACGGCACTGGCTATTGCCACTGCGCAAAGACGCCCAATACGAGGTGATACGCTCACTGGGCAAGCAGGATGCGATTGTCAGCCTTCGAACTTCGCCGCAGGCCCGCCGACAATGGCCCGGCTTGCCGGACACCTTGCAGGCGCGACTGCTGAGCAAGACCGTCAAGGGCAAGCGGCGCCAGATCCTTACTTCCATGACGGACCCTGGGCGTTTCGTCTCCGATGAGATCGTCGATCTCTACAGCCACCGCTGGGAAATCGAGCTCGGCTATCGTGAGATCAAGCAGGGTCTACTCGATGGCCGTTACACGCTACGCAGCAAAACGCCCGACATGGTGGCGCAGGAGCTATGGGGGCTACTGCTGGGATACAACCTACTGCGTTATCAGATGGTACAGATGAGTCGCCAGTGCCCGGGAGTTCATCCCTGCGAGATGAGCTTCTCCGCCTGCAGCTGGGCCATCCTGAAATTCCTGCTGAGCCTTTCGCTGAATAGCCCTGGCAACATCCCACGTGATATGGCCGAACTGCACGCCTTGGCACCGCACTTCGTTCTACCGCATAGGCGCGATTACCGGGCCTATCCGAGAGTCATCAAGGCCAAGCCCTCGAAGTATCCGACCAGAAAAAAAATGCCAGTCAGCTTAACTGACCGGCATTACCCCGCGGGGCCCTTTTTTATTGGGTAGAAAAATCTACAGCGACTGGTCGCGCGTTTCGCGCATGCAGAGCACCGCCACCAGGCTGATGGCCGCCGCCGCCGAGACATAGCCACCCACCCAGCTCAGGCCACCGGCTTCCACCAGTTGCTGCGCGGCATAGGGCGCCAGGGAGGCGCCGAGGATGCCGCCCAGGTTGTAGGCCGCCGAGGCACCGGTGTAGCGCACCCGGGTCGGGAAGATCTCCGGCAGCAGGGCGCCCATGGGGCCGAAGGTCATGCCCATGAGAAACAGCTCCAGGGCCAGGAACAGGCCGACCGCCTGGCTGGAACCATGGGTCAGCAGCGGCTCCATGGCGAAGCCCGACAGCAGGGCGGCGATGGCGCTCACCGCCAGTACCGGCTTGCGGCCGAAGCGATCCGCCAGCCAGGCCGACAGCGGCGTGGCCAGAGCCATGAACAGCACCGCCACGCAGAGCAGGCCGAGGAATTCCTGGCGGCTGTAGCCGAGGTTCTTCACCCCGTAGCTCAGCGAGAAAACCGTGGAGATGTAGAAGAGGGCGTAGCACACCACCATGCTCAGAGCGCCCAGCAGCACCGCCTTGCCGTGCTTGCCGAAGGTCTCGACCATGGGCAGGCGCAGCTTCTCGCGACGGGCCATGGCCTCGGCGAACACCGGCGTCTCGTGCAGCGACAAGCGCACATAGAGGCCGACCACCACCAGCAGGGCGCTGAGCAGGAAGGGGATGCGCCAGCCCCAGGCGCGGAATTGCTCGTCGTCCAGCAGCAGCGCCAGGGCCAGGAACAGGCCGTTGGCCATGAGGAAGCCGATGGAAGGGCCGAGCTGGGGGAACATGCCAAACCAGGCGCGCTTGCCGGGTGGGGCATTCTCGGTGGCCAGCAGCGCCGCGCCGCCCCATTCGCCACCCAGGCCCAGGCCCTGGCCGAATCTTAGCAGGCACAGCAGGATCGGTGCCCAGACGCCGATGCTGGCATAGCCGGGCAGGAGACCGATCAGGGTGGTGGAGATGCCCATCAGCAGCAGCGAGGCCACCAGCGTGGACTTGCGGCCGATGCGATCGCCGAAATGGCCGAACAGCAGCGAACCCAGGGGGCGCGCCAGGAAGGCGATGCCAAAGGTGATGAAGGCGCTGAGGGTCTGGGCCATGCCCGCGCCCTGGGGAAAGAATACCGGGCCGATCACCAGGGCCGCGGCCGTGGCATAGACATAGAAGTCGTAGAACTCGATGGCGGTGCCGATGAAGCTGGCGGTGGCCACGCGGGTGGGGGAATTGCGCGGCACGGAGGTGGGCGCATCGAAGGCGGCAGCGGTCGTGGACATGCAGGGTTACCGGGCAGTCGTTCTTGTAGGAGGCGTCTGCCGGAGCGGCCCGATGGGGCAGCGGCTGTCCGAGGATGGGGACGGGCGGGACGACCTGTTATGACGTGCCGGGCGCGAAGCGGCTGTTGGCCGGGTCGCGCCGAACGTGGTTCGGTCGCCTGATTATGCAGGTAGTGGAACGACGACTGTCAACGATGCAGGATGAATTCCCGCACCAGCTTGCTACCGAAGTAGGCCAGCATCAGCAGGATGAAGCCCAGCAGCGTCCAGCGGATCGCCGTATGGCCGCGCCAGCCCAAGCGATGGCGACCCCACAGCAGGATGCCGAACACCACCCAGGCGATGCAGGAGAGCACCGTCTTGTGGATCAGGTGCTGGGCGAACATATCCTCGACAAAGAACCAGCCGGAGATCAGCGCCAGTGACAGCACTACCCAGCCAGCCCAGAGAAAGCCGAACAGCAGGCTTTCCATGGTCTGTAGCGGCGGAAAGCTGCGGATCAGTCCCGAGGGGTGCTTGTTCTTGAGTTGACGGTTCTGCAGCAGCACCAGGCAGGACTGCAGCACCGCCAGGGTGAAGAGACCATAGGCGATGATCGACAGCAGTACGTGCACGACGATCCTGGGCGATACGTCCAGCGGGGTCACGGTGCCCGGCGGCACGAATTCGGCCAACAGCGCGGTGACGGCGCCGAGGGGATAGACCAGTACCAGCAAGGGTTGCAGCGGCATGCGCAGGCAACCGATCAGCATCAGGGCGATGGCGGTCGCCGAGATCAGGCTCGAGGCGTCGAAGAAGTCCAGGCTCAGGGTCGGCTCGAGGATCAGCTGCAGGTAGACCGCCAGGGCGTGGGGCAGCAGGGCCAGGATGCCGGCACCCAGGACCAGGGGCTTGTTCGATGGCTGTTTGCGCAGCAGGCAACTGCCCTGGTAGAGGGTCGCGAGCAGATAGAGGGCGGCGGCCAGGAGGGTGGGCAGCAGGGCGTGCATGGTCCGGTTTCAGCAGAGCGGAAAGCAGGCGAGTGTGGCACAGACAGGGCGGTACAGAAAGTCTGAGCCGCGCCCTGGCGCCGGCTGGCCAGACTGGGCGAACCCTTGCCGCCACCGGGTGGTCCCAAGAGGTACATATCTAGAAGAGGTCGCGACCATGCTTAAATTTCTCGGCGGTACCATGGGCATCATCTTTCTGATCGGCCTGGTGGTAGTCATCGGCATCTTCTCGCTGATTTTCTGATCCCGTCCCCTCGGGCACCGGCCTGGGCGCCGGTGCCTGTCCTACCCTTCCCAGCTGCCCGCCGAATCGGGCACTGCTGACGGATTCATGCGGTACAGGCCCCAGCGGCTATCCCTGGTCAGGCGCTCTTTCGTTATACTTGTCGGTCAGCCGCCGTTTCTGCCCTGGATGTCCGCATGTTCGAGAATCTCACAGACCGCCTGTCCCAAAGCCTGCGCCACATTACCGGCAAGGCCAAGCTCACCGAAGACAACATCAAGGACACCCTGCGCGAGGTGCGCATGGCGCTGCTCGAGGCGGACGTCGCCCTGCCGGTGGTCAAGGAGTTCGTCAACCGGGTCAAGGAGCGGGCGGTCGGCACCGAGGTGTCCAAGAGCCTGACGCCGGGACAGGCCTTCGTGAAGATCGTGCGCGCCGAACTCGAAGCCATCATGGGTGCGGCGAACGAGGATCTGGCGCTCAATGTCGCGCCGCCGGCGGTCATCCTCATGGCCGGCCTGCAGGGTGCGGGCAAGACCACCACCGCGGGCAAGCTGGCGCGCTTCCTCAAGGAGCGCAAGAAGAAGACCGTCATGGTCGTCTCCGCCGACGTCTACCGCCCGGCCGCCATCAAGCAGCTGGAGACCCTGGCCGGGGAGGTCGGGGTCACCTTTTTCCCCTCCGACATCAGCCAGAAGCCGGTGGAGATCGCCCAGGCCGCCATCCGTGAGGCCAGGCTCAAGTTCATCGACGTGGTCATCGTCGATACCGCCGGTCGCCTGCACATCGATAGCGAGATGATGGCGGAGATCCAGCAGGTCCATGCCGCCACCAAGCCGGCCGAGACCCTGTTCGTGGTCGACGCCATGACCGGTCAGGACGCCGCCAACACCGCCAAGGCCTTCAACGATGCCCTGCCGCTGACCGGCGTGATCCTGACCAAGGTCGATGGCGATGCCCGGGGCGGTGCCGCCCTGTCGGTCCGCCACATCACCGGCAAGCCGATCAAATTCATCGGCATGGGCGAGAAGAGCGAAGCCCTCGATCCCTTCCACCCGGATCGTGTCGCCTCGCGCATCCTCGGCATGGGCGACGTCCTCTCGCTGATCGAGCAGGCCGAGCAGACCCTGGATCGCGAGAAGGCCGACAAGCTGGCCAAGAAGCTCAAGAAGGGCAAGGGCTTCGATCTCGAAGACTTCCGCGACCAGTTGCGGCAGATGAAGAACATGGGCGGCCTGGGTTCGCTGATGGACAAGCTGCCGACCATGATGGGCGGCATGAACATCCAGCAGATGGGCAATGCCCAGGGCGCCGCGGAAAAGCATTTCAAGCAGATGGAAGCCATCATCGACTCCATGACCCCGGCCGAGCGCCGTGATCCGGAGCTGATCAGCGGCTCGCGCAAGAAGCGTATCGCCCTGGGTTCCGGTACCCAGGTGCAGGACGTCGGCCGCCTCATCAAGCAGCACAAGCAGATGCAGAAGATGATGAAGAAGGTCACCGCCAAGGGTGGCATGGCCAAGATGATGCGCGGCATGGGCAGCATGCTCCCCGGCGGCGGCATGCCCAAGATGTGATTTCCTGGTGCCGCCCGTCGCCAGATGGTCGGCACCGGCAAGGGCTCTGTGAAGGGCGTCGGCACCAGTGCTGATGCACCTTCGCGAGCGACGAGGCTCCGCTGCTGGAGTCTCCAGGCTGCCGCAATGCCGAGGGCACCGTTTAAAGCCATTGGCAAACCGGGTGACAGCCCTTAGAATATGCGGCCTTTCGGGCCATGTGGCCCAGTGTGCCCACAGCTACAAGCACCGACTACAGGAACGAAGTTCAATGGTAACCATCCGTCTAGCCCGTGGCGGCTCCAAGAAGCGCCCCTTCTACCACCTGACCGTGACCAACAGCCGCAATGCGCGTGATGGTCGTTTCGTCGAGCGCATCGGTTTCTTCAACCCGGTGGCCAGCGGCGCCGAAATCCGTCTGTCGGTGGATCAAGAGCGTGCCAGCTACTGGCTGTCGCAGGGCGCCCAGCCGTCCGAGCGCGTCGCTCAGCTGCTCAAGAGCGCTCAGGCTACCGCCTGAAGATCATGAGTACGCCGACCTCCGCCCCCGACCTGGTGGTCCTGGGCAAGATAGTTTCGGTCTTCGGCGTACGCGGTGAGCTTAAGATCTACTCCTTTACCGATCCGCTCGACAATCTGCTGGACTATCGGACCTGGACGCTCAGGCGCGAAGGCGAGATCCGGCAGGTCAAGGTGCTCGGCGGTCGGTTGCACGGCAAGGTCCTGACGGTACGTCTGCAGGGCCTGGACGATCGTGAAGAAGCCCGCCTGATGGCCGGTTTCGAGATCTGCGTGCCGCGCAGCGAATTGCCCCAGCTGGGCGCCGGTGACTACTACTGGCATCAGTTGGAAGGTCTCAAGGTGATCAATCGCGAAGGCCAGTGGCTGGGTGTGGTGGATCATCTGCTGGAGACCGGGGCCAACGACGTCATGGTGGTCATGCCCTGTGCTGGCAGCCTCGACGATCGTGAGCGTCTGTTGCCCTATCTGCCCGACCAGTACGTGCTGGCGGTGGATCTGGCCAAGGGCGAGATGCAGGTCGACTGGGACGCGGATTTCTGATCCATGCGTATCGATGTCATCAGCATCTTTCCCGAGATGTTCGAAGCCGTGAGCGCCTATGGCGTGAGCGGTCGCGCGATGAAGCAGGGGCTCCTGGAGCTGACCTGCTACAACCCGCGCAGCTATACCGAGGATCGCCACCAGACCGTGGACGACCGGCCCTTTGGCGGCGGTCCCGGCATGGTCATGAAGATCCAGCCGCTGGAGCGCGCCCTGGCCGATGCCCGGGGTGATTCGGCGGCGAAGGTGATCTACCTGTCCCCCCAGGGTCGCAAGCTCGACCAGGCGGCGGTACGGGAACTGGCGCAGGAGGAGCATCTGATCCTCATCGCCGGGCGTTACGAAGGCATTGACGAGCGTTTCATCGAGACGCACGTGGATGAAGAATGGTCGATTGGCGACTATGTGCTGTCCGGCGGTGAATTGCCGGCCATGGTGCTGATCGATGGGGTTACGCGACTGCTGCCCGGAGCCTTGGGGCATGTGGATTCCGCCGAGCAGGATTCGTTTACCGACGGCCTGCTCGATTGCCCGCACTACACCCGACCCGAGGTGTATGAGGGCCGTCGCGTACCCGACGTGTTGCTCAGTGGTAACCACGAGCATATCCGGCGCTGGCGCCTGCAGCAGTCCCTGGGACGCACTGCGGAGCGACGCGCCGATCTTCTGGATGGCCGCTCGCTTTCTGGGGAAGAGCAGAACCTGCTGGCGGAATATCTTCGTCAGCGGAACGATAGTTAGGTATCGATGGCGGGCCGCGGCCTGTCTTAGGAGCAGAGTGACATGACCAACAAAATCATTGCCCAGATCGAAGCTGAGCAGATGAACAAAGAAATCCCGGCGTTCGCCCCCGGCGACACCGTGATTGTCCAGGTTAAGGTGAAGGAAGGCGACCGTCAGCGTCTGCAGGCCTTCGAAGGCGTGGTGATCGGCAAGCGTAACCGCGGCCTGAACAGCGCCTTCACCGTACGCAAGATCTCCAACGGCGTTGGCGTCGAGCGTACCTTCCAGACCTACAGCCCGCTGGTCGACAGCCTGAGCGTCAAGCGTCGCGGTGACGTGCGCAAGGCCAAGCTGTACTACCTGCGCGAACTGTCCGGCAAGGCTGCTCGCATCAAGGAAAAGCTTTCCTGATCGCGGCGTGACCAGAAAAAAGCAGCTTCGGCTGCTTTTTTCGTTTCTGAGGTTCGAGGTATTGCAGATATGAGCACCCGCGAAGCGGAAATCCAGCGGCGCACGGCGCTGTCGGAAACCCGGGTGGCCAAGGCGGTCTTCCCGCCCACCACCAATCATCACGACACCCTGTTCGGCGGCACCGCCCTGGCCTGGATGGACGAGGTGTCCTTCATCACCGCGACGCGCTTCTGCCGCAAGCCGCTGGTCACGGTCTCCACCGACCGGATCGATTTCAACCACCCCATTCCCGCCGGCTCCATCGTCGAGCTGATCGGCCGGGTGGTGAAGGTTGGCAACACCAGCATCAAGGTGCAGGTGGAGGTGTTCGTCGAAGGCATGCTGGCAGAAGGGCGTGAACGCGCCATCAACGGCGCCTTCAGCTTTGTCGCCGTCGATGACGAGGGCAAGCCGACGCCGGTGCTGCCCGGCTTCGCCGCGTGAGCGCCGAACGGCTGATCGAGGAATTCCTCGATGCCCTGTGGCTGGAAAAGGGGCTGTCGCCCCATACCCGCAGCGCCTATCGCACCGATCTGCTGGCCTTCGCCCGGTGGCTGGAGGGCAGGGGCCTGACCCTGGAGACGGTCGGCCGTGACGCCGTGCTCGATCATCTCGGCTGGCGCCTGAGCGAGGGTTACCAGGCGCGTTCCACCGCGCGCTTTCTCTCCGGGCTGCGCAGTTTCTACAAGTACGGCGTGCGCGAAGGGCGGATCGCCGAGGACCCGACGCTGCTGGTCAGCATGCCGCAGCTGGGCGCGCCGCTGCCCAAGAGTCTGTCCGAGGCGGATGTGGAGGCGCTGCTGGCGGCGCCGGATACCGACGACAGCCTCGGTCTGCGCGACCGCACCATGCTCGAGGTGCTCTATGCCACCGGCCTGCGGGTGACCGAACTGATCAGCCTGACCCTGGACGAGATCAATCTGCGCGAGGGTTCGCTGCGGGTCTTCGGCAAGGGCAGCAAGGAGCGGCTGATTCCCCTGGGCGAAGAGGCCATCGCCTGGCTGGAAAGCTATCTGAAGACCGCGCGTCCGCTGCTGCTGGGCGGCCAGCCCGGCGACATCCTCTTTCCCAGCCAGCGGGGCACGCCCATGACCCGGCAGACCTTCTGGCACCGCATCAAGCTGCATGCCCAGGTGGCCGGCATCCGCACCTCGCTGTCACCGCATACCCTGAGGCACGCCTTCGCCACCCATTTGCTCAACCACGGCGCCGACCTGCGCACGGTGCAGATGCTGCTCGGCCATACCAGCCTGTCCACCACCCAGATCTACACCCACGTCGCCCGCGTGCGGCTGCAGCAACTGCACGCCCAGCACCATCCGCGCGGCTAGGGCCCACCGCCGTAGCCGGCAGGTCTGTGATAGGCTTGCCGGCGTCTCAACAGGAGTCAAACATGCGTATTTCCCAACTGTTGCTCGCCGCTTGCCTGGGGCTCGGCGTGCAACTGGCTCAGGCCGAACCTGAGCAGGCCATTCGCCAGAGCCTGACCGCGCTGCAACCCAATCTCGCCATCGAGTCCATCGCCAAGAGTCCGCTGGAAGGCCTCTACCAGGTCCAGCTCAAGGGCGGCCGCGTGCTCTATGCCAGCGGCGATGGCCAGTTCGTCATGCAGGGCTATCTGTACCAGGTCAAGGACGGCAAGGCCTCCAACCTGACCGAGAAGGCCGAGAACGTCGCCGTGGCGCGGCAGATCAATGGCCTCGATCGCAACCAGATGATCGTCTATCCCGCCCAGGGCGAGACCAAGGCGCACATCACCGTCTTCACCGATACCACCTGCCCCTATTGCCAGAAGCTGCACGCCGAGGTGCCCGAGCTGAACAAGCGCGGCATCGAGGTACGCTACCTGGCCTTCCCGCGCCAGGGCATGGGCTCGCCGGGTTCCAAGCAGCTAGAGGCGGTCTGGTGCGCCAAGGACAAGCCGGCGGCGCTGAACCAGATGTTCACCGGCCGTGAGGTCAAGTCCGAGAGCTGCCAGAATCCGGTCGCCCAGCAATTCGCGCTGGGGCAGAACATGGGCATCCAGGGCACGCCGGCGATCATTCTCGCCGATGGCCAGATGATCCCGGGCTACCAGCCGGCCGACCAGCTGGCGGAAGCGGCAATCGGCGCCCGCTAGGCGCTGCGAAAGATTTCAACGGCGCTGCGGAGCGGCGCCACCTGATAGGGGGATAAGGGTGTGAAGCCGGTCAAAGTAGGCATCTGTGGTCTGGGTACCGTGGGCAGCGGGACCTTCAACGTACTCAAGCGCAACGCCGAGGAAATCGCCCGGCGCGCCGGGCGGGGTATCGAGGTGGCGCAGATCGCCCAGCGCCGACCCAATCCCCAGTGCGATACCGGCAGCACGCCGATCACCGCCGATGTCCTGGCGGTGGCCGACAATCCCGAGATCGACGTGGTGGTGGAGCTGATCGGTGGCTACACCCTGGCCCGCGAGCTGGTGCTGCGCGCCATCGCCAACGGCAAGCACGTGGTCACCGCCAACAAGGCGCTGATCGCCGTGCACGGCAACGAGATCTTCGCCAAGGCCCGCGAGCAGGGCGTGATCGTCGCCTTCGAGGCCTCGGTGGCCGGCGGCATCCCGGTGATCAAGGCGCTGCGCGAAGGCCTGGCCGCCAACCGTATCAACTGGGTGGCCGGCATCATCAACGGCACCGGCAACTTCATTCTCTCCGAGATGCGCGAGAAGGGCCGCACCTTTCCCGATGTCCTGGCCGAAGCCCAGGCGCTGGGCTATGCCGAGGCCGATCCGACCTTTGACGTCGAAGGCATAGATGCCGCCCACAAGCTGACCATCCTGGCCTCCATCGCCTTCGGCATCCCGCTGCAATTCGACAAGGCCTACACCGAGGGCATCACCCGCCTGACCACCGCCGATGTCGGCTACGCCGAGGCGCTGGGCTATCGCATCAAGCACCTGGGCGTGGCGCGCAGCACCGACCAAGGCATCGAGCTGCGGGTACACCCGACGCTGATCCCGGCCGATCGCCTGATCGCCAACGTCAATGGCGTGATGAACGCGGTGATGGTCAATGGCGACGCCGTCGGTTCGACGCTGTTCTACGGCGCCGGTGCCGGGCAGGAGCCGACCGCCTCGGCAGTGGTGGCCGACTTGGTGGATGTGGTTCGCGCCATGACCTCGGATCCCGAGAATCGCGTGCCGCACCTGGCCTTCCAGCCCGATGCGCTGTCCGACCATCCGGTGCTGTCGATCGAGGCCTGCGAGAGCGCCTACTATCTGCGCATCCAGGCCAAGGATCACCCGGGCGTGCTGGCCCAGGTGGCGAGCATCCTCTCGGCGCGTGGCATCAACATCGAGTCCATCATGCAGAAGGAAGCCGAGGAACATGACGGCCTGGTGCCCATGATCCTGCTGACCCATCGCGTGACCGAGCGCCACATGGTCGAGGCCATCACCGCCCTGGAAGCCCTGGACGACGTCGTCGGCGATGTCGTCCGCATCCGCGTCGAGCACCTGAACTGAGCAGCCTGGCGGCGCCCGGCGCCGCCGTCTTTCCCGAGGTCGAGTCATGCGTTACATCAGTACCCGCGGCCAGGCGCCCGCGCTGAATTTCGAAGAAGTGCTGCTGGCGGGTCTCGCCAGCGATGGCGGTCTCTACGTCCCGGAGAACCTGCCGCGCTTTTCCCTGGAGGAGATCGCCTCCTGGGCCGGTCTGCCCTATCACGAGCTGGCCTTCCGGGTGATGAAGCCCTTCGTCGCCGGCTCCATCGCCGATGCCGAATTCAAGGCCATCCTGGAAGAGACCTACGCCGGTTTCGCCCATGGCTCGATTGCGCCGCTGCGCCAGCTGGATGCCAACGAGTGGGTACTGGAGCTGTTCCACGGCCCGACCCTGGCCTTCAAGGACTTCGCCCTGCAACTGCTGGGGCGGCTGCTCGACCATGTGCTGGCCAAGCGCGGCGAGCGCGTGGTGATCATGGGCGCCACCTCCGGTGATACCGGCTCGGCGGCCATCGAAGGCTGCAAGCGCTGCGAGAACGTCGACATCTTCATCCTGCATCCGCACCAGCGGGTGTCGGAAGTGCAGCGCCGGCAGATGACCACGCTGCTGGGCGACAACATCCACAACATCGCCATCGAAGGCAACTTCGACGACTGCCAGGAGATGGTCAAGGCCAGCTTCGCCGACCAGGGTTTCCTCAAGGGCACCCCGCTGGTGGCGGTCAACTCGATCAACTGGGCGCGGATCATGGCCCAGATCGTCTACTACTTCCACGCGGCCCTGCAGCTGGGCGCCCCGGCGCGCTCCATCGCCTTCTCGGTGCCCACCGGCAACTTCGGCGACATCTTCGCCGGGTACCTGGCGCGCAACATGGGTCTGCCGGTGAGCCAACTGGTGGTGGCCACCAACCGCAACGACATCCTGCACCGCTTCATGTCCGGCAATCGCTACGACAAGCAGCAGCTGGAAGCCACGCTGTCGCCGTCCATGGACATCATGGTCTCGTCCAACTTCGAGCGCCTGCTGTTCGACCTGCACGGTCGCGATGGCCTGGCCCTGGCCGAGCTGATGGCGAATTTCCGCAGCAGCGGCACCCTGACGGTGGCGGACGATCGCTGGACCGAAGCGCGCAAGCTGTTCGACTCCCTTGCCGTGAGCGACGAAGAGACCTGCGCCACCATCGCCGAGGTTTATGCCACCACCGGCGAGGTGCTGGATCCGCACACCGCCATCGGCGTGCGCGCCGCTCGCGAATGCCGGCGCAGCCTGGCCACCCCGATGGTGGTGCTGGGTACCGCCCACCCGGTGAAATTCCCCGAGGCGGTGGAAAAGGCCGGCATCGGCGCGACCCTCAGCCTACCGACCCACCTGGCCGATCTGCTGCAGCGTGAAGAGCGTTGCACCGTGCTGCCCAACGACCTCGCCGCCGTCCAGGCCTTCGTCAGCCGCCACGGCAAGCGTGGTCAGCCGCTGTAAGACGCTAGGCTAATCGCGGTCATGGACCGCTCCTACAGTCAGGCCTGAAGTGTAGGAACGGTCCATGACCGCGATTCGGTCTATACCGCCCCGTCGATCCCAAAGCCTCCTACCGATCCCAAGCCCCTCGGCCTTTTCCGGTACAATGCCCGGCTTTCCCTGCCGGTGACCCGCCCATGGCTCTGCAAGCCACGCCCTACAAAGTCGAACTCAACCTCACCGATCTGGATCGCGGGGTCTACGAGAATCTGCGTCTGACCGTGGCGCGGCATCCCTCCGAGACCGAGGAGCGCATGGCGGTACGGTTGCTGGCTTACGTGCTCTGGTACAACGAGCAGCTGGCCTTCGGCCGCGGCCTGTCCGACGTCGACGAGCCGGCGCTGTGGGAAAAGAGCCTCGATGGCCGGGTGCTGCACTGGATCGAAGTCGGCCAACCCGATGCCGACCGCCTGACCTGGTGCAGCCGTCGTACCGAGCGGACCAGCCTGCTGGCCTACGGCAACCTGCGCGTCTGGCAGACCAAGGTGGTGGACGCGGTCAGGACGCTGAAGAATCTGCACATCGCCGCGGTTCCCGCCGAGCCCCTGGCCGAGCTGGCCCGCGATCTGCCGCGCAGCATTTCCTGGCAGGTGATGATCAGCGAAGGCACCCTGTTCGTCACCGACGACCGCGGTCAGCACGAATTGCAGCTGGAATGGCTGCTGGGCGAACGTTGATGCGCCTGGAGCCCCGTCCGCTGCCGGCGGTGTTGCCCGACCTGGGCGATCTGCCGCCGCTGCTCACCCGGCTCTATGCCGCGCGCGGCGTGACCCAGCCGGAAGAACTGGACAAGGGGCTGGCGCGGCTGGTGCCCTATCACCAGCTCAAGGGCATCGAGGCGGCGGTGGAGCTGCTGGCGCGGGCTCTGGAAGAGCGCCGGCGCATCCTCATCGTCGGCGACTTCGATGCCGATGGCGCCACCGCCAGTGCCGTGGGCGTGCTGGCCCTGCGGCGCCTGGGCGCGGCCTGGGTCGACTACCTGGTGCCCAATCGCTTCGAATACGGCTACGGCCTGACACCCGAGATCGTCGCCGTGGCCCTGCAGCGTGAACCCGAGGTGCTGCTCACCGTCGACAACGGCATCTCCAGCCTGGACGGCGTGGCTGCGGCCAAGGCGGCCGGGCTGCAGGTGGTCATCACCGACCACCACCTGCCAGGCGCCGAATTGCCCGCCGCCGATGCCATCGTCAATCCGAATCAGCCGGCCTGCGCCTTTCCCAGCAAATGCATCGCCGGGGTCGGGGTGATCTTCTATGTGATGCTGGCCCTGCGCAGTCGCCTGCGCGAGAGCGGCTGGTTCGCCCGTCAGGGCCTGGCCGAGCCCAATCTGGCCGAGTTGCTGGATCTGGTCGCCCTCGGCAGCGTCGCCGACGTGGTGCCGCTGGATGCCAACAACCGCATCCTGGTGCACCAGGGGCTGATGCGGATCCGCGCCGGTCGGGCACGACCGGGGCTCAAGGCGCTGCTGGAAGTGGCCGGGCGCCAGCCGGGCAAGGTGGCCTCCAGCGACCTCGGTTTCATTCTCGGCCCGCGGCTCAATGCGGCCGGGCGCCTGGACGACATGTCCATCGGCATCGAATTGCTGCTCTGCGAAGACCCGCAGCTGGCGCAGGAATACGCCCAGCAGCTGGACGACTTCAACAAGGATCGCAAGAGCATCGAGCAGGGCATGCAGCGCGAGGCGCTCAAGCAGCTCAAGGAGTTGCCGGAAGACAATCTGCCCTTCGGTCTCTGCCTGTTCGACCCGGAGTGGCACCAGGGCGTGATCGGCATCCTCGCCTCGCGCCTCAAGGAAAAGTATCACCGCCCGGCGCTGGCCTTCGCCGACGACGGCAGTGGCAACGGCATGCTCAAGGGCTCGGCGCGCTCGGTACCCGGGCTGCATATCCGCGATGCCCTGGATGCCGTGGCGACCCGTCATCCGGGGCTGATCACCAAGTTCGGCGGTCACGCCATGGCCGCCGGCCTCAGCCTGCCCCAGGCGCACTACGAGACCTTTGCCGCCGCCTTCGATGCCGAGGTGCGGCGTCACCTGCAGGCCGAGGATCTCAGCGGTCGCCTGCAGACCGATGGCTGCCTGGCCCCGACCGAATTCCAGCTCGGCCTGGCGCAGGCCCTGCGCCAGGCCGGTCCCTGGGGACAGCAGTTTCCCGAACCGCTGTTCCACGGCACCTTCGAGATCCTCTCCCAGCGTCTGCTCAAGGAGCGGCACCTCAAGCTGACCCTGCGCAGCGAGCAGGGTGGCCCGGAGCTGGATGGCATCGCCTTCAACATCGACCGCGACACCTGGCCCGATCCCAACATCCGCTGGGCCGAGCTGGCCTATCGGCTGGACGTGAACGAATTCCGTGGCAACGAGAACGTGCAGTTACTGGTGGTGCACCTGGCACCACGTTAGTCGGATCGGCGATCTATTCTGTTCGGGAACACTCCAATGCGGTGAATCCCGACTAGACGAGGTCCGCCATGAGTCTCCTGTTCCAGCCCCTGACCCTGCGTCAGCTGACCCTGCCCAATCGCGTGGTGGTCTCCCCGATGTGCCAGTACTCCAGCGAAGACGGCTTCGCCAACGACTGGCACCTGGTCCATCTCGGCAGTCGCGCCACCGGTGGCGCCGGTCTGGTGATCTTCGAGGCCACCGCGGTCACCGCCGATGGGCGCATCACGCCCCAGGACCTGGGGCTGTGGAAGGACGAGCAGATCGAGCCCTTGCGGCGGATCACCCAGTTCATCGAGGGACAGGGCAGTGTCGCCGGCATCCAGCTGGCCCATGCCGGTCGCAAGGCCAGCACCTGGCAACCCTGGCTCGGCAAGCACGGCAGCGTGCCCATCGCCGAAGGCGGCTGGGTGCCGGTGGCGCCTTCGGCCATTGCCTTCGATCCCCAGCACACCCGGCCCACGGCGGTGGATCGCGACGATATCGCCAGCATCCGTCGGGCTTTCGTGGACACCGCCGAGCGGGCCCTGGCGGCCGGCTTCAAGGTGGCCGAGATCCATGCCGCCCACGGCTACCTGCTGCACCAGTTCCTCTCGCCGCTCTCCAACCGCCGCGAAGACGACTACGGTGGCAATTTCGAGAATCGCATTCGCTTGCTGCTGGAAGTGACCGCCGATGTGCGGGCGGTCTGGCCGGAAGAGTTGCCGCTGTTCGTGCGGGTCTCGGCCACCGACTGGGTGGAAGACGGCTGGGACGTCGACGAGACGGTGGAGCTGGCGCGGCGACTGAAGACCCTGGGCGTCGACTTGATCGACGTCTCTTCCGGCGGTACCGCGGCCCAGGCCGACATTCCCACCGGGCCCGGCTACCAGACCCAGTTCGCCGAGCGGGTGCGCAAGGAAGCCGGGATTCCCAGTGGCGCGGTGGGCATGATCACCGATGCCGCCCAGGCCGAGCACGTGCTGCGTACCGGCCAGGCCGACCTGGTGCTGCTGGCCCGCGAACTGCTGCGCGATCCCTATTGGCCGCTGAATGCCGCCGAGGCCCTGCGCGAAAAGGTCTCCTGGCCGCCGCAGTACGTGCGCGCCGCCCACCGGGATACGCCGCTGCGCAAGCCGTTCGGAGAAGAATAGGGCGCGGAACGGAGCCATCCGCGCGGATGGCTCCCCGGTTCAGGGCTTGGCCGGGCGCAGCATCGCCTCCAGGGCGTCGCTGTCGTAGTAGTCGCCCAGGTACCAGATGCGGCCGTCGCGGATCTTCATGATGCTGGCGCCGCGGATCTTGACCGGTTGCTTGCCGGTGGCGGTGACGCGGTTGCCGGTCAGTTCCCATTCGAAGGCGATGCTGCGCGGGCCGATGACCGGCTTGTGCACCATCTTCACCTGCAGATCGGGCACGGCCTTGAGGGTGACCTTGACGATCCGGTCGCGGGCCTGGGTGCGGCTGGTCTCGGTGGTGGCGGCGCCACTGTCGAAATACTGCACCTTGGGATCGAGCAGGGCGCTGGCGGCCTCGGCATCGTGATCGTTCCAGGCATCGAGGTAGCGATTGGCGATGAGACGCGCGTCCTCGGCGGCGGCCTGAACCTGGCCGGCGGTGAGGGCGAGCGAAAGCGCGAACAGCACAGCCAGACGCGAGCGCATGGGGTGTCTCCGGCAACTGCAAGGGGAAGGCGCAAGAGTAGCGCCGTGGGCGGTCCGCGGTCAGCAATATTTTGTATCGACCGGCTGGTCGCGACGGCGACCCCGGCAACATTCGGTAAGCAGGTGGCGGGAGCCAGACGGTGTGGCCAGTGGTCCTAAAGGGCTGAATCCTGACTCTGTGGAGGTCATCCATGAACACCCGCGGTTTGCTTGATCAATTGCTCAAGGCGGGCCAGCAGGCGCTGGCCAAGAAGACCGGTCACTCGGCCCCCCGACCCGGCACGGCGTCCACCGGCAAGGATCCCCTGGGCGGTCTGCTCTCCGGACTGGGCAACAGCGGCCTGGCGGCCGGGGCCCTGACCGCGCTGCTGGGCAGCAAGCGCGGTCGCGCCATGGGTGGCAAGGCGGTCGGCTATGGCGGTCTGGCGGCCCTCGGCATGGTGGCCTACAAGGCCTATCAGTCTTGGCAGGCCAATCAGGCCCAGGGGACGGCGGCCGTCGAGCCGCGTACCGTGGATCGGGTACCGGAGCACGAAGCCGAGGCCCATGGCCGGGCGGTGCTGATCGCCCTGATCGCGGCTGCCAAGGCCGATGGTCACGTCGATGACCAGGAGCGCCAGGCGATCGAGGCCGAGATGGCCAAGCTGGACAACGATCCCGAGTTGCGCAGCTGGCTGCAGCGCGAACTGGAGCAGCCGCTGGATCCGGCCAAGGTCGCCGCCGCCGCGGAAACGCCCGAGATGGCCGCCGAGATGTACCTGGCCAGCCTGATGCTGATCGACGATCAGCAGTATATGGAAAAGGCCTACCTGGACGAGCTGGCGCGCCAGCTGCGCCTGGAGCCCGGTCTGCGCGCCGAGCTGGAGCGTGAGGCCGCGGCGGTCTGACGGCTAGGCGTGCGGGCGTTCCTCGCCCAGCAGGACGCTCCGCTCCGCCGCGCAGAGCTGCAGCAGGAAATCCCAGACCACGCGCAGGCGCGCTGAGCGGTGCAACTCCCGGTGGGTCGAGATCCAGTACTCGCGGGTGAAGGACCGCTCCGGGAGTACGCCTTCCAAGGGGGTGTTCTGGCCCACCAGGTAGCAGGGCAGTACCGCGATGCCGATGCCGGCACAGGCCGCTTCGCGCTGGGCGATGACGCTGGTGCTGCGAAAGACGATGCGTGGCTCGGGGCAGAGGCCCTGGATGAATTGCAGTTCGCGGGTGTACAGCAGGTCATCGACGTAGCCGATGAAGGTCTGCTCGCCGAGGTCGGCCTGGGCGTCCAGCGCGGGTGCCCGATCCAGGTAGGCGCGACTGGCATAGAACCTCAGGCGATAGGGCGTCAGCCGCCGGCCGATCAGGCCTTCGGCGGTGGGTCTTTCCAGGGTGATGGCGATGTCCGCCTCGCGGTTGGTGACGCTGACGAAGCGTGGCACCGACACCAGCTCCACTTCCAGCCCGGGATAGTCGCGCAGCAGCGCCTCCAGGCGCTGGGCGAGAAAGCCGGTGCCCAGGCCCTCGGTCACTCCGACCCGCACCTGGCCCAGCGGATTGAGGCGCTGGGTTACCGCCTCCTGGGCCAGCAGCGCGGCTTCTTCCATCGCCTGGGCATGCGCGAGCAGCGCCTGACCGGCCGGGGTGAGCTGATAGCCGCTGGCCTGTTGCACCAGCAGCTGGCTGCCCAGGGCGCGCTCCAGGGCCTCCAGGTGGCGGGCGACGGTCGCATGACTGACGCCCAGACTGCGAGCGGCGGTGAGCAGGCGCCCATGGCGCTGGACCTCCAGAAAAACCCGCAGATCGTTCCAGTCGAACATCCCTTTTCCTCGTCTAGGCCTGTCTGCCGGGCCGCTTGCTGATCACTGTTCAGAAATGCACAACCGTTGCCCGTTTTCTGCGACTGTTGTTCGCGGATGACGACACTAGGATAGGGACCACAACAACAAAAAAGCGAGGGAACGTCATGCCCGGTCCTGCTGCGGAATATGACTTCATCATCGTCGGCGCCGGTCCGGCCGGCTGCCTGCTGGCCAATCGGCTGTCCGCCGATCCGAGTCATCGTGTGCTGCTGCTGGAAGCCGGCGGCCGTGACAACCATCCCTGGATCCACATCCCCGTCGGCTATCTGTTCTGCATCGGCAATCCACGCACCGACTGGTGCTTCAAGACCGAGGTGGAAGCGGGTCTGGGTGGCCGCGCGCTCAACTATCCTCGCGGGCGGGTGCTGGGCGGCTGCTCCTCCATCAACGGCATGATCTACATGCGCGGCCAGGCCCGCGACTATGACGGCTGGGCCGCCGCCGGCAATCCCGGCTGGGGCTGGCAGGACGTGCTGCCGCTGTTCAAGCGCATGGAAGATCATTGCGATGGCGCCTCGGCCTTTCATGGTGCCGGGGGCGAATGGCGGGTCGAGCGGCAGCGTCTGCACTGGACGCTGCTCGACGCCTTTCGCAGCGCCGCGGGCGAAACCGGCATTGCGCCGGTAGAAGACTTCAACACCGGTGACAACGAAGGCTGCGGCTACTTCCAGGTCAATCAGCGCAATGGCGTGCGCTGGAATGCCGCCAAGGCCTTTCTCAAGCCCATCCGCCAGCGCGCCAATCTGCAGGTGCTGACCGGTGTGCAGGCGGAGCGGGTGCTGCTGGAGGAGGGCAGGGCACGGGCGGTGCTGGCGCGGCTGCCGGGCCAGGCCGAGCCCCAGCGCCTGGTGGCGCGGCGGGAGATCGTGCTCTGCGCCGGCGCCATCGGCTCGCCGACCCTGTTGCAGCGCTCCGGCATCGGTCCGCGCGGTCTGCTCGAAGGCCTGGGTATCGGTGTCCGGCACCGGCTGGAAGGGGTGGGCGGCAATCTGCAGGATCACCTGCAACTGCGGCTGATCTATCGGGTGCACGGCGTGCCGACCCTCAATGCCCTGGCCGGCAGTCTCTGGGGCAAGCTGGGCATGGGCCTGGAATACCTCTGGAAGCGCAGTGGCCCCCTGGCCATGGCGCCGAGTCAGCTGGGCGCCTTCGCCCGCTCCGACCCGGCGCAACCCTCGGCCAATCTGCAATACCACGTGCAGCCGCTGTCGCTGGAGCGCTTCGGCGAGCCGCTGCACGGCTTTCCCGCCTTTACCGCCTCGGTGTGCAACCTGCGACCGGCCAGTCGTGGCCAGGTGAGCATCCGCAGCGCCGACCCGCTGGCCGCGCCGCTGATCCAGCCGCGCTACCTCAGCGCGCCGGAAGACCTCAGGGTGGCCGCCGATGCCATCCGCCTGACCCGGCGCCTCGTCGCCGCCCCGGCCCTGGCCGCCTATCGGCCCGAGGAATACCTGCCGGGACCGGCCTACCAGAGCGAAGCGGAGTTGCAGCAGGCCGCAGGGGCCATAGGCACCACCATCTTCCATCCGTCCGGCACCTGCCGCATGGGCCAGGACGCCGACGCCGTGGTCGATGCGCGCCTGCGGGTACATGGCATCCCGGGGCTGCGGGTAGCCGACGCCTCCATCATGCCGACCCTGGTCTCGGGCAACAGCTGCTCGCCGACCCTGATGATCGCCGAGCAGGCGGCCACCTTCATGCTGGCCGAGGCCCGCGAACAGGGCCGCCACGAGTTGCCCGCCGCGATCGCCAGGGCCAGCGCGGTCTCCGCTGCCTAGACGCGTCCATCCGGTTTCACCGACGGTGGGGCCTCCCGCCGTTTCCACCGTAGTAGCTGTCGCCCATAACAACAATCAGCCCGGCGATCCCGGGTCAGGAGAACGTGCGATGTCCGACTATGCCCAACCCCGGGTACAACCCAGCGCGGCCAGCAGTCGCCGCGAAGAGCGCAAGGTGATCTTCGCCTCGTCCCTGGGGACCGTCTTCGAGTGGTATGACTTCTTTCTCTATGGCGCCCTGGCGGCGGTGATCAGCAAGCAGTTCTTTGCCGGCGTCAACGACACCACCGCCTTCATCTTCGCCCTGCTGGCCTTTGCTGCCGGCTTCGTGGTGCGACCCTTCGGCGCCCTGCTGTTCGGACGCCTGGGCGACCTGGTCGGCCGCAAGTACACCTTTCTCGCCACCATCATCCTCATGGGCATCGCCACCTTCGGCGTCGGCCTGCTGCCCACCTACGCCAGCATCGGCGTGGCCGCGCCCATCATCCTGGTAGTGCTGCGCCTGCTGCAGGGCCTGGCCCTGGGTGGGGAATACGGCGGTGCCGCCACCTACATCGCCGAGCATGCGCCGCCCGGCAAGCGCGGCGCCCACACCAGCTGGCTGCAATCCACCGCGACCCTGGGGCTGTTGCTGTCGCTGGTGGTGATCCTGGTCTGCCGCTACCTGACCGGCGACCAGTTCGAGGTCTGGGGCTGGCGCCTGCCGTTCCTGCTGTCGATCTTCCTGCTGGCCATCTCCACCTGGATCCGCATGTCCATGCACGAATCGCCGGCCTTCCTGCGCATGAAGGCCGAGGGCAAGCAGAGCAAGGCACCAATCCGCGATTCCTTCACCAACTGGAGCAATCTCAAGGTGGTGCTGATCGCGCTGTTCAGCATCAACGGCGGCCAGGCGGTGACCTTCTACCTGTCGCAGTTCTACGTGATGTTCTTTCTCACCCAGACACTCAAGCTCGACCCGGTGCTGGCCAACAACCTGCTGATCATCAGCGTGATCCTGGGCGCCCCCTTCTTCGTCATCGCCGGCTGGCTGTCGGACAAGGTCGGGCGCAAGCCGATCCTGATGCTGGGGCTGCTGCTGGCCACGGTGCTCTACTTCCCGCTGTTCAAGGCCCTGACCCACTACGCCAATCCGCAGATCTACCAGGCCAGCCAGCAGGCGCCCATCGTGGTGACCGCCGACCCGGCCACCTGCACCTTCCAGTTCGACCCGGTGGGCAAGGCGCGCTTCGACAGTCCCTGCGATAGGGTCAAGACGCTGCTGGCCAAGAGCGGGCTGCCCTACCGCAGCGTGGCGGCGGCACCGGGGGACGCGGTGCAGGTCAACGTCGGTGACAAGGTCATCGTCGGCTTCGACGAACCGGCCCTGCGCGCGGCGGTACAGGCCGCCGGCTATCCGGCCAAGGCCGATGCGGCCCAGGTCAACAAGCCCATGGTGGTAGCGGTGATCTTCGCCCTGATCCTGATCGCCACCCTCTGCTACGGACCCCTGGCGGCGCTGATGGTGGAGCTGTTCCCCACGCGCATCCGCTACACCTCCATGTCGCTGCCGTACCACATCGGCAACGGCTGGTTCGGCGGCTTCCTGCCGACGGTGTCCTTTGCCCTGGTGGTCTATACCGGCGACATCTTCTACGGCCTCTGGTACCCAGTGCTGGTGACCGGCGTCAGCCTGGTGGTGGGGCTGCTGTGCCTGCCGGAAACCCGCCACCGCGATCTCGACGCCGATTGAGGCCAGTGCGGGCGGCGCACCCCGCCGACCGCTGAGTTTCGCCGCCGATTGGGTTATACTCGCGAGCTTTTCCACAGCTTTTCTCGCGAGTGTTTCCCCCATGGAAATCAACCCGATCGTCACCAGCATCAAGGACCTCTCCAGCCGCACCGAGACCATTCGGGGGTATCTTTGACTACGATCTGAAGAAGGATCGTCTGGTCGAAGTCGAGCGCGAGCTCGAAGACCCCGCTGTCTGGAACAAGCCCGAGTACGCCCAGAATCTTGGCCGCGAGCGCGCCCTGCTGGCCCAGGTGGTCGGTACCCTGGACGAGTTGAACGGCGGCCTGGCCGATGCCACCGACCTGCTGGAAATGGCTGCCGAAGAGGAAGACCAGGGCGCCGTCGATGACGTGGCGGCCGAGGTGGAGCGCCTGCGCGGCATCCTCGAGAAGCTGGAATTCCGCCGCATGTTCAGCGGCGAGATGGACCCGAACAACTGCTACCTGGACATCCAGGCCGGCTCCGGCGGCACCGAGGCCCAGGACTGGGCCAACATGCTGCTGCGCATGTACCTGCGCTGGGCCGACCAGCACGGCTTCAGCGCCGAGATCGTCGAATTGTCCGAAGGCGAGGTCGCCGGCATCAAGGGCGCCACCGTGCACATCAAGGGCGAATACGCCTTCGGCTGGCTGCGCACCGAGATTGGCGTGCACCGCCTGGTGCGCAAGAGTCCCTTCGACTCGGGCAACCGTCGCCACACCTCGTTCACGGCAGTGTTCGTCTCGCCCGAGATCGATGACAACATCGACATCGAGATCAACCCCTCGGATCTGCGCGTCGACACCTACCGCTCCTCGGGCGCCGGCGGTCAGCACGTCAACACCACCGACTCCGCGGTGCGGATCACCCACGTGCCCACCAACACCGTGGTGGCCTGCCAGAACGAACGCTCCCAGCACGCCAACAAGGACACCGCCATGAAGATGCTGCGGGCCAAGTTGTACGAGCTGGAGATGCAGAAGCGCAACGCCGCGTCCCAGGCTCTGGAAGACTCCAAGTCCGATATCGGCTGGGGCCACCAGATCCGCTCCTATGTGCTCGACGCCTCGCGGATCAAGGATCTGCGCACCGGCGTGGAACGCAGCGACTGCGACAAGGTGCTCGACGGCGATCTGGACGAATACCTCGAAGCCAGCCTCAAGCAGGGCGTTTAATCCATCATTTCCTATAGGAGCGGCTCATAGCCGCGATAGAGCTCTATCGCGGCTATGAGCCGCTCCTACGGTCAGCACCCCAGGTAAACAGCAGACATGAGCGAACAACCCCTAGATCCCCAAGCCCAGGAACAGGAAGACAACAAGCTGATCGCCCAGCGCAAGGAAAAGCTTTCCGCGCTGCGCGACCAGCAGGCCATTCCCTTCCCCAACGACTTCCGCCGCGACAGCCTGGCCGGTGACCTGCAGCAGCAGTACGCCGACAAGACCAAGGAAGAGCTGGAAGCCGCAGGCATCAAGGTCAAGGTGGCCGGGCGCATCATGCTCAACCGCGGCGCCTTCATGGTGCTGCAGGACACCAGCGGGCGCATCCAGGTCTACGTCGACCGCAAGACCCTGCCGGCGGCAACCCTGGAAGCGGTCAAGAGCTGGGACCTGGGCGACATCATCGCCACCGAAGGCACCCTGGCCCGTTCCGGCAAGGGCGATCTCTATGTCAACATGAGCGACGTGCGCCTGCTGACCAAGTCGCTGCGCCCGCTGCCCGACAAGCACCATGGCCTGACCGACACCGAGCTGCGCTATCGCCAGCGCTATGTCGATCTGATCGTCAACGAGGAGGTCCGCCAGACCTTCCGCGTACGCTCCCAGGTCATCGCCCACATCCGCCGCTTCCTCATGGAGCGGGGTTTCCTCGAAGTCGAAACCCCCATGCTGCAGACCATTCCCGGCGGCGCGGCGGCAAAGCCCTTCGAGACCCACCACAACGCCCTGGACCTGGCCATGTTCCTGCGCATCGCGCCGGAGCTGTACCTCAAGCGCCTGGTGGTCGGTGGCTTCGAGAAGGTCTTCGAGATCAACCGCAACTTCCGCAACGAAGGCGTCTCCACCCGGCACAACCCCGAGTTCACCATGCTCGAGTTCTACCAGGCCTACGCCGACTACCACGACAACATGGACCTCACCGAGGAACTGTTCCGCGAACTGGCCATGGCCGTGCTCGGCAGCACCGACGTGCCCTATGGCGACAAGGTCTTCCACTTCGGCGAGCCCTTCGTGCGCCTGTCGGTGTACGACTCCATCCTCAAGTACAACCCGGACATCACCGCGGCAGACCTGCAGGACGTCGAGAAGGCCCGCGCCATCGCCAAGCGGGCCGGCGCCAAGGTGCTCGGCCACGAAGGCCTGGGCAAGCTGCAGGTGATGATTTTCGAGGAGCTGGTGGAGAGCAAGCTGGAGCAGCCGCACTTCATCACCGAGTATCCCTTCGAGGTCTCGCCGCTGGCGCGTCGCAACGACGACAACCCCAGCGTCACCGACCGCTTCGAGCTGTTCATCGGCGGCCGCGAGATCGCCAATGCCTACTCGGAGCTCAACGACGCCGAAGACCAGGCCGAGCGCTTCATGCTGCAGGTCCAGGAAAAGGACGCCGGTGACGACGAGGCCATGCACTACGACGCCGACTTCATCAACGCCCTGGAATACGGCATGCCGCCCACCGCCGGCGAAGGCATCGGCATCGACCGCCTGGTCATGCTGCTGACCAATTCGCCGTCGATCCGCGATGTCATCCTCTTCCCGCACATGCGTCCGCAATAAGAGTGGCGCCCCGTTCGGGGCGTCGCTCCGGCTGCCGCCGACCGGGGCTCTGTCATCAAAGGTTCATCCGGACCTGCTAAGAGCCTGTTCAGAGTCTAGCGAGCTAGAGCCAAACAAGGCGAAAAGGGCTGAGGAAGCGGAATTTACGAAGGGTAAATGAGCATTCCGAGGGCGTTTTCAACGCTGTTTGGCCGACGCGCAGCAGACTTTGAACAGGCTCTTAAAGAGCCCTGATGTCGCGTCCCTTTGCAGGTAGCCATGACCAATACGTTGATCCCCTTGCATCCAGCCGCTGAACGGCTGGGGCTGCTCTACGCCTACCATTTCACCTCGGGCCAGCCGGGCCGGGCCCTGACCATGGCGCCGGAAGATCCCTGGGAGGCGGAAGAGGGCGGTTTTCGCTGGCTGCACTTCAACCTGGCCCACGCCGCCGCCGAACGCTGGATGCGCGAGCACCTGGGGTTGCCCGAGGAGTTCTTCGAATCCCTGCACGCCGGTTCCCATTCGACCCGGCTGGAACCGGCCGACGACACCCTGCTCGGGGTGGTGAACGACGTGACCCTCGCCTACGGCCAGGTCTCGGTGGACGTCGCCACCCTCTGGGCCTGCGCCCGCCCGGGACTGCTGGTGACCGCCCGCGCCCAGCCACTGCGCTCGGTGGATCGCCTGCGCCATGCGGTACGCCGCGGCGAGGGCTTCGGCTCGACCCTGGAACTGCTGGTGCATCTCCTGCGCGACCAGGCCGATGTGCTGACCGGCATCATTCGCGACACCACCGTCAAGGTAGATGCTATCGAGGATCGTCTGCTGTCCCAGCGGCTGTCCGCCAGTCGCGCCGAATTGGGCAGCCTGAGACGCGCCCTGGTGCGGCTGCAGCGATTGCTGGCCCTGGAGCCGGGCTCCTTGCTGCGGCTGCTCAACCGGCCGCCGGCCTGGCTGCGGCGCGACGACATCCAGACCCTGCGCGAGGCGACCGAGGAATTCGACCGGGTGCTGGACGACCTCGCCGCCCTGGTGGAGCGGCTCAAGCTGCTGCAGGAAGAGATCGCCGCCGCCTCCGCCGAGCAGACCAATCGCACCCTGTTCACCCTGACCCTGGTCACGGTGCTGGCCCTGCCGATCAACATCATCGCCGGCTTCTTCGGCATGAACGTCGGCGGCATCCCGCTCTCCGACTCGCCCCACGGTTTCTGGATCCTGGTGGCGCTGGTGGCGACCTTCACAGTGCTGGCCGGCAGCCTGGCCTTTCGCAAGCGCGGTGACTGACCGGCTGCGTGCAACCCCCGGGCGTGCGTCGCGGTCTTTAGTGCGGTGCTTCAGAAGTTGACTGCACAATTTTGGCGGCGCTTT
Organism: Pseudomonas aestiva; assembly: GCF_039908605.1. Classification (NCBI taxonomy): domain Bacteria; kingdom Pseudomonadati; phylum Pseudomonadota; class Gammaproteobacteria; order Pseudomonadales; family Pseudomonadaceae; genus Pseudomonas; species Pseudomonas aestiva. Next base: position 3,929,463 of record NZ_CP150916.1, on the reverse strand, counting down.
TTGCTCCTGGACGTTGTTGCCACTCCTCGCCATAGCCCTGCTATGACTCGTCGCGGCGCCTAGCCCAAGAGGAAAAATCACTCGCCAACTCTTGCGCGAACCGCTGTAGCACCACACTAGGCAGCCTCCCACTGGAGACCACGATGGACTTCAAGGACTACTACGAGGTGCTCGGCGTCGCCCCCGACGTCGACGACAAGACCCTCAAGACCGCCTATCGCAAGCTGGCGCGCAAGTACCACCCCGATGTGAGCAAGGAGGCCGAGGCCGAGGCCCGCTTCAAGGAGGTGGCCGAGGCCTATGACGTCCTGCGCGATCCGCACAAGCGGGCGGAATACGACCAGATACGCCTCTACCAGCAGCAGGGCGAACGCTTCCAGGTGCCGCCGGACTGGCAGCCGGGTTCCGGCGCCGACTACAGCGATCCCCAGGCCGGTTTCGGCGAGGACTATTCCGACTTCTTCGAGTCCCTGTTTGGCGCCGCCGGGCGTTCCCCGCACGGCGGCTTCGCCCACCGGGGCCGTGACATCGAACTGGAGCTGCCGCTGTTTCTCGAAGAGAGCCAGGCCGGCAGCACCAAGCCGCTGAGTTTCAGTCTGCCGCAACGGGATGAACTGGGCCGCCGCGTGGGTGAGACCACCAAGACGCTCAATGTCAAGATTCCCGCCGGCAGCGTCGACGGCGAACGCATCCGCCTCAAAGGTCAGGGCGAGCCGGGGCTCGGCGGTGCCGAGGCGGGAGACCTCTATCTGGTCATCCGCCTGGTTCCTCATCCGCTGTTCGACGTGGACGGCCAGGATCTGGTGGTCAGTGTACCGCTCGCCCCCTGGGAAGCCGCGTTGGGCGCCAGGGTGCAGGTGCCGACGCTGGATGGGCAGATCATGCTCAGTATCCCGCCCGGCAGCCAGAATGGTGCGCGGTTGCGGGTGCGCGGCAAGGGCCTGGCCGGCAAGGCCGGGCAGGGCGATCTGCATGCCCTGCTCAAGGTGGTGATGCCGCCTCAAGGCGACGAAGAAACCCAGGCGCTGTGGCGCCAACTGGCCGAGCGGGCGGCCTTCGATCCCCGCCGCGACTGGAGGAGAGTCTGATGAGCAGTCTGATCGTCCTGCAGGAATTCTGCGTGCTCTGCGAGGTAAGCGAGCCGGTGGTGGTGGAGATCGTCGAGCATGGCATCCTGGCGCCACAGCGGGGCAAGCGCCCGTCCGAGTGGCACTTCGATACCGGCGCCCTGCACCGCGCCCGTCGCGCCGTGCGCCTGAGGCGCGAACTGGAACTGGACTGGCCCGCCACCGCCCTGGCCCTGCACCTGCTGGACGAGGTGGAAGAGCTGCGCCGCGAGAACCGGCGCCTGCGGCGGCGCCTGGAGCGCTTCGCCGGTGAGCTGCGAGACGTGGGCGCCGATTCGTAGGGTGGAAAACCGCGCAGCGTTTTCCACGCGCCTTGCCCCTTCGCAGGACAGCGGAAAAGGCTACGCCGTTTTCCACGCTACATCAGGAGTTCGACAGCCATGCCCAGCCATATCCTCGACCACCGCATTCTCGGCGAATCCCTGCAGGCGGTGGAGATCGGTCTCGATCCCGGCGAGACTGTGATCGCCGAGGCCGGTGCCATGACCTACATGGAGGCCGACATCGACTTCACCGCGCGCATGGGCGACGGCTCCGCTGGCTTGCTCGGCAAGCTCTGGGGCGCCGGCAAGCGCATGCTCGGCGGCGAGTCGCTGTTCATGACCCATTTCACCAACGAAGGGCGCGAGAAGCGCCACGTCGCCTTCGCCGCGCCCTATCCGGGACAGGTGATTCCGCTGGACCTCGCCGCCCTGGGCGGCACCCTGTTCTGCCAACGCGATTCCTTTCTCTGCGCCGCCAGGGGCACCCGCATCGGCGTGGCCTTCACCCGGCGCCTGGGCGCCGGCTTCTTCGGTGGCGAGGGCTTCATCCTGCAGCGGCTGGAGGGGGATGGCATGGCCTTCGTGCATGCCGGCGGCACGGTGATCCGCAAGGACCTCAGGGGCGAGACCCTGCGCCTGGACACCGGTTGCCTGGTGGGTTTCACCAGCGGTATCGACTACAACATCAAGCTGGCGGGTGGCCTGCGCAGCATGCTGTTCGGCGGCGAAGGCCTGGTGCTGGCGACCCTGAGCGGCCACGGTACCGTGTGGATCCAGACCTTGCCCTTTTCCCGGCTAGCCGGCCGGGTCCAGGCCGCGGCCGGCGGCGTCACCGGTGAACGCCGCGCCGGTGGCGACTGATCCGTTCGGCCCACCCCGGGCATGCCCGGCGGTGGCTCAGCTGCCCAGCTGACGGCGAAACTGGCTGGGTGGTACGCCCTGGGCCTGGCGGAAGCGCCGGGAAAAGTAGGCTTCATCGGCGAAGCCGCAGCGCATGGCGATCTCGCCCACCGAGAGTTCGGTGTCCAGCAGCAGGCTCCTGGCCAGGTGCATGCGGCGCTCCAGCACCAGTTCGCTGAAGGTCTTGCCGGTTTCCTTGCGCAGCCAGTGCGACAGGTAGTTTGGCGACAGGAAGCTGGCTGCCGCCACGGTCTTCAGGTCCAGTTCTGGATCGGCAAGATGATGGCGTACGTACTCGGTCATCCGTGCCAGGGCGTTGCGGCGGTTGCGTCGGGTGGCATTGGCCGCAGCGAGCGCCTGCAGGGGATCGGCGTAGGCCCGGCAGACGAGCGCGATGAGTTGCAGCAGACAGCCCTTGAGGTATTCCCGCGTGCCGAAGGGGCGTTCCGCCGCGGCATCCAGAGCCTGCATCCGCTCGAGCAGGGCGAGCACCTCCGCCCAGTCCTGCTCGTCCAGGGCGAAATCCAGCTCGCCCTGGAAACGAAACGGGGCGAGTTCGGGAGCCTGCTGCAGACTGACGTCTTCCAGGTCCAGAGGCGAGCAGTTCAGGTGGGGCAGCAGGAAGTGCTGGTCGAAGTTCAGCAGCAGCGCCCGGCTACCGGGCTCCGGCGGGATGTGATGCAGCCGATGCGGCAGGACGAAGGCCAGGCTGCGTTCGGCGAAGGGCCGCTCGACGTTGCCGATGCGCTGGCTGCCCGCCGCGCCCAGATTGACCTGTATCTGGAAATACTCGTGGCGATGGGGCAGGGGTTCGCCGGTGGAAAAGGATTTTTCGCGGATATGGAAGTCGGCCTTGGCACTGCGTTGGCGCATGCCAAAAGTGGGAACGCGGGGGGTGGCACGCATCTTTCTCTCCAAAGGCAGGCGCAGGAACGCTGCCGGTAAAGGTGTCGCTGCGCGGGCGCTGGCGATCGTCCAAGTCGATCAATGAACGGCCTTCACTCGATCCGCTCTAGCCCGCGACTCCACTCCCGTCCGGATAGGTGCCGGGGCGCGTAGGGGAATCTGGATTTATCCACGCACTTGATGGCTGACCCCTTCGCCAGGCTTCCCGGACGGTTGTCAAGGTGTAGTCGTACGATAACCTACATCTATTGCAACAGGGGTAACGCCGTTCCGCCGGCGGCCCCGGGAAACCTCCCGCCACGCGCTCTCCAACAATAAAAAGGGGCTCTGGAATGTCGACTCTCTCTACCTCTCCCAAGACGGCCGCCACCGGCGATGCCGCCGCCACCCGGGCACTGCCGACGCGGCGCCGCTGGTTCATGCTGACGTTGCTGCTGGTGGCCACCGTCATCAACTACGTGGACCGGGTGAACATCTCCATCGCCGCGCCCTTCCTGTCCCGTGACCTCGGCCTGGACAAGGTCCAGATGGGCCTGATCTTCTCCGCCTTCGCCTGGACCTACGCCTTCGCCCTGGTGCCCGCCGGTTTCATCGCCGATCGCTTCGGCTCGCGGCTGGTGTACGGCGCTTCCCTGATCACCTGGTCCGCCGCGACAGTGGGGCAGGGCATGGTCAGCGGCTTCGCGTCGCTGTTCGGCCTGCGGCTCGCCGTCGGCGCGCTGGAAGCGCCGGCCTTTCCGGCCAACAGCCGGGCGGTCACGGTGTGGTTCCCGGCGCGCGAGCGCGGCATGGCCAGCAGCATCTACGTCTGTGGCCAGTACCTCGGCACGGCGCTGTTCACCGGGGGCTTGCTGTGGCTCGCCACTCACTACAGCTGGCGCCACGTGTTCTACGTGACCGGCAGCGCCGGCATCCTCTTCGGCCTGGTCTGGCTGTGGCTCTATCGCGATCCGAGCGAATGCAAGAAGGTCAGCCCGGAGGAGCTGGCCTATATCGAAGAAGGCGGCGCCCTGGTCAAGAGCGCGGGCGAGCGTACGCGTTTCGACTGGCGGCAACTGGCTGAACTGCTCAGCTACCGGCAGGTGTGGGCGATCTGCCTGGGCAAGTTCGCCAGCACCTCGGCGTTGTATTTCTTCCTCACCTGGTTCCCTACCTATCTGATGGAGGAACGCCAGATGAGCACCATCAAGGTCGGCATCTTCGCCGTGCTGCCCTTCGTCGGCGCCACCGTGGGCATCCTGCTGGCCGGGGCGGTATCGGACCTGCTGATCCGTCGTGGCTGCTCGCTGTCGTTCGCGCGCAAGCTGCCGTTGGTGGTGGGGTCGGCACTGGGCATGTCCATCGTGTTGGTCAACTTCACCGACTCCAACCTGTTGTGCATCGCCATCCTGACCTGCGCCTTCTTCGCCCAAGGAATCGCCTCGGCGTCCTGGGCGGCGGTTTCGGAGGTGGCACCCAAGGAGCTGATCGGCGTCACTGGCGGCTTCACCAGCCTGGCGGCAAACATCGGCGGGATCGTCACCCCCACGGTGATCGGTTTCATCGTGCAGAACACCGGCAGCTTCGCCTACGCCTTCTGGTTCATCGGCGCGGTGGCCCTGATGGGCACGCTGTCCTACTCCTTCCTGCTCGGTCGGCTGCACCGCATCGAATTGCGCCCGCGCTAAGCGCCTGCGGGTGGGCCTCGTCGAAAGCCGCCACTCCATTCGGGAGCGGCGGCTTTGGTCCGTCGAGGGACCTGGTCCGCGCCGCTCAGGAGCCGTCATTTGTCCAGACGATAGCCGGAAAACTGCAAATCCCCTCGATGACGTTCTCCTAGCATGAGGTCACCCAACCGCTCAGGACGATCCCCATGCTCGTCGATGCCACCCCTTCCCTCGCCTCACCTCTGCCGCCTCTGCCAGCGCCACCGCCGCCTGCAAGCATCGCTATTGCCGGCCATGGCGAGCGCTTCTTCGTCGGCCGGGTGTTCTGCCTGGGGCGCAACTATGGCTGGGACGGGACGCCCGCCGTCCGCGGGGCCACGCCGCTGTATTTCATGAAGCCTGCCAACGCGGTGATGGACGCCCAAGGTGAAGTGCCCTTTCCGCCAGCCACCAGCGAGTTCTGCCATGAGGTGGAACTGGTGGTGGCCATAGGTCGCGGCGGCTTCCGCATCCCGGTGACGACGGCGCTCGAGCACGTCTGGGGCTACGCCGTGGGATTGGACATGACCCGCCGCGACCTGCAGGCCCGAGCCAAGGCCGAGGGCCAGTCCTGGGAGGCGGCCAAGGGCTTCGACGGGGCGGCGCCCATCGGGCCGTTGTTCCCCGTAGCCCAGTGTGGCCATCCCATCCAGGGCGCCATCTGGCTCGCGGTGAACGGCGAGGAGCGGCAGCGCGCCGATCTGGGCGAACTCATCTGGTCGGTGGCCGAGGCTATCAGCCTGCTGTCCGGCTACCTACCGCTGCAGCCCGGCGACCTGCTCATGACCGGTACGCCGCCCGGTGTTGCGCCTCTCGCGGCGGGCGATGTCATCACCGCCGGCATCGCCGGTCTCGGGCGGCTCGATCTGGCGGTCGGCCACCCCCCGCAACCCTGGAATCCTGGAGAACAACAATGAAAGAGACTTCCACCCCGCGCATCGCCCTGGTGACCGGTGCCGGCAGCGGCATCGGCAAGGCCGTAGCCCTGGCCCTACTTGACGCGGGCTTCACAGTGGTGCTCGCCGGGCGGCGCAGTGAGCCGTTGCAGGCGCTGGTCGACCAGGCCCTGGGTCAGGGGCAGCAGGCCCTGGCGATCCTTACCGACGTGCGCGATCCGGCCAGCGTGGAGCGACTTTTCTCCCAAATCGAGCGGGAGCTGGGGCGCCTGGACCTGCTGTTCAACAACGCCGGCGTCAACGCCCCCGCGGTGCCGGTCGACGAGCTGCCGCTGGACAATTGGGACAACGTCCTCGCCACCAACGTCACTGGCGTCTTCCTGTGCGCCCGCGCGGCCTTCGGCCTGATGCGGCGCCAATCGCCCCAGGGCGGGCGGATCATCAACAACGGCTCCATCTCGGCCCACGCCCCGCGGCCGTTCAGCGCGCCCTACACGGTGAGCAAGCATGCGGTGCTGGGACTGACCAAGAGCCTGGCGCTGGATGGTCGGGCCTACGACATCGCCTGTAGCCAGATCGACATCGGCAACGCCCTCACCGAACTGTCGGAGCGCATGACCCGGGGCGTGCGTCAGGCCAACGGCGAGATCGCCGTGGAGCCCATGTGCGACGTCCGGCACGTCGCCGATGCGGTGCGCTACATCGCCGGACTGCCGCTGTCGGCCAACGTCCTGAATCTGACCGTGATGGCGACGAAGATGCCCTTCGTCGGCCGCGGCTGAAACCCGTGGAGGAATTCCTCATGAGCAAACCCGTCATCCTGCAACTCAGCGCCATCCTGATTCCTGCGATCCGCGAGCGCCTCGCCGAGCGCTTCGAGGTACACCGCTACTTCGAGATCGAAGACCAGGCGGCCTTCCTCGTCAGCCACGGTGCCCGTATCCGCGGCGTGGTGACCGGCGGCCATACCGGCATCGCCCGGACACTGCTGGAGCAGTTGCCGGCGGTGGAAGTGATCGCCGTCAATGGGGTCGGTACCGATGCCATCGACCTGGCCTACTGCCGCGACCGCGGTATCAAGGTGGCGGCTACCCTGGGTGCCCTGACCGAGGACGTGGCCGACCTGGCCGTAGGCCTGCTCATCAGCGCCTGTCGCGGACTCATGGAAGGCGACGGCTTCGTTCGCGCGGGCCACTGGGCCAGCAGTCCCACGCCGCTGGCACCGTTGCCGCTGGCGCGCCGCTTCAGCGGCATGCGGGTCGGGATCGTCGGCCTGGGCCGGGTCGGACGGGCGGTGGCCACCCGGGTCGCCGCCTTCGGTTGCCCGGTCGCCTACACCGATCTGCGGCCGATGACCGATGTCGAGCACACCTTCGTTGGTGACCTGGTCGAACTCGCCCGCCAGAGCGATGCCCTGGTGGTCGCCGCAGCGGCGGACCAGGCCAGCGGCATCATCGATGCCCAGGTGCTGGAGGCGTTGGGCCCGGACGGCTTTCTGGTCAACATTGCCCGCGGCAAGCTGGTCGATGAAGCCGCGCTGATCGCCGCCCTGCGCGAAGGGCGGATCGCCGGCGCCGGGCTGGACGTCTTTGTCGACGAGCCGCGGGTACCGGCGGCACTGAGGCAGGATTGGCGGGTAGTGCTGCAACCGCATCGGGCCAGCGCCACGCTGGAAACCCGGACGCGAATGGGCGATATGGTGATCGAGGCCCTGGAGACGGGCCTCGCCGGGGGCGAACCGGTTGGGCGCGTGGCCTGAGTCGGCCTCAGGCCCGCTGCAGGGCGCTCTGGGGCGCCATGCGCTCCAGCCAGTCGCGCCAGCGCACCCGGCTGTCGTGGACCAGCCAGCCGTCCTGGCGGGCGAAGCTTTCCGACAGCCAGAGGCCGCGGGTCGACACCGGCAGGCGCTGGCCGGCGGACAGGGTGTAGAGCTCGCCGGTGGGCTTGCCGTCGTCCAGGGCGACCAGATAGAGGTCCGGGCGCTGGCGCGCCAGGCGCGCCAGCAACTGGCCGTTCTCGATCTTCTCGTCGACGTGGAACAGGCTTGGCGCCTTGCATTCCTTGGGCAGTTCCAGCAGCAGGTCATAGACCAGTTGCAGCGAGGCGGTGGGGGTGTGCACATAGGCGCGGGGGCGCTCCAGCAGCGCCAGGCTGCCGCAGCGCACCGGCCGCGCCGCGCCCGAGCGCGGGGTCAGGCGAAAGGCCACGTCCTCGCGATAGGGCAGGGCCGGGGCATAGGGCGTCGGCAGCCAGGTGTCGGCAAAGCGTCCGGCCAGCCAGCCGCGCGGCGTCTCGATCAGGCACTCCTCGGCCACCTCCTGCACGGCGGTGAGCAGCGGCAGGGCCAGTTCGTGGGTCGGGATGTAACCGGAGATCAGCTTGAGCACCACGTCGCCCCGGTCGGGCCGGCGCTGGCGCACCAGTAGCCAGTGGTCCTGGCCCTGCCAGTTCAGCGTCAGGCGCACCGAGACGCCCAGGTTGGCGAGCTTCGCACTGAAGTGCTGGGCATCGTCGATCTCGATCGGCTTGCGCCGCTCCAGCATCTCGCTGAAATTCAGCGGTTGGCCGAGCGCCTGGTAGGTGAGGCCGTCATGATTGGCCTCGACCGAAAGGGGCAGGGTCTTGAACGCCTTGGGATTGTGGCGGGCGATGAGCTGGGGCATGGCCGACTCCTGTTGTAGTGTGCCGCGGACGCGCCGTCCCGGGCGACCGGGCAGGACGTCCAGCGGACGAAGGCAAGGGTTCAGCGAAACGCTCTGGATCAGGGCCGAGCGGAGATCACTTCGGCCAGGGTACGGACATTATGTGACAGGTGCAGGGGATCGATAGTGCCGACTATCGCACCGCTCACCCCGGGCTCGCCGAATACCCGGGCGAAGCTCGCGCGCACCGGATCCTGGCCGGTACCGAGCACCGCGTGGCCGCTGGCCAGGGCCTTCTTGATCAGGATGCCTTTGCCCTGGGCGGCGGCGGCCCGGATCACCGGGATCTCGGCGTCTTCGTTGAGGTTGAAGGTGACCATGGCGCAATCGCCGGTCTCCAGCGCCTTGAGACCGCCCGCGACGGTCTTGCCGGAAAAGCCGAAGGCGCGGATCAGGCCTTCGCGCTTGAGCTCGGCCAGGGTCTCGTAGCAGCCGCTGTCCTGGAGGATGGCCAGGTCGTTGCCATCGGAATGCACCAGCACTAGGTCCAGCCAGTCGGTCTCCAGCCGGCGCAGGCTGCGTTCCACCGAGCGGCGGGTATGGGCCGGGCTGAAGTCGAAGCTGGACAGGCCATCGGTGAATTCCTCGCCGACCTTGCTGGCGATCACCCAGTGCTGGCGCTGGCCACGCAGCAGCGGACCCAGGCGTTCTTCGCTGCGGCCATAGGCCGGCGCGGTGTCCAGCAGGTTGATGCCCAGCTCGCGGGCCAGGCTGAGCAGATCGGCGGCGCTGCGGTCGTCGGGGATGGTGAAACCGTTGGGGTACTTCACGCCCTGGTCGCGGCCGAACTTGACCGTGCCCAGACCCAGAGGGGAAATCTCGAGACCGGTGCTGCCCAGCGGACGCTGCAGACCGTGCAGGGTGCGCAGGCTCATGGCAGCAGCTCCTCCCAGAAGGGCGCGGCCACCGGTGGGTGCGGATGGGCGGGCAGGGCGGGGTGCTGTCCCGGCGCGATGCCGTCGCGGTCGAGATTCGCCAGGACCCGGTCGGCCAGGTCCGGCGACAGCGCCAGCTTGGTCGGCCAGCCCACCAGCAGGCGGCCTTCCTCGGCCAGGAAGGCGTTGTCCGGGCGCACCAGTCCGGATTGCGCCGGCTCGGCGCGATCCACGCGCAGGGTTGCCCAGCGCGCGCCGTCGAAGTCGATCCAGGGCAGCAGGCGCTGCAATTCCTCGCGCGCCGTGGCGATCTGCGCCGCTGGCTCACGCGCCACGCCTTCGGCCTCGGCCAGGTCGCCGCCCAGGTACCACAGCCACTGGCCGTCGGCGGTGGGGTGGCTAGTGATGGTCACCCGCGGCTTGGGGCCGCCACCCAGACAGTGCGCATAGAGGGGTTTGAGCATGGGGCCCTTGACCACCACCATGTGCAGCGGGCGGCGCTGCATGGCCGGTTGTTTTAGATGGAGCGCCTGGAGCAGCTCGGCCATGCCGGCGCCGGCGGTGAGCACGATGCGGCGGGCGCGGATGGCCTGGCCGTCCACCACCAGACCGGTCAGCTCGCCGTCTTCGCGCAGGGGCTGGAGGTCATGTCCGGCCAACAGGCTGTCGCCGGCCAGTTCGGCCAGGCGTGCGACCAGGCTGGGTACGTCCAGCACCAGCTCGGCCAGGCGATAGACCTTGCCCTTGAAGGCGCGGTCGCGCAGGGCCGGCGGCAGTTCGTCGCCCTTGACCGCATCCACCCGGCCGCGCACTGCCTTGCTGGCGAAGAAGCTGGTGAGGTTGCCGGCCAGACTGCCCGGCGACCAGAGGTAGTGGGCCTCGGAGAGCAGGCGTACACCGGAAAGATCCAGCTCGCCGCTGCCGGCCAGGCTTTCGCGCCAGCGCCGCGGCATGTCGGCGATGGCCTCGGAAGCCCCGGTCAGCATCCCGGTCAGGGCATATTTGGTGCCGCCATGGATAATGCCCTGGGACTTGCCGCTCTGGCCGCCGCCCAGGGCGCCGGTCTCCACCAGCACGGTGGCGTAGCCGGCGCGTCTGAGACGGGCGTTGAGCCAGAGGCCGGCGACGCCGCCGCCGACGATGAGGATATCGGTGGACCAGGGTTGGGACATGAACGGCCTGCTCGGATGATCGGCAAAGGAGTGATTTTACACGCTCCTCGCCGCCGCTGGTCTCAATGCCCGGTGCTGCCGGAAAACAGCTGGATCACCACCACCCCGGCGACGATCAGCCCCATGCCCAGCATGGCCGGCAGGTCCAGCTTCTGATCGTAGAGCACCGCCGCGGCGATGCTGACCAGCACGATGCCCAGCCCGGCCCAGATGGCGTAGGCGACGCCCACGGGGATGCTGCGCACCACCAGGGTCAGCATCCAGAAGGCCAGGCCGTAGCCTGTGATGACCAGAATCAGTGGCAGTGGCTTGCTGAAGCCACTGATGGCCTTCATGGAGGTGGTGGCGACGACTTCGGCGGCGATGGCAATGGCCAGGTAGATGTATCCGCTCATGATGATTCCTCCTGTCGAAGGGCCCCATTGTGCCTTTTCGGGCGATAGGTGAAAGTTGATACCTATCTGTTAGGGAGATGGGTCGTGCAGTGGAATCTGGAGCAACTGGAAATCTTCGTCGGCATCGCCGAGGGTGCGAGTTTCTCGGCCATGGCGCGCCGTCTGGGGCGGGCGCAATCGGCGGTGAGCGCCGCCATCGCCCTGCTGGAGACTGACCTGGGCGTCGTGCTGTTCACGCGCAGCAACGGTCGCACGCCGGTCATCACCGCGGCCGGGCTGGCGCTGCTGGAGGAGGCGCGTGAGGTGCTCCGCCAGTGCCAGCGCCTGGACAGCCGCGCCCAGGCGCTCTGTGCCGGTCAGGAACCGCTGTTGCGCCTGGCGCTGGACGAAGCCATGCCCTACCAGCCGGTGCTCGATGCCCTGGACGCCCTGGCGGCGGCCTTCCCACACCTGGAGGTCCAGCTCACCAGCGGCGCCCAGGGTGATGTGGCGCGCAAGCTGCTGACCGATCAGGCCGACCTCGGCCTGCTGTTTCGCCATGAGCACATGCCCGAGGCCCTAGAGCGCCAGGCGCTGGGCGATGTGGCCCAGGTCACCGCCTGCGGCGCCCAGCATCCCCTGGCCCGCCAGCGTGGGGTAGGGCGACGCGAACTGGCCCGCCATCGCCAGCTGCTGATCGCACCGCTGGAGCATCCCTATCCCGGCGGCGAGCAGATCGCCCCCCAGGTCTGGCGCGCCGACAGCTTCTACCTGCTCGCCGAATTGCTGATGCGCGGCCTGGGCTGGGGCTGGCTGCCGCGGCACGTGGCGCGCTATCCCTCCTACCAGGGCCTGCTGGCCGAACTGGATTGCGACTGGGTGCCGCCGGCCCTGGTGGTGGAGCTGGCCTGGCGCCGCAACGCCGCGCCGGGGCCGGCCGCGCGCTGGCTGGCGCAGCGGCTGGCGGAGGAGCTGCGAGCGATTGGTTGAATGAATGTGTTGGGCTTCGCTGTGCTCAGCGCCAACCTACGGTGCTCTGCGTAGGTTTAGTCGAGCGCAGCGAAGCCCGACATGCCTGACCCCAGCACTCGCCCACGACCCATGCCAAGGAAAGTCCCATTCTGGCCAGATCCGTGGGGCAGCTTGACCAGCGCCAGGTCGCCAGGACTGCAATACTCGACTTATCCCTTCCCCGCTCGTGACGATCGCCATGACCCCACCTCCCACCCTCGGCCAGCGCTATGTCTTCGTCGTCCTGGCGCTGATCTTTCTCGCCCTGCTGGTCTCGGCCGGGGTAAGGTCCACCCCAGGCGTATTGCTGCTGCCGCTGCAGGAGACCTTTGGCTGGAGTCGCGAGACGGTCTCGCTTTCCGCCGCCATCGGCATCTTTCTCTATGGCCTGGTCGGGCCCTTCGCCGCCGCCCTGATGCAGACCCTGGGCATCCGCCGGACCCTGCTCGGCGGCCTGACCCTGATCAGCCTGGCCACCGCCCTGAGCACCCTGATGCGCGAACCCTGGCACCTGGTCGCCACCTGGGGTGTGCTCAGCGGCCTGGGTACTGGTTGCGTGGCCATGGTGCTGGGGGCCGCCATCGTCAATCGCTGGTTCGTCGCCCGCCGGGGCCTGATGATGGGCCTGCTGGCCGCCAGCACCGCCACCGGCAACCTGGTGTTCCTGCCGCTGCTGGCCCATCTCGCCAGTCAGGAAGGCTGGCAGACCGTGGTGCTGACCGTGGCGGTGGCCAGCGCCGCCCTGATCCCGCTGGTGGCCTGGCTGCTGCCGGAGCGTCCGGCGGACGTCGGCCTGCGGCCCCATGGCGCCCCAACGGACTACCAGGCGCCAGCGGCCTCAGCACCGGGCAATCTGTTTCGCGTGACCCTCGGCACCCTGGCCATGGCCAGCCGGCGGCGCGATTTCTGGCTACTGTTCCTGACCTTCTTCGTCTGCGGCTTCACCACCAATGGCCTGATCGGCACCCACTTCATCGCCATGGGCCACGATCATGGGCTGTCCCAGGTGCAGGCCGCCGGCATCCTCGCGCTGATGGGCATCTTCGACCTGGTGGGCACCACCGCCTCCGGCTGGCTGACCGACAGATACGATCCGCGCCGGCTGCTGTTCGTCTACTACAGCCTGCGCGGCCTCTCGCTGATCTACCTGCCGTTCTCCGGCTTCGCCCCCGAGCAACTGCTGCTGTTCGGCATCTTCTACGGGCTGGACTGGATCGCCACCGTGCCGCCCACGGTCAAGCTGACCAACCAGAGCTTTGGTGAAAGGAGCGCGCCGGTGGTGTTCGGCTGGGTATTCTGCGGGCACATGCTCGGCGCCGCCTGCGCGGCCTTTCTCGCCGGGGCCCTGCGCGAGCACTTCGGCTCCTACCAGGAGGCCTTGGTGCTGGCCGGCCTGACCGGTCTGCTGGCGGCGCTGATGGCGCTGTGGATCGGCCGGCCGAGCGCCGCGGGAGCCGGGCGCTCGGCCGTGCCCGAGGCGGGCTAGGCGGGCTTGAGGTCCAGCGGCACGGCGGTCGGCGTGCGCTGCAGCATCGAGGCCGGGATCGCCAGGATCAGCAGGCCGCTGACGAACAGGCAGGCGCCGAGCACATAGGTGCCGTTGTTGATGTCGCCGGTGAGGGTTTCCATGGTCGCGGTGATCATCGAGCCGGTGAAGCCGGAGAGGTTGCCGATGGCGTTGATCATGCCGATACCCGCCGCCGCGGCGACGCCGGAAAGCAGGGTGCCGGGCAGCGACCAGAAGATCGGCATCAGCGCCAGCAGGCCCGAGGCGGCCACGGTGAGGAAGAAGATCGACAGCACGATGTTGTGTATGAACCAGGCGCTCAGCACCAGGCCCAGGGCGCCGACGAAGGCCGGCACCGCCGCGTGCATGCGCTGCTCGCCGGTGCGTGCCGAGTGGCGGGCGTTGAGCAGCATGACCACCAGGGCGACGCTGTAGGGGATGGCGGTGAGCAGACCGATCTGCAGGCTGCCACTGACCCCGGCGTTCTTGATGATCGAGGGCATCCAGAAGGCCAGGCCATAGAAGCCGGTGTTGAAGGTCAGCAGGATGAACACCAGCAGCCAGACCCGCGGATTGAAGAACACCTCGCTGAGGCGCGACGCCTTGCCGGCGTTCTGCTGCTCCAGATTGCGCTTGAGCAGGGCCTTTTCCCGGGCGTCCAGCCAGGGCGCCTGGTCAATGTTGTCGCTCAGGCAGCAGAACACCACCACCGCCATGATGATCGAAGGCACCCCTTCCACCAGCAGCATCCACTGCCAGCCGGCCAGGCCGTGCCAGTTGTGCAGGCTGCTCATCAGCCAGCCGGAAAGCACGCCGCCAAAGCTCAGACTGAAGGGCAGGGCGATGAGAAAGCCCGACATCACCCGACTTTGCCGGCGGGTCGGAAACCAGTAGTTGAGATAGAGGATCACCCCGGGAAAGAAGCCCGCCTCGCAGACGCCCAGCAGGAAGCGCAGCACATAGAAGAGGGTGCTCGACTGCAGGCCGAAGAATTGCGCCAGCGGCTGGGTGAAGGCCACCGCCATGGAGATGATCGCCCAGGTCAGCATGATGCGGGCGATCCAGAAGCGCGCGCCGTAGCGATGCAGCAGCAGGTTGCTGGGGACCTCGAAGAGGAAGTAGCCCCAGAAGAACATGCTGGCGCCGAGGGCATAGACGGTGTTGCTGAAGCCCAGGTCATCGAGCATGTCCAGCTTGGCGAAGCCGACGTTGACCCGGTCTAGGTAGGCGGCGATGTAGCACAGCAGCAGGATCGGCAGGATACGCAGCACCACTTTTCGGTAGGTGCGTTCTTCGAAGGCGTCGCCAGCGGCGCCCTGGGCAGCGGTGGTCTCGAACATGGGAATGACCTTCGGGGCCTTGGGGCCCGTTGTTGTTATTGAAGAGGTCGAAGGCGGCCGGGGATGCGGGGTGGCCGTCTGAATCGCCTGGCCACTCTAGGAGCGGGAGCGATTCTTTCCCAATGGCATTTGCGGATCATTCGATAACGGCGCGTTATCGAGCTGTCTAGGCTGCGGACTCCTCGCGACCGGCATGGCTCAGCAGGATGGCGGCGAATTCCCGGGCCGCCTCGCCGAGGGGTTCGCCCTTGCGGGTGAGAATGCCGTAGTCCTGCGCCGGCAGATGCAGCGGCAGCTCTAGGGCACTGAGCGCGCCGCTGGCGAGATAGGGCTCGACCATGGCCTCCGGCAGCATGCCGATCATGGGGCCGGCGCGCAGCACCTGGAGAAAGGTCTGCATGGAGATGGTGTCGATGGTGTTGCTCGGCACCGGCAGGCCGGCGGCGGCGAAGGCCCGCTCCATGCGCCCGCGGATGGGCGTGCCCTTGGGATAGAGGATCCAGGGCCAGGCCAGCACCTGGTCGAGGCCCACGGGCCCGCTGCCCACCAGCGGGTGATCGGCGTTGACCACGAAGCGGAAGGGCTCCGGCGCCAGGGGCTGGAAGTCGAAGCGCTGGGCCTGGGCTTCGTCCGTGAAGCGCGCCACCGCCAGGTGCAGCAGCTTGTCGTCGAGCATCTCCATCAGGTGATCGCTGGTCTGCTCCACCACCTCGATGGCCAGCAGCGGCCAGCGCTGCTTGATCGCGACGATGGCTTGCGGCAGCGCCACCGCCGTGGCGGCGAAGATGCCGCCGACCTTGAGCTGGCCGTGGCCGCCGCGTCTCAGGCTGTCGATCTGCTCGGCGAAGTCGCGGGCATCGTTGAGCGCCACCCGGGCATAGCGCAGCACGTGCTCGCCCAGCGCCGTGGGCGGCATGCTGCGCGGCTGGCGCTCGAACAGGGCGAAGCCCAGCAGGTGCTCGAGCTCCTTGAGCATCTTGCTGATGGCCGGCTGGCTGAGGTTCATCTGCTGCGCCGCCAGGTGCATGTTGCGGGTGCGCCCCAGGGTGTCGATCAGCAGCAGGTGGCGGAACTTGAGCCAGTGGCTGATCTGGCTGAACGACGGCTCGGACACGCATGCCTCCCAGGCGATAAGTGCAGGTTATCGAATGATGAAATAAGCCCATTTGAGTTTATCAGTCCGGCTGCCTAGCGTGGACCCATCAGCCCTGGAGTCCTGCCCATGTCCCTTCGTCTCTCGCCTGGCAACACCCTTCCCACCGATGGCCTGGCCGGCACCCTGGTCGGTCGTGCCTGGGTGCCCGGTCCGCTGGCCGGTCCCTCGCCCGTGGTGCTGCGCGAAGACGGCGTCTTCGATGTCTCGACACGCTTCGCCACGCTGAGCGCCCTGTTCGAGGAAGAGACGCCGCTGCAGGCCCTGCGCGATACCCCCGGGCGCTACCTCGGCAGCGTGGAGGAACTGCTGGCCAACAGCGGCGAACAGGCCGATCCGGGCCGCCTGCACCTGCTGCCGCCGGCCGACCTGCAGGTGATCAAGGCCGCCGGGGTGACCTTTGCCGCCAGCATGCTGGAACGGGTAATCGAAGAGCAGGCCGGCGGCGATGCCGGGCGCGCCGTGGCCATCCGCGAGCAGGTGCAGGCGGTGATCGGCGCGGACCTGCAGGGCCTGGAGCCGGGCAGTCCGCGCGCCCAGGCGCTCAAGACGCTGCTGATCGAGAAGGGCATGTGGTCGCAGTACCTGGAGGTGGGCATTGGCCCGGACGCCGAGATCTTCACCAAGGCGCCGGTGCTGGCCGCGGTCGGCAGCGGCAGCGCCATCGGCATCCACCCCGTGTCCCAGTGGAACAATCCCGAGCCCGAGGTGGTGCTGGTGGCGGACAGCCGCGGCCGCCTGCATGGCGCCACCCTGGGCAATGACGTCAACCTGCGCGACATCGAGGGCCGCAGCGCCCTGCTGCTGAGCAAGGCCAAGGACAACAACGCCTCCTGCGCCCTGGGGCCCTTCATCCGCCTGTTCGACGAGACCTTCGATCTCGACCAGGTCCGCCAGTGCGTGGTGACCCTGGAAGTCCAGGGCGAAGACGGCTTTCACCTCAATGGCAGCAGCTCCATGGCGCAGATCAGTCGTGATCCCACCGATCTCGCCGCCCAGACGCTCAATGCCAACCACCAGTATCCCGACGGCTTCGTGCTGTTTCTCGGCACCCTGTTCGCCCCGACCCAGGACCGTGACGCCCCGGGCGGCGGCTTCACACACAAGGTGGGTGACGTGGTGAGCATCGCCAGCCCGCTGCTGGGAACCCTGCACAATAGGGTGACCACCAGCGACCAGGCCCCGGCCTGGCGCTTCGGCCTCGGTGCCCTGATGCACAACCTGGCCGCTCGCGGCCTGCTGGGCCGCTAAGCGCTCTTTCCTAATAACAACTAGAGACCATCATGACTTCCGCCAAACGCCCGCTGCGCAGCCAGCAATGGTTCGATGATCCTGCCCACGCCGACATGACCGCGCTCTATGTCGAGCGCTACATGAACTACGGCCTGACCCGCGACGAACTCCAGTCCGGTCGCCCCATCATCGGCATCGCCCAGACCGGCAGCGACCTCACCCCCTGCAACCGTCATCACCTGGAACTGGCCCAGCGGGTCAAGGCCGGTATCCGCGACGCGGGCGGCATCCCCATGGAGTTCCCGGTGCATCCCATCGCCGAGCAGAGTCGCCGCCCCACCGCGGCCCTGGATCGCAACCTGGCCTACCTCGGCCTGGTGGAGATCCTGCATGGCTTTCCCCTGGACGGCGTGGTGCTCACCACCGGTTGCGACAAGACCACCCCGGCCTGCCTGATGGCCGCGGCCACCACCGACCTGCCGGCCATCGTGCTGTCCGGCGGGCCCATGCTGGACGGGCATTTCAAGGGCGAGCTGATCGGCTCCGGCACCGTGCTCTGGCACGCGCGCAACCTGCTGGCGACCGGCGAGATCGATTACGAGGGCTTCATGGCCCTGACCACCGCCGCCTCGCCCTCCGTGGGCCACTGCAACACCATGGGCACGGCCCTGTCGATGAATGCCCTGGCCGAGACCCTGGGCATGTCGCTGCCCGGCTGCGCCAGCATCCCCGCGCCCTATCGCGAGCGCGGCCAGATGGCCTATGCCACCGGCAAGCGCATCTGCCAGCTGGTGCTGGACGACGTCCGCCCCTCGCGGATCATGACCCGCGAGGCCTTCGAGAACGCCATCGTGGTGGCCTCGGCCCTGGGTGCTTCCAGCAACTGCCCGCCGCACCTGATCGCCATTGCCCGCCACATGGGCATCGAGCTGTCGCTGGACGACTGGCAGCGCCTGGGCGAGGACATCCCGCTGCTGGCCAACTGCATGCCGGCCGGCAAGTACCTGGGCGAGGGCTTCCACCGCGCCGGCGGGGTACCGGCGGTGCTCCACGAACTGCTCAAGGCGGGGCGCCTGCACGGCGACTGCCTGACGGTATCCGGGCGCACCATCGGTGCCATCGCCGAAGGTGCGGCCAGCACAGATCCTGCGGTGATCCAGCCCTACGACGCGCCGCTCAAGCACCGCGCCGGGTTCATCGTGCTCAGCGGCAATTTCTTCGACAGTGCCATCATGAAGATGTCGGTGGTGGGCGAGGCCTTTCGCCAGACCTACCTGGCCGAACCCGGCAAGGAAAACAGCTTCGAGGCGCGAGCCATCGTTTTCGAGGGTCCGGAGGACTATCACGCGCGCATCGACGACCCGGCCCTGGACATCGACGAGCGCTGCATCCTGGTGATTCGCGGCGCCGGGCCGGTGGGTTATCCGGGCAGCGCCGAGGTGGTCAACATGGCCCCACCGGCGGCGCTGATCAAGAAGGGCATCGACTCCCTGCCGTGCCTGGGCGACGGTCGTCAGAGCGGTACCTCGGCCAGTCCGTCGATCCTCAACATGTCGCCGGAAGCGGCGGTGGGCGGTGGCCTGGCGCTGCTCAAGACCAACGACCGGTTGCGCGTGGACCTCAATGCCCGCAGCGTCGATGTGCTGCTGGATGAGGCCGAACTGGAGCGCCGTCGCGCCGAATGGACGCCCAACCTGCCGCCGGCCCAGACCCCCTGGCAGGAGCTCTATCGGCAACTGGTGGGCCAGCTTTCCACGGGCGGCTGCCTGGAACCGGCCACCCTGCACCTCAAGGTGATCGCCCGCGAAGGCGGGGTGCCGCGGCATTCGCACTAGATTGAACAGGCTCGCACTGGCGGCCTTGCTTCATTAAGCTCTGCCGCCATGAACCGTACCCTCTATAGCCTGATCTTCACCCTGGCCTTGCCCTTCATCCTGCTGCGCCTGCTCTGGCGCGGGCGCAAGGCTCCTGCCTATCGGCAACGCATCGGCGAGCGCCTGGCGCTGGGCTTGCCAGAGGTGCCGCCCGGCGGCATCTGGGTGCATGCGGTGTCGGTGGGGGAGAGCATTGCCGCCGCGCCGGTGATCCGTGCGCTGCGCCAGCGCCATCCGCAGCTGCCGATCACCGTGACCTGCATGACGCCCACCGGCTCGGAGCGCATTCGCGCCCTGTTCGGCAGCGACGTCCACCACTGCTATCTGCCCTACGACCTGCCGGGGCTGGCCGGACGCTTCCTCGACCGGCTGCGGCCAAGCCTGGGGGTAGTGATGGAAACCGAACTCTGGCCCAACCTCATCCACCAGGCGGCGCGCCGTGACATTCCCATCGCCCTGGCCAATGGCCGGCTGTCCGAGCGCTCCGCCCGGGGCTACGGCAAGCTGGGCGGGGTGACCGCGCCGATGCTGGCGGAGCTGGCCTGGCTCGCGGTGCAGACGCCGGTGGAAGCCGAGCGCTTCCGGGCCCTCGGTGCCCGTGCCGAGCGGGTCACGGTGACCGGCTCCATCAAGTTCGACCTGCGCATCGACCCCGAGCTGCCGGCGCGCGCGGCTGCGCTGCGCCAGGGCTGGGGCAGTCGCCCGGTGTGGATCGCCGCCAGCACCCATGCCGGTGAAGACGAGATCCTGCTCCAGGCCCAGCGCCAACTGCTGGCCACCCGTCCCGATGCCCTGCTGATCCTGGTGCCGCGTCATCCCGAACGCTTTCCCGAGGTGCTGGGCGAGGTGCGGGGTGAAGGCTTCAGCGTGATCCAGCGCTCGACGGGGGAGGCGGTGCAACCGCAGACCCAGATCCTGCTGGGCGACACCATGGGCGAGCTGCTGTTTCTCTATGCCCTGGCCGACGTGGCCTTCGTCGGTGGCAGCCTGATCGAGCGTGGCGGCCATAATCCGCTGGAGCCGGCAGCCCTGGGGGTGCCGGTGCTCAGCGGTCCGCACGTATTCAACTTCCTCGACATCGTCGCCCAGTTGCGCGACGCCGGCGCTTTGGAAACAGTAGCGGAAGCCTCGGCCATCGCTGCCGCCGTGGCCCAACTCTGGGCCGAACCGGCGGAAGCCGCGCGGCGCCGGCAGGCGGGCCTGGCGGTATTGGCCGCCAATCAGGGCGCGCTGGAGCGCCTGCTCTCCGGGCTCGACGGGCTGCTCAAGCCCTGAGCGGAACGCGCCGGCAGGACGTCGGCGCGGGTCTTGGCCAGGTCCGGCGGCAGGAAGTCGCGATCCGGGTCGTAGTGGGGGTCGAGATAGCCGGACAGGGCCAGCAGGTCGTTGGGCGCCAGGGTGCCGGCCGCCTGCTTGAGTCTCAGAGTGTCCAGGATGTAGTTGTAGCGGGCGTCGTTGTACTGGCGCACGGCGTTGTACAGCAGCCGCTGGGCGTCGAGCACGTCGACGATGGTGCGGCTGCCCACCTGGTAGGCGATCTCGGTGGCTCTCAGGGCGCGCTGGCTGGAGGCGATGGACAGCCGTCGGGCGCGCACCTGCTCGATGTCGGTGTTGATCGCCCGATGGGCATTGCGGGTGTTCTGCACCACCTGGCGGCGCAGGCTTTCCTGCTGCTGCTCACTGCGGTCCAGCTGCTGGTAGGCCTGACGCGCCTGGGAGCTGGTGGCGCCGCCGCTGTACAGCGGCACCTCGACCTGGATACCGATGCTGCGGCTGTTGACCGGGCTGCCGAACAGGGACAGCTGCTCGGCGTTGGGCAGATTCACCGCATCGTTGTCGCTGTGGCTGTAGCGCGCCACCGCATCCACTGTCGGCAGGTGCCCAGCGCGACGCTGGCGCAGGGTTTCCTGGGCCGCATTGACACCCTGGCCGGCAGCCAGCAATTGCAGATTCTGGCGCATGGCGGTGTCCACCCACTGGCGGGCATCGTTGGGTTGTGGCGGCAGGATCGGCAGGTCGTGGCGGATGCCGGCGATGCTGCCATAGTCGCGATCGGTCAGCCGGGTCAGGGCCTGGAAGGCGTCGGCCACCTGCTGCTCGCTCTGGGAGCGGTTGGCCTGGGCGTTGTCGAAGCTGGCCTGGGCCTGGAGCACGTCGGTGTCGTCGGTCAGGCCGACCTTGTAGCGCTCGCGGGACTGGTCCAGCTGACGGTACAGCGCCTTTTCCTCGGCACGGGCGGTGGCCAGGGCGTCCTGGGCGCGCAGGGCGCTGAAATAGCCCTCGGCGGTCTGCAGGATGAGTTGCTGCTGGGCAGCGGAAAACTGCAGCTCGGCCTGCTCGGTGGCGGCCTGGGCCGCCTTGAGCTGGAACCAGCGATCGGCGCGGAACAGTGGCTGGCTGAGGGTCGCCTGGATCAGCTGGCTGCTGCGATCGCTGCTGTAGCGGCCACCCTGGACGCCCAGCGCCGGATTGTCCTTGAGCTGCAGGCTGGTATGGGTGTCGTTGAACTGGGCACCGAGCCCGATCTGCGGCAGCAGGCCGGCGCGCGCCTGGGGCACCGCCTCGCGCTGGGCGCCAAGCCCGGCGCGTTCGGCGGCGAGGTCGGCATTGTTGTCCAGCGCTTCGCGGTAGACGTCGAGCAGGCCATTGCCGGCGACCTGGGCCTGGGCCAGCCCGGCCGTGCTGCAGAGCGCCGCGAGCAGCAGGAATCTTCGCATTCTTGGAGCCTTCCTTGAGGGACCGCGCCAGTGTAGTGGCTTCGTCCGAATCCGCCATAGGAGAGGAAATAGCGGTCGAAGTTTCTGCCGCTCTGGGTTTACACTGGCCACGTTCTTGTCGGGGTGCGCTACGAGGCGCTGAGATCGGGTAGTCCCGGATCCCGTTGAACCTGATCAGGCTAGGCGCGCCGCATGGCGGTGCGTCAACCTGCGTAGGGAACAAGAGGGCGTCCGCCGTCTCCATCCGTGGTCGCCATCCGTCCGGGCTTGCCTCTTCTTGCGTGCCCACCCTTCGTCCAGGTTCTTCCCTCGGCAACGCGCCCACCAGGAGAGCCTCGATGAACAAGCAGAACAACGTCACCGACTTCACCCGCGTCGACCGTCAGTCCACCCAGCCGTTGCCCAATTCGCGCAAGGTCTATCTGACCGGTTCGCGTCCCGACATTCGCGTGCCGGTGCGGGAAATCTCCCTCGCCGATACTCCCACCGCGTTCGGCGGTGAAAAGAACGCCCCGGTGTGCGTCTACGACACCTCCGGTCCCTATACCGACCCGGCCGCCCGTATCGACCTGCGCAAGGGCCTGCCGGACGTGCGTTCGCGCTGGATCGAAGAGCGCGGCGACACCGAGCTGCTGGCCGGGCTGTCTTCCGAGTTCGGCCAGGCGCGCCTCGCTGATCCGAGCCTGGCCGCCCTGAGATTCGACCTGGCGCGCCAGCCGCGCCGGGCCAAGGCCGGGCGCAACGTTTCCCAGATGCACTATGCCCGCCAGGGCATCGTCACCCCGGAGATGGAATACATCGCCATCCGCGAGAACATGAAGCTGCAGGAAGCCCGCGCCGCCGGCCTGCTCGGCAATCAGCACCGCGGCCAGAGTTTCGGCGCCAGCATTCCCCAGGAGATCACCCCCGAGTTCGTCCGCGACGAGGTGGCCCGCGGCCGCGCCATCATCCCGGCCAACATCAACCACCTGGAGCTGGAGCCGATGATCATCGGCCGCAACTTCCTGGTGAAGATCAACGGCAACATCGGCAACAGCGCCCTGGGCTCTTCCATCGAGGAAGAGGTCGAGAAGCTGACCTGGGGCATCCGCTGGGGCGCCGACACCGTGATGGACCTGTCCACCGGCAAGCACATCCACGAGACCCGCGAGTGGATCATCCGCAATTCGCCGGTCCCCATCGGCACCGTGCCCATCTACCAGGCCCTGGAAAAGGTCGATGGTGTCGCCGAAGAACTGACCTGGGAGCTGTTCCGCGACACGCTCATCGAGCAGGCGGAGCAGGGCGTGGACTACTTCACCATCCATGCCGGGGTGCGTCTGCACTACGTGCCCCTGACCGCCAAGCGCGTCACCGGCATCGTCTCCCGCGGCGGCTCCATCATGGCCAAGTGGTGCCTGGCGCATCACAAGGAAAACTTCCTCTATACCCACTTCGAAGACATCTGCGAGATCATGCAGGCCTACGACGTGAGCTTTTCCCTGGGTGACGGCCTGCGCCCGGGCTCCATCGCCGATGCCAACGACGCCGCTCAGTTCGGCGAGCTGGAAACCCTCGGCGAGCTGACCAAGATCGCCTGGAAGCATGACGTCCAGACCATGATCGAAGGTCCGGGCCATGTGCCCATGCAGCTGATCAAGGAAAACATGGACAAGCAGCTGGAGTGCTGCGACGAGGCGCCGTTCTACACTCTCGGTCCGCTGACCACCGATATCGCCCCCGGCTACGACCACATCACCAGCGGCATCGGCGCCGCCATGATCGGCTGGTTCGGCTGCGCCATGCTCTGCTACGTGACGCCCAAGGAGCACCTCGGCCTGCCCAACAAGGACGACGTCAAGACCGGCATCATCACCTACAAGATCGCCGCCCATGCCGCCGATCTGGCCAAGGGGCACCCTGGCGCCCAGATCCGCGACAACGCCCTGTCCAAGGCGCGCTTCGAATTTCGCTGGGAAGACCAGTTCAACCTGGGCCTGGACCCGGACACGGCGCGCGCCTTCCACGACGAGACCCTGCCCAAGGACTCGGCCAAGGTGGCGCACTTCTGCTCCATGTGCGGGCCCAAGTTCTGCTCCATGAAGATCACCCAGGAAGTCCGCGACTACGCCAAGGAAAACGGCCTGACCGACGAGCAGAAGGCCATCGAGGCCGGCTTCCAGGAACAGGCGGCGCGCTTCAAGGACGAAGGCGGGGTGATCTACAAGCAGGTCTGACGACCGTAGGTTGGCGCTGAGCGCAGCGAAGCCCAACAATGCCCGGCGTCACCCCACGACGTCGGGCGTCCTCAACCCCTTGCTCACGAGACCCATCATGGCCCAGGCCCCCGGCCTCTATACCCCCACCATCCCCGTTCCGGCGGACCGCCGCATCCTTGGCGGGCGCGATCTCTTCACCCTCTGGTTCTCCCTCGGCATCGGTCTCATGGTGGCCCAGGCCGGCGCGTTGCTGGCACCCGGCCTCGGCCTGGCCGATGGCCTGCTGGTGCTAGTGCTCGGCACCGGGGTCGGGGTCCTGCTGCTGGCGGCCGCCGGCCTGGTGGGCAGCGATACCGGCCTGGCCGGCATGAGCGCCCTGGGCCAGAGCCTCGGCGAGCGCGGCGCGCTGTTGCCGGCGGTGCTCAACATCACCCAGCTGATCGGCTGGGGCGCCTTCGAACTGGTGGTGATGCGCGAGGCTGCCAGTGTGCTGCTGGGCAGCTGGGGCCTGCAGAGCTGGGCCTCGCCGGTGCTCTGGACCCTGGTCTTCGGCGCCCTGGCCACGGCCCTGGCGGTGGCCGGTCCCCTAACCTTCGTGCGCCGTTTCCTCAGCCGCTGGGGCATCTGGCTGCTGCTCGGGGCCTGCACCTGGCTGACCCTGGACCTCTTCCTGCGCGCCAACTTGGCCGCGCTCTGGCAGCGTTCGGGCGACGGCTCCCTGACCCAGGCCCTGGGCTTCGACCTGGTGGTGGCCATGCCGCTGTCGTGGCTACCGGTGATCGCCGACTACACCCGCTTCGCCCGCACCGGGCGTAGCGCCGGGCGCGGCGTCATGCTGGGCTATTTCTGTGGCAACCTCTGGCTGATGGGCCTGGGCTTCGCCTACACCCTGGCTTTCGCCAGCGGCGGTGAAGCCGACGCCCTGCTGCGCGCCCTGGCCGTGGCCGGCCTGGGCCTGCCGCTGCTGCTGATCCTGCTGGACGAATCGGAAAACGCCTTCGCCGCCTATCACTCGGCGGCGGTGGCGACGGGTTTCCTGGCCCAGGTGAAGATCTGGCAGCTGACCCTGGCTATCGGCATCCTCTGCACCCTGCTGGCGCTGCTGGTGCCCCTGGCCCAGTACGAACACTTCCTGCTGCTGATCGGCTCGGTGTTCGCCCCGCTGTTCGGCGTGGTGCTGGTGGATCACTTCCTGCTGCGCCGCCGCAAGGCTCCGCAGCGGATACGGGCGCTGCGCCTGGAATCCCTGATCGCCTGGGCCCTGGGCGTGGCCGTCTACCACCTGCTGCCGGCCCTGCTCCCCGCCTGGGGCGCGACCCTGCCAGCCATCGTGGTGGCCGGCACCGCGCAGGCGCTGCTCGGATTGAAGCGGGTTTAGGGGCCGGCCTGTTGGGCTTCGCTGCGCTCAACCCAACCTACGCCTAACTGCCCCCTCTCCCGCGTGCGGGGGAGGGTTGAGGTGGAGGTATCGTGGCCATGGGTCCGGCAATGCGGCCGCTCCTACAGAAGATTGAGTCCGCTGTAGGAGCGGCCCATGGCCGCGATCAAACCCGCTTGCAGCAGATGATTTCGGTTGACCAGGTCCTACGGCTGCCGCGCCTTGCCCCGCCCCGGGAAATACTCGCCCTTGAGGATGCCATTGAGCTTGGGATAAGGGATCTTCAGCTCCGGATGGCCCATGGCGTAGGGGGCGATGCTGCCGATGTCGTACTTGAGCGTCAGGGCGCCGAAGTCCAGGGCCACGTTGTTGGTCTTGAGGAAGGGCCACTGCTGGCGGAAGTCGGCATCGCCGACGTTGTTGCTGACCATCCAGGCCTCGCGCGACAGCTGCGCCAGCCGCCAGAACTCGGTTTCCTGCCCCGGCACCAGCATGTCGCCCAGGGTGATCTGCCGGTCGAGATGGCGATCCCAGGTGACGAAGTCACGGCCGGCCAGACCATGGGCACCGCCATTGGCAAGGTAGCTGGAGAACTCGATGATCACCAGGCCGTCATGCTGTTCACGCACCTTGGCCTGCAGATAGCTGCTCCAGCGTGGCTGCGCCTTGGCGAGGAAGTCCCGCTCGTAGCTCTCCAGCGAAGCCGGGATGGGCGCACCCGGCTCGGCGCGGGCCAGGCCCAGCAGGTGCCGCTGCACCAGGGCGTCCAGCGCCGGGTCGCCGAATTCCACGTAGTCGATGTTGATCAACGGGCAGTCTTCGCCCTGGCAACCGGCCGGGCGGTGCTCCCAGGCCTGATTGCGAGGCGTGAGGGGTTTATCGAGGTTGGGGCCGAAGACGCTTTGGCAACCACCGAGCAGCAGGCCGGCGAGCACGAGGAGTGGGCGGATACGCATGGGATTCCTTGTCATGGAAACAGAGAATGACGGCTTTCGAACCCGTCTGGCTCGATAAGTTTGCCAGGGGCGGACGGAGGTTTCCCGGCTTGTTGTCCTTTTCGCGACTTGGCGCGCCAGGGGCTGCACGAGCGCGGGGGGCACGCTAGGATGAGCTGATCACCTTCATTCAGCGCTGGAGCGCCCATGACCGAAGCCAACGAATCCCAGGCGCCCGCCGTTGAAATCCTGAGCCGCGAGATCTGCTTCCAGGGCTTCTACCGCATGGCCCGCTTCCGGCTGCGCCACCGCCAGTTCTCCGGTGCCCTGGGGCCGGAACTGGAGCGCGAGGTCTTCGTGCGTCCCGATGCAGTCTGCGTGCTGCCCTACGACCCCGCGCGGGACGAGGTGGTGCTGATCGAGCAGTTTCGCGTCGGCGTCATGGAAAAGACCGCTCATCCCTGGCTGCTTGAGCCGGTGGCAGGCTTGGTGGACAAGCAGGGCGAGGCCGTCGAGGCGGTCGCTCATCGGGAAGCCGAGGAAGAAGCCGGGCTGACCTTGCAATCGCTCTGGCCCATCTCCACCTACTTCCCCTCGCCTGGCGGCAGCGACGAACAGGTCTATCTCTACCTGGGTCGCTGCAGCACCGCGGATGCCGGTGGCGTCCATGGCCTGGAAGAGGAGGGCGAGGACATTCGCGTCCATGTCTGGTCGCTGGACGAGGCACTGGCCGGGGTTCGCGACGGTCGAATCAATAACGCAGCGGCTATCATCGCCCTGCAATGGTTGGCGCTCAATCGCGCCGAGGTACGGGGGTTATGGGGCTGAAACTGCGAGATCGCTATCGAGTTGACCTGCCGGGCCTGCAGGCCACGTGCGAGGCCAACTACGTGCGGCTGATGCGGCTTCTGCCCAAGATGCGCGAAGCCGTGGTGTCGCGCCGCGTCATGTTGTCGCAAGGCGAGCGCCCACTGGGCGTGCTCGCCCTGGAAGTCACCGAGGCCTGTCCCTACACGACGGTCTTGCGGGTGCGTCAGGAACTGGGGCTGCCCTGGTTGCCGGTGCCCGAACTGGAAGTGCGCGTCTATCACGATGCGCGGATGGCGGAAGTGGTGTCGGCCGGGGCCTCCCGGCACCTGCTCGGACGCTATCCCTATCCCAATCAGGCCATGTATCAGCCTGACGAAAAGAGTCAGCTCAATCTGTTTCTCGGTGAGTGGCTGAGTCACTGCCTGGCCTGTGGCCACGAAGCTGAACCTATCCTGCAGCGATGAGCACTGGGGCGCAACGCTGACAGCCGTAGCTTCCCTCGCGCGGTGCAAGCTGCGAAAATGTGAAGCATGCACGCAAGTTCCCGGGAACTTTTCTGCACCCTGCCTGCGCTCGTTGTTCCCTTATGCCCCAGGAGGCTTTGGTGAGTTTGCCGGATAGTGTCAACGCTCCCCTCGTCGTCCAATTGACCGATAGTCATCTGTTCGCGCGCGCCAACGGTCGGTTGTTGGGTATCGATACGGCAGCCAGCCTGCAACAGGTGGTGGCCCAGGTGGTCCGGGAGCAGCCACGCATCGATCTGCTACTGGCCAGCGGTGATCTCTCCCAGGACGGCTCCGTAGCCTCCTATCAACGCTTCTGCGAGCTGACCGAACCCCTGGCTGCGCCCATGCGCTGGCTGGCTGGCAATCATGACGAGAACGTGCCCATGGCCAAGGCCTGTGGCAATCGCGATTTCCTGGAAACCGTCACCGACCTGGGCGCCTGGCGCTTGATTCTGCTCGACAGCACCGTGCGCGGCTGCGTCTTCGGCGAGCTGGAGCAGGCGCAGCTGGTGACCCTGGACGAGGCTCTGAGTGCCGCGCCCGAGCGTCCGGCACTGATCTGCCTGCACCATCATCCGGTACCCGTGGGGTGTGGCTGGATGGAGCCCCTGGGCCTGCACCGGGCGGACGAGCTGTTTGCCGTGCTGGATCGCCATCCCCAGGTCAAGGTGGTGCTCTGGGGGCACATCCACCAGGAGTTCGATCAGCTGCGCAACGGCGTGCGCCTGCTGGCCTCGCCGTCCACCGGCCTGCAATTCGAGCCGGGCAGCCAGGACTTCAAGGCAGGCGATCAGGCCCCGGGCTATCGCTGGTTGCGCCTGTTGCCCGACGGCAATCTGGAGACCGGTGTCTCGCGTCTGCAACAGCATGCCTTCACCGTGGATCACAGCGCCGCGGGCTACTAGGGTCGCCCGGGCTGACGCCGGTCGGCTGTCTTGGTCGCGAGGGTCGAAACGGGTTACTCTTTGCCTGTTTATTTATCCAGTAGGAGCGGCCCGATGCCGTCGATCCTCTATATCCATGGTTTCAACAGCTCACCCGCGTCCCTGAAGGCGCGGCAGCTCACTGCCTGCATGACCCGCCTCGGCCTGGCGGACCGCCTGCGCGCGCCGGCGCTGCCCAATGATGCCGACGCTGCCTTCGCTTTGCTGGAGCGCGAACTGGCCGAGCTGGACGCCCCCTTGCTGGTCGGCAGCTCCCTGGGCGGCTACTATGCCACCGTCCTGGCTGAGCGCCATGGGCTCAAGGCCGTACTGATCAATCCGGCGGTCCGGCCCTGGCGCTTCATGGAGCACTACCTGGGCCCCCAGCGCAATCACCATACCGGCGAGAGCTGGACCCTTACCGAGGCCCACGTCGAGGCCATGCGTGCGCTGGAAGTCGCGGCGCCGGCGGATCCCGAGCGTTTCCACGTCTGGCTGCAGACCGGCGACGAGACCCTCGACTACCGCGACGCCGAACGTTACTACGGCGGCTGTACCCTGCGCATCGAGCAGGGTGGCGACCACGGCTTCCAGGGCTTCCATCGCCAGCTGCCGCTGCTGCTGGAGCTGGCCGGCTTCGACCCGGCGCTCTGGCGCGAGCTGGATTTCAACACCTTCGAATAGAGACCCCATGGCCACGCAGAACGCCTATAACGCCGACGCCATCGAAGTCCTCTCCGGACTCGATCCGGTGCGCAAGCGCCCTGGCATGTACACCGACACCTCGCGGCCCAACCACCTGGCCCAGGAAGTCATCGACAACAGCGTGGACGAGGCCCTGGCCGGTCATGCTCGCCAGGTGCAGGTGATCCTGCACGCCGACAACTCCCTCGAAGTCATCGATGACGGTCGCGGCATGCCGGTGGACATCCATCCGGAAGAGGGCGTCTCCGGCGTCGAGCTGATCCTTACCAAGCTGCACGCCGGTGGCAAGTTCTCCAACAAGAACTACCAGTTCTCCGGCGGTCTGCACGGCGTGGGCATCTCGGTGGTGAACGCCCTGTCGACCCGGGTCGAGGTGCGTGTCAAGCG
Organism: Pseudomonas aestiva; assembly: GCF_039908605.1. Taxonomy (NCBI): domain Bacteria; kingdom Pseudomonadati; phylum Pseudomonadota; class Gammaproteobacteria; order Pseudomonadales; family Pseudomonadaceae; genus Pseudomonas; species Pseudomonas aestiva. The sequence continues at coordinate 3,899,886 of NZ_CP150916.1, read as the reverse complement.
CGAGGGCAACGAATACGGCATGGCCTTCGCCGATGGCTTCAAGGCCAGCGAACTGGCCGTGGTCGGCAGCGTTGGCAAGCGCAATACCGGCACCAGCGTGCACTTCTGGCCGGACCCCAAGTACTTCGATGCGCCCAAGTTTTCCGTCAGCCGCCTGAAGCACGTGCTCAAGGCCAAGGCGGTGCTCTGCCCGGGCCTGGCGGTGAGCTTCCTCGACGAAGCCAGTGGCGAGCGCAGCGAATGGCATTACGAAGACGGGCTGAGATCCTATCTGATCGACACCGTGGGCGACGCCCTGCGGCTGCCCGAGGCACCCTTCCACGGCACCCTGGCCTCGGCCCGGGAAGCGGTTGACTGGGCGCTGTTCTGGCTGCCCGAAGGCGGCGAGTCGGTGCAGGAAAGCTACGTCAACCTGATTCCCACCGCCCAGGGCGGCACCCATGTGAACGGCCTGCGCCAGGGCCTGCTGGACGCCATTCGCGAATTCTGCGAATTCCGCAACCTCCTGCCGCGTGGCCTCAAGCTGGCCCCGGAAGACGTCTGGGAGCGCATCGCCTTCGTCCTCTCGATGAAGATGCAGGAGCCGCAATTCTCCGGCCAGACCAAGGAGCGCCTGTCCTCCCGCGAGGCCGCGGCCTTCGTCGCCGGTGTGGTCAAGGACGCCTTCAGCCTCTGGCTCAACGCCCATCCCGAGCTGGGCCAGCAGATCGCCGAACTGGCCATCAACAACGCCGGTCGCCGCCTCAAGGCGGGCAAGAAGGTCGAGCGCAAGAAGATCACCCAGGGCCCGGCGCTGCCCGGCAAGCTGGCCGATTGCGCCGGTCAGGATCCGATGCGTTCCGAGCTGTTCCTGGTGGAGGGCGACTCCGCCGGTGGCAGCGCCAAGCAGGCGCGCAGCAAGGAATTCCAGGCCATCATGCCGCTGCGCGGCAAGATCCTGAATACCTGGGAAGTGGACGGCAGCGAGGTGCTGGGCAGCCAGGAGGTGCACGACATCGCCGTGGCCATCGGTATCGACCCGGGCAGCGCCGACCTGAGCGGCCTGAGATACGGCAAGATCTGCATCCTCGCCGACGCCGATTCCGACGGTCTGCACATCGCCACCTTGCTGTGCGCGCTGTTCGTGCAGCACTTCCGGCCTCTGGTGGATGCCGGCCACGTCTATGTGGCGATGCCGCCGCTGTACCGCATCGACCTGGGCAAGGAAGTCCATTACGCACTCGATCCCGCCGAGCGGGATGGCATCCTCGATCGCCTGGCGGCGGAGAAGAAGCGCGGCAAGCCCCAGGTGACCCGCTTCAAGGGCCTGGGCGAGATGAATCCGCTGCAGCTGCGCGAGACCACCATGGACCCCAATACCCGGCGCCTGGTGCAGCTGACCCTCGACGACGTGCCCGCCACCCTCGAAATGATGGACATGCTGCTGGCCAAGAAGAGATCCGGCGACCGCAAGAGCTGGCTGGAATCCAAGGGCGATCGCGCGGAAGTGCTGCTCTAAACATGTTGGCTGCGCCTATCGCGGCCATGGCGGTTCGCCGCAGCGACCGCTCCTACAGGTGTATCGAGCGCCTGTAGGAGCGGTCCATGACCGCGATGGACCGGGCCCCCCGATCAAAGACGTAACACCAAAGGACCCCCATGAGTGCACCCCTCGACCTGAGCCTGGATGGCGTCGAACGCCGATCGATGGCCGACTTCACCGAGAAGGCGTATCTGGATTACTCCATGTACGTCATCATGGATCGCGCCCTGCCGCACATCGGCGACGGCCTCAAGCCGGTCCAGCGCCGCATCATCTACGCCATGAGCGAACTGGGGCTGGATGCCGACGCCAAGCACAAGAAATCCGCCCGTACCGTGGGTGACGTGCTTGGTAAGTACCACCCCCATGGCGACTCGGCCTGCTACGAAGCCATGGTGCTCATGGCGCAGCCGTTCTCCTATCGCTATCCGCTGGTGGATGGCCAGGGCAACTGGGGCGCGCCGGACGATCCCAAGTCCTTCGCCGCCATGCGCTACACCGAGGCACGTCTGTCGCGCTATTCCGAGGTGCTGCTCAACGAACTGGGGCAGGGCACCGTGGACTGGGTGCCCAACTTCGACGGCACCCTGAACGAGCCGGCGGTGCTGCCGGCGCGGCTGCCCAACCTGCTGCTCAATGGCACCACCGGCATCGCCGTGGGCATGGCCACCGACATCCCGCCGCACAACCTGCGCGAGGTGGCGGCCGCCTGCATACGCCTGCTGGACGATCCCATCGCCGGGATTCCCGAACTGCTCGAACACGTGCCGGGCCCGGACTTTCCCACCGAAGCCGAGATCATCACGCCCCGCGCCGATCTGCGCAAAATCTACGAGACCGGTCGCGGCTCGGTGCGCATGCGCGCCGTCTACCGCCGCGAAGACGGCGACGTGGTCATCACCGCGCTGCCGCACCAGGTCTCAGGTTCCAAGGTTCTGGAGCAGATCGCCGCCCAGATGCAGGCCAAGAAGCTGCCCATGGTGGCCGACCTGCGCGACGAGTCGGACCACGAGAATCCGACCCGCATCGTCATCGTGCCGCGCTCCAACCGCATCGATGCCGACGAACTGATGCAGCACCTGTTCGCCACCACCGATCTGGAGTCCAGCTACCGGGTCAACCTCAACGTCATCGGCCTGGACGGCAAGCCCCAGGTCAAGGACCTCAGGCAGATCCTCCAAGAGTGGCTGATCTACCGCATCGGCACAGTGCGCCGCCGCCTGCAGTTCCGTCTGGACAAGGTCGAGCGCCGCCTGCACCTGCTGGATGGCCTGCTGATCGCCTTCCTCAACCTGGATGAAGTCATCCACATCATCCGCACCGAAGAGCATCCCAGGCAGGCGCTGATGGCCCGCTTCGAACTCTCCGAGGACCAGGCCGACTACATCCTCGAGACCCGCCTGCGCCAGCTGGCGCGCCTGGAAGAGATGAAGATCCGTGGCGAGCAGGCCGAACTGCTCAAGGAGCAGAAGCGCCTGCAGACCCTGCTGGGCAGTGACAAGAAGCTACGCAACCTGGTCCGTGACGAACTGATCAAGGATGCCGAGACCTATGGCGACGCCCGCCGCTCGCCCATCGTCGCCCGGGCCGAGGCCAAGGCGCTGTCCGAAACCGAGCTCATGCCCACCGAGCCGGTGACCGTGGTGCTTTCCGAGAAGGGCTGGGTGCGTCAGGCCAAGGGCCATGACGTCGATCCGACCGGGCTGTCCTACAAGGCCGGCGACGGCTTCAAGGCAGCGGCCCTGGGCCGCTCCAATCAGTTCGCCGTCTTCATCGACTCCACCGGCCGCAGCTATTCCGTCGCCGCCCATTCACTGCCGTCGGCGCGTGGCCAGGGCGAACCCCTGACCGGACGCCTGACGCCGCCGCCGGGTGCCAGCTTCGAGTGTCTGCTGCTGCCGGACGACAGCAGCCTTTATGTCCTGGCCTCGGACGCCGGCTACGGCTTCGTGGTCAGGGGCGAGGACCTGCAGGCCAAGAACAAGGCCGGCAAGGCGCTGATCAGCCTGCCCAATGGCGCCAGGGTGCTGTCTCCAAAACCGGTGGCCTCCCTGGAAGACACCTCCCTCGCGGTGGTCACCAACGAAGGGCGGCTGCTGGTGTTCGCCATCACCGAGCTGCCGCAACTGGCCAAGGGCAAGGGCAACAAGCTGATCTCCATTCCCGGCGAACGGGTCGCCAAGCGCGAGGAATACGTGGTCGACCTGGCCGTGGTGCCGGCCGGCGCCTCCCTCACGCTGCAGGCCGGCAAACGGCCCTATACCCTCAAGGGCAGCGACCTGGAGCACTATCGTGCCGAGCGCGGCCGGCGGGGCAACAAGCTGCCTCGGGGCTTCCAGCGGGTGGACTCGCTGCAGGTGGAAACTTGAGCCGCCCGCGGTCAGCCGCTAGCATAGCCCGGATTTTTTCGACCAGGACTCGCCGGGCCTCGCTGCCCGTCGAGAGAGAGCCTCAATGAAACGGATGTGTCTTGTCAGGCTGGCGCTCGTTGGCCTGCTGGCCGGCCTGGGTGGCTGTGCCAGCCTCGGCCCCAGCCACTACTACCAGCTCGATGGCGGCAATGCGCGTGCGCCGGCGAGCAGTGAGCGCGGCCTTGCGGTGTGGATCGAAAGCCTGCAACTGGCCGACTACCTGCAGCGCGACGTGCTGCTGGAGCGCCAGCCCGACGGCAGTCTCAAGACCACCCGCGATCACTGGGCCGGACCGCTGGACGCCAACGTGCGTCAATTGCTGCAGCGGCAGCTCGCCGGTCGGCTGAACAGTGGACGGGTGATCGTCGGTGAACAGCCAGCGGGCTTCGATCCGCAGTACCGGGTGGAGCTGGTGGTGACCCGCCTCGATGCCGGTGACCAGGCGCCTGCCACCCTCGATGCCAGCTGGCAGTTGCGCGACGGCCAGGGCCGGCTGCTGGATACCGAGGTGATCCACCTGCAGACCCGGCACGCGGGCGATCGCGCGGCCCAGGTGCGGGCCCAGGGCGAATTGCTGCAACAACTGTCGGCGCGGCTGGCCGCCGATCTCACCAAGGTCGCCCAGCGCGGCCGCCGCGAGACCGAGATGGCGCGCAAGGAGCCGAAGAAACTTGTCGAAGAGGCCCAGGCTCGGCCGACGCTGCCGGCTGTGGTGCCCATCCGCACTGGCGCCGAGGTCTATCGCTTCTGACCCGACCAGGCCCCGCGCGTCGCCGCGCGGGAGCCTTCGGCGGCGCTCGATGCTCTATCCAGCAGGACCCTCAAGCCCCGGAGGTTTCATGACGCTGCCCCTGTTTCCGCTCAATACCACCCTGTTCCCTGGCTGCCGCCTTGATCTGCAGCTGTTTGAAGCCCGCTATCTGGACATGCTCGGTCGCTGCCTCAAGCAAGGCAGCAGCTTTGGCGTGGTGACCATCCTCGAAGGCCGCGAGACCGGGGGCGCGCCGAATCGCCTGGGTGCCTACGGTTGCGAGGCGCTGATCCGCGACTGGCAGCAGCAGAGCAACGGCCTGCTGGGTATCCGCATCGAAGGCGGTCGACGCTTTCGCCTGCTGAGCCAGGAAGAGCAAACCGATCACCTGGTGGTGGGTGAGGTGGAGTGGCTCCCGGAAACTGATCCCCAGCCGCTACGCGATGGCGACGCCGACCTGATGGCGCTGCTGGCGGCCCTGGCCCAGCATCCGATGGTGGCCAGCCTGGACATGGGCGGCGAGGTTGTCGACCGCCAGGCCCTGGGCTGCCAGCTGGCCTATCTGCTGCCGTTCGAGGCGCACCTCAAGCTGGATTGGCTGGGCATGAGCGATCAGGGCCAGCGTCTGGCCGACATCGAGCGCCATCTGGTGGATCTGCAAGGTGATTTCCAGGCCTGAAGCCTATTCATAATCGGCTACGTGTCGGCCAGACGGCGTTGCAAACACCCTGGAAGGCCGGCCCCGTCGTCTACCTGCGTAAACACCGAGCGCGGGTCCGATCCGCCTCCTCAGGCGTTTTTGCGGGGCCGCCCGAGCCTTGTTTGACTCTAGCTCGCAAGATTCTGAAAAGGCTCCAGCCAAACGCCGGGCAAAAGAAAGCCCGCCGGGCAGGGCGGGCTAAAAGTGCTTTGGGGGCACTCGATAAGACTCTGGCACTTTGCCATAAGTTCAGTCTTATGAGATCAAAGTGCCAGTCTTGATGACTCAGCCTGCCAGCAGCTTGATGAACTCGCGATTGAAGGCCGGAATGTCGTCTGGCTTGCGGCTGCTCGCCAGTTGACCGTCGACGATGACTTCCTGGTCCTGCCAGGTGGCACCAGCGTTCCTGAGGTCGTCGGTCAGCGAGGGCCAGCTGGTCAGGGTCTTGCCCTGCACGAGGCCAGCGGAGATCAGCAGCCAGGCACCGTGGCAGATGACGGCGACCGGCTTGCCGGCGTCGGCGATCTGCTTGGTCAGCTGCTGGGCCTGCTCGTCGATTCGGATGGTGTCGGCGTTGACCACGCCGCCGGGCAGCAGCACGGCGTCATAGTCGCCGGCGTTCGCCGCGGCGAAGGTGAGGTCCACCGGAAAGCTGTCGGCCGGCTCGGTGCCGTCCCAGCCGCGCACCTCACCGTTCTCGGCGGAGATGATGTGGGTCTGGGCGCCCGCCTGTTCCAGGGCCTGCTTGGGGCCGGTGAGTTCGGCCTGTTCGAAGCCGTCGGTGACCAGGATGGCGATTTTCTTGCCGTTCAGGAATGTAGCCATGGTTGCGGATACCTCGATTGGAATTCGGTCGGGCTAGCCTTTTGCCAGCGCTCCTAAATCCGTCTCGCTTTACCCCTCTGAAGTTCCTTCGTCGCGCCCGATGGCATAGCCGAGCGGTGCGGAGTAGATTTGCGACATCCATCGCAGAGTAGTCCCCATGTCCCAAGCGTCCCCTCAGCTGTCCGAGGAGCAGATCCGTCAGGCTCTGCAAGGCATCAGCATTCCGCCGCAGCCGCAGATCATGGTGGATCTGCAACTCGAACAGCTCATGCCCAGCCCCGATCTCAAGGTCATCTCCCGCCTGATCGGCCAGGACCCGGGGCTCTCGGGCGCCCTGCTCAAGCTGGTGAACTCGCCGTACTTCGGTCTCAGCAATCGCATCACCTCGATCCAGCGGGCGGTCAATCTGCTGGGCAGCCAGTCGGTCATCAACCTGATCAACGCCCAGTCGATCAAGGGCGAGCTCACCGACGAGACCATCGTCATCCTCAACCGCTTCTGGGACACCGCCCAGGACGTCGCCGAGACCTGCCTGAGCCTGGCCAAGAAGACCGGCTATCCGACCCCGGACGAGGCCTATGCCCTGGGTCTGTTCCACAACTGCGGCATCCCGCTGATGCTCAAGCGCTTCCCCAACTACATGGCGGTGCTGGAAGAGGCCTATGCCAGCGTCAACGAGCAGGTGCGGGTGGTGGACGTGGAGAACCGCATCTTCAGCACCAATCACGCCGTGGTGGGCTATTTCATCTCCCGCTCCTGGCGCCTGCCGGAACACGTCGGCCAGGCCATCGCCAATCACCACAACGCCCAGTCGGTCTTCGACGAGGACTCGTCCACCGACATCCAGATCAAGAATCTGCTGGCGCTGCTGAAGATGGCCGAGCACATCTGCCGCTGCTATCGCGCCCTGGGTGGCCAGGACGAGGATCACGAGTGGCAGGCCATCGCGCCGCGGGTGCTGGATCACGTCGGCCTGTCCGAATACGACTTCGAGTCGCTCAAGGAAACCATCCTTGAAATGGGCAGCGGTCGGATCAATTACTAAGGCGTCCGCAATCCTTCTGGATCCTCATGCCCGAACTACCTGAAGTCGAAACCACTCGCCGGGGCATCGAGCCCCATGTCGTCGGTCAGCGCGTGCGCCGGGTCATCGTCCGCGATGGCCGGCTGCGCTGGCCGGTACCCGAGGACCTGGATGTGCGCCTCTCCGGGCAGCGCATCGAGGCCGTCGAGCGACGGGCCAAGTACCTGCTGATCCGCGCCGAGAGCGGCACCCTGATCGGTCACCTGGGCATGTCCGGCAGCCTGCGCCTGGTGCCCGCCGACCAGCCGCCGGCCAAGCACGAGCACGTCGACATCGAGCTGGAATCCGGGCTGTCGTTGCGCTACACCGATCCGCGCCGCTTCGGTGCGCTGCTCTGGACCCAGGATCCCCATGCCCATGTGCTGCTGAGCAAGCTGGGGCCCGAACCGCTGACCGAGGCCTTCGACGGCGGTCGGCTGTTCGAGCTGTCGCGCGGGCGCAGCATGGCGGTCAAACCCTTCATCATGGACAACGCCGTGGTGGTGGGGGTGGGCAACATCTACGCCGCCGAGGCGCTGTTCGCCGCCGGCATCGATCCCCGCCGGGCCGCTGGCAGCGTTTCCCGGGCGCGCTACGAGCGCCTGGCCGTCGAGATCAAGAAGGTCCTGGCGCGCTCCATCGAAAGCGGCGGCACCACCCTGCGCGACTTCATCGGTGGTGATGGGGCGCCGGGCTATTTCAAGCAGGAGCTGTTCGTCTACGGGCGCAAGGGCGAATTCTGCAAGGTCTGCGGGACTGGCCTGCAGGAGATCCGCCTGGGCCAGCGCGCCAGCGTCTATTGCCGGAAGTGCCAGCGATGAAGGGCCTGGCTGGGCTGGCCGTGCTGGCATTGCTCGGCGGTGAACTGGCCTGGGCCGATGCCGACAATGGCCGCAATCTCTTCCTGCGCCGCTGCCACAATTGCCATTCGGTGGGACCGGGCGCCCAGTCCGGTTTTGGCCCCCAGCTCAACGACCTCTTCGGTCGCCAGGCCGGGAGCCTGGCCGGCTATAACTATTCCGAGGCCATGCGCCAGGCCGGCTTTGCCTGGGATCGCGAGGCCCTGGCGGCCTTTCTGCGCGATCCCGAGCGGAAGGTGCCGGGCACCAAGATGAGATTCTGGGGCATCGGCGACGCCGACGACCTGCGCGACATCGCCGACTACCTGGAGACCCAGCCCGGCACTCCCTGAATGCCGGGCTAGTGGTCGCCGCCACCGGCCCCCGGCTTGGCCGCGAAGGGCGGCTTGGCCAGCCAGATGATCAGGAACAGGCCCATGAAGATCCAGCCGAGCAGGGTGAAGTAGTCCACCGTGGAGAGCATGTAGGCCTGGCTCTCCACCACCTTGTCCAGCTGCGCATAGGCCTGCTGCGACGGCCCGCCGAGGGCGTCCAGGTAATGCTGGGTGGCCGGGCTGTAGACGGTGACGTCCTCGGTCAGCTGGGCATGGTGATGGATGGCGCGGCGCTGCCACAGCCAGGTGGTCAGGGAGGAGGCGAAGCTGCCGCCCAACACCCGCAGGAAGGTCGCCAGACCGCCACCATCCGCCAGCTCCGACGGCTTGAGGCTGGACAGCAGGATGCTGGTGGTCGGCATGAAGAACAGCGCCACACCCAGGCCCATGAAGGTCTGTACCTCGGCGATGTGGCGATAGTCCACCTCGTTGTTGAAGGTGGCGCGCATGAAGCAGGATGCCCCTATCACCAGGAAGGAGCCGCCGGCCAGCAGGCGCAGGTCGGTCTTGTGCGCGAACTTGCCCACCAGCGGCGAGAGGATCACCGGCAGGATGCCGATGGGTGCCGCGGCCAGACCCGCCCACACCGGGGTGTAGCCGAGCTGGGTCTGCAGCCACTGGGGCAGCAGCAGGTTGATGCCGAAGAAGCCCGAATAGCCCAGCACCAGCGCCAGGGTGCCGAAGCTGAAGTTGCGATAGCGGAACAGCCGCAGGTTGACGATGGGATGCTTGTCGGTCAGCTCCCAGATCACCAGGGCGGTGAGGGCCACGGCGGAAAAGGCCGCGCCCAGGCAGATCAGGTTGGATTCGAACCAGTCCAGGTCGTTGCCCTTGTCCAGCACCACCTGCAATACGCCCACACCCAGCACCAGGAGGATCAGCCCGACATAGTCGATGGGCTGGTGCACCAGCTTTTCCGGCTTCTTGCCCAGCTGGCTCCAGACCACCAGGGTGGCAAAGATGCCGATGGGGATGTTGATGAAGAAGATCCACGGCCAGCTGTAGTTGTCGGTGATCCAGCCGCCGGCGATGGGGCCGATGATGGGCGCCACCACCGTCACCATGGCCAATAGCGCCAGGGCCATGCCGCGCTTGGCCGCTGGAAAGATCGCCAGCAGCAGGGTCTGGGCCATGGGATAGAGCGGGCCGGCGACGAAGCCCTGCATGGCGCGGAAGATCACCAGTTCCGGCATGGAAGTGGCGATGCCGCACAGGAACGAGGTGATGACGAAGAGCACCACGGCGGCCATGAACAGCTTGACCTCGCCGAAGCGCCGCGCCATCCAGCCGGTCAGTGGGAGGGCGATGGCGTTGCTCACGGCAAAGGCGGTGATGACCCAGGTGCCTTGTTCCGAACTCACCCCGAGGTTGCCGGAAATGGTGGTCAGGGCGACGTTGGCGATGGTGGTGTCGAGCACCTGCATGAAGGTGGCCAGGGACAGGCCCACCGTGGCGAGCACCAGGCTCGCCGGGCGAAAGGCGTTATCGCTCATGACGGATTACCAGAAGGGGTGGACGGGGAGGCTCGCAGGGAGCCTCCTTGGCTGTCAGCGCTTGGCGACGCCCGCGGCACGCGCCGCCGGACCGTTGTTGTGGACGATCTGCTGGATCAGCTGGTCGGCATCGGCCAGCTGATGGTCGTAGACGTCGGTGCTGTAGCGCGGCTGCTGCGGTGTGGTGGTGGGCAGGCGGGCGCCGTCCTGGTCGTGCAGGTCGACATCGACCACGGTCGACAGGCCGATGCGCAGCGGATGCTTGTCCAAGTTGTCGCCTTCCAGGCGGATCCGCACGGGCAGGCGCTGGACGATCTTGATCCAGTTGCCGGTGGCGTTCTGCGCCGGCAGCAGCGAGAAGGCGCTGCCGGTACCCACGCCCAGGCTTTCCACCACGCCGCGATAGCGTACGTCGTCGCCATAGAGGTCGGAATGGATTTCCACCGGCTGGCCGATACGCATCTCGGCGAGCTGGGTTTCCTTGAAGTTGGCGTCGATCCAGATCTGGTCCAGAGGCACCACGGCCATCAGCGCCGCGCCGGGCTGCACGCGACTGCCGACCTGCACCGAGCGCTTGGCGACATAGCCGCTGACCGGCGCCACCAGGGTGCTGCGGGCATGGTTCAGATAGGCCTGGCGCAGCTGGGCGGCGGCGGCCTTGACGTCCGGGTGCGAGGCGATCTCGGTGTCGTCCACCAGTGCCTGGTTGGTGTCCAGTTGCTGCTGGGCGGAGGTCAGGGAGCTCTGCGCCGCGACCAGGGTGTCCCGGGCATGGGCCAGTTCTTCTTTGGAGATGGCGCCGCCCTTGGCCAGTTGCTGGCGACGGGCGTAGTCGGCGCGGGCCCGTTCGACCTCGACGCGCCGGGCGGCCACCTGGGCCTTGTAGCTATCGACGTTGCTGTACAGACCGCGCACCTGGCGCACGGTCTTGGCCAGGTTGGCCTCGGCGCTCTGCTGGGACACGGCGGTGTCGCTGGGATCGAATTCCACCAGCGGCTGGCCCTGGCGGACGAAGTCGCCATCGTCCACGGCGATGCGGGTCACGGTGCCGACGACCTGGGGCGTGATCTGCACCAGGTTGCCGTTGACGTAGGCGTCGTCGGTGCTGGCATGGAAGCGGCCATAGAACAGGTGGTAGCAGTAGACGCCCACGCCGGCCAGGATCACCACCAGCAGCAGGAGCAGCAGGAGGACTTTGCGTTTGCCGGAGCGCTGCGGTTTCTGCTCCTGGGCATTGTCATTGGGGGTTGCGGCGGAATCGGCCATGGTCGGGCTCTCGGTATCAGTGTGTGGCCGCGGCGGCGGGCGCCGGCGGCAGTTTGGACGGTTGGAAGCCGCCACCCAGGGCCTGCATCAGCAGCACGCCGCTGTCGACGCGATCGGCCTGGAGGCTGGCCAGCTGGCGCTCGGCCTGCAGCAGTTGCTGCTCGACGGTCAGGGCGTCGAGGTAGTTGCCGATGCCGGCGCCATAGCGCTGCATGGCGATGTCGAAGGAGCTCTTGGCAATGTCGCGGGCCCGTTGCTGCTGGACGATCTGCTGATCCAGCGAACGCTGGCGGGTGATGGCGTCGGCGATGTCGCCCAACGCCTGCACCAGGGTCTGGTTGTACTGGGCCACGGCCAGATCGTAGTCGGCGTCCCGGCTGGCGAGATCGGAACGACGGCGACCGCCGTCGAAGATCGGTAGCGACAACGCCGGGCCGACGTTGAAGAAGCGCGCCGGACCGCCGAACAGGGCATCGCCGAGGATGGCCTTGCTGCCGGCCGCCACCGTGAGGTTGAGGTTGGGATAGAAGTTGGTCTTGCTGGCGACGATGTCCTTGCTCGCGGCCTCCACCCGCCAGCGGGCGGCGATCAGGTCCGGGCGGCGACCGGCCAATTCGGCGGGCAGCTGGCCGGGCAGGTTTACCGCGGCGGGAGCAATCAGCTTCGGTCGTGGAATCTCGGCGCCACGGTCTGGCCCCTTGCCCAGCAGCACGGCGAGGCGGATCTGGGCCGTACGCACCTGCTGCTCGGCGGCGGTGTGGGCCGCGGCCGAGCTGGCTTCCAGGCTCTGGGTCTGCTGCAGCTGGTAGTCGCTGTCGAGACCGGCGTCGACCCGGCGCTGGGCCAGGTCGAGCATGCCGCGCGTACGCTCCAGGTCCTGCTGGGCCACGTCCATGTTGGCGTAGGCCAGGCCGAGTTGGTTGTAGGCGCGGCTGACGTTGGCCGCCAGGGTCAGGCGCGCGGCCTGGCGATCCACCTCGCCGGCGCGAGCACGGCCGAGAGCGGCTTCCCAGGCGGCGCGCTGGCCACCCCAGAGGTCGAAGCTGTAGCTGCCGCTCACATCGAACTGGCGCAGCGTGCTGTAGCGTTCGCCCTGGCCGACGGGATCGTCCGGCCGTGCAAGGCGCGAGCGGGTGACGCCGCCATTGGCGTCGATCTGCGGATAGCGGTCGGCATCGGCAGCGAGTACCGCAGCATCGGCCTGGCGGCTGCGCGCATCGGCTTCCTGCAGCGAGGGGCTGTCACGCAAGGCCTCGCGGATCAGGCTGTCGAGTTGCGGATCGCCCAGCCGGGTCCACCAGTCGGCGCTCGGCCACTGGGCGGGGGAGAGGCGATCGCTGGCAAAGGTGGCTTCGCCCTTGAGCGTCGCCGGATCCACAGCGCGCCCCTGGGTATGCAACCCCTCGGACGACACGCAGCCGGCCAGCAGCAGGGCGGCGCAGAGGGCGGTCAATGGCAGGCGAAAGGTCATGGGTCAGAGGTCTCCAGAGGTCTCCGGCAACAGGCCGGAGGGGCTGAGCAGGCGGCGGAGCAGGCGTTCAAGGTCGTCCAGTTCCTGGCGATCCAGGCACTGGGTGAGGTCGTTGAGGGCGTCGACGCCGATTTGCATGAGTTCACTGCTCAGGGCCTTGCCCTGTTCGGTCAGTTCCAGGCGCACCTGGCGGCGGTCGCTCGAGCTGCGCACGCGGCGCAGCAGCTCCTTGGCTTCCAGACGATCGAGCATGCGGGTCATGGCGCCGCTGTCCAGCGACAGGCAGCGGCTGAGTTCGGCCGGGGTGTCGGTCAGGTCGCGGGCGAGCAGCAGCAGCACCTTGAACTGGGCAGCAGTGATGTCGTAGGGCACCAGGTGACTGTCCAGCAGGCGATCCTTGTACTGATTCGCCAGGTGGATCAGATGGCCTACGGAATAGCGCAGAGGAAAGTTGCTACGGTCGAAATGTGACATTGCAGTATCTGCCCAGGCAATGAAGCGGATCCAGAATACTGCCTAGGCAGTGAAATATTCAGACACCTTTGCGCAGGGAAGAGTTGCGCATTTTGAAACAATTGGAAAAGTCCTTTGGCGAACCCTTGTCCTGTAGCGGCCCGGGCGCCGATCATGGGGGCCACTTCGCCGTGAACCGAGCCATGACGCCTTCCTTCGATCTAGACCGCCTCCGCCAGGCCCTGGTGCCCTTGCATCGCGACCTGCCGGCGGATCTCGACCACCAGGCCTATCGCCGCCATTACCGCCTGGCAGACAGCCTCGCGCGACCGGAGGTGACGGTGGCCCTGGGCGCACTTACCGCCGGCGGCTACCAGCTCGCCGTGCAAGGCTGGTGGCCGCGCGAGCCGCGGGGCAGCCTGCTGCTGCTGCACGGCTACTACGACCATATGGGCCTCTATGGTCACGTGGTGGACTGGGCCCTATCACGGCAGTGGGCGGTGCTGGCGTTCGATCTGCCCGGGCATGGCCTGTCGAGCGGGGCCCGCGCCAGCATCAACGACTTCGCCGAATACCAGACCGCCCTGACGGCCCTGGTCGCCGAAGCCCGCCGCCTGGACCTGCCACGGCCCTGGCACCTGCTCGGCCAGAGCACTGGCGGCGCCATTCTGCTGGACTATCTGCTGCGCGGTGAGCCCGCCCCCGAACTGGGCGAGACGATCCTGCTGGCGCCCCTGGTCAGGCCCCACGCCTGGCGCCAGGGCCTGTGGACCTATCGCCTGGTGAAGCCCTTCGCGCGTGCCCTGCCGCGGCGCTTCTCGGTGAATTCCGGGGATCCGGCCTTTCTCGACTTCCTGCAGCAGGACAGTCTGCAGCCACGCGAGTTGCCGGCGCAGTGGGTTGGCGCCCTGGCGCGCTGGATTCCGCAACTGGAGAGGGCGCCGGCCAGTAACCGGAGCTTGCTGGTGATCCAGGGCGAGCAGGATTTCACCGTCGACTGGCGGCACAACCTAGGAGTGCTGGAGGCCAAGTTCGCTCGGCCCGAGGTGCTGCGCCTGCCGGAGGCGCGGCACCATCTGGTCAACGAGACCGAAGCCCTGCGCCAGCGCTATTTCCGCTGGCTGGACGACCGTCTCGCCTGAGCCGTCTTACTGACCGCCGCCACCCAGGCCGGCGCGCAGGGCCGCCACGGCGGCACGGTAGTAGGCGCTGCCATTGGGCGAGCTGGCGAAGTCGGCGAACTGGCCGAGTTCGCTGTCGTTCAGGGGGCGATAGACATAGAGCAGGGTGTTTTCCAGGTCACCGGCATTCATCTGCTGGATGAATCGCTGGCGCTGCTGCTCGATCATGCCGCCGGATTGCTGCTGGCCCAGCAGGCCCGGCAGCATCGAACTCAGGCTGTCGGCGGCGAGGCCCGCCAGGGCCACGCTGACCTCGGCCCCGGCTTCGCGCACGGGCAGGGCAGTGGCCAGGCGCTTGGCCTGGGCACGCCGGGCCGGGCTGGCCTGCATCTGGGGTACGCCATTGGCGTTCTTGGCCAGTTGATCGCTGCGCGTGGCGGCGATTTCCGCGGCGACCACCTTGCGTCCCACCGGCGACTGGAAGAACTGCAGGGCGGGGCCGTCGGCCGGCAGGCTCTGGCGCAAGGCGGCCAGGGCGCGCTGATCGATGGCCGCGGCGGTGTAGCGCTTGTTGCTGTTGTCCACCAGGCTCTGGTAGAGCGCCGGCGGCAGGCTGTTCTGGTAGCGCTGCTGGGCAGCCTGCAGGGCGTCACGGAAGTGTCCGCGCTGCTCGGGCCAACCTGCGGCCTGATAGAGACTGACCGTATCGTCGGCCAGGGCGGGCAGGCTGATGGCGAAAAGCAGGGAAGCGAACAAAACGCGCATGGACACCTCGGGCAGCGGCGCAGAGCCGGAAAGTCCGCCATTGTCGGCAACCCCAGGCTGGCTGTCGAGGCGCTCATCCCGGGCATTCGTCGCCTGGTCAAGGCAGGCGCGCAGCCGTGGCCGACTTCTCTTACACTCGGCATCCCGCCGGCCTGGCCCGGTTCTGACGGTTTCCGCGATGGCTCTGCACCCCGAGCATCCCCTGCTGCAACGTATCGTCGACGATCTCGCCGAGCACGGCTGGTCGCGGCAGAGCATCTTCCTGCCCCTGGACCTCACTGCCGAGCTGGCCGCCGAGTGCAGGTTGCGCCACGCCCGCGGTGAGCTGGAGCGCGCCGGCATCGGTCGCGGCGAAAGCCCGCTGATCCGCGAAGGGGTACGAGGCGATCATATCGCCTGGCTGGAGCCGGACGATGCCCATCCCGGCGTGCAGCGTTATCTGCAACTCATGGACACCCTGCGCGAGGCCTTCAACCGCTCCCTGTTCCTGGGGCTGGAAGACTACGAGAGCCACTTCGCCCTCTATCCGCCCGGCGCCTTCTATGCACGGCACCTGGATCGCTTCCGCGACGATGACCGGCGCATGGTCTCCCTGGTGCTCTATCTCAACGATGCCTGGTTGCCGGAGCAGGGCGGCGAGCTGCGGCTCTATCTGGATGAGCGGCACCAGCAGGATGTCCTGCCCCTGGGCGGCAGCCTGGTGTGCTTTCTCTCCGGCCAGTTGCCCCACGAGGTGCTGCCGGCCACCCGCGAGCGGCTGTCGCTGACCGGCTGGTTCCGCCGGCGTGGCGACAATCCGCTGCAGGCCTAGGGCGTAGACTGGCGGCGGACCGGGAGGCTGCATGGAAAAGATACTGGTGAGTCGCTGCCTGCTGGGGCATCGGGTGCGCTATGACGGCGGCGCCCACGGCCCCTTCGACCTGCTGGCGGTCTGGCAGGCCCAGGGCCGCATCGTGCCGCTCTGTCCGGAAGTGGCCGGTGGCCTGCCGACGCCCCGTCCGCCGGCGGAAATTCCCGGCGGCCAGGGTGGCGCAGTGCTGGACGGTCGGCTGCCGGTGGTGACCGATAGCGGAGAGGACGTGACCCGGGCCTTCGTCGCCGGGGCCACGGCCGCGCTCGAACTGATCGCGCGCCATGGCATCCGCCTGGCGGTGCTAAAGGCGCGCAGTCCGTCCTGCGGCAATGTGGAAAACTACGACGGCAGCTTCAGCGGCACCCGGGTGGCGGGCGAGGGCGTCACGGCGGCGGCGCTGAAGCGCGCGGGCGTCGCCGTCTTCAACGAGACCGAACTGCAAGAGGCGCAGCGCCTGCTCGCGGCGCTGGAAGGCAACGCCTAGAGAGTCTCCGGCTGGCGGCCCAGCAGGCTCTGGAAATGCGCCTTCTGCACAAAGCAGCCCTTGGGAAAGCGCCAGCCGACCAGTTCGCCCGGCTGCTTTTCGAGGTTCTGGGCAAAGACGGTGGCGCCCATGGCACGCGCCAGGACGGCATATTCGCGCAGCGGGACCTTAACGACAGGAACATCCGGGCTGATCATGGGCGCTCTGCTGGGTGGGTCGCCCACGGTCGAAACGACGACCGTGGCGAGTCCACAGGTGACTTGCCCAGGCTATCGGCACCCCCGCGTGGAACTTCAGTCCGCGGATGAAAAAGGGCGTCTAGCCGGCGGTCTTGGGCGTTTCCGGCAGGAACCAGTTCATCAGCAGGGCGCACAGGCCGCCGGTGGCGACGCCGGATTCCAGCACCGCTCTCAGGCCGGCCGGCATATGGGCGAGAAATTCCGGTACCTGGGAAATGCCCAGGCCCAGCGCCAGGGACACGGCGATGATCAGCAGCGCGCGTCGGTCCAGCTCGACACTGGCGAGGATGTTGATCCCCGAGGCGGCGACCGCGCCGAACATCACCATGGCCGCGCCGCCGAGCACCGGCTCGGGCACTGCCTGGATCACCCCGGCCACCGCCGGGAACAGCCCCAGCAGGACCAGGATGGCGGCGATCCACAGACCGACATGGCGACTGGCGATGCCGGTCAGCTGGATCACCCCGTTGTTCTGGGCGAACACCGAACTGGGAAAGGTGTTGAATAGCCCGGCCAGCAGCGAGTTGGCGCCGTTGACCAGCACCCCGCCTTTGATCCGCTGCATCCACAGCGGACCTTCCACCGGTTCGCGGGAGACCTTGCTGGTGGCGGTGATGTCGCCGATGGCCTCCAGCGAGGTCACCAGGTAGATCACCAGCAGGGGCACGAACAGCGACCAGGAAAAGCCCAGGCCGAAGTGCAGCGGCAGGGGGATCTGCACCCAGGCGGCCTCGTGCATGCCGGTGAAATTCAGCCGGCCCAGCCAGGCCGCGAGGGCGTAGCCCAGCAGCAGGGCGACGACGATGGCGCTGCTGCGCAGACCGCGCAACGGAAGGCGATTGAGCACCACGATGGTGGCCAGTACGGTGCCCGACAGCAACAGGTTCTCGCCATTGGCGAAGGTGCCGTTGCCCAGTGCCGCGAAGCCACCGCCCATGCTGATCAGGCCGACCTTGATCAGCGTCAGGCCGATCATCAGCACCACGATGCCGGTCACCAGCGGGGTGATGAGGCGCTTGACGAAGGGCAGCACCCGCGACACCCCCATCTCGACGAAGGAACCGGCCATGACCACGCCGAAGATGGCCGCCATCACGGCTTCCACCGGGGTGCCGTTCTTCACCATCAGGGCGCCACCGGCGATCAGCGGGCCGACGAAGTTGAAGCTGGTGCCCTGGACGATCAGCAAGCCGGCGCCGAAGGGCCCGAAGCGGCGACACTGGACGAAGGTGGCGATGCCGGAGATCACCAGCGACATGGACACGATCAGGTTGGTGTCGCGGGGCGAGACACCCAGGGCCTGGCAGATCAGTAGACCGGGGGTGACGATGGGCACGATGATCGCCAGCAGGTGCTGGATGGCCGCGAGCAGGGCGATCAGCGGGCGCGGTCGGTCCTGGGGACCATAGAGCAGTTCGGAGCAGGAAGGCTGGGACATGGGCGGAGTCGTCGCGGAAAAAGCGCCGATCTTACCGGATGCCCGCCCCGTGGCGCAGGGTCTTCGGCCGGGACGCAGCCGCCGGCCCGGGGGGTGGCTGCGCCTGAGGGGTTACAGGATGAAGCGGGCCACGTCGCGATTGAGATCGGCGGCGTGATGCTGCAGGGAGCGCGACTGGCGTTCCGAATCCTCGGCGCCGCTGGCCAGGGTGTCGCCGAGGCCCTTGATGGTGATGACGTTGCGGGTGATCTCCTCGGTGACCGAGGTCTGCTCCTCGGCAGCCGTGGCGATCTGCAGGGACATCTCGGAGATGACGCCGGCACTCTGGGCGATCTCTTCCAGGGCGCTGGAGGCGCGTTCCACGTCGGCGACGCTGCGCTCGGCGATGGCCATGCTGCTGTCCATGCGCTGCACCGCCTGGCGGGTCATCTGCTGCAGGGTGCCGATGGTCTCGTTGATCTCCCGGGTCGAGGCCTGGGTTCGCTGCGACAGCGTCCGCACCTCGTCGGCGACCACCGCAAAGCCCCGGCCGTGCTCACCGGCGCGGGCCGCTTCGATGGCCGCGTTGAGCGCCAGCAGGTTGGTCTGCTCGGCGATGCTCTGGATGCTGTCCAGTACCTTGGCGATGGCCTGGGAGTGGTGGTCCAGTTCGCCAATGACCCGGGTGGCGTCGTCCACTTCCCGCGCCAGGCTGTTGATGGATTCCTTGCTGGTCTGCACCAGGGTCAGGCCCTGGGCGGTGCTGTCGGAGGACTGGCGGATGGCCTCGGCGGTCTGCTCGGCATTGCGGGCGATCTCCTGGGTGGCGGAAGCCATTTCCGTAACGGCCGTGGCCACCAGGGTGATCTCCTGCTGCAGGCGACCCAGCTCCTGGGTGGCCGCGGCGCTGCGTTGCAGGACCTTCTGCGATTCGGCGTCGACGCTCTGGGCATGCTGGCGCACGCCACCGATCAGGCCGTGCAGGCTGGCCACGAACTGGTTGAAGTGGCCGGCCAGACCGCCGACCTCATCGGTGCTCTGCACGGCGATGCGGCGGGTCAGATCGCCCTGGCCCTCGGCGATCACCTGCAGGCCGCTCGAGACCACACCCAGGGGCCGGAGCAGATAGCTGCACAGCAGGTTGATGAGCAGCAGCGAGCCACCCAGCACCACGGCCAGGATGGCGAGGCTGATCCACAGCTGGCGTTGCAGCGGCGCCATGAGCACGCCGCTGTCGACGATCATCACCAGAGTCTCGCCATTGTGATTCATGGGCGCGGCATAGAGGCGCTGGCCGGCGACCGTGTCGACATGGCGCTCGCCGGGCGCCTGGGCCAGGCGCTGGAGGGTGTCCGCGTCGAGCTGGGGAAAGAGCTCGGTGATCGGCTTGGCCAGCAGGGCGGGGTCCTCGTGGCCCAGGACGATGTTCTGGCCGTTGACCAGCACGGCGCTGCCGGCGCCCGGCAGTTGCACGCGCTTGAGCTGATCGAGGATGTCGCTGATGCTGACGTCCGCGCCAAGGATCGCCGTGGTCTTGCCCGCCGACTGCAGGGCCCAGCCCAGCGACAGGACGTTCTGCTTGGTCGCCGCCGCCACGGTGGGAATGGAAAAGAACACCTTGCCGGGATTCTGCTGCGCCTGCTGGTACCACAGCCACTTACGCGGATCGTTGTTGTCCGGCGGCAGCTGGACGCCATTGGCATTGACCTGGCTGCCATCAGGCCGGGCATAGAAGACGTTGTCGAAGCCGCCGGAGTTCTTGACCTGATTGAGCCCGGCCGGGAGGTTCGCCTCCTGGGTGTCGGCGGCCAGGGCGCCTAGCGCCGCGGCCTTGCCGTCCAGCCACTGGCGCACCCCGCCGTTGAAGACGAAGCTGACCGTCTTCAGCTGCTCGACCGTGGAGGCTTCCAGCGCCGTGCGGGTATTGAAGAAGTTGATGGCGGTCAGACCCACCCCCACGACCAGGACGGCCGCGGTGGCAGACAGCGAGAGTTTCTGTTTCAACGACAAGGCAGGCACGGCGAGGCAACTCCGACAGTTATTTGTCAGACTTTATCGGTGCCTGCCGGAGATAACTTGAGCGGCCGGTCAGGTTTTTCCTGTCGGGCCGGATCATGGGCGATCAGGCAGGCCCCGGGTCTCCCGCTCAGCCGTGGGCTGGGAAACCCTGGGCCTGGCCTGTGCCTAGGCGGCCACCGTCTGGGCGCCGGTCATCAGCGCCACGGCGTCGGCCATGGAGTGCTGGCGCGGATCGATCACCGTCAGCCGGCGACCCAGGCGATGGATGTGGATGCGATCGGCGATCTCGAACACATGGGGCATGTTGTGGGAGATCAGCACGATGGCGATGCCGCGGGCACGCACGTCGAGGATCAGCTCCAGCACCTTGCGCGATTCCTTCACCCCCAGCGCCGCGGTGGGTTCGTCGAGGATGATCACCTTGGAGCCGAAGGCCGCCGCCCGGGCCACGGCCACGCCCTGGCGCTGGCCACCGGACAGGGTTTCCACCGCCTGGTTGATGTTCTGGATGGTCATCAAGCCCAGTTCGGAGAGCTTTTCCCGGGCGATGCGCTCCATTTCCTTGCGGTCCAGGGTGCGGCAGAGGGTGCCCAGCAGCCCCGGCTTGCGCAATTCGCGACCGAGGAAGAGGTTGTCGGCGATGGACAGCGCTGGAGACAGCGCCAGATTCTGGTAGACCGTCTCGATGCCGGCCCGCCGCGCCGCGATGGGCGAGGCGAATTGTACCGGCTGGCCCTCGAAGCGGATCTCGCCCTCATCGGGCCGCAGGGCACCGGAGATGGCCTTGATCAGCGAGGACTTGCCGGCGCCGTTGTCGCCGATCACGGCGAGGATCTCGCCGGGCAGCAGGTCGAAGTCGGCGTGGTCGAGGGCGGTGACGCGGCCGTAGCGCTTCACCAGGCCACGGGCCATGAGCAGGGGTTCGGTAGTCATCAGCTGGCCGCCTTTCTGATCCATTGGTCGATAGCCACGGCCGCGATGATGAGCGTGCCGATCAGCAGATAGGTCCATTGCACATCGGTGCCCAGCAGCCGCAGGCCGAGGGCGAAGACGCCGACGATCAGGGCGCCGAACAGCATGCCGAGGATGGAGCCGCGGCCGCCGAACAGCGAGATGCCGCCGATCACCACGGCGGTGATGGACTCGATGTTGGCGAATTGGCCAGCGGTGGGCGAGACCGAGCCGATGCGGCCGATCAGCACCCAGCCGGCGAAGGCGCAGATGAGCCCCGACAGCCCGTACACGGTGATCAGCATGCGGCGGACGTTGACCCCGGCCAGCGCCGCGGCCTCGGGATCGTCGCCCACGGCATAGAGGTGCCGACCCCAGGCGGTGTGGTTGAGCACGTACCAGAGCAGGGCGACCAGCACCACCAGGGCGATCACGCCATAGGTGAAGACCGCGCCACCCAGGCGGAAATTGTCGCCGAACACCTGCAGCAGCGGCGCGGTCGCGCCGATTTCCTGGGCGCGGATGGTCTCGTTGCGCGAATAGAGGAAGTTGGCCGCGAGCACGATCTGCCACATGCCCAGGGTGACGATGAAGGGCGGCAGCTTGATGCGGGCGATCAGCCAGCCGTTGGCCATGCCGCACAGGGTGCCCACCGCCAGGCCGCAGAGGATCGACAGCTCCACCGGCAGGCCGTAGCGGAAGGTGAACTGGCCCATGACCACCGAGGACAGCACCATGATGGCGCCCACCGAGAGGTCGATGCCGGCGGTGATCACTACCAGGGTCTGGGCCGCGCCGACGATGCCGGTGATGGCGACCTGCTGCAGGATCAGGGTGAGGGCGAAGGCGGAAAAGAACTTGCCGCCCAGCAGGGCACCGAAGATGGACAGCGACAGCAGCAGCACCAGCAACGAGACCGCCGAGGGGCGCGAATGCAGGAAGTGACGGAATTTGACCAGCGGGCTGCGCTCGTCACGGGCGAAGGAGGCGACCTCCGTGGCACTGTGCTTGAGCACCTGTTCGAAGGGCTGGCCGGACGGGGAGGGCGAGGTCGGATCGCTCATGGCAATCTCCTGAGAGCGGGAAAGCGGCCGAGAGTCGATCGCCCGCGCCGTCGCGGCAGGCGCTCAGGCGGGGCGATCGATCTGCTCTAGCCTGGACGAGAGGCCATCAGCCCCAGCATTTCTGCAGGGCGGTCTTGCTGTCGATGGACTGGATGCCGGGGACCGGCTTGTCCGTCACCAGCTTCACGCCGGTGTCGACGAAGCTCTTGCCTTCGGTGGGCGTCGGCTTCTTGCCGGTGTCGGCAAAGGTCTTGATCGCCTCGATGCCCAGCGCTGCCATCTGCAGCGGATACTGCTGGGAGGTGGCGCCGATGACGCCGTCGGCGACGTTGTGCACGCCTGGGCAGCCGCCGTCGATGGAGACGATCAGCACGTCCTTCTCGCGACCCACGGCCTTGAGCGCCTCGTAGGCACCCGCGGCGGCCGGTTCGTTGATGGTGTGCACCACGTTGATGGTCGGGTCCTTCTGCAGCAAATTCTCCATCGCTGCGCGACCGCCTTCCTCGTTGCCGTTGGTCACGTCGTGGCCGACGATGCGCGGATCGGTCTCGTCGCCGATACGGCTCTGGTCCTTGGGATCGATGCCGAAGCCGAGCATGAAACCCTGGTCGCGCAGGACGTCCACCGAGGGCTGGGAGGCGTTCAGGTCGAGAAAGGCCACCCGGGCGTCCTTGGCCTTGTCACCCAGGGTTTCCCGCGCCCACTGGCCGATCAGCTTGCCAGCCAGCAGGTTGTCCGTGGCGAAGGTCATGTCGGCGGCGCTCACCGGATCCAGCGGGGTGTCCAGGGCGATCACCAGCAGACCGGCTTCGCGTGCCTTCTGCAGGTTGGGCACGATGCCCTTGGTGTCCGAGGCGGTGATGAGGATGCCCTTGGCGCCGTCGGCGATGCAGGTCTCGATGGCGGCCACCTGGCTTTCGCTGTCGCCGTCGATCTTGCCGGCGTAGGCCTTGAGCGTCACCCCCAGCTCCTTGGCCTTGGCGGTGGCGCCTTCCTTCATCTTGACGAAGAAGGGATTGGTATCGGTCTTGGTGATGAGACAGGCGGAAACGGGGGCTGCCTGGGCGGTGCCGCTGGCGAGGGCGGCAGCCAACAGGCAACCGGCGAAGGACGCGAGGGAGACGGTTCTTTTCATTGTTGTGCGCTCAGGTTCGGAGACAGGAACGCGACCGGCAGAACGCCGGTCGCGGTGGAGCTGTTACCACCACTGCTCGACTTGGAAGCCGATGTTGGAGCCGTGCAGATCGTTGCCGAAGTTGCCGGTGCTCGACAGCGTGGAGCCGGCGTCGAAATCATCGGCTGCCTGCTGGGCTGCCCGGTTCCAGGCGGCGTAGGTGTAGAACAGACGGAATTCGGGACGGGTCTTGAATTCCGGACCCTTGGGCGACCAGGTCGGTGCCAGGGTCAGCTTGGTCAGCTTGCGGGTGCCGCCGGGAGCCTGCACCTGGTCATGACCCAGTTCGGTGGAGAACTTGAACTGGTCGCTGATGCCGTACACCAGGCGGCCACCCAGCGAGGTCCAGCGCAGGTCGTTGCCATTGGGACGTTCGTCCTTCTGGTAGACCGCGGCGACCTGACCACCCCAGTAGCGGCTGATCTGCCAGTCGAAGAAGTCCACCACGCGGTAGGAGACGTCCGAACTGCTCAGGGTCGGATCGCCGGTGCTGCCCAGAGCGGTGCCCGGGCCCTGGCCGCGCTGCACGGCAAAGGTGTTCACGCCACCCCAGCCCATGAAGTTGGCCTGCTTGTGCTGCAACGTCACCGCGATGCCGCTGTTGGCATTGGGCTGGTTGGTCGGCTTGTCCAGGTAGCTGACGCCGATTTCCAGCGAGCCGTTCGGATTGGTGTTGAAGCCGGCGACGTTGAAGTCGAAGCGGTTCTGGAAGTCCTTCTGGTTCTGGTTGTCCTTGCGCGAGAAGGCCACGCTGTATTTCAGGCCGCCGATGTTGACGTCCTCGATACCGCCGCCGGTGGCGCTCTGGTTCCAGTAGAAGAAGTCGGAGATGTGGATGTCGTTCCGCTTGTAGTAGCGGCGACCGGCCCAGACGTTACCGCCGTTGAGGGCAGCGACGTTGTTCCAGTAGGCATAGGCCTGGGGCAGGCGAATCTGGCCGTTGTCACCATTGAAGGTCGGCGTGCGATCGTACTGGTTGTAGAGGCTGGCCATGCCGAAGACGCCCACGGCGGAGCCATCGTCCAGGGTCAGGAAGTCCTGCTTGGCGGCGAATTCACCGTACTGTTCGCATTCGTTACCCAGACGATACTTGGACTGGGCGCCCTGCAGCTTGAAGCAGCGCATCGAATTGGAACCGGAGGAGTCTCCCAGGCCGGCGCGGAAATAACCGGTGGTTTCGAAGGCGTGTGCTGCGGGGATCAGGAGCAGGGTGCTCATCAAGGACGCGACCGAAACCCTGGCCAAGGGGATAGCCTTTTTCTTATTCATTTATGTTCCCTGTTTATTGTTGTTGTGTAACTCAGTGCCTGGCCAGCACCTGATCCGCCGTGCTCGAGCGGAAGATCGGTATAGGTGTGACCATTGGAAACCAACCTGACTACAAACTTATCGCTGAATCAATTCAGCGGCAGACGGAGGGTAGCCTTTGATCACTCAACGGCCTAGCGGGTCGATTACAGCGAGGTGTGAGCTGAATCACAGGCTGTGCTTCTGCAAAAATAGCAAGCCAAGCAACTGTGGAACCCCTCTGGAATGGGGTCATGGCGAGTGCTGCTCCAGGTGAAGGAGCGGCAGGCGAAGCGCAGAGGAAAGGACGCGAGCGGAAGGGCGAAATAGAGCGGAGAAAGCAGGAGGGAAGGTGGGGCGGAGCGTCCGGGAGACGGCGGATGCCGTCCCCCGGAACCTGCGGATCAGCCCAGCAGGGCCTTGTCGCGCACGCCGCCCTTGTCGGCACTGGTGGCCAGCAGGGCGTAGGCCTTGAGCGCGGTGGTCACGCGGCGGGCACGGGGTTGTGCCGGCTTCCAGCCCAGCTTGTCCTGCTCGATGCGGCGGTGGGACAGCTCTTCGTCACTCACCAGCAGGTTGATGCTGCGCTGGGGAATGTCGATCAGCACCTTGTCGCCATCCCGCACCAGGCCGATGGCACCGCCCGCCGCGGCTTCCGGCGAGGCATGGCCGATGGACAGGCCCGAGGTGCCGCCGGAGAAGCGACCGTCGGTGAGCAGGGCGCACTGCTTGCCCAGGCCCTTGGACTTCAGGTAGCTGGTGGGATAGAGCATCTCCTGCATGCCCGGGCCGCCCTTGGGCCCTTCGTAGCGGATGATGACGATGTCGCCGGCCTTGACCTCGTCGGCGAGGATGCCGCGCACCGCCGCGTCCTGGCTTTCGAAGACCTTGGCATTGCCCTCGAACACATGGATGGATTCATCCACGCCGGCGGTCTTCACCACGCAGCCGTCCAGGGCGATGTTGCCGTAGAGCACGGCCAGACCACCTTCCTGGGAATAGGCATGCGCGACGCTGCGGATGCAGCC
Source organism: Pseudomonas aestiva (assembly GCF_039908605.1). NCBI lineage: Bacteria > Pseudomonadati > Pseudomonadota > Gammaproteobacteria > Pseudomonadales > Pseudomonadaceae > Pseudomonas > Pseudomonas aestiva. Next base: position 3,874,295 of record NZ_CP150916.1, on the reverse strand, counting down.
CTCGGCGCGGTCGTCGTCCAGGGTGTCATAGCGAGTCGCCTGGCTGAAGGCTTCCTGGGTCGGGATGCCGGCGGGACCGGCGCGGAAGAAGGTCTTCACCGCCTCGTCCTGGGTCAGGGTGATGTCCCACCGCTCGATGGCTTCGCCCAGGGTCCGGCTGTGCACGGTGGGCAGATCGGCATGCAGGAGACCGCCGCGGGCCAGTTCGCCGAGGATGCTGAAGATGCCCCCGGCGCGGTGCACGTCTTCCATGTGGTACTTCTGGATGTTCGGCGCCACCTTGCACAGCTGCGGCACCTTGCGCGACAGGGCATCGATGTCGCGCAGATCGAAGTCCACCTCGGCTTCCTGGGCGGCGGCCAGCAGGTGCAGGATGGTGTTGGTCGAGCCGCCCATGGCGATGTCCAGGGTCATGGCGTTCTCGAAGGCCGCATGGCAGGCAATGTTGCGCGGCAGCGCCGACTCGTCATTTTCCTGGTAGTAGCGACGGCACAGCTCGACGATGGTGCGGCCGGCCTGCAGGAACAGCTCCTTGCGGTCGGCGTGGGTGGCCAGGGTCGAGCCGTTGCCGGGCAGGGCCAGGCCGAGGGCCTCGACCAGGCAGTTCATGGAGTTGGCGGTGAACATGCCCGAGCAGCTGCCACAGGTGGGGCAGGCACTGCGTTCGTATTCGGCGACCTTCTCGTCGCTGGCCGAGCTGTCGGCGGCGATGACCATGGCGTCCACCAGGTCCAGGCCATGGCTGGCCAGCTTGGTCTTGCCGGCTTCCATGGGGCCACCGGAGACGAACACCACCGGGATGTTCAGGCGCAGGGCGGCCATCAGCATGCCGGGGGTGATCTTGTCGCAGTTGGAAATGCACACCAGGGCATCGGCGCAGTGGGCATTGACCATGTATTCCACGGCGTCGGCGATGATCTCGCGACTCGGCAGCGAATAGAGCATGCCGTCGTGGCCCATGGCGATGCCGTCGTCCACGGCGATGGTGTTGAATTCCTTGGCCACGCCGCCGGCCTTCTCGATTTCCCGGGCGACCAGCTGGCCGAGGTCCTTGAGGTGGACATGGCCCGGCACGAACTGGGTAAAGGAGTTGGCGATGGCGATGATGGGCTTCTTGAAGTCTTCGTCCTTCATCCCGGTGGCGCGCCAGAGCGCCCGGGCGCCAGCCATGTTGCGGCCCTGAGTGGAGGTTTTCGAGCGATAGTCAGGCATGAAGCGTCTCTCCGAGGCGGCTTTCTAGATCACGGTTCTGGTCATCGTGAGCGCAGACGAGGCACGGTGCAAACGCGGAGTGACGGTTGCCGGGCCGGAGGGCGGCCACGCCATGCGGGATCTCCACAGGGGCTGCCAGGGCTCACGAACCCGCCGGAGGATGCTGGCGGAGGGGAATTCGGATCATACACCCGGGCGCCAGCACTGCACAGCAGGCCGGCGTCCAAGGGGTAGGACTTGTCTGAAAGTCGCCGAGCGATGGTCAGGCAAGGCAAAAATCCGTGAGGAAGCGGATCGGACTCGCGCTCGATTTCACGAAGGGCAAATGAGCATTCCGGTCGGACTGGCGACCCAGCGGATTCTTAACGCCGCATGACCGAGCGCAGGCACTTTTCAGGCAAGGTCTAGGGCGCTTCCTGTTCGCCGTCGGGGGCGTCTTCCAGATATTCGTCCATGGGCTCCTGGCCGGCTAGGGTCTTGAGACTCAGGTCCACGGCTTCGGGCAGGGTGATGTCGACGCGCTGCTTGTCGCTGCCTTCCAGCGAGGACTCGTAGCTCAGCGCATGGCGCAGGTGGCCGTTCTCGAGGATGGCGCCGACACTGGCCAGCTGGGCGGCAGCTGGAGCCAGGCGCTCGAGGGCGGCCTTGGGCCAGGTGGCCTCGACGGTCGCGTTGCAGGTATAGAAGCCTGCTTCGCCGCTGTCCGAGGGTTCTTCCTGGGTCTTGATGTCGACCAGCGACACCTGGCCGGCTTCCAGCGCAGGCTGGCCGGCGGCGATGTCGTCCGCATAGATCTCGTTGATGGTCTGGGCGTATTGCTGACGGACCAGCTCGGCGGTCTTGGCCGCATCGCAACTGTAGTCATAGCCACCGCAGCCAGTCAGGGAAAGCACCGCAGCTGTGAGTATGAGGTGACGTCTGGACATGCCTGAATTCCTTGGAACGATGGGTAGAACCTGGCGGCGCTGGCCGCGCCTGCGTCGATCCACAGTGCAGGAGGTTGGTGCAGCGATCGGGAATGGCGAGGGCCCATGGTGCTGCCGCTCGCCCATCCTGTCCATCAGACGCCGCCAGCGTCTTTCAGGACACCCGGCCTGGCCGGCCGGTCAGCTCCCGGCTCAGGCGCGATCGGCGCTTTCGCAGGTCTCGAAGTCCTTGCTGTCGACGCGGTTCATGCTGTCGAAGCCGATCGAATAGACCTGCTCCTTGCCATCCTTGTTGAGCACATAGTTGTTGCAGGTGCCGGGACGGAATTTGCGGGTATAGGTGCTCGACGGGGTGCCACCGAGGCGCAGCACGTCAGCCTTGCTCATGCCCTTGTCCACCTGCTTCACCAGCGGTTGCTCGCGAAATTCGACGCGGCCCACGGTGTAGTCTGCGGTGTTCTTCACCGAGGAGCAGCCCGCCAGCACGGTGCCAGCCAGCAGCGCGGTCGCGACAGCAATTTTCTTGTTCATGGTGTGATCCCTTCAAAGGCGGAAGTGCCTGACACTTCGACGATGGCGGCGCCGATAAATTCGCTCTCTGTCGCACTTCTCGCGGTTTGTCACTTTGACGGACCGGCTGCTGGCCTCGGCAAGTGACTGTATCTAAAGCTGATTCTGCAAACGAACGCTATGCCCCCGTTTTCTAAGGATTATTTTGCTCGAATGGCAGTTGACAGAGACCAGGCGGCAAGCGATCTTTAGCGTTATGTTGTAACTTCCCAGCCGTTTCTCGTTTCTCGCGAGGACCTCATGAATCGCCGTCGTCTGCTCAATCTGATCCTGGCTGGCATGACCTTGCCCGTCGGGTTGCCGGCGTTTGCCGCCCGGCAGCAACTCAAGGGTGCCCGGGCCTGGCAGGATGCCGAGAAGCTCCGCCTGGTCTTCGATCTCACCGGACCGGTGCGCTACAAGACCTTCACCCTGGTCGCGCCGGATCGCATCATTCTCGATCTTGCCGATACCCAGGCCCCCGCGGTGCTCAATCACCTCGCCCTGCAGGGATCGCCGGTGCGCGCCGTGCGCAGCGCTCACTATGGCGCCCAGGACACCAGGGTGGTGCTGGAGCTGGCCCATCCGGTAGAGGTGGAAAGCTTCATCCTTGGTCCGGGCGAAGGCGCGGCCAATCGTCTGGTGCTCGATCTCAAGCGCGCCGGAGCGCCGGTGGTGGCTGCCCGCAAGCCGGCCGACGCCGAGCCGCCACTGGAGGTCAAGCGCGGCAAGGGCCTGGCCACGGGTCGCGACATCATGGTGGTGGTCGATGCCGGTCACGGCGGCAAGGACCCGGGTGCGCTGAGCGCCCGGGGCGATCGGGAAAAGGACATCGCCCTGATCGTGGCGCAGAATCTGGCGCGCCGCATCAACCTGCAGAAGGGCTTCAAGGCCAAGCTGGTGCGCAACGACGACTTCTTCGTGCCGCTGCGCAAGCGCGTCGAGGTCGCGCGCAGCTACAACGCCGACATGTTCGTCTCGGTGCATGCCGATGCGGCGCCGCGGCGCACCGCCTACGGCGCCTCGGTCTATGCCCTGTCCGAGGGGGGGGCGACTTCCACCACGGCGCGCTTCCTGGCCGACAGCGAGAACAACGTCGACCTGATCGGCGCCAACGAAATTCTCAAGGGACGAGATCCCATGCTCGCCGGTGTGCTACTGGACATGTCGATGAACGCCACCATCTCGTCGAGCCTGGACCTGGGCCACAAGGTGCTGGGGCAATTGTCGAGCATCACCAACCTGCACCAGAAACGAGTGGAGCAGGCGGGCTTCGCTGTGCTCAAATCGCCGGATATCCCCTCGATCCTGGTCGAGACGGGCTTCATTTCCAATGATCGCGACTGCCGGCGCCTGCTCGACAGTCGCCACCAGAAGCAGCTGGCCGATTCGATCTTTGCCGGTCTGCATGGCTATTTCCAGGAGCGCCCCCCGCTGGGCACCTACCTGGCGAGCCTCAAGAACACCCAAGGAGTGACATGAGTTTGCAAGACAAGGCGCGTCGTTACTGGCGCGTGGTGGTGCTGGTGATAGGTGCGCTCTGTATCGTGGCCGGACTGATCGGCTACGGTCAGGGCGGGCGCGACAAGCAGGGCAGTGCCCAGGAAGGCTTCGTCAACAAGGTCTGGCAGATCAAGACCAGCAACAGCATCGAGCCGGGGATGCTCTACGTCTTCCTCAGCGACGGCACCCTGGTGATGGCGTCGCCGAGCAGCCAGCCCTCCCTGGGCCGCTGGACGCGCACCGAGAAGGGCCTGAACATGATCGAGGAAGGCATCACCTATCCCACGGAAATCCTCAGCCTCAGCCGCGACGAATTCCGTATCCGCAGCCTCAATCCCGGCGATCCGGTAGAGCTGCAACTGGCCCCGGCGGCGCACTGAGGCGCCTTCAGGCGTCCTCGGAATAGCGCTGCTCCTGCCAGGGATCGCCGCGGTCGTGATAGCCGCGCATTTCCCAGAAGCCAGGCGTGTCGCCGACCCGGAAGTCGATGCGCCTGAGCCACTTGGCGCTTTTCCACAGATAGAGATGCGAGATCAGGGCCCGTACCGGCCCCCCGTGCTCGGCCGTCAGCGGCTGGCCTTCCCAGCTGTGCACCAGCATGGCGCCCGGCGCGGCGAAATCGGCCAGCGGCAGATTGGTGATGTAACCGTCATGGCTGTGCAGGAGCACATGGGTCGCCTCGTCCCGCGGCTGCACCTCGTCGAGCAATTCTGCTATCGGCAGACCGATCCAGCGATTGTCATAGCGTGACCAGGTGGTGACGCAATGCATGTCGCTGACCGTCTCGGTAGTCGCCCGCGCGGCGAAGGTCTCCCAGTTCCAGCGCAGCGTCTTGCGGACCGCGCCGGTCACCGCCAGTTGCCAACGCTCCCGGCTGACCTCCGGGCGGATGCCCAGATCCAGGACCGGCCAGTTGCTGACGCGGTGCTGGCCAGGTGGCAGACGCTCGCTTTCCGCACGCGCACCCTGGCCGGTGAGGAAGCGTCCCTCCTGGGCCCAGCGCTCCTTGGAACGGGTCAGCTTGCTCGGCTCGTCGCTCATCGATGGATCCTCTTCACAGGTCGCGGGCTTCTGACCGTCATGATGGCCTTTCGTCGGCATGGGCCGAACCCAGACGACGTCTTGCGCCTCCTATCCTGCAGGCACTCAGAGAGGCGCCTCCTTTTTCCTAACCTGCCGGAGAACCACCATGGTAGATGCAACCCAGATTAAAGAGCATGCGGAAGTTGTCGGTTCGGACGGCCAGCACGTGGGCACCGTCGACCATATGGAAGGCGCCGATCGCATCAAGCTGACCAAGCGCGATCAGGATGCTGATGGCAAGCATCACTATATTCCGCTGAGCTGGGTCCAGTCGGTGGATGGCAGTCAGGTACGCCTGTCCAAGACCCGTGACGAGGCCGAAAGCGAGTGGCAGGCTGCCTAAGGCACGCCGCCCAATAAAAAGCCCCGCTGATGCGGGGCTTTTTATTGGGCGGCGAATAGGGATCAGTTGATGTATTCGAACAGCTTGACGATGCGCTGCACGCCCGAGACGCTCTGGATCAGTTGCACGGCATGGGCGCCTTCCTGCTGGGTCACCAGGCCCAGCAGATAGACAATGCCGTTCTCCGTGACCACCTTGATGCGCGAACCAGGGATGTCTTCATCGGCGAACATCTGGGTCTTGATGCGGGTGGTCAGCCAGGAGTCGTTGCTGCGTGCCAGCAGCGAGGAGTTGCCGGTCACCTGCAGTTCGTTGTGCACCGTCTTGACCCGCTGCACGCTGCGCACGGCCTGTTCGGCCTGGGCCTTGAGATCGGCGCGCGGCGTCTGGCCGGCGATCAGCACCACGCCGTTGTAGCTCACCACCACGATGTGCGAACTGGCCAGATCGGGGTTGGCCTTGGAGATATTGACCGAGGCCTTGGTCTCGATCAGGGCGTCATCCACGGTGCTGCCCAGGGTGCGGGTGCCGCGGTTGTCGTCGATGGGCTTGTCGCGGCTGGCGGTGACCACGTTGCTACAGCCGGCGACCGCAAAGGACAGCGCCAGGATGGCGAGCAGGGGAGCCTTCTTCATTCTTCGCTTCCAAACAGTTGCTGATCGATCTGGTCGCACAGGCAGTGGATCACCAGCAGGTGCACTTCCTGGATGCGGGCGGTGACCTTGGCAGGCACGCGAATCTCGACGTCTTCGGGCAGCAGCAGGGAGGCCATGCCGCCGCCGTCTCGGCCGGTAAGGGCAACGACGGTCATCTCGCGGTCGTGGGCAGCCTGAATCGCCTGAATCACGTTAGCCGAATTGCCGCTGGTGGAGATGGCCAGGAGGATGTCGCCCGGCTGACCCAAAGCGCGGATCTGCTTGGAGAACACCTCGTTGTAGCTGTAGTCGTTGGCGATGGAGGTCAGCGTCGAGGTGTCGGTGGTCAAGGCCAGGGCCGGCAGGCTGGGCCGCTCGCGCTCGAAGCGATTCAGCAGCTCCGAAGAGAAGTGCTGGGCGTCGCCGGCGGAGCCGCCATTGCCGCAGGTGAGAATCTTGCCTTCGTTGAGCAGGGCCGCAACCATGACCTGGCTGGCCAGATCGATATGCGGAATCAGGACTTCCATAGCCTGACGCTTGGTTTCGATGCTGTCCCGGAAGAGTTTCTGGATGCGGGCGTGGGTGTCCATCGCGATATCTTTGACCTGTGCTGTGGAGGGCCTCAGGCGTCGAAGGCCTGTTTGATCCATTCGAATGCCTGAGGGGACGCGTCGGCCCCGGGGCCGATCGCGATCACGTCGAAACGACAGGGCCGCTTGGCCCAGCGCGCTTCGGATTGCAGAAAGAGGGCGGCGCTGTTGACCAGTCGCTGCCGCTTGCGGGCATCTATGCTTTCCGCGGCGCCGCCCCAGGCGGTGTGCCTGCGGGCGCGTACCTCGACGAATACTACTGTATCGCCGTCGAGCATGACCAGATCGAGCTCGCCACCCTGCCAGCGCCAGTTGCGGGCGATCAGCCGCAGGCCGCGCGTCTGCAGGAACTGCAGGGCGCGATCCTCGGCTTGCCTGCCGCGCTGGAGATGCGGCGCCTGCTTCACGGGGTACTGAGCGAGGCCGGCACGCTGGTGGTGGGCAGCGGTGCATTGTTGGCCGGCAGCGGCTGGGCCACGCCGTTGCGGAATTCCGCCCAGGGCAGGTGACGCACCACGCGCTGGTCGGGCGCCACGCTCAGGTTGCCGGACAGGCCGGGCAGCTCGGAGTTGGGCAGGGCCTTGAGCTGCTGCAGGTGCAGCGCCAGCAGGTAGGCATCGGCGCCCATGGCATAGAGCCGACCGATGCTGGTGCCGGCCTGCGGCCACTGGGCGGTGATCTTGGCGCGCAGCGGATTGCTCGGGTCGAGCAGCCAGGGGGTTTCGCAGAACAGGATGCCGTTGAGATCCTGGTTCACGCCGGGTTCGTTGACGCCACTGTTGAGGTTGGAGGTGGCGTATACCGGCAGATCGCGGGCGTTCTGGTAGACCAGGATCGGCTTGATCTGGCGGGCCTGGGCCGGGGTCGAGGCGAGGAAGATGAAGTCCATGCCCTGGCGCATCTGCAACAGGCTGGTGATGCGATTGGCGATCTCGACCGGTTGGCCGATGCGCTCGGCGGCCACCAGGCGACCGCCCAACTGCTGCCACTCGTTCTGGAAGGCGGCCAGCACGCGGGCACCCCAGTCACCCTGGGGCACCATGGCGCCGGCACTGCGCTTGCCGTCGGCCCAGGCACGGCGCGCGGCCTCGCGGGCCTCGTCCTCGGCGGCCAGGCCGAACTGGAAGAGTTGCGGCGGCTGGGCGCCCTGGCTGTCGCCATAGTTCAGCGCCAGGGTATTGATCGGCAGTTGCGGGCGATCGCCCAGCTGCTTGACGAAGTTCTTCTCCAGCGGGCCGACCACCAGCTGGATGCCGGCGGCCTGGGCCTGGCGGTAGAAGGCGTCCAGCGAACCCATCTGGGTACTGTCGTAGACGGTCACGGCAGGGGCACTCTGGCCGGCGGCCAGGGCCTCGTAGCGGGCGGCCATGAAACCGTCCTGCAGCGCGCGCGAGACGCCGGCGAGCTGGCCCTGCAGGGGCAGCAGCAGGGCGACGCGGTTGAGCGGTTCCCGCGCCAGGGTCTTCAGGCGCTCCAGATCATCGGGCAGATTGCGCGCGGCGGGATGGCCGGGGTTCTGCTTCTGCCATTCCTCGATGGCGGCGAGCTGCTGATCCAGCGCCAGGTTGCCGCGGGTGATGGCGGCGAGCGCCAGCCAGCCATTGAGGTCGGCGTCCTTCACGCTCTGGCGCAACTGCGCGTCCGGCAGGCTGGTTACCAGCTGCCAGATCTGCTCGCGGTTGTCATGGGCGGCGTCGCCGTCCAGCAGCGGGCCGAGAAAGATGCGCTCCTGGGCGGCGGCGAGCGGCTGGCCGTTGGCGGCCTGGGCCGCGGCCTTGGTCAGGCCGCTGCGGATCTGCTGCTGGGCCGGCAGTTCGCCCAGTTGGGCGAAGCTCGGGTGGTCGAAACGCTTGAGCGCCTGGGCCGGCTGCTTGTCGAGCAGGTCGAGCTGGGCCAGCAGCGTCTGGGCAAACATCTGCTGTGCCGGCTTGAGGCCTTCGATATTGATGGAGCCGAGGATCTGCCGCGCTTCGCGGGAATTCTGCTGGGCATAGGCCTTGTCGGCGGCGGTCAGGCGCAGCAGATTGGCCTGCTCGGACTGACTGGAGCCAGCCTGATTCAGCAGCTGCTCGATGCTCGCCTGGCTGGACTGGGGCAGGTCGCCGAGGGCGTTGTTGACGGGCGAGCTGCTGCAGGCGGCGAGCAGGGCGAAGGCGGTGGCGCAGAGCAGCGGACGCAGGCGGAACTTCATGCTGTGGTTCCTGAGCAAATGTCTGGAAAGGGGGCGATTGTCTCACAGCACCCAAGCGCTGCGAACGCCGAGGGCGAGAGCGGCGTACACTGTTGGGCTATTTCCAGTCCGTCAGGTTTCATCATGATTTCGCCGGGTACTCTTTATGTGGTTGCCACGCCCATCGGCAACCTGGACGACATCACCGCCCGCGCGCTCAAGGTCCTGCGCGAAGTGGCCCTGATCGCCGCCGAAGACACCCGTCATTCGGCGCGTCTGCTGCGTCATTTCGGCATCGAGACGCCGCTCGCGGCCTGTCACGATCACAACGAACGCGATGCCGGTGGCCGCTTCATCACCCGGCTGCTGGCGGGGGAAGACGTCGCCCTGATCTCCGATGCGGGCACGCCGCTGATTTCCGATCCGGGCTTTCACCTGGTGCGGGCGGCGCGCGCCCAAGGCCTCCGGGTCTCGCCGATTCCCGGCGCCTGCGCCCTGGTCGCGGCGCTGTCGGCGGCCGGTCTGCCCTCGGATCGCTTCAGCTTCGAAGGCTTCCTGCCGGCCAAGGCGGTAGGCCGGCAGGGACGCCTGGCGGCGCTGCGCGAAGACCCGCGCACACTCATTTTCTATGAGGCGCCCCATCGGCTCGAGGATTGCGTGGCCGACATGGTGAGCACCTTCGGGCCTGAGCGACACATCGTCCTCGGGCGCGAATTGACCAAGACCTTCGAGACCCTGCGCGGCCTGCCCGCCGGCGAGCTGTTGGCCTGGATTCGCGCGGATCTGGATCAGCAGCGCGGCGAGTGCGTGCTGCTGGTGGGTGGCTGGGCGGCGCCGGAGGACGCGGAGGTCGATGCCGAGACCCTGCGCATCCTCGATCTGCTGCTGGCCGAGCTGCCGATCAAGCGCGCCGCTGCCCTGGCCGCCCAGATCACCGGCGCGCGCAAGAACCAGCTCTATCAGCTGGCCCTGGAGCGCAAGGGCGAGCCGGGCTGAGTCAGGGTGAATTAGTGGGCATCTTTCCTTGTTATCCGCCCCCAGTCTCTATACCCTTGCGCCGCGAGAGCCGACCGGGCAGTCGCTGTCGTGATCCGCAAGGGTTGCGAGGGAGGAAAGTCCGGGCTCCATAGGGCGAGGTGCCAGGTAACGCCTGGGAGGCGTGAGCCTACGGAAAGTGCCACAGAAAATAACCGCCTAAGCGCGCAAGCGCCGGTAAGGGTGAAAAGGTGCGGTAAGAGCGCACCGCACGGCTGGCAACAGTTCGTGGCTAGGTAAACCCCACCTGGAGCAAGACCAAATAGGAATCCATAGGCGTGGCCCGCGCTGGATTCGGGTAGGTCGCTAGAGGCAATCAGCGATGGTTGTCCCAGAGGAATGACTGTCCTCGACAGAACCCGGCTTACAGGTCGGCTCTCGCACCCCTCCCTCCTGGGCCTCTGCGCCCGGGGTCTGAGACCTCTTCTTAAGACATCACTTTAATCAATTGAGCCAATCAATTGACTTCATTTCCGTTTGTCGGAAATCGATGTCGTTCGTCCTGGTCGTGAACTCGTGCAATTTGCTCGAAATCCCCGTCCCACGCGGCCTGGCTACCCCCTCGCTTACCTTGACTGAAAGCGGCCCTCCTCAATATAGTGGCGGCCGGTGGTACGAAGTGGGGCGAAGTGGGATTTAATGGCAAGGACAGCCTATTAGAGGACGCGAAATTGTTCCGGGGAGCGAACGCCATCAGTCTCGACGCCAAGGGGCGCGCCGCGATGCCGAGCCGGTATCGTGACGAGCTGCTGGAGCGTTGTGCCGGCCAGCTCATCGTGACGATCGATGCCGTCGACCCCTGCCTTTGCGTCTATCCACTCCCGGAATGGGAAATCATCGAAAGCAAGCTGCGGCAGTTGCCCTCGCTGCGTGAGGAGACTCGCCGCCTGCAGCGCTTGCTGATCGGCAATGCGGTGGATCTGGAACTCGACGGTAGTGGCCGTTTCCTGGTTCCGCCGCGCCTGCGTGAATACGCCAAGCTGGACCGGCGCGTGATGCTGGTCGGTCAGCTCAACAAGTTCCAGTTATGGGATGAGGACGCCTGGAGTGCCGTATGCGACGCGGATCTCCTGGCGATTAAGGAACCCGGCGGTATGCCGGATGAAATGCGCGATTTGATCCTGTGACCATGAACCCAGTCTTCCACCACGTCTCCGTTCTCCTGGACGAGGCCGTACAGGCATTGGCCATCCAGCCTGCCGGCCGTTATCTGGACGGCACCTTCGGCCGCGGCGGACACAGCCGGGCCGTGCTGCGCCTGCTGGGTGGAGAAGGGCGGCTGCTGGGCTTCGACAAGGATCCCCAGGCGATCGCCGCCGGCCAGGCCCTGGCCGCGGAAGATCCCCGCTTCGAAATCGTCCAGCGCAGCTTCGCCGAACTGGGTGATGAACTCGTCAGCCGTGGCTGGTCCGGCCAGGTCGATGGTGTGCTGCTGGATCTGGGCGTGTCCTCGCCCCAACTCGACGATCCCGAGCGCGGTTTCAGCTTCATGCAGGACGGTCCCCTGGATATGCGCATGGATCCGAGTCGGGGGCAGAGCGCCGCCGCCTGGATCGCCACGGCGCCCGAGGCCGACATCGCCCAGGTATTCAAGGAATTCGGCGAAGAGCGTTTCGCCAAGCGCATGGCGCGCGCCGTGGTGCAGCGTCGTGAAGTCCAGCCCTTCGAACGCACCGGCGATCTGGCCAAGGTGCTCACCGAGGCTAATCCGGCCTGGGAAAAGGGCAAGCATCCTGCTACCCGTGCCTTCCAGGGGCTGCGTATCTACATCAATCGCGAACTGAGCGATCTGGAGCAGGGCCTGCAGGCGGCCTACGAGCAATTGGCCGTGGGTGGCCGGCTGGTAGTGATCAGCTTCCACTCGCTGGAAGACCGCATCGTCAAACAATTCATGCGCCGACTGGCCAAGGGCGAGGCCGACCAGCTGCCGCGCGACCTGCCGATCCGCGCCACGGTCTTCGAGCCCTCGCTGCGCCTGCTGGGCAAGCCGGCCTATGCCAGCGAAGCCGAACTGGCCGCCAATCCCCGCGCCCGCAGCGCCGTGATGCGCGTTGCCGAGAAGCTGAAATGAGCCGGCTCTTCGTCAAGAAACTGCCCCTGGGCAGCAGCGTCATGCTGGTGCTGTTCGTCGGTGTACTGCTGTCGGCGGTAGCCGTGGCCTATAGCGCCCACTGGAATCGCCAGCTGCTCAACACCCTCTATGGCGAGATGGCCATCCGCGACAAGGCCCAGGCCGAATACGGTCGGCTGCTGCTGGAGCAGAGCACCTGGACCGCCCACAGTCGCGTCGAGGCCCTGGCCAGCGGCCAATTGCAGATGCGCATTCCCGATCCGACCGAAATCCGGATGGTCAATCCGTGAAAGGCCTGATCGCGCGCCTGCCATGGCGCTTCAGCCTCATTATCGGGCTGTTGCTGGTCATGGTCGGCACCATCATCTGGCGCATCGTCGATCTGCACGTGATCGACCGGGCCTTTCTGAAGGGGCAGGGCGATGCGCGCAGCGTGCGCACCATCCCCATTCCCGCACACCGTGGCCTGATCACCGATCGCAACGGCGAGCCCCTGGCCGTGAGTACGCCGGTCACCACCCTGTGGATCAACCCCAAGGAACTGCTGGGCGCCGAGGATCGCTGGGCGACCCTGGCCGATGCCGTCGGCCAGCCACGTGCGGAATTGGCCAAGCGCATCGAGCAGAACGCCAGCAAGGAATTCCTCTACCTGGCCCGTGGCCTGACGCCCGAGCAGGGCGAGGCGGTGATGAGCCAGGTCAAGGCGCACAAGATTCCCGGTGTCTACGACATCGAGGAATTTCGGCGTTTCTATCCGGCGGGTGAGGTGGCGGCCCATGTGGTCGGCTTCACCGATATCGACGATCACGGCCGCGAAGGCATCGAACTGGCCTTCAACGAGTGGCTGTCCGGCGTGCCGGGTCGTCGCCAGGTGGTCAAGGATCGCCGCGGTCGGCTGATCCGCGATGTCCAGGTCTCCAAGAACGCCAAGCCGGGCAATACCCTGGCGCTGTCCATCGACCTGCGGCTGCAGTATCTCGCCGCGCGCGAACTGCGCAATGCCCTGACCCAGTTCGAAGCCGAGGCCGGCAGCCTGACCATCGTCGACGTCAAGACCGGCGAGGTCCTGGCGATGGTCAACATGCCCACCTACAACCCCAACAATCGCCGCAGTCTCGAACCGGCCGCCATGCGCAACCGGGCGATGATCGACGTCATGGAGCCCGGCTCGGTGATGAAGCCGATCTCCATGACCGCGGCGCTCGCCAGCGGTCGCTGGAAGCCCACCGACAAGGTCAACGTCTATCCCGGTTCGCTGCAGATCGGTCGCTACACCATCAAGGACGTCTCCCACAGCGACGGCGCCCTGGACCTGACCGGCATCCTCATCAAGTCCAGCAACGTCGGCATGAGCAAGATCGCCTTCGACGTCGGTGGCGAGAACATCTACAACGCCATGCGCGCCGTAGGCCTCGGCCAGGACACCGGTCTGGGCTTTCCCGGCGAGCGGGTCGGCAATCTGCCCAACCATCGCACCTGGCGTCCGGCCGAGACCGCGACCCTGTCCTATGGCTATGGCCTGGCGGTAACCGCCGTGCAACTGGCCCATGCCTATTCGGTGCTGGCCAACGACGGTCGCTCGGTGCCGCTGTCCATGGTGCGCCTGGACAAGGCCCCGGCCAGCGATCAGGCGGTGGAAGAACGCGTTGCCAAGACCCTGCAGGGCATGCTGCAGCAGGTCGTGGAAGCTCCGGGCGGGGCCTTCCGCGCTCAGGTACCGGGCTACCACGTCGCTGGCAAGAGCGGTACCGCGCGCAAGACCAGCACCGGCACCCGTGGCTATGCCGAGAATTCCTATCGCTCGCTGTTCGCCGGCTTCGGCCCGACCAGCAATCCGCGCCTGGCCGCGGTGGTGGTGATCGATCGTCCGAGCAAGGGCGGCTACTACGGTGGCGTTGTCTCGGCACCGGTGTTCAGCCGCGTGATGTCCGGCGCCCTGCGCCTGATGAACATCCAGCCGGATAACCTCCAGCCGCTGCCGGTGCAGCAGGCCCAGGCCGGCAAGCCGCTGCTGGTCGGGGAGCGTGATCGATGAGCCGCCTGCTGACCGACCTCCTGCCTGAAGCTGCCACTGCCGTCGACATCGGCGGTCTGGCACTGGACAGCCGCGAGGTCCGCCCGGGCTCGCTGTTCTTGGCCATTCCCGGTCTGCACAGCGACGGCCGTGCCCATATCGCCAGCGCCGCCGAACGCGGCGCCGCGGCCATCGCCTATGAGGCGAAGGACGCTCCCGCACTGCCGGCCCTGGACATTCCCCTGGTCGCCGTCGAGGGCCTGGCCGCGCGGCTGTCCGCCATCGCCGGTCGTTTCCATGGCGAGCCGAGCCGGCGCCTGGCGCTGGTCGGCATCACCGGTACCAATGGCAAGACCAGTGTCAGCCAGTTGATCGCCCAGGCCTGCGACCTGCTCGGTCAGCGTTGCGGCATCGTCGGCACCCTGGGTAGCGGCTTCCATGGCGCCCTCGCCGAAGGCCGTCACACCACCCCGGATGCCCTCAAGCTGCAGGCGACCCTGGCCGAACTGGCCGAGGACGGCGCCACTACTGTCGCCATGGAAGTCTCTTCCCATGGCCTGGCCCAGGGTCGGGTGGCGGCGCTGGCCTTCAAGGTCGCGGTCTTCACCAACCTGTCTCGCGATCACCTCGATTACCACGGGACCATGGCCGCCTATGGCGAAGCCAAGGCCCAGCTGTTCGCCTGGCCGGGGCTCGGTACCCGCGTCCTCAATCTGGACGATGCCTTTGGCCGCGAGCTGGCGGCTCGCCCCAGTCCGGCCGCGACCCTGACCTACAGCCTGAGCGATCCGGCCGCCAGCCTCCATTGCCAGGCCATCCAGTTCGACGACCACGGCGTGCGGGCCAAGCTGGTCACCGCCCAGGGTACCGGTGAGCTGCGCAGCCAGCTGATCGGGCGCTTCAACCTGAGCAACCTGCTGGCCGCTATCGGTACCCTGCTGGGGCTCGGTCATGCGCTGGCCGACATCCTCGCCATCCTCCCGCAGCTGCAGGGCCCGGCCGGACGCATGCAGCGCCTGGGCGGCGCTGGGCGACCGCTGGTGGTGGTGGACTACGCCCACACCCCCGATGCCCTGGACAAGGTGCTCACCGCCCTGCGGCCCCATGTCGGTGCCCTGGGTCGCCTGGTCTGCGTGTTCGGCTGTGGTGGCGATCGCGATCGCGGCAAGCGGCCGGAGATGGCCGCGGTGGCCGAGCGCCTGGCCGATCAGGTGGTGGTGACCGACGACAACCCCCGTACCGAGGATCCGGCCGCCATCGTTGCCGACATCCGCGCCGGCTTCGCGCATCCCGAGCAGGTGAGCTTCGCCGGCCGGCGTGAAGCGGCCATCGCCCAGGCCGTGGCCGCGGCGACCGCCCAGGACATCGTGGTGCTGGCCGGCAAGGGCCATGAGCCCTACCAGGAAATCGCCGGTGTCCGTCATCCCTTTTCCGATCTCGACCAGGCCGAGCGGGCCCTGACCGCCTGGGAGCGACAGCATGCTTAGAACCTTCACCCTCACCGAAGTGGCCGAGGCCCTGACCGGCAATCTGCTGGGTGCCGATGCCCTGTTCGACGGCGTCGGCACCGACAGTCGCAAGGCAGTGGCCGGGCAGCTCTTCGTCGCCCTGAGCGGGCCGCGCTTCGATGGTCATGCCTATCTGGCCGACGTGGCCGCCCAGGGTGCCGCGGCAGCCCTGGTGGAGCGGGCCGTGCCCGAGGTCCAGCTGCCCCAGCTGGTGGTGGCCGATACCCGCCTGGCGCTGGGTCGCCTCGGCGCCTTCAATCGTGATCTGTTCCAGGGCAAGCTCGCTGCCGTGACCGGCTCCAGTGGCAAGACCACGGTCAAGGAGCTGCTCGCCGCCATCCTGCGTCAGCAGGGCGCCACCCTGGCCACCCAGGGTAATCTGAACAACGACCTCGGCGCGCCCCTGACCCTGCTGCAACTGGCCGCCGAGCATGCCTATGGCGTCATCGAGCTGGGTGCTTCGCATGTCGGCGACATTGCCTACACCGTGAGCCTGACACGCCCGGATGTCGTTATCATTACCAATGCCGGCCAGGCCCATGTGGGCGAATTCGGCGGCGTCGATCGTATCGTCGAAGCCAAGGGCGAGATCATCGAAGGGGTGGGCGAGGCGGGCACTGTGGTGCTCAATCGCGACGACGCCGCTTTCGAGACCTGGCAGCGCCGCGCTGCCGGTCGCAGCGTCGTCGCCTTCGGCCTGGACGCCCGCGCCGATGTCCGCGCCAGCGAGGTGACCCTGGATGCCCAGGGCCGCCCGAGCTTCCTCTTGCACACTGCCCAAGGCCAGGCGCCGGTCACCCTGCAGCTGCTGGGTGCCCACAACGTCGGCAATGCCCTGGCCGCCGCGGCCGCAGCGCTCAGCCTGGGGCTGGAGCTGGCCACCATCGCCCGTGGTCTCGCCGCCGCGGCACCGGTCCAGGGCCGCACCCTGACCCGCACCAGCCAGCGCGGCGCCCAGGTCATCGACGACAGCTACAACGCCAACCCCGCGTCGGTTAAGGCCGGGATCGACCTGCTGGCTGCCCTGCCGGGCCGTCGGGTGGCGGTCCTGGGCGACATCGCCGAGCTGGGCGAGTGGACCGAACAGGGCCATCGCGAGGTGGGCGAGCACGCCCGCGGCAAGGTGGATGCCTTCTACAGCGTCGGTCCCTCGATGGCCCATGCGGCCCGCGCCTATGGCGCCGAGGCCCGGCATTTCGCCGATCGCGAACAACTGATCGAGGCCCTGGCGGACGAGGACCGGGCCGGAACCACCCTGCTGATCAAGGGATCCCGCAGCGCCGCGATGGACAAGGTCGTCGCCGCGCTCTGCGCTATCAACACCGAGGAGAAACACTGATGCTGCTGCTGTTGGCGGAGTTCCTGCAACAGTTCTACAAGGGCTTCGCCGTCTTCCAATACCTCAGCCTGCGCGGCATTCTGGGCGTTCTGACCGCCCTGTTGCTGTCGTTGTGGCTCGGCCCCTGGATGATCCGCACCCTGCAGATCCGCCAGATCGGCCAGGCCGTGCGCAACGATGGCCCCCAGTCGCACCTGTCCAAATCCGGCACCCCCACCATGGGCGGCGCCCTGATCCTGACCACCATCGGCATCAGCACCCTGCTGTGGGCCGATCTGCACAACCGTTACGTCTGGACCGTGCTGGCGGTGACCTTCCTGTTCGGCGCCATCGGCTGGGTCGACGACTATCGCAAGGTGATCGAGAAGAATTCCCGCGGTCTGCCCAGTCGCTGGAAGTACTTCTGGCAATCGGTATTCGGCCTGGGGGCGGCGATCTTCCTCTATGTCACGGCCAAGGCGCCGATCGAAACCACGCTGATCCTGCCCCTGCTGAAGAACATCGAGATCCCGCTGGGGATTTTCTTCGTTGTGCTGACCTACTTCGTCATCGTCGGCTCCAGCAACGCGGTCAACCTCACCGATGGCCTCGACGGCCTGGCGATCATGCCCACCGTGATGGTCGGCGGCGCCCTGGGCATCTTCTGCTACCTGTCGGGCAACGTGAAATTCGCCGACTACCTGCTGATTCCCTATGTGGAAGGCTCCGGCGAACTGATCGTCTTCTGCGGCGCCCTGATCGGGGCGGGCCTGGGCTTTCTCTGGTTCAACACCTATCCGGCCATGGTGTTCATGGGTGACGTCGGCGCCCTGGCGCTGGGCGCCGCCCTGGGCACCATCGCCGTGATCGTCCGCCAGGAAGTGGTGCTGTTCATCATGGGTGGCGTCTTCGTCATGGAGACCCTCTCGGTGGTCATCCAGGTCGCCTCCTTCAAGCTGACCGGCAAGCGCGTCTTCCGCATGGCGCCGATCCACCACCATTTCGAATTGAAGGGCTGGCCCGAACCGCGGGTCATCGTGCGCTTCTGGATCATCACCGTGATCCTGGTGCTGTTCGGTCTCGCCACCCTGAAACTGAGGTAATCGCAGTGCTCATCGCTTCCGACCAGTTCCGTATCGTCGTCGGCCTCGGCAAGAGTGGCATGTCGCTGGTGCGCTTTCTCGCGCGCCGGGGCGTGCCCTTCGCCGTGGCCGACACGCGGGAACAGCCGCCGGAACTTGCGACCCTGAGAACCCAGTATCCCCAGGTCGAGGTGCGCTGCGGCGAGCTGGATGTCGACTTCCTCGCCCGCGCGGCCGAGCTCTATGTGAGTCCCGGCCTGGCCCTGGAAACGCCGGCGCTGCAGGAAGCCGCCGCCCGTGGCGTGCGGCTGTCCGGCGATATCGAGCTGTTCGCGCGCCAGGCCCGGGCACCCATCGTCGCCATCACCGGTTCCAACGCCAAGAGCACCGTCACCACCCTGGTGGGTGACATGGCGCTGCGCGCCGGCAAGCGGGTGGCCGTGGGGGGCAACCTCGGTACCCCGGCGCTGGACCTGCTGGCCGATGACGTCGAACTCTATGTGCTGGAGCTGTCGAGCTTCCAACTGGAGACCTGTGAGCGACTCAATGCCGAGGTGGCCACGGTGCTCAACCTCAGCGAAGACCACATGGATCGCTACACCGGCATGCCGGCCTATCACCAGGCCAAGCACCGCATCTTCCGTGGCGCCCGCCAGGTGGTGGTCAATCGCGACGATGCCCTGTCGCGGCCGCTGATCGGCGATGACGTGCCGCGCCTGACCTTCGGCCTGGGACGGCCCGATTTCCGTGCCTTCGGCATTCGCGAGGAGGAAGGCCATCGCTATCTGGCGCTGGCCTTCGACAACCTGCTGGATGTCGAGGAACTCAAGATCCGCGGTACCCACAACCACAGCAATGCCCTGGCCGCGCTGGCCCTGGGCCAGGCCGCCGGTCTGCCGCTGGCACCCATGCTGGAGGCCCTACGCGCCTTCCCGGGTCTGGAGCATCGCTGCCAGTGGGTCGGCGAGGTCGCGGGCGTCAACTACTACAATGATTCCAAGGCGACAAACGTCGGCGCTGCCCTGGCTGCGGTCGAAGGCCTGGGTGATGACATCGCCGGCCAGTTGGTGCTGATCGCTGGTGGCGACGGCAAGGGCGCCGATTTCAGTGCCCTGCGCGAGCCCATCGCGCGTCACTGTCGCGCCGTGGTGCTGCTGGGGCGCGATGCGGCACGGATCGCCGAGATCCTGCCGGCCACCGTGCAACAGGCGCGTGTCACCACCCTGGAAGAAGCCGTGGCCGAGAGCCGCCGGCTGGCCCAGCCAGGCGACGCCGTGCTGCTGTCGCCGGCCTGCGCCAGTCTCGACATGTTCCGCAACTTCGAAGAACGCGGGCGGCTGTTCGCCCAGGCCGTGGGAGCTCTGGCATGATCCTCAGCCTGCTGCGCCCCTATCCCTCGCCGCTGGCCAGCCGCCACGGCATCGACCTGGACTTCCCGCTGCTGGCGGGTTGCCTGCTGCTGCTCGGCCTCGGCCTGGTGATGGTGACTTCGGCTTCCTCCGAGGTGGCCGCCGCCCAGTCGGGCAATCCGCTGTACTTCATGTACCGCCACCTGGTCTACCTGGCGATCGGCTTCGTCTCCTGCGGCGTGGTGATGCTGATTCCCATGGCCACCTGGCAGCGCTTCGGCTTTCCGTTGCTGATCATCGCCTTCCTCCTGCTGGTGGCGGTGCTGGTGCCCGGCATCGGCCGCGAGGTGAACGGTTCCCTGCGCTGGATCGGCTTCGGCATCTTCAACGTGCAGCCCTCGGAGATTGCCAAGGTCTTCGTGGTGCTCTATCTGGCCGGTTACCTGGTTCGTCGTCAGCATGAGGTGCGCCACACCTGGGCCGGCTTCTTCAAGCCCTTCATCGTGCTCCTGCCGATGGCCATGCTGCTGCTGCGCGAACCCGACTTCGGTGCCACCGTAGTGATGATGGGCGCCGCCGGTGCCATGCTGTTCCTTGGCGGCGTCGGTCTGTTCCGCTTCCTGATGATGGTCGCCCTGGCCGTGCTGGCGGTGTTCGTGCTGGTGCAGACCCAGTCCTACCGGATGCAGCGCCTGATCACCTTCACCGATCCCTGGGCCGACCAGTTCGGCTCCGGCTATCAGCTGACCCAGGCGCTGATCGCCTTCGGTCGCGGCGGCTGGACCGGTCTCGGCCTGGGCAACAGCATCCAGAAGCAGTTCTATCTGCCCGAGGCCCATACCGACTTCCTCTTTGCCGTGCTGGCCGAAGAACTCGGCCTGATCGGGGCCATGGCCACCGTCGGCCTGTTCCTCTTCGTCTGCGTGCGCGGGCTGTTCATCGGTCACTGGGCCGAGCAGTCCAAGCAGTTCTTTTCGGCCTATGTGGCCTACGGCCTGTCGATGCTCTGGATCGGCCAGTTCCTGATCAACATCGGCGTGAACGTCGGCCTGCTGCCGACCAAGGGCCTGACCCTGCCGTTCCTCAGCTACGGCGGCAGCTCCCTGGTGATCTGCTGCGTGAGCATGGGCCTGCTGCTGCGCATCGAGTGGGAGAGACGCACCCTGGTAGATACCGAGGATGTGGAATTCACCGAAGAGGATTTCGCCGATGTCCGCTAACGTCCTCATCATGGCCGGCGGTACCGGCGGGCACGTCTTCCCGGCCCTGGCCTGCGCCCATGAATTCGAAGCCCGCGGCTATACCGTGCACTGGCTGGGTACCCCGCGCGGCATCGAGAACGACGTGGTGCCCAAGGCCGGCATCACCCTGCACCACATCCCGGTCACCGGCCTGAGAGGCAAGGGCGTGCGCTCCCTGGTGAAGGCGCCGCTGCAACTCAGCGGGGCGCTCATGCAGGCCATGGGTCTCATGCGCCGGCTCAAGCCGGTCTGCGTGCTGGGCCTGGGCGGCTTCGTTACCGGTCCCGGTGGCCTGGCCGCCAGGCTGTGCAACATTCCGCTGGTGATCCACGAACAGAATGCCCATGCCGGCACTGCCAACCGCCTGCTGGTGCCCATGGCCGCGCGGGTCTGCGAAGGCTTCGCCGACACCTTCCCGGCGTCCGCCAAGCGTCTGTCCACCGGCAATCCGGTGCGCGCCGAACTCTTCGCCCCGGTGACCCGCGCGCCGCTGGAAGAGCGTGCCGCCAATCTGCTGGTACTGGGCGGCAGCCTGGGCGCCGAGCCGCTCAACAAGCTGCTGCCCGACGCCCTGGCCCAGCTGCCCGCGGGCCTGCGACCCAATGTGCGCCACCAGGCCGGCCGCCAGCATGCCGAGGTGACCGCCGAGCGCTATGCCAACGTCGCCGTGGAGGCCGATGTCCAGCCCTTCATCGCCGACATGGCTGCCGCCTATGCCTGGGCCGATCTGGTGATTTGCCGGGCCGGTGCCTTGACCGTCGCCGAGCTGACCGCCACCGGTCTGCCGGCGCTGCTGATCCCCCTGCCGCACGCCATCGACGACCACCAGACCAGCAATGCGCGCTTCCTGGAGCGCGCCGGTGCCGGTGTGGTGCTGCCGCAACATTCCACCCGCCCGGCGGATCTCGCCGCGCAGCTTACCGAGGTCCTGATGCATCCCGAACGTCTTGCCGGCATGGCCGCTCGCAGCCGTGCCCTGGCCAAACCCGATGCCACCCGTGCAGTCGTCGACGCCTGTCTGGAGGTTGCCCGTGGTTAAGTCGCAAAGTGCCATTCAGGCCGAAGTTCGGCGCATGCGCAGCATCCGGCGCATCCATTTCGTCGGTATCGGCGGCGTCGGCATGTGCGGCATCGCCGAGGTGCTGCTGAACCTGGGTTACGAAGTCTCGGGCTCGGACCTCAGGGAATCCGCGGTGACCGCGCGCCTGCAGCAATTCGGCGCGCGCATCTATATCGGCCACCGCGCCGAGAACCTGGATCAGGTCGACGTGCTGGTGGTGTCCAGTGCCATCAACAGATCCAATCCGGAAGTCTCCGCCGCCCTCGAGCAGCGCATTCCCGTGGTGCCCCGCGCCGAGATGCTCTCCGAGCTGATGCGCTATCGCCATGGCATCGCCGTGGCCGGTACCCATGGCAAGACCACCACCACCAGTCTGATCGCTTCGGTGTTCGCAGCCGAAGGCCTGGACCCGACCTTCGTCATCGGTGGCCGCCTCAATGCCGCCGGTACCAATGCCCAGCTCGGCACCAGCCGCTACCTGATCGCCGAGGCGGACGAGAGCGACGCCAGCTTCCTGCACCTGCAGCCCATGGTTGCCGTGGTCACCAATATCGACGCCGACCACATGAGCACCTACGAAGGTGACTTCAATCGGCTCAAGCGCACCTTCGTCGATTTCCTGCACAACCTGCCGTTCTATGGCCTGGCCGTGCTCTGCGTCGACGATCCGGTGGTGCGCGAGATCATTCCCCAGGTCGCCCGGCCCACCGTCACCTACGGCACCGCCGAAGACGCCGACGTCCGTGCCGTGGACATCCGCCAGGAAGGCATGCGCACCTATTTCACCGTGCTGCGCGAGGGCCGCGCACCGCTGGCGGTCTCGGTCAACATGCCGGGCGTGCACAACGTGCTCAACGCCCTGGCGACCATCGCCATCGCCACCGACGAAGGCGTCAGCGACGAGGCCATCCTCAATGGCCTGTCCGGCTTCCAGGGAGTAGGGCGGCGCTTCCAGGTCTATGGCGAACTGCCGGTCGCCGGGGGCAGCGTCATGCTGGTGGACGACTACGGTCACCATCCCCGTGAAGTCGCCGCGGTGATCAAGGCCGTGCGCGGCGGCTGGCCCGAGCGCCGGCTGGTGATGGTCTATCAGCCGCACCGCTTCAGTCGCACCCGCGATCTCTACGAAGACTTCGTCCAGGTGCTGGCCGATGCCAACGTCCTTTTGCTGATGGAAGTCTATCCGGCCGGCGAAGAACCCATTCCCGGCGCCGACAGCCGCCAGCTCTGCCACAGCATCCGCCAGCGCGGTCAGCTCGATCCCATCTACGTCGAGCGCGGCAGCAACATCGCGCCGCTGGTCAAGCCACTGCTGCGCCCGGGCGACATCCTGCTCTGCCAGGGCGCGGGCGACATCGGCGCACTGGCGCCGCAACTGCTCAGCCATCCGCTGTTCGCCACTGCCGCGACCACCGGGAGTTCGGCATGAGCCGCCATCCGTACAACCCCTTGCCGGCAACCGCTGTTGCCGGCGCGCACGTGGAGGGCTGAACCTTGGTCGCCACCCTACGTCACAACCAGCCCGGCTTCGGTCGGTCGCGCAACGTCGAACAGCGGGGCGCCAGTCGCCTGGTCGCCGAAGAGCCGCTGTCGACACGCCTGCCACGCCCCAGTCTGGGCCTGCTCAAGCGCATCCTCTGGCCGTTCCTGCTGCTGGGCCTGGGCTTCGGCACCTACGAGGGCGCCCAGAAATTGCTGCCCTATGCCGACCGGCCGATCGCCAAGGTCAGCGTCAAGGGCGATCTCTCCTACATCAGCCAGGCCGCGGTGCAGCAGCGGATCGCGCCCTTTGTCGGCACCACCTTCTTCCAGGTCGACCTGGCCGACATGCGCCACGAACTGGAAACCATGCCGTGGATCGCCCACGCCGAGGTGCGCCGGGTCTGGCCGGACGAGATCAGCATCCGCCTGGAAGAGCAGATGCCCATCGCCCGCTGGGGCGACGAGGCGCTGCTGAACAACCAGGGTGAGGCTTTTGCCCCGCAGGATCTGGCCAACTATGACAATCTACCGCGGCTGTACGGCCCCAAACGGGCCCAGCAGCAGGTGATGCAGCAGTACCAGATGTTCAGCCAGATGCTCCGGCCGCTCGGTTACACCGTGTCGCGCTTGGAAATGCATGAGCGCGGCAGCTGGTACCTCACCACCGGTCAGGGCCTGGAACTGGTGTTCGGCCGCGACCAGCTGGTGGAAAAGATGCGGCGCTTCATGCGCCTGTACGATCAGGTGCTCAAGGCACAGATGGACAATATCGCGCGGATCGATCTGCGTTATCCGAACGGTCTGGCCGTGGCCTGGCGTGATCCCGCTGTCGCCGCCACCCCCGTGACCGAACCGGCCAAGCATTGAGGAGAAGTTTTTTACTATGGCAAGCGTGCAAAGCGGCAAGATGATCGTCGGCCTCGACATCGGCACTTCCAAGGTCGTGGCTCTGGTCGGCGAGGTGTCTTCCGATGGTCAGATCGAGATCGTCGGGATCGGCACCCATCCGTCGCGCGGGCTCAAGAAGGGCGTGGTGGTCAATATCGAATCCACCGTCGCCTCCATCCAGCGGGCCATCGAAGAAGCCCAGCTGATGGCCGGTTGCCGGATCCACTCGGCCTTCGTCGGCATTGCCGGCAATCACATTCGCAGCCTGAATTCCCACGGCATCGTGGCGATCCGCGATCGTGAAGTGAGCCCGGCGGACATCGAGCGGGTGCTCGATGCCGCCCAGGCGGTGGCCATTCCCGCCGACCAGCGCGTGCTGCACACCCTGGCCCAGGACTATGTGATCGACAACCAGGAAGGGGTGCGCGAGCCCCTCGGCATGTCCGGCGTGCGACTGGAAGCCAAGGTCCATGTCGTCACCTGTGCCGTCAACGCTGCGCAGAACATCGAGAAATGTGTTCGTCGTTGCGGTCTGGAAGTCGACGACATCATTCTCGAGCAGTTGGCGTCGGCCTATTCGGTGCTGACCGACGATGAAAAGGAACTGGGCGTCTGCCTGGTGGATGTTGGCGGCGGCACTACCGACATAGCCATCTTTACCGAGGGCGCCATCCGCCATACGGCGGTAATACCCATTGCTGGCGACCAAGTCACAAATGACATTGCCATGGCCTTGAGAACCCCAACGCAATATGCCGAAGAAATCAAGATTCGGTATGCTTGTGCCTTGGCGAAACTGGCTGGGCCGGGCGAAACCATCAAGGTGCCCAGCGTGGGTGACCGTCCGCCGCGAGAATTGTCGCGTCAGGCCCTCGCGGAAGTGGTCGAGCCCCGTTACGATGAGCTATTCACATTGGTGCAAGCGGAACTGCGCCGCAGTGGTTACGAGGATCTGATCCCCGCAGGGATCGTACTCACCGGTGGTACCGCGAAGATGGAAGGCGCGGTCGAACTGGCGGAAGAGATTTTCCATATGCCGGTACGCCTGGGGGTGCCCCAGACGGTCAAGGGTCTGACTGACGTAATCAGCAACCCGATCTATTCCACTGGCGTCGGCCTGTTGCTCTATGGTCTGCAAAAGCAGACCGATCCCTTGCCGGTTGTTTCTGGCGGATATAGCAGCGAAACCAAATCCACAGTCCTGGAACGCATGAAGCGTTGGGTCCAGGGCAACTTGTAATTCACAATTAAACCGCGGCAGTAGGCGAAGATCCGAAAGGAAGAGAGGGGACCATGTTCGAACTCGTAGACAACATTCCACAAAGCGCCGTGATCAAAGTCATCGGCGTGGGCGGTGGCGGTGGCAATGCCGTCAACCACATGGTCAAAAGCGGTGTTGAAGGCGTCGAATTCATCTGTGCAAATACCGACGCCCAAGCCCTGAAGAACGTCACATCCCGTACCGTGCTCCAACTCGGCCCGGGCGTCACCAAGGGTCTTGGTGCGGGCACCAACCCGGAAATCGGCCGCCAGGCGGCCATGGAAGATCGTGAGCGCATCGCCGAAGTCCTCGAAGGCGCCGACATGGTCTTCATCACCACCGGCATGGGCGGTGGCACCGGTACCGGTGCCGCGCCGATCATCGCTGAAGTGGCCAAGGAGATGGGTATCCTGACCGTTGCCGTGGTCACCCGTCCGTTCCCCTTCGAAGGCCGCAAGCGCATGCAGGTCGCCGACGAAGGCATTCGCTCCCTGTCCGAATGCGTCGACTCGCTGATCACCATCCCCAACGAGAAGCTGCTGACCATTCTGGGCAAGGACGCCAGCCTGCTGGCCGCCTTCGCCAAGGCTGACGACGTCCTCGCCGGCGCCGTTCGTGGTATCTCCGACATCATGCAGCGTCCCGGCCTGATGAACGTCGACTTCGCCGACGTCAAGACCGTGATGGGCGAGATGGGCATGGCCATGATGGGTACCGGCCACGCCAGCGGTCCGAACCGTGCGCGCGAAGCCACCGAAGCCGCCATCCGCAACCCGCTGCTGGAAGACGTCAACCTGCACGGCGCCCGCGGCATCCTGGTCAACATCACCGCTGGCCTGGATCTATCCCTGGGTGAATACGCCGCCGTCGGCGAGATCATCGAGGACTTCGCGTCCGAGCACGCCACCGTCAAGGTCGGCGCGGTGATCGATCCGGAAATGCGCGACGAGCTGCACGTTACCGTGGTCGCCACCGGCCTGGGTGCGCGCATCGAGAAGCCGGTCAAGGTGGTGGACAACACCGCTCAGACCCTGGCCGCGGCCCGTCAGGAAAGTGCTCCGGTCAACTACGACGACCTCAAGTACCCGACCTCGATGCGCTCCGGTCGTGGCAGCCAGAATCATGGCGGCTCGGCAGCGGCGACCAAGGTCAATCCCAACGACGACCTGGATTACCTGGACATCCCGGCCTTCCTGCGTCGTCAGGCTGATTGATCGGGTATATCACAAGCCAGGGTGTGATTAGTGGGCATCGATTTTCGCATCTGCTATCATCGCGACTTCGTTGAACACCATTCGCACCCTGCGACCGAGCGGCCCTGGCATGATTAGACAACGCACCCTCAAGAACACCATTCGCGCCACTGGCGTCGGCCTGCATTCCGGGGAAAAGGTTTACCTGACCCTGAAGCCGGCTCCGGTCGATACGGGGATCGTGTTCCGTCGCACCGATCTCGATCCGGTCGTGGAAATCCCGGCCTGGGCCGAGAACGTGGGTGAAACCACCATGTCGACCAACCTGTTCAGTGACAGTGGCGTCAAGGTCGGTACCGTTGAGCACCTGCTGTCGGCCATGGCCGGTCTGGGGATCGACAATGCCTACGTCGAGCTGTCCGCGGTCGAAGTACCGATCATGGACGGCAGCGCTGGTCCCTTCGTGTTCCTGATCCAGTCCGCCGGTCTGCAGGAACAGGAAGCGGCCAAGCAGTTCATCCGCATCAAGCGTGAAGTGAGCGTCGTCGATGGTGACAAGCGCGCCACCTTCGTGCCCTTCGACGGCTTCAAGGTGACCTTCGAAATAGATTTCGATCACCCGGTGGTCAACAACCGTACCCAGAAAGCCTCGGTGGACTTCTCGAGCACCTCCTTCCTCAAGGAAGTCAGCCGTGCCCGTACCTTCGGCTTCATGCGTGACCTGGAATTCCTGCGTTCGCACAACCTGGCCCTGGGTGGCAGCGTCGACAACGCCATCGTGGTCGACGAGAAGGGTGTGATCAACGAAGACGGCCTTCGTTACGAAGACGAATTCGTCAAGCACAAGATCCTCGACGCCATCGGCGACCTCTACCTGCTCGGCAAGAGCCTCATTGGCGAATTCCGCGGCTACAAGTCCGGCCATGCCATGAACAATCGCCTGCTGCGTGCGCTGCTGGCCGATCGTGATGCCTGGGAAGTGGTGACCTTCGAAGACTCCGGTCTGGCACCGATTTCCTACATGAGACCCGCGGCTGCGGTCTAAGCCCGGTCCAAGAAAAAGCCCTGCATTCGCAGGGCTTTTTTTGTTCGCTGAAAAGGTCTAGCGACGCGTCAGGGGCTCGCCCTGGAAGTTCACGCCGGCCAGGCCGTGGGCGATAAGGGCGCGGATATTGGCGTGATCGCTACCCTCGGGCGTCTGCAACACGCTGCGATAGTGCTCGCCAAAGGCCAGCAGGGCCTCCTTATCGCTCAGGCCCTCGAGTCTGGCCAGACCCAGGGTCTTGCAGGAGCCTTCGTTCTGGCCCGCGGCATTGTCCACCTCGCCGTTGCGAAAGGCCGTGGGCTGGTAGTGGTAGTGCTCGGCGATGAAGACCAGGGTGTCGGCGAAGGCATGGTCGCCCTGGGCCAGGCTGGCGCGGAAGCTGGCGAGATCGCTCATTTGCTCTGCTGCTCCTGGAAGGCCGCGGCCTGGGCTGGCGAGGCCTCGGTCTGGTACCGGGCTTTCCAGTCGGCATAGGGCATGCCGTAGACGACCTCACGGGCATCGTCCAGGCTCAGTTCCAGGCCCTTGTCGTCGGCCGCTGCCTTGTACCACTTGGACAGGCAGTTGCGGCAGAAGCCGGACAGATTCATCAGGTCGATGTTCTGCACATCGGTGCGCTTGCGCAGGTGCTCGACCAGGGTGCGGAAGGCAGCGGCTTCCAGTTCCAGGTGGTCTTGTTCGGTCATGACTGATTCCTCTTGCTAGCGGCGGCCGTGGCGTAGGTGGCGCCCGCCGTTGACGGTAAAGGTACTGCCGGTGGCGTACTGGGTCGACAGCAGATAGAACACGGTATCCACGATGGGATCGGCGCCGGGTTCGAAATCCAGTAGCGCCTTGTCCAGGGTCGCCTGGCGATAGGCCTCGTCTGCGCCTTCCTTGAAGATCAGCAGGCCCGGCGCGATGGTGTTGACCCGCACCCTGGGTGCCAGGGCTTCGGCAAAGGACAGGGTCAGATTGTGCAGGGCGGCCTTGGTGGCGGCGTAGCCGATGTGATTGCGGCTGCCGCGTGTGGCGCTGTCGTCGCCGATATGGATGATGTCGGCCCGCGGCGCGGCCAGCAGCAGGTCCTGCAGGCCCAGATTGAGGTGGTAGGGCGCTTCCAGATGCAGACGGTAGAGCAGCCGCAGATTTTCCAGGCCGTCTTCGACCCAGACCGAAGCGTTGTGCACGATGCCGCGCAATGCCGGATGGCGTTCATGCAGTTGCTGCAGCAGGGTGTCGCGCTGTGCCTCTTCCGCCAGATCGACCTGATAGGCCTCGATCTCAAGGTCACGCAAGGGGCCCGGATCGTCGCGATAGACGGCGATGACGGGTTGGCCCTCCGCCAGCAGCCGGCGGGTCAAGGCGAGACCGACGCGGCGATTGGCGCCGGTGACCAGAAGGGGAAGGGTTGCGGACATGAGGGTACCCGATCCTGATGAGCGAAGCGGCCAGGGGGCTGGCCGTGGCCATTGTACGCATTCGACGCGTCAGGATGCAGGCCGATCCGTGCTGGCCTAGCGGGCGCTACCGCGCCAGTCGCCGGTCCGCGACGAGGCACTGTGCAGCCAGCCCTTCAGCGCGCGGGTGATCAGCGGAATGAAGACACAGACCATCACCGGGGTGAGGATCAGGGTGCTCAGCAGGATGCGCGGCAGTAACGGCAGATGCGCCAGGTAATCGCCGAAAGCGGCATTGAACAGCAGCGAGATGGGAAAAAACGCCAGCCAGACGGCGATGCTCTGTTTCCAGCGCGGCGGCGGCTGGATGCCCGCGCCGAACCAGTCGTCCATGCCCTGGGCACGCCGTGCCAGGCGCGCTTCGAACAGGCCCTGGCCACGCTCCAGCCAGAGGCGCCGCGTCTCCGAGTGTTCCCAGGCGTCGAGGGTCTGGGGACAGGCGAAGCGAAAGATGATCTGTACCAAATTGTCGCCTGGAGGCGGGGTCAGGACCCCCGAACCGAGATAGCCGGGATACCCGGTGGCCAGGGCTTCGCCTTCGCGCAGCCAGATCAGAAAGGCATCGTATTGGCCGGCCGCGACGCGCCGCGCGACCATGAGGGTAACAGGCTGATTCATGCTCCAACTCCGGGCGATCGGGCCGGATAGGCCGGATGCCGTCATGCCGCCGGGTAGGCGGACAGGTGGCGAAAACGCCTGGGGTAGCAGGCGGCGCTAGCATAACAAGCCTTGAGACCCCTGGCTGCAGCCGGGGTTGCCAGCGGAGCCATCTTGCTGACGGAGCGCCAAGCGCGGGCCGCGCCAGGCATACTGGGCGGGATTCCACGCAAGAGGTCCGTATGAAAGTCGCACTGTTGAATGGCTCGGTCTATGGCACCGCGGAAGATATCGCCCGACAGGTGAAGGCGCGGTTGACCACGGCAGGCCATGAGGTCTGGCACCAGCCCAATGCCGATCTCGGCAGCCTGGAGGCCTTCGCACCCGAAGCCTTGCTGGCCATTACCTCCACCACCGGCATGGGCGAATTGCCCGCCAACCTGGAATCCCTGTATTTCCAGCTGCGCGATCGGTTGCCGCCCTGGTCCGGACGGCCCGGCGCGGTGCTGGCCCTGGGTGATTCCAGCTATGGTGACACCTATTGCGGTGGCGGCGAGCTGATGCAGGAGTTGTTCGCCGAGCTGGGGCTGCGCGAACTGCTGCCCATGCTGCGCATCGATGCCAGTGAAACGGTGACGCCGGACGAAGATGCCGAGCGCTGGGTCGCCGAGGTCATCGCCGCCCTGGGCTGATCTTGCCCAGGCTGCAAAGCTGCTTTACCCGTGCTGATCCCGCCGCCTGGTCCGGTTTGCTGTCCTCGTCCCCTCAGCCTCGGTATCCTTGAGCGCCTGATGAAGATTTGAGATGGAGCCCTGGGTGAATAGATATCTGCGCCTGGCTCTGGAGCTGTGCGGATTGGGCGCGTTGTGGGCCGTGGGTACCTGGCTGGCGACCTCTTTCGCCTTGCCGGTACCGGG
This sequence comes from Pseudomonas aestiva, assembly GCF_039908605.1. Lineage (NCBI taxonomy): Bacteria > Pseudomonadati > Pseudomonadota > Gammaproteobacteria > Pseudomonadales > Pseudomonadaceae > Pseudomonas > Pseudomonas aestiva. Next base: position 3,843,784 of record NZ_CP150916.1, on the reverse strand, counting down.
TGGTGTGGTAGGTCTGGCCATGCTGCTGGTGCTGCTGGCCGCGCGCATCGTCGAACCCGAGTGGTTACAGGGCGGCGTGCGCCTGCTGCTCGGCGAAATGCTGCTGTTCTTCATTCCCGCGCTGCTGAGCCTGCTCGACTACGGCCCGCTGCTACGGCAGGAGGGCGTGCGCATCCTGTTGGCCATCCTGCTCAGCACCGTGCTGACCATGATCGCGACCGCCTGTACCGTGGACTGGATGTTCCGCCGTCGGGGACGTCGCGATGCCTGATCTGCCCGGGCTCTTCTGGCTGTTGCTGACGGTGGCCGGGTACGTGGTGAGCCGCGTGCTCTATGCGCGCCTGCGCTGGTATGTGGTCAGTCCGATCATCTTCGTCACGGTGCTGCTCTATGCCGCCACGCTCTGGCAGCAGGTGAGCTATGCCGAATACGCCCACTACAGCCACTGGCTGATCACCCTGCTGGGACCGGCGACGGTGGCCTTCGCCGTGCCGATCTGGCAGCAACGCCGCTTGCTGGCGCGCTACTGGCAGGCGCTGCTGGCCGGCCTCTGCGTGGGCAGTGGCGTGGCCATCGGCAGTTCCTGGCTGCTGGCCCGCCTGCTGCTGCTCGATGACCGGGTGCTGCTGTCCATGCTGCCGCGCTCCATCAGTACCCCCTTCGCCATGCCGATGTCCGCCACCGTGGGGGGTGTCCCCGAGTTGACCGCGGCCTTCGTGATGATCACCGGCCTGGGTGGCGCCATCCTCGGCAGCCTGCTGATCAAGCTGCTGCCGCTCAAGTCGGCCCTGGCCCGTGGCGCCCTGTTCGGCATGGGTGCCCATGGCGTGGGGACCAGCAAGGCCTACGAGGTCGGTCTGGAGGAGGGCACCGTGGCCGGCCTGGTCATGGTGCTGGCCGGGCTGAGCAATCTGCTTGGCGCCCAGCTGGTGCTCTGGTTGCTGCGCGGCTAGTGCAGGGTGGCGGAAGGCGCGCCCAGTTGCTCCAGCCGCCGTCGCACCTGCTCGCGTTCGGCGTCATCTTCGCTGATCAGCAGGGCGTGCTGCAGGTCATAGCGCTCGGCCTGGGGGCAATCGAGTTGGCGGTACAGGTCGGCGCGCGCCAGGTGATCGATGACCCCGACTGCGCCCAGCTCGATGACCCGCTGGGCATCCTTGAGCGCGGCCAGCGGCTGGTCGCCTTGGCGATGCAGTTCACGCAGATTGCGCGAGAGGCGCTGCATCATCTGCCGCGGACCGAGGGGCGCCAGGTAGCTCGCCTGCAGTTGCGCGGCGGGACCGAACTGATCCACCAGCAACTGACGGCAGTCGTTCATGTACAGGCGGCGTCCGCCAAAGGGTTCGAGCAGGTGATCCGCGCCGGGGACGCGCAGCAGGAAGTGCCCGGGAAAGCCGATGCCCTGCAGGTCGATCTCCAGGCGCCGCGCCAGTTCCAGGGCTACCAGCGCGATCGACAGGGGTTGGCCGCGCCGCCTTGCCAGGACCTCGTCGAGCAGGGCTGCGGTGGGATTCAGGGGCCACTCGGCGGCGCGAAAGCCGGCATCGCACAATTGCCGCAACAAGGCTTGGGCACGCTCGGATTGACTGGCATCGCCATCCAGGGTGGCGACCAGGCGCAGCGCCAGATCGTCCAGCGAGTGTAGCAAAGCCGGCGGATCGATCTGGTCATGGTGCTCGGCCGCGATCCACAGAGCAGCTTCCAGCAGCCGGGGATCGGGCCGGTCCAGGCAGGCGAGGCAGGATAGACGCGCTTCCACAGTAGACTCCAGAGCCCTTGCGGGCTTTTCCTCAGGTTTTAGCCTGCCAGCGGCGGGCCGTCCAGTCTGCGACAGTTGCGCACTGGTCGGCGGTCCGGCTTCTCGCTATAAGAGCGGCTGGTGCCAGAGCAACCTTGAGAACGGGAATTTCAACATGGACGAGTCTGCAGGTGGGTGTATTCGGACACGGCAGTGGGGTGGCAGGCCATGAAATGGGCAGACAGCGGTCGCAAACGCATGCACGACGGGGCGAACTCCCTCGGCAACCTGATGGTGGAAGGCTTCCACTACTTCGGCCTGTTCGCCATTGGCGCGGCCACGGCCTGGGCCTCGGTGATGGCCTTCATGGAGATGTTCAACAAGGGCCAGGCGAGCATCGATGACATCCTGCTGCTCTTCATCTATCTCGAGCTGGGCGCCATGGTCGGCATCTACTTCAAGACCAACCACCTGCCCATCCGCTTTCTGCTCTATATCGCCATCACTGCCCTGACCCGCTACCTGATCGGTGATGTCTCTCATCATCGGCCGCCGGATGTCGGGCTGCTGTATCTCTGCGGCGGCATCTTCCTGCTGTCGCTGTCGGTGCTGGCGGTCCGCGTCGCCTCGAACAGATTCCCTTCCAGCAAGGTGCTGGACGCGACGGGGGATGTGGTGGGCGAGGGTGCGGGCGACAAGTAGCGCGGTGCGGGCTTTTCCGCTCTGCTCCTGACGCCGCCGGTTGCCCCGCGTCGTCAGGAGCGACAGTCGACCTGGCTTGCTAGCGATCCAGTGGTGCCAGCAGCTGGGCCAGGTCACTTTCGGTCAGGCGCCAGTCGCCACTGTTCTCGCTGAGGATACCGGCGCTCAGACGGGCCTTTTCCTGCTGCAGCTGCTGGATACGTTCTTCCAGCGTACCGCGGGCGATCAGCTTGTAGACGAACACCGGACGATCCTGACCGATGCGGTAGGCGCGGTCGCTGGCCTGCTGCTCGGCAGCCGGATTCCACCAGGGATCGAAGTGGATCACCGTGTCCGCCGCCGTCAGGTTGAGACCGCTGCCGCCGGCCTTGAGACTGAGCAGGAACACCGGCACCTCGCCACTCTGGAAGCGCTGCACCGGGGTGCGCCGATCCCGGGTTTCGCCGGTCAGGGTGACGTACTCGATGCCGCGCTGGTCGAGGTCGGCGGCGATGAGATCGAGCATGCTGGTGAACTGGGAGAACACCAGGACCCGACTACCGCCGGGGAGCAGGGCGTCGAGGCGCTCGTTCAGCGCCGCCAGTTTCGCCGAGGGCTTGGCCACGCTGGCGTCTTCGTGGGGTACCAGGCGCAGATCGCAGCAGACCTGGCGCAGCCGCAGCAGGGCATCGAGGATCAGCAGCTGGCTGCGACCGATACCCTGACGGGCGATTTCGGCGCGGACGCGTTCGTCCAGCAGCAGCCGCAGGTCTTCGTAGCGCTCGCGCTGCGCCGTGCTGAGCTCGACCAGCTGGACGATCTCGGTCTTGGGTGGCAACTCACTGGCGACCCGCTGCTTGGTGCGGCGCAGCATGAAGGGCCGCACCCGTGCCTTGAGCGCCGCCAGGCGCTGCACATCGCCTTCGCGCTCCACCGGAATGCGATAGGCCTGCTTGAAGCCTTTCTCGTCGCCCAGCCAGCCGGGCATCAAAAAGTGGAATTGCGACCAGAGTTCGCCCAGGTGGTTTTCCAGCGGCGTGCCGGTCAGGCAGAGACGATGGCGGGCACGCAGGTGGCGTGCGGCCTGGGCAGCCTTGGTGGCGGCATTCTTGATCGACTGGGCCTCGTCCAGCACCTGCAGGTGGAAATCGTAGTTGGCCAGGCGCTCGGCATCGCGGGGTAACAGGGCATAGGTGGTGAGCACCACATCGTGCTCGGGAATCCGCTCGAAGCGACTGCTGCGGGCGCTGCCCTGCAGGGTCAGCACGCGCAGTCCGGGGGCGAAGCGGGCAATCTCGTCCTGCCAGTTGGGGATCAGGCTGGTCGGCATGACGATCAATGCCGGTGCGGTCAGGCGCCCGGCGGCCTGTTCGACGAGGATGTGCGCCAGGGTCTGCAGCGTCTTGCCCAGGCCCATGTCGTCGGCCAGGATGCCGCCCACTTCCAGTTCGCGCAGCGCCTGCAGCCAGGCCACGCCGTCGCGCTGATAGGGGCGCAGTTCGGCGTGCAGGGTGTCCGGCAGGACGACGGGCTCGGCCGCGTAGCTGCGCAGCCGCTCGGCGAAGCTGCGCAGGCGTTCACCGCCTTCCCATTCCAGCGGCAGGCGCTCGTCCAGCTCGGCCAGGCGCGCGGCGTCCAGGCGCGGCAGGCGCAGGGCACGGTCCTGGGTGAGGCGGTCGGTCGCATAAAGCTCGCCGAGGATCTGCAGGATCGGCTTGAGCCGACCCAGGGGCACGGCGACCCGTTGTACCCGGCCCTGCGGGCCGGCGAGGCGTGGAGGATCGATGCGCAACAACACGGGTTCGTCGTCGGCGCGCTTGGCCAGCATCGCCGGCTCGTACTGGGAGGGTTCGCGGCGCAGGGCGTCGATCAGCAGCGGAATCAGGCTGACGCGGCGCTGGCCCAGGCGGATACCCAGCTCGACATCGAACTGGCCGTTCGCGGCGGTCGGATCCTGCACCTCTTCGAGGTGACCGTACCAGCCTTCCACCGGTGTCAGGTCGAAGGTGAATTCGGGATGGGCCTCGATCTGCCAGCCGGCTTCGCGCAGACCGGGGATGACCTGCTGCACGAATCTGAGCCAGGCGGGGTCGTCCGGCAATTCGAACATCTCGCCACTGTCGTCGGGCAGCGCGGCGCTGCGCCGGGTGGCCAGGCGCAGGCCATGATCGAGCAGCGTCTGCCGCCAGCGTTGTTCGGCCGGCAACTGGCGCGCGGGATAGGCGGCGTCCGGGGTACGCGGCGGGGTACCGAACAGTCGCCGCGGGCCATAGGCAAAGGCCAGGGCGGCGCGATGGCGCACCGTGGGTCGCATCTTGCCGATGTGCCGGTCGTAATCGATCTGGGTATGGCTGCCGAGGGTCAGGACCGGTTGCGGCAGCTCCGGATTGGCAACCGGCGTGGCCGGCAAGTCGGCCTCGCTGCGTTGCAGCCGTTCGAGCTCGATGAGGGCGGCGGCGGCATGCTTGCAGTTGCGGCCGACCGGGCAGGTGCAGCGGGCGTCGACCCGCCAGGCGGTCTCGCCCGCGCGCAGGCTGATCGCCTGCCGATAGGCCGGTCCGGCCGGGCTGCTGCACTCGGCATAGAGCTGGCCCCTGGCTGCCGAGCGCAGCTGCACCAGGCCGTCGAGTGCCAGGCGCCGACCGCGCTCGTAGTTGCGCTCCGTGAAGGCGCCTTTCCAGTCCTGCCACTTGAGCCGTTCGAAACGTAACGCCATCGTTCACCCAGGCTGTTCGCACCAAACCGGCTATTCTGCCACAGTCCGGTAGTCGCTCGTCGGACTCCCTTGATCTATGTGAGAATGAGAATATAGTGCATTAAGAGACCGGGGGAGCGAAACGATGCGTGAATCACCGTTGGCCAACGTTGCGCTGCTCGATGCCACGCGCCTGGCGGCCCGCCGTGAGGGGCGCTTGCGCTCGCTGCAGCGTGGCATCCTCATCGTCTGTAGCCTGGGCGTGCTGGGTGCGGCGGCCTTGCACCTGGCCTACCTCGCCTTCAAGGGTCTCTAGCGCTGCCCTGTAGGTGCCACCCGCGCCCAAGAAAAAGCCCCGAGCAGTCGCCTGTTCGGGGCTTTCGTCAGCACCGGTCAAGGACCGGCGGCAGGGATCAGACCAGCAGGTCGCCCACGCGGTACATCTTCATGGTGTTGGTGCCGTCACGCTTGGTGTAGCTGTCGCCCTTGGTGAGGATGACCCAGTCACCGTGCTCGACGATGCCGCGCTTGAGCAGCTCGTCCACCGCCGCCTGGCTCACCTTGTTCGCCGGCATGGTGGTCGGGTCGAAGGGAATGGTGTGCACGTTGCGGAACAGCGCGGTGCGGGCCTGGGTGGCGCGGCTGGAGGCGAAGGAGAAGATCGGCACCGAGGAGCGCAGGCGCGACATGATCAGCGGGGTGTAGCCGGTGTCGGTCAGACTGATGATCGCCTTCACGCCCGGGAAGTGGTTGGCCACGTAGATGGAGGCCAGAGCGATACTCTCGTCCCACCGGGTGAAGGTATGGCCCAGGCGGTGGCTGGACAGCTTGCTGGTAGGCTGCTTCTCGGCACCGACGCAGACGCGCGCCATGGCCTTGACCGCTTCCACCGGGTACTGGCCGGCGGCGCTCTCGGCGGAGAGCATCACCGCGTCGGTGTTGTCCAGCACGGCGTTGGCCACGTCGGAGACTTCCGCACGGGTCGGCATCGGGCTGCTGATCATCGACTCCATCATCTGGGTCGCGGTGATCACCGCCTTGTTGAGGCGGCGGGCGTGGGAAATGATGCGCTTCTGGATGCCCACCAGTTCGGCATCACCGATTTCCACGCCCAGGTCGCCCCGGGCCACCATCACGGCGTCACTGGCATGGATCAGGCCGTCCAGGGCTTCGTCGTCGGCCACGGCTTCGGCGCGCTCGATCTTGGCCACCAGCCAGGACTTGCCACCGGCGGCTTCCATCAGGCGACGGGCTTCGTGCATGTCTTCGGCATCACGCGGGAAGGACACGGCCAGGTAGTCGACCTCCATGGAGGCGGCCAGCTTGATGTCGTCCCGATCCTTGTCGGTCAGCGCAGGGGCGGTGAGACCGCCGCCACGCCGGTTGATGCCCTTGTGATCGGACAGCGGGCCGCCGATCAGGGTGGTGCAATGCAATTCGGTGGCGGTCATGCCTTCCACGCGCAGGACCACGCGGCCATCGTCCAGCAGCAGTTCGTCACCCACGCGGCAGTCGGTGACCAGGCCCGGGTAGTCGATGCCGACCACTTCTTCGGTGCCTTCGGTGCGGGGATGGGCGATGGACAGGCGGAAGGGATCGCCGACCTTGAGTTCGATGCGCTTGTTGACGAACTTGGCGATGCGGATCTTCGGACCCTGGAGGTCGCCGAGCAGGGCGACATGGCGACCGTGCTTGGCGGCGAGATCCCGTACCAGCTGACCACGGGCCCGGTGCTCGTCGGGCGTTCCATGCGAGAAGTTCAGGCGGGCGACGTCGATGCCGGCGATGATGAGCTGCTCGAGGACTTCCGGAGAATTGCTGGCCGGGCCGAGGGTGGCGACGATCTTGGTACGGCGATAAATCATGCAGTCTTTCCTTTAGCGGATTGCAACCATGAGTCGGCGCCTCAGCGCCGAGTCGACGTAGAACACGAAGCGCACCTCATTGTAGCGCTGTCGCGTGGCCAGCACATGACGGCTTTTCGCAGCTCCGTCACACCAATGGTCGTTTGCCCTCAAGAAGCGCGCCCCGGCGCCGATCTAGCGAACAGGAGGACTTTCCATGCGCCCTTATCTCTGCCTGTTCCTGTTGTTCGGCCTGACCGGCTGCACCAGCGTTTCGATGAATTCCTATCTCGACGCCGCCTACAAGTCCTATGCTGAAGGCGACTGCACCAATGCCCTGCTGCAGATCTCCCAGGCCGAGCGCAAGGGTCGCGCCCGCCCCTGGCTGCAGCCGGAATTCTCCATGCTGCGTGGCCAGTGTCTCGAGCAGCAGCAGCTGTACGCCGACGCCGCTCAGACCTATCGTTTCATCCAGGTCCGGTTTCCGGCCAGCGAATACGCCTTTCGGGCCCAGGCCCGACTGGACACCCTGCGCCAATTGGGGCTAGATGGCGGAACGGCCGTTGCGACGCCCCAACCGGTGCGAAAACTACCGCAGCGCTGAGCTTTCCAGGACGTTGTCGGTAAAAGTGGCTTTACCGTGTGCAGGATGAATCGCACCATGACTCAGAATCGTCGTATCGAGCGCCACCAGCTGCCCTACTATCTGAAGGTGTTCAACCGCTTCACCGACAAGCCCATGGGCTACATCGGCAACATCTCCCGCGAGGGGTTGCTGATGATCAGCCAACTGCCCATGCTGGTGAATGCGCGTTTCGAACTCCGGCTGAAGATTCCGGGGCAGGACGGTCAGCTGCACTTCGTCGACTTCGACGCCCGCTGCCAGTGGAGCCACGAAGATGTCACCCCGGGCAACTATGACTCGGGTTTCAGCGTCGCCGAACCGCCAGCGGAATTCGCCGAGCTGATCGACGTGTTGCAGCACTATTTCACCTTCGGCCGCCTGTCTCAGTCGGCGGCCTGATCCGGATCGCCGGCATTCCATAGCTGCAACAGGCGGCTCTGCAGATCCGCCGTCGCGCTGGCAGGCAGCCAGTGGATTCCCCTTCTCTCCAGGCGCGCGGCCAGACGCTCGCCCTGAATCCTGGTCTGCCAGGCCTCGGCATAGCGGCAGGCGTCGCGCCAGGTACGGATGTCGTCGGGCTCTGCCAGCTCCTCCAGCGCGGTATCGACCAGCCAGAGCTGCAGGCCGCGTCGGCCCGGATCCAGACGACCGAGCCAGGCCACCCTGGCTTCATCCAGTGGCGCCAGAACCACCAGGACACTGCCGGGTCGCGCCTGGCTGCAAAGCCGCGCCAGCGCCGCCTTGAAATCAGCCGTCGCGCCTGGGACCGACCGCGGAAGGACATCAGGCTTCAGGGGGCGAGCGGGTGTGGCCGCCGCCAGCAGGCGCAGCTCGGGATCGAGGCCGTAGAGCCGCAGTTCATTGCCGCTGGCCGCCAGCGCCTGCCAGAAGCCCAGTGCCTGTTCGCGGCTTCCGCGTCCGTCGGTCTTTACCAGTCCCGAGCTGGCGATCAGCAGTTGCACAGGCGTGTTCGCCCGCAGGCGTGCCCTGGCTGGCTGCGCGATGAGCGGATTCGCCCGGATCTTTCGCCAGTGCCGGCGCTCCAGCAGGGCCAGCCCCAGGAGCAGCGATGCCCCTGCGGCCGGCAGGGCCTGCCAGCGCAGAGGCGCCAGCCAGCCCAGGATCAGGCTGAGCAGAGCCAGGGCGCCCAGCGCCAGGGGCAGCCAGCGCTGGATCATGGGCGCGGTGCCGGACACTGTCCCAGCAGCTTGAGGATCTGCCCATCCAGGCTGTCGCCCTCGAATTCGCGCTCTGGGGTCAGCCGCAGGCGTGGACGCAGCACGGCGGGCAGCAGGGTGCGCACATCCTCGGGCGTCACGCTGTCGCCACCCCGCAGAAAAGCCTGTGCCTGGGCCAGACGCAGCAAGGCCTGCCCGGCGCGCGGCCCGGCGCCCTGCTCGAAGGCCGGCCACTCCCGGGTGAGGCGGATCAGGCGCACGGCATGCTCGAGGACCGGCTCCGCGACCGGCAGGCCGGCCACCAGTCGCTGCAGGGCTGGCAGATCCCGCGCCTGCAGCAGCGGGCGCAGGGTCGCCGCTTCCAGGGGATCGCCGTGAGCCTGCTGGACAGCCTGGCGCAGGGCGGCGAGCTCCTGGCCTTCTGCCGGCCACTCCAGTCGCAGGTGCGCCAGGAAGCGATCCCGTAGCGCCAGCGGCAGATCGCTGCTTGAGGAGCGGGTAGCGATCACCATGAAGGGCGCTGGCAGGGGCACCGGGCGGCCGCCCAGACTCAGCTGGCGACCCTGCAGGGCGTCGTCCAGCAGGTTGAGGATCGCTGGCGGAGCCCGCTGCAGCTCTTCGAGCAGGACCAGGGAGTTGAACAGGGGCCCCCGACGCAGACGGGCACTGTCGCTGCCGGCGTCCGTGACGATTTCGCCGGCCACCTCGGCAGGGGTCAGTGCCGGATGGCACTGCAGCCGGGCGAAGCCGGCGTCCAGGCTGGCGGCCAGGGCGCGAACCAGCAGCGTCTTGCCGGAGCCGGTCGGACCTTCCAATAGCAGGTGACCGCCGGCCAGCAGGGTGGCGAGCAGACCGTCCACGGCGGCCTCCTGCTGCGGCAGCACCTTGAGCAGCGCCTGTCGCAGGGCCTGCAGTCGGGCCAGGGCGCGGGCCTTGACGCCGCTTTCGCCGGGGTCCGCCGGGGTGGCGTCAGGAGCAGAGCTGTCGGTCATCGGAAGTCCTCGGAAACGGGGGCGCGCACGGCCAGGCGCAACAGGCGCAGCTGGGCGATGCGGCGGGTGAAGTCGCGGGTGGAGAGGCGCGCCGGGCTGGGCCGCATCGCCTCGCCCACCACACGGGTGCTCAGACCGCTCAGGCGCGCCAGATATTGCCAGCGCTCGGCCACAGTCTGATCGGTGAGTTCGGGGCGACGGCGGCGCACCTCGCGCTGGATATCGCGCTGCAGGGTGGCGATCAGTTCGGGCCAGCGTCTGGCGTCACGCCGGGGCGCCGGATGGTCCTGGCGGCGTCTCAGCCAGAGACCCGCCGCCAGCGTCAGGAGGAGCAGGGCCAGGCCATAGCGTTGCAAGGCGTCCAGCCACAGGGGGAGCGGTGGCGCCGGGGCGATCAGGGTCACCGGCGCGCCCTGGGTGAGGTACCACAGCAGCCAGGCATTGTCGTACTGGGCGAGGTGGGCGTTGCTCCAAAGCGCGGTGTCCGACAGCAGCGTCACGCTGCCGTCGCCCCAGGGCAGCATCAGCATATGGGTGGCGCTGGCGCTGCTGGCCCAGGCCACCGCCTGATCACCGACATCGAACAGATGGCGGCTGTCGTCGAAGCTGAGGTAGGCGGGGGCGTCGTCCTCGGCGAGATAGAGCTGGGTCAGGTTGGGCCAGAGCGGCAGCGCCATGATGGGTGGGGCGGCACCCCCCAGCTCGCGGGTCGGCATGGGGCGAACGCCCAGGGTCGCGCTGAGCGCCAGAGTGCTGTCATCGGCGACGGCCACCAGATGGCCGCCCGCCTCGACCCAGTCCAGCAGCGTCTGCGCCTGAGTCTCCGCCAGGGGCGGATTGCCGGCCAGCCAGAACCTGACGTCCCCGGCCGGCAGCTCGGCGAGCTGTTCGGCTTGGCCGTGCCGCACCCGACTGCCGAAATGCTGCAGGTAGGCCGCGGCCAGCGCCTGGGGATCGGTGCCGCGGGTGGTCGCGCCGAGTTGGGTGGCGAGCTGGCGTGCGGTCCGGCTGTCGAGTCCCTGATGGGTCAGGCGCAGGCTGCCCGGACCACTGTCGGACTGCGGCGGCAGGGGACAGGACAGCGGCTCCTGCTGCGCGAGGCAGGCCAGGGACAGGGTCAACGCCCAGACGGCGGCGCCCAGGCGTACGCCGATACCTCGGCACCTGAAGCGAAGGGAGAGCCGATCGACTGAACGCATGGGCAGAGAGAATACGCGGTAGACAGGCGCCAGAGCCTAGCGGGTGCGGGCGTTCGGGAGCAAGGCGCACGACGATGCTAGACTGCGCCGATTCTAGGGGAGGGCGGTGTGACGCAAAGTATCTTCTGGTACGACTTCGAGACCACGGGGATCGATCCACGGCGGGATCGACCGCTGCAGGTGGCCGGGGTGCGTACCGATCTGGAGCTCAACGAAATCGAGGCGCCGCTCAACCTGCATTGCCAACTGAGCGAGGATGTCCTGCCCCATCCCGCCGCCTGCCTGGTCACCGGTATCCTGCCGGCCACCCTGCAGCGCCTGGGGCTGCGCGAGCGCGACTTCGTCCAGCGCCTCCACGAGGAGTTGCGGCGTCCCAACACCTGCGCGGTCGGCTACAACAACCTGAGATTCGACGACGAAATGGTACGGCACAGCCTGTACCGCAACTTCCACGATCCCTATGCCCGCGAATGGCAGCAGGGCAACAGTCGCTGGGATGTGCTCGGCCTGATCCGGGCGCTCTATGCCTTCCGCCCGGAGAGTCTGAGCTGGCCGCAGGACGCTGAGCGCGTTTCCCTGCGCCTGGATCGCCTGACTGTCGCCAACGGCATCGAACACGCTCAGGCCCATGACGCCCTGGCGGATGTCCGCGCGACCCTGGCCCTGGCGCGCCTGGTCAAGCAGCGGCAACCAAGGCTCTATGACTATCTCTGGACGCAGCGCCAGAAGAAGGCGGCGATGGCGCGCATCCGTCTGCTCGAACCCCTGTTGCACGTCTCCGGCCGCTTCAGCGCCGAGCGACACTTTCTCGCACCCGTGCTGCCGCTGGCCTGGCATCCGGTCAATCGCAACGCGCTGATCGTCTGCGATCTCGGCCTGGCGCCGGAGCCGCTGCTGGAACTGGATGTCGAGACCCTGCGCGAACGCCTCTATACCCGGCGGGAGGCGCTGGCCGAGGGTGACCTCCCGGTGCCGCTGAAGCTGGTACAGATCAACAAGTGTCCGATTCTGGCGCCCTTCAGCGTCTTGCGCCCTGCGGACACGGAGCGGCTGCAATTCGATCAGGCCGCCGTCTGGCGCCGCGCCCGCCAATTGCTCGACCAGCGTGCGACCTGGCAACCCAAGGTGCAGGCGCTCTATGCCGAGGCCTCCGGTTTTGCCACCCAGGAACAGGATGCCGAAGAGAGGCTGTACGACGGTTTCATTGCCGCCGAAGAACGGCAACTCTGCGAACAGGTTCAGCAGTGTCCGGCAGAGCAACTTGGCAGCCGGCCGTGGCCTTTTCAGGACGAGCGACATCCGGAGCTGTTCTTTCGCTATCGTGCGCGCAACTTTCCCGAGTTGCTGACCGCGGAAGAGGGCGCGCGCTGGCGACAATTCTGCCGGCAGCGCCTGCTGGGTGAAGAAGGTCAAGGCCATATGACCTGCACGCAGTTCATTACCCTGGCCGAACAACTGCAGCCTGAGGTGGCCAGCGAGCGGGTACCGATTCTCGAGGCCTGGTCCGCCCATGTTCGGGCGTTGATGCAGCGGTTGGATAATCCTGTTGCCTGAAGTCGCGAACAACAAAGGTCGTTAGAGACGTCTGCTAACAGAAAAGACGTGCACAGGCAAAGGTGCCGCGGCCAAGGACCGCAGCTTCAGTTGAGAAAGATGTTGCTTGGACAATATGAAAGACGCGGTGAACGGTCGTGTCAGCGGAGTCTTGAAGCTGGCAGTCGGTGTTTGGGGATTGGCCGGTTGCGCAACCCTTTGCCGTGCAGGCAAAAAAAACGCCGGCTGGCCGGCGTTTTTCTGATCAATCCAGCAGGGTTACCCAGGACTCGACGTCGTCCGAACCCCACTTGGCTTTCCACTCTTTCAGCGTCTTGTGATTGCCACCCTTGGTTTCAATCACTTCGCCATTGTGCGGATTCTTGTATTGCTTAACTTTACGGGCGCGCTTGGGCGTACTGCCATTGCTGGCCTTGGGAGTTCGGGTCTGGCGAGCGGGCTTGGCTTCAGTATCGAGAATGCCGATGATGTCACGCAGGGATTTCTGATACTCACCCATCAGTGCGCGAAGTTTCTTCTCGAACTCCAGCTCGCGCTGCAGTTTGTCGTCCTCTTGCAGCGACTTCAGGCGTTCCTGCAATTCCTTGATGGCTTCTTCGGTCTGGCGATATTCGTTGATGAGCGACATAAACGGCCTTTGTTCTGAGTGATGCAGAGATGAAATGCTGCATCGATCATAGATTGGCTATTGGAATAAGTAAACTGTCCACATGACAGTCCGATAATTAAGGCGGCGTCCGTCGCAACAATGATGTTGGTAAAAGTCGCGCAACTTTCAGCAAGGCGGCAGTGGAACTTGTCGGTCCTTACTTGTCCTTTGCAAAGTCTTTACCCTAGCCGTACAGGCGCGCGCCTTGGCACCTTGCGCCGCTCGACGCTGCAGGCGACTGCGCCTAGAATGCAGCCCCTTTTCGTTCGAGGTTGTGCTATGCAAACGTTTCGTCTGGTGATCGCCTGTCCGGACGGGGTAGGTATCGTGGCCAAGGTCAGCAACTTCCTGGCGACCTATAACGGCTGGATTACCGAAGCGAGTCATCACTCGGATACGGAGAGTGGCTGGTTCTTCATGCGCCACGAGATCCGCGCGGATTCACTGCCCTTCGATCTGGCCGGCTTCAGTCAGGCCTTCGCGCCCATCGCGCGGGAATTCTCCATGCAGTGGCGGATCACCGATTCGGCCCAGCGCAAGCGCGTGGTGCTCATGGCCAGTCGCGAATCCCACTGCCTGGCCGACCTGCTGCACCGCTGGCACAGCGGCGAGCTGGACTGCGAGATCCCCTGCGTCATCTCCAACCACGACACCCTGCGCAGCATGGTCGAGTGGCACGGCATTCCCTTCTTCCACGTGCCGGTCGATCCCGCCAACAAGCAGCCGGCTTTCGACGAGGTATCGCGGCTGATCGATCTGCACCAGGCCGATACCGTGGTCCTGGCGCGCTACATGCAAATCCTGCCGCCGGATCTCTGCGCGCGCTATGCCCACCAGGTGATCAACATCCACCACAGCTTCCTGCCGTCCTTCGTCGGCGCCAAGCCCTATCACCAGGCGTCGCTGCGTGGCGTCAAGCTGATCGGCGCCACCTGCCACTACGTGACCGAAGAGCTGGATGCCGGTCCGATCATCGAGCAGGACGTGGAGCGCGTCAGCCACCGGGACAATGTCGAGGACATGGTGCGGCTGGGCAAGGACGTCGAGAAGATGGTGCTGTCCCGCGGTCTGAGATACCACCTGCAAGAGCGGGTCATGGTCCATGGCAACAAGACCGTCATCTTCGACTGACAGCGACTCCCCGGCGGCTGCTCCCGGTACCGCGGAGCAGCCACCCCGTCTGGGCGAAGGTTGCCTGGCCCGCTACGACCTGCAGGCGATGACTCTCGACGGCGGCGCCGACTTCACTGCCGCCGCGGCACTCTGGCGGCAACTGCAGGCACGGCAAGGCGACGAAGACGGCGTGGCGGACGCTCCGGACAGCGGGTCTGAAGACTCGCCTCAGGTGTCCTGAGTGATGGACTCGTCGCTGGCTTTGGCCTTGAGATCGGCGATCTTGCGCACTTCCGAGGCGAACACCTCGTCCTGCACGGTCGGCCGTTTCTTCCAGGGCTTGCGGTCGGGTTTGGGTTGCGCGGCGTAGGTGACGATTTCGCCACCGTAGACATCCTGATAGCGCTGGGCCTGGCGTTCCAGTTCAGCGCGAAGTTGATCTTTGGTCACGGGTTCGATCTTGTTCGAGTGTCGCGAGAGGCGAGCGGTCGTCAGGACCGCTCGAAGCCGTTGCGCAAGAGGCGCGGCTGCGGAGTCTAGCCGCCGCGCGGGACTTTGCCTATCCCGCTCAGTTCAGGATGCGCATGGACAGGTCGACGGCCTTGACGTCCTTGGTCAGGGTGCCGATGGAGATGTAGTCGACACCGGTCTGGGCGATGCCGAGCAGGGTGTCCTGGTTGACGCCGCCCGAGGCTTCCAGCTTGGCCCGGCCCGCGGTCAGGGCCACCGCCGTGCGCATGTCGGCCAGACTCAGCTCGTCCAGCATGACGATGTCCGCGCCGGCGCTCAGGGCCTGTTCCAGCTCCTGCAGATCTTCCACCTCGACTTCCACCGGACGCCCCGGCGCCAGTTGCCGCGCGGTGGCCACGGCCTGGGCGATGCCGCCGCAGGCGGCGATGTGGTTTTCCTTGATCAGGAAGGCGTCGAACAGCCCGATTCTATGGTTGTAGCAGCCGCCGCAGGTGACCGCGTATTTCTGGGCACGGCGCAGGCCGGGCAGGGTCTTGCGGGTATCCAGCAGCCTTACGGCGGTGTCCTGCACCAGGTCGGCATAGTGGCGGCAGCGGGTGGCGGTGCCGGACAGCAGTTGCAGGAAATTCAGCGCGCTGCGCTCGCCGGTGAGCAGGGCGCGTGCGGGACCCGCGAGTTCGAACAGCACCTGGCCCGCTGCGACCCGCTCGCCATCGGCCACCCGCCAGCGGACTTCCACCGCGGGATCCAGCACCCGGAACACCTCGTCAACCCAGGCCGTGCCTGCCACCACCGCGGCTTCGCGGGTGATGATCCGCGCCCGGGCGTGCTGATGAGCGGGGATCAGACCGGCCGTGAGGTCGCCACTGCCGACGTCTTCGCGCAGTGCGGCGGCGACATTGTCAGTAATGACCTGGGCGAGATCGGCAGGGGTAGCGCTGGGCATGAAAAGACTCCGAGAAGGGCTGCGGGAGGCGAGCGGGCAACTTTAGGGGAGGTTGACGATCTGAGATAGACAACGTCGAATTATTTGAAGGGCAGGCGCTGACTGACAGGTGCCTTGTGAACCCTGTCATGTACTGTGCAGATGTCGATTGGTCGATGCCTTGGCAAAGCAAATAATGGCACATCGACAACGTTTCACCTCGCGGCCAGGGCGGCCAACGTTGTTCAATGCTCCTGTAGTGGAACGCGATTCAGCCGAACGCAAGAACGGTTGTGGGAGGCGGTGGTGCAGAACGACGTAAACGTAGTTCATTTCAAGGCGCTCGGGGAATCTTCTTCCCGATTGCCCGCAGTACTTTTACCGGTCAGGGATCGCGCCGCTCAGCGACTCAATGCGTCCTTGCAGCAGCTGTTCGACAACGCCGACGATGCGCTGTTTGAAATGGCCGATCGGGCCGGCAGCAACCAGGAACAGAGTCTCTACTTCGAAGCGATGCGTGATCTGCGCCTCCGGCGCAAGAGCATCGAGCGCAGCTTTCTCCAGCAGTATTTCGAGCGCTTCGCGGCGCTGAACAACCTGGTTGGCAGCAAGCCGGAGATGCGCCTGGACAGCGTCTCCTACGAAGACCTCAGTCTGGTGCAGAACGATGCGCTGGAAGAGAGCGTCGCGGTGGACACCATGGTGGCCAAGGCCCTCAGCAACAACGCCATGGCCATCAGCCACCTGACCATCAGGTTCAATACCCAGCTGTCGAGCAAGCTGGACGACTCGACCCATCCGCTGGGGCCGCGCCGCCTGTGCGAGGCCTTCGTCGAAGCCTGTCGTGATCTTGACACCGACATCAAGGTCAAGCTGATCATCTACAAGCTGTTCGAGCGCTTCGTGCTCAACGGGCTGGGTCAGCTGTATGCGGAATCCAATCGTCAGCTGGTCGAGGCGGGCGTACTGCCCCAGCTCAAGGCCATTCCCCAGCAGGTGCCGAGCCGCTCGGCCAAGGGCTACAGCGGACGCACCCCGGGCCACGTCAACAGCGAAGACGACGGTCAGGAACTCTTCGGCACCCTGCAGGGCCTGCTGGCTCAGCTGCGGACGCCGACCAGTGCGGCCCTGGGTGGCGCCATGACCGCAGATGAAGGCACCGCGACCGGTGATGGCCAGGTCATCACCAGCTATGACCTCATGCGTCTGCTGTCCCACCTGCAGCAGCAGATCTCCAGTCAGTCCCTGGATGGCTACGACCTCAAGGCGCAACTGGGTGTGGCCCTGGGCCGCATCAGCGAGCGCTCGGGTCGAAAGCGCGTGGTGGGGCAGGTCGACGAAGACGTCATCAACCTGGTGGCGATGCTGTTCGAATTCATTCTCGACGACCTCACCCTGCCGGATTCGCTCAAGGCACTGATCGCTCGCCTGCAGATTCCCATGCTGAAGGTCGCGGTCCTCGACAAGACCTTTTTCAGCCGTGGCAGCCATCCGGCCCGGCGACTGCTCAACGAGATCGCCGCCGCTTCCCTGGGCTGGGGCGAGCAGAGCGACCTGCAGCGCGACGGCCTGTACCAGAAGATCGAGCAGATCGTGCAGCGCCTGCTGTCCGACTTCGTCGACGATCCGGAGATCTTCGCCGAGCTGCTGGCCGACTTCATGGCCTATGTCAGCGACGAGCAGCGGCGCAGTGAGCTGCTTGAACAGCGCACTCGTGATGCCGAGGAAGGCCGGGCGCGCGCCGAGATCGCTCGCTTGCAGGTCGAGCATGTTCTCAGCCAGCGCCTGCAGGAGCACCCGTTGCCCGCTGCCGTGCAACGTGTCCTGCGCGAGGCCTGGAGCCAGGTGCTGCTGCTGACCTGCCTGAAGCAGGGCTATGATTCCAGCGAATGGCGCGCAGCCCTCAAGACCATGGATGATCTGATCTGGAGCATCCAGCCGCACCACGACGTCGCATCGCGCCAGCGCCTGCTGGAAATGGTGCCCGGCCTGCTCAAGGCACTGCGGGAAGGCCTGGCCAGCGCGGCCTTCGATCCCTTTTCCACCTCCGAATTCTTCACCGAGCTCGAATCCCTGCACGTCCAGACCTTTCAGCAGACCCGTCCCGAACTGGCGGATACGGCGGTCGTGGTGCCGGCGTCGGTGCCTGTCGACGAGCCCTTCGAGCTGCCGCGCGCGGCTGAGCGGATCACCGGACTGACCAGCGACTCCCTGGAGTGGGTGGATGTCCTCTCGGTGGGCGCCTGGTTGGAAATCCAGGATGCCGAGCAGAAGCTGCGCTGCAAGCTGGCCGCGGTCATCCGTCCCATGGGCCGCCTGGTGTTCGTCAATCGGACCGGCATGAAGGTGCTGGACCGGACCCGCGAGGAACTGGCGCTGGATTACCAGGAGGGTCGGGTACGGCTGCTGGACGATGCCCTGCTGTTCGACCGGGCCATGACTTCGGTGATCGGCAATCTGCGCGGTCAGTCGCCTTCCTG
The DNA here is from genome assembly GCF_039908605.1 of Pseudomonas aestiva. NCBI lineage: Bacteria > Pseudomonadati > Pseudomonadota > Gammaproteobacteria > Pseudomonadales > Pseudomonadaceae > Pseudomonas > Pseudomonas aestiva. The sequence continues at coordinate 3,825,643 of NZ_CP150916.1, read as the reverse complement.
AGTGCTTTGCGCAAGGCATGAAAAAAGCCGTCCCCAGGGACGGCTTTTTTCATGCCCAGACCAGGGGCCTAGTGCAGCTTCAGGCGCGGCTCGGTCTTGCGTCTCAGGTGATCGCCGGCAAACAGCGCCAGGGCACGCAGCGGGCCATAGAGGGCGACTTGGTGCATCCGGTAGAGCGACACGTAGAAGGTCCGCGCCAGCCAGCCTTCCAGGGTCAGGCTGCCGAGGGCGCCGCCCATGAGATTGCCCACCGCGCTGAAGCGCGACAGTGAGATCAGCGAGCCGTAGTCCTTGTAGACATAGTCGGGCAGCGGCTTGCCTTCCAGGCGCGCCTTGAAGGTCTTGACCAGCAGTGAGGCCTGCTGGTGGGCGGACTGGGCGCGCGGTGGCACGGTACGGGTGTCGCCGGGTGTCAGGGGGCAGGCCGCGCAGTCGCCGAGGGCGAAGACGTTCGGGTCGCGGGTGGTCTGCAGCGTCGAGTTGACCACCAGTTGGTTGATGCGATTGGTCTCGAGGCCCGCCAGGTCCTTGAGAAAGGCCGGGGCGCGGATACCGGCGGCCCAGACCTTGAGACTGGCCGGAACGAATTCGCCCGCGGTCTGCAGGCCGTCGGCGCGGACTTCCTTGACCGCCGAACCGGTCAGCACCCGTACGCCGAGTTTCTCCAGGGTGCGGTGCGCCTGGCCGGCGATCCGCTCGGGCAGCGCCGGCAGGATGCGTGGACCAGCTTCGACGAGGGTGATGCGCAGGTCTTCGGGACGGATGCTGTCCATGCCGTAGGCCTGCAACTCTTCGGCGGCGTTGCGCAATTCGGCCGCCAATTCCACGCCGGTAGCACCGGCGCCGACAATGGCCACCTCGATGTATTCACCCGGCTGCTCGCTGACGTGGGCGCGCAGGTAGTGGGTCAGCAGCTTGCGGTGGAAGCGTTCGGCCTGGGCACGGGTGTCGAGGAAGATGCAGTTTTCCGCAGCGCCAGGCGTACCGAAGTCGTTGGTGGTACTGCCGATGGCCAGCACCAGGGAGTCGTAGCCGATCTCCCGTTCCGGGACCAGGACGGCGCCGTCGTCCTCGATCGCGGCCAGCTGCACCTTGCGGCGCTCACGATCCAGGCCGGTCATGCGGCCGAGCTGGAATTCGAAGTGGTTCCACTTGGCCTGGGCGACATAGCTGAGTTCGTCCTCGGTGGAATTGAGCGAGCCGGCGGCCACCTCGTGCAGTAGCGGTTTCCACAGGTGGGTGGCGTTGGCGTCGATCAGCACGATCTGCGCCTGGTCGCGCTTGCCGAGGCTGCGTCCCAGGCGGGTAGCCAGTTCCAGGCCGCCGGCGCCGCCGCCGACGATAACGATGCGATGGGTCATGGAGAGCACTCATGGAGAAGGAAAGCGGGGGCCGGACCGGGCGCGTCGCCGCAAGCGGGCGCAGTCCCGGGTCGGTAGATATCTGGGGGTCGTCGCAACGCGCGATAGTCGCGCCATCTAGCAGAGAAGATGGGCGAAAAGTCGTGACTTTCAAGGGAGGCGGCGTGCATCTGCTCTGGCAAGGATGTCTGCGGCGACGAGAGGTAGCGCTAGTTTAACCGGGCTGACCCGGCCATTCGACCCTGGAGAAACTGGGGTCAATCCAGGACCTCCACCCGATCGCCCAGGCGGATGATGCCGCTTTCCAGCACCCGGGTCGTGAGGCCGCCATGGCCGCGCATGGCCTGGAAGGTCCCCGGGCCCAGGCGTTCTTCCAGGCGCGCGCAGGGCTGGCACCAGCCCGTGGTCTCCAGGATCGCCTGGCCGATGCGAAAGCGCCGGTTCTTCAGGCTGAACAGATTGATCCCGGCGATGGCCAGATTGCGGCGCAGATCGGCGGGTGCGACCGTCTTGCCGATCAGCGCGGCCACCACCGGCAGGTGTTCCCACTGGATGAGGGTGACCTGGCGCTGGTTGCGCGGGGTAGGGCGGGCGTGATCGCCGGTCAGGCCCGCGTCACGCCGGGCTTCCACGGCCTCGATCTCGACCATGGGCGCACGGGAGGCGGGTCGCACGCCGATCCAGCGCACCTCGCCGGACTGGGGGACCTGGGCGAGCAGTTCTTTGAGCGGGATCATGGGGCTCCTCGACGCGATGGTGGTGCCAATTCGAGCGGTAGGGCAGGATAGCGGCCTCGATAGACCTTTCAAGAGAGGATGCCATGCGCGCTGGAGTTCTGGCGTTATTGCTGTCGTGTCTGCTGCTGCCCCTGACCGCCCTGGCGCTCGAACCCGGCGAGCGGGTGGCGCCCTTCACCCTGCTCGATCAGCGTGACCAGCCCTATACCTTCGACGACCAGCTGCAGGTCCTGCTGGTGGCGCGCAGCATGAGCGGCTCCGGCCTGGTCAAGGAAGCCATGCGCGAGCAGCCGGCGAACTATATCGACGGCAGCCGGGTGGCCTACATCGCCGATATCAGCAGCATGCCGGCGGCCATCACGCGGATGTTCGCCGTACCGGCCATGCGCAAGTACGGCTACCGAATCCTGCTCGATCGCGAATCGCGGATCGTGCCGCGCTTTCCGGGCGCTGCCGACAAGGTGCTCTGGGTGACCCTCGATCATGGCCGCTTCGTCAGCCAGCGCGAATTCAGCGACGCCACCGCGCTGCGCGACGCGCTCAAGGCCAAGGCCCGCTGATGGAGCGGGCGTTCGTCGAGGGCTGGTATCGCGAGGCGCGCCGCTGTCCTTCGCCCAACCACAACGAACGCCCGGCAGGGACCGAGGTGTCCCTGCTGGTGATCCACAACATCAGCCTGCCGCCCGGGCAATTCGGCACCGGCTGCGTCCAGGCGTTCTTCCAGAATTGCCTGGATCATTCGGCCCATCCCTTCTTCGCGGAGATCGCCGAACTGAAGGTGGCGGCGCACTTTCTCATCGAGCGCGACGGGGCCGTGACCCAGTTCGTCTCCTGCGAGCAGCGCGCCTGGCATGCCGGTATCTCCTGCTTCGACGGGCGCGATAACTGCAACGACTTCTCCCTGGGCATCGAACTGGAAGGCACGGACGACCTGGCCTACACCGACGCCCAGTATCTTGCCCTGGGGCGGCTGACGCGGGCGCTGCAGCGCGCCTATCCGGCGATCAGCGCCGAGCGCATCCAGGGCCACAGCGCTATCGCCCCGGGGCGCAAGACCGATCCGGGACCGGCGTTCGACTGGCAGCGTCTGCACGCCGAGTTGCAGGACGGCGACGTCTAGGCCAGCCGATCCGCGTCCCAGCCGAACACCGCGCAGGCATTGCGCGTAGTGGTCGCCGCGAGTGTCTCGGCCGAAACCTGCCACAGCGGCGCCAGGGCGGCGCAGATGGCCGGCAGATGGGTGGGGCTGTTGCGCACGTCCGGATGCATGGCGGGTGGCATGTCGGGCGCATCGGTCTCCAGCACGATGCCCTCCAGCGGCAACTGTGGCAGTACCCGCTGCAGTCTTTTCGCCTGCGGCCAGGTGGGCGCGCCGCCCAGGCCGATCTTGAAGCCCAGGCGTAGGTATTCGCGCGCTTCTTCATAGCTGCCGGAAAAGGCGTGGGCGATGCCGGCTCGGGGTGGCTTGAGACGCTTCAGGATCCTGACCACATCGGCATGGGCGCGGCGCACGTGCAGCAGCACCGGCAAGTCCAGCTCCATGGCCAGGCGCACCTGCTGTTCGAAGAACCAGGCCTGGCGCGTTTTGTCCGGCGTCTCGATGAAATAGTCCAGACCGATCTCGCCCAGGGCGCAGAGGCGGGGATCGCTCCGGCGTTCCAGGCAGAAGGTCCGGAGCGCCTCGATATCGGCCTTCTGATGGCGCTGCAGGTACAGCGGATGCAGGCCGGGCGCCGCATGGAGGCCGGCGTTTTCCGTGGCAACCCGCCAGAGTTGCGGCCACTGGCTGCGCTCGACGCCGATCAGCACCTGGCGAATCACCCCGAGTCGCGCGCATTCGGCCAGCAGGCCCGGTCGCGCGGCGTCGAAGTCCGGGTAGTCCAGATGGTTGTGGGTATCGATCAGCAGGCTCATGGCAGGCGGCGTTTGAGCACCCTCGGGATGGCCTGCACACCGGGCAGGTAGTGATCGTTTTCCAGGGCGTCCAGCATCAGCTCCAGGGCGCGCTCGGTGATGACCTCGTGCTGCTGGGAGATGGCGTTGACCTTGAACGGCAGATAGTCCAGCAACTGGGTATCGCCGAAGGTGGCCAGGCGCAGGGTGTCCCCTGCGGCCAGTGGATGATCGCGCAGCACATCCAGCACGCCTTGCAGCAGGACGTAGGAGGTGGTCAGCAGCGCCTCGGGCCAGTGGCCGAGTTCTTCGATCATGGCCAGCGCCTGGGCGCGACCGCCTTCCCGGCTGTAGTGGGGTGCATGCCGCTCCCAGTGGCGCGCCGGGTGGTCGGCGAGGGCCGCGGCGAAGCCGGCGGCGCGGGCGCGGCTGATGGCCAGGTCGGGACGGGCGCCGATCAGCGCGATGCTGTGGGTGTTCGGTGTCAGCAGCGTGGCCGCCAGTTGCCGGCCGGCGGTGTGGTCGTCGCTGACCACCGAGCAGAATTGCGCCGGATCGAGCTGGCGATCGATGGCGATGATCGGGATGTTGTGTTCCTGCAGCTGGCGGTACGGGGCGTCGTCCTCGGCGAGGCTGCTGGCGGTGAACAGGCCGTCGCAGCGGCGCGCGCGAAACAGCGCGATCAGCTGGCGTTCGCTGTCGGGATTGTCGTCGGTGCAGGCGATCAGCAGCTGATAGCCACGCGCCCGTGCCCGGCGTTCCAGCTGCTTGGCCAGGCGCGCATAGCTGGGGTTCTCCAGGTCGGGCAGCAGGAAGCCCAGGGTGTGGGTGGCACCACGGCGCAGGCCTGCGGCGCGCTGGTCGGGCTGGTAGCCGTGGGCTTCGACCACGGCCATGACCCGCGCCACGGTCGCCGCACTGATGCGTCTTTGCGCCGCCTTGCCGTTGATGACGTAGCTGGCGGTGGTGAGGGATACGCCGGCCAATTGGGCGATGTCGCTGAGTTTCACGCCTGTTCCTCATGGGACCTGAATGGCCTGGCGCTGTACGGCGCTGGCGAGACGGTCTTTATTGTGTGTTGTGCTTCAAGGATCGGCGATTATCGAGTAACGTTCCAGTCCCATTGGGTGAAACGTTTCAGCTTTCTGTTGTCCGAGGGCTGGCACGAATCTGCCAAGGGCCCTGCCACGCCGCTCCCGACGCGATTGCAGGGCTGAGCGAGCCGGCAAGCATCTATTACAAGAAAGGCACGGCGCCAGGATCAGGCGCGCGGCGCCGGAGGTATCCTTCCATGTTCGAACTCAATGCCCAGCATATCCGCATGGCCCAGCAGGCGCCGGACAAGGCGACTGCCCTGGCCATGCTCGCCGAGTCCCTGGTGACCGACGGTCTGGTCGCCCCGGGTTATCTCGAAGGGCTGAAGGCCCGCGAGGCCCAGGGCTCCACCTACCTCGGCCAGGGTATCGCCATTCCCCATGGTACGCCTCAGACCCGCGACCAGGTGTTCGTCACCGGCGTGCGGATGATGCAATTCCCGCACGGGGTGGACTGGGGTGATGGTCAACTGACCTACCTGGCCATCGCCATCGCCGCCAAATCCGACGAACACCTGCGCATCCTGCAGCTGCTCACCCGGGCCCTCGGCGAAAGCGACCTGCAGCAGGCCCTGCGCGAGGCCCGCGAACCCCAGCAGATCCTCGACCTGCTGCAGGGCGCGCCCCAGGCGCTGGCGCTGGACGAAGAACTGGTGCAACTGGCCATCGATGCCGAGGACCTGGAAGACCTGGCCTGGCAGGGTGCGCGCATGCTCAAGCACATGGAATGCGTGGGGGCCGGCTTCGCCGGTGCCCTGCAGGCCAGCCAGCCGCTGCCGCTGGGCGACGGCCTCTGGTGGCTGAACAGCGAGACCGCGGTCAAGCGCCCCGGCCTGGCCTTCGTTACCCCGCTGCAGACCCTGCAGGTGCAGGAGCAGCCGGTGCGCGGCCTGTTCTGCCTGGCCAGCCTGGGCGAGGGCCATCGTGCCCTGCTCGAACGCCTCTGCGATCTGCTCGTCGCCGGCCGTGGCCAGGAGCTGGCCCAGGCCACCTCCCGCCGCGCCGTGCTCGAAGCCCTGGGCGGCGAAGTCGCCCCGGACTGGCCCAATGCCCAGGTGGTGCTGGCCAACGCCCATGGCCTGCATGCCCGTCCGGCCAAGGAGCTGGCGCGGCTGGCCAAGGCCTATGACGGCGAGATCCGCGTGCGCGTCGACAACGGCGCCCCGGTCTCGGCCAAGAGCCTGTCGCGGCTGCTGGCGCTGGGGGCCCGTCGCGGCCAGACCCTGGAATTCCTCGTCGAGCCTGGCACCCCGGCCGAGGCCACGCTCAACGATCTGATCGGCGCTGTGCAGGCCGGTCTCGGTGAGGAAGTGGAACCGGTCACCGCCAGCGCACCGGCCCCGGCCGGCGCTGCCCGGGTTACCGCCATCAGCCTGGTGGACCCGTCCGAACAACTGCCGCTGGCCCCGGGCGATCGCGCCCAGGCCGTGGCCGCCGCCCCCGGCCTGGCCGTGGGCCCGGCCCATGTGGTGGCACCCCAGCACTTCGACTATCCCGCTACCGGCGCAGGCGCCGCCGCCGAACGCCAGCGCCTGGATGCGGCCCTGGCCGCGGTACGCGCGGATATCGAGGCGCTGATTGCGCGCAGCGAGGCCAGCGCTCTGCGCGAGATCTTCCTGACCCACCTGGAGATGCTGGAAGACCCGGATCTGCAGCAGGGCATCGCCGCCCGCCTCAAGGCCAACGCCAGCGCTGCGGCCGCCTGGGACGCCCAGATCGAGGAAGCCGCCAGCCAGCAGGAAGCCCTGCAGGACAAACTGCTCGCCGAGCGCGCTGCCGACCTGCGCGACGTCGGCCGGCGGGTACTGGCCCAGCTGTGCGGCGTCGAATCCGCCCGCGAGCCTGAAGAACCCTATGTGCTGGTGATGGACGAGGTCGGCCCGGGCGATGTGGCGCGGCTGGACCGCGAGCGCGTCTGCGGCATCCTCACCGCCCGTGGCGGCGCCAGCTCCCACAGCGCCATCGTCGCCCGCGCCCTGGGCATTCCGGCCATCGTCGGCGCCGGTCGCCGCGTGCTGGACCTGGCGCCGCGCAGCGTGCTGCTGCTGGATGGCGACAAGGGCACCCTGGAAATCGCCCCGGATGCCCGTCGCATCGACGCCGTGCAGCGTGAGCGCGAGGTCCAGGCCGAACGCCGCCGCGCCGCCGAAGCGCGCCGTTTCGAAAGCGCCACCACCCGTGACGGCCACCACGTCGAGATCGCCGTGAACCTGGGCGATACCGCCCAGGCCGCCGCCGCGGTGGAGCAGGGCGCCGAAGCCGTCGGCCTGCTGCGAACCGAACTGGTGTTCATGAGCCACGACAGCGCGCCCGATGAGGCCACCCAGGAAGCGGAATACCGCCGCGCCCTCGATGGCCTGGCCGGCAAGCCGCTGGTGGTGCGCACCCTGGACGTCGGTGGCGACAAGCCGCTGCCCTATCTGCCGCTGCCGCCGGAAGAGAACCCCTTCCTCGGCATCCGCGGCATCCGCCTGACCCTGCGCCGTCCGGAACTGCTGGAAACCCAGCTGCGTGCCCTGCTCAAGGCCGCCGACGGCCGGCCGTTGCGGATCATGTTCCCCATGATCGGCCGCGTCGAGGAGTGGCGTCAGGCGCGTGACATCCTCAACCGCCTGCGCCAGGAGATCCCCACCACCGACCTGCAGGTCGGCATCATGATCGAGGTGCCCTCGGCCGCGCTGCTGGCCCCGGTGCTGGCTCCGGAAGTGGACTTCTTCAGCGTCGGTACCAATGACCTGACGCAATACACCCTGGCCATCGACCGCGGCCATCCGCTGCTGTCCGGCGAGGCCGATGGCCTGCACCCCAGCGTGCTGCGCCTGATCGACATGACGGTGCGCGCCGCCCATGCCCACGGCAAGTGGGTAGGCGTCTGCGGCGAGCTGGCGGCCGATCCCCTGGCGGTGCCGGTACTGGTCGGCCTGGGCGTGGACGAGCTGTCGGTCTCGGCCCGCAGCGTGCCGCTGGTCAAGGCCCGGGTGCGCGAACTGGAGCTGCGCCTGGTGCAGTCCTGCGCCGCCCGCGCCCTGGAACTGGCCACTGCCGCGGAAGTGCGGCAGAGCGTGGAGGCCCTGCGATGAGCCGCATCCTCACCCTGACCCTCAATCCGGCGCTGGACCTCACCGTCCAGTTGCCGGAGCTCAAGCCCGGCGCGGTGAATCGCAGCGAGGCGGTGATCGTCCATGCCGCCGGCAAGGGCATCAACGTTGCCCAGGTGCTGGCCGATCTCGGCCATGACCTGACGGTGAGCGGGTTTCTCGGTGCCGCCAACGCGGCCGCCTTCGAGGCCCTGTTCGCCCGCCGCGGCTTCACCGATGCCTTCGTCCGGGTCGCCGGTGAAACCCGCAGCAATCTCAAGCTGGCCGAGGCCGCTGGGCGCATCACCGACATCAACGGACCCGGCCCGGAGGTGTCCGCCGCCGCCCAGCAGGAATTGCTCGAAACCCTCGATCGCCTGGCCCCTGGCCACGACGCCGTGGTGGTGGCCGGCAGCCTGCCGCGCGGGGTGACCCCTGAGTGGCTGGCCGCGCTGGTCGGTCGGCTCAAGTCGCTGGGCCTGCCGGTGGCCCTGGACACCAGCGGCGCCGCCCTGCGCGCCGCCCTGGCCGCCGGTCCCTGGCTGATCAAGCCCAATACCGAAGAATTGGCCGAAGCCTGTGGGGCACCCGCCGAGACCGCCACCGAGCAGACGCTGCTGGTCGAGCAACTGCGCGCCCTCGGCATCGAGCATCTGGTGATCTCCCAGGGCGCCGACGGCGTGCGCTGGTACGGTCAGCAGACCCTGGAGGCGCAGCCGCCCAAGGTCACCGTGGCGAGCACCGTCGGGGCGGGGGATTCCCTGCTGGCCGGCATGCTGCACGGCCTGCTCACCGGCCAGTCGCCGGAACGCACCCTGGCCACGGCCACCGCCATCGCGGCCCTGGCGGTCACCCAGATCGGCTTCGGCATCAATGATCCCGCGCAACTCGCCACCTTCGAAGACCAGGTGCGGGTACGCGTCCTTCCCGACTTTCCGCTAGAACAAGAATCAGGGGTAAACCCATGAACATCGCCATCGTCACGACCTGCCCGACCGGCATGGTCACCAGCGTGCTCAGTGCGCGCCTGCTGGACGCCGCCGCCCAGCGCCGCGGCTGGACCACCAGCGTCGAGATCCACGACGGCCCCGAGGCCACCCTGCTGACCGACGACCAGGTGGCGCGCGCCGAACTGGTGGTGGTGGTCCATACCGGAGCGGTCGACCTGTCCCGCTTCGTTGGCAAGCGTGTCTATTGCGCCGCTCCGGCCGAAGCCCTGCGCGACGTCGATGCCTTCCTGCAACGCGCCGCCAGCGAAGCCAAGGTGCTGGAACAGGCCCCGGCGGCCAGCGGCGCTGCGCCAAGCGTACCGGCCAGTGCCAGCGAGACGCCACGGCTGGTGGCCATCACCGCCTGCCCGACCGGTGTCGCCCATACCTTCATGGCGGCCGAGGCGCTGCAGAATGCCGCCAAGAAGCTCGGTTATCGCCTGCACCTGGAAACCCAGGGCTCGGTAGGGGCGCGCAATCCGCTGCCGGCCGAGGCCATTCGCGATGCCGACGTGGTGCTGCTGGCCACCGACATCGAGGTCAATGTCGAGCGCTTCGCCGGCAAGCGCGTCTATCGCTGCGGCACCGGGGTCGCCCTCAAGCAACCCGAGGCGACGATCAAGAAGGCGCTGGCCGAGGGCGAAACCCTGGCCGGTAGCGCCGTGCCAGCGGCGGGCGAGGGCGCCAAACCCGCCAAGAAGGAAGGCGCGGGCGTCTACAAGCACCTGCTCACCGGGGTGTCCTACATGCTGCCGATGGTGGTGGCGGGCGGTCTGCTGATCGCCCTGTCCTTCGTCTTCGGCATCGAGGCCTTCAAGGAGCAGGGCACCCTGGCCGCGGCCCTGATGCAGATCGGCGGCGAATCGGCGTTCAAGCTGATGGTCCCGGTGCTGGCCGGCTACATCGCCTATTCCATCGCCGACCGTCCGGGTCTCGCGCCCGGCATGATCGGTGGCTGGCTGGCCGCCAGTCTGGGCAGCGGCTTCATCGGCGGCATCATCGCCGGCTTCCTGGCGGGCTACGTGGCCAAGGCCATCGCCCAGCACGTCAAGCTGCCGGCCAGCGTCGAGGCGCTCAAGCCGATCCTGATCATCCCGCTGTTCGCCAGCCTTATCGTCGGCCTGGTGATGATCTATCTGGTCGGCACCCCGGTGGCCGGCGCCCTCAGTCGACTCACCGACTTCCTCAACAATCTCGGCACCAGCAACGCCGTGCTGCTCGGCCTGATCCTCGGCGCCATGATGTGCATCGACTTTGGCGGCCCGATCAACAAGGCCGCCTATGCCTTCACCGTCGGCCTGCTGGCGTCCAAGACCTACGGACCCATGGCCGCCACCATGGCGGCCGGCATGGTGCCGCCCATCGGCATGGGCATCGCCACCCTGCTGGCGCGGCACAAGTTCGCCCAGAGCGAGCGCGAGGCCGGCAAGGCGGCCTCGGTGCTGGGGCTGTGCTTCATCTCCGAGGGGGCGATTCCCTTCGCCGCCAAGGATCCGCTGCGGGTGATCCCGGCCAGCGTCATCGGCGGCGCCCTTACCGGCGCCCTGGTGATGCTGTTCAACTGCAAGCTGATGGCGCCCCACGGTGGCCTCTTCGTGCTGCTGATCCCCAACGCCATCAGCCACGCCTGGTTGTACCTGGGCGCCATCGCCGCCGGCAGTCTGGTGACCGGGGTCATCTACGCGGTGCTCAAGCGCAACGAAGCCGCCACCGAGCTGGTCCCCGCGGCCTGATCAGGGCCCTGACGATACCGCTGTAACAAGAGGTTACACTGGGAGGCTCTCGCTTCCTGGTGTCCTCTTCTCCATGTCCGATCCCGTCTTTCCCGATACCGATCCCGAAGTCGCCGCCCGGCGTCGGCTGCATCTGCTGCGCCATCGCCGGCGCCGTCGGCTGCGCGAGTGGCGCCAGCGCATCGCCTTCTGGGTCGGCGCGGTGCTGGTAGGGCTGGCCGGTCTGGCCTTCGCCTGGCTGGCCGATGCCTCCTTCGGCCTCTTCCAGAAAATGCTACGGCACAGTGCGATCTGGCCCTGGCTGGTGACGCCGCTCGGCTTCGCCGGACTGGTCTGGTTGACGCAAGGCGTGTTGCGCGATGCCCGTGGCAGCGGCATTCCCCAGGTCATCGCCACCCTCGAAAGACCCGAAGCGGATCTGCGTGCCCGGCTGCTGGCGCCACCCATCGCCCTGGCCAAGCTGCTGCTCACCGCCGGCGCCCTGCTGGTGGGCGGCTCGGTGGGCCGCGAAGGACCTACGGTACACGTGGGCGCCGCGCTGCTCTATGGCTTCGGCAAGCGCCTCGGCCTGCATGGCCGCCGCACCCTGTCCGGACTCATCCTCGCCGGAGGCGCCGCCGGGATCGCCGCCGCCTTCAACACGCCCCTGGGCGGGGTGGTCTTCGCCATCGAGGAACTGACCCACACCTTCGAGCAGCGCTTCAGCGGCCTGGTGCTGACCGCCGTGCTGCTCGGCGGCATCGTCACCCTGGGCATCGTCGGCCCCTACAGCTATCTCGGCGCCTTGGATCTGCACCTGACCTGGGGCCTGGGCTGGATCGGCGTGGCAGTGATCGGCGTCGTCGGCGGACTGCTGGGCGGTTGCTACGGCCGCCTGGTGCTGCCCACCGACCGGGGCTGGCTGGGGCGCCTGAACGCCCTGCGCGGGCGGCGTCCGGTGGCTTTCGCCGCCGGCTGCGGACTGGTGCTGGCGGCGCTGGGGTTGCTTTCCGGCCAGCATGTGTTCGGCACCGGCTATGCCGAGACCCATGCCATCCTGGCCGGCGAGCCGGTGACCGGGGGCGACTTCCTGCTGTGGAAATTCCTCGCCAATGTCGTCTCCTACCTGGCCGGGGTGCCAGGTGGCCTGTTCTCGCCTTCCCTGGCGGTGGGGGCCGCGCTCGGCCCCTGGCTGGCCGACTGGCTGCCGGGCACCAGCCTGCCGCAATGCGCCCTGTTGGGCCTGGCCGCCTACCTTGCCGGCGTCACCCGTACCCCGCTGACCGCCACCGTCATCACCCTGGAGTTGGCCCACAGCCCGGACATGGCGCTGCCGGTGCTGGCGGCCTGTCTGCTGGCCGCCGCCGTCTCCGGCTGGCTGATGCCGGTGCCGCTCTACCATGCGCTGTCGCAACAGGTGCTCAATGCCCTCACGCCCCGGCGCGACTAGACTCTGTACGAAAAATGCCTGCGCTTGGTGATGCTTCGTTGAAAACACTTCGGAATGCTCATTTACCACTCGTAAACTCCGCTTCCTCAGCGTTTTTCGCCTCGCCTGACCGTCGCTCGGCGATTGTTCGTACAGAGCCCGGCCCTAGCGTCCACCGCCGATATCCAGCAGGGCGCCGGTGGTGTAGGAGGCTTCGTCCGACAGCAGCCAGAGAATGCCGGCGGCGATTTCCTCGGCGTCACCCGCACGCCCCAATGGTGTGGTCACGCCCAGGCGCTCGGCACGCCCCGGCTGGCCACCGCTGGCATGGATATCGGTGAGGGTCACGCCCGGTCGCACCGCGTTGACCCTTACCCCGTGCGGACCGAGTTCCTTGGCCAGACCGAGGGTCAGGGTGTCCAGCGCCGCCTTGCTGGCGGCGTAGTCGACGTATTCGTTGGGGGAGCCCAGGCGGGCGGCGATGGAGGAGACATTGACGATGGCCCCCCCGCGGCCGCCGCGTTCCCGCGACAGGTGACGGGCCGCTTCGCGCGCGCAGAGAAAGGCGCCATAGACGTTGACCTCGAACATCCGTCGCAGGCGCTCTGCGCTCATGTCCACCAATGGCTGGGAATGGTCGACGATCCCGGCATTGTTGACGAAGCCGTCCAGCCCGCCGAAGCGCGCCACCGTGCGCTCGAACAGCGCCAGCACCTGGGCCTCGTCGGCCACGTCGCCGCGCAGTGCCAGGCCTTCCACGCCCAGACCCTCGATCTCGGCCAGGGTGGCCCGGGCCGCGGCCTCGTCCTGGCGATAGTTGAAGGCGACATTCCAGCCGCGGCGAGCGGCGCCAAGGGCCGTGGCGCGGCCTATACCGCGACTTGCACCGGTGATGAGCAGGGTCTTGCGCATGATGAAAACCTCGGGCTAGAGAGCGGAGAGGGGAGACGGCTAACCGTCTGATGTGTCGAAAAAAGCTTGGACGTGCCAGACGTTTCGCCTAAAAGTAGGGTGAACGGCACGCGCCGCATTATCCGCGGCCACTTCGCGATCTGATTCCCAGGCTTGTCTGAAAGGTCACCGAGTGAAGGTGAGACAAGGCAAAAATCAGCGAGGAAGCGCAGTTTACGAGCGGTAAATGAGCATTCTGAGTTGATTTTCAACGCAGCATCACCGATGCGCAGGTACTTTTCAGACAAAGCTCAAGCGCTTGCAGAGGTCAATCCTGATGACAAGACCCCGCTTCATCTCGCCCAACGAAGTTTCCGCGCTCCGTACCAACATCCTCTCCAAGCTCACCTACGCCGTCGGCAAGGACCCCGACAACGCCCTCGACCACGACTGGTTTCAGGCCACCGCCCTGGCCGCCCGTGACTACATCGTCGACCGCTGGATGAGTCGCACCCGCGACGCCTATCGCACCGGCCAGAAGCGGGTCTACTACCTTTCCCTGGAATTCCTCATCGGTCGCTTGCTGATCGACAGCCTGTCCAACCTCGGCATCCTCGAAGAGACCCGCCGTGCCCTGGCCGACCTCGGCGTCGACCTGGAGCGCATCCGCGGCCTGGAGCCGGACGCCGCCCTGGGTAACGGCGGTCTCGGCCGGCTGGCCGCCTGCTTCATGGAAAGCATGGCCACCCTGGGCATCGCCAGCCATGGCTATGGCATCCGTTACGAGCATGGTTTGTTCCGCCAGGTGATTGCTGATGGCTTCCAACTGGAGCAGCCGGAGAACTGGCTGGATTTCGGCAACCCCTGGGAGTTCGAACGGGCCGAGGTGGTGTACGAGATCGGTTTCGGCGGTCACGTCGCGCCCTATGGCGAAGGCGATCCGCGCCGCCAGGTGTGGACGCCTGGCGAACGCATTCGCGCGGTGGCCTATGACACCCCGGTGATCGGCTGGGGCGGGGAGGGCGCCAACACCCTGAGACTCTGGCGCGCCCGACCGCTGGAGATCCTCCACCTGGAAACCTTCAACGCCGGCGACCATGTCGGCGCCGTGGCCAACGAGGCGCGCGCCGAGAGCATCTCGCGGGTGCTCTATCCGGCCGACAGCAGCGAAGCCGGCCAGGAACTGCGCCTGCGCCAGGAGTACTTCTTCGTCGCCGCCTCCCTAGCCGACCTGACCCGCCGTCATCTCAAGCAGCACAACGACTTGCTCAGCCTGCCCGAGCACGTGTCCATCCAGCTCAACGACACCCACCCGGCCATTGCCGTGGCCGAGCTGATGCGGCTGCTGGTGGACGTCCACGGCATTCCCTGGGACGCCGCCTGGAGCACCACCGTCGGCACCCTCAGCTACACCAACCACACCCTGCTGCCCGAGGCGCTGGAGACCTGGCCGGTGCAGCTGATGGAGCGTCTGCTGCCGCGGCACATGCAGATCATCTACCTGATCAATGCGCAGTTCCTCGACTCCCTGCGCGCCCGCGGCGAGACCGATGGCGCCATGATCTCCTATGTCTCCCTGATCGACGAAAGCCAGGGTCGCCGGGTGCGCATGGGCAACCTGGCCTTCCTCGGCTCGCACAGCACCAATGGCGTGTCGGGACTGCACACCGACCTGATGCGCAAGACGGTCTTCCGCTCGCTGCACCGACTCTATCCGGATCGCATCAACAACAAGACCAACGGCATCACCTTCCGCCGCTGGCTGCACCAGGCCAATCCGGCGCTCACCGACCTGCTGGTGGATACCCTGGGCCAGGGCGTGCTGCACGATCCGGAAAAGACCCTGCCGCAGCTCAAGCCCTATGCCAACGACAGCAACTTCCGCGAGCGCTTCGCCCTGCAGCGTCAACGCAACAAGGACACCTTCACCAGCCTGGTGAAACAGCGGATGGAGATCGATCTCGACCCCGCCGCGCTGTTCGACGTCCAGATCAAGCGCATCCACGAGTACAAGCGGCAGCTGATGAATCTGCTGCAGACCATCGCGCTGTATCAGGCCATCCGCGACAACCCCAACGGCGACTGGACGCCGCGGGTCAAGATCTTCGCCGGCAAGGCCGCCGCCAGCTATCACCAGGCCAAGCTGATCATCAAGCTGGCCAATGATGTGGCCAAGGTGGTCAACAACGATCCCCTGACCCGCGACCTGCTCAAGGTGGTCTTCCTGCCCAACTACAACGTCAGCCTGGCCGAGGTCATCATCCCGGCGGCGGACCTGTCCGAGCAGATCTCCACCGCCGGCATGGAAGCCTCGGGCACCAGCAACATGAAGTTCGGCCTCAATGGCGCCCTCACCATCGGCACCCTGGACGGCGCCAATGTGGAGATGTGCGAGCTGATCGGTGAGGAGCACATGTTCATCTTCGGCCTCAAGGCGGCCGAGGTGGAGGAGCGCCAGCGCAGCGGCGGCATCTCCTCGGACATCATCGAGAATTCGCCACGCCTGGCCCAGGTTCTGGCGGGTCTGCGCGGTGGCCAGTTCTCCCCCGAGGATCCGGCTCGCTACAACAGCCTGCTCGACGTGCTTACCTGGCACGACCGCTTCCTGGTCTGCGCCGACTTCGATGCCTACTGGGACGCCCAGCGCCAGGTTGAAATGCGCTGGCAGCAGCCGGACAAATGGTGGCAATCGGCGGTGATCAACACCTCCAGCATGGGCTGGTTCTCCTCCGACCGCACCATCCGCGAATACGCCACGGAGATCTGGAAGGCGCTGTAGTCGAGCACGTGTCGCGGCCATGGCGGTCCGCCGCTGCGGCCGCTCCTACGGGTAAGGCACCCTCCTGTTGGAGCGGCCCATGGCCGCGATAAGGGCCACGACAGAGCCGGCGCCCAGGCAGGATGTGCTGGGCTTCGCTACGCTCAACCCAGCCTACGGCGGCTGGCCATGGCCACGATCAGCCACTCCCCGACTGAGAACCCCTGCCTTCCACGACGTCTACATCCTTGCAGTATCCGCCCCGCAAGCCCGTCACCGGAGTCCCCATGCCCCGCACCTCTACCCGCCTCGAAGCGGGCAATCCTGCCCATTACGGTGCCACCCTCGTCGACGGCGGGATCAACTTCGCCGTTTGGTCGCCGGCCGCCGAAGCGGTCGAACTCTGCCTCTATGACGCCAAGGGCGAGGCCGAGACCCAGCGCCTGGCCTTTCGCGAGCACGAGGGCGGCGTCTGGCACGGTTTTCTGCCCGGCGCCAAGCCGGGGCTGAGATATGGGTTGCGCGCCCAAGGCGCCTATCGTCCCCGGGACGGTCTCAGATTCAATGCCAACAAACTGCTGGTGGACCCCTGGGCCCTGGCGGTGGACCGGCCCTTCCAGCTGCACCCCAGCACCTATGGCTTTCATCCCGACGATCCCGACCATCCGGACGCGCGCGACAGCGGCGCCCATGTCCCCAAGGCCGTCGTCCTGCCGCCGGTCGACAGCCTGGCGCCGACGCCCGAGCGCCGCGCTGCCGGGCTGATCTACGAGCTGCACGTGCGTGGCCAGACCCAGCTGCATCCGCAGGTGCCTGCCCGCCAGCGCGGGACCCTGGCGGCGCTGCGGCATCCCGCGCTGATCGAGCACTGGCAGCGCCTCGGCGTCACTACCCTGGAGCTGCTGCCCATCGCCGCCTGGGCCGACGACCGCCATCTGCCGGCCCTGGGCTTGGCCAACTACTGGGGCTACAACCCGGTGCTCATGGCCGCCGTCGATCCGCGCCTGGCCGGGCACGAGGCCCTGGGCGAATTGCGCGAGACGGTAGCCACCCTGCAGGCCGCCGGCTTCGAGGTGCTGCTCGACGTGGTCTTTAACCATACCGGCGAAGGCGATGAACTCGGCCCCACCTTCAATCTGCGCGGCCTGGACAATGCCGGCTACTACCGCCTGCAGCCGGACGATCCGGCGCGTTATATCAACGACATGGGCTGCGGCAACTGCCTGGCCCTGTACAGCCCGCCAGCGCTGCGCCTGACCCTGGACAGCCTCCGGCACTGGGTCACCGCCGCCGGCGTCGACGGCTTCCGCTTCGATCTGGCGCCGGCGCTGGGTCGTCTGGAAAGCGGCTTTGATCGTGACGCACCGCTGCTCCAGGCTCTGGCCCAGGATCCGCTCCTGCGCCAGGTGCGGCTGGTGGCCGAGCCCTGGGACATCGGTCCCGGCGGTCATCAGGTCGGCGCCTTCCGCGCGCCCTGGCAGGAATGGAACGACGCCTTCCGCGACGACGTCCGCCGCTTCTGGCGCGGTGACGAGGGGCTGCGTGGCGCCCTGGCTACCCGCCTGGCCGGTAGCGCCGATCTCTTCGGCGCGGGCGATCGCCTGCTGCGCACCAGCGTCAACTTCATCACCGCCCACGACGGCTTCACCCTCGCCGACCTGGTCAGCTACGCCGAGAAGCACAATGAGGCCAACGGCGAGGGCAATCGCGACGGCACCACCGACAACAAGAGCTGGAACAACGGCGTCGAAGGCCCGAGCGACGATCCGGCCATCCAGGAGGCCCGCGCCGCCGACCAGCGAGCCCTGCTGGCGACCCTGATCCTCGCCGGTGGCGAACCCATGCTGACCGCTGGCGACGAATTCGGTCGCACCCAGCAGGGCAACAACAACGCCTATGTGCAGGACAACGAATTGTCCTGGCTGGACTGGCAGCAGGCCGGCAGCCCCGCCGGAAGGCTGCAGAGTGCCTTTGTCGGCCGCCTCATGGCACTGCGCCAGGCATTACCGGCGCTGCAGGCGCAGCGGCTGCTCGGACGACCCGATCCCCGTAGCTGGGTCCGGATCGAATGGCTCGATGCCGACGGCGCGCCGATGGATGACGGCCGCTGGCAGGCGGGGGGCAGCTTGCCGCTCGCCCTTACCCTGGAGCCCCTCGATGGCGAGGATCAGCCCCAGGCCGCACGGATCTGGCTGGCCTTCCAGCCGCGCCGGGAGGAAATCGACCTGAGATTGCCTTCGTCACGTGACGGACATCACTGGGTGATACAGCTGGACAGCCGTCAGCCTGAACTGGAACCCGACTCGGCAGTCTACCCCAGCGCTGAAAATCTCCGTGCTGGCCGAGGCGTACTGCTGGCCGTGGAGACTCCGAACGCGCGCTAGGCGCGCGTTCCTTGTCGGCCGCCGGTGCCCGGTGCCTCGTCGCCCTGGCGATCAGGCCTGGAATCGGCACTGGCTGGCAGACCTGGCCTGACGGTCCGCTCTGCTTGAGACGGAGCTTGAGCTTTGGCGCTACACTCGCGCCCATCATTACAAGGAGCACCGCGATGTCCCGGATATCCCTCAGTCGTTACCTCATCGAGCAGACCCGCAGCCACAAGACCCCGGCCGACCTGCGCTTCCTCATCGAAGTCGTGGCCCGGGCGTGCAAGCGCATCAGCTACGAGGTGTCCAAGGGGGCGCTGGGTGGCGTGCTCGGCAGCATGGGCACCGAGAACGTCCAGGGCGAGGTGCAGAAGAAGCTGGACGTACTGTCCAACGAGATCCTGCTGGAAGCCAACGAGTGGGGCGGCACCCTGGCCGGCATGGCCTCCGAGGAAATGGACCAGGTTCACCAGATCCCCGGTCACTACCCCAAGGGCGCCTACCTGCTGATGTTCGATCCCCTAGACGGCTCGTCCAACATCGACGTCAACGTCTCCGTCGGCACCATCTTCTCCATCCTCCGCAAGGACTTCGTCAGCAGCACCACCGGTGACGTGACCGAAGAAGCCTTCATGCAGAAGGGCACCGAGCAGGTCGCCGCCGGTTACGCCATCTACGGTCCCCAGACCATGCTGGTGCTGACCCTGGGCGACGGCGTCAAGGGCTTCACCCTGGATCGCGAACTGGGCAGCTTCGTGCTGACCCACGAAGACATCACCATCCCCGAGACCACCGCCGAATTCGCCATCAACATGTCCAACCAGCGCCACTGGGAAGCCCCGGTCAAGCGCTACGTGGACGAACTGCTGGCCGGCAAGGAAGGTCCCCTGGGTAAGAACTACAACATGCGCTGGATCGCCTCCATGGTGGCCGATGTCCATCGCATCCTTACCCGTGGCGGCCTCTTCATGTACCCGCGCGACGCCCGCGAACCGGAAAAGCCCGGCAAGCTGCGCCTGATGTACGAGGCCAATCCCATGGCCCTGCTGGTGGAGCAGGCCGGTGGCGCTGCCACCAACGGTCACCAGCGCATCCTCGACGTCCAACCCGATGGCCTGCACCAGCGGGTAGCGGTGTTCCTGGGCTCCAAGGAAGAAGTGCAACGCGTGACCGAGTACCACCGTCAGCGTTGATCGCCTGCAAGCCGGGCCGCCTGCAACGGGCGGTCCGGTTCACTCCTCGCGTCGTGCCTCAGCGTTCAGCTCCGATTCAGTCCCCTTAATCCGCCGCTAATCCGCCTCCGCCGAAGATGGCCGCGCAGCCGGTCGGGCTGTATTCGCATCATGTGAGGAGCCTTTCACCATGAACGCCCTGAAATCCCGTGTCGTCCTCTTCGGCCTGCTGGCCCTGGCCAGTCATCAGGTCTTTGCCGCCGATACCCAGAACTTCGCCGGCCTCACCTATGGCAAGAGCTACGACAACTTCAGCAACAGCCACGCCCTCGACCGCAACCTGAACAGCCCCGATACCGATGGTGCCATCGATGGCAGCAACACCTGGGGGCTGCGCCTCGGTCAGCAGAACGACACCGGTCGCTACTATGCCACCCTCGACCAGGCCAGCGGCAGCAGCGCTGGCCTCGGGCTCAAGCAGCAGGACCTGACCGGCAGCTACGATGCCTTCTATCCCCTGGGCAGCAATACCAAGCTGTTCGGTGGCGGGACCCTGGGCGTCGCCCGGGTCACCCAGGATGGTTCCAGTTTCGGCCACGACAGCGACCTCGGCTATGTGGCCGGGGTCCAGGCCGGCATCCTGCAGCAGGTCAACGAGCGCACCTCCCTGGAAGCCGGCTATCGCTACCTGCGCAGCAATGCCAAGCCCGATATCGACCAGGACGGCGCCAAGCTCGGCTCGAGCCAGCTCGACAGCAGCAAGGAAATCTACCTGGGCATGAACGTCTATTTCTGAGGCGTGCCGGGGCGCCAGCGGGCGCCCCGACTTTCAGCTGAAGGGATCCAGCCCCGCGAAGACCGCCACCAGCGCGACGGCGACCACCCCCAGGGCGATCTCCATGGCCGTGGCCCGGCGCAGCAGCTGCCATGCCTGCGGCCCCTGTCCCAATCGCGGCACCAGCAGATAACGATTGGCCAGGGCCAGGACGACCATCGTCGCCACCACCAGTACCTTGGCCAGCAGCAGAGCGGAGTAGGGCGTCAGCCGCAGCAGGCCGTCCGGCCCCAGGATCAGCAGGCTGTTGAGCGCGCCGCTGAGCAAGGCCAGCGCCACGCAGATCTGCCCGGGCAGCGAGTAGCCGCGCAGCAAGTGCTGGACGTCATCCCTCAGGTCCGGGGGTGGCTGCCCCAGGCACAGCAGCACCCCGGGCAGACTGCCCAGCCAGAGCCCCGTGGTGAGCAGATGCAGGGCCTGGTTCAGCTGGTGCGCCAGGCCTAACCCGGCCGCCGTCGCGGCGGCATGGCCACCCAGGGCCAGACTGGCCAGCAGCAGGCCGCTGAATCCCCATAGCCACCGACTGCCGTGAATCCCGGGTCCCACCAGCAGCCACAGCGCCAGCAGCAGACCCAGTGGCAATTGCCAGCGCCAGCCATGGCCGGCCTCGGTGGCCAGATACAGCTGCCACAGCGGCAGGTTGAAGGCATCCGTCCAGCCCTCGCCCACCAGCGCGGCCTGCAGCGGCAACTGGCTCGACATCCCGAGCAGCAGCAGCGCGCCCAGCAGGCGGGCCGAGAGGCGGGCGCGTGCCAGTAGCCAGAGCCGCAAGCCGGGGCGACCCAAGCAGAGCGCCAGGGCCAGATAGCCCCAGGTCAGCAGCAGCGGCAGCAGCAGCAGGGTACGGGCGACGGGGCGCCAGGCATCGGGCGTCGCCAGTCCGCCGTCCATCCTTACTGGACGGTGAAGCGGTAATCGCCCTGGGTCTTGTGCCCGTCCTTGGCCAGTACGCGCCACTTCACCTGGTAGCGACCCGGTTCCAGCGGCGCATCCAGCGGCACGTCCAGGGTGCGCTCGTCGCGCCCGGAAATGACCTTGCCGGTAGTGATCGCCGTGCTGGCCTGGCCATCCTGACGTTGCAATAGCACCTGACTGAGAGACGCCTCGATCCCTTCGGAAAAGCTCAGACTCAATTGCTTCGGTGCCGCGCTGGTGCTGTCGGGGGCGGGCTCGGCGCTTTTGAGATGACCATGGGCCAGGGCCAGGCCGGGCAACAGCAGGGCGGTCAGGGCGAGGCGGCGAGCGAGACGCAGGGCAGCGGTCATGGAAATCTCCGGCGGCAGAAGGAAACCGCCAGCTTAGCAGTCCGTCCGGGTGGCGTCCGCGCCTGGCGCCCGCTCCGCCGCGCGCGCCGCGCATTCGACGAAGGTGCGCGCGGTGCAGGTGCGGCAGACCTCCGGGTCCAGCCGCGGATAGATGCTGCGCAGGGCCTGATCCTTGGACGAGAAGACGTGGCCATCGCCCAGCTCCTTGAGAAACCCGGTCTTGGCGAACAGCTGCAGGACCGGCGTGCGGGGCCGATGGAAATAGAGATCACCGCCCTGGGCCCGGCGCTCGCGCCACTCCCGCCGCCACAGGTCGTTACCCGCCAGGTCGATGAAATTCATGCTCTTGGTCATGAACAGGGCGTGCTTCTGGCCAGGCTGGGCACGGCGAAAGCCATCCAGCTGATCGCCGACATGGGGTACGGCGCCAAAGAACACCGAGCCTTCCACCCGCACCAGCTTGAGTTGCGGACACTCCTGCGCCGGCTGGCCCAGTTCGTCCAGTGGGGTGAAGCGACGCTCGGGGGTACGGGGATCCGGCACCAGCGGGCGGATGGCGGGGTGCGAGGTGCGATAGAGATAGGCCACCAGGGACACCAGCGTGCCCAGCAGCACGGCGCGGTCCAGGGGAATGGTCAGGGTCGCCAGGAAGGTCACCCCGGCCACCAGGGCCTCGGTGCGGCTGACCCTCAGCACCTCGCGCCAGCGCCCCAGGTCCAGTAGGCCGCGCGCCACCAGCAGCAGGGTGGCGGCGATGGCCGCCAGTGGAATGGCGGCGATCAGGGCACCCCCGAAGGCGACCAGGGCCACCACCAGCAGGGCGGCGAACACTGCCGCCAGCGGCGTACGGGCTCCAGCTTCGAAATTGGGCATGGAGCGATTCAGCGAGCCGCAGGAGACATAGGCCGAAAAGCAGCCGCCGACCAGATTGGCCAGCCCCTGACCGCGGAATTCGCGATTGACGTCCAGCCGCTGTCCGGAGCGCTGGGCCACCGCCTTGGCGATCGACAGCGACTGCCCCAGGGCCACCAGCGTCAGGGCCACGGCGATCCCGGAGAGATTGCCCAGGTCCTGTAGGGTGACGTCGGGCAGATGGAAGGGCGGCAGCGCCGAGGGAATCCGTCCGACCGTGGCGATCCCCTGGGCCGCGCCCGGCACGCTGCGCTCCAGGATCCAGGCGCTCAGGCAACCGGCCAGCAGGCCCAGCAGCATGGTCGGCCAGCGCGGGCGCAGCCGGCGCAGCAGCAGGGTGGCGAGCAGGGTCACCACACCGATGACCAGCGAGGGCCAGTGGATCGCCAGCGGATGGGCGAGCACATAGCCGAGGACGCCGAAGGCCGAGGTGCCCAGTGGCGGCGACAACCCGAACAGGTCCTTGAGCGAATAGAGCCCGATCAGCACGGCCGCACCACTCATGAAGCCGAGCAGCACCGAAGGCGAAATGAAGTTGGCCACGGCGCCCAGGCGCAGGGCTCCCACCGTCAGTTGCAACAGACCGACCAGCAGGGTTACCGCCAGGGCCAGGTCGATGTAGGGGCCGGAGCCCGCCAGCGCTAGCGGCGACAGCGCTGCCAGCAGGGCCAGGGAGTTGGCATTGGTCGGACCGGTCACCACATGGCGACTGGAACCCGCCAGGGCGGCGACGATGCAGGGCACCACGGCGCCATAGACGCCATATTGCGGAGGCAGTCCGGCCAAGGTGGCGAAGGCCACGCCCTGGGGCAGCGCCAGGACCGCGCCCAGCAGACCCGCACCCAGGTCCGCCTTCAGGGTGGTGCGGTCCACCTCGCGGAGCCAGGGCAGCAGGGTCGAGAGGGCGGGCATGGGGCACTCCTGGAAAAAGGATCGCCCACTCTACCGATTACTGTTACTGGCCGGCTACCGGCTGCCCGCCATCCACGGTTGCCGCCACGACCGCACGTGCTCATTTCTTCACCAGTCGCCGCCAGACCGGTCTCCGTGGCGTTCTCGTGACTTCATGCACGGGTTATCCACATTACTGTACACGCTGGCTGTGGGTAACCTGGGCCACTAGCCATCGTGGCTGTTGGCGGCGATGCGATGGATCGACAGATCGGCGCCCTGGTATTCCTCTTCCTGACTCAGCCGCAAGCCCAGCACGGCCTTGAGCAGCCCGTAGACGGCCAGTCCACCGAGCAGGGCGATCGCGATACCCAGGGCCGTGCCGGCCAGCTGCGCCAGCAGGCTTACCCCGCCCAGGCCACCCAGCGCCGTCTGGCCGAACAGACCGCAGGCGATGCCACCCCAGGCGCCGCAGAGGCCATGCAATGGCCAGACGCCCAGTACATCGTCCAGCTTCCAGCGCGTCTGCACCGCGGTAAAGGCCCAGACGAACAGTGCGCCCGCCACCAGGCCCGTGGTCAGCGCGGCGATGGGATGCATCAGGTCGGAGCCGGCGCAGACGGCGACCAGTCCCGCCAGGGGACCGTTGTGCAGGAAGCCGGGATCGTTGCGCCCGAGCAGCAGGGCAGCCGCCGTCCCGCCGACCATGGCCATCAGCGAATTCAGCGCCACCAGTCCGCTGACACCCGCCAGGCTTTGGGCGCTCATGACGTTGAAGCCGAACCAGCCGACGATCAGGATCCAGGAGCCCAGCGCCAGGAAGGGAATGTTCGACGGCGGAAAGGCCACCAACCGGCCTTCGCGATAGCGACCCTGACGCGGCCCCAGCAGCATCACCGCCGCCAGGGCCAGCCAGCCACCTACCGCGTGCACCACCACCGAGCCGGCGAAGTCGTGAAAGCGCGCCCCGAACAGCGCTTCGAAGCTGTCCTGCAGCCCCAGGTTGTTGTTCCACATCAGGCCTTCGAAACAGGGATAGACGAAGGCCACGATCAGCGCCGTAGCGCACAGCTGCGGTACGAAGCGCGCCCGCTCGGCGATACCGCCGGAGATGATCGCCGGAATGGCCGCGGCGAAGGTCGCCAGGAAAAAGAACTTCACCAGTCCGTAGCCGCTGTCGGCGGTCAGCACCTGGGCCGGGGCGAAAAAGGTCACGCCATAGGCGATCCAGTAGCCGACGAAGAAGTACACCAGGGTGGAAATGGCGAAGTCGGCGAGGATCTTGGACAGGGCGTTCACCTGGTTCTTGTGCCGCACGGTGCCGGCTTCGAGAAAGGCGAAGCCGGCGTGCATGGCCAGCACCATCACGGCGCCGAGCAGGAGAAAGAGGGTATTGGCACTGTGGACCAGGGTCGCCACGGCAGAAGGCAATTCGTTCATCAGGGCAGTCATCTGAAAGGGTTGCACCAAAAACATGCCTGACGGCTGCTTGATGCGCGCTTTTGGGGCGGGCTGCAGCTCTTGGCAGGTTCAGTCTTGCCGCCAGACAAGACACAACCCGGGTAGAGCACAGGAATGCGCCAGGGCGGTGCAAGTCGGAAAGGCATGCACCACTAGACAGCAAAGGTCGTGCCGCTAAAGCGAGCGCAGAACGATCCGACCACTGCTCAGATTGGTCAGCAAGGTCGCCAACTCGTCGCGACGCTGCGGTTCCACGGCGATCCGCAGGACGATCTCCAGCGCCTGGTAGTCCTCTTCGAGCAGCACCACTGCCAGGGCGGCTAGGCGCGCCTTGATCAGTGGCCACTCCGCATAGGTACAGGCGAAGCCGTAGTCCTGCCGCAGCACCAGCGGCTGCCTGTCCGCCTGCTGCAGGCAGCGCGCAGCGCAACCGCCATAGGCACGCACCAGTCCGCCGGTACCCAGCTTGATGCCGCCGTACCAGCGGATGACCACTACCACCACCTGGTCGCAATCCTGCCCCTCGATGGCAGCGAGGATGGGCCGGCCCGCGGTGCCGCCGGGCTCGCCGTCGTCATTGAAGCGGTATTGGTTGCCAAGCTTCCACGCCCAGCAGTTGTGGGTCGCGGTCGGTACGCTCACGCGCTCGATAAAGGTCATGGCCGCTTCCACCGTGGAAACGGGCGCGGCGAGGGCCAAAAAACGACTCTTGCGCACCTCTTCTTCAAGGGCGGCATCCCGGATCAGGGTGAAGGTCATGGCGCCGGGAGGCCCAGTCCCTTGAGGATGACATGGGTCAGGGTCCGCCCCGCTTCGTCGAAATCCTGCCGCGTCAGGCGGCTGCGTCCCGTCACCTGGCAGATCTGGCTGGCGAAGTCGGCATAGTGCTGGGTACTGCTCCACAGCAGAAAGATCAGGTGGACCGGATCTACTGGATCCATCTTGCCGGCCGCGATCCAGGCCTCGAACACCGCTGCCCGGCTGCGAAACCAGGTCTGGTAGTCCTGATCGAAATACTCGTACAGGCAGTGACCACCACCGATGATCTCCATGGCGAAGATCCGCGAGGCCAGCGGCTGGCGCCGCGAGAATTCCAGCTTGGCGCGGATGTAGCGGCTGAGGGCCTCGGCGGGGTCGTCTTCCACGGTCAGGTGGTTGAAGGTGCTGTCCCAGAGTTCGAGGATGTTGCCCAGCACCGCCATGTAGAGGCCGAGCTTGTTGTTGAAGTAGTAGTGGAGATTGGCCTTGGGCAACCCGACGCGCTGGGCGATGGTGTTCATGCTGGTGCCCTTGAAGCCATGGCGGGCGAATTCTTCCTCCGCCGCGCTCAGGATCGACTCCTCATTCTTCTGCCGGATGCGTCCGGCCGGCTTGTCCTGGCCGGCGTGATGGGCGGGTACGAGAAGGGTCATGACAACGATAGGATCCAAAGGCGCGGCAGGCATCAATAGCGTACCCCCGGTCTCGGACACAAGGGCTCTTTTATGGGTGTGGCGCCGGCGAGCGGCATTCCGTCAGCGCTGCGCTGCGCTCTTCGGGCAACAGCAGGTTGAGCAGGATGGCGGTGATGCCGCCGCTGGTGATCGCGGTGTCGAAGAGACTCTTCACCAGTGGCGGCAACTGATCCAGCAGTGTCGGCTGGCTGGCGATACCCAGGCCCACGCCAAGGGAAGTGGCGATGATCAGCAAACTGCGACGATCCAGCGTGCACTGTGCCAGCAACCGTATTCCGGCCGCAGCGACACTGCCGAACAGCACCAGGGTCGCACCGCCCAGCACCGGTTTGGGAATCTGCTGCAGGACGGCGCCCAGGATGGGGAACAGACCCAGCACCAGCAGGATGGCGCCTATCCAGTAGCCGACATGGCGGCTGGCCACGCCGGTCAGCTGGATCACCCCGTTGTTCTGCGCGAAGGTGGTGCTGGGAAAGGTATTGAAGGTAGCCGCGAGCAGGCAGGCGACACCGTCGCCCAGGACCCCGCCCCGCAACCGCCGCAGATAGCCGGGACCTTCGATGGGTTGCCGCGAGATCAGGCAATTGGCGGTCAGGTCGCCGGTAGTCTCCAGGGTGCTGATCAGATAGATCAGCGCGACTGGCAAAAAGGCCGACCAGTCGAAGGCGAAGCCGAAGCGAAAGGGGAGGGGGACGCTGATCAGGGGCAGATCCGGCAGCGCCTGGGGTTTCAGCAGTCCACAGCTCCAGGCGGCCAGGGAGCCCACCAGCAGGCCGATCATCACCGCCGACAGCCGCAACCAGGGTCGCCGTGACAGGTTCAGGCCGATGATGATCACCAGGACCAGGCCGCCGAGAGCCAGGTTGAGCGGTGCGCCGAAGTTGGCGGCCCTGGCGCCGCCGCCGAGATCGATGATGCCCACCCTGATCAGGCTGATGCCGATCAGGGTGATGACGATGCCGGTCACCAGTGGCGTGATCACCCGGCGCAACAGGCCCAGGCAGCGACTCAGGCCGATCTGGACGAAGGCGCCAAAGAAGCAGACGCCAAAGATCATCGCCAGGATGTCCTCCGGTGTCCCGCCCCGCTGCTTGACCAGCATCCCGGCCGCCAGCACCGCGGACAGAAAGGAGAAACTGGTGCCCTGCAGGCAGATCATGCCCGCCCCCAGCCCTCCGGCACCGCGGGCCTGCAGAAAGGTGCCGACGCCCGACACCATCAGCCCCATGCTGATCAGATAGGGCAGGTGCTCCTGCAGACCCAGGGCCCCGGCAATGATCAGCGGTGGAGTAACGATCCCCACGAAGCTCGCCAGGACATGCTGCAGGGCAGCGCAAAAGGCAGCGAGCGGGGCGGGACGTTCGTCCAGGCCATAGAGCAGATCATCGTGTACGGGACTGGGCATGGTGATTACCTCGCAGTGGTGCGGCGGGCCGGGAAGGCGGCTACAGCACCGAAAGTGGGTCTGTCCGGACTAGAACTGATACTTCACCAGGAAGCTGAAAACGCTCTGGTCGGTACGGAATCCCTCGCTGTCCTTGATGCCGTACTTGTCCGACCAGTAGTCGTACTCGGTACCCACATAAAGGTGCTTGGCCTCATAACCCATGGCCTTGCCCAGGTCGTACTTGACCTGTGGATTGAAGTGCAGGTTGGCGTGGTAGCTACCCTTGTTGTTCATCACCCAGTCCAGGTAGCCATCGATGAGCAGATCCGAATTGCCCAGGGGCAGGGTATAGGCCCATACCGGCGTGAGCTGCCAGGCACCCGAGGGCGCATTGCCGCCATCCGGCTTGCGGTAGTAAAGGTTCAGCTGGAAGTAGTCGAAGCCCGGCACCTTGAGGTC
>NZ_CP150916.1:2200000-3792500 GCF_039908605.1 Pseudomonas aestiva | reverse complement strand
TCGGTCCCTAAGGCGAGGCTGAAAGGCGTAGTCGATGGGAAACGGGTTAATATTCCCGTACTTCTAGTTACTGCGATGGGGGGACGGAGAAGGCTAGGCCAGCTTGGCGTTGGTTGTCCAAGTTTAAGGTGGTAGGCTGACTGTTTAGGTAAATCCGGACAGTTAAGGCCGAGAGCTGATGACGATCCTTCTTTTAGAAGGAGAAGTGGTTGATGCCATGCTTCCAGGAAAAGCCTCTAAGCTTCAGGTAACTAGGAACCGTACCCCAAACCGACACAGGTGGTCGGGTAGAGAATACCAAGGCGCTTGAGAGAACTCGGGTGAAGGAACTAGGCAAAATGGCACCGTAACTTCGGGAGAAGGTGCGCCGGTGAGGGTGAAGGGTTTACCCCGTAAGCTCATGCCGGTCGAAGATACCAGGCCGCTGCGACTGTTTATTAAAAACACAGCACTCTGCAAACACGAAAGTGGACGTATAGGGTGTGACGCCTGCCCGGTGCCGGAAGGTTAATTGATGGGGTTAGCGCAAGCGAAGCTCTTGATCGAAGCCCCGGTAAACGGCGGCCGTAACTATAACGGTCCTAAGGTAGCGAAATTCCTTGTCGGGTAAGTTCCGACCTGCACGAATGGCGTAACGATGGCGGCGCTGTCTCCACCCGAGACTCAGTGAAATTGAAATCGCTGTGAAGATGCAGTGTATCCGCGGCTAGACGGAAAGACCCCGTGAACCTTTACTGTAGCTTTGCACTGGACTTTGAGCTTGCTTGTGTAGGATAGGTGGGAGGCTTTGAAGCGTGGACGCCAGTCTGCGTGGAGCCATCCTTGAAATACCACCCTGGCAATCTTGAGGTTCTAACTCTGGTCCGTTATCCGGATCGAGGACAGTGTATGGTGGGCAGTTTGACTGGGGCGGTCTCCTCCTAAAGAGTAACGGAGGAGTACGAAGGTGCGCTCAGACCGGTCGGAAATCGGTCGTAGAGTATAAAGGCAAAAGCGCGCTTGACTGCGAGACAGACACGTCGAGCAGGTACGAAAGTAGGTCTTAGTGATCCGGTGGTTCTGTATGGAAGGGCCATCGCTCAACGGATAAAAGGTACTCCGGGGATAACAGGCTGATACCGCCCAAGAGTTCATATCGACGGCGGTGTTTGGCACCTCGATGTCGGCTCATCACATCCTGGGGCTGAAGCCGGTCCCAAGGGTATGGCTGTTCGCCATTTAAAGTGGTACGCGAGCTGGGTTTAGAACGTCGTGAGACAGTTCGGTCCCTATCTGCCGTGGACGTTTGAGATTTGAGAGGGGCTGCTCCTAGTACGAGAGGACCGGAGTGGACGAACCTCTGGTGTTCCGGTTGTCACGCCAGTGGCATTGCCGGGTAGCTACGTTCGGAAGAGATAACCGCTGAAAGCATCTAAGCGGGAAACTTGCCTCAAGATGAGATCTCACTGGAGCCTTGAGCTTCCTGAAGGGCCGTCGAAGACTACGACGTTGATAGGTCGGGTGTGTAAGCGCTGTGAGGCGTTGAGCTAACCGATACTAATTGCCCGTGAGGCTTGACCATATAACACCCAAACAATCTGACCGCGGTCAGAGCGTGAGGAAGACGACGCCGAAAACCGGCGCGTGGGTTCGCAAGACCCCAAAGACGAGTTGTCTACTTCGATCACAGACCCAATTGGGCCAGCCAGGCAGCTTTATCGCCTGGTCAGCCAACCGAATTGCTTGACGAACATAGAGCATTGGAACCACCTGATCCCTTCCCGAACTCAGAAGTGAAACGATGCATCGCCGATGGTAGTGTGGGGTTTCCCCATGTGAGAGTAGGTCATCGTCAAGCGCCTAACACCCAGCACCCCCGCTCAGTTCATTCTGGCGGGGGTGTTGTCTTTGGGGCGGGAAAAGTTTGACCGGGCGTCAGGGCGCTTGAGTGCTGGGAGCGGATAATCGGCTAGCGGAAGCCTGATGCGGCGTGGCTGAGGTGGCCCTCACCCTAGCCCTCTCCCGGGGGGAGAGGGGACTAAAGGGCGCGGCGGTGACGTTGGAGCAGTGCCTGCTAGGCAGGTACAGCTTTAAGTCTGCAAGAGCTCAAGAGCCACAACAGCCCGGCTGCGCCGGGCTGTTGTGTTGGAAGCGCGGCACAGAATCATCGTAGGTTGGCGCTGAGCGCAGCGAAGCCCAACAATTAGCTCCGCTGCAGGGATCAAGCGAACGGCGGCAAGGCGGTGAGGGGGGCTTCCGGATGTTGGGCTTCGCCAGGCTCAGCCCAATCCCCCTACAACGTTACGCGAGCAAGAAAAAGCCCGGCATGTGCCGGGCTTTTTGCGTTCAGGGTTTGCGGGCGATCAGGGTCGCGCGCAGGGGGGCGGGGAGGCCTTCGACGGTCAGGCTGGGATCTTCCGGGTTCAGGAAGTCCGGTAGCGACTGGAAGCCCATCCATTCGGTGGAGCGCTGTTCGTCTACGGTCGTGGGGGTAAGGTCCACCAGGCGGATGTCACGATAGCCTGCGCGTTGCAGCCAGAGTTGCAGCGCGGCCGCGGAGGGCAGGAACCAGACATTACGCATCTGGGCATAGCGGTCTTCGGGAACCAGGACGGTGGTGGCATCGCCCTCAACGACCAGGGTTTCCAGGACCAGCTCACCGCCGCTGTCGAGGCAGTTCTTCAGGTCCAGCAGGTGGTCGATGGGCGAGCGCCGATGGTAGAGCACGCCCATGGAGAAGACGGTATCGAAGCCGCCGTCCAGTGCGGGCAGTTCTTCCAGGGTCAGTGGCAGGTGCCAGGTCGGCAGGTCGGGCAGATAGCGCCGCAGGGCCTGGAACTGGCAGTGGAACAGCCAGTTGGGATCGACGCCCAGGACCAGGCTGGCTCCAGCACCGAGCATGCGCCACTGGTAGTAGCCGTTGCCGCTGCCGACATCCAGGACGCGTTTGCCCTGCAGATCCAGGTGGGGGGCGACCCGGTCCCACTTCCAGTCGGAGCGCCACTCGGTGTCCAGATGGAGATCGAACAACTGGAAGGGCCCCTTGCGCCAGGGCCGCAGTTGCAGCAGTGCCTCGCGCAGGACCTGGTGCTGCTCAGCGGTAGGAGCGCCGGCGAGGCGCACGGCCTCATGCAGGTCGACAGCTGCTACAGCGATTTCGGGGAGCGCATCGATACCCGCTTGCCAGCGCTGCAGATCGCCATGGCCACGGGCGTACTTGGCGGCCAGGACGGCTTCGAGGGACTGGGACCAGATGGCCAGCGGGGTATCCGCCAGCGCCTGTTGCAGGTCTGCGAGGTAAGGGGGCTGGGTCATGGCAGGGCGATCAGGGAGGTGAAGTTGAGGCACTGGAACCAGGGTTCGACGGTGGTGAAACCGGCGGCCTGCAGGCGTGCCCGATGTTCGGCCAGGGTGTCGGTGAGCATGACGTTTTCCAGCGCGGTGCGTTTCTGCGCGATTTCCAGTTCGCTGTAGCCATTGGCTCTCTTGAAGTCCAGGTGCAGGCCGTTGAGCAATGCCTGGGTTTGAGCGTCCGGGAACCGGATCTTTTCCGACAGCAACAGGGCTCCTCCTGGCAGCAGGCTGTTGCGCAGACGGCTGAGCAGGCCCAGGCGCTGCTCCGGCGCGATGAACTGCAGGGTGAAGTTGAGCGCGATCACCGAGGCCGATGCGAGCGGAACCTCGAGGATGTCACCTTCCACCACTTCGACCGGCAGCAACTCCTCGTGCATCGAATCCTGGGCGCTGAGGTATTCGCGGCAGCGGGTGACCATGGCGGTGGAATTGTCGATGGCCACCACCCGGGTACCCTCGGCGCGGACATGACGGCGCAGGGCCTGGGTCACGGCGCCCAGGGAGCAGCCGAGATCATAGAGGCGGCTGTTGGGCTGGGCGAAACGCGCCGCGATGACGCCAAGATTCTCGACGATGGTGGGATAGCCCGGCACGGATCTCTTGATCATGTCGGGAAAGACGCGCACCACGTCTTCGTTGAAGGTGAAGTCGGCAGGAGGCTGCGGCGACGCGAACAGGCGGTCGGCTTCGCTCATGGGCGGTACCTGGAAAATCGAAAGGGGGCATTGTACCCCCGGCAGGCACTGCAGGACGTGGCTTCAGCGGATTTCGATACGGCAGTCGAAGCGCGCCTGGGGCTCGGCTTCGGCATCCCAGGGCTGGCGGGCCTGGAGTTCGAGATGGGCGCTGCCGGCGCTCTGGGCGCGGAAGCGCCAGAGGGACTGACCGGCGCTGCCGATGCCGCCCTGATCCTGGCGCTGTTCGCGAAAGACTTCCGGGCCGAGTTGCCTGAGGTTGTCGCTACGCTGGAGGATGCTCCAGCGATAGCCGCTGGTGGGATCGCTGGGCAGGGTCAGGGTCAGTTCCTGGCCCGTGTGCATGGCCAGCGGAGTGCAGTCGCTGTCGTCGCCCAGGATGAGGTTGCCACTCGGCTGGGTACTGCTGCAGCCGGCCAGGAGCAGACAGCCGCAGAACAGAAGACGGTTGGACATGAAAACCTCCGGGGTATGACGGCAAAACGCAGAGCATACCCCAAGAGATTGGCCGGTCAGACTAGAAGAGCACCTTGGCCACGTCGGAGAAGCGCTTGGCGAAGTGGACGGTCAGCCCTTCCTTGAGATAGGCGGGCAGCTCTTCGAAGTCACCACGATTGGGCTCCGGCAGGATCAGTTCGCTGATCTTCTGCCGTCGCGCGGCGATGACCTTTTCCCGTACCCCGCCGATGGGCAGTACCTGACCGGTGAGGGTCAGCTCCCCGGTCATGGCCACGTTCTTCTTCGGCGCCTGGTTGCGGGCCAGCGACAGCAGGGCGGAGGCCATGGTGACGCCGGCGCTGGGGCCGTCCTTGGGCGTGGCGCCTTCGGGGACGTGCAGGTGGACGAAGGCCTGATCGAAGAAATTCGGATCGCCCTTGAAGTCCTTGAGGTGCGCGGTGACGTAGCTGTAGGCGATCTCGGCGGATTCCTTCATGACGTCACCCAGCTTGCCGGTGAGCTTGAAGCCGCGATTCAGGGTATGGATGCGCGTCGCCTCGATCGGCAGGGTGGCGCCGCCCATGCTGGTCCAGGCCAGGCCGGTGATGATGCCGACTCCGGACAGCACCTGCTCCTTGCGGAAAGGCGGTATGCCCAGGTAGTCCTCGAGATCCGAGGCACCGATCTTGACCTTGAGTTTGGGATCCTCGATGAGCCTGACCACCGCCTTGCGCACCAGCTTGCCCAGCTGCTTCTCCAGCTGGCGCACGCCGGCTTCGCGGGCATAACCCTCCACCAGGGCCTTGAGGGCACTGTCGGTAAGCGTCAGGCGATCCTTGGGCACCCCGGCCTTGTCCAGCTGCTTGGGCCAGAGGTGGCGCTTGGCGATGGCCTGCTTCTCCTCGGCGATGTAGCCGGAAAGGCGGATGACCTCCATGCGGTCCAGCAGGGGGCCGGGGATGGAATCCAGGGTGTTGGCGGTACAGACGAACAGCACCTTGGACAGGTCCAGGCGCAGATCCAGGTAGTGGTCGAGGAAGTCGACGTTCTGCTCCGGATCCAGGGTCTCCAGCAGCGCCGAGGCCGGATCGCCCTGGTAGCTCTGGCCCATCTTGTCGATCTCGTCGAGCATGATGACCGGATTCATCACCTTGACGTCGCGCAGCGCCTGGACGAGCTTGCCGGGCATGGCACCGATATAGGTGCGCCGGTGCCCCTTGATCTCGGCTTCGTCCCTCATGCCACCCACGCTGAAGCGATAGAAGGGCCGGCCGAGGGATTCGGCGATGGACTTGCCGATGCTGGTCTTGCCCACCCCGGGCGGACCCACCAGCAGCACGATGGAGCCGGTCACCTCACCCTTGAAGGCGCCCACGGCGAGGAATTCGAGGATGCGATTCTTGATGTCATCGAGCCCGGCGTGGTGGCGGTCGAGCACCTTGCGCGCGTGCTTGAGGTTGAGCTTGTCCTGGCCGTGGACGCCCCAGGGCAGATCGGTGGCCCAATCCAGGTAGTTGCGGGTGACACCGTATTCCGGCGAGCCGGTCTCGAGGATGGACAGCTTGTTCAGCTCGTCCTCGATACGCTTCTGCGCGGCTTCGGGCAGGCTCTTGCCTTCCAGACGCTGGCGGAAGCTTTCGATGTCGCTGCTGCGATCGTCCTTGGTGATGCCCAGCTCCTGCTGGATCAGCTTGAGCTGCTCCTTGAGGAAGAATTCGCGCTGGCGCTCGTTGATCTTGCGATTGACCTCGGCGGACAGCTCCTTCTGCAGGCGGGCGACCTCGACCTCCTTGCGCAGCAGCGGCAGGACCTTTTCCATGCGCTGCAGCATGGGCACGGTATCGAGCACCTGCTGCAGTTCGTCGCCCGGCGCGGTGGTGAGGGCGGCGGCGAAGTCGGTCAGCGGCGAGGGGTCATTGGGGCTGAAGCGATTGAGATAGTTCTTCAGCTCTTCGCTGTAGAGCGGATTGAGCGGCAGCAGCTCCTTGATGGCGTTGATCAGCGCCATGCCGTAGGCCTTCACCTCGTCACTGGGATCGGGGTTGGGGCGCAGGTGCTCGACCTCCACCAGGTAGGGCGGGCGCTGCCGGCGCAGCCAGCCGCGGATGCGCACCCGCGACAGGCCCTGGGCGACGAACTGCAGCTTGCCGTCCTGACGGGTGGCATGGTGGATGCGCACTAGGGTGCCATGCTGCGGCAGCTGGTCGGGATCGAAACCCTCGGCATCGCCGGGCTGCTGCTCCATGTAGAACAGCGCCAGGCAGTGGTGGTCGGTCTTGGCCACCAGTTCCAGGGTTTCCGCCCAGGGCTCTTCATTGACGATGACGGGCAGGACCTGGGCCGGGAAGAAGGGCCGGTTGTGGATGGGAATGACGTAGAGCTTGTCGGGAAGATTCTGGCCAGGCAGGACCAGGCCGGTCTGACCGGCTTCTTCGCTGAGAATATCCGCTTGATTGTCCTGATCGCTCATTGGCGTACCTTGGGCTTGGATGTGAGGCCAACATGGGGCGAGGGTGGCGCTTTTTCAACGCAGGCAAAGACCTGTCCTTCTTGACCGCCGGGTACCGCTCGAAGTGCGACGACCGGGACCGTGCCTGGCCACCGCGACGATAAAGATTCCTCCGGCACTGCCGCTAAAGCTGAAGTCACGCCGCGAAGCCGGCGAGAGTTTCCCAGGGCGCGTGGTGGAGAGCAGCGGGTGAATAAGCATTGGTTGGTGGCGGGATGGTTGGCTTTGGGCCTGGGAGCTGCGCAAGCGGCCGAGGTCGCGGTGCAGGTGGTCGATGGTCAGGGGGCGCCCCTGGCCGATGCCGTGGTGATGCTGTCGGGCCAGGGCCTGGTGCCCGAGCGGCAGCCCGCGGCCATTGATCAGCAGAATCGGCGATTCGTCCCCCATGTCCTGGCGGTGGCCACCGGGACGGCGGTGAGCTTTCCCAATACCGATGACATTCGCCATCAGGTGTATTCCTTTTCCAGTCCCAAGCGCTTCGAGCTGCCGCTCTACCACGGGCTTCCCAGCACACCGGTGGTGTTCGACCAGCCCGGCGTGGTGGTGGTGGGCTGCAACATCCATGACTGGATGGTTGGTTACGTCTACGTGACCACCGCCGGGCGCTCCGCGGTGACCGACAGTCAGGGTCGCGCCCGACTGGAGGCGCCGGACGGTCATTATCAGCTGGCGCTCTGGCATCCCGACCTCAGCGACAAGCAGGAGGTTGCCCAGCCTGCGCTGGACGTGGCGGGCAAGCCGGTGACTCTGAAACTCCAGCTGGCGGTCCAGCCGAAGCCGCAGCCTGCGGAACCGGCGAGCTCGGCTTTCGAGGATGCCTTCCACAAGGCCACGCACGATGAAGCTCATCCATAGTTTCCAGACCCGCATCGCCGGCAGCCTCTTCCTGCTGATGCTGGTGGTCATCACCCTGGTCTATCTGACGGTCAAGGCTGCCACCGAGGCCAGTGCCGTGCGCCAGTCCTATGACCAGCTCGACACCGGGGCGCGGGTATTCCGCCAGGTGCTGGACGGCCGCTGCCGCCGGCTGAACGATGCCGTGCGGGTGCTCGCCGCCGATTTCGGCTTTCGCGACGCCGTGGCCAGTGGCGATGTGCCGACGCTGAGGTCGGTGCTGGCCAACCACGGCGCCCGGGTGGGCGCGGGCGATACCTACCTGCTGGATCTGGACGGCCGGCTGATCGCCAGCACCGTGGCGGCGCATAGCGAAGGCGAGCGTCTGCCCGTTGCCATGGCGTCGGGCAATGACGGCAGTTGCGTGCTGGCCGGTACCGGCCTGCCGCAGTTGCGGGTCACGGTGCCGGTCCGTGCCCCTGTGCCCATCGCCCAGGTGGTGATGAGTTTCGCCATGGATCAGACCATGGCCGAGGAGTTTCGCTCGCTGATCAATCTGGACGTGGTGTTTCTCGGCGAAGCCGCGCTGATGGCCAGTACCCTGCCGGAGGAGCAGGGACGGCTGCTGCTGCATGAGCTGGCGACTTCACCCCAGGGCAGCGACAGCTGGCAGCTGACCCTGGGCGGCCGGCTCTATCAGGTCAAGCGGCTGACCCTCGGCACCGCCGACCATCCGGTACAGGTCTATCTGCTGCGTTCGCTCGACGTGGCCATGGCCGAGTTCGAACCCCTGCTCAGGCAACTGGCGCTGATCGCCGGCGGTGCCCTGCTGGCGGCCTTGCTAGGTGCGCTCTGGCTTGCGCGCAACCTGGCCCAGCCGCTGCGGCAGCTGTCGGTGATGTCCTGGCGCATCGGTCAGGGAGATTATGGGGTCAAGGTGGAGGTCCAGCGCCGTGACGAATTCGGCCGGCTGGCACAGGTGCTCGAAGAGATGCGCCAGGGGATCGCCGAGCGCGAGCAGCGGCTCAACCACAATGCCCTGCATGACGCCCTGACCGGTCTGCCCAATCGCATCCTGGCCGAGGAGCGGCTGCGGGTCTTTATCGCCACCCAGTCCCAGGTGTCGCTGCTGTACCTGGGGCTGGACGGCTTCCAGGCGATCAATGAAAGCGCCGGGGTTGCCGGGGGGGATCGTATCCTGCGGATGGTGGCCGAGCGTGCCCAGGTGCTGCTGGCCGGGCGCGGCTGCGTGTCGCGCCCGGTGGGCGACGAATTTCTCGTGCAGTTCTGTCGCGTCGGCCTGGAAGGCGCGGTGGGTCTGGCTGAGCAACTGCGCCTGTCACTGGCCGAACCCATCGAATGGGAAGGCCAGCTGTTTCGGCTGAGTTGCCGGATCGGCGTCGTCGAGTATCCCCGCCATGGCGATAATCCGACCCTGCTGATCGAGCGCGCGCGCAGTGCCATGCTCGATGCCGGCCAGGTGCCGGATCGCCTTCGGGTCTATGATGAAGGTCGGGATGCGGCCCAGCAGCGGCGTCTGCAACTGGTCCACGACCTGCCGCTGGCGAGCGAACGGGGTGAATTGATGCTGGTGTTCCAACCCAAGGTGGCCCTGCAGGGCAATGGGCCGCACCAGGCCGAGGTGCTGCTGCGCTGGCGCCATGCCGAGCTGGGCATGGTCTCGCCGGGTGAATTCATTCCCCTGGCCGAGCACAGTGGCAGCATGGCCGGACTCACCCGCTGGGTAATCCAGGCGACCATCCGGCAGCTGGCGCTCTGGCAGACCCAGGATCGCGAGGTAAAGGTATCGGTGAACGTCTCGGCGGTCGACCTGGCCGACGCCCGCTTGCCCGAGCGCGTCATGGGCTGGCTCGATGACGCCGGCGTCTCGGCGCGGCAGCTGACCTTCGAGATCACCGAGAGCGCCATCATGGACGATCCCGAGGCGGCCATCGCGCTGCTGACGCAGCTGTCCGTGCTGGGCATCCGGCTGTCGGTGGACGACTACGGTACCGGGCATGCCTCCCTGGCGCACCTGAAGCGGCTGCCGGTGGACGAATTGAAGATCGACCAGTCCTTCGTGAAGGAACTGGCGCCGGGCAACGATGACGCCGTCATCGTCCGCTCGACCATCGAGATGGGCCACAACCTGGGCCTGGAAGTGGTCGCCGAGGGGGTCGAGGAAGCCCGGGCCCTGGCGCTGTTGCGCAGTTGGGGCTGCGATGTGATTCAGGGTTACTACATCAGCCGCCCGGTGCCGGCCGCGGAATTCGAGGCCTGGATGGAGCGGCAGAGTCAGCCGGTGCTGGAGGCGTTGTCATGAAGCACGGCTGGCTGCTGGCTTGCCTGCTGCTGGCGACCGCTGCCCAGGCCGACGGCGGCAAGCTGCTGGCCACCGGCGGCGCCAGCAGTCTGGAAGGCGCGGCGGGCGGCGGTATCACGCCCTGGGCGGTGATCGGTGGCTATGGCGAAAGCGGCCAGCCCGGCGCCACGGCCTTTGCCACCCGGGTGTGGACCGGTGACTACCGGCTCGATGCGGCCGGCGTGGCGGTGGCCTACGACAATCGGGTGGAAGTCTCCTATGCCCGCCAGCGCCTGGACATGCCGACCCTGCGCCGCTTGATGAAGCTTGAGGAAGACAGCCTCAGCCAGGACATCGTCGGCGCCAAGGTGCGCCTGGCGGGCGACCTGATCTACGACCGGCTGCCGCAGCTAGCCGTGGGGGTGCAATACAAGCATCAACGGGATTTCGGCATTCCCGCTGCCGTGGGCGCGCGGCGCGACAGCGATGTCGAGGGCTACCTGGGCGCCAGTCGGCTGTTGCTGGGCGGTGCCTTCGGCTACAACCTCTTGCTCAACGTCGGTCTCAGGTACAGCCGCGCCAACGAGATTGGGTTGCTGGGCTTCGGTGGTGACCGCAACGACAGCCGTCAGTGGCTCAAGGAAGGCTCGGCCGCGGTGTTCTTCAATCCGCGCTGGGCGGTAGGCATGGAGTATCGCGAGAAGCCGCAGAATCTGTCCTTCACCCGGGAGAGCGACTGGGTGGATACCTTCGTCGGTTACTTCCCCAACAAGCACCTGTCGCTGGTGCTGGCCTATGCCTGGCTGGGCGAGATCGCCACCCTGGACGATCAGCAGGGTCTCTATCTGTCGCTGCAGGGAAGCTACTGATGCAGGGAAAACCGCTGGTACTGGCGGCGCTGCTGCTGATGCTGGGGTGCACGCCTCAGCCGCCGGTGGGTGATCGGCTCTATCAGGAGCTGGGTGGCCAGCCCGGCATCACCCGGATCGTCGAGGGGATGCTGCTCAATGTGGCGCGTGACGGGCGGATCCGGCACTACTTCGCCAACGTCGATATCGCGCGACTGCGCAGTCTGCTCATCCAGAAATTCTGCGTCGATGCGGGCGGTCCCTGCCGCTATGAAGGGGCGAGCATGGCCGAAAGTCATCGCGGTCTGAATCTGCAACCCGCCGACTTCAATGCCCTGGTGGAAGACCTGCAACTGGCCATGCAGCGTGAGGACGTTCCGGAGCGGGCGCAGAATGCCCTGCTGGCACGCCTGGCCCCGCAGCGCGGCCAGGTGATCCGCCAGTAGCCTGCCGGCCGTCGCCGATGTCGAACCCCAGGCGGTGGAGAGCCTTCCTAGGCAAGACGCCTACGCGAGGGATACGGCTTGAGCAAGACGACTTCGGCGGCCGATCTCGGCCTGACGCTGGAGGTGGACGACGAATCGGCGCTGTTTGGCTGGTTCCTGGCGAGCTACCTGTTCGGCAAACGCATCTCCCAGGGTATCGCCGCCCAGGCCTGGACGGTGCTCTATCGCACCTATGGTCGCGACACGCCGCGCAAGCTGCTCAACCTGAGCTGGCGGCAATTGGTCGGCTATCTCGGCGAAGGACATTACCGGCGTTATGACGAGAGCACGGCCACGCGTCTGCTGGACGTCTGTCTCCATCTACAGGAGGAGTATGGCGGCAGCTTCGTGAGATTGCGCGACGCCAGTACGGACCGTGCGGATTTCGAGGCGCGTCTACAGCGGCTGAAGGGGGTCGGGCCCAAGACCTGTGAGATCTTCATGCGCGAAGCAGGGCCGCTATTATTTCCTGACTGAATGCACACCGCCGGCACGGGGCCGGCGGTGTCTAGGACGAGCGAGCCGCCGTTAGTTGCCCAGA
Source organism: Pseudomonas aestiva (assembly GCF_039908605.1). Lineage (NCBI taxonomy): Bacteria > Pseudomonadati > Pseudomonadota > Gammaproteobacteria > Pseudomonadales > Pseudomonadaceae > Pseudomonas > Pseudomonas aestiva. The sequence continues at coordinate 3,780,515 of NZ_CP150916.1, read as the reverse complement.
TCGGCCTTGAGCCGGCTGCCGGCGTAGGCCTGGGCGTCCTTGGCCTTCTGCACCACGGCAGCGGTGCCAAAGAACTCGTGGGTAACGCCCGGATAGACCTTGCGCTGCACCTGCACGCCGGCCTGGCGCAGGGCGGTTTCCAGGAAGCCACCGTCATCCCGCAGGGGATCGATCTCGGCATTGACGATGGTTACCGGCGGCAGGCCGGCGAGATCGGCCCGGGTCAGATCCAGGCGTGGATCCTTGAGGTCGGCGGGGGTACGGGTCACCTGCTCGACAAACCACAGCATCATCGGTCGATTGAGCGGCTTGGCGTCGTCGTACTGCTCGTAGGACTGGGTATGGGTGTTGGTCTGGGCCACCGGATAGACCGACAGCACGTGCTTGGGCGCGGTGAGACCAGCCTTGCGCGCCGCCACGGCGGTCGCCACCGCCAGGTTGCCCCCGGCGCTTTCACCGGCCAGGGCCAGGCGCTGCGGATCGCCATTCAGCGAGGCGGCATGGGTGGTCACCCAGCGATAGGCCGCCAGGGCGTCGTCATGGGCGGCGGGAAACTTGTATTCGGGCGCCTGGCGATAGTCCACCGATACCACGATGGCATTGGCCTGCTTGGCCAGACCGCGGGCGCCACCGTCGTAGACGTTGCGATCGGCGAACACCCAGCCGCCGCCATGGAAATACAGGATGACCGGGAAGGGACCCTGGCCTTCGGGGGTGTAGATACGGGCCGGCAGCACACCGGCGGCGCCGTCGACGGCGCGGTCGACACTGGTCACGCCGGGCACCAGGGCCTCGGGCTGGGTGGGACGACCTTCGTCCTGCAGGATGCCCTTGACCGCATCGGCGATGGTAGGCTGCTTGCGAGCCTGCTGGGCGGTGAGTTTTTCCACGGCCTTGGGATCGAAGCTGGCGTACTTGTCGAGCACCTTCTGCATGTCGGCATCGGTACGCGCCATGCTCTTGGCATTGCTGACCGCTTCGGCACCCAGCGAACGTTTTTCCGGATCGCGGGCGCAGCCGGTCAGGGCGAGACCGGCGCCAACCAGGGCCAGAGCGAGGAGGGTGGGTTTGCTACGCAAGACGGACAGCGGCATGGCGAAGATCCTGTGCGAATTCGAGGGGACTACCCTCAAACCGACATGCTTATCGCGCGAGAGGTTCCAGCGAGCCGCCGGCAGGACCCTGGTGATCGTCCTGCTGGGGCTGCTGGGTACTCACGCCTTCGCCGAGCCGGCGGCCTACTGGCGCTGGCGCAGCAACACGGATGGCCAGGAGTTCTGTACCCAGACGCCGCCGGGCGCGGGATGGGTCAGGGTCGCGGGGCCCTTTCGCGATCTGCAGTGTCGCGAGCCGGGCAATCTGCCCTTGCGCCGCTGGGCCGTACCGCCGCAACAGCGCTTCTAGTTCGAGGTCTCGGCGGCCTTGAGCAGGGAGGCGCCGAGCTCGCCTTCGTAGCGTTGCCACACCGGGCGCATGGCCTCGCGCCAGCGGGTCCGTTGCTCGGGGGTGAGGGTGATGATCTCGCTGCCGCCCGCGGCGGCGATGCGCGCGCGATCACGCTGATTTTCCGCCTCGGATTGCTTCTTCACCTCGAAGGTCACCTGGTCGATGATTTCCTCCAGGGTGCTGCGTACGGCGAAGGGCAGGGTACGCCAGCGATCCGCCTTGACGATCAGCATGTAGTCCAGGGCGCCGTGATTGCTTTCGGTGAAATAGCGCTGCTGCTGATCGAGCCGCTGGCTCCAGTAGTTGGACCAGGTGTTCTCGGTGGCATTGACGGTGCCCATGGTGAGCGCCTGCAGGGTCTGGTTGAAGGGCAGCCTGACCGTCGTGGCGCCGAGGGCCTCGAACTGGCTCTGGAGGACGTCGGAATTCTGGATGCGGAACACCAGCCCCCTGGCATCGCCGGGTTCGCGCAAGGGCTTGCGCGCCGCCAGCTGCTTGAGGCCGTTGGGCCAATAGGCCAGGCCGATGATGCCGGTCGGCTCCAGACTGTGCAGCAGCTGGCGACCACTGGGTCGGGCCTGGAAGTGATCGAGGGCCGCGCGACTCTCGAACAGGAAGGGCAGATCGAACAGCTTGAGCTTGGGACTGAGTTCGGTGAGCTTGCTGATCGCCGGCGCCAGGATGTCTACCTTGCCGTCCTGCAGCGCCTGGAGTTCGTTGGCATCGGTGAAGACCGTGCCGCTGGGCATCACCTCCAGCTGGACCTGCCCGGCGAGGCGCTGCGCCACCAGTTGCTGGAACAGCTGAGCACCCTTGCCCTTGGGGGTCTCCGGTGCCACCACATGGGAAAACCTCAGAGTAATGACATCAGCGTAGCTGGAGGTCATGGGCAGGGCAGCAGAGAGCAGGGCGCAAAGGCCCAGGATCGACGGTTTCATGGCAGGTCCTGGTGGTTATTCTTGGAATCCTTATAGGCGTACTTTACCAGTGCGACGTCAGGTCGCAGGGCCTGTGGGGAGGCGTTGGCTGCCGTTTGGCGGATGACCGGGAGAATCGGCGTCGCGCTGGCGTTCCAACGTCCACACCCCAAGAGAAGGATGCGTCCATGAATACCGCTCAAACCGTTCGTTTGCCCGATGGCACTACCGTTCCGGCGCTGGGCCAGGGAACCTGGCGCATGGGCGAGAACGCCGACCTGCATCGCCAGGAGGTCAGTGCCCTGCGTCAGGGCCTGGACCTGGGGCTCACCCTGATCGACACTGCCGAGATGTATGGCGAAGGCCGCGCCGAGGAACTGGTTGGCGAAGCCATCGCCGGTCGGCGGGACGAGGTGTTCTTGGTGAGCAAGTTCTATCCGAAGAATGCCACCGAAGCCGGGGTACCTCTGGCCTGCGAACGCAGCCTGAAGCGCCTGGGCACCGATGTCATCGACCTCTATCTGCTGCACTGGCGCGGCCAGGTGCCGCTGATCGAGACGGTCATGGCGCTGGAGAAGCTGCGCGACGAAGGCAAGATCCGCCACTGGGGCGTGTCCAATCTCGACACCAGCGACATGCTCGAATTGAACGATGATCGCTGCAGCGCCAACCAGGTGCTCTACAACCTGGAACAGCGCGGCATCGAGCATGACCTGCTGCCCTGGAGCCAGCGTCAGCAGATGCCGGTGATGGCCTATTGTCCGCTGGGGCAGGGCGGCGATCTCTTGCGGCACCCCACCCTGGCAACCCTGGCCGAGCGGCATCAGGCCACCCCGGCGCAGATCGCCCTGGCCTGGGTGCTGCGTCAGCCGGGCGTGATCGCCATTCCCAAGGCGGGCGATGCCGGACATCTCGAAGAGAATGCGCGGGCCTTGGATCTGCGCCTGAGCGAAGAAGACTTCGCGCTGCTCGACGGTGCCTTTCCACCGCCGCAAAGCAAGACGCCGCTGGCGATCATCTAGCCGCCGCGGATCAGCCGGCGCAGGGGAAAGCGAGTGGGGTGGCAGGCTTCGGCCACCCGTCGGGCCACCGGCAGGGGTTCGTCTTCCAGCCAGGCCGCCAGCAGTTCGGCGGCCAGCGGGGTGGTGACCAAGCCACGCGAGCCGTGCGCCAGATTCACATAGAGTCCTGTACGCCAGGGCGCCGCCTGCTCGGGTACCTGGCGGGCGTCGTAGGCTAGCGCCTGATACTGCTGGGCGAAGGCGACTTCATCCACGACCGGCCCGACCAGGGGCAGATAGTCCGGCGAGGTGCAGCGAAAGGCCACCCGACCGTCCAGTGCCTCGGCCTGGTAGCTGGCGGCCAGCTCGGGCGACAGCTCGGCGAGCAGCTGCAGATTGCTCTGGTGTTCCGCCTGGCTGGGTTCGGTGTCGTCCCGGTCGAAGACGAAGCTGGCGCCCAGACAATGCCGACTCTCCCGCGCCGGAGCAAGATAGCCTTCGCCGCAGACCACGGTCGCCAGCGCCTGGCTGTCCGGGGTTTCCGGCAGCGCGGACAACTGTCCACGGATCGCCTTGAGCGGCAGCTCAGGCAGCAGCGTCCTGGCCTGGGCGGCGCTGGCCACCACGACCACCGTCGCCGCCAGTGACTCACCCTGGGTGCGGGCCTGCCAGCCATGCTCGGTTTGTTGCAGGGCGGTCACCTCGGTATGGGTGACCAGCTCGATGTTCGGATGGGTCAGCCAGTGCGCGCACAGGGCGGGCGGATGCACCCAGCCCCCTTCCGGAAAGAACAGGCCACCCGCCGTCAGACCGATGCCGGCCCTGTTGCTGGCGGCTTCCCTATCCAGCGGTTGCAGCAGATCGGCGGGGAAGTGCGCCGCCAATTGCGCCTGCCGCTGGGCGTCCTTGTCCGTCAGCGCCAGTTGCAGCACTCCACAGGGTGACCAGGCGGCACCCGGAGGCAGTGCCTGGAGCTCGCGCAGGGTCAGGCCGAAGCCGTCGAGGATCAGCCGACTGAGCGGGGTGTCATGGGCCGACAGTTTGAGATAGAGCACCCCCTGGGGATTGCCGGAGGCTTCCTGGGCGGGCGCCCCGTGGCGCTCGACGACCCGGACCTGCCAGCCGCGGCGCGCGAGACTGGCGGCGGTGGCGCAACCGGCCAGGCCGGCGCCTATGACCAGCGCCGTGCGCGGGCCCCGGGGGCGCGGTGGGCGGGCATACCAGGGTACGGCGGCAGGAGTGACCGGGCGTTCCAGCGCGCCAGCCAGCATTTCCCGCTTGTGGCCGAAGCCGGGCACCTTGGCCATGGCGAAACCGGCCTCGTTGAGGCCACGGCGGACGAAGCCGGCACAGGTGAAGGTCGCCAGGGTGGTGCCGGCGTGGGACAGCCGCGCCAGTTCGGCGAACAGCGCGGGCGTCCACATCTCGGGATTCTTGGCCGGGGCGAAGCCGTCCAGGAACCAGGCGTCGCACCGGGCATCCAGTTCGGGCAGGCGCTCCAGCACATCGCCGACCAGCAGGGTCAGGGTGACGCGCCCGTCGTCCAGGATCAGGCGCTGGAAGCCCGGATGGATGGCCTGGTACTGCCGCTGCAGCGCCGCGCTGTAGGGGGCGAGTTCCGGCCAGAGGGTCAGTGCCTGGGCGAGATCGGCGGCGGTCAGTGGAAAGCGCTCGACGCTGACGAAATGCAGGCGTGCTTCCTTTGGAGCCAAGGCGGCGAAGAGTCGCCAGGCACAGAGGAAGTTGAGGCCGGTGCCGAAGCCCGTCTCGCCTATGGTGAAGACCTCTCCCGCGGCCAGCGCGGTGAAGCGTTCGGACAGGCGATTCTGCTGCAGGAAGACGTAGCGCGTCTCTTCCAGGCCGCTGGCACGGGAAAAGTAGACATCGCCATAGGTGCGGGAGAGCGGTTGCCCGGAGGCGTCCCAGTCGAGCTGGGCGTGCTGGAAGTCGGTCATGAGCGGCGCGGCCTGGCATTCAGGGCGCGCAGTCTAAAGGATCGAGCGCAGGCGGTCAGACGTTGCTGACGGATTGGCGCATCAGGCCCTGAGAGGTTTGCAGCCGTTCGACATAGCGATCGATCTGGTTGAGGGCTTCCTCGCGGCTGAAGAAGGGGCCTTCCAGGGTGCCTTCGCGGGTGGTGAAGAAGAACTGGCCGTTGACCACGCTGACGCGCTCGCTACGGAAATGGGTGGTGGCACCGGGGTCGTCATTGCGTTTGCCGAACATGAGAATCTCCTCCTCGTCTTGCCAACAGACCATGGCGAGCGCTGCGGGTTGCCCCGCTCGGCCGAATTGCGGTCCGTCGATCTTCCTTAGGTGTAGCACCCTAGCGGGCGCTGCGCCCGGGTGGAAAAAGCGCGACGGAATTGTGAGGATGATCACGCGGCGCGTGGCGTCGCGACCGGGGGATGGCCCAAGAGGGGTCGGCTTTCGCGTTATAACCACAGCGTGATCCGATCTTTCCCGCCCGCTCTGGTGGGCGGCATAGTGCCGCTATCCCTACCTGCATCAGGAGAACTGCCAATGACCATCCGTCTGGGCGACATCGCCCCCGATTTCGAACAGGATTCCAGCCTGGGTCGCATCCGCTTCCACGAGTGGCTGGGCGACAGCTGGGGCGTGCTCTTCTCCCATCCGGCCGACTTCACCCCGGTCTGCACCACCGAACTGGGTCTCACCGCCAAGCTCAAGGACGAATTCGCCAAGCGCGACGTCAAGGTGATCGCCCTCTCGGTGGACGGTCTGGAATCGCACCAGGGCTGGATCAAGGACATCGAGGAAACCCAGGCCACCGCCGTGGGGTTTCCGATCCTGGCCGACGCCGATCGCAGCGTCTCGACCCTCTACGACATGATTCACCCCAACGCCAACGACACCCTCACCGTGCGTTCACTGTTCATCATCGATCCGCAGAAGAAGGTGCGGCTGTCGATCACCTATCCGGCCAGCACCGGGCGCAACTTCGACGAGATCCTGCGGGTGATCGATTCCCTGCAGCTCACCGACAACCACAAGGTGGCGACCCCGGGCAACTGGAAGGATGGCGACGACGTGGTCATCGTGCCGTCGCTCAAGGACGAGGAAGAACTCAAGCGGCGCTTCCCCAAGGGCTACACCGCGGTGAAACCCTATCTGCGCCTGACGCCTCAACCGAATCGCTGAAATCTCCTGCGACAACCAGACCCCGGCCCAGGCCGGGGTTTTGTTTTTCTGGTTATAACCAAGTGCCGAAAGGGTATTTTTAGGGAATAAACACCCGCTGCTAAGGTCCGCTCATTCCTTTTTCGAGCGGCGCGACACCGCTCTTTTTTCTCCAGGAGACGGCGATGCAGGTGGTGACTTTGGCAGGCAGTCCGGCAGCGCGCTCGCGCTCCAGCGGCGTGCTGGATCTGGCAGCGAACTGGCTGCAGGGGCGCGGCGTGGAACTGTCCCGCTGGCGCATCCAGGACTTTCCCGCCGCCGACCTCATCGGCGCCCGTTTCGACAGCCCGCCCGTGGTGGAACTGATCGCCCAGCTGCAGGCCGCCGATGGCCTGGTGATCGCCACCCCGGTCTACAAGGCCTCCCTGGCCGGCGCCCTCAAGACGCTGCTGGACCTGCTGCCCGAGCGCGCCTTGGCACTCAAGGTGGTGCTGCCCCTGGCCACCGCCGGCTCCAGCGGTCATCTGCTGGCCATCGACTACGCGCTGAAGCCGGTGCTCTCGGCGCTCAAGGCCCAGGAAATCCTCAACGGCGTCTTCGCCGACGACAGCCAGGTCAGCTACACCGAGACCGGGGTCGCCCTGACCCCGGCGCTGGAGCAGCGCCTGCACGAATCCCTCGAACAATTTCACGCGACCCTGGTGCGGCGTCCCCAACCCCTGACCCCCGAGCTGCTGGCCGATCGCATCGGCCAGGCGCGCTGGGGCATCTGACCAGGAGCCTTAGTCATGCAGTTCTCCTTCACGCGCTCGCTGCTCGCCGTTTCCCTGCTGACCCTGGCCGCCGGCCTGGCCCAGGCGGAAGAGACGGTGCGCATCGGCTACCAGAAGTACGGCACCCTGATCACCCTCAAGGCCCGCGGCACCCTGGAGCAGCGCCTGGCCAAGGACGGCGTCAAGGTGCAGTGGACCGAATTCCCCGGCGGCCCGCAGCTACTGGAAGGCCTCAACGTCGGCAGCATCGATTTCGGCGTGACCGGGGAGACACCGCCGGTGTTCGCCCAGGCCGCCGGCGCCGACCTGGTCTATGTGGCCCACGAGCCGCCGGCGCCCACCAGCGAGGCCATCCTGGTGCCCAAGGATTCGCCGATCCGGTCGCTGGCCGATCTCAAGGGCAAGAAGATCGCCCTGAACAAGGGCTCCAACGTCCACTACCTGCTGGTGCAGGCACTGGCCAAGGCCGGCATCCCCTACCAGGACATCCAGCCGGTCTACCTGCCGCCCGCCGATGCCCGGGCTGCCTTCGAGCGCGGCGCGGTGGACGCCTGGGTGATCTGGGATCCCTACCAGGCCGCCGCCGAGACCCAGTTGCAGGCGCGCACCCTGACCGATGCCACCGGCCTGGCCGACAACCACCAGTTCTATCTGGCCACCCGCAGCTTCGCCAAGGCCCATCCCGAACAGGTCGGCGCCATCGTCGACGAGGTGCGCTCGGTGGGCGAGTGGGCCAAGGCCCACCCTGACCAGGTCGCCGCCCAGGTGGCACCCCTGCTGAACCTGCCGCTGGACACCGCCGAGCGGGTGGTCAGGCGCCAGGGCTATGGCGCCCGCTTCATCAGTCCCGAGGTGGCCGCGCAGCAGCAGAAGATTGCCGACGCCTTCACCGCCCTCAAGTTGATTCCCAAGCCGCTGGTCATCCATGACGTGGTGTGGACCCCGCCCGCCAGTCTGCAGACCGCTGCCGCCAAACCCTGATTTCGCCTGCTGGAGAAAGCCCCATGAGTCTCGATATCTTCTGGTTCCTGCCGACCCACGGCGATGGCCACTACCTGGGTACCGCCGAAGGCGCCCGCGCCGTCGACCACGGCTACCTGAGCCAGGTCGCCCAGGCTGCCGACCGCCTGGGCTTCGGCGGGGTGCTGATCCCCACCGGCCGCAGTTGCGAGGATTCCTGGCTGGTGGCCGCCTCGCTGATCCCGGTCACCCAGAAACTCAAGTTCCTGGTAGCCCTGCGCCCCGGGATCATCTCGCCCACCGTGGCAGCGCGGCAGGCGGCCACCCTGGATCGCCTCTCCGGCGGCCGGGCGCTGTTCAACCTGGTCACCGGCGGCGATCCGGACGAACTGGCCGGTGACGGCCTGCACCTGTCCCACAGCGAAAGATACGAAGCCTCGGTGGAATTCACCCGCATCTGGCGTCGCGTGCTGGAAGGCGAGACGGTGGACTACGACGGCAAGCATATCCAGGTGAGGGGCGCCAAGCTGCTCTATCCGCCGCTGCAGCAACCGCGCCCGCCGCTGTACTTCGGCGGCTCCTCCGATGCCGCCCAGGACCTGGCCGCCGAGCAGGTGGAGCTCTACCTGACCTGGGGCGAGCCCCTGGATGCGGTGCGCGAGAAGATCGAGGCGGTCAGGGCCAAGGCCGCCGCCCAGGGCCGCACGGTGCGCTTCGGCATCCGCCTGCACGTGATCGTCCGCGAGACCAATGAAGAGGCCTGGCGGGCCGCCGACCGGCTGATCGCCAACCTGGACGACGCCACCATCGAAAAGGCCCAGGCCGCCTTCGCCCGCTTCGATTCCGTCGGCCAGCAGCGCATGGCGGCCCTGCACGGGGGCCGTCGCGACAAGCTGGAGATCGCGCCCAACCTCTGGGCCGGTGTCGGCCTGGTGCGTGGCGGTGCCGGGACCGCGCTGGTCGGCGACGGTCCCACCGTGGCCGCGCGGGTCAAGGAATATGCCGCCCTCGGCATCGACACCTTCATCTTCTCCGGCTATCCGCACCTCGAAGAATCCTATCGGGTGGCCGAACTGCTGTTCCCGCACCTGCCGGTCAAGCGGCCGACCCAGGTCGAAGGTGCCAACTACGTGAGTCCCTTCGGCGAGATGGTGGCCAACGACATCCTGCCGCAGAAAGCGGCGCAGAGCTGAGGGAGGCAGGCATGAACAGCACGATCGAACGTCAACTGCAGCGCCTGGCGCCCTGGGTGGTGCCGGTGGCCCTGATCGTCGCCTGGCAGTTGGCGGTCAGCAGCGGCCTACTGTCCAGTCGCATCCTGCCGTCGCCGGCGGCGGTGCTGGCAGCGGGCTGGAGTCTGGTCAAGAGCGGCGAGCTCTGGCAACACCTGGCCATCAGCGGCTGGCGCGCCGGCATCGGCTTCGCCATCGGCGGTAGCATCGGCCTGGCGCTGGGCTTCATCACCGGGCTGTCGAAATGGGGCGAGCGCCTGCTCGACAGCACCCTGCAGATGGTGCGCAACGTGCCGCACCTGGCGCTGATCCCGCTGGTGATCCTCTGGTTCGGCATCGACGAGTCGGCCAAGTTGTTCCTGGTGGCCCTGGGGGTGTTCTTTCCCATCTACCTCAACACCTACCACGGCATCCGCAACGTCGATCCGGCGCTGGTGGAGATGGCCCGCAGCTACGGCCTCTCCGGGGCGCGGCTGTTCTGGCACGTGGTGCTGCCGGGCGCCTTGCCGGCCATCCTGGTGGGGGTGCGCTTCGCCCTCGGCCTGATGTGGCTGACGCTGATCGTCGCCGAGACCATTTCCGCCAGCTCCGGCATCGGCTACCTGGCGATGAACGCCCGGGAATTCCTGCAAACCGACATCGTGGTGCTGGCCATCCTGCTCTACGCCGTACTTGGCAAGCTGGCGGATCTCGCCGCCCGCGGCCTGGAACGTGCCTGGCTGCGCTGGCACCCGGCCTATCAGAAGGGAGCCCACGCATGACCAGTCTGCAAGCCGTTCCGCCGCTCTCGCGGGGCATCGCCCTCAAGCTGCAACAGGTGGTGAAGACCTTTGGCGAGCGCACCGTGCTCCACGGGATCGATCTGCAGATCCCGGCTGGCCAGTTCGTCGCCGTGGTGGGCCGCAGTGGCTGCGGCAAGAGCACCCTGCTGCGCCTGGTGGCCGGTCTCGACCGCGCCAGTGGCGGCACCCTGCTGGGGCAGGACGAACCCCTGGCGGAGCACCGCGAAAACACCCGGCTGATGTTCCAGGATGCGCGCCTGCTGCCCTGGAAACGCATCATCGACAACGTCGGCCTGGGCCTCAGGGGCGACTGGAAACCGCGCGCCCTGGAAGCCCTGGCGGCGGTCGGCCTGGCCGATCGCGCCCAGGAGTGGCCTTCGGCGCTGTCCGGCGGCCAGAAGCAGCGCGTGGCCCTGGCCCGCGCCCTGATCCACCAGCCGCGCCTGCTGCTGCTGGACGAACCGCTGGGCGCCCTGGATGCCCTGACCCGCATCGAGATGCAGCAGCTCATCGAAGGCCTCTGGCAGCGCCACGGCTTCACCGTGCTGCTGGTGACCCATGACGTAGGCGAGGCGGTAGCCCTGGCCGACCGCGTGGTGCTCATCGAAGACGGCCATGTCGGTCTGGATCTCGACGTCAACCTAGCGCGCCCCCGGGCCGCCGGCGATGCCCAACTGGCGCGCCTGGAAGCCGAGGTACTGGCCCGGGTGCTGCAGCAACCGCTCAATCCCGATCTACCCGAAATCGTGCAACCCCTGCCCACGCAACTGCGCTGGGCCTACTGATCGCTCATCCGAGGAGTTCTGCCATGACCATCAAGGCCATCAACGTTCGCAACCAGTTCAAGGGCACCATCAAGGAAATCATCGAAGGCTCGGTGCTCTCCGAGATCGACGTCCAGACCGCCGCCGGCATCGTCACCTCCGTCATCACCACCCGCTCGGTAAAGGAGCTGGACCTGGTGGTGGGCAGCGAGGTGATCGCCTTCGTCAAATCCACAGAGGTGTCCATCGCCAAGCTGTGATGCGGCCCTGGTGGTGAGGAAACCCGCCCTGGTGGCGGGTTTTTTCGTTGTCTGTTGAGCTGCGCTGCGCTTAGCCCAACCTACGGGGTGTCACGTGGGGCGTAGGTTGGGTTGAGCGCAGCGAAGCCCAACGGGGAAGCTGATCCACGCATTGCCACGAATCTGCAACCTGTGTCCGCTCCAATGCCGCTTTTGCCTGGAGGAATGCGGGTGCGGCGACAAAGAGGCGTGGCGCTGCTGATGGCGCTCTGGGCGCTGGCCTTGGTGGCGGCCTTGTTGCCGGTGCTGCTGGCCGAGGGGCGAGCCGAACTCCAGCGGGCGCGGTTGCTGGAGCACGAGACCCTGGCGCGGGCACTGGCGGCCGGCGCGGAGCATGTGGTCACGCAAGGGCTGGTGCAGGCCGGGGCGCGGCAGCGGCCGGAATTCTGGCAGAGCCTGAGAGGCGAGGTGCTGGCCTATGAGGTAGAAGGCGCCCAGGTCCGGGCCCAGCTGCGCGATCTGCATGGCTGCTTCAACGTCAATGCCCTGGCCGGCCCGGAGCGGGACCTGGCCTTGCGCCAGCTGAAGCAATTGCTGGCGCAGCGTCCTGGCGGGCTGGGCGAGGCGGGACTGACGGCCCAGGGCTTTGCCGAACGCCTTGCCGACTGGGTTGATGCCGATGGCGAGAGCCGCGAATTCGGCCTGGAGACCCCCGAGGCCCTGCGCCTGGTGCCACCGGTGCTGGTGCCCAATCTGCCGCTGACCGAGATAGGTGAGCTGGATCTGATCGTGCCGCCGCAACCCGGTCGGCATCTGCACCTGCGCGAGCTCTGTGCGCTGCCGGAAACCTCAGGCTGGCGCCTCAACGCCAATGCCCTGGGCATGGGTCAACTGCTGCTGCTGGAGGCGCTGTTTCTCGATGAGGTGCCGCGGGAAACGCTGCAGCTGCTGATCACCGCGCGGCCTGCCCAGGGCTACGCCACTGTCGAGGCCCTGCGCCAGGCCTTGCCCGGGGTGGGGGAGAAGACCTTCAGTCTGCTGACCCAGCGACTGATCCTCAATAGCGGCGACTTCCTGCTCGGGGTCGAGGTGCGTCGCGATGGCCAGGTCTTTCGCCAGGTGCGGCAGCTGGCGGCCCAGGGCGTGAGTCGCTGGCACGCGGCGGTGCCGGCGCAACGGGTGCGCTGGCTGGCGACGCGGGACACCACCCTCTGGGTCCCTGGACCGGCAGGGGCGGAGGTGTTGCAGTAGCTGATCGCGGCCAGCGTGCGCCGAAGCGGCCGTTCTCACCACTCGTCGTAGGTTGGGTTGAGCGTAGCGAAGCCCAACGTAGCGGGGCTTGGGTGCCGGCAATGTTTGGCTTCGACGATGGAGCAGTCTCAGCCCAACCTACGGTCAATCTGGCGCCAGGAGGTGAAAACGTCACAGGACGAATATCGAGTCCGCCGCAAAACAAAAGGCTCCCGCGGTCGTCGCCGACCGGGGGAGCCTGGCTATCGCCGACGCGATCAGACGCCGATGGGGCCGCCGTCGAGCTTCTGGATCACCACGGTGGAGGCGCGGGGGCGCACCTTGGTGCCGGCCGGGGTGGCCTCGGTGGCGACGTCGCTGAAGGGCCAGTTGTCCGGATGCTGGACGTTGATGAACATGGTCGTGAGGTCCGGCGTCCAGGTGATGCCGGTGATCTCGCAGCCGTTGGGACCGACCAGGAAGCGGCGCAGCGCGGTCTGGTTGGTGGCCGAGATGGCGACCTGCTTGCCGCTGCCGTCCACCACCTGGGCCGGGATGACCGCCAGCAACTGATCGTTGGTGTACTCGGCCACGGCGTTGTCGCTGTTGTCGGTCTCGATCCAGAGGATGCCACGGCTGTCGAAGGCCAGGCCGTCGGGGCTGGCGAACTGATTGAGTTCGGTCAGACCCGAGCGGTTGATGTCCGGCGCCGCGCCAGCGTCCGCGCCGAAGACGAAGATGTCCCAGGTGAAGTCGGTCTGGTTGCTGTTGTCCTTCCAGCGCACGATGTGGCCGTTGACGTTGGGTACCCGCGGGTTGGCGGCGTTGGCGGCAGTGCGCGCCGAGTTGTTGGTGAGGGTGACGTAGACTTCGCCGGTGAAAGGGTTAACGGTGGTCCACTCCGGGCGATCCATGGGGGTCGCACCCACCGCATCGGCGGCGCCGCGGGTGTTGAGGATGATGCCGGCCAGGTCGCCGTAGAGGGCGCCCAGGGTATGGCCATCCTTGGTCGGTGCATTGACCGTCAGCGGCAGCCACTTGCCGTTGCCGCCATCGTCGAAGCGGGCGACGTAGAGGGTACCGTTGTCCAGGTACTTGGCCCCTATGGCCAGGCGATTGGCCGAGTTGGCATCGGCCGGGTCCCAGGCGGCGGCGGAGACGAACTTGTAGATGTATTCGTTGCGCGAGTCATCACCCATGTAGAACGCCAGCGGCTGGCCGGCCACCGGAATGCCGTAGGCCGAACCCTCGTGGCGGAAGCGGCCCATGGCGGTGCGCTTGGTGGCCGGCGCGGCGCTGTTGTAGGGGTCGATCTCGACGATGTAGCCGTAGCCGCTGGCTTCGTTGCGGAAGTCCTGGGTCGCGCTGGCGCCGGTGGCGGTCAGGTCGAAGCGGCGGAATTCGTTGTCCACCTCGCTGGCATCACCCGCCGGCGTCTCCCAGCCGTAGTTGCTCTTGTTGGTGATGCCGATGCGCTTCTGGTCAACCGGCAGGGTGCCCTTGTTGACGAAGATACCCGGCCAGTTCTCCTCGCAGGTGAGGTAGGTGCCCCAGGGAGTGAAGCCGTTGCCGCAGTTGTTGTTGGTACCGCGGGTACGGGTGCCATCGGGCGAGAAGGGGGTGATCAGGTTGGCGTTGCCGCGCAGCGGACCGGCGATGTCCATCGGCGTGGCGCTGGTGAAGCGACGATTCAGGGCGTCGTTGGTCACCACCTGCCAGATGCCGTCGACCTTGCGGATGCGGATCACCGCCGCGCCATGGGCGTTGATTTCCTTGCGCACTTCCTCGGCGGGGCGCTTGCCGTTGGTGGTGGTCGGGCCGTTGGGGTGCAGCACCTTCTGGTCGATGTATTCGTAGTTGATGGCCAACAGGCCGTCGCTGCTGGAGTTGTTCAGCGGAAAGAAGTGCATGCCGTCGTGGTGCATGCCGGCCGCGTTGGCCTGGTCGGTGGAGGTATTGCTGCCATCGCTGCGCCAGGCGTTGGCCAGGTTGTTCAGCGGGGTACCCCAGGGGGCCAGGGTGCGGGCGTTGTAGCCGGCGGCCAGGACGATGGCGTCGAGGCGAGCGCCGCGGATGGATTCGAAACCAAGCTTGAGCTGCGGCGCCGGGGTCGGCTGGCTGGGAGCCGGATCGTCGTGCGAGCCGCCACCGCCATCGAAGCAGGCGGTCAGCCCACCGCCGGCGATCATGGCGATGGCAGCGCCCAGGCCACCCTTCATGACGCTGCGGCGCGACAGGTAACGGTCGACGACGGCATCCAGCGGTTCGTTGCCGCTTTCATTACGGTTACGGTCATCGCTCGTGAAAGTGCTCATGCGCAAAGCTTCCTTGATTAATCACGGGAGCCGGCGACTTTAGGAAGCCTCTGTGATGGTCTGGTGACTGAAAGGTTACAGCCGGTCATTCCTTGGCAGCTGAGCTGTAACAGTTTGTAACCTGTTGTTTTGTCATGAATTTGTAGCTTTTCGCCGTCTAGGATGCCGCCCTCTCTAGCGCGCATGGCAGACATCGGATGAGCAACTGGGCACGACGCCAGGTCCTGGGTTGGCTCGCGGCAGGCGTCACGGCGCCCCTGCTGGGCGGCTGTGCCCGAGGCTTTTCCGCCAGCCCGGTCGACGCCGATCTGCAGTTGCTCTATGTGGCCGACACCCTGGATGCCCGCGATCCCGGCTGGCCTGTGGTACCGCGGGTGCGCCTGGGACCTGCCGGCCGCATTGGCGCCGCGCCCTGGCGCACGGGCACCGATGCGGCTCGTCTCGCCCCGACGCTGGCACCCCTGCTCGATGCCGCGCGTGGCGATGGCCAGCGCTATGGCGGCTATGCCGCCCTGGCCTGCCAACTGATCCAATTGCGTACCCGCCAGGGCGCGACCCGCAGCCTGACACTGGAGAATGGTCAGTGCTGGAACGGCAGCGGCCTGACCCAGCTCACCCGTGGCGAGGCGGGGGTCGATGGCAGCCAGCTGCTGGGCAGCGAGGTCCGGGTCAGCAGTGACGAACGCTTGCTCTGGCCCGAGCGCAGCGCCGCCCTCTATCGCCGCTACGGTCGTCCGGTACTGGGCGCCACCCTCACCGAGGAGCAGCGCAGCGCCCTGGGCGTCGCCCCCTTCACCCTGATCGAGCGCGACGGCGTGCGCATCGCCGTGGTCGGGGCGACCGATCCCTATGCCAGCGACCAGCAGGCGCCCCTGGCCGACTGGTATGCCCGGCTGCGTCCGGTGCTGAGCGAGGCGCGCGGGCAGGCCGATCTGCTGGTGGTGCTGGCCGATGTCGGCACTGGGCCAGGCCTGTGGCTGGCCGAGCGGCTGGAGGACGCTGACCTGCTGTTCTGCGCTCGCGGCCAGGATCTCTGGCCGGAGCTGATTCCGGTAATGCGCGGCAGTGGTCGGCCGCTGCCGGTGTGCCTGCCGGGTGCCCGGGGCGTCGGCATCTTCGAAGTCCGCTGCCGGGGCGGTCGCGATGGCTGGCGTCTGGACGCCGTCTTTCATCCGGTACAGGTCGAGCGCGTGCTCGATCGCGCCCTGCTGGAAAACTACCAACAGCGGCTAGCGGTGGCCCGGGCGCCCCACGCCGGCTGGCTCGACCAGCGCCTGGCGCGCGCGCCGGTGGATCTCTGGCGCCGCGATCTGCTGGGCGGCAGTTGGGATGCGCTGATCGCTGCCGCCCTGGGTGGCAGCGAGGCCCAGCCGGTGCTCTTGCCTGGCCTGAGATACGACCTGCCGCTGCGGCGGGGCGACTGGATCACCCGCGAACACCTGATCGCCCTCTGTGGCGGCCACGAGGCCACGGTGCTGGAATTGCCTACCACGGCCGACGGCCTGCGCACGCTCCTGGAAGAGGCTGCCGACAACCGCTTCGGCGAGCCTCTGCTACTGGACAACAGCCAGGACCTGCCGCGGCTGATGGGGGCGCCCTGGAGCTGTCGCTATGGCGCGCCCCGTGGTCAGCGTATCGCACCCCTGCAGGTGCCCCTGGGCGCCGCCTTCACCTGTCGTACCTTCGCCCTGGGGCGTGACCTCGGCACCGGCGAGGCGCTCTGGCAACGCCTGGAAGCCTATCTGCGCGCCCGGCCCGCCGACTGGGGCCTGGCGCCCTTGCCGGTGCCGCGACTGGAGTTCGTCGAGGGCCATCCGGGCTGGCATCCGCTAGCTGCCTTGCGTCAGCGTCTGGAGCGGTTGGCCTGATGGGGCGGTTGCTCAGCCATCCCCTGGCGCTGCGGCTGCTGACCCTGCTGTGGCTGGGCATCGCCGCCTGGCTGGCCGCGCGGGTGGCGAGCGATCTGCGCCTGCTCTGGTTGCCAGTGCCCGCGCCCAGCGTCCGGGTCGAGCCGTCACCTGCCACCGATCTGCTGGCCGGCCATTGGCGCGCCGCCAGCCAGGCGGCATCCAGCACCCTGCCGATCCAGTGGGTCGGAGCGATCAAGGCGGTGCCGATCGACGGCTCCGTCGTGGTGCTGCGCCACGGCGATCGCCAGATGTCCCTGGTGCTGGGCGAGAGCCTGGCGCCCGGGCTGGTGCTGACCGCCATCGACGCCCAGGGCCTGGTCTTCAGCCGCGCCGGCCGCGAAGAGCGGCTGCCCTGGCCCGCGCCGCGTGAGCTGGTGGGCCTCGCAGCCAGCGGTACGACCAAGCCGGCCGCAGTCAAGGCGCTGCCCACACCAGTGGCGGAGGAGGGCGATCTGGCCAGCCTGCTTCGCCGCATTCGCGCCACCCCCGTCCGCGAGCATGGCGAGTTGACCGGCTACCGCCTGCAACCCGGCGCCGAGCCGGCCTTCTTCAGCGGCCTCGGACTTGAACCCGGGGACGTGCTGCGCCGGGTGGATGCCGTCCCCGTGGCCGATACCCGGGCGCTGCTGCAGCGCCTGCCGCAATGGCGCGCCACCGGTGCCCTGACCCTGGAACTGGAACGTCAGGGCCGCGCCCTGGCCCTACCCGTGAGACTGTCCCTGTGAAAAAACGCAGCTATTGCGGCCTGCTCCTCGCCTTCTGGCTGCTCGGCGCCCAGGCCGAACAACGCTTCGAGGTCAATTTCGAGAACACCGAGATCGATCTGTTCATCGAAAGCGTGGGGCGCATCACCGGCACCAACTTCGTCATCGATCCGCGGGTGCGCGGCACCCTGACGGTGCGCAGTGCCCAGCCCCTGGCTGCCGACGATGTCTATGCCCTGGCCCTGGCCCAGCTGCGCGCCAACGGCTACGCCGCGGTGGAGCTGGACGACGGCAGCGTGAAGATCCTGCCCGACCAGGCGGCCCGGACCGAACCCCTGCCGGTAGAGGTAGACGATGGCGCTCCGGCCAAGCCCGGCGCCGGCGATACCGTGGCCACCCGGGTGTTCGCCGTGCGTGGCGGCAATCTCGAACAGCTGCTGGGCATCGTCCGTCCGCTGATGGACGCCCGGGTCGGGGTGGCCACGCCCTATCCGGCCAGCAACCTGCTGGTGGTGACCGACTGGCGCAGCAACCTGAGCCGCATCGGCCAACTGCTGGCACGGCTGGATCGCGGGCGCGACGAACCGGTGGAAATGATCGCCCTGCGCCATGCCCAGGCGCGCGATACCGCGCCCCTGGTGGAGCGGCTGCTGGCCAGTCGCGGCCAGGCCGGCGGCGGGGTCCAGGTGCTGGCCGACGCCCGCAGCAATGCCCTCATGGTGCGCGGGGACGAAGCTGTCCGCCGCCAGGTGCGCCGCCTGGTCGCCGAGCTGGACGTCTCCCGTGACGCCGCCAGCGACACCGAGGTGGTCTATCTGCATCACGCCAAGGCCGGCGAGGTGGTCAAGGTGCTGCGCGGCCTGAGCGGCGAGGTCACCCAGGAGGCGCGGGTGGAGATTCCGGTGGCAACAGCGCCCATGGGTAATAGCACCCCTATTGAGGGTGGTGGAGAGGAGGAGGCTCCTTCCATCAAGGGCAGCAGCGGGGCAGGGGCGCCGGGAGCACCCGGTATTCGGCTGGAAGCGGACATGGGCACCAACTCCATCGTGCTGATCGGGCCGCCGCGGGAGCTGGCCGGCTACAAGCGCATCATCAGCCAGCTGGATATCCGCCGCGCCCAGGTGGTGGTGGAAGCCATCATCGCCGAGATCACCGACACCAAGGCCAATCAGCTGGGTGTCCAGTGGCTGTTCCTCGACCGCAACGGCAACCTGCCGGCGGGCGGCGTCAACTTCACCAACAGCACGCCCATCAACGGTATCGCCGCCGCCGCGGCCAACCAGGACACCAGTGCCCTGGGCAGTCTACTCTCGGGCATGCAGGGCATCTCCGCGGGCGTCGGGCGCATCGGCGGCAGCGGGCTGAACTTCGTCACCCTGTTGCAGGCCATGCGCAGCGAGAGCGGCTTCAATCTGCTGTCGACACCGACCCTGCTGACCCTGGACAACGCCGAGGCTTCCATCATGGTCGGCCAGGAGGTGCCCTTCGTCACTGGTTCGGTCACCAGCAACAACGCCAATCCCTACCAGACCATCGAGCGTCGCGAAGTGGGGGTCAAGTTGCGCCTCAAGCCGCAGATCAACGAGGGCGACACCGTGCGCATGGAGATCGTCCAGGAAGTCTCGTCGCTGGCCGACAACGTGCGTGCCAGCGACGTGGTCACCAACAAGCGCGAGATCAAGACCACGGTGATGGTGGAGGACAATGGCCTCATCGTCCTGGGCGGCCTGATCAGCAACGAGGGCAATGACAGCGACCAGCGCGTGCCGCTGCTGGGCGATGTGCCGGTACTGGGCAATCTCTTCAAGTCGCGTACCCGCTCCAGCACCAAGCAGAATCTGGTGGTGTTCATCCGCCCCCGCATCCTCCGGGATCCGGCGCTGGTGCAGCAGATCAGCGAGGACAAGTACCGCGGCATGCGCGCCGCCGCCCCGGCCGCGGCCTTGCCGGCCACGCCCCCGGGCACGCGCGGTGCGCCCACCCTGCAGAGTCTCTATCCCTCGGCGCGGGCGCGCCTGGACGGCCTCTGATGACGCCAACGCTGCCCTATCGCCTGGCGCGCCAGGCCGGCATCGCCCTGGCCGCCGGGTCCGACGGCTATCGGTTGCTGTGCCGCCAGGATGCGGACCTGGCGCTGCTGCAGGAGGTGCAGCGCCGCCACGGGCCGCCGCAGGGCTGCGAATGGCTCCCGCGCGAGGTCTTCGAGCAGCGCCTGGGTCCGCTCTATGAGGCCGGACAGGCCAGCACCGAGGCGCTGGTGGAGGGCCTTGGCGAGACCGTCGACCTGGCTGGACTGATGGAAGAATTGCCACGGGTCGAGGACCTGCTCGACAGCGCTGGCGAGGCGCCGGTGATCCGCCTGATCAACGCCCTGTTCGCCGAGGCCCTGCGCCTGGACGCCTCCGACCTGCACGTGGAAACCTTCGAGCAGGCGCTGGTGGTGCGGGTTCGGGTAGATGGGGTGCTGCGCGAGCTGCTACGCCCGCCGCGGGCGCTGTCGGCCATGCTGGTGTCGCGGATCAAGGTCATGGCGCGGCTGGACATCGCCGAGAAGCGCCAGCCCCAGGACGGCCGCATCACCCTGAGGGCCAGCGGTCGCGATGTAGACATCCGTGTCTCGACCCTGCCCGGCGTCCATGGCGAGCGGGTGGTCATGCGCATCCTCGACAAGCAGGCCAGCCTGCTGGAGCTCTCGCGCCTCGGCCTGCCACCGGCCATCGATGCCGGCCTGCGCGGCGCCCTGGCCCAGCCCAACGGCATCCTGCTGGTCACCGGACCCACCGGGTCGGGCAAGACCACCACTCTGTATGCCAGCCTGGGGCTGCTTAACGAAGGCAGCCGCAGCATCCTCACCGTGGAAGACCCGGTGGAGTATGCCTTGCCGGGCATCGGCCAGACCCCGGTCAATCCGCGCGCCGGCCTGACCTTCGCCAGCGGCCTGAGGGCCATCCTGCGTCAGGACCCGGACGTCATCATGATCGGCGAGATCCGCGACGTGGAGACCGCCGGCATCGCCGTGCAGGCCAGTCTCACCGGTCACCTGGTGCTCTCCACCCTGCACACCAACAGCGCCCTGGGCGCCATCACCCGCCTGCGCGACATGGGCGTGGAGCCCTTCCTGCTGGCGTCGAGCCTCAAGGGCGTCCTGGCCCAGCGCCTGGTGCGGCGGCTCTGTGGCTGCGCCGCCTGGCGTCCGCTGCGGGCGGCCGAGCAGGCGCTCTTGCCGGGGCTGGCCGGACTCGAACGGCTGCGCGAGCCCCAGGGTTGCCCAAGTTGCAACGGCAGCGGCTATCGCGGTCGTCTGGGCCTCTATGAATTCATCGCCCTGGACGCCGAACTGGCCGAGCTCATCTATCGTGGCGCAGGGGAGGGCGAGATGGCTCGGCTACTGGCAGGCCGTCGCGCCACCCTGGCCGAGAGTGCCCTGGAGCGCCTGGCGGCGGGCGAGACCAGCCTGGCGGAGGTGCTGCGTGCGGTGCACCAGTAACGCCCTCGGCGGAGCGTTGCGCTGATGCCGGCCTACCGTTACCTGGCGCTGGATGGCGACGGGCGTCGCCGGCGCGATGTCATCCAGGCCGAAAGCGAGCGCCATGCCCGCCAACTGCTGCGCGAGCGCGGCCTCTTTCCCCGCGAGGTACAGGCGACCGGTCCGGCCCGCGGCGCGCGCGGTCGCGGCGGCCGGCTGGACGCCAACAGCCGCACCGACTTCACCCGCCAGCTGGCGACCCTGGTGAGCGCCGCCATTCCGTTGGCCGAGGCCCTGCAGATGCTGGAGCGCCAGAGTCGCCAG
Organism: Pseudomonas aestiva; assembly: GCF_039908605.1. Taxonomy (NCBI): domain Bacteria; kingdom Pseudomonadati; phylum Pseudomonadota; class Gammaproteobacteria; order Pseudomonadales; family Pseudomonadaceae; genus Pseudomonas; species Pseudomonas aestiva. Next base: position 3,759,311 of record NZ_CP150916.1, on the reverse strand, counting down.
GCGGCGCTCAAGGCGCTGTTGCTGGATCTGCTGGGCCAGGTGCGCGAGGGCTATACCCTGGCCGACAGCCTGGGTCGCCATCCAGGCACCTTCGATCCGCTGTACCTGACCCTGGTAGCCGCTGGCGAACGGGCCGGGCGCCTGGGGCCGGTGCTGGAGCGCCTGGCCGACTATCTCGAACGGGTGCAGCGCCAGCGCCACAAGGCACGCACGGCGCTCATCTATCCGCTGGCGCTGGCCCTGGTGTCGGTCGCTGTGGTGGCGGGGCTGATGACCTTCGTGGTGCCCAAGCTCACCGAGCAATTCATCCACAGCGGCCTGCAATTGCCCTGGATCACCCGCGCCCTGGTGGCCGTCAGTGATGGCCTGCTGGTCTTCGGGCCCTGGTTGCTGGGTCTGCTATTGCTGGCCGGCTTGGGTCTCCAGCGCCTGTTGCGCCAGGTCGAGTGGCGGCGACGCTGGCATCGTCAGCTGCTGCGCCTGCCACGTATGGGCGAGTTGCTGCGCACCCTCGACAGCGCCCGCCTGACCCGCAGCCTGGCGATTCTGGTCGGCAGCGGCATCCCGGTGCTCGAAGGCCTGCAGGTCAGCCGCGCCACCCTGGGCAATCAGGTCCTGCGCGATGCCCTGGAAGCGGCCATCGAACAGGTCACCGCCGGTACCGGACTCGGTCGGGCACTGGACAGCGCCGCGGTGTTTCCGCCGCTGCTGGTGAACATGGTCGCCAGCGGTGAGGCCAGCGGCACCCTGGACGCCATGCTGGAGCGGGTCGCCGAGGCCCAGGAGCGGGATTTCAACCAGCAGGTGGACCTGGCCCTGGCGCTGTTCGAGCCGGTGCTGATTCTGGTCCTCGGCGGCGTGGTGCTGGCCATCGTGCTCGCCATCCTGCTGCCCATCATGCAGCTCAACCAGGCGCTCAACCTCTGATGCACCCCAAGGAGACTTTCGCGATGCCTTCCCAAGCCGTACCCGCCCGCCAGGCCGGTTTCACCCTTATCGAGATCATGGTGGTGATCTTCATCATCGGCCTGCTGGTGGCCATCGTCGCGCCCAATGTGCTGGACAACCAAGACAAGGCCATGCAGCAGAAGGCCCGCGCCGATCTCGCCAGCCTGGAGCAGGCGCTGGACATGTATCGCCTGGACAACCTGCGCTATCCCACCGCCGAGCAGGGCCTCGCCGCTCTGGTGAGCAAGCCGACTCAGGGCCCCGAGCCGCGCAACTACCGCGCCGATGGCTATATCCGCCGCCTGCCGGAAGATCCCTGGGGCGCCGCCTATCGCTATCGCATCCCCGGTGAGCATGGCCGAGTGGACCTCTACACCCTCGGCGCCGACGGCCGCGAAGGCGGCGAGGGCAGTGACGCCGACATCGGCAACTGGACGCTCTGAATCCCCATGTCGGCGCGCCAGGGCGGCTTTACCCTGCTGGAGCTGATGGTCGTGCTGCTGATCGTCGGGCTGCTGACTGCCGTGGGCGTGGCGCGCCTCGGCGGTGGCAGTCCGGCCGGGCAGTGGCGGCTGGAAAGCCTGGCGGGCGACTTCCAGCTGGCACGGGACACCGCCCGCCGCAGCGGGCGCATCCTCGGTTGGCAGAACGACGCCAGCGGCTTTCGCTATCTGCAACTGGTGGCCGATACCCACGGGCCACGCTGGCAACCCCTGGCCAGCGCCGATCTGCCGGACGGACGCTGGCCATCCGGTCTGCAACTGGTCGAACCTGCGAGCCCGCAGCCGCGCCTGATCTGGTGGCCGAACGGCGATACCCAGGGCCAGCGCCTGGCGTTCGCCGAAGAAGAGCGGCAGTGGCTGCTGGTGGTCGACGCACGCGGCCGTGCCTCGGTGGAACGGCCATGAAGCAGCGCGGTTTCACCCTGCTGGAGGTGCTGGTTGCCCTGGCCATCGTCGCCTTCATGGCGGTGGGCGTCAGCCAGGTGATCGGCCAGCGGCTGGACATCGCCGGTGTCGTCCAGTCCCGCGAGCTGGCCCAGCTCTGCGCTCGCGAACTCCAGACCCGCTGGCAGGTGGAAGGCTTGACCGCCAGTGAGGGTGAACTGAGCCAGGGAGGCGAGCGCTGCTACTGGCGTCTGGAGCGCGCGGGCGGGCCCCTGGGCGGGCAACGGCTGGCGCTCTATGCCGATGCCGCTCTCGGGCGGGCCCTGGGCGACTGGCCGATCCATGCCGGAGCCCAACCATGAAGAGCCAGGCGGGCATGACCCTGATCGAGGTGCTGCTGGCCATGGCCCTCACGGCGCTGCTCGCCGTGCTGCTCGGTAGCCTGGTCAATCTTTGGCTCGATGCCCGTGGCCGCCTGGCCGCCCGGGAGTCGACCGATGCCCGGGTGCTGGACCTCTGCGGCCTGCTGGATCGGCGCCTGGGAGGTCTGGTCCTGCGCCCGCTGCAGGAGCACCGTCTGCCGCTGCACAACGCCCTGCTGGACTGGCGCCCGGACGAGAATCGGCTGGAATGGGTCGCCCTGGACGTCCTGCCGCTGAGTGCGGAGCAGGGTGCCGGCCGCCTGCGTCGCCAGCGCCTGGAATGGGACGCCGGCCAGGAGCGACTGCGACTGTGGCGCAGCGCCGAGCTGGATGCGGTGGAAGCCCCGGTCTGGAAGCCGGTGCTCGACCAACCGGGCGTCGAGCGCCTGCAGCTGGAATTCCACGGCGACGGACGCTGGCTCGCCTATCCGCCCCAGACCGAACCTGCCAATGGGGTACGGCTGACCTTTACCTTGCAGGGTGCCGGCTATGTCTGCACCTTCGCCTTGCCTCAGACAGGTTGACCCATGCTCACCTCCCTCCCGTTCGGGCGCCTGCTGCCCCTGATGCGCCGTGACCTCAGCTCGGCCCACAGCTCCGTGCGCCTGTTGCTGCGCACGCGGCGCCCCGGTCCGCCGGGCTCGGACAATCCGCTGGTAGTCGCGCACCTCCAGGACGGCCAGCTGCAAGCCGCGGCAGCGCTGCCAGCGCCCGCCCAGACAGTCACCCTGCTGCTGCACGGTGAGGACTGCAGCCTGTTCGATGTGGCCGCGCCCAAGGGGCTGCGCCCGCACGAGTGGGGACTGCTGCTGGAAGATCAGTTGCTGGAGGATGCCAGCGGCCAGCACCTGGTCTGCCTGGCGCGCGTGCCCGGACGACTGCGCCTGCTGGCCCTGGACCGGGCGCTGCTGGAAGCCTGGCGTGAACACTGCGCCGCCTGCGGCTGGACAGTGGCGGCCTGCTGGGTCGACTTCCAGCTCTTGCCCGAGCCATCGGCCGAGGGTGGGATCGGCCTGCGCCTGGGCGACAGCCTGAGATTCAAGACTCGTACCGATGACCGCGAGGTCTGGCTGACCTGGCCAGCGGCACTCGCAGGCAGCCTATCGCCGGCCCTGGCGGCCTTGATCGATGCGGGACCCGCGGCGTCCGCCGAGCGGCTCTGGCCCGATGCTGTCACCGGCTCCGCGGCCCAGGACCTCTGGCCGCGACAGGGCCAGCGCCGCCGCCGGCCGTCTCTGGGGCTGCCCCGGCCCCTGCTGCTGGGCATGGCCGCGGCGGCCGGGTTGGCGCTGCTGCATCTGGGCATCCAACAGCTCCAGCATGGGCGCCTGGCACGGCTCGACCGGGACGTTGTCGCCCAGCGCCTGGGCCTGGCCAGCGACCGTCTCGATGCCGGCCGCGCCGAGCGCGAGCTCCAATTGGCCAGCCGGACCCGGCGGCAGCTGGAAGGGCAGTGGCGCCTCTGGCAGCACCTCAGCGGTCCGCTGGGTGCCGCGCTTGGCGCCCAGCCCGGCTGGCAGCTGGTGGAGTGGGCGCTGGATGAACAGGGCATCCGCGTGGTGCTGGATGGGCCCGCCAGCCTGGACAGGGCCCTGCGCACCCGGCTCGGCGAGGAATTCGCTACCCTGCGGTGGGAGCGTCAGGCCGGACGCCTGACCCTGCGCCTGGCTAGCCCCGTGGAGAAGCGACCATGAGCACCATCCTTCAGCACTGGCAGCGCCTGCCCGCCGAGCGCCAGCGGCTGGCCCTTGGCGGGCTGGTCATCCTGGTGCTGGCCGCCATTTTGATGTTGCGCGCCACCCCGGGTAGCCGCCCAGCCACCACCGATTGGGTTCGACTCGCCGAAGAGGCCCGGGCGCTGCCCGTCGCCCAGCCGCTGCAGGAGGCCGACTGGCGCGGTGCGGTCGACGGCGTGACCTTCAGCGCCCTGACCCTGGCCGAACCGGTCTGGCAGGTGCGTGGCGAGGCGGTCGACGTGGGCGCCATGGAACGGTTGCAGGCCTGGGCGCGGGCGCGGGGTTGGCTACCCCGGACCCTGAGAATTCGCAGCCAGCCGACGGGCATGGCCTTCGAACTGGAAGTCCTGGCGGTACTGGTGGAGCGCGCGCCATGACTCGCTGGCTCGTGCGCCTGGCGTTCACCCTGTTCGCCTGCCTGATCTTCGCCCTGGGCTGCCTGCTCTACTGGCCGGCGGCGGACTGGCTGCCGCGCCTGCTGCCGCCCCAGGTCACGTCGGTCGGCTTGCAGGGCTCCTTGCTCGGCGGCGGCATGCAACGCCTCGCCTGGCCGGGTGGTGGCGCCGGTCCCTGGCAGTGGCACCTGCGCTGGCCGGGCAAGCTGCAGGTCACGGTAGGTGAGCCCGAGGGTGCGCCCTGGGGAATGAGCCTGAGTGGCTGGCCCTGGCAGTGGCAGGCCGATCTCGCCGGCGGTGATCTGCGCTGGCTGCAGGCCCCGGGCAGCGCCTTGCTGGCCGGCCGGCTGACGGGCGAGGTACGGCTGGCAGGCAGCTGGCGCCGGTGCCAGGCCGCCAGTGGCAGCTGGCAAGGCGATGCCTTGCAGGTCCTGGTGCCCCGCCGCCTGGCCCTGGGTACGGCCCGGTTGCAGGTGGATTGCCAGACGGCGCCCTGGCTGCAGGGCGTCTTCGACCTCGGGGCCCAGCATCATCTGGAGATCCGCCTGAGCCTGGCCAACTGGCGGGGGCAGGTGCAGGGTACGGCGCAGCCCGGCAGCGAGATTGCCCCGGTGCTGCAGAGCATCGGCTGGCTCAAGGCCGGCCAGACCCAGGTCATGGGACGTTTCTGACCTCCGAGCCCCGTTCAGGCGACCCGGAGGCCCTGGGCGGCCCCCAACTTGGCCAAGTGCAGCAGACCTTCTTCCCACTGCCGATGCCCGGAGCGGGTATTGATATGGCCGGCACCCGGGAGGATGTCCAACTCGCTGCCCCAGGCCTGGGCCAGGGCTTCGGCCCGGGCGAGACTGATGGCGTGATCGTTGTCTGAGGTCACTATCCTGGAAGGGAAGGGCAGTGGCTGCCGCGGCAAAGGTGCGAAACCCTGGAGTTCCGCCGGACAATCCGGGCGCTCGACGTCGGCCGGCGCCACCAGCAAGGCCGCCAGCACCCGCTGCCGACGGGCCACCGGGGCACTGGCCGCCCAACGCGCGACGGTCACGCAGCCCAGGCTATGGGCGATCAGCACCACCGGCGCATTGGCTTGGGCGATGGCTCTGTCGAGCGCGGCGACCCAGAGCAGCGGATCGGGACGCTGCCAGTCGTCCTGCTCGACGCGATGGGCGTCAGGCAGCAGGCGCTGCCAGTGAGTCTGCCAATGATCGGGGCCGGAACCTTGCCAGCCAGGAAGGATGAGATAGCGGGTCATGGCGGAGCTCCGCAGACGAAAGGGAGAGCCGATAGTGCCGATGGATGATCCGCAGGATAAAGAATAAAAGGCGCTTTGGTTATGCTCGGAGCTTGAGTCGGGGTTGGCCGCAGTAGACCGCTAGGTTGGGCTCAGACGGCGCCATCGTCGAAGCCCAATAGGGCCAATGTCGAAGTGCTGTTGGGCTTCGCTGGCGCTCAACCCAACCTACCAAGGCCCTTGGGTGGACTATTCGTTCCGCCCCAACCGCTCCACTTCCTGCAACCAGCGCAGCCGCTGCTCCTCGTCAGCCGCTCGCACCGGCGAGTACTCGTGGACCTGCAGCACCTGGATGCCGCAGGCTTCCAGGCCTTCCTGGATGCCCTGGCGGTGGGGCGCCTGGTTGCGCAGGCGCTGCCAGGGCGAGGGCGGGGTGTCGGAGGTCACCAGCAACTCGGCGCTGCGGCCGGTTAGCAGGGGCTCGCCGCCCCAGGTCTGGTCGCGCTGGGCGAAGGCGAAGCCCGGTTGCAGCACCCGCTCCAGAAAACCCGCCAGTACCGCCGGCAGGCCGTTCCACCACACCGGGTAGATGAACACCAGGTGCTCGGCCCAGTGGATCTGCCGTTGGGCTTCCAGCAGATCCGGCTCCAGGGTCTGGGAGAGGTCATAGCCTTCGCGCAGTACCGGATCGAACTGGGCGTCGGCCAGCTTGAGCTGACGCACCACCTGGCCGCTGGCCTGGGCGCCTAGGACATAGGCGTCGGCCAGCGACTGGCAGAAGCTGGTGCGCTTGGGATTGCCCTGGATGACCAGCAGGCGCCGGCCATCTCCTTCCAGCGGCGTAGCGCCGCGGGCCTCAGCCACGGCTACCGGCTTCCAGCATGGTTTCCGGACGCACCCACTGATCGAATTGCTCGTCGGTCAGATAGCTAAGCTCCAGCGCGGCAGCGCGCAAGGTCTTGTTCTCGGCATAGGCCTTCTTGGCGATCTCGGCGGCCTTGTCGTAGCCGATGTGCGGATTGAGCGCCGTCACCAGCATCAGCCCCTGTTCCAGGTGCTCGGCCATCTTGTGCTCGTCCGGCTCCATGCCGGTGATGCAATGGGTGTTGAAGTTGCGACTGCCATCGGCCAGCAGGCGGATGGATTCCAGCACGTTGTGGGCGATCACCGGCTTGTAGACATTGAGCTGCAGATGGCCCTGGCTGGCGGCGAAACCGACGGTGACGTCATTGCCGATCACCTGGCAGGCCAGCATCGACAGGGCCTCGCACTGGGTCGGGTTGACCTTGCCCGGCATGATGGAACTGCCCGGCTCGTTGGCCGGCAGCTTTACCTCGGCGAAGCCCGCGCGCGGACCGGAACCCAGCAGGCGCAGGTCATTGGCGATCTTCATCAGCGCCACGGCCAGGGTCTTGAGACCGCCGTGCAGGGCCACCAGCGGTTCATGGCCGGCGAGGGCGGCGAACTTGTTCGGCGCGGTAACGAAGGGCAGGCCGGTGAGTTCGGCGATTTCCTTGGCGATGGCTTCGTCGAAGCCCTTGGGCGCGTTCAGGCCGGTGCCCACGGCGGTGCCGCCCTGGGCCAGTTCCAGGACCGCCGGCAGGGCATTGCGGATGGCGCGCTCGGCCAGGTCCAGCTGGGCGACGAAGGCCGACAGCTCCTGGCCGAAGGTCACCGGGGTGGCGTCCATCATGTGGGTGCGGCCGGTCTTGACCAGGTTCTGGTAGCGCGCCGATTGCAGCGCCAGGCCGCCGGACAGCTCGGCGATGGCCGGCAGCAGGTCGTTCTGCACCGCCAGGGCGGTGGCGATGTGCATCGCGGTGGGGAAGCAGTCGTTGGAGCTCTGGCCGCGATTGACGTGGTCATTGGGATGGACCGGCTGCTTGCCGCCCATGCCGTTGCCGGCCAGTTCATTGCTGCGCCCGGCGATGACCTCGTTGACGTTCATGTTGCTCTGGGTGCCGCTGCCGGTCTGCCAGACCACCAGGGGAAACTGGTCATCGTGGAAGCCGTCGAGGATCTCGCTGCTGGCCTTTTCGATCAGGGTGGCGACGTCTTCCGGCAACTCGCCAAGACGCAGATTGACCCGCGCGGCCGCCTTCTTCACCGTCGCCAGGGCATGCACCACCGCCAGCGGCATCTGCTGGTTGCCGATGGCGAAGTTTTCCAGCGACCTCTGGGTCTGGGCGCCCCAGTAGACGTCGTCGGCTACTTCGATGGGGCCGATGCTATCGGTTTCGGTGCGGCTCATGGCGGTCTCCGTTGATGAGGTAGGGTCCAGCTAACTTGGGCAGCAGGTTAGCGCCAGGGTTCCCAAATGGGAAGTATTCTCAACTTTGCGGCCGTCCTCGATAAGTTCAGGCCAGGTTCAGCCGCTCTGTGGCACACTCGCGGTCCATTTTCAGCCTCCTGAAGGATGCCCATGAAGAAGACCCTCCGTACGCTTGGCGCTGTCGTTGTGCTCGCCAGCGCCAGCAGCTTCGCCCTGGCCGACGCCAAGAGCCACGCGGCCGACGCGGAGCGCTTTCTCAAGCTGGCCAACGCCGACAAGCTGACCACGCCGGTCTACGCCCAGGTCCAGCAGCTCTTCGCCCAGCACTTCGAGCAGGCCAAGTCGCCGGCCAAGAAAGCCGTGCTGGAAAGCTACACCGCCCGCGCCAACCAGGCGCTGGACAGCACCATCGGCTGGGAAAAGATCAAGCCCGAGATGGTCAAGCTGTACACCGACAACTTCACCGAAGACGAACTGGAGGGCCTGATCAAGTTCTACCAGTCCGATCTGGGCAAGAAGATGATCGCCACCCTGCCGCGTCTGTCGGCGCAGTCCGCCCAGCTGACCCAGGCCAAGCTGGAGCAGGCGGTGCCCAAGGTCAACGGCATCCTCGCCGAGATGGACAAGGAGCTGGGCGTGAAGCCGCCGGCCGGTGCCGAGAACGCACCCCCGCCCGCCAAGCGCTGATTCAGCCTTGCCACAAGGCCCGGACCCGTTCCGGGCTTTGTCGTTTCCGGGCGGCGCCCAGGCTCGCTAGAATGACGCTTCTCACAGTCGAGGTATCCCCATGAGCATGCGCGAACGTATCCAGTCCAGCCTGGGCCTGTTGCAACCCGAGCACCTGGAGGTGCTGGACGAAAGCCACATGCACAGCCGCGGCCAGGAGACCCACTACAAGGCGGTGGTGGTCAGCGAACATTTCGCCGGCCTCAACGCGGTGAAGCGCCACCAGAAGGTCTACGGCACCCTGGGCGAACTCATGGGCCAGTTCCATGCCCTGGCGCTGCACACCTACACCCCGGCGGAGTGGGCGGCCCAGGGCCAGGCACCGGATTCGCCCACCTGCCGCGGCGGCAGCAAGCACGATCTGGCGGGTTGAGCCCGGCGAGCCCTGTTCAGCAGTAGTCTGTATTGGTTAAAATTTGATCGGCGCCGGCATCCTTGCCGGCGTTTTCGTCAAAGAACCTGTTTCACGACCTCGCGAGCTAGAGACAAACAAGGCCTAGGCGGCCCCGCGAAAAGACCTGAGGAAGCGGATCGGACTCGCGCTCGAGTTTACGAGTGGTAAATGAGCATTCCGACGGGCTGGCCTTCCAGGACCTTTTCAACGCAGTTTGGCCGACGCGCAGCAGGTCATGAACAGGTTCTAACCGGTCCGCCCTTTGCGAGGGCGACCCCTGGGAACCCGAAGATGACCGACAAGATTGTCGTGGCGGCCTTGTACAAGTTCGTCACCCTGGACGACTACGTCCAATTGCGTGAACCCCTCCTGCAAACCCTGCTGGCGCATGACGTCAGGGGCACCCTGCTGCTGGCCGAGGAAGGCATCAACGGCACCGTCTCCGGCAGCCGCGAAGGTATCGACGCCGTGCTCGCCTGGTTGCGCGCCGATGCGCGCCTGGTGGACATCGATCACAAGGAATCCTACTGCGCCGAACAGCCCTTCTATCGCACCAAGGTCAAGCTGAAGAAGGAGATCGTCACCCTGGGCGTACCCGGCGTCGATCCCAACCGTCGCGTGGGTACCTATGTCGAACCCCGGGACTGGAACGCCCTGGTGGACGATCCCGAGGTGCTGGTGATCGACACCCGCAACGACTACGAGGTGGGCATCGGCAGCTTCAAGGGTGCCATTGATCCCCAGACCAAGAGCTTTCGCGATTTCCCGGCCTATATCCGCGAGCACTTCGATCCGGCCCGGCACAGGAAGGTCGCCATGTTCTGCACCGGCGGCATTCGCTGCGAGAAGGCGTCGAGCTTCATGCTGCAGGAAGGCTTTCCCGAGGTCTTCCACCTCAAGGGCGGCATCCTCAAGTACCTCGAAGAGGTGCCCGCGGCCGAGTCGCGCTGGGAAGGCGAGTGCTTCGTCTTCGACAACCGCGTGACCGTGACCCATGATCTCGCCGAAGGGGTCTACGACCAGTGCCATGCCTGCCGCACGCCGGTCTCGCCGGAAGACATGCAGTCAGCGCATTACAGCCCCGGCATCAGCTGCCCGCACTGCTGGGATTCGCTGTCGGAAAAGACCCGCGCCGGCGCCCGCGAGCGGCAGAAGCAGATCGAACTGGCGCGCCTGCGCAACGAACCCCATCCCATCGGCCGCGATCCGCGGCTGAACGCCATGCCCAACCCCGAGGAGGTCTAGGATGCCCGGTCGCCTGCTCTATGTGATGGACCCCATGTGCTCCTGGTGCTGGGGCTTCGCGCCGGTGATCGAGCGCCTGGCCGAGCGGGCGGCCGCCCAGGGCATTCCGCTGCACCTGGTGGTGGGCGGCCTGCGTCGCGAGCGGGTGGCCCAGGACACCGCCAGCCGGGTGCGCACCCTGGCCTACTGGCAGGCGGTGCAGGAGACCACCGGCCAGCCCTTCGCCCTGGACCAGGGGCCGCCGGAAGGCCTGGTGTACGACACCGAGCCGGCCTGCCGCGCCCTGGTCGCCGCTCGCCAGCTCGACGAAGAGGCGGTCTGGCCGCTGGCCAAGCGTATCCAGCGGGCCTTCTATGTCGAAGCCCGCGACGTCACCCAGCCGGCGCTGCTGGTGGAACTGGCCGAAGCCTGTGGCCTGCCGCGCATCGAATTCGCGCCGCTGTTCGACGGCGAGCCGGCGCACCAGGCGACCCAGGCCGATTTCGACTGGGCCTTGAATCTGGGTATCGCCGGCTTCCCCACGCTGCTGGCCGAGCGTGACGGCCAGCTGGCGCTGGTCACCAACGGCTACCAGCCGCTGGCCGAACTGGAACCGCTGCTGGACGCCTGGCTCAGCCGCGGCGCGCACCTGGCGTGAGTCTGGTCATCGACGAGCGTCTGACGCTGCCCGAGCAGGAAATCCAGCTCACCGCGGTTCGCGCCCAGGGTGCGGGTGGGCAGAACGTCAACAAGGTCTCCAGCGCCGTCCACCTGAGATTCGACATCCAGGCGTCGTCGCTGCCGGAAGCGCTCAAGGAGCGCCTGCTGGCGCTGCGCGACGGGCGCATCAGCCGCGATGGCGTGGTGGTGATCAAGGCGCAGCAATACCGCACCCAGGAGCAGAATCGCGCCGATGCCCTGGAGCGCCTGGCCACGCTGATCGCCACGGCCAATGTCCAGGAAAAGCCGCGGCGTCCGACCAAGCCCACCTACGGCTCCAAGCAGCGCCGCCTGGAAGGCAAGTCGCGCCGCAGCGGCCTCAAGGCCAGTCGCGGGCGGGTGGATTTCTAGGCGGCGCGTGGCCTGGGCTAACGCACTACGATCAGCGCACTGCCGGCGGCTTCCAGCATGTTGCGGGTGTTGCTGCCCATGAAGAAGTGGCGCAAGCGGGAGTGGCCGAAGGCGCCCATCACCACCAGCTCCAGGCCGTGCTGCTTGCGATAGCGCTCCAGGCCCAGTTCCACGTCGCCGTCGGTGATGGCGGTGGTGACCGTGCGGCCCCGGGCCCTGAGTTCGTCGGCGGCGCGGGCGAGGGCGGCGCGGCGTTCTTCGCGGTCGCGGCCGACGGTCACCAGGTGGCAGGCCAGGTCGTCGAACAGCCGGCAGTTGGCCACCCAGGTCACCGCCTTGCGCGCGCTGTTGCTGTCGTCGTAGGCCAGCAGCACGCCGCTGGGCTTGACGAACAGGTGGCCGGCCACCAGCAGCGGGCGATGCAGGAGGCGGATGGCGCTTTCCAGGTGGCGGCCGATCAGCCGCTTGGGTGGACTGTCCTCGCCCTGACGGCCCAGCACGATGAGGTCGAAATCCTCCTGCAGACTTTCCAGCGAACCTATCAGGTCACCATGCTGGAGCACGGCCCCGGCGCAGCGCGCCTGTTGCTCCTCCACCCGCAGCTGGGCCGCATCGAGCAGCAGCCGACCCTGGTCCTCCGCCAGGGTGCCGCGCTGGGCATCCAGCGCCGCCAGCTCGGTCAGCAGGTGTTCGCGGTTGACCAGCAGGGGCGGCGTGGCCTGGCCCGGCCGCGGATAGCGGCGCTGATCCAGCACGTGCAGCAGGGTGAGCGGGGCATCCAGGGTGGTGCCGGCCCAGGCGGCGAAGTCGCAGACGGCGGCGCTGACGGCCGAGCCGTCGAGGCAGGCGAGGATCTTGGACATGGCCGCGGGTCTCCAGGAGCAGGACATTGCTGGGAGAGACCCGGGCGCGCCGTTGCGGGTTCAATCGCCGAGGGCGAGGTCGTCCGTCATGCCGCCGCGGCGCAGCAGCTGCTTGCAGCGTTGGGACAGGTGCAGCACCCGCACCCGCTTGCCGGCTTTGGCATAGCGTTCGTGCAGGGTGCGCAGCGCGGCCACGGCGGAGTAGTCGACGAAACTCAGGTGGCGGCAGTCCACCACGACCCTGGCGGGGTCGCCGGCCGGATCGAACTGGTTCAAAAAGGTGGCGGTGGAGGCGAAGAACAGGGTGCCGTGCACCTGGTACCTCTTGCTGCCGTCGGCCTCCAGATGGCTGTCGGCATAGAGCCGGCGGGCGTGCTGCCAGGCGAAGTTGAGCGCGGCCAGGACGATGCCGCAGAGTACCGCGGTGGCGAGGTCGGCGAAGACGGTGATGACGGTGACGGCAATGATCATCAGCATGTCGCTGCGCGGTACCCGGTGCAGCACCCGCAGCGAGGCCCAGGCGAAGGTCTGCTGGGCGACCACGAACATGGTGCCCACCAGCGCTGCCAGCGGAATGCGTTCGATCAGCGGCGAGAGAAATAGCACGAACAGCAGCATCAGCACGCCGGCGACCACCCCCGACAGCCGGCCGCGGCCGCCCGAGCTCAGGTTGATCATGGTCTGGCCGATCATGGCGCAACCGCCCATGCCGCCGAACAGCCCCGAAGCCATGTTGGCCGCGCCCAGGGCCACGCACTCGCGATTGGGCAGGCCGCGGCTCTCGGTGATCTCGTCGGTGAGATTCAGGGTCAGCAGGGTCTCCAGCAGGCCGACCAGGGCCATCAGCACCGCATAGGGCAGGATGATCTGCAGCGTTTCCAGGCTCCAGGGGATGTCGGGCAGCGCCAGGCGCGGCAGGCCGCCGGCGATATGGGCCATGTCACCCAGGGTACGGGTGGGCAGGTCGAGGAAATGCACCGCCAGCCCCACGCCGAGGATGGCGGCCAGGGCCGGCGGCACGGCGCGGGTCAGCCGCGGCAGCAGCCAGATGATGGCCATGGTCACGGCGGTCAGACCGATCATCAGGTACAGCGGCGTGCCGCTGAGCCAGGTCTCGCCCTGCTTGAAGTGCTCCAGCTGGGCCAGGGCGATGACGATGGCCAAGCCGTTGACGAACCCCAGCATGACCGGGTGCGGCACCATGCGGATCAGCTTGCCCAGGCGCAAGAGGCCGAAGGCGATCATCAGCAGGCCGCCGAGCACCACCGTGGCCAGCAGGTACTGCACGCCGTGCTGCACCACCAGGGCGATGATGACCACCGCCATGGAGCCGGCGGCGCCGGAGACCATGCCGGGGCGGCCACCGAAGAGGGCGGTGAGGGTACAGATGAAGAAGGCTCCATAGAGCCCCATCAGCGGATTGAGATGGGCAACCAGGGCGAAGGCGATGCACTCGGGCACCAGCGCGAAGGACGTGGTGAGACCGGCCAGGATGTCGGCGCGGGGAGAGACACTTTTCATGACGTATCCAGAACGGGCGACAGCACGGCGGGGCGCGATCGCGGAGAGACGACAGGGCAGCAGGACTCGGGTACAGACCGCAGGGGCCGTTACCAGGGGAGGGGTGGCGCTATGGCGGCGTCGGCAGGTGCTTGGACATGGTGAAGGGGTCCGCAGGCATCGCGAGGAAAGTTAGCCAGCTTAGCATGACTTTCCGGAGCTGCCGAGTCGCCAGGATCGCCGGACCGCTCTACTGGCTACCTTTCGCCAGGCCCTGGACTTGCGCACCCGCTCGGTGAGCGGCGGCTGGCCGACGATGATCCGCTGCCAACGGAGGGTACCCGGCCGTGCGGGATCCCAGGCCATTCGTCAGGCCGCGGCGGATCAGAGGACGGAAGGCCAACTTCCATTGATCGGCGACAACAGCTGAGCGCTCGATAAGCCAGGCTGTTGGGTTACTCTCTGTGCAGGGTTCGGCTACGCACCGGACCCAGCCTGAACGAGGATAAGAATCGTGGATATGAACCGTCGGCAATTCTTCAAGGTCGCTGGAGTCGGCCTTGCGGGATCCAGCCTGGCGGCGTTAGGCATGGCTCCCACAGCCGCCTTTGCCGACCAGGTGCGCCATTTCAAACTGGCGCACACCGTGGAAACCCGCAACACCTGTCCCTATTGCTCGGTCGGCTGCGGCCTGATCATGTACAGCATGGGCGACCGGGCCAAGAACGTGGCCCAGAACATCATTCACATCGAGGGCGACGCCGACCATCCGGTCAATCGCGGCACCCTCTGCCCGAAGGGCGCCGGCCTGCTGGATTTCATCCACAGCCCCAATCGCCTCAAGTACCCGGAAGTCCGCAAGCCCGGCAGCAACGAGTGGACCCGCATCAGCTGGGACGAGGCGCTCGGGCGCATCGCCACCCTGATGAAGGAAGACCGCGACGCCAACTTCATCGCCACCAACGACAAGGGCCAGACGGTCAATCGCTGGTTGACCACAGGCTTCCTGGCCGCCTCGGCGTCCTCCAATGAAACCGGTTATCTGACGCACAAGATCGCACGGAGTCTGGGCCTGCTGGCCTTCGACAACCAGGCGCGCGTTTGACACGGCCCGACGGTGGCAGGTCTTGCCCCGACGTTTGGCCGTGGAGCGATGACGAATCATTGGAGCGACATCAAGAACGCCAATCTCGTCCTCATCATGGGCGGCAATGCCGCTGAAGCCCATCCGTGCGGCTTCAAATGGGTCACCGAGGCCAAGGCGCACAACAACGCCCGGCTGATCGTGGTCGATCCGCGTTTCACCCGTTCCGCCTCGGTGGCGGATTACTACGCGCCGATCCGGACCGGCAGCGACATCGCCTTCCTCGGCGGGCTGATCAATTACCTGATCACCCACGACAAGATCCAGCAGGAGTACGTCCGCAACTACACCGACGCCGGCTTCCTGGTGAAGGAAGGCTTCACCTTCGAGGACGGCCTGTACAACGGCTATGACGCCGAGAAGCGCACCTACACCGACAAGGTGAACTGGGGCTACCAGATCGGCGACGACGGCTTCGTCAAGATCGATCCGACCCTGCAGGATCCGCGCTGCGTCTTCCAGCTGATGAAGCAGCACTACAGCCGCTACACCCTGGAAGTGGCCAGCCAGACCTGTGGCACGCCGACCGACGCGATCCAGAAGGTCTGGGCCGAAATCGCCGAGACCTCGGCGCCCGGTCGCGTCATGACCATCCTCTATGCCCTGGGCTGGACCCAGCACTCCATCGGGGCACAGATTATCCGCTGCGGCGCCATGGTTCAGCTGCTGCTGGGCAACATCGGCCTGCCGGGTGGCGGCATGAACGCCCTGCGCGGTCACTCCAACATCCAGGGCCTCACCGACCTTGGCCTGCTGTCGATCCAGCTGCCCGGCTACCTGACCATCGGCGGCGACGGCGAGCAGGACTACAACGCCTTCATCGCCCGGCGCGCCAGCAAACCGCTGCGTCCGGGGCAGCTGAGCTACTGGCAGAACTACGGCAAATTCCACGTCAGCCTGATGAAGGCCTGGTACGGCGACAAGGCCACCAAGGACAACGACTGGTGCTACCACTGGTTGCCCAAGGTCGATGTCACCGGTGCCGGCTACGACGTCCTGCGCTACTTCGACATGATGGGCAAGGGCCAGGTCAACGGCTATGTCTGCCAGGGCTTCAACCCCATCGCCGCCTTCCCCAACAAGGCCAAGGTGATGCGCGGGCTGTCCAAGCTCAAGTGGCTGGTGATCATGGACCCGCTGGCCACCGAGACCTCCGAGTTCTGGCGCAACCACGGTGAGCACAACGATGTGAACACCGCCGAGATCCAGACCGAGGTGTTCCGCCTGCCCACCACCTGCTTCGCCGAGGAAGACGGCTCCCTGGTCAACTCCAGCCGCTGGCTGCAGTGGCACTTCAAGGGCGCCGAGGCACCTGGCGAAGGGCGCAGCGACATCGCCATCATGTCCGAGCTGTTCCTCAAGCTGCGCGAGGCCTATGCGAAGGACGGCGGGGCCTTCCCCGATCCGATCCTGGGGCTGTCCTGGCCCTACGCCAAGCCCGAGGAGCCGGCGCCGGAAGAACTCGCCAAGGAGTTCAACGGCTACGCCGTCATCGATGTGCTGGATGCCAAGGGCGCGGTCTCGGCCAAGGCCGGTCAGCAACTCGCCGGCTTCGGCCAGTTGATGGACGACGGCAGCACCGCCTCGGGTTGCTGGATCTTCTGCGGCGCCTGGACCGAGCAGGGCAATCAGATGGCGCGGCGCGACAACAGCGATCCGTTCCATATGGGGCAGACCCTGGGCTGGGCCTGGTCGTGGCCGAACAACAGACGCATCCTCTACAACCGCGCCTCCTCGGACCTCAGCGGCAAGCCCTGGGACCCGAGCAAGAAGCTGGTATGGTGGAATGACAAGGCGCAGAAGTGGGGCGGCACCGATGTGCCCGACTACAAGATCGACGCCAAGCCGGCCGACGGCATGAGTCCCTTCATCATGAACCCGGAAGGGGTGGCGCGGTTCTTCGCCCTGGACAAGATGGCCGAAGGGCCCTTCCCGGAGCATTACGAGCCGTTCGAGACGCCCATCGGCGTCAACCCGCTGCACCCCAACAACCGCAAGGCGCTCAACAGCCCGGCGGCGCGGGTGCTCAAGGACGACTGGGCGGACTTCGGCGATCGCAAGGACTTCCCCTATGCGGCCACCACCTACCGCCTGACCGAGCACTTCCACTACTGGAGCAAGCACTGCCGCCTCAACGCCATCATCCAGCCGGAGCAGTTCGTCGAGATCGGCGAGGTGCTGGCCAAGCAGAAGGGTATCGCCGCGGGTGATCTGGTGCGCGTCACCTCCAAGCGCGGCCACATCGTCTGCAAGGCGGTGGTGACCAAGCGGATCCGTCCGCTGCAGGTCAACGGCGAGACGGTGCACCACGTCGGCATCCCCATCCACTGGGGTTTCTCCGGCGTGGCGCGGATGGGTTACCTGGCCAACACCCTGACTCCCTTTGTGGGTGACGGGAACACCCAGACGCCCGAGTTCAAGTCGTTCCTCGTCAACGTGGAGAAAGCGTGATGGCAAGCCAAGATATCTACGCCCGCTCCGCGACCACCACGGCCTATACGTCGGTGCGCACCCAGGCGGAAGTGGCCAAGCTGATCGATGTGTCCAAGTGCATCGGCTGCAAGGCCTGCCAGGTCGCCTGTTCGGAATGGAACGAGTTGCGCGACGAGGTGGGCCACACCCACGGTACCTACGACAACCCGGCGGACCTCACCGCGGACTCCTGGACGCTGATGCGTTTCACCGAGCACGAGGACGAGGCCGGCAAGCTGGAGTGGCTGATCCGCAAGGACGGCTGCATGCACTGCGCCGAGCCGGGTTGCCTGAAGGCCTGTCCGAGTCCGGGGGCCATCGTCAAATACGCCAACGGCATCGTCGACTTCAACCAGGACCACTGCATCGGTTGCGGCTACTGCATCGCCGGTTGCCCCTTCGATATCCCGCGGATCTCGAAGAAGGACAACAAGGCCTACAAGTGCTCGCTGTGTTCGGACCGGGTCGGGGTCGGCCTGGAGCCGGCCTGCGTGAAGACCTGCCCGACCGGCGCCATCGTCTTCGGTACCAAGGACGCCATGAAGGAGCACGCCGCCGAGCGCATCGTCGATCTCAAGAGCCGCGGCTACGAGAACGCCGGTCTGTACGACCCGGTTGGGGTAGGGGGCACCCACGTCATGTACGTGCTGCACCATGCCGATCAGCCGCAGCTGTACAACCACCTGCCCAAGGACCCGACCATCAGCCCCACCGTGGGCCTGTGGAAGGGCTTCACCAAACCCCTGGCGCTGTTCGCCATGGGCGCGGCGGTGCTGGCCGGTTTCTTCCACTACGTGCGCGTCGGCCCGAACCGGACCGATGACGACGACGAGGTGGTTGAGGCGCCGCCCCGTCCCGAGGGCGATGCGCCCAGGGGCGAGGTCAAGCAGCTGAGTCCGTCCGTGCAGATTTTCGATCCGCACGACAAGCAGCCCTAGCAGGGATACGCCCCCGGTTTGGCCGGGGGCGTCCTGGGAGATCGAGATGAAACCTGAAATCCAGCGTTACAACGCCAACGAGCGGACCAACCACTGGATCGTGGCGATCCTGTTCTTCATGGCCGGGCTGTCGGGACTGGCGCTGTTCCACCCCGCGCTGTTCCCGCTGTCGAACCTGTTCGGTGGCGGCACCTGGACGCGCATCCTGCATCCCTTCATGGGTGTGGCGATGTTCCTGTTCTTCGCCTTCCTGGTGATCCGCTTCTGGCGGCACAACAAGATCGGTCGTGAAGACGCCCAGTGGCTCAAGCAGATCAACGATGTGCTGAACAACCGCGAGGAAAAGCTGCCGCCGATCGACAAGTACAACCCTGGGCAGAAGATCCTGTTCTGGGTACTGCTGGCCTGCATGCTGGTCCTGCTGGTCAGCGGCGTGGTCATCTGGCGACAGTACTTCGCCCACCTGTTCCCCATCCCGGTGATCCGCCTGGGCGCCCTGGCCCACGCCGTCGCCGCCTTCGTGCTGGTGCTGTCGATCATCGTGCACATCTATGCCGGGATCTGGATCAAGGGCTCGGTGACCGCCATGATGACCGGCTGGGTGAGCCGGGCCTGGGCCAAGAAGCACCACTCGCTGTGGTACGAGAAGGTCACCCGCGAGAAGAAGTGAGCGGTCTCTATCGTTGGGCTTCGCTACGCTCGACCCAACCTACGGATGAGGGGCGCGGCATTTTGCCCCTTCCCTCCGGGAGAGGGTTGGGGTGAGGGCCGCGGAGCCCGACACCCCAACCCGCCCGCTATCCTGAATCCTCCATCTTCCACCGTTTTGCTAAGGAGCCCTGCCATGGCGGGCCAGATCCTCGAGCCCGGCGAAATCGAAGCCGCGGCCGTCAATCCCGATTTCATCCTGCTGCCCGGTGGCGAGCTGTTCGGCTATCGCGCCGACCGCCTGCGCCTGCTGGCCGCCGGCAATGCGCTGAGTGACTACCTGCTGCTGATGGCCGACCTGTGCGAAGCCCAGCAGGGGGTCTTCGACCGTCTCGCCCCTCTGCCGCTGGACGAGGCGCGCAGCGCCCAGAGTCTGCAGCATGGTCTGCCACCCCTGGGTTACGACACCCTGGTCCGCGAAGGCGACTGGCTGCCCGCGCTGGATGCCCTGCTGGAGGCCCTCAAGCTTGCGCAGGCGCCGGTACAGGCCGCCCTGGACGAACTGCGCCAGGCCGATGCCGGCCAGCGCAAGGCCTGGGCCATCGCCCTGCTGGCCGGCAGCTACGAGCTGGTGCCCGCTGGCGTGGTGCCCTTTCTTGGCGCTGCCCTGCAGGTGGCCTGGACCCACTGGCTGCAGCGCAGTGACTTCAGCGCCCTGCGCGAACAGGGCAGCCAGACGTCCTGCCCCTGCTGCGGTGCGCCGCCCATGGCCGGCATCATCCATCACCTGGGCAAGGCCAATGGCCTGAGATACCTCACCTGCTCGCTGTGCGCCTGCGAGTGGCACTTCGTGCGGGTCAAGTGCAGCCACTGCGAGACGGGCAAGGGCCTGGGCTACTACTCCCTGAGCACCGACGACGCCAACGCCCAGAAGGCCCCGCTGCGCGCCGAGACCTGCGCCCACTGCAAGACCTATCTCAAGCACCTCTATCGCGACCATGACGCCCGCAGCGAACCCCTGTCCGCCGATCTCGCCAGCCTGGCGCTGGACGTGCGCCTGGCGGAAGAGGGCTACGAACGCCACGCGCCCAATCTGCTGTTCGCCCCGGGCTAGACCGGGCACGGCGACCGCCCGGGGCAGGGTAGTCGCCGTTCCTTCTGTTTCCGCATATGGCGGACTGCCTCGCCCTGGCCAACGCCGACGCGCGCCCTCGATTCCGCCTCACTAAGCCAGGCCGCGCGAACCTCTGCAAAGCGGTCGTCAACGTTGCTTATCGCGCCAGGAATCGGCTGGCAGCAGCCTGTCACCCCGGGGTCATCTTGCAGAGTCAGTCTATCGAGGCGCACAAAACCTTCTATCACACCGGGCGGCGAAGCCGTCTAGTATGGAGATTGCGCCGCTTCGTCGGTGTGCCCATCTGATGAGGGGATAACAATGACCGCAACGTCCGCTTCGCCCATGGTGGGGCTCTACCCGGAGCCGGCTCGACGCCGGCCTCGACGCCTGTCGTGCCCCTAGGCCGACGCGACCGGAACCACGCCTTCTGCAGGCCGTGCTGCTGTCGCGGCTGACAACCGGATGAACAAGACCCTGAGGTAGCCAAGAAGATGTCGACCGAATCCAAGTGCCCGTTCAATCACGCCGCCGGCGGCGGTACCACCAACAAGGATTGGTGGCCGAACCAGCTCAATCTCAACTTCCTGCACCAGCATTCCTCGCTCTCCGATCCCATGGGCGAAGAGTTCGACTACGCCAGCGAATTCAAGAGCCTCGACCTGGAAGCGGTAAAGGCCGACCTGCGCGCCGTGATGACCGATTCCCAGGACTGGTGGCCGGCCGACTTCGGCCACTACGGCCCGCTGTTCGTGCGCATGGCCTGGCACAGCGCCGGTACCTATCGCGTCGGTGACGGCCGTGGCGGCGCCGGTCAGGGTCAGCAGCGCTTCGCGCCGCTCAACAGCTGGCCGGACAACGTCAGCCTGGACAAGGCGCGCCGGCTGATCTGGCCGGTCAAGCAGAAGTACGGCCGCAAGATCTCCTGGGCCGACCTCATCGTCCTCACCGGCAACGTCGCCCTGGAATCCATGGGCTTCAAGACCTTCGGCTTCTCCGGCGGTCGCCAGGACGTCTGGGAACCGGACGATGCGGTGTTCTGGGGTTCGGAAACCGTCTGGCTGGGTGGCGACGTGCGCTATGGCGCGCACAAGCAGATGGAGCAGCCCGGTGACGGTGTGCTGACCGCCCAGCCCGAGCAGCATCCGGTGGAGCACAGTCGCAACGACAATCCGCAGCGCACCCTGGAAAATCCCCTGGGCGCGGTGCAGATGGGCCTGATCTACGTGAACCCCGAAGGCCCGGACGGCAACCCCGATCCGGTGGCCTCGGCCCATGACATCCGCGAAACCTTTGGCCGCATGGCCATGAACGACGAGGAAACCGTCGCCCTGATCGCCGGCGGCCACGCCTTCGGCAAGACCCACGGCGCAGGCCCGGCGACCAACGTCGGCGCCGAGCCGGAAGCGGCCGACCTGGAACAGCAGGGCTTCGGCTGGCAGAACAGCTACGGCACCGGCAAGGGCGCCGACACCATCACCAGCGGCCTCGAAGTGACCTGGACCTCCACGCCCACCCGCTGGAGCAACGAATACTTCGAGAACATGTTCAAGTTCGAGTGGGAGCTGTTCAAGAGTCCGGCCGGTGCCCACCAGTGGCGGCCGAAAGACGGCGCTGGCGCCAATGCCGTGCCCGATGCCCACGATCCCAGCAAGCGTCATCAGCCGACCATGCTGACCTCCGACCTGGCACTGCGCTTCGATCCGGCCTACGAGAAGATCTCCCGCCGCTTCCTGGAAAACCCGGACCAGCTGGCCGACGCCTTCGCCCGTGCCTGGTTCAAGCTGACCCACAGGGACATGGGTCCCCTGGCTCGCTACCTGGGCCCGGAAACCCCCACCGAAGAACTGCTGTGGCAGGACCCGCTGCCCAAGGCCGCAGGCGCGCCCCTGGGCGAGGTCGAGGTCAAGGCGCTCAAGGACAAGCTGGCCGCGTCCGGCCTGAGCGTGTCCGAACTGGTCGGCACCGCCTGGGCGGCTGCTTCCACCTTCCGTGGTTCCGACAAGCGCGGCGGGGCCAATGGCGGCCGTCTGCGTCTGGCGCCGCAAAAGAACTGGGAGGTCAACCAGCCGGCGCAACTGGCCAAGGTGCTGGGCGTGCTGGAAGGCATCCAGCGTGACTTCAATAGCCAGGGCAAGCAGGTCTCCATCGCCGACCTGATCGTGTTGGCCGGTAGCGTCGGGGTGGAAAAGGCCGCCCAGGCGGCGGGCCATTCGGTCAGCGTGCCCTTCACCCCGGGTCGCGTGGATGCGTCCCAGGAGCAGACCGATGTCCATTCCTTCGGGCACCTGGAGCCCTGGGCCGACGGCTTCCGCAACTACGTCGGCGGGGAATTCAAGGTCAAGCCGGAATTCCTGCTGGTGGACAAGGCGCACCTGCTGAACCTGACCGCGCCCGAGCTGACGGTGCTGCTGGGCGGCCTGCGCGTGCTGGACATCAACGTGGGCGGCGCCAAGCATGGCGTCTTCACCCAGCGGCCGCAGACCCTGACCAACGACTTCTTCGTCAACCTGCTGGACATGGCCACCGAATGGAAGGCCACCGGTCCGGACAAGGCCACCTTCGAAGGTCGCGATCGCCAGACCGGTGCCGTGAAGTGGACCGGCACCCGGGTCGACCTGGTGTTCGGGTCCCACGCCCAGCTGCGGGCGCTGAGCGAGGTCTATGGCAGTGCCGACGCCCAGGAGAAGTTCGTCAAGGACTTCGTCAAGGCCTGGACCAAGGTGATGGAGCTGGATCGTTTCGATCTGCGCTGATCACTGAGCGGTAACTGAAAACGCCTCCTTCGGGAGGCGTTTTTTTGGCCTCGCCAGCGCACCGCCGTCCATCGCCGATCGATGGCAGGTCGCTGGGAAGGCGCATTTCAGAGCCGTTCCGGCGTCCGCGCGCTGCAGTCCTCCAATCCTTAAGCAAACCCTAAGCGCCCCTTAAGGAGCGCGTAACCCGGGAGATACACACTGCGCCAAACACCCAGAGGCTGTCCCCATGGAAGCGCTTGCCGAACTCTCCCTCAGTCTGGTCGAAGGCCCCATCCGCCCCGATCTGTGCCGCGATGAAGTCCTCGCCGATCTGTTCGAGGCCACCGCGGCGCGGGCGCCGGAGCGGCCCGCCCTGCTCGAAGGCGAGCGCAGCCTGAGCTATGGCGAACTGAACGCCTGGGCCGACCGCGCCGCGTCGCGGCTGCTGGCCGCCGGCGCCGGGCCTGGCCGCGTGGTCGGCCTCTGGCTGCCACGCGGTATCGAGCTGCTGGTGATGCAGCTGGCCATCGCCAAGACCGGCGCCGCCTGGCTGCCCTGCGACGCCGAAACCCCGGCCGATCGCGTGGCCCTCTGCCTGGAAGATGCCCAGGCGGTGGGCGTGATCACCGGGGCGCCCTTCGCCGATCTGCTGGCGCGTCCCGGGCTCGGCTGCTGGACCCCCGACGAGCTGAGCGTCGGCCTGGCCCAGGGCGAGACCCTGCGCCGGCGTGGCCAGGTCTCTCCGGACCACCTGGCCTACCTGATCTACACCTCCGGCTCCACCGGCAAGCCCAAGGGCATCGGCATCCGCCAGGACAGCATCTGTCACTTCCTGCGCAGCGAGAATTCGCTGCTCGGCATCGAGGCCGGCGATCGGGTCTACCAGGGTTTCTCGGTGGCCTTCGACATGTCCTTCGAAGAGATCTGGATCAGCTACCTGGTGGGCGCCACCCTCTGGCTGGCGCCGCGGGAGATCACCGCCGACCCCGAGGCCCTGGCCCGCGCCCTGACCGCCAATCGCATCAGCGTGCTGCACGTGGTGCCTACCCTGCTGGCGCTGTTGCCGGAAGACGTCCCCAGCCTGCGCCTGATCAACCTCGGCGGCGAGATGTGCCCCGAGCCCCTGGTGGCGCGCTGGAGTCGGCCGCAGCGGCGGCTGTTCAACACCTATGGCCCGAGTGAGGCCACTGTCTCGGCGAGTCTGGCGCAACTGCAACCGGGCGAGCCGGTGACCATTGGCCGGCCGCTGCCCAACTACAGCCTGCTGGTGGTGCACGCCGATGCCAGCCTGCCGCTGGCGCTGCTGCCACGCGATCAGGTGGGTGAACTCTGCATCACCGGTCCCGGCGTGGCCGATGGATACCTGGGGCGGCCGGAACTGACCGCCGAGAAATTCCTGCCCAATCCCTGGAGCACCGGCAGCCACGACCTCAAGCTCTATCGCACCGGTGACCTGGCACGGGTCGACGAACACGGCCAGGTGCATTGCCTGGGCCGGGTCGACGACCAGGTGAAGATCCGCGGCTATCGGGTCGAGCTGGGCGAGATCGAAGCCACCCTGGCGCGGCAACCCGGCGTCGGGACCGTGGCCGTGGTGCTGCGCGAAGAGGGCGGCGTGGAGCAGCTGGTGGCCTTCCTGATCGGCGATGGCGGTCCGCTGCCGCGCAGCGACCTGCTGCGGACCGAGCTGGCCGGCTGCCTGCCGCTGTACATGGTGCCCAGCCGCTTCGAATGGCTCGGCGAGATGCCGCGGCTGAATTCCGGCAAGATCGATCGCAAGCAACTGCGGGCCCGGCCCCTGGCCATTGCCGTGGTGGCGCCGATCGCCCCGGCCAGTGGCGCCCTGGGTGCGCTGCTGACGGCCACCGCCGAGTTGTTTCCCGGTCAGCCCCTGCACGCCGAGATGGATTTCTTCGACGACCTGGGCGGGCACTCGCTGTTCGCCGCCCGCCTGGTCTCGCGCCTGCGCCAGGATCCGCGCTATGCCAGCGCCACGGTCAAGGCGGTCTATGCCGGCCGCACCCTGGGCGCCATTGCCAACGCCCTGGAGGCGGATGCCGCCGAGGCGGGCACGGCGACGGCCACCGAGGCCTGGGCGCCGCCCAGCCGCTGGCGACGCTGGCGCTGCGGCCTGGCCCAGGCGGTGGCCCTGCCGCCGCTGCTGACCCTGCGCCTGGGCCGCTGGCTGGCACCCTTCCTGGCCTTCCCGCTGCTGATCCATTCCGGTACCGCGCTGCCCCTGGCCATGCTGACCGCCCTGAGTCTGTTCGTTTTGGCCATCGGCCTGGAATTCGCCGTGGCCCTGCTGGGCAAGCGCCTCACCGGTCGCCTGCAGCCCGGTCGCTATCCGCTGTGGGGCCTGACCTATTACCGCTGGTGGCTGGGTGAGCGCTTCCTCGCCCTGGCGCCGGCCTACCTGCTCAGCGGTTCGCCCCTGGCACGGGGCTGGCTACGGCTGCTGGGCGCCCAGGTCGGCGCCGAGGCCTTCGTCGGCACCCTGACCCTGCGCGTCCCCGAGTTGCTGACCCTGGGGCAGGGCGCCAGCCTGGGCAACGGCGTCAACTTCGAAAACGCCCGGGTGCTGCGCGGCGAACTGCTGCTCGGCGCCGTGACCCTGGGTCGCGAAGCCCAGGTCGGCTCCTATGCCATCCTCGAAGGCGACACCGCCCTCGGTGACGGTGCGCGCCTGCAGGCCCAATCCGCCCTGCGCAGCGGCCAGCGCATCCCGGCCGGACGCAACTGGGGCGGTGCGCCGGCCCATGACCAGGGCGCCGCCGGTGCCCGCGTCCTGCCGCCGGCCCCGGTATCCCGTGCCCAGCGCGCCGTGCTGAAGGGACTCTATGCCGTCAGTGGCCTGGTGGTCTCGGTGCTGTTCTTCATGCCGCTGTTTCCCCTGGCGCTGCTGATCGACGAAATGGAAAGCTTCGGTGGACTGCCCTGGTGGCACACCTCTTCGCTGCTGCTCGATGCCCTGCAATACGGCGTACTGGCTCTGCCGCTGGGCGTGGTCAGCGTCGCCTTGACCCTGCTTGGCTGCGCCCTGGCACGCCGGTTGATCCTGCCGCGGCTGGAAGAAGGCCAGTGGTCGATCGACAGCCTCTTCTACTGGCGCAAGTGGCTGGCCAACCTGATCCAGGAGTCGGCGCTGCAGAGTCTGCAAGGCCTCTATGCCACGGTCTATTCGGCGCTCTGGTATCGCCTGCTGGGTGCCCGGGTCGGCCGCGATGCGGAGATTTCCACCGCCCAGGGCCCGGTCTCCTCGCTGCTGGAACTGGGCGCCGAAACCTTTATCGCCGATGCCGTGATGCTCGGTGACGAACAGGTCGCCCAGGGCTGGATGACCCTCAGACGCACCTCCATCGCCCGCCGCAGTTTCGTCGGCAACGGCGCCTATGTCGCCGACGGCTGCCACCTCCCCGAAGACGCCCTGATCGGTGTCCTGGGTCGGCTCGACGAAGGCGTGCCCCTGCGCCAGGGCGAAACCTGGCTCGGCTCGCCGGCGGTCCGGCTGCCGGTGCGGGAAACCCTGACCGGCTACCCGGAAAGCCTGACCTTCCGCCCGGCACCCTGGCGCCGGGTGGCGCGTGGTCTGATCGAGGCCCTGCGCATCGTGCTGCCCACCGGCTTCACCGTCGCCGCCGGCTGCGCCATCGCCGAAGCCCTGGTGCCGCTGTGGCAGCAAGGCGCCTGGCTGCAACTGCTCGGCGAGACCCTGCTGGCCGGCAGCGCCTTCGCCCTGGCCAGCTTCCTGGTGGTGCTGGGGCTCAAGTGGCTGGTGGTCGGTCGTTATCGCCCGCGCTCGGCGCCCATGTGGACCTTTTTCGTCTGGCGCAGCGAAGCCATCACCAGCCTCTACGAAACCCTGGCGGTGCCCAATCTGCTCGGCACCCTGCGCGGTACGCCCTGGCTGCCGCTGGCGCTGCGCCTGCTCGGCGCCCGCCTGGGGCGCGGCACCTACCTGGATACCACCGACCTCACCGAATTCGACTGCGTGCGCCTCGGTGACCATGGCGAACTCAATGCATTGGCCGGGCCCCAGACCCACCTGTTCGAAGACCGGGTGATGAAGGTGGGCGAAGTCGAGCTGGGAGCCGGGGTCAACCTGGGGCCGCGCAGCGTGGTTCTCTATGGCGCCCGCGTCGGCGACGACGTGGAACTGGGTCCGCTGTCGCTGGTGATGAAGGGCGAAACCCTGCCGGGTCGCTCGCGCTGGGAGGGTAACCCCGTTCAGCCCCGGCGCTAGGACTGTCACACAACCATAAAGACAGCCCCGGATACTCCGCCCCGTACAACAATGACGGGGCAAGGCGATGACGGCGTGGGTACGACGGATCAGGATTGGACGGACCGGCTGGCTGTTGGCCCTGGCGCTGCTGCTGGCACTGGGGGTGACCCAGGGTCTGCGCAGCAGCCATCTGGATAGCCAATTGCTGTTCTGGCTCGGCCAGCAGTGGCAGAGCGAACCCCGAACCTCCCTGGAGCTCGGTCGCTACCGGGTGGCGGTGGAAGCCAAGCCGGTGGCCGGCGTCACCGAGAATCTGTCCGACCTCAGCTATGACCCGGAGCGGGATCGCCTCTGGGCGGTGGTCAACAATCCGCCGGAGTTGCTGGCCCTGAGCCGGGACGGCGAACTGCTGCAACGCCATCGCCTGGAGGGCTTCGACGACGTCGAAGGCGTGACTTATCTGGGAGACGACCGCCTGCTGCTGGCGGAAGAGGGCGCCAACGCCCTGACCCTGGTAGGCATCCCCGAGGGCGACGACGTGCTCCGCCGCAAGGACTATCGCAGCCTGACCCTCGACCTCTTCCCCCGCGCCAACCAGGGCTTCGAGGGGCTGGATTACGATGCCGCCCGCGATCGCCTGTTCGTGGTCAAGGAGCACTCGCCGCGCAAGCTCTATGAAATCCGTGGCCTGCTCAGGAGCTTCGACGGCGACTTCGCCCTGCGCATCATCGATCGCCAGGCCTGGCTGGACCAGGCGCCCAGCACCGGTGACCTGTCCGCGGTCCATGTCGATCGTCGCACCGGCCACCTGCTGCTGCTCAGCGACGAATCGCGGGTGCTGATCGAACTCGATGACCAGGGCCATACCCTGGATACCCGTTCCCTGGTGGCGCCCTTCGGTGGCCTGTCACGGCGGATCCGCCAGCCCGAAGGCGTCACCCTGGATACCGCCGGCAACCTCTATGTGGTCAGCGAACCCAACCTGTTCTATCGCTACCAGAAACGCTGATCAGACGCCGCCCAGCCGCTCCAGCACGGCGGGGGTATCCTTGGCGCCCATGGCGCGGGCCACGCTCAGCGCGGTGTTGCCGGCGGCGTCCCGGGCCTTGGGATCGGCGCCGCGGGCGACCAGCAGTTCCACCATCTGCACGTGATTGAACATGGCCGCCATCATCAGCGCGGTCTTGCCGTCGGGCATGGCGCCCTCCACGGCGGCGCCGTGCTCCAGCAGCAGTTCGGCCATCGGCAGGTTGTTCTTGAAGGCCGCGCCGGCCAGGGGCGACTGGCCCATGTCGTTGGCCAGATTCGCATCGGCCCGGTGCTCCAGCAGGACGCGACTGGCCTCCAGGTGGCCGTGGTAGCTGGCCAGCATCAGCAGGCTGTCGCCCTTGTGATTGCGCAGATCGGGCGTCAGCCCCTTCTCCAGCACCAGGGCCAGCACCTCGGCATTGCCGGTGCGCGCGAGGTTGAACACCTCGGTGGCGAATTCCTGGGCTTCTTCATCGGTCATGCGCTGGGGACCGTCTGCGGTCATGGTGCTCTCCTGGACTAAGGCGGGCGGGACCCTCGGGATCCCGGACGATAGGAGGGCAGACCCGAACGGCAGGGGGGAGTTCTCTCGCGGCGGCGAAACAAGGCCGCCGCAAAAGCGTGAGTCGGTTATAAAACGTCGCGAGCGGTTGTCAGACAGGTGTGTACGGCGCGCAGGAACCGGAGTGTACGAGAGTAGTACATGAGGATTCCGAGCACCGCACGTGCCTGTATGGCGGACGCGCAGTAGTTTTATAAGCGGCTCTCAGCCGAAGGTCGCGTGGGTCTCGGCGAAGGCCTGCAACTCCGCCACGCTGTAGTTGCCGACCATCAGCACCGGGCCATGGGCCGTACCGATCTGCGCGGGTAGGGTGTCGAGAAAACCCCCGGTAGGGGTCACCCCGAGATTGGTGTATTCGGCGGCCGGCAGATGGAATTCGGCGATCAGGCGCGCCGCTTCGGCGATCCCGGCGGCCACGCTGACTGGATGCAGGGCAGCCCCCAGCGGATTGACCTGGCCACCGTTGTCGCCGCTGAACAGGTGGCCGACCTTGGCTGCCGCCTGGGTCAGGTCGTGCTGGTCGGCCTGGGCGCCGATCAGGAACAGCGAACCATAGTGCGGCAGGCTGCCGCCGCCCTCGGCCTGGCTGACGAAGCTGGGCGCGAAGGGCTGCTCGCCGCGGATGTCGGAGCTGTAGTTGGCCACCGGATCGCCGAGGGTGACCACATTGACGAAGTTGCCTCCGTCACCCGCCGCGTGCGCATCGCGGGGAATGCCCGAGGCCTCGAAGCTGATGCCGCCGAGACCGGTCTGCTGGGCGACGTAGGCCGCCGAGATGCCGCCCAGGGAGTGGCCGGTGACGAAGATGTCCTGGGTGCCATAGCCCTGCTTGGCCGCCGCCTCGATCACCTGGTGGGCGAAGTCCAGCGACTGGCGCTGGGCGCTGGAGACCTGCTGGCCGAGGATCTGCAGATCGCTCAGCAGGCCACCGGCGGTGGACAGGGGATCGATCAGCAGATTCTCGCCTCTGGTAGTGCCGGCATAGCTGATGAGCACCTGGTTCTCGGCGGTGATCCAGGTGTGGGCCGTAGCGCCGTTGAGCGAGTTGTGCAGCGTCAGCTGCTGGCCATCGACCAGGAAGGGCCGCATGCCGCCGGGCGTGCCACCCAGCACGTACTCGCTGATGGCGCCGTTGAGGAATTCGCTGACGGTTGGGGTGCTGGCCGAACTGGTCTGCGCCAGCGGCGTGACCGCGGCGCTCTTCAGCGTGTGCAGGTAGGTGAAGTTGCCGAGGCTGACGATGTCGCTGTTGTCGAGCAGGCCATCGCTGGCCCAGGGGAAGGTTTTCTTGGACATGACGGCACCTTTGTTATTGTCGTGAGGTGGACGCGGTGGCCAGGGCCTTCCACGCCAGGACCACGGTAGGCGCCAGGGAAAAGCCCGCGAAAACCATCCTAGGACGGGCTCTGGCACGCGGCAAACCGGGAACCCGGGGGTCATTTCCGGACGCCCCGGGTCCGGGTTCGGGCCACCCCACGCCGGGACGGGCCAGGTCTGCGGCAGCGCGGCGCGCCCTGGTCGACCCGTCGCGGGTTCGGGCTACACTGGGAGTGGAATCGATCCAAGAGGCTCCCATGACTGCCATTCGCCTGCCGTCCATCGACCGCCTGCTGCGCCATCCCGCTTCGCGTCCGCTGGAGGAGCGCCACGGTCGCGAGCTGGTCCTTGGCGGCTATCGTTCGCTGCTGGACGATCTGCGCGACGCCCTGAGAGCCGGCACCCTGACCGCCGTGGAGGTGGAGGAGGGCGTGCTGGCCGGTCGCCTGGGCGAGCGCCTGGCGTTGCATAGCCAGCCGCGGGTGCGGCGGGTGTTCAATCTCACCGGCACGGTGCTGCACACCAACCTGGGACGGGCGCTGCTGGCGGAAGAGGCGATCGCCGCGGTGACCGAGGCCGCGCGTCAGCCGATGAATCTGGAATTCGATCTGGCCACCGGCAAGCGCGGCGATCGTGACGACCTGGTCGCCGACCTGGTGCGCGAACTCACCGGCGCCGAGGCGGTGACCGTGGTCAACAACAACGCCGCGGCGGTCCTGCTGGCCCTGCATGCCATAGGCGCGCGCAAGGAAGGGGTGCTGTCCCGCGGCGAGCTGATCGAGATAGGCGGTGCCTTTCGCATCCCCGACATCATGGCCCGCGCCGGGGTCAAGCTGGTGGAGGTGGGCACCACCAACCGCACCCATGCCCGCGACTACGAAGCGGCCATCGGCCCGCGTACCGCGCTGCTGATGCGGGTGCACACCAGCAACTACAGCGTCCAGGGCTTTACCGCCAGCGTGGCCACGGCGGAGCTGGCCGCCATCGCCCGCGCCCACAACCTCCCCCTGCTGGAAGACCTCGGCAGCGGCACCCTGGTTGACCTGACCCGTTGGGGGCTGCCCGCCGAGCCCACGGTTCAGCAGGCGCTGCGCGATGGTGCGGACCTGGTGACCTTCAGTGGCGACAAGCTGCTCGGCGGCCCCCAGTGTGGCCTCATCGTCGGTCGCCGTGACCTCATCGAGCGCATTAAGAAGAATCCGCTCAAGCGGGCGTTGCGGGTCGACAAGCTGACCCTGGCCGCCCTGGAAGCGACCCTGGCGCTCTATCGCGATCCGGATCGACTGGCCGAACGGTTGCCCAGCCTGCGCCTGCTATCCCGCTCGGCCGAGGCCATCACCACCCAGGCCGAGCGGCTGCTGCCGGCCTTCGCCGCCGTGCTGGGCGCGACCTATGTGGTCAGCGTGGAGCCGGCACTGGGCATGATCGGCAGTGGCGCCCAGCCGGTGGCACGCCTGCCCGGGGCGGCGCTGTGCTGTCGCCCCCAGGTCAGCAAGCGCCTGCGTGGGCGCGCCCTGCGGCAATTGGAAGAGGGCTTGCGCCAGCTACCCATTCCGGTGGTGGGGCGCATCGACGCCGATGCGCTGTGGCTGGATCTGCGTCAGCTCGACGACGAAGCCGCCTTTCTGGCGCAGTTGCCAGCGCTGCTTCTTCCTGAGATTCGCTAAGAGCCTGTTCAAAGGCTCGCGAGCTAGAGCCAAACAAGGCCTCGGCGGCCCCGCGAAAAGGCCTGAGGAAGCGGACCGGGCTCGCGAACGAGTTTACGAGTAGTAAATGAGCATTCCGACCGGGCTGGCGACCCAGGGTTTTTTCAACGCCGTTTGGCCGACGCGCAGCAGCCTTTGAATAGGCTCTAACGAACGACCCAGCGCTGCCGGGCCCAGTTACTCAGCAGATCCACGCCCAGCACCAGCACCAGCATGCCGAGGATCACGGTGGCGGCCTGGGCCTGCTGGAACAGGCTCAGGCTGAAGTATAGCTGCTGCCCCAGGCCGCCGGCGCCGACGAAGCCGAGGATGCTGGCCATGCGGATGTTGTTTTCCCAGCGATAGAGCAGATAGGCCAGCAACTGCGGCCAGACCGCCGGCAGGGTGCCGTAGAGAAAGGCCGCCAGCGCGCCACCGCCGGCCAGGCGAATGGCCTCGGCGGGCGCCTTGGGGGTGTTTTCCAGGGCTTCGGCGAACAGCCGGCCGAGTACCCCGGCGGTGTGCAGGGCCAGGGCCAGGGTCCCGGCGTTGGGTCCCAGGCCGGCGGCCAGCACCATCAGCGCCGCCCAGACCAGTTCCGGCACAGCGCGCAGGGCATTGAGCAGCAACCGCGCCAGCGCCAGGGCGCCCAGGCCCAGGCGACCGGCCGCCGGTAGCGCCAGCAGGATGCCGAGCAGCCCGGCGAGCAGGGTGCCCAGGGCCGACATGGCCAGGGTCTCCACCGCGCCGTGGGCCACGGCCGATAGCTGGGTAACCGAGAAGTCCGGCTTGAGAAAATCGGCCAGGAAGCTGCCCATCTGCGCCAGGGCGCGCGTGCTCAGCAATTCGCCGAAGGCGGTACCCAGGTAGCTGGCGGACGCCACCAGGGCGGCGCCCATGGCCAGCACCGTCAGAGCGCCTCGGCCGCCGCCCTGACTGCGCTCCACCTGGCGCAGCAGGCGACTGAGCACATCGGCCAGGAGCACCAGCACCAGGAAGGTCAGCAGCAGGCTGGCCACCTCGCCACCGGCGAACATGCGCAGCGACAGGTCCACCTGCTGACCGAGACCGCCGGCACCGACGAAGCCCATCACCACCGAGGCGCGGATGGCGCATTCCCAGCGGTAGACGCTGTAGGAAATCATCTCGCCCGCAGCATTGGGCAGCACGCCATAGACGAAGGCCTGCAGGCGACCGGCGCCCTGCAGCAGCAGAGCCCGCGCCGGGCGGGGATCGACCGATTCGAAGATCTCCGCATAGACCTTGCCCAGCATGCCGCCGTAGGTGATGGCGATGGCCAGCACCCCGGCGGTGGGACCCAGGCCCACGGCGCGGACGAACAGCAGCGCCCAGACGATCTCCGGCACGCTGCGCAGGACGATCAGCACCCCGCGGACCAGTCCGCGGAGCAGGCGCGGCAAGCGGCCTGGACGTCCGCCGCGGGGCAGGGCGGAGATCGACAGCACGCGAGTGGCGAGCAGAGCGGCGGGAAGGGCGATCAGCGCCGCCAGGGCCATGCCCAGGGTGGCGATGGCCAGTGTTTCCAGGGTGGCGCGCTCGAGCACGGCGAGAAAGTCGGCGTCATGGGCGGGTGGCCAGAAGCCGGCGAGAAAGTTGCCCATGGTGCGGGCGTTGTCGCCGGTGAAGAGTCCGAAGAGATCGAACTCCGCCAGGCGCAGCGTCGGCCAGGCCAGCAGCAGGGCCAGCAGGGTGAGCAGCAGACGGGGCCGGGCGGCCGGGTCCTGGCGGGGCGAGGTCAGCATCGCGGCAGGTCGAGCGGCGTCTCGGCCGGGGCCGGTGCGGCGGACGCCAGTGTGGCGCTCAGCCCCTCGTTGGCATAGAGCGCGGCGAGATCGGCCGCGGTGACGGCGCTCGCGGGTTTGTCCCACAGCAGCCGGCCGGCCCGCAGGCCGAGGATGCGTGGAAAGCGCTGCAACGCCAGCTCCACATTGTGCAGGCTGGTGACCAGGGTGGTGCCCTGGCGCGCCGCGGCGTCGCTCAGCACCTCCAGGGTATGGCCGGCCAGCACCGGGTCCATGGCCGACACGGGTTCGTCGGCGAGCAGCAGCTGCGGCTGCTGATAGAGCGCCCGGGCGATGCCGATGCGCTGCAGCTGGCCACCGGACAGCTGATCGCAGGAGGAATAGAGGCGATCGGCGAGATCCAGCGGCGCCAGGGCGGCGGCGGCGCCGTCACGATCCAGCGGATGCACCAGGCTGACCAGGCTGCGCGCCAGCGACCACTGGCCGAGGCGTCCGGCCAGTACCGCGGTGATGACGCGCTGGCGCGCCGGCAAGGGCGGCGCCTGATGGATGAGGCCGATGCGGGCGCGCAACTGGCGCCGCGCCCGGTTGCCCAGGCTCCAGGGCTCCTGGCCGAGCAGCTCCAGCTGACCCGCGACCGGTCGCAGCCCGGTGGCCAGCAGGCGCAACAGGCTGGTCTTGCCCGCCCCGGACGGGCCGATCAGCGCGACCTGCTCACCCTGTTGCAGGCTGAGGTCGAGATCGGCCAGGGCGGGCGAGCCGTCGGCGTGTACCAGCGTCACGCCCCTGAGGGCGAGACTCACTTGAGCAGGCCGGCTGCCAGGGCGGAAGCCTCGATGCTCTTGTAGTTGTCCGGCGAGGTCGGCACGAAGCGGCTGGCCGCCTGCAGGTCGAGGATCGCCTTGTCGGCCGGCTTGGCCGGATCCAAGTCGAGGAAGGCCTGCTTGATCTTGGCCGCCAGTTGCGGATCCAGACTGCCGCGCACCGTCCAGTTGTAGTCGTAGTAGGGCGGGGTGGTGGAGATGACCCGGACCTTGCTGGTATCGACCTTGCCGGCGTCGACCAGCTTCTTCCACACCGAGGCATTGAGCACGCCGGCATCGGCCTTGCCCGCGGCGACCCAGGCGACGGTGGCGTCATGGGCGCCGGAATAGGCCACCCGCGAGAAGAACTGCTCGGGGACGATGCCTTCCTGCTGCATGAAGTAGCGTGGCATCAGGCTGCCCGAGGTGGAAGAGACCGAACCGAAGGCGAAGGTCTTGCCCTTGAGGTCCTGGAGGGTCTTCACGGCCGGGTCGGCGGTGATGAACTTGCTGGTGAACTTCTGATCTTCTTCGCGCTGCACCAGGGGGGTCATCGGCGCCTTGCGCTGCGCCTGGACGAAGGTGAAGCCGCCGAACCAGGCCAGGTCCAGGCGATCCGAGGCCATGGCTTCCACCACGCCGGCATAGTCGGACACCGGGACGAACTTCACCGGCATGCCCAGGCGCTGCTCCAGGTATTCACCCAGCGGCTTGAACTTGCGGATCAGCTCGGTGGGCGCCTCGTCGGGAATGGCCGAGACGCGCAATTCGGCGGCGGCGTGGGAGAGCAGGGACGTCAGGGACAGGGCCAGGCCTGCTGCCAGGGCCAGCGAACGCTTGAGCATGGGTTTCTCCGGTTCAATAGCGGAAAAAAAGGGGCTGCAGTATAGGGGGTGGCGCTGTTTTGCGCAGCTGTCACGGGGCCTCAGGCCTGGCAGGATGCTGCCGTCGGGTGCCGCAGGGTCTCTGGGCAGTCACTGTGCAGCGGACACGAACAGGCGTCCGAGTCCGCTGCGGTGGTATCAGGACGGGCCGGCGAGCGTTCAGGTCTCGTCGAAGAATCGCTCGTTCCAGTCGACCAGGGGTTGCGGCGCATTGAGCTTCTGGCCGTAGATCACTGCGTAGGCCAGCACGTTCTGCACGTATTGCCGCGTCTCATCGAAGGGAATGGTTTCCACCCAGACGTCGAAGGCCAGGTGGCGAGCGCCCGTCAGCCAGCGCTTCACCCGCCCCGGGCCGGCGTTGTAGGCCGCCGAGGCCAATACCCGGTTGCCGTTGAACTGGGCATGGACCATCGACAGATAGGCGGTGCCCAGCTGGATGTTCTTTTCCGGGGTCAGCGCCTGCTGTGGCGAGGCCAGGGGAATGGCGAACTTGCTGGCGGTATGACTGGCGGTGGCCGGCATCAGCTGCATCAGGCCCATGGCGCCCACGCCGGAGCGCGCATCGGCCATGAAGCCGCTTTCCTGGCGGGTGATGGCGAACACCCAGCTGCTGTGCAGACCGCGGGTCTGGGCCTCGCGCACGAAGCTTTCGCGATAGGCGATGGGGAAACGGATGTCCAGGTCGTCCCAGTACTTGGCCAGGCTGATGGTGCGGATCGCCGGGAAATACCACTGCATGTCATAGGCCATGCGCGCCTGGGCCACCAGTTCGTCGCGGTTGAAGTGGCGGCTGACATAGAACCACTCGCGGCGGGCGTTGATCGGTTCGCCGCGGGCGATGAATTCCAGGGCGCGCTGCACGCCAGGGGTATTGCGCACCTTGCGTTTGAGGGCGTCGCTGAGCATCAGCGGCTTGTTGTTGAGCTGATAGGGCGCCTTGCTGCGGTCGGCGGCAAGGAAGCCGTAGTAGTCGCGCTCGCGACTGACCTCGGCGTATTCACGCAGCACCGCCGGACTCTGTGGCTGCATCAGCTCCAGGGTGCGGGCCCGCCAGTATTCCCAGCGATTGGCCTTGGCCAGACTCGGCGGAAAGCGTTCGATCAGGGCGTGGGCATCGCTCCAGCGACCCAGCCGCAGCAGCAGCCGGGCACGCCATTCGCTGACGTCGTCGTCCCGCAGTTCGGGGTCATAGCGCTCCATCAGCGGCAGGGCGCGCAGATCGAAATTCTTCGCCAGGGTCAGGCCGATCTGGCGGGCGATGGCGACCTTCTCGTCGCGGGTGAAGGGCATGCGCTGGCTGTAGACGTCGAGCAGGCCCATGGCCTGTTCCGGGTCCTGGCGCGCCAGCTTGCGCAGGCCCAGGCCGACCACGTCGGCGAGGCTCTCGCTGGCCGGGGCGAAGGCCTGGACATTGGCGATCTGCTGCGGCTTCTGGGCCACGTCGATCAGCCGCTGGGCCTGGCCGGACAGCGTCGGCAACTGGGCGGACAGGGTGCGCACCAGGCCGTACTCGCCCTTGTCGGCGGCCAGCTTGGCGCGTTCCCAGACCCGCTCCTCGGTGAGCTGGCCGCGCGCCGCCCAGGCCTGGAACAGGCCATCGCAGGTGGTCGGTTGGGCCTTGCCCACCAGCCAGTACTTCTCCGCCAGCTTGAAGCCCTCGCTGGCATTGCCCTGGGCGATCAGGTACTGGCCGTGCAGACAGTCCAGTTCGGTGAAGTTGAAGTCCGGCGAATAGTATTTCTCGAAGCGATTCCAGTCGCCGCGATCGGCCAGGCTGCGCAGCCAGCGCAGGCGCAGCCAGTTGGACTGCGGCAGATCGCCATGCTCGGCGAGAAAGCCCTCGATCTCGGCATCGCTGGCACCGGGGACGCGCTTGATCAGCTCGTCGTAGGCCAGATAGGGCTCCAGCGGATAGGTCCGCAATTCGCCGCGATTGGCCAGGTAGACGCTGGCATCACCGCGGTCCAGCGCCGCCTTGGCCTGGTCGTAGAGTTGCCGCTGCTGCTCCAGGGGAGCGGCTTGCGAGGTGGTGGAGCCGATCAGGGGAGCGAGGAGCAGGGGCAGGATGACGAACAGGCGACCGCGCATGGGAATTCCGTAAAAGCTGGATGCGGAGGGGGCGGCGCGCCAGGCTCAGGGCAGGCGGCCGACCGTCACGGGGCAGTCTAGCTTACGTGCCGGCGGCAGGTGGCGAAAGCGTCGGCCATGGCCTGCCGTCGGGCGGTCCGGGCGTTTCGCCGGCTCGCACCGACCGGCGCCGGGGCAGGCGTCTCTGCTAGACTGGCTGGCCTTTTTCGCGGAGAAACCCATGGCGCTGCTCAAGTTCACCAACGTATCCCTGGCCTTTGGCGTCACCCCCTTGCTGGACGGGGTGTCCTGGCAGATCGAACGGGGCGAGCGGGTATGCATCATCGGCCGCAACGGCACCGGCAAATCCAGCCTCCTGCGCATCGTCAAGGGCGAGCAGCAGGCCGACGACGGCGAGGTCTGGCGCGCCCCGGCGATCAAGATCGGCGAATTGCCGCAGGAATTGCCCCGCGCCGACGACCGCTCGGTGTTCGACGTGGTGGCCGCCGGCCTGGCCGGTGTCGGCGAATTGCTCGCCGAGTATCACCACCTCACCCAGGACACCAGCGGTGAACTGGACATGGAGCGGCTCATGCACGTCCAGCAGGAGCTGGAGGCCCGCGATGGCTGGCGCCTGCAGCAACTGGTGGACAGCACCCTGAGCCGGCTGCAGCTGCCGGCGGAAAAGACCCTCGCCGAACTCTCCGGCGGCTGGCGGCGGCGCGTGCTGCTGGCCCAGGCCCTGGTGGCCGAGCCGGATCTGCTGCTGCTCGACGAACCCACCAACCACCTGGACATTGGCGCCATCGCCTGGCTGGAAGACGCCTTGCGCGGCTATCCCGGCGCCGTGCTGTTCATCACCCACGACCGCGCCTTCCTCCAGGCCCTGGCCACCCGCATCCTCGAACTGGATCGCGGTAACCTGATCGACTGGCAGGGCGACTACGCCAGCTTTCTGGTGCACAAGGAGCAGCAACTGGCGGCGGAAGAGACCGCCAATGCCCTGTTCGACAAGCGCCTGGCCCAGGAAGAGGTGTGGATCCGTCAGGGCATCAAGGCCCGCCGTACCCGCAACGAAGGCCGTGTCCGCGCCCTCAAGGCCATGCGCAACGAGCGCAGCGAGCGCCGTGAGCGCCAGGGCAAGGCCAACCTCCTGCTGGAGACGGCCGACAAGTCCGGCAAGCAGGTCATCCTCGCCGAGCACATGAGCTATGCCCATCCCGGTGGCGAACCCCTGATCCGTGACCTGACCCTGCTGATCCAGCGCGGCGATCGCATCGGTCTGCTCGGTCCCAACGGCTCCGGCAAGACCACCCTGCTCAAGCTGCTGCTGGGTGACCTGCAGCCGACCACCGGCAAGATCCAGTACGGCACCAAGCTGGAGATCGCCTACTTCGACCAGCTGCGCCTGCAACTGGAGCCGGAAAAGACGGTGATCGACAACCTCGCCGAGGGTCGCGAATTCATCACCATCAACGGCCAGGATCGCCATGTGCTGAGCTACCTGGGCGACTTCCTGTTCAGCCCCCAGCGGGCCCGTACCCCGGTCAAGGCACTGTCCGGTGGCGAGCGCGCGCGCCTGCTGCTGGCCAAGTTGTTCAGCAAGCCGGCCAACCTGCTGGTGCTGGACGAACCGACCAACGACCTCGACGTCGAGACCCTGGAACTGCTCGAAGAAGTGCTGCTGAGTTTCGAGGGCACCGTGCTGATGGTCAGCCACGACCGGGCCTTCCTCGATAACGTGGTGACCAGCACCCTGGTGTTCGAGGGGGAAGGACGGGTACGGGAATACGTCGGTGGCTACCAGGACTGGCTGCGCCAGGGCGGCTCGCCGCGCCTGCTGGGCGTGCAGACCCGCGAGGACGGCAAGCCAGCGCCCGCAGCTGCCAAGACAGAGCCCGCGCCTGCGGTGGCCCCGGTGGCCGCTGCAGCCGCACCGGCCAGGCGCAAGCTCAGCTACAAGGAGCAGCGTGAGCTGGACGCCCTGCCGGGCGCCATCGAGACCGCGGAAATCGAACTGGAAGCCCTGCAGACCGCGATCGCCGATCCTGGCTTCTACCAGCTGCCGGGCGAAGTCACCCAGGCCAAGCTCGCCCGCATGGACGCGCTGCAGGCCGAGCTGGATCGGCTGATCGAGCGCTGGGCCGAACTGGAGTAATCCAGCCCGGCCACGGACGTGGAGCCCGTTCAAAGTCTCGCGAGCTAGAGCCAAACAAGGTCTAGGCGGCCCCACGAAAATGGCTGAGGAAGCGGATCGGACTCGTGCTCGAGTTTACGAGTGGTAAATGAGCATTCCGACCGGGCTGGCGACCTAGACCATTTTCAACGCCGTTTGGCCAACGCGCAGCAGACTTTGAACAGGCTCTTAGGCCTTGTCTTTCTTCAGGGCTACCGCAAGGGTATCGCAGGGCGCGCCGTGCAGCAGGTCGTTGGACGTCGAGCCCAGCAGCAGCGCCAGGCCGTGACGACCATGGCTGCCGACCACGATCAGGTCGCAGCCCTGCTCCTTGGCCATGCGATGGATCTCCTGGCGCGGCTGCCCATAGGCCAGCACGCAATTGCCAGCCAACTCGGCGTACTGGGTGGTGAAGCCATCCAGCCGCTCGCGCGCCTGCTCGATCTGCTGCTGCTGCAGCGAAGACAGATCCATGGGCACGTCACCGCCAAAGGCCATGGCCATGGGTTCGACCACGTGCACCAGCGACACCTTGCTGCCACAGCACTGACCCAGGGCCACGGCGCGACGGATCACCGGTTGGCAATCTTCGGTCAGGTCGACGGCAACCAATATGTGTTGGTAGGCCATACACATCTCTCCTTCATGATGGGGCGCCAGACCGTACCGTGGCTGGCGCTCGATTCGCAGGCTTCAGGTGCTGACCGGACAGAACCGACTGTCGCTCGGCAACTGTTCAGGCAGACGCTTGCCCACTTGTAGTTTCGACTCCAGGAGTCGGGGATAGCTCCACGGCTATCTTGCACAGAAGCGCGCCAAGCTCAAGCTCTCACCACTCGAACCCCCTACCACGCTTTCCCCGTGCGTCCCAATTGACAAGCGCCCGCTTTTGCCAGAAGGTTGTGCGAACCGTTCAAACGGTTGTATGAATTTTCGCCCCGGCCCGGCCGGTGCCCTCCACAGAACAATATCGGGGCTGGCGATTTTCGGCTTCCATCCGAAGCTGCCGCCCGCCTTGCGACCAGGACTCAAGGGAGACCCGCTGATGATTTTCGAAGGCAAAGCCCTTTCGGTGCGCGACGTGGAGGACGGCATCGCCGAACTTCGCTTCGACCTCCAAGGCGAATCGGTCAACAAGTTCAGCGCCATCACCCTGCGTGAATTCCGCCAGGCCGTGGATGCCCTGAAAGCCCACGCCGGCCTGCGCGGCGTCATCGTCACCAGCGGCAAGGACGTCTTCATCGTCGGCGCCGACATCACCGAATTCGTCGTGATGTTCGGTCGGCCGACCGAAGAGCTGCAGGCCGGCATCGCCGAGATCAACCGCATCTTCAACGACTTCGAAGACCTGCCGGTGCCCACCGTGGCCGCCGTAGGCGGCATCGCCCTGGGTGGTGGTTGCGAGATGACCCTGGCCGCCGACTATCGGGTGCTGAGCACCGCGGCACGCATCGGCCTGCCGGAAGTCAAACTGGGCATCTATCCGGGCTGGGGCGGCACCGTCCGCCTGCCACGCCTGATCGGCAGCGACAACGCCATCGAGTGGATCGCTTCCGGCAAGGAAAACGACGCCGCCACCGCTCTCAAGGTCGGCGTGGCCGATGCCGTGGTCGCCCCCGAGCACCTGTTCGATGCCGCCCTGGACCTGGTTCGCCGCGCTGCCGCCGGCGAGCTGGACTACCGTGCCAAGCGCAAGCCCAAGCTGGAAAAGCTGCAGCTCAATGCCATCGAGGCCATGATGGCCTTCGAATCGGCCAAGGGCTTCGTCGCGAGCCAGGCCGGTCCGCACTATCCGGCGCCGCTGGAAGCCATCAAGGCCATCCAGAAGTCCGCCAACTACGGCCGCGACAAGGCTCTGGAAGTCGAAGGCGCCGGTTTTGCCAAGATGGCCCAGACCTCGGTCTCCGCCAGCCTGGTCGGCCTGTTCCTCAATGACCAGGCGCTCAAGCGCAAGGCCAAGGTGCTGGAGAAACAGGCTGCGCCGGTCAGGCTGACCAGTGTGCTGGGCGCCGGCATCATGGGTGGCGGCATCGCCTACCAGTCCGCGCTCAAGGGCACCCCGATCCTGATGAAGGACATTCGCGACGAAGCCCTGGAGCTGGGGCTGAGCGAAGCCAGCAAGCTGCTCAACAAGCGCGTCGAGAAGGGGCGCCTGGAGCCAGCGAAGATGGCCGAGGCGCTCAATCGCATCCGGCCGACCCTGTCCTATGGCGATTTCAAGAGTGTCGACCTGGTGGTCGAGGCCGTGGTCGAGAATCCCAAGGTCAAGCAGGCCGTGCTGGCGGAAGTGGAGGGCCAGGTGCGCGAAGACGCCATCCTCACCTCCAACACCTCCACCATCTCCATCAGCCTGCTGGCCCAGGCGCTCAAGCGTCCGGAAAACTTCTGCGGCATGCACTTCTTCAACCCGGTGCACATGATGCCCCTGGTCGAGGTGATCCGTGGCGAGAAGACCAGCGAAAGGGCCATCGCCACCACCGTGGCCTATGCCCGCCAGATGGGCAAGAACCCCATCGTGGTCAACGACTGCCCCGGCTTCCTAGTCAACCGCATCCTCTTCCCGTACTTCGGCGGCTTCGCCGCGCTGCTGGCCCAGGGCGCCGATTTCCAGCGCGTCGACCGGCTGATGGAAAAATTCGGCTGGCCCATGGGCCCGGCCTACCTGATGGACGTGGTCGGCATGGACACCGCCCACCACGCCCGCGACGTCATGGCCGAGGGCTTCCCCGAGCGCATGAAGGAAAGCCGCAAGACCGCGGTGGACGCCCTTTACGAAGCCCAGCGCTTCGGCCAGAAGAACGGCAAGGGCTTCTATGTCTACGAGACCGACAAGAAGGGCAAGCCGAAGAAGGTCGCCGACCCGGCCGTGGCCGAGGTACTGGCACCGGTCACCTACGAGCAGCGTGAATTCACCGACGAGCAGATCGTCGAGCGGA
This sequence comes from Pseudomonas aestiva, assembly GCF_039908605.1. Lineage (NCBI taxonomy): Bacteria > Pseudomonadati > Pseudomonadota > Gammaproteobacteria > Pseudomonadales > Pseudomonadaceae > Pseudomonas > Pseudomonas aestiva. Next base: position 3,717,147 of record NZ_CP150916.1, on the reverse strand, counting down.
TGATGGTGCCGCTGTGCCTGGAAGCCGTGCGCTGCCTGGAAGACGGTATCGTCGACAGCGCCGCCGAGGCCGACATGGGCCTGATCTACGGCATCGGCTTCCCCCCCTTCCGGGGCGGTGCGCTGCGCTACATCGACAGCCTGGGCGTGGCCGAATTCGTCGCCATGGCCGACCAGTACGCCGACCTCGGGCCGCTGTACCACCCGACCCCCAAACTCCGCGAAATGGCCGCCGCTGGCCAACGCTTCTTCGGTTGAGCCTGGAGTAAAGAAATGAGTCTGAATCCGAGAGACGTCGTCATCGTCGACTTCGCCCGCACGCCCATGGGCCGTTCCAAGGGCGGCATGCACCGCAACACCCGCGCCGAGACCCTGTCCGCGCGCCTGATCGACGCGGTCCTCGACCGCAATCCCCAGGTCAATCCGGCCGAGGTGGAAGACGTGATCTGGGGCTGCGTCAACCAGACCCTGGAGCAGGGCTGGAACATCGCCCGCATGGCGTCGTTGCTGACCCGCATTCCCCACACCAGCGGCGCCCAGACGGTGAGCCGCCTGTGCGGCTCTTCCATGAGCGCCCTGCACACTGCCGCCCAGGCAATCCAGACCGGCAACGGCGACGTCTTCGTCGTCGGCGGCGTGGAGCACATGGGCCATGTCGGCATGATGCACGGCGTCGACCCGAACCCCCAGCTGTCGCTGCACGCCGCCAAGGCCTCCGGCATGATGGGCCTGACCGCCGAAATGCTGGGCAAGATGCACGGCATCACCCGCGAGGCCCAGGACCAGTTCGGCTACCGCTCGCACCAGCTGGCCTGGAAGGCCACCCAGGAAGGCAAGTTCAAGGACGAGATCATTCCCCTGGAAGGTCACGACGAGAACGGCTTCCTCAAGGTCTTCAGCCAGGACGAGACCATCCGTCCGGAAACCACCCTCGAAGGCCTGGCGGCCCTGAAGCCGGCGTTCAACCCCAAGGGTGGTACCGTGACCGCCGGCACTTCCTCGCAGATCACCGACGGCGCTTCCTGCATGCTGGTCATGTCGGCCCAACGCGCCCAGGACCTGGGCCTGCAGCCGCTGGCCAGGATTCGCTCCATGGCCGTCGCCGGCGTGGATCCGGCGATCATGGGCTACGGTCCGGTCCCGGCTTCCCAGAAGGCTCTCAAACGCGCCGGCCTGACCATCGCCGACATCGATTTCATCGAGCTCAACGAAGCCTTCGCCGCCCAGGCCCTGCCGGTGCTCAAGGACCTCAAGGTGCTCGACAAGATGGAGGAAAAGGTCAATCTGCACGGGGGCGCCATCGCCCTGGGTCATCCCTTCGGTTGCTCTGGCGCCAGAATTTCAGGCACGCTGTTAAATGTCATGAAACAGAATGACGGCACCTTCGGCCTGGCCACCATGTGTGTGGGTCTCGGCCAGGGCATCACCACGGTGTTCGAACGCCTGCGCTGATCCGCCGCAGCGTGCGTCATCCGACCGGGGCGCCCCCAGGGCTGCCCCGGTTTTCTTTTTTCGAGGTGGAACATGGCATTGCAGACGGGACTCTACCGGCACTACAAAGGTCAGCAGTATCGGGTGCTGGGTCTGGCCCGGCATTCCGAGACCGAGGAAGAGCTGGTCATCTATCAGGCGTTGTATGGTGAATATGGTCTCTGGGCGCGTCCCCTGAGCATGTTTCGCCAGAGCGTCCAGGTGGATGGCGAGCAGGTGCCGCGCTTCGCGCTGATCAGCGTCGAAGCCGATCCCTTGGGTCTGGATGCCACGCCGCAGCCTTGACCTTGCCGACATCGCCACTATATATAGCGGTGCCGCGTTGGCCGACCGCCCCCGGCGCACCAGACTGAAATCGGTCTGGTCCTCCATCCGCCGTTCCGGCGCTCGCCTTTCGCTCGCTTACCGCCTTCAAGCAGGAATCTGACTCTCCCATGGGTAAATCGCTGGTCATCGTGGAATCCCCGGCCAAGGCCAAGACCATCAACAAGTACCTGGGTAACCAGTACGTGGTGAAGTCGAGCATCGGCCATATCCGCGACCTTCCCACCAGCGGCGCCGGCACCGCCAAGGAGCCCGCCGCCAAGACGCGCAAGACCGCCGCCGAGGCGCCTGCGCTGTCACCCAAGGAAAAGGCCCGGCGTCAGCTGTTCGCCCGCATGGGTGTCGATCCGGAGCATGGCTGGAAGGCGCACTACGAGATCCTCCCCGGCAAGGAAAAGGTGATCGAGGAACTGCGCCGCCTGGCCAAGGACGCTGACACCGTCTATCTCGCAACCGACTTGGACCGCGAAGGGGAGGCCATCGCCTGGCACCTGCGGGAAGCCATCGGCGGCGACGACTCGCGCTACAAGCGCGTGGTCTTCAACGAAATCACCAAGAAGGCCATCCAGGAAGCCTTCTCCCGGCCCGGCGAACTGGACATCAATCGCGTCAACGCCCAGCAGGCGCGCCGCTTCCTTGACCGCGTGGTCGGCTATATGGTCTCGCCGCTGCTGTGGTCGAAGATTGCCCGCGGCCTGTCCGCCGGTCGGGTGCAGTCCGTCGCGGTCAAGCTGGTGGTGGAGCGTGAGCGCGAGATCCGCGCCTTCGTCCCCGAGGAATACTGGGAAATCCACGCCGACCTGGCCACGCCGAAAAAGGCCCAGGTGCGCTTCGAAGTGGTGCGCGAGAAGGGTGAAGCCTTCAAGCCGCTGAACGAAGCCCAGGCCAGGGCCGCCCTGACCAAGCTGGAGAAGGCTGCCTATCGCATCGCCAAGCGCGAAGACAAGCCGACCAGCAGCCGGCCCTCGGCACCCTTCATCACCTCCACCCTGCAGCAGGCCGCGAGCAATCGCCTGGGCTTCGGGGTGAAGAAGACCATGATGATGGCCCAGCGTCTCTATGAGGCCGGCTACATCACCTACATGCGTACCGACTCGACCAACCTGTCGGGCGATGCCATCGCCATGGCCCGCGGTTACATCGAGAGCGAATTCGGCAAGCAGTACCTGCCGGAAAAAGCCAATGTCTACGGCAGCCGCGAAGGCGCCCAGGAAGCGCACGAGGCCATCCGCCCATCCGACATTAACGTCAAGCCCAACAGCCTGTCGGGCATGGAGCGTGATGCCGAGCGTCTGTACGAACTGATCTGGCGCCAGTTCCTGGCCTGCCAGATGCCCCCAGCCGAATACCTGTCCACCACCGTGACTGCCGCGGCGGGTGACTTCGAGCTGCGTGCCCGTGGCCGCATCCTCAAGTTCGACGGCTATACCCGGGTCCTGCCGCAGCAGAGCAAGCCGGGCGACGATGACGTCTTGCCCGAGATGAAGCAGGGCGAGGACCTCGGCCTGGTCAAGCTCGATCCGAGCCAGCACTTCACCAAGCCGCCGGCCCGCTTCTCCGAAGCCAGCCTGGTCAAGGAGCTGGAGAAGCGCGGTATCGGCCGGCCGTCGACCTATGCCGCCATCATTTCCACCATCCAGGATCGCGGCTACGTGACGGTGCACAATCGCCGGTTCTATGCCGAGAAGATGGGCGACATCGTTACCGACCGGTTGAACGAAAGCTTCGCCAACCTGATGGACTTCAGCTTCACCGCCAACATGGAAGGCAATCTGGACAACGTCGCCCAGGGCGAACGGGACTGGAAGAATCTGCTCGACGAATTCTATGGGGATTTCAAGCAGAAGCTGGAATACGCCGAAGCGGGCGAGAAGGGCATGCGCGCCAATCAGCCGACCCTGACGGACATTCCCTGCCAGCTCTGCGGCCGGCCAATGATGATCCGTACCGCCTCCACTGGCGTCTTCCTGGGCTGCTCCGGTTACGCCCTGCCGCCCAAGGAACGCTGCAAGGCCACCATCAACCTGGTGCCCGGCGACGAGATCGCCGAAGACGACGAGGGCGAATCCGAATCTCTGGTCCTGCGTGGCAAGCATCGCTGCCCCATCTGCAGCACCGCGATGGATGCCTATCTGATCGACGAGCATCGCAAGCTGCACGTCTGCGGCAACAACCCGGATTGCCCGGGCTACGAGATCGAGGAAGGCAGCTATCGCATCAAGGGCTACGAAGGCCCGTCGCTGGAATGCGACAAGTGCGGCAGCGAGATGCAGCTCAAGACCGGCCGCTTCGGCAAGTTCTTCGGCTGTACCAACCCGGCCTGCAAGAACACCCGCAAGCTGCTCAAGAACGGTGAGCCGGCTCCGCCGAAGATGGACGCCGTACCCATGCCGGAGCTGCGTTGCGAAAAGGTCGACGACACCTATGTGTTGCGTGATGGCGCTTCGGGTCTGTTCCTGGCCGCCAGCGGCTTCCCGAAGAATCGCGAAACCCGTGCGCCGTTGGTCAGCGAATTGCTGCCCCATCGCGACGAGATCGATCCCAAGTACCATTATCTGCTCAGTGCTCCGGTGAAGGATGGCGAGGGTCGCCCGGCGGTGATCCGCTTCAGCCGCAAGACCAAGGAGCAGTACGTGCAGACCGAGGTCGAGGGCAAGCCCACCGGCTGGAAGGCGTTCTACGACGGCAAGAAGTGGCAGGTGGAAGAGAAGCGCTAGGGCCTCTGGCTTCGGCGCGAGACAGGCGGTCGGCGTGAGCCGGCCCGAGGAGAAGGGCATGGCCAACGAGCGTTACACCCGCACCAACCAGAAGCTCTATTTCGCCGGTCTGGCGCTGGACAGCTGGCGCTCGGCTCAGGCGGCACCTTCCGCGCAAAGCCAGGGCCGCATCATGGCCGAGCGCGAGGCCTGCCTGTTTCATCTGCATGGCGCCCTGCTGGGCCTCTGTCAGGAAGTGGCTGGTTTCTACCGTCATCCCACCATGGAGGCCACATCGCTCGCCATCCTGCTCTCACCCGAAGCCTTGAACGAAGCGCCCAGTCCGGAAATGGGTGAGCTGGTGGAGCTGGCTGGCAATTCGGAGACCTGGCTGGCACGGCTGATCGCCGAATACCAGCGGCTGCTGCAGCCGCCCCAGGCGCCACGACGGCCCAAGCAGGACCCGACGCTGGCCCTGATCGAGGCGGTCAGCCTGGAACCGGCCGAGCCGGAGCTGGGTCTTGAAGAAGTGGAAGCCTGGCGCGAATGCCTCAAGCAAACGGCGCTCAGATTCCGCGGTGCCATGACCGAGTGGTAGACCCGTTCCATTGGCAACTCATCCAAGGCCGTCAGGATGCTGGCCTTGCAGACCGTCGAAAAAGGCTCAGGCAAGTCGGCCTCTCAGACCCCACGCTGTTACACTATCCGCTTAGCTGTGGAGATACTGAATGACTACTGCCTACCTGGAAATCGTTGAACTCTCTGATGGTCGCATCGTGTTGCGCCGTGCGGACGACGAGGAAGCCCTCGTTACCCTTGAGTTTTCCAGCGATGCCAAGGATTTCCTGCATGGACAGCAGATAGAGGTGGCCAAGGCCATGTTCAACCTGGGCGTGCAGATGGCGGGTCGCCTGGCGGAAGGCGACAGTCTTCAGCGTGACGATCAACCCCGCGTCCTGCACTGACTCTCCGCCTGATCCGGCATTCCTCGCGGGAATGCCGCCGCTACATCCCTTTCTGCCTGCTGCCTATGCGAATCTGACGTTCAGACTCTGGCTGTTGCCCTGGGCCGCGGCGCGCGCCAGTTGCTGCTTGCCCGCATCGCTCAGGTCGTGCAGCCAGCTGATCACCGTATGACTCTGTCCCTTGCGCAACACCTCGCAGGCCAGTTGCAGGGTCTTGGCCGCGCTCGGCGTCTGCAGCAGCAGCACGCGCTCCGGATTCAGATGGGTACTGCGCAGCCAGGCGTTGCTGAGCAGCGACGGTGGCGTGACCAGGGTCAGCCAGCGGGCATCATCCTTGTCGCTCAGCTGGCGCAGGATGGGGGCCAGCAATTGCAGGCACTGCTCCTGGCTACCGTGCAGGGACATCTCGCTGAAAGTGTCCGGCAGCGGGGCGACCGGCAGCTCTCGTGCCGGCCTGCCGGGCTTGGGCAGAAAGGCGGTCAGCTCCTGCAGCAGGAGCTCGGGTGCCAGATCCAGCTCTTGAACGGACGAGCGCGGTGCATCGAACATCAGGGGAAATTGCATGGCGACCTCCTGGAGGCGACTCGATCAAATCCACTTGAGGTCATGTACCACGGATACATGACGTCACTGTGCTCAGCCTGGTCTTGAGCGCTTTCCGGAGCGCAAACAGATACCCCCGATCAAGACTTCGGCGTAAGGCAAAAGGCGTGATTAAGGCTGGCCCGAGGGCCAGCCTTAGACGTTAGCGGCGGATGACGCCAACGCTTAACCCTTCGATGGCGAATTCCTGGGTGGAAAGATCGACTTCGATAGGGGCGAACTCGGGATTCTCTGCCAGCAGGGTGACCTGATTGCCCGAGCGTTTGAATCTCTTCACGGTAACCTCGTCGCCCACCCGGGCCACGACAATCTGGCCGTTGTGCACCTCACGGGTCACATGGACGGCCAGGAGGTCGCCATCAAGGATGCCGACGTCTCTCATGCTCATGCCCTTGACCTTGAGCAGGTAGTCGGCACGTGGCTGGAAGAAAGCCGGATTGATGGCGCAGTTCTCTTCGACGTTCTGTTCGGCCAGGATGGGCGCGCCCGCAGCAACCCGACCGATAACCGGCAGGCTCTCGTCGGCTTTGCGCGTGGCATCCAGACCCGGAATGCGGATACCCCGAGAGGCGCCCGGCGTCATCTCGATGGCGCCCTTGCGTGCCAGGGCCTTGAGGTGCTCCTCGGCCGCGTTCGGCGATTTGAAACCAAGCTCCTGCGCGATCTCCGCGCGGGTAGGCGGAAAGCCATTGGCTTCGAGGCAACGCTTGATGAAGGCCAGGATCTCGGCTTGTCGCGGTGTCAGTTTCAGCATGATGCACGTCGCGTCGTCTAATGATGCTGTGATTATATACAGTAACTCCGGGTGCTAGGCAAGGCCGCTGCCCCTGGCTTCGGACGACAGGCCGAATTCACTGTAGATAGCGTTCAAATGACGGAATGACGTGCCTTCCGGGGCTTCGCATGGCTGTTCGCAGACCAGCCCGCGATTGACTTCGGTAGCGTTTGAAACATATGTTTCAAACGGAAATTCATCTATCGGGGAAGGTCATGGCGCAGTCGGATACCGTTGAACGCATTCTGGATGCGGCCGAGCAGCTGTTCGCCGAGCGCGGCTTTGCCGAAACCTCGTTGCGACTCATCACCACGCGAGCTGGGGTCAACCTGGCCGCGGTCAACTATCACTTCGGCTCGAAGAAGGCCCTGATCCAGGCGGTGTTCTCGCGCTTCCTCGATCCCTTCTGTTTCAACCTGGAGCGGGACCTCGATCAGTGGCAGCCGAAGCATGGCGAGGACGTGAGCCTGGAGGCGCTGTTGAATCTGCTGGTGGATCACTCCCTGGCCATCAAGCCGCGGCATGGCAATGACCTCTCGGTATTCATGCGTCTGCTGGGCCTGGCCTTCAGCCAGAGCCAGGGCCACCTGCGCAAGTACCTGGAACAGACCTACGGCCGCGCCTTCCGCCGCTTCCTGCTGCTGGTGAATCGAGCCGTGCCCGAGATCCCGCCGCTGGAGCTGTTCTGGCGCGCCCACTTCATGCTGGGCGCGGCGGTGTTCAGCATGTCCGGCATCAAGGCGCTGCGGGCGATCGGCGAAAACGATTTCGGCGTCGATACCCATACCGATCAGGTACTGCGACTCATGGTGCCCTTCCTCGCCAGCGGAATGCGCGCCCCCACGGCGATGCACGCGCCGGAGCTGGCTCAGGCGCAGTATCGGCCACGGCGGCCGGTGGTCGCGGAGACGGCCGAGAGCTACTAGGCTGCGAGGCCGGCGGTGCCTGGGGTAAGCTTGCGTCCCTTTCACGGCGCCGTGCGCCGGAGCATTCGGACGAGGTACCCATGCAAGGCTCTCTGATGGTCGATATCGCTGGCACCTGGCTCACCGCCGAGGATCGCCAGCTGCTGCGCCAGCCGGAGGTGGGCGGGCTGATCCTGTTCGCCCGCAACATCGAAACCCCGGGGCAGGTACGGGAACTGTGCCGTGCCATTCGCGCGGTGCGGCCGGAGCTGTTGCTGGCCGTGGACCAGGAAGGCGGTCGCGTGCAGCGCCTGCGCCGCGACGTGGTGCGGTTGCCGGCCATGGGGCAGCTGGGCGGGCGCGCGGACAGCGCGGAACTGGCCCGCCTCTGCGGCTGGCTGATGGCGACCGAGATCCTGGCAGTGGGGCTGGACTTCAGTTTCGCCCCGGTGCTGGACGTCGACCATGGGCGCAGCCAGGTCATCGGCGCCCGTTCCTTCGGCAGTACCAACCAGGTGATCGAGCTGGGCAGTGCCTTCATCGCGGGCATGGGCGACGCCGGTATGGCCGCCACCGGCAAGCACTTCCCCGGCCACGGCTGGGCCGAAGCCGACTCCCACTATGCCATTCCCACCGACGAGCGCGATCTGGACACCCTGTTGCGCACCGACCTGCGCCCGTTCCAGGCTCTCTTGCTGACCTTGGGTGCGGTGATGCCCGCTCACGTCATCTATCCTGCGGTGGATCCCCAGCCAGCCGGCTTTTCCCGCCGCTGGCTGCAGGACATCCTGCGCGGCGAGCTGGATTACCGTGGCGTAATCTTCAGCGACGACCTGTCGATGGCGGGTGCCCACGTCGCAGGCGATGCCGGCCAGCGCGTCGAGGCGGCGCTCACCGCCGGCTGCGACATGGGGCTGGTGTGCAATGACCGCGCAGCGGCCGAGCTGGCCCTGATCCGGGTGCAGCAGCTGGGCGTCTCGCCCGCGCCACGACTGGCCATCATGAGAGCCCGCCGCCTCGTCGATCTCGATTACCGCCAGCAACCGCAGTGGAGTCTTGCCCTGCGGCGGTTGCGCCAGGCTGAACTCATCTAAAGGACGTTTCCATGACTACCTACGCCATCATCGGCGGCACCGGTCTCACCGCGCTCGCCGGCCTGGAGCTGGACCAGGCCCAGACCTTCGCGACGCCCTGGGGTGTGCCCTCGGCGCCCGTGCAGCGCGGCCACTATGCCGGCCTACCGGTGCTGTTCCTGGCCCGCCATGGCCATCCGCACCGCATTCCGCCGCACCAGGTCAACTACCGCGCCAATCTCTGGGCACTCAAGGAAGCCGGCGCCGAGGCCATCGTCGCGGTGAATGCCGTGGGTGGCATCCATGCCGCCATGGGCAGCGGCCATCTGTGCGTGCCCCACCAGCTGGTGGACTACACCTGGGGGCGCGGCCATACCTTCTTCGAAGGCGCGGACCTTGCGCATGTCACCCACATCGACTTCAGCTTTCCCTACGACGAGTCCTTGCGCCAGCGGCTGCTGAATGCGCTGCGCAAGCTGCAGCTGCCGCACAGCGACCATGGCGTCTATGCCGCTACCCAGGGGCCACGCCTGGAGACGGCAGGAGAGATCGTCCGGCTGGAACGCGACGGCTGCGACATCGTCGGCATGACCGGGATGCCGGAAGCGGCCCTGGCGCGCGAACTGGGCCTGCCCTATGCCTGTCTGGCGCTGGTGGTGAATCCGGCGGCCGGTAAGGTGCAGCGGGAAATCACCATGGCCGAGATCGAAGCGGTCCTGGCCAGCGGCATCGACGAGGTGCGGCAGGTGCTGGCCGAGGTGCTGACGGGCTGATAGCGACCGAGCCGCTCCCGGGGATACCCGGCGAGCGGCTCTTCGATCAGCTGGCGGCGGGCGTCAGGCGATCGAACAGGGCTTCCAGGACGTTGAAGCGCTCTTCCGCCCGCTCCATCGGTACCTGGAATTTGAACAGGGTCGCGCCCTCCAGCCGATACTTCTTCGGCTGCGCCTGGATCATCTTCACCAGCACCAGTGGATCCACCTGGGTATCGGCGGCGAATTCCAGCCGCCCGCCCTGGGGGCCCGCATCCACCTTGACGATGCCCAGGCCTTCCGCGCGCAGCTTGAGCAGCGTCAGGCGCACCAGATTCTTGGTCGGTTCCGGCAGCAGTCCGAAGCGATCGATCATCTCCACCTGCAATTCCTTGAGCGCGTCTTCGTCCGCTGCCGAGGCGATGCGCTTGTAGAGGATCAGCCGTGCATGGACATCGGGCAGGTAGTCTTCCGGGATCAGCGCGGGGACGCGCATGTTGATGTCCGGACCGCCCCCCAGGGGCTTTTCTAGGTTGGGCTGCTCGCCTTTGCGGATGGCCTTGACCGCGCGCTCCAGCATTTCCATGTAGAGGGTGAAACCCACCGCCTGGATCTGTCCGCTCTGGCCTTCGCCGAGCAGCTCGCCGGCGCCACGGATTTCCAGGTCGTGGGTCGCCAGGATGAAGCCGGCCCCCAGGTCCTGGGCGCCGGCAATGGCTTCCAGGCGCTTTTCGGCATCCGGCGTCATGCCCTTGCGGGGCGGCGTGAGCAGGTAGGCGTAGGCCTGGTGGTGACTGCGCCCGACCCGGCCGCGCAGCTGGTGCAGCTGGGCCAGGCCGAACTTGTCGGCGCGCTCGATGATGATGGTGTTGGCATTGGGCACGTCGATGCCGGTCTCGATGATGGTCGAGGCCACCAGCACGTTGAATCTCTTGTGGTAGAAGTCGCTCATCACCTGTTCGAGATCGCGTTCGCGCATCTGCCCGTGGCCGATGCCGACGCGGGCCTCGGGCACCAGCTCGGCCAGTTCGCGGGCGCGCTTCTCGATGGTCTTGACCTCGTTGTGCAGGAAGTACACCTGGCCGCCGCGCAGGAGCTCGCGCAGCAGGGCTTCCTTGATCACCGCGTTCTGCTCCTCCATGACGAAGGTGCGCACTGAAAGCCGGCGGGCTGGGGGCGTGGCGATGATGGACAGGTCGCGCATGCCGGCCACGGCCATGTTCAGGGTGCGCGGAATCGGCGTGGCGGTGAGGGTGAGGATGTCCACCTCGCTGCGCAGCGACTTCAGCTGTTCCTTCTGACGCACCCCGAAGCGGTGCTCCTCGTCGATGATGGCCAGGCCCAGGTCCTTGAACTTCACATCGCCCTGCAGCAGCTTGTGGGTGCCGATGATGATGTCGATCTTGCCATCGGCCAGCTCCCGCGCGGCGGCGGCGACTTCCTGGGCCGACTTGAAGCGGCTCATCACCTCGACCCGTACCGGCCAGTCGGCGAAGCGGTCGCGGAAGCTGTTGTAGTGCTGCTGGGCGAGGAGGGTGGTGGGGACCAGCACCGCCACCTGGCGACCGCCGTGCACGGCGATGAAGGCTGCGCGCATGGCCACCTCGGTCTTGCCGAAGCCCACGTCGCCGCAGACCAGGCGATCCATGGGCGTGCCCGCCAGCATGTCCTTGTGCACCGCCTCGATGGCGGCCTGCTGGTCCGGCGTCTCCTCGAAGGGGAAGCCGGCGGAGAAGGTGGCGTAGTCGACGGCCGGGTCCCTGAAGGCATAGCCCTTGCGCGCGGCGCGGCGGGCATAGATGTCGAGCAGTTCGGCGGCCACGTCGCGCACCTGTTCGGCGGCCTTGCGCTTGGCCTTCTGCCAGGTCTCGGAACCCAGCTTGTGAAGCGGCGCGAGGGCATCGTCGGTGCCTGAATAGCGGGCGATCAGGTGCAGGCTGGCCACCGGCACATAGAGCTTGGCGTCGTCGGCGTATTCGAGCAGGAGGAATTCCTGGGGCTGGTCGTCCAGCTCCAGGGTGATCAGGCCCATGTAGCGGCCAACGCCATGGTCGATGTGCACTACCGGCGCGCCTTCGCGCAACTCGGTGAGATTCTTGATGACGTTCTCGCCGGCATCGCGACCCTTCTCGCGGCGGCGGCGCTGCATGATGCGCTGGCCGAACAGCGGATTTTCCGGAATCAGGGCGACGCCGGCGTCATCCAGCACCAGGCCCTCGTCCAGTGGCGCCAGGGCGATGGCGATGCGCTCGGCGCTGGCCTGGAAGGCCGCCCAGCCCTCGACCTGGCCGGGGCGCAGATTCAGGCGGGCCAGCAACTCCAGCAGCACTTCGCGGCGGCCGGCGCTTTCCGCGGTGAACAGCACCCGGCCGGGGAAGTCGGTGATGAAGTGCTCCAGGGCCGCCAGCGGCTGGCTGGCCTTGGCGTCGATGGCCAGGTCCGGCAGGGCGCGGGCGGCGAAGCGCTCACGGCCCACGCCGGATTCCAGGTCGTCCGCGCCAATGACCACCCGCGGCCAGTTCTTCAGGCGGGCGAAGCAGTCTTCCACCGGCAGGAAGACATCGGCCGGCGGCAGCAGCGGCCGCTCCGGATCGACCCGGCGGTCTTCGTAGCGATTGCGGACATCGGTCCAGAATTGCTCGGCGGCCTGCTCGATGCCGGGCAGGGAAAACACCTGGGTGTTGGCCGGCAGATAGTCGAAGAGGGTCGAGGTTTCATCGAAGAACAGCGGCAGGTAGTACTCGATGCCCGCCGGCGTGATGCCGCTGGCCAGGTCCTGGTAGATGGGACAGCGGCGATAGTCTACGTCGAAGCGCTCGCGGAATCGCGCGCGAAAGCCGGTCACGGCTTCTTTATGCAGCGGAAATTCCCGCGCCGGCAGCAGGCGGATGCTGTCGACCTTGTCGATGGATCGCTGCGTTTCCGGATCGAAGGTGCGCAGTGTCTCGATCTCGTCGTCGAACAGGTCGATGCGGTAGGGCAGGTTGCTGCCCATGGGGAAGAGGTCGATCAGGGCGCCACGCACGGCGAACTCGCCATGTTCGTACACCGTGTCCACATATCTATAGCCGGCTGCTTCCAGCCGTCCGCGGGTGGCTTCCACGTCCAGCCGCTGGCCGACGTCCAGCACCAGGCTGCTGCCGAGCAGGAAACGGGTGGGTGCCAGGCGGTGTAGGGCGGTCGCCAGAGGGACTACCAAAATACCGTGGGAGAGCTCCGGCAACCGATAAAGAGTCGCGACGCGCTGGGAGATGATGTCCTGATGCGGCGAGAAGACATCGTAGGGCAGCGTCTCCCAATCGGGAAAATTCAGCACCGGCAACTCGGGGGCGAAGAAGCGCAGTTCCTGCTCCAGGCGATCAGCGGTTTGGCTGTCCTGGGTGATCAGCAGGGTGAAGCGGCGAGTCGCGGCCTTGGCGGCTTCAGCGATGGCGAGGGCTAGCGCGGCGCCGGGCAGATTGCCCCACTGCTGGCGGCCGGCGGTTTCAGGAATTGACGGGGTACGCAAAACTGACACGCGGGCGGAACTCCGGTGGATTTCGGGAGGGTTGGGATTGTAACGACCGGCCTTTCGCGCTGTCAGTGCAGCGACGCGCGTCGATTGCCTGGGAGAGGCAGCGCGGTCATAATGTAGTTCCTTTTTTCAGCTCCTACATAGGGAAGGATTTGTCGTGAGTCAGAAGCCTGAGCAGTGCCTTGAAGAATGGATCGATCGCGAAGCGCTCGCCGAGGCCATGATTCCCCTGATTGGTCAGCTGTACCGTAACAACAATGTTGTGACCTCGATTTACGGTCGCGGTTTGGTCAACCGTTCGGTGATCTCCATTCTCAAGGCCCACCGGTTCGCCCGCCAGATCGACAACGTCGAGCTGTCCGTGCAGGACACCTACCCGCTGGTGAAGGCCCTGAGCGAGCTGGAACTGGGCGCCGCCTCCATCGACCTGGCCCGCCTGAGCCTGAAGTTCAAGGCCGAAGCCGCCGGGCGTGACCTCAAGGACTTCCTGCGCAGCGAGCTGTCCGCCGTGGTCGGCAAGCAGGGCGTCGAGCAGCGCAAGGGCAAGGACGTCGTGCTCTACGGCTTCGGTCGTATCGGCCGGCTGCTGGCGCGCATCCTCATCGAGCACCAGGGTAGCGGCGACGGCCTGCGCCTGCGCGCCATCGTCGTGCGCAAGGGCGCCGACAACGACCTGGTCAAGCGTGCCAGCCTGCTGCGTCGCGATTCCGTGCACGGTTCCTTCGACGGCACCATCACCGTCGACGAAGCCAACAGCACCCTGTGCGCCAACGGCACCCTGATCAAGGTGATCTACTCCAACGATCCCACCACTGTGGACTACACCGCGTACGGCATCCAGGATGCCATCGTGGTCGATAACACCGGCAGATGGCGCGATGCCGAAGGCCTGGGCCAGCACCTCAAGTGCAAGGGCGTCTCCCGCGTGGTGCTGACCGCACCCGGCAAGGGCAGCCTGAAGAACATCGTGCATGGCATCAACCATGACACCATCACCGCAGAAGACACCATCGTCACCGCGGCCTCCTGCACCACCAACGCCATTGTGCCGATCCTGAAGGCGGTCAACGACAAGTACGGCATCGTCAACGGTCACGTCGAGACCGTGCACTCGTACACCAACGACCAGAACCTGATCGACAACTTCCACAAGGGCGATCGCCGTGGCCGCAGCGCCGCGCTGAACATGGTGATCACCGAGACCGGCGCCGCCAAGGCCGTGGCCAAGGCCCTGCCGGAACTGGCTGGCAAGCTGACCGGCAACGCCATCCGCGTGCCGACGCCCAACGTTTCCATGGCGATCCTCAACCTGAACCTGGAAAACGGCACCAGCAAGGACGAGATCAACGAGTACCTGCGCGAAATGGCGCTGCACTCGCCGCTGCACAAGCAGATCGATTTCGTGAACTCGCCGGAAGTGGTCTCCAGCGACTTCGTCGGCTCCCGTCATGCGGGCGTGGTCGATGCCGGTGCCACCATCGTCAGCGACAACCGTGTCGTCCTCTATGTCTGGTACGACAACGAGTTCGGTTACAGCTGCCAGGTCGTGCGGGTACTGGAAGAGATGGCGGGGGTCAATCCGCCGGCCTTCCCGGCCTGAGTCTTGCGCGCTAGGCAAGGCTGACTTGCAAGAAAAAACGGGAGCCCACGCGGCTCCCGTTTTCGTTTTGACCGGGTTTTGCGCCACAATAGCGGCCCGTGACAAGAGGTCGTAGCCCCCTGGGGGCGATCTCGCGTCGGACCCGGCCTCGCATGAGGCGGTCCGGCTCCAGCCGTCGCCTGCGGACGGCTAACCTTCTGAGGAGAAAGCATGGCGGTCTATAGCTACGACGTGGTGGTACTGGGTTCGGGACCGGCCGGCGAGGGCGCGGCGATGAACGCCGCCAAGAATGGCCGCCGCGTGGCGGTGGTGGACAATCGCCAGGTGGTCGGCGGCAACTGCACCCACCTGGGCACCATTCCCTCCAAGGCCCTGCGCCATTCGGTCAAGCAGATCATCCAGTTCAACACCAACGAGATGTTCCGCTCCATCGGCGAGCCGCGCTGGTTCTCCTTTCCCGACGTGCTGCGCAGCGCCGAGCGGGTGATCGCCCGGCAGGTGTCGTCTCGTACCGGCTACTACGCGCGCAACCGGGTCGACCTGTTCTTCGGCACCGCCAGCTTCGCCGACGACAACACCATCGAGATCGTCAACCTGCGCGGTGACCTGGAGCGCCTGGTGGCCAAGCAGGTCGTCATCGCCACCGGTTCGCGTCCCTATCGCCCGGTGGACGTGGACTTCAGCCATCCGCGCATCTACGACAGCGACACCATCCTGTCGCTGACCCATACCCCGCGCCGGCTGATCATCTACGGCGCCGGGGTGATCGGCAGCGAATACGCCTCCATCTTCAGCGGCCTCGGCGTGCTGGTGGACCTGATCGACAACCGCGACCAGCTGCTCAGCTTCCTCGACGACGAAATCTCCGACGCCCTGAGTTATCACCTGCAGAACAACAATGTGCTCATTCGCCACAACGAGGAGTACGAGCGCATCGAAGGCCAGGAAAACGGCGTCGTCCTGCATCTGAAGTCCGGCAAGAAGCTGCGCGCCGATGCCCTGCTGTGGTGTAACGGCCGGACCGGCAATACCGACCAGCTGGGCCTGCAGAACGTGGGCATCTCGGTCAACAGCCGGGGCCAGGTCACCGTCGACGAGAACTACCGGACCTCGGTCGCCAACATCTATGCGGCGGGCGACGTCATCGGCTGGCCAAGCCTGGCCAGTGCCGCCTACGACCAGGGGCGTTCGGCGTCGGACAACATCCTGCACGACAACAATGGGCGGGTGGTCAACGACATCCCCACCGGCATCTACACCATTCCCGAGATCAGTTCGCTGGGCAAGACCGAGCGCGAGCTGACCCAGGAAAAGGTGCCCTACGAGGTTGGCAAGGCCTTCTTCAAGAGCATGGCGCGGGCGCAGATCTCCGGCGAACCGGTGGGCATGCTGAAGATCCTTTTCCACCGCGAGACCCTGCAGGTGCTGGGCGTGCACTGCTTCGGCGACCAGGCGTCGGAGATCCTGCACATCGGCCAGGCGATCATGAACCAGGAAGGTGCGGCGAACAGCATCCGCTATTTCGTCAACACCACCTTCAACTACCCGACCATGGCCGAGGCCTACCGGGTGGCGGCCTTCGATGGGTTGAATCGGCTGTTCTGAGTCGGCCTAGGTTGGGCGGACGGAGGCAAATGTCCGCTCGGCTAGCCCCCTCTCCCCTCGGGAGAGGGCTGGGGTGAGGGTACCCCCGTAGCAGCCTCCAGTGGAAAAGGCTGCGCCGTTTTCCACGCTACGGTTCTGCGTCGGCTTATATCGCGGCCATGGCGGTCCGCCGATGCGGCCGCTCCTACGGTAACGTTCGTGCCTGTAGGAGCGGCCCATGGCCGCGATGGCCAGATTTGGCTTTCGTAGGTTGGGTTGAGCGCAGCGAAGCCCAACACGTCCCGGGCTTCGACCTGCGCCAGCGCCTACCCCAACGTCCGTCGTGCCAGGCTCGGGAAGTCGGTGATCAGGCTGTCCGCGCCGAAGTCGGCCAGGCGGCGCATCAGGCTGGCGTCGTTCACCGTCCAGACCGAGACGTGCAAGCCCTGGCGCTGGGCCTTGAGCAGCCGCTCCGGGGTGCACAGCGTCCAGTTCAGCGCCAGCAGGTGGCAGTCGTAGTGAGCGGCCACCTTGAGCGGATCCAGCCAGGCGTACTCCGCCACCAGCCCACGCGCCAGATGCGGCGTATCGCGCTGCAGGGCGCGCAGGACCTCGCGCGAGGCGCTGGTCACGGTGATCCTGTCCTGCAGGCCGAATTCCTCGACCAGCTGGGCGATGGCCCTGACGGTCTGCGCCGCCCGCACCCGCGAGGCGCTCTTCACCTCCAGCTGCCAGTGTTCGAAGGCGCACTTCTCGAACAATTCGCGCAGGGTCGGAATGGGGCAGGGGCGTGGCCAGACCGGGCCGCCTTGGCGGGCATCCAGGGCGACCAGATCGGCGACGGCCTTTTCGCTGACCTTGCCGCCTCGCCCGGTGGTACGTTTCAGGGTCGGGTCATGAATCACCACCAGCTCGCCGTCCCGGGAGAGGTGCAGATCCAGTTCGCAGCGCCGGACGCCCAGCTCCAGGCACAGCTCGAAACCGGCCAGGGTATTTTCCGGTGCTTCGCCGCGGGCACCGCGGTGTCCGTAAATGAGGGTCATGGGGGCTCCTAGGGTGACTGGACCGGGCGCCGCGGTTCACGGACCGCGTCCAGCACCCGATCGTTTTCGAAATAGACGCTGAAATCTCTGTAGTCCCAGCGGCGAATCGCCGGGCGTCCGACCGGAGGATGCTCCTGGTCGGGCAGGCCGAAGCGCTCCAGAACCTGGCTGCGACTGTCGCCGCGCAGGGGCAGCGGGGTACTGCCATCGCCCTGCTGGCCCAGCGGGATCTGCAGGGTCTCGGCCCAGCCGGGCAGGGCGATACCGAGCAGCAAGGCCGCCAGCCAGGGGCGTTTCACGCCTCGTCTCCACGGTCGGCGCGGCGTACCCGGGCCTGCTGACGCAGGACATGGCGCGCCAGCAACTGGCGCTGGGCGTCTTCCAGGTCGATGAAGCTGGTGCCGATCTCGTACCCGCCGGCCACGGCCTGGCAACCGGTCACCTCCGCCAGCACCTGCAGGCCCAGGCCTTGGGGCGGCAATGCCATGCGCAGGTCGAGTCGGGTGCCCAGGGTGTAGGGCTCGGCATCGACGAAGGCCAGGCCGCCCTCGGACAGCACCACGTCGCGGGTGGCGCCGCTGTCGTGCAGCAGATTCCAAGTAAAGGCCTGGCCGAGCAGGTCCAGGCGCTTGTTCACCAGGCGCAGGCAGGCGGTGACGGCGCGGTCGCGCTCGTCCAGATTGCGCAGCAGGTGACGGGATTCGAATTCCAGCTGATGCAGTTCGCTCAGGAGTGCGAACAAGGGCGCGGTCTCGCCGGGGACCCCGTCGGCAGGGCTGATTTGCAGTGCGATACGGTCGGTGATGCGATAGTATTCCCGCCGTTCACGCGCGTCTGGGGTGGTCATGTCGGGCCGCTCCGTGGGTGATGGCCCCGAGTGTAGCCGGCGAGCCGGCACGGTGTCGCCGTCCAACCCGCAGGGCGCCTACGTCTTTCCGCCGTGCAAGCGAGCCTATGTTCAGACCCCTGCCGATCTACCTTGGCCTGCGTTACGTCCGCGCCAAGCGCCGCAACCATTTCGTCTCCTTCATCTCGCTCACCTCCATGATCGGCCTGGCCCTCGGCGTGGTCGTCATGATCGTGGTGCTGTCGGTCATGAACGGCTTCGATCGCGAGATGCGCGATCGCGTCCTCGGCATGATTCCCCATGCCACGGTGGAGTCCTACCAGCCGGTGCCCGACTGGCGCAGCGTGCGCGAGCTGGCGCTGCAGAACAGCCAGGTGGCCGCGGTGGCGCCCTTCACCCAGTTGCAGGGCATGCTGGCCCACGACAAGGCGGTGCAGACGGTGTTGCTCAACGCCATCGATCCGGCCGAGGAGCCCAAGGTCTCGATCATCCCCAGCTTCATGCGCGAGGGCCGGCTCGACGACCTCAAGCCGGGTGAATTCGGCATCATCATCGGTTCCCTGGCCGCCGAGAAACTGGGCGTGAAGGTTGGCGACAAGCTCACCTACATCGCCCCGGAAGTGGCCGTGACCCCCGCCGGCATGTTTCCGCGCATGAAGAGATTCACCGTGGTGGGCATCTTCAGCGTCGGCGCCGGCGAGCTGGACGGCTCGGTGGGCCTGATCGACATCGAAGACGCCGCGCGGCTGCAGCGCTGGCCGGCGAACGCGGTGCAGGGCGTGCGCCTCAAGCTGCACGACCTGTTCCAGGCGCCGGACGTGTCCTGGAACATCGCTCGCCAGCTGCCGGGCAAGGACTGGTACGCCCGCGACTGGACCCGGACTCACGGCAATCTCTACCAGGCCATCGGCATGGAAAAGACCATGATCGGCCTGCTGCTGCTGCTGATCGTCGCCGTGGCCGCCTTCAACATCGTCTCCACCCTGGTGATGGTGGTGACCGACAAGAAATCCGACATCGCCATCCTGCGCACCCTGGGCGCCACGCCCCGGCAGATCATGGCGGTGTTCATGGTCCAGGGGACCTTCATCGGCGTCATCGGCACCGCCATCGGCTGCCTGCTGGGCGTGCTCGCCGCGCTCAATGTCAGTGCCGCCCTGGCCTGGGTGCAACGGATCACCGGGCACCAGTTCCTCAACGCCGAGGTGTATTTCATCGACTACCTGCCGGCGCAGCTGCAGCTGCACGACGTTCTGCTGGTCTGCGGCGCGTCCTTCGCCCTGAGCTTCCTGGCCACGCTCTATCCCTCCTGGAGCGCCGCCCGTACCCAACCCGCCGAGGCCCTGCGTTATGAATGATCGAGCCGTTTTGCGTTGCCAGGACCTGGGCAAGCGCTACGAGGAAGGCCCCCAGACCGTCGAGGTGCTGAGCAACGTCCAGCTGACCCTGCAACCGGGCGAGCGGGTATCCATCGTCGGCAGTTCGGGGTCCGGCAAGACCACCCTGCTGAATCTGCTTGGCGGCCTCGACACCCCCAGCAGCGGCAGTGTCTGGCTCGATGGCGAGGAGCTGTCGGCGCTGAACGAGAAGGCCCGTGGCCTCTTGCGCAATCGCGCCATGGGCTTCGTCTACCAGTTCCACCACCTGCTGCCCGAATTCAGCGCCCTGGAAAACGTCTGCATGCCGCTGCTGATCGGCAAGGCCTCCATCGGCGAAGCCCGCGAGCGCGCCGCCAAGTTGCTGGAGCGGGTCGGTCTCGGTCATCGTCTGGGCCACAAGCCGGCCGAGCTGTCCGGTGGCGAGCGCCAGCGCGTGGCCATCGCCCGGGCGCTGGTCAACCAGCCCAAGCTGGTACTGCTCGACGAACCCACCGGCAACCTCGACCAGCACACCGCCCACGGCATCCAGGACCTGATGCTGGAGCTGTCCACCTCGCTGCGCACCGCCTTCCTGGTGGTGACCCACGACCAGGTGCTGGCTGGCCAGATGGACCGGATGCTGCGCCTGGACGAAGGCCATCTGGTCGACGCCACGCCGGCCCGGCAGGTCTGAGGTCGCCATGTTCAGACCGCTTTCGCTGTTCATCGGCCTGAGATACACCCGCGCCAAGCGGCGCAAGTCGTTCATCTCCTTCTTCTCGCTGGTTTCCATGTTCGGCCTGGCACTGGGCGTGCTGGCCATGATCCTGGTGCTGTCGGTGATGAACGGCTTCCAGGAAGAAATGCGCGGCCGCATCCTCGGCATGGTGCCCCATGCCTTCATCAGTGGTGCCCAGCCGCTGGACGACTGGCGCCCGCTGGCGGCCAAGGCCGAGCAGCAGCCCCATGTGCTGGCGGCGGTGCCCTATACCCAGTTGCAGGGCATGCTTTCGGTACGGGGTCGCATGCAGCCGCTGCTGGTGGACGGCATCGATCCGGCCCAGGAAAAGCGCGTGTCCATCGTCGGCGAACGCATGACCCAGGGCAGTCTCGACGCCCTCAAGCCCGGTGAGTTCGGCATCGTGCTGGGCGAGATCGCCGCGCGGCGTTTCCAGCTGGAGCTGGGCAGCCAGGTCACGGTGATCATCCCCGAGGTCGGTGCCACCGGCAGCATCACCCCGCGGCTACGGCGCTTCACCGTGGTCGGTACCTTCAAGGTCGGCGCCGAGCTGGATGCCTCCCTGGCCCTGATCAACGTCGCCGATGCCGCCCCGCTCAAGGGCTGGCAGCCGGGCCAGGTGGAAAGCATCCGCCTGGCGCTGGACGATCTGTTCCAGGCGCCGCGCATCTCCCGCGATGTGGCCAAGGCCCTCGGCGACGGCTACCAGGCGCGTGACTGGACGATCTCCCAGGGCAGTCTGTTCCAGGCCATGCAGATGGAAAAGACCATGATCGGCCTGTTGCTCCTGCTGATCGTCGCCGTGGCCGCCTTCAACATCATCGCCACCCTCATCATGGTGGTGGCCGACAAGAAGGCCGATATCGCCATCCTGCGCACCCTGGGTGCCACGCCCGGGCAGATCATGGCGGTGTTCATGGTGCAGGGCACGGTGATCGGCCTGGTCGGTACCCTGATCGGCGGCGTGCTGGGCGTCATCGCGGCACTCAACGTCAGCAGCTGGATCGCCGCCCTGGAGCACCTGGTCGGCCACAAGCTGTTTGGTGGTGACATGTACTTCATCAGCAACCTGCCGTCGCGGCTGGAGCTGGAAGACGTGGTGCTGATCGCCGTGGCCGCCCTGAGCATGAGTTTCCTGGCGACCCTCTATCCCGCCTGGCGCGCCTCGCGCACCTCACCGGCCGAAGCCCTGCGCTACGACTGATCTCCTGCCGGGCCAGGCGGCGCTACGCCCCTGGCTCTACGGCGTCCAAGCTGCTCTAATCCGCGCTTCCGAAGCCCTTTCGGCTCTCCAAGGATGGAGTCCTGATGCGCGCCGCTCTGCTGTCCTTCGCCCTGGGCGTGCTGCTCCTGCGCGCCTTCGCCACACTGCCGTCGCTATCCCTGCTGGCGGCCCTCGCGGCGGTGGAACTGGTGCTCCTGTTCACCCGCTTCCTGGCGCTCGGTGCCTTCGGGCTGGGCCTGGCCTGGGCGCTGCTCAATGGTCACTGGGCGCTGGACGATCGCCTGGATCCGACGCTGGAGCAGCGGGTGCTGTGGATCGACGGCGAGATCAGCGGCCTGCCCACGGTGGAGGCCGACTCGGTGGGTTTCGTGCTCGCCGGGGCAACCAGCCGCCGCGCGCTGAAGCTGCCGGCGCGGATCCGCCTGAGCTGGCACGGCGGGCCGCGCCCACTGCCCGGCGAACGCTGGCGCCTGGCCGCGGAGCTGCGCGGCCCCGCGGGTCTGGTCAACCCCCTCGGGCAGGATCGCGAAGCCTGGCTGCTGGCCCAGGGCATAGGCGCCACCGGCAGCGTCAAGGATGGCCAGCGCCTGGCCGCCGCCAGTGGCCTGGCGACCTGGCGCGACGGCATCCGGCAATACCTGCAGACGCGGGATCCGGCGGGGCAGGGTGGGCTGCTCGCCGCCCTGGTGGTGGGCTACGGCTCGGGTATCACCGCTGCCCAGTGGCAGCTGTTCCAGGACACCGGCACCGTGCACCTGATGGTGATCTCCGGGCAGCACATCGGCCTGATCGCCCTGGGCGTCTATGCCGGGGTGGTCCTTCTGGCACGCCGTGGTCTCTGGCCGCGTCAACTGCCCTGGCGCCTGTCCGCGGCGGTGCTGACGATCGCCACCGCACTGGGCTACGGACTGCTGGCCGGCTTCGAGGTGCCGGTGCAGCGGGCCTGCGTCATGGTCACCCTGGGCCTGCTCTGGCAACTCAGGCGCCAGCAGGTGCGGCTGGCGGACGCCGTGCTGCTGGCCCTGGCACTGGTGCTGGCCGCCAATCCGCTGGTCAGTCTGCTGCCCGGGTTCTGGCTGTCCTTTGGCGCCGTGCTGTTGCTGCTGTGGAGCTTTGCCGGCCGCCTGGGCCGACTGCCCTGGTGGCTCACCCTCGGGCGCGCCCAGTGGTGCATGGCCGTGGGCCTGGCGCCGCTGCTCCTGGCGCTGGGCCTGCCCCTGAGTCCGAGCGGCCCGCTGGCCAATGCCCTGGCCGTGCCACTGATGGACCTGGCCATCGTGCCCCTGGCGCTGGCAGGGACCCTGCTGTCCCTGCTCTGGTCGCCGCTGGGGATTCCGGCCTTGCTGCTGGCGGGTGGCCTGCTGCAGGGACTGCTCTGGCTGCTGAGCGGATTAGCGCACCTGGCTGCGGCCTGGCAGCCGGTCCTCGCGCCCACCTGGGCGCTGTGGCTGGCAGGGCTGGGGGCGCTGCTGGCGCTACTGCCCGCGGGTGTGCCGCTAAGAGGCTTCGGCGCGCTGCTGATGCTGCCGGGGCTGTTTCCCCCGCCGCCGGTACCCGCGGAGGGGCTGGCGCGGATCACCGTGCTGGACGTGGGGTAGGGCCTGGCGGTGCTGGTGCGCACCCGCGACCATGCGCTGCTCTACGACGCCGGTCCGCGCCAGGGTAGCTATGACAGCGGCGCCCGGGTCGTCCTGCCCAACCTGCAGGCTCTCCGCATCGGTGCCCTGGACGTCATGCTGCTCAGTCATGCCGATGCCGACCACGCCGGCGGTGCGCCGGCCGTGGCCAGGGGACTGCCGCCAGGGCAGGTACTCAGTGGCGAGGCGGGTCGGCTCACGCCGGAATTGCACGCGCGGGACTGCACGGACGGCGCCGAGTGGCGCTGGAACGAGGTTGTCTTCACCACCTGGTGGCACCCCGCGGCGGATTCCAATGCCTCCTCCTGCGTGCTCAGCGTCGCCGCGAGGGGCGAGCGCCTGCTGCTGACCGGCGACATCGATGCCCGCCGTGAAGCGGAGCTGGTGGCCAGCGGGGTACCGCTGGCGGCGGAGTGGCTGGTCGCTCCGCACCATGGCAGTCGCAGCGGTTCCAGCGCCGCCTTCATCGACGCCGTCCAGCCGCGCGGCGTACTGATCTCCCGGGGGCTGAACAATCGCTATGGCCATCCCCATCCCCAGGTGCTGGCGCGCTATCGCGAGCGCGGCGTGCTGCCCTACGACACCGCCGCGCTGGGCGCCCTGAGCTGGACCCTCGGTCGCTGGGAGGTACCACACGGGCAGCGCCAGGTGCGGCATTGGTGGCGGATAGCCCCGCCGACACCCTGAGGCGTTCGTGCTAGAGTGGCCGCATTTTGCGGCAGGGGTAACGCTCTCGTGTTCGAAATGGTCAAAGCTGGCGGCTGGATGATGCTGCCAATCATCCTCAGTTCCATCCTGGCCACGGCCATCATCGCCGAGCGGCTGTGGACCCTGAGACGCAGCCGGGTCGCACCGCCGACGCTGCTCGCCCAGGTCTGGCGCTGGATCCAGGACAAGCAGCTCAATGCCGAGCGGCTGCGCGAATTGCGCGCCGGATCGCCCCTGGGCGACATCCTCGCCGCGGGCCTGACCAACTCCCGTCACGGCCGCGACATCATGAAGGAAGCCATCGAGGAAGCCGGCAGCCGCGTGGTGCACGACCTCGAGCGCTATCTCAACACCCTCGGCAGCATCGCCGCCCTGGCACCCCTGATGGGCCTGCTGGGCACGGTGTTCGGCATGATCGACATCTTCAGCGCCTTCATGAACGACGGCATGGCCAATGCGCCCATCCTCGCCGGCGGCATCTCCAAGGCCCTGGTCACCACCGCCACCGGCCTGCTGGTGGCGATTCCCGCGGTGTTCTTCCATCGCTACCTGCTGCGACGGGTCGATGAGCTGGTGGTCGGAATGGAGCAGGAAGCGGTCAAGCTGGTGGACATCCTCCACGGCGATCGCGAGGTGGACGTCCGCGAAGGGGCTCCGGCGTGAAATTCCGTCGCCGCGCCGGGGGCGCCGCCCGCGAAGAGGTCTACATCAACCTGGCCTCCTTCATCGACGTCATCTTCGTCCTGCTGCTGTTCTTCGTGGTGACCGCGACCTTCAGCAAGCCCAGCCAGCTGAAGATCGAACTGCCCGAGGCCGACAGCGCCGCGGCGGCCGCCAACCAGGCCAAGACCCTGGAAATCAGCATCACCGCCGAAGGCCAGATGGCGCTCAACGGCCAGACCCTGGCGCGCAACGACCTGACCGGCCTGACCACCGCGCTGCAGCGTGAATCCGGCGGCGACAACAGCCTGCCGCTGGTGATCACCGCCGATGGCCGCGCGACCCACCAGTCGGTGGTCATGGCCATGGACGCTGCCGGCAAGCTGGGTTTCAGCCAGTTGCGCATCACCACCCTCGAGGCCCAGGCGAAGCGTCCGTGAGCCTGGGCGAGCGCCTGGTTCGCGCCTGGTACCAGGGGCATCCGGCCCTGGGCCTGCTGACGCCGCTCGAAGCCCTCTATCGCCAGATCGCTCGGCGCAAGCGCCAGCGTTTCCTGGCGGGGCAGGGCAGCATCCATCGCGCGCCGGTGCCGGTCATCGTGGTGGGCAATCTCACCGTCGGCGGTACCGGCAAGACGCCCATGATCCTCTGGCTGATCGGCCACCTGCGCGCGCGCGGGCTGAGGGTCGGGGTGGTCAGCCGAGGCTATGGCGCCACGCCGCCGAGTCTACCCTGGCGGGTGCGGGCCACCGACACCGCCGCCGTCGCCGGCGACGAGCCGCTGCTGATCGTGCAGCGCACCGGGGTGGCCCTGGTCACGGATCCCGATCGTGGGCGCGCCGTCGAACGCCTGCTCGCCGAGGAGCGGCTCGATATCATTCTCAGCGACGACGGCCTGCAGCACTATCGCCTGGCCCGCGACCTGGAACTGGTGATGGTCGATGCGGCGCGCGGCTTCGGCAATGGCCACTGCCTGCCGGCCGGGCCGCTGCGCGAACCCCTGGAGCGGCTGGCCGAGGTGGACGCCGTGATCCACAACGGCGCCACTGTCGATCCTGCCGACGGCTACGGCCTGACCCTGCAGCCCAGCGCCCTGGTCAATCTGCGCAGCGGCGAGACGCGATCGCTGGATTTCTTTCCCCCGGGGCAGCGCCTGCACGCCCTGGCCGGCATCGGCAACCCCGGCCGTTTCTTCGCCACCCTCGAAGGACTACACTGGCAGCCGTTGCCCCATGCCTTCGCCGATCACGCCACCTACAGCGCGGCAGAGCTGGCCTTCACCCCGGCACTGCCGCTGGTGATGACCGAGAAGGACGCGGTCAAGTGCCGGTCCTTCGCCACCGCCGACTGGTGGTACCTGGCGGTGGACGCCCAGCCCTCGGCCGCCTTCGTCGCCTGGCTGGATGGGCGTCTCGACCGGCTCCTGCCCGAACACTCTCACTGACGGAATCTTCGCCCATGGATCTCAAGCTGCTGGACATCCTCGCCTGCCCCCTGACCAAGAGCCCGCTGATCTTGAGCGACGACAAGACCGAGCTCATCAGCAAGGCCGCCGGCCTGGCCTTCCCGATTCGCGACGGCATCCCGGTGATGCTGGAAAGCGAGGCGCGCATCATCACCACGGACGAGCGTCTGGACAAATGAGCACCGCGTTCACCGTCGTCATCCCGGCGCGGCTCGCCAGCACCCGACTGCCCAACAAGCCGCTGCTCGACATCGCCGGCAAGCCGATGATCCAGCACGTCTGGGAGCAGGCCCGGCGCAGTGGCGCCGAGCAGGTAGTGGTGGCGACCGACCACGACGACATCCTGCGTGCCTGCGAAGGCTTTGGCGCCCGGGTCCTGCTGACCCGTGCCGACCATGCCTCGGGCACCGATCGCCTGGCCGAGGTGGCCGAGCTGCTCGGCCTGGCCGCTGACGCCCTGGTGGTCAACGTCCAGGGCGACGAGCCGCTGATACCACCGGCGGTGATCGACCAGGTGGCCAATAATCTCGCTGCCCATCCCGAAGCCGGCGTGGCCACCCTGGCCGAGCCGATCGCGGACGTCGACAGCCTGTTCAATCCCAATGTGGTCAAGGTGAGCACCGACCTGAACGGCCTGGCGCTGACCTTCAGCCGGGCGCCGCTGCCCTGGGCGCGCAATGCCTTCGCCGCTGATCGCGCGCAGCTGCCCCAGGGCTTTCCCTACCGCCGCCACATCGGCATCTACGCCTATCGCGCCGGCTTCCTCGCCGATTTCGTCAGCTGGGGTCCCTGCGCCCTGGAAGAGACCGAAGCCTTGGAGCAATTGCGCGCCCTCTGGCACGGCGTGCGTATCCATGTCGCCGATGCCCTGGAAGCGCCCCAGGCCGGCGTGGATACCCGAGAAGATCTCGAGCGCGTCAGACGCCTGCTGGGAGCCTAGATGACCCTGCGCATCCTGTTCGTCTGCATGGGCAACATCTGCCGTTCGCCCACCGCCGAAGGCATCCTCAGGGCCAAGCTGGACGCCGCCGGCCTGACCGAGGTGGTGGAGCTGGATTCGGCCGGCACCGGTGACTGGCATGTCGGCAAGGCCCCGGATCCCCGTGCCATCCAGGCCGCGGCGGGTCGCGGCTATGCCATCGGTGACCTGCGCGCGCGTCAGGTCGCCGAGGATGATTTCCAGCGTTTCGACCTGATCCTGGCCATGGACCAGGACAACCTCGCCTGGCTGGAACAGCTGCGCCCGGATGAAGGCGCCGTGCCCGAACTCTTCCTGGCGCGCCAGGGCCTGGCGGTGGACGAGGTGCCGGATCCCTATTACGGCGGTGCAGTCGGCTTCGAGCGGGTCCTCGACCTGCTGGAAAGCGCCTGCGATGGCCTGGTCGCCGAGGTGGCTGCCCGTCATGGTCGCTGAGCTGCAACAGCAGGTCCCCCTGCAAGGCCTCAACACCTTCGGCCTGGTGGCGCAAGCCGATCGCTATCTGGAAGCCGCCAGCGACGCCGAGGTCCGCGCGGCCCTGGCGTTGGCCCGGCAACTGGACGTGCCCCTGCGGGTGCTGGGCGGTGGCAGCAACCTGGTCCTGCCCGAACGGGTCGAGGGTCTGGTGCTGCGGTTGACGTCCCGCGGCATTCGTCTGCTGGCGGAGGAGGGCGATGCCCTGCTGGTGGAAGCCGAAGCCGGCGAGCCCTGGCATCCCTTCGTCATGGCCACCCTGGCCAATGGCTGGTACGGGCTGGAAAATCTCAGCCTGATCCCAGGCACCGTGGGCGCCTCACCGATCCAGAACATCGGCGCCTATGGCGTCGAACTGAAGGACAGATGCGCCGGGGTCACGGCACTCGATCGCCACAGCGGCGAGCTCCATGACCTCGGCCCGGCCGATTGCGCCTTCGCCTATCGCGAGAGTCGCTTCAAGGCCGAGGCCGGGCGCTGGATCGTGCTGCGGGTACGCTTCCGGCTCAGTCGCAAGCCGCAGCTGGTGCTGGACTATGGTCCGGTACGCCAGGCGCTCAACGCGGCGGGCGTCACGCAGCCAACGCCCGAAGCCGTCAGCGCGGCCATCTGCAGCATTCGCCGGAGCAAGCTGCCCGACCCTGCGGTGCTGGGCAATGCCGGCAGCTTCTTCAAGAATCCGGTGGTGACCGCCGCCGAAGCCGCAGCTCTGCATGAGCGCTATCCAGGCCTGCCGATCTATCCCCAGGCCGATGGCAGCGTCAAGCTGGCCGCTGGCTGGCTGATCGATCAGGCCGGCTGGCGCGGCCATCGCGACGGCGCCGTGGGGGTGCATGCCGCCCAGGCGCTGGTGCTGGTCAACTTCGGTGGCGCCCGCAGTCGCGACGTCCTGGCCCTGGCCGAGCGCATCCGCGCCTCGGTGCGCGAGCGCTTCGGCGTGACGCTGGAGATGGAGCCGGGAAGCCTGACGTGACCGCTGACGCCCCCGATGCCCAACGCCGTCGCCTGCTGATCGCCACCACCTCCGCCGTCGGCGGTCTGGGCCTGGCGGCGGGCAGCGTGCCCTTCGTCTGCGCCCTGCGGCCCAGTCGGTCGGCGGAGGTGGCGGCGGCGCCGGTCGAGGTGGATCTCCAGGCCTTGCGCGAAGGCGAGCAACTCACGGTGCAATGGCGTGGCCAGCCGGTCTGCGTCCTGCGCCGCAGCGCGGCGGACCAGGCCCGCCTGCTGACCGACGAGGCAGGGCTGGCCGACCCGGATTCCCGGGAATCCAGCCAGCCACCCTATGTCGATCCGCGCCTGAGATCGCGGCGGCCGGACATCTTCGTCGTCACCGCGATCTGCACCCACCTGGGCTGCATTCCCTCCCTGGCACCAGGCGCGGCGGACCGGGACGGGGGCTATCTCTGTCCCTGCCATGGCTCCCACTTCGATCTCGCCGGGCGGGTCTATCGTGACCAGCCGGCACCGCTGAATCTGGCCGTGCCGCCCCATCATTTTCGCGGCGACAATCTGCTGGTGATCGGCAGCGACGAGGAGGGCGCGACATGAGCAACGACGAGCCCGGCTGGCTGGAGCGACGGCTGCCCCTGGGCGCCTTCTGGCGCCGGCACTTCAGTGACTACCGGGTGCCGCGCAATCTCAACGTCTTCTACCTGTTCGGCTCGCTGCTGCTCTTCATCCTGGCGCTGCAGGTGCTGACCGGACTCTGGCTGCTGTTCGGCTATGAGCCGACGGTGAAGGGCGCCTTCGCCTCGGTCCAGCTGTTCATGCGCGAGGTGCCCTTCGGCTGGCTGATCCGCTACCTGCACGCGGTGGGCGCCTCGGCGCTGTTCGTCTGCCTCTACCTGCACATGCTGCGCGGCCTGCTCTATGGCTCCTGTCGGGCGCCGCGCGAGCTGGTCTGGAGCTTTGGCGTGCTGCTCTACCTGCTCCTGCTGGCCCAGGCCTTCTTTGGCTATCTGCTACCCTGGGGGCAACTCTCCTACTGGGGCGCCCAGGTGTCTCTGAGCGCGGTCGAGGCGCTGCCCCTGGTGGGCCCGACCCTGGCCGATCTGCTGCGCGGCGGGGTGGTGCTGTCCGACGCCACCCTGCGGCGCTTCCAGGCCCTGCATGTGGTCGGGCTGCCGCTGCTGATCCTTGCGCTGGTGAGCCTGCACGTCGTCGCCCTGCGCCAGACCGGCTCGAACAACCCCGAGGGTGACGAGCGCGATGTCCGAGGTGCAGCCGGGGTGCCTTTCCATCCCTATCTGACGCTCAAGGACCTCTGTGGTCTGGCAGTCTTCCTGCTGGTGTTTCTCGCCGTGGTGCTGCTGGCGCCGGACCTGGGCGGACTGGTGCTGGAACCGGCCAACCAGCAGCCGGCCGATCCGCTGGTGACCCCTGCGCACATCGCCCCGCCCTGGTACCTGTCGCCCTTCTATGCGCTGCTGCGGGCGGTGCCGAGCAAGGCCGGCGGTCTCGGCCTGGCGGCTCTGGCCATCGCCCTGCTGTTCGTGCTGCCCTGGCTGGATCGCAGCGCGGCCCGCTCGATCCGCCACAAGGCCTGGCCGGCGCGGCTGGGGCTGTACCTGGTCTGCCTGGCCTTTGTCGCCCTGGGAATACTGGGCGTGGTCGCGCTGACCGATGGGCGTCTGTGGCTGGCGCGCCTGGCCGCGGGTGTCTATTTCATCGGCCTGCTGGGCATGCCCTGGTACAGTCGGCTGGGTCGTCCGCGTGCCTCCGCGGAGTCCCGGTCATGAGTCGCGGGCTGCTGCTGGGCCTGCTTCTGCTGTGCAGCGGTCTGGCCATCGGTGCCGACGGTGATCCCCGGGCTGGGGCCATCAGCTTCGGCCGCTATTGCCTGGCCTGTCATGGCCAGGAGTACCAGCGCTTCGACCGGGTCGCCGCCGATCTGCACCTGGACCTCGCCAGCTGGGCGCCCGGACGCACTGTCAGCGCGCCCATGCTCGGCCTGCTCAAGCCCGAGGATGCCCGGCGTGCCTTCGGCAGCGTGCCGCCGGATCTCACTCTGATCGCCGCGGTGCGCGGCGAGGCCTGGCTGCGCGCCTTCCTGCAGGAGTTCTACGTGGCGCCCGGGCGGCCACTCGGGGTCGACAACCTCAGGGCGCCCGGCACCCGCATGCCCGATGTTCTGGCCGCCTTGCGCGGCCGCCAGGTGCGCGACTGCAGCGCGGGACGTTGCGTGCTGCGTCTGGAACCCGGCAGCGGCGCCCAGACGCCCGAACAGTTCGCCCGTACCGTCGACGATCTGGTCGCCTACCTCGGCTATTCGGCGGCGCCGGAACGTAGTCTGGCCTGGCGCCTCGCGCCCTGGGTGCTGGGCTATCTGCTGCTGTTCGCCGTCCTGGCCTTCCGGCTCAAGCGCGAATTCTGGCGGCGATTGCCCGACAGTGAGCGATGAGACGGAGGCTTGTCTGAAAAGTAGCCGAGCGAAGGTAAGGCAGGGCAAAAATCAGCGAGGAAGCGGACCGGGCTCGCGCTCGAGTTTGCAAAGGGTAAATGAGCATTCCGAGCTGATTTTTAACGCAGCATCACCGATGCGCAGGCAGTTTTTAGACAAAGCCTAGGTCTCGGGCGGCAAGGTGCGAGATAATCCCGCCTTTGCAGCTTCGCCCCCAACGGGGGAGGGACCCATGGGCGCCATAACCCGCCTGACCTGTTTCCATGATGCCGAGGATCACTACAGCCACCGGATCCGTCTGATCCTGGCGGAAAAGAACGTCGAGGGCGAGCTGATCGCCGTACGCCGTGGCGAATGCCCGCGGCAGCTGGCCGAGCACAATCCCTATGGCACCGTGCCGACGCTGATGGATCGCGACCTGGTGCTCTATGGCACCGAGGTGCTCATGGAGTATCTCGAGGAGCGCTATCCGCACCCGCCGCTGTTGCCGGCCTATCCGGTCACCCGCGGTCAGTCACGGCTGCTGATGCACCGCATCGGGCGCGACTGGTGCACCCTGGTGGACGCCATCCTGCAGGCGGCGCCGGGCGCCGACCTCGCCGCCGCGCGCAAGGAATTGCGCGAGAGCCTGACCGGCGTGGCGCCGATCTTCGCGGAAAAACCCTTTTTCCTGAGCGACGACTTTTCCCTGGTGGACTGTTGCCTGCTCCCCCTCCTGTGGCGACTGCCGCGCCTGGGCATCGAATTGCCCCGGGCCGCCAAGCCGCTGCAGGACTACATGGATCGCATGTTCGCGCGCGACAGTTTCCGATCCAGTCTTTCGGTCACCGAGCGTGAGATGCGCTAGAGGAGAACCCCATGAATTCCAGTCGCCCCTACCTGGTCCGCGCGCTCTACGAGTGGATCGTGGACAACGACTGCACGCCCCATCTGCTGGTCAATGCCGACTACGCCGAGGTGCGCGTGCCGCCGGGCTATGCCAACGACGGCCAGATCGTGCTGAACGCCTCGCCCAGTGCCGTGCGTGACCTGCACATGGACAACGAAGCCGTGAGCTTCAACGGTCGCTTCGGCGGCGTGGCCTACAACCTCTATGTCCCGATCGGCGCCATCCTGGCCATCTATGCCCGGGAGAACGGCCAGGGCATGGTCTTCGACAGCGAGCCCACCCCGCCGGATGACCAGGGTCCCGACAGCGGCGGCAGCAAGCCCGAGGCACCCAAGCCGGCACCGGCGCGGCCGAGTCTGAAAGTGGTCAAGTGAGCCCTGACGGCCTGCCGCGGAGTCTCGCTGCGGCAGGCAGGAAAAAGCCCCTGTCGGCGCTGCCGGCAGGGGCTTTTTCGTAAGCCAGGTGAACTCAGCGCTTGAGCGAGGCCGGCAGGTGCGGCTGGATCTGCGTCAGCAGGCCACGGAAGCACTTGGGGTTGCCGGCGACGATGTGGCCCTTCTCGAGGAAGTCGTGGCCGCCATTGAAGTCACCGATCAGGCCACCGGCTTCCTGGACCAGCAGAGCGCCTGCGGCCATGTCCCATTCCGACAGCCCCATTTCCCAGAAGGCGTCGAAACGACCGGCGGCGACATAGGCCAGGTCCAGCGCGGCGGAGCCGGCGCGGCGGATGCCGGCGGTCTGGCCGATCAGGCTGCGAAACATGCCCAGGTAGTTGTCCAGGTGGTCGACGTCATTGGCGCGGAAGGGGAAGCCGGTACCCAGCAGGGCACCTTCCAGGCTGCGCCGATTGGTGACACGGATGCGCCGGCCGTTCAGGGCGGCGCCGCGGCCACGGCTGGCGGTGAATTCTTCCTGGCGCACCGGATCCAGCACCACGGCGTGTTCCAGGCGGCCCTTGTACTTGCAGGCGATGCTGACCGAGAAATGCGGGACGCCACGCAGGAAGTTGGTGGTGCCATCCAGCGGATCGACGACCCAGACGTAGTCGGCGCCTTCGCCTTCGCCCGCCAGGTAGCCGGATTCCTCACCGTAGAAACCATGAGTGGGGTAGGCCTTGCGCAGGGTGGCGAGGATGGTCTGCTCGGCGGCTCGGTCGACTTCGGAGACGAAGTCGTTGGCGCCTTTTTCATCGACGGCGATCACGTCCAGGCGCTCAATCGAACGGAAAATCAGTTCACCGGCGCTGCGGGCCGCGCGCAGTGCGATGTTCAGCATGGGCTGCATGGATAAATCACCTGGGTTGTATAAGGAAAGCCGGCAATGATAGCAGACTTCGCGGCGCTGGAAGGGGTATTCGTGGCCAGCGGGCGCGTGTGGGCGTAGTATACGGCGCCGATTTCCCGCGTCCGCTCGAGGATAGCCACGTGCTGAATAACATCCGCGTCGTTCTGGTCAATACCAGCCATCCCGGCAACATCGGCGGTGCCGCCCGGGCAATGAAGAACATGGGCCTGTCGCGCCTCTATCTGGTCGATCCCGAGGACTTTCCCAGTGGCGAGGCCAATGCCCGCGCCTCCGGGGCCAATGACGTGCTCGACGCCGCCATTGTGGTCGATACCCTGGAAGAAGCCCTGACCGGCTGCAGCCTGGTGCTGGGCACCAGTGCCCGCGATCGCCGCATCCCCTGGCCGCTGCTCGATCCGCGGGAATGCGCGACTACCTCCCTGGCCCAGGTGGAGCAGGGCGGCGAGGTGGCCCTGGTATTCGGGCGCGAGTATGCCGGCCTGACCAACGAAGAGTTGCAGCGCTGCCACTACCACGTGCACATCCCCTCCGATCCGGCGTTCGGCTCCCTCAATCTCGCTGCGGCGGTCCAGGTGCTGGTGTACGAGGTGCGCATGGCCTGGCTGGCGGCGCAGAACCAGCCGACCAAGATGAACAAGGTCGAGGCCACCGCCATGCTCAACACCCAGCCGGTGACGGTGGAAGAGCTGGAGCTCTATTACGAGCACCTGGAGCAGACCCTGGTGGAGATCGGCTTCCTCGATCCGGCCAAGCCGCGCCACCTGATGAGTCGCTTGCGGCGCCTCTATGGCCGGGCCGGCATCAGCAAGCTGGAGATGAACATCCTGCGTGGCATCCTGACCGAAACCCAGAAGGCTGCCCGCGGCGAATCCCACCTGCGGACTATCCCGCCGATAGATAATGCCTGAGTGATTTGGTTGGTTTTATAGTTGACCTTTTTTGTCGGGAATCCGATAATCGAGGTCATCCGATGCAACCCGCTCGAGTTCGTCATGAGACTGACCACCAAAGGCCGCTATGCCGTAACCGCCATGCTCGACCTGGCGCTGCACGCCCAGCGGGGCCCGGTGTCGCTGGCCGACATTTCCGAGCGGCAGGGCATTTCGCTGTCCTATCTGGAGCAGCTGTTTGCCCGGCTGCGCCGCGGTGCGCTGGTCAACAGCGTACGCGGCCCCGGCGGCGGCTATCAGCTAGCGCGCGACATGGGCGGTATCCATGTGGCCCAGGTGATCGATGCCGTCAACGAATCCGTGGATGCCACCCGCTGTCAGGGCGGTGGGGGCTGTCACCAGGGTGATACCTGCCTGACCCACCACCTCTGGTGCGACCTGAGCGATCAGATCCACACCTTTTTGAGTGGCATCACCCTGGCCGACCTGGTCGCCCGCAACGAGATCCAGCAGGTGGCCAAGCGTCAGGACACCAAGGCCTGTGCCAGCAAGCAATCGCCCTTAGCGGTCGAAAAAATCGAAGCGTCCACCATCGACTGAGCAGAGACGCCCGTCTGATTAGGAGTAACCGATGAAATTGCCGATCTACCTAGACTATTCCGCCACCACGCCCGTCGATCCGCGCGTCGCTCAGAAGATGAGCGAGTGCCTGCTGGTGGACGGCAACTTTGGCAACCCCGCATCGCGCTCCCACCTGTTCGGCTGGAAGGCCGAGGAAGCCGTGGAAAACGCCCGTCGTCAGGTGGCCGAACTGGTCAACGCCGACCCGCGCGAGATCGTCTGGACCTCCGGTGCCACCGAGTCCGACAACCTCGCCATCAAGGGCGCCGCGCACTTCTACCAGAACAAGGGCAAGCACCTGATCACCTCCAAGATCGAGCACAAGGCGGTGTTGGACACCACCCGCCAGCTCGAGCGCGAAGGCTTCGAGGTCACCTATCTCGAGCCGGGCGAAGACGGCCTGATCACCCCCGACATGGTCGAGGCGGCCCTGCGTGACGACACCACCCTGGTGTCCATCATGCACGTCAACAACGAGATCGGTACCGTCAATGACATCGCCGCCATCGGCGAGCTGACCCGCTCCCGTGGCGTGCTCTTCCACGTCGACGCGGCCCAGTCCACCGGCAAGGTCGAGATCGATCTGGAAAAGCTCAAGGTCGACATGATGTCCTTCTCGGCGCACAAGACCTATGGTCCCAAGGGCATTGGCGCCCTCTACGTCCGTCGCAAGCCGCGCGTGCGTATCGAGGCCCAGACCCACGGTGGCGGCCATGAGCGTGGCATGCGTTCGGGCACCCTGGCGACCCACCAGATCGTCGGCATGGGCGAAGCCTTCCGCATCGCCAAGGAAGAGATGGTCCAGGAAAATACCCGCATCAAGGCCCTGAGCGATCGCTTCTACCGGCAGTTCGAAGGCCTGGAAGAGGTCTACCTGAACGGCAGCCTGATCCATCGTGTACCGCACAACCTGAACCTGAGCTTCAACTACGTCGAAGGCGAGTCGCTGATCATGGCGCTCAAGGATCTGGCGGTCTCGTCCGGTTCGGCCTGTACCTCGGCGTCCCTGGAGCCGTCCTACGTCCTGCGCGCCCTGGGCCGCAACGACGAGCTGGCGCACAGCTCCATTCGCTTTACCTTCGGTCGCTTCACCACCGAAGAAGACGTTGACTACGCCGCGAGCAAGGTCACCGAAGCCGTCAACAAGTTGCGCGAATTGTCTCCGCTGTGGGACATGTTCAAAGAAGGCGTAGACCTGAGTCAGGTCGAGTGGCAAGCCCACTGACCCACCCTGATAAGCGAGGATTGAACCATGGCATACAGTGAAAAGGTCATCGACCACTACGAAAATCCGCGCAACGTCGGCAAGTTCGACGCGGCCGATCCCGATGTCGGCACCGGCATGGTCGGCGCCCCGGCCTGCGGCGATGTGATGCGCCTGCAGATCAAGGTCAACGAGCAGGGCATCATCGAAGACGCCAAGTTCAAGACCTACGGCTGTGGCTCCGCCATCGCGTCCAGCTCCCTGGCCACCGAGTGGATGAAGGGCAAGAGCATCGAGGAAGCGGCGTCGATCAAGAACAGCATGATCGCCGAAGAACTGGCTCTGCCGCCGGTGAAGATCCACTGCTCGGTACTCGCCGAAGACGCCATCAAGGCGGCGGTCAGCGACTACAAGCAGAAGAA
The DNA here is from genome assembly GCF_039908605.1 of Pseudomonas aestiva. Classification (NCBI taxonomy): domain Bacteria; kingdom Pseudomonadati; phylum Pseudomonadota; class Gammaproteobacteria; order Pseudomonadales; family Pseudomonadaceae; genus Pseudomonas; species Pseudomonas aestiva. The sequence goes on along the minus strand of NZ_CP150916.1, from coordinate 3,681,000 downwards.
AGGCCTGCTCTAAGGAGGAACCATGGCGATCAGCATGACCGAGTCCGCCGCCCGCCACGTGCAGCGTTCCCTCGAGGGGCGCGGCAAGGGGGAGGGCATCCGCCTGGGCGTTCGTACCACGGGCTGCTCGGGACTGGCCTACGTGCTCGAATTCGTCGATGAATTCGCGCACGAGGACCAGGTGTTCGAGAGCCATGGCGTCAAGGTCATCATCGACCCCAAGAGCCTGGTCTACCTGGACGGCACCGAGCTGGATTTCGTGCGTGAAGGCCTCAACGAGGGCTTCAAGTTCAACAATCCCAACGTGCGTGGCGAGTGTGGCTGCGGCGAAAGCTTCAACATCTGAGGCCGGCCATGGGTAAGCCCTGTCACTTCGCGCTGTTCGAGATCAGGCCCGCCTTCGAGATCGACCAGGCGGGCCTGGCCTCGCGTTACCGCGATCTGGCGCGCACGGTCCATCCGGATCGGTTCGCCGATGCGCCGGAGCGTGAGCGTCGCCAGGCGCTGGAGCGCTCGGCCGAGCTCAACGAGGCCTATCACGTGCTGCGCGCCCCGTCGCGCCGCGCGCGCTATCTGCTGGAGCTCGAAGGGCACGAGATGCCGCTCGAAGCGACCATCCAGGACACCGACTTCCTCATGCAGCAATTGCAGTGGCGCGAGGAACTGGAGGACCTGCAGGACGCGGGCGACAGCGCGGGCATCCCCGCCTTTCGCCAGCGGCTCAAGGATGCGCAGCGCGACATCGAACAGGCCTTCGCCGCGATCTGGCAGGACCCCGCCCAGCGTGAGCCTGCCGAGCGCCTGGTCCGTCGCATGCAGTTTCTCGACAAGCTGGCCAGCGAAATCCGCCAGCTCGAAGAGCGTCTGGACGATTAATCACAGGTGTCGCTCAGGCACCGACAACCATAAGCCGACTAGCCAATGGCTCTATTGCAGATAGCCGAACCCGGAATGGCGCCCAAGCCGCACCAGCGCAAGCTGGCGGTGGGTATCGATCTGGGCACCACCAATTCCCTCGTGGCCGCCGTCCGCAGTGGCGTGGCCGAGACCCTGCCCGATCTGCAGGGCGAGGTGATCCTGCCGTCCGCCGTGCGCTACACCGCCGCTGGCGTGGAAGTGGGAGCGGGCGCCAAGGCCGCTGCCGCCCAGGATCCCTTCAACACTATCCTTTCCGTCAAGCGCCTCATGGGGCGTGGCATCGCCGACGTCAAGCAACTGGGCGAGCAGTTGCCCTATCGCTTCGTCGCCGGTGAATCGGAAATGCCCTTCATCGATACCGCTGCCGGGCGCAAGAGTCCGGTGGAGGTCTCTGCCGACATCCTGCGGGTGCTGCGCGAGCGGGCCGAGGCGACCCTGGGTGGCGAACTGGTCGGTGCGGTCATCACCGTGCCGGCCTATTTCGACGATGCCCAGCGCCAGGCCACCAAGGACGCCGCCCGCTTTGCCGGCCTGAATGTCCTGCGCCTGCTCAACGAGCCGACCGCGGCCGCCGTGGCCTATGGCCTGGACCGGGGCGAGGAGGGCGTGGTCGCCATCTACGACCTGGGCGGCGGTACCTTCGACATCTCCATCCTGCGCCTGACCCGCGGTGTCTTCGAGGTCATGGCCACCGGTGGCGACAGCGCCCTGGGCGGTGACGACTTCGATCACGCCATCGCCAGCTGGATCGTCCAGCAGGCCGGGCTGTCCAGCGATCTGGATCCGGGCACCCAGCGGCGCCTGCTGCAGAGTGCCTGCGCCGCCAAGGAAGCCCTGTCCGCTGCCGAGCGCGTCGAGGTCGGTCATGGCGACTGGTCGGGCGTGCTGGAACGCAGCACCTTCCAAGAACTCATCGCGCCGCTGGTCGCGCGCAGCCTCAAGGCCTGTCGCCGCGCCCTGCGCGATGCGGAAGTGGAACCGGCGGACATCGCCGCCGTGGTCATGGTCGGCGGTTCCACCCGCATGCCCTATGTCCGTGAAGCCGTGGGCGAGCTGTTCGACTGCACCCCGCTCACCGACATCGATCCGGATCGCGTGGTCGCCATCGGGGCCGCTCTGCAGGCCGATTCCCTGGCCGGCAATCGCGCTGGCGAAGAATTGCTGCTGCTGGACGTCATCCCGCTGTCCCTGGGACTCGAGACCATGGGCGGCCTGATGGAGAAGATCATTCCGCGCAACACCACCATTCCCGTGGCGCGGGGCCAGGACTTCACCACCTATCGCGACGGCCAGACCGCCATGCTGGTGCATGTGCTGCAGGGCGAGCGCGAACTGGTCAAGGACGCCCGCTCCCTGGCCCGTTTCGAATTGCGCGGTTTCCCGCCCATGGTCGCCGGTGCCGCCAAAATCCGCGTCACCTTCCAGGTCGATGCCGATGGCCTGCTCGGCGTCAGCGCCCGCGAGCTGTCCAGCGGCGTGGAAGCCAGCGTCCAGGTCAAGCCGTCCTACGGCCTGACCGACGGCGAGATCGCCAACATGCTGCAGGACTCCTTCCGTCATGCCGGTGACGACATGCAGGCCCGCGCGCTGCGCGAGCAGCAGGTCGAGGCCCGGCGGCTGATCGAGGCGGTCACCGCCGCGCTGGCCGCCGACGGCGAGCGCCTGCTGGACGCCGAGGAGCGTCAGGTGATCGAGCTGGAAATCGGCCAGTTGGCCGAGCTGCTGGACGCCACCGACCTCCAGGCGCTCGAAGACCAGACCAAGCGTCTTTCTCACGTAACCGATGCCTTCGCCGCCCGGCGGATGAACGCCTCGGTCAAGGCGGCCCTGGCGGGTCGTCGTCTCAACGATATCGAGGAGTAGTTCCATCATGCCGCAGATCACCCTGCTGCCCCACGCCGAGCACTGCCCCGAGGGGGCGGTCTTCGAAGCCAGCGAAGGCGAAACCATCATCGCCGCGGCCATGCGCAACGGCATCGACATCGAGCACGCCTGCGAGATGTCCTGTGCCTGCACCACCTGCCATGTGGTCGTCCAGGAAGGCTTCGATTCCCTCGCGCCCTCCGATGAGCTCGAAGACGACATGCTGGACAAGGCCTGGGGTCTGGAGATGCGTTCGCGCCTGTCCTGCCAGGCGGTAGTAGGCAGCGAAGACCTGGTGGTGGAGATTCCGCGCTACACCATCAACCAGGTTTCCGAAGGTCACTGAGGACAGCTGTCATGGCATTGAAATGGACCGATGTGCTGGATATCGCCATCGAACTCAACGACACCCATCCCGACGTGGATCCGCGCTACGTGAATTTCGTCAAGTTGCGCAACTGGGTCGTGGAGCTGCCGGAGTTCGACGACGATCCCCAGCGGGGTGGCGAGAAGGTGCTGGAGGCCATCCAGGCCGCCTGGATCGAAGAGTCCGCCTGACGCATCGCCCGTACCGCGCTACGCTTTTCACCGGGACCCGCGTATAATCCGCGGGTTTCGTTTTTGCTCTATTCCCACATTCGGAGTTCACATGTCTGTTCAACGTACCCTGTCGATCATCAAGCCCGATGCCGTAGCCAAGAATGTCGTCGGTGAGATCGTCACCCGCTTCGAGAAGGCTGGCCTGCGCGTCGTCGCTGCCAAGATGGTCCAGCTGTCCGAGCGCGAAGCCGGTGGCTTCTACGCCGAACACAAAGAGCGTCCCTTCTTCAAGGATCTGGTCTCCTTCATGACCTCCGGTCCGGTCGTGGTCCAGGTGCTGGAAGGCGACAACGCCATCGCCAAGAACCGTGAGCTGATGGGCGCCACCGATCCCAAGAAGGCCGACGCCGGTACCATCCGCGCCGACTTCGCCGTCTCCATCGACGAGAACGCCGTCCACGGTTCGGACTCCGAAGCGTCCGCCGCTCGCGAGATCTCCTACTTCTTCGCAGCCACCGAAGTCTGCGAGCGCGTCCGCTAAGGATGAGCGCCGGCCAGGGAAGCGGCCAGCCCGCCTTCCTGGCACCGCCCGCGTCTTGCGCGGGTTTCAAACAGATTTCGTCGAGGTGATCCCATGACCACAGCCACCGATAAGGTCAATCTGCTGGGCCTGACCCAGCCGCAACTCGAGTCGTTCTTCGAGTCCATCGGGGAGAAGCGCTTTCGCGCCGGCCAGGTCATGAAGTGGATCCATCACTTCGGCATCGACGATTTCGACGCCATGAGCAACCTGGGCAAGGCGCTCAAGGAAAAGCTCAAGGCCGCCGCGGAAATCCGTGGCCCCGAGATCGTCAGCGAAGACATCTCCCGCGACGGCACCCGCAAGTGGGTGATCCGCGTCGCCTCCGGCAGCTGCGTCGAGACCGTCTACATCCCGCAGAATGGCCGCGGCACCCTGTGCGTGTCGTCCCAGGCCGGTTGCGCGCTGGACTGCAGCTTCTGCTCCACCGGCAAGCAGGGCTTCAACAGCAACCTCACCGCCGCCGAGGTGATCGGTCAGGTGTGGATCGCCAACAAGTCCTTTGGCAGCGTACCGGCCAAGATCGACCGCGCCATCACCAACGTGGTGATGATGGGCATGGGCGAGCCGCTGCTGAACTTCGACAACGTCGTCGCCGCCATGCGCATCATGATGGACGACCTCGGCTACGGCATCTCCAAGCGCAAGGTCACCCTGTCGACCTCGGGCGTGGTGCCGATGATTGAAGAGCTGGCCAAGCACATCGACGTCTCCCTGGCGCTGTCGCTGCACGCGCCCAATGACGAGTTGCGCAACGAGCTGGTGCCGATCAACCGCAAGTATCCGCTGGCCATGCTGCTCGACGCCTGCCAGAGATACATCCGGCAACTGGGCGAGAAGCGCGTCCTGACCATCGAATACACCCTGCTCAAGGACGTCAACGACCTGCCCGAGCACGCGCTGCAGATGATCGAGCTGCTGCGCAACGTGCCCTGCAAGATCAACCTGATTCCCTTCAATCCCTTCCCGCACTCCGGGTACGAGCGGCCGAGCAAGAACGCCACCCGCCGGTTCCAGGAGCTGCTGGTGCAGGCCGGTTTCAACGTCACGGTACGGACCACCCGCGGTGACGACATCGATGCCGCTTGTGGCCAGCTGGTAGGGCAGGTCATGGACCGCACCCGCCGCAGCCAGCGCTATATCGCCGTTCGCCAGCTCGACGGTGCCGAAACCGTAACGCCGCTCCAGGGCTGAGGGCGCGACCATGGCGATCACGCGCTTTGCGGCTGTCGCGCTCGCCCTGCTGGTCGGTGGCCTCGCCGGCTGCGTGACCGAGGGTGATCGCAACCCCATGGATACCCGCCAGGGACGGATGCAGGCTCGTGATGCCTATATCCAGCTCGGCCTCGGCTATGTCCAGCAGGGCAATACCGAGCAGGCCAAGGTGCCGCTGAAGAAGGCCCTGGAGCTGGATTCGTCCAGCGCCGACGCCCATGCCGCGCTCGGACTGGTGTTCCAGGCCCAGGGCGAAACCGACCTGGCCGATCAGGAATACCGCCTGGCCCTGCGCGAGCGGCCCCACGATGCCCGCATCCTCAACAACTACGGCAGCTTCCTCTATGAGCAGGGGCGCTACAAGGATGCCTACGAACGCTTTACCCAGGCCGCCGAGGACAGCCTCTATCCGGAGCGCGCCCGGGTGTTCGAGAATCTCGGCCTGACCGCCCTGCGACTCAATCAGGTCGACTTGGGCAAGGAAAATCTGGAAAAATCCCTGCGGCTGGATCGCAATCAGCCCAGGGCCCTGTTCGAATTGGCTCAATTGGCCTACCAGACGCGCGATTACGTGCCGTCCCGGAGCTATTACCAGGCCTTCAGCCAGCTAAGCCCCCAGGATGCCCGCAGCCTGCTGCTCGGGATCCGTCTTGCCGAGGTGTTCAATGATCGCAACACCGCCGCGAGTTACGCCCTGCAGCTGAAGCGCCTCTACCCGAACTCACCTGAATATCGTCAACTTCAGTCGGAGCAGAAATGACCGCAGTGCAATCCGAAGCGGTACACGCCGGACGGGGCAATCCCGGTGAGATCTTGCGTCAGAAGCGGCTGGAGCTTGGCTGGAGCCAGGCCCAGGTCGCTCAAAATCTCAATCTCAGTGAGCGCATCATCGAGCAGCTCGAGTCCGGCAACTATCAGCAGATGCCGGGGCACACCTTTGCCCGCGGCTACACCAAGGCCTATGGCAAGCTGCTCGGCCTGGACCAGATCGAGCTGGTGCGGACCTTCGACGGCTATACCGGCACCGATGCCAAGGGCAGCACCGTGCACAGCCTGGGGCGTCTCGACGAGCCGGTGCGGCTGTCGCGCAATGTCCTGAGGTTCGTCAGTTTCATCCTGGTGGTGCTGATCATCGCCATGGGCCTGTTCTGGTGGCAGGAGCGCAGTCGCCAGGCCTCCAGCGCCAGTGCCGTGAGCATGGAGCATGTCGAGGTCGAGGGCGCCGACGGCAAGACCGAGATCCATCCCATCGACGAGCCGGAAGAACAGCCCCCGGTCGCCGCCCAGCAGCCGGCGACCACCGTGCCTTCCCCGGTGGGCACGCCGATGCCGGATGCCAATGCCGTCGCCGCCATGACTGCACCTACCGCCGCGCCCACCCCGGCCCCGGTAACGGGTTCAACCACGCCTGCTCCCACGGCGCCCACCGCTGCGGCCCCTGCCGCGCCGGCCAGCGCGCCTGCCGCGGCGCCCGTCGCCGGCAGCGACAGCCTGAACATCCGGTTCACCGCCAGTTGCTGGACGCAGGTCAGCGACGGTACCGGCAAGATCCTCTTCAGTGGCGTGAAGAAGGGCGGCGAGAGCCTGGATTACGCCTCGATCAAGGCACCGGTGAACATCCGTCTCGGTTTCGCCCGCGGTGCCCAGATCTCCTACAACGGCCAGGTCGTCGACCTCGCGCCCTACACCAAGGGCGAGACCGCCCGCATCAAACTCGGTCAGGCCGGACAATGACGTCCGGCGACCCCATGGGAAACCAGCATGCATAGCGAATCGCCCATCAAACGTCGGTTGTCCCGCAAGATCTGGGTCGGCTCGGTGCCGGTCGGCGGCGATGCCCCCATCGCCGTGCAGAGCATGACCAACACCGAAACCTGCGACGTCGATGCCACCGTGGCCCAGGTCCAGCGCCTGCAGGACGCCGGTGCCGACATCGTGCGCATCTCGGTGCCCGACATGGACGCCGCCGAAGCCTTCGGTCGCATCAAGCAACGTGTCAGCCTGCCGCTGGTGGCCGACATCCACTTCGACTACAAGATCGCTCTGCGCGTCGCCGAGCTGGGTGTGGACTGCCTGCGCATCAACCCGGGCAACATCGGTCGCGAAGACCGGGTCAGGGCGGTGGTCGACGCGGCCCGCGAGCGCGGCATCCCGATCCGCATCGGCGTCAACGCCGGTTCGCTGGAAAAGGACCTGCAGAAGAAGTACGGCGAGCCCACCCCGGAAGCCCTGGTGGAGTCGGCCATGCGCCACGTCGACCACCTGGAGAAGCTGGACTATCCGGACTTCAAGGTGAGCGTGAAGGCCAGTGACGTCTTCATGGCCGTGGCCGCCTATCGCCAGCTGGCCACCCGCATCGAGCAGCCGCTGCACCTGGGCATCACCGAAGCCGGTGGCCTGCGCTCGGGTACGGTGAAATCCGCCGTGGGTCTGGGCATGCTCTTGGCCGAAGGCATCGGCGACACCATCCGCATCTCGCTCGCGGCCGATCCGGTCGAGGAGATCAAGGTCGGTTTCGACATCCTGAAATCCCTCCGCCTGCGTTCGCGGGGTATCAACTTCATCGCCTGCCCGAGCTGCTCGCGGCAGAACTTCGATGTGGTCAAGACCATGAACGAGCTGGAAGGGCGCCTGGAGGACCTTCTGGTCCCCTTGGACGTCGCGGTGATCGGCTGCGTGGTCAACGGCCCCGGCGAAGCCAAGGAGGCCCACGTCGGCCTGACCGGGGGTTCGCCGAACAACCTGGTGTACATCGACGGCAAGCCGGCCTCCAAGCTGAACAACGACAATCTGGTGGACGAGCTGGAAGGGCTCATCCGCCGCAAGGCGGCCGAAAAGGCCGAAGCGGATGCCGCACTCATCGCGCGCAGCTGAAAGATCAAGGAATAAGGCCCTTTCGTGAGCAAGTCCCTGCAAGCCATCCGTGGCATGAACGATATCCTGCCGGAGCAGACTCCGGCCTGGCGCTACCTGGAACGTACCTTCGCGACGCTGCTCGATGGCTATGGCTACCACGAGATTCGTCTGCCCATCATGGAGTTCACCGAACTCTTCGCCCGCGGCATTGGCGAGGGCACCGACGTGGTCGACAAGGAGATGTACACCTTCCTCGATCGCAACGAGGAGTCCCTGACCCTGAGGCCGGAAGGCACCGCGGGTTGCGTGCGGGCCGTGCTCGAACACGGCATGACCGGCGGTGGCCAGGTGCAGAAGCTCTGGTACGCCGGGCCGATGTTCCGCTACGAGAAGCCGCAGAAGGGCCGCTATCGCCAGTTCCACCAGATCGGCGTCGAGGTCTTCAACCTGCCCGGTCCGGACATCGACGCCGAGCTGATCGTGCTCACTGCGCGCCTCTGGCAGCGCCTGGGTCTGACCGACGCCGTCACCCTGCAGCTCAACAGCCTGGGTTCCAGTGCCGATCGCGTGCGCTATCGCGAAGCCCTGGTGGCCTATCTGCAGGACCGCTTCGAGCAGCTCGACGAAGACAGCCAGCGCCGCCTGACCACTAATCCGCTGCGCATCCTCGACAGCAAGAACGCCCAGACCCAGGCGCTGCTGCAGGACGCCCCGACCCTGGCGGATTATCTGGACGACGAATCCCGCGCCCACTTCGACGGCCTGAAAGGCCGCCTGGACGCCGCCGGCATCCGCTACCAGATCAATCCCAAGCTGGTACGTGGCCTGGACTACTACGGCCGTACCGTCTTCGAGTGGGTCACCGACAAGCTGGGTGCCCAGGGCACCGTCTGCGCCGGTGGCCGCTACGACGGCCTGATCACCCAGTTCGGCGGCAAGCCCACCCCAGGGGTCGGCTTCGCCATGGGCGTCGAGCGCCTGGTGCTGCTGCTGGAAACCCTGGAGCGGCTGCCCGGTGATCTGCAGCGCCCCGCCGATCTCTATCTCTGCGCCTTTGGCGAGGCGGCCGAACTGGCCGGCCTCAAGCTGGCCGAGCAGCTGCGCGACGCCCGTCCCGACCTGCGGCTGCTGGTCAACGCCGGCGCCGGCAGTTTCAAGAGCCAGTTCAAGAAGGCCGACAAGAGCGGCGCGCTCTGGGCGATGATCCTGGGCGACGACGAATTGGCCACGCAACAGGTGGCACTCAAGCCGCTGCGTGGCGACGCGCCCCAGGAAAAGGTCGACTTCGCGGCCCTGGCCGCCCGTCTGGACGAGATTTTGCCCCCGGCCGGTTCCGGTCGCGGGAATTGAGGAGAACGGATTTGAGTTCCATCGACGACGACAATCTGGTGGTCGCCAAGGCCTGGTGGCAGCGTAATGGCAAGCCGCTGCTGGCCGGTGGCGTCATCGCCCTGGTGGCGGTACTGGGCTGGCAGGGCTGGCAGCGCTATCAGAACAACCAGGCGCAAGGCGCCTCGGTGCTCTATCAGCAACTGGTGGAAGCCGCTCTGGCGCCCGGCGGCAAGGTCGACACCGCTCGGGTGACCGATACCTACGGCAAGCTCAAGCAGGATTATTCCGGTACCGCCTACGCCCAGTACGGAAGTCTCTTCGTCGCCAAGGTGGCGGTGGAGAACAATCGCCTGGACGACGCCGCCGCCGAGCTCAAGGCCGTGGTGGACAAGCCCCACGACGCCGAACTCGGCGAGCTGGCGCGTCAGCGTCTGGCCCGGGTGCTGGCGGCCCAGGGCAAGGCCGAAGAAGGCCTCAAGCTGCTGGATGGCGAGGCACCCAAGGCCTATGTCGCCAATCGTGAAGAATTGCGTGGCGACCTGCTGGTGGCGCTGAAGAAGCCGACCGAGGCCCGCGCCGCCTACGAAAAAGCCCGCGCCGCGCTGCCCAACGATGCAGCCGAAGGCGTGCTGCAGATGAAACTCGATGATCTCGCCAAAGGAGACGCCTGATGTTGCGCTGGAAGCCTATCGCGGTACTGGGTCTCGCCCTTGCGGTCGTCGGGTGCAGCAGCACCGGCAAGAAGGAATTGCCGCCGGCCGAGCTGAAGGACATTAAGGCCGAAGTCCGGCTGGATGAAGTCTGGAGTCGCTCGGTGGGCGACGGCCAGGGCAAGGAATACAACCGCCTGGTGCCGGCTGTGGACGGCCAGACGATCTTCGCCGCCGATGCCGATGGTCGGGTCATGGCGATGAATCGCGAGACCGGCCAGGCGCTGTGGAAGAAGGACCTGGACCTGCCGGTGTCCGGTGGGGTGGGGGTCGGCTCTGGCCTGGTGCTGGTCGGCACCCTGCGTGGCCAGGTGATCGCCCTCGACAGTGCCAGTGGCGACGAGAAGTGGCGCGCCCAGGCGTCCAGCGAAGTGCTCTCCGCTCCAGTCGTCAACAACGACGTGGTGGTGGTGCAGTCCCAGGATGACAAGCTGCAGGCCTTCGAGCTGGGCAGTGGTACCCGTCGCTGGATCTACGAAGACACCCAGCCGGTGCTGAGTCTGCGCGGTACCGGTGCGCCCCTGGTCACCAACCAGGTGGTCATGGCCGGTTTCGCCAGCGGCAAGGTGGTCGCCCTGGACGTGCAGCGCGGCCTGCCGCTGTGGGAACAACAGATCGCCGTGCCCAAGGGCCGTTCCGAACTGGAGCGGATCGTCGACGTGGACGGTGGTCTGTCGCTGTCGGGCGACACCCTCTATGTGGTCAGCTACAACGGCCGCGTGGCCGCGCTCAATCCGGCCAACGGCCAGATCCTCTGGCAGCGGGACGCCTCCAGCTACGACGGCGTCGCCGAAGGCTTCGGCAACGTCTACCTGAGCCTGGACAACGGCACCGTGGAAGCCGTCGAGGAATCCTCGACTTCTTCGCTCTGGACCAATGCCGATCTGGCCCGTCGCCAGCTCACCGGCCCGGTGGTCTGGTCGAGCAACGTGGTGGTGGGCGACTACGCCGGCTACATCCACCTGCTGAGCCAGGTCGATGGGCGTTTCGTCGGTCGCACCAAGGTCGACGGTGATGGCGTCCGGGTACGGCCACTGGTCGTCGGCGACATGCTCTATGTTTACGGCAATGGCGGTAAACTCGTCGCCTATCGTCTGCGCTAGAAACTATTATCCTCAACCGATGGCCGCTACCGTGAAGTTCGGTAGCGGCCATCGTGTTTTCTGCTCTGGGAGAGCCGCATGGTTCCCGTAATTGCCCTGGTGGGGCGGCCGAACGTCGGCAAATCCACGCTTTTCAACCGCCTGACCAAGACCCGGGACGCCATCGTCGCCGACTTTGCCGGCCTGACCCGCGATCGCAAGTACGGCGAAGCCAAGTGGCAGGGACGCACCTACATCGTGGTCGACACCGGCGGTATCTCCGGTGACGAGGAAGGTATCGACCTGAAGATGGCCGAGCAGTCGCTGCAGGCCATCGAAGAATCCGATGCGGTGCTGTTCCTGGTGGACTCCCGCGAAGGCATGACCGTCGCCGATCAGATGATCGCCGAGCACCTGCGCAAGCGAAACAAGCGCACCTTCCTGGTGGCCAACAAGGTCGATACCGTCGACCCGGATATCGCCCGGGCGGAATTCAGCCCGCTGGCCATTGGCGACGCCTATCCCATCGCGGCGGCCCACGGGCGCGGCGTGAACAGCCTGCTGGAAGACGCCCTGGGCGTCTTTCCCAAGGATGAGGTCGAGGTCGAGGAGCTCACCGAGGAGCAGGTGCGCGCGGCCGCGGAGGAGGGTGGTGACGTCTTCCGTCGCGTGCAGGGCATCGACGAGACCACCGGCATCAAGATCGCCGTGATCGGCCGGCCCAACGTCGGCAAGTCGACGCTGGTCAACCGCATGCTCGGCGAAGAGCGGGTGATCGTCTATGACCAGGCCGGCACCACGCGCGACAGCATCTATATTCCCTTCGAGCGCAACGAAGAACGCTACACCCTGATCGACACCGCCGGCGTGCGCCGTCGCGGCAAGGTCTTCGAGGCGGTCGAAAAGTTCTCGGTGGTCAAGACGCTGCAGGCGATCCAGGACGCCAACGTGGTGATCTTCGTCATGGACGCCCGCGAAGGCGTGGTCGAGCACGACCTCAACCTGCTCGGCTTCGTGCTGGAGACCGGTCGTGCCCTGGTGATCGCGCTCAACAAATGGGACGGCATGGAGTCCGGCGAGCGCGACTACGTCAAGACCGAACTGGAACGCCGGCTGCTGTTCGTCGACTTCGCCGACATCCACTTCATCTCGGCGCTGCATGGCACTGGCGTGGGCCACCTGTACAAGTCAGTGCAGCAGTCCTTCGCCTCGGCCACCACCCGCTGGCCGACCAGTCGCCTGACCCAGATCCTCGAGGACGCGGTGCAGGAGCACCAGCCGCCGATGGTCAGTGGTCGGCGCATCAAGTTGCGCTATGCCCACCTGGGTGGCGCCAACCCGCCGCTGATCGTCATCCACGGCAACCAGACCGATGCGGTACCCAAGTCCTATACCCGCTATCTGGAGAAGACCTATCGCCGGGTGCTCAAGCTGGTGGGTACGCCGATCCGTATCGAGTACCGCGGTGGCGAGAACCCCTTCGAGGGCAAGAAGAACACCCTCACCGAGCGCCAGGTCAACAAGAAGCGCCGGTTGATGAGCCACCACAAGAAGGCCGAGAAGAAGCGCAAGGACAAGCGCCGGTAGACCGGCAGGACGTTGCGCAGGGAAAGGGGGCTCAGGGGAGCCCCCTTTTTCTTTGGTAGAGGGTTGGGGTGAAGGTGCTCCTCGCGCACCGAACTGCCCCCTCTCCCTCTGGGAGAGGGTTGGGGTGAGGGCGTCCCCGCGGATTCATCAGTGGAAAAGGCTGCGCCGTTTTCCACGCTACGGTGGTCGCCTGCCTCGCGGCCGAGGCGGTGCACCGAACGACCCCTCTCCCAGAGGGACAAGGGATGTTTGGATCAGGCTCAGCACTTCGGATTATCCGAGTTCGCTGTCTTGCACTACCCGGCAAGACTTGCCCTCGCGCGCAAAAAATCGCAGTCTGCCGATCTCCTTCCAGCCAGATCCGTGCCCGCGCGATGATCCAGAGCAAGCTTCCCGACCTCGCCGTCACCATCTTTACCCGCATGTCCCAGCTCGCCGCCCAGACCGGTGCGCTGAATCTGTCCCAGGGCTTTCCCGATTTCGACGGCCCGGCCGAGCTGCTCGCGGCGGTCGGTCGCCATGTCGCGGCCGGTCACAACCAGTACGCACCCATGACCGGACTGCCGGCGCTGCGCCAGCAGGTGGCGGCCAAGGTCGCCCGCTTCTATGGTCGAGAGGTGGATGCCGAGGCCGAGGTCACCATCGTGCCCGGGGCAACCCAGGGCCTGTTCTGCGCTCTCCAGACGCTGGTGCGGCCAGGCGACGAGGTGATCGTCTTCGATCCCTGCTACGACAGCTACGAACCCTCGGTGCAACTGGCTGGCGGGCGCTGCGTGCACGTGCCCCTGGCGCTGCCGGGCTTCGGTATCGACTGGACGGCACTGGAAGCCGCCCTGAGTCCGCGCACCCGCGCGATCGTGCTCAATACCCCGCACAATCCCAGCGGGGCCCTGGTCAGCGCTGCCGAGCTGGACCGCCTGGCCGCGCTGATCCGCGGGCGCGATCTCTACCTGGTCAGCGACGAGGTCTACGAGCACTTGGTCTATGACGGCGAGCGCCATGCCAGCGTCATCGCCCACGACGAACTCTATGCTCGCGCCTTCGTGGTCAGCTCCTTCGGCAAGACCTATCACGTCACCGGCTGGAAGACCGGCTACGTGGTGGCGCCGCCGGCGCTGTCGGCCGAGTTGCGCAAGGTGCACCAGTACGTGAGCTTTTGCGGGGTGACGCCGATCCAGGGCGCCCTGGCTGATTTCATGGCCGCCCATCCCGAACACCTCAGCGAGCTGCCGGCCTTCTACCAGGCCAAGCGCGATCTCTTCTGCGATCTGCTGGGCAACTCGCGCTTCAGCTTCCAGAGGGCCGCCGGCACCTATTTCCAGGTGGTCGACTATTCCGCCATCCGCCCGGATCTGGACGACGTGGCCATGGCCGAATGGCTGACCCGCGAGCATGGCGTCGCCGCCATTCCGCTGTCGGTGTTCTACCAGACGCCGCCCGCGAACCTGCGCCTGGTGCGCTTCTGCTTTGCCAAGCGCGAAGACACCCTGCGCCAGGCAGCGGAGCGGCTATGCGCGATCTGACCCCCACCCGGGACCTGCGCCTGGCGCTGGTGCAGAGCGAACTGGCCTGGCACGACCCGGCCGCCAACCGTGCCCATTTCGAGGCGCTGCTGACGGAAGTCGGCGAGACCGATCTAATCATCTTGCCGGAGATGTTCACCACGGGCTTTTCCATGGAATCGGCCGCGCTCGCCGAGCCTGCGGAGGGTCCGACAGCGGCCTGGATGAGCGAACAGGCGCAACGTCTCGGCGCGGTGGTCACCGGCAGCCTGATCGTGCGGGACGCGGATGGGCAGCACCGCAATCGCCTGCTGTGGGCGACGCCCAATGGCGAATTGCAGCACTACGACAAGCGCCATCTGTTTCGCATGGCCGGCGAGCACGAGCACTATGCCCCGGGCGAGCAGCGGCTGCGGGTGACCCTCAAGGGTTGGCGAATCCGCCCGCTGATCTGCTACGACCTGAGATTCCCGGTGTGGAGTCGCGCCCAGGACGATACCGACCTGCTGCTCTATGTCGCCAACTGGCCGGCGCCGCGGCGCGGGCACTGGAATCGCCTGCTGCCGGCGCGAGCCATCGAGAACCTCTGCTATGTCGCCGCGGTGAATCGCCTCGGCAGCGACGGCAATGGCCATCCCTATGCGGGCGACAGCCAGGTGCTGGACTTCCAGGGTGAACCCCTGATCGAGGCCGGCGCGGAATCCGGCATCTTCCACACGACGCTCTCGGCTACCGCCCTCACAGCCTATCGCGAGCGCTTTCCGGCGCAGCGCGATGCCGATGCCTTCCGCCTGGGCTGATCAGGCCCAGAAGGGCGCTGGCTGGGCGGCGTGCTGGTGGATCAGGGTGACGGCCTGGTCCACGTCCGCCGCGGTGGTGTAGCGGCCCAGGCTGAATCTGTAGCTGCGTGCGGCCTGTTCCGAAGTGAGGCCTAGACCCAGCAGTACATGGGAGGGCGCCGCCTTGGCCGAACTGCAGGCCGAGGTGGTCGAGAAGGCCAGCTGGCGCTGCAATGACGCGGTGTCCAGCGGCGTGGCGAAGGTCAGATTCAGGGTATGGGGAATGCGCTGCCGGGCACAGCCATTGAGCTGCATGCCGGGCAGCGTCTGCACCCCGGCCAGGAACCGCTCGCGCAACTGGCCGAGTCGCTCGTTCTCCCGCGCCATGGCCTGGCCGGCGAGGGCGAAGGCGGTACCCATGCCGACGATCTGGTGGGTGGCCAGGGTGCCGGAACGCAGCCCGCGCTCGTGGCCGCCGCCATGGATCTGCGCCTGCAGGGCACCCTCGGCACGCGGACCCACATAGAGGGCGCCGATGCCCTTGGGCCCATAGGTCTTGTGCGCGGAAAAGGACATCAGATCGACTTCCGGGCCGGTCAGGTCGAGGGCAACCTTGCCGGTGGCCTGGGCGGCGTCCACGTGGAAGAGGGCGCCCCGGGCGCGGACCAGCCGGCCGATGGCGTCGATGTCGGTCAGGGTGCCCAGTTCGTTGTTCACCACCATCAGCGAGACCAGGCAGGTGTCCGCCCGCCAGGCCTGCTCGACGGCGGCGGGGGTGATCAGACCTGCCGCATCAGGCGTCAGGTAGGTGACGGTGAAGCCCTCGGCTTCCAGTTGGGCCGCGGTATCGAGCACCGCCCGGTGTTCCAGGCAACTGGTGATCAGATGGCCGCGCCCGCGACGGCGAGCCACGCCGAGCAGCGCGAGGTTGTTGGACTCGGTAGCACCGGAGGTCCAGACCAGCTGCTCGGGCCGGGCGCCGACCAGATCGGCCACCTGCTGGCGAGCGGTGTCAACGGCGCGCTGGGCGTCGTTGCCGAAGGCATGGCCGCGAGAGGCGGGATTGCCGAAGACGCCCTGCCGACCCAGGCAACCCAGCATGGCTTCGATGACGACATCGTCGACAGGGGTGGTGGCGGCGTAATCGAAATACAGGGGATAAGCGTCCATGGCGGCCTCGCGCGTTTGAGTGAAACTAGGCTAACGCTCACGCTCGTGAAGAAATTTGCTTTTTTATCTCTTATTGGCGTTTTCAGGAGAATAAAATTCTCTTAAATAGCTTTTCTGGAGAAAGCCATTTCATGGATCGCTTCGATCGCGCCATCCTCGAGATCTTGCAGCAGGACAGCACCCGACCGGTGGCCGATATCGCCGAGCGCATCGGCCTGGGCACCACCGCCTGTTGGCGGCGGATCCAGAAGCTGGAGGAGCAGGGGGTCATCCGCGCCCGGGTGGCGCTGCTCGATCCCCGGCAGCTCAACGTGGGGGTGACGGTGTTCGTCTCGGTGCGCACCAACCAGCACGCCATGGACTGGCTGCAGCGCTTCCACGAGGCGGTGGCGGCCATTCCGGAGGTGGTCGAGCTCTATCGCATGGCCGGCGACACCGACTACCTGATGCGTATCGTGGTCCCGGACATCGCTGCCTACGATGGCGTCTACAAGCGTCTGATCCAGGTGCCGGGATTACTGGACGTCAGCTCCAGCTTCGCCATGGAGCAGATCAAGTACAGCACGGCCTTGCCACTGGATTATGTGCGGTAGGAGCTGATGAAGATCGTAGCGTGGAAAACGGCCCAGCCTTTTCCACTCTTGATATCGGCTGCGTGGGATCACCCTCATCCCAGCCCTCTCCCGGAGGGAGAGGGGGTGTGTGAGCGGGCGCTGGGCTTTGGCGGCCAGGTAGATCATCAGCGGCTGCAGAGGTGACTGATGCGTAGCGTGGAAAACGGCGCAGCCTTTTCCGCTCTTGATATCGGCTGCTGGAGCCACCCTCACCCCAGCCCTTTCCCGGAGGGAGAGGGGGTTGTCCGAGCGGGCGCTCGATATCGGTTGCGTGGGATCACCCTCACCCCAACCCTCTCCCAAAGGGAGAGGGGGGCTGCTCCGTGCGCGTCCGTGGTCACGACACCTCAGCGATAGGCGCTGACCTGATTCAGCAGGGTGATGTCATCGGCCGGTAGCTGCAGCCGGGTGGCGGCCACCAGGTCGTCGAGTTGGGCCTGGGAGGTGGCGCTGGCGATGGGCGCGGTGATGCTGGGGCGGGCGATCAGCCAGGCCAGGGCGACCTGGGCCGGGGTGGCGTCGTGCTTTTCGGCGATCTCGTCGAGGCCGGCCAGGATGGCCACGCCGCGTTCGTCCAGGTAGCGCTTGACCATCTCCGCGCGCGAACCCTGCAGATCGTCCTTGGTGCGGTACTTGCCGGTCAGGAAGCCGCTGGCCAGGGAGAAGTAGCTGATCACGCCCAGGCCGAGTTCCTCGACCACCGGTTCCAGGTCGGTCTCGTAATCCTGGCGTGCATGCAGGTTGTAGTGGGGCTGCAGGCTCTGGTACGCCGGCACGCCCAGGCGTTCGGCGATCCTGGCCGCTTCGCGCAGGCGCTGGCCACTGTAGTTGGATGCGCCGATCACCCGCACCTTGCCTTGCTCCACCAGCCGCGCGAAGGCGCCCAGGGTTTCCTCCAGCGGCGTGTCCTCATCGTCGCAATGCGCCTGATAGAGATCGATGCGATCGGTCTGCAGGCGCTTGAGCGAAGCCTCCACCGCCTGCTGCACATAGCTGGCCTTGAGGCCCTTGCGGCCTTCACCCATGTCCATGCCCAGCTTGGTGGCCAGGATCACCTGGTCGCGCTTGCCGCTGCGGGCGAACCATTTGCCCAGCAGGGTCTCGGATTCACCACCGCTGTTGCCGGGTGCCCAGCGCGAATAGACGTCGGCGGTGTCGATGAAGGTCAGGCCCGCCTCGAGCAGGGCGTCCAGCATGCGAAAGGACTGGGCTTCGTCCAGCGTCCAGCCGAAGACGTTGCCACCGAAGCAGAGTGGCGGCACCTGGAGGTCTGAGTGGCCAAGGGTACGTGTGTGCATGGAATCCTCATCCGGTTGGGGGCGTCATGCAGGTTACGACCGATGGCCGCGGCTCAAGGTTCGAGGCGTGATGACCCCGGCCACTCCCGCAGGGGAAGGGGTTTGCCGAGGGCGTAGCCCTGGGCGTAGTCGACGCCGATGGTGCCGAGCAATTCGAAGGTGGCCTGGGATTCGACGAATTCGGCGATGGTCTCGGCGCCCAGGTGATGGGCGACCTGGTTGATGGACTCGACGATGGCGCGATCCAGCGGATCCTGATCGAGGGTGCGGATGAAGCTGCCGTCGATCTTCACGTAGTCGACGCGGAAGTGCTTGAGGTAGGCGAAGGAGCTGAGGCCGGCGCCGAAGTCGTCCAGGGCGATGCGGCAGCCGCGTTCGCGGACCTGGCTGATGAGCGCGGAGGCCACCGAGAGCTTGTTGATCACCGCGGTCTCGGTCAGCTCGAAGAGCAGGCGCTGCGGATCCAGCGGCGAGGCGGCGATCAGCTCCAGCAATTCGGGCAGAAAGTCGGGATCGCTCAGGCTGTTGCCCGAGAGGTTGATGCCCACGTGCAGCTCGGGTCGTTCCTGCAGCCAGGGCACCAGCTCGACCAGCACCTGACGCACCACCCAGCGGTCGATGCTGCTCATCAGGCCGAAGCGTTCGGCGGCCGGGATGAAGGTGGCCGGCGAGATCAGCTGACCCTGGACATCGCGCAGGCGCAGCAGCAGCTCGACGTGCTGCGCGGTGCTGCCGGTGGCGCGAGTGGGGACGATGGTCTGGGCGTGGAGCTCGAAGCGGTGCTGCTCCAGGGCCTCGCGCAGGCCGCTGGCCATGAGGATCTCGCGGTGCTGGCGCTCCACGTCCTCGCTGCCGGCGCGATAGAGCGCCGCGCGATTGCGCCCGGCGTGCTTGGCGGTGTAGCAGGCCACGTCGGCCTGGCTCATCAATTCGGCCGGGCTGCGGGTCTCGGCGGTGATGGCGACGATGCCGGCACTGGCGCCGACGTCGTAGATCCGGTTCTGCCAGTTGAAGCGTACGGCACCTATGCTGGCGATGAGTTTTTCGGCGACGGCCTCGGCCTGTACCAGGTCGCAGTCGCGCAGCAGCAGCGCGAATTCGTCGCCACCGATGCGCGCCACCGCGTCCGAGCCACGCAGGGAATCGCGCAGCAGGGTGCCCAGTTCGCGCAGCAGCAGGTCGCCGGCGGCATGGCCGGCGGAGTCGTTGACCACCTTGAAGCGGTCCAGGTCGATGAAGCACAGGGCATGCTGGGTGGTGCCGGCCTGGGCCTGCTGCCAGGCGGCGTCCAGCTCCTGCTCGAACTTCAGGCGGTTGTAGAGACCGGTAAGGGCGTCGTGGGAGGCGTTGTAGCTCAGCTCGCGCTGCAGGTTGCGGGCATGGGTGACGTTCTGGAACACCAGCACCGCGCCGATGATGTGGCCATCCACCGTGCGTACCGGTGCGGCGGAGTCCTGCACCTCGTGTCTTTCGCCCTGGCGGCTGAGCAGCACCGCGCCTTCGTCCAGCGAGGTGATAGTCTGCTCGCGCAGGCAGCGGGTCACCGGACTGGGCAGCACCTCGTCGCTCTGGCTGTCGTGGATACGGAAGACCTCTTCGTGGGGTCGACCCTGGGCATCCGCCAGCGACCAGCCGGTCAGCTGTTCGGCGACCGGATTGAGAAAGAGGATGCGGCCGTCCATGTCGGTGGTCAGCACGGCGTCGGCGATGGAGGCCAGGGTGACCTGCAGCCGTTCCTTTTCCTCGTAGAGCGCCGTGGTCAGCTGGTGGTGCTCGGTGACGTCGCGGTTGCTGCCGACCAGGCGTACATGACCGTCGGCCTCGACCACCGAGATCAGCTCGGAACGGATATGGCGGACCTCGCCGCCGGGACCGCCACGGTTGATGCGGAAGTTGAAGGTGTAGAACATCGACTCGCTGACGACCTTCTCGAACACCTCCAGCGAGCGCGCCTTGTCGTCCGGGTGGATGAAGGTGAGCCAGAAGTCCATGTCCCGGCTGAGATTGTCGGGGGCGATGCCATAGAGATCGCGCAGCCGGGCATCGGCATTGAAGCCCGGACTGCGGGTGTCCCATTCCCAGATGCCCACGTTGCTGGCACGGATGGCCAGTTGCAGCCGCTCGCGCAGCCTGGCGTTGGTCGCCTCTGCGCGGCGCTGGGCGTCGATGTCGCGGGCCTGCAGCAGATAGCCGGTGAGCAGATCGCCGTCGTCATGGTCGGGCGACAGTGCCAGTTGCATCCACAGCCCCTGGCCGTCGCGGTGCAGCAGACGGCGGGTCTGTTCGCCTTCCTCGATCGTCAGGGACTCTTCGGCGTCGGCGATCAACTCCTTGAGCAAGCGGCCGTCGAGACTGTGGCGCGGATAGCCGAGCATGGCCTCCAGGGCCAGGTTCACCTGGCTCAGGCGGCCCTCCACCGACAGCAGCGCCATGCCATAGGGCGCGGCGCTCAGGGCATGGCGAAAGCGCGCCTCGTTGCGCGCCAGGCGCTGGTTGTGATGACGGCTCTGCTGCACGGCGGCGGCCAGCAGCAGCGGTGGAATCTGCATCAGGGCCACGGGAATGTAGGTCAGGGCTTCCTGTACCAGGGAGGCGCCGCGGACACCGAGCAGATAACCGTGGGCCACCAGGTAGGTGAAGATCAGGATGTTCAGGCCGCCCACCACCGCGGTACCCGCGGCGCTGAGCCTCAGGGTCATCAGCAGCAGCAGGGTGGAGACGTAGACGAAGGGATAGGGCACGTAGGCCAGCAGGGCGAGCACCAGCCCGGGGCTGATCAGCAGCAGGACGACGAATTCGCGGGCGCCCTGGCGGCTGAACTGCTGCCAGTGCAGCGGACGGCGGAGAAAGGCCAGGGGCATCACCACCAGCAGGCCGAGGGCGTCCCCGAGGTACCAGTGCAAGGCGACCCGCAGCAGCTCGGGATTGCCCTGCTGGGCGGCGATCAGCGTTCCCAGGGCGGTGCCGGGCAGGGGCGTCACCAGTACACCGTAGAACAGCAGTCGGCCCATGGCCGCGACATTGCGTTCGGGATGGAGGATGCGATCGTGCAGCAGCCAGGTGCCGAACAGGATCTCGGCCAGATTGGGTAGGGAATAGAGCGCGCCGATGGCCGGCTGGCCGCTGAAGGGCAGCTCGGCCAGGGTGCCGGCCAGCCAGATCGCCAGCAGTTGCAGCGGCCAGCGGCGGGGCGCCGAGCGCAGCAGCCAGGCGATCGCCAGGCCATTGGGCAGCCAGAGGGTGGCCACGGTGGTGGACGCCTGGCGGGTGAAGAGGATGCACAGGACCGAGCTGAGCAGGAACAGCAGTGCCAGCGCGGTGGCGTCACGCAGCGGAGAGGTATTTCGCGACAGAGTGGAAGTCATTGCCTATCCAGACACGCTGCTCGGCCGGCAGGTGCCGGGCAGACGAGACGATCCCGAAGAAGCGGGGAGTATCTCCGCTGGTTGGCCATAAAAAAAGGGAATACCGGTCGGTATTCCCTTGGGCTTGACCAACGTCAGCGTCAGGCGGCCTTGGCCTGGGCCTGAGTGACCGCGCGGTTCAGGGCGCTGAGCAGGGCGCGGAAGCTGGCGGTGGTGATGTTCTCGTCGATGCCGATGCCATGCAGCGGACGCTGGCCTTCCAGGCGGACCTCGATGTAGGAGGCGGCCTTGGCGTTGGCGCCGGCGCCGATGGAGTGCTCGTGGTAGTCCATGATCTCCACCGCCTGGGGCAGGCTGGCGACCAGGGCTTCCAGCGGGCCTTTGGCGGTGCCGTGCCAATGCTCGGTACGACCCTCGACGGCGACCTTGATGTCGACGGTGGAGGTGCCGTCTTCCTCGCGCAGCTTGTGGCTGACCAGGGCATAGGGGCTCTTGGCCTGCAGGTATTCCTGTTCGAGCAGGGCATGGATCTGCGCCGCGCTCATCTCCAGGCCCAGGCGATCGGTCTCGCGCTGCACCACCTGGCTGAATTCGATCTGCATGCGACGCGGCAGGCTGATGCCGTATTCCTGCTCCAGCAGGAAGGCGATGCCGCCCTTGCCCGACTGGCTGTTGACACGGATGACCGCCTCGTAGTCGCGGCCGATGTCGGCCGGGTCGATGGGCAGGTAGGGGACCTCCCAGAGGGCGTCCGGCTTCTGCTGGGCGAAGCCCTTGCGGATGGCATCCTGGTGGGAGCCGGAGAAGGCGGTATGGACCAGGTCGCCGACATAGGGGTGACGCGGGTGCACCGGCAGCTGGTTGCACTCCTCGACGGTCTTGCGCACGGCGTCGATGTCGGAGAAGTCCAGCTCGGGATCGACGCCCTGGGTGTAGAGGTTGAGCGCCAGGGTCACCAGGCAGACGTTGCCGGTGCGCTCGCCGTTGCCGAACAGGCAGCCTTCGACGCGATCGGCGCCGGCCATCACCGCCAGTTCCGAGGCGGCCACGCCGGTGCCGCGATCGTTATGGGTGTGGACGCTGATCAGCACGCTGTCGCGGCGGTCGATGTGGCGACCGAACCACTCGATCTGGTCGGCGTAGTTGTTGGGCGTGGCGCACTCGATGGTGGCCGGGAGGTTGAGGATCAGCTTGTTGGCTGGGGTCGGTGCGAACACCGCGATCACCGCGTTGCACACCTCGACGGCGAAGTCGGTCTCGGTGGAGCTGAACACCTCGGGGGAATACTCGAAGCCCCACTGGGTCTCCGGCCGCTCGGCGGCCAGGCGCACGATGGTCTGGCCGGCGGCCACGGCGATGGCCTTGACACCGGCCTTGTCCTGGCCGAAGACGATGCGGCGGAAGCTCGGCGCGCAGGCGTTGTAGTAGTGGACGATGGCGCGCTTGGCGCCCTTGAGCGATTCGAAGGTGCGCTCGATGAGGTCGTCACGGGCCTGGGTCAGCACCTGGATGGTGACGTCGTCGGGGATATGACCGCCCTCGATCAGCTCGCGGACGAAGTCGAAGTCGGTCTGGGAGGCGGAGGGAAAGCCCACCTCGATCTCCTTCAGGCCCACGGCGACCAGGCACTTGAAGAAGGCCATCTTCTTCTCGGCATCCATCGGCTCGATCAGCGACTGGTTGCCGTCGCGCAGGTCGGTGGACAGCCAGATCGGCGCCTTGTCGATGACCTTGTCCGGCCAGGTACGGTCGGGCAGGGCGACGGGCGTGAAGGGACGGTACTTCTGCGAGGGATCTTTGAGCATGGTCATGGGGATTCTTTCCTTGGGCGGGGTCGGGACTTACGAAGCGAACGCGGTCGAGCTTCGCAGTCGTGGACTGACCAGTCGCAGGCAGCGGTGCTGCCGGAGGAGGATGAGGGTATGGGCGTTGTGCATGGCGCTAACGTTAGTCCGCCGAGGGCAGGTCTCGCAATGTTCTTTTTAAAATTGGCAGAAATGTTCGCATAAGGGGTTTTGGTGGGGATTTATTGCTGGTTGCGGCTGTGTATTGGTGATTTATAAATTGGAGGAGAGGTTTTTTTGTGTAACCCGAGATCGCCGGAGCGACCCCTGGCGCCGGGCCGGGGTCAATGCTGGACGATTCCCGGCAACCGAACGAAAGGAAGGCGTCCATGAAGACTCTCGCACTGGTAGGCCTGGCGACCACCCTGGTCGCCGGTCTGGCCTCGACGGCCCAGGCGGCCGACAACCCTCTGGAGGCGGAACGCTGGAAGACGCGACCACTGATCCTGGTCGCGCCGACGGCCAATGATCCCCAGGTCGCGAAGCTCCGCGAGGAACTGGCGCAGCCGGCCAACCGCGAAGCCTTCGTCGAGCGCGAGATGGTGCTCTATACGGTGGTGGGCGACGCTGGTAGTCGCAACGACGAGCCGCTGCGGCCGGAGCAGACCCGGGCCCTGCTCAAGGCGCTGGACGCCCGTACCGGCCAGCCGGCGACGCTCTATCTGGTCGGCAAGGACGGCGGGGTCAAGGTGCGAGAGCAGCAGGGGTGGTCGCTCAAGGCGCTGTTCGGCACGGTCGACCGGATGCCGATGCGGCGGTAGGGCAGGAACCTCACCCCAGTCCTCTCCCGGGGGGAGAGGGGGTTTTCCGAGACCAGCCGGACGCCGTGTAGATACCGTCTTCGCCCCTCAGTGTGCAATCGCTAAAGCAGGATCGAAAGGCTTGCCCGATTTGAGCACGCCATAGGCGATGGTCAGCAGCTTGCGCATGGCGGCACAGACGGTTTGTTTACCTTTCTTCCCCCTGGTTTTCAGACGCTCGGCTTGCGCCTTGATAGCCGGGTTGTAGGTCAGCGCCACGACGGCGGGTAGGTATAGCGCACTTCGTAAGCGGACCGATCCCATGCGCGAGATGCCGGTATGGCCGCGGTAAAGACCTGATTCCTGTAGGCGTGGGTTCAAACCGGCAAAGGCGGTCACGGCGCGGGCATCGGCGAAGCGACCGATATCGCCGAGCTCCGCCAGGATCAGGGCGGCGGTCTTGTCGGCGATGCCGTCTATGCTCACCAGCAGATCACGTTTGCCGCGCAGGTCCGGGTCATCGTCGATATGCCGTTTGATCTGTTCGAGCGTCCAGGCGATCTGCTCATCGAGCCGCTGCACGACCGCCTGGATCGAGTTTTGGACTTTTTCCGGGCTGACCTCGAGCCGATTGAGCTCCATCTGCCGTAGCGATTGGAGATCCTCCAGGCGCCGGGTCAGCGCGCGAAGCGTGCGGATGGACACAGGCTCCGGGTGCCAGGCCCGCAGGCTGTCTTCATGCCGCTGGCCATAGGTGGCGATCAGCTTGGCGTCGAGTTTGTCCGTCTTGCTGCGCTGCAACTGGCTTTGCGCATAGCGAGCGATCTGTGCCGGATTGAGCACGGCGATTCGGTAGCCCAGCGCATGGAAATGCTCGGCGAGCGCTTCGTGATAGGTGCCTGTGGCCTCCATCACGATCCAAGCGCCTGGCTCGGCATGCTGTTGCAGCCAGTCGGCAAAGACCGCGAAGCCTGACGGATCATTGCTCAGCCTGCCCTTGGTCCGGTGCTTGCCATTGGATTGCAGGATCGCCAGATCGAAGCTGCGCTTGGCGATATCAACACCGATTACGGCCATGATGTCTCCTCCTTCAGATGCGACACGATCACGTCATCCCGTCCAACCTTGTGCAATACGAGCTCTGGAGGCTCTAGATACCGTTCGGACTCGGGGATGGGTGTGGAGGAGGCGGCCTATCTACGTTGCAAGCTCAAAGGCTTAAGGGTGGACACGGCCTGCCATCCTCCCCCGATGATCAGTCGGGGACTATGCCCCCCTAAGGAGGCTGTCGTCGAGATACAAGGGTGGACAACGGCGTAGCCTTGTCCACGCGGCTAAGGCACCGGGCCGTCAGTGGAAAACGCTGGCGCGGTTTTCCACGCTACGGGGCTGGAGTTTCCCCCTCACCCCAGCCTTTCCCCGAGGGAGAGGAGGCGCAGGACCCTAGGTTGGGTTGAGCGTTTAGCGCGGCCCAACAGACCCAGCTTCAGGCGTAGACGTAGGGCCCGCCCTGTTCCAGCGCGCGCTGGTAGGCCGGACGGGCATGGATGCGCTTGAGGAAGTCCACCAGCTTGGGGCGCTTGCCGTTGTCCAGACCGGCGCGGCTGGCGGCGGCTTCCAGCGGGAAGCTGAGCTGGATGTCGGCCGCGGTGAAGCGGTCGCCGACGAACCAGCCGCTGGCGCCCAGCTGGCTTTCCAGGTAGTCCAGGTGCAGGTCCAGTTGCGGCTGGATGAAGCTCGCGGTGGCCTTGGCGGCGATGCCCTTGGCGATGGGCCTGGCGAAGAAGGGCATGGGCGAGGTGGCGATGCGGTCGAACACCAGCTTGAGCAGCAGCGGCGTCATGGCCGAGCCTTCGGCGTAGTGCAGCCAGTAGGTGTAGCGCACGAACTCCGGACTGTCCTGGGCGGGCAGCAGTTGCGGCCCGTAGCGCCGTGCCAGGTAGTCGACGATGGCGCCGGATTCGGCCAGGGTCAGCTCACCGTCGACGATCACCGGCGACTTGCCCAGCGGATGCACCTTGCGCAGCTCCGGCGGGGCGAACAGGCCGCCCGCCGCTCTCTCGTAGCGCTGCACCCGATACTCGATGCCGAGCTCTTCGAGCAGCCAGAGCACCCGCTGGGAGCGGGAGTTGTTCAGGTGGTGGACGACGATCATGGTCTTTCCTTAGGCCGGGGCGGGCGATCAGGGCGCCGGGGTGCCCGGTTCGCCGAGGGAGGTCATGGCCTCGCGCGGTTCCAGCCGCCCGCGGAAGTCGCGTCCGCTCGGGTGCTGGAACACATGGAGGCCGAATTCCGGGAGGATGGAGAGCAGGTGATCGAAGATGTCCCCCTGGATGCCCTCATATTGCGCCCACACCGTGGTGTTGGTGAAGCAGTAGATCTCCACCGGCAGACCCTCGCCGGAGAGCGGCATCTGGCGGACCAGCATGGTCATGCCTTGATGCACCCCGGGATGGGCGCGCAGGTAGCGTTCGACATAGGCGCGAAAGGTCCCCAGGTTGGTGACCCGGCGGGTGTTGACCGGCTCCTGGCCGCGCTTTTCCAGCTTGCGATTCCAGTCCGCCAGTTCCTGCTCCTTGGCGGTGAGGTAGTCGTCCAGCAGGTTGAAGCGGTGCAGGTGCTCGCGCTCGGCGTCGCTGAGGAAGTGCACGCTGTTCTGGTCGATGTTGAGCGCGCGCTTGATCCGGCGGCCACCGGCTTCCTGCATGCCGCGGTAGTTGCGGAAGGAGTCGGTGATGAATCTCTTCGTGGGGATGGTGGTGATGGTCTTGTCGAAGTTCTGCACCTTGACCGTGTGCAGGGCGATGTCGATGACGTCGCCATCGGCGTTGAGCTGGGGCATCTCGATCCAGTCGCCGACGCGGATGATGTCGTTGCTGGAGATCTGCACGCTGGCCACCAGGGAGAGCAGGGTGTCCTGGAAGATCAGCAGCAGCACCGCGGCCATGGCGCCGAGGCCGGAGAGCAGGATCAGCGGCGAGCGATCGATCAGGGTAGCGATCATCAGGATGACCGCGATGGCGTAGATGACGATCTTGCTGACCTGGACATAGCCCTTGATCGGCTTGAGCCGCGCCGAGGGCCGGCGCGAATAGAGCACGTTGACCACGTTCAGGGCGCTGCCCAGGGCCAGGGCGATGGTCAGCACGATGAAGGCGCTGCAGACGTTCTGCACCACGGTGACCAGGGCCCCGGGCCGCCCGGGCACCAGTTCGATGCCGATCGACAGCACCAGGGCCGGGACGATGTTGGCCAGCCTACCGATGACGCGATGGTGATTGAGTTCGTGATCCTGACCGAAGGAGGTGCTGCGCAGCAGGCGATAGAAGCCGCGCACCAGGATGCGCTTGACGATCCAGTTGAGCACCCAGGCTGCCAGCAGCAGGCCGAGGCAGGCGACCAGGGTAATTAGTTGCGGGTGTTTTTCGAGATCGTCGATCAGGTTGGTCAGGGCCGTGGGCATAGGGGGTCTCTTGACGGGATACTACGGACGCCACGTTAGCAAAGCTGCGCCCCGCTTGCCGTATTCGGCGCCCGGGGTCGGTCCAAGGTTCAGCCCTTCCAGGAAAATTTCCATGCGCGTCCTCCCTGCCTTTTTTACCCTCGTCGCCGTGCTGCTGCTCGCCGGTTGCGCCGGGCGTCCCTTCGGACCGCCGACCCTGGACGATCGCCTGGCCGAACTCGGCTATCGGCAGGGTGCGGCCATGGACACCATTCTGGGCTTCGACCTCTCCGGCTGGCACTACCTGGATACCCGGCACCTGGCGCTGGGGACGGGATTGGGCCGCGCCTATCTGGTGGATTTCGCCGTGCCCTGTCGCAACCTGGCCGCCGGCAATCGCCTCGGCTATCGCTCGCGCGCCGCCGGCCTGCGTCCGGGCGACTTCCTGGTGTCCACCGATGCCCGGGGCAGCCGGATGGAGTGCCCCATCGGCGGCCTGTATCGCCTCGATCCCGTGCGCTGAGTGGCGCAGGGCTGACCAGCTCGCACAGCCCGGAATCCGGTTGTGGCCGGCGATCCGTCTTGCCTGCGAGCGGCCTAGCGCTCCACCGGCTCGCGCTTCTTCCACCAGCCGCCGAACAGGCCGACCGGATAGATCGTCGCCATGACGACGAAGACCACCCAGGTGCGCCAGGACCAGGCCGACAGCACGAAGCCCTGGGAGAAGCCCACCAGCAGGTAGCAGGCCGCGGTGACCAGCAGGATGCTGCCGAGGGCGCTGCCGAAGCGAGGTCTTGGGGTCATGGCGGCGGTTCCAGGTCGGGCCAGAGGAGGGCGTCCCTTTTAAGCCAGCGCCGGACGCCTGGCAATGCCCCCGACTGCAACCAATTGTTTGCTGCCGGTCAGGGCTTGAAGGCGCCGATGAAGATGCTCGGGTCGACCCGCACGTCATTGAGACTGACGTTCCAGTGCAGATGCGGACCCGTGGCGCGGCCGGTGCTGCCGACGCGGCCGACCACGCCGCCGCGCGGGACCTCCTGGCCGATCTGGACATCGATGCGCGAGAGGTGGCAGAACATGCTGATCAGGCCCTGGCCGTGATCGACGAACACCGTCTTGCCATTGAAGAAGTAGTCACCCACCAGTACCACCTTTCCAGCGGCCGGGGCCTTGACCGGCGTGCCGGCGGGCACGGCGAAGTCCAGCCCTGAATGCGGGTTGCGTTCCTGGCCGTTGAATAAGCGGCGCAGGCCGAAGGGGCTGGAGAGCGGACCCTCCACCGGCTTGTCCAGCAGCAGGTTGCTGGGCTGGTTCGGCGAGAACAGCCGGTAGGCGGCCTGCTGTTCGGCCAGTTCGCGCTCGAAGCGCTTGAGGTCCTCCGGGTTGGGCGTGACCTGGCGCTGGTTCTTCAGGGTGATGCGCTGCTCGGCGTAGTGCCGGCTGCCGACCGTGAAGGCCTGGGGCGCGGCGCCGGCGACCTCCAGCGGCTGGCGACCCGCGGCGGTGCCCAGGGGGATGCCGACGATGGCCACCCAGCCGTTGCCATCCTTGACCACCAGCACCGGCTTGCCCTGGTAGCGCACCCGCGGCGCGGCGTCACCCGGAATGGGGACCACGGCGACGCCGCCCGGCACGGGCTTGTCCAGCAGGCGTTGCAGATAGGTGCCCGCATGGGCGGGCAGGGTCAGCAGCAGGCAGCAGAGCAGGACGAACAGGCGGGGCATGGGCGCATCCGGTGGCGAAAACGCCCATGCTGGAGCAGGCGAGGGCCCCGGGGCAAGGTGCCCCAGGCCCCCTTGGTCAGTTGGGGACGATCTTGTAGAGCACGGTTTCCAGCGCCGGCTTCTGCTTGGGATCGAAGAAGCTCATCTCGGGGATACGCGAATCCGTGACATAGACGGTGCCATCCGGACCACGGCCGAAGGTGTCCGGCCAGACCAGTTTCTTGTCCTGCACCAGGGTGGTGAGCTGGCCGTTCTCGCGGATCTTCACCGCATGCTCTTCCACCGCGCTGACATAGAGGCGCCCTTGCGGGTCCATCAGCAGGCCATCGGCCGGACCGTTCTCGCCGACCTTTTCCACCTTGGCCGGCAGGCTGCCGAGTTCGTCGCCCTGCAACGCCGCGGTAGGAATGCGGTAGAGGGTATTGCCCTTGACCGCCTGCCAGTAGAGGTAGTCGCCGGCCGGGGAGAGGGCGATGCCGTCGGCGGAGAATTCCACGCCACGGCCATCCGGACGCACCAGCGGCTCGCCATCGGCCTTGACCTTGACGCCCTTCTCGGCCTGGGTGCTCGGATCGCCATCCAGGGCGCGGCGGGCCTTGCCGCTCTCCAGATCCAGCACCACTAGGGCGCCGCGGGCACCGGAGTCGGTGATATAGGCGTGGCGGCCATCCGGGCTGAATCTGACGTCATTGAGGTAGCTGCCCTGGGGTGCCACGCTCTCGTCCAGGGCGTAGACCTTGCTCACCTGGTTGCTGGCCAGGTCGATCTTGACCAGCTTGGGTGCGCCGGGCACCACCAGCGCCTGGGCCGGAGCGCCCGGGTCGATCACCCAGAGACTGCCACGACCGTCGGCCACCACGGATTGCACGCAGACCCAGTGGTTGCCCGGGGTCAGCTCGTCGCGCTTGGCATTGCGCCAGCCGTTCCAGGCCGGGTCCGGATAGGGCACCAGGCTGCCGTCGGGCTTGAGTTCGGCCACCGAGACCTCGCTGTCTTCGGTCCAGCGCGGGAAGTTGACGAAGATCCGTCCGCTCTCGCTGACGGTCACGCCGGTGACCTGGTGATCGAAGCTGGCGACCTTTTCCAGTTTGGCGCCGGATTCGGCGGCCAGGGCGAAGGGTGCCAGGGGCAGGGCGCTCAGCAGGGTGGCCAGGGCGAGGCGGGAGAGGGCAGGTCTGGGCATGGCGGATTCCTGATAGGTGACCGGAGAGGCCGGTCCTGCAGGTACGACTGCGCCATCCACCTGGAAGATCGCCAGGGCCGACAGCCGGCCGGCCTTGGCCTGCGCGGGAACGTCCGGGGAAATCCCGGGGTCCTCCTTCAAACCCCAGGGAGAAGACCATGCCTCGTCTGATCACCAGTAGCCTGGCGTTGCTGACCCTCGGCGCTCTGCTCGCCGGTTGCGACAAGTCACCGGAAAGGCCGCCATCCCAGCGCAGCGAGGTGGTACAGAAGAGCGCACCGGGTAGCGATCCGGCCGCCCAGTCACCCGAGCGGACCGTGGAGCAGCCCCGCCAGTAGGGCTCGGAGTCTCAGCTCGCCGGCACGCCCTTTTCCCAGGCGTCCCAGTGCTCGACGATCTCCTGCACCAGCGGATTGCCGGTGCGATAGAGATTTTCCAAAGCCGGGGCGAAACCGCCCTGCTTGGCGTAGTCGAGCAGATTGGCCACCTCGGAGGCGCCCTTGGCCGGACGGTCGAAGTCGGAGCCGGCGCGGACCACCGCCAGCCGTTGCAGGTCGACCTTGCCCAGGCGGCTGGCGCGCAGCAGCGCTTCGTAGGTGGCGTTGTCTTCCTGCTGGGTGGTGCAGTAGCGGCCCTGGCCATCGGTGACCAGGCGGGTCCATTCCTCGGCCCGTTCGGCGAGGCGGGTGCCGGAATACCAGGTATCGCCGGCCAGGGTGTCGCAACGGGTCACCACCGGCGGCTGGTTGGCCGGGGCGTAGTCGTAGGTCTGGCGCCAGGCCTTGGATTCCGCACTTTCCGTCAGCTCGGCCTGGCGGGACAGGGCATAGGCCTTGTCTCTCAGCCGCACATTGAGTTCGAACACCTCGGTCTTGTAGTCGAGCGGCGGTTTCTCGCCAGGCCCGCGGGTATTGATGCCCAGGTAACCAGTGGGCCAGTCCTTGGGCACGTCACGGGGATCGAGCTCCCACTGGATGCCGAAGTCGACCAGGTAGCGCGCCCAGGCGGTGGTGCCCAGGGTGCCTTCCTTGGGACTGATCCCGGCGATACCGGCGACCAGGAAGTAGGTGTGCTTGAGGTCGAATTTGGGCGACAGGGTCAGCGCCAGGGTCGAGGCGGCGGCGTTGGCATGCCCCATTCCAGTGGTCATCAGGCACACCCGTGCCTCATTGCAGAGCACATCGGGATAGTCGGCGGACAGCCCGTCGACGGCGACCTTGTGGGTGAGCTTGAGGCGATCGATCCAGGTCTGGGCCTCGGGGGCGAACATCGCCACGAGCATGACCTTGGGTTGCAGCGGCGCGGCGGGCGGGGTCGTGGCCTGGGCCGCGCCGGCCAGCAGGGCGGTGGTGAGGGGGAGCAGGGAAGCGCGCAGAAGGGAATGCATGGAGGGCCTCGGTAGGGGGAAATCCTGACCGAGGGTTCAAGATGCATGCCACCATCGGTCCGGGTTGGACCGATCAGTCCAACAGAGACAGAGTGGTGGGTTCCTGGTGATTGTCCAGTACCCGCACCGCCAATTCACCCTCGGCGAGCCGGGCAGTGAGCTTCTGCCCATTGGCGACCTCGGCGGCGGCACGCACGGCGTGACCGCGTTCGTCGAGCAGGATGCTGTAGCCGCGACCCAGGGTGGCCAGGGGGCTGACGATCTGCAGGGTCTGGACGGTACCGGCCAGGCGCTGCTGGCGCTCCTTCAGCTGCCGCTGCATGACCCGCGGCAGGCGTTCGGCCAGTTGCTCCAGCCGTTGGCGCAGCAGGACCAGCTGGCGCCCGGGATGCTGGCCGGCCAGGCGGGTGTCCAGGTGCGCCAGGCGATCGCGGCGGCGATTCTGGGCGATGACATAGGCGCGGCGCAGGCGCAGATCCAGGTCGTCCAGCCGTTGGGCCTGCTGGCGCAGCCGCTCGCCGGGATGACGCAGGCGCCGGCTGCAGGCGTCCAGGCGCAGCCGTTCGCGGGCCAGCCGTTCGCGCATGCGCAAGAGCAGTTGGCGATGCAGGCCGTCCAGGCGCTGGCGCAGGTCGGCGCTGTGGGGGGCGAGCAATTCCGCCGCCGCCGACGGGGTAGGGGCGCGGACATCGGCGACGAAGTCGGCGATGGAGACATCGGTCTCGTGCCCCACGGCGCTCACCACCGGGGTCTGGCAGGCGGCCAGGGCGCGGGCCACGGGTTCTTCGTTGAAGCACCAGAGGTCTTCCAGGGAGCCGCCGCCGCGCGCCAGGATCAGCGCATCGAAGCCCTGGCGATCGGCCAGTTGCAGGGCGCGGACGATCTGGGCAGTGGCCTCGCGGCCCTGCACCGCGGTGGGGATCAGCGTCAGTTCGACCTGGGGCGCCCGTCGCTTGAACACGCTGACGATGTCGCGGATCACCGCGCCGGTGGGCGAGGAGACGATGCCGATGCGCTGCGGATGGGCGGGCAGTGCGCGCTTGCGTTCGGCGGCGAACAGTCCTTCAGCGGCGAGGCGCTCCTTGAGCGCCTCGAAGGCCAGGCGCAGGGCGCCGTCGCCGGCCGGCTCGACGCTGTCGAGAATCAGCTGGTAGTCACCGCGGCCTTCGAACAGCGAGACCTTGCCGCGCACCTTGACCGCCAGGCCGTCGCGTAGCGCTTGGCGCACCCGGCTGGCGTGCTGGCGGAACAGCGCGCAACGCACCTGGGCCTGGCCGTCCTTCAAGGTGAAATAGAGGTGGCCCGAGGCGGGCTTGGCCAGGTTGGAGATCTCGCCCTCGACCCAGACCTGGGCGAAGACATCTTCCAGCAGCACCCGGGCGCGGCTGTTGAGCTGGCTGACGCTGAGCACCTCGCGATCGAGACCGAGGCGGGCGAAGGGGTCCTTGAACATGGGGCGCTTTCTGTGGCTTTCGTCGGCCTCACCTTAGCAGCTCTGGGCGTGCGGCGAGCAGCCCATTAAGCTGCGCGCCCCTTCCTTCGAGACGCGTGTTCCATGACCCTGCGCCAGACCATCCTCGCTCCCCGCATTTCCAGCCATCCGCGGGTGGAGCGCACCGCCGTGGAGATTCTCGGCTGGCTCGCCGCCAGCGGCGTGGTCAGGGCCGAGGCCTCGCCCTGCCTGCCCAGTCGCGGCCGGCGTGGCCATGCGCCGGGGCCGCGACTGACCGAGGTGCTGCGCCTGGCGCCAGGCATGGACGATCCGCGCGACTTCGCCGACGGCGGCCTGGAGATCGTCACCGAACGCTGCATCTTCACCCCGCTGGCCGGCTTCCAAGGCCGCGCCCGCTGCCCCGCCTGCCGCCGGGAGATTGGCGAGGCGCTGTTCGAGCACCTGGAAGTCTGGATGCCGGCGGAAAGCGACAACTTCGCCTGCCCGGAATGCGCTCACGAAGACGACATCAACGGCTTCGATTTCCCCCAGCCCTGCGCCTTTTCCGACCTGGGCTTCATCTTCAACCACTGGCCGGCGCGGGCCTTCGCCCCGGCCTTCCTGGAGGAATTCCGCCGACGCCTGGGGCAGCCGTTGGCGGTGGTGGAGGTGTAGGGGCGAGCGTTTTTAGCGCGGCCATGGCGGTCCGCGATAGCCCCGTAGGGTGGAAAACCGCACAGCGTTTTCCACCGGGCCTAGGTGCCTGACGGTGGACAAGGCTGCGCCGTTGTCCACCCTACAAACCTGATCGTAGGTTGGGCTGAGACGGCTCTATCGTCGAAGCCCAACAGGGACTCAGGCCCTGAGCTTGCGCAACCACTCCAACCCCGCCGAGGTATCGCCCCGCGGACGGTATTCGCAGCCGATCCAGCCGTCGTAGCCGAGGGCGTCGAAGCGCTCGAACAGATAGGGATAGTGCAGCTCGCCCAGATCCGGTTCGTGGCGATCGGGTACCCCGGCGATCTGCACGTGGCCGATGCCGGCGAAGTCGCGCTCGAAGGTCTTGCTGACGTCTCCTTCGACGATCTGGCAGTGGTAGCAGTCGAACTGCACCTTCAGATTGTCAGCGCCTATGGCCTGGCGGATGGCCTGGGCGTCATCCTGGCGATTGAGGAAATAGCCGGGCATGTCGCGCGGGTTGATCGGCTCGATGAGAATCGTCACCCCGGCCTTGGCCGCCTGTTCGGCAGCATGGGCCAGGTTGCCCAGGTAGGTGTCGCGGGCGCGGGCCCGGTCGACTCCGGCGGGCAGCAGGCCGGCCATCACATGCACCAGGCGATTGCCCAGCACGGCGGCGTAGTCCAGGGCGCGGTCGATGCCGGCGCGGCATTCGGCTTCGCGACCGGGCAGGGCGGCCAGGCCACGTTCGCCCGCGGCCCAGTCACCGGGCGGGGCGTTGAACAGCACCTGGGTCAGGCCCGCGGCGTCGAGGCGTGTCTTGATCTCGGCGGCACTGTGCTCATAAGGAAAGAGGTATTCCACGGCCTGGAAGCCATCCGCCGCGGCGGCGGCGAAGCGGTCGAGGAAGGCATGCTCGGGGTAGAGCATGCTGAGGTTGGCGGCGAAACGGGGCATGGCTTGTCTCCCAGATCAGACGAAGGGCCAGAGCAGCAGGGTTATGGCGAAGCCCAGGCACCCTAGCAGGGTGGTCAGGACGGTCCAGGTACGCAAGCCGTCGGCGACGCTCAGGCCGACCAGCTTGGTGAAGATCCAGTAGCCGGCGTCGTTGATGTGCGACACGGCCAGACCACCGGCGCCCATGGCCAGGCAGAGCAGGGCCATGTGGTTGGCCGAGAGGTCCAGGGTGGCGATCAGCGGGCCGAGGATGCCGGCGGTGGTGACCAGGGCCACGGTGGTGGAACCCTGGACCGCGCGCAGCAGCAGGGTCAGCACGAAGCCCAGCGCCAGCACCGGCAGGCCGGTAGCGCGCAGCAGCTCCGAGACCACCGCGCCGATACCGGTGTCCACCAACACCTTGCCGAAGACGCCGCCGGCACCGGCGATGAGGATGACCATGGCCACGCCGGGCAGCGCCGAGCCGATGACGTCCGAGACCTGTTCGCGCGACCAGCCGCGGCGGAAACCCAGCACATAGGCGCACAGCAGGGTGTCGATCAGCAGCGCCACCAGGGGCGCGCCAATCACGGTGAAGATGTCGCGCAGCAGGTTGCCGGCCGGTAGCCAGCTGGTGGCCAGGGTGCCCAGCAGGATCAGCACGATGGGCAGCAGGATCAGGGTCACCACCAGGCCGAAGCCGGGGGCCGGGGCGGGCGGCAGGCCGGCGGCGAGGCCGGCCGGGGTCTCGTCGACCTTGACCGCGGCGGCGCCGAGGCTGGGCAGGCCGGGTGCCATGTCCTGGCCGCGGCCCCACTGCTGCAGGTGGGTGTCGGTGATCTGCGGACCGTAGACGTCGCTGCGGATGTCGTCGGTCATGGGGTAATGACGACGGGTCATGCGCCCGGCCACCCACCAGCCGATCAGGGCCAGCACGGCGGTGATCGGCAGGCCGAACAGCAGCACCCGACCCAGGTCGGCGCCCAGCTGGCCGGCGGCGGCCACGGCGCCCGGGTGGGGCGGCAGCATGGCGTGCACGGTGAGCATGGTGGCGCACATCGGCAGGGCGAAGACGATCAGCGGCTTGCGCGCGGTGCGGGCGATGCCATAGGCCAACGGCATCAGCACGATCACGCCGACTTCGAAGAACACCGGGATGCCGACCAGGAAGCCGGCCAGGGTCAGGGCCAGCGGCGTGCGTCTGTTGCCGAAGCGCTCGATCAGCGTCTTGGCCAGGGCCTCGGCACCGCCGGAGAGTTCTATGATGCGGCCGATCATGGCGCCCAGGGCGATGATAATGGCGATGTGGCCGAGGATCTTGCCCATGCCGCCTTCGATGGTGGCGACCAGCTTCGACGGTTCCACGCCAGCGGCCAGGGCCACCAGGATGCTCACCAGCATCAGCGCCACGAAGGGCTGGAATTTGTACTTGAGAACCAGGAACAGCAGCAGGGCGATGCCCGCCGCGGCGATGAGGACCAGCAGCAACGGACTCATGAGCGGGACTCCGGGCGGGTAGGGCTGACGACGTGGGACATGGCACTTTCCTCGCTATTGTTGTTTTTCCAGGGCAAGCCGATCCCGCGACGGCCGGCGAGGGCCATCGTGGGGTGTTGCGGTAGCGCGGGCTTCAGGTCACCAGACGGCGCCGAAGGTCTCCGCCAGTTCGGCCAGGGCGGCGGCATCGAGCGGCGCCGGGCGCGGCTCGCTGAGCAGCCACAGCCGCGCGGTTTCTTCCAGCTCCTCCAGGGCGAAGCTGGCCTTGCTCACGCTGCTCTCCCAGACCACCGGGCCGAGGCGTTCGAGCATCACGCCCCTTACCCGGTTGGCCAGTTGCGCCACCTGCTCGGCGACACTGGCGGCGCCGGGGCGGGCATAGGGAATCAGCGGGATATGGCCGACCTTCATCACCTGGTAGGGGGTGATAGGCGGCAGGATGTCGTCCGGGCACCAGACGCCGGCCAGGGTCAGGGCCACCAGGTGGGTGGAGTGGGTGTGCACCACGCCGCCCACGCCGGGATTGCGGTCATAGACCTGGCGATGCAAGGCCAGGGTCTTGGATGGCTTGTCCCCGGAGATCCAGTCACCATCCAGGCCGACCTTGGCGATGGCTGCCGGGTCGAGACGACCCAGACAGGCGTCAGTGGGGGTGATCAGCCAGCCGTCTTCCAGGCGGGCACTGATGTTGCCGGCGCTGCCCACGGTGTAGCCGCGGGCATAGAGGCTGGCGCCGACGGTGCAGATCTCTTCGCGCAGGCGGGCTTCGACGCTCATGCCTGCTCTCCTGCCAAATGGCGCAGCGCCTTGGCGAAGAAGTCGCGGCTGCCGAAGTTGCCGGACTTGAGCGCCAGGGCCAGGGGTTCGCCCTCGACCTGGCCGAGGGTGGCCGGCACGCCCGGATCGATCTGGGCGCCGATGCGCAGGGCCTGTACGCCCAGGGCCTGGACAACGGCGCCGGAGGTTTCGCCACCGGCCACCACCAGACGGCGTACGCCGCTGTCGAACAGGCCGCGGGCGATCAGGCCGAGGGCGCGTTCCACCAGTTCACCGGCGCGCGCCACGCCCAGCTCGCGCTGGATGGCCTTGACCTCGTCGGCGGGACTGGTGGCATAGATGAGCACGGCCTGGCCCTGCTCACGCGCCCAGGCGAGGGCGGCGTCGATACTGTCGTCACCCCGGGCCAGGGCCAGCGGGTCCAGGCGCAGAGCCGGGCGACCGGCTTCCAGCCAGACGGCGACCTGGCCATTGGTGGCCTGGGACGCGCTGCCGGCCAGCACGGCTTCGCCACCGGCGGGCAGCGCCAGGGCGGCAGCGTCATGGGCCTGGAGCAGGCCGGCGCGGCGGAAATTCTCCGGCAGGCCCTGGGCGATGCCCGAACCACCGGTGACCAGGGGCAGCTCGGCACAGGCCGCGCCCAGGGTATGCAGATCGGCGTCGGACAGGGCATCGGCGATGGCCAGGCGATGACCCGAAGTACGCAGTTCGGCGATGGCCGCGCGCACGGCCTCGGGGCCCTTGGCGACCTGATCGTAGCGCAGCAGCCCTACCTTGCCACGGCTCTGCGCCTGCAGCACCCGCACCAGGTTGGCGTCGCCCATGGGCGTCAGCGGGTGGTGCTGCATGCCGGACTCGCTGAGCAGCTGGTCCTGCACGAACAGGTGGCCGCGGAACAGGGTACGCCCGGTTTCCGGGAAGGCCGGGCAGGCCAGGGTGAAGTCGCAGTCCAGTGCCTCCTGCAGGGCCTCGGCCACCGGGCCGATGTTGCCTGCGGCAGTGGAATCGAAGGTCGAGCAGTACTTGAAGAAGAATTGCCGGCAGCCGCGCTGGCGCAGCCAGGCGAGGGCGGCCAGGGATTCGCTCACCGCCTCGGCGGCCGGCGTGGTGCGGGATTTCAGCGCCACTACCACGGCGTCGGCCGCTTCGAGTTCGGCGTCGGCCGCGGGCACGCCGATCACCTGC
The DNA here is from genome assembly GCF_039908605.1 of Pseudomonas aestiva. Classification (NCBI taxonomy): domain Bacteria; kingdom Pseudomonadati; phylum Pseudomonadota; class Gammaproteobacteria; order Pseudomonadales; family Pseudomonadaceae; genus Pseudomonas; species Pseudomonas aestiva. The sequence continues at coordinate 3,642,764 of NZ_CP150916.1, read as the reverse complement.
ACGGTGCGCATGCCGCCACGCACCAGCATGTTGGCGAGATCGGTGGCGCCGGTGAAGTCGTCGGCGATGCAGCCCAGCAGCGGGCGGGTCTCGGTCTGGCTCATGGGTTTCACTCCGCGGCCTTGGGCAACTCGATGCCCGGGAAGATCTTGATCACTGCCGAGTCGTCTTCACGACCATGGCCGGCGGTGGACGCCTGCATGAACATCTGGTGGGCGGTGGCCGACAGCGGCAGCGGGAATTTCGAGGTCCGCGCGGTATCCAGCACCAGGCCCAGGTCCTTGACGAAGATGTCCACGGCGGACAGCGGGGTGTAGTCGGCCTTGAGGATGTGCGGTACGCGATTCTCGAACATCCAGGAATTGCCGGCGCTGTGGGTGATGACCTCGTAGAGGGCGTCCGGATCGACGCCTTCGCGCAGGCCGAGGGCCATGGCCTCGGCGGAGGCGGCGATATGCACACCGGCCAGCAGCTGGTTGATGATCTTGACCTTGGAACCCTGGCCGGGTGCATCGCCCAGGCGATAGACCTTGCCGGCCATGGCGGCCAGTACCGCCTCGCCCTTGGCATAGGCTTCCGCGGTGCCGGAGGTCATCATGGTCATCTCGCCACTGGCGGCCTTGGCGGCGCCCCCGGAGAGCGGGGCGTCCAGTAGCAGGATGCCACGCTCGGCCAGGCGCTCGCCCAGCTCGACGGCGTAGGCCGGGGCCACGGTGGCGCAGGCAATCACCAGGCTGCCCGGACGCAGGGCAGAGGCGGCGCCGCCTTCACCGAACAGCACGGCTTCGGTCTGCTCGGCATTGACCACCACGGTGATGAGGATGTCGCAGCTGTCGGCCAGGGCCGCAGGCGAGGTGCAGGCTACGCCGCCTTCGCTGGCGAAGCTTTCCAGCACGCTGGCGCGCACGTCACAGGCATGCACGGCGAAGCCGGCCCGCAGCAGCGAACGGGCGACGCCCAGACCCATGGCCCCGAGGCCGATGACACCGACGTTGTCTTGCATCTTGTTGTTCTCCGTAAAAAGGTCAGGCGAAGCCGGCCTGCCGCAGGCGGCGGGCGGCGTTGTAGATGTGCTGGCGGGCGGCGTTGGCGGCGGCCAGGGGATCGCCGAGGCGGATGGCGGCGACGATGGCCTGGTGTTCTTCGTGCACCTGGCGGGAGAAGTCCTCGCGCCGCGCCTCGTTGGTGCGGGTGATGCGCGTGGCCGTCTCCAGGTACTGGCTGACGAATTCCAGGGTCCTGATGAAGTAGGGATTGCCGGTGGCCTGGGCGATGGTGCGATGGAAGGCCACGTCGGCCCGTACCCCGTCATGGCCGTCGGCGACCTCTTCGTCGATGGCGGCCAGGGCCTCGTCGATGGCCACCAGATCGGTCTCGCTGCGGTTGATGGCGGCTTCTGAGGCGATCTCGGCCTCGATGGCGCGGCGCAGGTCCAGCAGGTGGAAGACGCTGCCGGGCAGGCTGGCTTCGTCGGCGTCGATGCGCAGCGGGCGGATGCTGGCGTGGGCCGTGACGAAGATGCCGCGCCCCTGCTGGGGCTGCAGCACGCCTTCGTTCTTCAGCCGCGAGATGGCCTCGCGCACCACGGTGCGGCTGACACCGAAGGCTTCGGAGAGCAGGGCTTCGCTGGGAATCTTGCTGCCGGGGGCGAAGACGCCGGCTTCGATCTTGTCCAGCAGCTGCTGAGCGACGCTGTCGCTCAGCACATTGGCGGGAACCTTGGCAAACATGGAGACCTGCTTATGTGGTTGTAAGGTTGTCATACAGGTTGTGACGCTACTTTCGCACAGGCTTTTGCCGTTGTGTAGTGGTTTTGACGGAGGCACTACGGAATTTTTGTGATGGGTTCTACGGCTGGCAGATGCAGGCTAGAACCATTGATAAATGTTATAATATAACATTTGCGATTGGAGGGCTGCCTCATGACCCCTGAAGAACTCCTGGCACAACCTGCCGAGGACTATATGAACGAGGTCCAGCGGGAATTCTTTCGTCGACTGCTGCTGACCCAGCGTGGCGACCTGCAACGCCTGATCGACGAGCAGGTGGAGGACCTGCGCGGCCTGGACACCCACGGCGATCCGGCCGATGTCGGCAATGCCGAGCGGGAACGCCAGTGGCAACTGCGCCAGCTGGAACGGGAAAAGAAGCTGCTGGACAAGATCGACGAAGCCCTGGAGCGCCTGGCCCGCGACGATTACGGCTGGTGCGAGGAGACCGGCGAACCCATAGGCCTTGCCCGCCTGCTGTTGCGGCCTACTGCGACCCTCAGCGTAGAAGCCAAGGAGCGCCAGGAGCAGCGCGAGCGGCATCTGCAGTCGTCGTGAGGGGCGGTAGCCGGGTTTTCCCTCACCCCAACCCTCTCCCAGGGGGAGAGGGGGCAAAGCGGACCCGTAGGTTGGGTTAAAACAGCTCCATCGTCGAAGCCCAACAGGCGGGTAGGGTGGAGAACCGCGCAGCGTTTTCCACGCGTTCAGGGGTTACCCTCACCCCAGCCCTCTCCCAGGGGGAGAGGGGGCAAAGCGCACCCGTAGGTTGGGTTGAGACAACTCCATCGTCGAAGCCCAACAGCGCCCGACACCCTTGGGCTTCGCTGGCGCTCGACCCAGCCTACGCCAGCCGCTGCGCTTCGAACAGTTCGCCTGGCTGCACGATCTGCTCGCGGGCGGCGATCAGCGGCAGGTCGCGGCTGCCGGGGCCGGTGCGAGCGACCAGAGCGTAGAGGGCGCTGACCGCATGGGACGCCGCGGCGGGGGTGGACTGGCCGTTGAGCAGCTGGCCCAGCAGCACCGCGGAGAAGACGTCGCCCATGCCGTTGGGCAGCGGCTGCAGGTCCAGGTAGGGCGTCTGCACCAGCCAGGCGTCCGCGGCCTCGACCACCAGGGTGCTGAGGACGTCGGTGGGCAGGTCCGGGGTGCGCAGGCTGGTGATGACGATGGTCGTGGGGCCCGGTTGGCCGCGGCGACCTAGCAGCAGCCGGGCGGCGTTCACGGCGTCGGCGGTGTCGGCCAGCGGCTGGCCGTGCAGCAACTCGAATTCGTACTGGTTGGGGGTGATCAGGCTGGCCTGTTCGATGGCGCGGCGGCGCAGGAAGTCGGGGATGCCGGGGCGCACGAAGATGCCGCGGCCGACGTCGCCCATCACCGGATCGCAGAGATACTGCAGGTCGCCGCGCTGACGGCGGATCTCCTGCACCACGCCGAGGATCACCTCGCCGATGGCGGCGTCGCCCAGGTAGCCGGAGAGCACCGCCACGCAGCGCTCCAGCACGCCGCGGGCGCGCAGGCCGTCGAGCACGTCGTGGATATGCTCGGGCGGAAAGACCTGGCCCTTGAATTCGCCGTAGCCGGTGTGATTGGAGAATTGCACGGTGTTGACCACCACCGGCTGCAGGCCGAGCAGCTGCAGTGGCAGGGTGGCGGCGGCATTGCCGACGTGGCCGTAGGCGACATGGGACTGGATGGACAGCACCAGCGGCGGCTGGGCGGGCAGGGCGGCGGGCATGGCGATCTCTCGGGCGACGGGCTCGGGCAGGAGCCGGAAGGGTGGAGGCCTGCAGCTTACCCCAGCCCTTCCGGCGAACCCTAACCCACCTGCGGCGGTCTGCATCGGCAGTGCAGATCGCTCCCGGCGCTGGCTACACTGGAGCGGCTGTCATTCGTCTCTAGCCCCAAGGAGAAACGGGGAATGTCCGAGCTTCGCTTCGCACGTCTGGTGTTGGGTCTGCAGGCCCTGGTCTGGTTTGGCCTCGCCCTGGCGCATTGGTTCTATCCCTACGAGATGGCCAATGCCCGTGGCATGGTACTGATGGATTCGGCGTCGGTGGCCGAGGCGCGGGTCTGGTACGGCGGCATGCAATTCGCCCTGGCGCTGTTCGCCGTGCTGGCCTTTCGCCGAGCGGAATGGCTGTCGGCCGGCCTGCTGCTGGTGGCCTTCGTGCAGCTGACGCTGTTCGTGGTGCGGCTGATCAGCGGCGTGCTGGGCGAGTCGGCCACCGCCGAGCTGGATCTCTATTCCCAGGGCTATCGCCTGGTGATCGGCATTCTGGCCCTGCTGGCGCTGCGCGCCCACCGTCGCCACGAGCAGCGGGAGCTGGAGAATCGCCGCCTCTACCAGGGCCAGTAAGCGGACCGGCGCCAGCCGCTAGCGTCCGGGGCGGGGCCGCGCGGTGTCGATCTGATCGCTGCGGCTCAGGCCCAGGGTCAGTTGGCGACAGAGGTCGAGGAATTCGACCATGGCCCCGGTCTGGTACTTCTGCTTGTGCCAGATGAAGCAGAACTGGCGACGCAGATCCAGGGTCGGCGTCTCGATGGGCACCAGGGTGCCGCGGGCGAAGGCATCGCGCAGCGCCAGCCGCGACAGGCAGCCGATGCCCAGCCCCGACTCCACCGCGCGCAGGATGGCCTCGGTGTGTTCCAGCTCCAGGCGCACGTCCAGTGGCTGGGCGTGGTGCCGCATGGCCTGGTCGAAGGTCAGGCGGGTGCCGGAGCCCTGTTCGCGCAGGATCCAGGCCTGGGCTTCCAGTTCGGCCTGGGTGGCCTGTCTGCCTGCCAGGGCGTGTCCGGGCGCGCAGAACGCCACCAGTTCGTCCTCGATCCAGGGCTGCACCTCCAGATCCGGATGCTGGCAGTCGCCCTCGATCAGGCCGAGGTCGATGTCATGGTTGGCGATGCGCTGCACCACGCTGGCGGTGTTGTGCACGTGCAGCCGCACCCGGCAGTCGGGATGGCGCTGCATGAAGTCGCCCAGCAGCAGGGTGGCCAGATAGTTGCCGATGGTGAGGGTCGCACCGACCTCCAGGGAGCCGAAGCCGGTCTTGCCGCGCAGCAGGTTTTCCACCTCGGCGCTGCGATCAAGCAGGGCCACCGCCTTGGGCAGCAACTGGCGGCCCAGGGCGTTGAGTGTCAAACGCTTGCCGGCGCGGTCGAACACCCGGCAGTCGAATTGCCGTTCCAGTTCGCCCAGGGCGGTACTGGTGGCCGACTGCGACAGACTGAGCGCCTCGGCCGCCCGGGAAACGCTTTCCTGGCGGGCCACGGCAACGAAGACCTCGAGTTGACGCAACGTGAATCTCATATCTGCCTTTTGGATAACCTATATTCGAATTATTCATTTCACGGATATTTTCCCCCTCTATAAACTGTCGCGCAATTTCTATCCAGCCCCGGGCTGTACCGATTTTTCCTGGAGTCATCGATGAGCAACCTGTACACCGAGCGCGTCCTGAGCGTTCATCACTGGAACGACACCCTGTTCAGCTTCAAGACCACCCGCAATGCGGGCCTGCGTTTCGAGAACGGTCAGTTCGTGATGATCGGCCTGGAGACCGAAGGCGGTCGTCCGCTGATGCGTGCCTACAGCATCGCCAGCCCCAACTATGAAGAGCACCTGGAGTTCTTCAGCATCAAGGTGCCGGACGGCCCCCTGACCTCGCGCCTGCAGCACCTCAAGGAAGGCGACAACCTGATGGTCAGCCGCAAGCCCACCGGCACCCTGATCCTCAGTGACTTGAAGCCCGCCAAGCACCTCTACCTGCTGAGCACCGGCACCGGCATGGCGCCCTTCCTGAGCACCATCCAGGATCCGGAGACCTACGAGCGCTTCGAGAAGGTGATCCTGGTCCACGGCGTGCGCTACGTGAACGAACTGGCCTACGCCGACTTCATCACCAAGACCTTGCCGGAGCACGAATTCATCGGCGACCTGGTCCGCGAGAAGCTGATCTACTACCCCCTGGTCACCCGCGAGGAATTCCGCAACCAGGGTCGTCAGACCGACCTGATGCGCAGCGGCAAGCTGTTCGCGGACATCGGCCTGCCGCCGATCAATCCGCAGGACGACCGCGCGATGATCTGTGGCAGCCCGAGCATGCTGGACGAGACCAGCGCCGTGCTGAACGAATTCGGCCTGACCATCTCGCCGCGCATGGGCGATCCGGGCGACTACCTGATCGAGCGCGCCTTCGTCGAGAAGTAACGCGACCCGGCTCCCCGAAAACCCGCCCTCCGGCGGGTTTTTCGTTTCCGCGGCCCGGTGGGCTGAACTCCCCCGGCGCCGGACCGGTCGGTTGCTGCAAGGCGTGTCATGGCGACACGCCATTGCCGGGAGCCCCCATGAAGCCCTATGTGATCTGCCATATGATGTCGTCGGTCGACGGTCACGCCCTCACCGACGGCTGGGACCGCGCCGTCAAGAAACAGGCCGATGCCACCTACGAGCGCCTGGCCGAGCGCTTCGAATTCGATGCCTGGGCCTGTGGCCGGGTGACCATGGAAGAGATCGCCCACGGCGAGGGCTATCCCACCGGCGTCGCCCAGGCGCCCATCCCGCGTACCCACCATTTCGCCCGGCGCGACGCCGCGAAGTACGCCATCGCCATCGATCCCCAGGGCAAGGTGGCCTGGAAGAAGAATGAGGCCCTGGATTCCCATGTGGTGGCAGTGCTCACTGAAGGGGTCAGCGACGACTACCTGACGCACCTGCAGAACATCGGCGCCTCCTACGTCTTCGGCGGCAAGGACGAACTGGATCTGAGCGCCGTGCTGGAGCTGCTGAACGCCGAACTGGGCATCGAGCGACTGGTGGTGGAGGGCGGCCCCCACGTCAGCGGCTCCTTTGTCGCCGCCGGCCTGGTGGACGAGATCAGCGTGCTGATCATCCCGCTGGTGGATGGCCGCGGTGCCCATCCGGCCTCCTTCGAGATCGCCGAGCAGGCCTGGCAGCAGCCGCTCTACCTCAAGCTGGACGCGGCCGAAGCCCAGGACGACGGCAGCGTCTGGCTGCGTTATCGCCGCGGCTAGCCGAGCGCCTTGGCCAGGGCCAGGGCGTCGGCATCCGCTTCCGCCTGGGCCTCTGCCTGGGCCTGCAACGGACAGACCCCGCTGGCATAGCGGGCGATCACCTCGGGCACCTGGGCCAGGGGCACCGGGCGGCTGATGTGGTAGCCCTGGATGAAGTCGCAGCCCAGGGCGCACAGCAGCCGTAGCTGCTCCAGGTGTTCGACGCCCTCGGCGGTGACCTTGAGCTTGAGCGGTCGGGCCATGCCGATGATGGCCTGGACGATCTGGTGATCGGCATTGCCCTCGGCCAGCCCGGTGACGAAGGAGCGATCGATCTTCACGGTGTCGATCGGCAGGCGCTTGAGATAGGCCAGCGAGGAGTAACCGGTGCCGAAGTCGTCGATGGACACCGTCACGCCCAGGTCGCGGATGCGCTGCAGCAATTCGGCGGTGGGCTGCACGTTCTTGACCAGGGCGTTCTCGGTGACCTCCAGCTCCAGCCGTCGCGGCGATAGCTGGTGGTCGTCCAGGCGCCAGGCGATCTGCCCGGGCAGGGCGTCGTTGCTCAGGCTGAGCGCCGAGCAATTCACCGCGATGCGCAGGTCCGCCAGGCCGGCGGCGCTCAGCTCGGCCAGGTCCTGGCAGGCGCGCTTGAGCACCCAGGCGTCCAGCTCCTCGATGAAGCCGTTGGCCTCGGCCACGCCGAGAAAGCAGTTGGGCGCCAGCATGCCCAGGCGCGGATGATCCCAGCGGATCAGGGCTTCGGCCTTGTCCAGCTGGCCGCTGGCGACGTCGAGGATCGGTTGGTAGTAGAGCTGCAGACCACGTTCCTCGACCAGCGCCTCGCGCAATTCGGCTTCCAGCTCCAGTTGCAGCGAGATCTTCTCGCGCAGGGTCTCGTCGAAGAAGCTGTAGGTGTTGCGGCCATTGCCCTTGGACAGATAGAGCGCGAGATCCGCGCTCTTGAGCAGTTCTTCGCAGCAGCCGCCGTCGCGCGGATAGAGGCTGATGCCGATGCTGGTGGTCATCACCAGGGTGCGGTTGCCGATGGTGACCGGATTGCGCAGCCGCTCCAGGATGCGCTGGGCCAGTTGCCGGGCTTCCTCGGGGCCGGCGAGGCTGGCGAGGATGCAGAATTCGTCGCCGCCGAAGCGGGCCACCAGATCGCCTTCGCGCACCGCGTCGCGAATGATCCTGGCCATGGCCACCAGCAGCTGGTCGCCAGCGTCGTGGCCGAGGCTGTCGTTGATGCGCTTGAAGTGATCGATGTCGAGAAACATCACCCCCAGGCTGCGCCCCTGCTGGGCGTGGCGTTCGAGGATCTCGGCGAAGGCCTGGTTGAAGGCGCGGCGATTGTGCAGGTCGGTGAGGGGATCGTAGTGCGCCGCCTGTTGCAGCGAGGCGCGGGCTTCGTCGAGCTGGCCGACCAGGGAATTGACCCGCTCCAGGTCGTTTTCCTTGCGCTGCAGCTGGCGATCCGCCCAGGCCGCGCCCAGGCCGCCGATCCCCAGGAGCAGGGCGATGATGGCGATGCCGACGCCGAGCTGCCAGGAATTGCTGGCGCCCTGCAGGGTGCTTTCGGTTTCGGCGGGGGCGATCAGCACCATGGACCACATGCCGGTGAAATGCATGGCGGCGATCGCCAGGCCCATCACCAGGGCGGTGGCGATGCGCAGCCAGCGATAGATGCCGGTGTAGTGGCGGCGAAAGATCTGGATCAGTTGCAGGGCGGCGAAGCTGGCCCCTACGGCGATGCCGATCGACAACAGGAAGGGCAGCGGGCGATAGAGCACCACCGCCTCGGTATGTACCGCGGCCATGCCGGTGTAGTGCATGAGCACGATGCCCAGGCTCAGCACCGTGCCGGCCTTGAGCCGCTGACCCAGGGTGAGGTCGGGCTGACTGAGGGCGGGCATGGCCATGAGTCCGGCCAGCACCACGATCAGCAGCGAGGCCACGGTGATGAAGAGGTCGTAGTGCACCCGGGTGGGCACGGTGAAGGCCAGCATGGCGATGAAGTGCATGCCCCAGACGCCAAAGCCAAAGCTCAGGGCGCCCATCAGACTCCAGGCACGCCGCCGCGCCAGGGTACGGGTCTGACCGATGCGCTCGGCGAACACCAGGGTGACGTAGCAGGCACTGACCGCGACGAGATAGGCGAGCGTCACCAGCCAGCCATCATGCTGGCCGTGCAGGTGCACCTGCTCCTGGGCAAGAGGGGCGACAAGGAAGTCGAGTCCCAGCCAATTGTTCATTCCGTGGCCTCGGCAGGAAGTCTGGCGCGGCTGGAGGAAGACGGCCCGGCGGGATCTCCGTCCGGGTAGGTTTCACCACGGCAACCTGCGCTCTGAGGTTAGCTTGCCTTGCCCTATCGGCGTGGTGAAGAGGGGCTTGAGGCCAGCGTCATGCAGTTAGCGCGCGAGGTGTTTTTGGAGCGGAAAAGTCACTTCGCCACCCGGCAGACGCAGGTCAGCGAAGCGCTCTGGATAGCTAGCTAGCGACTTTTTGATACCACCTGGCTAGCATGATGACCGTTCGTCGAACAGGGTGCTGACGAACGGTCATGGAAGCGGGAAACCAGCCAGAAAGGGCCTACGTGAAAGGATTCAGCTGACCACGCGGTAACAGGGCTCGTAGGCCGCGCCGCCCGGCAGCTTCATGCGGTGCTGCTCGACGAAGGCCTGCAGCAGCCGATCCAGCGGACGCATGATGTCGGGATCGCCATGGATCTCGTAGGGCCCGCGCTCCTCGATCAGCTGGATGCCCTTGGCCTTGACGTTGCCGGCGACAATGCCGGAAAAGGCGCGGCGCAGGTTGGCGGCCAGCTCATGGGGCGGCACGGCATGGGTCAGCTGCAGCGCGGCCATGTTCTCGTGGGTGGGATCGAAGGGGCGCTGGAAGCTTTCCTCGATGCGCAGCAGCCAGTTGAAGTGGAAGGCGTCGTGGCGCTCGCGACGGAATTGCTTGACCGCCTTGAGGCCCTGGGCCATCTGCCGGGCCACCTCGACCGGATCGTTGACCACGATCTGGTAGTGGCGCTGGGCGGCTTCGCCCAGGGTGGCGCCGATGAAGGCGTGCAGCTGCTCCAGGTAGGGCGCGGCGCTCTGCGGCCCGGTGAGCACCACCGGGAAGGGGATGTCCCGGTTGTCCGGGTGCATGAGGATGCCCAGCAGGTAGAGGAACTCCTCCGCCGTGCCGGCGCCGCCCGGGAAGATGATGATGCCGTGACCCGCGCGGACGAAGGCCTCCAGGCGCTTCTCGATGTCGGGCAGGATCACCAGTTCGTTGACGATGGGATTGGGCGCCTCGGCGGCGATGATGCCTGGCTCGGTAAGGCCCAGGTAGCGACCGCCCTGCAGACGCTGCTTGGCGTGGGCGATGGTGGCGCCCTTCATCGGCCCCTTCATCACGCCCGGGCCGCAGCCGGTGCAGATGTCCAGGCTGCGCAGGCCGAGTTCGTGACCGACCTTCTTGGTGTACTTGTATTCCTCGGTGCTGATGGAGTGACCACCCCAGCACACCACCATCTTCGGCTCGACGCCCGCGCGCAGGGTGCGGGCGTTGCGCAGCAGGTGGAAGACGTAATCGGTGATGCCCTCGGAGCTTTCCAGGTCGATGCGCAGGCTGCTCTGTTCGCTCTCGGTGTAGACGATGTCGCGCAGGGCGCTGAACAGCATCTCGCGGGTGCTGGCGATCATCTCGCCGTCGACGAAGGCGTCGGCCGGGGCGTTGATCAGTTCCAGGCGTACGCCGCGGTCCTGCTGATGGATGCGGATCTCGAAGTCCTGGTAGGCCTCGAGGATGGTCTTGGCGTTGTCGCTGTGGGCGCCGGTGTTGAGGATGGCCAGGGCGCACTGGCGAAAGAGCTGGTAGAGGTTGCCCGAGCCGGCGGCGCTGAGCTGCTGGACCTCGCGCTGGGAAAGGGTCTCCAGGCTGCCCTTGGGGCTGACCTGAGCGTTGATGACCTGTCTGCTTGGAGCCATAGATGCTTCCCTATCGGTGATACGGCCGAACGGCGGCCGTAGCCGGGTGCGGATCGCTTCATGCGATCCGCGATCCGGCAATGTCATTGTTGGGGCCTTGGCCGCCGGAATGCAAACCGGGCGGCGTCAGGACGCCGCGGTCACGTCCAGCACCCGGATCTGGTGCGCGGTCGGATAGTGCCAGTGCACCTCCACGTCCCAGAGGCGCACCCCGTAGCGGCGCTCGGGCGCCGGCACTTGGTAGGCCGGTCGGGGGTCCTGGGCCAGGCACTGCTCGATCAGCTCGGCCAGGGGCTCGCCCAGGCGCTGGCCGTGGGCCTCGGCCTGGACCCGCGCCGCATCCGCCCAGCCCACCGCCAGGGCTGGCGGCGGCGCCTCGGCGATGGCGTTGTGGGCGCCCGGCGGGCTGTCGGCGTAGGGCACATAGGGCTTGATGTCCAGCACCGGGGTGCCGTCGAGCAGATCGATCCCCGAGAGCAGCAGCCGCCCCGGTTCCAGGCCGTCGAGGCGGACTACCGACTGGCCGATGCCGTTGGGCCTGTGGGTGGCGCGGGTGGCGAAGACGCCCAGGTAGCGATTGCCCCCCAGGCGCGGTGGCCGCACCCGCAGGCGCGGCTGGCTTTCCAGCGCCTGGTGGAAGAGGAACAGCAGCCAGACATGGCTGACGCCTGCCAGGCCCTCCACCGCCTCGGGCCGGTCGAAGGGCGGCAGCAGTTCCAGCACGCCACGGGCGGCCGGGGCCAGCGCGGGTTGCCGGGGAATGGCGAATTTCTCCTTGAAGCAGGAGCGGACGTGGCCGATGGGGGTGACGCTGTACTGCATGGGGCGGGGCCGTCTGACGCAGGGCCGGTCATTATGCCCTGCCCGAAGCCTCCGCGACCGCCGCGGCCGACGCCTCGGCGGCGTTGCGGCGCACCCCGCGCAGATTCATCGCCGCCAGGCCCAGTTGCAGCACGATCAGGGCATAGGCCTCGGCCTGCAGGCCCCAGGCAATCCACAGGCCGTTGCTCAGCAGGAACACCCAGAAGCCGAAGTTGCGCCGGCCCTGGCGCTGGGAGGCCACCAGCCAGGCGGCGAGCAGGGTGATGGCCATGGCCGGCCATTGCAGCAGATCGAGCGCTTCCATGGAGAACCTTCAAAAGATTGACTAATGAAGGTGAGCCCTGGGAGGCGTCCCGAGTTCCGGGCGCCGGATTCAGGGCGCCGGATGGCGCGCCCGGGCATAGGCGATGAAGCCGTCGATATCGGCGCTGCACAGGTGTTCGCCGGCAGCCAGGATCTCGGCTTCGGGCCAGTCCCACCAGGCGATGTCGAGCAGCGCCTGGCAGGTGGCCTCGGGAAAGCGTCCCTTGATGAAGCGCGCCGGATTGCCGCCCACCACCGCATAGGGTGGCACGTCGCGGGTGACCACGGCACCGGCGGCCACCACGGCGCCGTGGCCGATGGTGACGCCGGAGAGGATCAGCGCATCGGTGCAGATCCAGCAGTCGCTGCCGATCACCACGTCGCCGCGGGTGCCGCCGTAGTCCCTGATGTGGGCCAGGTCGTCGACGAAGGCGGGGAAGGGATAGGTGGTCACCCAGTCCAGCCGGTGCAGGCCGCCAAGCAGGATGCGCACGCCCTCGGCGATGGAGGTGTAGCGACCCAGGCGCAGGGTGGCGCCTTCCTTGAGATCGAACACCTTTGGCGCGCCATAGGTACCGGCGCCGATCTCGTAGTCGGGCAGCTCGCGGCGCAGGCGCGCCGTGCGCTGATGCAGGCGGGGCAGGGCGGCCAGGGCCTGGCGTTCACGTTTCTTGCGCAGCTTGTCGAGAAAACCCATGGAGGTGCCCTGGCGAAAAGTATCCGGCAGGATACCGAAGCGCCCGGGCCGCGCTCAATCGTCGGGGTCGGGTTGATCGCCCGCCAGCACCGGCAGGCCCAGCTGGTCGGCGAGATCCTGGAGATCACTGGCTTCCAGATCCCAGCCGCCGCTGGACACCTCGCCACCCGCCGGTCCCTTTTCCCGGGGGCGCTGGATGAAGGCGGTGGCCAGCCCCAGCTCCTTGGCCGCCTGCAGGTCGCCGTTGTGGGCGGCGCAGAGCATTACCTGTTCCGGTTGCAGGTCGAGCAGGGCGCAGGCGCCCAGATAGACCTCCGCGGCCGGCTTGTAGCGCTGGAAGAGATCGGCGCCAAACAGCATGTCCCAGGGCAGTCCGGCATGGCGGGCCATGTCCAGCAGCAGGCTGACGTTGCCATTGGACAGGGCGCAGACCGGATAGCCCTGGCGCAGCCGCGTGAGACCCGGCACGGCATCGGGCCAGGGGGTCAGCTGATGCCAGAGGCGATTGATCCAGGCCACCTCGGCGGTGGTCAGGCCTACCAGTCCATGGCGTGGCAGCAATTCGTCCAGCGCCAGGCGATGGACCTCGTCGAGGGGCAGCCAGGGCAGGCTGCGGGCGGCGATCTGCGGCAGGATGGCCTCGTAGGCTTCGGCGCGCCAGGCATCGGCCAGCCGCTCCCAGTCGCCCCGGACGCCATGCTTGGCCGACAGCCCCTGCAGGCCCTCGACCAGGCTGCCGCGCCAGTCCACCACGGTGCCGAAGACATCGAAAAGTAGCGCTCGAACGGTCGTCGTCATGGGTAGACTCCTGCGGAAGGTTGTCTCCACCAGACGGAGCACGCATGACCGGGGTTCCCCCGGAGTGCCCGAAGGTCACCTCTCGCCAAAGGATCCCTGCATGACACTGCGTCACCTCAGCCACTGGGTGTTCGACCTGGACGGCACCCTGACCCTGGCGGTACACGACTTCGCCGCCATTCGCCGGCACCTGGGCATTCCCGAGCAGGCCGACATCCTCCACCACCTGGCCGAGCTGCCGGCCACCGAGCGCGAGGCCAAGCACGCCTGGCTGTTCGAGCACGAACGCGAACTGGCCGTCGCCGCCCGCCCGGCACCGGGTGCGGTGGCTCTGATCCGTCGCCTGCACGAAGAGGGTCGCCCGCTGGGCATCCTCACCCGCAATGCCCGGGATCTGGCGCTGCTGACCCTGGCCGCCATCGGCCTGGAGGACTGCTTCGATCCGCCTGCCGTGCTGGGGCGCGACGAGGCGGCACCCAAGCCCGATCCGGGTGGCCTGCTGCGGCTGGCCGACCTCTGGCAGGTGGCGCCGGCCCGGCTGGTAATGGTCGGCGATCACCGCTACGACCTGGAGTGCGGACGGGCCGTGGGCTGCCACACCCTGCAGGTCAATCAGCCGGGCGATCCCTGGCCGGCGGCGCGTGACCAGCGCTTCGACACCTGCGCGGAGATCCTGGCGGCGCTCTGACGCTGGAAATCTGCCCGTTAGGCGTAAATAGTCTGTTGTTTACCGGGTCGCTGGCTAAGATGCCGACTTCGGGTCCAGGTCGTGCCAGCCGTATGAGCCTCCACACGCTTTCGAGCGATCAGCCGTTCTCCGGCGATCTGCGCCAGTACGAGCGCCAGACGCTGGAAAGCCTTGCCACCGGGCTGCCCCTGACCCAGGTGCTGCACGCGCTGCTGCAGCGGGTGGAGGCCCTGGCCCAGGTCCGCCTGCATGCCTGCATTTTGTTGCTCAGCGAGGATGGTCGCTATCTGCAGGACGGCATCGCGCCGAGTCTGCCGGACGCCTACAGCCGCGATCTCGGTCGCCTGGAGATCGGCCCGCTGGCGGGCTCCTGTGGCACCGCCGCCTATCGCCGCGAAGCCGTCTATGTCGAGGACATCGCCTGCGATCCGCTATGGGCTGGCGCTCGCGACCTGGCGCTGCGCTATGGCCTGCGCGCCTGCTGGTCGATGCCGCTGCTGGCCCTGGATGGTCGGTTGCTGGGCACCTTCGCCAACTATTTCCTCGAGCCGCGACGTCCCCTGGCCGCCGAGCGCGACGCCTTCCGCCTGGTCACCGAGACCGCCGCCCTGGCCATCGAGCGTCATCAGGCGGATCTGCTGCTGCGCGAGAGTGAAGACCATTATCGGCACCTGGTGGAACTCAATCCCCAATACACCTGGACCTGCGATCCCAGCGGCCGGCGCATGGTCTTCTCGCCGCGCTGGCAGCAGCTGACCGGCCAGCCGGTACTGGAAGCCGAGAGCTTCTGGGCGCTGCTGCATCCCGACGACCGCCGGACGACCCGGCAGGCCTGGGACGCCGCGCGCAGCGCGGGTCAGGCCTACGACCGGGAGCACCGGGTACGGGTGGCGGACGGCAGCCACTGCTGGCTGCGTACCCGTGCCTATCCACGATGCGATGAAGCGGGCGCCGTGATCCGCTGGTACGGCACCAGCGAAGACATCGACGACCGCCGCGAGGCCGAGGAGGCCCTGCGTCGCGAACGCGCCACCCTGGAACTCCAGGTGCGGGCACGAACCGCCGAACTGGAGGAGCGCAATCGCCAGCTGCGCGAAGAGATGCAGAATCGCGCCCAGGCCGAGGAGCTGCTGCGCCAGGCGCAGAAGATGGAAGCCGTGGGCCAGCTCACCGGTGGCATCGCCCATGACTTCAACAACCTGCTGGCCGGCATCCAAGCCAGCCTGGATCTCATGCGCCGCCGCCTGGCGCCGGAGGCGCTGAACGGGGTCGGCAGTCTGCTCGATACCGCCACCCAGTCGGTCGGCCGGGGCGCCAGTCTGACCCATCGGTTGCTGGCCTTTTCCCGCCGCCAGACGCTCAATCCCCAGGCGGTGGACGTCACCCGGCTGATCGGCGATTTCCAGGAGTTGCTGCGGCACAGCCTGGGGCCGCAGATCCGCTGCCAGCTCGAACTGGACGCCGAACTCTGGCTGGTCGATGCCGATCCGCACCAGCTGGAAAATGCCCTGCTCAACCTGGCCATCAACAGCCGCGATGCCATGCCGGCGGGGGGTAACCTGACCCTCCGCGCACGCAACTGGGTGCAGTCCGACGCCGATCCGGCGCTGCCGGCGGGCGACTACCTGCTGATCGAGGTGGGCGACGATGGCGTGGGCATGACGCCAGCGGTGCTGGAACGGGTCTTCGAGCCCTTCTTCACCACCAAGCCGGTGGGCCAGGGCTCGGGCCTGGGGCTGTCCATGATCTATGGCTTCGTGCGCCAGTCCCGTGGCCAGGTCAGCGTGACCAGCACGCCGGGGCAGGGCTGCCGGGTGAGGCTGCTGCTGCCGCGCCATCCGGCCCTGGCCATTCAGGCCCCCCTTGCCGTCGCCAGCGCCCCGACCGCTCGTGCGCTACCGGATGTCCGGGTATTGCTGGTGGAAGACGATGCGGTCATTCGCCAGTTGCTGGCGCAGCTGTGCGTCGACCTCGGCTGGCGCTATCGCGACGCCGTCGATGCCGAAGCGGCGCTGGCGGCGCTGCGCGAAGGCGAGGGCTTCGACCTGCTGATCACCGATGTCGGATTGCCGGGGTTGAACGGCCGCTTGCTGGCCGGGGCGGCCCGTACCCTCAGACCCCACCTGCCGATTCTCTTCATCACCGGTTATGCGGCGGGCAACGAACCGCCCGTGCCCCTGGTCGGCGAGCGCATGGCGCTGCTGGGCAAACCCTTCACCCTGGAGGCCTTGGTCGCCCAGGTGCAGGAGCTGCTGGACGCGCCCGCGGCCCTGGAGCGCTGAGGCTAGTCGTCGGCGCCGAACAGCGCCCGGCGGCCGGCGGGCGAGGTGAAGATGGCGTCGCCGTTGTGACCGACGCTGGGGACCTCGACCAGCCGCTGGCGCAGCCCCGGATGACGGCCTTGCAGGTAACGGTAGTAATTCAGCCCGCGGGCCAGGCGATAGGGACCCTGGGCCTCGGCGGCGCAGCCCTTGTCCAGCGCCGGATGGTTGGGATTGGTGTCCTCGGCGCCCAGCAGATAGGTGAGGTCGAGTCCCGCATAGTGCTGCTCCAGGCTCGCCGCCGGGCGTCCTTCGGCATAGGCCGGCAGGCCCTGCATGCCGTATTTCCAGGTGTCGTAATCCGGGCAGCTGGCGGCGTCGGCGAAGGGCCCGGGCCGGCCCTGGGCATCCGGACGGCGGGCATCGAAATAGGCATAGGACGACGGATTGGCCACCACGTATCTCAGGCGGATGCCGCGGGCGGCGAGGGCGCGCCCGCCCTGGCCGAGCACGGCATAGCGCTGCACCACCTGGCCACCGCCGGAATGCCCGGCGATCACCACCTCCTGCAGATTGGGCAGCAACCGGCGCTCCGCCAGGCGGGCGAGCAGGGCGTCGAACACCGCGAAGCTGCTCAGCGGCTGCGGACCCAGGGCGGGTTCGCCACCCATCCAGGCATTGCCCTGCCAGCGCAGCAGGGTGTCTGGCAGCTGATGCCGCTGGACGTCCGTTTCGTTGAGGAACTGGGGGGCGATCACCAGGGTGTCCGCCGCGGCGCCGGCCGCCGCCGTGGCCGTCTCGCCGGAACGGAAATAGGTCGCGGCATTGCGCAGGCGACCATGCACGATCACCAGGGCGCGGCGGATTTCCGGATGGGGCTGGTTCCAGTCCGCCGACAGCTGCACGGTAGCCTGCGACTGGTCGATCGGTAGCCGGTCGCTGACGATGCGGGCGACCCCCTCACGAGGCGCCGCCAGGGCGGAGCCCCAGGCCAGGGCCAGGCACAGCGCGAGCAGGCGACGCATCGAGGGCTCCCGGTAGAGGTCAGAGCGTCTTGGCGGCGAAGGTGTCGCAGCTCTCCACCTTGCCACTGTCGAAGCCCGCGCGGAACCACTTGACCCGTTGCGCGGAGCTGCCATGGGTGAAGGAGTCCGGTACCACGCGGCCCTGGGACTGGCGTTGCAGGCGGTCGTCGCCAATGGCGTTAGCGGCGTTCAGCGCCTTCTCCAGGTCACCCGGCTCCAGCCAGTTCAGCCGCTTCTGGGCATCGTTGGCCCAGACCCCGGCATAGCAGTCGGCCTGCAGTTCCAGGCGCACCGACAATCCGGTGGCACCCTCGGTGGGAATGCCGCGACGGCGCGCCGCTTCCATCTTGCTGGTGGTGCCGGTGAGGTTCTGCACATGGTGGCCGACCTCGTGGGCGATCACGTAGGCACGGGCGAAATCGCCATCGGCGCCGAAGCGCTGCTGCAGTTCCTGGAAGAAGGTGAGGTCCAGGTAGACCTTGCTGTCGACCGGGCAATAGAAGGGACCGCTGGCCGCGGTGGCGCCACCGCAACCGGATTGCACCTGGCCGTTGAACAGCACCAGCTTGGGCGGCTGATACTGCTCGCCATGGGCCTGGAAGATGCGCGTCCAGGTGTTTTCGGTCTCGCCCAGCACCACGCGGACGAAGTCCACCTGGCGATTGTCGGCCGGCGCGGTGGTCTCCTGCTGGCTCGGCGCGCTCTGGCCGCTGAGGCTGATCAGGTTGCCGAGGATCTGCGTCGGACTCTGGCCGCTGAGCAGGCCGAACACCACCACCAGGGCCACGCCACCCAGCCCGAGGCCGCCGCCGATCTTCATGCCGCGTCCACCGCTGGCCTGTTGCACGTTGTCGCTACGTTGTCCCTTGTCCCACTGCATGGCGGCCGCCTCGTGATTGTCGTCATCGCTAGGACCGCAGGGCGCGCCAAAAATGCGTTACCGGAAATGACAACGCCCGCGACGGGCGCGGGCGTTGACGGCGGAGCGGAGCGCGGGATCAGGCCGCGGTCTGGCCCTGCTTGAGGCTTTGCATGTCGATCACGAAGCGGTACTTCACATCGCTCTTGAGCATGCGCTCATAGGCTTCGTTGATGTCCTGGATGGCGATCTGCTCGATGTCCGAGACGATGCCGTGCTTGGCGCAGAAGTCCAGCATCTCCTGGGTCTCGCGGATGCCACCGATGAGCGAACCGGCCAGCTGGCGGCGCTTCATCACCAGGTTGAACACGCTGGGCGCCGGGTGCGGCTCGGCGGGTACGCCGACCAGGGTCATGGTGCCGTCCCACTTGAGCAGGGTGAGGAAGGCGTCCAGGTTGTGCGGCGCGGCCACGGTGTTGAGGATGAAATCGAAGCTGTTCGCGTGGGCGGCCATCTCGTCTTCGTTCTTCGACACCACCACCTCGTCGGCGCCCAGGCGCAGGGCGTCGTCCTTCTTGTTGGCGCTGGTGGTGAAGAGCACCACGTGGGCACCCATGGCATGGGCGATCTTCACGCCCATGTGGCCCAGGCCACCCAGGCCGACGATGCCGACCTTCTTGCCCGGACCGACCTTCCAGTGGGCCAGCGGCGAATAGGTGGTGATGCCGGCGCACAGCAGCGGCGCCACGGCGGCCAGGTTCTCGGTGTGGCTCACCTTGAGCACGAACTTCTCGTTGACCACGATGTGGTCGGAGTAGCCGCCCTGGGTGTTCTCGCTGCCGCCGTAGAGGTTGCCGTTGTAGGTGCCGGTGAAGCCGTTCTCGCAATAGGATTCTTCGCCGGCATCGCAGGGGGCGCAGTGCTGGCAGCTGTCGACCATGCAGCCGACGCCGACGCTGTCGCCGACCTTGAAGTTCTTCACGTGGGCACCGACCGCCGTCACCTTGCCGACGATCTCGTGGCCGGGCACGGAGGGGAAGAGGGTGTTGTTCCACTCGTTGCGTGCGGTGTGCAGGTCCGAATGGCAGACGCCGCAGAAGAGGATGTCGATCTGCACGTCGTGGGCGCCGGGTTCGCGCCGCTCGAAGGAGTAGGGCGCCAGGGGCTGGTCGGCGGACTGGGCAGCGTAGCCTTGGGCTTGGCTCATGAGATACCTCATCTAGGTGGTGGAACCGGGGGGTGGAACGTCGCGGCCAGGCGGACCTGGCCAGGTGACAAACCGCCGATCCTGCTGAGCCAGAGCCGACGGCGCCAATCGATCGTCTCGATAATCGTCATGCCGCCCATCGATGGAACTCATGGACGGGCGGGGGTGCGAGAGTTTACGACCGGGGTGCCCGCGCGGATGTTCCCGCTCCCGGCGCGGCAGCCGGGGCCGGTCGTCGCGCGGTCGTGGCTAGTGCGCAAGCTTCGGTGCCACGGTAGGCAGCAGGCGACTGGCCAGATGCTCCAGCAACAGCCGGACCCGTGGCAGGGTCTCGCGACTGCGCGGCCACACCAGGTTGATCGGCGAGCCTTCGACGCCGTGTTCCGGCAGCACGTCCACCAGGGCGCCGCTGGCCAGGTGCGTGGCGATCAGCCAGGTCGGCAACTGGGCGATGCCATGCCCGGCCAGGGCGGCCAGCACCTCGCCTTCGCCATCACCCACCACCAGGCGCGGCTGGAACACCCAGCGTTCGCTGTCGCCCGGCTGCTCGCCGCGCAACTGCCAGGGGCTGATCAGGCCATCGGCCTGGCGAAAGCCGATGCACTGGTGATCGACCAGCTCGGCCGGGGTCCGGGGGCGGCCATGCTGGGCGAGATAGGCCGGAGCGGCGCAGAAGACCTGGCGCTGGGTGCCGAGGAAACGATGCCCCAGGCTGGCCGGCCAGGCGTCGGAGCCGCCGATGCGCACCAGGATGTCGATGCCCTCGTGGACCGGATCGACGAAGCGATCCGACAGCGACAGATCCGGTTGCAACAGCGGATAGCGATGCAGCAGCTCCAGGATCAGCGGCAGCACATGAAGGCGGCCATAGGAAGCGGGCAGGTCGATGCGCACCCGGCCATGGGGTTCGCCGTCCTGGGCGGTCAGCCCCAGCTCGGCCTGCTCCAGCTCGGCCAGTACCCCGGTGCAGGTGCGGTAGAAGCTGGCGCCGGCCTCGGTCAGGGTCAGGCGGCGGGTGGTGCGCTGGAACAGCCGCACGCCCAGGCGGCTTTCCAGGCGGGCCACGCTCTTGCCGATGGTCGAGCCGGTGAGATTGAGGCGCTCGCCGGCCGCGGTGAAGCTGCCGAGATCGGCCACGGTGACAAAGACGTCGAGGCCCTTGAGGCGTTCGGAGGAATACAAGGCTGGCTCCCGATTACGGAATCTGATTCCTGTTAAATAGGAATTTATACCCAGGATACGCCGTTAATTCTCCAATAGGCTGGAATCAACCCTGAGACAAGGCACTCCCTTATCTACAGCGCCTGCGACCGTCGCAGGCCGTCTTCCATCCCTATCTGGAGGTTTCATGCGCAAGGGCACCGCTCTCATCGTCGGCGTGACCGGCATTTCCGGCTACAACCTGGCCAACACCCTGGTCGCCTCGGGTTGGACCGTCTACGGTCTGGCACGCAAGCCGGTGGCGCAGGAAGGCGTCATCCCGGTGGCCGCCGACCTGCTCGACGCCGAGTCCACCCGCCAGGCCCTGGCCGGTCTGCCGATCAGCCATGTGTTCTTCTGCACCTGGACCCGGCGTGCCACCGAGAAGGAAAACGTCGAGGCCAATGGCGCCATGATGGACAACCTCTGCCAGGCCCTGGACGGCGCGCCGCTGCAGCACCTGGCGCTGGTTACCGGTACCAAGCACTACCTGGGTTCCTTCGAGGAGTACGGCAGCGGCAAGGCCGAGACGCCTTTCCGTGAAAGCGAACCGCGCCAGGCCGGCGCCAACTTCTACTACACCCTGGAAGACATCCTCTTCGCCGCCGCCGAGCGGCACGGCTTCGGCTGGAGCGTGCACCGCTCCCACAGCATGATCGGCCAGGCCAAGGGCACCAACGCCATGAACATGGGCCTGACCCTGGCGGTCTATGCCTCCCTGTGCAAGGCCACTGGCCAGCCCTTCGTCTTCCCCGGTTCCCGTACCCAGTGGGACGGCATCACCGACGTCACCGATGCCGGTCTGCTCGCCGAGCAACTGGAATGGGCCGCCCTGGCGCCGGCGGCGCGCAACCAGGCGTTCAACACCGTCAACGGCGACGTCTTCCGCTGGCGTTGGCTGTGGGGCGAGATCGCCGCCTTCTTCGACCTGGAGCCGGCACCCTATCCCGAGCAGCCCATGCCGCTGGAAGCGCGGCTGAAGGACGTGGCGCCGGCGCAGTGGCGCAAGCTCGCCGAGGAGCACGGCCTGGTGGAAGCCGACGTCGACAAGCTCGCCTCCTGGTGGCACAGCGATGCTGACCTGGGCCGCGAGATCGAGTGCCTCAACGACATGACCAAGAGTCGTGACCTGGGCTTCTTCGGCTATCGCGACACCCGGGCGAGCTTTCTCGACCTCTTCACCCGGCTGCGGGCCCAGCGCCTGATTCCCTGAGCCGCTCTGGATCGCCGGTTGCCTTGAACGCGGGCAGCCGGCGGTTTTCACCGGCTGTTTCCGGGGCGCAGAATGAGCTTTCTGTCGCAGGATGCGCCCCATGCTCGAAACCCTCGCTGCCCTGATTCCAGCCTTCAGCCCCATCGACTGGCTGTTCATCGAAGCCATCGTGGTCCTGGCCTATCTGATCTTTGGCGTCGCCGGCTTTGGCAGCGCCCTGGTCGCCGGTCCCTTGCTCACCAGCTGGATGCCCCTGTCGCGCATCGTGCCCTTGCTGGTGATGCTGGATTTCCTCGCCTCCTTCCACAACTGGCTGCCGGATCGCCGCGCCATCGCCGGCCGCGAACTCGGACGGCTGCTGCCGATGCTGCTGCTCGGCGCCGCCCTGGGCACCTACCTGCTGATGCGCACCGATGCCCGGCTGCTGATGCTCTGGCTGGGCCTCTTCGTGGTCGTCTATTCCACCTACAGCCTGCTCACCCCCAAAGGCTTTCGCCAACTGGCGCCGGCCTGGTCGATCCCGGCGGGCGGGGTCGGGGGCCTCTGTGGCGCCCTGTTCGGCAGCGGCGGCTTTCTCTATGCGCTCTATCTCAACGGTCGCTTGGAAGACAAGAACGCCATCCGCGGCACCCAGAGTTTTCTCATCGGCTGCAGCGCCTCCATCCGCATCGTCCTGCTGCTGATCGCCGGCGCCTACAGCGACGGCCGCCTGTTGCTCCTCGCGGTCTGCCTGCTGCCCGCCATGCTGCTCGGTGGCTGGATCGGTCGCCACCTGCAACGGCGCCTGTCCCGCGAACGCTTCACCCGCCTGGTGACCTGGCTGGTGCTGGTCTCCGGCGTGACCCTGATCGGGCGGTATCTGGCGGGCTAGCCAGATCATCCGGGGCGGAGGTCCCGTAGGTTGGGTTGAGACGGCTCCATCGTCGAAGCCCAACGAGACCGGACATCCCTGCTGGGCTTCGCTGCGCTCAACCCAACCTACATCGCATCTGGATGGAAAACCGCTTGGCGTTTTCCACGCGAAGTGGCCACCTTGGGAACTCCCAGGCCCACCCACCTCTCCGCTCTACAACACCCTTTGCGGAGAACTCTGATGCTCACCTCCATCCAGGCCGGCGTCTTGGACGTGGCCTATCAGGTCCAGGGACCGGACGGCGGCGCGCCGGTCCTGCTGCTGCATGGCTTTCCCTACGACATCCACGCCTACGCCGAGGTGGCCGATGAACTGGCCGCCGCTGGCTGCCGGGTCTATGTGCCCTATTTGCGCGGCTACGGCGCCACCCGTTACCTAAGCGCCGATACCCCGCGCTCCGGCCAGCAGGCGGCCCTGGCCCATGACGTCCTGGCACTGCTCGATGCCCTGGGCCTGGAGCGGGCGACCCTGGCCGGTTACGACTGGGGTGGCCGCGCCGCCGGCATCGTCGCCGCCCTCTGGCCCGAACGGGTCGCGGGGCTGGTGCTGGGCGACGGCTATCCGATCCAGGACATCGCCGCCGCGGCGACCCAGCCGGCCGAGCCGGCGGCGGAGCTGCGCTATTGGTACCAGTACTATTTCCACGGTGAACGGGGGCGCGCCGGCCTGGCGGAACATCGCCGCGATTTCTGTCGACTGCTCTGGTCGCTGTGGTCACCCAGCTGGCGCTTCAGCGACGCCACCTATACGCTTAGCGCCGCGGCCTTCGACAATCCCGATTTCGTCGACACCGTGATCCACTCCTATCGCCACCGCTACGGCCTGGCCCCGGATGCTCCGGCCTATGCCGAGACCGAGCGCCGGCTCGCCGCGCAGCCACCCATCCACGTGCCCACCACGGTATTGGCGGGCGCCGACGATGGGGTCACCAAGGTGCAGGGTGAGGCCAGGGTGGCGCAGCACTTCAGCGGACCCTTCCGCTACGAGGTGCTACCTGGCTGCGGCCACAACATTCCCCAGGAAGCCCCCGTAGCCTTCGCCGCCGCGGTAAGGGAGCGGTTGCCGTAGGTTGGGTTGAGACGGCTTCATCGTCGAAACCCAACAGCGCTCAAGCCTGGACAATGGTGGGCTTCGCTGCGCTCAACCCAACCTGCGAGGTGTACACCGCTTTTCCCCCTCTCTTTCTGGGAGAGGGCTGGGGTGAGGGTGCAGTTGTCAGGCCTCGCTGCGCCCAACAGAGCGCTGCGTAGAGTGGATAACGGCGCAGCCTTATCCACGCGCCCCCAAGCCTACCGCCCCCACACCTCCGGATTGGCCAGCCCCGTCGGTTCGCCGGCGAAGAAGCCCACCAGGTTGGCGAAGGCCTCGCCGAAATAGAGTTCGTAGCTGTGCTTTTCCACGTATCCCAGGTGCGGGGTGCAGAGCACCTGGGGATGGGCGAGCAGGGGATCGTCCGGCGCCACCGGCTCCTGCTCGAAGACATCCAGCGCCGCCTGGCCGGGATGCCCCCGTTCCAGCGCCGTGAGCAGGGCGCCGGGTTCGATCAGGCCGGCGCGGGCGGTGTTGACCAGCAGGGCGCTCTTCTTCATCCGCGCCAGGTCTTCGGCCCGCACGCAGCCGCGGCTGCGCTCGCTGTATCTCAGATGCAGGCTGATGATATCGGCCTCGGCGAAGAAAGACTCCTGGCTGGTCGCCGCACGATGGCCGTCGGCTTCGGCGCGGGCGCGCGAGGCCTCGCTGCCCCAGACCAGCACCGGCATGCCGAAGGCCTGCCCGTAGCGCGCCAGGCGCTGGCCGATCTTGCCGTAGCCCCAGATGCCGAGGAGCTGCCCATCCAGCCGTTCGCCCAGGTTGACCTGCCAGCGTCCGGCATAGAGGGCGTCGATGGCCGGCTTGAGCTTGCGCCGGGCCATGAGTATCAGCGTCCAGGTCAGCTCGGCGGTGGAGACCGGCGAACCACTGCCTTCGCAGACGGCTATTCCCCGGTGGGTGCAGGCGGCCACATCGAGGTGGGCGGTGGCCTTGCCGGTCTGGCTGATCAGCTTGAGGCGTGGCAGATGCGCCAGCAGCTCGGCGTCGATACGGGTGCGCTCACGGGTCAGCACCAGGGCATCGGCATCGCGGAAGCGCTCCACCAGCACCTTGGGATCACGCTCGGCGTCGTGATAGAGCGTCACCTGATGCCCGGCGCGCTGGAGCAGGGGGTAGCAATCCAGGGTTTCGACGACGTGCTGGTAGTCGTCGGGGATGACGATATGCATGGCGGGCTCCGTTGTTGTTCTGGATCGCCAGTGGAGCACCTGCGGGATCGTCCGACAAGATGGGGTGCAACGGTGGACGAGGCGGCGCCGTCGTCCACCCTACCGGTAGCCTGGAAAACCGCGCAGCGTTTTCCGGGGCCTGCGTCTAATAGGGAATCACCAGCGGCGTGCCCGCCAGGGGATTCTCGATCACCGCGCACCTGAGGCCGTACAACGCCTCGATCAGCTCGGGGGTGACGATCTCCGCCGGCGGGCCCTCGGCGAGGATGCGGCCGGCGCGCAGGGCGATGATGTGGTCGGCGTAGCGACAGGCCTGGTTGAGGTCGTGCAGTACCGCCACCAGGGTGCGGCCACCCTCCCGATTGAGCCGGCAGAGCAGCTCCATCAGCTCCACCTGGTGGGCGATGTCGAGAAAGGTGGTGGGTTCGTCGAGCAGCAGTAGCGGGGTCTCCTGGGCCAGCGCCAGGGCGATCCACACCCGCTGGCGCTGCCCGCCGGAGAGGCTGTCCACCGCCCGCTCGGCCAGTGCCAGGGTATTGGTGGCTTCCAGGGCGTGCTGCACCGCGCGCTCGTCGGCCTCCGTCCAGCCGGCGAAGGCCTGGCGATGGGGATGGCGCCCGCGGGCCACCAGGTCGCTGACCAGGATGTCGTCCGGTGCCACCGCGCTCTGCGGCAGCAGGCCGATACGCCGGGCCACCTCGCGGGTCGGCAGGTCCTGGATCAGCCGGCCGTCCAGGCGCACCTCGCCGGCGCTGGGGCGGATCAGCCGCGCCAGGCTGCGCAGCAGGGTCGACTTGCCGCAGCCGTTGGGGCCGATGATGACGGTGAAGCGGCCATCGGGCAGCCGCACATCGAGGTCGGCGCAGATCGGCTGGCCGCCGTAGCCCACGGTGAGGCGGTGGGCGGCGAGGCGACTGGAGGGGGCGTCTTGGCTCATGAGGTCCGCCGCCATTCGCGGCTCAGCAGGAAGATCAGATAGAGGCCGCCCAGGGCGCCGGTGAGCAACCCGACCGGAATCTGGAAGGGCGCCAGCAGCCGCTGGGCCAGCAGGTCGGCCAGGGCGGTGAGGCAGGCGCCGAGCAGGGCGGGGGCGAGGATGCCGAGATCGGCGCTGCGGGTCAGGCGGCGGGCCAGCTGGGGCGCCGCCAGGGCGACGAAGCCGATGGGGCCGGCGGTGGCGATGGCCAGGGCGGCCAGGGCCACGGCGACCGCCAGCAGCAGATTCTGGCTGGGCAGCACGGCCAGGCCCAGGGCGCGGGCCAGGTCGTCGCCCAGCTCCAGCAGGCGCAGCCGCCGCGCCAGCCAGGCGGCCAACGGCAGGAGCAGCAGGCAGCCGGCGAGCAGGGTCAGGGTGCGACTCCAGGTCAGCATGTCGAGGCTGCCGAACAGCCAGAGCCGGGCCTCCTGGGCTTCATCCAGCTCGGCGCGGGTCAGCAGGTATTCGTTGAGCGAGGCGAGCAGGGCGCTGACGGCGATGCCGAGCAGGATCATCCGCTCGCCACGTATCCCGGCCAGAGCCGCCAGGCCGGCGACCAGTGCCGCGGCCAGCAGCCCGCCGCTGAGGGCGCCCAGCATCAGCGCCGCGCCGCCCAGTTGCAGCCAGAGCAGGGTGATCAGCGCCCCGCTGGCCGAGCCGACGGTGAAGCCCACCAGATCCGGACTGGCCAGGGGATTGCGCGCCAGCCGCTGGAAGATGGCGCCACTGGCACCCAGGGCCGCGCCGACGCCAAAGGCCGCCAGCAGTCGCGGCAGGCGCAGCTCCAGCAGGATCAGACTGGCCAGGGCGTCGCCCCGACCGAGCAGGGTGGCCGCCACCCGGTGCGGCGCCGGAGCGAAGGCACCGCCGCTGAGCGTCAGGGCACAGATGCCGATGGCCGCCAGCAGGAGCAGCAGCAGGCAGGCCTTGAAGCGCGCCGAGCGGCGGGGGGCGAAGCGATGACGACTCAAGGGCGCACCCGCCGGGCGAAACGGATGATCAGCGCGAGCAGCACCGGGGTGCCGAGCAGGGCGCAGACTATTCCGGCCTCCAGCTCGCCCGGCAGGGCCACGCGGCGGCCCAGGGTGTCGGCCAGCAACAGCAGATTGGCCCCGGCCAGGGGCGCCAGCGCCAGAATCCAGCGCCAGTCGGCGCCCACCAGCAGGCGCAGGGCGTGGGGCACCACCAGGCCCAGGAAGCCGATGGGGCCGGCCACCGCGGTGGCGGCGCCGCACAGCAGCACGATGGCGACGAAGGCCAGCAGCCGCAGTTGCCCGGGGCGGGCGCCCAGGGCACGACCGAGGTCGTCGCCCAGGGCCAGGGCATTGAGACGGCTCCCCAGGGGCAGGCCCAGCAGCAGGCCGATCAGCAGCAGCGGCAGGATGCCGAGGGCGCCACCCGGCGTCTGGCCGCTCAGGGCGCCCACCGCCCAGAAGCGGTAGCTGTCGAACACCGCGCTGTCGAACAGGGTGATGATGCCGGTGCAGGCGTTGAGGCTGGCGCTGAGGGCGATGCCGGCCAGGATCAGTCGCAGCGGCTGGCCACGGGCCGGGGCGCTGCCACCGAGCAGATAGACCAGGCCGGCGGCCAGGGCCGCCCCCAGCAGGGCGCAGGCCAGGCGCGTCGGGGCGTCGTCCAGCCCTGCCAGCGACAGCCCGGCCACCACGGCAAAGGCCGCTCCGGCATTGATCCCCAGCAGTCCGGGGTCGGCCAGGGGATTGCGCGTCAGCGCCTGCATCAGGGCGCCGGCCAGGCCCAGGGCGGCGCCCACCAGCAGCCCGAGCAGGGTGCGCGGCAGACGCAGCTGCCAGAGCACCACGGCCTCGGTGGAGTCATCGGGCGCAACCAGCAGGTGCAGGATCTGCGCCGCCGACAGCGACCGTGCGCCTATGCCCAGACTCGCCACCACCGCCAGCGCCAGGACGATCAGCAGCAGGACCAGCACCAGGCCACCGCGGGCGGCGGATGCCCGTTGTGCAAGAGGCGCGGGGCGGGCCGGCGGGGTCATGTCATCCCCAGGGCGCCGGCGACCGTGCCGATCACCTGGCGGGCGGCGAGGGGCCCGGCGTTGAGATAGAAGGCGTCGGTATCCACGCGAACGGCCCGGGACTGACGCACCGCAGTCAGCCGCGGCCACAGCGGTTGCCGCGCCAGGCTGGCCAGGGCGGTGCCCTGCTCGGCGTAGAACAGCCAGTCGGCGTCGGCCAGATCCAGCAACTCGGCGCTGACATCTCGCGAGGTGCCCTTGAAGCGCTGCGCCGCCGGGCGGGTCACGCCCATGGCCTGCAGCAAGCCGCCGGCAAAGGAATCCGCGCCCATCAGGCGCAGCCGGGCGCCACTGGAAAACAGCAGGGAGGCGGAGGGTGGCTGAGCGCCGAAGCGCTGCGCCAGGCCGGCGAGATCCCGATCCAGGTCCGCCAGCAGGCGCTCGGCCTGCTGGCGCCGCCCCAGGGCATCGGCCAGCACGAGGAAGTCCGGCCGCCAGTTGCCACCGGTGCCGCGCGCCACCACCGTGGGGGCGATGCGCGAAAACAGCTCCAGGCCGCCGGCCTTGAGCACGGTGCGATTGAGCACGATCAGATCCGGCGCCAGACGCGCCAGGGCTTCCAGATCCGGCGCCTGGCGACTGCCCAGATCGACCATGGCGTCCAGCTCGCCGGCGCGGCTGGCGAGGGAGGTGCGCAGATAGCCGGGGGCCAGTTCGCGATTGTCCACCCGGGTGGTGCCCGCCGGGATCACGCCCAGGCTCAGGGCGGCGTCCAGCTGGCCGGTGGAGATCACGGCCACGCGTTGGGGCTGGCGGGGAATGAGGGTCCTGCCCACCACATGCTCCACCTGCCGCGGAAAGTCGCCATCCACCGCCGACGCGCGTGCGCATACCCGACCCGGCAGCCCGGCGAGCAGGGCGGTACCGGCGGCGAATTGCAGAAGGGCGCGGCGATCGAGCATGACGGGGACTGGCTGAAGACGGAAAGAGGCCCGCCAGGCGGGCCGAGGCCCCGAGCGGGGCGGCTAGGATAGAGCATCAGCGCAGGGCTGGCATCCGCTGTCCAGTGCCTCTTTCTGGCTCAGGGCTGTTTTCTTCGCCCGCCCTCGGCGGTGCTGTCGCCTCGATTGCTCCGAGCCACCGGATCGGGCGAAAGCCATGGGACCCCGACGCTCGTGCAGGCAGGGTCCCCACGGCCGGGCCCTAGCTGCCTATGCCACGCTGACCGGCGGATACCGTGCCGGCCACGTCCTGCAGATCCTGGATGCCCACCAGTTGGATCAGCGAGTCGGCGGTGTCGATCTGGCCGGTATCGCCCACGTTGTGCAGGACGTAGGTGTCCGTCCCATAGTGAAAGACGGCGGCATGCTCGTTGTAGGCCATGGATTGCGCCACCTGTTGCAGCGCGCCGTACAGGCTGGTGGCGTCTTTGAGGGCGGCATCCGCTACCGTGGTCACCGCTTCGGGTTTCTGGATCGAAAAACCGAAGATGAGGTGGTCTTCACTGGCCTGGTAGTCGGTGATTGTGATGTGGTTGGCCGCCAGGGAGCGATTGGCGGCGGCGCTGCTACTGCCATCGAAGTTGGCCAGCGTGCCGCCGCCCAGGGTGTCGACGGATAGGTAATCCCGGCCTTCACCCAGGGTGACGGTGGCACCGTGACCATAGTTGCCCCTTACGGTGGCATTGTGCGCCGCGACGCCTTTTTCGACGGACAGGTCGATGGAGTCACCACCCGCGCCGGCGTTGATGACCACATCGGCCTGCTGGATGTAGGCGAAGATATCGTCCCCACCTGCACCTGTGTCTATCGTCAACGGCTTCGCCCGGGAATTGCCGAGCGCGGCGACGCTGTCCAACTCCGCTGCGGCGATGGTGCTGACATAGAGAAAATCGCCCGCGCTACCGGTCGTTACCGTCTTAAGAAAGGCACTCTCGCTACGCACGTCAGGGCCATCATTTCGGTAGGCATTGGTCAGGTCGATGAACAGGCCGACGGTGGACTGGGAGCCGTCGAACGTCTGCAGCCCGTCGAAGTTGCTCAGGTCGACGTGGGACCAGAGATTGAGGTCGTTGCTGGGCACATCGGTGAGGCTGACGGTCAGCTTGGCAATGCTGGAGTCCAGCGAACTATCACCCGGACTGGTGCCGCGGGTATGGCCATCCAGAAGCGTTCGTTGCTCTTCATAGTGACCGATGAGGCTCACTTCATTCAGCGTGGAGCCTGCCGTGTAGTGCGGGCCGCTGGCGTCGAAGGTCTTGGCGAAACCGACCTTGGCTGCGGCGGCATTGATGTCGAGAGTAAGGCGCGGCTGGTTCTGGAACGCGTAGTAGCTGACGCCGTCGAAGGTGCCGGCTGGCGTGGCGGGTACGGTGCTCTGCGATGCCTTGGCGAAGGCGAGGGTTTGGTCATCTTCTAGCGGTAGTTGCTTGGCAGTCATGGCGTTCATCCTTTGAAGATCAGGTTGAGCGCTCGCTGGACTTGCTCAGGGGAGCAAACGACTTGAACAGACGAACGTGGACGGGACAGTGCCTGCCTTTCAAAGGCTCGTCAGCGAACCATGCCGCAATTTGTTGTAACTGATAGAGGTTGCCAGGAGGTCGAAAGCCTCCTAGCCCTCGGCCTGTTTCCCATGCTGAGAACTGGCAGGTAGGCATCCCCTTTGGATCAGAAGCTCACCGTGGCAGTCAGCCGCGCCGTCCGCGGTTCGCCCACCGCCACCTGCAGCGGACTGTTGGCGCTCGACGGGTAGTACTGCTTGTCGAACAGGTTGTCGACGTTGAGCTGCAGGCGGGTCTGGTAGCCGGTCACCGGCAGGTCCCAGCGCAGGAAGGCGTCGGCCACGGTGTAGCTGCTCATGTAGAAGCTGTTGGCCGCATCGCCGGCCCGCTCGCCGACGTAGCTCGCGCCGCCGCCGAGGTGCCAGCCACCGAGGTTGGAGGGGACCAGCAGGTGGTGGGTCAGATAGAGACTACCGCTGTGCTTGGGCGCCTGGGGCAGGCGCTTGCCCTCGTTGCTGGGATCATCGAGCACCTCGGTATGATCGTAGGCGTAGGTGGCAATCATGTCCCAGCGCTCGGCCAGATGGCCGGTGAGGTCCACTTCGAGGCCCCGCGAGCCGACTTTGCCGGCGGCTTCGCTCACGCTCACACCCGCCACGTTGCTGGTGGTCACCACATTCTTCTTCTGGATGTCGTACAGCGCCACGTTCAGATTCAGACCAGGCGTCAGGTCGTACTTGGCACCCACCTCGAAGCTGCGGCCTTCTTCGGGATCGAAGGTGTTGCCGCGGTCGTCGACGGTGGTGTTCGGCACGAAGGATCGACTGTAGTTACCGTATAGCGACAGGGTATCGGTGGCCTGGAACACCACACCGGCCAGCGGCAGAGCCGCGTGATCGCGCTTGTTCAGATTGACGACGTAATCCCGGCCCAGGCCTTGATCGCTGTGCTGCTTGAAACTCTGGTAGCGGCCGCCCAGCACCAGGATCCAGCGATCATTCAGGTGCCAGTTGTCCTTGAAGTACAGCGAAGTGGATTCCAGGCTGCTGTCCTGATCGCTCTGGGTCGTACTCAGGAGGCTGGGTGCTGCCAGGCTGCCGTACACCGGCGCGTTGATATTGATGTTGCGGCGCGAGGCATTGTTGTTGCGGTAGGTGTTGCCACGGTACTGGTCGTTATCCTCGTGATCGAGGCCCACCAGCAGATCATGGCGTTGGCCCAGCAGATCCTGCCGGCCGATGAAGTCCCAACTGGCGTACGTCGTCTCGTAATTGTAATGGGCGCCATTGGCCGTCCGCAGCAGATTGCCATTCGCGGCCAAGGAGACCGGCTGGGCGAAGTCCAGGCTGTACCTGTCGTTGTTCCAGGCGTAGATCAGCCGCGTCTTCCAGTCATCACTGAGCTGGTACTCGTAGCGAGCGCTAGCCGTCTCGGTGATGCCTTTGCTCTCGGACCATTTCTCGTCGAGGCGCTTGTCGTAGCTGGCGCTGCTGGGATGCCCATTGACGAACACCGTCCCGCGATCCACCGGGCCGGTGTAATCGTTATAGGAATAGGCCAGGGTCAGGCTGGCGCGCTCGCCGGTCCAGGACAGCGACGGCGCCACCAGGGTGTGCTGATCCACCCCATAATTGCGCCAGTAGTCCTCGCTCTGGCGCTCGGCGATCAGCCGATAGGCGAAGCCGCTGTCACCCAGGGGGCCGGTGGTGTCGATGCCGAGATTGCCGCCGCCTTCGCTATAGGCCGAGCCGCTCAGGGTGGTGCGTTGCTGGTACTGCGGCTGCTTGCTGACCACGTTGATCAGGCCGCCGGGCTCCAGGGCGCCATAGAGCAGCGAGGCGGGGCCCTTCAGGACTTCCACGCGCTCGGCGGTGGCGTCGAAGTTGTGCGACAGATTCGAGCGCACCCCATCGCGAAAGATGGAGCCATCGGCGTTGCTGCCGAAGCCGCGTTTGACGAAGGCATCCTTGGTCCCGGCCAGGGTGTTGCTCTGGGTCACGCCGCTGACGAATTTCGAGGCATCGTCCAGGGTCCGCACCTCGTAGTCCTGGATCAGCTGCGGGGTCACGGTCTGCACCGACTGCGCCTCTTCCCTGATCAGCACATCGCTCTTGCTCGCCGTGGAAGCGGTAGCCGCCCGATAGCTGTCGTCCGCCTCGCTGGCCGTGGCGGAAATATCCATGGGGGCGAGACTGGCGTTTTCCGCGGCCAGCAGGCCCGAACTGGTTGCCAGGGCCAGGGTGCTGAAGGCGAAGGGCGCGAAACGGCGAAGGGCTCTGGGCAGCGTGTTCAAGGGCGATCTCGGCAGGGGCGGGTGAAGTGGCGGCGATTCTATGTTGATAGTCATTCTCACGTAAATCGAATCCTCTTACCGTTGGTGTCCGAGTGCGTTGCCGCCCATCCCCAAGCGCAGGTATAATGTCGCGCTCCTAAATTTTCCCGCCCGGGAGCGCCCGCCATGCTGCGCATCAGCCAAGAAGCCCTGACGTTCGACGATGTTCTCCTCATCCCCGGCTATTCGGATGTCCTGCCGAAAGACGTCAGTCTCAAGACCCGCCTGACCCGTGGCATCGAGCTGAACATTCCCCTGGTGTCCGCCGCCATGGACACCGTGACCGAGTCCCGTCTGGCCATCGCCATGGCCCAGGAAGGCGGCATCGGCATCATCCACAAGAACATGACCGTCGAGCAGCAGGCCGCGGAAGTCCGCAAGGTCAAGCGCTTCGAGGCCGGCGTGGTGAAGGACCCCATCACCATCGACGCCGACGCCAGCGTGCGCGATCTGTTCGACCTGACCCGCCTGCACAACATCTCCGGTGTCCCGGTGATCTCCGGCCGTGACCTGGTGGGTATCGTCACCTCCCGCGACGTGCGCTTCGAGACCCGTCTCGACGTGCCGGTGCGTGAAGTCATGACCCCCAAGGATCGCCTGGTCACCGTGCGCGAAGGCGCCGACAAGCAGGAAGTCCGCGAGCTGCTGCACAAGCACCGCATCGAGAAGGTGCTGATCGTCGACGAAGCCTTCGCCCTCAAGGGCATGATGACCGTCAAGGACATCGAGAAGGCCAAGGCCTACCCCAACGCCAGCAAGGACGACGCCGGTAGCCTGCGCGTCGGTGCTGCCGTCGGTACCGGTTCCGAGACCCCCGAGCGCGTGGCCGCCCTGGTCGCCGCCGGCGTCGACGTCATCGTCGTCGACACCGCCCACGGTCACTCCAAGGGCGTGATCGAGCGCGTGCGCTGGGTCAAGGAGACCTATCCGCAAGTGCAGGTCATCGGCGGCAACATCGCCACCGCCGAAGCCGCCAAGGCCCTGGCTGACGCCGGCGCCGACGCGGTCAAGGTCGGCATCGGCCCGGGCTCCATCTGCACCACCCGCATCGTCGCTGGTGTCGGCGTGCCGCAGATCTCCGCCATCGCCAACGTCGCCGCCGCTCTCGAAGGCACTGGCGTGCCACTGATCGCCGACGGTGGCATCCGCTTCTCCGGTGACCTGTCCAAGGCCATCGTCGCCGGTGGCTACTGCGTGATGATGGGCTCCATGTTCGCCGGTACCGAAGAGGCCCCGGGCGAGGTCGAGCTGTTCCAGGGTCGCTCCTACAAGTCCTACCGCGGCATGGGCTCCCTGGGCGCCATGTCCCAGACCCAGGGCTCCAGCGACCGCTACTTCCAGGACTCTGCCTCCGGCGCCGAAAAGCTGGTTCCCGAAGGCATCGAAGGCCGCGTCCCCTACAAGGGCCCGCTGGCGGCGATCATCCACCAGCTGATGGGCGGCCTGCGTGCCTCCATGGGCTACACCGGTTGCGCCACCGTCGAGCAGATGCGCACCAAGCCGCAGTTCGTGCGCATCACCGGCGCCGGCATGGCCGAGTCCCACGTCCACGACGTGCAGATCACCAAGGAAGCGCCTAACTACCGCGTTAGCTGATTCCTGATTCAAGAGCCTGTTAAAAGCGCCGCGTGTGGACTTTTAACAGGCTCTTAGTTCTTACGTTGCGATTCGGGGCTGTCTTACAGCCCCGAATCGTCTGAACCTAGCGCTATCGAGACCTGGCCATGTCCCAAGACATCCACGCCCACCGCATCCTCATCCTCGACTTCGGCTCCCAGTACACCCAGCTCATCGCCCGCCGCGTGCGCGAACTGGGCGTCTATTGCGAGCTGCACCCCTTCGACATGGACGACGCCGACATCCGCGCCTTCGCTCCGCGCGGCATCATCCTCGCCGGCGGGCCCGAGTCGGTCCATGAGGCCGGCAGCCCGCGCGCACCCAAGGCAGTGTTCGACTTGGGCGTACCGCTGTTCGGCATCTGCTACGGCATGCAGACCATGGCCGAGCAGCTCGGCGGTAAGGTCGAAGGCTCCAACATCCGTGAATTCGGCTATGCCAAGGTCGACGTGGTCGGCAAGAGCCGCCTGCTCGAAGGCATCCAGGACCACCTCGACGACGACGGCGTGCTCGGCCTGGACGTCTGGATGAGCCATGGCGACAAGGTCGGCAAGCTGCCGGAAGGCTTCCACATCGTCGCCAGCACTCCGAGCTGCGCCATCGCCGCCATGGGCGACGACGAGCGCGGCTGGTACGGCGTGCAGTTCCATCCCGAGGTGACCCACACCAAGCAGGGCGGGCGCATCCTCTCGCGCTTCCTCAAGGACATCTGCGGCTGCGAAGCCCTCTGGACCCCGGCCAACATCGTCGAGGACGCCATCGCCCAGGTGCGCGCCCAGGTCGGCAGCGCCAACGTGCTGCTGGGCCTCTCCGGCGGCGTTGACTCCTCCGTGGTCGCAGCCCTGCTGCACAAGGCCATCGGCGACCAGCTGACCTGCGTCTTTGTCGACAACGGCCTCTTGCGCCTGCACGAGGGTGACCAGGTGATGGCCATGTTCGCCGAGAACATGGGCGTCAAGGTGATCCGCTCCAACTCCGAGCAGCGCTTCCTGACCAACCTGGAAGGCGAAGCCGACCCGGAGAAGAAGCGCAAGATCATCGGCCGCACCTTCATCGACGTCTTCGACGCCGAAGCCAGCAAGCTCGACAACATCAAGTTCCTGGCCCAGGGCACCATCTACCCCGACGTCATCGAGTCGGCCGGCGCCAAGACCGGCAAGGCCCACGTCATCAAGTCCCACCACAACGTCGGTGGCCTGCCCGAGGAGATGAACCTCAAGCTGGTCGAGCCGCTGCGCGAACTGTTCAAGGACGAGGTGCGCAAGATCGGCCTGGAGCTGGGCCTGCCCTACGACATGGTCTATCGCCACCCCTTCCCGGGCCCGGGTCTGGGTGTGCGCATCCTCGGCGAAGTGAAGAAGGAATACGCCGACCTGCTGCGTCGCGCCGACGACATCTTCATCAGCGAACTGCGCAAGGCCGACTGGTACCACAAGGTCAGCCAGGCCTTCGTCGTCTTCCAGCCGGTCAAATCCGTCGGCGTGGTCGGCGACGGCCGCCGCTACGCCTGGGTCGTCGCCCTGCGCGCGGTGGAAACCATCGACTTCATGACCGCCCGCTGGGCCCATCTGCCCTACGAGCTGCTGGAAAAGGTCTCCAACCGCATCATCAACGAAATCGACGGCATCTCCCGCGTCACCTACGACGTCTCGAGCAAGCCGCCGGCGACGATCGAGTGGGAGTGATCCCGCGGCCGGCATAGACCGGTACGTCTCGCAGAAAAAGCCAAAAGCCCGCTTAATTGCGGGCTTTTGGCTTTTTGATGAGGGTGAATCCTGGCAGTCTCAACGACCTGCGCCGCACGGCCAGCGATCATCCGTCGAACGCGCCACAGGAGTGTCTAGACTCTTAGGTGGAAAGTTGCATCTGACTTGACCAGCCATTTGCATCGGATGTGACCAACCCCACGGGTAGGTCTTGACCGGCAGGAATCGACCCAAAGCAGCCGGTGGCGACAGTCAGAAATCGGCCGTATTGGACGTTCGCTAGCGGACAGCGCCGGTGAAATGCCAATACGCTGGCAGAAAAGTCACCTGAACGAATTGCTGTTTTCGTCGTTCACTCGGTTGGGGAAGTACCTCGAAACCAGGATGGGTGGTTTCCATCAAGTGATGTCCTTTTCTAGACGCAGGGTCCCCCCCCGGCCGAACAAGTGGTCAGGAGGCGCTGGAAGGTTTCGTGCGGGAGGAAAGCCTCGTCAAAACGTCCGCACAGCAGGCCTCCAGAATCTCGTCGGCTAGTGCTGAGTCATCCGGACAAGCACGCGACAACATGAGTGCGCCGACAACTTGGGCAATCACCACAATGCGTTGGGCGCGTAACTCGCTTTCGGCCGAGTCTGCATCGTTAGCTTTGCTTGCCACCGTCGCCAGCATGCTTTCGAGGCCAGACGCAAACGCCGCTTTAATCTGCTCGGGCTGACGTCCCGCGTCGGCAGACAGTGCTGCCATCGTACAGCCGTCGCCCCTCGCGTCGCGATGTTCCCTGGACAGGTAGTCCTTCACGAACCCCAGCCCATCCATCTCGTCTGCTCTGGCGGCGCCTTGTGCGAAACCACAGGTGGCCGCCTCCGCCATCAGCTCGGCTTTGGACGCAAAGTGCTTGTAAAACCCGCCGTGGGTGAAGCCTGCGGCGGCCATCAAATCGGCGATACCTACGCCGTCGTAACCCCGTTCGCGGAACAGCACCGACGCCGTATGGACAATGTGCGCACGGTTTGCCTGCACCTGCGCTTTGCTGACTTTCATCTTCAGGACTCCTCTGGTTCGGCCATCAGAAATACCGGCAATCATACATTGATGTTGGTCATCATCAAAACTCTTGACAGCAAAGATGACGATCAACATCATAAATGGACTTTTAGTGAAACCGATCCGGCGCAGGTAACCTCATGACTGACAAAACCCTTTTCGAGCCCTACACCCTTGGCTCGATCACGCTCTCGAACCGTATCGTGATGGCACCGCTGACACGCAATCGTGCCGGTGCCGGTCTGGTTCCCAGTGAGCATGCCGCTACCTACTACAGTCAGCGCGCCTCGGCAGGCTTGCTGATTACCGAAGCCACGCAGGTCTCAGCGCAGGCTCAGGGCTACCAAGACACACCCGGTCTCTATACGCAGGCGCAGATCGAGGGTTGGCGAAAAGTAACCGATGCCGTTCATGCAAAGGGCGGGCGGATTTTTGTACAGCTGTGGCACGTCGGTCGTGTTTCCCATGTCGATCTGCAGCCCAATAGCGAAGCGCCGGTTGCCCCCTCGGCCATCCGCGCCGAGACCAAGAACTTCATTGACAACGGTTTCGCCGATGTCTCTGAACCACGCGCACTGGCGCTGGATGAGTTGGCCGGCATCGTCGACGATTTCCGCCAGGCGGCGGCCAACGCTATTGCGGCTGGGTTCGATGGCGTTGAGGTGCATGGTGCCAACGGCTACCTGCTCGAACAGTTCATCAAAGACGGCGCCAACGTGCGTACCGATGCCTATGGCGGATCTATCGAAAACCGCGCCCGCCTCCTGCTGGAGGTCACCGCCGCAGTAGTCAAGGAAATCGGTGCCGAGCGCACGGGCGTGCGTATTTCTCCCGTCTCACCGGCCAACGGTATTTCCTGCAGCGCTCCACAGCCCCAGTACGACTACATCGTCGACCAACTCAGCGCGCTGGGCATCGTCTACCTACACGTGGTGGAAGGCGCCACCGGTGGCCCCCGTGATGTCGCACCATTCGACTTCGATGCGCTACGCCGCCGATTCCAGAACACTTACCTGGCCAACAACGGTTATGACCTCGATCTGGCCAACGCCCACCTGCAAGCGGGCAAGGCCGATCTGTTTGCCTTTGGCCGCCCCTTCATTAGCAACCCAGACCTGGTCGAACGCCTGGAGCAGCGCGCGCCCCTCAACGCGCTCGATCCCTCCACCCTGTATGGCGGCGGCGCCAAGGGCTACATCGACTATCCCACCCTCGCCAATTCCAACGTCAGTTAACCCCCTGCCCATGCTGCGTACGGCGGCATGGGTTCACCTTTTCGCTCACGGGAGAACATCTTGACCTCCAAAGCTACTGTTCTGATCACCGGCGCCTCGACCGGCATTGGCGCCACCTACGCACAGCGTTTCGCACACCGCGGCCACGACCTGGTACTGGTCGCCCGCGACCGCGCACGCCTGGACGCACTTGCCGGGCGTCTACACGAGGAAACCGGTGTCGCGGTAGACGTTCTTGCAGCAGACCTCACGCAGCCGGGCGATCTGGCGGCAGTCGAGACCCGTCTGCGCGAGGACATCACGATTGAAACCCTGATCAATAACGCCGGGGCCGCGATGACCGGTCAGTTCATCGACCAATCCACAGACGATATCTCCCGCCTCGTCACGCTCAACACCACCGCACTGGTTCGCCTGGCCAGCGCCATCGCCCCGCGTCTGGCGCAGGCTGGCAAGGGTGCAATCGTCAACATCGGCTCGGTGGTTGGCTTGGCGCCGGAGTTCGGCATGTCGGTCTATGGGGCGACCAAGGCTTTTGCGCTGTTTCTGTCCCAAGGCCTGAGCCTGGAGCTCGCGCCCAAGGGCGTCTACGTGCAGGCCGTGCTGCCGGCCGGAACCCGAACAGAGATCTGGGAGCGTGCAGGCATCGACATCAACACGCTTGCCGACCTGATGAGCGTGGACGACCTGGTCGACGCGGCACTGGTCGGTTTCGACCGCCGTGAACTGATCACCATCCCGCCGTTGCACGACTCGGCGCGCTGGGAAGCGTTGAACGGTGCACGACTGGGCCTGATTTCTGACTTGCGTCAGGCGCAGGTCGCCGAGCGCTATCAGCTAAAGGCATAAGGGCCGCCCCGGCACGTTGCCCCAGGAGAGAACCATGACAGCCCAGGTAGAACGCGCTGAACCAGGTGGCATACCAAGCTCCAGCTACATCGACGCCCCAACACGCACGGTCGCGGTTGGCAGCACTGCATTTGCCTACCGAGACCTGGGCCCGCGCAATGGCGTGCCATTGATTCTGCTGAACCACTGGGGCGCAGTGCTGGATAATTTCGACCCGCGAATCGTGGATGGGCTCGCCCTTACGCGACGCGTTATAGCCATCGACTACCGAGGCATTGGCGCCTCAGGCGGAATAGCACCGGTGACCATCGATGGGATGGCGCGAGATGTGATCGAACTGAGCAATGCGCTGGGTTTGAACACCGTCGATCTGCTGGGATTTTCGCTCGGCGGCTTCGTCGCACAGGACATCGTGCTGAAGGCCCCTGAGCGCGTGCGCCGGCTAATTCTGACGGGTACGGGGCCGGCCGGTGGAATCGGAATCGAACAGGTCGGCAAGGTCTCTTGGCCATTGATGCTCAAAGGTCTTTTGACCCTGCGCGACCCCAAGACTTATCTGTTTTTTACCGCCACAGCCAATGGCCGGTCGGCTGCTAGGGCTTTTCTGCAGCGGCTGAAAGAGCGCAAGTCAGACCGGGACAAAGGCCCGACCCCCTATGCCTTGCTGCGCCAACTGAAGGCCATCAAGGCTTGGGGCCGGCAGGCGCCTCAGGCGCTCGACAGCATCCGTGTCCCTGTCCTAATCGCCAATGGCGATCAGGACATCATGGTGCCGACCGAGAATAGTCACGACATGGCGCGGCGCATCCCTGGCGCGCAACTGGTGATCTACAACGATGCCGGACATGGCGGAATTTTTCAGTATCACAGCGAGTTCGTGCACACAGCACAGGCCTTTCTTGAGAGTCAACCGGAGTCTATCGGGGGGATCAGCTCCCTCAGCGCAACGGAAACGATGAAATGAGTCAGCCAACGGCAATTGTGTTAGGCGTGGGATCGGTACGCGGCGTTGGCGGGGCCGTGTGCAAACGTTTTGCGCGCGAGGGCTATCACGTCGTCGTGGTGGGCCGTACGGCAGCCAAGATCGACACCGTGGTGGCAGAAATCACCGCTCTGGGCGTCGACAGCGCCGAGGCGTTCCCAACTGATGTAACCGACGAAACCCAGGTAATGGCCGCGTTCGATCGAGCGATGAGTCCCGGCACCGGACGCGAACCTGCCGATGTGGTGATCTCCAACGCGGGCAACAACGCCGTTATCGATTTCACCCAGTTAACCGCCGCGCAGTTTGAGGACTTCTGGCGGGTTGGTTGTTACTCGGGCTTCCTGATCGGTCGCGAAGCTGCACGTCGGCTGATGCCATTGGGCCGGGGCACCGTGATCTTCACGGGCGCGTCAGGCAGCCTGCGCGGCAAGCCCGGCTATGCCCACTTCGCCGCCGCCAAAGCCGGGCTGCGCATGATCGCGCAGAGCATGGCTCGTGAGTACGGCCCCAAAGAAGTCCATGTCGCCCATGTCGTCATCGACGGCGGAGTCAGTGGTGATCGACTTCAGGCCGTCTTTCCCGGCAGGGACCTTGCCGAGTCGGATGACCTGCTCGGCTAAGACGCCATAGCCGGAATCTACTGGCTGCTGCACCGCCAGCCGAAATCGGCGTGGACTCAGGAGCTCGAGCTGAGACCGATCAAGGAAAACTGGTGACTGCGTCGCCACAAGCGCCCCATTCGCTCAAAAACTCTAGAGAACAGTCCCACCATGAAAGCGTTCATCATTGATCGTTACGGGAAAAAAGACGTTGGCCACATCAGCGAAATGCCCGCCCCTGAAGTACGGGACGATGACGTGCTCATCCAGGTTCACGCGGCGAGCGTCAACCCGTTGGATAGCAAGATTAAGAGCGGAGAATTTAAGCTGATTCTTCCCTACAGCCTGCCGCTTGTTATGGGTAATGACGTGGCCGGTAAAGTCGTGGGAGTTGGCGCCCGCGTTTTCGATTTCAAGCCGGGTGATGAGGTTTATGCACGTCCGGATGATGACCGTATCGGCACCTTTGCCGAGTTCATCG
This sequence comes from Pseudomonas aestiva, assembly GCF_039908605.1. Taxonomy (NCBI): domain Bacteria; kingdom Pseudomonadati; phylum Pseudomonadota; class Gammaproteobacteria; order Pseudomonadales; family Pseudomonadaceae; genus Pseudomonas; species Pseudomonas aestiva. The sequence goes on along the minus strand of NZ_CP150916.1, from coordinate 3,601,444 downwards.
CCGTCAAGGCGTCGTCGGTTGCAGTGAAGCCCAAAAACCTCGGCATGGTAGAGGCCGCCGCCCTGCCGTTGGTAGCTTTGACTGCGTGGCAGGTGCTGGTCGAAACCGCCCACTTACAGAAAGGGCAGAAGGTATTTATCCAGGCCGGCTCCGGCGGTGTCGGATCCGTCGCCATCCAGTTAGCCAAGCACTTGGGCGCCTTTGTCGCCACCACCACGAGTACAGCCAATGTCGATTGGGCTACCGCTTTGGGTGCGGACGTCGTCATCGACTACAAAACGCAGGATTTTGCCAAGGAACTGCGCGACTACGACGTAGTGCTGAACAGTCTGAGCAACCACGAGTTGACCAAATCCCTACGTATTCTCAAGTCCGGTGGGCACCTCATCTCCATTTCCGGGCCGCCCACTCCGGCATTTGCCGCCGCGCGTGGCCTAGCTTGGCCGCTCAGACAGGTGCTGCGTCTGCTGAGTGCTGGTATCCGGAGAAAGGCAAGGCAAAACCAGGTCGATTACTCGTTTGTCTTCATGCAAGCCAGTGGCGCACACCTGCGCAAAATCACGGCCCTCGTTGAGGCCGGCGCCATTCGCCCGATTATCGACAATGTTTTTTCCTTCGCTGACACCGCTAAAGCACTGGCCTACGTTGAAAGCGGGCGCGCCAAGGGCAAGGTCGTGGTGCAAGTAATTTAGCCAGCAGCCCCTGCCGAGATCGTAATCCAGGGGAAGACCATGCCCGTTTCTAAATCCACCTGCGTTGGCAAGCGTGCACTAGTAACCGGCGCATTCAGCGACATTGGTGCAGCCATAGCGCGTGAAGTGGCCAAACTGGGTGTTGACCTAGTGCTGACTGCATGGCGTCGCGACGCACTGGCTGCAGTCGCCACTGCCTGCAACGGTGTGAACGTAGAAATCATCATCGTCGACCTCGGTGAACGTGACGCCGCCTTTACGCTATGGGCCTCGGCGACTGCCAGCGGCCCTATCGACATCCTCATCAACAACGCTGGCTTCGGATACTTCCGCCGCTTCGAAGAGATCGACTGGACACGCGACGCGGAGCTCATGCAGCTCATCATGACTTCCTAATCGCCCTCGCGCGATGCTTTGTAGACGCACACAAAACCACTAATACGCTCGCTTAAAGGGTGAACATCGCGTCCACCGGTGCCTACCAGTCCGTGCTCAACATGGCGCTCTATGCCGCCTCGAAAGCCTTCGTTCGCAACTTCAGCGAAGCGCTCCACGACGAATTAGTGACACGCCCTTATCGGTCACCTGTATCTGCCCTGGCGGCACTGACACCTCCTTCCACAGTACGTCCGGAGGCGGCGACTACGCATGGATCGCCAACCCTTCGACTAAACGGGCTTAGTTTGTCGCACAGCCCGCTATCCAAGCCATATTGAGAGGCAAGCGCACGGTTATACCTGGACTGTTCAACAAGCTGACGTGTTTTGGTGTGCGTTTTCTATCACGCTCCCTCGCATCACGGGTCACAACATACGTGCTGGGCATACCGAAGCTGGCTCTACCGGTACGCACTAAAGGTTGACTAAACGTCTGCTTCTGGCAGATTGCAGCCCGTTGCCACCGGCTGCAATCGGCCAGAAGCAGCCATTCACCATGTGATACCTCTTCATAGCTTTCACTCGGTCGAATGTATTGGCTTTGATTACCAATCTGGTTCCATTGACGCTATGGGTCTGCGCTGCGTGCGCTCATACGATTTCGCACTAGGCAATGGCGCCTGATTGTGGAGTTTGTCATGGGTGCACTAAATCTACCGCAGCGTCTTAAGATGCTCGGCGTAATCGGGGTTATGGCTGTCGCATCGCAAGCTGCACTCGCAGCACCGACCGACCAATACCAGCAAGCCGCCGGCTTTTACCGGCATATGGTTGGCAACACCGTGGTTACTGCCGTTTACGACGACTATATCGATCTGGATCCGAAGCACCTCGCGGGCATGCCGCAGGAAAAGATCCAGGAGCACATCCTGCACGAGTATCAAAAGGCGGCTCCGTTCGTTCAGACGGCGGTCAATGCCTTTCTTGTCGATGACGGTAAGCAGTTGGTGCTAATCGACTCGGGCTCGTCTGATTGCTTCGGCCCTACCATGGGGCGGATGGTCGACAACATCCGTGCTGCCGGTTATACGCCAGAAGAAGTTGATGCGGTGCTGCTAACGCACCTGCACCCTGACCATGCCTGCGGCGTGACCCTACCAGGCGGCAAACGAGCCTTTGCTAATGCGACCGTCTGGGCCGCAGACCGAGATGCGAATTACTGGCTCGACGTGAAGCAGGAGGGCTCACTGCCTGAAGACCAGCGACCATTCTTCAAGATGGCGCGTGATGCAATTACACCTTACTCAGATGTAGGCAAATTCAAAACCTTCAATGAAGGTTTCTCCATCACCCCTGGCATTCAAGTCGTGCCGTCAAATGGTCATACCCCCGGCCACACGTCTTACCTGCTAAGTTCGGGAGGCGAAAAGTTGCTGCTTTGGGGCGACATTGTGCACGTGCATTCTGTGCAGTTACCGCATCCAGAGGTAACTATCGCGGTGGATGTTGATCCTAAGGCTGCCGTTGCATCGCGCACCCGGCTGTTCGCTGAGGCTGCTAGTGAGCGCTGGTTGGTGGCAGCGGCGCACTTGCCCTTTCCTGGCATTGGACATCTGCGTAAAGAAGAAAAGGGCTACAGCTGGGTGCCTGTTGAGTACCGAAACCCTGTTAACTCTGAACGCTAATTAGCGCCAGCGGAGTGAAAAGACCACGGCCTCTCCGTGGTCTTTTTTATTTTCCTATCAGTCCGGGATTGGTTCTTCTTGAGTAACAATCTATGAGCTGACCAGTGCTCTATTGCAGGCAAAAGGTTCAGTAGCATCGGCACAACTTTCCAGAAGTAACCGTGTCTCTTGCCGTTGATGAGGTGTGCCATGCCCAAGGTTGTCCGTTTTCACCGTACCGGTGACGCTGATGTTCTGACTCTCGATGAGGTCGCCGTACCATCGCCGAAAAGCGGCGAGGTTCAGATCGAAGTAAAAGCCATTGGCCTGAACCGTGCTGAAATCATGTACCGCACTGGGCAGTACGTGATTGACCCCCAGTTCCCGGCGAATCTGGGCTACGAAGCAGCGGGGATTGTTCGCGCGGTTGGCAGTGACGTCAGTGACGTTGCGCCTGGTGACGTAGTAAGCGTCGTGCCCGCGTTCTCCTTTGCCGATTACGGCATGTATGGCGAGGTGGTCAATGCACCTGTGCATGCTGTCGTCAAGCATCCGACCAACCTCAGCTTCGTGGAGGCAGCGGCCAGTTGGATGATGTTTGTCACTGCATACGGCGCCCTGGTTGAGTACGGCAATCTACAGGCTGGCGAAATCGTGCTCATTCCGGCTGCGTCGAGCAGTGTCGGCCTGGCGGCGATCCAGATCGCCAACATGCAGGGCGCCATCCCGGTGGCCCTTACCCGCACAAGTGCCAAACGCCAGGCATTGCTGGACGCTGGGGCAAAATATGTTATCGCTACCCAGGAAGAGGATCTGATTGCCGAGGTGGCAGCGATCACCGAGGGCAAGGGGGCGCGTATTGTTTTCGACCCCGTTGGTGGCCCCGAAGCGACCAAGCTAATCAAGTCCATGGCCAACACAGGGATCTTCTTTCAGTACGGCGCCCTGGATCATCGCGATATTCCAGTTCCGGTTTTCGATATTCTCGGCAAACACCTGACCGTGCGCGGTTACGAGCTTTTTGAAATCACCACGGATATGCAGAAACTGGCCAATGCCAAGGCATTTGTCACCAAAGGCTTGGCAAGTGGTCAGCTCAAGCCTGTCATCGACCAAGTCTTCTCACTCAAGGACATCGCGGCAGCACACCGCCGAATGGAGTCGAACGCGCAGATCGGCAAGATTGTCGTCGTGGTTGACTGAGTAGCCCCCCTGCGGCAGTTAATTTGGCTGCTGTATGCCATCGCTCCTCGGGAGCAGCGATGGCATTTTCCGTTTTTGATGCCTGAGAGAGGTAGCCCAGCTTCGCTATCATCCTCTTTGCAGAGTATCTCTGGCCCGTGCAGGTAGGTAGGATGGCGATGAACCTGATTGAAGCCATGCAAATGTTCGTGGCAGTGGTTGAGCATGGTAGCTACACCAAAGCTGCCGAGGCGCTCAATGTGCATCGGCCGGCACTATCAAAGCTTATTCAAAATCTTGAGCACGAACTGGGCGTGCAGCTGCTGCACCGCACCACACGCAGAGTGAACACCACACCCGCCGGCGATGAGTTCTATGAACGAAGCCTGAAATTACTTTCCGACCTTGCAGACACACTGGACTGGTTTTCGCCGACTCGTCCGCCGCGAGGAAAACTCAGGATAGACATGCAGACCGTACTCGGTCACGCCGTAGTCATCCCACGACTGCCCGAGTTCATGGAGCGCTACCCCGGCCTGGAAATATCTCTGGGCGCCTCCGACAACCTGAACGACCTCATCGCGGGCGGCATCGATTGCTCCGTGCGGCTAGGCGACCTGGATGATTCGAGCCTGGTTGCCAAGCGTATCGGCGAGGTTGCTCTGGTGACCTGCGCGGCCCCTTCCTACGTAAAGAAGTATGGTTTACCAGGCTCGCTGGATGATTTGCAGGCACATGTGGCGGTCAATTTCATGGTTGAGCAGCGTCGCCAGATCATGCCCTGGCGGTTCAGGGGCAACGGTAAAACTATCCGTGTGAAGATGCGCAGCGGAATTGTCGTCGATAATGCCGAGGCGTTGCTTTACTGCGCGTTGGCAGGGATTGGGATGGTGCAGGGGCTGCGCCCTGCGTTGCAGCGATACATCGATAGCGGACGCTTGGTAGAGGTGCTGCCAGATGTTCCAGTCGAGCCGAAGGCCGTTTCCGTATTGTTCCCAGAACGACGTCATCTCTCACCCAATGTGCGGGTATTTGTCGAGTGGGTGAGCGCGCTTTTCCAAGAGAAAAGGCGTTAGTGCGGATCAATTGGTAGTGGCTCGAATAACAGTCCATGACTCGTTAGCGAATGTATCCCGCCTTCGTCGACGCGTACCGTTCTTTCTACAACCGGATATGACGCCAGTCGTTGTACTGGGCAGATGCCGCAGTGTGCGTGCCTTACTCGATGAGCTTGCCCATTTGCCAGAGCACTCGCGATGAGGTTCGTGAACCAGCGACCCAGTCAAGCAGCCCGCTTGGCCAACTGGCTTAACACCTGAGAGAGCGATGATGTCGGAGCAAAGAGTGCCCCCGCATGGGCTGGTTGACAGTGTTTTTGCCAAAGTTTTTGTCCCAGGAAAATTGACGTTCGGCCTGTTGACGCCATTAGAGGGCTATCCCCTGAGCGATACTCCGACCATGGCAGAACATACCGAGCTAGCTGCGCTTGCTGACGATCTGGGTTTCGCTGCACTTTGGCTACGTGACGTACCGCTGCGCGACCCGGCTTTTGGGGATGTAGCCCAGATATACGACTCGATGGTGTATGCGACATGGCTTGCTGCGGCAACTCGTCGTATTGCGATCGGCACAGCCGGAGTGATCCTCCCGCTACGAGATCCTATTGCCGTGGCCAAGCAGGCGCTGTCAGTCGATCAGCTTTCCCAAGGGCGATTCCTGCTGGGAGTTTCGACAGGAGATCGCCCCTCGGAGTACCCAGCTTTTGGAGCCGACTTCGACAATCGAGAATCTCGCTTTCGTGATGCATATGCTGTGATCCGTGCTGTCTCGAATGGGTCATTTCCCATCCACAAGTCGAGTCACTACGGTAGGTTGGACGGAACCCTAGATCTGGTTCCTAAGGCATTTCATGCACGGCTACCGATGTTAGCGGTAGGGCGTTGTGGCCAGGAACTAACTTGGTTGGCAGAGCATATGGATGGCTGGATCTGGCACCAGAGCAACCTTGAGCAATTACCTTCATTGATTAGCCTCTGGCAGTCTGCATGTGGGCCAGAGGCGTTCAAACCCTACGGTTATGGAACCTTCTTCGAGCTGGACAAAGGCCCCAATGCCCCTATTCGCTGGGGACGAGGACTGCGCGGGGGGCGAAATGCGCTCATCAGTCTCTGGCAGCGACAGCGTGACCAGGGTGTGTCGCACATTGCCTTGAATATGAGGGTGTCGCACCGCTCAGTGAAAGAAAGTATTCAAGAGCTGGCGGAGTATGTGCTTCCACTCTTTGCCTGAAGGAATATGAAGACTTGCTGCGTGCCCGCTTTGGGCCGCTAGTTGCCCTACGGCAACGGCAGCTTTGGGTCGTTTGCCGACGTCCGCTTCTGGTATTTCCTGAAGTTCACAGCAAATTCGAACACCGACACCTGCCGCTTGAAAGATCTACTTGGCCTTATGCCGGGCATGCAGCTCTGGATTGAAGGACTTCAAGCCGCGCGAGCCCAAGCGCCGCATCAGCTTCGCATGCTCTTCTTCACCGCCCTCCCGGCCCAACGCCATATCGCGTTTGAAGTCGTTGATGACGTCGGCGAGCTTGGCCGGATCTTCTAGGTCGGAAAGCTTCACAGCACGAGTGACTTCCGCCGCCTCATAACTCACCGTTACCACCAAAGCCCTGTCGGCCGGACGAGGGGCCGCCGTTGTGGTGTAGGGCGCTAAAGCCGCTCTAAGCCGATCGATTCCTTGCTCCATGACTTTTCCTTGCTATGGGCACCGGTTGTCGAGGTCATAGAGATCGTCGATTTTGGATAAAGGTCCTGCTACAGCGCGAATGCTGAGGGATCGAAGCCTTGAAGGCGCTCAGGCCTTCGCCGTGTGTCTGCTGCTCTTCGCGCTCCACAAGCTGAGCGGCATGCAGCTGTGACCACGGAATGAGGCAGCCCTGCGCCCGCGTGGCAGTTGGAGATTGCCGGACAGACAAAACCACGGCAGGCGGTTGACCGACCTGGATGTCAGCTTCCAGGGCGGCGGGCATGACTTTGACCAGCGTTGTTACAGGCCTGTTCAGAAAGCATTTGCCAGCAGCTGTCGAGCCCGGTGCGGTACCGGGCCCGGCAGCCATCAGACCTTAAAGCGAGCAGTCATCTCCTGCAGGCGCACGCCAATGCGGGCCAGCTCCATGCTCGAGGACGCTGTTTCCTCGCTTGCTGCAGCGGTTTGGTCGGAGATATCGCGGACGTTGGTGACGCTTCGGCCAATCTCCTCTCCCGCCGCGCTCTGCTGCTCGGCCGCGCAGGCAATCTGCTCATTCATCGACTCGATGTTTTTCACCGACTGGGTGATGCGCTTCAGCATCTCTCCGGCCTCATGGGAAAGGCTCACGCTGCTACCGGTGAGCTGGACGTTCTGCTCAAGTATCCCCGCCATCCGGTCGGTGCTTTGGTTCAACCCAGTAATCAGCTGGGCGATCTCGTCTGTGGAGGCGCGCGTGCGTTGCGCCAGGCCTCGCACCTCGTCAGCGACCACGGCAAAGCCCCGGCCTGCCTCGCCGGCCCGGGCAGCCTCAATAGCAGCGTTCAGCGCCAGGAGGTTGGTCTGCTCTGCGACTGCCTTGATCACATCCAGCACCCCACCAATCCTATCGGCTTGGTCGCGCAGCGCAGTCATCGCGGCCTTAGTCGAATCCATCTCGTGAGCCAGCAGCTCGATCTGGGTGACCGCCTTGGTGACAGCCTGGTCACCTTGCTGTGCCTGCTGACTGGCATCCATAGCCGATTTGGCCGCCTCTCCCGCGTTACGCGCTACCTCATGGGTGGTCGCGGTCATCTCCTGCATCGCGGTGGCGATCTGATCGGTCTCGACTTTCTGGGACTGCACGCCTGCACTGGTCTGCTCAGTGACCGCCGACAGCTGCTCGGCTGCACTCGCAACCTGGACGACACCGTCCTTCATCTCGCCAATCAAGCCACGAAGGCTGGCGGTCATCCGCTGCATGCTGGCCTGCAGCATGCCCAGCTCGTCCTTACGGGTAACCGACTGCTGCTGGGTGAAGTCGCCACTGGCAACGGTCTCGACCAACGCAAGCGTCTCCTTCAAAGGCCGAACGATAGACCGGGTGATCAGCCAGGCACCAAGGAGGCCCAACGCGATGGCGACGGCCAACCAGATCAACAGCATTTGCTGGGCGCCTGCCGCATCAGATGCCTGGAGTTCTTTCTGGATAGCGGTCAGCTTGTCGGTAATCGCAAGCAGCGCGGTGATAGAGGTTGTGATACCCCCCTGTGCAGCATCAACTTTAATTTGGTCCTCAACTAACTGTTGGAGTCGGTCTCGGTAACCGCTTACCTCGTTGGCAAGCTTCTGCACGCTATCGCGTGGAAGCCCCGACGTTTCGAGGGCCTTGATTTGAGCCAGCACTGCTGAGATAGCGGTGCGTGCCATTTCCTCGGTGTCCTTGCCTGGCAGCGCGGTATAACCGCGGAAACTGACCCGCATGCGCTGCACGCCAACAGCAAGCGAGGCGAGCTGCTGACGATCTTCGAAGCGACCGCCTTCGGCGTTAGCCGCCTCAGAAAGTACCAAGAGATGTGCGTTGGTAGCCTCGGCGGACGTCGCTGCGATCTTCCGCGTAGCCTCCCGATCGCGGGTGGCTGCCACCGTCTGCAGATAAAACTCACGATAGCGCTTCAGGATGGCGTCCGCTTCACCCAACAGCGCCTTGTTGGCGGGGGCTCTGAACTGGGGGGCAATGCTGTTCAGTTGACCCTCGGTTTTATCAAGGGCGGCGAGCCACTTCCCGGCCTGCGCGTCATCGGCCTTGTTGAAGTAAACCAGGCGTTCGATGCGCATATCCCGGGCTAGCGCGCTGAAGCCGGAAATGTCAGCCATTCGGGTGCCACGGTCGCGCAGGGTATCGGTTGCTTTCCAACCGGTGTAGGCCACCAGCAAAATCATGCCGATGAGAAGGGAAAAGCCAAGCGTTAGTTTGGCCCGAACGCTGATATTGCTGAGGAAATTCCAGCCATTGTGCTGCATATGGACTACCTGGATAGCGAACCTTATAAAGCGATGGCGCAACGGCCGTCGCCTCGTGCGTGACGGTTACCGCGACCTCTACGATTTCGTCAGCCTTCCGGCAGGGCCGGCCGGCGCGAAGGGGCGCTTGGCGTTAAATGCGGGTAACCACGATGTCCCAGAGAGCCACTATCCGACCAAAATCAACGAGCTACTGATGTCCAGGCTCAAACATACGATTAGCGTGATAATCGTCAGAACCAGCAATAGGTTGCGGACAGTAACGTGCTTCAAGTCAGTGATCTCAAACGGGACGCTTACTAGACCGCGAATTGCTCAGGAAAGCGACTTTAGTCGACCGTCAGCTGATCTGAAGGGATAGCCGGCTCGCTTCATGCGAAGTCATACGTCATATGTTTCTCAGATGCTACAAGTTGTTACTGGATATATCTTGATTGCGCCCGCATATCTAACGGCCGGTCCAAAAACTGGTCAGTTTAGAGGACCGATTTCGATACCGTTCCGGCATTTAAATGTGTGGCGACGGATTGGGTTTAGGGTCTCAGGGGCCGGTCGAAACGGCCCCTTTTGTCCGGCAGCCTCTGGCTCATCCAAAACCGTTTCTCTTGCTAATCGGGCCGGCGTCGGGCAAAAAAAACCCTGCCGAAGCAGGGACAAACTCAGTTCGAAGCCGACAGATTTGCCAACCTGAAGGGGGTGAGTGTGGAGCACTCATGGAGACTGACCGGCCTGCCGAGCCGCGGTTCCGCAACGCATCTCCCACGCATATCGACGTCGAGAAGTGCTCGACGCAGTCAACATGCTTATTAAGCGGGCGCGTGATGCGCACTTGCCGGTTGTCTGGGTCCGCCATTCCGACCAGGATCTGGTGGCGGGCAGTGAGGGGTGGCAAATCGTTGCCGAACGGGCTCCGACGCCAGGGGAGGCGATTGTCGAAAAAAGTTATCGCGACGCGTTCGAGGGCACCGATCTGGAGCAGGTTCTATCACAACTGGGTGTAGGTAGACTCATTGTGACGGGCGCGCAAACGGACATGTGCGTTCGGTCCACACTGCATGGCGCAATCGTTCGTGGCTATGACGCGACGCTAGTAAGCGATGCCCACACCACCGAAGACATGACGCAAACGGGTGCGCCGCCCGCAGAGGCCGTGATCAGGCACACGAACCTTTACTGGAGCAAACAAAAAGCCCCGGGGCGCTTGGGCGGAGTCATGGAGTGTGAGGACGTTGATTTCGCGCTCTGTGGGTCCTGAGCTCGACGAGCGATCGTGTGAGCTCAATGCGGCTGTCTGCTGCATAACTGTATTCGGCACAGAGCGGATGTCCTTTTCGCCGCTGTGGGTTACTGCACCAGGCCGATTTCTGCCTCTCGCGAAGGGCCGCAACCGGCCATGAGTTGCCGGTGGTTGCGAGTAAAAGCGAACGCTCAACGCCCGAATTAAGCTGTGCCGCGAAGCAGCATCGGCTTGAATGAATTTTTAGAGGAAATCAGTCGAACTTGAATGACAAAGGCTTCGCCTTCAGTAGATAGATTCCCATAGTGTTCCCACTAGATGGCTTTGAAAGCTACGTCTTTGACGAACTCCGCATCTAGATCTATCTTTCAATTGTGGTAACACCTCGCGTTCGGCTTGGAAATCACCTTGCAATTCAATACTAGCTATCAAAAATTAGAAAGGTAGCCTCAAAAAAATGAATTTTCGCCAAGGCACACTAACTTTCGGGATTTCTCTTTGGGTATTTGCGGGAACCGTATTTGCTAGTGATCGTCCCGCCGAAGGTAAAGAGGTTCACGCCTGCGTGAGCACGATCTGCGAGGAGACGATGGGAGACATGGATCTGAAGCTCGATGGTCCAACCCCTTTCGTACTTGAGATCACTCGCGAAAAAGTCAATCGTGTTTCACCCTTCAAGCGACCATGGCCTGACGCTTGCCACTATGAAATTATATTTCCTAAGCAGTGGACGGTATTTAGCGAGAGTCCGGGTAATGTCTGGCAGAGTGTAATATCCGGAGTACGGTCGAACTTTATACGGAGTTTGAGAGTGGGTCTAAGCCGAAGCTATTTTGTAAAGAATGTCATGTCGGAGAGTTTCGTTCATTCCTATATTTATCAGAATGCTGCGAACAATTATAGGTTCGAGTCGCTGCAAGCCAAGGTGGTTATCAGGGAGGTAATTCCTGGGTTTTCCTACGTCCATTTGAAAGGGATATGCCCAGAGCCGATCAAGGGGAGTAACGTAACGATTTATCTTCCTAAGGAAGGAGCGTATCCGAATGAGGACGCTCGGAATACTAGAAGGCCCAACCTAGATAATTTTTCTGAACTACAGTTTCCGAAAGAAGTTGTAAAAGTTTTTTATAGTGATTAAAGCACCATTTTTAGAAAGACGGCTACATAGAAAATTTAGCAGCGGGCAAAAGAAAGGCGCCCGAAGGCGCCTGATAGGGGGTTAGAGCTGAGGCAGGCCTTCGAGCAGGCAGCTATTGGGATTAAGGATCAGGATCCTGACGTTGGCCTGGCCTGGCCTGCGGATGCCGGCTAGAGCCAGTCGAAGCTAGTAGGTCTACACTCGCATTGACTATTTATCAGGATCAGCGCAGTTTCGAAATTTTTAGATGGTAGAATATATTGGCTGTTTCATCTAAATTTAAAAAATCGGCAATTATCGCTTTAATATTGCTATTGACTGGATTCGTAGTTTCTATAAATCGCTATCTAGCATGGAAATACGCGGAAGAAAGAAAGAATTTAAGGCTCGGCAAATTAATAGTAAACTTACCTAACGGTCCCCCCGAGGTTGCAGCACTAGTCAAACTGGATTCTGGTTCGCGTAGGCTCGCCTCATATACTTACGGGTTTCGATACCCATCTATGCACCTTTACCGTAAGGAGGATTTTAGGGAATGGGCGATGATAGGGGACGGAAGCGATTGGGTCCGAGTGGAAGCGGCTACTGCGCCTAAGCCATCCTGCAATGTTCATGTTTTTTCCAGGTGGATCAATCCCGAATTTTCTTTGATTCGTCTCTTTCTTGCACATAGTTCTGGTAGGCCAGAGCGGTATAGACATGCGGTGATGGTACCCTCCGATTCAGAATTCGGATTGAAACATTTAACACTGCCTGCAGACCCTTTCCTATGGGACTCAAAAAACTACCTTGGGGATTCAGATGTATATTCATCAGGACCGCCTCAATGTGCCGAAATCGCTTGCGACTTGCGACAAGATTTGAATAACAAGACCCCTAATTGTAAGCATACCGTAACTGATACTTCGACGCACATTACATACTCATTGAATTACAGTGGTTCGCTACTACGCAACTGGTCAGACATTCAGACCAAAGCTATCGCTCTTGTAACCGCTATGCGGAAGGACTCTGAAAATGCACCACGGAACAAAACTAACTAACATTCAGTCAGTGGAAATTACTCCGCAGCCGGCCTAAAGGCTAAATAGAAAAAATTACTCACGGCGTTCCGTTTGAGAATTAAACAGGAAGCTGCCTTCTAATATCTATCAGGCGGAAATATGGGCAGAGCGCAACGTCCATCTACCCGCTGGTGGCCGTTAGCTGCCCTCCGCCAATGGCAGCTTTGGGTCGATAGCGGTCGCTTGTCGACGTCCGCTTCTTGCAGCCAGCAGCCATGGACTGATCACATCACGGTATTCATGTTCTAGGCCCGGCGGGCCGAATGTGTCGCGTAAGCGAGTATGTCTATATCAGCCTTCCGCGGGCTTCAGGACTGCAGGGTCAAGCCCATACTCATCGGCCTAATCTAGACCTATTGAAGATTCTGAATGAAGCAACATGAGTGCCTATGTAAACCCGAGCAGGAGCGAGGTATTGCGGGATTATAGTAGCGAGCGCGGCTGAACCAGAGTTTGCTACTTGGACAAGAGCCCGCGTCGCACCTGATACCCTGCGAGTCAAACCTCCAACACCTCAGCCAAATGCTCCCCCTCCAACCAACCCCTAATCTCACTCGCCCGCATGGGCTTGGCGAACAGATACCCCTGTGCCCGCGTACAGCCAAGATTCTTTAGCGCCCCCAGTTCCGCAGCCGTTTCTACGCCTTCCACGATGCATTCCAGCTGCATGTCCTGGCACAGGGCGATCAAGGATTTGACGATCTTGAAGCTGGCCGGATCGAGGTGGAGGTCGGTGACGAAGGTGCGGTCCACCTTGAGTTTGGTCAGGGGCAGCGCGTGGATCTGGCTCAGGCTGGAATAGCCGGTGCCAAAGTCGTCCAAGGAGATGCCGCAGCCCAGTTCGCGAAAGCGGCTGATGGCGCGCTGGGTCTGGGGCAGGTCCTGGATGGCGGCGGTTTCGGTGATTTCCAGATCGAGGCAGGCCGGGTCGAAGCCGCTGTGCTTGATCAGTTCGACGATCTGCTGGGCGGCGTCTTCCGAGCCGCAGTCGTGGGCGGAGAGGTTGAAGGCCAGGCGGATGCCCGTGGGCCAGCGCGTGGCCGCGTTCAGGGCCTTGCTCAGCAGGGGCAGGGTAAGGCGATTGACCATGCCGACGCGCTCGGCGGTGGCGATGAAATCACCCGGTAGCACGTTGCCCAGCTCCGGACTTTTCCAGCGCGCCAGGGCCTCGAAGGCCACGGTCTGCTTGCTGTGGATGTCCACGATGGGCTGGAAGACCATGTAGAACTCGCGCTCCAGGTCGGCTCGGCGCAGGGCCTGTTCGGTCAGGCCTTCGCGATTGAGTTGCTGGCGATGGGCGGTGCTGAACAGGCAGGCCGTGCCGGAGCGGTGGCGCTTGCTCTGGTACAGGGCGTAGTCGGCGTGTTCATAGACGTCCGTGGCGGTAAAGGCCTGGTCGGGAAAGGTCGCGATGCCCAGCGAGCCACTGATCTGGATGGGCATGTCCACCAGCAGGAAGGGCTCTCGCAGGCTGGCGCAGACCTTTTCGCCAAAGGTCCGCAGCTGCTCGTCGTTCAAGACCCGGGTGATGATCAGGCTGAATTCGTCGCCGCCCAGGCGGGCCAGGTGGACGTCCTCGTCGAGCAGTCCGCTCAGGCGCTGGCCGACCTGATAGAGCAGGCGGTCGCCCACGCTATGGCCATAGATATCGTTGACCGGCTTGAAGCCGTCCAGGTCGATCAGGCCCACGGCCAGTCGGGTCCCCTGGGCGCGCGCGTCCGCCAGCAGGGTATCGAGGCGGGCAAAGAACTGCCGGCGGTTGGCGAGGCCGGTCAGGCTGTCCTGGTTGGCGAGCTTGAGGTTTTCCTCGCTGAGCTTGGCTGTTTGCGCCTGCATGTTCACCAGCCGGGTGAAGTCGCCGTACTGCGCCTTGAGGATGACCAGCATGGCGATGGACACCAGCAGGACGTCGATCGCCGTGGCCACGAAGGTGCTGATGGTGGTGGAGGCGAAGAACACCACGAAGGCGGTGTTGACCACGGCGGTGGTGGCCAGGGCCGCGGGCAGCAGGTGCATCATGCAGAAGATGCAGCCGATCACGGTGATCGCCATGTAGAAGCCCACATGCGCCTGGGTATAGCTGTCGCCATAGGGAAACAGCGCCAGCGCCCAGGCGGTGAAGGCCGAGGCCACGATGGGCGCGAGCCTGTTGGTGCGCTTCAAGGCCGTCAGCATCTGCGCCGGACTGCGTGGCTGGTTGCGCGTGCGGAACCATTCGGCCGCCCGAATCACGCCGAACAGCGTCATGATCAACGGGCAATACAGCACCAGCCAGCGTGGCGCCACGGCATAGTGGGTGCCGGCCAGCATCAGGGTGTTGGTCAGCAGGATGAAGTACATCATCGGCAGCTGGCGCGACAGCGCGAGGTATTGCGCCTTGACCAGGCCGGGATTGTCCTTGGGCACGGACATCAGGACGCGCACGCCGAGCAGGATTCTCTTCATCGGGCAATGCTCTGAAAATACGACCAGGTAACCAACTGCACGGATATCCTTTCCAGCCTGGGCGGAGCAGGGTTGAAGGCTGCGCTCATGGGAGGGTGTCGGCTGGCGCTTGGATTTCTGCAACCTTGGCGACTAATGGCACTTTGATCTTGTTCGAATTGCCAATCGTCATAGTTATAGGCGAGGCGAGCGCCGGTGAACAGCCTGGACGATTGTTGGCGACCAAGCGCTTGGCGGAGACCTCTAGTGGTCGTTCAGCGATGAAGACAGGGGCGCCTGGCCGGTCCGCCTGAGCATTCGGGAACGGGGGCAGCCCTGTGCTCAGCTTTACCGCGCGCGAGCCGCCAGGTCGGTGGTGATGGACCACAATGAAAAAGCCCGCCATTAGGCGGGCTTTTTCAGGTTCGGGTTGCTCAGCCCAGCTTGGTCAGCAGGGCATCCGCCGCCGCTTCCGAACTGGCCGGATTCTGGCCGGTGACCAGGTTGCCGTCCTCCACTACGAACTCGCCCCAGTCCGGGCCTTTTTCGTAGCGGGCGCCAAGCTTCTTCAGCTCGTCCTCCACCAAGAAGGGCACCACGTCGGTGAGTTGCACGCCGGCTTCTTCGCTGTTGGTGAAGCCGGTGACGGTGCGGCCCTTGACCAGCGGCGTGCCGTCGGCGGCCTTGACGTGGCGCAGCACGCCGGGGGCGTGGCAGACCAGGCCGAAGGGCTTGTTGGCCTGGGCGAAGGCTTCGAGCAGGGCGATGGAGTCGCGGGACTCGGCGAGGTCCCAGAGCGGGCCGTGGCCGCCGGGATAGAAGAGGCTGTCGTAGTCCTCGGCCTCTACCTCGGCGAGCTTGACGGTATTGGCCAGGGCCTGCTGCGCTTCGGGATCGTTCTTGAAGCGTTCGGTGGACTCGGTCTGGGCGTCGGGGGCGTCGCTCTTGGGGTCCAGCGGCGGTTGGCCACCGGCGGGGGAGGCCAGGGTGATCTCGGCACCGGCATCCTTGAAGACGTAGTAGGGGGCAGCGAATTCTTCCAGCCAGAAACCGGTTTTCTTGCCGGTGTCGCCGAGCTGGTCGTGGGAGGTCAGGACCATCAGGATCTTCATCGCGCGTTCCTCGTGTTCGGAAGGGTATCGCTAGACAGACCCTGGGTCCCTGCCGTGAGTGCCCGGCTCTTGTGGTAAGCCACGAGTACCTCACAGAAGCGGCCGGCGAGCCGCCCGGTTGGGGCGGCCGTGGCGTTCAGGGGCGATCAACCCCAGCCAAGCGTGCCGCCCGGCTCATAGCGCTCACGAGCGGAGACGGTGCTGGCGACGTCATCGAGGTTATGAACGCCTACCAGTTTGATCAGCGAGTCCAGGTTGTCGACCTGGCCTTCGTAGCCTGCGTCACGGAAGACATAGGTGTCCTGGCCGTAGTGGAAAACGGCGGCATTAACCAGGCCGGTGGTGGACTGGGTCACGGTGTTGAGCGCGGCGAACAGGCTGGTCGCCTTCGCCAGGGCGGCGTCCTGGATGGTGACCACGGCTTTCTCGTCGTACACCGCGAAGCCGAAGATGATGTGGTCATCGTTCGCGTTGTAGTCCGTGACCGTCACATGGTTGGCGGCCAGGGAACGGTTGGCGGCGGCGCTGCTACTGCCATCGAAGTTGACCAGACTAGGTTCGAGGCTCAGGTAATCGGGCCCTTCGCCCAGGGTGATGGTGGCCCCGTGACCGTAGCTGCCGCTCAGGTTGGCGTTGTGGGCGGCCACGCCCTTGGTGAACAGGAGGTCCACGTAATCGTTGCCAGCGCCGGCGTTGATGGTGACATCAGCCTGCTGGATATGGGCGCTGATCTGATCGCTACCGGCGCCGGTATCGACGGTGATGGCCTTGACCCGCGAGTGGGCGAGGGAGGCGACGCTATCCAGTTCCGCGGCGGCGATGGTGCTGACACTCACCGAGTCCTTGCCGCTGCCGGTGATCACGCTCTTCAGGAAGGCGCTCTGGCTGGCATAGGTGTAGTCATGGCCTTCGGTGTAGCCATGCAGGAAGTCAATCGACAGGCCGGCAGTGGAGGTAGAGCCGTCGAAGGTCTGCAGGCCATCGAAGTTGTCCAGAGTGATGATGTCGCCTTCATTGAACTGATTGGTCGGCACGTCGGTGAGGCTGACGGTCAGCTTGGCGATGCTCGAATCCAGGGTGCTGTCGCTGGTGGTGGCGCCGCGGGTATGGCCGTCGAGGCGGGTGATCTGGTCTTCCCAATGACCGGTCAGGGTCAGTTCGTTCAGGGTAGAGCCGGCAGCATAGTGCGGGCCCTTGGTGTCGAAGGTCTTGGCGAAGCCGACGTATTCGGGCGCGGCATTGATATCCAGGGTAAGGCGCGGCTGGCTCTGGAAGGCGTAGTAGGTAACGCCATCAAAGGTGCCGGCCGGCTTGGCGGGCGCGGCGGCCAGGGGCGCCTTGGCAAGGGCAGCGGTGAACAGGGGGGCGGTGGTGTCCAGGGGATTCTTGTAGGTCATGGCGGTCATCCTTAATGCAGGTCAGGCCGAGCGCTCGCTGGACACGTTCTCGCGCAGGGCAAGACGTTTCATACAGCTGAACGTCACGCCGACAGTGCCTAGCTTTCCACGGAGCTACAGCGAACCACGCCGCAATTTCATCGGGCCACTAGTGGCACGCCGCTAAACGGTAGTGCGCTAAAAGTTCAACAACCAGGCGGCCAGAACGACCAATAGCGCGATCAGGACGGGCGACCAGCGGGTGCTCAGGAGCAGCACCAGGGCCAGCGCGGCCAGCGCGACGTCCAGCGGGCCGCGGATGCCTCCCGTCCAGACCGGATCGTAGAGGGCCGCCAGCAGCAGGCCGACCACCCCCGCGTTGAGTCCGGTCAGGGCGCGTTGCCAGCCGGGGTGCTGGCGCAGGCTCTGCCAGAAGGGCAGGACGGCGAGCAGGATGAGCGCGCCGGGCAGAAAGATCAGCAGGGTCCAGAGCAGGCCATTGAGCCAGGCGGGCAGGGCGGCGGGCACAGGGCACCCAGGTAGGCGGCAAAGGTGAACAGCGGTCCGGGCACCGCCTGGGCCAGGCCGTAGCCGGCCATGACCTGGCCATCGCTGACCAGGCCGCCGGGCACCACTACCGCCTGCAACAGCGGCAGCACCACATGGCCGCCACCGAAGACCAGGGCGCCGGCGCGATAGACACCCTCGGCCAGGTGGCTCCAGGCGGGCAATAGCAGCAGCGGCAGCAGGAACAGCAGCAGGGCGACGACCCCCAGGCGCCGGGAGAGTCCGGTTCGCAGGACCAGGGCCGGCGGCGTGGCGGTCGGTGCCAGTGCCAGGCGACCGACCAGGGCGGCCAGGCCTAGCCCCGGCAGTTGCCCCGCCGAACCGGGCAGCCAGAGCGCCAGGCCGGCGACGACCAGCGCCAGGACGCGACGCGGCGTATCCGGGCACAGGCTGCGGCCCATACTCCAGACCGCCTGGGCCACCACCGCCACGGCAAACACCTTGAGCCCATGCACCGCGCCCGAGTCGGCCAATCCCGGCGCGTAGGCGAGGCCCAGGGCGAACAGGATCAGCAGCAGGGCGGAGGGCAGGGTGAAACCGAGCCAGGCCGCCAGCAGGCCCCAGCCGCCGGCGCGCCCCAGGCCCAATGCCATGCCGACCTGGCTGCTGGTCGGACCGGGCAGCAGCTGGCAGAGCGCGACCAGCTCGGCATAGGCTGCTTCATCCAGCCATTGACGGCGGGTGACGAAGGCCTGGCGGAAATAGCCCAGGTGGGCGATGGGCCCGCCAAAGCTGGTGCAGCCCAGGCGCAGAAAGATCAGGAAGACCTGCCAGGCGCTGTCCTTATCGCGGGCGATGTCGCGCATGGCGGCCCGATCAGCCGCGCGGCGTCGCAGAAGGAGCCACCACCTCGCCGTCTTCCTTGACGAAGGGTCCGCGCTGCGGCTCGGGCAGGATCTCCAGCACCCGTCCCGAGGGGCGGCAAAGCCGGGTACCCAGGGCGGTCACCACGATGGGCCTATTGATCAGGATAGGGTGCTGGAGCATGGCGGCGATCAGGGCCGCGTCATCCAGCCGCGGATCGTCCAGGCCCAACTCGGCGTAGGGCGTACCCTGCTGGCGCAGCAGCTCCCGTACCGGCATGCCCAGGTCGGCGATCAGCCGCTCCAGCTGCGCCTTGTCGGGCGGTGTCTCCAGGTAGTGGATGACCGTCGGCTCGACGCCGCTGTTGCGAATCAGGCCCAGCACGTTGCGCGAGGTGCCGCAGGCGGGGTTGTGGTAGATCGTGATGGCGCTGTTCATGGATGGTCTCGACGGGCGGAAAGGGCGCCGCGTTCGTACCAGCCGCGGGAGCCGTTCACCAGGCGCACGACCAGCAGCATCAGCGGTACCTCGATAAGGACCCCCACCACGGTAGCCAGGGCGGCGCCCGAGTGGAAGCCGAACAGGCTGATGGCGGCGGCCACCGCCAGTTCGAAGAAGTTGCTGGCGCCGATCAGCGCCGAGGGACAGGCGACGCTGTGGCTCTCGCCCACCTGGCGATTGAGCCAGTAGGCCAGGGCCGAATTGAACAGCACCTGGATCAGGATGGGCACGGCCAGCAGGGCGATCACCAGCGGCTGCGCCAGGATCGCCTCGCCCTGGAAGGCGAACAGCAGCACCAGGGTCGCCAGCAGGGCTCCCATCGAGAAGGGCCCCAGGCGGGCCAGGGTGCTGTCGAAGGCGGCCTGGCCCTGGCGCAGCAGCGTGCGCCGCCAGAGCTGGGCGAGGATCACCGGCAGCACCAGGTAGAGGATCACCGAAAGCAGCAGGGTGGCCCAGGGCACCGCGATCGACGACAGACCCAGCAACAGACCGACGATGGGGGCGAAGGCGAACACCATGAGGGTGTCGTTCAGTGCGACCTGGGACAGGGTGAACAGCGGATCGCCCTGGGTGAGTCGACTCCAGACGAAGACCATGGCCGTGCAGGGCGCCGCCGCCAGCAGGATGAGTCCGGCGATGTAGCTGTCCAGCTGCTCGGTCGGCAGCCAGGGCGCGAAGAGCTCCCGAATGAACAGCCAGGCGAGCAGCGCCATGGAGAAGGGCTTGACCGCCCAGTTGACGAACAGGGTGACGCCGATCCCGCGCCAGTGCTGGCGGACCTGACCGAGGGCGCTGAAATCCACCTTGAGCAGCATCGGCACGATCATGATCCAGATCAGCAGGCCGACCGGCAGATTGACCTGGGCCAGCTCGATCCGGCCGATGAAGCGGAACAGGCCCGGTGCCAGCTGGCCGAGGGCGATGCCGGCGACGATGCAGAGCGCCACCCAGAGGCTGAGGTAACGCTCGAAGGTGTTCATGGCGGGTGCTGCCGGTGGGCAGGCGTGGGGACTGTGCATGGCGGCGGGCCTGGTCGGATGATCGGTGGATGGGTGCGGGTCAGCGGATCAGCAGGCACAGCGCGGCGATTCGCTGACCACGCAGTCGCCGCCGGCGCAACAGTGCTCGGTCAGATAGCCGAGCAGCGCATTCATGTGCTCGTAGGCCGCCCGATAGATCAGGTTGCGTCCCTGGGACTCCACCGTGACGAGACCGGCATTGGCCAGTTCCTTGAGGTGGAAGGAGAGGTTGCTGCGGGCCACCTCGAGCTGGTCGGCCAACTGGCTGG
Organism: Pseudomonas aestiva; assembly: GCF_039908605.1. NCBI lineage: Bacteria > Pseudomonadati > Pseudomonadota > Gammaproteobacteria > Pseudomonadales > Pseudomonadaceae > Pseudomonas > Pseudomonas aestiva. The sequence goes on along the minus strand of NZ_CP150916.1, from coordinate 3,580,990 downwards.
GCATGAGGCCGGCCGTGCCGGCGACCACCAGGGCGCGGAAGACCCTCAGGCGCTGGGCATGGGCCAGGGCGGAGAGGGCGGATACGGCGAGTTCTTCCTGCATGATTCGATAATTCAATGATCGTTGAATTATCGAATCATAAGGCGTGGCGGCCGCGCGGTCGAGCCCTGCTCAGCGACGCAACCGCCGGAGCGCTTCCAGCACCTGCTGCAGCGGGCGGCTCAGGGGTTTGTCGCGGCGCAGCACCAGGGCCAGGGTGCGGGTCAGGGGCGGCGCCAGTGGCTGGACCCTCAGGCCGTGGCGATGGTGCTCGGTGGCCACGGCGATGCCGGGCACCAGGCTGTAGCCGAGTCCGGCGGCCACCAGTTCCTTGAGCGCCTCGATGCTGCCCAGCTCCATCACCGGCCGGCTGGCCTGGCCGGCGCGGCGGAACCAGTCGTCGATTAGCAACCGGGTGCTGCTGCCGGTCTCGAAGGCCAGCAGCGGCGCCTCGGCCAGTTCCGCCGGGGCCAGCGTACCTGTCGGTAACGGACTGGCAGGCGGTAGCAGGGCGACGAAGGCATCCTCCAGCAGCGGCTCCACCTGCAGGTTGCGGCCACTGGCGGGCAGGGTGACCAGGCCCAGGTCGAGGCGGTTGTCTTCCACCGCCCGCAGGACGTCCAGGGTGTTGCCGGTGCTGACCCGCACGTCCAGCTGGGGAAAGCGCTGGCGCAACTGGCCCAGCAGCGGCGGCAGGAGATGGATGCAGGCGGTGGCGCCGGTGCCGATGGCGACCCGTCCGCTGACCGTCTCGCCATGGCTGGCCAGGGCCTGCAGGGCCTGGTCCACCGCCGTCTGGATCTGTTCGGCGTGGTCAAGCAGCAGACTGCCCGCGGCGGTGGGCTTGAGTCCCCGTCCCAGGCGCTCCAGCAGCTTGAGACCCAGGCGCCGTTCCAGCTGGCGGATCTGCAGGCTGACCGCCGGCTGGCTCAGCCCCAGGCGATCGGCCGCGGCGGAAAAGCTGCCGGTGGCGACGACCTGGACGAAGGTCTGCAACTGGGTGAAGTTGAGGTCGGCCATGCCAAGGTTTCACTTATACCGGTGATAACCGAGCATAGCTTTATCTTTGGCTGGCCGTCCCGGCATGATCACTTAATCGACCCCGCGAATGGACCTCTCCCGTGAACACCGCTCTGCAGTTGCGCGATGCCACCCCCGCCGATCTGCCGGCCATCCAGGCCATCTATGCTGAACACGTGCTGCGCAGCTGCGCCAGTTTCGAGCTGGAGCCACCGGACCTGGCCGAGCTGGAGCGCCGGCTGGCAGCGGTGCGCCAGGCCAGGCTGCCTTACCGGGTGGCCGAACGGGACGGCGCGGTGGTGGGCTATGCCTATGCGGTGCTCTATCGCCCGCGACCGGCCTATCGCCATACCGCGGAAGACTCGGTGTATGTGCGCGACGGCCTGGGTGGCCAGGGTATCGGCCGGCGGCTGCTGGAAGAGATCGTCGCGGCCTGCATGGCGGCGGGCTTTCGCCAACTGGTGGCGGTGATCGGCGACAGCGCCAACCAGGGCTCCATCGCCCTGCACCAGCGCCTGGGGTTTCGCACCGTCGGCACCTTCGAGGCGGTGGGTTTCAAGCATGGGCGCTGGGTGGACACGGTCCTGATGCAGCGCAGCCTGGGTGAGGGCGAGCGGACCCCGGGTACGCGCTGATGACGCCGATGCCGAGCGATCGCGCCATCTGGCAGCTGGGGCTGATGCAGTTGCTGGCCTGGGGGCTGGCCTTTTATCTGCCGGGTGTCTATGGCCCGGCGATGGCCGCGGGACTGGGCTGGGACGCGCGCTGGGTCTATGGCGGCTTTTCCCTGGCGATGCTGACCATGGGGCTGGTCTCACCCTTCAGCGGCGCGGTGATCGAACGCCTGGGCGGCTGTCGTACCCTGCAACTCGGCCTGGTGCTCGATGCCCTGGGTTGCCTGGGCCTGGCGGCGGCCCAGTCGGCGCCGCTGTTCTACCTGGCCTGGGTGACCCTGGGCGTGGGTATGCGCCTGTCGCTGTACGACGCCGCCTTCGCCACCCTGGCGCGCCTGGCCGGCGAGCGCTCGCGGGCGGTGATGGTGCGCATCACCCTGCTCGGCGGGCTGGCCTCGGCGGTGTTCTGGCCGCTGGGGCACTGGCTGCTGGAGGTGCTGGGCTGGCGCCTGGGGCTGGTGGTCTATGCCGGCATCGCCCTGGCCGGCGTGCTGCTGCTCTTGCCGCTGCCCAATGTGCGTGGGCGCCTGCCCAGTGCCGAATTGCCGCCCGCGGCAGGGGGCGGCTCGCCGCGCCTGGCCGGCGTGCTGTTCGCCACCGGGATGGCGTTGATCGGCTTTCTGTCGGCGGGGCTGTCGGCCCATCTGCCGGCGCTGCTGGCCGAGCGTGGGGTGCCGGTGGGGGTAGCGGCGCTGTGGGGGATCGGCCAGGTCTGCGCGCGGCTGGCGGAGCTGGCTTCCGGCCAGCGGCTTTCGGCGCGTCAGCTCAATCTGGTGCTGGGCCTCGGCCTGCCGCTAAGTTTTGCCCTGGCGCTGGCGAGCGAAGGCCATCTCGGTCTCACCGCCGGCTTCGTCTTTCTCTATGGCGCCCTCAACGGCCTGGTGGCGGTGCTGCGGGCCAGCCTGCCGCTGGAGTTGTTCGATCGGGCGCTCTATGCGCGCCTGACCGGCAAGCTGCTGGCGCCGAGCTTCCTGCTCTCGGCGGCCGCGCCCTGGTGCTATGCCCTGGCTCGGGAGAACTGGGGTGACCGTGGCCTGCTCGGGCTGTGCCTGCTGGTCAGCCTGGGGGTGACCCTGGCGGCGCTGGGGCTGCTCGGGTGGCGGCGTCCGGCGCCGGGCTAGTTGAGGCGGCGGGCGAACTGACCCACCGCCCCGACCACGCGCTGGGCGCCGTCCTGGATCTCGGTGATGCGGGTACCCGCGGCGTTGGCCAGTTGCAGGCCCTGTTCCGCCTGGTGCTTGCTCGCCGCCATGTTGGCCACGGCGGTCTGCGCCAGTTGCTGGTTCTGCTGCACCACCCCGACGATCTCCTCGGTGGCCTTGCTGGTGCGGCCGGCCAGTTGGCGGACCTCGTCGGCCACCACGGCGAAACCGCGGCCCTGTTCGCCGGCCCGTGCCGCCTCGATAGCGGCGTTGAGCGCCAGCAGGTTGGTCTGTTCGGCGATCCCGCTGATGGTCTTGACGATGGTGCTGATCACCAGCGACTGCTCGCCCAGGGCCTCGATGCCGTTGGACGCGACCTGCAATTCCTCGGCGATCTTGCGCATCACCGCGACGGTGTCCTGCACCACCTCGGCGCCCTGACGAGCGCTTTCGTCGGTCTGCTGGGAGATGTCGAAGGCGACCTTGGCCGCCTCGGCCACCGCCTGTTCCTGTTCCACCTGGGCGGTGATGACGGTGGCGAATTTCACCACCTTGTACAGCTCGCCACGGGTATTGAGGACCGGGTTGTAGGAGGCTTCCAGCCAGACGGTGCGACCGTGGCTGTCGATGCGCTTGAAGCGGCTGGCGATGAATTCGCCGCGATTCAGCCGTGCCCAGAACGCCTGGTAGTCGGCGGAGTGACTCTCTTCGCTAGTGCAGAACATGCGGTGGTGCTTGCCCTGGATCTGCTTGAGTGAATAGCCCATGCCCTGCAGGAAGCGGTCGTTGGCGGTGAGCACCTCGCCGGCCAGGTTGAATTCGATGACCGCGGTGGATCTCAGCAGGGCATTGATCAGACCGGAGTGCTCGGTGGAGGTCTCCACCTGTTCGGTACGGTCGTTGCCGTAGCAGATGGTCTTGTGAATCCGGCCATCGGCGTCACGCAGCGGCTGCCAGGTGGCATAGAGCCAGGCTTCCTGGCCGTTGGCCCGCAGCAGGCGGTACATGCCGCTGGTCTGCTGGCCCTGGCTGAGTGCGCTCTTGAGATCGCGATAGCAGGGCAATTGTTTGACGTATTCGGGAATGAAGGCATCCAGCGGACGCCCCACCACGTTCTCGGCGCGATAGCCCATCTCACGGCAGAAGCGCTCGTTGACCTTCTCGATGTTGCCACGGTCATCCACGGTAAGACTGAGCGCCTGGCTTTCGAAGCCCGCGTGCAACTGACGCAATTCGGCGACTTCGGCACGCAGTTGGGCGAGTTCGGTCTTGAGGGGGCGATTGAACATGGCAGGGCACCGAGAGGAGTGAAAGTATGACTTCCACTACTTCGACGGTGCCGGGATTTTCTTAAGGGAAGCTGAGCGACTTTCGACTAAAGCCGCAGGCGTCAGGCCTGACGGCTGGCGATGAAACGGCGGAAGACGGCCAGGGTGGCCTCGCTGACATGGTGCTCCATGCCCTCGGCATCGCGCCGTGCGGTATCGGCGTCCACGCCCAGGGTCAACAGAAAGGTCTCCACCACGTGGTGGCGCGCGCGACTGGCTTCGGCCAGGGCTTCGCCTTCGGGGGTGAGGAAGACGCCGCGATAGGGACGCTGCACGATCAGGCCGGCGGCGGCCAGGCGCTTGAGCATCTTGGCCACGGTCGGCTGGGCGACGCCGATGCGCGCGGCAATATCCACCTGACGGGCTTCACCGCCGTCCCGGATGAGGTCGGAAATGAGCTCGACATAGTCTTCGATCAGCTCCTGACGATGGGCTTCGCGGACCTGTTGAAAACCTTCCATATGAATGGATGGATCGACCAACCGATTCAGCAGTTCGTCGTCCTTTGTCATGTTGCCCACCTGAATGACCTTCTCCGCAAAGACCTGAGGCGCGTCGAGAGGACGCGTGCGGGCGCCATTTTGACCGAGTTGCGAGCGAATACCAAAGATTCCTTCGCCAATGGGCGTTATCGACGGATGAGATAGAGATTTTTTATTGCTGGATGTGTGAATTTTAGCCTAGGCTAAATTCTCCAAAGGGTAGTCCTACCTTGCCGCACGAGTCCGCCATGAAAGAGTCCGCCAGCTACGTCGAGCCTGCCTGGCAGGAGCCTGCGCCGTCCGCCCGGCCCAGCCTGGGGCGGATGAATGCCAGCGTGCCGGTTCCCGAAGGCGGCAGCTGGCTGCGCCGGCTGCTGGCCTTTATCGGCCCCGGCTACATGGTCTCGGTGGGCTACATGGATCCGGGCAACTGGGCCACGGACCTGGCCGGTGGCTCGCAATTCGGCTACCTGCTGCTGTCGGTGATCCTGCTCTCCAATCTCATGGCCATCCTGCTGCAGGCCCTGGCCGCACGCCTGGGCATCGCCACCGGGCTGGACCTGGCCCAGGCCTGCCGCGCGCGCTATTCGCGGCCGGTGAGCCTGCTGCTGTGGATCGCCTGCGAGATCGCCATCATCGCCTGCGACCTGGCCGAGGTGATCGGCACCGCCATCGCGCTGAATCTGCTGTTCGGCATCCCGCTGATGTGGGGCGCCATCCTCACGGCGCTGGACGTCTTTCTCATCCTGTTACTGATGAATCGCGGCTTTCGCTGGCTGGAAGCCTTCGTCATCGCCCTGCTGACGCTGATCTTCGTCTGCTTCGGCGTGCAGATGGTGCTGGCCCAGCCGTCACTGGCGGCGATTGCCGACGGCTTCCTGCCCAAGGCGGAGATCGTCACCAATCCGGCCGCGCTGTACCTGGCCATCGGCATCATCGGTGCCACCGTAATGCCCCATAACCTCTATCTGCATTCGTCCATCGTGCAGACCCGCGCCTATCCGCGCACCGAGGCCGGGCGGCGAATGGGCCTGCGCTGGGCGGTGGCCGACAGCACCCTGGCGCTGATGCTGGCGCTGTTCGTCAACGCCGCCATCCTGATCACCGCCGCGGCGGTGTTCCACAGCGCCGGGCGCACCGACGTGGCCGAGATCCAGAACGCCTACCACCTGCTGTCGCCGATGCTGGGCGTCGGCATCGCCTCGCTGCTGTTTGCGGTGGCGCTGCTGGCGTCGGGCATCAACTCCACCGTCACCGCGACCCTGGCCGGCCAGATCGTCATGGAGGGCTTCCTGTCGCTGCGCATTCCCGACTGGGCGCGGCGGCTGATCACCCGGGGCATCGCCGTGATCCCGGTGGTGGTGGTGACCGGCCTCTATGGCGAGAGCGGTACGGCCAAGCTGCTGGTGCTCAGCCAGGTAGTGCTGTCCATGCAACTGCCCTTCGCGGTGATCCCGCTGGTGCGCTTCGTCTCGGACCGCCAGCTGATGGGCAGCTTCGTCATCGGTCGGGTCACGCAGGTGCTGGCCTGGGCGATCGCCGGGCTGATCGTGGTGCTCAATGTGAAGCTGCTGGCCGACATCCTGCTCGGATAGCGGACAACTGAGGTCCTACGACCTCTGAGGGCTCTGGAACAAGGGTCTGGGAACTTCCGAAAGCGTGACGGTATCAATCCGTTACCACAATAAGTTCTTCTCATAACCACCCGGAGCACTTGCCATGTCCTATGACGCCCGTCACACCCCAGCCTATGCAGCCACCACGGCCACCGCCACCGCGCCTCTGCTGAAGCGCATTTCCTGGAGTTCGATCATCGCCGGCGTGGTCATCGCCCTGACCGTTTCGCTGCTGCTGAGCCTGCTCGGCACCGCCATCGGCTCGGCTTCCATCGATCCGCAACAGGAAGCCAATCCGCTGTCCGGCCTGGGCAAGGGCACCGGTATCTGGGTCGGCGTCAGCGCCGTGGTCTCGGTCTTCGTCGGCGCCTGGATCGCCGGTCGCCTGGCGCAGCGCGAAGGCGCCCTGCACGGCATCCTGGTCTGGGCCAGCGTGACCCTGGTCAGCGTCTATCTGGTGTCCAGTGCCGTGAGCGGCGTGGTGCGTACCGGTCTGAACGTGGCGGGCAGTGGCCTGTCGATGGTCGGCAGCGGCCTGTCCCAGGCGGCACCGGCCCTGACCAACCAGGTTCAGGACCAACTGCGTCAGCAGGGCATCCAGCTCGACCTGGGTGATCTGCAGAACGAACTGGAAACCGCGCTGCGCCAGACCGGTAAGACCGAGCTGCAGCCGGAGAATCTGCAGCAGCAGGCTCAGGGCGCCGAACAGGATGCCAAGAACACTGCCCAGAACAGCGCCAACAATCCGCAGCAGACCGATGACCAGCTGGGTGCCCTGCTGGATCGTCTGAAGCAGCGTGGCGACCAGGCCTGGAACGCCGCTGACCGTCAGGCACTGGTGAACCTGATCAAGGCCCGCACTGGCAAGAGCGACGCCGAGGCCAACGCCATCGTCGACAAGGCCCAGCAGACCTATCAGCAGGCCTATGCCAAGTACCAGGAGCTCAAGGCCCAGGCCGAGCAGAAGGCCCGCGAAGCGGCTGACGTGGCTGCCCGCAAGGTCTCCCAGGCCAGCTGGGTCCTGCTGATCAGCCTGGTGATCGGCGGCATCGTCGGTGCCATCGGTGGTGCCCTGGGTCGTCGTACCCAGCCGGCCAACAAGGTGGTCGCCGCCTAAGCGCAACCTCTGGCGGATCCCACGGGATCCGCTGCCAAGGCACGAGGCCCGGACTGGCGACAGTCCGGGCCTCGTCGTTTAGGGGCCGGTGCTTTTCCTAGCGGTCTGGTCGCAGGACCCGGGCAAGCAGCTGCAGGCATAGCGCCAGGTCGGGGCGTTCGGCACCGAACAGGGTGCGATAGATCAGCGGGGCGACCAGGCCGTCGAGCAGGGCATCCAGGGTCGGCGCTGGCTCGCCACGCCGTTGGGCGCGTTCGAGCAGCAGCTCCAGGCGCTCTCGGGTCGGTTCGGTGCAGCGCACCGCGCACCCCGGATCGGTGGCGGCCAGGGCATCCCTGAGCATGGCCTGGCCAGGGGTGGAGGCAAGGTCGTCGACATAGTGTTCCAGCCAGCGTTCGAGATCGCCTCTGAGGCTACCGGTGTCTTCCGGCGGCTGGTCCGGGCGCAGGCGCTGCAGGTCGACGTCGGCCAGCAGGCTGGGCAGATTGCCCCAGCGACGATAGAGGGTCGAAGGCGTGACCCCGGCGCGCGCGGCGATCAGAGGGACGGTGAGGGCTTCCCGGGGCTGTTCCTGCAGGAGCGCCAGGACGGCCTCGTGGATGGCTTGCTGAACCCGGGCACTGCGACCACCGGGACGGGCTTGCTTGCTGGTCATGCTGACAGGATACCCGGCTCTTAACGCAAACGCATTGCTTTTGCTGCGGTAAGGGTTCAGGCTTTAAAGCAATTATTTAGCTTTAAGGTGCGGACATGTCTTCGCTGAACGGCTCTCCCGCCGCACGCCTGGCGCTGCTGGGCTCGGTGCTGCTGACCTTCCTCGCCGCGTCCAGCGCGCCGACACCCCTTTATGCCAGCTACCAGCAGGCCTGGGGCTTTTCCACCTTTTGGCTGACGCTGGTGTTCGCCATCTATGCCTTTGTCCTGCTGGCCGCCTTGCTGGTGGGCGGGCGGCTATCCGATCACCTCGGGCGCCAGCCGGTGATCCTGGCGGCGCTGGTGGTGGAAGCGGGTTCCATGCTGCTGTTCCATCAGGCCCACGGTCTGGCGGATCTGGTCCTTGCCCGCGCCCTGCAGGGCCTGGCGACCGGGATCGCCACCAGTGCCCTGGGTGCGGCGCTGCTCGACGTGGATGCCGAGCGCGGCCCCTGGTTGAACAGCCTGACGCCCCTGCTCGGCATGGCGGTCGGCGCGCTGGGTTGCGGTCTGCTGGTGGAATTCGCGCCGGCGCCGCTGCAACTGGTCTATCGGCTGTTCTTGCTGCTGTTCGTGTTGCAGGGCCTGGCGCTGCTGCGCCTGCCCGATCGCGTACCGCGCCGGCCGGGCCTGCTCGCCGCCTTGCGTCCCCAGCTGGCGGTGCCGCCCCAGGCTCGCGCCATGCTCTGGCGGGTATTGCCGCTGGAACTGGCGGTCTGGGCGGTGGGCGGCTTTTATCTGTCGTTGATGCCGGGGCTGGTCAAGGCGGCGACCGGTACGACGTCGATCCTGGTCGGCGGGGTGGTGGTGGCCGGTCTGACGTTCACCGGTGCGGCCTGTCTGCACGGCCTGCGTGGCTGGCCGCCCATGCGCCTGCTGCGCCTGGGCGCGGTCACCCTGGTGGCCGGTCCGGCCGTGCTCTGGTTGGCGGTGGCCAGCGGTCAGCTGGGTTTCTTCGCCCTGGGTACCCTGGTGACCGGCGTCGGCTTTGGCAGCGGTTTTCTCGGCGCCACCCGCAGTCTGCTGCCGCTGGCCGAACCGACCCAGCGCGCCGGGTTGCTGGCCGCCTTCTATGTGCTCAGTTACCTGGCGTTCTGCCTGCCCGCCCTGGCGGTCAGCGCCCTGGTGCCGCTGCTGGGCCTGGCCGGCGCCGCCGAACTCTATCTGGGCGGGGTGATCCTGCTGGCGGCGCTGGGCGTGCGCAACAGCCTGCCGCGCGCCTGCGTGCAGCCGGGCTAGAGCAGCATATCGGCTGGGCCGAAGATGGCCCGCTCGACGGGGCTGCCAGTGGCCCGCTCCTCATTGGAAAAGCCGTCATGGTCGCGCAGCGGGCCGAAGTCGATGCCGGTCAGCTGCTCGATGCGCAGGACGCTGCACTGGTAGGTGCGCAGGCGACCGAAGGCGATGGAGAGCTCGTCGAGTTCGCGCCGCTGGTCGATCAGATAGGCGCTGGCGGAGGGCTTGCCGTCGTCACCGAGAAAGGCCACCACCTTCCAGAAGGCCTCGGGAATCCGGGCCTCGCGATAGGGGCGGTCATCCGCGCGCAGGACCGGGCCGCTGAAGACGGTGATGCGCGCCTGCCAGCGCTGGGTGTTGTCGAGCAGATAGTCCTCCAGCTCCAGCCAGGTCCGCTGGTTGAAGGCGGCCATCTGCGGTGCGCAGTTGGTGAAGTGGAAGGTGTCGCGGTTGGCCTGGGTGGCGGCGGCGCCCCAGTTGGGGTCCTGGCGGCGCACCAGGTGGCCGCGGTCGAGCAGGTTGTCGACATAGAGTGCCTCGCCGAGCTGAGCCTCCAGCGGCACCCGGCCGTCGTAGGCCCAGGCATCGCGGCTACGGGGCACCTCGACGTGCTGGTCGCCGTCGATATTGACGCCGACCCAGAGCGCCATTCGCCGGCTGCGCGAGAGCGTGACCGAGAAGTGGGTGTAGTCCAGGCGATCGCCGGAGGCGGGCAGCGGATAGACGTCGCCGGCCAGGGCCGCGCTCGGACGGGGCCAGGGGACCTGGAAGGCGCCCAGGAAGTCGGCCTGGTAACCCTGGCGATCCGCCAGGCTGGCGGAGGGAGTGATGCGCGGCTCGGCGCTTCTCAGACCGGCGGGTTGCGCCGGCAACAGGGGACGCAGGTCGGGGAGGCGTGGGCGATAGGCGAGATCGACGGCAAAGGGCTGGCTGGGCATGGGTTATCTCGGGCGCAGAGGGCGAACCGTCAGCGCAGCACAGGAAGGTGACCGGACGATGACCACGGTCAGCGAAGTGGTATGCGCCGGCGCTAGCTGGCAAACTCGTTCGCGACCTAACGATTCCCACCGAGATCCCCGAGTGAACCGCCCATGAAGCTATCGCTGTTTTCCCCCCTTGCCCGTCGGCGTACCTGGCTGCTCGGCGTGCCCGGCCTGCTCCTCAGCGGCGCCGCCCTGGCCAGTCAGCAGTCCGATGCCAAGGGCTTCGTCGAAGACGGTGACCTGACCCTGTTGCTGCGCAATTACTACTACCTGCGCCAGAACGAGGGCGACGGCCATGGCGCCGCCGCGCGCAACAGTCGCGATCCGCGCAGCTGGACCCAGGCCTTCCTGCTCAATTACACCTCGGGCTTCACCCAGGGCACCGTGGGCGTGGGCGTGGATGCCTATGGCTACCTGGGCCTCAAGCTGGATGGCGGTGATGGCCACGCCAATACCCCGAACATGCCGGTGGACGGCGACGGCAGCCAGCGCAGCGAATTCAGCAAGGGCGGGGCGGCGGTCAAGCTGCGCGTCTCCAACACCGTGCTCAAGTACGGTGACCAGCAGCCCACGGCGCCGGTGCTGGCGGCGGGCGGCAACTGGCTGTTTCCCCAGACCGCCCGTGGCTGGAGCCTGGTGAGTCAGGAAGTCGATCACCTGATGCTCGAAGGCGGACACTTCACTGCCGCCACGGCGCCGCGCACCACCGGTTCGGACGGCGGCATCTTCGCCGGCTATGCCGGCGTGGAAGCGGCCTCGGCCAGCTATGCCGGGGGCGTCTACAAGTTCAGCGATCACCTCAGCGCCTCGCTCTACGCCGGGCACTTCGAGGACGTCTGGGACCAGTACTACGGCAACCTCAACTATGTCGTACCGCTGGCGGCTGAGCAGAGCCTGACCTTCGACGCCAACCTCTATCGCACCCTGGACGCTGGCAGCGCCAAGGCCGGCACCATCGCCAACACCGCCGGCTCGCTGGCTGCCGCCTTCCAGACCGGCGCCCATACCTTCACCCTGATCCACCAGCGTATCCATGGCGACCAACCCTTCGACTACGCGGTGTTCGGTGCGCCGGTGCCGGGGTCCTTCGGTGACTCCATCCTGCTCGGCAACTCGATGCAGTTCTCCGACTTCAACGGTCCGGGCGAGCGCAGCTGGCAGGCCCGCTACGACCTGGACATGGAAAGCTACGGCGTGCCGGGCCTGAGCCTGATGGTGCGGCATACCCGCGGCAGCGGCATCGACGGCAGCCACGTGGCCGCCGATTCGGCCTATGCCGGCCTCTATGGCGACGGCGACAAGGAACACGAGACCGATCTGGAAGCCAAGTACGTCCTGCAGAACGGCCCGGCCAAGGAGTTGAGCTTCCGCCTGCGCCAGGCCTGGCATTCCGGCAGCCAGAGCACCGGCGGCACCGTGGCCGAGACCCGGCTGATCACCGAGTACCCGCTGAATATCCTGTAATTGATCGCGCTCCGTAGGTTGGGCCGTTTAGGTTGGGTTGAGCGTCGCGAAGCCGAACAGTCCATTGGCCATCGGCATGCCCGGGAATGCCCTCACCCCAGCCCTCTCCCAAGGGGAGAGGGGGTAGTTCGGTGTGAGCAGGTGCCTGGTAGGTTGGGTTGAGCGCAGCGAAGCCCAACAGTCCTTTGGCTATCGGCATGTCCGGGAATACCCTCACCCCCGCCCTCTCCCAAAGGAAGAGGGGGTAGCCGCGTAGAGTGGATAACGGCGCAGCCTTATCCACGTCCAGGTGCAATTGATCGGTGGAAAACGCGGCGCGGTTTTCCACGCTACGGACGCCCTGGCAGCGTGATACCAGGGGGCAAGCCACCACCTGCGCCGGACCCAATCGCCCCCTCTCCCTCCGGGAGAGGGCTGGGGTGAGGGTTGCCCCCACCAACGGCGCCAGGGTCGAGCGCGGATCGTTGGGCTTCGGCGATAAGGCCGCCTCAACCCAACCTACGGGTGTGGGCCTGGTAGGTTGGGTTGAGCGCAGCGAAGCCCAACAGACCTCACCCTCAACCCTTCGTCCGCGACGCCTCCAGCAGCCGCTCGATCTCCCCATGCAATCGTTCGGTCGCGCCCGCGCGGTCGATCCACCATTCGGTGGACCAGACGCGCAGGAGCGTCCAGCCGAGGCCCTGGAGGATGGCGCTGCGGGTCTTGTCGCGGTCACGGGCGGTGGCGGCGCTGTGGTAGGTGGCGCCGTCGCATTCGATACCCACCAGGTAGTCGCCCGGGCGATCGGGATGGACGATGCCCAGGTCGATGCGGAAGCGCGACACGCCGATCTGCGGCACCACCTGCCAGCCCTTCGCCTCTAGCGCCTGGGCTACGGCTTCCTCGAAGGGGGAGTCGTGCCCACCCAGCGAACCCTTGACCGCCGCGGCCAGGGCCTGGGGGCCGCGCTGGGCGAATTCCAAGAACAGCTTGAGATCGCGCACGGCGCGGGCATTGGTGCGATTGAGGTCGATCAGCCCCGGATCGAAGGAGGAGAACACCAGCATCTCCCGCCGCGCCCGGGTCACGGCGACGTTGAGGCGCCGCCAGCCACCGTCCTTGTTCAGCGGACCGAAGTTCATCGACATCGTATTGGCGCCGGGCTCGGTGGGGCCGAAGCCGATGCCGAGCATGATCAGGTCGCGCTCGTCGCCCTGGACCGTTTCCAGGTTCTTCACCACCACCGGCTCGGCCAGGTCTTCGGCGAAGTGCGCCTCGATCTCCGGGTGCTGCTGGCGCGCGCGGTCGAGCAGGTCGGTGACCAGCCGCTGCTGTTCGCTGTTGAGGGTGATGATGCCCAGGCTGAGGCCGGCAAAGGCTGGATCGAGCAGGCGCTTGACCGCTTCGGCGACCATGGCCTGGGCCTCGATGGCATTGTGGCGGCCCTTGCCCTTGGCGTAGACGCCGTCCACCCGCCGCCATTCCACCGCGCTCGGACGGATCTCCGGGGCGGGAAAGGTGATGAGCTTGCCGTCGTAGTAGTGGTGGTTGGAAAAGGCAATCAGGCTCTCGTGGCGACTGCGGTAGTGCCAGTTGAGACTGTGGCTGTAGATGCCGGCGCCCAGGCATTCGTCGAGGATGCTTTCCAGGTCCTCGGCGGTGTCGTCCTCGCCGGCGGCGCGGTCGAAGAAGCGCGTTGGCGGCATCTGCCGGGGGTCGCCGGCGATCACCACCTGCACGCCGCGGGCGATGGCACCCACCGCGTCCCAGGGCGCGATCTGCGAGGCTTCGTCGAAGATCACCAGGTCGAACAGACCACCGTCCGGCGGCAGGTACTGGGCGATGGACAGCGGACTCATCAGCATGCAGGGCGCCAGTCGCGCCAGGGCGTCGCCCATTTCCAGGGCCAGCTGGCGCAGCGGCTTGTGTCGGCGCTGCTTCTGCAGTTCGTGCTTGAGCACGGCGAAGCCGCCGCCCTGACGCGCCGCGTCGTTCTTCGCTGGCAGGCCGTGGCAGAGCAGGGCGCGGATATGGCGCACGGCCAGGGTCTGCAGGCGATCGTCCAGCCGGCGATAGGCCTGGATATCGCTCTCGTGCTCGGCCGGGACGAAGTCGCGCAGCAGCGGCTCGGCGTCCAGCGCGGTGGCGGCGAACCAGCGGGCATAGGCGGTCTCGAACAGGGTTGCCAGGTTCTCGACCGGGGCAGCCGTGGCGCGCGCGATCAGAGTTGCCAGGCCGAGGGCATCGGCTTCTTCGCGGACGCGCTGCCAGTCGCACCACGCCTTAAGGCGACCCGGCTGACGCAGCAGCGCGGCAGCGGTACGCACCAGCTCGGCAGCGGTGGTGTCACTGGCCAATCCCGCCTGAGTGGCGAATGCCTGGCGGGCGGCTTCGGCCGCGTCGAGGGCCTCGGCGAAGGCGCCGCTGGCCGGGGCCAGGGTGGTGTCCACCGGCTGGTCCTCGGGATGCTGCAACCGGCGCGCCGCCGCCTGGCGCAGGGCCAGCAACTGCTCGGGCGTTTCCGCCAGGGGCGGCAGCGCCGCGCTCAGTCTTTCCGCCAGGGCGCGGCGCGCGAGCAGGGCGTCGAGATCGCTGGTGACACCCTGCCAGCCACTGATGCCAGCCAGGGTGGGCGTCAACTCGTCCAGTTCGGTGAGCAGGGTGCGCTGACGCCGCAGCCGCGGCAGATCGGCAGCCACATCGGGCTGACCCTGGGTTTCGCCCTGGCGGGCGAGATCCTGGGTGACCTGTCGCTGGGCGCGGCTGGCGAAGATCCAGAAGCGCTGCCCGGCGGCGTCCCAGGCGGTTTCCAACTGGGTCAGGGCGACACGGCGACAGGCTTCGGCGGCATAGGGCACCGACAGCTCGCGCTCCAGCGTCTGGTAGTCGCGCAGCAACTCCAGGGCGCGCCCCAGCTGGCGCTGACGCTCGGCAGCGCCAGGCCCGAAGGCGAAGGCCAGGTCCTGGCCAGCGGCGTTCTGCAGCAGCTCGGCGAAGTCCAGCAGGCGACGGGGCGCCACCTGGTCCGCCAGTGGCAGACCGAGGACATCGCGCAGGCGTTGCCGCGCCTGCTGCAGGACCTGTTGGGTGTCGCGCAGCCGTTCGGCGGCGCTGACTAGGGCATCCTGCCAGGCGTTGGACCAGGAATGGGCCGGCAAGAGCGCGAAATCCGCCGCCAGGCTGCGGCCGGTCTCGGCGTGCAGGGCCAGGCGCCGCACGGCGTTGCGCAACTCGGCCAGGCCCTCGGCGTCGTGGGCGTCGGCCTGGGACCAGGCGAGGCGCGGGGTATCGGGGGCGGCGTCGCGCAGTACCCGACCGATGCTCTGTTGCAGGGTCAGGCCGTTGGGCCAGCGCCGGTGCAGGCGCTCGACCACGGCATTGAGGCGATCGCGCAGGCGTTCCACCTCGGCGGCCTCGACCAGCCATTCCTCTTCGTCGAGGCCGTCGCGGGTATCCCAGGCGCGCTCCAGCTGCTTGAGCACCTCGGCCTTGGAGGCCTTGCTCGAATGCAGTTCCAGGCAGAACTCGCCAAGCCCCTGGGCCTCCAGGCGGCGATACACCACGTCCAGCGCCGCGCGCTTCTCGGCGACGAACAGCACCCGCCGACCGAGCGCCAGGTTGTGGGCGATCATATTGGCGATGGTCTGGGACTTGCCGGTGCCGGGCGGGCCGTCGAGCACGAAATCCTGGCCACCGGCCGAGGCCAGTACCGCCGCCAGCTGCGAGGAATCCGCTGGCAGCGGGGTGAAGAGTTCGGCCGGGGTCACCTGGCGATCCAGCTCGCGCTCGCGGGGAAAGCTGCCGCCGCCCAGGTAGGCGCCGGATTCCGCGGTACGTTCCAGCAGGTGGCGCACCAGTGGGCTTTCCAGCAGCTGGTCGCTGCGTTCGGTGAGGTCCTTCCACATCAGGTACTTGGCGAAGGAGAACTGGCCCAGCAGCAATTCGCTGCTGACCTCGAAGCCGGGCAGGTCGCGCACCGCACGCCGCACCCTGGTCCAGATGCCGTCCACGTCGATGCCGTTGCCATCGCCGGGCAGCGGGCCGTCGAGCCCGGGGATGTCCAGGTCGAAGTCGTGGCGCAGGAGCTCCAGCAGGGTCAGGTTGAAGCGCGGCTCGTCCTCGAACAGGTGCAGGGTAATGCCGCTGGCGGCGCTCTGCCGTTCCAGGCGCACCGGCAGCAGGATCAGCGGCGCGCGGTAGTGCTTGGGATCGTCGGCGGCCTTTTTCCAACGCAGGAAGCCCAGCGCCAGGTAGAGGGTGTTGGCGCCGCCCTCGTCGAGATCGCTGCGGGCGCGGCGATAGAGTTCCACCAGCGCCGCGTCCAGTCTTGTCGCATCCAGGGGGGCGGCCACCTCGCCGCGGGCCAGGGCGCCGCGGGCGTATTCGTCGTCGAGATTCTCGCGTTCGCGGGCCTCGTGCAGCACGGCGTCGCGGCCGCTCACCGCCAGGTCCGGCAGCGGCACCAGGCGCAGCGCCCGGCCCTCGGCCAGGCGATCTTCCAGCGCGGCCGGCTCGGGGCAGAGCAGGGGCACGCTGCGGGCGTTGTCCGGCACGTGCAGCAGGCGATTGCGGGTGGTGAGGTCGAGCAGCTTGCGCTGCCACAGCGCCAGGCGCCCGACCGGGGTGGTCGGCGCCGCCTCGACGTCCACGTCGAACGCCGGCAGCGGCGGGGCCTCTTCCAGGGCCTCGCCCGGCAGCAGCAGACCGTCCGCGTTGCTGGCCGGCTGGCCGGGCACCGCCAGCGGGCGGATGCGTTGCAGGCGGGCACGGCGGACGTCTAGGGCCAGTACGAAGGTCTCGTCGTCCAGCTGCCGCTCGGCCAGTTGCATGGCCTGACTGAAGGACGGCGGCGGCGAAGCGGTGGCCTGGGTGGTCTCGAAGACCAGCAGGTCCTTGAGCGCCACCCGCTTGCGCACCGGCTCGGCGTCGTCGGTGAGCAGCTGGGCGAATTCCTGGGGTTGCAGCCAGACCCCGGCGAAGGCATGGCCGCGGGTGATGACCAGCAGTGGATTGAGGCCGGCCTGTTCCAGCGCCGCGCAGGCGAGCAGGGCGAGATCCAGGCAGGTGGCCAGGCCACCGTCGAGGATGCTGCCCGGCGTGCGGATCTTCTGGCCCTGGCGCTCGAAGCTGGCGGGCGGCACCGCATAGGTCAGCTGCAGACCGCACAGCGCCGACCAGAGCGCCGAGCCCAGTTCCCAGACGCGCCGCCGCGAGCCGCTCTCGTACCCGTCCAGCGCCGTGGACTTGCCGGCGCGACGCAAGACCTCGGCGGCCGCGCCCAGCAGGCGATCCACCGCCGGATCATTGGGCATGACGAAGGCCGCCGCCAGTTCCGGCATGCTGTCCACGCCACCCCATTGGTTGCGTGCCAGCAACTCGACTGGATAGCGCCGCGTCTGCAGGATCGTCTCGC
This sequence comes from Pseudomonas aestiva, assembly GCF_039908605.1. Lineage (NCBI taxonomy): Bacteria > Pseudomonadati > Pseudomonadota > Gammaproteobacteria > Pseudomonadales > Pseudomonadaceae > Pseudomonas > Pseudomonas aestiva. Next base: position 3,563,803 of record NZ_CP150916.1, on the reverse strand, counting down.
CCTGGCGCACCGTGAAGGTCAGCTGGGCGACCAGGCTCTCCTGCAGGCTGCCGAGCAGCGCGGCGTCGAATTCGAGGTCGCGATCATCGAGGTAGAGGGTGCCCTGGGGATCGAGGCGCTCCAGGTGCCAGGTGCGCGGGACCACGAAGGCCGGCTCGGCCGTAACCGTCAGACTGAGGTCGGCGAGGGCTTCCTGGCCACTGTGGGTGAGGCGCAATTCGCGCAGCACGGGCACCGCGTTCTGGTGCGCCGCGAAGCCGATCTTGCCGGCCAGCACCAGTTCGACATCCACGCTCATCGCCTACCACCCTTGCTTATTGCCTAAGGTAGATGAATGTACAGTAGTGGGCGGGTCGATGCAGCCCATAGCCCGCCTGGGCAAGCGGAAAAAGTCCTTTGGTGACGGGCGGTTGCGTGGTTTGAGCGATAGGTCGCGGTTCAGGCTGCCGGGGTCGGGAAGACCAGGCTGAAATGGATGCCTCGTTCATTCTGCTCGACCTCGGCACGACCGCCATGCAGACGCATGATCGCCGCGACGATGGCCAGGCCCAGGCCGTTGGAATCATGGGGTTGATGGCGGGAGGGATCGGCGCGATAGAAGCGGTCGAACAGCCGTTGCAGATGCGCCGGCGCCAGGGCGGGGCCGGTGTTGCTGACGCGAATACGCTCGCCCTCCGCCTGCAGGCGGATCTCGCCATCCGGTTCGGCGTAGCGGATGGCGTTGGCCACCAGGTTGCTCAGGGCGCGGCGCAGCATCAGCGGATCGGCGACCACCTGGCCGCCACCGGCCACCACCAGGCGCAGGCCGCGCTCGTCGGCCGGGCCTTCGAAATAGTCGGCGATGCGCGCCAGCTCTTCGTCCAGTTGCAGCGGCTGCGGGGTCAGCACCGCCTGGGCGTCGTCGGCGCGGGCGAGGAAGAGGATGCTCTCCACCAGCCGCGAGATGCGCTCCAGCTCTTCCAGGTTGGACGCCAGTAGCGTCTGGTAGTCCTCGCTGCTGCGCACCTGGCGCAGGGCGACCTCGGTATGGCCCATGAGGGCGTTGATCGGCGTGCGGATCTCGTGGGCGAGGTCGGCGGAAAACTGCACCAGCCGGCCATAGCCGTCGGCCAGCCGCGCCAGCATGGCATTGTAGTTTTCCACCAGCGGCTGCAGTTCGCGCGGGGCATCGGCCAGCTCTAGGGGCGCGGCCAGTCGGGTCGGGGTGATGCCGCCGGCATGGCGGGCGATGCGCCGCAGCGGCGCCAGGCCGCGCCGCAGCAGCAGATAGCCGAGCCCGGCGGTGGCGAGGAAGGCCAGGGTCACGGCGCCGAGCAGCCCCAGCCGGAAATCGGCCAGGGTGGTGTCCTCGTTGCGCAGCACATGGGCGGCGGTCAGTTCCACCGGGCCTTCGGGGGTGTTGACCGCGACCCGCGCCGCGCGCCAGCGGGTCCCGTCGGCCAGCTGGCCTTCGCGCAGATCGGCCCGGGTCGGTCGCCGCGTCTGTGGCACCACGGCCAGGTCGGGGAGGGCGATCTGCAGCGGATTGGAGGCGATCACCGGCTTGGCGCCCGGCGTGCCGATGAGAAAGACGTCCTGCTCGTTGCCCAGCATGTTGGCGAACAGCTGCGGACTGCGGCCCAGGGTTTCCAGCGACAGGTCGGCGCTGAGCAGGCTGCGAAAATGCGCGAGCCGGCCGAGCAGGGCGTAGTCGGCGCGCTCCAGCACGGTACGTTCCAGGCTGTGGTAGAGAAAGGCCCCCGCGCCGCCCACGGCGAGCAGCGCCACCAGGGCGAAACCCAGGGTGGCGCGCAGGATCAGCGAGGGTGACCGCGCGCTCAAGGCCGCACCTCGCAGACGTAGCCGATGCCGCGCACGGTATGGATCAGCTTGACCGGGTAGGGGTTGTCGACCTTGGCGCGCAGCCGCTTGATGGCCACGTCCACCACATTGGTGTCGCTGTCGAAATTCATGTCCCAGACCTCGGCGGCTATCAGGGTGCGCGACAGCACCTCGCCTTCACGGCGCAGCAGCAGGTGCAGCAGGGCGAATTCCTTGTTGGTCAGCACGATGAGGTCGTCACCGCGGGTCACCCGCCGTCGCAGGAGGTCCAGCTGCAGGTCGGCCAGGTGGAAGTGCTCGGGCTCGCGCACCACGCCACGGCGCAGCAGGGTGCGGATGCGCAGCAGCAGCTCGACGAAGGAGAAGGGCTTGACCAGGTAGTCGTCGGCGCCCAGCTCCAGGCCGCGGATGCGATCCTGCAGACCGTCGCGGGCGGTGAGAAAGAGCACCGGCACGTCGAGCTTCTTGCGCAGGACTTCCATGATCTGCCAACCGTCGATGCCGGGCAGCATCACGTCGAGGATGACCAGGTCGTAACGGCCGTCCAGCGCCAGGTGCAGGCCGTCGGCGCCGTGCTGGGTCCAGTCGACCGCGTAGCCGGATTCGCCGAGGCCCTTTTTCAGGTACTCGCCGGTCTTCTGGTCGTCTTCGATGAGGAGAATATGCATGACGTCATGGTAGGGCCTCCGGTCGCTTCGCTGGGTGACATTTTTGTCATTCGCCGGTCATCTTGCTGACCCCCCACGCGTCGCACTGTGGCGGGGCGATTCCCTATCCCAGGAGGTTTCATGCGTACCCAGACTCTGCTCCGCGGTTCCCTTGCCCTGCTGCTCGCCAGCAGCGCCCTGCTGGCCCAGGCCGCGCCCATGCCCACTGTCAAGCCCATGCGTGGCACCGTGGACAGCGTCCAGGGCGACACCCTGGCCTTCACCACCCGCAACGGTGCCCACCAGACCCTGATGCTGGATGACAAGACCAGCTACCGCGCCGTGTCCAAGGCCAACCTGGATCGCATCGAAGCCAACAGCTTCATCGGCTCGGCCGCCACGCCGCAGCCGGACGGCACCCTCAAGGCGCTGGAGGTGACGGTGTTCGAGGCCAGCCTGCGCGGCTCCGGCGAAGGCCACTACGGCTGGGAAAACGCCGATGGCAGCACCGGCACCATGACCAACGGCACCGTGGGCGAACTCAAGAAGGCCAACGGCCGTACCCTGACCGTGCAGTACAAGGGCGGCGAGAAGCAGCTGGTGGTGCCGGAAGACGTGCCCATCGCCTATGTCGAGAAGGGCGACCGCAGCCTGCTCAAGCCCGGCGCCAAGGTGGTGCTGTTCCCCGCCGAAGACGGCAAGCACGCCAAGGGCGTGGCTGTCGGTAAAGACGGTTTCACCCCGCCCATGTAAGCCCCACGCGGTCGCCTGGTTTGACGGCGACCGCCTCCATCTCGCGGTGAAGAGGGAAATGTCATGACCACCTCGCGACGGCGCCTGGTGCACCGCTGGCCGGTGCGCCTCACCCATTGGCTCAACGCCCTGGCGATGCCCTGCATGTTCATGAGCGGCTGGGCGATCTACAACGCCTCGCCGCTGTTCCCCTTCACCTTTCCCGCCTGGGCAACCCTTGGCGGCTGGCTGGGCGGCGCCATCGCCTGGCACCTGGCGGTCTTTTGGCTGCTGCTGGTGAATGGCCTGATCTATCTGCTCTATGGCCTTTTCAGTGGCCACTTCCGGCGCGATTTCCTGCCGCTGTCGCCCCGCGCCATCGGCCGCGATTTCGTCGCCGCCGCACGCCTGCGCCTGGGTCATCGGCTGGGCACCTACAACGCCGTGCAACGCCTGCTCTACTGGGGCGTGCTGGCGCTCGGTGTGCTGGTAGTGCTCTCGGGCCTGGCCATCTGGAAACCCGTGCAGCTGCAGGGATTGGCCGCTCTGCTCGGCGGTTTCGACACCGCCCGCTACGTGCACTTCTTCGCCATGGCCGGCATCGGCGCCTTCGTCGTCGTGCACCTGGCCCTGGTCATCCTGGTACCCCGCACCCTGCCGCCGATGATCACCGGTCGGGCGCATGAGGAGGTTAACGATGAGTCGGCGTGAACGTCTGCGCCTGGAGCCGGCGCAACAGCGGCAGGTGGAAAATCTGCAACGACGCCTGCTGCTCAAGCAGGGTCTGACGGTGGGCGCCCTGGCCATGCTCAGCGGCTGCAACCTGCAGGACGGCGATAGCGTCGACAAGGTGCTCTGGTCGATGTCGCGCTTCAACGACCGGGTACAGGCCTGGTTGTTCGGCCGCGAGCGCCTGGCGCCGACCTATGCCGCCAGCCAGATCACCAATCCCTTTCCCTTCAATGCCTTCTACCCCGAATACAACGTTCCGGAAGTGGACCTCAGCGACTATCGCCTGGAGGTCTCCGGCCTGGTCGCCAACAAGCAGGCCTGGACCCTGGAAGACCTGCGCCGCCTGCCGCAACGCGCCGACATCACCCACTTCATCTGCATCGAGGGCTGGAGCGCCATCGGCCAGTGGGGCGGGGTGCCCCTGCGCACCTTCCTCGAACGCATCGGCGCCGACACCAGCGCCAAGTACGTCGGCTTCAAGTGCGCCGACCGCTATTACTCCAGCATCGACATGGCCTCGGCGCTGCACCCCCAGACCCTGCTGGCGCTGGACTTCGGCGACGTGGCCCTGCCGCCGGACTACGGCTATCCGCTGCGGCTGCGGGTACCCACCAAGCTCGGCTTCAAGAATCCCAAACACATCCAGGCGCTGTTCGTGACCAACGACTATCCCGGTGGCTATTGGGAAGACCAGGGCTACAACTGGTTCAGCGGCATCTAGGGACAACCTCTGCTGCGCGTCGGCCGAACTGCGTTGAAAAGACCCTGGGTCGCCAGCCCGGCCTAGGCGGTCCCTGCGGAAGGCTCATTTACCACTCTCAAACTGCGCTTCCTCAGGTCTTCTCGTCTGGTCTGGCTCTAGCTCGCGAGACGTTGCCTAAGCTTCTGATGGCGGAACCCCGGCCTGGAGGTAGAGTCGAGATACCACCATCCTCTACCGGGAGCTCCCCTCATGTCCGCTCATCCCTCGATCGGTTTCATCGGCTTCGGCGCCATGGCCCAGCGCATGGGCGCCAACCTGCGCGAGGCCGGTTATACGGTCAGCGCCTATGCCGAACACCAGCAGGACGGCGAGCGCCATGGCACGCCGATGGAATCCCTGGCGACCCTGCTGCCCCAGGCCGAGGCAGTGATTGTCTCCCTGCCCAACGACGCCATTCTCGAACAGGTGCTGCTCGGCCCTGACGGCGTCCTCGCCCGTCTGGAAAGCGGTCGGCTGCTGATCAACACCAGCACCAATTCGCCCGCGCTGTCGCTGCGTCTGGAAGCGGCCGGCCGGGCCCGCGGTATCGCCGTGGTCGAGGCGCCGGTGTCCGGTAGCACGCCCGAAGCGGAAAAGGCGCAGCTGGTGGTCCTGGCCGCCGGCGAGCCCGAAGCGGTGGAGCGGGCGCGGCCGATCCTCGAAGTCCTGGGCAGGACCGTGCACCACGTCGGTCCGACCGGGCAGGGCGCGGCCATCAAGCTGGCCATCAACGGCCTGATGGGCGCAGGGCTCGCCGCCCTGGCCGAGGCGCTGGCCTATGCCACCCGCGCCGGCCTGGATGCCGAGGTGCTGTTCGAGGTGTTCGGCGACCTGGCGGTGCTCTCGCCCCATCACCAGCGCAAGCTGGCGGCGCTGCGCGACGGCGACTTCGCCCCGCAATTCCCGGCGGCGCTGATGCACAAGGACATGGGCCTCCTGCTGGCCGAGCTCAACGCCACCTTCCAGGGTGCGCCAACCCTGGCCGCCGCGGCGCAGCAACTGGCGCTGGGCGCCGAGCTGCATCCGGATGCCGATTACCTGATCACCGCCGACATCCTGCTGGAAGAAGCCGAAGACGCCGCCACCCGCTGACGCCTGGCTTTCCCCCTCTCGGGACGACGTCTAGACTGATCCGGTCCGTCGTCCCGGAATCCCTCCCACATGACCGCTAGCGGTGCCGTCCCCCAATTCTGGCGCGATCCCGCGCTGCCCTTCCTCGAAGCCCGTTCGATCCAGGATGGCCGCGCGCTGTGCTATGCCCCGCATTCCCACGAAACCTTCTCCATAGGTACCGTGCTGGGTGGGCGCAGTCGCTATCACAACGGCTCGACCCGCGAACTGGTGGGGGCGGGTACCCTGGTGCTGATGAATCCCGGTGACGTCCATGCCTGCAATCCGCAGGGCGAGGACGCCTGGCGCTATCGCATGCTGCACGTGGACGCTGGCTGGCTGGCCGAGCTGCAGCGCCCGGGGGGCGACGACTTCCAACCGCTGGCGGTACAGCTGTCCCGTGACGGCCAGCTGTACGCCGGGCTGGAAGCCCTGCATGCCTGCCTGATCGATCCAGAGAGCCTCACCCTGCAGCGCCAGAGTCAGGCGCTGCTGTATTTCGAGGCCGTACTGGCGCGCCTGGGTCGCACCCCGGTCGCGGTGGCGCGGGCCCGCGAGGATCGCCGCCTGAGGCACGCCGCCGAATTTCTCGATGCCCACTGCAGCGAGGGTGTCAGCCTGGACCAGCTCAGCCAGGTGGCGGATCTCTCGCCCACCCAGCTGATTCGCAGCTTTCGCCGGCGCTACGGCCTGACGCCCCACGCCTACCTGATCGACCGGCGCATCCGCCTGGCGCGGCAACGCCTGCGTCAGGGCGATGGCCTGGCCGAGGTCGCCCTGGCCACCGGCTTCGCTGACCAGGCCCATCTGCAGCGCACCTTCAAGCGCCTGGTCGCGGCCACCCCCGGTCAGTACCGCGCCGCGTCAGCCCTCCCATAGCAGCGAAGCGGCGCACAGCACCAGCAGCGCCGCGAGGGCGCGATTGAGCAGGCGCAGGCGGGCCGCCGACGGTGAATGGCCGCGCAGCCATTGGCCGGCCACCGCCCAGCAGGCCAGGGAGGCGAAGCAGATCACCAGGTAAAGACCGGCGAACAGCATCAGGCGCCCGCGATCTTCGCCGACGAACAGCGCTACCCCGGCCGCGGCGGCCAGCCAGGCCTTGGGATTGAGCCACTGCAGCAGGGCGCCGTCGCGAAAGCCCGGGCAGGCGGCCAGCGCGCTACTGCCCAGGTCCCCCGCGGCCCGTGCCAGTTTCCACGCCAGGTACAGCAGGAAGAGCGCGCCGGCCACGCGCAGGATCCAGAGCAGCGCCGGCCAGGCGGCCAGTACCTGGTGCAGGCCGAGGCCGACCGCCAGCAGCAGGACGACGAAGCTCAGGGTGGCGCCGGTGACATGCCACAGGGCCGGTCGCCAGCCATGGACAAGGCCGGTATTGAAGCCCACCAGATTGACCGGGCCAGGAGAAAGGGATGCCACCAGGGCAAAGGTGGCCATGGACAGGATCAGGGTCATCGCAAGGTCTCGACAGTTGTGGAGACCTGAACCTAGCGAGGGCGACCCCTGGCGGTATTGAAGAAAATGACCCTTCCGACCCGACGAAAGGCGGGAATTCGCAGCGTTTCGCTGACGTCCATTACAGCGAGCTTAGCGCTCCCCCGGTGGTTTCAACGTCGCTGTCGGCCACCGGGGCTTTCTCTTCTCGGATCCTGGCGCGCTAGGGTGCGATAGGCAGGGTAAATCTGAAGGTGCTGCCCTGACCCAGGGCGCTGGTGACGCTCAACTCACCGCCGTGGGCCTCGACGATGCCCTTGGCGATGTACAGTCCCAGGCCGTGACCGGTGGGATTGTCCTCCTGCACGTGCCAGAAGCGCTCGAATACCCGTGCCTGTTGCGCCTGATTCATGCCGCGGCCGTTGTCGGTCACGCTGATCTCGGCCAGGTTGCCGATCTGGCGCATGCTGAGTTGCACCAGACCACCTGGCGCGGTGAACTTGATGGCATTGCCCAGCAGGTTCATCAGCACCTGGAAGATGCGCTCGGCTTCCACCAGCACCTGGAGCTCCGGATCGGCGGCGTATTCCAGGCTGATGTTCTTGATCTCTGCCAGTGGCCGCGACAGCAGGATGGGTTGCGCGCAGACGTCCGCCAGGCGCGCCGGGTTGAGGTTCAGCGCCAGGCGATCCGACTCGATCTTCGACAGGTCCAGCAGGTCGCTGATCAGGGCGTTCATGCGGTTGGCCGCGGTCTCTATCACCTGCAGCGAACTGGGCAGGCGGTCATCGCCCAGCGCCAGCTTTTCCAGCTGGCGCTGCAGCATCCCGACCTTCATCAGGATGATGGTGATGGGGCTGCGCAGGTCATGGGAAACCGCCGCGACGATCTCGTCGCGCAGGCGCACCGCCTGGCGTTCGCGTTCGACCTGACGCGCCAGGTCCAGCTCGATGGCCGAGCGGCGCAGATCCTTGGCGGCAAATAGATCGGCCGGGCGCCAGCGCTCCGAGCGCAGGCGGACCAGTTCCTTCCAGGCATCGAAGGAACGCCGCGGATGCGGATAGTTGAGCCCCGGGCCCGGCGTGGGCGACGTGGCTTCAAGCTTGGCCGGATTACCACTCCAGACCACGGTGGTGACGATCTCCGGGCGGAACCAGAGCACCAGATTGCGCACCGGCTTGGGCAGCGCCAGTGCCAGGACGCCGCTGACCCGATCGCTGTAGCGACGGGCCTCGGGCAGTTCGTCGGCCAGGCAGCGGGTCGCATAGATGCCCGAGGCATCCATCTCGGCCGTCACCCAGGCGGCGAGGATGCGAATGTCTTCCGCGCTCGGGCATTCGCCCAGGGTGCTGAGCTCATCCTCCACCAGCACCGCGACACCGGCGGCATTCACCAGCTCCAGGAGATCGGTGGGTCTTTCGCTGAGGCCACTGAGTACCTCGCCACGGCTGTCGCACATGCCCTGGATCAGCGCCGCCAGTTGCGCCTCGCGCGCATCGATCTCGCGTTGCACCTGGCGGTTTTCCAGCGCGCGGATCATCAGCGACACCAGCACCCCGACCGAGCGGCAGGCCATCCGGGTACGGAAGGGCAGATAGAGCGGTTCGCGATGGCCACAGCTGATCAGTCCCCAGAGCTTGTCGTCGCTGATCAGCGATACGCTCATGGACGCACGCAGGCCCTGGTTGCGCACGTACTGACAATGGATGGGCGATACGCTGCGCAGCACGGCGTGGGTGAGGTCGATCGGATCCCGCCCGGTGCCATGCAGAAAGGCCGGTACCAGCGGGACCGCCTCGTACTGGGCGTCGGGGATGTTGCGAATCCAGTTCTCGTGATAGAGCGCGCGGGCCTGGGCAGGAATGTCGGCCGCCGGAAAGTGCATGCCCAGATAGCTGTCGATGTCGTCGACACGGTCCTCGGTCACCACCTGGCCATCGCCGCCGTCATCGAAGCGATAGACCACCACCCGATCGAAGCCGGTGAGGGCACGCACCTCGCGCACCGCACCTTCGCACAGCTCGGGCAGGGTGCGAGCCTGCTGCAGGCGGGCCAGAGCGCGCGCCAGCCCGGCGGGCTCGACACCGCCATGGTCGTCCGGCTCGAATTCCAGAAACACCAGGCCGCGGCTGCGATGCAGGATCACGTCCATGTCGCGGACCGGACGTGTCCAGCTCAGCGGATTGGCTTCTTCCAGATGCTCCAGGGTCAACGCCTGCCGCACCTGCTCGAACAGCTCGAGCGGCAGCACCTGCTGCAGTGGCCGACCCAGCAGCTCGACCTGCGGCTTGCCCAGCAACTCGGGCAGATTGCGGCTGACATGCTTGGTCAGCCACTCCGCCTCATCGAAGGCGATGAGGTAACCGTGTGCCTGGATGGCGCCTGGAATGCGGATCGGCTCGCTTTCGCAGCTTTGCAGCGACTGACCGGAAGGTACAGCAATCATGCGACTGTCTCAGATGAACTCTTGAATAGGACCGCACCAAGGCAGTCCTGTTAAAGCTTTAGCACCGAATGGCTGTGAATGTGATGCCGATCACGCACGGCTCCCAGACGTCGCACCAGTTTCGCATCGGCTGTATCCGATAACCATTATTGCGATCATTTTTTGCCGAAGGATTCATTCTTGGTGTCGGATCCCATGGCTGGCCTCCCGGGCTGACGGCGGTATCATGGCGCTTTGCGCAGAGTTCAGTCATGGCCCGCTTCCGCCCCTTGCCCATCATCGATCGCAGCCGGGATGACCTGTTCATGCGCGAGGCCCTGGTCCTGGCAGAGCAGGGCGCCGGACAGGGCGAGGTGCCGGTCGGAGCCGTGGTGGTGCTCGACGGAGAGGTCATCGGCCGCGGTTTCAATCGGCCCATCGGCGCCCACGATCCCAGCGCCCATGCCGAGATGGAGGCCATCCGCGATGCCGCCACGCGTCTGGCCAATTACCGGCTGCCCGGCGCGACGCTCTATGTGACGCTTGAGCCCTGCAGCATGTGCGCCGGCCTCATCGTCCACAGTCGCATCCAGCGGCTGGTCTATGGCGCCAGCGAGCCACGCGCCGGCATGGCCCAGAGTCGCGGGCGCTTCTTCGAGCAGGACTTTCTCAATCACCGGGTCCTGGTGGAAGGCGGGGTACTGGCCGAGGCCTGTGGCCAGGTACTGACCGAATTCTTCCGTGCGCGGCGCAATCCCGCGGCCAGCGAAGGCTAGGCCGCCAGTTCGCGCATCCGCGTGAGCACGGCGTTCAGGCCGTTGCTGCGCGATTGCGACAGCTGCCGTTCCAGCCCGAGTTCGCCCAGCCAGCCGTGGATGTCGAGGCGGCCCAGCTCTTCGCGGGTCAGGCCATTGGCGCGCACCAGCACCACGGCGAGCAGTCCCTTGAGCACCCGGGATTCGCTGCTGGCGCGAAAGAAGTGGCGATCCCCCTGGGCTTCATGGGTCAGGCGCACCCGACTCTCGCAGCCCTGCACCAGATCCTCGTCGCTTTCCGCGAGCACCGCCGGCAGGCGCTCGGCCCACTGCAGCAGCAGTCGCGAGCGCGCCTCCCAGCCCTTGGCGATGATGAAGGCGCGGCGCGCTTCCGCCGCATCGGGAAGCAGATTCATCGCAGCAGCTCCAGGGCGTTGTCCAGGGCAGTGAAAAAGCGCTGCAGGTCCTCGGCATCGTTGTACAGGCCGAGGGAGACCCGCAGCGCACCGGGGGTCTGCAGGGTCTGGAACAGCGGCATGGCGCAGTGCTGACCGGCGCGCACCGCTATGCCCTGTTCACCCAGCAGGTGGGAGAGGTCGCCGACATCGATGCCCGCGACCTGGAAGCTGGCCAGGGCGATCTGGGGTTCACCCAGCACCTGGACGCCGTCGCGGGCGGCCAGCCCGGCCAGGAGCTTCAGACTGAGCGCCTGCTCGTGACCGCGGATCAGCGTCTCGTCCTGACCCTGTAGCCAGTCGACCGCGGCGCCCAGGGCGATGGCCGCGCCTATGGGCGGCGTCCCGGCTTCGAAGCCCATGGGCGCGGCATGGAAGCGGGCGTCGGTGAAGGTGGTGTGCTGCACCATCTCGCCGCCGAACTGCCAGGGCTTGAGCCGCGCCAGGCCAGCGGCCTTGCCCCAGAGCACGCCGATGGCCTCGGGGGCATAGAGCTTGTGGCCGGAAAAGACATAGAAGTCGGCGTCGAAGTCGCCCGGGCGATGGCGGCCATGGACCGCGCCCTGGGCGCCGTCCACCACCAGCCAGGCCGGCGAGCGCGCCCGTACCAGGGCCGCGAGTTCCGCCAGTGGCTGCCAGGTGCCGAGCACATTGGACAGCTGGCTGACCGCGACCACGCGCGTTCGTGGGCCCAGCAGCCGCTCGGCGGCTTCCAGGTCCAGATGACCGCTCGGGGTCAGGGGGATGACCCTGAGTTCAAGGCCCCGACGCCGGGCCAGCTGCTGCCAGGGCAGCAGATTGGCATGGTGCTCGAGGGCGCTGATGAGAATCTCGTCACCCGCCGCGCAGGCGTCTTCCAGCCCATAGGCCAGCAGATTGAGGGCCTCGGTCGCGCCGCGGGTCAGCACCACCTCGTGCGGCGCGGCCGCGCCCAGCCAGGCGGCGATCCGTCCACGGGCGCCTTCGTAGGCGGCGGTGGTCCGCTCGGCGGCCCAGTGCTGGGCGCGGTGCACATTGGCTGCACCCAGGCTGTAGCTGGCCAGCAGGGCATCCAGCACCACCTGGGGCTTCTGCGCCGTGGCGGCGCTGTCGAGGTAGGTGATGCCGTCGGCGGCGAAGGCGGTGAAAGCCGGAAACTCGGCTCTCCAGGGAGAGGGTAGCGACATGGCGACAGCTCCGGGGTAGCCCGCGTGAGGCGGGCTGCCCGGTTGTGGACTCAGTTGTGCGCGTGCAGCGCTTCGTTGAGTTCGATGGCGGTCTTGTTGGTCTTGCACTCGACCGCGCCGGTTTCCGAATTGCGGCGCAGCAGCAGGTCGCTCTGACCGGCCAGTTCGCGCGCCTTGACCACCCGTACCAGCTGGTTCTCGTCATCCAGCACGGCGACCTTGGTACCCGCGGTCACATAGAGGCCGGATTCCACGGTGCAGCGATCGCCCAGCGGGATGCCGATGCCGGCGTTGGCCCCGATCAGGCAGCCTTCGCCGACGCTGATGATGATGTTGCCACCGCCCGACAGGGTGCCCATGGTCGAGCAGCCGCCGCCCAGGTCCGAGCCCTTGCCGACGAAGACGCCCGCGGAGACGCGGCCTTCGATCATGCCCGGGCCGGCGGTACCGGCGTTGAAGTTGACGAAGCCTTCGTGCATCACCGTGGTGCCTTCACCCACATAGGCACCCAGGCGCACGCGGGCGGTATCGGCGATACGCACGCCGGCCGGCACCACGTAGTCGGTCATCTTGGGGAACTTGTCCACCGAGAAGACTTCCAGCAGCTTGCCGCGTAGACGGGCTTCCAGCTGCTCGGCCGGCAGCTCGGCCAGGTCCACGGCGCCCTGGTTGGTCCAGGCCACATTGGGCAGCAGGGCGAAGATGCCGGTCAGGTTCAGCCCATGGGGCTTGACCAGGCGATGGGACAGCAGATGCAGCTTCAGGTAGGCCTCGGGGGTGGAGGCGGGTGCGGCGTCTTCGGCCAGCAGGGTGGCCACCAGCGGCTTGTTGCTTTCCGCCAGGCGGGTCAGCAGCGCCGACTGCACGGCATCGATGCCCTTGAGGGCTTCGGCCAGACCGCGGGCCTGGGCCGGAGCGAAGGCGATGGCCTGGTTGCCACCCTGGTACTCCAGCAGTGGCGCGACCGCCTCGACCAGCGCTGCCGGGGGATTCAGCAGAGGCTGTGCATAGAAGACTTCCAGCCAGGCGTCCTGGCGATTCTGGGTGCCGACACCGAAGGCGATACTGAAGAGGGCATTCGACATGAGACTGTTCCTTTGCAGAGGCACCGATCCGGTCGGTGCGAGATGTTCGGTAGTAGGGGCGGTGGCCGCGGAGTCAGTTCAGGGCCGCGGCATAGAGCTCGGGCTTGAAGCCCAGCAGGGTACGGTCGCCGAGATCGAGCACGGGTCGCTTGATCATCGAAGGCTGCGCCAGCATCAGGTCGATGGCCCTGGCGGTATCGAGGTCGGCCTTCTGGGCGTCGTCGAGTTTGCGGAAGGTGGTGCCGGCGCGATTGAGCACCTTGTCCCAGCCATGTTCCGCGCACCAGGCCGCCAGCCGTTCGCGGTCGATGCCGCTCTGCTTGTAGTCATGGAAGTGATAGGCCTGGCCATGCTCATCGAGCCATTGGCGGGCCTTCTTCATGGTGTCACAGGCCTTGATGCCGTAGAGGCTCAGGCCACTGGCCGCTGCGGGCATGGCGTTCTCCTGCGAAAGACTGCAACCGCAGATTATGCCATGACGGGCCGGAAAAGGGCCGGGCGTCGCGCCCCGAGTGACGAGGGCAGGCGCCGGAAAGCAGAAGGCCGGGGAGTCCCCGGCCTTGGCGATCAACCGCGGCTTTTCACGCCGTAGGTTTCGTCGAGGGTGCCGGGGGTGCCGTCACCCTTGGGCGCATAGTCCCGCGGCGCTTCGGTCGGACCGTCGATGCGCTCGCGACTGGACGGGTAACGCTGCTCGGCGCTGTGCAGCGAGGCCAGCAGGTGCTGACGGGTCAGCTCGTCCTGGGCAAGACGCTCGGCGCCTTCGGACAGGTGCGACTGCATGTCCTGGTAGGTCTGGGTGAGCTTGCGCACCAGGCCGGCGGTGGTGCTGAAGTGGCTGGTGACCTCGTGCTGGTAGTCGTCGAACTTCTTCTGCAGGTCATCCAGCTGGCGCTGCACGCGGCTCGGCGCGGCACCCGGCACCAGGCGCGCCAGCAGAAAACCTATCCCGACCCCGATCAGCAGCGCGATCAGGGGCAACAACCAGGTAGTGAGCGACTGTTCCACGAAACTTCCTCTATGAGCGGCTTTGCTTTACGGTAACGGCAGACCGGCGAGCCTGTACACTGGGTTGCGTCATCTGCCATTCGCTGGGCGTCATCATACCCCGCAGTCAGGCATCGCGCAGGATCGACCCTATCAAAATCAACTCCTTGGATGAGCACTGTTCGTCCGGGATCACGGAGTCAAGCGTGTCAGCCCGTGAACAATCCCTGCTGCTGGAGGGCCCCGCCGGCACTCTGGAAGCGCTGTACCAGAGCCCGGATGCCGCCACCGGCGCGGTCCTGCTCTGTCATCCCCATCCGCTCCATGGCGGCGCCATGCAGAACAAGGTGGTCGCCACCCTGCAGCGCATCGCCCGGGACGCCGGCCAGGCCACCCTCAGATTCAACTTTCGTGGCGTCGGCGCCAGCACCGGCGTGCATGCCGGCGGTGAAGGCGAGATCGACGATGCCGCGGCCGCCGTGGCTTGGTTGCGCGAGCGCCATCCCGACCTGCCGCTGACCCTCTGCGGTTTCTCCTTCGGTTCCTGTGTCGCCGCCTGCCTGGGCGGCCGCCTGGAAGGCGAAGGCGTGGCGGTGGAACGGCTGTTCATGCTGGCGCCGCCGGTGGAGCGTTTCGCGGTCGACGGTCGCCTGCCACAGCGGGGGCGCCTCACGGTGATCCAGCCCGAAGCCGACGAGGTGGTGACCCCCGAGCGGGTCTACGCCTGGTCCGCCGCGCTCGAACAGCCGCACGAATTGCTTCGCGTCGCCGAGTGCAGCCATTTCTTCCATGGCAAACTCGTCGAACTCAAAGATCTGGTCCTGCCGCGCCTGCAGGCCTGACCCTCGTTAGTCTCTCGGATTCCCAGCGCCTCCATGACCACTCGCATTCTCACTGGCATCACCACCACCGGCACCCCGCACCTGGGCAACTACGCCGGGGCCATCCGTCCCGCCATCCGCGCCAGTCTGGCCGCCGATGCCGACTCCTTCTATTTCCTCGCCGACTACCATGCCCTGATCAAGTGCGACGATCCCGCGCGCATCCAGCGTTCGCGCCTGGAGATCGCCGCCACCTGGCTGGCCAGCGGCCTGGATCCGGAGCGGGTGACCTTCTATCGCCAGTCCGACATCCCGGAGATCCCCGAACTGACCTGGCTGCTCACTTGCGTCGCCGGCAAGGGCCTGCTCAATCGCGCTCATGCCTACAAGGCCGCGGTCGACCGCAACCTGGAACAGGGCGAAGACCCCGACGCGGGCGTGACCATGGGCCTCTACAGCTACCCGGTGCTGATGGCCGCGGACATCCTCATGTTCAATGCCCTGCGCGTGCCGGTCGGGCGCGACCAGATCCAGCACGTGGAGATGGCCCGCGACATCGGTCAGCGCTTCAACCACCTGTTCGGCAACGGGCGCGACTATTTCGCCCTGCCCGAGGCGGTCATCGAGGAAAGCGTCTCCACCTTGCCCGGTCTCGATGGCCGCAAGATGTCGAAGAGCTACGACAACACCATCCCGCTGTTCGGCAGCGCCAAGCAGCTCAAGGACGCCATCGCCCGGATCGTCACCGACTCGCGCCTGCCCGGCGAGCCCAAGGATCCTGACAGCGCCCATCTCTTCACCCTCTACCAGGCCTTCGCTACCCCCGAGCAGAGCGCGGCCTTCCGCGCAGCCCTGCAGGATGGCCTGGCCTGGGGCGAAGCCAAGGGTCAGCTGTTCGAGGTACTGGATGCCGAGCTGGGCGAAGCCCGCGAGCGCTATGCGGCGCTGATCGCCCGTCCCGACGATCTGGAAGACATCCTGCTGGCCGGCGCCGCCAAGGCCCGCCGCGATGCCACGCCCTTCCTCGGCGAACTGCGCGAAGCCGTGGGCCTGCGCTCGCTCAAGACCCAGGTCGCTGCCGGCAGCACCAAGAAGAAGGCCAGCAAGACCGCCCGCTTCGTCAGCTTCCGTGAAGGCGATAGCTTTCGTTTCCGCCTGCTCGACGCCGACGGCACCGAACTGGCGCTGTCGGTCCCTTTCGCCGAAGCCAAGACCGCCGGCATCACCAGCAAGCAGTTGGTCGCGACGCCGGCCAGTGTCGTGGCAGGCGAGGGCAACGGCTTCCAGCTGCTGCTGGATGATCAGGTGATGGCTGAGGGCGTCGCCAGCGATTCCCCCGCCGCGCGCGATGCCCTGATCGAGCGCACTCGGGCCGCGCTCGCACAACTGGCCGAGTCCTAAAGGGCACCCGTGGTCCCCGGCGTTGTCAACGCCAGGGACCGCCATTACAGTGACCACCTTTTTTCCCACCCGACCAGAAGCCGCCATGACCCCCCTCGAGCGTTACCAGGCCGACCTCAAGCGCCCGGAGTTTTTCTACGATGCTGCCCAGGAAGAGGCCGTCCGCCATCTGCAGCGCCTCTATGACGAATTGCTCGTCGAGCCCGCGTCCAAGGGTGGCCTGTTCGGCAAGCTGCTCGGGCGCAAGACGGTCACGCCGGTCAAGGGTCTGTATTTCTGGGGTGGGGTAGGGCGCGGCAAGACCTACCTGGTCGATACCTTCTATGACGCCCTGCCGTTCAAGCAGAAGATGCGCACCCACTTCCACCGCTTCATGAAGCGTGTCCACGAAGAGCTGCGCACCCTCAAGGGCGAGAAGAATCCCCTGACCATCATCGCCCGGCGCTTCGCCGACGAGGCGCGGGTGATCTGCTTCGACGAATTCTTCGTTTCCGACATCACCGATGCCATGATCCTGGCGACCCTGCTCGAAGAGCTGTTCAAGAACGGCGTAAGTCTGGTCGCCACCTCGAACATCGTACCCGACGGCCTCTACAAGGACGGCCTGCAGCGCGCGCGCTTCCTGCCGGCCATCGCGCTGCTCAAGGAGCATACCGAGATCGTCAACGTCGACAGCGGCGTGGACTATCGCCTGCGCGCCCTGGAGCAGGCCCAGCTCTTTCATTATCCGCTGAGCGAAGCCGTCGAGGCGGCGATGGCCAAGAGCTTCCGTTCGCTCACCGTCGAGTGCAACGACCTCTGCGAAGACGTGCCGCTGATGATCGAGAATCGCGAGATCCGCGCCCGCCGCACCTGCGAAGACGTCGCCTGGTTCGATTTCCGCGCCCTTTGCGACGGTCCGCGCAGCCAGAACGACTACATCGAGCTGGGCAAGATCTTCCAGACGGTACTGGTCAGCAATGTCGAGCAGATGGATGCGCTCAAGGACGACATGGCACGACGCTTCATCAACCTGGTCGATGAGTTCTACGATCGCCAGGTCAAGCTGATCCTGTCCGCCGAGGTCGAGCTCAAGGACCTCTATTCCGGTGGCCGCCTGGAGTTCGAATTCCAGCGCACTCTCAGTCGCCTGCTGGAAATGCAGTCCCACGAATACCTGGCGCGTCCGCACAAGCCGTGAACCCTGCCTGGGTTGAGGGATCAACCCCTTGACCCAGGTTTTCGGGAGGTACGCGTGAATTCCGATCCCTTCGCCGATTGGGATGGCTCGCCCACTCAGGCGCGCATCCTGCAAAGGCAACTCGCCAGGCAGGTCCTGCTGCACGACGACTTCGGCTCGCCGCGGCGTTACGCCGGTGTCGACGTAGGTTTCGAAGAGGGCGGCGAGATCACCCGTGCGGTGGCCGTCCTGCTCGATGCCGAGACCCTCCAGCCGCTGGCCCATGCCGTCGCGCGCATCCCCACGGTGATGCCCTATGTCCCGGGACTGCTGTCCTTTCGGGAACTCCCTGCACTGCTCCAGGCACTGGCGGAATTGCCGGAGACTCCCGATCTGGTGTTCTGCGATGGCCACGGCATCGCCCATCCCCGCCGGCTGGGCATCGCCGCTCATCTGGGTGTGGTCACCGGTCTGCCGACGATCGGCGTGGCCAAGAAAATCCTTACCGGCCACCACGGCGAGCTCGCCGAGACGCGCGGCAGCCAGGTCGACTTGCTGGATCGCGAGGATGGGGTGATAGGTACGGTGCTGCGCAGCAAGGATCGGGTCAGGCCGCTGATCGTGTCGCCCGGGCACCGGGTCGGTCTGGCCACTGCGCCCGCGCTGGTCATGACCTGCGTAAGGCGTCACCGCCTGCCGGAACCCACGCGACTGGCAGACCACCTGGCCTCACGCCGTCAGGGTTCGGCGGCTACCCAGGCGCTATTTTCCTTCTGATTCTCTGCTTGCTTTTTTACCCTGAGCGGGTATCATGCCGCAGCTTTCTTGGCGGGGGATGCCTAAGCCTGCCGAGATCGCCGTAGCGGACGCCGACCCGAGCCCCCGAAGAGCGTCTGTTTCCGGCTGCCCCCGACTTGTCTGGGGTTGCACTGTTGTGTAGAATTTGCCGTCTTTTTACCAGGGCGGCCTCTGAGGCCATAGAGAATGAAAACTTTCACCGCAAAACCGGAAACCGTTAAGCGCGACTGGTACGTCGTCGACGCTGCTGGCCAGACTCTGGGTCGTCTGGCTACTGAAATTGCCACTCGCCTGCGTGGCAAGCACAAGCCCGAATACACCCCTCACGTTGACACCGGCGACTACATCGTCGTCATCAACGCCGAGCAGGTTCGTGTGACCGGTGCCAAGACTACCGACAAGATGTACTACCATCACTCCGGTTTCCCGGGTGGCATCAAGTCGATCAACTTCGAAAAGCTGATCGCCCGTGCTCCCGAGCGCGTCATCGAGACCGCCGTCAAGGGTATGCTGCCGAAGAACCCGCTGGGCCGCGACATGTATCGCAAGCTCAAGGTGTACAAGGGTGCGAACCATCCGCACACCGCTCAGCAGCCCCAAGAACTCAAGTTTTAATCGGGATAGTACAACATGTCGGCAACTCAAAATTACGGTACCGGCCGTCGTAAGACTGCCACCGCTCGTGTCTTCCTCCGTCCGGGCACTGGCAAGATCTCCATCAACGATCGCGCTCTGGACACCTTCTTCGGCCGCGAAACCGCGCGCATGGTCGTGCGTCAGCCCCTCGAGCTGACCGAGACCCTGGAGAAGTTCGACATCTACGTTACCGTCGCTGGCGGTGGTGTGAGCGGTCAGGCCGGTGCTATCCGTCACGGCATCACCCGCGCTCTGATCGAGTACGACGAAGGCTACCGCAGCTCCCTGCGCAAAGCCGGTTACGTCACTCGTGACGCCCGTGAAGTCGAGCGTAAGAAAGTCGGTCTGCGCAAAGCGCGTAAGCGTCCGCAGTACTCCAAGCGTTAATCCTTCGGGATACGCTCGAAAAACCCAGCCAATGGCTGGGTTTTTTTATGCCCAGGATTTTTCCCACATGGGTGCTGGAGCCTCCGGCAGACAGGCTACCTCGCCCGGCGTTGGGCTTCGCTGCGCTCAGCACCAACCTACCCGGTATGCCGAGGCATGGTAGGTTGGCTGAGGCAGCTCCACCGCCGAAGCCCAACAGTCCGGCCATTCCTTCCGGCGTTGGGCTTCGTTGCGCTCAGCGCCAACCTACCGGCTATGCCGGGGCACCGCAGGTTGGGTTGAGGCGGTTCCACCCTCGAAGCCCGGCAGCCTTGGTTATCTCGCCAGCGTTGGGCTTCGCTGCGCTCTACCCAGTATGCGGGGCACTGTAGGTTGGGTTGAGGCGGCTCCATCGCCGAGGCCCAACAGTTCTGCTATCGCGCCAGCGTTGGGCTTCGCCGCGCTTAGCGTCAACCTACACAGTATGCAGGGGGCCGTAGGTGGGTTGAGGCAGCCCCGGCGTGGGGTTTGGCACGAAGGTCATCTTCCCCTGCTTCTGGCTCAGTGCTCGCCTTCGCGAGGCTGCTATGGCATGTCCAGGGTGGCGTCGGGCGCGTACCGGCGCCTGTACGGATTCCAGGCATAAAAAAAGAGGCGCCTAGGCGCCCCTTTTCATGGGTGGCTGAGATCAGCCGGGATGATTTTCCCGGGAGTCCTTGAGCTTGCGATCGAGTTCGGCCTGAGTGGCCTCGTCCTCTTTCACGGCATCGGCCTTGGGCGCTTCGTCAGTGACACTGTCCTGACCGGTCAGGGCGACACTGGCCGCTTCTTCCTGGGCAAGGCTGGGTACGACCTCGACGGGCTCTTCCATCACTATCGGTGCCGACTCGGCCTCGGCTGCGGGCAGCTCCTCGGTCGCCTGGGCGGGCTGGACCTCGGGCGTCTGCTGCGGCTCCACGGTGCCTACCGCTGCGGTAGCGAAGGTTTCCTCGGTTTCGGCTATGGCGCCCAGCGCGGGTGCCTCGGCCTGCTGCTCGGGCTGGCTGGCGCGAGCGGCTTCAGCTTCACGAGCCATGCGCTCACGGCGACGACGCTCGCGCGGGTCGTTGGAGGCGCGGCCTGCGGCCGACTCTGCGGTTTCAGCTTCGACCGGTGCGGTAGGAATGGCGGCAGGGGTCGCGACCGGGGCGATCTGCTCGGCGGCAGGTGCGGCGATTTCTACTTCCTGGTGCGGCGCACGCTCGTCCTGCAGCTGGCTCACGTCGGGCGTGAGGATCTCCGGCTGGGCCGGCGCTTCGGCGGCAGGCTGCTCCACCGCGGTTTCCCGGGTGACTTCAGCGACAGGGGTGTCGGCAGCAGCCACTGGCTCCTGCTGATGAGCCTCACGAGCCGCTTCCTGGGTGGCGACGGCAGTCACGCTCTCGCTCACCACGACAGCGGTGCCCAGAGCTATGGCGGCGGGCGCTACAGGGGCATCGGTACCCGGCTCTTCGTCTTCGATGAAGTTGCCATTGGCATCGCGCTGACGCTCACGACGGTTGCTGCGGCGACGCTGACCGCGGGAACGGCGACGCGGACGCTCTTCGCCTTCTTCCAGCTCGTCATTGCCTTCCAGTACTTCTTCTTCGTTCAGCTCTTCGGCACTGGCCGCTTCCTGACGCTCTTCGCGAGCCTTGCGCTCCTCGCGAGGCTGACGCTCTTCACGTGGCTTGCGTTCCTCGCGAGGCTGACGCTCCTCACGCGGCTGGCGCTCTTCGCGAGCCGGACGCTCTTCGGCACTCACGCGCTCTTCGCGCGGCTGGCGCTCTTCACGGGGTTGACGCTCTTCACGCGGCTGACGCTCTTCGCGAGAGGCGCGCTCCTCACGGGGCTGACGCTCTTCGCGAGCCGGGCGGTCTTCGCGCGGCTGGCGTTCTTCACGCGGTTGACGCTCTTCGCGAGTGGCGCGCTCTTCGCGGGGCTGACGCTCTTCGCGAGCCGGGCGGTCTTCACGGGCCTGACGCTCCTCGCGGGGCTGACGCTCTTCCCGCGGCTTGCGCTCTTCACGGGCCGGGCGCTCGCTGCGCTCGCCACGATCGGCGCGGGGCTGACGCTCTTCGCGCGGCTTGCGCTCGTCGTCACGACGACCTTCGCGGCGGCGATTCTGCTGACGGCCGTTGCGGCGCTCGTCCTGGCTGCGCTGCTCGTCGCTGCTCTTGGCGGCGACCGGCGCGGCAACGGCCTTGTCGGCCATGGGCTGCTCTTCGGTCTTGCCGGCGAACAGGCTGACCAGGGACTTGACCAGGCCCTTGAACAGATTGGGCTCGGCGGTGGCCTTGGCTGCAGGGGCGACGGGCGCCACGACTTCGGCCGTGACCGGGGTGGGGGCCGGTGCGCGCTCGGGCGCAACCTTCACCGCTGCTTCCTGGCGCACCAGGGTGCGGGTGGAGCTGACCGGCTGCACCTCTTCGGCTTCGGTGTTGGCCATCTCGTAGCTGGACTGGCTGTTCAGCAGCTCGGGATTGTCGTCACGCAGACGCTGCACTTCGAAGTGCGGGGTCTCGATATGATCGTCCGGCAGGATGATGATGCGCACGCGGGTGCGCAGCTCGATCTTGGTGATGCTGTTGCGCTTCTCGTTGAGCAGGAAGGACGCGACCTGGATGGGTACGTGGGCACGAACCTCGGCGGTGCGATCCTTGAGGGCTTCTTCCTCGATCAGGCGCAGGATGGCCAGCGACAGGGATTCCACGTCGCGGATGATGCCCTGGCCGTTGCAGCGGGGGCAGACGATACCGCTGGTTTCGCGCAGGGAAGGGCGCAGGCGCTGGCGGGACATTTCCAGCAGGCCGAAGCGGGAGATGCGACCGATCTGCACGCGGGCGCGGTCGGCTTCCAGGGCTTCGCGGACGCGATCTTCCACGGCGCGCTGGTTCTTCACCGGGGTCATGTCGATGAAGTCGATGACGATCAGGCCGCCGATGTCGCGCAGGCGCAGCTGGCGGGCGATTTCCTCAGCCGCTTCCAGGTTGGTCTGCAGGGCGGTTTCTTCGATGTCGCCGCCCTTGGTGGCGCGCGCCGAGTTGATGTCGATGGACACCAGGGCTTCGGTGGGGTCGATGACGATGGAGCCGCCCGAGGGCAGCTTCACTTCACGCTGGAAGGCGGTCTCGATCTGGCTTTCGATCTGGAAGCGATTGAACAGCGGGACGCTGTCCTGATACAGCTTGATCTTGCTGGCGTACTGCGGCATCACCTGGCGGATGAAGCTCAGGGCTTCTTCCTGGGCTTCGACGCTGTCGACCAGCACCTCGCCGATGTCCTGGCGCAGGTAGTCGCGGATGGCGCGAATGATGACGTTGCTTTCCTGATAGATCAGGAAGGGACCCTTGCGCTCGCCCGAGGCTTCGTTGATGGCGGACCAGAGTTGCAGCAGGTAGTCGAGGTCCCACTGCAGTTCTTCGGTGCTGCGACCGAGACCGGCGGTGCGCACGATCAGACCCATGTCGCCCGGGGCGTTCAGGCCGTTCAGGGCTTCGCGCAGTTCGTTGCGCTCTTCACCCTCGATGCGACGGGAGATGCCGCCCGCGCGGGGATTGTTGGGCATCAGCACCAGGTAGCGACCGGCGAGGCTGATGAAGGTGGTCAGGGCGGCGCCCTTGTTGCCGCGCTCTTCCTTTTCGACCTGGACGACTACTTCCTGGCCTTCGGAGAGCACTTCCTTGATGTTGACGCGGCCTTCCGGGTTCTTCTTGAAGTATTCCCGGGAGATTTCCTTCAGCGGGAGGAAGCCGTGGCGGTCGGCGCCGAAGTCGACGAAGGCGGCTTCCAGGCTGGGCTCGATGCGGGTGATGCGGCCTTTGTAGATGTTGGCCTTTTTCTGTTCGCGGGCTCCGGACTCGATGTCCAGATCGAACAGACGTTGACCGTCGACCAGGGCAACCCGCAATTCCTCGGGCTGGGTCGCGTTGATGAGCATTCTTTTCATGTAATACCACTACGTTCCAGGCTCTCGGCCCACGTGGTGGCAACAGGATTCAGGAGAAGGGTGCACGGGGTCGTATCGAAGCCGGTCCAAGCCGGCCTTCGTGTCCAGCAGCAGGCCCGGGGGCGTGCCGCGACTACGTCTCCTGCAGGCGCTTGAGCGACTGCCGTTGCAGCTCCACAAGAGGAGGAATCAACCAGGCATGGTGCGGGCGTGACAGCCGAAAGGCTCAGGCAGCCGGGTCGTCGCGGGATTCGTGTCAGGTGTCGCGGTTGGAGCATCGGCCGTTGGCCTTGAGGCTTCCACCTGCGATCGTCACCTTGGCCGAAGCTGGGCGCGAAGCGGGCTGCAGGCGTACTGTCAGGCTACGCGATACGCTGGTTGTGCATCTCCATCCTGCACACAATCTTCAGGAATCTGGTGCCGCCCGCAAGGTCCGGAGCGGTTGTCGTTTTACAGCTGACACCCTGGGTGCCGCTGCCTTGGTTACCAGGCGGATCGCAGCTCGCCACTCACCCCCTTGGGCAGAGTCGGCGGTCTGCTGGACGGCCAGACGTCCAGTGACTATTGCATTTGCAGCCTATTATTCGCGGGCGGAATCTACGGCCTCGCGAGCGGTGCCATCCAGACAGGACTGATAACCGCCTCCGGACTATAGCAGCAAGCTTTAAGTGCTTCAAATAAGGGAAAATTGCTATCATCTGTCGATGACTAAGCCTCCTTCTCCCAGCACCGGCGTTCAACTGCTCGATGTGCCCGCCGACTATGCCGGCCAGCGTATCGACAACTTCCTGCGTACCCAGCTCAAGGGCGCGCCCAAGACCCTCATCTATCGCATCCTGCGCAAGGGCGAAGTACGGGTGAACAAGGGGCGCATCAAGCCCGACTATCGTCTGCAGGCCGGCGACCAGATCCGCGTACCGCCACTGCGCCTGTCCGAGCCCGACGAGCCAGCACCCCTGGCCAAGGGACTGCTCGAGCGCCTGGAAGACTCCATCGTCCACGAGGACAAGACCCTCATCGTCATCAACAAGCCGGCCGGCATCGCCGTGCACGGCGGCAGTGGCCTGTCCGGCGGGGTCATCGAGGTCTTTCGCCAGCTGCGTCCCGACGCCCGCGACATCGAGCTGGTCCATCGTCTCGATCGGGATACCTCGGGCCTGCTGATGATCGCCAAGAAGCGCAGCATGCTGCGCTTCCTGCACGAAGCCTTGCGCGGCGACGGCGTGGACAAGCGCTATCACGCCCTGGTGCGCGGCCATTGGCCGGCGGCCAAGAAGAAGATCAGCGCGCCGCTGCTGAAGAACACCCTCAGGTCCGGCGAGCGCATGGTCGAGGTCAACGACGAGGGCAAGGAGGCGCTCACCGAATTCCGGGTGCTGCGGCGCTATGGCGAATTCGCCACCCTGGTCGAGGCGCGGCCGGTGACCGGGCGGACCCATCAGATCCGCGTCCATGCGCGCCATGCGGGGCACGCCATCGCCGGCGATCCCAAGTACGGCGACGAAGCCTTTTCCCAGGAGATCCGCGAACTCGGCGGCAAGCGACTGTTCCTGCACTCGGCGAGTCTGGTGATCCCCTTGCCCGAAGGCGGTGAGCTGCGCCTGGAAGCGCCGGTCGACAGCACCTGGAGTCAGACGCTGGAGCGTCTGGATGCCTGACTACCAGCTGCTGATCTTCGACTGGGACGGCACTCTGGCGGATTCCATCGGCCGGATCGTCGAGGTCATGCACGTGGCGGCCGAGCAGTTGGGGTTGCCGCCGCGCAGCGACGTGGCCATCAAGGGCATCATCGGCCTGGAGCTGGTCGCGGCAATCCAGACCCTCTATCCGCAGCTGGTGACCCCGGCGCAGATCGAGGGCTTTCGCGATGCCTACAGCGCCGAATTCGTCCGTCGCGAGCAGGCGGCCTCGCCGCTGTTTCCCGATGTGCTGAGCGGGCTGCAGCGCTTTCGCGCCCAGGGTTATCAGCTGGCCGTGGCGACGGGCAAGAGCCGGCGCGGGCTGGCGCGTTCGCTGCAGCAGCATGGCCTGAGCGATTTCTTCGACATCACCCGCTGCGCCGACGAGGCCGCCGGCAAGCCCGATCCGCAGATGGTGCAGGAGATTCTCGCCCACTGTGGCGTGGCGCCGGAGCGGGCCCTCCTGGTAGGAGATGCGGTCTTCGACCTGGAAATGGCACGGCGCGCCGGGGTCGCGGCGGTCGGGGTCGCCTATGGTGCCCAGCCGGCCGAGGTCCTCAGGGATTTCGGGCCGCGCCTGGTGATCGAAGCTTTCGCGGACCTGGCGGTATGGCTGGGTGACAATGTGGTGTGCAGGAGTGATAGCGGGCATGGCTGACGAGTGGAAGGAAGACAGCGGACGTACGCGTCCGGCGGACGACAAGACCTGGGCCCTGATCGAGAAGACCATGCTCGCCAGCGTGCGCGAGCAACGGCGAGCGCGGCGCTGGGGCATCTTTTTCAAGTTGCTGACCTTCGCCTATCTGATTGTCATGCTGGTGCTGTTCACGCCCCTGCTGTCCCTGGGCAAGAAGGGCGGGGTGACCGAGTCCGGCGCCCATACCGCGCTCATCGAGCTCAAGGGCGTGATCGCCGACGACGAGAAGGCCAGTGCCGACAATGTTGTGACGGCGCTGCGCAAGGCCTTTGACGACAGCAACACCCGCGGTGTGGTGCTGCGTATAAACAGCCCAGGCGGCAGTCCGGTGCAATCCGGCTACATCTATGACGAGATCAAGCGTCTGCGCGGTCTGCACCCGGACATCAAGCTGTACGCGGTGATCACCGACCTGGGTGCCTCGGGCGCCTACTATGTGGCCAGTGCGGCCGATGCCATCTATGCCGACAAGGCCAGTCTGGTCGGCTCCATCGGCGTGACCGCGGCTTCCTTCGGTTTCGTCGGCACCATGGAAAAGCTGGGCGTGGAGCGGCGGGTCTATACCTCCGGCGAACACAAGGCCTTCCTGGATCCCTTCCAGCCGCAGAAGCCCGAAGAGACCCGCTTCTGGCAGCAGGTGCTGGATACCACCCATCAGCAGTTCATCGACAGCGTCAAGAAAGGCCGCGGCGATCGACTCAAGGTCGAGGGTCATCCCGAGTTGTTCTCCGGACTGGTGTGGTCCGGCGAGCAGGCGCTTTCCCTGGGGTTGATCGATGGGCTCGGCAGTGCCAGCTACGTGGCACGGGACGTGGTCAAGGAGGAGCGCCTGGTGGACTTTACCCAGGAGGACTCGCCCTTTGATCGCTTCGCCAAGCGCCTGGGTGCCAGCGTTGCCGAGCGTCTGGCGCTCTATATGGGCTGGCAGGGTCCGGCGCTGCGTTAATTGGTGCCAGCTGCAGGTGGCCTAGGGCACCTGCACTCCTGCCTGGCGCAGCAATGCGGCCAGGCGGATCAGCGGGAGGCCGATCAGACTGGTCGGATCCTCTCCCTGCATGGCTTCGAACAGGGCGATGCCGAGGCCTTCGGCCTTGAAGCTGCCGGCGCAATCATAGGGTTGCTCCGCCCGCAGATAGCGATCGATCGTCGCAGCATCCAGCGGGCGAAAGCGCACCTGGAAATCCACCACTTCGCTGCGGTACTCGCCGGTTCGACTGTCCAGTACGGTCAGGCCGGTATGGAACACCAGGGTGCGACCGCTGGCCCGGGCCAGTTGCTGATGAGCCCGTTCATGAGTCAGGGGCTTGCCAAGAATCTCGCCGTCGATGGCGGTCGCCTGATCCGAGCCGATGATAAGTGTCGGCTCCCGCTGATCGGCCAGGGCGGCGGCCTTGGCGCGGGCCAGGCGTTCTACCAGCGCCCGCGGGCTCTCGCCGGGTAGCGGCGTCTCGTCGATGTCCGGCGACTGGTGGGCGAAGGGCAGCTGCAGCCTTTCCAGCAATTGGCGGCGGTAAGGCGAGCTGGAAGCGAGTAGAATGAGAGGCATCAGTTTGTTCTCGGGCGAGGTCGACCAAAGGTCGGTCGGAGTCGCTTCGGGGTTAATTTCCTTTGACAGCCGTAAGGCCGTCCCTATAATGGCGCGCTTATGTTGAATGGGCCAATTCCACCTCAGGTCGATCCTCGCAAATTGGCGGATCGCGGCGTAACCCTCAAGGGTGAGCTGCCTCTCGCGAACATGCGGCGTGTCGGCGAGCAGCTCGTGAAGTCCGAAGGCGCGGTTGCCGTCGTCCTCGACTTCGGGCGTGATCAACAAAAGCAATTCGTCATCCATGGTGTCCTGGATACCAAGGTCGAGATGATTTGCCAGCGTTGTCTGGAGCCGGCAGTGCTTCCCATTAGCAGCGAATTCGATTTCGCCGTGCTCTGGGAAGGGAAGTCGGCCGATGCCTTGCCACAGGGTTACGATGCCCTGGAGGTTGGTGAAGAGCCTCTGGATCTGCATAGTCTGATCGAAGAAGAGCTGCTGCTCGCGCTGCCGATCATTCCCGTGCATCCAGAAGGTGCTTGCCAGCATCCGGAAGGTTTCGAGGCGCCCGAAGAGCCGGCGGACGAGGAAAAGCGACCCAACCCGTTCAGTGTACTTGCGCAGTTGAAGCGTGACCCAAACGTTTAGGAGTTAAATCATGGCTGTTCAGCAGAACAAAAAATCCCGTTCCGCTCGCGACATGCGTCGTTCGCACGACGCCCTCGAAGCGAACGCTCTGTCCGTGGAAAAGAGCACCGGTGAAGTTCACCTGCGCCACCACGTGTCGCCCGACGGTTTCTACCGCGGTCGCAAAGTGATCGACAAAGGTTCCGACGAGTAATCCTCGATCGAAATCGTCATCGCGATCGATGCAATGGGCGGGGACTTCGGTCCCCGCTGCATTGTTCCTGCTTCATTCGACGCTCTCGAGCGTTTCCCCG
Source organism: Pseudomonas aestiva (assembly GCF_039908605.1). Classification (NCBI taxonomy): domain Bacteria; kingdom Pseudomonadati; phylum Pseudomonadota; class Gammaproteobacteria; order Pseudomonadales; family Pseudomonadaceae; genus Pseudomonas; species Pseudomonas aestiva. The sequence goes on along the minus strand of NZ_CP150916.1, from coordinate 3,535,725 downwards.
CCTTACACCTCCTGCTCTGTGGTCAGCGCGACGCCCTGTCGGCCTGGTCACCGCCTGCCTCGCTTGCCGCTCGCCTGCAGTTCGAATACGTCGATGGCCTCGTCGGGCCCGATGAGCGACCCGCCAGTGTGGTGCGCAGTCGCACCCGTACGTCCATGCACGCCGCGCTCGAAGCGGTGCAGCAAGGCCGCGCCCAGGGCTGTCTGAGCGCCGGCAATACCGGGGCCTGGATGGCGCTTGCGCGCCTGCTGCTCGGGACGCTGCCGGGCATCGATCGCCCGGCCATGATGTCGGCACTGCCCGGGCAGGGCAGGCATCAGACGCTGCTGCTGGATCTTGGCGCCAATCTCGACACCACCGCCGAACAGCTGGTGCAATTCGCCTATCTGGGGGCAGGTGCGGCCCAGGCCCGGGGCCTGGCGCGGCCAAGGGTCGCGCTGCTCAATGTCGGTCGTGAACCGGGCAAGGGCACGCCGGTGATCCAGGACGCTGCACGGCGCCTCGCCGAGAGTCAGGCCTTCGACTTCATCGGCTTCGTCGAGGGCAGCGATCTCTATGCGGCGGTGGCGGATGTGGTGGTCTGCGATGGCTTCACCGGCAATGCCGTGCTCAAGTCCGGAGAGGCGCTGCTGCGCCTGCTGGTCGAGCGCAGCGGCACGGCTTCCTGGCTCGAGCGTCAGTTGCTGCAGCCCTGGCTGGCCCGGCGTTTCCGCCACTGGGATCCGGAGTTGCGCAATGGCGCGAGCTTTCTCGGCCTGAATGCGGTGGTGGTGAAAAGCCATGGCGCGGCAGGCGAAGTCGGTCTCGTTCAGGCCATCGAGCGCGCCCTGCGCGATGTGGAGACTGATCTCCCCGGGCGGATCCGGTTAAACTTGGCGGTTCTGAAAGCGGTGTGACCGACCGGTCGACACCGACATCTCAGTCTGTCAGTGGCGGAACCGCGGTTTCGCCGGCAATGGACCTACAAGAGACCTGCCTATGTCCGCCTCTCTCGCTTTCGTCTTTCCCGGTCAGGGTTCCCAGGCCCTGGGCATGCTGGGTGAGCTGGCCACGCACCACGCGCTGATCGGCGAAACCTTCGCCGAAGCGTCCGCTGTCCTCGGCTATGACCTCTGGGCGCTGACCCAGCAGGGCCCGCAGGAGTCGCTCAACCAGACCGACCGTACCCAGCCCGCCATCCTGACCGCCTCCATCGCGCTGTGGCGTCTGTGGCTGGCCGAAGGCGGCGCCAAGCCGGCCTATGTCGCCGGTCACAGCCTGGGCGAATATTCGGCGCTGGTCGCCGCGGGCAGCCTGCCGTTCGCCGAGGCGGTACGCCTGGTGGCGCGCCGCGGTGAACTGATGCAGGAAGCCGTCCCCGCCGGGCAGGGTGGCATGGCCGCCATCCTGGGTCTGGAAGATGCCCAGGTGCTGGCCGCCTGTGCCGAAGCCGCCCAGGGTGAAGTAGTGAGCGCGGTCAACTTCAACGCTCCGGGCCAGGTGGTGATCGCCGGTGCCGCCGCTGCGGTGGAGCGCGCCATCGAGGCCTGCAAGGCCCTGGGTGCCAAGCGCGCCGTGGCGCTGCCGGTCAGCGTGCCCTCCCACTGCGACCTGATGCGTCCGGCGGCCGAGCGCTTCGCCGAGGACGTGCGTGGCTGCACCTGGAGCCAGCCGGAGATTCCGGTGGTGCAGAACGTCAATGCCGGCGTCAACACCGATCTGGCCAGTCTCCAGCAGGATCTGCTGGCCCAGCTGTACAGTCCGGTGCGCTGGGTCGAGTCCGTGCAGTACCTGGCTGCCCAGGGCGTCACCCACCTGGTGGAGTGCGGCCCCGGCAAGGTACTGGCCGGTCTGAACAAGAGATGCGTCAAGGGCGTGGAAACACTGGCCCTGGACACCCCCGACGCCTTCGCCGCCGCGCGCGCGGCTTTTTGAATCGAGGAAAACGAGATGAGTCTGCAAGGTAAGGTCGCTCTGGTCACGGGCGCCACGCGTGGTATCGGTCAAGCCATCGCCCTGGAACTGGGTCGGCTCGGCGCCACCGTGATCGGCACCGCGACCAGCGAGGCGGGCGCCCAGCGCATCGCCGAGTCGCTCAAGGCCAATGGCATCGAAGGTACCGGTCTGGTGCTCAACGTGTCCGACAACGCCTCCGTCGCGGCTGCCCTCGAGCAGGTCCAGACGCAATTCGGCGCGCCGTCGATCCTGGTCAACAACGCCGGTATCACCCGCGACAACCTGATGCTGCGGATGAAGGACGATGAGTGGTTCGACGTGATCGATACCAACCTCAACAGCCTGTTCCGTCTCTCCAAGGCCGTGCTCAAGGGCATGACCAAGGGGCGCTGGGGTCGTATCATCAGCATCGGCTCGGTGGTCGGCGCCATGGGCAACGCCGGTCAGGCCAACTATGCAGCCGCCAAGGCCGGCCTCGAGGGCTTTACCCGGGCGCTGGCCCGCGAGGTGGGTTCGCGCAACATCACCGTCAATGCCGTGGCCCCGGGGTTCATCGACACCGACATGACCCGTGAGCTGCCCGAAGCCCAGCGCACCGCGCTGCTGACCCAGATCCCGGCCGGCCGCCTCGGTCAGGCCGACGAGATCGCCAAGGTGGTCGGCTTCCTGGCGGGCGAGGGCGCGGCCTATGTGACCGGCGCCACGATCCCCGTGAATGGCGGAATGTACATGAGCTGACCGACGTTACCCCCCGCGCGGCTATTGCGCTAAGCTGGTAAACTGTCGGACCAGCAATGGCCGCGCATACGTCTTGATGTCGCGTCAGCTTGAAATACGGAAATCCCTTTCTATACACTTACGCGCAATCCGTTGTGCGGATTTTTCCTTTAGGAGTGAGAACACGGTATGAGCACCATCGAAGAACGCGTTAAGAAGATCGTCGCTGAGCAGCTCGGCGTGAAGGAAGAGGAAGTTACCAACAGCGCTTCCTTCGTCGAGGATCTGGGCGCCGACTCCCTTGACACCGTCGAACTGGTGATGGCTCTGGAAGAGGAATTCGAGACCGAAATCCCGGACGAGCAGGCTGAGAAGATCACCACCGTCCAGGAAGCTATCGACTACATCGTTGCTCACCAGCAATAAGTAGTCGCCAGTTTCGGACAAAAGAAGCCGCACGTCCTGTAGGGCGTGCGGCTTTTCTTTAGGTCCAGGGTCAAGATCGATGCAATCGGCTGTTTTTAAGAGGGGTGGCCGCCCCGGAAGGACAAGAGGAGTTGGGTGTGTCGCGTAGACGTGTCGTGATCACGGGTATGGGCATGGTATCGCCGCTTGGCGCCGATGTGGCGAGCAGCTGGGAAGGCATCCTGGCCGGTCGCAGCGGTATCGCGCCGATCGAGCATATGGACGTCTCTGCCTTCAGCACGCGGATCGGCGGATCGGTCAAGGGATTCGACGTGGAGCAGTACCTGTCCGCGAAGGAAGCCCGCAAGCTGGATCTGTTCATCCAATACGGTCTCGCCGCCAGCTTCCAGGCCATGCGTGACAGCGGTCTCGAGGTCAACGATAGCAATCGCGAGCGCATGGGTGTCGCCATGGGTTCCGGCATCGGTGGACTGACCAACATCGAGGCGAATTGCCAGTCGCTGCTCGCCCAGGGTCCCCGCCGTATTTCTCCCTTTTTCGTACCGGGCTCCATCATCAACATGGTGTCCGGCTTCCTGTCGATCCACTTGGGTCTACAGGGCCCCAACTATGCCATCGCCACCGCCTGTACCACGGCGACGCACTGCATCGGCATGGCGGCGCGCAACATCGCCTATGGCGAAGCCGACGTCATGGTCGCCGGCGGTTCGGAGATGGCGACCTCGGGTCTGGGTCTGGGCGGCTTCGGCGCGGCGCGTGCCCTGTCGACCCGCAATGATGATCCGACCCGCGCCAGTCGTCCCTGGGATCGCGATCGCGATGGCTTCGTGCTGTCCGACGGTGCCGGCGCCCTGGTGCTGGAAGACTACGAGCACGCCAAGGCGCGGGGCGCCCGCATCTATGCCGAACTGATCGGCTTCGGCATGAGCGCGGACGCCTTCCACATGACCGCCCCGCCGGAAGATGGCGCGGGCGCCGCTCGCTGCATGAGAGCGACGCTCAAGGATGCCGGTATCGCGCCGGAAGCGGTCGACTACGTCAACGCTCATGGCACCTCCACGCCGGCCGGCGACCTGGCCGAAGTGGCGGCCTTGAAGCAGGTGTTCGGCGAGCAGGCCAAGCGTCTGAGCGTGAGCTCCACCAAGTCCATGACCGGTCACCTGCTGGGCGCCGCGGGTGCGGTGGAAGCCATCTTCACGGTGCTCGCCCTGCGCGACCAGGTGGCGCCGCCCACCATCAATCTGGACAATCCCAGCGACGGCTGCGATCTGGACTTCGTGCCCCACGAGGCGCGGCAGCGGCCCATCGAAGTGGCACTGTCCAATTCGTTCGGCTTCGGTGGCACCAACGGCAGTCTGGTGTTCCGGCGCTTCGACGCTTGATCCAGGACTGGCTCAACGGCCAACCGCTGGACCCTGGTCTGCAACGCGATCGGGGTCTGGCCTATGGCGATGGGCTGTTCGAAACCATCGCGGTACGCCGTGGCCAGCCGCGTCTGCTCGACCGTCATCTGCAGCGGCTGACCACCGGTTGCCAGCGGCTGCGTATTCCCTGCGACATCGCTCAGCTGGACGCCGAGATCCGCGCCTATGCGGCGCTGCTGGGGGAAGGCGTGGCCAAGCTGCTGTTTACCCGCGGCGATGGCCTGCGCGGCTACGCTCCGCCGGCCGACCCCGAGGTGCGGCGTCTGCTGCTGGGCTCGCCCACACCGGCCTATCCAGCGGCACACGCGACCGAGGGTATCGCCCTCTATCCCTGCACGACGCGTCTGGCTACCCAGCCGTTGCTGGCCGGGCTCAAGCACCTGAATCGACTCGAGCAGGTCCTGGCGCGCGGGGAATGGACCAGCACCGACTATGCCGAAGGCCTGATGCTGGATCAGGACGGCCGGCCGATCGAAGGGGTGTTCAGCAACCTGTTCCTGGTCTGCGCGGGGCGGCTGCAGACCCCCGCGCTCGATCGCTGTGGCGTGGCTGGGGTATTGCGCGGTCTGTTGCTCGACCTCGCCGCTCAGGCAGGCATCCCGAGCGAGGTCCGGCCGCTGGCGCTGGACGAACTGCTCGGTGCCGACGAAGTATTCCTCTGCAACAGCCAGTACGGTATCTGGCCCGTGCGCCGGTACGCAGCCGCGAACTGGTCCGTGGGGCCGGTGACCCGTAAACTGCAAGGTTCGATAAACGAGATTTTGGAATAGCCGATGCGCAAGGCGAGAGCTCTGCTTACGGCGGTCTTGGCCGCCGGTGGCCTGCTGCTGGTCCTGGCCGGTTGGCGCCAGCACCAGGCACTGATTCAGCCGTTGAAAGTCGATGGCGAGCAACTGATCGAGATTCCCAAGGGCGGGACCCCGGGCGGCAGTCTGCTGCGCCTGGAAGAGCAGGGCGTGCTCGATGGCGCCTTCTGGCTGCGCCTGTACTGGCGCTTCAATCTGGCCGGGCAGACGCTGCACAGTGGCGAATACCGCCTGACCCCGGGCATGACGGTGGAGCAATTGTTCAGCCTCTGGCGCAAGGGCGAGGTGGTGCAATACGGCCTCACCCTGGTGGAAGGCTGGAATATCCACCAGGTCCGCGCTGCCCTGGCGCGCCAGCCCAAGCTCGAGCACGACACCGCCGAGCTGGACGATGCCGCCCTGATGAAACGCCTGGGGCTGGACGGCCAGCACCCCGAGGGGCGCTTCTTCCCCGATACCTATCGCTATGTGAAGGGCCAGCGCGAATCCGACCTGTTGCGCCAGGCCAACCAGCGCCTGCAGTCCGTGCTCGATCAGGAATGGCAGGCGCGGGATCCCGCGGTGCCCTACAAGGACGCCTACCAGGCGCTGATCATGGCCTCGCTGGTGGAAAAGGAAACGGGCGTCCCCGAGGAGCGCGACGAAATCGCCGGGGTCTTTGTCCGGCGCCTGGCGGCCGGCATGCTGCTGCAGACCGATCCCACGGTGATCTACGGCATGGGCGAGCGCTATAACGGCCGGATAACCCGCGCCGATCTGCGCGAGCCTTCGCCCTACAACACCTATCTCAACGCGGGACTGCCCCCCACGCCGATCGCCATGCCCGGTCGCGAGGCCATCCATGCGGCGCTGCATCCCAAGGACGGCGACAGTCTGTATTTCGTCGCCCGTGGTGATGGCAGCCATGTCTTTTCCAAGGACCTGGAAGCGCACAACCAGGCGGTCCGCGACTTCCAGCTCAAGCGGCGCTCCGACTATCGCTCCAGTCCCGCTCCGCAGACGCCCGAAACCAAGGAAACCCCATGACGGCAAACGGCCTGTTCATCACCCTCGAAGGCCCCGAGGGCGCGGGCAAGAGCACCAACCGCGACTATCTCGCCGAACTCTTCGGCGCCAGCGGGCGTGAGGTGGTGCTGACCCGCGAGCCGGGTGGTACGCCGCTGGCCGAGCGCATCCGCGAGATCCTGCTGGCGCCGGCGGCCGAGCCCATGGCCGTGGATACCGAATTGCTGCTGATGTTCGCCGCCCGCGCCCAGCACCTGGCCCAGGTCATCCGGCCCGCCCTGGCGCGCGGAGCCCTGGTGCTCTGCGATCGCTTCGTCGATGCGACCTATGCCTACCAGGGCGGCGGCCGCGGCGTACCCGTCGAGCGCATCGCCACCCTGGAAGCCTTCGTGCTGGGCGATCTGCAACCCGATCTGACCCTGGTGTTCGACCTGCCGGTGGACATCGGCCTGGCCCGTGCCGCCCGCCGTGGTGCCCTGGACAGATTCGAGCAGGAGCAGCGCGCCTTCTTCGAGGCGGTGCGCCAGACCTATCTGGATCGCGCCCGGGCCGTGCCGGCCCGCTATCGCCTGATCGATGCCTCGCGCAGTCTCGCCGAGGTGCAGACTGATCTGCGCGCCCTGGTCGCCACCCTGGAGTCAACGTTTGGTGGCTGACGTCTATCCCTGGCAGCAGGACCTCTGGGCGCGGATCTCGCCCCGGCGGCAGCATCCCCATGCCTATCTGCTGCATGGCCCGCGCGGCATCGGCAAGCGTGATCTGGCCGAACGCCTGGCCGCCCTGCTGCTGTGCCAGGCGCCCCAGGGGGATGCCGCCTGCGGCCAGTGCAAGGCCTGTTCCCTGCTCAGGGCCGGGACCCACCCCGATTACTGCGTGATCCAGCCGGAAGAGGCCGAGAAGCCTATCCGCGTCGACCAGATCCGCGGGCTGGTGGACTTCGTTACCCAGACCGCCCAGCTGGGCGGGCGCAAGCTGATCCTGCTGGAGCCGGTCGAGGCGATGAACCTCAATGCCGCCAACGCCCTGCTCAAGAGTCTGGAGGAGCCCTCGGGCGCAACGGTGCTGCTGCTGGTGAGTCACCAGCCGAGTCGCCTGCTGCCCACCGTGCGCAGCCGCTGCGTGCAGCAGGCCTGTCCGGTGCCCTCGCGCGCCGAGAGTCTCGCCTGGCTGGGCGAGCGCCTGCCGGAGCTTGAGGAAGAGATCCGCATCCAGTTGCTGGTGCTGGCCGGCGGCTCGCCGCTGGCGGCCCTGCGCCTGCATGGCGAGGACGTGCTCGCCCGCCGGGCCCTGGTGGTGGAGGGGGTGAAGCGCCTGCTCAAGCGCCAGGCGGCGCCCAGTCAGCTGGCCGAGAGCTGGAACGCCGTGCCGCTGCCGTTGCTGCTCGACTGGTTCTGCGAGTGGACCCATGGCGTCCTGCGCCAGCAGTGGGGTGGAGCCGATGCCGAAGCCGCACCGGACATGGCCAAGGTGCTGGGTTATCTGGCCGAGAAGAGCGCGCCGCAGGCGGTGCTGACCCTGCAGGAATGGCTGCATGCCGAGCGGCAGAAGGTGCTGGGCAAAGCCAACCTCAACCGCGTATTGTTGCTGGAATCGCTGTTGATCCGCTGGGCCGGCCTGGTGCCCGGACGCTAGCGATCCGCGCGTTCGTCTTGCCTGTCTCGAGAGAATCTCATGAGTTTGCCGCAGAACCTGGGCCCCCGTAATGGCATCCTGTCCCTCACCATCAAGGACAAGTCGGTGCTCTATGCCGCCTACATGCCCTTCATCCGCAACGGTGGCCTGTTCATTCCGACGGGCAAGACCTACAAGCTCGGCGACGAGGTCTTCATGCTGCTCAACCTGATGGACGAGCCGGACAAGATCCCGGTCGCCGGCAAGGTGGTCTGGATCACCCCCAAGGGCGCCCAGGGCAATAGAGCCGCCGGGGTCGGCGTGCAGTTCAACGAAGGCGACAATACCGCGCGCAACAAGATCGAAACCTATCTGGCCGGCTCGCTGAAGTCGGACCGTCCCACCCATACCATGTGATGCCTGCGCCGTCCCGCTGGGGCGGGGTGTCGCTGCTGATTCAAGGCTATTTCTCGTGCACTTCGTCGACTCCCACTGTCACCTGGATCGACTCGATCTTTCCCTTCACGACGGCTCCCTGGACGCAGCGTTGGATGCCGCGCGTGCCCGGGGCGTCAGCCAGTTCCTCTGCATCGGCGTCGATGCCGGCAACGCCCCCACGGTGCAGGCCCTAGCCGAACGCTATGCCGACGTCCACTGCGCCGTGGGTATCCACCCGCTGGATGCGGCCCAGGGCAGTGCCATCGATCTCGACTGGCTGCTCGCGCGGCTGGCCCATCCCCGCGTCGCCGCCATCGGCGAGAGCGGGCTGGACTATCACTATCAGCCGGACACCGCCGAGATCCAGCAGCGGTCCTTCGCCCTGCACCTGGAGGCGGCCCGCCGCACGGCGCTGCCCCTGGTGATCCATACCCGCGAGGCGCGGGCCGACACCCTGGCCATGCTGGGCGCCGCCGACCTGCCAGGCGCCGGGGTGCTGCACTGCTTCACCGAGGATTGGGCGACGGCCAAGGCGGCGCTGGATCTGGGCTTCTACATTTCCTTTTCCGGCATCCTGACCTTCCGCAATGCCGCCGACCTGCGCGACGTCGCGCGCCAGGTGCCGGCCGATCGCCTGCTGGTAGAAACCGATTCGCCCTATCTGGCTCCGGTGCCCCACCGCGGCAAGGCCAATCTGCCGCAATTCGTGGTCGAGGTCGCCCAGTGCCTGGCCGACTTGCGATGCGTCAGTCTGGAGACCCTGGCCGAGCAGACCACGGCCAACTTCCGGCGGCTGTTTCCCCGCGCCACCCTCTAGGCAAAAAATGGCCCGGGTATCCAGGGATACCCGGGCCGGACCAGCGGTTCGCCTGGACGGAGAGCCGCCTCCTGGCCCGCGCCGCGGGGGTCGACGCGGCCAGTCACTTGAGTATTGGTCAGCTCGGAGAAAGGTCCAGTCGGGATTGGACGTTTTTTAAACAGTTTTGGAATAGCGCTGCCCCGACACTGGCTATGCCGGGCCTTTCAGGCCATCAGAAGCGCGCCAACGCCCCGACCAGATCCAGCGTCTGTTCCAGGACGTGCTCGCTGGTATAGAAGTGTGGCGACAGGCGGATGCCCGGACCCCGCTGGGCGCAGACCACGTCGGCGGTCTTGAGACGTTCGAACAGTTGGCGGTTGTCCCAGCCTTCGAGCGAGAAGGTGAGGATGCCCGAGCGCCGCTCGACGTTGGCCGGCGAATGCAGGACGGCACCGGGCAGGCGGCGGATATGGCTGTCGAGCAGCTCGATCCGCGCCAGCAGGTCCTTGCCCACCTGTTCCATGCCGGCATCCTCCAGCAGCGACAGACTCGCCTCCAGGGCCACCGCACCGAGCATGTTCGGGCTGCCGCACTCGAAGCGCATCGCCGTCCTGGCCGGTTGCCATTCGCGCTGGCTGTAGTCGCCGGCGTTGTCCAGCATGTGCCAGCCGTACTCGTGCAGCTTCAGCTGCTCGCGCAGATCGGCGCGGCAATAGAACACCCCCAGGCCTTCCGGGCCGAGCATCCACTTGTGACCGTCGGCCATGGCGAAGGCGCAGTTGCAGGCCTGGGCATCGAAGGGCAGGGCGCCCAGTTGCTGGATAGCGTCGACGCACAGCAGCACGCCCTTGGCGTCGCAGCCCTGGCCCAGCTGGGGCAGGTCCAGGCGCAGGCCGCTGGCGTATTGCACGGCGCTGATGGCCATGAGTCGGGTGCGCGGGCCGCAGGCCGCCAGCAGATTGGCCTCGGGGGTGTCACCCAGGCTGACTTCCACCACCTCGACGCCAAAGCGGGCCAGGGCTTCCCAGACCACCCGGTTGGAGGGGAACTCCTCGTCGCTGATCACTATCTGGTCGCCGCTCTGCCAATCCAGGCCGAAGGCGACGAAGGAGAGCGCTTCCGAGGTGTTCTTCACCAGGGCGATGTCGCTGCTGGACGGCGCATTGAGCAGGCGGGTCAGGCGATCGCGCAGGCGCTGTTCCATGACCAGCCAGGTCGGATAGTTGCGCGCACCGTATTGGCAGTTTTCGGCGGCGAATTCGGTGACGGCCTGCGCAGCGCGCTTGGGCCACGGGGCCACGGCCGCGTGGTTGAGGTATCTCATGGCGTAGGCCTGAGGGAATTCGTGCTTCCAGGAAGACATTGACTCGATCCGTACAATCTGGGTGTGATGGGGCATAATAAGGGGCGCGCCCGCGCGGTTCACCGATGCTTTCGGTGCAGCTCGCCCAAGGTGTGACGAAGTGCCGGTATGCCGAGGGGTGACTGGCGATTCGAAGGCCCTATCCCTTTTCAAAACAACAAGTGGGCTGCCATGCAGAAAGAATCCCGCAAAGTCCGCGAGTTCCGTCGCCGCGAACAGGAAATCCTCGATACCGCCCTGCAGCTGTTTCTCTCCGAAGGAGAAGACAGCGTCACCGTCGAGATGATCGCCGAGGCGGTCGGTATCGGCAAAGGCACCATCTACAAGCACTTCAATTCCAAGGCCGAGATCTATCTGCGGCTGATGCTGGATTACGAGCGGGACCTGGCCGAGCTGTTCCAGTCGGACAACGTCGCCCGCGACCGCGAAGCGCTCTCCCGCGCCTATTTCGAATTCCGCATGAGCGATCCGCAGCGCTATCGCCTGTTCGATCGACTCGAGGAGAAGGTGGTCAAGACGCGTCAGGTGCCCGAACTGGTCGAGCAGCTGCACAGCATCCGCACTTCCAACTTCCAGCGGCTGACCAGTCTGATCGAAGGCCGGATCGACGAAGGCAAGCTCGAGGACGTCCCGCCCTATTTCCATTACTGCGCCGCCTGGGCGCTGGTGCACGGGGCCGTGGCCCTTTACCATTCGCCCTTCTGGCGCGACGTGCTGGAGGATCAGGAAGGTTTTTTCCAGTTCCTCATGGAGATCGGCGTGCGCATGGGCAACCGCCGCAAGCGAGACGTCGAAACGCCTGTCCGATCCTAGGGTCCGATAGAGGCAAGGGATGCCGCGCCATCCCTTTTCTCTTGTCCCACTGGAGTACCCCCAAGATGATCGTTGACCGCCAGGGTAGGGCGTTTCGCAACTTGCGGATCAGCCTCACGGCGGCCTGCAACTATGCCTGTACGTACTGCGTGCCCGACGGCAAGCGGCTCGTGGCGGCGCAGGACGAACTCAGTGCCGAAACCATGGCCCGGGGTGTGGAATACCTCATCGATGCCGCCGGTATCGAACGGCTGCGCATCACCGGGGGCGAACCCCTGGTCACGCCGCGGCTGGAACCCTTTCTCGCCCGTGTCTCCCAGCTCGGCCTCAAGGACATCAGCCTGACCACCAACGGTCAGCTGCTGCCGCGCAAGCTGGACTTCCTCATCGACCACGGTATCCGTCGCCTCAACGTTTCCCTCGACACCCTCGATGCCGAAGCCTTCCCGCGTCTGGCGCGGGGGGGCGATCTGGCCACGGTGCTGGCCGGACTGGAAGCGGCGCGGGCCGCTGGTCTCAAGATCAAGCTCAACATGGTGCCCCTGCGCGGCCAGAATCTCGACCAGGTGCTGCCGCTGCTGGACTATTGCCTGGAGCGGGGTTTCGAGCTCAGATTCATCGAGCTGATGCGCATGGGGCACCTGGCCAAGAATCCCGCGACCTTCAACAACCAGCTGGTACCCCTGGCCGAATTGCTGGAGATCATAGGTTCGCGCCATGCCTATGTGCAGGCCGATGCCCCGGTGGATTCCACGGCGCTGCGCTATCGCGTCGAGTCGGGCGGCCACTTCGGTGTCATCGCCAACGAAAGCGTGCCCTTCTGCCGGACCTGCTCGCGACTGCGCCTGTCGTCCACCGGCTGGCTGCATGGCTGCCTGTCGTCGAGCAACCGCCACTATGTCGGCGATCTGCTGGACAAGCCGCGTCACCTGGCATTGCCAGCGCTGCAGCGGCTGCTGGTCAAGGCATTGGGCGACAAGCAGGAGGTGGCCTTCTCGGGGGGCGTGACCGTCATGAAGATCATCGGCGGCTGATCTAGCAGCTGCGCCTCGAACTGGCGCGAAAGCTGCTAAGGCACCTGTATCGACGACAACTTGGCGCCGGACAGGGGTCTGCTCTTCATGGTCAAACTGCGTTTTCTCTTCATTTCCGTGCTGCTGGCCTGCCTGGGTGGCTGCATGAACGTCAGCGACATGGCGTCCGGTGTCGAGTACCACCTGCGCGACGCGGGGCTGCTCGACTACAGCAGGACCCAGCGGCTGAACAACTTTCGGCTACAGGCCGACTCCTACATCTACATAGCCCAGGGGGCCTTCGTGCCGGTGGGCCATCCCTATGCCCGTCCGAACGTGGTAGCGGAAGAGGCCTTCAAAGGCTTTGTGGAATACTTCCCGCGGGTAAGGCGGGCAGACAAACCTGAGGGTTTCGACGAGGCCATGGCCAAGGCCCGGCAGCTGGGTGCTCACTATGTGCTCTATACCCGCTTCGCCGGCGCGGACGATCGCATCGGCACCTGGGAGGAATGGGAAGATCAGGACGACATCGGGAGGGTCGGGCGCGATCGCAGCGTCGTGCAGATGATGCTGGTGGAGACCGCTACCTTCCGCCTGGTGGACACGGCGCGGATTCGCAGTCGTGGCGGCTTCCTGACGTTCTATGACGAGCGCCCGGAAGACCTGCTCGGGCCGGCGCTCAATGAATATGCCCAACGCCTACTCGGTTTGGGCTCCCGATAGAGGAGAAGGGCGTGACCCAGGTTGACGTGACGCGGAATCTGCTGGCGCAGCTGCCAGCCGCCGAGGACGGCAAGCTGCCGCCCGTGGAGCTCTGGCACCCGCCGTACTGCGGCGACATCGACATGCGCATCGCCCGGGACGGTACCTGGTATCACCAGGGCACGCCCATCACCCGCCCGGCCATGGTCCGGCTGTTCTCCACCATCCTGAGGCGCGACCCCGAGCGCTATGTACTGGTGACGCCGGTGGAGTGCGTGGGCATCCAGGTCGAGGATGTGCCCTTTCTGGCAGTGGATGTCGAATGGAGCGGCAGCGGCAGGGAGCAAGCCCTGGATTTCCTCACTAACGTCGGGGATCGAGTCGCCGCGGGCGCCGAGCACCCGCTGCGATTCGAAGAACAGGATGACCAGCCTGCACCTTATGTCCGGGTACGTGGCGGGCTGGAGGCGCGGCTCAATCGGGCGGTGTTCTATCGGCTGATGGAGAGGGTCGAGGAGGGCACCCACGAGGGCCGCTCCTGGCTCGGCCTCTGGAGTCGCGGCAGCTTCTTTCCCGTCGCGCCCGCTGAATAGCGAAAGGGCCCCGCAGGGCCCTTTTTTACGCTTACATGTTGGGGTAGTTGGGACCACCGCTGCCTTCCGGCGCTACCCAGGTGATGTTCTGCGCCGGGTCCTTGATGTCGCAGGTCTTGCAGTGGACGCAGTTCTGGGCATTGATCTGGAAGCGCGGCTCGCCGCCATCGCGGACCACCTCGTAGACCCCGGCCGGGCAGTAGCGCTGGGCGGGTTCGTCGTACAGCGGCAGGTTCTGCGCGATGGGAATCGAGGGATCCCTGAGTTTCAGGTGAACCGGCTGGTCTTCCTCGTGGTTGGTGTTGGAGAGGAACACCGAGGACAGCTTGTCGAAGCTCAGCTTGCCATCCGGCTTGGGATAGCTAATGCGCGGCGCCTCGTCGGCCTTCTTCAGGCAGGTGTGGTCCATGCGCCGATCGTGCAGGGTGAAGGGCAGGGCGCCACCCAGCAGGTTGTGCTCGACGAAGGCGAAGGCCGGGCCCAGTAGCGGACCGAACTTGTGCATGGCCGGACCGAAGTTGCGGCTGGCGTGCAGCTCTTCCTGCACCCAGCTGCCCTTGAAGCCGTCGACGTAACCCTGGAGTTCGTCGCCTTCGCGACCGGCCGCCAGGGCGGCGACGATGGCGTCGGCGGCGAGCATGCCGGACTTCATGGCGGTGTGGCTGCCCTTGATCTTGGCCGGATTGAGGGTGCCCAGGTCGCAGCCGATCAGGGCGCCACCGGGGAAGACCATCTTCGGCAGGGAATTCAGGCCGCCCTTGACCAGGGCACGGGCGCCGTAGGAGACGCGCTTGCCGCCTTCCAGGTACTGGGCCACCACCGGGTGGTGCTTGTAGCGCTGGAATTCATCATAGGGCGAGAGGTGCGGATTGCTGTAGGCCAGGTCGACGATCAGGCCGACCACCACCTGGTTGTCTTCCAGGTGATAGAGGAAGGAACCGCCCGGGTTTTCCTTGTCCAGCGGCCAGCCGGAGGTGTGGATCACCAGACCCTGCTCGTGCTTGGCCGGATCGATCTCCCACAGCTCCTTGATGCCGATGCCGTAGTGCTGCGGATCGGCGCCTTCGCCAAGCTTGAATCTCTGGCCCAGCTGCTTGCCCAGATGGCCCCGGCAGCCTTCGGCGAACAGGGTGTACTTGCCGCGCAGTTCCATGCCGGGGGTGTAGACCCCCTCCTTGGGCTGGCCTTCGCGATCCACGCCCAGGTCGCCGGTGATGATGCCGCGCACCACGCCCTGCTCATCGATCAGCGGCTCCTGGGCGGCGAAGCCCGGATAGATCTCCACGCCCAGGGCTTCGGCCTGCTGGCCGAGCCAGCGGCACAGGTTGCCCAGGGAGATGATGTAGTTGCCCTCGTTGTGCATGGGCTTGGGCACGAAGAAATTCGGCACCTTGGTCGCCTGGCGATCATCCTTGAGCAGGTAGATGTCGTCGCGCTTGACCGGGGTGTTCAGGGGCGCGCCGAGTTCCTTCCAGTTGGGAAAGAGCTCGTCCAGGGCGCGGGGTTCGAAGACCGCGCCGGAGAGAATGTGGGCACCGACCTCGGAGCCTTTCTCGACCACGCAGACACTGATCTCCTGGCCGTTTTCGGCCGCCTGCTGCTTGAGGCGACAGGCCGCGGACAGGCCCGCGGGGCCGGCCCCGACGATCACCACGTCGAATTCCATGTATTCGCGTTCCACGGCTCACTCTCCTCAGGCAAAACTCACGATCTGGTTATTTATGTAGGGGTGCAACAAAAGACTTCATTATATCCGGCGTGCTCCCTGGCACCCATTCAAACGTTTGTTTAAATTTTCTGCAAGCCTGTTAGACTCGGGAGTTACCAGCCCCTGACGGACTGTCGCGTTGACCCCTGCTGCCGTGGAGGTCAACATAAGAAGAATTTGCAACAAGCTTGGAGCGGCAGGGGTCGTGTCCAACGCAAGGTCGCCTTGGCGTCCTGTTTATTCACCAGAATAAATCGAGGGATTCATGAAGGTTCTCGTAGCTGTCAAACGCGTGGTGGACTACAACGTCAAGGTCCGCGTCAAGGCCGACCAGACCGGTGTCGACCTGGCCAACGTCAAGATGTCCATGAACCCCTTCTGCGAGATCGCCGTGGAAGAAGCGGTGCGCCTGAAGGAAAAGGGTATCGCCAGCGAGATCGTGGTCGTGACCGCGGGTCCCGCCCAGGCGCAGGAACAACTGCGTACCGCCCTGGCACTGGGCGCCGATCGCGCCGTGCTGATTGACACCGGTACCGCCGAGCTGTCGTCGCTGACCACCGCCAAGCTGCTCAAGGCCGTGGTGGACAAGGAACAGCCGCAGCTGGTGATCCTCGGCAAGCAGGCCATCGACAGCGACAACAACCAGACCGGCCAGATGCTGGCCGCTCTGACCGGCTTCGCCCAGGGCACCTTCGCCTCCAAGGTGGAGCAGTCCGCTGACGGCCTCAACGTGACCCGCGAGATCGATGGCGGTCTGCAGACCGTGGCGCTCAAGCTGCCGGCGGTGGTGACCACCGACCTGCGCCTCAACGAGCCGCGCTACGCCTCGCTGCCCAACATCATGAAGGCCAAGAAGAAGCCGCTGGAAACCCTGACCCCGGACGCCCTGGGCGTGGCGGTGAAAGCCTCCTACGAGGTGGTCAAGGTGGAAGCCCCGGCGGGTCGTCAGGCGGGCATCAAGGTCAAGTCCGTGGCCGAGCTGGTCGAAAAACTCAAGAACGAAGCTAAGGTGATCTGATGGCCATTCTCGTCATTGCCGACCACGACAACGCCAACCTCTTCGGCGCTACCCTGAACACCGTTGCCGCGGCCCAGGCCATCGGCGGCGACATCCATGTGCTGGTCGCCGGGCAGAATGCCCAGCCGGTCGCCGACGCCGCCGCCAAGCTTGCCGGCGTCGGCAAGGTGCTGCTGGCCGACAACGCCGCCTACGCGCACCAGTTGCCGGAAAACGTCGCGCCGCTGGTGGTCGAGCTGGCCGCCAACTACAGCCACGTACTGGCCGCTGCCAGCACCAATGGCAAGAACTTCCTGCCGCGCGTCGCCGCGTTGCTGGACGTCGACCAGATCTCCGAGATCATCGCCGTCGAATCCGCCGACACCTTCAAGCGGCCGATCTATGCCGGCAACGCCATCGCCACCGTGCGCTCCACGGCGCTGGTCAAGGTGATCACCGTGCGCGCCACCGGTTTCGATCCGGTCGCCGCCGAGGGCGGTTCCGCCGCCATCGAAGCCGTGAGCCTGGTCAAGGATGCCGGCATCTCCAGCTTTGTCGGCGAAGAGCTGGCCAAGTCCGACCGTCCCGAGCTGGGCGCCGCCAAGGTGGTGGTCTCCGGTGGTCGCGGTCTGCAGAACGGTGACAATTTCAAGATCCTCTACGCCCTGGCCGACAAGCTGGGCGCAGCGGTGGGTGCCTCGCGCGCCGCGGTGGACGCCGGCTTCGTGCCCAACGACATGCAGGTCGGCCAGACCGGCAAGATCGTCGCGCCGCAGCTGTACATCGCCGTCGGCATCTCCGGGGCCATCCAGCACCTGGCGGGCATGAAGGATTCCAAGGTGATCGTCGCCATCAACAAGGACGAGGAGGCGCCGATCTTCCAGGTGGCCGACTACGGTCTGGTGGGTGACCTGTTCGAATTGATCCCCGAGCTGGAAAAGGCCATCTGAGCCCCACTCCCGTGCAAGAGCCCGCCCTTTGGCGGGCTTTTTCATGGGTGCGGCAAGGCCTCTGGCAGAGCCGCTGGCGTCAAGGTGGGGTGCGCCGGTTCCTTGTCGTTTTTGGACATTGCCGCCCCGGGAAGGGAAGGGTTAAGGTCAGGCCTAGCTGTACCGGTATACCTTCAGGGTAGCCTGCTACTGTTCCGCTTTCGTCCAGGAAGACGCCATGACCAATCTGTTGCTCTATCAGCGCATCGCCCAGCAACTGGCGAACGACATCCGCACGGGGGTCTACAAGCCCGGCGAACGGGTGCCTTCGGTGCGCAAGCTGAGTCAGCAGTTGGGCGTCAGCCATGCCAGCGTGCTGCAGGCCTATGCCACCCTGGAAGACCAGGGGCTGATCCGGGCCCGGCCGCAATCGGGCTTCTATGTGCACCAGACCCCGGCGCTGACCGCGCCGACGCCGGACATCGCCACGGTGGAACGGCCCAGCCTGGTGACCCGCGCCGGCATCATCAACCAGGTGCTGGCGGAATCGCGGCGGGAAGGCGTGGTGCCCCTCGGCATGGCGGTCCCCCAGCCCGACTACCTGCCCTTGCGGGCCCTGCACCAGCAGCTGTCGAAGGTGACCCGTTTCCAGGCCCGCGCGGCCTTTTCCTATCTGCACAGTCCGGGCTACGAGCCCCTGCGCCGCCAGGTGGCCATCCGCCTGCGCGATGCGGGGGTGGTGGTGGGTCCGGAAGAGGTGGTGATCACCCATGGCTGCGTGGATGCGCTGCAGATGTCTCTGCGGGTGCTGACCAAGCCGGGCGATCTGATCGCCACCGAATCGCCGTCCTACTACGGGCTGCTGCAGCTGGCCGAGGTGCTGGGCCTCAAGGTGATCGAGATTCCCTGCGATCCCGAGACCGGGCTCAGCGTGGAGGCGCTGCAGCTGGCCGCGAGCCAGTGGCCGGTCAAGGCCCTGGTGGTGGCCGCGCGGCTGAGCAATCCCCTGGGAGGCAGCATGCCGGAGGCGCGGCAGAAGCAGCTGCTCAGATTGGCGGCGGAGCGCAACATCGCCATCGTCGAAGACGACATCTATGGCGAGCTGACCTACGACAGCGGCTCCAAGGCGCTCAAGGCGCTCGACAAGCAGGGGCGGGTCATCTACTGCTCGAGCTTTTCCAAGACCCTTTCGCCCGGTGTCCGCATCGGCTGGGTGGTGGCCGGGCCCTACCAGGAAGACATCTGCCGCCTGCAGACCTTTACCACCCATTCCGCCTGCAGCGTGACCCAGATGGGGGTCTCCGCCTATCTGGAGAACGGCGGCTATGACCGCCACCTGCGGGCCATCCGCCAGGAATACCGACGCAACATGACCGCCTTCCAGCTGGCGATCCAGGAGCACTTTCCCGAAGGCACCCAGATGAGTCGACCCAATGGCGGCTTCATCCTCTGGGTCAGCCTGCCGGTGCGGGTGGACACCCGTCTGCTGCACCAGCGTGCCCTGGATCAGGGGGTGAGCATCGCGCCGGGCATGATCTTCAGCAACACCGACCAGTTCAATCACTGCATCCGTCTCAATTGCGGTCTGCCCTGGGGGCGCGACGCTCAACGGGCGCTGATGATCCTCGGGCTGCTCGCCCGTCAGCTCTGCCAGGAAAGCCTGGCCGCCTAGCGGCACGCCTGGAACCCGCCACGGGGCAGCGGAGTCGGTTGTAGAGACTGCCCCCTGTCGCGCCTGGTGCCTCGCTCCGGGGACGATATCCTGAGTGTGGTGAGCCTATGCGTGGATACCTGGCAACGACGGTGCTGGCCGTGACCCTGCTACTGGCGGGCTGCGATAACGAGTCACCGCCCGCCACGGCCAAGGCGCCTCCGGCAGCGGCGTCAGCGCCAGAGGCGCCGAAGTCATCGATGGCAACCGGGCCCCAGGGCAGCGCCGCCGATCTGCGCGCCTACCGCCTGGACCCGCTCCCGACCAGGGCCTTCGTGCTGCCTGCACCGCCACCCAAGAAACAGGACCTGGCTAGGAACAGCCAGCTCAAGAAGCCTGCCGTGCCCAAGCCGGCGCCGGCTCTCATCCATCCGCTCGACCTCAGTGTGCCCGGTGAAGCGGCGGCGTCCCCGTCGGTGAGCGCTCGCCGCCTGGGCTCGGGCAAGGCCGACAACAACGTCGCCGAGGCGGGTCTGCTGCCCCAGCTGTTTCGCAAGGAAGGCGACCCCGGTCGTTTTGAACTCGGCGGTCGGGTAATCAGTCGCGATCGCAGCGACGACTTCGAAGGGGCGGAGGTCGAATTGCGCTTTCGGCGCTAGTCCGTGCCTGCCAGGTGGTCGTGCTGAACATCGGTCCGGAACTTCATCGCCGCAACGCTTGCCGACAGTTCAGGTGGCGGACACAACGTCTGCCCGGATTCGGGAGCGTTCCATGCCCAGTGCGACAGGCAAGATTCGTTATGCGGTGGTAGGCGGTGGCTGGATTTCCCAGGGCGCCTTCATGCCCGGGGTCGGCCAGACCCGCAATTCCGAGATGACCTCTCTGGTCACCGGCGATCCCGTCAAGGCGCGGGATCTGGCCGCCAAGTACGGTCTCAAGAGCTATACCTACGAAGAATTCCCGGCGCTGCTGGCTTCTGGCGAGATCGATGCGATCTACCTGGCCACGCCCAATTTCCGCCATCTGGAATTCGCCGTACCGGCGTTGGACGCCGGCATTCACGTCCTGCTGGAAAAGCCCATGGCGATCAGCGAGGAAGAATGCCAGGCGATCAACGCGGCGGCTGCGCGCTCCGGCGCCAAGCTGATGATCGCCTATCGACTGCACTCCGAGCCGGGCACGGTAGAAATGATCGAGCGGGTGCGCAACGGTGAGATTGGCGATCCGCGCCTGTTCACCTCGACCTTCACCCAGCCGGTCGACACGGCCAATCACCGCGCCCAGAGCGGCTTCTGGGCCGGCCCCGTCACCGACATGGGGCCCTATCCACTCAACGCCGTGCGGGCGCTCTTTGGTGACGAGCCCATCGAAGTCAGTGCCGTCGGGGTGCAGACACCCGGGCGCGACATCACCACCTGGGATGCCGTGACCGTGACCCTGCGCTTTCCCGAGGAGCGGCTGGCGACGTTCTCCGTCAGCTTCAGCGGCCCCAATACTGAGCGCTTCCAGCTGGTGGGCCGCAAGGGCGAGATCGAGGCGTCGCCGTGCTTCGGTTTCGGCGAAGGCGTCGCCATCGGCTATCGCCTGACCGTGGACGGGGAGACGGAGGAATTCAAGGCGCCGGTGGTGGATCACTTCGGCGGTGAGACGGCCTATTTCTCCGATTGCATCCTCGAGGATCGCCAGCCGGAGATGGACGGGGAGGAGGGCTGGCGCGACGTGCGCGTGCTGGCGGCCATCGAGCGCGCCCTGCAGAGCGGTCAGCCGCAGTCCCTGGAGCCGCTACCCAAGCGCCAGGGACCGACCCGCGAGCAGGTGCGCAGCCTGCCACTGGCGGAAGTGCCGGAATACGTCAACACCAAGGTCCCGCTGGAGTCTTGAGACCACGAAGCCCTGCCGCACGGGACGCGGCAGGGCTTCGTCTGGACAACCCGGAGCGCGATCAGCGGTCCTGGGCCTCCTTGGCATCCATCTCGGCATTGCGCTGCCGGATCTTGGTTTTCTGTTCGTCGGTCAAGGGCACCTTGCGCGCCGTGTCCTTGAGCATGAGCAGGCTGCCGACCACCGAGCCGATGGCAACCAGCAGGATCAACCAGGCATACCAGGGCATCTTTCTTCTCCTTGAGTGGCTATATCGCTTCGACCACGGGAGAGGCCGTCAGTGCGCCCGGCAGTTCGCATTCGTGCGTCTGATCCAGGCGGCGTAACCCAGGTCGTAGAGCCAGTTGAACGCCAGGGTATAGGGCAGGAAGAACAGGATCAGTCCCAGGTCCAGCAGCAGCGCCTGCCAGAGACCGATGGACAGCCACCAGGCGGCCAGGGGCACCAGCACCACGATCAATCCCCCTTCGAAGCCGAGGGCGTGCAGCAGCCGCACACCCAGGCCACGGGTGAAGCCCAGGCGCTCCTGCAGTCGATCGAAGCCCAGGTTGAAGACCAGGTTCCAGAGCATGGCGATGGCGGAAAAGGCCGCGGTGAGCAGGCCCATGTGCCCAAGTGAGCGGTCCAGCAGCCAGGCCAGGGTCGGGGTGGCGAGCAGCACCGCGAGGCCTTCGAAGAGCAGGGCATGCAGCACGCGAGCACTCGCAGGACGCTGGGTGAGCGGAATGGACATGAGACGACTCCACAATGGACAGGCCCTCAGTCTCATCGGTTAAGCTGGGGAGATCAAAATGGAATCCATAGGTTGAGCCGATATGTATCCCAATGCCGAAGCCCTCGAGGCATTCGTCGAGGCAGCCGCGACAGGCTCCTTCAGTGCGGCGGCCCGGGTGTTGGGCAAGCGGCAGTCCAGTATCAGCGAGAGCATCGCCCGGCTGGAGGACGAACTAGGGGTGTCGCTGTTCGATCGCCAGGGCCGCTACCCGGTGCTGACGGCTGCCGGCGAGCAACTGCTCGACCAAGCCCGCGCCGTACTCTCGGCCCATGACCGCCTGGCCAATCGCGCCACCCAGCTCGCGGCCGGGGTGGAGCCGCGCCTGACCCTGGTGATTTCCGATACCTACCAGCCCACCCGCTATGAGGCGCTCTTGGCCGAGCTGGACCAGCGCTATCCGGATCTTGAATTCGAATGCCTGATCGCCGAAGACGCCGATGTGCTCAACCTGGTACAGGGGCGGGCGGACCTGGGCCTGCTGGCGGGTCAGCCGCCTTATCCGGCGGACATCGAGGCGGCGACCCTGGATGGCCTGGTGACCTTTGGCCTGTATGTGGCTGCCGATCACCCGCTGGCGGCGCTGCCGCGGGTCACCACGGCTGACCTTGCGCCCTATCGCCTGTTGCGTCTGAGCACCGTGATTGAATCCTCCCAGCAGGTCAGTCGCCTGCCGGACACCCGCGGGCGCTGCTGGTCGGCGCCCGACTATCTGCTGCTGCTGGATATGGCGGTGCAGGGGTTCGGCTGGGCCGAGCTGCCGCTCTGGTTGGTGACCAACTTTGGCCAGGACCGTCTGGTGGAACTGGCCGTTCCTGGCTGGCCGCAGCGGGTGGCGGTGGATGTGGTCTGGTCGCGCCGGCGGCCGCTGGGTCCGGCGGGCAACTGGCTGCGCGAGCGATTGCTCAAGCCGAGTTGAAGGAGGGGAGCGCATGCCGACAGCGGCCAAGTGCCGGGGCGGCGCTTTTCTGCGAAAATGCCGGCCTTTGCCGTTTTGCCGAGAGCTCCCATGTCCGCCTGCCAGTCCCCCATCATCGTCGCCCTGGATTTCCCTTCGTCGTCCGCCGCCCTGGCGCTGGCCGACCGCCTCGACCCCGCCACCTGCCGGGTCAAGGTCGGCAAGGAGCTGTTCACCGCCAGCGCCGCCGGCGTGGTGGAAGCCTTGCGCACGCGCGGCTTCGAAGTCTTCCTCGACCTGAAATTCCACGACATTCCCAATACCACCGCCATGGCGGTCAAGGCCGCGGCGGAGATGGGCGTCTGGATGGTCAATGTCCACTGCTCGGGCGGCCTGCGCATGATGACCGCCTGCCGCGAGACCCTGGAGGCCATGAGCGGTCCCAAGCCGCTGCTGATCGGTGTCACCGTGCTGACCAGCATGGAGCTCGAGGACCTGGCCGACATCGGCCTGGACGTGGATCCCCAGGAGCAGGTCCTGCGCCTGGCCGGTCTGGCCGCTCGCGCCGGCCTGGACGGTCTGGTCTGCTCGGCCCAGGAGGCCTCGGCGCTCAAGGCCGCGCAGCCGGCGCTGCAACTGGTCACCCCCGGCATCCGTCCGGCCGGTAGTGCCCTGGACGACCAGCGCCGCATCCTCACCCCGCGCGAAGCCCTGGATGCCGGCTCCGACTACCTGGTGATCGGCCGGCCCATCGCCCGCGCCGCCGATCCGGCCCGCGCCGTGGAAGAGATCCTCGCCACCCTGAAATAAGCGGTAAACCTCCGGGACGGCGGTCGCCGGCAAAAGGTGCTGCTATTCTCGTTCTGCAGGCCGATCCCTTCTCGGGTCGGCGCAAGGCGAGAGACCTCAGGGCATGCACGATAGGTTGAGCGCCTGTCTCAAGGCGGTAGACGGCGTTTTGTTGGGCAAGGAAACCCAGGTCAGGCTGGCGCTGGCCTGCCTGCTGGCACGGGGTCACCTGCTGATCGAGGACCTGCCCGGGATGGGCAAGACCACCCTCAGCCATGCCCTGGCCAAGGTGCTGGGGCTGTCCTTCCAGCGCATCCAGTTCACCTCGGATCTGCTGCCCGGCGATATCCTCGGCACCTCGGTGTTCGATCGCGACAGCGGACAGTTCGTCTTCCATCCCGGCCCGGTATTCGCCGAGTTGCTGCTGGCCGACGAGATCAATCGCGCCACGCCCAAGAGCCAGAGCGCGCTGCTGGAAGCCATGGAGGAAGGGCAGGTAACCATCGAGGGCGCCACCCGGCCCTTGCCCGATCCCTTCTTTGTCATCGCCACCCAGAATCCCATCTCCCAGGGCGGCACCTTTGCCCTGCCGGAATCCCAGCTCGATCGCTTCCTGATGCGCCTGTCGCTCGGCTATCCCGGGCGCGCCGCCGAGCGGGCGCTGCTGCTCGGCGGTTCCGGACGCGAGCAACTGCCGCGGCTGGAGCCCCTGCTGGATCACGCCCAGTTGCGGCTGATCCAGGCCGAGGTGCCGCGCATCCACGCCAGCGAGGCGGTGGTGGATTATGTGCTGCGCCTGGTGGAGGCCACCCGCACCCAGACCTCCTTCGCCCTCGGCCTGTCGCCACGCGGCAGCCTGGCGCTGCTGGCCGCGGCGCGGGCCTGGGCGCTGCTGGCGGGGCGCGACCACGTGCTGCCCGAGGACGTCCAGACGGTGCTGCCGGCGGTGGCCGGACATCGCCTGCGCGACATCGCCGATCCTGCCGGGCACGGTGGCGGCGCTCTGGTGCAGTGGCTGCTGCGCGAAGTCCCGGCGCTGTGACCGGCGGCGCCTGGCAGCGCTATCGAGACGGCTGGCTGACACGGCGGATTCCGCCGGCCAATCGCATCATCCTCGATCAGCGACGCATCTTCATCCTGCCCACCCGCCAGGGCGGCGCCTTCGCCATCGCCTTGCTGCTGATGCTGCTGGCCGGTATCAACTACCAGAACAGCCTGGCTTATGGCCTGACCTTCCTGCTGTTTTCCCTGGCGCTGGTGGCCATGTTGCACACCTATCGCAACCTGGCCGGCCTGCAATTGGTCGGCGGCGGCGCCAGCCCGGTGTTCGCCGGGGAGGTCGCCGGATTTCGCCTGCGCCTGGAGAGCAGTGGCCGCGCGCACCAGGGCATCGCCCTGGGCTGGCGTAACGAGCCGCTGGTGCTCAGCGACGTACCGGCGGAGGAGAGCGTCGCCCTGCAGATCTTTCACCCGGCGCCGAGCCGCGGCTGGCTGAGACCCGGACGGCTGCGGGTGGAGAGCCGCTTTCCCCTCGGCCTGTTCGTTGCCTGGAGCTGGCTGGACCTGGACGTGCGCGCCCTGGTCTATCCGCAGCCCCTGGCGACCACGACGCCACTGCGCAGCGGCCAGGATGCCGGCGGCGAGGAGGGCCAGCGCCAGGCCGGACAGGGCGCCGACGACTTCCAGGATCTGCGGCCCTATCAGCCCGGCGATTCACGCCGGCGGCTGGACTGGAAGGCCTTTTCCCGCGGGCAGGGCCTGCTGGTCAAGGACTTCACCGCCCTGGCCGGCAGCGAACTCTGGCTGGATTTCAGCGTGCTCGATGGCGACACCGAGACCCGGCTGTCCTGGCTGTGCCAGGCGGTGCTGGACTGCAGCGCCCGCCAGCTGCGCTTCGGCCTGCGCCTGCCCGGGGTGGAGCTGGCGCCGGCCACCGGCGAGAGCCAGCGTGACGCGGCGCTGCAGGCCCTGGCCCTGTTCGGACGGCCGACATGAGCACCGCCGTGCCGCAACCCATTCCGCGCATCGCCCTGATCTGGCTGCTGGTGGCCCAGGCCCTGGTGATCCTGCCGCACCTCACCCATCTGCCGCCCTGGGTCGGATTACTCTGGGCCTTGTGCGCCGGCTGGAGGGTGCTGCTGTTCCGCATGCAGGTGCGGGCGCCGACGCGGATCGAGAAGGGCGGCCTGCTGCTCTTGACCATGGGCGGCATCTGGCTGTCGCGCGGCTCCTTCATCGGCCTGGACGCCGGTGCCGTGCTGCTGCTGGTGACCTTCGCCCTCAAGCTGATCGAGATGCACAGTCGCCGCGATGCCCTGGTGGTGATCTACCTGGGTTTCTTCGCGGTGGTGATCGCCTACCTGTTCGAGGACGGCCTGCTCGCCGCGCTCTACAGCCTGCTGCCGGTGACCGCCCTGGTGGCGGCGCTGATCGGTCTGCAGCAGAGCGCCCTGGCCAGTCGGCCGCTGGCGACGCTGAAGGTCGCCGGTACCCTGCTGCTGCAGGCGGTGCCCCTGATGCTGCTGCTGTTCCTGGTGTTTCCGCGCATCGGTCCGCTGTGGTCGCTGCCGCAACTGGGCGACCAGGCGCGCACCGGACTGGGCGACAGCATGGCGCCCGGGGAGATCGCCCAGCTGTCGCGGTCCGCCGAGCGGGTGTTCCGGGTCAGCTTCGCCGGCGACCGGCCTGCGCAGCGTGATCTCTACTGGCGGGCCACCACCTACGAACGCTTCGATGGCGCGCGCTGGTCGGTCGATCCCGACACGGCCTGGAGTCCGGAACCGGCCTGGACGCCGCGCGGACTCCAACTGGATTATCAGGTGGTCATGGAGCCGAGTGGTCGGCCCTGGCTCTATGGCCTGGACGTGGCGCGCAGCGATCAGCGCGACGTGCGCCTGGCCAGCGACTTCCACCTGCAGCGCCGCCGCCCGGTGGACCAGGCGTTGCTCTACCGGGTTTCCAGCTGGCCGCAGGCCATCCGCGAGCCGGAGCGGCTGTCCGCCTCCAGCCAGCGGCGCGCGCTGCAGCTGCCCAGTGGCGGCGAACCGCGTACCCGTGCCTGGGTAGCCCAGCTCAAGACCCAGGCGTCGACGCCCGAGGCCCTGGCCCAGGCGATCCTGGCCTATTTCCGCCAGCAGCCCTTCGTCTATACCCTGCAGCCACCCACGGCGAGCGTCGATGCCATCGACGCCTTTCTCTTCGACAACCGTCGCGGTTTCTGCGCCCACTATGCCGGCGCCATGACCTTTGCCCTGCGGGTGGCGGGTATCCCCGCGCGGGTGGTGGCGGGCTACCAGGGCGGCGAATTCAACGCGGCGGGTGGCTATCTGCTGGTGCAGCAATTCGATGCCCATGCCTGGGTGGAATACTGGCTGCCAGGGCGCGGCTGGATCAGCGTCGATCCCACCGCCCAGGTAGCGCCCGAGCGGATCGAGCGCGGCTTGCAGGAGGCCCTGGCGGCCCAGGGCGCGGCCAGTGAATTCCTCGCCGACAATCCCTTCGCCGCCAATCGCTATCGCAACCTGGCCTGGCTCAATGAACTGCGTCTGGGCTGGGACCGCGTCAACTACGGCTGGCAGCGCTGGGTGCTCAACTACCAGGAAGACACCCAGGGCGAACTGTTCAAGCGGCTGCTCGGCGAGGGCTCGCTGCAACGGCTGGGGCTGCTGCTGGCAGTGGTGGTGCTGGGCGTTCTCGGGGTGATGGCGCTGCTGGTGCTCAAGCCCTGGCAGCGGACCCGCGATCCCCTGCTAACGCGCTTCGGCCAGTTCGAGCGCCTGCTGGCGCGCCAGGGGATAAAGCGGCAAGGCGGGGAGCCTGCCGGCAGCTTCGCCGGGCGCGCCATGGCCGAATTGCCGGCGGCACGCGCGGCGATAATGGCGTTCTCCGCGGAATTCCAGGCACAGCGCTATGCCGGTCGGCCCGCGGATCCGGCGGCGCTATCGAGGGCGCTGAAAGCCTTGAAACGCCAGCTGCGTGAGGGTCAGACGCGCAACGACTGAGGCACGGGGAGGGCGTCGGGTTCCTGCAGGGCGAAGGCCACCAGACAGACGACGGCCGCCAGGATCAGCGGTTGCGGATGCGGATTGCCGAGTGCCTGGGCGATGCAGCCCAGGCCCAGTAACAACAGAACGGCGGAAGTGAGGGTGGTGACCGAGCGCATGGCGGTTCTCCAAAAACGTGCGGGCATCTTGCCGCCTGTCGGGCAACCGCGCGAATGCGCTCTCGCTATGGAGGCTATAGGCGCAACTGGCGGATCGCCTGATTCAGGGTTCCTGCGAGGGCGGCCAGTTCGGTGCTGGTGCTGGCCGACTCCTGCGTCAGCAGCATGGTCCTTTCCGTGACATCGCGGATGCCTACAACCGACCTGCTCATCTCTTCCGCCACCTGGGCCTGCTGCTCCGCGGCCACGGCGATCTGGGTGTTGCTGTCGCGCATCAGGGTCACGGCGGCGGTGATGTCGGCCAGGGCCTGCCCGGCGGCGCCGGCCTGGACCACGCAATCGTCGGCCTTGAGCGAACTCTCGCGCATGAATTCCACGGCATCGCGGGTGCCGGCCTGGAGGCTGTCGACCATGCGCGTGATCTCGTCGGTGGAGCCCTGGACACGTTTGGCCAGGTTGCGTACCTCGTCGGCCACCACGGCGAAGCCACGGCCGGCCTCGCCGGCGCGGGCCGCCTCGATGGCGGCGTTGAGCGCCAGCAGGTTGGTCTGCTCGGCGATACCGTGGATGACGTTGACCACGCTGGTGATGCGCTCGCTGTTCTCGGCCAGCTCCTGGATCATCACCGCGGTCTGCTGCACGCCCTGGGACAGGTCGGCGATGGATTGGCCGACGCGCTCCACCGCCTGCTGGCCGGCGCCGGCCAGGCGATCGGCTTCCTGGGACTGGTCGCGGGTGCCGGCGGCGTGCTCGGCGATCTGCTGCACGGTGGCGCTCATCTCGTTGATCGCGGTGGCGGCCTGGTCGGTCTCGTGCTGTTGATCGTGCATGCCGCCACGGACGCCCTGCATGCCGCTGGCCAGGCGCCCGGCGCCTTCGTCCAGGCGCGAGGCGCTGGCGGCCACGGTACCGACGACGCGGGTGTAGCTGTCCTGCATGGCGTTGAAGGCCTGGGTCATCTGCCCGACCTCGTCACGCCCGCGCACCTCGACCCGGGCGGTGAGATCGCCGTCGCGCTCCACCCGCAGCATGGTGTCCTTGAGGCGCTGCAGATTGCCGAGGATGAAGCGGATCAGGAGCTGCGAGGCCACCAGCAGCACCAGCATCAACACACCCACGGCCAGGGCGTATTCCGGCGCCCGGGCGATAAAGATGTCGCCGAAGGTCGGGGCGCTCAGCCTGGCCGCCGCGTCGCCCACGGCGGCCTTGACCGCCTTGAGCTGTTCGGCGCGACCCGAGACTTCCAGCTGCATGGCGAACAGCACCAGCAAGAGGCTGGTGACGAAGGCGACGGCATTGACCGCCCAGAATTTGTACTTGAGGGAAATATCGCGCAGCCAGGCAAACATAGGGGGCATCCAGTCGGCGGGGCCGCACAGCCTGGCAGGCCGGCGCGCCCCGGATCTTGACTGGCGTCAACGTCCTGCAGGGAGGAGGGTGACGCCGCGGAACAAGCCCTGAGGTTAACGGCTCCGGCCTGCGCGACTTTAGCGCAGCGGCGTCCTGCGCCTAGTCGTAGTCCTCCACCCGCTCTGGCTCGGCGATCTCCGGCAGATCGAAGAAGGCACGAGCGGTGGCGGTGGTGTGCAGGACGGTCTGCTCCGGCGTTTCGTTGCGCAGGCGCGCCACGGTGCGCAGGATCTCCGGCAGGAAGGCCGGTTCGTTGTGCCCATGGCGCGGCTTGGGTCTGAGGGTGCGTGGCAGCAGGTAGGGGGCATCGGTTTCCAGCATCAGCCGACCGACCGGGATCTGTCCGACCAGCTCGTGCAGGTGCAGGCCACGGCGCTCGTCGCAGATCCAGCCGGTGATGCCCAGGTGCAGGTCGAGATCCAGATAGCCGTAGAGCGCCTTGCGCTCGCCGGTGAAGCAGTGCACCACGGCGGCCGGCAGATGGTCGCGATAGTCGCGCAGGATCGCCAGCATCCGCTCGCTGGCGTCGCGTTCGTGGAGAAACACCGGGCGGCGCAATTCGGCGGCCAGGGCCAGCTGTTCCTCGAAGCAGCGCTCCTGCTGCGGTCGCGGGGTGAAGTCGCGATTGAAGTCCAGGCCGCATTCGCCCAAGGCCCGCACCTTGGGCTGGCCGGCCAGGTCACGCAGGGTCCTGGCGGCGGCTGCGTTCCAGGTCGAGGCTTCGTGGGGATGGACGCCCGCGGTGCTGAACAGGGCTTCGCCGGCATCCAGGCGCAGGCAGAGGTTGAGGGCGTTCTCGCTGTCTTCCAGGGTGGTACCGGTCAGCACCAGTTGCATCACACCGGCGGCCTGGGCCCGCTCGATCACCGCATCCACCTCCTTGAGCAGGCTGGGGTGGGTGAGGTTGACGCCGATGTCGATCAATTGCATGGTGCGGACCTTCTACAGACTTTGTTCCATCATTCTATCCGTAGTCCGGGTGCTATCGGCGCTGTCCCGGCCAGGTCAGGAGTCCTGGATGCCGTTTCGATTCACCCTTGTCATCCTCGGCTGCCTGCTCGCCGGTTCCGCCCAGGCACGGCTCGGCGCGCTGCCACCCGAAGCACCACGGCATGTCGCGGCCCGCGACCTGACTGCCATCGAGCGTACCGGCGAGTTGCGCGTCCTGGTCAACCAGAGTCGGCACAGCTCCGGCGAATGGAACGGCCAGGCGCTGGGCATCGAGTATCGGCGCCTGGAGGCCTTCGCCCGCTACCTGCGGCAGCAGCCCGGCGGCCGGCCGCTGCGCCTGGTCTTCGTGCCCAAGGCCAAGGACGACCTCCTGGCGGCGCTGCAAAGAGGCGAGGGCGATCTGGTGGCGCCGGGCGAAACCCTGCTGCCACCGCCGCATTCGGCCCTGATCGCCGCGTCGGTGGCGGCGCCCGCCAGCCTGGTGGTAGTGGGTGGACGCGGCCAGCGCCTGCCACGTCATCTGGAACAACTGGCCGGGCGCCGGGTGGTGCTGCCCCAGGGCAGCGCGGCCGGCCCGGCCCTGGAACGGCTCAACGTTCAGCTGGAGAAGCGCAGATTGCGGCCGGTGCAGATCGAGTGGGCCGATCCGACCCTGGCGGTGGAAGATGTCCTGGAACTGACCCAGGCCGGCATCTATCCGCTCAGCGTCGTCGAATCCGGCCTGGCGCATCGCTGGACACGGGTGCTGTCGCGCCTGCGGGTCGCCGATCGGGTAGTGGTGGCCCATGACCAGGCGCAGCTCTGGTATCTGCGTGCCCCGGCGCACCAGCTCGCCGAGCGGATACGGGCCTTCGCCCGGCAACCCCAGGCACGCGACGACGACAAGGCCTTTCGCCAGGCCTATGCGCGCCGCTACCAGGTGCGCGATCCGCTACAGGCCCATGACCGCAAGCGCCTGGCTCAGGTGCGACCGCTATTGCAGCGCTATGCCAAGGCCTACGACTTCGACTGGCTGACCCTGGCCGCCATGGCCTACAAGGAATCCGGCCTCGATCCCCATGCCCGCGGTGCCGGCCGCGCCGCGGGGCTGCTGCAGATCACCCCGCGGGCGGCGCGCAGCGTCGGGGTACGCAACCTGCATTCCGCCGAGGACAACGTCAAGGCCGCCACCCGCTATCTGGCGCGCCTGCGGCGAGAATTCTTCTCCAGTCCGCGGCTTGCCGAGCGCGAGCGCCGCGCCTTTACCCTGGCGGCCTACAACCTGGGCCCGGAGCGCGTCCAGGCGCTGCGGGCCAAGGCGCGCAAACAGGGCCTGGACGGCGATCGCTGGTTCTTCCAGGTCGAACGCATCGCCGCCGAGGAGGTGGGTATCGGGGTGGTCAACTACGTGGCCAGCGTCAACAAGTACCGGGTGGCCTTCAGTCGTGAACGGGCGCGCCTGGAAGCACCAGCCGTGGCGGCGACGAGCGCCAGGGCGATCCGCCGCGAAGACGGTTGAGGCCCGCTTGACAGGGCGGTCTGGCCCTCCCTAGGATGATCCTGCGCCGATTTAAACAGCAACTTGCGGGGCGCTTACAAATACCGCTAAAGCGCTGGACGGAACAGGCCTCGTACTACCGCCCAGCTGGATCCACGAGGCGGAATTTCGTCCATGCTACCGCTCCCGCTACGCCTTACCCCCCTGACCCAGGGCAAGCTCGCCAGTCATCCGGCCATCCTGCTCGGCGGTCCCGATCAGCCCACCCTGCTGCGCTATCTCGAAGGCTGGCCGAGGCGTTGGCCCCACAGCCGTACCCTGCAGATCCGCTTCGCCGACCGCGCCGAACAGCTGCGTGGCTTTGCCGACGACAGCTTCGACTTCGCCGTTGTGCAGTCGCCCGGCCAGGCCGGTCTCGTACCCCTGGTGCGGGAATTGACCCGGGTGGCGCGGCAGGGCGTGATCACCCGGCGGCGCTAGCCCGCTTCTTCCGGATAGGCGATCTCGACGATGTACCAGCGCTGTTCGCCAGCCGGCGTCTGCAGGCGGACTTCCGCGTCCAGCGCCTTGCCGACCAGCGCCCGCGCCAGGGGCGAGTCGATGCTGATGAGGTTCTGCCGGAGGTCCAGTTCGTCCGGGCCGACGATGCGATAGCGCTTCTCGGCGCCGTCATCGTCTTCCAGGGTGACCCAGGCGCCGAAATAGACCTTGCCCGGATCGGCCGGGCGCTCGCGGATCACCTTGAGATTCTCCAGCCGCTTGCGCAGGAAGCGCACTCGGCTGTCGATCTCGCGCAGCATCTTCTTGCCATAGATGTACTCGGCGTTCTCCGAGCGATCGCCCAGGGCGGCCGCCTCGCTCACCGCCTGGGTGACCTGGGGCCGGCGCACGTTCCACAGCTCGTGGAGTTCGGCGCGCAGCCGGGCTTCGCCGGAGGCGGTGATCAGGGGCGTGCCGGCGGTGCGCGGCGGACGGTAGCGATTCATGGATCAGCTTTCTCTCAGGATCAGTAACGGACTGGCGGTAAGGGCCCGCCGCGTGCCCAGCAGGCCCGCCGTGCCGACCAGCAGGGCGCCCAGCACCGGCAGGAGCAACAGCCAGGGATGGGGTTGCCAGTCCAGGTCGAAGGCCAGCCGGTAGAGCAGGGCGCTGACGATCTCGCAACCGAGCGCCGCGAGCAAGCCACTGGCGCCGCCGAGCAGGATGAATTCGGTGCGCCGCGCCCGTTGCAGCAATTCGCGCCGGGCACCCAAGGCGCGCAGCAGGGCGCCCTGGCGGATGCGTTCGTCGAGGGTCGCCTGCAGGCCGGCCAGCAGCACGGCGATACCGGCGGCCAGCACGAACAGCAGCACGAATTCCACGGCCACGCTGACCTGGCGCAGGATGCTGCGCAGCTGGTCGAGCAGGGCATCGATGGGCAGCAGGGTCACCGCCGGGAATTGCCGGGCCAGGTTCAGCAATTCGCGGTCGTGACCGGGCGGCAGGTAGAAGCTGCCCAGGTAGGTGAAGGGCACGTCCTGCAGGGCGCCCGGGGCGAAGATGACGAAGAAGTTCGGCTGGAAGTTGTCCCAGCTGACCTGCCGCAGGCTGGTGATCCGCGCTTCGATCTGGCGGTCACCGATGACGAAGCCCAGGGTGTCGCCCAGGCCGACGCCGAGGCTGCGGGCCAGTTCGCTTTCCAGCGAGACGCCGGGCAGCTCGCCAGCGGGCAGCGCATCCCACCACTGACCGGCTTCCAGGCGATTGCCGTCCGGCAACCCAGCCGACCAGGTCAGATTGAGATCGCGCCGGGTGGCACGGCCGCCGCGGGAGTCGTCTTCCAGGCCTTCCTGGGCCGGATGCCCCTTCACGCTGACCAGCCGCCCCTGCACGATGGGATAGAGCGGACTGGCGTGGGGCGAGAGATTGCCCACTGCCGTGGCGAAGGCCTGGCGCTCGTCCGGCAGGACATTGAGGGCGAAGTGATTGGGTGCCTCGGGCGGCAATTGCGCCTGCCAGCGTTCCAGCAACTCGCCCCGCAGCAGCACCACCAGACTCATGGCCAGCAGGATCAGGCCGAAGGCCAGGGTCTGGCCCACCGCCGCCAGCGGATGGCGCAGCAGTTGGCCCAGCCCCAGCCGCCAGGCCAGTGGCGCACCCTGTATCCCCCGGCGCAGGCCACGCAGGGCCAGGTACAGCAGGCTGCCGAACAGCAGCCCGGCGAGCAGGCCGCCCACCAGCAGCGCCAGGGTCAGGCGCAGGTCCAGCGACAGTCGCCACATGATCAGCCCCAGGGCCAACAGGGCGCAGCCATAGACCAGCCAGGTGCGCAGGGGCACCGGCTGCAGGTCGCTGCGCAGGACCCGCAGTGGCGGGACCCGCCCCAGGGCGGCCAGTGGTGGCAGGGCGAAGCCGACCAGGGCGACCATCCCGGTGCCCATGCCGGCCAGCGCCGGACCGATCCCGGCGGCCGGCAGGCGCGCCGGCAAGAGTCCGTGCAGCAGCTCGAACAGCACCAGCTGCGCCAGCCAGCCGAGCAGGGCGCCGAGCAGACTCGCCGCCAGGCCCAGCAGCCCCAGTTGCAGGCCGTAGAGCATCAGGGCGTCGCGCCGGGTCAGGCCCAGGCAGCGCAACAGGGCGCTGGCGTCGAAGCGCCGCGCGGCGAAGCGATTGGCCGACAGCGCCACCGCTACACCGGCCAGCACCACCGCCACCAGACTGGCCAGGCCGAGATAGCGCTGGGCGCGCTCCAGGGCGTTGCCCAGTTGCCGATTGCCGTCGCCCGGTCCCTCGAAGCGCTGGTTGGCGGCCAGGGCCGGGGTGAGAGCCTGGCGATAGGCGGCCAGTGCCTGGGATTCGCCGCGCCAGAGTTCGCGATAGCGCACCCGACTGCCGGGCTGGATGACCCCGGTGGCGGCCACGTCGTCGAGATTGATCAGCACTCGTGGCGTCAGGCTGTAGAAGTCGCCGGCGCGGTCGGGTTCGTAGGTGAGCACCCGGGTAATGGTGAGGGCCTTGCGGCCGATGTCCAGGCGATCGCCGACCTTGGCATCCAGCGCCAGCAGCAGGCGCGGCTCGACCCAGGCCTCCCCGGGCGCCGGAGCGCCGCCCGGCTGTTCGGGACCGTCCGGTACCGCGGCGCTGCGCACCTCGCCGCGCAGGGGGAAGTTGGCCTGGACCGCCTTGACGCTGGCCAGCTGCAGGGCGTCGGCGCCCGCGGCCATGGTGCTGAAGTTGAGCGAGCGGCTGTGTTCGAGGCCGAGCTGCAGGCCGGCGTCCACCTGTTCCGGACGGGGCGGTTCGCTGCCCAGCAACACCAGGTCGGCGGCGAGGAATTCGCTGGCGCGATTTGCCATGCCCGCGCCGAGGCGGGCGGTGAAGTAGCCGATGGCGACGCTGGCCGCGACGGCGATCACCAGCGCCAGGCAGAGCATGCGGATCTCGCCGGCGCGGAGTTCTCTCAGACTCTGGCGCCAGGCTAGGCCGAACAGCCGGGCGAAGGGGATACCTGTGCGCCTCATGCCGCGACCTGCCGACCGCCTTCCAGGCGCAGTTGGCGGGCGCAGCGCGCGGCCAGGTGTTCGTCATGGGTCACCAGCACCAGCGTCGTGCCCCGCTCGCGATTGAGTTCGAACAGCAGATCGCTGATGTGGGCGCCGGTGCGGCTGTCGAGATTGCCGGTGGGTTCGTCGGCGAAGAGGATGCTGGGTCGCGGCGCGAAGGCACGGGCCAGGGCCACCCGTTGCTGCTCGCCACCGGAGAGCTGGCGCGGATAGTGCCGCAGTCGCTCGCCCAGGCCGACCCGTTCCAGCAGGGCCACCGCCTGTTCCCGGGCCTGGCGCACGCCCTCCAGTTCCAGCGGCAGCATGACGTTTTCCAGCGCCGTGAGGCTGTCCAGCAACTGGAAGGACTGGAAGACGAAGCCCACCCGTTCCGCGCGCAGGCGGGCGCGGGCGTCTTCATCGAGGGTGTCCAGCCGCTGACCGGCGAGATGGACCTCGCCGCCGCTGGGCAGGTCGAGACCGGCCAGCAGGCCGAGCAGGGTGGACTTGCCGGAACCCGAGCTGCCGACGATGGCCAAACTGTCGCCGGCCTCCAGTTGCAGATCCAGCGCCTGGAGGATCGGCAGCGCGCCTTCCGCGCCCGTGACGACCTTGCTAAGGTCGCGTGCCAGCAGTATGACTTCGCTCATGAGGATTCCGATGCCGTATTCTAAGGGCCCGCACGCGGGCGGCTGTGGCGAGTTAGAGTCAAAAAGCCGGGCGAAGTCTAGTGCGCCTTTGCGCCAAGGCATTGCCTGGCTGCTGGCCGTGCTTTGCCTGACCCTGGCGCCCCTGGCCATGGCGCGCACCCTGCTGGTGGTGGGTGACAGCATCAGCGCCGGCTACGGCCTCGCCGAAGGCCAGGGCTGGGTGCGGCTGCTGGAGCGGCGCCTGCAGGAGCAGAAGCTCGATTATCAGGTGGTGAATGCGTCCATCAGTGGCGACACCACCGCCGGTGGCCTGGCGCGCCTGCCAAAGCTGCTGGCCGATCATCAGCCCACGGTGGTGGCCATCGAGTTGGGCGGCAACGACGGCCTGCGGGGCCAGCCGCTGGCCCAGTTCGAGCGCAACCTCACCGCCCTGGTGGAGCAGGCCAAGGCCAGGGGCGCCCGTGTCCTGCTGCTGGGCATGCGCCTGCCGCCCAACTACGGACCGCGCTATACCGACGGCTTCGCCCAGGTGTATACCGACGTGGCCAAGGCCCAGCAGGTGGCCCTGGTGCCCTTCCTGCTCGAAGGAGTGGGCGGCGATCCCGCCTTCATGCAGCCGGATGGCATTCATCCTCAGGCCAATGCCCAGCAACGTCTGCTGGACAACGCCTGGCCCCAGTTGCAGCCGCTGCTGCGCGACTGAACGTCGGACTTTTCCCCGGCGGGGCTTTCCGCTAAGGTTGCGCGCCCCGCCGGTCCGGCCAATCTACCGCCCGGCGGATCCGCCCCTGGAGTATCCCGATGTCCCGCCTTTCCCGGTCCATGCACGGCTATCAGCTGATCCAGCCCGATGCCCAGCTCGACCTGTTCGCCTGCCGCGAGGGGCGGGTGCATATCGTCGCCCGGCAGCTGGAGCTGGGCTCGCCCACCGACCGGACCCTGTGCGGCACCCTGTTGCCGGCGCGGCCCCGCTTGCATCCGCTGAATCGCCGGGCGCTCGGCCTCAAGACCCTCTGTCCGGCCTGCATGCAGCGGCTGCAGGGTGCCAAACGAGGCCTGCCGAATCCATTACAGGTCTTTTGAAGCCCTGCCGGACGCCGATCGAGGCGTGTACAATTCGCGCCGTCACCTTTTTGCTTCTTGCAAGGATTCATCCCATGCCCGCGCGCGTTTCGACCCTGGTCGGTTCCCTCTCGCTGTTTGGTCTGTTGAGCGCGGGTACGGCGCAGGCACTGGAGTTGCCGCTGCCGCCACCCGGTGAAGACGTGGTCGGCGAGGTTCAGGTCATCAAGGCCGCCTACGAAGACACCTTCGCCGATCTCGGCCAGAAGTACGATCTGGGCTACACCGAGATGGTGGCCGCCAATCCGGGCGTGGACGCCTGGCTGCCGGGCGCCGGCACCGAGATCGTGCTGCCGACGCGCTTCATCCTGCCGCCCGGGCCGCGCGAAGGCATCGTCATCAACATCGCCGAATACCGCATGTACTACTACCCCAAGGGTGGTCATTCGGTGTTCACCTACCCGCTGGGCATTGGTCGTGATGGCTGGGGCTCGCCGGTCGGCGTGGCCAAGGTGGTGGACAAGATCAAGGATCCGGCCTGGTATCCGCCGGAATCCATCCGTGCCGAGCACGCCGCCGAAGGCGATCCGCTGCCCAAGGTGGTGCCGCCCGGTCCGGACAATCCCCTTGGCCCCTACAAGATCCGTCTGACCCTGCCGGGCTATCTCATCCACGGCTCGGACAAGAAGTTCGGTATCGGCATGCAGGTCAGCCATGGCTGCTTCCGCATGTACAACTTCAACGTCACCGAACTGGTCGGCATGCTGCCAATCGGCACGCCGGTGCGCATCATCGACGAGCCCTACAAGTTCGGCGTGAGCCAGGGCAAGCTCTATCTGGAAGCCCATCAGCCGGTCAACCTCAAGGGCGACCCGACCGATATCGACCGTCAGGCCGCGGTGGTCAATGCGCTGATCAAACGTGACGACCTGCTGCAGGCCAACAGCGCAGTGAACTGGAACACGGTACGGGACGTGGTCCAGGGCCAGGACGGCCTGCCGGTGGAAATCGCCGACCTGCCTGCCGGCATGGTTACCGGTACGGTGGCCAAGGCGCCTGCCAAGACCCTGTGATCGCGACCGGCCGAGCGCACTCGGCCGGTTAGACAAACAAAAAGCCCGCCATCTGAGATGGCGGGCTTTTTGTTTGCTCCGGGAAAGGCGACTGTTGCCACTCGCCTTTCCAGCCGAGGCGCTTACTTGCGGCTGGCTTTTTCCAGCATACGCAGGGCGCGCTCGTTGGCTTCGTCAGCGGTCTGCTGAGCTTTCTGAGCGGCGGCCAGGGCCTCGTCAGCGTGACGGTAGGCTTCGTCAGCACGAGCCTGAGCGCGGGCAGCGGCGTCTTCGGTAGCGGTCAGGCGAGCTTCGCTTTCCTTGTTAGCGGTGCTGCAACCAGTGGCCATAGCAGCGGCCAGAGCCAGGGCGGCGAATTTCAGAGCGTTGTTCATCGTAAACCCCTTGAGGTAGACATCCTGTTTTAAGATCAATTTCCCAGGTGGAAAATTGCGGCTACATACTACTCATTACCGGTCGTAAGTAAACTGAGCTAAACCCGTTGAAGAAAGATTTTTTGCGGAAATCCTGCTTCGCTCCCCGAGTTCGTCCCCGAATGCCCGCACCCGGCACCAGCAACTGCTTGGATGGCTGAAAGCCACGAACGTTTCAAAACGTTAGAGGATGACCGGAAGTTGTCAAGGTCAAAGCCGCGCCTGCTCCCGCGTGAACAGCCCTGATATAGTGTGATTTCTCGGTGCGACGGCTGGTCAGAACCTGCTTCTTCCGGAGGGGTCTGACGCGCTGTGGCTCAGTCCCGCACAGGAAGGGTGCGTTCTCGTCTTCGGGTATCATCGATAACAATGGATAAGGCGGAGCCAAACCGCCAAGGAGTAGTCATGAACGAATCCCTGCACGTGGAACACGATGAGGCCAATCATCAATTCCAGCTTTCTGTCGACGGTCAACGCGCCTATCTCGCCTACATGGATCTGGGCAAGCAGACGATGGATTTCTATCGCACCTTCGTCCCCGATGCCCTGCGTGGGCGCGGCCTGGCCGCCAGGCTGGCCGAGCACGCGTTGAGCTACGCCGAGAGCCGCGGCTACAGCGTCATACCGTCCTGTTCCTATGTGGAGCACTATCTGGAGCGGCGTGGCCAGGTGACGCCGCTGGCCTGAGAGCCTGTCCTAAGTCTGCTGCGCGTCGGCCAAACGGCGTTGAAACTGGCCTGGGTCGCCAGCCCGGCCAAGGTGGCCCGTCGCAATGCTCATTTACCATTCGTAAACCCGAGCGCGGGTCCGATCCGCTTCCTCAGCCAGCTTCGCCTTGTTTGTCTCTAGCTCGCGAGACTTTGAACAGGCTCTGGTGCGGAAGAAAAACGCCGGGCTGAGCCCGGCGTTTTCGTATCTGCTGGCGGATCAGCTGCGCGCGCGGCGCGGCAGTACATCCTTGAGCTTGCGGTGCATGTCGAGAATGCTCTTCTCGGTCATCGCCCAGTCAATGCAGGCGTCGGTCACCGAGACGCCGTACTCCAGTTGCGACAGATCCGCCGGAATCGGCTGGCTGCCGAAGCCCAGGTGGCTTTCCACCATTAGGCCGACGATGGAGTTGTTGCCCTCGACGATCTGGTTGGCGACGTTGTCCATCACCAGCGGCTGCAGGGCGGCATCCTTGTTGGAGTTGGCGTGGCTGCAGTCGACCATGATGTTCGGCTTGACCTTAGCCTTGACCAGCGCCTGCTCGCACAGGGTGACGCTGACCGAGTCGTAGTTGGGCTTGCCGTTGCCGCCGCGCAGGACCACATGACCATAGGCATTGCCCTTGGTCATCACCACCGAGACCTGGCCGCGCTGGTCGATACCCAGGAAGCGGTGCGGACTGGAGACCGACTGCAGGGCATTGATGGCCACCGTCAGGCTGCCATCGGTGCCGTTCTTGAAGCCGACCGCGGAAGAGAGGCCCGAGGCCATTTCCCGGTGGGTCTGGGATTCTGTGGTGCGGGCACCGATCGCCGACCAGCTGATCAGGTCCTGCAGGTACTGCGGGGAGATGGGGTCCAGTGCCTCGGTGGCGGTGGGCAGGCCCATTTCCGCCAGGTCCAGCAGCAGCTGGCGACCGATGTGCAGGCCGTCCTGGATCTTGAAGGAGTCATCCAGGTAGGGATCGTTGATCAGGCCCTTCCAGCCCACGGTAGTGCGGGGCTTCTCGAAATAGACGCGCATGACCAGATAGAGGCTGTCGCTGACCTGGGCGGCCAGTGCCTTGAGCCGCTCGGCGTATTCGTGGGCGGCCTTGATGTCATGGATCGAGCAGGGGCCGATCACCACGAACAGGCGATGGTCCTTGCCGTCGAGGATATCGCGGATGACCTGGCGGCCCTGGGCGACGGTGTCGGCGGCGAGATCGCTCAGCGGGATCTCCTGCTTGAGCTGCTCGGGCGTGATGAGCGGCTCGTTGGCTTCGATGTTTAGGTCGTTAAGGCGGGGCTGTGCGGCCATGGTGCTACTCGTCGGTCACGGCGCTGCGACAGGGCGGGGCCCGTGCAGGCAAAATACGGTGGAGAGGGTGGGGCACCTTAACGCGTGTCCCGCCCGGTCACAATGGTTACGACGCTATTGGCGAGCAGCGTGGCGAGGAAGCGATGGAATTGGACGATGGGACGGCGGATGCCGTCCTGCTGGCGGCACCCGGGCGCTCGCTGCTGATCTTCACCAGCGTCGGCTGCGCCACCTGCCGGCTGGCGCGCCAGGTGCTACCTGCGGCGAGGCTGCCGGTCGACCGACTGTACTGGGTGGACGCCGAGCGCAGCGGCGGCCTGGTGCAGCGCTATGGCGTCTTTCATCTGCCGGCGCTGTTTCTGGTCCGGGACGGCGAGCTGCTCGGCCCGGTACAGGCACCGCTACGCGAGCCGGCCCTGGTGGCAGCGATCCAGGCGGCGGATGGGCGCACGTCCGAGGAACTGCCCTGAGCGTCCTGAGCAGGCTCTAAGGCGCGGGTTGCAGCGCAATCGGCGATCCCCTGCTACGCTGGTGAGGCTATCCCGCGTCGTACCGGCCTGATCGGCTGATCTGGCCAGGAGGAATCGTGATCCGCTCGCTGCTTTACGCCACGGACCTGGGCCTGTGTTCGCCCTACGTCTTTCAGCATGCCTTGAATCTCGCCCGTATCCATCAGGCCCAGCTGTATGTCGTCCATGTGGTGGAGCCGCTCGGCCTGCTGGCGTCTACCCTGTTGCAACAGCATCTGGACGGTGAATCCCTGGACCGCCTGCGCAATGGCGGTCTGGATCTGGTGCTGGAGACCATCGAGCAGCAGGTGTTCGAATCCCTGCGCGAGGACCTGCTGGAAACTCCCGCCACCGTGGGGCTGGTGCGTGCCGTGCGGGTGGTGCAGGGCGATCCGCCAGCGGCCATCCTCAGGCAGGCCCAGGAGTTCGCCGCGGATCTGCTGGTAATCGGCAGTCGCAGCCAGGGCGACGCCCAGGTGACACCTCTGGGGCGGACCGCCAGCTGCCTGCTGCAGACCGCGCGCATCCCGGTGTACCTGGTTCCGCTGCGTCAGGGCTGATCCATGAGCGTCAGCCTTGCCCCTTCGCGACTTAATTCGATTTCGGTCTAGAAAAAGCTTAAGGGCTGCATTACTGTTATATGCTTGCGCACGGGGTCAGCGAGGAGCCGGCATGAAGCTGCAACAGTTGAGATATATCTGGGAAGTCGCCCACCACGATCTGAACGTATCCGCCACGGCCCAGAGCCTCTATACCTCGCAGCCCGGCATCAGCAAGCAGATCCGCCTGCTCGAGGACG
This sequence comes from Pseudomonas aestiva, assembly GCF_039908605.1. Taxonomy (NCBI): domain Bacteria; kingdom Pseudomonadati; phylum Pseudomonadota; class Gammaproteobacteria; order Pseudomonadales; family Pseudomonadaceae; genus Pseudomonas; species Pseudomonas aestiva. The sequence continues at coordinate 3,494,421 of NZ_CP150916.1, read as the reverse complement.
AGTTGGGCGTCGAGGTCTTTGCCCGCAGTGGCAAGCACCTGACCCGGGTGACCCCGGCCGGCGAGCGGATCATCCAGACTGCGGGCGAGATCCTGCGCAAGTGCGAGAGCATCAAGCAGATCGCCCAGGAATTCTCCAACGAGCGCAAGGGCACCCTGTCCATCGCCACCACCCACACCCAGGCGCGCTATGCGCTGCCGGACGTGATCAGCGAATTCATCAAGCAGTATCCGGATGTGGCCCTGCACATGCACCAGGGTTCGCCGACCCAGATCGCCGAGATGGCCGCCGACGGCACCGTCGACTTCGCCATCGCCACCGAGGGGCTGGAGCGCTTTAACGACCTGGTGATGATGCCCTGCTATCGCTGGAACCGCTGCGTCATCGTGCCCCAGGGCCATCCCCTGGCCAAGGTGGAGCACCTCACCCTGGAGCACCTGGCGGAACAGCCGCTGGTGACCTACGTCTTCGGTTTCACCGGGCGCTCCAAGCTCGACGAGGCCTTTGCCCGCCAGGGCCTGGAGCCCAACGTGGTGCTGACCGCGGCGGACGCCGACGTCATCAAGACCTATGTCCGCCTCGGCCTGGGCGTGGGCATCGTCGCCGACATGGCGGTGGACCACAAAGCCGATGCCGACCTGGTCTGCCTGGACGCCAGCCACCTCTTCGAGGCCAGCGTGACCAAGATCGGCCTGCGCCGCGGCACCTTCCTGCGTGGCTTCATGTGCGACTTCATCGGCCGCTTCGCGCCGCACCTGACCCGCGATGTCCTCACCGAAGCGATGCAGACGCCCTCGCGACAGGAGCTGGAGACCCTCTTCCACGGGGTGACGTTGCCGACGTATTGAGGTTGGTTTTTTTGATGGTTTATCGCGGCCATGGCGGTCCGCCGATGCATTTCAGGCCGCAGCAGTACGTAGCGTGGAAAACGGCGTAGCCTTTCCACTAGAGACTGCGCTGAAGGGGACAACCCTCACCCCAACCCTCTCCCGAGGGGAGAGGGGGCTATCCGAGTAGGCGTTTAGTCGCGTCAGACTCGGCGAAATCGCAACAAGCCGTAGTGCTTTCATCTATAGGAGCGGCAGCATCGGCGGACCGCCATGGCCGCGATAGATGTTTCACGCTTCCAGCCGCCACTGCTCCAGCAGCAGCTGCGCGGCCGCCGACAATCCCGCGCCCTGGCGCACCAGAATGGAATAGGGCTCGTTGCGGGTGCGCTGGACCACCGGCAGGCGACGCAGCAGGCCGTGTCTTTCGCCGAACTGGGCGATGTCGCTGGGCAGCATGGCCACCTGATTGGCGTCTTCCTGCAGCAGGCCGAGCAGGGTGAAGGTGGAGGAGGTTTCCACCGGATAGCGGGGAAACTCCAGTTCCGCGGCGCGAAATTCCCGTTCCAGGGTCAGGCGCATGGGCAGGTTGGCCGGATAGACGATCCAGCGACTGTCGACCAGTTCGGCCAGCCCCAGCGTCTCCGACTCCGCCAGTGGATGGCGGGGATGGCAGACGATCTCCAGCCGCTCTTCGCGCACCTCCAGACAGTCATAGGCATCCGGCCGGCGGCTGACGCTGCTGCGGCAGATGGCCACTTCGATGCGGCCGGCGTCGAGCAGGTCGAGCAGACGCACACTGGTGTCCTCGATGATCTCGATCCCCAGCTGGGGTTGCGCCGCACCCAGGCGCGACACCGCGGCGATCAGGCGGGGCACGGCGCCCATGATCACCCCTACCGCCAGCCGGCCCCCTTCGCCCTGGAGAATGCCGAGCATCTCTTCGCGCAGATGGGCCAGGTCGCTCTCGATCAGCCGCGCATAGCGAATCACGCAGCGGCCCAGGTCGTTGGGCTGCAGGCCCTGGTGGGTGCGCAGGAAGAGGGTGGCGCCCAGGGTGCTCTCGATTTCGTGCAGCGCCTTGGTGGCGCCGGGCTGGGAGATGGCGATGCGTTCGGCGGCCTTGTGCAGCGAGCCTTCCTCGTCGAGGGCGATCAGCAGGCGCAGTTGCCGCAGGCGCAGACGGGAGGCGATGGAGCCTAGGGATGGCAGCATGGGAATAACCGTTGGTTATCGCGGGATAGGGAGCTCTCATTAGGCAGGCCCCGTAGCGCCGAGTAAAGTCTCCTTCAGGCGATAACCAACAAGGAGAATGCCATGCACCTGATTCAGTTCGAAGACCAACAGGGCCAGCGCCGCGTCGGCGTGGTCGAGCGCGGCGAAGTCCAGCAGGTCCGGGGTGCGACCAGCACCCGGACCCTGGCGCTGCAGGCCATCCGCGCTGGCGTGTCGCTGGAGTCTCAGGTGCAGACCCTTGGCCTGGAGCCCGGACCGGCCTATGCCGAGCTGCTCGATGGCGGCCGCCTGTTGCCGCCGCTGGACCACGAGGACCCCGCACACTGCCTGGTCACCGGGACCGGTCTGACCCACCTGGGCAGCGCCGCCACCCGCGACAAGATGCACCAGCAGAACAGCCAGGAGGAGGCCAAGCTGACCGACTCCATGCGCATGTTCAAATGGGGCGTGGAGGGCGGTCGGCCTGCAGCGGGTAGCGCCGGTGCCCAGCCGGAATGGTTCTACAAGGGCGACGGCGGCATCCTGGTGCGTCCCGGTGCCGACATCCCGCTGCCGGAATTCGCCGAGGACGCGGGTGAAGAGCCCGAGCTGACCGGTCTCTACGTGATCGGCGACGACGGCACGCCCTATCGCCTGGGTTATGCGGTGGGCAACGAATTCTCCGACCATGTGATGGAACGCAAGAACTATCTCTATCTGGCCCATTCCAAACTACGCTATTGCAGCTTCGGTCCGGCGCTGCGTACCGGTGAGCTGCCGCGTCATCTGGCGGGCACCAGCCGGATCCGTCGCGGCGCGCAGGTGGTCTGGGAGAAGGAGTTCCTCTCCGGCGAGGACAACATGTGCCACAGCCTGGAGAACCTCGAGTATCACCACTTCAAGTATGCGCAGTTCCTGCGGCCGGGCGATGTCCATGTGCATTTCTTCGGCACGGCGACCCTGTCCTTCGCCGATGGTGTGCGCGTCGAGCCGGGCGACAGATTCGAGATCGCGGTGCCGGAATTCGGCGAGCCGCTGAGCAATGGCGTCAAGGCCGGCACGGCAGCCTTCCAGCCCGGGCAGGTCCAGCAGCTCTGATAGTTGTATGATGACTGCTGACTATGCGGATGCTAGAGTGGGTATCGCACAGGCTGGCCCGGCCGCTCGGACAATGAGCGTGCCACCCTTTCGAAGACCTCCCCATTGCGGGTGGTCTTCCCTGAACCCCTAGGTATAAGGAGTCGAGAACAATGCAGATTCAAGGCAAGAACTACATCGGTGGCGCTCGCAGCGGCGAGGGCGAGGTGCGGGTCTACAGCATCGACGCCACGACTGGCGAAAAGCTGCCCTACGAATTCTTCCAGGCGTCCGCGGCCGAGGTCGATGCCGCCGCCCGCGCTGCCGAGCAGGCCGCGCCCCTGTATCGCAAGCTGAGCGCCGAGCAGCGTGCGGCCTTCCTCGATGCCATCGCCGACGAACTGGATGGCCTGGGCGATGATTTCGTCCAGCTGGTCTGCCAGGAAACCGCGCTGCCGGCTGGTCGCATCCAGGGCGAGCGCGGCCGTACCAGCGGCCAGATGCGCCTGTTCGCCAAGGTGCTGCGCCGCGGTGACTTCCACGGTGCACGCATCGACACCGCGCTGCCCGAGCGCAAGCCGCTGCCGCGTCCTGACCTGCGTCAGTACCGCATCGGCCTGGGTCCGGTGGCCGTGTTCGGTGCCAGCAACTTCCCGCTGGCCTTCTCCACTGCCGGTGGCGACACCGCCGCGGCCCTGGCCGCCGGTTGCCCGGTGGTGTTCAAGGCCCACAGCGGCCACATGGTCACCGCCGAATACGTGGCCGATGCCATCCTGCGCGCCGCGGAGAAGACCGGCATGCCCAAGGGCGTGTTCAACATGATCTATGGCGGTGGCGTGGGCGAGCAGCTGGTCAAGCACCCGGCCATCCAGGCAGTGGGCTTCACCGGCTCGCTGCGCGGCGGTCGCGCCCTGTGCGACATGGCCGCGGCCCGTCCGCAGCCGATCCCGGTGTTCGCCGAGATGTCCAGCATCAACCCCGTGGTGATCCTGCCCGAGGCACTCAAGGCCCGTGGCGAGGCCATCACCGGTGAACTCGCGGCCTCCGTGGTCCTGGGCTGCGGCCAGTTCTGCACCAATCCGGGTCTGGTCATCGGCGTGCGTTCGCCCGAGTTCAGCAGCTTCCTCGAGCGCCTGGCCGGTGCCATGAACGAGCAGGCGCCCCAGACTATGCTCAATCCGGGCACCCTGAAGAGCTACGAGAAGGGCGTTGCGGCGCTGCTGGCCCATTCCGGTGTGGAGCACCTGGCCGGTGCCAGCCAGGAAGGCAATCAGGCGCGTCCGCAGCTGTTCAAGGCTGATGTGAGCCTGCTGCTGGAAAACGACGAGCTGCTGCAGGAAGAAGTCTTCGGTCCCACCACGGTGGTGGTCGAGGTGGCTGACGAAGCCCAGCTACACCAGGCGCTGCAAGGCCTGCATGGTCAGCTGACCGCCACCCTGCTGGCCGAGCCGGCCGATCTGCAGCGCTTCGAGGCCATCATCGGCCTGCTGGAGCAGAAAGCCGGTCGCCTGTTGCTCAACGGCTATCCCACCGGTGTGGAAGTCAGCGATGCCATGGTCCATGGCGGTCCCTATCCGGCGACCTCCGATGCCCGCGGCACCTCCGTCGGTACCCTGGCCATCGATCGCTTCCTGCGTCCGGTGTGCTACCAGAACTATCCGGATGCCTTCCTCCCGGAAGCCCTGCAGAACGCCAATCCGCTGGGTATCCAGCGTCTGGTGAACGGCGAGAACACCAAGGCCGCGATCTGATCCTAGTGCTTTGAGGTGGTAAGAAACCCGGCGTCGCGAGGCGCCGGGTTTTTTATTGGGTGATGGAAAGGGGCGGTGGCAGGACAGTGGAAAAGGCTGATCGCGCGGTCTTGAGTGGTGAAGAGACCTGGTGTCGCGAGACGTCGGGTTTTTTATTGGGTGATGGAAAGGGCCAATGGCAGGACAGTGGAAAAGGCTGCGCCGTTTTCCACGCTACGGAGCACGGAGCACGGAGCACGGAGCACGGAGCACGGAGCACGGAGGCGAAAGGCGCTCCGCTCCTGCCCCCTCTCCCTCTGGGAGAGGGTTGGGGTGAGGGGAGCACCAAAGCAAAGGCCGCTCCCGGGAGCGGCCTTTGCTTGAGTCGGAGCAGGCCCTACTTGCCGGCGAACTTGAAGATCGTCGTCTGGGTGTAGGTCTGGCCGGGATCCAGGCGGGTGGTGGGGAAGTTCGGCTGGTTGGGCGCATCCGGGTAGTGCTGGGTTTCCAGGGTGAAGGCGCCCCAGTGGCCGTAGGTCTTTCCGGCCTTGCCCTTGATGTTCCCCTCCAGGAAGTTGCCGGTATAGAACTGCACGCCCGGTTCGGTGGTGTAGAGGGTCAGGGTGCGGCCGGAGCCGGGGTCGGTCACCACGGCAGCGGCTTTCTGCAGATCGCCGGCGGTGTTGAGCACCCAGTTGAAGTCATAGCCACCCTGCTTGGGTTCGGCGTACTTCAGTTGCTGATTTTCGTCGGCGATGTGCTTGCCGATGGCGGTCGGCTTGCGGAAGTCCATCGGCGTGCCGGCTACGGGCGGCAATTCGCCGGTGGGGATCAGCTTGGCGGTCACTGGCGTGTATTTGTCGGCATTGAGCATCGCCACCTGCTTGAGCACGGTGCCACTGCCGGCGCCGGCCAGGTTGAAGTAGCTGTGGTTGGTCAGGTTGAGCACCGTCGGCTTGTCGGTGGTGGCGCGGTACTTGAGGGTCAGCTGGTTGTGCTCGTCCAGCTGGTAGGTCACCTGGGTGGTCAGGGTGCCGGGAAAGCCCATCTCGCCATCGGGGGAGACATAGCTCAGGGTCACGCCGACCCAGCCGTCGCCCTTGGCCGGCTCGGCCTTCCACACCTTGGTGTTGAAGCCCTGAGGGCCGCCGTGCAGGGCGTTGGTCTTGTCGTTCTGGGGGATCTGGTAGCTCTTGCCATCGAGGCTGAAGCGGCCCTCGGCGATGCGGTTGCCGAAGCGGCCGATGGTGGCGCCAAAGAATACGGTGGGGTTGTCGAGATAACCCTGGACGTCATCGAAGCCCAGGACCACGTCTTCGCTGTGGCCCTTGCGGTCGGGCACCTTGAGCGCCTGCAGCACGCCGCCGTAGGTGATGACGGTGGCCTGCATGCCGTGGCTGTTGGTCAGGACGAACTTCTCGATGGGGGTGCCATCGGGCAGCTTGCCAAAGCTCGACTGCTGGCTGCTGAGGCCGGCCGCCTGGGCGGTAAGGGTGCTGATCATGAGTGACAGTCCAAGTCCGGTGAGGGCTAACGTGCGTTTCATCTCGACCACCTTTTCGGTTTGTTGTTGTGCAAGAGTGGGGCAGAGGGCCCCGAGTTCCGGAAAGAGAGGCTGCGCCAGCCCCTCACCCCGACCCTCTCCCGGTGGGAGAGGGGGTAGAGCCGGTCAATGAGAGTGGCGAGGCACCTCGGCGCCGCGGCAACCGACCAGGAAGTCGAAGTCGCAGCCTTCGTCGGCCTGCAGCACATGGTTGACGTAGAGGCGGCGATAACCGCCGGCCAGCAGCTGGTCGGCCGGCGGTTGCCAGTCGGCCAGGCGCGCGGCCAGTTCTTCGTCGGGGATATCCAGGTGCAGGCGCCCGGAAGCGCAGTCCAGTTCGATCATGTCGCCTTCGCGAACCACCGCCAGCGGGCCGCCGGCCGAGGCCTCGGGTGCCACGTGCAGGACCACGGTGCCGTAGGCGGTGCCGCTCATACGGGCGTCGGAGATGCGCACCATGTCGGTGATGCCCTTGGCCAGCAGCTTGGCCGGCAGGCCCATGTTGCCCACCTCGGCCATGCCCGGATACCCCTTGGGTCCGCAGTTCTTCAGCACCATCACGCAGGTCTCGTCGATGTCCAGGTCCGGGTCGACGATGCGCGCCTTGTAGTCTTCCAGGTTCTCGAACACCACCGCGCGACCGCGATGCTGCATGAGTGCCGGGGTCGCGGCCGAGGGCTTGAGCACCGCGCCCTTGGGCGCCAGGTTGCCGCGCAGCACGCAGATGCCGCCGTCGGCGCGCAGCGGGTTGTCCAGGGCGCGGATGACCTCGTCGTCGCCGTAGATGGGCGCCTCGGCGCAGTTGGCCCAGAGGCTCTTGCCGTTGGCGGTCAGGGCCTCGGGGTGGGGCAGCAGCTTGGCTTCGCCCATGCGGCGGATCACCGCTGGCAGGCCGCCGGCATAGTAGAACTCTTCCATCAGGAAGCGGCCGGAGGGCTGCAGATCGACGATGGTGGGGGTGCCGCGGCCGACCCGGGTCCAGTCGTCCAGCTCCAGGTCCACGCCGATGCGGCCGGCGATGGCCTTGAGGTGGATCACCGCGTTGGTGGAACCGCCGATGGCGGCGTTGACGCGAATGGCGTTCTCGAAGGCTTCCTTGGTGAGGATCTTCGACAGTCGCAGGTCTTCTTCCACCATCTCGACGATGCGCATGCCGGACAGGTGCGCCAGCACGTAGCGCCGCGAATCCACCGCCGGAATGGCGGCGTTGTGCGGCAGCGAGGTGCCCAGGGCTTCGGCCATGCAGGCCATGGTGGAGGCGGTGCCCATGGTGTTGCAGGTACCGGCCGAGCGTGACATCCCGGCTTCGGCGGAGAGGAATTCGTTGAGATCGATGGCACCGGCCTTGTAGGCCTCGTGCATCTGCCAGACGATGGTGCCGGCGCCGATGTCGCGGCCGTGGTGCTTGCCGTTGAGCATAGGGCCGCCGGTGACGACGATGGCCGGCACGTCGCAGCTGGCGGCGCCCATCAGCAGCGCCGGCGTGGTCTTGTCGCAGCCGGTGAGCAGCACCACGGCGTCCACCGGGTTGCCGCGAATGGCTTCCTCCACGTCCATGCTGGCCAGGTTGCGGGTCAGCATGGCGGTGGGTCTGAGGTTGGATTCGCCGTTGGAGAACACCGGGAATTCCACCGGGAAGCCACCGGCTTCGTAGATGCCGCGCTTGACGTGTTCGGCGATCTTGCGGAAGTGGGCGTTGCAGGGGGTCAGCTCGGACCAGGTGTTGCAGATGCCGATGACGGGCTTGCCCTGGAATTCGTGGTCCGGGATGCCCTGATTCTTCATCCAGCTGCGGTACATGAAGCCGTTCTTGTCGTTGCTGCCAAACCACTGGGCGGAGCGGAGCGGGCGTTTGGGCGTGGTCATTGTCTTGTCCTCGGGCATTTCACGGGCAAAGCGGTCCCCGGCACGGCGCCCGTGGCGCCGCGGGGGAGGGCACAGTCTGGGTTTAGCGCTGCTTGAAGCGGTCGATGACCACGGCCAGCAGCAGGATGGTTCCGCGGATGACGTACTGGTAGAAGGTGTCGATGTTCTTCAGGTTCATGGCGTTCTCGATGATCGCCAGGATTAGCACGCCGGCGATCACGTGGCGGATCATGCCGATGCCGCCGGCCAGGGAAACCCCGCCCAGCACGCAGGCGGAGATCACCGTGAGTTCGAAGCCCTGGCCGATCATCGGCTGGCCGGAGGTCATCCGCGAGGCTAGCACCACGCCGGCCAGGGCGCCGATCACCCCGTGCATGGCGAAGATGATGATCTTGGTGCGATCGACGTGGACGCCGGCCAGCAGCGCGGCTTCCTCGTTGCCACCGATGGCCATGGTGTTGCGGCCGAAGGTGGTGTAGTTGAGCAGCCAGCCAAAGAACAGGATGCACAGCAGGGTGATGACGATGGGCACCGGCAGGCCGAACAGCTGGCCGTTGCCGAACACGAAGAACTGCTCCTGAGAGACGCCCACGGCCTTGCCGTCGGAGAAGATGTAGCCCAGGCCGCGCACGATCTGCATGGTCGCCAAGGTCGTGATCAAGGCGTTGATCTTGAGCTTAGCGATCACCAGGCCGTTGATCAGGCCGACCACCAGGCCCATGGCCAGGGCGGCGGCGACGCCGAGAAAGACGCTGTCGAATTCGCGCATCACCACCGCGGCGACCACCCCGGCGCAGGCGATGACCGACCCCACCGAGAGGTCGAAGTGGCCGGAGGCCAGGCAGAACAGCATGGTGCAGGCGGCGATGCCCACGGTGGAAATCGCCAGGCCCAGACCGCGCATGTTCAGCGGCGAGAGGAAGTTCTGCACGAACAGCGCGCAGAGGGTGAAGATGACGACGGCGGCCAGCATCATGGCCCAGTCGTCGAGGAAGCGACGCATGTCGAAGCCGCGGCGCGGCGGGGTCAGGCTGTGGGGTTGGGCGGACATGGACTGAACCTCTTTTCTTGTTTTCATCAGGCCCGGGTACGGGGCAGGGCGAGCTGCAGCAGGCGCTCGTCGTTGAATTCGGCGCGGGTCACCTCGCCGGTGATGGCGCCTTCGCTCATCACCAGGATGCGATCGGCCACGCCCATGACTTCCATTAGGTCGCTGGACACCACCACCACGGCGATGCCGCGGGCGGCGAGGTCATGGATGATGGCGTAGATCTCCGACTTGGCGCCCACGTCGATGCCGCGGGTGGGTTCGTCGAGCAGGAGCACCTGCATGGGCATCGACAGCCAGCGACCGAGGATGGCCTTCTGCTGGTTGCCGCCGGAGAGATTCTTGATCTTCTGCCCGGCGTGGGGCGTCTTCACGTTCAGCGCGCGAATCTGCTTTTCGGCGTTGGCCTTTTCCCAGCGCCCCTGGATCAGGCAGCCGAGACTGGCGTGATGGGCGCGGGCGCTGATGTTGATGTTCTCGGCTACGCTGGCCAGCGGCACGATGCCTTCCTTCTTGCGATCTTCCGGGCAGAGCAGGATGCCGGCGGCGATGGCGTCACGCGGCGACCTGAGGCTGATCGGGGCGCCCTTGAGACTCAGGCTGCCAGCCTTGTGCTTTTCCAGGCCCGCCAGCAGGCGCAGCAGCTCGGTGCGACCGGCACCGACCAGGCCGAACAGGCCGAGAATCTCGCCCTGGCAGACCTCGAAGCCCACCGGCTGCTGCAGGCCCTGGCCGAGCAGGCCCTCGACCTTGAGGCAGCCACCGCCGATTTCGCGCGGACGGTAGTCGTAGATGTCGGCGAGGTCGCGGCCGACCATCAGGGTGATCAACTGGTCGGGGGTGATGTCGGCCAGGCGCTCGATGGTGCGCACGTGGCGACCGTCCTTGAACACCGTCACCGCGTCGCAGATGCGGAACACCTCTTCCATGCGGTGGGAGACATAGAGCACCACCCGGCCTTCGTCGCGCAGCCGGGCGATGATGGTCATCAGCCGATCGGTCTCGCGGGCGGACAGCGAGCTGGTCGGCTCGTCGAAGGCGATGACGCGGGCGCCGCGGGAGAGCGCCTTGGCGATCTCGACCAGCTGGCGCTGCCCGAGCGACAGGCGTCCGACCTTGGTGTTGGGGTCGATCTCTTCGGCCAGGCCCTTGAGCAGGTCCAGGGCCTGGCGGCGCAGGTGGCCGCGATTGACGATGCCGTAGCGCGCCGGCAGGTGCCCGAGAAAGAGATTTTCGGCGACGGTCATCTCCGGCACCAGCTGCAGTTCCTGCTGGATCACGGCGACGCCGGCGCGGATGGCTTCGGCGGTGCTCTTGAACACCAGTTCCTGGCCGTCGATGTTGAGGTGGCCGGTGGTGGGGGCGTGGTAGCCGCTGAGGATCTTCAGCAGGGTCGACTTGCCGGCGCCGTTCTCGCCCATGAGGGCGTGCACCGAGCCGGGACGCACGTTGAAGGAGATGTCGGCGAGCGCCTTGACGCCGGGAAAGGTCTTGCCGATGCCGACGAAACCGAGGCTGTCGGCGCTCTGGGCGGTGGTGTGTTCCAGGGCTGCCATGAAGCACTCCTGTCAGACGAAAGAGGAGGGCGGCGCCAGGACCGGCGCCGCCGGGGTCATCACTTCCAGAGGCCGATCTTTTCCAGCTCTTGCTGGAAATTGGCGCGGGTGATGAGGGTGACCTTGTCCATCGCGGTGTACTTGGGCGGTTCCTTACCGGTAGTCACCCACTCGTACATCATGCTGGCGGTCTGGTAGCCCTCTTCGTGGGGGCTGGGCAGCATGGAGCCGAAGAAGCCGCTGTTGGCTTTCTTCAGTTCGCCGATGGCATCGGTGCCGTTGATGCCGATGCCGATCACCTGCTCGGCCTTGAAGCCGGCGCTTTCGGTGGCGCGGACGCCGCCCAGCACGGTGTTGTCGTTCATGCCGCCGATGATCAGGTGCTTGGCGCCCGAAGGCAGCTTGACCAGCGCGGAGGTGGTGGAGTCCATGCTGCCGGGCACGTCCAGGGTCTTCTGCGGCGCGAAGATGATGTGGTCGGCGGGCAGGCCGGCCTTCTTCAGGGCTTCCACCGAACCGTCGGTGCGCTTCTTGCCGGTATCCAGCTCGTTGTAGGTGTTGATCACCGCATAGGTGTCGTCCCACTTCCAGCCACGCTTCTCGGCTTCGGCGGCCATGGCGGCGCCCTGCTGCTGACCGACCTCGAAGGCGGCCATGCCCAGGTAGGGCACGTCTTCCATGAATTTGCCCTTGGCGTCGACGAAGCGGTCGTCCACGGCCATGACCTTGAGGTCGTTGAGCTTGGCCTTGGCCACGATGGCCGGGCCGAGGGAGACGTCGGGCGGGCAGATCACGAAGCCCTTGGCGCCGTTGGCGGCCAGGCTGTCGATGGCGGCGAGGGTCTTCTCGCCATCCGGCACGGCGATCTTGAGCAGGGTGAAGCCCTTGTCCTTGGCGGCTTTCTCGGCGAAGGCCCACTCGGTCTGGAACCAGGGTTCCTCGGGTTGCTTGACCAGGAAACCGATCTTGACCGGATCGGCAGCGAAAGCGGAAAGGGACAGGCTGACAGCGCCGGCGGCGAGGGCGGCACGCAGCAGAGAACGAACTCCCGGAACACGGAACATAGCTGGAACTCCTTGTTTTTATTGGTGTGGCCAGGCAATGCGAGGCGGCGGGCTGCCGTCGTGGAGGTCAGACGACGCCGCTCTGCATTGATATTATGATTGGATGGGTGCGGGCGCAAGAAAAAGGTGACGAGATTTTTCGTCACCTCTGTCACCAAGCTGTTACATAGGGCCCGAAGCGGAAAGGCGCCGCGGAAGGGCGCCTGGGTCGGTAGGATGAATCAGCCGGCGAACCTGTGGCAGGGCATGCCGGCGACCGGCGCGGTCGACTTGAGCAGGGCGCCGTCGAGGGTACCGTCGGCGGCGGCGCTGGTGACGTAGAGGGTGCGCAGATCCGCTCCGCCGAAGACGCAGCTGGTGGGCCGCTGCACTGGCAGCTCGACGATCTCCAGCAGCTCGCCCTCCGGCGAGAAACACAGTAGGCAGTTGCCGTCCCAGCGCGCGTTCCATACGCAGCCTTCGCTGTCGATGGCCGAGCCGTCCGGCGAGCCGCGCTCGTGGGGACCGGCCCAGACGGTGGGTGCACCCAGGTTGCCGCTGGCATCCAGCGGATAGCGATAGAGGGTGTCCTTGAGGGTGTCGGCGCTGATGACGTGGTTGTCCGCCGCGCTCCATACCAGGGTATTGGCGATGCCGAGGTCGCTGGCGTGCCGGCTGACGCTGCCGTCGGGATCGATGCGGAACAGGCCGCCCGAGTGCCGGTCGATGGCCACGTCGCCGCCCTGGGCATCGAGGTTGTTCTGCATGGTGCCCAGCCACAGACGCCCCTGGGCGTCACAGCGGGCCTCGTTGCCGCGATTGCCCGGATCGGGATCGGCGACGCAGAAGAGTTCCAGCGCGGGACGTTCTGGCGGGGAATCGAGATCCAGGCGGAAGACGCCGTTCGGCAGGGTCACCAGGGCATCGCCGCGGACCGTGGGCACGAAGGCGGAGCAGGGACGATCCAGCTGCCATTCCTGATACTGCTCGCCGCGCAGGCGGCAGGCCTTGAAGCCGGCGATATCTACCCAGTAGAGCGCCTGGGTCTCCTGGTCCCAGAAGGGACCTTCGGCCAGTTTGAAGCGCTGGGGAAGCAGCGGCTGCCAATCCATCGTTCACCTCTCTTGTTGTGGCAGGACGGGAAATCCAGGCATGGGAACCTGGAGAGACGCCAAGGTTGCCGACCGAAACGTCAGTCGGTATAGCGCGCCAGGGTCACCGCCGCGCTGTCGATCAGCATCATGCAGGCCCAGACGGCACGCGCCGCATCGCGCGAGGCGATGCCGTCGGCCAGGGTCTTGTGCAGGGGGAGGGTACGCCGCAATTCGTCGGGATCGGCCGACGACAGGGTGAAGGAGGCTGCCAGCAGCGCGCCCAGGGCGGGCACCATCTGCTCGATGAACTGATTGTGGCTGGCCGCCAGGACGCATTCGTGGAAGCGCTGGTCGGCGGTGTTGTAGTCGCCGCCATCGAGCGACGCTTCCAGGTGCTGGTAGGCGACCTGGATCGCCTGGACCTGCTCGGGGGTGGCCCTTTCGCAGGCCCAGCGCACTGCTGCCGGCTCGATGGCGTGGCGCAGATCCAGCAGGTCCTTGACGAAATGGGCGGGCAGACCGCCCGTGGCCAGCCAGCCCACCACCTGGGTATCGAACAGATTCCAGCGACTGAGCGGCAGGACCCGGGTACCGACCTTGGGGCCGACTTCCAGCATGCCCTTGGCCGCCAGGGTCTTGATCGCTTCGCGCAGGATGGTGCGACTGACACCCAGTTCCTGGCAGAGGTCCGCCTCTACCTTGAGGGCGCTACCGGGTGGAAATTGCCCGGCCGCGAGTCGCTGGCCGAGTTGTTCTACGGTAGAGGCATGGTAGCTGCTGGACATGAGGGCATACCGCGAGTGGGTTCTTGCCCTCAATGATCATACGAAATTTCACCTTCAGACAAGGGCTGCGGCCGGAAGGCTTCGGCGACCATGTCATCGACACCGGCCAACTGGGCGATGGCGGCGTGGCGGGCGGTCAGCGGATCACGGTGCTGGATCGCGGTGAGGATCGCCTTGTGCCGGGAGACCAGCAGGTTGAGGCTGTCTCCGGCGGCGAACAGCGCCGAGGAGCGTTCCAGATAGTCCCGCACCGGCAGCAGCATGATGCTGTAGAGGTGAGTCAGCAATTCGTTGTGGGTGGCCGTGGCGATGGACAGATGGAAGGCCATGTCCGGCTCGGCCATGTTGGCGATGTCCGCCGCCTGCTCCATCCGCTGGTAGGCGTCCTCGATGGCCTTGACGTCTTCGGGCTGGGCGTTGGCAGCCGCCATGGCGGCGACCTCCGGCTCGATGATGTTGCGCACCTTGACCAGGGTCTCGTAGAAGCTGTGCCGCGAATCGCTCTCCAGCAGCCAATGGAGCACGTCCGGATCGAGCAGATGCCACTCGTTGCGTGGTTTGACTACGGTTCCGACCTTGGGCTTGGACCTGACCAGACCCTTGGCCACGAGCACCCGGGTGGCCTCACGCAGGACGGGGCGGCTCACTTCGTACTCTTCGCACAGCTGCGCCTCGGGGGGCAGGCGCTGTTCTGGCAGGAAGTGCCCGGACACGATCTGGGTGCCGAGCTCATGAACGATGCGAGCGTGTCTGCTTTTGCGCGGCAGCGGTGTCTTGTAATTCATCGAAAGGCATCCGAAGTCGTCGTGCCATCACTATAACACCATCAGCGCGATAACCGATGTTATCGCGGGCCAAGCGGCTCTGTAACGGGGATCAGCGGAAATCAAGAGGTAAGATCTCTCACTTCGTAACAATATTTTAGTATTATCAAAATAACCTTAAGAGCCGATTAATGGCCTGATTAGGGTATTTAACGATTCAATGATAGTACGTTAGAATTTTGAGCGATCTGCGCTTCAACCGCACAACAACAACAAGTCGGAGAACGCCATGCACCCTGAATCCGCCCTCATCCGTCGGATCACGCTCAAGCTGGTCCCCTTTCTCGTATTGCTCTATCTGGTCGCCTACATCGACCGCTCTGCCGTGGGCTTTGCCAAGCTGCACATGGGCGCCGACATCGGCATCGGCGATGCCGCCTATGGCCTCGGTGCCGGACTGTTCTTCATCGGTTATTTCCTCTGCGAGGTGCCCAGCAACCTGCTGCTGGAGCGCTTCGGTGCGCGCCGCTGGTTCGCCCGCATCCTGGTGACCTGGGGTGCCATCACCATGGGCATGGCCTTCGTCCAGGGACCGAACAGCTTCTATGTCATGCGCTTCCTGCTGGGTGCGGCCGAGGCCGGCTTCTTTCCCGGCGTGCTCTACTACCTCACCCAGTGGTTCCCGGTACGCCATCGCGGCAAGATCATGGGGCTGTTCATCCTCTCCCAGCCCATCGCCATGCTGGTGACGGGACCGCTGTCGGGCATGCTCCTGCAACTGGATGGCGCACTCGGTCTGCACGGCTGGCAGTGGCTGTTCCTCTGCATCGGCGCGCCGGCGGTGCTGCTGGCCTGGCCGACTCTGACCCGGTTGCCGGATGGTCCGCAACAGGTCGCCTGGCTGGACGCCGATGAAAAGCGCTGGCTGGCAACGGAGCTGGAAAAGGACCTGCACCTCTTCGACCAGACCCGCCATGGCAATCCCCTACATGCGCTCAAGGATCGCCGCGTGCTGCTCTTGGCGCTCTATTATCTGCCGGTGACCCTGAGCATCTATGGCCTGGGGCTGTGGCTGCCGACGCTGATCCACCAGTTCGGCGGCAGCGATCTCACCACGGGCTTCATTTCCGCCATTCCCTACGCCTTCGGCATTCTCGGCCTGCTCATCGTGCCGCGCAGTTCCGATCGCCTGGGCGATCGCTATGGCCACCTGGCCGTGCTCTATGGGGTGGGTGCCCTGGCCATGGCCGGCAGCGCCTGGTTCGGCACTGCCGTGCTGCAACTGGCGGCGCTGTCGGTGGTGGCCTTCTGTCTGTTTTCCCTCACCGCGCTGTTCTGGACCCTGCCGGGGCGCTTCTTCGCCGGGGCCAGCGCCGCCGCCGGTATCGCCCTGATCAACTCGGTGGGCAATCTCGGCGGTTATCTCGGCCCCTATGGTATCGGCGCGCTCAAGGCGGCCACCGGCACCTTGGCCTCGGGGCTCTATCTGCTGGCCGCGGTGCTGCTGTTCGGCCTCTTGCTCACCGGCCTCGTCTACGCTCGCCTGGAGCGCAAGAATCGGCGGGAAGAGGGTTATGCCGCGGAGCGTTCCGCCGGCTGACGCCCCGGACAGGTCTCGGCGGCGAACCAGGCGGCGCCGAGACACACCAGGTTGGCCACCAGCAGGTAGGCGGCCGGCGCCATACGGTCGCCGGTGGCGCCGATCAGCCAGGTCACCACGATCTGGGCGGTGCCGCCGAAGGCCGCCACCCCCAGCGCATAGACCAGCGAGAAGCCGGTCGCCCGCACCCGCTGCGGAAAGCTTTCCACCAGCAGCACGATCAGGGCGGCGCCACTCATGCCGTGCAGGCCGGAGAGCACCGCCAGGGTCAGCAGGAAGGTGCCCGGCCCGGGTGCCTGGGTGATGAGCTGCAGCGCCGGATAGAGCAGCACCAGCAACAGCAGTCGCGGCAGGATCAGTACGATGCGCCGGCCATAGCGATCGCTGAGCACCCCGCCCAGGATCGAGCAGACCGCCATGGCCGCGCCCATCACCAGGGTGGCGAGCATGGCGATCCCGGTCGGCAGCTTCAGTTCCACCAGGGCGAAGGTGGTCATGTAGTTGAGGAAGTACTGGGTGATGGTGCTGCCGGAGAGGATCAGCAGCCCCAGCAGCAGTGGCCGCCGCTGGGTGGCCAGCACCTCGCCCAGCACCGCGCCGGCGCCCCGGCTTTCGCCGACGTGGGTATCCACCAGGCCCCGGCGGATATAGAGGCCGATGGGCAGGATCGCCAGGCCCAGCAGGAAGGGCAGGCGCCAGCCCCAGGCCAGCAGTTGCTCCGGCGTCAGCCAGAGGGTCAGGCCATAGCCGATCAGCCCGGCCGCTACCGCGGCCAGCCCCTGGGCCACGACCTGCCAGCAGGCGTAGGTGCCTCTCTTGTGCAGCGGCGCCGCCTCCAGGATGTAGGTGGTGGCCGGGCCGGCCTCGCCACCCCAGGCCAGGCCCTGCAACAGCCGCGTCAGCACCAGCAGGATAGGGGCGGCGATGCCGATCTGCTCGTAGCCCGGCAGCACGGCGATGCCACCGGTGCCCAGGGCCATCAGCACCATGGTCAGCAGCATCGCCGGCTTGCGCCCGACGCGGTCGGCCCAGGCGCCGATGAGAATGGCGCCCAGCGGCCGGACGACGAAGCCGACGCCAAAGGTGATGACGCTGGCCATCAGGCTGGCGAAGGCATTCTGCGAAGGAAAGAACACCTGGCCGATCAGCACGGCGAAGGTGGCGTAGACGCCGAAGTCGAAAAACTCCACGGCGTTGCCGAGCACCACGGCAAAGACGCCCTTGCGGGAGTGGATAGGGCGGGAAGCAGTCATGGGCGATGGTTCAGCAGGAGCAGAGCGCGCGTCCGGAACCGAGCGCGCGGGAGGTATCGACTCAGTGGGCGAGGTGCAGGCCGCACTCGCGGTTTTCGTCACCCTTGGTGGGGTCGAAGTAGTCGAATTCGTTGGGCAGGTCGTGGGCGGTGAGGTACTGGTAGAGGTCCTTGGAGGTCCAGTGCAGCAGCGGCGCGACCTTGATCAGGCCGTCCGGATTGACGCTGACCGGATCCATCTGGGCGCGCACCGCGGTGTCGGTGGCGCGCAGGGCGGTGAACCAGACCTCGGGCGCCGTCTCGCGCAGGGCGCGGGCGAAGGGTTCCAGCTTGACCTCTTCGGTGAAGGCGGCGTGGCGGGGATCGTCCAGCCCCGGCACCGGGCCGTCGATGGCCTCGCGATGGGCGCGGGAGCGCCTGGGCAGGTAGGTCACCAGGTTGAGACCGAGCTTGCGCACGATCTCGTCGGCGCAGCGGTAGGTGGCGGGGGTGTTGTAGCCGCTATCCATCCAGACCACCGGGATATCCGGCTTGACCTGGCTGACCAGGTGCAGGATCACCGCCTCGAAGGGGCGGAAGTTGGTGGTGACGATGGCGCTTTTACCCAGGCCCAGGGCCCAGGCGACGAGCTTTTCGGGATCGCGGCCGAGGTCGGCGTTGATGCGGGCGAGATCGAGAGACATGGCGGGCTCCAGCCGGGGAAGGGATGCCGCCATGGTAGCAAAGCCGGATCAGCTGTGGGTTTCCAGCGTCTCCAGCAGCACCCGCACCTTGGCCAGGGATTCGGCGTATTCGTCGGCCCAGTGGGAATCCATGACGATGCCGCCGCCGCCCCAGCAGCTGAGCATGCCGTCTTCGGCCAGCAGGCTGCGGATCAGGATGGAGCTGTCGCTCTCGCCGCGCACGTCCAGATAGAGCAGCGAGCCGCAGTAGGGGCCGCGGCGGGTTTCCTCCAGCTCGTCGATGATCTGCATGGCGCGGATCTTCGGCGCGCCGGTGATGGAGCCACCGGGAAAGCTGCCGGCCAGGAGGTCGAGGGCGTCCAGGCCCGTGGCCAATTCGCCGGTGACGGCGCTGACCAGGTGATGGACGTTGGGATAGCTCTCCAGGGCGAACAACTCGGGCACCCGCACCGAGCCGATGCGGCAACTGCGCCCCAGGTCGTTGCGCAGCAGGTCGACGATCATCAGGTTCTCGGCGCGATCCTTGGGGCTGGCCAGCAGCGCGCGGGCTTCGCCGGCATCGGCGGCCGGGTCGGCGCGGCGCGGGCGAGTACCCTTGATCGGGCGGGTTTCCACCTGGCCACGGCTCACCCGCAGGAAACGCTCCGGCGAATGGCTGAGCAGGGCGCCGCGCTCCAGTGCCAGATAGCCGGAGAAGGGCGTCGGGCAGGCCGCGCGCAGGGCCTGGTAGGCGGTCCAGGGCGAACCCTGGAAGGGCGCGCGAAAGCGCTGGGCGAAGTTGACCTGATAGCAGTCGCCGGCGGCGATATAGGCCTGGATGGCCTCGATGCGCTGGCGATAGGTGGGCTGGTCGATGTCGGCGGCGAAGGGGGCGGTCAGCCGGAAGCCCTCGGCCCTGGGCGCCGCCCCGGTGTCGAACAGGGCGATCAGTCGCTGGCGTTCCCTGGCGTCCAGCGCCGGATGGCAGACCAGATGGCTGGTGCGGGCCTGGTGATCGCTGACCAGCGCCCAGGCATGGAGGCCCAGGTGCGCATCGGGCAATGCCAGGTCGGCGCGGGTGCCCGCGGGCAGGCGCTCCAGGCGCCGGCCGAAGTCATAGCCGAGATAGCCCAGCAGGCCACCGGCGAAGGGCAGGTCCGCACCAGCCGGCAGGTCGGCGCGACCCAGGCTGGCCAGGGCCGCGCGCGTCCGCGTGAAGAAGGCCTGGCCCGTTTCACCGGCAGCGGGCTGCAGCACCTGCAGCGGCCAGGCCGCCATGAGGTCGTAGCGACCCCGCTCGGCAAGCGGCTGCCCTGAATCCAGCAGCACCGCGCCGGGTTCGCCCTGCAGCAGGGTGAAACGCACCGTGGGATCGGCGTGGTAGGGCAAGGGATGCAGGTGGCAGAGGGGCATGGCGAAATCGGCTGGGAGGGACGGCGCGCTAGTGTAGCGAACCGCCTCTGGCGGAGCGAGATACAGGCTGTCACAGCCAGATTGTCGACAAATGTTGACTGATAAGGCGTTCAGGCGTAGTTATTCGGCCTATAAACACAAAAGGTGTCGACAATGATCGATAGCCCCGTCCCGGCCGAAGCGCCCGAGACCGACAGCGGGACCCTCTCCGAGCAGGTGTTCCGGCGGATCCGCGAGGCCATTGTCCGTGGCGATGTGGCGCCGGGCAGCAAGATTTCCGAGCCGGAGCTGGCCCGCACCTATGGCATCAGCCGCGGGCCGCTGCGCGAAGCCATTCACCGGCTGGAAGGCCAGCGCCTGGTGGTGCGGGTACCCCATGCCGGCGCCCGGGTCGCCGCCCTGAGCCTGGCCGAACTGGTCGAACTCTACGAAATCCGCGAATCCCTCGAAGGCATGGCCTGCCGCCTGGCGGCCGAACGCCTCACGCCCCAGGGCATCGACGAATTGCGCCAGCTGCTGGACACCCACGAGCGCGACCCGGCGTTCCAGGCCGGCACCGGCTACTACCTGCAGGAAGGCGACCACGACTTCCACTACCGCATCATCCAGGCCAGCGGCAACGGCATGCTGGTGCGGCTGCTCTGCGGCGAGCTCTATCACCTGGTGCGCATGTATCGGCTCAAGGTCTCCGCCACCCCCAATCGACCGCGCCAGGCCTTCGCCGAGCACCATCGCATCCTCGATGCCCTGGCCGAGGGCGACGGCGAACTGGCCGAGCTGCTGATGCGCCGCCACATCGCCGCCTCCAAGCGCAATCTGCAGCACCATCCCCTAGTCCAAGATCAGTTGAGGTAACGCCATGCCTGCCGTCAGTCCCGGCCAGAAATTCCGCGCCGCCGTCGCCGCCGAACGCCCGCTGCAGGTGGTCGGCACCCTCAATGCCAATCATGCGCTGCTGGCCAGGCGCGCCGGCTTCCAGGCCGTCTACCTGTCCGGCGGCGGCGTCGCGGCCGGCTCCCTGGGGCTGCCGGACCTGGGCATCAGCGGCCTGGAAGACGTGCTGATCGACGTCCGCCGCATCACCGATGTCTGCGACCTGCCGTTGCTGGTGGATGTTGATACCGGCTTCGGTGCCTCGGCCTTCAACGTGGCGCGCACCACCCGCGCCCTGATCAAGGCCGGCGCGGCGGCCATGCATATCGAGGATCAGGTGGGCGCCAAGCGCTGCGGCCATCGACCGGGCAAGGAAATCGTCAGCCAGCAGGAGATGGTCGATCGCATCAAGGCGGCGGTGGATGCCCGCACCGATCCCGACTTCGTCATCATGGCGCGCACCGACGCCCTGGCGGTGGAAGGCCTGCAGGCCGCCATCGACCGCGCCTGCGCCTGTGTCGAGGCCGGCGCCGACATGATCTTTCCCGAGGCCATCACCGAGCTGCCCATGTACCGCCAGTTCGCCCAGGCGGTAGGGGTGCCGATCCTGGCCAACATCACCGAATTCGGCGCCACGCCGCTGTTCACCACCGAGGAACTGGCCGGCGCCGACGTGAGCCTGGTGCTCTATCCGCTGTCGGCGTTCCGCGCGGCCAATCGCGCCGCCGAAAACGTATATACGGCGATCCGCCGCGACGGCAGCCAGCAGGCGGTGGTCGACACCATGCAGACCCGCGCCGAGCTCTATGACCGCATCGACTACCACAGGTATGAGGACCAGTTGGACAGGCTGTTCCAGCAGCAGAAGAACTGACGCTCCACCCTGAACGCCCGCTTTTTCGCACAACAACTCCAAGAGGAGCGAGACGATGGCAGACAGCAAAACCCTCGGCGGCGCCGGCCTGCGTGGCCAGGTCGCCGGCCGCACCGCGCTTTGCACCGTCGGCAAGACCGGCGCCGGCCTCACCTACCGGGGCTATGACATCCGTGAACTGGCGGCAGGAGCCGACTTCGAGGAGGTCGCCCACCTGTTGCTCTATGGCGAATTGCCCACCCAGGCGCAACTGGACGCCTATCGCCAGCGCCTGGCGGCGTTGCGCGACCTGCCGCAGCCGCTCAAGGAAGGCCTGGAGCGCATTCCCGCCAGTGCCCACCCCATGGATGTGATGCGCACCGGCGCCTCCTTGCTCGGCACCCTGGAGCCGGAGCACAGCTTCGCCGACCAGCAGCAGGTGGCCGATCGCCTGCTCGGCGCCTTTCCGGCGATCCTGCTCTACTGGTATCACTTCAGCCAGCGCGGCACCCGTATCGACTGCAGCAGTGACGCCCCGGACATCGCCAGCCACTTCCTCACCCTGCTGCACGGCAAGGCACCCAGCGACTTGCATGCCCGGGTGATGAACGTCTCGCTGATCCTCTATGCCGAGCACGAATTCAACGCCTCCACCTTTACCGCCCGGGTCTGCGCCTCGACGCTGTCCGACCTCTATTCCTGCGTCACCGGCGCCATCGGCTCCCTGCGCGGCCCACTGCATGGCGGCGCCAACGAGGCGGCCATGGCGCTGATCGAGCGCTTCGCCTCGCCCGAGGAAGCGGTCACCGGCCTCAAGCAGATGCTCGAACGCAAGGAAAAGGTGATGGGCTTCGGCCACGCCATCTACCGCGACAGCGATCCGCGCAACGAGGTGATCAAGGACTACGCCCGGCAACTGGCGGCGGAGGTGGGCGACAGCGTGCTGTTCCCGGTCTCGGAAGCCATCGACCGCACCATGAAGGAAGAGAAGGGGCTGTTCCCCAACGCCGACTTCTACCATGCCTCGGCCTATCACTTCCTCGGTATCCCGAGGCCGCTGTTCACACCGATCTTCGTCTGCTCGCGCACGGCCGGCTGGTGCGCCCACGTCTTCGAGCAGCGCGCCGACAACCGCATCATCCGTCCCAGCGCGGATTACACCGGCGTCGAGCAGCGGGCCTTCACGCCCATCGCCAATCGCTGAATATCTCTGACCGCGGCCATGGGCCGCTCCTGCGGGAGCGCCTACAGCTGCCAATCCCCTGTACGAGCGGCCCATGGCCGCGATAGACGCGATATAAGGAAAATTCATGAGCGCCAACGTCGATCTCAACAACCGACCCGATTACGACCAGGTCATCCAGGACCTGGCCGATTACGTGCTGACCTACCAGGTC
Source organism: Pseudomonas aestiva (assembly GCF_039908605.1). Taxonomy (NCBI): domain Bacteria; kingdom Pseudomonadati; phylum Pseudomonadota; class Gammaproteobacteria; order Pseudomonadales; family Pseudomonadaceae; genus Pseudomonas; species Pseudomonas aestiva. The sequence goes on along the minus strand of NZ_CP150916.1, from coordinate 3,471,823 downwards.
ACCTCCCGCGAGGCCCTGGACACCGCCCGCAACTGCCTGATGGACACCCTCGGCTGCGGCCTGCTGTCCCTGCGCTTCCCCGAGTGCACCAAGCTGCTCGGCCCCCAGGTGGAGGGCACCGTGGTGCCCCAGGGTGCGCGGGTGCCGGGCACCAGCTATCGCCTGGATCCGGTCAAGGCGGCCTGGGACATCGGCTGCATCATTCGCTGGCTGGACTACAACGACACCTGGCTGGCCGCCGAGTGGGGCCATCCTTCCGACAACCTCGGTGCCATCCTGGCGGTGGCCGACCATCTCTCCCAGCGCCGCGTGGCCCAGGGCGAAGCACCCCTGACCATGCGCCAGGTGCTGGAAGCCATGGTCATGGCCCACGAGATCCAGGGCGTCTTCGCCCTGGAGAACTCCTTCAACCGCGTCGGTCTCGACCACGTCTTCCTGGTCAAGCTGGCCTCCACCGCGGTCAGCGCCAAGCTGATGGGCGCCAACCGCGAGCAACTGCTGGCGGCGCTGTCCCACGCCTTCGTCGATGGCCAGGCACTGCGCACCTATCGCCATGCGCCCAATGCCGGCAGCCGCAAGTCCTGGGCGGCCGGTGACGCCTCCAGCCGCGGCGTGCGCCTGGCCGACATCGCCCTGCGCGGCGAGATGGGCATTCCCGGCGTGCTCAGCGCACCCCAGTGGGGCTTCTACGACGTGCTCTTCAGCCACACCAACAAGGACCTGGCCACCAAGCCGGCCGACCAGCGCCAGTTCAGCTTTCCCCAGGCCTTTGGCAGCTACGTGATGGAACACGTGCTGTTCAAGATCAGCTTCCCGGCGGAATTCCATGCCCAGACCGCCGCTGAGGCCGCGGTGATCCTGCATCCCCAGGTGCGCGATCGCGTCGATCAGATCGAGAAGATCGTGGTGACCACCCACGAATCGGCCATCCGTATCATCTCCAAGCAGGGCCCCATGGCCAATGCCGCCGACCGCGACCACTGCCTGCAGTACATGATCGCCGTACCGCTGCTGTTCGGCGACCTGGTCGCCGAGCATTACGAGGATGCCTTCCACCAGGCCCATCCGCGCATCGACCAGCTGCGCGAGAAGATGGAGATCGTCGAGGACGAGCGCTACAGCCGCGAGTACCTGGAAGCCGACAAGCGTTCCATCGCCAACGCCCTGCAGGTGTTCTTCACCGACGGCAGCAGCACCGAGAAGATCGCCGTGGAATATCCCGTTGGTCATCGCCGTCGCCGCGAGGAGGGCATTCCGCTGCTGGAGCGTAAATTCCAGAGCAACCTGGCGACGCGCTTCCCGGCCGGTCGCTGCGCCCAGATCTTCGAGCTGTGCAAGGACCAGGCGGGACTGGAAGCCATTCCGGTGCATCGCTTCGTCGATCTGTTCGTCTTGTAAGCAGAAGAGGCGACTCGCCCGAGCCTGCAGGGCCATGCAGGAGCGGACGAGTCGCCTCGGAGGTGGGGCAGGGCGCGCCGGGTGGTCAACTACCCGGCGCGCCCTTTTTCATGGCTAGCAGTAGCGATCCACATAGGCCGGCTGCTGCTGCCGACCGGCCAGGCGCCAGTGCTCCTGCAGGGCGGCGTGGACGCTCCTGATGAAGTTGTCGTCCGCCGCGGCCGACTTGCCGACGTAGCCGCCGCCCTTGTTGTAGGTCTTGAAGCGGATGCGCAGGCTGGGATGGCGCTCCTCGAACTGCTCGGGCGTCTCGCCGCCGGGCAGGCGGTCGACATGCACCGCGCCGCTCTCGCAGACCCAGAGGATGTGGTTGTGGTTCTTGTCCTTGAGCCGGCCGAACAGTTGCTTGAGATCGTCCAGGCCGGGGTTGTCGTTCAGGTTCATGAGCGTGTCCTCCGCAGTGGCCGTGATCAATGGAACTGGTTCATGGTGTTGTCCTTGCCCGCCGCCTTAAGCGCGGCCTCCCCGGCAAAGTATTCCTTGTGGTCGTCGCCCATGTCCGAGCCGGCCATGTTCTGGTGCTTGACGCAGGCGATGCCCTGGCGGATCTCCTGGCGCTGTACGCCCTTGACGTAGGCCAGCATGCCTTCCTCGGCGAAGTAGCCCTTGGCCAGGTTGTCGGTGGACAGGGCCGCGGTGTGGTAGGTGGGCAGGGTGATCAGGTGGTGGAAGATGCCCGCTTCCCGCGCTGCATCGCGCTGGAAGCTCTGGATCCGCGCATCGGCCAGACGCCCCAGTTCGGTGTCATCGTAGTCCACGCTCATCAGCTTGGCGCGGTCGTAGGCGGACACGTCCTTGCCTTCGGCCTGCAGGGCGTCGAACACCTGCTGACGGAAACTCAGGGTCCAGTTGAAGGAGGGGCTGTTGTTGTAGACCAGCTTGGCGTTGGGCACGACTTCGCGGATGCGGTCGACCATGGCCTTGATCTGGCCGACGTGGGGCTTCTCGGTCTCGATCCACAGCAGGTCGGCGCCGTTCTGCAGCGAGGTGATGCAGTCCAGCACCACCCGGTCCACGCCGCTGCCGGCACGGAACTGGAACAGGCCGCTGGCCAGACGCTTGGGCCGCAGCAGCTTGCCGCCGCGGCTGATCAGGACGTCGCCGTTGCCCAGCTGGCTGGCATCCACCTCATCGCAGTCGAGGAAGCCGTTGTACTGGTCGCCCAGGTCGCCCGGCTGCTTGCTCACGGCGATCTGCTTGGTCAGGCCGGCGCCCAGGGAATCGGTACGGGCGACGATGACGCCCTCGTCCACGCCCAGCTCCAGAAAGGCGTAGCGCACCGCATTGATCTTGGCCAGGAAGTCCTCGTGGGGCACCGTGACCTTGCCGTCCTGGTGGCCGCACTGCTTCTCGTCGGAGACCTGGTTTTCCAGCTGGATGCAGCAGGCGCCGGCTTCGATCATCTTCTTGGCCAGCAGGTAGGTGGCCTCGGCGTTGCCAAAGCCGGCGTCGATGTCGGCGATGATCGGCACCACGTGGGTCTCGTAGTTGTCGATCTTCGCCTGGATGGCGGCGGCCTTGGCGTTCTCGTCGGCGGCGCGGGCGGCGTCCAGGTCGCGGAACAGCATGGCCAGCTCGCGGGCGTCGGCCTGGCGCAGGAAGGTGTAGAGCTCTTCGATCAGCGCCGGCACGCTGGTCTTCTCGTGCATGGATTGATCCGGCAGCGGGCCGAATTCCGAACGCAGCGCGGCGATCATCCAGCCCGACAGATAGAGGTAGCGGCCTTTCGTGCTGCCCAGGTGCTTCTTGATGGCGATCAGCTTCTGCTGCCCGATGAAACCGTGCCAGCAGCCCAGCGACTGGGTGTAGGCGCTGCTGTCGGCGTCGTAGGCGGCCATGTCCTGGCGCATGATGGCCGCGCAGTGGCGGGCGATGTCGAGACCGGTCTTGAAGCGATTCTGCAGGCGCATCCGGGCGGCGTATTCCGGATTGATGGCGCTCCAGTGATTGCCGGTGCTGTTCTTGAGGGCGGCGATGGCCTGAACGTCGTTCTCGTAAGCGGACATGAGTCGATCCTTCTCGATGAGGTTGGCTTGGGTACCAGTCTTTTCCCAACGTCCGGCAGCGGGATGGCGGTTGCCATCCGGATGCCGGTCGCGAAGGCGAAAGGTCAGCCCAGCTGTCGAGTCATGTCGCCGTACGTACCTGCATGGATCCGGACGTCACCTCTGGCGACGCTGCCTCGAGCAGCGCGGCATTTCAGTCGTCTTCTCTTGTAGTGCCTCTTGAGCATCACTACGCAAGACGGCCCGAGGGTCACCCGGAGCCCAGGCGCGACCCGCATGGATAGGGGGTTCGCGTCCGGTGCAGCTAGAGATTTGCAGGAGATCAGGCCGTCGTCAATCGAGTTTTGTAGTGCTTTCGTATAGTCACTACAAAAGTCGTAGACGCGACTGGGAGCGGGTTTGGGGCGTCTATTGCTGACCCATGGGTCGCTGATGAAGGCAAAACGGGGTCGCAAGCCACGGCGCTGGCCGTGACCCTGCGGTCACTCGGAAGGTGATCCGACGCCCACCGGTATCTGCCCCTGGTGAGGGGCAGCTACGGGGGCGGCGGGTGCGACTTGCCGGTCAGTGCCGACGAACGGTAAGTCCTTGCGGCCTAGGACGACGTGGCGGCGGTAAGGCCGGTGAGGGTATCGGCGATGTCCTTGGTGCGGTGAGAGGTCTGGGCGGTGAGCCGACCGGATTCGCGCAGGACGGCGAGCAGCTCCTGCAGCGAGCCCACGTCCTCGGCCTGGCCGGCGATATGGGCGCCGACCTCGCTGATGGCGCGGGACAGCTGGTCGATGTCGGCGCCGATCTCGGCGGCGTTCTTGTGAGTGATGGCCGCCAGGTTGCGCACCTCGTCGGCTACCACTGCGAAGCCGCGGCCACTCTCGCCGGCGCGCGCCGCCTCGATGGCCGCGTTGAGCGCCAGCAGGTTGGTCTGGCCGGCGATCTGCTGGATCACCTGGACGATGGACTGGATGCGCAGACTCGACTGGCTCAGTTCGTTGGCGCTGCGCACCACGTCCTCGGCCTGTTCGGTGAGGTGCTGCACGGTGCTGTCGGCCTGGCGGGTGACCTCGCCCTGCTGCAGGATGTTGCCCGCCAGATCGTCCATGCTGCTGTGCAGCTCGCCGGAGTAGTGTCGCAGCTGTTCGCCGATCTCCTGGCGACTCTGGTGGGCCTGGCGCAGGACCTGACCCAGATCGGCGAGGCCGCCGAACACCGCCTGGATGGAGTCGTCGAGGCCCTGGGCATCCACCACGCCGGTGAAGTTCTGCCGCTTGAATTCGTTGATCTGATTGACCACCACCTGGCTCAGGCCGGCCAGCTTCTTGATCTGTCGACGCAGGAAGAAGGCCTTGAACTCGCCATAGTGGGCGGCGAAGTTGTCGACGTAGTCGTCGCGGAAGGGCGCGCCTTCGGGGGTGCGGAAAAAGAACACCGCGGTGAGCGTCTGGTTGAGATTCAGGCCAAGGATCTCGCCAAAGGTGGAGAAGCCCACCACCGGCGTCTGGCCGAACACCTCGCCCATGCGCGGCAGCTCGGCGCCATTGTTGGCGCGGCGCAGGATGCAGTCGTTGAGCACGCCCACCAGCGGGGTGCCGCTCTTGCCCTGCAGGAAGCGCGCGAAGTCCTGGCGGGTGGTGTCCACCAGCGAGGTGCGCTTGACCATCACCAGCTCCTCACCGGGCGCCACGTCGCAGAACAGGTGGATGCGCTCGCGCGCGTAGTCGATGCGGGCGATGGAGCGGACGAACAGCTCCTCGCCCACGCGGATCGCGAAGGAATAATCCGCCAGGCGCTGCTCCAGCTGTTCGGCGCGGCAGCTCAGGGCCTCGCAGAGGGCCGCCACCATGCTCTTGATCTGGCCGCGGCTGTCGACCACCTGGCTGATGTAGCGCTCTTCCAGGGAGGCGGTGAGGACACTGAGGCTGAGCGGCGTGGCGCTGAAATTCTGGCTCTTGAACACCCCGAAGCGGGTGTTCCTGGCCATCTTCAGAAAGACCAGCTGGGCATGGTTTTCATAGGCCTGGCGGCCATCGTGCAGCAGCGTCTGACGGAAGTCGCCTTTGCCGCCGGCGGAGCCGCCGACGAACAGGCAGGGGAAGCGGCCGGACTCGTACAGTGCCTCCATGAAGAAGGATTCCGAGGCGGACAGGCCGTCGAACAGCACGAAGGCCAGGGTATCGCGGTGATCGATGGGCGTGCGCACCTGCAGGCGCTTGAGCGACTCGGTCAGGCGGGCAAGGCGTTCCTTCATGCTGCGCCGCGGTCCGCCGCGGCGGATGTCTTCGCTGTCCAGCGGGACGTGCACCACCTCGGCCGAGGCGATGACCGAGGCGTCGAAGAATTGCAGCACCAGCCGGTCCCAGGCGCCGTCGGCGGCGCAATACAGGCGCTGCTCGCTGCCACAGAGTTCGCCGGAGGTGGTGCACAGGCTGATGGACGCCGCGGGGAAGCGTCCGGCCAGTTGCCGGGCGATGGCGTCCAGGTCCAGGTGCGGCGAGACGAAGCCGGCGATGTAGGTGGGCTTGAGGGCGACGCCGCCGAGGCGGTCGCCCAATTCGCGAGCGGAGCAGGTCAGGCTGAACACGCCGCTACCGCCCTGGCGGGCACGCGCGCCGAAGCGTTGCAGAAACCCCATGATTGTTCCTCTTGTCTGGCAGGCTGGGAAAGGGAGCTCACCCAGGCATCGGCGCGTTTGGCGGCGGCTTGATAGGGGTGTGCGTCCAGGCCGCAGGCACGCGGGCAGGGTGGCTCAGGGGTGGGGAAGGGAAGGGGGCTCTGGCACGAGCCTTGGCGCGCTAAGCGCCGTGCCCGGAGGCGCCCGGGGTCAGGCGACCAGCGGTCATGGCTGACGCCCGGGGGCGAACCCGGGCCGCGAGTCCCGGCTGTCGTGCTCGGCCAAGGCTTCGGCCCCGGTCAGCTGGCGGCGCGAGTGCGTGAAGCAGTACCAGGCCGGCTGTTCCTCGATGAAGATCTCGCTGTCCAGCAACCAGTCCGCGCCTTCGAGCAGGCCGACCGGAATGGCGTAGTGCGGCTCGGCCTTGAGGCGGTAGAACAGGTGGGTGCCGCAGTGGCGACAGAAGCCGCGCTCGGCCCAGGCGGACGAGGCATGGACGGTCAGGGCGTCGCCGCCACCGATCACCGGCGGCTGGGCGCATTCCACCGCCAGCAGCGGGCCACCGCCCCAGCGGCGACAGGTCCGGCAATGGCAGGCCGAAACGGCGAGGGTGTCGAGGCGACAATCCAGCTGAACAGCACCGCACAGGCACTGGCCGTGACGTTCGAGGGGCAGGGGCATGGCGCTATCCTCGGGAGGCAGTAAGTCTGCAGGATAGTCGTTTGGAGGCAGGGCGGGGAGGGTGCTCCCGCCTTCAGCGGGAGCACCGGCGCGATCAATCCTCGCGGCTGGTGACTTCCACCAGGTGATAGCCGAACTGGGTCTTTACCGGACCCTGGACCTGGTGCAGCGGCGCGCTGAACACCACGGTGTCGAATTCCTTGACCATCTGGCCCGGGCGGAAGGTGCCCAGGTCGCCGCCCTGGCGGCTGGAGGGGCAGCTGGAATTGTCCTTGGCCACCTGGGCGAAGTCGGCGCCCCCTTCGATGGCGGCTTTGAGTTCGTTGCACTTGGCTTCGTCGGAAACCAGGATGTGGCGGGCAGAGGCTTTGGCCATGGGAGAGACTCCTGTTGAATGAGCCGGCGAGCCTACCCCAATCACCCCTGCAAGCAAACTGCCATCCGTTCCTCGGTTGGCCAGGCGGCTGGCTTGCGCCTCGGGTTCAGGCCGGGTACATAGCGCTTCCCTGTTTTCCGGATCCGCTCGCGCATGCCTCGTCTATCTGTCTTTTCCCTGTTGCTGACTACCGGCCTGCTGGCCCAGGCCGCCCTGGCCGCGACGCCCGAGGAGGCGCGGCTGGTCAGCCTGATCAACGCCTATCGCGCCGCGCCCCAGGGCTGCCCCGGAACCCGCGCCGCGACGCCCCTCGCCGCCGACGGTCGCCTGGCGGCGGTGCGTCTGACCGGTCGTGATCGGCTGCAGAGCGATCTGCGCGCCGCGGGTTATCAGGCGTCGGCGGTGCAGGTGATCATGCTGGCAGGCGCGCCGACCGCCCAGGCGGCCATGACCGGGCTGCGCCAGCAGTATTGCCGACCGCTGGCCAGCAGTGACTATGCGCAGATCGGGGTAAGCCAGCAGGGACCGCGCTGGCAACTGGTGCTGGCGCGGCCGGTGGTGAGCGCAGGCCTGGGCGACTGGCAGACCGCCGGCAAGGCGGTGCTGGCCGAGGTCAATCGCGCCCGGGCCCAGGCGCGCACCTGCGGCACCCGCCGCTTCGCCGCCACCACGCCGTTGCGCTGGAATCCGGCGCTGGCCAATGCCGCCCTGGCCCACAGCCAGGACATGGCCGGGCGCGACTACTTCTCCCACACCGCCCCCGGTGGCGGCACCGTGGCCGAGCGGGTAGCCAGGCAGGGTTACGGCTGGACCCGCATCGGCGAGAACATCGCCGCTGGCGCCGGTTCGGTCACCCAGGCGATGCAGGGCTGGCTGGCGAGTCCGGGCCACTGCGCCAATCTGATGAATCCGGAATTCACCGAAATGGGCGCGGCCTATGCCCTGAATCCGCGCAGCACCCACAGCCTCTACTGGACCCAGGTGTTTGGCCGGCCGCGCTAGGCGCTGTACGAAAAGTGCCTGCACTCGGTGATGCGTCGTTGAAAAAGCCTTCGGAATGCTCGTTTACCATTCGTAAACTCGGTCGCGAGCCCGGTCCGCTTCCTCAGGCTTCTTTTCGCCTCGCCTGACCTTCGCTCGGCGACCTTTCGCGCAGCGCCTAGGTCGGGTATTCGGCGATCTCGATCAGGTTGAGGTCGGGATCGCGTACATAGACCGAGCGAATCGGTCCGGTGGCGCCGGTGCGCGCCACCGGACCCTCGATAATCGGCCAGCCTTCGTGCTGCAGATGGGCGATCACCCGCTCCAGCGGCTCACGGGCGATGAAGCAGAGGTCGAGGGCGCCCGGCACCGGCAGGTGGGCCTTGGGTTCGAATTCGTGCCCCCGCTCGTGCAGATTGATCTTCTGGTTGCCATAGCGCAGCGCCTTGCGCCCCGCGCCGAATGTCTCCAGGCGCATGCCCAGCACCCGGGTGTAGAAGTCCTCGCAGGCGGCGAGGTCCGTGGTGGTCAGGACCAGATGATCCAGATGGTCGATCAGCATGGCGGTCTCCGCGTCGGGACTGGCAGCTCACTGTGCCAGTCCCGGACGCGGCGCACCATCACTTGGCGTGGGCCTTGATCCAGCGGTTGAGCTGGTCGATTTCCTTCTGCTGGGCCTGGATGATGTCTTCGGCCAGCTTGCGCATCTCCGGGTCCTTGCCGTGCTGGAGCTGGTAGCGAGCCATGTCGACGGCGCCCTCGTGGTGGGCCAGCATGCCCTTGGCGAAGGCCAGGTCCGGGTCCTTGGCCTTGAGGCCTTCTTCCATGCCCTGGTGCATGGTCTCCATGCTCTTCTGCATGTCCTGGTGGGCCGGGTGCTGGGTCTCGGCGGCCTGGGCGACGCCGCCCGCCAGCAAGGTGAGGGCGAGCAGGGTGGAGGTAAGGGTAATACGCATGTTCAGAGCTCCTGACTGGGCTGATGACGCGAGGCTAGAGCTTGCCCCTGGGGCAAGGTCAATGACCCGCTGCCTTTCGCCAACAGCTTGAGCCGGGCAAAAGGTTTCGCGATGTTTTGTCGCAGCGACGGGCAGCTGCCAGGCCGGTTACCAGGCGAAAAAGCGCCGCCGATCAGGCAGTTGGGTACTCTGGACCGCCAATTGCGGCAGCCGGGCGCAACTGCGGGTGGTTGTGAGGGTCCGAATCGACAGCGTAGAATTTTTACCACATCCAATTCCAATCCCTACCTACAGCAGACTTCTCGCTCGCGAACAGGCGTCGCAGGCGGGCCAAGCCTTTGCTCGTGGGTTTTCGTCGTCGGCTTTCCGCCTGGAAGTCGCTGTCCACCCTTTCGCTCTGGAGTAGAAGACCCCCCATGGATGCTACCGCCGAAGCCCGGAAATCCAGCTGGTCCGGTGTCATCGCCCTGGCCCTGGCCGCCTTCATCTTCAACACCACGGAATTCGTCCCGGTGGCGCTGCTCAGCGACATCGGCCGCAGTTTCGACATGCGTCCCTCGCAGGTCGGGTTGATGCTGACCATCTATGCCTGGGTGGTCGCCCTGATGTCGCTGCCGATGATGCTCGCCACCCGCTCCATCGAGCGGCGCCGCCTGCTGATGTTCGTCTTCGTCGTTTTCATCGCCTGCCACGGCCTCTCCGGGGTGGCCTGGAGCTTCGAGGTGCTGGTGGCCAGCCGCATCGGCATCGCCTTTGCCCATGCGGTGTTCTGGTCGATCACCGCCTCGCTGGCGGTGCGCATCGCCCCGGCCGGCAAGCAGACCCAGGCGCTCGGCCTGCTGGCCACCGGCACCTGCCTGGCCATGGTGCTGGGCATTCCACTGGGTCGGGTACTGGGCGAGTTGCTGGGCTGGCGCTACACCTTCGTCGCCATCGCGGCGTTGGCGGTGGGTACGGTCCTGTGGCTGGCGCGCAACCTGCCGCTGCTGCCCAGCGAGAACTCCGGTTCCCTGGCCAGCCTGCCGGTGCTGTTCAAGCGCCCGGCGCTGCTGTGCATCTACCTGCTCACCACCCTGGTGGTGACCGCCCACTTCACCGGCTACAGCTACATCGAGCCCTTCGCCGTGGAAGTGGCGGGCATGGGCGGCATGCAGATCACCGCCTTGCTGCTGCTGTTCGGCGGTTCCGGCGTCATAGGTTCGCTGCTGTTCAGCCGCTACAGCCTGAGATTCCCCAATGGCTTCCTGGTCGCGGCCATCGCCGGCATCGCCCTGTCGCTGCTGTTGCTGCTGCCCTTCGCCTGGAAGAGCTTCATGCTGGAAGGGCTGAGCGTGGTCTGGGGCATCGCCATCATGAGTTTCGGCCTGGCGCTGCAATCCAAGGTGCTGGCGCTGGCCAAGGACGCCACCGACGTCGCCATGGCGCTGTTCTCCGGCATCTACAACGTCGGCATCGGCGGCGGCGCCCTGCTCGGCAGCGTGGTGGGGACCCATGTCGGCATGCCCTACATCGGCCTGGTGGGTGGCAGCCTGGCGGTGGCCGGCCTGCTGTTCGCGATCTTCATGACGCGGCGCTACACCGAGCAGCTCAACGCCAATCCGCTGTAAGGCCCGCGGGCGCCTCCTCGACGAGGCGCCCCGGCCACGCGACCCGGGGGTCGCAGAACTGTCTGCCGGGCCGCGTCCGCCAGTCGTGGAGCAGCCCGAGACGAAGCGCTAAGCTGCGGACACCTGGCGCTCCGGCCAGGCTGCCGGATGCGCTCGCCATGAATCGACTGCTGTTCAATCTCTTCGTCTGGACCAAGGTGCCCATCGCCAAGATCGCCGGCCTGCGCCTGCGGCACCTGGACGATGCCGGCTGCCAGATGCAGGTCACCCATGGCTGGCTGAATCAGAATCCCTTCAAGAGCATGTTCTGGGCGGTGGAGGGCATGGCGGCGGAATTTTCCACCGGCATCCTCGCCGACCGGCACATTCGCCGTTCCGGCAGCCGCTACGCCATGCTGGTGGTGGCCATGAGCGCGACCTTCAGCAAGAAGGCTGTGGGCACCCTGGTCTTTCGCTGCGACCAGGGCGCGGCCATCGCCGCAGCGCTGGTGCGCGCCCGGGAGACCGGCGAGCCGCAGCAGGTCGAGCTGCGAAGCGTAGGCACCGACGAAAGCGGTGAGCAGGTGTCGGAGTTCTTCTTTACCTGGAGCTTCAAGGCGCGGGTGCTGCTAGGGACGTCCCGGTAGGAGCGACTGTCTTTATCGCGGCCACGGCGGTCCGCCGATGCGGCTGCTCCTATAGGAATATCCGTTTCACGTAGGAGCGGCCCATGGCCGCGATCGGCAGCGTGATCCACGGGCAGGATGCTTCGAGGGGTGGATAAGGCTTCGCCGTTATCCACCCTACGCGGTTGATCGCGGCCATGGGCCGCTCCTACGGTTACCATGGTACCTGTGGCAGGCGGACCGCCATGGCCGCGATTGGTAGCGTGACCCCCGGTGGCTTTCCGCGCCGCCTAACGCCCGAAGCGCCCACTGCGCCGCTCGCCCCGTCCCTGGCGGCGCTCGCCCTTGCCTTTGCCCTGACCCTTTTCCTGGCCGCGTGGCCGCCGCCGGCGCGACAACTCCCGGGTGATGGCGTCGTTGAGCAGGTCGCGATGGTCCTGGCCGCGTTCCAGCGCCGGAAACAGCTCGGGCAGGCTGCGCGACAGGTGCAGATAGGTCTCCACCACGTGCAGGGCGCTTTCCAGCCCGGCGAGATCGGTGCCCATGGGGATGCGCGGCAGGTCCACCGGCTCGCCACGGGCGACGCTGCGCAGCCAGCGCTGGGCCTGGCCGCTGGCCGGGCCTTCCAGGCCGCCGCGGATCGGCGTGCAGGCGAAGATCCAGCGCAGCTGGAAATCGACGCCGGGCAGGTCGATCAGCTTGATCCACTCGGCCAGCTCGTCGGGCAGTACCGAGACGAAGGCGTCGCCATAGTTGATGTTGCGATTGAAGGTCAGCCAGGTGCGCAGCAGGCTGGGCTCTTCCATGAACTCGGACAGCGCGCGCAGGTGCTCCAGACTCGGCCGCACCTGGAACTGGTGCAGGTCCACCGGATCGTCCGGACTGTGGAACAGCCGCTTGATGTTGCGCAGCACATGGGGCTCCAGCGCGGTGATCTCGCCTTCGGCATGGTGACCGAAGCGCCCGGCGCGCCCGCCGATCTGCTTGACCTCCTGCACCCTCAGTGGACGATTCTCCACTCCGTCGAATTTCTCGTCGGTGTAGAAGCACAGGGTGTGGGCCGGCAGGTTGAGGCCCATGCCCACCGCATCGGTAGCGACCATGATCTCGGTTTCGCCTTCGCGGAAGCGGCGTGCCTGCTCCCGGCGCACTTCCGGCGAGAGGGCGCCGTAGACCACCGAGACCCGACGGCCGGCCATCTCCAGCAGGCCCTTGAGTTCCAGCACCACCCGCCGGCTGAAGGCCACCAGCAGCGAACCCGGTTCCAGGCGTTCCAGGGTGGTGGCGTGGCGCGCCACCGTGACCGGTGACAGGCGCCTGGTGGGCTTGATCTCCAGACGGTCCTCGCAGAGGGCGCTGAGGGTGCGCAGCGAGGGTTCGATCAGCGCCGGACCGGTCATCAGCAGGCGTTTGGTGTGGGCACTGACCAGGGCATCGACCCAGGCCCAGCCGCGCTGCGGATCGGCCAGCATCTGCACCTCGTCGACCACCACCACCTCCCACTGCTGGCGGCGGAAGCGGGCGAATTCCTCGACGGTGCAGCAGAAGTGGGTGGCGCCCGGACGGATGATCTCCTCCTCGCCGGTGACCAGCGAGCAGGGTACGCCGAGGGATTCCAGGCGCTCCTGATTTTCCAGGGCCATCAGCCGCAGCGGCGAGAGGTAGATGGCATGGGTCACCGCCGCCATGGCCTCGATGGATCTGTGGGTCTTGCCGCTGTTGGTGGGGCCGAGCAGGGCGGTCCAGGTGCGGGTCAGCCGTCGGGCCGGATAGTTCTGGTGGTACTGGCCGAAGCGCGGGTTGTTTTCCAGCAGCACGGCGAAGGCCATCTTCTCGCGCTGCTGGGCCACCGCATGGCGCAGGGCGCGGCGCAGCTTGTCGGCTTCCAGGCGCATCAGCTCCTGCAGACGCGGCGTGCCCAGCTGGTGCAGGTCGAAGTCCAGGGCATCGGCTTCGCCCACCAGCACGGCGAAACGCTCGCGCAGGTCCCTCTCGGCTTCGGCCCTGAGCGTGGCGACATCGGCAGCGCCGAGCAGGCGGCCCTGGTTGGCCGCCAGCCGCCGGGGGATCTCCAGGCGAATGTCGTCGTGGGTCAGGACCACGTTGAATCTCAGTTCGTGGCGCGTCTCGTTGAGCACCTCCACCGCCCGCGGCAGGAAGTCCTCCAGACGGATCAGCGCCTGGGGCACCCGCTCCAGCACCCGCTGGCGATCCTCGTCGGCCATCTCGGCGAAGGGCACCGCCAGGAGGCCCAGACGCTCGCGCACAGCGTCACCCAGGCGCTCGCCGACCGCGGCGGCGAAGGCTTCGGCGCAAGCGCTGTCAGCCAGATTGAGCGCCCAGTGGGGTTCGAGCAGTTCGCTTGCCGCGCCGCCGGTAAAGAGCTTTTCACTGCCGAAGACATCCACCGGATAGCCGAAGGTCTTGCCGGCATTGAGCAGCGCCTGGCCCAGCAGGCTGTCGGGATCGGGCGCGCTGCCTGCAGCCACCGCGGCGGCTTCGTCCAGACCCAGCCAGAAGGCCTTGGCGATCCGCCCCAGGTGCGGCAGGGGATAACCCGAATAGGGCTTGAACCAGAGTTCCTGGTGCTGTTGCCTGGCGACGAAGTCGGAATGGGTGCGGCCGGCCCAGTCGAGGAAGCGCTGCAGGCGTTCGAGGCGGCGTTGCTTGCGGAGGCGGTGATCGCTCATGCGAGGAGAGACTTTCCTTGGGGACTATAGGGCATGGGACCCCGGCGATGGGCACGGGGTCACGGCTGCACGCGCCATTCGGCAGATAGGGGGCACCGTGGCTGCGTTTGCGCAGTCTCCATCACAAGGGTGGCGTTCGCTACCCGCTCTCCTTCTTCTGTTCTGGATCACGCTACCCACATGACATTTCTCGTCTGGGTCGGGGTATTGGGATCGCTGTTGATGATCCTGGCCCTGACATCCGCCTATCTGCGCTGGCTGCCGGTCACCACCTCGGTGGTCTGTCTGGCCTTCGGCATGCTGATCAGTCCCATCGGCCTGGGCCTCGCCGAGGTCAATTTCCAGGAGTCGGCGACCTGGATCGGTCACCTCACCGAGGTGGCCGTGCTCTTTTCGCTGTTCGTCAGCGGCCTCAAGCTGCGCCTGTCCTTTCATCGCTCCTCCTGGCACGGCGCCTACCTGCTGGCCGGGCCGGTGATGATCCTCAGCATCGCCGGGGTCTGCCTAGTGGCCCATTATCTGCTCGGCCTGCCCTGGGGCGTGGCCCTGCTGGTCGGCGCTATCCTCGCGCCCACCGATCCGGTGCTGGCCGGGCTGGTGCAGGTCAACCATGCCCAGGATTTCGACCGGGTGCGCTTCGGTCTCTCCGGCGAGGCGGGCCTCAACGACGGCACCGCCTTTCCCTTCGTGCTGCTCGGCCTGCTGCTCCTGCAGCACGGCGAATTGCAGTGGGGCTGGACCCTGGAGTGGTTCCTCAAGAATGTGGTCTGGGGCGTGCCGGCGGGCCTGCTGCTGGGCTATTTCATGGGCAAGGGGGTCGGACGGCTGATGATCTTCCTGCGCACCCGGCATGGCGACAGCACCATCTCGCCCAATGACTTTCTTGCCCTGGCGCTGATCGCCCTGTCCTATGTGCTGGCCGACGAGATCGGCGCCTTCGGCTTTCTCTCGGTGTTCGCCGCCGGTCTGGGCCTGCGCCAGGCCGAGGTGCAGACCTCCGGCCACGCGGAAGTGCCTTCCGAGCACCTGGCGCAGCCGGTGATCGGTCATCTCACCGGCGCACCGGAGCGCGCCACTGTGGCCAGCGCGGAGGACATCGAAGAGCCGCGGATGGCGGCCGGGGTGATGATGGGTGACATGCTCGCCTTCGGCAGCCTGGTGGAGCGCTCCTTCGAGGTGCTGTTGGTGACCCTGCTCGGGGTGGTGCTGATCACTCACTGGGACAGCCGCGCGCTGCTGCTGGGCGCCTTGCTGTTCGTGGTGATCCGCCCGCTGGGCGTGGCCACCATGCTGCCCTTCACCCGCATCGATCGCCACCAGGGTGCGCTGATCGGCTGGTTCGGCATCCGTGGCATCGGTAGCCTGTATTATCTGTGCTACGCGCTCACGCATCATGTCACGGTCGACTGGGCCGGGACCATCGTCGACCTGACCCTGTCGGTGGTGGCCTTGAGCATCGCGGTCCACGGGATTTCCATCCAGCCGCTGCTCGACCGCTACGAGCGCCTCACTGCCCGTCGCGAGGGCTCGGCGAGACCCTGAGCCCGTTTGCGACCCATACCGGAGGACGCATGTATCACGGCGAACGTCTCAATGCCTGGACTCATCTGGTCGGTGCCCTGCTGGCCCTGGCCGGCGCCATCACCCTGGTGGTGCTGGCCAGCCTGCAGGGCGATCCCTGGCGCATCGTAAGCGTGGCCATCTACGGAGTCGCGCTGGTGATCCTCTACAGCGTCTCGACCCTCTACCACAGCGTGAAGGGGCGCGCGAAACGCCTGCTGCAGAAGCTCGATCACCTGTCGATCTATCTGCTGATCGCCGGCAGCTACACGCCGTTCTGCCTGGTGACCCTGCGCGGGCCCTGGGGCTGGACGCTGTTCGGCATCGTCTGGGGCCTGGCGCTGATCGGCATGGCGCAGGAGCTCAAGCCGCGCTCGGAGGCGCGCATCCTGTCGCTGGTGATATACGCCGTCATGGGCTGGATCGTGCTGGTGGCGGTGGGACCGCTGCTGGATCGCCTGGGCGGTGAAGGCTTCGCCTGGCTGGCGGCCGGCGGCGTGCTCTATACCGTGGGCATCCTGTTCTTCGTCTTCGACGATCGCTTCCGCCACTGGCATGGCATCTGGCATGGCTTCGTCATGGCCGGCAGCGCGCTGCACTTCGTCGCCATTCTCAGGTACGTGCTACCGGCGCCCTAGGGCGGTCTTGAGGCGCTCGTCACAGATAGGATGGCCGCTGGCCATCCCTGACGAACCTCCGGGGGACGCCCGGGTTCAGAGCTAGCTGAACCCGATCCCCGAGCGTTGCTTTCCCGAAAACGAAGAAAAAGAGGAAGGTGAAACGTGTTCATCCGTCCCAGACCCCTCGTATTGGTCCTGTTGCTCGCCTGCAGCGCCTGCCAGGAAAAGGATGCCAAGACCGTCGCCGCGCCAATCAAGAAGGAAGCCAGCTTCGAACAGCGCGGCAAGGCCTCCTTCTATGCGCGCAAATTCCATGGCAAGGAAACCGCCAGTGGCGAGACCTTCAACAACAACGAGCTGGTCGCCGCTCACAAGACCCTGCCGCTTGGCACCCGGGTCAAGGTGACCAACCTGGAAAACGATCGCGCCGTGGTGGTGCGCATCAACGACCGCGGCCCCTATATCCGCGGCCGCATCATCGATCTTTCGCGCGCCGCCGCCCGGCGGGTGGACATGGTCGACGACGGCACCACCGCGGTGAAGGTGGAAAAGCTGGAGTAGCGACCCTCAACGGATCCAGACGGTCTGGTCCTTGCCCTGGCGCTTGGCCCGATAGAGCCCTTCGTCCGCCTGGCGCAGCAGTTCGTTCAGCGACAGCTCCGGCGTGAGCCGTAGCGCCCCGGCACTGAAGCGGATACCCAGGGGCTCGGCTTCAGCCAGGCGCCTGCGCAGGGTTTCCAGCAGCTGACTGACCCGTGCCTCGTCGAGGTCGCGGATCAGCAGCCCGAATTCCTCGCCGCCCAGCCGGCCGCCCTGCAACCGCGGATCGAGTTGATCGAGTTGCCGCGCCGTGGCGAACAGCACCTGGTCACCGACCTGATGGCCGTGGCGGTCGTTGATCTCCTTGAAGTTGTCGATGTCGAGCATGACGAAATGCCTGGGCGCCTGCTCGCTCTCGCCGCGGGCCGCGTCGACCCGCTCGAGGAGCTTGCGGCGGTTGGCGATTCCGGTGAGTTCATCGGTCTCCGCGAGAATCCGATAGCGCTCCTTGAGAATGAAGGTCCGCCGCATCCACTGGCTGTTGGCGTGGTTGTAGGCGATGCCGATGGCCAGGGTGGCGCCGACCAGCAAACCGACCAGTTGCACCGGCATGGCGGCGGGTATCAGCTGGGCCTGACCGGCGAAGAGGATGAAGGCGGCGCCGGCGAGGGTGGTCAGGTAGTGGGAGAGGCGATAGGTCAGGCCGCAGGTGCCCAGCACGACGACGATGGCGATGGGGAGATTCCAGTAGTGACCCAGAGCGCCGCCATCCTGGATCTGGATGCGAAAGGCGAGGATGAGCGCCCAGATGTTGCCCGTGAAGGTCAGACTCATCATGCGCGCGCTGCGCGCCACGCTGAGCAGGGCGCTGATCCCCAGCAACAGCAGCATCAGCGCGAAATAGCGCGCCTTGTAGGGACTGCCGATCAGCGGATTGCTCCACAGGCTCAGCGGCCACATCGCCAGCATCAGGGGCTGCAACACCAGCAGGGGCGTGCGCAGCACCCGGCGGACATGCTGCTCATAGCGAATATCGTCGTCCATCGACATCTCGGAAAGGGGTAGGGCCGCTGGACGATGGCAAATCGGCCGATGGCTCGGCCAGGGTGCGTCACTGTAATGGCTAAGTGCTAGCGCTTCCAAGTAGGGCAGGGGTGCTATTGCCCGCCTTAGAGCGGTTTGTCGATGGCCGGCCTGACTGTATGGCCAGCCTGGCGCGGCACTGTATCTGGCCGACGCCCGCCCGTGAGGCCGAGACTCTCGCTTCACCCCGCGCCTCTGGTAGCCCCATGCACCTCGCCATCCTCACCTTCGACGGCTTCAACGAACTGGACTCCCTGATCGCCCTGGGCCTCCTCAATCGCATCAAGCGTCCGGACTGGCGGGTCTCGCTGATGGCGCCGACCCCCTGCGTGACCTCCATGAACGGCGTTCGCCTGGAGCGTCAGGCCCGCTTCGACGAACTGGCGGACTGCACCGCCGTGCTGGTGGGCAGTGGCAGCCGTACCCGGGAACTGGCGCGAGACGCCGCCCTGCTGGAACAGCTGGCGGTGCTCGACCCCGGACACCAGCTGATCGGCGCCCAGTGCTCCGGCACCCTGTTGCTGGCGCGCCTCGGCCTGCTCGACGGTGTACCCGGCTGCACCGATCTCACCACCAGGCCCTGGGTGCAGGAAGCCGGCATCGAGGTGCTGGCGCAACCCTTCTTCGCCCGCGGCAACCTGGCCACCGCCGGCGGCTGCCTGGCCTCCAGCTACCTGGCGGCCTGGGCCATCGCCCGGCTGCTGGGCCGCGAGGCCGCGGCCGAGGCGCTGCATTACGTGGCACCGGTGGGCGAGAAGGAGGACTATGTGCAGCGCGCGCTCGGCAATATCGAGCCCTATCTCAGCCATCCATCCCGGGAGGTCGCCTCGGCATGCTGAAAATTCTCGGTCGCGTCTCTTCGATCAACGTCCGCAAGGCGCTCTGGTGCCTCGACGAACTGGGCCTGGGCTATGAGCGCGAGGACTGGGGCGCCGGCTTTCGCTCGGCGCAATCCGCCGAGTACCTGCAGTGGAATCCCAATGGCCAGATCCCGGTCCTGCTGGACGGCGACTTCGTGCTCTGGGAATCCAACAGCATCCTGCGCTACCTGGCCAATGCCCATGGTGGCGAAGCGTTGTATCCCACCGCGCCGCGCGCTCGGGCGCGGGTCGATCAGTGGCTGGACTGGCAGGCCTGCGAACTCAATCCGGCCTGGAGCTACGCCTATCTGGCCCTGGTGAAGCAGCAACCACCGCAGCCCGATCCCCAGCGCCTGGCGCAAGGTGTCGCCGCCTGGAACGAGCGCATCGCCATTCTGGAAGCGCATCTGGCGCAGCACGGCCCCTATGTGGCCGGCGAACACTTCAGCCTGGCCGACATCGCCCTCGGCCTGTCGCTGCACCGCTGGCGGTTCACTCCGATCGAGCGCTTCGCGACGCCGGCGATCGCGGCCTATCTCGAACGTCTGGCCACGCGCCCGGCCTGGGCCTGCTATGCCAGCGACACCACGCCCTGAGACGCAGCGTCCGGCCTAGTGGGCTGACTCCTCCGGCTGGCTCTTCTCAGTAGGAGGGAACAGCGGATTGCCGCAGCGATTGCAAAAGGAGGAGTCGGGCTCGTGGGTAGGCTTCTGGCAGCGTGGACAGTCGCGCTGTAGCGTGGCACTGCGCATGGCGTTGGCCAGCTCCGCGGTAAAGATGCCGGTGGGCACGGCGATGATCGAATAACCGGTGATCATGATCATGCCCGCCAGGGTCTGGCCCAGCGCCGTCTTGGGCACCATGTCGCCGAAGCCCACGGTGGTCAGGGTCACCACTGCCCAGTAGATGCTGCGCGGGATGCTGGTAAAGCCGTTGGGCGGTCCTTCGATGACGTACATGAAGGTGCCGAACATGGTCACCAGGGTGCAGATGGCCAGCAGGAAGACGGTGATCTTCTGCCGGCTGCTGCTCAGCGCCACCATCAGGAAATCCGCCTGGCTCAGGTAGGGCGTCAGCTTGAGCACGCGGAACACCCGCATCATCCGCAGCACCCGGATGACGAGGAAATACTGGGCATCGGGCATCAGCAGGGCGATAAAGGCCGGCAGCACGGCCAGCAAATCGATGAAGCCATAGAAACTGGTGACGTACTGGCGCGGTCGGGGCGCGCAGATCACCCGCAGCAGGTATTCGATTGCGAAGAGACCGGTAAAGATCCATTCCAGTCCATAGAGCCAGCTGCCGTAGCGCAGATGGATGGCCTGGATGCTGTCCAGCATCACCACGCCCAGGCTGGCCATGATGACCGCCAGCAGCAGGGTGTCGAAGAGTCTTCCGGCCGGGGTGTAGGTGTGGAAGATGATGATGTACAGGCGCTCGCGCCAGGTGCCTGGGCGAGGGTAGGGATCCATGGGAGCTCCTTAGCAGGGATATCCAACGGATCAGCATAGCAAGACCCTTCCCGTGGACCGAGTGAAAGCGCCCTAGAGCCGCGCGGCCACCTCGGTGGTCGCCAGCAGATGCTGGAAGCCTTCCAGCAGCGCCGTTTCCGCCTGGGTCATGCGCTGCTCGCGGTGCCAGAGCAGGTGCACGTCGACATCGGCCACGCCTTCGCCAGGCGGCAGTCGCCAGAGTTCGCCGGCGGCCACGTCATCGGCCACTACATGCTGGGGCAGACAGCCGATGCCGTAACCGGCGCCGACCAGGCGGCGGATTTCTTCGAGGCTGGGTGAGGAAGCGACGATCCGTCCGGTGAAGCCCTGCTGATCGCGAAAGATGGTGAGCGGCGAGAGGCTGCCGCCAATCTGGTCGCTGGTGAAACTGACGAAGTTCTCGCCCTGCAGATCGGCCAGCGACAGGTCACTGCGCCCGAATAGGGGATGGCGACGTCCGCAGAAAAAGGCATAGCGCTGCTGCAACAGCACCCGTTGCTCCAGTTTTGGCTGAGGAATACGGCAGAGGGCGAGGCCCAGGGTCGCGGTCTTCTGCAGCAGGGAGCTGATGATGTCCGAGCTGCGCATCACGTCGATCTCCAGTTCCACCCGCGGAAAGCGGCGGTGGAAGTCGGCGAGGAAGTCGTCGTAGCAGCGCGACTGGATACGGCTGATGGTGAGCATCCGCACCTTGCCCACCACGGTTTCCGTTGAGCGCTCCAGCGCAGCGCCGAGGCGGGAGACGTTGCCATAGAGGTCGCTGGCGATGCGGGCCACCTCTTCGCCGGCCTCGGTGAGGGCGAAGCGCGGCCCCCGGCGAATGATCAGCCCGCGATCGAGTTGTTCCTCCAGCCGTTTGAGAGCCTGGCTGACGGCTGGCTGAGTCAGGTGCAGCCGCGCGGCCGCACGACTCACGCTGCCCTCCTGAACGATCACCAGATAGGTGCGCAGGAGATTCCAGTCCAGCCGATCGTTGAGAAAACGCCGGCCGTCTGGCAAGGGCGCGGGGGAGAGCGGTTCATCCTGATTATTAGCCATGCTTATAGATAGGTATAAGAATTAGAAAATTGACTAATCTTAGCCCGCTAAGGGATAACGACGTCAAGGCGCCCTAGAACGCTCCTGCATTCTTCTCTCTCTCCTGCCCAACAAGAACGATACCCCCAGGAGTGCTGCGTCCATGTCTCCCTGATCGCCCCTGCCCATCGCTCTCCGTGCGTCCGGCCTTTGATCCGCCGCGCCGCTTCCTTTTCCGGCAGTCGATAGGAGCACCCTGCATGCCGTCCACCTCACCGCGTCACCAACCCAGGCGCGCCGCCGCCGCTGCCTTCGTGGGCACCACCATCGAGTGGTACGACTACTACATCTTCGCCACCGCCGCCGCGCTGGTCTTCGGCCAGCTGTTCTTTCCCTCCGAAGACCGCTTGCTGAGCACCCTGGCCGCCTTCGGCACCTTCGCCGTGGGGTTCTTCGCCCGGCCATTGGGTGGCCTGGTCTTCGGCCATATCGGCGACCGCATCGGCCGCAAGAAATCCCTGATCGTCACCCTGCTGATGATGGGCGTGGTCACCGTGCTCATCGGCGTACTACCCACCTACAGCCAGGCCGGCGTCTGGGCGCCGATCCTGCTGATCCTGCTGCGAGTGGTGCAGGGCATCGCCGTGGGTGGCGAATGGGGCGGCGCCGTGCTGATGGCCGGCGAGCATGCACCGGCCGGTCGACGGACCTTTTTCGCCTCCTTCGCCCAGTGGGGCAGCCCGGCCGGCCTGATCCTGTCGATCATCGCCTTTCGTAGCGTCACCAGCCTGCCGGAAGAGGACCTGCTCGACTGGGGCTGGCGCCTGCCGTTCCTGGCCAGCGCGCTGCTGCTGGTGGTCGGCCTGGCCATCCGCCTGGGCGTGGACGAGTCCCCCGAGTTCGCCGAGATGAAGGAGCGCCAGGAAACGGCCAAGACGCCGGCGGCCGAAGTGCTGCGCACCGCCTGGCGTCCGCTGCTGCTGTGCATCGGTGCCAATACCCTGGGCATCGCCGGGGTCTATTTCACAAACACCTTCATGCTCAGCTACACCACCCAGGTGCTGGAGTTGTCGCGCTCGCTGATCCTTGATTGCCTGCTGTTCGTCGCCCTCATCCAGTTCCTGGTCCAGCCGCTGGCCGCGCTGCTCGCCGAGCGTATGGGCAGCGCACGTTTCCTGCTGTTGATCGCGGCCCTGGCCATGGCCTCGCCCTATCCGATGTTCGTGCTGGTCAAGACCGGCTCGGCGCCGCTGATCGTGCTGGGAATCGCCCTGGCGGCCGCCTGCATGGCGTCCTTCTATGCGGTGATCGCCGGCTTCGTCAGTGGCGTCTTCGCTACCCGGGTGCGCTACACCGCCATCTCCATGGCCTACCAGGTCTGTGGCGCCATTGCCGGTGGCCTGACCCCCATGGTCGGCACCCTGTTGGCCCATCGCTTCACGGGCGAGTGGTGGCCGCTGGCGGTCTTCTACTCCCTGCTGGCCGGCCTGTCGCTGCTGTGCGTGGCGGCTCTGGCGCGCCGTCGGGAGGCCACTGCCCATGTCTCTCCCGCCTGATTACAAGGAATCCAGTATGTATCGAATTGATGGCGAGCGCCTCTGGCAGAGTCTGGCCGCCATGGCCGAGATCGGTCCGGGCGAGGCCGGGGGCAGCAGTCGCCTGGCCCTGAGCGAAGAAGATCGCCAGGGGCGGGCGCTGTTCAGCCAGTGGTGCGTGGCCGCCGGCCTCAGCCTGGCGGTGGACCCCATCGGCAACCTGTTCGCCCGTCGTCCGGGGCTTGATGACCAGGCCGCGCCGGTGGTCATGGGCAGCCATCTGGACACCCAACCCAAGGGCGGGCGCTTCGATGGCGTCTATGGCGTGCTCGCCGGGCTGGAGGTGATGCGCAGCCTGAACGACGCGGACATCCAGACCGACCGACCCCTGGAACTCGCCGTCTGGACCAACGAGGAGGGTGCCCGCTTCACGCCGGCCATGCTGGGTTCCGCAGTCTTCACCGGGCAGTTGCCCCTGGCCGAGGCCCTGGCGACCTGCGACCGTGACGGCATCTCCGTGGCCACGAGTCTGGAACGTACCGGCTATGCCGGCGACCAGCCGTTGGGGCGGCCCTTCGATAGCTATTTCGAGGCCCATATCGAGCAGGGCCCGGTGCTCGAAGACGAAGGCCTGGCCGTGGGCGTGGTCACCGGGGGCCAGGCGATCTGCTGGCTCGACGTGTGCGTCCACGGCACCGCGGCCCACGCCGGCACCACACCCATGGCCAGGCGCCGGGATGCCCTGTTCGGCGTCGGCCGGATGCTGGCGGCGCTGGAGGATCTGGCTTCTCGCTTCGGTGACGGACTGGTCACCGTAGGGCAACTGGACGTGGCGCGCTCCTCGCGCAACACCATCGCCGGCGAGGTGCACTTCACCCTGGACCTGCGTCACCCCCAGGACCAGACCCTGGCAGCGCTGGAAACCGCCGCACGCGAATGCCTGGCCGCCGTGGCCGACGAGCGCGGCTTGTCGCTGGACGTCCAGCGGCACTGGCTGAGCCCTGCTACCCCCTTTGCCGCCGACTGCGTCGCCGCCGTGCGCGAGGCGGTCCAGGCGCTCGGCTATCCCCACCGCGACATCATCAGCGGCGCCGGTCACGACGCCATCCACCTGGCCAGGCACTGCCCCACGGCGATGATCTTCATCCCCTGTGCCGGCGGCCTGAGCCACAACGAGGCCGAATCGGCCAGTTTCGATGACGTCCGCCGCGGCGCCGACGTCCTGTTCAATGCCGTGCTGGCCCGCGCGGGCCGTCAGGAGAGATGACATGAAGACCTTTTTCCATCCCGATCAGCGCCTGCATCATCCGCGCAGCTACCTGTCCCGTGGCCAGATGCGCACCCCCCAGGAAGTGCCGGCCCGCCTCGACGCCCTGCTGGCCGCGGTGGAGCGGCTGGGCTATCCCCTCGAACAGCCGGCGGATCACGGCCGCGCGCCGCTGCATGCCGTGCACGGCGAGGCCTATGTGACCTACCTGGAGAATGCCTATCGCGACTGGCACCAGGTGCCCGAGGACTGGGGTGACGAGGTGATGTCGAACATCTATGTCCGCGAGAACAACCCGCTGCGTGGCATCCTCGGCCAGACCGCCCGCTACCTGGCGGACGGCAGTTGCCCGATCGGCGCCCAGACCTGGGCCGCCGTCTATGGCTCCGCCCAGAGCGCCATCGCCGCGGCGTGCTGCGTGCGGGACGGCGCACCAGCCGCCTATGCCCTCTGCCGCCCACCGGGGCACCATGCCCGCGCCGAGGCGGCCGGTGGCTTCTGCTACCTGAATGGCGCCGCCATCGCGGCCCAGGAGTTGCGCGCGCGCTTCGCTCGGGTCGCCATCCTCGATACCGACATGCACCACGGCCAGGGTATCCAGGAAATCTTCTATGACCGGGACGACGTCTGCTACCTGTCAATCCATGGCGATCCGACCAATTTCTATCCGGTGGTGGCCGGTTTCGCCGATGAACGCGGCAGCGGGCGGGGCGAGGGCTGCAACCTCAATCTGCCGATGCCCCACGGCGCCTCCGAGGCAGACTTCTTCGCCCGGCTGGAGGAAGCCGAGGCGGCGCTGCGGCTGTGGGCGCCGGACGTGCTGGTGCTGTCCCTCGGCTTCGACATCTATGAAAACGATCCGCAGTCCAAGGTGGCGGTGAGTCAGGCGGGATTCGGCGTGCTGGGCGAAAGGATCAAGGCCCTGGGACTGCCCACGGTGATCGTGCAGGAAGGGGGGTACGACCTGGACACCCTGAGCGACAACGCCGAGCGCTTCTTCCGCGGCTTCGACGGGCGCTGAAGCTAAAGCCTGGGCCCCGGCAGCGGTGCCGGGGCCTGGCGGTATCAGGCAAACACGAAATACTTGCGCACCGTCTCGACCACTTCCCAGGTGCCCTTCATGCCGGGTTCGACGACGAAGATGTCGCCGGCCTTGAGGTGAATGGGTTCCTGGCCATCGGGGGTGATGATGCAGTACCCCTCCTGGAAGTGGCAGTACTCCCACTTCACGTAGTCGACGCGCCACTTGCCGGGGGTGCAGATCCAGGTGCCCATGATCTTGCTGCCGTCATCGGAGGTGTAGGCATTGAGGTTGACGGTATGGGGCTCGCCTTCGATGCGCTCCCATTTGCAGGCATCGACCACGGGCAGGGGTTGGGTGTCGCGCAGAACGGTGATGGGCGGGTTGGCCATGGCGGCTCTCCTGGTGATGGAAGCCGCCAAGGGTGAGGGGTCGCCCCGGACCGGAGTTGTCCAGGGTCGACATCCAGCGGTGCGTTTGCGCTGTTGGAGCGACTAGCGCTCCACCTGCCGGTTCCAGCGGGCGTTCCACTGCGGCCGTACCTTGTTGACTTCATCCCAGTCGATGGTCACGGCGGTCTTTAGGTAGTTCTGCATGGCGTCCACCTGGCCGCGGGTCTTGTCGGTGGTGGGGGTGTTGGGGTTGGACGGGATCTGGTCGCCCAGTTCCAGCGCCGGCGCCTGGGCTTCGGGCGTCAGCAGGTATTCCGCCAGCTGCTGGGCCAGCTCCGGCTGGTCGTTGTTGGCGGTCACGCATTCGGCGACGTTGAGCACCACGGCGCCTTCTTTGGGCGGCGCGTATTCCACCGGGATGCCCTTGAGCTTGAGCGCGGTGACCTGGGTGGGCGTGAGCGGGAACAGCGCCGCCTCGTCGGTCTGCACCATCTCCGAGAGCTTGGCCGAACTGGGGATGTACTCCAGCACATTGGGGCCGACGGTGGTGGGCCAGGCCTTGAAGCCGGGGTCGACGTCCTGCTCGGTGCCGCCCTTGAGGCGGTTGAACATCAGGAAGCCGTGCAGGCCGAAGGTGGACGAGGACAGCGACTGGAACACCACCTTGCCCTTGTACTTGGGATCGGCGAGGTCCGCCCAGGAGGTCGGCGCTGCCCAGCCCTTTTCCTTGAACAGCCGGCTGTTGTAGGCAAGCCCTGTCACGCCCAGGCTGACGGCGGCCGCCTGGTCCTTGATCTTGGCCTTGTCGGGGATCTGCGCCAGGCTCGCGCTGGGCTTGAGCGGGCTGCACAGATTCATGCCGATGGCGCGGTACATGATGCCGTCGTCGAGAAACATCACGTGGATCGGCGGCTTCTGCGGACTGGCCTGGACCTTGGCGAGGATGTCCGCCGAGGTGCCGGGCACGATCACCACCTTTACGTTGTGCGCCTTCTCGAAGGCGGGCAGCACGCTGTCGGCATAGAGGCGCTCCATGGTGCCGCCGTTCATGCCGAGGTAGAGCGTCGGTTCGGCCACGGCGGCCAGGGGCAGGCCGGCGAGGGCCACGAGCAGGGCGGGGGTCAGGCGCATGATTGGGAACTCCTGGGCTGGGAAGGGAAACGGGCGATGGAAAAGGCCTGCAGGCTGTGCCGGGGCGCGCCCTGCAGGATGCACTCGGCCAAGGCTTCGCCAACCGCCGGCCCGATCTGGAAGCCCGCGCCGGCAAAGCCGAAGCCGTGCAGCAGGCCGGGGGTGGTAAGACTGGGGCCGAGTACCGGCTGGTGATCCGGCAGATAGCCCTCGACGCCGCTCCAGGTGCGGATCGCCTGGGCGCCGGTGAGGGCCGGATAGAGTTCGGCGGCGTTCCTGAGGATGTCGAGGATGGCCAGCTGGCCGGGGCGGGCGCGGTCGGCGTCCAGTGCGAAACCGCGCCCGCCGCCCAGCACGCAATTGCCGCGCGCCACCTGGCGGGCATAGATGCCGCCGCCTTCCACGCCGGTGCTGGCGGTCATGAAGGGCGGCAGCGGTTCGGTCACCAGCATGGCCGGATGGGCCGCGGTGAGGGGGACCGGCTCGCCGAAGCGGGCGGCCAGCTCCGCGGCCCAGGCGCCGGCGCAATTCAGCAGCCAGGGCGCGCTCAAGGTCAGGCCGCTGTCGGTACGGAGCTGGAAGCGCTGGCCGTCGTGCTCGACGGCGGTCACGGCGGTGCGCTCGAAAATCTGCGCGCCCGCCCGGCCAGCCGCCCGGGCGAAGGCCGGGGAGACCAGGCGTGGATTGGCGTGGCCATCCTCCGGGCAGAAGGAGGCGCCCACGGCGATGTCGCCGACCCAGGGAAAGCGCCGGCGCAATTCGCTCCGGTCGAGCAGTTGCAGATCGAGGTCGAAGCCCTGGCTGGCCTGGGCATAGGCCTGCAGGGAGGCGAAGTCGGTGTCGCTGCGGGCCAGCTTGAGGTGGCCGGATCTGAGGTATTCGCCATCGGTACCCAGCAGGTCCTGCAGACCGCCCCAGAGCTGATGGGCGCGACTGGACAGCGGCAATTGCACCAGCGGGCGGCCCTGGCGGCGTACCCCGCCGTAGTTGACGCCACTGGCCTGGGCGCCGCAGAAGTTGCGTTCCAGCAGGGCGACGCGCTGGCCGCCCTGGGCCAGAAACAGCGCCGCGCTGCTGCCGACGATGCCGCCGCCGATGATCAGGACATCCACGTCCAGCCGGCTCATGGCGCCAGCTCCACGCCGAAGGGCAGCGGCTTGATCGGCGCCTGGGCGCGCAACCGGCCGATCTGGTCCAGCGGCCGACCACTGGCGCAGGCGATCAGCTCGGCCGCCGCCGCGCCGCAGATGCGGCCCTGACAGCGGCCCATGCCGACCCGGCAGGTGGCCTTGACTCTGTTGATCTCCCAATGGCCCTGGGCCACGGCGGCGCGGATCTCGCCGGCGCTGACCTGTTCGCAGCGACAGACCATGAGTTCGTCCGGCGCCTTGGTCGCCCAGTCCGCGGGGAAGGGGAAGGCCCGCTCCAGGCCCTGGCGAAAGACCTCGAAGCGTGCCAGGCGTGCCTGCAGGGCCTGGATACGTGCCCTGTCCACCGGCACGTCACGATCCTCCAGCAGACTCAGGGCCGCCAGTTCGCCCGCCAGTTCGGCGGCATCGGCGCCCTGGATGCCGGCGCCGTCGCCGGCCAGGTAGACCCCGGTCTGACTGCTGCGTCCACCACTGTCCCGTACCGGCAACCAGGCCCGGTTGAGAACGCTCCAGGCGAAGTCGCACCCCAGCAGGTCGGCCAGCTGGGTCTCGCTGCGCAGCGTCTGGCCGAAGCCCAGCGCATCGCACTCCAGTCGATGCGCT
The DNA here is from genome assembly GCF_039908605.1 of Pseudomonas aestiva. Classification (NCBI taxonomy): domain Bacteria; kingdom Pseudomonadati; phylum Pseudomonadota; class Gammaproteobacteria; order Pseudomonadales; family Pseudomonadaceae; genus Pseudomonas; species Pseudomonas aestiva. Next base: position 3,443,582 of record NZ_CP150916.1, on the reverse strand, counting down.
TCGCCGTCGGCGGCGCGCCAGCGCACGGCTTCCACCCGGCGCTCGCCCTCGACCGCCAGGAGATCGGCGCCCTGGTGCACGGGTACGCCGTGCAGCCCCAGCCAGCTGCGGTAGTAGAGGCCCTTGGCGAAGGTGGCCGGCTGGCCGAGCAGGGCCGGGGTGGCCGCGGCCTGGTCGCGGAAGGGCGCGCTGTCCAGCACCGCCAGTGGCTTGGCCCCGGCCTTGGCGTATTGATAGGCGACGAGATAGAGCAGCGGACCGGTACCGGCCAGCACCGGGCGGCTGCCGATGGCGCAGCCCTGGAACTTGAGCGCCACCTGGGCGGCGCCCAGGCTGTAGACGCCCGGCAGCGTCCAACCCGGCACCGGCAGGATACGGTCGGTGGCACCGGTGGCGACGATCACCTGGTCGAAGGCCAGGCGATCGACATAGCGGCCCTGGCTGAGGGTATCCAGGGCGCGCGCTTCGGCATTCCACACCAGGGTGTCGGGTCGATAGTCCAGCTTTGCCTGCGCGGCCTCCAGCGCGCCGTGCAGCGCCTGGGCCTTGCCCGCTTCGAAGCCGTACAGCGCCTTGATCGGACGCTGGAAATTACCCGGTTGCTGGCGATAGATCTGGCCGCCGCCGCGGGCGCTTTCGTCCAGCAGCACCGGCTCAAGGCCATGGGCGACCAGGGTCTGGGCCGCGCGAATGCCCGCTGGCCCGGCGCCCACCACCACGACGGCGCTCACAGCGGCCGCCCTGGATCGCGGCTGACCTGCTGGCCCGCTTCGAGAAAGGTGGCGCAGGCCCGCACCCGGCGGCCGTCGGCCAGGCGCACCCAGCAGTCCTGGCAGGCGCCCATCAGACAGAAGCCGGCTCGGGGTTCGCCGCCGAAGTCGCTGCCGCGCAGGTGATCGCTCTGGGTCAGGATGGCGGTGAGCAGGGTGTCGCCCTGCAGGCCCTCGGCCGGCTGGCCGTCGAGGGTGAAGGCCAGGGTCGGGCGGTCGCATTCGGCCACCCGCTTGAGCAGTGCCATGGACGGGTCTCGGCTGTTCATTGTTTGCCCACCAGCACGCGATCCAGGCCATAGATGCGGTCGAGCAGGATCATGGTGGCCGCGGTCAGGGCGATCACCAGCGCCGACACCGCCGCCATCATCGGATCGATGGATTCGGTGGCGTAGACGTACATCCGCACCGGCAGGGTCTGGGTCGCCGGAGAGGTGACGAAGATCGACAGGGTGACCTCGTCGAAGCTGTTGATGAAGGCCAGCAGCCAGCCGCCGGCCACCCCGGGCAGGATCATCGGCAGGGTGATGCGGCAGAACAGCGTGGTACGACTGGCGCCCAGGCTCTCGGCGGCCTGCTCGGCGCTGCGGTCGATGCCGATAGCGGCGGCGATCACCAGGCGCAGCACATAGGGGGTGATCACCACCACGTGGGCCAGCACCAGCCAGCTGAAGCTGCCATTCACCCCCAGCAGGGCGAACAACCGCAGCATGGCCACGCCCAGCACCAGGTGCGGGATGATGATCGGCGAGAGAAACAGGCCATTGAGAAAGCCCTGGCCGGGAAAGCGGTAGCGGGTGATGGCCAGGCCCGCCGGCACCGCGATCAGCGTCGCCAGGGTGGCCGACAGCGCCGCCAGCTGCAGGCTGTTGTAGAAGGCGGTGAGGAAATCCGCCCGCTCGAACACGGCGGCGAACCAGCGCAGCGAGAAGCCGGAAGTGGGCAGGCTGAGGGTGTTTTCCGGGGTGAAGGCCACCAGGCAGACCACCACCAGCGGCGCCAGCATGAAGACCATCACCAGGGTATGGAAGGCGAGCCCGAGCGGGCCGTTGCGGGTCATGAGGTCAGACTCCCAGGGCACGTTTGTAGCGGCGTTCCACCAGGCGATTCCAGCCCAGCATCACCAGCAGGTTGAGCAGCAGCAGGGCCACCGCCAGGGTGGCGCCCATCGGCCAGTTGAGTTCCGCCAGGTACTGGTCGTAGATCAGGGTGGCGACCATCTTCAGCCGGCGTCCGCCCAGCAGGCCGGGAATGGCGAAGGAGCTGGCGGCCAGGCCGAAGACGATCAGCGTCCCCGACAGCACCCCGGGCATCACCTGGGGCAGCACGATGCGCCGCAGCACCGTCAGGTGACTGGCGCCCAGGGACAGCGCGGCCTGTTCGGCGGCGGGATCGAGTTTCTGCAGCGAGGTCCAGACCGGGATGATCATGAAGGGCAGCATCACGTGGACCAGGCCGACGATCACCGCGAAGGGGGTGTAGAGCAGCTTCAGCGGGCGCCCGCCCAGGGCCATGATGGCCTGGTTGACCAGGCCGTCGGCGCCCAGCAGCAGACTCCAGCCAAAGGCGCGCACCACCACCGAGATCAGCAGCGGCGTCAGCACCAGGATCAGGAAGATCGAGCGCCAGGGCGCGCCCATGCGACTGAGGACGATGGCCTCCGGTACCCCGATCAGCACGCAGAGCAGGGTGACCAGGGCGCTGATCCAGAAGGTGCGCAGGAAGATCTCGTAGAAGTAGGGATCGCCCAGCAGGCTCAGGTAGTGCGCCAGGGTGTAGCTGCCTTCCTTGATCCCGGTCTCGTAGTCGAAGACGTTGAAGGACAGCGCCAGGGTCAGCGCCAGGGGCGCCAGTAGCAGTCCGGCGAATAGCACCAGGGCCGGGGCGCTGAGCAGGTAGGCGCGACCGGTGCCGCGCAGCAGGGTGCTCATGCGGCGGCCTCCGCGGCTTCCAGGCGGCGCAGCAGACCGTCGTCCCAGTGCAGCCCGACGCGCTGCCCTTCGTCCAGCGGCGGCAGCCCGTCGTTGCTGCGCAGCACCGACACTTCGCCCAGCGCCGTCTCCAGCCGATACAGCCACTGGCTGCCGAGGAAGAAACGGGTCAGCACCCGTCCTTGCAGACGCCCCTCACCGGCGGGGCGTAGCTCGATCTTTTCCGGCCGCAGCGAGATCGCCAGGGCGCCGCCCGCGGTGATCTGTGGCCGACCCTGGGCATCCAGGCTGCCGGGCAGCAGATTGGCCTTGCCGACGAAGTCGGAGATGAATCTGTTGCGCGGATGTTCGTAGAGCCGATAGGGCGCATCGACCTGGGTGATGCGCCCGGCCTCCATCACCACCACCCGGTCGCTGATGGACAGCGCCTCGGACTGGTCGTGGGTCACCATCAGGGTGGTGATGCCCACCTCGCGCTGGATGCGGCGGATCTCGAATTGCATCTCTTCGCGCAGATGGGCGTCCAGGTTGGACAGCGGCTCGTCCAGCAGCAGCACCGGGGGGGCTATCACCAGCGCTCTGGCCAGGGCGACCCGCTGGCGCTGTCCACCGGAAAGTTCGCGCGGATAGCGCTCGGCGTGCGGGCCCAGGTGCACCAGGCCCAGGGCTTCCTCGACGCGCCGCGCCAGTTCGGCGCCCGCTACCTTGCGCATGCGCAGGCCGAAGGCGACGTTGTCGCGCACCGTCATGTGGGGAAACAGCGCATAGCTCTGGAAGACCACCCCGAGGCCGCGACTGGCCGGTTTGGCGTGGGTGATGTCCTGGCCGTCGAGCAGGATGCGCCCGCTGCTGACGTCGACGAAGCCGGCGATCATCTGCAGGGTGGTGGTCTTGCCGCAGCCGGAGGGGCCGAGCAGGGAGACGAATTCGCCGCGCTCGATGGCCAGGGTCGAATCGGCCACCGCGTAGCTGTCGCCGTAGCGCTTGCTGAGATTGTCGAGAGTCAGGAAAGCCATGGCCGCAATGCTCCTCCGGTCGCGCCCACTGGAGAGGTGGGCAAGGTTTTGGCAGGGCGAAAGACAGCCTGGATCTGGGACGTTGGCGCTCGCTCGACTGGCGGCGTCCGGTGATTGTGAGTATCGCCCTATGGACCTGAAGGTAAGGGCGACCTAGGATGCAGGACAAGCATGTTTTTCACTGAATGAACTCTTTTTTCAGTTTTATTCATTCAGTGAAATATTTTGGAGCGCGGTAGATGGAAGATTCCAGTGAAAGAAAGACAGCGGCAGGTGAGGTAGGTGTTGGCGCCATCAGCCGGGTGTTCGCCGTGGTGCGCGCCCTGGGTGAGGGTGATCCCGAGGGGGAAAAGGTCACCCGCCTCGCCGAGCGCGTGGGCCTGTCGCAACCCACCACCCACCGGCTGCTGCGGGGCCTGGTGGAAGAGGGCATGGTCGAGCAGTGCGGCCGCAGCAAGAGATACCGCCTGAGCCTGGACTTCTTCGCCCTGGCGGCCCGCGCCGGCCAGGTCGGCAACCTGCGCGACCTGGCGCGGCCGAGTCTGCTGCGGCTGTCGGCGTCCCTGGGTGACTCGCTGTTCCTGCTGGCGCGCAGCGGCTTCGACGCCATGTGCCTGGATCGCAGCGAAGGGCCCTATCCGATCCGCACCTTCACCGGCGACATCGGCGGTCGCGTGCCCCTGGGCGGCGGCCAGGGCGCCCTGGCGATCCTGGCCTTCCTGCCCGAGGAAGAGCGCGACGAGGTGATCCGCTACAACCTGCCGCGGCTGCGCGATGCCCATCATTACGATGAGGTGCTGCTGCGCGCCGAAATCGACAACGTCCGCCAACAGGGCTACGCCGCGCGCAACACCGGGGTGCTGGCCGGCATGGCGGGCCTCGCCGTACCTATCCTCGACCGCAATGGCCGGGCGGTGGCGGCGCTGAGCGTGGGCACCCTGAGCGAACGCCTCAACCCCCAGCGCCTGCCCACGGTGATCGAACTGCTCAGGCGCGAAGCCGGGGTGATCGCCGCGCGCATCAACCCCTTCGATCCGGTCTTGCGCCGGCCGACCCAAGGGTTTGGCTGAAAGGGGTTAGAGCCTGTTCAAAGCCTCGCGAGCGAGAGACAAACAAGGCCTAGGCGGCCCCGCGAAAATAGCTGAGGAAGCGGGTCGGACTCGCGCTCGAGTTTACGAATGGTAAATGAGCATTGCGACGGGGCCGCCCAGGGCCTTTTCAACGCAGTTTGGCCGACGCGCAGCAAGCTTTGAATAGGCTCCTAGAACAGCGGACCGGAGCGGGTGTTATTGCCCTTCGCCAGGCGGTCATAGAGCACCACATTGACCGTGGCCGCCAGATTCATGCAGCCCTGGGTGGGGATGTACACCACGTCCTCGCACCAGTCGCGCAGCTCCTGGCTCAGCGAACCGTCCTCCGAGCCGAACAGATAGAGCGCGCGATCGGGATGGGTGTATTCGGGCAGCGGCCGGGCGCCATCGACCAGCTCCACCGCCACCGGTACACACCCTAGCGGCAGGATGCGGCGCAGGTCGTCGATGTTGATCAGCGGAATGTCCTGGTGGACCTTCTTGGTGTCGGTGACGAAGTCCTTGGCGCGGTCGTAGCGGGTGCCGGTATAGAACACCGAGGCCACCCCGTAGCAGCCCGCCGCCCTCATGATGGACCCGACGTTGGACGGCGACTTGGGGTTGCTCAGGCCGATGCAGGCGTATCTCTTGTTGCTCACGTCAGGGACTCTCGGGAAAACCGCCAGTATAAGGCGTCGAAGCTTGCAGAAACCGACTAAGATGCGCGCCCGCGTCTCCAGCCCCGAGCCCCTGCGATGTCCGCCACCGCCCTCTACACCGACCTGTCGGCCTACTACGACCTGCTCTGCGCCGACATCGACTACCGGGCCCAGAGCCAGGCGGTGCTGCGCCTGCAGCGACTGTTCGGCAACGGTGGCAGTCGTCATCTCGACCTCGCCTGCGGCACCGGCCCCCATCTGCGGCACTTCCTCGATGCCGGCTTCCAGAGCAGCGGGCTGGACCTCAATCCGCCGATGCTGGCTCAGGCCGCGCTGCGTTGCCCCGAGGCCGAATTCTCCTGCCAGGACATGTGCGCCTTCGAGCTGGAGCGGCCGGCCGATCTGATCACCTGCTTTCTCTACTCCCTGCACTACAGCGGCAGCCTTGCACGGCTCCAGGCGTGCCTGACGCGGGTCCGGGCGGCCCTGACTCCTGGCGGCCTGTTCTGCTTCAACGCCGTCGACAAGCGCCGCATCGACAATGCCTCCAGCGTCGGCCACAGCGTCGAACGGGCCGATGGCCACTTCAGCTTCGCCTCCGCCTGGCACTACCCGGGCGAGGGCGAACACCAGCAACTCCGCCTGCGCATCGAACGCCGCCACGCCGGCGCGCAGCAGACCTGGCAGGACGAACACCCCATGGTGGCGGTGGACTTCCCCGAACTGCTGGCCCTGCTGGAGCCGCAGTTCGATGTGCAGGTGCTGGAGCACGACTACCAGCGCATCGAACCCTGGGCCGGCGAGGCGGGTAATGCGCTGTTCGTCTGCGTCAGGCGCTAGTGGGCATGGGCATGCATCCCACCATCCACTGCGATGACATCGCCGGTGAGGTAGCGCGCCAGCGGTGAGGCGAGAAAGGCCACCACCTGGCCCACGTCTTCCGGCTCGCCGAAATAGCCGATGGGAATGTGCCGGGCGATAAAGGCCTGGCGCGCCTCGGGCGTCGGATGCAGCCGCTGCAGGATCTGCTCGGAATTGATCCGCCCCGGGGCGATGGTGTTGACCGTGATGCCCTCGACCGCCAGCTGACTCGCCAGCCCCTTGGACCAGAACTGGATCGCCGCCTTGGCCGTCCCGGCGCCGTTCACGTCCCGTGGCTCCATGCTGCCGCTGAAATTGACGATGCGTCCCCAACGCCTTTCGCGCATTCCACCCAGCAGCGCCTGGGTCAGGCGACGCGTGGCGGTGAAGTTGAGATTCCAGGCTTCGTCCCAGGCCGCATCGTCCGCCATCACTGAAAGCGGTCGTGTGCCGCCGGCGTTATTGACCAGGATATCCACCCGGCCCAGCCCTTCCTCCGCTTCCCGTGCCAGGCGCTGGACGTCTTCGGCGTCGGTGATATCCGCCACGATCACCAGCGGCCGGGCATGACCCGCCGCGGCAATCTCCTCGGCCAGGTCCTCCAGGGCGTCCCGCCGCCGCGCGGTGATCGCCAGCCGAACGCCTTCGGCCGCCAGGACGCGGGCGATGCCAGTGCCTATGCCCATGCTGGCGCCGGTCACCAGGGCAGTACGGTCGTGCAGTTGCAGATCCATGATCGATTCTCCACTTCAGGGTCGTAGGGTGGAAAACGGCGCAGCCTTTTCCACGCGGTTGGCTGAGCGCGGCGAAGCCCAACACGGCGCCACCTCATCCACGCCCCTAGCCTCACCCACCACCCAAATGAGATAAACGCCGTCCCAGTGCGAGGATTCCTTAGCAGGAGTGTGGAATGGATCTGCTCGACAGCATGCAGGTGTTCGTCGCCGTGGTGGAGCGCGGCAGCCTGGCCGCGGCGGCCCAGGCCCAGGGCATCTCGCCGACCATGGCCGGCAATCACCTGCGCGGCCTGGAAAAGCGCCTGGGCCTGCAACTGCTGGTACGCACCACCCGGCGCCAGCGCCTGACCGCCTTTGGCGAGGGCTACTACGCCCGCTGCCGCGAGATCCTCGCCCTGATCGCCGACACCGACCGCCAGGCCGAAACCCAGCGCCTGGCACCCGCCGGCATCCTGCGCGTCTCGGCGCCGGTGTCTTTCGGTACCTACGGCCTCACGCCACGACTCGGCGACTATCTGGCGCGGCAGCCCCAGGTCACCCTCGATCTGGTGCTGAGCGACCGGGTCCAGGATCTGGTGGAGGAGGGCATCGACATCGCCATCCGCATCGGTGAACTGGCCGACTCCTCCCTGGTGGCGCGACCCCTGGCGCCCTATGTGATGTGGTGCTGCGCCGCGCCCGGCTATCTCGCCCAGCGCGGCACGCCCGAGCGACTGGCCGATCTGGAGGCCCACGACTGCCTGGGCATGGACCCTCGCGCCCTGAGCCAGTGGCGCGCCCAGACCGGCACCCCCTTCGGCCCGCTGCCACCCGGCCGCCTGCACCTCAGCAACGGCCCCGCCCTGCGCCTGGCCGCCTTGCAGGGCCTCGGCATCATCCTGCAGCCGGCCTTCCTGCTGCAGGACGACGTCGCCGCCGGCAATCTGGTCCGCCTCTTCCAGGGCCAGGAACTCACCCGCCCCCTGACCGCGCTCTATCCCCAGACGAGATGGCGCTCGGTGACAGTGAGGAGCTTCGTGGAATTCCTGTTAGCGGAGTTCGCCCCGTAGCGTGGATGACGGCGCCAGCCTTTTCCACCGGCGCCTCCAAGGCGTGATCCCGCGTGGACAAGCTGCGCGTCGTCCCCCCTACGGCGCTATTCCCCCCAACCTCCTGTCTCTACCGCGAAGTCTCCACCCCAATCCTGCGGATAGAGCCCTTCCCGCACCGCTCGATGGAAACTCGAATAAGGCCAGTCCTTCACTGCGCCAACGTGGCCATGCTTGACCGGATTGAAGTGGATGTATTCCACATGACGCTGGTAATCCTGCTCGTCTCTTATCAGGTGCTCCCAATATCGACGCTGCCATATCCCACGTTCACCCCGGGCCCTTTGCGTCGCCGTACGCCATTCACCTACCGGCAGCCGCTTGGAGAAACCGAACTTGATCACCTTCCAGCGCAAGGCGAAATTCGCATCGTCCTGCGGTAGGGTCCAGATGCAATGCAGATGATCGGGGAGGGTGACCCAGGCATTGATATGAAAGGGATGGCGCAACTGCGTTGCCCGCACGGTCTCGCGGAGCAGATCAATATGGCGCGTCAGCAGATCGCTACGCCGATCCGCCAGGACAACGGTGAAAAAATAGGAAGCCCCCGAAACACGGGCACGACGAAATCGAGACATGGCAGCTCTTCCTTGAGCAGAGACAGAAACGATAGCTCAACCCGTAGCGTGGAAAACGGCGCAGCCTTTTCCACCGGCGCCACCGACGCACGACCCCAAAACTCCCGCGCGGACAAGCTTCGCGTTGTCCACCCTTGTATCTCGACGACAGCCTCCTTAGGGGGGCATAGTCCCCGACTGATCATCGGGGGAGGATGGCAGGCCGTGTCCACCCTTAAGCCTTTGAGCTTGCAACGTAGATAGGCCGCCTCCTCCACACCCATCCCCGAGTCCGAACGGTATCTAGAGCCTCCAGAGCTCGTATTGCACAAGGTTGGACGGGATGACGTGATCGTGTCGCATCTGAAGGAGGAGACATCATGGCCGTAATCGGTGTTGATATCGCCAAGCGCAGCTTCGATCTGGCGATCCTGCAATCCAATGGCAAGCACCGGACCAAGGGCAGGCTGAGCAATGATCCGTCAGGCTTCGCGGTCTTTGCCGACTGGCTGCAACAGCATGCCGAGCCAGGCGCTTGGATCGTGATGGAGGCCACAGGCACCTATCACGAAGCGCTCGCCGAGCATTTCCATGCGCTGGGCTACCGAATCGCCGTGCTCAATCCGGCACAGATCGCTCGCTATGCGCAAAGCCAGTTGCAGCGCAGCAAGACGGACAAACTCGACGCCAAGCTGATCGCCACCTATGGCCAGCGGCATGAAGACAGCCTGCGGGCCTGGCACCCGGAGCCTGTGTCCATCCGCACGCTTCGCGCGCTGACCCGGCGCCTGGAGGATCTCCAATCGCTACGGCAGATGGAGCTCAATCGGCTCGAGGTCAGCCCGGAAAAAGTCCAAAACTCGATCCAGGCGGTCGTGCAGCGGCTCGATGAGCAGATCGCCTGGACGCTCGAACAGATCAAACGGCATATCGACGATGACCCGGACCTGCGCGGCAAACGTGATCTGCTGGTGAGCATAGACGGCATCGCCGACAAGACCGCCGCCCTGATCCTGGCGGAGCTCGGCGATATCGGTCGCTTCGCCGATGCCCGCGCCGTGACCGCCTTTGCCGGTTTGAACCCACGCCTACAGGAATCAGGTCTTTACCGCGGCCATACCGGCATCTCGCGCATGGGATCGGTCCGCTTACGAAGTGCGCTATACCTACCCGCCGTCGTGGCGCTGACCTACAACCCGGCTATCAAGGCGCAAGCCGAGCGTCTGAAAACCAGGGGGAAGAAAGGTAAACAAACCGTCTGTGCCGCCATGCGCAAGCTGCTGACCATCGCCTATGGCGTGCTCAAATCGGGCAAGCCTTTCGATCCTGCTTTAGCGATTGCACACTGAGGGGCGAAGACGGTATCTACGCCTCCAACCGCTTCTCCATAAACACACTCAACGCATCGTCCCGATACGCTCCAAAAGGACCACGCCGCTGGTAACCCGCCGTCTCATAGAGCCGCACGGCCTCCGGCTGATAGGGCCCTGTTTCCAGTCGCGCCAACTCACACCCACGGCCTGCCGCTTCACGCTCCAGTTCCGCCAGCAGGTGACCACCCAGCCCCTGCCCGCGACCCCTGGGGCTCACATACATCCGCTTGATCTCGCCATAGCCCTCATGCAGCACCATGGCCCCACAGCCCAGGGCACTGCCGCTGTCATCCCGGGCGACCAGGAACAGCACGTTCGGCTGCATGAGCGACGTCAGATCCAGGGCATGACGACTCTCGGGCGGATAGAGGTCGTCCTGGTAGGCATCCAGTTCGGCGATCAGGGCGATCACCTCGGGTTGGTCGGGGGATTCGAGGGCGATGGGCATGGTGGCTCCGGTCAGGCAATCGCCCAAGCCTAAGCCATTAGCGCGCCTTCATCCCAGGCTCATCCGCAAGCCATCCCGCCCGCCGCGCTTGGCCTCATAGAGGGCACCGTCCCCGCGCTCCAGCAAGGCCGCCAGACTTTCCGGCGGTTGATCGAACAGTACGGCGCCGATACTCAGGGTGACGGGCTCGGGCGTCCGCAGGCGCTGCGCCGCCAGCTGGTTGAAGCGCTGGCGCAGGGTGTCTGCCAAACGCACGACATCCGCATCAGCCGCCTCGCCCAGCAGCACCACGAATTCATCACCCCCCAGTCGGGCGGCCAGGGCCTGGCGGGGCAGGGAGGTGCGCAGCAGGTCGCTCAGGGCGATCAGCAGGCCGTCACCCGCGGCGTGGCCATGGAGGTCGTTCACCAGCTTGAAGTTGTCCAGATCGATCAGCAGCAGGGCGCCGGGTCGGGCCGGGGTCGCCTGGCCGAACAGTCGCGGAGCCTCGGCTTCCAGGGCGCGGCGATTATGCAGACCGGTCAGGGGATCGCTGCCGGCCAGGCGCTCGATATGCTGCTCGCGGCGATAACGCACCGTGCCGGTCATCGACAGGGCGATCAGCATCACTGCCATCACCCCCTCGACCAGCGAGACCTGGATGATGACGCCGCGATAGACCGCCAGATCGATCAGGGCGCCGGGGGTGAGCGGTGGGATCATCTTGATCAGGTAGAAGAGTCCATGGATCAGCAGCACCGCGCGCAGCTGCCGCTCTCCGGCATTGCGCCGGCGCAGCAGCAGGCTCGCCCGTATCGCCAGGATGCCGATCATGAGCGACTGCACCACCAGCAGTACCTTGGACCACCAGGGCTCATTGGGCAGCAGCAACATCCCTAGCCAGATCGCCGCGAAGGCCCACCAGCCCAGACTCAGGCGCCGCCCGGTGAAGCGTGCCACGCCAAGCAGGAAGAGGCCATGCACCAAGATCAGCAGCCCGTTGGCGAACCAGATGCCCACCAGCAGCAGCCCCTGGCTACGCAGCAGCGCCAGGGTGCTACCCACGCAAATGAGGGCGAAACCCGAGCTCCAGTACAGCAGCGCCGACTCGCGCACCGACCGCCACTCGATGGCCAGGTAGCCCGCCGCGGCAGCCGCCAGGGCGATGGTAAGGGTCAGCATGGTGGGTGCATCGAGTGCCATGGGCGAATCGGACCTGTCTGGATACGAGAAGGGCGCTCCCTGCCGGGGGCGAGCACCTGCCAAGGCGGAGCCGCACCGCAGTCTTATCGACACGGCAGGCGCGGGCTTGAGGCAAAGGATTGCGCGCCATGATGATGGGCCGATAAACCTAATTCAAACCAGACCTGAGGCTGGCCCAGGCGGACCGTCCGTTACTGGGGTTTCACCAACGTGCGAATCGCCGATGCCGGCAACCGCGCCGTGCTGCCATCCGCCAGCCGCAGCACGAAGGCCTCGCCCAGCGACCAGACCACCTGCACGTCCTTGAGCACGCACTGGTCATCGGTAGGCAGCACCCTGGCCTGCTCCTTGGCGCAATAGGAGGTATCGAGCACGATCGCCTTGGCCTGGTAGTTACCCAGGCCCAGCGTCTTGACCATGGTCTCGGGGAGGGTGGTGAGCACACCGCTATAGCCGGCTAGGAAGAGGGCGAAGAACAACGAAAACATCATCGCCGCCTTCCAGCCAGCGATGAACAGCATGGAGGTCATGGTCGTGACGAAGGCAATGATGAAGGGAGCGATGGCCAGAGCGCCCCACTTGAACAGCGGCTGCCAATCGCTTACCAGCGGATAGGCCTGGGCCAGCATCCAGACGATAAACAGGCCGACGACCATCGTCGACAGGTAAGCCTCCCAGACGAACTTCAGGAAGCTGAAGCGACGCAAGTCGAACAGCCCCTGTACGGTCATGCCCGCCAGTAGCGTGATGGGGATGGGCGCTAGCAAGGCAATGCTGGTGAATAGCTCGGGATCGACGAAGAGAATGGCCGCATCGCTGAACCCCGCCAGCAGATAGGGCACGAAGAACACCAGCGCCATCAACAGCATGATCTTGCGAAAGCGCCCCTCGCCGCGATAGGGCAGGGCGTAGGTGATGTCTTCCTTGATCGCCGCCGTATTGATAAAGCGGTAATAGACCCAGGCCCCAGGCAGGAACAGCGCGGCAACGAAGGCGCCGATTGTTAGGAAGCCCAGGCAGGCAGCGGCCAGCAGCAGCGACGAGAATTGGAAGAGATCGAAGCTGGGATAGAAGTGATTACGCGCGAAATAGGCCAGGAACATCCCGAAGCCGAGGGCCGGCGGCAACCCCTTGGCCAGCAGCGAAGCATGACGCCGCAGGAAGGTGCCGGAGAACTTGAGGATGAAGTCGAAGAAGGCATCCGTGTCGGTAGCCGGTTGGTCTGTCCAACGGGGCATTGGGTCGTCCTTGATTGGTAATGCCGCTAAAGTTTGTAGCGTAGAAAACAGAGGAGCCTATCTTCGAATTGAGAGTAGTGTTGGTCTAAATAGTAGAAAGTACTTAGGGTCGGCGCCGTAGATGGGTTAATTATGGTCGTACACCCTATTGGCGGCTAGGCTATTTTTGGCTCAAAAGTTTTTGCTGTCGTGTGGTGTGTTAAATATCATAGATCTGGCTTTAAGTAATACAGGCTCTGGAAAAGAAATTTCTTCTTTGCCCTCGATGATGATCTTGTGACTGTAGTAGCCATCTTCAGCACAAATTTTTATGCACCACCCCTGAAATAGTTGTGAATTGGCGTGATCGATTTTTTGGGACTGGCAATATTCAGATATAGTGAAATAGCTGAGGCTTGGCCCGCTCGTAGGCGTTGACGCGACAAGTCTTTGACTTAGCTCGTTGAGCTTCTTTTCTGTTATTAAAAAGCGCTCTTTCGTCTCTCGCTCTAATCTTTCTCTTTCTTCTATCTCGTCGAGAAGTAGCATTACCGCCTTTTTTACCTCAGAGCCTTGAGGCACAGCAGGAGGAGGGTAAGTTCCATAGCGCTGTATAGACGGAAGTACTTCGTGGAAAACCCAGCGTTGGAATTTTTTGCAAGCGGGACTATTGTCTCTAAGAATAATTCTGAATAGCCCCGGTTGCGTGACGAATTGAGCGTCCTTAGGGTTGCTCAGTTCAATCTCTGTAATAGAATGCTTTTCATCGCTATCAAGAGCGTCAAGTAGCGCCTTTGTTAGTCCGGCAAGTCCTATTTTCTTTCCATCCTGAGCTAATGTTGTATTTTGCTCGGCAAGTAAAGCTACTACGTCAGCCAAACAAAATAATACTTCGCCATCGCGATAGATGGTTCTTATCTCTTTGTTGCCTTCTGGGTAAGAAAGTATAAGTCCACTTGTGCTCATTTTTTTCTCCTAAAAAAAGCCCCGCATAGGCGGGGCTTTTTCATCCCAACATCCATGGCAGGTGTCAGGTCAATCTACTCTGTGATGCGCGTCACATCAATCCCAACTCAACGCCCCACCGGTCTGATACTCGATCACGCGGGTCTCGAAGAAGTTCTTCTCCTTCTTGAGGTCCATGATCTCGCTCATCCAGGGGAAGGGGTTGGTAGCGCCCGGGTACTCTTCCTTGAGGCCGATCTGGGTCAGGCGGCGGTTGGCGATGAACTTGAGGTAGTCCTCCATCATCGCCGCGTTCATGCCCAGCACGCCGCGGGGCATGGTGTCGCGGGCGTATTCGATCTCCAGTTGGGTGCCCTGGAGGATCATCTGGGTGGCTTCGTCCTTCATCTGGGCATCCCAGAGGCTCGGATTCTCGATCTTGATCTGGTTGATCATGTCGATGCCGAAGTTCAGGTGCATGGACTCGTCACGCAGGATGTACTGGAACTGCTCGGCGGTGCCGGTCATCTTGTTGCGGCGACCCATGGAAAGGATCTGGGTGAAGCCGCAATAGAAGAAGATGCCTTCCAGTACGCAGTAGTAGGCGATCAGGTTCTTGAGGAACTGGCGATCGGTCTCCGGGGTGCCGGTCTTGAACTCGGGGTCGGAGATGGAGCGGGTGTACTTCAAGCCCCAGCTGGCCTTTTTCGCGACGCTCGGGATCTCGTGGTACATGTTGAAGATCTCGCCTTCATCCATGCCCAGCGACTCGATGCAGTACTGGTAGGCGTGGGTGTGGATCGCCTCTTCGAAGGCCTGGCGCAGGATGTACTGGCGGCATTCGGGGTTGGTGATCAGGCGGTAGACGGCCAGTACCAGGTTGTTGGCGACCAGGGAGTCGGCGGTGGAGAAGAAGCCGAGGTTGCGCTTGACGATGCGGCGCTCGTCCTCAGTGAGGCCGTCTGCGCTCTTCCAGGTTGCGATGTCGGCGTTCATGTTCACTTCCTGGGGCATCCAGTGGTTGGCGCAACCATCCAGATACTTCTGCCAGGCCCAGTCGTACTTGAAGGGTACGAGCTGGTTGAGGTCGGCGCGGGCGTTGATCATCTGCTTGTCGCCGACGTGCACGCGCGCGGAGGAGCCTTCCAGGTCGTCCAGGCCTTCCTGGATGTCCAGCTCGTTCAGCGCGGCCTTGGCGCGTGCCACGGCGTCGGAGTCGTCGGCGGATGGGGCACGGGCGTCATGGACCAGAGCGTCGCCCTCGGAGTCCAGGCGCTCGGTCTGAGCGGGCGCCTGCTGGCCGGCGGCCTGCGCGGGCTTGGCGGTGGCGGTGTCGTCGTCTTTGTCGAATTCTTCCCAGTTCAGCATGGGGTGTCTCCTGGCGGGCCTTAGCAGGCCGATCTATTGATATGCGTGTCGTTGCACGCAGAAAGGAATTCTTTGGGCGCTGTCTGGCTTTGCAGAAAGCCCAAGAGCTCATCGCTCTTGGGCTGTTCTCTACTGTGGCTTCTTGACCGTTTCTACTACGTGAGTCTTCGGATTATTCCGAGCTTTCTCAACGGTTGTGAAACGGCCGTTACCTGCATTACGGCCAATTTTTTGGCCACCAGACTTTCTAGCCATGGCGCATTCTCGCATAGCGTCCCTTGACACCGGTCCGTCCAGATGGGGATCATGCGCCCCTCCTATGGATCTGAATGGATCCAGCCTCCCGTTGAGCGACGCAAACGCCCTGTGGGAGATCGAGCCCGGATCTAGTTGGCGCTAGATCCGGGCTTTTTTATGCCCGCCAGATTCTGGCGGGCGCTTACTTTACTGGCAGGCTTCACACTCGGGATCGTCGAGGCTGCAGGCCTTGGGCACCGGAGCCGGTGCCGCGGCGGGCGCCGCTTCGAACTTCTGCGCCGGGGCGGGAGCCGCGCTGGCCTGGACGCCGGTGATGGGATCGGCGCTCACGGCGTTCAGCTTGCCGGTGTTGATGGTGGACTTCTCGGTGCTGGTGGCGGCCAGGGCACGGAGGTAGTAGGTGGTCTTCAGACCGCGGAACCAGGCCATGCGGTAGGTCACGTCGAGCTTCTTGCCCGAGGCGCCGGCGATGTACAGGTTCAGCGACTGGGCCTGGTCGATCCACTTCTGGCGACGGCTGGCGGCCTCGACGATCCACTTGGTCTCCACTTCGAAGGCGGTGGCGTACAGGTCCTTCAGATCCTGCGGGATGCGCTCGATCTGCTGCACGGAGCCGTCGTAGTACTTGAGGTCGTTGACCATCACCGAGTCCCACAGGCCGCGGGCCTTGAGGTCGCGTACCAGGTAGGGGTTGATGACGGTGAATTCGCCTGAGAGGTTCGACTTCACATAGAGGTTCTGGTAGGTCGGCTCGATCGACTGGGACACGCCGGTGATGTTGGCGATGGTCGCGGTCGGTGCGATGGCCATGATGTTGGAATTGCGGATGCCCTTCTTGGCACGCTCGCGCAGCGGGGCCCAGTCCAGGGTCTCGGACAGGTCGACCTCGATGTACTTGGCACCGCGCTCTTCGATCAGGCGCTTCTCGGAATCGATCGGCAGGATGCCCTGGGACCACAGCGAACCCTGGAAGCTGGAGTAGCTGCCACGCTCTTCGGCCAGGTCACAGGAGGCCTGGATGGCGTAGTAGCTGATCACTTCCATGGAGGTGTCGGCGAACTGCACGGCGGCATCCGAGCCGTAGGCGATGTGCTGCAGGTACAGCGCATCCTGGAAGCCCATGATGCCCATGCCGACCGGACGGTGCTTGAGGTTGGAGTTCTCCGCCTGGGGCACCGAGTAGTAGTTGATGTCGATGACGTTGTCGAGCATGCGCACGGCGGTCTTGACGGTGCGGGCGACCTTGGCCACGTCCAGCTTGCCGTCGACGATGTGGTTCACCAGGTTCACCGAACCCAGGTTGCACACGGCGATCTCGTCCTTGTTGGTGTTCAGGGTGATCTCGGTGCAAAGGTTGGAGCTGTGCACCACGCCCACGTGCTGCTGCGGGCTGCGCAGGTTGCACGGGTCCTTGAAGGTCAGCCACGGGTGGCCGGTCTCGAACAGCATGGACAGCATCTTGCGCCAGAGGTCCTTGGCCTTGATGGTCTTGTGCAGCTTGAGCTTGCCGTACTCGGTCAGGGCTTCGTAGTACTCGTAGCGCTCTTCGAAGGCCTTGCCGTAGAGGTCGTGCAGATCGGGCACGTCGGCGGGGGAGAACAGGGTCCAGTTGCCATCCTCGAAGACACGCTTCATGAACAGGTCGGGGATCCAGTTGGCGGTGTTCATGTCGTGGGTACGCCGACGGTCGTCACCGGTGTTCTTGCGCAGTTCGAGGAATTCCTCGATGTCCAGGTGCCAGGTTTCCAGGTAGGCGCAGACCGCGCCCTTGCGCTTGCCGCCCTGGTTGACCGCCACGGCGGTGTCGTTGACCACCTTGAGGAAGGGCACGACGCCCTGGCTCTTGCCGTTGGTGCCCTTGATGTAGGAGCCCAGGGCGCGCACCGGGGTCCAGTCATTGCCCAGGCCGCCGGCGAACTTCGACAGCATGGCGTTATCGTGGATGGCGCCATAGATGCCGGACAGGTCGTCGGGCACGGTGGTCAGATAGCAGCTGGACAGCTGCGGCCGCAGGGTGCCGGCGTTGAACAGGGTCGGGGTGGACGCCATGTAGTCGAAGCTGGCCAGCAGGTTGTAGAACTCGATGGCGCGGGCTTCTTTATCTTTCTCCATGTGCGCCAGGCCCATGGCCACGCGCATGAAGAACAGCTGCGGCAGCTCGAAGCGGGTGCCGTGGCTGTGCAGGAAGTAGCGGTCGTACAGGGTCTGCAGACCCAGGTAGGTGAACTGCTGGTCGCGCTCGTGATCGATGGCGGCGCCCAGGCGCTCCAGGTCGAAGCTGGCCAGTTTCGGGTCCAGCAGCTCCAGCTCCACGCCCTTGGCGACGTAGGCGGGCAGGGCCTTGGCGTAGAGGTCGGCCATCTCGTGATGGGTGGCGGACTCGGCGACGCCGAGGAAGCTCAGACCTTCGGCGCGCAGGCTGTCCAGCAGCAGGCGGGCGGTGACGTAGGAATAGTTCGGCTCACGCTCGACCAGGGTACGGGAGGTCATCACCAGGGCGGTGTTGACGTCCTTCTCGGCCACGCCGTCGTACAGGTTCTTCAGCGTCTCCTTCTGGATCAGCTCGCCGTTCACCTCTTCGAGGCCTTCGCAGGCTTCGGTGATGATGGTGTTCAGGCGGCCCATGTCCAGCGGCTGGGTGGTGCCGTCGGCCTTGGTGACGCGAATGCTCGGGTGCGGCTCGGCGATGTCGCTGACGGCGCCCTGCTTGCGCTCCTGGCTGCGGGCTTCACGGTAGATCACGTAGCTGCGGGCGACCTTCTGCTCGCCGGCGCGCATCAGGGCCAGTTCGACCTGGTCCTGGATCTCTTCGATGTGGATGGTGCCACCGGATGGCATGCGGCGCTTGAAGGTGCTGCTGACCTGGTCGGTGAGCTGCTTGACGGTGGTGTGGATGCGCGAGGAGGCCGCGGCGTTACCGCCTTCCACGGCGAGGAAAGCCTTGCTGATGGCCACGGTGATCTTGTCGTCGGTATAGGGGACGACGGTACCGTTGCGCTTGATGACGCGCAGTTGACCGGGGGCGGTGGCGCCCAGGTCCTGGCTGTCATCTTGCGCCGGGCGGCCCTGCTGGGCTTGCTCGCGGGTCAGGTCGGTGTGCATGCGGAACTCCCTTGATCGGAAAGAGGGGATCGTCGGCGAGCCGGCGATCCGGAAAAGTGTTGGTCTGGGCCTGCGCGACGACTGCCGATCGCGTCCTTACCCCTGAAGATTCCAACGAAAAGCCGTACTGCCGCCGATTCCCGAGGGAATCGACGTTCGGGGTCAGGGACCCTGGAAATTCATCATTCGGGCAACAGGATAAGCCCTCCTCGCTAGGGAAGACAGTCTTGACAGAGGGGTGTTTCGCCGTCCCGGGTCATACCGACGAACTGCTATATATGGTGGTGTAGGGGTGCAAGGGCCACTAGATGTCGCGTTTATCACGTTTTCGGCTGTGGATAAGACGTGGATAAGCTGTTCGGGACTGGGGGGTATCCTGGGGGTGGTACCTGGCCAGCGCGCGTGAAGGCTGGGCTCAGAGCGAAGTGGTCAAATAACGTACAACACGACGGGTGTGGTGAGACGTAAGCGGCAAGGGATATACCGGTTCGCTATGAGCACCCTCTCCACCATAAGAAAACGTTCGATGCCCGCTGCGACGTTCTGCCCCGGCCGGCGTCCGTGCGCCTGATCGACCAGCGCAGGCTTCCTCTATATAGCGTCACTCAGTGACGAGGCGCGACCAGCGTCAACAGCCGATCTTCTTCGTCCAGGCGGAAGTGACCGCGTAGCGCGGTCCCGGCGGACCAGCGCGGCGACAGCTCGATCAGCAGCCGGAGATCGAAGCTGCCGCCAGGATCCATGGCGAGGATCTCGGCGTCCTGGAAGAAGAACATCTGCCCGACCTGGGGATGCAGCGCCTTGAACAGACTCTCCTTGGCGGAAAAGGCCAGGGTGATGGCAAAGGCCTGCTGCCCTTCGTCCAGCGACTGCAGCCGTTCCCGTTCGGTCGGGGTGAGGATCTGCTCGGCCAGGCGCAGGGCCTTGTCCGGTTCGAGCAGGGTTTCCACGTCCAGACCAAGGCCCAGGTAGTCCCCTGCCTTGCCCACCACGGCGGCTGCCCAGCCATGGCTATGGGTGATCGCACCGACCCAGCCGGAAGGCCAGGCGGGCCCACGGTCCGTAGTGCGATGGCCGGGGACGACGGCGGTGCCGCTCAACTGGCGCAGCGCCTCGCGGGCGCAGAGACGACCGGCCAGGTATTCGGCCTGGCGCTTGGCCACGGCGCGACGGATGTTGTCCGGCGGCAGGGCGCCGAGGCGCAGGGCGTCGCGCTCGAAGCTCACCTGGGCGGGATCGAAGCGGCAGTGCCGCAGGGCCAGGGCTTCGAGCTCGACAGCCAGGGGTGGCAGCGGCTCGGGCGGCGTGCAGCAGCCGGGCAGGTCGGAGGCGGGCAGGGCAGGCATCTCAGCCGACCACTCGGGGAAGACAGCAACGGATCACGACGGGCTCCGATGAAAAGGCGCGCAAAGAATAGTCGACTACCGACTCCGGCTGGCGGAAAACCGCCTCGGCCCTGGGGGGATTTCCGCCGGTTTCCGTCGGATGGCGGGGTTCCGCCCGCCGCTGGCAACTAGACTTTCGACTGAAAGGTGCATGAAAGCTGGCCCTTTGATTGCGCACCAAGAAGTGGAACGGCGATTGCTTATATCTCGCCAGATGCTGGTGTTACCGTCGCACGGCCACCGGATCCACAACAAAAAGCTCTCAGGATGAGAGAGCCACTTTCAGCAGTGCCCACTCAGACAGGACGTCAGGCAGTGGCCACAAGGGATCGAGCCATGACAGCAACCGTCGATACAACAACAACTACCACAGCTCCCGCGCCCAAGGTGCCCGTCAAGCAGCCGCTCTACAAGAGTCTCTACTTCCAGGTGATCCTGGCGATCGTCCTGGGCATCTTGCTCGGCCACTTCTATCCCCAGACCGGCGCTGCCATGAAGCCCCTGGGCGACGGTTTCATCAAGCTGATCAAGATGGTCATCGCACCCATCATCTTCTGCACCGTGGTGACCGGTATCGCCGGCATGCAGAACATGAAGGCCGTGGGCAAGACCGGCGGCATGGCGCTGCTGTACTTCGAGATCTTCTCCACCATCGCGCTGCTGATCGGTCTGATCGTGGTCAACATCGTCCAGCCGGGCGCCGGCATGAACGTCGACGTCAGCACCCTGGACACCAAGGGCATCGCGGCCTATGCCGCTGCCGCGGAAAAGCAGACCACCATCGATTTCCTGCTGAACATCATCCCCTCGACGGTCGTCAACGCCTTCGCTACTGGTGAGATCCTGCAGGTCCTGTTCTTCGCCGTGCTGTTCGGCTACGCCCTGCATCGCCTGGGCGAGACCGGTCAACTGGTGTTCAACTTCATCGACCGCATCTCCCATGTCTTCTTCAACATCATCAACGTCATCATGAAGCTCGCCCCCATCGGCGCCTTCGGTGCCATGGCGTTCACCATCGGCAAATACGGTGTTGGCACCCTGGTGCAGCTGGGCTACCTGATGGCCTGCTTCTACATCACCTGCCTGCTGTTCGTGCTCCTGGTGCTGGGCACCGTGACGCGCCTGCACGGCTTCAGCATCCTCAAGTTCATCAAGTACATCCGTGAAGAACTGCTGATCGTGCTGGGTACCTCGTCCTCCGAGTCTGCCCTGCCGCGCATGCTGACCAAGATGCAGAAGCTGGGCGCCGAGAAGTCGGTGGTTGGCCTGGTGATCCCCACTGGCTACTCCTTCAACCTCGACGGTACCGCCATCTACCTGACCATGGCTGCGGTGTTCATCGCCCAGGCCACCAATACCCAGATGGACATCACCCACCAGATCACCCTGCTGCTGGTGCTGCTGATCTCCTCCAAGGGTGCTGCGGGCGTCACCGGTAGCGGCTTCATCGTGCTGGCCGCCACCCTGTCCGCCGTCGGTCACGTACCGGTCGCCGGCCTGGCGCTGATCCTGGGTATCGACCGCTTCATGTCCGAAGCCCGCGCCCTGACCAACCTGGTCGGCAACGGCGTGGCCTCCATCGTGGTCGCCAAGTGGTGCGGCCAGCTGGACGAGCAGACCCTGAAGACCGAACTCGCTCGCGGCCCGAACGCCGTCGAAGTCGAGGAAGCTCGCCAGACTGCCTGAGCCTGACGCAAGGCCGCTCCTGGAGCGGTCCTGCGGTAACGACCAAACGCCCGTATCGAAAGATACGGGCGTTTTCTTTTGCCCAGGATTCGGTGCGGAGAGGGTAGCGGTGGCGTGCCTGGCTGAGAGTGCCGAGCGGTCAGTCGACGGGGTTCAGGGTGACGGCCAGGGTGTCAGGGCGGTAGCTCCATCACGGGCGGAGTGGCAGCCGGGCTAGGGCGAAGGGCGGCAGGGCGTCCTGGGCGGGTCTTGCGAGCGCCCTCTTGCCGAAGGGCTGGCAGGGGCTGAGGGAATCACCCGCGAGCGTCGGACAGACGCGTACGAACCGCCAGGCAGCCTGGTCGCAGCCGGGTTGTCGAGGCAGAGGGATAGGGGGGGGGCGGGTAGCGGCAGGAGGGGCGAAGCGCTGGCAGGCCGCCAGCGCTTCGGGGGAGGATCAGCGACGCAGGGTGGGGCGATAGCCCATCACGCCGTAGAACAGGATATAGAGGTAGCAGACCAGCGGGATCAGGAAGGAGGGCAGCAGGCCGATGGTGTCGGCGAAGTAGCCCTGGATGGCCGGCACCAGCGCGCCACCGACGATACCCATGCACAGCAGGCCCGAACCCTTGGAGGTGAACTTGCCCAGGCCCTTGAGCGCCAGGGAGAAGATCGTCGGGAACATGATGGAGTTGAAGAAACCGATGGCCAGCAACGCCCACATGGCGACCTTGCCACCCTGCAGCACGGCGATGGCCAGCAGCACGCCAATGGCGATGGCGTTGAAGGTCAGCACCAGATTCGGCCGTACCTTGGTCATGATCACGCCGCCGATGAAGCGACCGATCATGGCGCCACCCCAGTACAGCGACAGGTACTTGGCGGCGGTGGCGGCGTTCAGGCCAGCCACGTCCGGGCTTTCCATCAGGCTCACCAGGTAGCTGCCGATGGAGACTTCCGCACCGACGTACATGAAGATGCCGACCACGCCGAGCAGCAGGTGGCGATAGGCCCAGACGCTGCTGGCGGTCAGGGCGTTTTCGTCAGTGGCGTTGTCCTGTTCGGTGTCCTTGATCTGCGGCAGGCGGAAGAGACCGATGATCACTGCCAGGGCCACCAGCATGCCGGCCAGGATCAGGTAGGGCAGCTGCACCGAGTGGGCGGCGGAGTCTTCGCCGACCAGTGCCAGGATGGTCACCGCGCCCACCAGCGGGCCGACGGTGGTACCCAGGGAGTTGAAGGCCTGGGTCAGGTTGAGGCGCGAGGCTGCGGTTTCCGGCTTGCCGAGGATGGTGACATAGGGATTTGCTGCCACCTGCAGCACGGTGATACCGGCCGCCAGCACGAACAGGGCGGTCAGGAAGAAGCCGTAGGACTGGGCTCCGGCTGCCGGGTAGAACAGCACGCAACCGACGCCGGCGGTGAGCAGGCCAACGATGATGCCCTTCTTGTAGCCCAGGCTTTCCACCAGGCGACCTGCCGGGAAGGACACGATGAAGTAGGCGGTGAAGAAGCAGAACTGGATCAGCGAGGCCTGCAGATAGCTGAGGGTGAAGACCGCCTTGAGGTGGGGAATGAGGATGTCGTTCAGTGAGGTGATCAGACCCCACATGAAGAACAGCATGGTGAGGACGATCAAGGGTCCGCGGTAGCTCTGGTTTTGATTGTGCATTGGGGCTCCATGGGTACTACAGTTTCTTGTTTCTGCCCGGCATGGCCAGACAGCGCTGTCTAGGGCGGCTGCGCAGACACAGCGAAGCGGCGCGAGATTAAGCTATTCACGCTGCTGAATCCATTCTTCCTGGAGGTTCGCAGGCGAAGTGCCGGCGCCTTCGACCGCGGGGCCTGTGACCGGTTCAGCCGGGCAGGGGGCGGAAATGAAAAACGGCGCCAGAGGCGCCGTTTGGGTCACACAAGCGAGGGCTGTCAGCCCTGCCAGCGCTTCAGGACCAGGGTGGCGTTGGTGCCGCCGAAGCCGAAGCTGTTGCTCATGATGAGGTCCAGCTTGGCGTCTTCCTTGGTCTCGCGCAGGATCGGCAGATCGGCGACCTCCGGATCCAGTTCGTCGATGTTGGCCGAGCCGGCGATGAAGTTGCCTTCCATCATCAGCATGCAGTAGATGGCCTCGTGCACACCGGCCGCGCCCAGGGAGTGGCCGGACAGGCTCTTGGTCGAGCTGATAGCCGGAGCCTTGTCGCCGAACACAGCGCGCACGCCCTTGATCTCGGCCACGTCGCCCACCGGGGTGGAGGTGCCGTGGGTGTTCAGGTAATCGATCTCGCCATCGACGGTGGACAGCGCCTGCTGCATGCAGCGAATGGCGCCTTCGCCGCTCGGGGCGACCATGTCGTAGCCATCGGAGGTCGCGCCGTAGCCGACAATCTCGGCGTAGATCTTGGCGCCACGGGCCAGGGCGTGTTCGAGTTCCTCGACCACCACCATGCCGCCGCCGCCGGCGATGACGAAACCGTCACGCTTGCTGTCGTAGGCACGGGAGGCCTTTTCCGGCGTCTCGTTGTAGTCGCTGGAGAGCGCGCCCATGGCATCGAACAGCATGCTCTGGGTCCAGTGCTCTTCCTCGCCGCCGCCGGCGAAGACGACGTCCTGCTTGCCGAGCTGGATCTGCTCCATGGCCAGGCCGATGCAGTGGGCGCTGGTGGCGCAGGCCGAGGCTACGGAGTAGTTCAGGCCCTTGATCTTGAAGGGGGTGGCCAGACAGGCGGAAACCGTGCTGCTCATGGTCCGGGTCACGCGGTAGGGACCGACGCGCTTGACGCCCTTCTCGCGCAGGATGTCCAGGGCTTCCATCTGGTTGAAGGTGGAAGCGCCACCGGAACCGGCGATCAGGCCGGTACGGGGGTTGGAAACCTGGTCTTCGGCCAGGCCGGAGTCCTTGATCGCCTGCTCCATCGCCAGATAGGCGTAGGCAGCGGCATCGCCGACGAAGCGCTTGACCTTGCGGTCGATCAATTCTTCGAGGTTCAGGTCGATGGAACCGGAAACCTGACTGCGCAGACCCATTTCGGCATATTCCGGATTGTGACGGATGCCGGCACGGCCTGCGCGCAGGTTGGCGGAAACGGTGTCTTTATCATTGCCCAGGCACGAAACGATACCCAGACCGGTAATGACGACGCGACGCATGCGAAAAGCCCTTAGAAGCTATCGGTGGAAGTGAACAGGCCGACGCGCAGACCTTCGGCGGAGTAGATCTCGCGGCCGTCCACGCTTACGGTGCCATCGGCGATGGCGAGAATCAGCGACCTGTTGATGGTGCGTTTGATATGGATATTGTAGGTGACCTTCTTGGCGGTCGGCAGTACCTGGCCGAAGAACTTCACTTCACCAGAGCCCAGGGCGCGACCGCGACCCGGATTGCCCTGCCAGCCAAGGTAGAAACCGACCAGCTGCCACATGGCATCCAGGCCCAGGCAGCCCGGCATTACCGGATCGCCTTCGAAATGGCAGCCGAAGAACCAGAGGTCGGGACGGATATCGAGTTCCGCCACCAGTTCGCCCTTGCCGTATTTCCCGCCTACCTCACTGATATGCACGATCCGATCAATCATCAGCATGTTCGGTGCGGGCAATTGGGCATTGCCCGGACCGAAGAGCTCGCCACGGCTGCAGCGCAGCAAGTCTTCGTAGGTAAAGGCGTGTTGTTTGGTCATGCAAGCTCCTGTAGCTGGCCTAGGTCCAGGCTCTGGCGACTCCAATGGTCGCTCTGGGTATGGCTTCGTGTAGCAGTAGACTGCCGGGGCATGGGGAAAGTCACAGGCCAGCGCCCCGCTCGTTAACGGACCATTGTGCACTTTCCGCAGTCAATTCTCCATCCTGGGCCGCGCGAGCGGCTACCGTATACTGGCGACGAGGCCGCGCGATCGCGGTGAAGCCGAGAGTTTCGATGACAGTCCAATCCCCCATCGCCGTCCTGGGCGGCGGCAGTTTCGGTACCGCCCTGGCCAATCTGGTCGCCGAGAACGGGCTGCCGGTGCGCCTGTGGATGCGTGATCCGCAACAGGCCGAGACCATCCGTCGCGAGCGCGAGAATCCGCGCTATCTGAAGGGCATCAAGGTGCACGCCGCGGTCGAGGCCACCAGCGACCTGCAGGGCGCCATCCAGGGCTGCGAACTGATCCTGGTGGCGCTGCCGTCCAGCGCGCTGCGCCAGGCGCTGGCGCCCATTGCCCCGCAACTGGAAGGGCGTTTTCTGGTCAGCACCACCAAGGGCATCGAGGCGCATTCCTTCATGCTGATGAGTGAGATCCTCGCGGAAATCGTGCCGCGGGCGCGCATCGGCATCATCTCCGGGCCCAACCTCGCCCGCGAGATCGCCGAGCATCAGCTCACCGCCACGGTGGTGGCCAGCGAAGACGAAGAGGTCTGCCGGCGGGTCCAGGCGGCGCTGCACGGTCGCACCTTCCGTGTCTATGCCAGCGCCGACCGCCTCGGCGTGGAGTTGGCCGGTGCCCTGAAAAACGTCTACGCCATCATCGCCGGCATGGCCGCGGCCCTGGCAATGGGTGAAAACACCCGCAGCATGCTGATCACCCGCGCCCTGGCCGAGATGACCCGCTTCGCCGTGCAGCGTGGCGCCAATCCCATCACCTACCTAGGCCTGGCCGGGGTGGGGGACCTGATCGTGACCTGCTCGTCGGAGAAGAGCCGCAACTACCGAGTGGGCCATGCCCTCGGTCGGGGACAGACCCTGGACGAGGCGGTGGCGCAGATCGGCGAGACCGCCGAGGGCGTCAACACCCTGCGCGTGCTCAAGGAAAAAGCGGATGAGCTGGGCGTCTACATGCCCCTGGTCAACGGCCTCTATGCGATCCTGTTCGAGGGTCGCAGTCTGGGCCAGGTGATCGAGGCCCTGATGGGCGGCGAACCCAAGACCGATGTTGATGTGGCGGACGCCCTTTTTACTTGAGCCGCTACACTGTCTGAAAAGAGGAATTCCCATGTCTCAACCCGAGCATTCCCGCGAGCTGCTGGGCCTGCGCCTGATCTGGATGCTGCTGTTCCTGTTCGTCTGGCTGGGTGCGCAGTACGTGCTGGCGGTGGTGGTACTGGTGCAGCTGGTGGTGCGCCTGATCAAGGGCGAGGCCAATCCCGGGCTGATCGCCTTCGGCGCCGCTCTGGGCACCTATCTGGCGCAGATCGTCCGCTTCGGCACCTTCGCCAGCGAAGTGAAGCCCTGGCCCTTCGCCGACTGGCCGGCCACCGCGCAACCCGACGACCGCTCCGCCACCGCGCCATGAGGCTCTGGCTGCTGCGCCATGGTGAAGCCGAAGCGCGAGCGCCGAGCGACGAGGTGCGCGAGCTGACTGCGGCCGGTCGCGCCGAGGTGCTGCGCAGCGCCCTGCAGCTGCAGGAAGCAAAGCTGCAGCTCATCCTGGCCAGTCCCTATGTGCGCGCGCAGCAGACGGCGGCCCTGGTCCGGCAGCAACTGGGCTGGCCGGGCGAGGTGCGCAGCGTCTCCTGGGCCACGCCCGACGGCGAGCCGGAACATGCCCTGCAGGAACTGGCGCTGCTGGAGGTGGAGGAGCTGTTGCTGGTCACCCACAACCCCTTCGTCGGTGAACTGGCCGGCTGGTTGCTGCACGGTCATCGGCAGGCGCCGGTGGCCATGGGCACCGCCTCCCTGCTGTGCCTGGAAGCGCCACTGCCCCTGGCCGGCGGTTTCGATCTGGTCAGTCGCTTCCACGGCTGACGCCCTTGCAAGGAAAGTACATGAGCATCTGGCAGACCCTTCCGGATCCCGCGGACCTCGAGCGTGCGCTCGAGAACACCCTGGCCGAACACCTGGACATGCGCATCGAGGCCTGGGACGACAGCAGCCTGACCGCCAGCATGGTGGTCGACCGCCGTACTCATCAGCCGATGGGGCTGCTGCATGGCGGCGCCTCGGTGGCCCTGGCGGAAACCGTGGGCTCGATCGCCAGCATGCTCTGTGTGGATCGCTCGCGCTTCTATTGCGTGGGTCAGGAAATCAATGCCAACCACCTGCGCGGGGTCCGGTCCGGGCGGGTGACGGCGGTGGCTCGGCCCCTGCATCTGGGGCGCAGCAGCCATGTCTGGGATATCCGTCTGAGCGATGAGGAGGGACGCGTGACCTGCGTCTCGCGCCTGACCGTGGCCGTGGTGCCGTTGCAACGGGACGCCTCCTAGCCATGACCAGCGTCTGGCTGGCAGGGAAGGCCAGCGCATGACCGCCCAGGTGCAGGAGTTGCGCCTGGAGCTGCCCCATATCGAGCTGAGCGCCCGGGTGTTCGGTCCGGAAAACGGCTATCCGGTGCTGGCGCTGCATGGCTGGCTCGACAATGCCATGACCTTCGCCCAGCTCGCCCCGCGGCTGCACGGTCTGCGCATCGTCGCGCTGGACCTGCCCGGACATGGCCTGTCGGCACATCGCCCCGCGGGCGTCGGCTATGCCATTCAGGACTATGGGCTGGATGTGCTCGCCGCCGCCCGGCAACTGGGCTGGGACCGCTTCGGCCTGCTCGGGCATTCCATGGGGGCCATCGTTGGCGTCATCGCCGCCGCCGCCCTGCCGGAGCAGATCGAGCGCCTGGCGCTGATCGATGGCCTGCTGCCCTACACCACGCCGGCGGAGGAGGTCGCCGAGAAGCTGGGCAGGGCCCTGCTCGCCGAACTGGAAGTGCCCAATCGGCGCAAGCCGGTCTACGCCACAGTGGAAGACGCCGTGGCGGCGCGGTTGAAGGGCGCCCTGACGGTCAGTCGCGAAGCCGCCGAGTTGCTTGCCGAGCGCGGCCTGATGGCGGTGCCCGGCGGCTACACCTGGCGCTCCGATCCGCGCTTGCGCCTGCCCAGCCGGATCCGCTTCACGCCGGAACAGGCCGCCGCCTGCCTGGGCGCCGTCCGCTGCCCGACGGCGCTGGTGGTGGCCACGGGCGGCCTGGTGGCGCCCCATGCCGAGGCGATGCGTCTGGCGCGGCAGCAGCCGAATGTCCGTCTCCATGAACTGCCGGGCGGGCACCATCTGCATCTGGACGATGCCGCGGGCGCCCAGGCCGTCGCAGATTGTTTCAATGCCTTCTTTGCCGCCGGCACCGGGCGCGACGAATAATGCGGCATGCCTAGCCGTCCGTTTTGCCCGCGCTTTTCCTCCGTTCGACGCTCTCTGCTGATCGGCCTGCTGTTGTCCACCGGGATGGCGCAGGCGGAGGTATTGCCGGAGATCGCGCCCATGGATCATGCCCAGCTCGTGCGCGAAAGCGGACCGGCCAGCGCCGAACGCCTCTATCCACTGGGACCGGTCAGTCGCATTGGCGGTCGTCTGCGCCTGGAGGACTCGCTGCAGCTGGAAGGCCAGTTGCTGACCCAGACCTTCGAACTGGCCAGCGGTCATCCGCCGCTGGCACGGTTGGACAGCGAACGGCAGCGCCTGCAGCAGCAGGGCGCGACGCTGCTCTACTGGTGCGAGGGGCGTGATTGCGGCGCCAGCAGTGTCATCGCCAACAGCCTGTTGGGCGAGGCCATGCTCTATGGGCCGGATGATCAGCAGGGGCTGCTGGTGCTGCAACTGGCGGAGCCGCAGACGGTGCTGACCCTCTATGGCATCACCCGTGGCAATCGTCGCGGCTACCTGCATGCCGAACGGCTGCAGGCCGGCCAGCCCCTGCCTGAGCTGTTGCCGAGCGCCGCCACCCTGCTCAAGGAATTGCAGCGCGACGGCCAGCTGCTCTTGTCCGCCCTGGAGCGGGCGCCAGAGCAACCCTGGATCGCCCGCCTCGCGGCGGCCCTGGCGCTCAATGGCGATGTGGCGGTGACCCTCGGCGGCGACCAGGCCACAGCCTGGCAGAGCGCCCTGCGCGAGGCGGGAATCCGCGCGCCGCGGCTGCAGACCGAAGCCGATCGGGCCGCCGGGCTCTATCGCCGCTAGACGTCGTTGACGTAGCGGGTGCGCCCGGCGCCCAGGCCGAACAGCGTGGCCAGCACGGCGATCAGGGTAAAGAGCACGCCCATGGGCGCCCAGCCGTGGGTGGCGTCGTGGATGATGCCCACCAGCAGCGGACCGAGCGAGGCCAGGCTGTAGCCTGCGCCCTGAGCCATGCCCGACAGCCGCCCGGCGGTTTCCGCATCCCGCGAGCGCAGCACCAGCAGGGCGAGGGCCAGGCTGAAGGTGCCGCCCTGGCCCAGGCCGAGGATCACCGCCCACAGCCAGAGACTGCCGACGGGGGCGTACAGGCAGCCGAGCAAGCCGGCGAGGGTCAGACTCATCACCACCACGATGGCCAGGCGCTGGTCCTGGCCGCGGGTCGCCAGCCAGGGGGCGGTGAGGGCGCTGACCAGCTGGGTCATCACCGAGCCCGACAACATTAGGCCGGCCTGCACCATGCCCAGGCCGCGATCCATCAGCAGGGTCGGCAGCCAGCCGAAGACGATATAGGCCAGCGACGACTGCAAGCCCATGTAGAGGGTGATCTGCCAGGCCAGCCGATTGCGCCACAGCGAACCCCCAGCACCCCGCGCCGGTGCGGTCGTGGGCGCCTGGCGCAGCTGTGGCAGCCACACCAGCAGCGCGATCACGGCGACCAATGCCCAGGCGGCGAGGGCGGGCTGCCAGTGGCCGTCGAAGGCTTCGGCAAGGGGCGCGGTGGCCCCGGCGGCCACGGCGGCGCCAATGCACAGCATCATGGTGTAGAGCCCCATCAACTGGCCGGCCTGGGCGGGAAAGTCGCGCTTGACCAGGGCCGGCAGCAGTACGCCAAGGATGCCGATGCAGGCGCCGGCGATCAGGCTGCCGAGAAACAGCCCAAGGGGCGGCAGCAGGCTGCGCAGGACGATGCCACAGGCGAGCAGCGCCAGGATGGCGCCCAGGGTGCGTTCGCTGCCCCAGCGGCGCGCCAGGCGCGGAGCCAGGGGCGCGAACAGCCCCAGGCAGAGCACCGGCAGGGTGGTGAGCAGGCCGATGGCACTGCTGGACAGGCCCGTGCTGGCCTCGATCTGCCGCAGCAGGGGCGCCAGGCTGGAGAGGGCCGGGCGCAGGTTGAGGGCGATGAGCATGAGGCTGGCGAGCAGCAGGCCGCGTTGCCAGGACGTGAGATGGGAAGTCGCTGAGGAAGACATGAGCACTGCTATGACCGGGGAAACCGCCAATGCTAGCGCACCCTGGCCATAACGCACGGCGCTTCCATTCGCTACCCTGCAGCGGGAAAAAATAGTTGGCGGACCGGCTAAAAAATCGCCAGTTCGTTAATCGCCGCACCGCCGCTCGCTTGTCCGGGGTCAGCTGGAGGTTTTCCACGAGGTTATCCACAGCAACTGTGGATTACCCTCGGAAAACAGCCCTTTTGCTTTGGCGGGCGATCTGTTAAGCGCGGCCGGTGCCCGCCAGCAGACGGGCATTTGCTACTATTACGCCCCTTCGCGCTGCCTGTCGAACCAGCGCCACCGCTGAACCGGAGTAACGATGACCGATCCCATTCGCCTCACCCAATACAGCCACGGTGCCGGTTGTGGCTGCAAGATCGCCCCCAAGACCCTGGAGACCATCCTGGCCGGCAGCGGCGCCCAGCACCTGGATCCACGGCTGTGGGTGGGCAATGCCTCGCGCGACGACGCGGCGGTCTATGGCCTGGATGACGAGCGCGGGGTGGTCTCCACCACCGATTTCTTCATGCCCATCGTCGATGACCCCTTCGATTTCGGCCGCATCGCCGCCACCAATGCCATCAGCGACATCTACGCCATGGGTGGCGATCCGCTGCTGGCCATCGCCATTCTCGGCTGGCCGGTCAACGTGCTGCCGCCGGAAGTGGCGCGCGAGGTCATCGCCGGGGGGCGGCGGGTCTGCGACGAGGCCGGCATTCCCCTGGCCGGCGGTCATTCCATCGACGCCCCCGAGCCGATCTTCGGCCTGGCCGTCACCGGGATCGTGGAAAAGCGCCATCTCAAGCGCAACGACACCGCGACCCTGGGCAGTCGCCTCTATCTGACCAAGCCGCTGGGCATCGGCATCCTTACCACCGCCGAGAAGCGCGCCCTGCTGCGGCCCGAGGATCGCCATCTGGCGCGCGACACCATGTGCCAGCTCAATCGCCCTGGCAGTCGCTTCGGCCGCCTGGCCGGGGTCACGGCGATGACCGACGTCACCGGCTTCGGCCTGCTCGGCCACCTGGTGGAGATGGCCGACGGCAGTGGCCTCACCGCCGAACTCGACTTCGCTGCCATCCCCCGCCTCGAAGGGGTGGAGTTCTACCTCCAGCAGGGCTGCGTGCCCGGCGGTACCGAGCGCAACTTCGACAGCTACGGCAGCCGCATCGCCCCGCTGGCCGAAGACCGCCGCCAACTGCTGTGCGATCCCCAGACCAGCGGCGGCCTGCTGGTGGCCGTGGCGCCCGAGGGCGAGGCGGAATTTCTCGCCGTCGCCGCGGAACTGGGCCTGGCCCTGCAACCCATAGGGCAACTGGTGGACCGGCGCGCCCATGCGGTCGAGGTGGCCTGATGAGCCAGCGTGAGGATGCCCGCGACCTGCAGGCGCTGTTCCTGAGCGATATTCCCCTGGTCGATGTCCGCGCCCCCGTGGAGTTCGGCAAGGGCGCCTTTCCCCAGGCGACCAATCTGCCGCTGATGAATGACCTGGAACGCCAGCGCGTCGGTACCCGCTACAAGCAGCAGGGTCAGCAGGCGGCGTTGCAACTGGGTCATCAGCTGGTGTCCGGGACAGTGAAGGAGGCGCGCATCCAGGCCTGGGCCGACTTCGCCCAGGCGCATCCCGAGGGCTATCTCTATTGCTTCCGTGGCGGCTTGCGCTCGCAGATCAGCCAGGAATGGCTGCGCAGCGAAGCCGGTATCGCCTATCCGCGGGTGGTAGGGGGCTACAAGGCCATGCGCACCTTCCTCATCGACACGCTGCAGCAGGCGCTCGCCGAGTGCGGCTTCGTGGTGGTGGGCGGCATGACCGGCACTGGCAAGACCGAAGTGGTGGCCCAGCTCGACAACGCCGTCGATCTCGAAGGCCACGCCAACCACCGGGGCTCCAGCTTCGGCAAGCGCGCCACGCCGCAGCCGGGGCAGATCGATTTCGAGAACAGCCTGGCCATCGACCTGCTGCGGCGTCGCCATGCAGGGCAGGCGCAATTCGTGCTGGAAGACGAGTCGCGCCTGGTCGGTCGCTGCTCCCTGCCGCTGGAATTGCACCAGGGCATGCAGCAGTACCCCTTGGTCTGGCTGGAGGACAGCCGGGAAAACCGCATCGAGCGCATCCTGCGCGACTATGTCATCGACCTGGCGGCGGAATTCATCGGCCTGCACGGCCCCGAGCAGGGCTTCGCGCTGTTCGCCGAGCAGTTGCGCAAGAGTCTTTCCGGTATCGCCAAGCGTCTGGGCGGGGAACGCTTCCAGCGCCTGTCGGCCATTCTTGAAGAGGCCCTGGCGGAGCAGGAGCGCTCGGGCGACGTCGCGGTCCATCGTGGCTGGATCGAGGGACTGCTGGCGGAATACTACGACCCCATGTACGCCTATCAGCGCGAGAGCAAGGACTCCCGGGTGATCTTCAGTGGCGATCAGGCCACCGTGGTCGAATTTCTGCGCGACCGGCGCTGAACAGCCTCCGCGCTTGGCGGTCTACGCTGCGGTTATCCGGCCGTTCCGGCCGGCTGCAGGTCGCAAGGAAACAAAGAGATGAAAGCGAAACTGGTTCCTGTTCTGGCCGCCACCTTGGCTGCCGTGGTACTCGCAGGGTGCTCGGGCAAGGTGGTCAATCGCGATAGCTGCGCCGCCCAGACCCGTTCTGCCTGGCAGGAGCTCGACCTGGCCAAGGCCGAAGGCTTTTCCGGTACGGTGAGCTATTCCAAGGCGCTGGCGCTGCTGTCCACCGCCAAGACGCAACAGCAGGTCGAGGCCTACACCGGCTGCGTGAAGAATGCCGAAAAGGCGAGCTTCTATATTCGCGAGTCCCGCGCCGGTCGTTGATCGGTCGTGCGGCTGGCAAACGGCCGCCATCCAAAGCGACGTCGGCATAACCGCGTGCGACGGATAGCGGTCCGTTAGCCCCCAGCCCCTCAAGAATCGGCTTCTGCGGACGACAGCGTCGGTAGAACTCATTCCGTTGGGGTGCCGTATGAAAGGGATTGCCCGCTATCGCCTGGCCAATTGGCGAACCGCGACCAAACTGGCCGTGGGCTTTGGCCTGGTGCTGCTGCTGACCCTGGTGGTGGCCTTGCAGGGCGGGCTCGCGCTCAAGGACGTGGAACATCGCTTCGGTTCCCTGCGCGACATGGCCGCGGTCAACCGGCAGGTGATGCAGCTCCGCGCCCTGGAGCAGGGTTTTCGCCTCAGCGGCGAGGCCACCCAGGCCGAGCACCTGCGGCAGGCGCTGCCGGCGGTACTCGATCACCTGGGGCAGCTCGCGACCGAGGTGGGCAGTGCCAACGCGGCCGATATCGACGCCGCCCGCGCGGCCACCCAGGCCTATGGCGCCGCCTT
The DNA here is from genome assembly GCF_039908605.1 of Pseudomonas aestiva. Lineage (NCBI taxonomy): Bacteria > Pseudomonadati > Pseudomonadota > Gammaproteobacteria > Pseudomonadales > Pseudomonadaceae > Pseudomonas > Pseudomonas aestiva. The sequence continues at coordinate 3,409,500 of NZ_CP150916.1, read as the reverse complement.
CGCCGACTATGAGCGCCTCAACACCTCACGCCGTCTAGCGATGGAAGGGGCGGCCTTCCTCGTGGAGGGCGCGGCCAACAGCCTGGACATCCTCCAGTCCGGCCTGCTGGATGACGGTGCCTATGCCCTCAAGGACTCCGGTGGCAAGCAGGGCGCCGAACTCCTGACCCTGTCGCAACAGGTCGGCGAACTCTATCGCCTGATGCTCAAGAGCCTCGACGAAGCCCAGGCGCGGGCGAGCAAGAGCACGGTGGACAATCAGCCGCTGCCGTCGGCCAGTGCCGCATTGGAGCTGTTGGCCAAGGTAGAGCCGCAACTGAGCGATCCGGCCTATTCCTCGGTCATCCAGGACGTCTCCACCAACATCAAGGAATTCATCCGCCGCCTGGGCGACTATGCCGCCGCCATGGCCCAGGAGCAGGCCGCCGGCGCGCGCATGACCAGCCTGGCCGAGACCGCCGTGCAGCGGGTTGATGCCCTCTACGGCCAACAGGAAGTCGAACTGCAGGCGATGATGACCAAGCGGCTGCTGACCATCGGTGGCGTGGCCCTGCTGGCGTTGATCGTCGGCGCCCTGGCCGCGCTGATCATCACCCTGGCCATTGTCCGGCCGCTGCGCAAGGTGATCGCCGCTGCCGAACGCATCGCCCAGGGTCAGCTGGACGTCGAATTGACGGTGGATCGGGGCGACGAGATCGGTCAGCTGCAGAGATCCAGCGCCAGCATGGTGGCGGCACTGCGCGGCATGGTCCTGCAGTTGCAGAACGGTATCGGCCGACTCGGCCAGTCCGCGGCTGCCCTGGCCGAGCAGGCGCGCGAGGCGCAGCTGGGCGTGACCCGCCAGCGGGAGGAAACCGATCAGGTGGCCGCGGCCATGGCCGAACTGGCCGCCACGGCCCAGGGGGTCGCCGCGGACGCCGAGGCCGCTGCCGGTGCCGGCGATCAGGCCGAACGCCAGGTCAGCGATGGCCAGGCGGTGATCGGCCGCAGCCTGGCCGGTATCGAGACCCTGGGGGTGGACGTTCGCGCCGCTGCCGAGCGGCTCCAGGGCGTGTCCCACGACAGCCAGGCGATCAGCAGCGTGCTCGACGTGATCAAGGCGGTGGCCGAGCAGACCAATCTGCTGGCGCTCAACGCGGCCATCGAGGCGGCGCGCGCCGGGGAACAGGGTCGCGGCTTCGCCGTGGTCGCCGACGAGGTCCGCGCCCTGGCGCGCCGTACCCAGCAGTCGAGCGTCGAGATCGAACAACTCATCGTGGTGCTGCAGAAGGGCAGTGGCGAGGCGGTCGCGCGGATGCAGCAGAGCGAGACCCTGCTGGCCGGGACCCTGGGCAGTGCCGGTGATACGCGGCGCGCCTTTGCCGGTATCGCCACGGCGGTGGCCAGCATCCAGCAGAAGAATCAGCAGATCGCCGCGGCGGCGGTCCAGCAGCGTGGGGTGGCCGAAGAGGTCGCGGTCAATGTGACGCGCATTCGCGACGGCGCCGATCAATCCAGTCAGGCGATGGCGGCGACGGCCTCGGCCAGCCGCGAGCTGGCCGAGCTGGGTGACGAACTCTCGCGCCTGGTGCAGCGCTTCCACGTCTGACCGGCGCTGTTACTGAGCGTTGAGCGCCTGGCCGGTAGTGCCCTGGCTGGCCGGGCCAAGCAGATAGAGATAGACCGGCAGGATGGCGTCCGCCGCAGGCACCCGGGCCGGGTCCTCCTCGGGATAGGCCGCCGCGCGCATGGCGGTACGGGTACCGCCCGGGTTGACGCTGTTGACCCGGATACCGGCTTCTCCAAGCTCCTCGGCCCAGACCTGCATGAGGCCCTCGGTGGCAAACTTGGATACCGAATAGGCGCCCCAGCCAGCCCGGCCCTTGCGACCGACACTGCTGGAGGTGAAGATCACCGAGGCCTCACCGGCAGCCTTGAGCAGGGGCAGCAGGGCCTGGGTCAGGGCGAAGCCGGCCTGGACATTGACCTGCAGCACCTGCGCCAGGGCCGTGGCGGGCGTCTGCCCCAGCAGTACCCGCGGCCCCAGCAGGCCGGCGTTGTGCACCAGTCCATCCAGACGACCATGACATCGCTGCAGGCGCTCAGCGACGGCGGCATAGGCCGCCGCATCGGCCTGTTCGAGATCCAGCACCAGAGTCTCGGCCCGGCCGCCGCCGGCCTGGATCTCCTGGCGCACCTGATCCAGCGCCGCGGCATCGCGGCCCTGGAGAATGAGGGTCGCGCCCAGGGCGGCGCAGCCCTTGGCCAGGGCGGCGCCGATGCCGCGACTGGCGCCGGTGACGAGGATGATACGGTCTTTGAGCAGCTCGGCCGGAGCCTGGTAGTCGAACATCTGAACCCCTAGCAGCCGCACAGTGCGCGATCGAGCAGCGCACGCAATTCCAGCGGATGGTCGATGATGGCGTCGGCACCCCAGTGCTCGGGGTGGTCGTCCGGATGGATGTAGCCGTAGCGCGCCGCCACCGTCTTGCTGCCGGCGGCGCGGCCCGACTCGATGTCGCGCAGGTCGTCGCCGATGAACAGGGCGGTCTGGGGATCGACATCCAGTTGCCGGCAGGCCAGCACCACCATCTCCGGGTCCGGCTTGCTGTGCGTGACGTGGTCCGGGCAGACCAGGCAGGCCGAGCGCTCGGCCAGGCCCAGGCGCTGCATGATGGGCTCGGCGAAGCGCACCGGCTTGTTGGTCACCACGCCCCAGCGCAGCCGGGCAGCGTCTAGATCGCGCAGGATCTCTTCCATGCCGTCGAACAGCCGGGTATGGACCGCGCACTGCGTCTGGTAGCGCTCGAGGAATTCCAGGCGCAGCGGTTCGAGTTCGGCGCCCAGCGGATCGACCTCGAAGCCGGCCAGGATCATCGCCTTGGCACCGCCGGAAATGACGCCGCGCAGGCGGGCCTCGTCGGCCGCTGCCAGGCCCTGGTCCTGGCGCATGGCCTGGATGATGGCGATGAAATCCGGCGCCGTGTCCAGCAGGGTGCCGTCCATGTCGAAAAGGACCGCTTGCAGACGCATGGCCTAGTCCTCGCGCTGGGTGCGCACCATATAGTTCACCGTCACGTCGCCTTCCAGCTTGTATCTCTTGGTCAGCGGGTTGTAGGTGAGGCCGATGACGTCACGCAGATTGAGGCCGGCCGCACGAGCCCAGGCCCCCAGCTCCGAGGGGCGGATGAACTTGCGGAAATCGTGGGTACCGCGCGGCAGCAGGCGCAGCACGTATTCGGCACCGACGATGGCGAACAGATAGGCCTTGGGATTGCGGTTGATGGTGGAGAAGAACACCTGACCGCCCGGCTTGACCAGGTCGTGGCAGGCCTTGATCACCGAGGAGGGATCCGGCACGTGTTCGAGCATCTCCAGGCAGGTCACCACGTCGTAGGTGCCGGCGTGCTTGCGCGCGTGGTCCTCGGTGGTCTCCTGGATGTATTCCACCGGCACGCCGGATTCCAGCTGGTGCAGCCGGGCCACCGCCAGGGGCGCCTCGGCCATGTCGATGCCGGTCACCTGGGCACCACGTTGGGCCATGGCTTCGCTGAGGATGCCGCCACCGCAGCCGACGTCCAGCACCTTCTTGCCGGCCAGACCGGCGTGCTGGTCGATCCAGTTGACGCGCAGCGGGTTGATGTCGTGCAGCGGCTTGAATTCGCTCTCGCGGTCCCACCAGCGGTAGGCGAGGGCCTCGAACTTGGCGATCTCGGCGTTATCGACGTTGGACATGGTGTTCTCCAGAGGCAAGGGAGCGGGGCGCGTCAGGCGCCCTGCTGGATACGGGTGGCCCACTGCTGCGCATTGGCTATGAGTTCGGCCTCGTCCAGGCGCACGAGTTCGCTCTGGCGCAGCAGCGGCACGCCGCCGACCCAGACGTCGCTGACGCGATCGCGGCCGGTGGCGTAGATGAGTTGCGAGACGGGGTCATAGAGCGGCTGCTGGGCGAGACCGCTGAGGTCGACGGCGGTCAGGTCGGCCGCCTTGCCGATTTCCAGCGAGCCCAGGCAGCGCTCCAGGCCCAGGGCGCGGGCACCGTTCAGGGTGGCCATGCGCAGCGCGCGATGGGCGTCCAGGGCGGTGGCCGAGCCAGCGACGGCCTTGGCCAGCAGGGCCGCGGTACGGGTCTCGCCGAGCAGATCGAGGTCGTTGTTGCTGGCCGCGCCGTCGGTGCCGATGGCGACGTTGACGCCGGCCTGCCAGAGGCGCTCCACCGGGCAGAAGCCGCTGGCCAGCTTGAGGTTGGACTCGGGGCTGTGGATGACGTGGCTGTTGGTTTCGACCAGGTTTTCCAGATCCTCGTCGTCCACCTGGGTCATGTGCACGGCCTGGAAACGCGGGCCGAGCAGACCCAAGCGCCGTAGCCGGCTGAGCGGCCGCTCGCCGGTCTGCTCCAGCGCCTGCTCTACCTCGAAGGCGGTCTCGTGGACGTGCATCTGGATCGGTGCCTGCAACTGCTCGGCCAGCACCAGGATCTCTTCGAGCTTGGCGTCGGCCACGGTGTAGGGCGCATGGGGGCCGAAGGCCACGCTGATGCGCTCGTGCAGCTTCATGTCGTCGAACAGCTCCAGGCCGCGACGGATCATGTCGTCGGCGGTACGGGCGCCGGGAATCGGGAAATCGAGGATCGGCAGGCAGACCTGGGCGCGCACCCCGGTGCGATGGATCGCCTCGCAAGCCACCTGGGGATAGAAGTACATGTCCGAGAAGCAGGTGATGCCGCCACGGATCTGCTCGGCGATGGCCAGGGTGGTGCCGTCACGGACGAAATCCTCGTCGACCCAGCGGCCTTCGGCGGGCCAGATGTGATCCTGCAGCCAGGTCTGCAGCGGCAGGTCGTCGGCCATGCCGCGAAACAGCGTCATGGCGGCGTGGCCGTGGGCATTGATCAGTCCGGGGATCAGCACCTTGCCCGGCAGCTCCAGGGTCTCCTTGGCCGGATGGCGCAAGGCCTCGCTGCGCGGGGCGAGCAGGGCGATGCAGCCGTCGCGCACACCCAGCGCGTAATCGCGCAGGACCACCCCGGCCGGCTCCACCGGCACGATCCAGCTGGGGAGCAACAAGAGGTCCAGGGGCGCGGGGGTGGGCATCTGCGGCGGTTCCAAGAGGGGCGAGCCGGCAGTATAGCGGTCCTTGCGGCGCTACCGCTAAATCCGCACGCCGATGCCGGTATACTGGCGGGCTACAGATTCAGGTCGAGGAAAGATCATGCGAGAGCGTCTGCTGGCGGCGGAAAAGATCAAGGCGATCGAGTGGCGGGACGGTGCCCTGCACCTGCTCGACCAGCGCCTGTTGCCGCTGCGCGAACACTGGGTCGCCTGTCACGGCGCCGCCGAGGTGGCCCAGGCCATCCGCGACATGCTGGTGAGAGGCGCGCCGGCCATCGGCATCAGCGCCGCCTATGGCGTGGTGCTGGGTGCCCGCCAGCGCGCCGCGGCGGGCGAGGACTGGCAAGCGACCATCAACGCCGACTTCGAACTGCTGGCGGCCTCGCGGCCCACCGCGGTCAACCTGTTCTGGGCGCTCAACCGGATGCGCGAGCGCTTGGCGCGCACCGCGGGGGAGGGTGCCCTGGCGGCGCTGGAAGCCGAGGCGATAGCCATCCACCTGAGCGATCGCGAAGCCAATCTGACCATGGCCCAGCTGGGCGTCGAGCTGATCCGCAAGCACGACGCCAGCAAGCAGACCTTCCTTACCCACTGCAATACCGGCGCCTTGGCCACCGGTGGTTTCGGCACCGCCCTGGGCGTCCTGCGCGCGGCGCACCTGGACGGCCTGGTGGAATGCGTCCACGCCGACGAGACCCGCCCCTGGCTGCAGGGCTCGCGCCTCACCGCCTGGGAGCTGGCCGGGGAGGGCATCCCGGTCAGCCTCAACGCCGATGCCGCCGCGGCGCACCTGATGAAGACGCGCAACGTCGCCTGGGTGATCGTCGGCGCCGACCGCATCACCGCCAATGGCGACGTGGCCAACAAGATCGGCACCTACAACCTGGCGGTCATCGCCATGCACCACGGGGTGCGCTTCATGGTGGTGGCGCCCAGCTCCACCATCGACATGAAGCTCGCGTCCGGTGACGACATCCCCATCGAGGAGCGCGCCGGTCACGAGTTGCTGGAAGTGGGCGGGCAGCGCATCGCCGCCGGCGTGGAGGCCTTCAATCCGGTGTTCGACGTCACCCCGGCCGATCTCATCGACGCCATCGTCACCGAGCGCGGTGTGGTGGAGCGTCCGGACGCCAAGAAGATGGCCGAGCTGATGAATCGCCGACGCCTGCATTGAGGCGATCGCCAGGGGCGGATACATCCCTGAATGTGTTAGAATTTCGCTCTTTGCACAGGCTTTGTCCGAAAGCCCTCGGCAGGCGGTGATGCAGTGCCGAAAACCGGTTGGAGCGCCCTTCGCGCCGCCGGTGGCAGGCGCCGCCAGACGGGCTTTCGCCTCTCCTATATCAGGCTCGGCCGACGTGCGGACGAGCCCTAGCGCTTTTCAGATCAGAAGGAACCAGGCTTCTCATGGGTGAACTGGCCAAAGAAATCCTCCCGGTCAATATCGAAGACGAATTGCGGCAGTCGTATCTCGACTACGCGATGAGCGTCATCGTCGGCCGGGCTCTGCCGGATGTGCGCGACGGCCTCAAGCCGGTGCACCGGCGCGTGCTCTACGCCATGAGCGAGCTGGGCAACGACTGGAACAAGCCGTACAAGAAATCCGCCCGTGTGGTGGGTGACGTCATCGGTAAGTACCACCCCCACGGCGATACCGCCGTCTACGACACCATCGTGCGGATGGCGCAGCCCTTCTCGCTGCGCTACATGCTGGTGGACGGCCAGGGCAACTTCGGTTCGGTGGACGGCGACAACGCCGCGGCCATGCGTTACACCGAAGTGCGGATGTCCAAGCTCGCCCACGAACTGCTGGCCGACCTGGACAAGGAAACCGTCGACTGGGTGCCCAACTACGACGGCACCGAGCAGATCCCGGCGGTGATGCCCACGCGCATCCCCAACCTGCTGGTCAATGGTTCCAGCGGCATCGCGGTCGGCATGGCCACCAACATTCCGCCGCACAACCTCGGCGAAGTGATCGATGGCTGCCTGGCGCTGATCGAGAACAGCGAGCTGACCGTCGACGATCTGATGCAGTACATCCCCGGTCCGGACTTCCCGACCGCGGGCATCATCAACGGCCGTGCCGGCATCATCGAGGCCTATCGCACCGGTCGCGGGCGCATCTATGTGCGGGCCCGCGCCGAGGTCGAGGACATCGACAAGAGCGCCAATCGTCAGCAGATCGTCATCACCGAGCTGCCCTACCAGCTCAACAAGGCACGGCTGATCGAGAAGATCGCCGAGCTGGTGAAAGAGAAGAAGATCGAAGGCATCACCGAGCTGCGCGACGAGTCCGACAAGGACGGCATGCGCGTGGTCATCGAGCTGCGTCGCGGCGAAACCCCCGAGGTGGTGCTCAACAACCTCTACGCTCAGACCCAGCTGCAGACGGTGTTCGGCATCAACGTGGTGGCCCTGCTCGACGGCCAGCCGCGGACCCTGAACCTCAAGGAACTGCTGGAAGCCTTCATCCGTCACCGCCGTGAAGTGGTGACCCGGCGGACCGTCTACGAACTGCGCAAGGCGCGCGAGCGTGGCCACATCCTCGAAGGCCAGGCGGTCGCCCTGTCCAACATCGATCCGGTCATCGAGCTGATCAAGAGCTCGCCGACCCCGGCCGAAGCCAAGGAACGCCTGATCGCCACGCCCTGGGAATCCAGCGCGGTACGCGAGATGGTCGAGCGCGCCGGCGCCGATTCCTGCCGTCCGGACGAACTGCCCGAGCAATACGGTCTGCACGACGGCAGGTACCACCTCTCGCCGGAACAGGCCCAGGCGATCCTCGACCTGCGCCTGCACCGCCTGACCGGCCTGGAGCACGAGAAGCTCATCGCCGAGTACCAGGAGATCCTGCTGCAGATCGGCGAGCTGATCCGCATCCTGACCAATCCCGAACGGCTGATGGAAGTCATCCGCGAGGAGCTGGAAAAGGTCAAGGCCGAGTTCGGCGACAAGCGTCGCACCGAGATCATCGCCTCCCAGGTGGACCTGACCATCGCCGACCTCATCACCGAGGAAGATCGCGTCGTCACCATCTCCCATGGCGGCTACGCCAAGTCCCAGCCGCTGCATGCCTACCAGGCCCAGCGCCGGGGCGGTCGCGGCCGTTCGGCCTCGGCGGTCAAGGAAGAGGACTACATCGAGCACCTGCTGGTCGCCAACAGCCATACCACCCTGCTGCTGTTCTCCAGCCTGGGCAAGGTCTACTGGAAGCGTACCTACGAGATCCCCGAGGCCTCCCGCGCCGCCCGTGGCCGGCCGCTGGTCAACCTGCTGCCGCTGGCCGAAGGCGAGCGCATCACCGCCATGCTGCCAGTCGATCTGGAAGCGGTGCGCCAGCAGGCGCCCATCGGTGAAGAAGACCTGGGCGAGCAGGACGACAACCTGGACATCGAAGACGCCGTGCTGGTGGAAGACGACGTCGAGAGCGAAGGGGAAGGCGAAGAGGGCGAGCTCCTAGATGCCGGCCAGGACGAGCCCACCGGTGCCTACATCTTCATGGCCACCCGCAACGGCACCGTGAAGAAGACCCCGCTGGTGCAGTTCAGCCGTCCGCGCAGCAATGGCCTGATCGCGCTGAAACTGGAGGAGGGCGACAGCCTGATCGCCGCCGCCATCACCGACGGTGCCCGCGAAGTCATGCTGTTCTCCGACGGCGGCAAGGTCATCCGTTTCAAGGAGCGCCATGTGCGCACCATGGGCCGTACCGCCCGCGGCGTGCGCGGCATGCGCCTGGCCGAAAGCCAGCGCCTGATTTCCATGCTGATCCCCGAGCCGGGCGCGGAGATCCTCACCGCTAGTCTCAACGGCTTCGGCAAGCGCACCGCCATGGCCGAATACCCGCAGCGCGGCCGCGGTGGCCAGGGCGTGATCGCCATGGTCATCAACGAGCGCAACGGTCCCCTGATCGGCGCCATCCAGGTGCTGGACGGCGAAGAGATCATGCTGATCTCCGACCAGGGCACCCTGGTGCGTACCCCGGTCGAAGGCATCTCCCGTACCGGCCGTAATACCCAGGGCGTCACCCTGATCAAGCTCGGCAAGGGCGAGAAGCTGGTGGGTCTGGAGCGGGTGCAGGAGCCTTCGGTGGACGAAGAGCTGCTGGATCACGAAGCCGAACTGGACGACGAGGTGCTCGACAAGGAGTTGCCGGTCGACAGCCACGAGCCGGACCAGGACGATGTGCTGCCCGGTGCCAGCGACGTACCGAGCGATGACCTTCCCGACGAGGATGACGAGTGATGAGCAAGCGTGCCTACAACTTCTGCGCCGGCCCGGCGGCCCTGCCTGAAGCTGTGCTGCGCCAGGCCCAGGCCGATCTGCTGGATTGGCAGGGCCGTGGCCTGTCGGTAATGGAGATGAGCCATCGCGGTGAAGACTTCACCGCCATCTCGAACCAGGCCGAGGCCGATCTGCGCGAGTTGCTGGGTGTCCCCGGCAACTACAAGGTGCTGTTCCTGCAGGGCGGTGCCAGTCTGCAATTCGCCCAGCTGGCGATGAACCTGATGCCCGAGGGCGGCACCGCCGACTACATCGACACCGGCATCTGGTCGCGCAAGGCCATCGAGCAGGCGCAGCACTATGGCACCGTCAATGTCGCCGCCAGCGCCAAGGGCTACGACTACTTCGCCATCCCGGGGCAGCACGAGTGGCAGCTGTCCAAGGATGCCGCCTACGTTCACTACACCCCCAACGAGACCATCGGCGGCCTGGAGTTCGACTGGATTCCGGACGTGGGCGATGTGCCCTTGGTGGCGGATGCCTCTTCCGACATCCTCTCGCGTCCGCTGGACGTCTCGCGCTTCGGGCTGATCTACGCCGGCGCACAGAAGAACATCGGGCCCAGCGGTCTGGTGGTGGTGATCGTCCGCGAAGACCTGCTGGGTCGCGCTCGCGCCGCCTGCCCGACGCTGCTGGACTACAAGGTCGAGGCCGACAACGGCTCCATGTACAACACGCCGGCGAGCTTCTCCTGGTACCTCTCGGGCCTGGTGTTCAAGTGGCTGAAGGAGCAGGGCGGCTTGCCCGCCATGGAGCGCCTGAATCGCCAGAAGAAAGAGTTGCTGTACGGCTTCATCGACGCCAGCGACTTCTACAGCAACCCCATCGCCAAGAACGACCGCTCCTGGATGAACGTACCCTTCCGCCTGGCGGACGAGCGCCTCGACAAGGCGTTCCTCCAGGGCGCCGAAGCGCGCGGCCTCCTGTATCTGCAGGGGCATCGTTCGGTGGGTGGCATGCGCGCCTCCATCTACAATGCCGTCACCCTGGAGGCCGTCCAGGTGCTGGTGAACTATCTGGCCGAATTCGAGAAGGAGCACGGCTGATCATGTCGGAACACGAGCTCAAGGCCCTGCGCCTGCGTATCGACAGCCTGGACGAACGCATCCAGGACCTGATCAGCGAACGCGCTCGCTGCGCCCAGGACGTGGCGCGGGTCAAGATGGGAACGCTGGCGGAAGGCGAAAAGCCCGTGTTCTATCGACCCGAGCGCGAAGCCCAGGTCCTCAAGCGGGTGATGGAGCGCAACGGCGGTCCGGTCCGTGACGAAGACATGGCGCGGCTGTTCCGCGAGATCATGTCCTGCTGCCTGGCTCTGGAGGAGCCGCTGCACGTGGCCTATCTCGGCCCGGAAGGCACCTTCTCCCAGGCCGCGGCGCTCAAGCACTTCGGCAAGGCCGTGGTGACCCGGCCCATGGCGGCCATCGACGAGGTGTTCCGCGAGGTCGCCGCCGGTGCTTCCCAGTTCGGCGTGGTGCCGGTGGAGAATTCCACCGAGGGTGCGGTCAACCACACCCTGGACAGCTTTCTCGAGCACAACCTGTCGATCTGCGGCGAGGTGGAACTGCGTATCCACCACCATCTGTTGATCGGCGAAAACACCAAGGCCGACAGCATCACCCGCATCTATTCCCACGCCCAGTCGCTGGCTCAGTGCCGCAAGTGGCTGGACTCCTATTACCCGAGCGTCGAGCGGGTAGCGGTGGCCAGCAACGCCGAAGCGGCGCGGCGGGTGAAAGGGGAGTGGAACAGCGCGGCCATCGCCGGCGACATGGCGGCCTCGCTCTACGGCCTGACGCCGGTTCAGCAGAAGATCGAGGATCGCCCGGACAACTCCACGCGCTTCCTCATCATCGGCAACCAGGACGTGCCGCCCAGTGGCGACGACAAGACCTCCATCATCGTCTCCATGCAGAACAAGCCGGGCGCCCTGCACGAGCTGCTGCTGCCGTTCCACACCAACAACATCGACCTCAGCCGGATCGAGACGCGGCCTTCGCGCAGTGGCAAGTGGACCTATGTCTTCTTCATCGACTTGCTTGGCCACCAGGCCGATCCGCTGATCCGCGATGTCCTGGAGCGTCTGTCCACCGGCGCCGTGGCGCTCAAGGTCCTCGGTTCCTATCCCCGCGCCGTACTCTGACGGAGCAGGCGTTGGTTGCGGGCGTCAGCGGCGACGCACGCAGCCGTGTTCGTCGAAGGTCACCAGCCGCGTGCGGTCCTTGCGCTGGCGCGCCTCGTAGTGATAACGGGTCAGGGCATCCAGCTGGAAATCCGTTGCGGTGGCCCCAGGGCGTTCTCCACGTCCGCCCGGCTCATGCCGACCTTGACCTGTCCGCGGATGATTGCCTGGCGCCTTGCGCTGGCACTGAGCAGATCGCCACAGCCGTCCGTCTTGGCTGCCACCACCGTGGGCGTGCGCGCGACTTCCTTGCGGGGAGCGGCCTTGGGTTTCGCCATCAGCGTGGGTTTGGCGCCGCCCGGACGGGGATTGTCCGCGCGCTGCAGACGGCTGTCGCTGTCCGAGGCGCAACCGCTGGCGGAAAAGGTGAGGTGGCCGCTGGCATCTTCGCAGCGATACACCGTGGCCGCCTGGGCGCTGGTGCAACCCAGCAGCAGGCCGAGCACGAGCAGCTTCTTCATGGGACGTCCTACTTGACGTAGGGGCTCAAGCTTAGCGAAGCCGGGGAAGTTCGGCGAGGGTCGGAAGCGTGCCCTCGGGGCCTTGCGGAAGCCTTGCAAATAGCTGTTTTGAAACCCTTTTGCCTTCGCACCCGCCAGCGGTCCGGTGTATCATCCCCGCCGTCAGCCCCGCCGGGGCAGTGGTTATCCCCCCCTTATGGACTTACCCAGTCAATACTCAATCGCCTTTTTCGTCCCGTTGTTGAGTTAGGGTTCGTCGGTGCGCTCCGCCGGCGGGCCGGAGTGCGCTATGACCGTAGTGAACGAAGCAGAAATCAGAAAGCCCCACGAGACGCTGCAGGAGCGGCTCGCCCAGGTCGTGGAGTTGCTGGAGCGCTACGACCTCGCTGTCGAGGCGCGTGAAGACCACGATCGCGCCCCCGTATCCCCCGCCGATATTCCCGAAGAAGGCCTCGAAGAGCTGCGTGCCCGCCTGGACGAGCTGCACCCGGCTGACGTCGCCTTCATCCTCGAAGCCTTGCCACGGGAAGACCGCCTGACCGTCTGGGGTCTGGTCAAGACCGAGCGCGATGGCGAGATCCTGCTCGAGGTCTCGGACGCGGTCCGCGAGACCCTGATCGCCGACATGGACGACCAGGAAATTCTCGCGGTAGCCGGCCAGCTCGACGCCGACGAACTCGCCGACCTGGCGCCGGATCTGCCGCGCGATGTCGTTCACGAGCTCATGGACGCCCTCGACGCCCAGCAGCGCGAGCGGGTGCGCTCCGCGCTGTCCTACGAAGAGGATCAGGTCGGCGCGCTGATGGACTTCGAGATGGTGACCATCCGTGATGACGTCGCCCTGGAAGTGGTATTGCGCTACCTGCGGCGGCTGAAAGAGCTGCCCGACCATACCGACAAGCTGTTCGTTGTCGATAACGACAGCATCCTCAAGGGTGTGCTGCCGATCAAGCGCCTGCTGGTCAACGATCCGGAAAAGCTGGTGGTCGAGGTCATGGCCAAGGAGGCGGTGGCCTTCCATCCCGACGGCGATGCCTATGACGCGGCCCAGGCGTTCGAGCGCTATGACCTGGTTTCGGCACCGGTGGTGGACAAGAACGGCAAGCTGATCGGTCGTCTCACCATCGATGAGATGGTCGACCTGATCCGTGAGGAAAGCGAAAGCGAAGTCCTCAACATGGCCGGTCTGCGCGAAGACGAAGACGTCTTCGCCTCGGTGTGGAAATCGGTTGGCAACCGCTGGACCTGGCTGGCCACCAACCTCATCACGGCCTTCATCGCTTCGCGGGTCATCGGCCTGTTCGAGGGTTCGATCGAGAAGCTGGTGGCTCTGGCCGCACTCATGCCCATCGTGGCCGGTATCGGCGGCAACTCGGGCAACCAGGCCATCACCATGATCGTCCGCGCCATGGCGCTGGGGCAGATCAGTGTCACCAGCACCGCACGGCTGCTGCGCAAGGAAATGGGCGTCGCCCTGTGCAATGGCGTTATCTGGGGTGGGGTGATAGGGCTGGTGGCCTTCTATCTCTATAGCAGTTGGTCACTGGGCCTGGTGATGATGGGCGCCATGACCCTCAATCTGCTGCTGGCTGCATTCATGGGGGTGTTGATTCCCATGACCCTGCAGCGCTTCGGCCGTGACCCGGCCATGGGGTCGAGCGTGCTGATCACCGCGGTGACCGACAGCGGCGGCTTCTTCATCTTCTTGGGACTCGCCACCCTCTTCCTGATGTAGGACAGGGTAGGGGGCAAAGGGCTACCCAGGGGCAGGGCAGCCCGGACACCGTCAGGATGCGGCGTCGATGTCGTGGGCGATCAGCGAGATCAGGGCGTTCTGCTGCCGACCCGACAGCTGCCGAAAGCGCTGCAGCAACTCCCGCTCGCTGGCGGTGATCTCCGGACTGTCCAGGCGAAGCCCGGGTTCGTCGCCAAGGGCGCCCTCTTGCTGCAAGCTCTGCTCGAGACGCGCGATGATTTCGGAGTTCATGCTGCGATGATGGTTGCGGGCCACATCCGCGATGCGCTCTCGCATGCCCTCGGGCAGACGCACGACGAATTTGTCAGCGGTACGGCTTGAGTAGGATCTAATGGCCTGGGTCATTGAGGTACTTCATCTGGAGTCAAAAATCAGTGAAGGCGTTAGCCCTCGTCTCGTTCCGCTAGCACTCACGGCACCTTGGACTCTGTAACCACCTGTCCCTAGGTATCTGTTTTTATTGACGTCAATTTACCGACGTACGCAACAAATTGCAAAGCTGCCGAAGAACTTCCTGCCGTTGTCCGTCCTCGCGCACTGCGGCGCTGCCGAACCGGAACATGACAAACCTTCCGCTGCTCGTTACCATGAGCGCCCTTTCCTGTCCCAGTAGCTCAATTGGATAGAGCATCCCCCTCCTAAGGGGAAGGTTGGTGGTTCGACCCCACTCTGGGACACCAGATTCCTTTCCAGTACCTCTCCTCGCGATCCGACGCCTTCGGGTGCCCTTGCCGAACCGTTACAGCAGTTTGGAGGATAGGGCAAAAACGGCGACCTTGTCCGACTTCCAGGCTCTTCCAGTAGCGATTTGTGGCTGTGATCACAGCATAGAGCAGCAGACGAAAACCTGCCGAATTTATCTGTACTCTCCGTTGGCTAACCGTCTGCATTGCTTGTATCTGGAGCGCCTCTGGAGGTTCGCGTCATGGCCTTTTATCCCGTCCTACTTTCAGTCGTGTTCGTCGTTCGTAATCAGGCTGCCGAGTTGCAGAGCGTCCTCGAACGCGCGGCAACTGTTATCGGTCCCTTGGTAAGTGACTACGAACTTATCATTGTCGATAACGCCTCCGCTGATGACAGCGTAGCGCGACTCAAACAACTCACCAGTATCACCGGCCTGCCCAATCTGCAGGTATATGCCCTGACCAAGGAAGTGGATTCCGATACAGCTGCCTGGGTGGGTCTGGAAAATGCGCTTGGTGACTTCGCGGTCGTCATAGATCCGGAAACCGATGACATCGCCTTCTTGCCTGACATGTTGCAACAGGCGGCCGGCGGCATCGACGTGGTGTTCGCCAACAATCAGCAGAAAGTTCGCCAGACCCTGTCCTACAGTCTTTGCTCCAGAGGTTTCAACAGCCTCTACCGGCAATTCAACGGGGTCGATCTGGCCAAGGATGCGCCCCAGTACCGGATGCTCAGCAAGAAGGTCATCAATTATATCCTGCGCCATCCCGCGCCGGCCTTGACCTATAGGCACCTGCCGGCGACGGCGGGCTTCTCCCGTACCAATCTCGAATACAGCATGCCGCCGCGCAGTAGCAAGCCCAAGCGGCTGTCCGGCAGCTTCGATCGCGGTGCCCGCCTGCTGGTGTCCTCCACCCGCAAGCCGATGCGCATGGTCAGCTTCCTGTCCATCGTGGGTGCCCTGTCCAATCTGCTCTATTCCATCTACGTCATTGCCATCGGCCTGTTCAAGGATGACGTCGCACCGGGTTGGGTGACGATTTCATTACAGCAGTCCGGCATGTTCTTTCTCATTTCGCTGGTCCTGCTCGTCCTTGGCGAATATGTCCTGCAGTTGACCCACAGAGTCAACGAAGGGCCGCTCTATCATGTCGCCCAGGAGTTCACGAGCGCCGTCATGACGCGCCGTGACAAGCTCAATGTCGAAGTAGTGCAGGGCGGTAATGCCGCAGGACCGGCTACTCAATTTGGCATGGCCTGACGATCATGAAAGATGCGATCGTCATCGGTGGCGGATTTTACGGGGCCATGACGGCCCTGTATCTCATGCGCGTGAGGGGCTTTGCGAAAGTCACCCTGATCGAGCGGGAAGACGGGCTGTTGAAGCGTGCCTCTTATCACAATCAGGCACGTGTTCATAACGGTTATCACTATCCGCGCAGTTTCGTCACGGCCTTTCGCAGCCGGGTCAACTTGCCGCGCTTCTTGCGCGACTATCCCGATGTGGTAGTGCGGGATTTCACCAAGTTGTATGCCATTGCCCGCAACAACTCCAAGGTAACGGCCAAGCAGTTCGAACGCTTCTGTCAGGGGATCGAGGCTTCCCTGCAGCCGGCATCCGAAGAATTAAGTCGATTGTTCGACGATCGATTGATCGAGGCGGTGTATCTGACTGAGGAATATGCCTTCAACTCCGCCGTACTTGCCGCCGAAGTGAGTCGCGAGCTCGATGCCGTCGGCGTCGAGGTGCGCCTCAAGAGTCGCGTGATGGCGATCCGCGGTGAAGCGGGGGGACTGGGTGCCGAGGTCGTGGATGAAGCCGGACGACAGGAGGAGCTGCATTGCCGCTACCTCTTCAACTGTACCTACAGCGGCCTCAACCAGTACGGCGGCGATTTCCCCGGCACGGCCACCCGGTTACGCCATGAGATCACCGAGATGGCCCTGGTGGAGATGCCTCCGGAGCTGCGCAACCTCGGCGTGACGGTCATGGACGGTCCGTTCTTTTCCATGATGCCGTTCCCGGCGCGCGGTCTGCACACTCTGTCCCATGTGCGTTACACCCCGCACCTGAACTGGGAAGACGCCAATGGCACCGATCCCTATGCCCTGCTCGACGACTACGACCGTGCTTCGCGAGCGGACTGGATGGTGCGCGACGTGGCCCGCTACATGTCGGCTGCGGCACGGGTGGAGTACCGGGATTCGCTGTTCGAGGTGAAGACCATCCTGATGAAGAACGAAGGTGACGACGGCCGTCCCATCCTCTTCGAACAACATTCCCAGCTGCCCGGCTGCTATTCGATGCTGGGCGGCAAGATCGACAACATTTTCGATGCCCTGGAGCGCCTCGATGCCGAACCCTTCCACTGAAGCGACACCCAGGGGGGTGTCCGGCGTCGCCGGCTTCATCAGCGTTCTGATCTTTTCCATCATCAATTTCTTTCTGTTCGGCAAGGGCGTCATCCTCGACCCCTTCCACCAGGGGGAATATTTCGCCACGCTGCCGACGCTGCTGCACAGTCAGCCGGGCGCCCATGCCTTCACCATCCATGGCGGGCTGGATTTCATCCCGGTGTGGCTGGCGGAGACCTGGTTCGGCGCCCAGCACACCTTCCTGGTGACCCAGATCCTCTATGGACTGTGCAACACCGGCGCGGCCCTATTGCTGTGGGGAACGGCCGTCTTGCTGTGCCCCGTGCCCAAGGGCCGCGCGCGCCTGATCCTGCTGGTCGCCATGGGCGCCGTGGCGACCCAGGTGGTGGGCTATCGCGATCTCTTCCTGCTGCTGTCACTGTTCCTCTTCTGTCTGCATCGCAAGGTGGAGACCACGCCGCGGCGATTGGTCTGCGAGGTGCTGCTCGGCCTGGCCGCCGGCTTCAATCTGTTCTGGTCCTATGACCGCGGGATCGCCGGGGTGCTGGCCATCGGTTCGGCGGTACTGCTCACGCTGCTTCTGCATCGGCGCCATTTCCTGTCGCTGCTGACCTTCGTGGCAACGGTTGGCTGGCTTGGCTTTGGTACCGATTTCTTCGCCCTGACCGATTACGTCAAGAACCTGACCTTCCTTCTGGAAACCTCGTCCCAGTGGGGCTATGGCCTGAATGCCCGGCCGCTGGCGCTGAGCCTGCTGCTGGCAGTGCCTACGGCGCTGGCCGGTTTCGCCCTGATCCGCTGTCTGCCCTGGCCGTGGCGCTGGAGCGAGGATCTGCCGCTGATTGGCGCCCTGGCAGTGCTGCTCGCGATCTTCTTCAAGATCGGGGTCAATCGCGCGGACTTCCAGCATATCCAGATGGGCTTCTGGGTACCCCTGCTGAGCCTGCTCTATGCCGCCCGCCGGCAGCGGCTGGCCCGCAACGGTGGCTGGGACATCTCGGCGCATCCGCGCGCGGCGGCCGCGGCCATTGCCGCTGCCGTACTGATGGGGCTGGTCGGACTTAATCCCTCGCCGTTCTTTGCGGTGCTGCTGGCGGGTGCGCTGCTGGCCTTCAGCCGGCGTCTGCTGGTACCGGCCCTGGCGGCGCTGTTGGTGCTGCTCGCCGCCTTCAACCTCTACAAGTCGCCGGTCGAGCGGGTGTGGGCCCAGGGGCTCGCCTGGGTGCCGGCGCTGACCGCCTTGCCGGATGACGCCGCCTTGGCCACGCCCGGGGTGCAATGGGCCTCGCGGCGCCTGCTGGAAAGCGGCGCTCACTGTGTGTTCGATCTGGCCAACAATGGGGTCATCAACGGCGTGACCGATCTGCCGGCCTGTACCAAGTACATCTATCCGGTCTATGCCACGCCACCCTACGAAGCCGATCTGCTCAGCGATCTGCAGCATGCCGATCCGCCGGCGGTGGTGTATTCGACGACCTTCTGGTCATTCAAGCTGAACAACATTTCCATGCACGACAAATTTCCACGACTCAAGGCCTACCTGGACGAGCGTTATCCCGTCGAGGAGTGCCAACCGGACTATTGCCTGAGATTCAAGACCAAGGGGTGAGCTACATGAAGACCGACGCATTGATAGGGTACAGCGGCTTCGTGGGGTCGACGCTGCTCAAGCAGAAGGCCTTCGGCGCGCTGTTTCGCTCCACCAATATCGACCAGATTGGCGATCAGCCCTATGGCCAGGTCATCTGCGCCGGAGCGCCGGCGCAGAAGTGGATCGCCAATCGCGATCCTGCGGCCGATCGCGAGAAGATCGATGGCCTGATCAGTCATCTGTCGCGGATCCAGTGCGATTCCTTCGTGCTGATCAGCACCGTGGATGTCTTCAAGCAGCCGCTCGGCGTCGATGAGACCACCGCGGTGGACGCAGAGGGACTGCACGCCTATGGCGCCAATCGCTATCGACTGGAGCAGTTCGTCCGTGAGCATTTCGCCAAGGCCCTGATCGTCCGCCTGCCGGGCCTGGTCGGGCCCGGGCTGCGCAAGAACGTGATCTACGACCTGCTCAACGACAACAACCTGCACGCGGTGGAAAGTCGCGGCGTCTTCCAGTTCTATCCGATGGTCAATCTCGGCTATGACATCCAGACCGCCCAGGCTGCCGGGCTGGACCTGGTGCACCTGACCGCCGAGCCCATCAGCGTGGCTGACATCGCCAGCCAGGGTTTCGGACGCGACTTCGGCAATACCCTGGAGGGTACGCCAGCGCGCTACGATTTCCGCAGCGTGCATGCCGAAGTCTTCGGCGGGCGTGACGGCTACCAGTACAGCGCGCGCGACACCCTGCTCGCGGTCCGCGCCTATGCCCAGTCGGAACCCCCGGTCATCAAGGCGGAGGGTCAGTGATGCGCATCGCCATCTCCAATATCGCCTGGGATCCGACCGATGACGCCATGGTCGCCGAGATCCTGCAGCAATACCGGGTGGATGCCATCGACATCGCCCCCGGCAAGTATTTTGCCGATCCCAAGGCGGCCACCGCTCAGGAAATCCAGGTCGTGCGTCAGCAGTGGCAGGCCCGCGGCATCGAGATCACCGGCATGCAGGCGTTACTGTTCGGCACCACCGGCCTCAACGTTTTCGGCGCCGACGACGTGCAGCGCGCGCTGCTGGCGCAGCTGGAGGGCGTCTGCCGGGTCGCCGAGGGGCTGGGCGCGACGCGCCTGGTGTTCGGCTCGCCGCGCAATCGCGATCGCTCGGGGCTGAGTGACGACCAGGCCCTGGCGCAGGCACGGGACTTCTTCCGCCGCCTGGGTGATGTGGCCGCGGCGCACCGGGTGCAGATCTGCCTGGAGCCCAATCCGCCACGCTATGGCGCCAACTTCATGATCGACAGCGATTCCACCGCCGCCGTGGTACGGGCCGTGGAGCATCCGGCGATCCTCATGCAGCTCGATACCGGCGCCCTGACCATCAACGAGGAGGATGCCGCCCGCGTCCTCGAAGAGCATGCCGAACTGATCGGTCACGTCCATGCCAGCGAACCGGATCTGGTGACCCTGGGGGAGGGCGGTACCAACCACGAGGGAATCGCCTTCGCCCTGACCCGGCGGCTGCCGGAGCAGGTGGTCAGCATCGAGATGCTGCCGGCCAAGCAGGGCTCCAACCTGGCCGCGCTGGAGCGTGGCGTCCAGGTCGCGGTCAAGGCCTATCGCGACCTGCCGGAGGCTGCCGCATGAAGTGGCTGATCCTGATCCTGGGCATTGCGTCCAACGCCTCGGCGAGCGTGCTGGTGAAGCTGGCCATGCTGCCGCCGCGGCGTTTTCCCAGTCTGAGCGATCCCATGGCCGCGCTTGCCAACTGGCCATTCTGGCTGGGGCTCTTCATGTATGGCCTGGCCTTTCTGCTGTATGCCGCCGCCCTTGCCAAGCTGCCGCTGAACGTGGCGCATCCGGTGCTGACGGCCGGGGCCATCGCCAGCGTCGCCTTGTTGTCGGTGGTGATCTTTCGCGAAGCCTTTCCCTGGACCACGGCGGCAGGCATCGTCCTGATCATCGCCGGCGTCGCCCTCATCACGGCCCGTGTCGGTTGAACCTGGAGGACCTATGACTACTGCAATTCCCGCCACCGAGCGCGCCCTCTGGCAGGTGCCCAGCTATTCGACGACCTTCTGGAACGGTCGCAGCCGTCCGCACTGCGTGGTGATCCCGGTCATCAACGAAGGCGAGCGGATTCTCAACCTCTTGCGGCGCATGGCGGCGGTCAGGATCGCCGACATCGCCGATGTCATCATCGTCGACGGTGGCAGTACCGACGGCTCGCTGGAGCCGCAGCGGCTACAGGAGCTGGGCGTGCGTGGGCTGCTGGTCAAGACCGCACCGGGCAAGCTCAGCTCCCAGCTGCGCTGCGCCTATGCCTTCGTGCTCGACGAGGGCTACACCGGCATCGTGACCATCGACGGCAATGACAAGGACGATCCGGACGCCATCCCGCGCTTCATCGACGCCATCGAGCAGGGCTACGACTTCGTCCAGGCCTCGCGCTTCCTGGCCGGCGGCGTGGCGGAAAACACCCCCAAGTCCCGCGACTTCGCCATTCGCTTCATCCATGCGCCCATGCTGAGCCTGGCCTCGGGTTTCCACTGGACCGACACCACCCAGGGTTTCCGCGCCTACAGCCGGGCCATGCTGCTGGATCCGCGCGTGGCACCGTTCCGCGACGAGTTCACCACCTACGAGTTGCTGGCCTATCTTTCCTATCGGGTACCGAAATTGGGCTATCGCTGCGTGGAACTCCCCACCGTGCGGCGCTATCCGAAGGGCGAGGTACCCACCAAGATCAGCAGCGTCAGAGGTAATCTGTCGGTGCTGCAGGTACTGATGAAGGCCTGTGCAGGCCAATACAACCCACGCCTGGGCGAGGACGCCCAGCTGGCGGCGCAACGACGAAGCTGATTCCGTCGCGCTTGCCGGGTGTGCAAGAGACGATGGAGTAGGCAATGGTGCGTGTGCTGTCGGCGTTTCGCGGGCTCTATTTCGCGACGCTGTTGATGTTGATCGGGACCGGTCTGCTGAGTACCTATCTCGGTCTGCGACTGGCCGCCGATCAGGTGCAGGGACTCTGGGTCGGCGCCCTGACCGCTGCCTATTACGCGGGCCTGGTGATAGGCGGCAAGTTGGGGCATCGACTGATCGCCAAGGTCGGCCATATCCGTGCCTATGTGACCTGCGCCGGCGTAGTCGGCGCAGCGGTGCTGGGGATCGGCCTGCTGCCCTGGCTGCCGATGTGGTTGGCACTCAGGGTGCTGATCGGCATGGGCATGATGTGCCAGTACATGGTGCTGGAGAGCTGGCTCAACGAGCAGGCCGGCCCAGGCGAGCGCGGCAAGGTCTTTTCCGGCTACATGACCGCTTCCTACCTCGGCCTGGCGCTGGGGCAGGTGGTGCTGGTGCTCTCGCCGGATCTCGGCGTCGACAAGCTGATGCTGGTCGCCATCTGTTACGCCCTGTGCCTGGTGCCGGTGGCGGTCACCGGCAAGATCCACCCGGCACCGCTCAAGCCGGCGCCGCTGGAACCCACGTTTTTTATCCAGCGAATTCCGCAGTCGTTGACCACGACCCTGGTCGCCGGACTGGTGATCGGCTCCTTCTACGGCCTGGCGCCCCTCTATGCCAGCGCCCAGGGCCTGCCCACCGAGCGCATCGGCCTGTTCATGGCCTGCTGCATCTTCGCCGGCCTGATCGCCCAGTGGCCAATCGGCTGGCTGTCGGATCGGCATGATCGCAGCTGGCTGATCCGGGTGGTCGCCATCGCCCTGATGCTGGCTGCCCTGCCACTGGCCGTGCTGCCCCATGTGCCGCCGGTGGTGCTGCTGCCGCTCGGCCTCATCGCCAGCCTGTTGCAATTCGTGCTCTATCCCCTGGCGGTGGCGCTGTCCAATGACCATATCGAAGGGGAGCGGCGGGTATCCCTGAGCGCCATGCTACTGGTGACCTTTGGCATCGGTGCCTGTATCGGTCCGCTGGTGGTGGGTGCGCTGATGAATCTGGTCGGACCCAACATGCTCTATGCCTTTGTCGTGCTCTGCGGTGCCATCCTGATCTGGCGCATTCGTCCGGATGCGGTCACCGGCAAGCACCTGGTCGACGAGGCGCCGCTGAGCCACGTACAGATGCCCGAAGGGTCGACCAGTTCGCCGCTGGCAGCGGCCCTGGATCCACGGGTCGATAGCCAGGTGGTGCATGACCAGATGCACACTGAGCCGGTCGTAGAGGAGGAGCCTGTCGAGGAGGGAGCACCGCTGCAGGAAGAGATCGAGTTCCTGCAGAACCCGCCTGAATCCAAGGCGCCCTGAGCGGTGGAGGAGGGCGTCCAGCAGTCGTGGACGCCCGGTCGGTCACTCGAACCGGCGGTTTTCTCGCTGCAACTGGTAGATGAAGCGCTCGATCTGGCGCTGGGCTGCGCCGGTCAGGCTGTTGAAGCAGACGCCGACGTCGCTGTATTCCATACGCTCCGGACAGGCCACGTGGCGAATGGTCACCGGGGTGTTGATCGTTCCGATGGGCAACTCCGCGCTGAAGCTCTGTACCTGCTGCCCCGTTTGCAGCAGATGAGTGACGTTGCCAGGGAAACGCAGCTTGCAGCCCGTGGCCGACAGATCGATCAACTGGCCTCGCAGCTGGATCGGGCTGTTGCCCTGGCTCAGCTCCGCCGTCGCCGGCTGGGTCAGCAGCAACTTGACCCGATAGGCATTGCGCCGCTGGTGATAGGTGAGTTCGGTGGGCAGGCCGATCCAGTAGCAGCGATTGCCATCCAGCTCGCTGAACTCGACCGGATGATTGATCTCCCAGGTGACCTTGATGCCTTCGTGGAAGCTGTCCACCCGGAACGACTGGCCCTGTTCGAGCAGACGTTCGGCCTCGCGTGGGATGAACTCATCCAGCGCGATCAAGCCCTTCGCCTCGTCGATCTCGACGACGAAGCTCTGGAATTGCTGCCCCTGACGATTGAAGGTGATCCGCAGCGGAATATGCTGCTGTTGCGCTGGCCGCAGGCAGGCCAGGATCTCGCCCTTGGAGCGATAGACCTGGGGTGGCTGAGCGGCATGGTCGCTAGCGGAAGAGCCTTGCACCTGGAAACTCCTGTAAACAGCGGTCAGCAAGGATACTGGCTTAACGCCATCTGTACAGTGAAAAACGCTGGCATGAGAATGCCCGTGATCAAGCCGAGCTCAGGGGACGCTGATAGCCGCCACCGGTCTGACTGCCGCGACGGTTGTACAGCGTGGGCGCCGAAGTGCCCTGCAGTACATTGAGCAGTTTGCCGACCACGAAGCGGTTGGCCTGGATGATCTGGCCATTACGGACGTTGTGAGCCTTGCATTGCTCCATGAGCTGCGCGAGCTGACTGGAGCGTGCCAACAATTCTTCCCCGTCGGGCTGCTGGGCGGCGTAGGCCTGCAAACCCTGCAGATCCGCTCGCAGACCATGGGTCTGGAGCAGCAGGGTACGCTGCTGAGCGTGCTGATCGAGCTGTTTGAGCAGGATCTGCTTGGTGCCCAGCAGGGCCTCCAGCCGATCGAGCTGGCGCTCGCTCAGGGCCTGGAACTCCTGCTCGATCAGGGCCAGCAGTTGCTCGCTCAGGTCGATGTCGTGGCGGGTGATCTCGAGCAAGTTGGCATGGGGCATGGCGCGGTTTCCGTTCGAACGTTAGTGGCGATCGTCAGAAAGGCCATGCCGAGCCGGGCGTCAGGACTCGAACGCCATCAGCTTGTCGGCCACCTTCTGGCTGTCGACCTTGTAGGAGCCATCGGCGATGGCCTGTTTCAGGCGGCTGACCTTGTCGCTGTCGACCACCGGCAGATCCTTGAGCCCTGCCGTCAAGGAGCTCAGTTGCTTGGCCTCGGCGCTCAAGCTGACCGACTCGCCGGAGGCGGTGCTCTTGGTAGCCTTGACGTCGCTGGTCTGAGCCGTGGACACGTCCTTGGTGGACGCCGCCTTGGTGTTGCCTATGCCCGCAGTAGAGGACGAATTCAGGCGATTGATATCTAGAGCCATGAGTGAAGATCCTCGTGTCGTCTCATTCGCATGTCCGGCTTATCGGCGTGCCATGCCGAAACTTTAGCCGCAGACCTGTGCGCCTTGTCACATCCTTCGACAGGATGACGCGCAGAGGTTCAGGATGCAGACGCCAAGGTACTCCTTTTGACTTCTTCGCTAAAGCGCCACCTCCACCTGCCCCTGATCGACGACCCGACCGCGGATCACCCGGTTGGAGCTCAGGTTGCGTACACGAATCTCCTCATCCTTGGCGCCTGCGCTGAGGGCTTCGCCCTGCATGCGGATACTGAAGGAAGCGCTGCGGGCATTGATCACCACCTGTTCGCCCTTGCGGATGAGTTCGGCCTGCTCGATAAAGGAGGGCGCCAGCACCTGCTCGCTGACCACCTGACGCTTCAGCTGGGTACCTATCACCTGCTCCAGGCTGGTCAGGTAACCCTGGGTCAGGGTGCCGACATCGCGCTCCACCAGGGCCACGTTCTGGTCGTCGAGCACCGCGCCACGCAACAGCGGCTGCTGAGTAACCACCACCGGGCGATACAGCTTGACCTGAGCGGGCACGAATACCGTCCAGGGACTGCCGCCTTCGCAACGCACCTTGACGTTGATCCGGCCCACCGGCGTCGGGCTGCCCTGTTGGGATAGCGTCAGGGGTTTGTCGCAGGCGGCAAGGCGCAATCGGGGATCCAGGGAGTTGATCTGGGTTTCATGGCGAGCGTTGGAATGGGTCTCCAGCAAATATTCCTGCACGCGCTCCTCAAGAAAACTTTCGACAGCGCCGATAAGTTCGTCAGATGAGGTGTAGTCGCCTTCTGCATAGGCCTTTCCGCCCAGGCATGTCAGGATCAACACAAGATTCGCAGCCCAGCGGCAAGAGTTCTTCATAGGTCGGAAACACGTCGCTTCGATCTTCATGAGTCACATCTAAGCAAGCCCTGTGCCGAGTTTTCCAACCGGTCCGTGGCAACGAGAGGAGTCGCCAAATGGCTGGTGTATTGGACGCAGTCAACCAACGTACCCAACTGGTGGGCCAGAACCGTCTGGAACTGCTGCTGTTCCGCCTGGACGGCTCGCAGCTCTACGGCATCAACGTCTTCAAGGTGAAGGAGGTGCTGCAGTGCCCCAAACTCACCGTGATGCCGAAATCCAGTCCGGTGGTACGGGGCGTGGCCAGCATTCGTGGCGGCACCTTTCCCATCATCGACCTGGCGATGGCTACCGGTCGTCGTGGGCTGGAAGACATCAACAACTGCTTCGTGATCATCACCGAGTACAACACCAAGGTGCAGGGCTTCCTGGTGCGCTCGGTGGAGCGAATCGTCAACATGAACTGGGAAGGCATCAATCCGCCGCCCAAGGGGACCGGTCGTGACCACTACCTGACCGCCGTCACCCGGGTCGACAACCAGCTCGTCGAGATCATCGACGTGGAAAAGATCCTCTCCGAAGTCGCACCGTCGGTCGAAACCGTGTCGGCCGGCGTCATCAGCGAAGTGGTACAGGCCAAGGCCGTCACCAAGCGCGTTCTGATCGTCGACGACTCCTCGGTGGCCCGCAAGCAAGTGAGCCGCTGCCTGGAAACCGTCGGGGTAGAGGTCATCTCCCTCAACGACGGTCGCCAGGCCCTGAACTTTCTCCAGGCGATGGTGGCGGAAGGCAAGCGTCCGGAAGAGGAATTGCTGATGATCATTTCCGACATCGAGATGCCGGAAATGGATGGCTACACCCTGACGGCGGAAATCCGTCATGATTCGCGGATGCAGAAAGTGCATATACTGCTGCATACCTCCTTGTCCGGCGTCTTCAACCAGGCGATGGTCAAGAAGGTCGGTGCGGACGACTTCCTGGCCAAGTTCCGTCCCGATGATCTTGCCTCCCGGGTAGCCGAGCGCATCAATGCGGTCGACAGTCACTAGGTGAAGGCGTCTCTATCCCGGTATCCAGAAGGCGGAGCGGCAGTGTCAGCAGTCAACGCGGATTTTGTGCTTTTTCGTGATTTCCTCGAGAAATCCAGCGGGATCCTGCTCGGTGACAACAAGCAGTACCTCGTCTCCAGTCGGCTCAACAAGCTGATGGAGACCGAGGGGATCAAGACGTTGTCGGAGTTGGTGCAGCGCATCCAGATGCAGCCCCGTGGCGGTCTGCGGGAAAAGGTCATCGATGCGATGACGACCAATGAAACCCTCTGGTTTCGCGACACCTATCCCTTCGAGGTGCTGAAGAACCGCCTCTTGCCGGAGTTGACCAAGAACACCTTCGGCCAGCGCCTGCGGGTCTGGTCGGCGGCCTGCTCTTCGGGTCAGGAACCCTATTCACTGTCCATGACCATGGACGAATTCGAGCGCAGCGCGGCGGGGCAGGGGCGTGGCGGTATGCAAATCGTGGCGACCGACCTCTCCGGCGCCATTCTCACCGCGGCCAAGTCGGGTGAGTACGATTCGCTGGCGATCGGTCGAGGGCTATCCCAGGAGCGCTTGCAGCGCTACTTTGACGTGCTCCAGCCGAATCGCTGGGCGGTTAAGCCGGCGATTCGCAGCCGTATCGAATTCCGCGCGCTAAATCTGCTGGACAGCTACGCCAGCCTCGGCAAATTCGACATGGTGTTCTGCCGCAATGTGCTGATCTACTTCTCCGCTGAAGTGAAGAAGGACATCCTCACGCGCATTCACGGTACCCTCAAGCCGGGCGGTTATCTGTTCCTGGGCGCCTCCGAGGCCCTCAACGGCCTGCCGGATCTCTACCAGATGGTGCAGTGCAATCCGGGCATCATCTACAAGGCCAAGTAAGCATTCGATAGAGGGTGGCAAAGCTGGATTTCAGCACATGGTCTTCGCGGTACTTTGCAGCTCTGTGTGCTATCTAGCTGTAATTGGTTCCTAGTACTAACCGTACCCATCCAAGCGACTGCTGTTGCTCGGCTTTAAACATTCCGGTTGGTATGCACGGTGCTGCGTTGGCTTTTATCGTCCACGCAACTTGCCGGCATGCTGTACAACCTGAGCACAGCCTAGTCTCAGCCACGCCTATACCTGCCGGGGGTGATAGGTCTTAAGTTCCTCTCCGCGTTCAGCCTGATTCGTTGCATCGCACGGGCATGTTGAGCATCTTGCGAAGCGTCGCAATGTGGTTTTCGGCAATCTCGGGCGTTGAGCGCTTTGCGGGGGCTACTCGATGTGCCGGGCGGGGACGATGGTCCATGCCGAGGTCTCTGTTCGCCACGGTCTGCATTGCCGGCCTGTCTCGCAGTGCATAAGGCCGGAAACCTCCCGACTGCGCTCGTCTGATCAAGCCAAAGGCATAGGCCACTACGTCGCGTATGCCGCCGCTACGGTGTCTGGCCTCCAGTTCTGCCAACACCTGCTGACGCTGCTCCAGCGCCAACTCATCAAGTCCAGTTAGAAGCTCTTGCAACTGCTTTTCATCAACTCCCGCAAGACAGGATGGAAGCGGAGTGCTGCCCTCTGTGCTTTCGAGCTCTGAAGGGTACGTACGTACTTTATACGTCTTACTACTGTACGTACTGTATTGGCCAATGGGTTCGTCGTGGACTTCGTTGGTCTGTGACAGACCAGTTTGGCCTATGCCAGACCCCATCTGTACCGCCTCGGAGCTAGAGCTCCCGAGGTCATCAGGGCTAGCCTGCCCATCGTCACTGCGCTGCTTTTGCTCGAACGCATGATTGAGATGCTGCGCAATCCGGTGGATCGGATGGCCCGTCTCGTGAAGGCACGCGTGCAATAGGCCGGCAAGCGTCTGGTCGGCAGTGCATGCTCGATCAAACGCTAAGGCACGCTCATGCACCCTGTAGCGCTCGCTCATCACCTTGCCCGTCATGGGGTCACGCTGTACACCGAGCAGAGTGATCCAACCCGTCAGGCGTAGCACCTTCAGCACACGTCGTGCCGTCTCATAGCCCGCCCGTTGTCCTAACGGCGTGGTGCTGAGATAGCGTCGAAGCTGGCTCAGACTCGTAAGCGAACTCACACCGTCTGCATCACTGAGCATGCGTAAGACCTGCCACCCGTTGCGCTCCAGCGGCGTCAGCCGCGGATCTACCAGCAGTGCGATTGGCGTCGTGAACCAGTTAGTCGATGCGTAGCGCTTGTGCGTGCAATAGTTTCCCATTTGCTCTCCCCCTACGAAGGCCGTTCGGCTGTCAGCGAGTCTCGTGGGGGCTGGATTGGTCTGTCCCAGAACAATCTGATTTGGCCCGTTACCGTATTTCTGTTGCGTACCAAATGGTCTGCTGTAGACCAACCTAGATGAGTCATAGGTAGCGAGCGTCGTCACGGGTTGCTAGGGCGCGTTCCAAAACGGTAAATTTGCATTGTCGTGGTCAATCCCACGACCGGGTGTGACAACCCGATTCGTTCGAGGCGCGGTAGCGCTGTAGCTAGACCACATCTGTTGTTTTCTATGGCGGGCCGTGTGGGGCAGGCTTTTGCCTGGCCGGTTGCCTCGGACGCCGGTTTGTCACCCCCTCACGGTCCGCCTCCCATCACCGAGTGACAACGGCGGGTGGCGGCTCCTTAATCGTCTGAGGAGCAGTTAAAATGCCTGTATCTCCTTTTAAGCCCGAGCTCCGCCTTGGCGCTACCTGTATGCCATCTACCTCTACAACGGAGGTTTGCTATGGCTGAGAAGAATCCCTCTATCGTCCCGTTCCCCAGCAAGCCAATCACGCTCGACCAAATGGATCTTTCCACTCGATCTATCGATGCCGATGCGGATCTTCGTGCCTCAATGCTAGGTGACCTGCTAATTCAGCTGGCAGAGCGCCACTCCGGTCATCCTGAAGAGCTGCGGCTAAAGGTTGCCTGCAATATCGCTCAGGAGCTGCTGGGCGAGATGGTTACCCTTTATCGTCGTGCTCTATCCGATGCGCGCCACAACAACTCTTGAGACAGACGTAATGTTCAACTGGCTTTGGACATCGGTTTAGGTCCTTTCCCGGCAATGGCGGGCGATAGCCTGCCATTGCCTTACTGTCAGTTGGGCGGCTGGCGCAAGACGCTGTAGCGGTGACGTGGTTCGCGACGTGATGCTAGGCGCTATCGAACATGGCTTGGAGTTAGGCGACTTTCGTTAACGGCGCAGTATCTGGCTGGTAATGAGTAGACCTATACCGCCAAACAGACTCATCTTTTGCGCAGCAGGTCGACCTGTTGCCTCTGATGAAAACGGCGTGTAGTCCCCAGGCAGCGGGATGGCGGAAAGCTTCGTGAAGACTAAGAAGGGCGGTTATATCCGCCACATGTCTAAGCTCGACCATGCAAAGACCCTAAGCAACCTGGCTATCGCTGTCAGGCATTGCGAGGGGTATCCGTACAACGCGTCGAATACCGATCGCTGCAGGATTTTAGGCGTTTGTGGCAGGCCGCAATTTGACGGGGCATTGGTCCGGTTCGATAGGGGAAAATCCACAGCATGTAGGTCTGGCTCCCGGTTTACCTTTTCTGCGCCAAAGTTTTGCCGCCCCCGATCCCGGGGCCGGCAAAGGCGGCGGAAAAACCTTGCCGCTTGCCGTCGTTCTGACTGCCGCGTTGCGCTAAACCCTTGATTTAAATGGATGCAAGAGACTGGCACGGGCCTTGCTAAATCGCTTGCAAGCCACGTCAAAGGTCTCTCGACATGAGCATCAGTTTCGACAAAGCACTCGGGTTGCACGAGCAGGCGCTGAACTTCCGTTCGCAACGCGCCGAGGTGTTGGGCAACAACATCGCCAATGCCGATACCCCGGGCTACAAGGCGCGGGATCTGGATTTCAGCGCCGTGATGGCAGAGCAGGCGGCCAAGAGCGCTCCGGGCGCTGCCGGCCACTATCAGCTGGAAACCACCAACAGCCGCCATATCGCCGCTGAAGGCTTCGACATGGGCATGGGCGATGCGGCCTTGAAGTATCGCATCCCCACTCAGCCCTCGGTGGACCAGAACACCGTGGATGCGCAGGTCGAGCAGGCCAACTACGCCGAAAACGCGATGAATTTCCAGGCCAGCTTCACCCTGCTCAATAGCAAGTTCAAGGGGCTGATGTCGGCCCTGCGCGGAGAGTAGCCATGTCCCTGAGTTCGCTGTTCAACATCGCCGGTAGCGGGATGAGCGCCCAGAACGTTCGCCTCAACACCGTGGCCAGCAACATGGCCAACGCCGATTCCGTGTCTTCCAGCGTCGACCAGACCTACAAGGCGCGGCATCCGGTATTCGCCGCCCAGCTCAATGACGCCCAGGGCGGCGCCTCGTTGTTCGACAACCAGGGCCAGGCCGGGGTCGGGGTAGAGGTGAAGGGCATCGTCGAGGATCAGAGCGAGGTGCAGAAGCGCTATGAGCCCAACCACCCCATGGCGGACAAGGACGGCTACGTCTACTACCCCAACGTGAACGTGGTGGAGGAGATGGCCGACATGATTTCGGCCAGTCGCGCCTTCCAGACCAATGCGGAAATGATGAATACCGCCAAACAGATGATGCAGAAGGTACTGACCCTCGGTCAGTAAGGAACCGGCGCCATGTCCATAAGCACGACCAATTCAACCGCTCAGTCGGTGCTCGACAAGTACTCCGTCAACAAGACAGACGCTACCTCCGAGACCGCTAGCAGCGATGGCAAGAAAGGCGGCAAGCTCGGCAAGGACGAGTTCCTCAAGCTGATGGTCGCCCAGATGAACAACCAGAATCCGCTGGAGCCCCAGGGCAACGGCGAGTTCATCGCACAGCTGGCGCAGTTCAGTACCGTCGAGGGCATCACCAACCTCAACACCAGCGTCAGCTCGATCCTCTCCGGCAGTCAGTCTTCCCAGGCACTGCAGGCGTCCACCCTGGTGGGCCGCAAGGTGATCGTCGATACCGACAAGGTCAAGGTGGATACCAGTGCGGACTTCAAGGGTGCGCTCAACCTGACCGCGTCCAGTCCGAACGTCTGGGTCAATGTCTACAACGACGCGGGCAGTCAGGTGAATCGTCTGAACCTGGGGCAGCAATCCAGTGGCCTGGTGAATTTTACCTGGGATGGTACCGACGCCAGCGGCAAGAAGCTGGATGCCGGCACCTACCGCTTCGAGGCCCAGGCGAACGTGAACGACACCACCACGGCCATGAAGACCAGTCTGCCAGCCAACGTCGACAGTGTGACGCTCGGGCAGAACGGCGGCGAAATGACACTCAACCTTGCCGGCGTCGGCAGCATCGGCATCTCCAAAGTCCAGGCGGTCGGCCAGTAAGGCGCGGCACACGAGAGGAATCCAGCATGTCTTTCAATATCGGTTTGAGCGGCATCAAGGCCGCGTCCAGTGACCTCAACATCACCGGCAACAACATCGCCAACGCCAGCACCGTCGGCTTCAAGCAGTCGCGGGCGGAGTTCCAGGACCTCTATGCCGCCTCGGTTCTGGGCACCGGCAAGAATGCCCAGGGCAGCGGCGTGCTGCTCGGCAATGTCGGCCAGCTGTTCAACCAGGGCACCATCGATTCCACGCAGAACGCGCTGGACATGGGCATCAACGGCAACGGCTTCTTCGTCACCAGCAACAATGGCGCTATCCAGTACACCCGTGCCGGTTACTTCGGGACCGACAAGCAAGGCTTCATCGTCGACAACAACGGCTACAAGCTGCAGGGCTATACCACCAACGACCAGGGTCTGCTGCAGCCGGGCGTGCGCAGCGACCTGCGCATCGAGACCGCCAGCCAGGCGCCCAAGGCGTCCAGCTCGATCAAGCAAACGGTCAACCTGAACTCGACCCAGACGACGCCGACCACGACGCCGTTCAACCCGTCCGATCCGACCAGCTACAACTCCTCGACCTCGGTGAACATCTATGACAGCCAGGGCAACGCCCACGTCCTGTCGCAGTATTTCGTCAAGGGCGCGAACAACTCCTGGACCATGAACGTGCTGATCGACGGTCGCAATCCGGGCGACCCCACCAAGGAAGATGCGACCACCAAGGTCGCCACGCCCTACAGCGTGACCCTGCCGTTCACCAGCAGTGGTGCGCTCGACGGTGCCAATGTGGCCTCGACCGATCTCAAGCAGGTCAACAACGCCAGCACCAATGCCTTCGAGGGCGTGCTCAAGCTGGACAACTGGGTCCCGGCCATTTCCAACGGCGGTACCCCGGCGACCTGGGCCTCCAACGGCGCCGTGGCCAACCCGGCCGGCATCACCCTGGATATGCGTGGCTCGACCCAGTACAGCAGCGCCTTTGCCGTGACCAGCGTCAACCAGGACGGCTACACCACCGGCCAGTTGTCCGGCCTGGAGATCGACGATACCGGCCAGATCTTCGCGCGCTACACCAACGGTCAGTCCAAGGTGCAGGGCCAGGTCGTGCTGGCGAACTTCGCCAACGTCCAGGGCCTGACCCCCATGGGCAAGACCTCCTGGACCGAGTCTTCGGAGTCGGGTCAGCCGGTGGTCGGCACGCCGCGCTCCGGAACCCTGGGAGCCCTGCAGTCCGGGGCGCTGGAGGCGTCCAACGTGGACATCTCCACCGAGCTGGTCGACATGATCGTGGCGCAGCGCAACTACCAGGCGAACGCCAAGACCATCGAGACCGAGAACGCCATCACCCAGACCATCATCAACCTGCGTTGATGTCGTTTCTCTGACGGCTTGCCGCTCAGACGTCAGGAAAAGCCTCCCTCGGGAGGCTTTTCTATTCTCAAGTCCTTGATTCATATGTGTTTAAGTTTTCTGGAACGGGCCTTGCTATAGAACCTCCGAACGCAAGCTTGGCGGCAATCTGCCGCCGTCGGAGGATCAGATGGACAAGCTGCTGTACGTCGCCATGACCGGCGCCAGCCAGAACGAAATGGCTCAGCGCGCCCATGCCAACAACCTGGCCAACGTCTCGACCTCGGGATTCCGCAAGGATCTCGAACAGGCGCGCTCGATGCAGGTGTTCGGCGAAACCATGCCGTCGCGCGTCTATTCCATGAGCGAGCGGCCGGCGACCGACTTCACTCCCGGTGCGCTGCAGGAAACCGGGCGTGACCTGGACGTGGCCATCCAGGGGCCGGGCTTCGTCGCGGTCCAGGATCCCTCCGGCAAGGAGGCCTATGTCCGCACCTCCAGCCTGCAGATCGATCCCCTCGGCATGCTGCGGACCGGCAGCGGCTTGCCGGTGCTCGGCAATGGCGGACCCATCGCCGTGCCGCCCGCTTCCAAGGTGGAAATCGGTCAGGACGGCAGCATCACCGTGCGCGGCTCTGGTCAGGCGGCCAACGCCCTGGCCCAGGTCGACCGCATCAAGCTGGTCAATCCCGACACCAAGCAGATGGAAAAGGGGCTCGACGGCCTGCTGCACATGAAGCAGGGCCAGGCCGCGCCGCCCATGGATGCCAACGTGTCCCTGGTGTCCGGCTTCGTCGAGTCGAGCAACGTCAATGCGGCGGAGGAGATGACCTCGATCCTGTCGCTGTCCCGCCAGTTCGAGCTGCAGGTGAAGATGATGCGCAGCGCCGAAGACAACGACGCGGCGCTGGCAAAGGTTTTGCAATTCTCCTGATCAAGGCTAGCGCCGACGTAAAACCGGCACTTCGAGGAATACCATCATGATGTCGTCACTGTGGGTCGCCAAGACCGGTCTGTCCGCCCAGGACATGAACCTCACCACCATTTCCAACAACCTGGCCAACGTGTCCACCACGGGCTTCAAGCGCGATCGCGCCGAATTCCAGGACCTGCTGTACCAGATCCGTCGCCAGCCGGGTGCCCAGTCCACCCAGGACAACCAGCTGCCCTCTGGCCTGCAACTGGGTACCGGTGTGCGCATCGTCGGCACCCAGAAGAACTTCACCGAGGGTTCGCTGCAGACCACCGACCAGCCGCTGGACATGGCCATCAACGGCGACGGCTTCTTCCAGGTGACCATGCCTGACGGGACCATCAACTACACCCGTGACGGTACCTTCCATCTGAATGCCGATGGCCAGCTGGTCACCGCCAACGGCTTCGCCCTGCAGCCCGCCATCGTGCTGCCGGCCGATACCAAGACCTTCACCGTTGGCGAAGACGGCACCGTGTCGGTCACTACCGCCGGCCAGGCCGCACCCCAGGTCATCGGCAATCTGCAGATCGCCCAGTTCGTCAACCCGGGCGGTCTCCAGGCCGTGGGCCAGAACCTGTTCAGCGAGACGGCGTCCAGCGGCGCCCCCCAGGTCGGTACCCCGGGCCTCAACGGTCTTGGCACCGTGCTGCAGAGCACCCTGGAAAACTCCAACGTGAGCACCGTGGAGGAGTTGGTGAACATGATCACCACCCAGCGCGCCTACGAGATGAATTCCAAGGTCATCAAAGCGGCCGACGACATGCTCGGCTTCGTCAGTCAACAGCTCTAATCCCCTGTGAGGAAGCGCTCCATGAAACCTCTGTTCGCCGTCGCCCCGCTCCTGGGAGCGCTCGTACTCGCAGGATGCGTAGCCCCGGCCGCCAAGCCGGACGATCCCTACTACGCCCCGGTGCTGCCGCGCACGCCGGTGCCGGCGGCGCAGAACAACGGCGCCATCTTCCAGTCGGGGTTCGAGCAGAATCTCTATACCGACCGCAAGGCCTTCCGCATCGGCGACATCATCACCGTCACCCTGCAGGAGAAGACCCAGGCCAGCAAGAACGCCAGTTCCGACGTCGCCAAGAACAGCAAGGCGACCCTGGGGCTGACCTCGCTGTTCGGCGCCAAGCCGAAGATCCCCAATCCCCTGGCCGATGGCGACCTGAGCCTGGACGCCGGCTTCTCCGGCAACCGCTCCAACACCGGCAAGTCCACGGCGGCCCAGGGCAACAGCCTGTCCGGCTCGCTGACCGTGACCATCGCCGAGGTGCTGCCCAACGGCATCCTGGTGGTCCGCGGCGAGAAGTGGCTGACGCTCAACACCGGCAACGAACTCATGCGCATCCAAGGCATGGTCCGCGCCGACGACATCGCCACCGACAACACCGTGTCGTCCACCCGCGTGGCCGATGCCCGTATCACCTATTCGGGCACCGGCGCCTTCGCCGATGCCAGTCAGCCGGGCTGGCTGAGCCAGTTCTTCGGCAGCCCGCTGATGCCCTTCTGAGGATGAGCGCCATGTTCAAGACCCTCATCGCCGCTGCCGCCCTGGCCCTGGTCATGCCCCTGGCCCAGGCGGATCGGCTCAAGGACATCGCCAGCATCCAGGGCGTGCGGACCAACCAGCTGATCGGCTACGGCCTGGTGGTGGGGCTGCCCGGTACCGGCGACCAGACCACCCAGACGCCCTTCACCGTGCAGACCTTCAACAACATGCTGGCCCAGTTCGGCATCAAGGTGCCGCCGGGTACCACGGCGCAGCTGAAGAACGTCGCGGCGGTGTCCATCCATGCCGATCTGCCGGCCTTTTCCAAGCCTGGCCAGACCATCGACATCACGGTGTCCTCCATCGGCAACTCCAAGAGCCTGAGAGGCGGCAGTCTGCTGCTCTCGCCGCTCAAGGGTATCGATGGCCAGATCTACGCCATCGCCCAGGGCAACCTGGTGGTCGGGGGTTTTGACGCCGAAGGCCGTGACGGCTCGAAGATTACCGTCAACGTTCCGTCATCCGGCCGCATTCCCAATGGCGCCACCGTCGAGCGACCGGTGCCGAGCGGCTTCGACCAGGGCAACAGCATCACGCTGGACCTCAATCGCAGCGACTTCACCACCGCCAAGCGCATCGTCGACAAGATCAACGAGACACTTGGCGCGGGTGTTGCATCTGCTGTTGATGCCGGATCGATTCGTGTCACGGCGCCGGTGGATCCTGGCCAGCGCGTCGACTACATCTCGATCCTGGAGAACATGGAAGTGGATCCGGGGCAGGCGGTGGCCAAGGTCATCGTCAACTCCCGCACCGGGACCATCGTCATTGGCCAGAACGTCAAGGTCTCGCCGGCGGCGGTGACCCAGGGCAGCCTGACCGTGACCATCAGCGAGGACCCCCAGGTGAGCCAGCCCAATCCCTTGTCGGGTGGGCAGACGGTGGTGACCCCCCAGTCGACCGTCAAGGCCAAGCAGGAGGCCAAGCCGATGTTCAAGTTCGGTCCGGGTACCACGTTGGACGAGATCGTGAGAGCGGTGAATCAGGTGGGCGCGGCGCCCAGCGACCTGGTCGCCATTCTCGAAGCGTTGAAACAGGCCGGCGCCTTGCAGGCCGATCTGATCGTTATCTAAGGAGAACGGGCGATGGAATCTCGTCTGGGTGGCAACTACGGCAACGTCAAGGATTCGGGGGCCTTCACCGACCTGAATCGGTTGGCCCAGATGAAGGGTAAGGATCGCGACAGCTCGGAAAACGTCAAGAAGGTCGCCGGCGAATTCGAGTCGCTGTTCCTGAGCCAGATGCTAAAGTCCATGCGCAGCGCCAACCAGGCGCTGGCGGACAAGGACAGCCCCTTTTCCAGCGAGACCACCAAGCAGTACCAGGACATGTACGACCAGCAGCTGGCCGTCTC
The DNA here is from genome assembly GCF_039908605.1 of Pseudomonas aestiva. NCBI lineage: Bacteria > Pseudomonadati > Pseudomonadota > Gammaproteobacteria > Pseudomonadales > Pseudomonadaceae > Pseudomonas > Pseudomonas aestiva. The sequence goes on along the minus strand of NZ_CP150916.1, from coordinate 3,372,660 downwards.
CCTGTCCCGGGATGGCGGCGGTATCGGCCTGGCCAACGTGCTCGAGCGTCAGCTGAGCAAGACCGCCCAGCCGTCGGCGCGCCCCAATCCCTTTGCCCAGGTCGGCCAGGCTGCGCCCACCGAAGGCCAGTTGGCGGCTGGCCGCAATGCCAAGCTCAACGATGTGGCGAGCCACGGCCTCAAGCCGACCAATGCGGTGGCGTCCGGGCGTGACGATTCCAGCGCGCTCAATTCGCGTCGGCTGGCGCTGCCCGGGCGATTGGCCGAGCGTACCGCCGCCAATATTTCCGGCGCGGCGGAGCAGGGTGCTGCGCTCAAGCAGAGCTTCCAGGAAGTGGCTGCCGCCCAAAGCGCCTGGCGCCAGCAGGCCACGCAACCCGGCAGCAAGCCGGCTGCCTCGACCGAGGCCGTCGCCAGCGTGGACAGCGCCGCCGCTGCCACCGGCAAGACCCGTTTCCGTACCCGTCAGGAATTCGTCGACACCATGATGCCCATGGCCGAAGCCGCGGCGAAGCGCCTGGGCGTGGACCCCAAGTACCTGGTCGCCCAGGCGGCGCTGGAAACCGGCTGGGGCAAGCACATGGTCAAGCAGGCCGATGGCAGCAACAGTAACAACCTGTTCGGCATCAAGTCCCACGGCTGGGACGGCGGCAGCGCCCCGGCGGTGACCCAGGAATTCGTCAATGGCAAGGCGGTGACCGAGACCGCCAAGTTTCGCACCTACGATTCCTTCGCCGACAGCTTCCACGACTATGTGAACTTCCTGCAGAGCAACGACCGCTACGACAAGGCGCTGTCCACCAACGGCAACTCCGAGCGCTTCATGCAGGGCCTGCAGCAGGCCGGCTACGCCACCGATCCGCAATACGCACGCAAGGTGATCCAGATCGCCCGCAACATGAACACCTATCAGACGGTCGCCTCCCTGGGCACCAGTCCGTCCCGCGGTTGAGGTGAGCCATGGCTGATCTACTTTCCATTGGTCTGTCGGGCCTGCGCACCACGCAGAACGCCCTGACCACCACCGGCCACAACATCGCCAACGTCAACACGCCCGGCTATTCGCGGCAGGAGACCATCCAGCAGACCAACATCGCCCAGTTCAATGGCTCGGGTTATGTCGGTTCCGGCTCCCAGACGGTGGATGTACGCCGCCTCGCCAGCGATTTCCTCACCAACCAGGTGCGCTCGGCCAACAGCCAGAACAGCGAACTGCAGACCTTCAAGAGCCAGATCTCCCAGCTCGACGGCCTGCTGTCCGACAGCACGACGGGTATCACCCCGGCCATGCAGAAGTTCTTCGCCACCCTGCAGACCGCTGCCCAGGATCCGTCGTCGATCCCGGCGCGGGAGGCCGTGCTGGCTCAGGCCCAGGGCATGGCTAAGTCGTTCAACACCCTGTACGACCAGGTCGACAAGCAGAACGGCCAGATCAACGACCAGCTGTCGGCGCTGACCAATCAGGTCAATGCGCTGGCCAAGAGCGTCGGCAGTCTCAACGACGCCATTGCCCGTTCCAAGGCCGCCGGCGGTTCGCCCAACGATCTCATCGATTCCCGTGAACAGGCGATCAAGCAGCTGTCCGGCATGGTCGGGCTGCAGGTAGTGGAACAGGACGACGGCGCGCTGAACCTCTTTGTTGGCACCGGCCAGCCGCTGGTGGTGGGCAATACCGTGTCCAGCATGACGGCCAAGCCCGGCACCGACGATCCCTCGCGCTTCCAGATCGTCCTGACCTCCGGCTCGACCGAGCAGAATGTCACCAGCCAGCTGAGCGGCGGCGAGATGGGCGGCCTGCTGTCCTATCGCGACACGGCGCTGGACCACGCCTACAACAGCCTGGGGCAGTTGTCGCTGACCCTGGCGGACACCGTCAACAAGCAGCTGGGACAGGGCCTGGACCTGTCCGGCAATGCCGGCTCGGCGCTGTTCGGCGACATCAACGACACCCAGAGCATCGGTCTGCGGGTGATGGGGCGGGCCACCAATACCGGCTCGGCCAGCGCGACCCTGAGTATCACCGATACCAGCAAGCTCTCGCCCAGCGACTACCGTCTCGACTACAACGGCACCGGCTTCACGGCGCGGCGGGCGAGTGACAACGCGGCGCTCACGGTCAACCAGAGCGGTACCGATCCGGTCACCCTGACCCTTACGGATGCCAATGGCAACGATCAGGGCTTCAAGGTGCAATTCAGTGCTGCCGAGCTCGCCAAGGCCCAGGCCGGCGATGTCTTCAGCCTGCAGCCGACGCGTCGCGGTGCTTCCCAGCTCAAGGTGGATCTGGCCCAGGCCGATCAACTGGGCTTCGCCGGTACCGCCAAGACCGCGGCCACGACCAACAACCGCGGTACGGGGGCCATCACCCAGCCGGCGCTGACCAGCACGGTGTCGCCGGTCAACACCGCCGACTTCGGGCGGCTGTTCGGAGCCACTGGGCTGAAGCTGAGCTTCAACAGCACTACCAACCAGTTGGATGGCACCCTGCCGAGCGGCGCGACGCTCAGCTACGTGTCGCCTTCAACGACCGGTCTTACCAGTGGCCAGACCAACGCTGTTCGCCTCACGTATACCGACCCGACCACCAACAACAGCTACACCTACGATTTCAATATCAGCGGCGTTCCCCAGGCCGGTGACAGCTTCACCCTTGGGACCAACACGGGCGCGGTCTCGGACAACCGTAACGCGCTGAACCTGGTGGCCTTGCAGACCAAGCCCACCATGGGCGGCTATGGCAATACCGGCACCACCTACAACAACGCCTACGGCGGCCTGGTGGAGCGGGTCGGTACCCTGACCGCCCAGGTGCGGGTGGATTCGGCCGCCAGCGAAACGGTGCTCAAGCAGTCCCAGGACAATCGTGACTCCCTGTCCGCCGTCAACCTCGACGAGGAAGCCGCCAAACTCGTCCAGTTCCAGCAGTACTATGGTGCCTCGGCGCAGGTCATCAAGATCGCCCAGTCGCTGTTCGATACCCTGCTCGGCGCCTTCAGATAAGGAACCCGCCCATGCGCATCTCTACCGTCCAGGCATTCAACAACGGCATCAGCGGCCTGCAGAACAACTACGGCAGCGTCACCCGTACTCAGGAAGAGATCAGCACGGGCAAGAAGATCCTGACGCCGGCGGACGATCCGGTGGCCTCGGTCAAGCTGCTGCAGATCAGCCAGGAAGAAGCGCTCAACGGTCAGTACAACACCGGCATGACCGCCGCCAAGAACAGCCTCAACACCGAGGAGTCCATGCTGACCTCGGTGGAAACCGTGCTGACGCGCATCCGCGAGATCGCCGTCCAGGCCGGCAATGGCGCCCTCGACCCGACCGATCGCGCATCCCTGGCCAAGGAGGTCGGTCAGCGCGAGGACGAGCTGATGAACCTGATGAACAGCAAGGATGCCAGCGGCAAGTACCTGTTCTCCGGCTCCATGGGCGATACCCAGCCCTATGTGCGCAATGCCGACGGCACCTACAGCTACAACGGCGACGAAGGCCAGCGCAGCGTGCAGATCGCCAGCTCCACCTTCGTGCCCATCAGCGACAGCGGCAAGGACGCCTTCGAGAACAACTTCAACGCCAATCGGGTGGATACCACGCCGGCGACTGGCAACACCGGCAACGGGCGGGTATCGCTCGGCCTGGTGGATGACAAGAAAGCCTACGATTCCACCTTTCCCGCCAGCAACCCACCAGCCGCTACCGATGGCGTCGGCATTCATTTCCTCGATGACAAGAAGTACGTCATCTACGACCTGTCCAAGGCGCCTACCGCCGCCGAATGGGCTGCCTACGATCCGGCCAATCCACCCGCGGGCCAGCTCAAGGCGGACAGCCTCAACAGCACCCAGGAAGCCAGCAAGTTCATCACTTACGGCGGGGTGAAGGTGCAGATGGACGGCGCTCCCGCAGCCGGTGACGAGTTCAAGATCACCCGCGATACCTCCAACGAAAAGCGCAGCCTGCTCAACGTGGTATCCGACTTGCGCAAGGCCCTGGAGAGCGGCGATGGCAGTACCGAGGGCGTGTACAAGATGCGCGACAGTGCTGCAGTAGCCCTGAGCAACCTGGATACGGCCTACACCCAGGTCGACGGTATCCGCGGCAAGGTCGGTGCGCGCCTCAACGTCATCGACTCCACCAGCGACTTCATCGCCGACGTCAGCCTGGTGAACAAGTCGGTGCAGTCGGATCTTCAAGATCTGGACTATGCTGAAGCCCTGTCACGCTATGCGCTGCAGAACACCGTACTGCAAGCGACCCAGCAGAGTTTCGTGAAGGTGTCGCAGTTGAGTCTGTTCAATTATCTGGGCTGACATAGCTGGCGTTTCACAACCAGGATTGGCCGATTTTTTGCTGCTACTCTTCCGCTAGGCCTGTCGCGACGGTTTTCCGCCGCCTCGGCCGCACGACTCATCGCGAAGGGATAGCAACATGTTTGATGGCCTGTCGATCTTCATCTCGGGTGGTACCGGCTCTTTCGGTCGTGCCTTCGTCAAGCGGCTGTTGAGCGATTATCAGCCCAAGCGGGTGGTGGTGTTTTCCCGTGACGAACTCAAGCAGTACGAGATGAGCCAGGAGTTCGACGCCCCCTGCATGCGCTACTTTCTCGGCGACGTGCGCGATGAGCAGCGCCTGCAGCAGGCCATGCGCGGCATCGATCTGGTGGTACATGCCGCCGCCCTGAAGCAGGTGCCGGCGGCCGAATACAACCCTACCGAATGCATCCGCACCAACGTCAATGGCGCGGAAAACATCATCGCCGCGGCGCTGCAGAACGGCGTGAAGAAGGTCATCGCCCTGTCCACCGACAAGGCGGCCAGTCCGATCAATCTCTATGGCGCCACCAAGCTGCTGTCGGACAAGCTGTTCGTCGCCGCCAACAACATCGCCGGCAGTCGCGATACGTCCTTCGCCGTGGTGCGCTACGGTAATGTGGTCGGCTCCCGCGGCTCGGTGCTGCCACTGTTTCGCAAGCTGATCGCCAAGGGCGCCGAGGACCTGCCGATCACCGATGCGCGCATGACACGCTTTTGGATCACCCTCGACGAGGGCGTGGATTTTGTCATGCGCAGCTTCGAACGTATGCAGGGCGGCGAGTTGTTCGTGCCCAAGATTCCCTCCGCGCGGATCGTCGATCTGGCTACTGCCCTGGCGCCGGACCTGCCGCAGCGCCAGGTCGGCATCCGTCCAGGGGAAAAGCTGCACGAGATGATGATCTCCCGGGATGACAGTCCTCATACCCTGGAATTCGCGCGTCACTATGTCATCGCGCCGGCGCTGAGCTTCAACCAGCCGTGCGACTACTCCCTTGATGGCCTGGGCGAGCAGGGACATCCGGTCGAGCCGGGCTTCGAATACCTGTCCGACATCAATCCCGATTACCTCGACGTCGCGGCGCTGCGCCAGCTGGTCGAGCGCTGCCCATGAGCGCCATTCCCTATGGTCGGCAATCCATCAGCGAAGCGGACATCGCCGCGGTCACCGCCGTGCTGCGCTCCGACTGGCTGACCCAGGGGCCGATGATCGAGCGCTTCGAACAGGCGGTGGCGGGGCGCTGCGAAGCGACGCATGGTGTGGCCGTCTGCAATGCCACGGCGGCGCTGCATCTCGCCTGCCTGGCGCTGGACCTGGGGCCCGGCGATCTGCTTTGGACCTCGCCCAATACCTTCGTGGCCAGCGCCAACTGTGCGCGCTATTGCGGCGCCGACGTCGACTTCGTCGACATAGATCCGCGCACCCTCAATCTCAGCGTTCCGGCGCTGGCTACCAAGCTCGAGGTCGCCGAGCGGGCAGGGCGGCTGCCAAAGATCCTGGTGCCCGTGGCCTTCGCCGGCCAGAGCTGCGACCTGGCTGCTATCCAGCCTTTGGCACGTCGCTATGGCTTCAATGTGATCGAGGATGCTTCCCACGCCATAGGCGCGCATTACGCCGGTCAGCCCGTGGGCTCTGGCGCCCAGGCCGACATCACCGTGTTCAGCTTTCATCCGGTGAAGATCGTCACCACCGGCGAAGGCGGACTGCTCACCTGCAACGATGCCGCCCTTGCCGAACGGATGCGGCGACTGCGCAGCCATGGCATCACCCGCGATCCTGCGTTGCTGCAGGCCGCAGGGCAGGGTGGCTGGTACTACGAACAGCTGGAGCTGGGCTTCAACTACCGCATCACCGACATCCAGGCGGCCCTGGGACTGTCGCAGCTCGACCGCCTAGAGCCCTTCATCGCGCGTCGGCGCGCCCTGGTCCAGCGCTATCGGGAGCTGCTGGCAGAGTTGCCGGTCGGCCTCCTTGGCGACCAGGTCGGTGCCGAGTCGGCCTGGCACCTCTTTCCCATCCGGGTGGATGAACATCAGCGCGATCAGGTCTTCGCCGGGATGAGAGCTGCGGGTATCGGCATCAATCTGCACTACATTCCGGTCCACCTGCAGCCTTACTACCAAACGCTGGGTTTTCAGCAGGGCGATTTCCCCGAGGCCGAGCGCTACTACGCCCAAGCCATGAGCCTGCCGCTGTACGCCGACCTGAGCGAGGACCAGCAGAATAGGGTGGTGAATACTTTAGCTGGCCTGCTCGATAGCGGGGTGGCTCAATGTGGGTCGTGAAGCTACGAAGGGTTTTGCTGGGCCCCTGCCGGCGCTGCCTGTGCATCGGGGGGCGCCTATGAGAACCATAGCGATTATTCCTGCTCGCGGCGGCAGCAAACGCATTCCGCGTAAGAACATTCGCTTGTTCCACGGTCGTCCCATGCTCGCCTATTCGATCGAAGCGGCTCTTCAAAGTGGCTTGTTTGGGCGTGTGGTGGTCAGTACCGATGATGCGGAGATTGCCGATGTCGCTCTGCGTTATGGTGCTGAAGTTCCCTTTGTAAGGCCTGCCGAGCTGGCCAATGACTACGCAGGTACGCTTGCCGTCATCCAGCATGCGCTGTGTGAGCTACAGAAGGCAGGCTGCCATCCGGATTACACCTGCTGCCTCTACGCCACAGCCCCCTTTGTCCAGGTGAGCGATCTGGCTGCCGGGCTGGCGTTGCTCGAGGCGCGGGTCGACAAAGCCTATGCCTTCACTGTCGCGGACTTTCCGGCACCGGTGCAGCGTGCGTTACGCATGACAACGGACGGCAGTCTCGAAGCTCTCTATCCACAATATCGCGAGACCCGTTCGCAGGATCTGGAACCCACCTTCCACGATGCTGGCCAGTTCTACTGGGGAAGAGCCTCGGCCTGGTTGCAGGGTGAGCCCTTGCATGGCGCGAAGTCGCTACCCCTGCGTCTACCGCGCTACCAGGTCCAGGATATCGATACCCTGGATGACTGGTACCGAGCAGAGCTGATCTATGCCGCTTGGCAATCCAGGGATTCTGAATGCGCATCCTGATCAGGGCCGATGCTTCGCTGCGAATCGGTACCGGCCATGTCATGCGTTGTCTTACGCTGGCGGACGCGCTCGCGACGATGGGCTGCGCGGTACATTTCGCCTGTCGCCTGGAGCCTGGCCATGCACTTGCGGAGATCGAGTCGCGTGGCTATCCGGTACATGGACTCTCGGTTCTGGATCAACGTGATGATCCCGAATCACCATTGCCCTGGGCAGAGGACATGGACTGTCTGCTACGGGTCTTGCCCGACGAACTCGATTTCGACTGGTGTGTGGTGGATCACTACGGCCTGGGGGAGGACTGGGAACGTGCGATCAGGAATCGCGCGAGGCGCGTCCTGGCGATAGACGACTTGCCGCAACGTCGGCACGCGGTGGATTTGCTGCTGGATCAGAATTTCACTGCCTTCACGCGACTGGAAATGGCTTCGATCGAAACCGGGCGGGCATTGTTCGGACCGCGATTCGCACTGCTGCGGCCGGCATTCATGGGAAGGGAAACACCCCTGAGATCGACGGTCGAGCGGGTACTGGTGAACTTCGGTGGCGTGGATGCCAAGGGTGAGACGTTCAAGGTCCTGGGGGCATTGGCCGACTTTCCAACGTTGCAGGTCGATATCGTCGCTGGCTCGGCCAACCCGGCGTTCGACAGACTTCAACAGCTCACGGCGAAGCATTCGCACTGGCATTTGCAGCGACATGTAGAGGATTTCGCTGCGCTCATGGCCGCTGCCGATCTCTGTATTGGGGCAGGAGGCAGTAGTACCTGGGAGCGTGCCGCCCTGGGGCGACCGACTCTCTGTGTGGCTCTCGCGCCGAACCAGCAGGGCAATGCCGCGTCGCTGGCGGAGCGCGGCGCTCATCTGTATCTCGGCGAGGCCGAAACGCTCGAGGTTGCCGATTATCGTGCGGCCGTACGTACGCTTCTGCTGAGCAATGAGCTGCGGCGCAGTCTCGCCGCGCAATCAAAGGCGCTGGTGGACGGGCGGGGAACCATCCGTGTGACCACGGCCATGCTCGGTCAGGATCTTCGACTGCGTCCGGCCACTGCAGATGATGCCCGGCTGCTCTACGATGGACGTAATGCCGAGGTGGTTCGTCGAGCTTCCCTGAACACGAACCCGCTCTCCTGGGATGACCATCTTGGCTGGCTGACCCGAACCCTGGCCGACACCGAAGGACACTTGCTACTGATAGCGTCCGTTCTCGACGCCCCTGTTGGGGTTATCCGTTTCCAGCGACGCTCCGCAAAGATCGCGGAGGTCTCGCTCTATCTCCTTGAGGAGCGGCTGGGTGCAGGATGGGGAATGCTGCTATTGCAGACCGGAGAAGACTATCTCGCCAACCATGGGTGGGAAATCGAAGAGATCGAGGCGCGAGTGCGTAACGACAATCCTGCCTCGATACGACTCTTTCAACAGGCCGGCTATCAGCCGCGCCTTCATCAACTCTACCGTCCTTTGCGGGGAGACTGTCGATGAGTGAATTTCGTATCGGTGAGCGGCTGATCGGCCGTGAAGCTCCCCCCTTCATAATTGCCGAAATGAGCGGCAACCATAATCAATCTCTGGAGCGTGCGTTCGCCATCGTCGAGGCAGCCGCTGCCGCGGGTGCTCATGCCATCAAGCTGCAGACCTACACGGCCGACACCATGACGCTGGATCTGGATGAAGGGGAGTTCCACGTTTCCGATCCGAATAGTCTTTGGCAGGGCACTTCTCTGTATCGCCTGTACGAGCAGGCCTACACGCCCTGGGAGTGGCATGAAGCCTTGTTCGCACGCGCGGCGGAACTCGGGTTGCTGGCGTTTTCCACGCCCTTCGATGCCAGCGCCGTCGATTTTCTCGAGCGTCTTTCGGTACCGGCCTACAAGATTGCCAGCTTCGAAAATACCGATCTCCCGCTGATCGCTCGGGTAGCCGCTACGAACAAGCCGATGATCATTTCCACCGGTATGGCCTCAATCGCGGAATTGGATGCCGCCGTCACCACGGCCCGTCAGGCTGGATGCCAAGAGCTGGTGTTACTCAAGTGCACCAGCACCTACCCGGCCTCTGCCGCTGACAGCCATTTGCGTACCCTGCCGCATCTGCAAGAGCTGTTCGGCTGCGAGGTAGGGCTTTCCGATCATACCGGCGGTATTGGTGCGGCCGTCGCCGCGGTCGCGCTCGGGGCGACGGTCATCGAGAAGCACTTCACCCTGGATCGCGCTGACGGTGGTGTTGATGCGGCCTTCTCCCTGGAGCCCGATGAACTTCGTAGCTTGGTTACCGAGACCGAACGGGCCTGGCAGGCATTGGGTGGAATCCGTTATGGCGTTCAGGCGGCCGAGCGACCATCGCTGCAGTTTCGTCGTTCGCTATACGTGGTGAAGGATCTCGGGGCAGGCGAGATCCTTACTCCCGGGCACGTCAGGTCGATACGTCCAGGACTCGGGCTCGCCCCCGCTCATCTAGACGAGGTGATAGGCCGGCGAGCGCGGCAGGCCATTCCTCGTGGTACCCCTCTTGCTTGGAGCTTGCTGCAATGAGTGCTAACACTACCCAGGCTGCCGGCCATACCCCGCACGCTGCCCTGATCAACTGGAAAACCCACGCGTGGACTGACCCAGGGATGGTTTCCTGGTACTCGCAGCGAATGGTCGAAAATAGCGGCACCAATCAGCTCAAGCATCTGCTGGAGATCGATCTGATTCGGCGAAACGCCAGCGGAAAGCAGGTCGTCGATGTGGGAACGGGTACAGGGCGGGCGGCCATCGCTCTGGCGCGCGACGGTTACCAGGTGACCGGGGTGGATAGCTCCCAGGCGATGCTGGACGAAACGCGCCGTCTGGCCGAGGAACTGCCCCTTGATCTTCGGCAGGGCGACCTATTGGCGCTACCCTGCACTGACGGCAGTGCCGACACCGTGGTCGCTCTAAACGTCCTGGTGCATTTTCCCAATTGGCGTGAAGCCCTGATGGACTGGCTGAGGGTCGTGCGGCCGGGGGGGCGGATATTATTTGATATACATTCCTTGGCCAACGCTCATTATGCATTCGGTCAGGATCGGGCTTCGTGGCCTGAGCCTCTGACACGAAGCTCAGACCCTAACGACTTCATGCATTTCAATATGCGGGTCACTGCCGAAGAGATAGTCGAGTTCGCAACGGATCAGCAGCTGTGCGTCCGTGGTATTCATCCGTATGGGGCGTTTTTGTCCGCAGGAAATGTCAACTGGAAATTATGGCGTTCACTTGAGCTGAACCGCAGATGGCAACGGTTGCAAAGTTGGATCGCCAAGGATTCTGCGCTGTTTCAGCTCAATCTGTTTATCGAGCAGGCGCTGATCGAACACCTGGCACCCTCGATGGCTGGACGACTCTTTGTCGTGCTGGAGAAACGTAATGATCCGGCAGCCAATGTAGCTTTCCTTGAAGACTTCAATGAACTCGAGCGAGGCTTGCAGGGGCAGGCCGATACCTCGCTAGTGGCAAAGCTGCCATTGAGCATTGCCGATTATCATGCGGCGTGGACTGCGCTACTGCCCACGTTACGCTGCCAACATTATCTGTTTCAGGTATTCAAGAGCTTTGCCGAGCACTGGCCTGGATTGGACTGGTTTTCCCTGCTTCCGACCGATATCAGAGCGCTTTTCACCAAGTGGCAGTCTGCTTTGGACATGGACCAGCAGGCGCTTTCCATCGCTCGCCATTGGGCCGATGGGCTTGGCGTTCCTTCCGGGCTTCAACGGGAAATAGCCGCCGGTGCTCAATACAATCTGGTTGAGCAGTTGCTCAGGCAGCACTATGGCTGCTTCAGCGGAGTGAGAACATGATGCGCCAGGCAATCGTCAGTTTGCTGTGGGGAGCCCAGCGCGAGGCCCTGCTTCGTTTCGTCAGAACGCAAGGGCCAATGACCGTTTTCAGCCTTTCATCCTTGATCGACGCAGATCTCGAGCGAGCGCTGGCGGAAACCGGTTCTGCCGTGGTCGACCTAGTGGGGCTGCTGGATGTGGAGCAGCAACGGCATGTCCTGCAGAACGCTGAACTGGACTGGAGCAGTCTGGAAAGCGGCCTCACTCACGAGCACCTGCAGCAGGCGTTGGGAGATTTGGCGCATCCGGGCTTGACGAAGATCATCCTGGAAACGCTTCAGGCTGATTTGCCGACGGTACTCCTGCTGACAGCCGCCCTGAATCGTGCAGCAGAGCAGCATTCCATCGGGCTGGTAGTGGTCAACGAGGATATGCAGGCTTCTGCCAAGACGGCAGTCAATTGGGCCGTACAAAAAAATATTCCTAGTCTCCATCTCGCCCACGCACTGGCCCTGTCCGAGCCCTATACCGTCCACGCCCATCTACAGGCTGATGTTTTGGCGGTGTACGGAGAGCGAGGCTGTGAAGGATATCTCGACATAGGTATACCTCCGGAGCGCATCAGAGTAACCGGTAATCCGGCATGGGACGGTTACCTGCAATGGCGCGGTCAGCGGCCTCAGGCCCGCGAGATGTTGTGTCAGCGCTATGGCTATCCCGTCAATCGTCCGATCGTCGTCTTCGGTAGCACCTGGGCCGCCAATCTGACTGCGCTCGGCGACGAGCACCTGTATGGCAACACGCTACGGGTCTTTATCGATGCCTGCGAACAACTGCGTCGAGCGGGCTGGGACTTCGCGGCAGTCATCAAGGATCGTCCTGCCAATGCCCACTTTGGGACACAGCGTGTTGAGGAGCTTCTCGCCGAGTCGGGGGCGAACGCCGCGCACTATTTGCATACCAGCGAGAATGGCCGCGAGTGGCTCCTGGCGGCTGACGTACTGATCGCCATGGACTCCAACTACAGCGTAGAGGCCATGTTGGCGGGTACGCCGGCCATCAATCTCGTCAACCAGCCTGGGGTATTGCTTGGGCCGAGTTTTGATGCGGCATCCGGGGTTCTGGAGGTCGAGCCGTCGGAATTGGCCGCCGAGCTGGCCTCCTTGCTTGGCGACAACGAGCGACGTCGCGTCATGGTTGCCGAAATGCAGGCCCGCGCGGGCTACTACAACCTGGGTGTCGACGGGTTGGCGACTGATCGAGTCGCGGCACTCATGCAGGAGATGATGGCTGGAGCGGCGGCTGTCGAATCCTATGTGTGGCAGACCCACCTAGATGTGAGCGTCAGCGATGTCGAGGCTGCCTACCATCAAGCGCCCCGTGAAGAGCTGATCGGCGCGTTCGCCACGCCGCCCCGTTTCCTGCTTGACGTGGGTTGCGCAGCAGGGGCGACCAGTGGGCTATTCAAGCAGCGCCATCCTCACTCGCGGGTCTGGGGCATCGAAGTCAACGAGTCCGCCGCGCAGATCGCGGGGCAACGGCTCGACAGGGTACTGGTCGGCAAGTTCGAAGACTTCGATCTCCAGGCTGAAGGCATAGAAGCCGGAACACTGGATGGGGTGATCCTAGGGGATGTCCTGGAACATCTCTACAATCCATGGGCGGTGATGAAGGCCTTGCAGCCCCTTTTGTCGCCTGATGCGCAACTGGTGATCTCGATTCCCAACGTACGTAACCTCTGGCTGATGTCGGAACTGGCACAAGGCTATTGGAAATATGAAGGGGCGGGTCTGCTTGATGTCACCCACATCCGCTTTTTCACCCTGGCTGAATTTCGGCGCTTTCTCTATGAAACGGGTTATCACACCGAAACGCTAAATTATCTCCTTGATGGTCGTGTCGCTCAGGCCTATTACGAAAACAAGGATAAGCACGATGTAACCTTGCAGGTCGGCAACATGACGTTGCAGCACTTACAGCCAGAGGATGTTGGCGAACTTTGCAGTCTGCAGTTTCTCATTCGCGCTCGACCCGGTAGGGATTCCGGCGACTTGTCCAGACGTTACGTCAAGAGGACACCCGTCGCCACGGACGCTTCCTCGCAGGTGGCGCCCTTTGTCGCCCAGCCTTTTGCTGCTGCGGCCCAGGAAGCCCCAGTCATTCAATACACCGACTGGCTCGCAGCCAGACGCTCGAGCCCCGCCCGTCTTGATGTTTACCACCAGGCGATAATTCAGGATGCGCAACTGCATTTTCTCGTGGTGATCGTGGGCGAGGCAGCGTTGGCGGAGGTGACGCTGTCTTCGTTGAAAGAGCAGCATTACCCGAGTTTTACGACGGTCCGGTTGGAACAGTCTGTTGCCGACTTGGCGAGCTGGCAGGCAGCATTGGCGAACAGCGAAGCGGCTTGGTCCTTGAAAATCGCCGCGGGTGATCGCCTCGAACCTGAGGCTCTGTTGCGGCTAGCCGAGCGCATTCTGGTATCCGGGAATGTGCATGCGTGCTACGTCGATGAAGATCACCTCGCCGACAGTGGTCCTGAATGCCCGATCTTCAAAGCGGCCTTCAATCTGGATCTGCTGCGCAGCTATCCCTATACCGGTCCGCTGCTGGCAATCAGTCGCGAGGCGTTGCTGGCATCCACCGCCAGCGTCCCTGCGCCTGGCGTGGCACTGGTCCAGGACTTGCTGCTGCAGGTGGTCGAGCGTCATGGCGTCACGGCCATTGCCCATCTGCCGGACGTGTTGCATCACTCGTCGCAGACCTTCCCCGACTGGCTGCAGCAATGCGAACCGGCAGCGACCCATGGCATCGTCCGCGCGCACCTGGCCCGCCTCGGCGTGCCGGCAGAGGTCGGTGCGGGTGCCCTGCCATGCGTGAGCCGCATTCAGTACCTGAGCGATCACCAGCCGCTGGTGTCCATTCTGATCGAGGCTCAGGGGCCGCTGGAAGAAATGGGTCGCTGCCTGGAATCCATCCTGGGCGGCACCGCCTATCCGCATTACGAGATCCTCGTCGGCCGGCCGGCGAACGTCGCGGCCGATATAGGTCTCTGGCTCGATGAACTGGTGACGCTGGGCCTGGAGCAACTGAGGGTCATCCCTGCCGATGGGCCCCAGCCGCTGGCCCAGGCGGCCAAGGGCGAGTACCTGCTCTGGCTCAGTGCCGGTTGCCTGAGCATCAAGGCGTCCTGGCTGGACGAGCTGGTCAACCAGGCACGGCGTCCGGAGGTCGGCGTGGTCGGCGCCAAGTTGCTGGATCGCGAAGGCAAGGTGGCCATGGCCGGCCTGGTCCTCGGGCTACGCGGGCCGGCCAGCAGCCTCTTCCAGGGTGAACCCGACGATCGCGCGGGGTATCTCTACCGGCAGCAGGTGGTGCAGAACTTCAGTGCCGTCAGTGGCCGTTGCCTGCTGGTGCGGGCGGAGGTATTCCACGCCATCCCCGATTGCGGCTCCTTCGCCACTCAGCCGTTCGCCGATGTCGAGTTCTGCCTGCAAGTCGGCCAGGCCGGCTACCTGGTGGTCTGGACACCCTATGCGCGGCTCGGCTGGGAGTCACAGCAGGGCTTCGACGATACGGAGCTGAAGAGCGCGGAAACACAGCTTTATCAGCGCTGGTCGCCAGTGCTCGGGAGCGATCCGGCGTACAACTCCAACCTGGCACTCGATCAAGCCGATTTCACCATGGAGCTCGATGCCGACAATTTGTGGCGTCCGCTGTCCTGGCGGCCCTTGCCCGTCATCCAGGTGCTACCCGGCGACCGTTGGGGATGTGGCCACTATCGGATGATCCAGCCGTTTCAGGCGATGCAATCCGCCTTGTTGGTCGATGGGATCCATCAGGAGCGCTATCTCGAGCCCGTCAATCAGGCTCGCATCCAGGCGGACAGCATCGTCGTCCAGCGCCAGATCACCGATTCCCAGTTGGAGGCCTTGCAGTCGCTCAAGCGCAACACCTCGTCTTTTATCGTCTTTGACTTGGACGACTTGCTGGGGAATATCCCGCTCAGGAGTATCCATCGCGAATCCTTCCAGCCGCCGCAAGTCACCCGAGCGATACGCCAGGCGCTGTCGATCGTGGATCGTCTGACGGTGTCCACTGAGCCGCTGGCAGAGAAAATGCGCGGACTCCATCCGGACATCCGTGTCGTTCCCAATCGCTTACCTGTGCCGTGGTGGGGAGACCTGCAGAGTGGACGACGGGAGGGGCGTCCCCGGGTCGGTTGGGCGGGAGGTTCAAGTCATGCAGGCGATCTCGGGATCGTGGTCGATGTGATGAAGGAGCTGGCGGGGGAGGTGGACTGGGTGTTCCTCGGCATGAGTCCGCCCGGTGCACCGCCGCATGAATTCCATCAAGGCGTCGAAATTGAATCTTTCCCAGCCAAGCTCGCGAGTCTGGACCTGGATCTGGCTATCGCCCCCTTGGAAATTAATTCCTTCAACCGATGCAAGAGCAATCTGCGGCTGCTGGAACTCGGCGCCTGCGGTTATCCCGTCGTAGCCACCAATATTGAGCCCTACCGCTGTGGTCTGCCAGTGACCCTGGTCCGCAATAAGTACAAGGACTGGCTGGATGCTATTCGTGAGCACCTGTCGGATCAGGAAGGCGCGCGGACGCTGGGCGCTGAATTGCGCGCCGCTGTTCACCGCGACTGGATGCTGGCGGGAGACAACCTGCTGGCGTGGCGGGCTGCCTGGTTGCCTGGCTGATCGCGCTACGGTATGACGGCGATGCCGTCAAAGCCTGCCGGCCGTCTTCATAAGCGCCCTTCATTCGGGGCGCTTTTCATTTCACCCAGTCGCTCAATGCTGCGCGCCACAGACGTCGGTGTCCGCATTCCCTCCGAGTTGTCTCAAGCGGGCTAAATAAATCGCTACTCCGGTCGATAACCCTTTTGCACGAATCGGAAGATTACTTGCTGTCAAGCTTCTGCTGAAGAAAATCGCAGAAAAATCCTAAAGGTTTGACGGACAGTACCGATAAATATCTTGAATGCGAAATACAGGGGCGTCTGAGCAAGCAGGTCCCATTCGCATGCTCAGGCACACAAGGTTCAACTGGAGACGCCACCATGGCACTTACCGTCAATACCAACATCCCTTCCCTGAACACTCAGCGTAACCTGCAGAACGCGTCCAGCTCGCTGGCCACTTCCATGCAGCGCCTGTCCACTGGTAGCCGTATCAACAGCGCCAAGGACGATGCCGCCGGTCTGCAGATCTCCAACCGTCTGACTAATCAGATCAACGGTTTGAACCAGGCCACTCGCAACGCCAACGACGGTATCTCCCTGTCGCAGACCGCTGAAGGCGCCATGCAGCAGTCCACCAACATCCTGCAGCGTATTCGCGACCTGGCCGTGCAGTCCGCCAACGGCTCCAACAGCGACGCCGACCGTTCCGCCCTGCAGAAGGAAGTGACCGCGCAGCAGAACGAACTGACCCGTATCGCCCAGACCACCACCTTCGGTGGCCGCAAGCTGCTGGACGGTTCCTTCGGTACCACCAGCTTCCAGATCGGCGCCAACGCCTACGAAACCATCGACGTGACCCTGAAGGACACCTCGGCCACCGCGCTGGGTTCGAACCAGGTCGGCTCCGGTGCCAGCACTTCCGCAGGTAGTGTCGTTGCAGGTAGCGGCAACGCCCTGGCTTCTGGTGGTACCGTCACCTTGGTGGGCGGTGGCAAGAGCCAGGACGTAGTCTACGCCGCAGGCGACTCTGCAAAGACCATCGCTGGCAAAATGAATGGCCAGATTCCCGGCCTGGCTGCCTCGGCACGTACCGTGCTGACTGTGACCGATAGCATCTCCAGTGGTGCGGCCAACATGACCATGACCGTTGGTAGCAACTCGCTGAATCTGGTCGGTGTAGCCAGTACCAAGGATATGGCTGACCAGATCAATGCCAACGCCGCCAAGCTGGGCGTCACTGCCAACTACGACGATCAACTCAAGAAGCTGACGATTACCTCTGCTACTGGGGAAAACGTAACCTTTGGCAAGGATACCGGTAACGCCGCAGGCGCCATTAGCGTCTCCTCGCAGAAGTCCGACGGTTCCTTCAGCACCCCTGCGGTTGATATCCGGGCTAATGGCGGTCAGGCTATGGGTTACGTCAAGCTGGACTCGCCTACGACCTTCGCGATGACCGGTGACACCGCCCAATTGTTCGGCGCTAACAAGTCCTCGCTCAGCCAGGTTTCCAACGTCGACATCTCCACCGCCGACGGCGCCCAGAAGGCTCTGTCCGTGATCGACCAGGCCCTGGCCAACATTGACTCCCAGCGCGCTGACCTCGGTGCGGTGCAGAACCGCTTCGACAACACCATCAGCAACCTGACCAACATCTCGGAGAACGCCACCTCCGCCCGTAGCCGCATCAAGGACACCGACTACGCCGCGGAAACTGCGAACCTGTCGAAAAACCAGGTGCTGCAACAGGCTGGTACCGCGATCCTGGCTCAGGCTAAGCAGCTGCCCCAGTCGGTTCTCAGCCTGCTCCAGTAAGGGCAGAGGTCGGTCTAGGCAGGGAGAAGGGGGACGCCCCTTCTCCCTTTCATGCGTTGTGAGGACATTACAATGGACATCGTCAAGACAACAGGTTTTTCAGCGGTAAGGCCCTATGGCGCTCAATCGAGCCCTGCGGCCGCGACGTCCTTCAGCGCTGCGGCGCCTACGGCGGATTCCACGGTCAAGCCGGTTTCCCAAGCCAGCAAGGCCAACGGGGACAAGGCCGAGAAGCCGGAAGACGGCAACGTGGATGGCGCCCTGTCCAAGCTGAAATCGAAATTCCAGGAAGATCATCGCAACCTGGATTTCAGTATCGACGACTCCACCGGCGAGGTGGTGGTCAAGGTGCTGGACGGCGAATCCGGCAAGCTCATCCGACAGATGCCCAGTGAGGAAGTGCTCAAGCTGGCCAAGCAGCTGGACGACATGCGCAGCCTGATGTTCAAGGCCGAAGCCTAGTTGGCGCGGAACTTGTATCAGGCTACCTGAACGCAGAGGCGACGACGTAACGTTGGCAGGGGGATAGTGACATGGCAGGTATCAGCGGGATTGGCGGCTCGGGACTGGACATCGATTCCATCGTCACCAAGATGGTGGCTGCCGAAAAGGCACCCAAGCAGGATCAGTTGAACGCGACGCAAACCAAGGCGACCGCGCAGCTGACCGCGATCGGTTCCCTGAAGGGCGCCATCAGCGAATTTCAGACCGCGCTGACCTCGCTCAATAGCCCCACCAGCTTCCAGGCGCGGGCCGTCACCCTGTCGAAAAGCGACTATCTCACCGCCACGGCCAGTACCAGCGCCAGCGTCGGCAGCTATCAGGTCGCAGTCACGCAATTGGCTGGCAGCAGCAAGGTGGCCCTGGCATCCGTACCAGCCACCTCCACCACGACTGCCAGCGATGGCACCAAATCTTCTTCTCCCACCACCTTCGGCAAGGGCACGCTGAGCATCAAGATCGGCGATACCAAGTTGTCGGATATCCAAGTCGATGCTACCAACAATACCCTCAGTGGCATTCGCGATGCCATCAACAAGGCCGGTCAGAGCCAGGGCATCAGTGCCAGTGTCGTCAATGACGACACGGGTTCACGACTGGTATTGAGCAGCACCAAGACCGGCGACGGCAACGATATCTCGGTGTCGGTAAGTGGTGACGACGGTTCGGGAAAACAGAGTTTGACCAAGCTGGCCTACACGCCAAGCAACAGTGACTCCAGCGATCCTGCTGCCGCTCATTCACTCACGAAAGCCAAGAGCGCCCAGATGACCATCGATGGTCTGAAGGTCACCAGCGCTTCGAACACGGTGAGCAATGCGGTCGATGGTCTGAGTTTCACCCTCAAGGCCACCACCCCGGCGGACAGTCCGATGACCGTCGGCGTCAGTCAGGATGAGTCGGGGGTCAAGAGCAACATCAAGGGCTTCGTAGATGCCTACAACAAGCTCATGGGTGTCATCAAGACTCAGACCTCGGTGACGAAGGTCGGGGACAATAGCTCGCCCATCGCGGCTGCGCTGGTGGGGGATGCTACTGCTCGCGGCCTCACGACCACCATCCGCGGCGAACTTGGCACCATGCAGGGGACAGGCGCCGTCAAGGCGCTGGCCGACCTGGGTATCACCACCCAGAAGGATGGCACCTTGGCCATTGACGACACCAAGCTTGGCAAAATGGTGAGTTCCAACTTCAGTGATCTGTCCAGCTTCTTCACCGGCGACCAGGGCATAGCGGCGCGCCTCAAGGGCAAGCTCGATCCCTATACCATGACCAATGGCATTCTCGAGCAGCGCTCTAACTCCCTGAGTACCACCTTGAAGAACGTGGATGCCCAGACCGCCACGCTCAACACCCGGATGACGGCGCTTTCGGATCGCCTCTATAAGCAATACAACGCCATGGACCAGCTGTACTCGTCGTTGTCGAGCACCGCGTCCTCGCTGTCCCAACAGCTGGCGGCCATGCCCTTCGCCAACAAGAGCTGAGTGGGCGGATTCGGCCAATCCGGTCGATAAAGGGGTCAAGTTCTTCGCGTCATGACCGATAAACAAAGTATCGGAAACACACAGAGGTCGTGACATGAACGCAATGACAGCCATGCGCCAATACCAGCAGGTCGGCCTGCAGGCGCAGGTGTTCGAAGCCAGTCCCCATCAGCTGATCCAGATGCTCATGCAGGGCGCGCTGGATCGTCTGGCCAAGGCGCAAGGTGCCCTGGAACGCGGTTGGCTGCCGGAGAAGGGCGAGCTGATCGGCAAGGCGGTATCCATCATCGCCGGCTTGAAGGACGTTCTGGATTTCGAGCAGGGTGGCGAGCTCGCCACCAACCTGGATCGTCTGTATGACTATATGATCCGGCGGCTCAGCGAAGCCAACCGCAACAATGATCCTGTTATCCTGGAAGAAGTATCCGGCCTGATCCGCGAGATCAAATCCGGCTGGGATGCCATTGCCCCCTGATCTGGAGTCGACCGATGAACGTCGCCATGCAAAAGACCCCGGTGGAACGCGTCGAGCTCGTCTATGAGCAGATGGCCGCTGCGCTCAAGGCCGGAGACTGGACGCGTATCGCCGAGCTGGATCTGGATTGCCGGCTGTTCGTCGACGAAGCCATGTATGCCACGGGCGACGAGGCCGTAGCCCTGCGTGCCAGCCTTGAGCGCCTGCTGGCCCTCTATGCTTCCCTGCTGCAGGGCTGCAAGGCAGAGCGGGACGCCACCGCCCAGGAGCTGACCAAGCTCAACAAGTCGAACCAGGCTGCCAAGGTCTATCAACTGTTCGGCTGACTGTCATCTGCTGGACGGTAATTCAAAGTTTGGATATTTCGCCGCCATAAAATTGACCCCGCATCACAATTTGTCTTAACTTGCGCAAGATGCCGACCAGTTGGCACTTGGATGCAGGCGACACCTGCGCGTAGCGAACCGACAAGCCGAATTGGGGCAGGGACATGTGGCGTGAAACCAAGATCCTTCTGATCGACGATGAAGCCGAGCGGCGCCAGGCGGTATCGGTCATTCTCGATTTTCTCGGCGAAGATCACCTCGCCTGCACCAGTTCCGATTGGCAAGCCGCCCTCGCAGCGCTCGACAGCAGTCGCCAGGTCAGCTGTGTGCTGGTCGGCCGCGTCGACAGCCGTGGCAACAGCGTCGAGCTGCTCAAGCAGGTTGTGGCCTGGGACGAGATGGTCCCGCTGCTGTTGCTGGGCGAATCGGCGCAGCCGGAATGGCCGGACGACGTTCGCCGCCGCGTGCTGGTCTCTCTCCAGTATCCGCTGGCCTACAACAAGCTGCTGGACTCCCTGCACCGCGCGCAGGTCTATCGAGAGATGTACGACCAGGCTCGGGATCGCGGACGTCAGCGTGAGCCCGAGTTGTTCCGCAGCCTGGTGGGTACCAGTCGCGCCATTCAAGGGGTGCGCAAGATGATGCAGCAGGTGGCCGATACCGAGGCCACGGTGCTCATCCTCGGCGAATCGGGTACCGGCAAGGAGGTGGTGGCGCGTAACCTGCACTTTCACTCCAAGCGCCGCGAGGCACCCTTCGTGCCGGTCAACTGCGGCGCCATCCCTGCCGAGTTGCTGGAAAGCGAACTGTTTGGCCATGAGAAGGGCGCCTTTACCGGTGCCATCACCAGCCGCGCCGGCCGCTTCGAGCTGGCCAACACTGGCACCCTGTTCCTCGACGAGATCGGCGACATGCCGCTGCCCATGCAGGTCAAGCTGTTGCGGGTACTGCAGGAGCGGACCTACGAGCGGGTGGGCAGCAACAAGACCCAGAGCGTGGACGTGCGCATCATCGCGGCGACCCACAAGAACCTGGAGCAGATGATCGCCGCGGGCACCTTCCGCGAAGACCTCTACTATCGTCTCAATGTCTTCCCCATCGACATGGCACCGCTGCGCGAGCGGGGCGAAGACATTCCGCTGCTGATCAACGAATTGATCGCCCGCATGGAACACGAGAAGCGTGGCTCCATCCGCTTCAACTCGGCGGCGATCATGTCGCTGTGCCGCCATGAGTGGCCGGGCAATGTCCGCGAACTGGCCAACCTGGTGGAACGCATGGCGATCATGCATCCCTATGGCGTCATTGGCGTGGCCGAGTTGCCGCTCAAGTTCCGCTACGTGGAGGACGAAGCCGATCCCATGGTGGAATCCCTGCGCGAGGAATTGCAGGAGCGCGAGGCCATGGCCGGGATCGGGACCCTTGAGGTGTCCTCCTCGGCGCTATTGCCCAGTGAAGGCCTGGATCTCAAGGACTACCTGGCCAACCTGGAAAAGAGCTTCATCCAGCAGGCGCTGGACGATGCCGGTGGCGTAGTGGCGCGTGCCGCCGAGCGACTGCGTATCCGCCGGACCACCCTGGTCGAGAAGATGCGTAAGTACGGCATGGGTCGCCGCGACGACGAGTTCGACGAAGAGATCTAGTGCAGCTTCAGCGATGCTGAGCGTATCGAGGTAGGGTGGATGACGGCGCAGCCTCATCCACCTTCTACTTTGTAATGCTGCAAGTGGGTGGAAAAGGCTGCGCCGTTTTCCACCCTAGGGCGCTTTGGCGCCAGGGCGGCATGGGTCTTGCTCCAGCCCGGATAATGTCAATTGTCCGTCGCGAGCCTTAGCCGATGCCTGCGCAAGCCCTTTCTTCCGCTGTCCCTGCCGACGCTGCCGTAGAGACCTCCGCCTCGGCCCAGGCTCGCGAAGCCCTGGGGCAGATGTCGCGCCAGCTGAGCGAATCCTTCCAGCTGCTCGAAGCCCGGATGAATTCGCTGCAGGGCGAACTGGAGTGGGTGTCCGCCCAGCGCCTGCAGGAGCTGGCGGAAAAGGAGCGCCTGGCCAGCCGGCTGCAGAATCTGCTCGATGTGCTGCCCGCCGGTATCGTGGTGGTGGATGGCGCCGGACGCGTGCGCGACGCCAACCCGGTGGCGGAGGCCCTGCTCGGCGAACCCTTGGCCGGTGAACTGTGGCGTACGGTGATCGCGCGGGCCTTTGCGCCGCGCCATGACGATGGCCACGAGGTATCCCTGCGTGACGGTCGGCGCCTGTCCATCGCCATCCGTTCCCTGGATGGTGAGCCGGGGCAACTGGTGCTGCTCAACGACCTCACCGAAACCCGCCATCTGCAGGGCGAACTGGCACGGCATGAGCGGCTTTCGGCGCTGGGGCGGACCATGGCTTCGCTGGCGCATCAGATCCGGACCCCGCTAACCGCGGCGCTGCTCTATGCCAGCCATCTGGAGGAGGGCGGTCTGGCGCTGGCGCAACAGCAGCGTTTCGCCGGCCGCCTCAAGGAACGGCTGCACGAACTGGAAAACCAGGTCCGCGACATGCTGGTGTTCGCCCGGGGCGAATTGCCGCTGGCGGATCGGCTGACGCCGGCCGCGTTGTTCACTGCCCTGCGCGAGGCCGCGAACCCGCATCTCGGCGACTGCCCCGTGCGCTGGCAACTCGATGTCCAGGCTGGGCTGCTCACCTGCAACCGCGACATGCTGGTGGGCGCCGCCTTGAACCTCATTCACAACGCCTTGCAGGCCATGGCCGGCAGTGGCCGCCCGGGACGACTCAAGGTGCATCTCCATCGTCGTGACGGGGAGCTGCGCCTGGCGATCAGTGACAGCGGTCCCGGCATTCCGCAGGCGGTCCAGCAACGGCTGGGCGAACCCTTTCTCAGCACCAAGACCACCGGCACCGGTCTTGGCCTGCCGGTCGCCCTGGCGATGGCCAAGGCCCATGGCGGGCGGCTGAACGTGCGCTCCCGATTGGGCCGTGGCACGCTGGTGACCTTCATCCTGCCGCTGCTGGCGAGCGAGGAGACCCCGGCATGACCCTGCCCATCCTGCTGGTGGAAGACGACCGTGCCCTACGCGAAGCCCTGGCGGACACCCTGGAGCTCGGTGGCTATCGCTATCGCGCCGTGGACAGCGGCGAGGCGGCGCTGCTGGCGCTGGCCGAGGAACCCTTCGGCCTGGTGATCAGCGACGTCAACATGCCAGGTATCGACGGGCATCAATTGCTGGCCAGTATCCGACTGCGCGATCCGGCGCTGCCGGTGCTGCTGATGACCGCGTTCGGCAGCATCGAACGCGCCGTCGAGGCCATGCGCGGTGGGGCGGCGGACTATCTGGTCAAGCCCTTCGAGCCGCGCCTGTTGCTGGAGACCCTGGCGCGCTGCTGCCTTCAGGGACGGCGGGCGCCCGGTGGTCGCCAGCCGGTGGCGGCCGATCCCCAGAGTCGACAACTGCTGGAGTTGGCCAGCCGGGTGGCCCGGAGCGAGGCCACGGTGCTCATCACCGGTGAGTCGGGCACCGGCAAGGAGGTGCTGGCGCGCTTCATCCACGATCAATCGGCACGGGCGGATGGTCCCTTCGTGGCGGTCAATTGCGCGGCCATTCCCGATCACCTGCTCGAGGCCATCCTCTTCGGGCACGAGAAGGGCGCCTTTACCGGGGCCATCGCCGCCCAGCCGGGCAAGTTCGAACTGGCCCAGGGCGGTACCCTGCTGCTGGACGAGATTTCCGAGATGCCGCTGGGCCTGCAGGCCAAGCTATTACGCGTCTTGCAGGAGCGCGAGGTGGAGCGGGTCGGGGCGCGCAAGCCGCTGGCGCTGGATATCCGCGTGGTGGCCACCAGCAACCGCAAGCTGGCGGAGGAGGTGGCCGCCGGGCGCTTTCGCGAAGACCTCTTCTATCGCCTGTCGGTGTTTCCGCTGGCCTGGCTGCCGCTGCGCCAGCGACCGGCCGATATCGTGCCCCTGGCCGAACGACTGCTGGCGGTGCAGGCCGCACGGATGAATCGTCCGGTACCGGTCCTGAGCCCTGCCGCGCGCCAGGCCCTGGCCGAGCACCCCTGGCCGGGCAACGTGCGCGAACTGGACAACGCCGTGCAGCGGGCGCTGATCCTGCAAACGGGCCAGCAGATCCAGTCTGAGGACTTCGGGCTGCACTGGTTGCCGACCGGGGTATCCCCGTCGCCTGCCGCCGCGCCTGTGCCAGCGACAGGCATTAGCGATGACATACGTCCGCTGGACGCCGATCTGCGCGATCGGGAATTCCAGGTGATTCTCGATACCCTGAAGGCCGAGCGTGGTCGGCGCAAGGAGACCGCCGAGCGCCTCGGCATCAGCGCGCGTACCCTCAGGTACAAGCTGGCGCAGATGCGCGACGCCGGCCTGGATGTCGAGCTGGCCCTCGCCGCCGGCTACTGAGTGCGCAAGTCGATAGCCGGCTATCTACCCGTGCGGAACCAACCCTCTGGCGTGCTGTTCTAGAGAAAGGATCGCGACTGCGGCGTGGGGTCGCAGAGGATGCATGCCCCCGCCGCCCCGGACCCTGTCCGGCCGCTTTGCTTTCTTCTCTTAGGCGCTGCCTTTGCTGAAAACGGTTTCACGGACGGTGTTTGCCGTTTTCGCCGCGGGTGGCGCGCCTGCCAGCACGAGGACGCTTGCCATGGGTTCCACCGCACCTTCCAGCTCCAACGCCGACCAGCTTGTCATCAATACCATCCGTACCCTGTCCATGGACGCGGTGCAGAAGGCCAACTCCGGGCACCCCGGTACGCCGATGGCCCTGGCCCCGGTCGGCCACACGCTGTGGAGCCGCTTCCTCCGCTATCACCCCGAACATCCGGACTGGCCCAACCGCGACCGATTCGTGCTGTCGGTCGGCCATGCCTCCATGTTGCTCTATTCGCTGTTGCACCTGGCGGGCGTCAAGGAAATCGACGAGCACGGTACCGCCACCGGCAAGGAAGCGGTCAGCCTCGACGACATCAAGCAATTCCGCCAACTGGATTCCAAGACCCCGGGCCACCCCGAGTACCGCATGACCACCGGCATCGAGACCACCACCGGTCCGCTGGGGCAGGGCTGCGGCAACAGCGTCGGCATGGCGCTGGCGCAGAAGTGGCTGGCCGCCCGTTTCAACCAACCGGGCATGACCCTGTTCGACTATGACGTCTATGTGCTCTGCGGCGATGGCGACATGATGGAAGGCGTCACCGGCGAGGCGGCCTCCATGGCTGGCCACCTGGGGCTGGACAACCTCTGCTGGATCTACGACAACAACACCATCAGCATCGAAGGGCACACCGAGCTGGCCTTCAGCGAAGACGTGGCCGAGCGCTTCCGTGGCTATGGCTGGCACACCCTGCACGTCAAGGATGCCAACGACGCCGAAGCTCTGGCCGCCGCCCTGCATCGATTCAAGGGCAATACCGGCAAACCGACCCTGATCGTGGTCGACAGCCTCATCGGCTACGGCGCACCCAACAAGCAGAACACCGCGGCGGCCCACGGCGAACCCCTGGGTGCGGACGAGATCAAGCTGGCGAAGAAGGCCTATGGCTGGCCCGAGGATGCCGACTTCCTGGTGCCCGACGACGCCCGTCACCACCTGCGCGATGCCCTGCTGGAACGTGCCAGCGGTCTTTACGAAGACTGGAATCGTGCCTTCGATCGTCTGCGTCAGGACGATCCGACCCGCGCCGATGAACTCCAGCGCATGCGCGCCGGTGAGATGCCGGAAGGGTGGGATGCCAAGCTGCCCAGCTTCGATACCGATGCCAAGGGTGTGGCGTCCCGCGAGTCCGGTGGCAAGGCGCTCAATGCCTTTGCCCAGAACATTCCCTGGCTGGTCGGCGGGGCGGCGGATCTGGCGCCGTCCACCAAGACCAATCTCAAGTTCGATGGCGCGGGCAGCTTCTCCGCCCGCGAGCCGTCCGGGCGCAACATGCACTTCGGCATCCGCGAGCACGCCATGGGCTCCATCGCCAATGGCATGGCGCTCTGCTACCTGCGCAGCTTCACCGCGACCTTCCTAGTGTTCAGCGACTACATGAAGCCGCCGATCCGCCTGGCGTCCATCATGGAATTGCCGGTGGTGTTCGTCTTCACCCACGACTCCATCGGCGTCGGCGAAGACGGCCCCACCCACCAGCCCATCGAGCACCTGGCGCAATTGCGCGCCACCCCGGGTCTGCTGACCCTACGTCCGGGCGATGCCAATGAAACGGTGCAGGCCTGGAAGATCGCGCTGCAGCAGACCAATCGACCCTCCTGCATGGTGCTGTCGCGGCAACCGCTGCCGACCCTGGATCGCGCCAAGTACGCCAGCGCTGAGGGCGTTGCCCAGGGTGCCTATGTGGTGGCCGATGCCGAAGGTGGCAAGCCCCAGGTGATCCTCATGGCCACCGGCAGCGAACTGGGCCTGGCGATGCAGGCCTATGAGCAGCTCCAGGGCGAAGGGGTGAAGGCACGAGTCGTCTCCATGCCCTGCTGGGAGCTGTTCGAGGAGCAGGACGAGGCCTACAAGCAGTCGGTGCTGCCGGACGAGGTCCTGGGCCGTGTTGCCATTGAGCAGGCCGGTCCCCTGGGTTGGGAGCGCTACATCGGTCGCAAAGGTGCCTCGGTGACCATGAGCACTTTTGGTGCCTCCGCGCCCATCGGCAAGCTGCAGGCGAAATATGGCTACACCGTGGAAAACGTGGTCAAGCTGGCCAAGGAGCAGGCGCAACGCAAAGGGAGCGCCACATGAGCAATCCACTCAAACAGTTGACGGAGCAGGGCCAGGCGGTCTGGCTCGACTTCGTCAGCCGCGAGTTCCTCGCCAAGGGTGAGCTGCAAAAGCTGATCGAGCGTGACGGCCTCACCGGTGTCACCTCCAACCCTTCGATCTTCGAGAAGGCCATGGGCCACGGCAGCGACTACGATGCCAGCCTCAAGGCCTTCCTGGAACAGGCCGATGCCGAGCCGGTGGACGTCTACGAGCATCTAGCCATCG
The DNA here is from genome assembly GCF_039908605.1 of Pseudomonas aestiva. Lineage (NCBI taxonomy): Bacteria > Pseudomonadati > Pseudomonadota > Gammaproteobacteria > Pseudomonadales > Pseudomonadaceae > Pseudomonas > Pseudomonas aestiva. Next base: position 3,345,209 of record NZ_CP150916.1, on the reverse strand, counting down.
AGGACATTCAGCAGGCCGCCGACATCCTGCGGCCGGTCTATGACCGGCTTGAAGGGCGCGATGGTTATGTGAGCCTGGAAGTTTCGCCCTATCTGGCGCTGGATACCCGTGCCACCCTCGACGAGGCGCGCCGTCTCTGGCAGGCAGTGGATCGGCCCAACCTCATGGTCAAGGTGCCCGGTACGCCCGAAGGGGCGGTGGCCATCCGCAAATTGATCGAGGAGGGGATCAACGTCAACGTGACCCTGCTGTTCGATCGCAACGCCTACATGGCCGTGGCGGAGGCCTATATCGCGGGCCTGGAAGCCCGGCTGCACCATGGCAAGGACATCGGGCGGCTCGCTAGTGTCGCCAGCTTCTTCATCAGCCGGGTCGACGGCGTGCTGGACAAGCTGATCGACGAGCGCAAGGGCGACGACGGCGAACTGGCCGAGCTGCGCGGCAAGGTCGCCATCGCCAACGCCAAACTGGCCTATCAGGATTACCTGCGTCTCATCCAGTCGCCACGCTGGAAGGTGCTGGAAGCCAAGGGCGCTCATCCGCAGCGACTGCTGTGGGCCTCCACCGGCTCCAAGGATCCGGCCTATCCCGATACCCTGTATGTCGATCAACTGATCGGCCCGGACACCGTCAACACCATGCCGCCCAAGACCATGGACGCCTTCCGCGACCATGGCACGGCAGCCCCCATGCTGAGCACCGATATCGACGCCGCGCAGCGGGTGGTGGATGCGACGGTCCGTTTCGGGCTGGATCTCGATGGCGTGGCCAAGCGGCTGGTCAAGGACGGCGCCCGGCAATTCGAAGATGCCGCCGATGCCCTGTTGGGCGCGGTTGGGCAGAAGCGCCTCGAGTTTCTTGGCGAGCGCCTGAATGCCGCGGACTATCGTCTGCCAGACGATCTGAAAGAAGCCGTCGAGGCCCGCCTGGACGAGGCGCGGCGTGAAGGGTGGTCGCGCCGGCTCTGGCAGGGCGACGCCTCGCTCTGGACCGGTCGTGACGAAGACCAGTGGCTCGGCTGGCTGGCCGCGGCCCAGGGGCGTCAGGCCGATCCGGTTGCCCTCGGGGCCTTGACCGAGGCCGTTCGCAAGGAAGGCCTGGATACCGTGGTGCTACTGGGCATGGGTGGTTCGAGCCTGGGCCCGGAAGTGCTGGCCAATACCCTAGGTACCGCCACGGGCGGACTCACCCTCAAGGTGCTGGATTCCACCGACCCGGCGCAGATCGCCGCGTTGGAAGAACAGTTGGACCTGCGCAAGACGCTGTTCCTGATATCGAGCAAATCCGGCTCGACCCTGGAGCCGGAAATCCTGCGGGCCTACTTCCACAAGGCCGTCGAGCAGGCGTTGGGGGCGCAAGAGGTGCGGCGGCGCTTCGTCGCCATCACCGATCCAGGTTCCAAGCTCGAAGCCAGTGCCACGGCCGAAGGCTACCGCGCCATCTTCCAGGGCGATCCCCATATCGGCGGGCGCTATTCGGTGCTGTCGGTGTTCGGCATGGTGCCCCTGGCGCTGCTCGGCCATTCGGTGGCCGACTTCTTCCAGGTGACCCAGCCCATGGTGCTGGCCTGCAGCCCCAGTGCGCCCCCCGCCATCAATCCCGGCATTCGCCTGGGTGTGGTCCTGGGCGAGGCGGTGCGTGCGGGACGCGACAAGGTCACTCTGATCGCTTCACCGGGTGTCGCCAGTCTGGGCGCCTGGCTGGAGCAGCTGCTCGCCGAGAGCACCGGCAAGCAGGGCAAGGGCATCATCCCGGTGGACCTGGAGCCCCTCGGCGAGCCAGCCGTCTACGGCAGGGACCGGGTGTTCGTCAGCCTGGTGCTGGCCGGCGAGGAAGACGCCGAGCGCGACAGTCGCCTGCAGGCCCTGGCCGCCGCGGGGCATCCGGTGGTGGATATCCGTCTGGCGCGCGCCGAATTGATCGGCCAGGAATTCTTCCGCTGGGAGGTGGCCACCGAGGTAGCCGGTGCCGTCATCGGTATCAATCCCTTCGACCAGCCTGATGTGGAAGCCAGCAAGATCAAGACCCGTGCCCTTACCGATGGCTACGAGCGCGAGGGTCGTCTGGCCGGTGATGAGCCGCTGCTGGAGGAGGGCACGCTGACACTGTTCGGCGATGCCGACCTGCAGGGGCAGGACACCGCCCGCGCGGCGATCAAGGCGCACCTGGCACGCCTGCAGCCCGGCGACTATCTCGCCGTGCTGGCCTATCTCGAGCGCAATGCCGTGCACGAGGAGGCCTTGGGCGCCATGCGTGATAGCATTCGCGACAGCAAGCGCGTAGCGACCGTCGGCGGCTTCGGCCCCCGTTTCCTGCACTCCACCGGACAGGCCTACAAGGGCGGTCCCAACTCGGGTGTGTTCATTCAGATTACCGCCGATGCCCAGAACGACCTGCAGATTCCAGGGCGGAGTCTGAGCTTTGGTGTCGTCGAGGCCGCCCAGGCCAAAGGCGACCTCGAGGTGCTGGCCGAACGGGGACGGCGCTATCTGCGCGTGCATATCAAGGGCGGCGACATCGACGCCGGCCTGCAACAAATCGTCGAACTGGTCGAGGCGGCGGTCGCCTGACCTCAAGGAGTCATCAGCATGCAATTGGGAATCATCGGACTGGGCCGCATGGGCGGCAACATCGCACGGCGTTTGATGAAGCATGGGCATGAAGTCGCGGTCTATGACCGCAGTGCCGAAACCGTGGCCGGCCTCGGCAAGGAAGGCGCCATCACCGCCGATAGCCTTGATGGCGTCATCGCCGCCCTGGCACAGCCGCGGGCCATCTGGGTCATGCTGCCGGCGGGCGCGCCGACCGAACAGACCATCGCCGAGCTGGCCGACCGCCTGGCTCCCGGTGACGTCATCATCGATGGCGGCAACACCTACTACAAGGACGACATCCGTCGCGCCAAGACCCTGGCCGAGAAGGGCATCGACTATGTCGATGTCGGTACCTCCGGCGGTGTCTGGGGCCTGGAGCGCGGCTACTGCATGATGATCGGCGGCAAGTCCGCGGCTGTGGAGCGCTTGGAGCCCATCTTCGAGGCCCTGGCTCCCGGCTACGGCAGCATCGAGCGGACCCGTGGCCGCAACGCCCCGGACGAGCGTGCCGAGCGCGGCTTCATCTTCACCGGTCCGGCCGGTTCGGGTCACTTCGTCAAGATGGTGCACAACGGCATCGAGTACGGCCTGATGCAGGCCTACGCCGAGGGCTTCGACATCCTCAAGATGAAGAACAGCGACAAGCTGCCGGAAGACGAGCGTTTCGAGCTGGACCTGGCCGACATCGCCGAAGTCTGGCGCCGTGGCAGCGTGGTGTCCTCCTGGCTGCTGGACCTGACCGCCCAGGCCCTAGCCGGCGACGTCGAGCTGGAGAAGTTCTCCGGTTCGGTGGCCGACAGCGGCGAAGGCCGCTGGACCATCGAGGCGGCCATCGAGGAGGCGGTGCCGGTCAACGTCCTGTCCGCTGCCCTCTATGCGCGCTTCCGTTCTCGCCAGCAAGCCACCTACGCCGACAAGCTGCTGTCGGCCATGCGCTTCGGCTTTGGCGGCCACGTCGAAATCCCGCAATAAAACCCCGGCCGTTCCCCTGTGGAGCGGCCACGGGCCGCGTCCCGGGGGACGGCATCAGCCGCCCTCGTGGATAAGGCCCTGTCATGACCGATTCTCCTGCCGTTACCCCCAGCACCGCCGCCCAGGAGCGCCGCTCCTGTACCAAGGCGCCCACCGCGCCGCCCGCCACGCTCTTTCTGTTCGGCGCCAATGGCGATCTGGTCAAGCGACTGCTGATCCCCTCGCTATACAACCTGCTGCGTGACGGCCTGCTCGACGACCGCACCCAGATCATCGGCGTCGACCACAATCCCAACACCGACCAAGGTTTCGCCGACCGGTTGGAAGCCTTCATCCGCGACCAGGCCGAAGCCAAGGGCAGGTCCCGGGACGAGGCGCTGGATGCCGATCTCTGGGGCCAGTTACGCGGGCGCATCCGCTATCTGCAGGGTGACTTCCTCGAAGACGCCACCTATCAGGCGGTAGGCGAGCGCATCGCCCAGGCCGACACCGACAATGCCGTCTTTTACCTGGCCACCGCCGCCCGCTTCTTTGGCGACGTCGCCGAGCGCATGGGCAAGGCCGGACTGCTGGAAGAGCGTGAAGACGCCTATCGCCGACTGGTGGTGGAAAAGCCCTTTGGCGCCGACCTGGCCAGCGCCCAGGCGCTCAACCAGCGCCTGCTGGCGAACATGGACGAAAAGCAGATCTATCGGATCGACCACTACCTGGGCAAGGAGACGGTGCAGAACATCCTGGTCAGCCGATTCTCCAACGCCCTGTTCGAGTCGTTCTGGAACAACCACTACATCGACCATGTGCAGATCACGGCGGCCGAGACCGTGGGTGTGGAGTCGCGGGGCGATTTCTACGAGAAGACCGGCACCCTGAGGGACATGGTGCCCAACCACCTGTTCCAGCTGCTGGCCATGGTCGCCATGGAGCCGCCGGCGTCCTTCAATGCCACCTCGGTGCGTGACGAGAAGGCCAAGGTGGTCGGCGCCATCCGCCCCCAGACCACCGAAGAGGCCCTGGCCAATTCGGTGCGCGGCCAGTACGCCGCCGGGACGATGAACGACAAGCCCGTCAAAGGCTATCGCGAGGAAGAGCGGGTCGATCCGCAGAGCGAGACCGAGACCTATGTGGCACTCAAGCTGTTCGTCGACAACTGGCGCTGGGCGGGTGTGCCCTTCTACCTGCGTACCGGCAAGCGCCTGACCGCGCGCGACACCGAGATCGCCATCTGCTTCAAGCACGCGCCCTATGCGCAGTTCCGCGATACCAAGATCGATCGGATGCGGCCCAATTACCTGATCATCCAGATCCAGCCCGACGAAGGCATGTGGTTCGATTTCCATGCCAAGCGCCCGGGACCGCTGGTGGAGCTGGAAAACATCCGCATGGGCTTCGCCTACAGTGACTTCTTCGAGATGCAGCCCTCCACCGGCTATGAAACCCTGATCTACGATTCCCTGATCGGCGACCAGACCTTGTTCCAGCGCGCTGACAACATCGAGAACGGCTGGCGCGCCGTGCAACCCATCCTCGACGCCTGGCAACAGGGCGGCGCGGTGGAAAGCTACGCCGCAGGCAGTGCCGGTCCCGCTGGTGCCGATGAACTCCTGCAGAAGGACGGCCGCTCATGGCATCCGCTGACCTGATCCCCATCGACCTGCTGGTGTCGGATATCGACGGCACCCTGGTGCGTGACGACAAGAGCCTGAGCGAGGCGGTGATCGCCGCCGTCAAGCAGCTGCAGGCGGCCGGCAAGGCCATTACCCTGGTCAGCAGCCGCCCGCCGCGGGCGCTACTGCCGCTGGTACGACAACTTGGCATTCATCAGGCGGTGGCCGGTTTCAACGGCGGCAATCTGGTGAAGGCGGACGGCACCCTGATCCGCGCCCATCGCCTCGCCGAGCCGGTGACGCGCCAGGTGCTGGAGCGGCTGGACAATGAAGCCTTCGAGGTCTGGCTGTTCGCCGACGACCTCTGGCTGACCCGCGATGGTCAGGGTGCCTACGTTCCGCGTGAGACTCGGGCGCTGGGGTATGGGCCGACTGTGGTGGAATCCTTCGAACCCTACCTGGATCGCGTCGACAAGATCGTCGCCGCCGGTAGCGATCACGCCGGCCTTGAAGCCCTGGAAGGCGAGTTGGGCGAGCGGCTGGGAGAGGGCGCCACGGTGCTGCGCTCCCAGCTCTATTATCTCGACATCACCCACCCCAAGGCCAACAAGGGCGATGCCCTGATCGAACTGGCCCAGGCCGCGGGCGTACCGGTGGCGCGCACCGCGGCCATTGGCGATGGCAGCAACGACGTGCCCATGTTCCGCCAAGCTGGCCTGGCCATCGCCATGGGCCAGGCCGGCGCAGGGGTCCGGGAAGCGGCCGACCGGGTAACGGCCAGCAACCAGGAAGATGGCCTGGCCCAGGCTATCGATCGGTGGATCCTGGAGAGCTGATATCGGTCGGTCGATGTTGGGCCTCGCTGCGCTTAGCCCAACCTACAGGATGCCTAGGTTGGGTTGAGGCGATTCCACCGCCGAAGCCCAACCGGGTTGGCCCTCGATCCGGGTGGCAAAGGCTGCGCCGTTTTCCACGCTATGGTCTGGTGGGTGATGTTGGGCTTCGCTTGCCCTCAGCCCAAGCTACAGGATGCCTAGATTGGATCGAGGCGGTTCCACCGCCGAAGCCCAACAGGGCCTGCCTTCGCACCAAGTGGAAAAGGCTGCGCCGTTTTCCACCCGACGCGGGCTCAGGCGAGCGCCTCCTCTCCCTCTGGGATAGGGCCGGGGTGAGGGCCGCCCCAACTCGCGCTACCCCTCGTTCTCCTCCCGATACCCCCGCACATGCTCCACCAGCGCCCGCAGCTTGGGCGCCAGGTTGTGGCGGTTCGGATAGTAGAGGTAGAAGCCGGGAAAGGGCGGCAGATAGTCTTCCAGCACGCGCTCCAGTTCACCCCGCTCCAGATAGGGGCGGAAGGTGTCCTCCATGCCAAAGGTGATGCCGCCTCCGGCCAGGGCGGTGCGCACCATCAGCAGCATATCGTTGGTGGTGATCCGCGGCGCGACGGCCACATCGAAGGCGCGACCGTTCTCGCTGAATTCCCAGCGCCAGGGCGCCACCTCCGGGGCCGGGCGCCAGCCAATGCAGCGGTGGTCCGCCAGTTCGCGCGGGTGTCGGGGGCGGCCATGACGGGCGAAATAGCCCGGGGTCGCCACAGCCACTTCGCGCTGCGGTCCGGTCACCGGAATGGCGATCATGTCCTGCTCGATCACCTCGCCCAGCCGTACGCCGGCATCGAAACCCCACGCGACGATATCGAATTCCTCGTCGGTGACGGTGACGTCCAGGGTCACCTCCGGATAGGCCTCGACGAAGCTGGCCAGCAGCGGCCCATCGAGAAAGCGCTCGGCGATGGAGGTGACCGCGACCCGTAACAATCCGCGCGGCGGGCCGGCGTGACTGGCGTCCTCCAGGGCGCCCAGCAGACCGGCCAGGGGCCCGGCAATCTGCCGCTGCAGGCGTTCGCCAGCCTCGGTCAGCCGTACGCTGCGGGTGGTGCGCTGCACCAGTGAGCTGCCCAGTTCGTCTTCCAGACGGCGGATGGCCTGGCTGACCGCAGAGCGACTGACGCCCAGACGATCCGCCGCCACGCGGAAATTCTCGGCCGTGGCCACCACGACGAAGACCTTGAGCAGATTCAGATCAGTGTGCATTGGTGAGTCTCGCTAACCATGGCAGTCAGGAACGGGGGAATTATCACGACAATGAGCCTTCGCTAAGGTGGTGGCAAGCCTGGAAGGGCACGCAGCCGATCAGCAGATCGTCCAGGCAAACCACCCCATTCGAGAGGAACACTTCATGGCTATCGACAAGGTCGTACTCATCACCGGCGCCTCCAGTGGCATAGGCGCGGGCATCGCGCGCGAACTGGGCGCGGCCGGCTGCAAGCTGCTGCTCGGCGCGCGCCGCAGCGAACGGCTGGAGGCCCTGGCGGCCGAGATCAACGCCGCGGGTGGCGAAGCCGCCTGCCGTCGGCTGGACGTCACCGACAGCGCCGACGTGGCCGCCTTCGCCCAGGCGGCTCGCGAGCGCTGGGGCCGGGTGGACGTCATCGTCAACAACGCTGGGATCATGCCGCTGTCGCCCATGGCCTCACTCAAGACCGAAGAATGGATGCAGATGGTCGACGTCAACATCAAGGGCGTGCTCAACGGCATCGCCGCGGTGCTGCCGGAATTCACCGCCCGTGGCGCCGGGCACATCATCAACCTGGGCTCCATCGGAGCGCTGTCGGTGGTGCCCACGGCGGCGGTCTATTGCGCCACCAAGCACGCGGTACGGGCGATCTCCGAGGGACTGCGCCAGGAGCGCGACGATCTGCGGGTCACCTGCATCCATCCGGGCGTGGTGGAAAGCGAACTGGCTTCCACCATCACCGATCCCGCGGCGCGGGCGATGATGGACGACTATCGCGCCATTGCCCTGCAACCCGACGCCATCGGCCGCGCGGTGCGCTATGCCATCGAGCAGCCGGACGATGTGGACGTCAACGAAATTGTCGTGCGCCCGACCCGCAGCGCCAACTAGACGGTCTCGGCCAGGGCTTCGAGAAAGCGCTCCAGCACCAGATTCGGTCGCCGGCCCTTGCGGGTGACGGCGGCCAGGGTGGTGTCGAAGTGAAAGCGCTCGGGATTCAGGGCGCGCAACTGACCCTGGGCCACCCAGGGCTGGGCGACGTGGTCGGGCAGGTAGCCGATGTAGCAACCGGTGAGGATGAGAAAGGCCACGCCTTCGCGATCCGAGGCGCGTGCCGTGCAGTTCAGCGCGGCATGGCGTTCGTGGCCGTCCTGGTTGAGGAGGTGATTGGGGCCGACGGCGTCCTGAGCGGCCAGGAGGGCGTCGTCCAGCGCCGCGTCGGCCACTGCGAACAGCGGATGGCTGCGGCTGCAATAGAGCAGGGCGCGCTCTTCGTAGAGGGGCAGGTAGTCCAGCCCGGCCAGGGCATTGATCAGCGGCAGCACGCCCAGGTGCAGGTGGCCGTCGAGCACGCCGGTCTCGATCTCGCCGGGCAGGGTCATGCCGATGTTGACCACTACCCCCGGCGCGGCGCGCTTGAGCGCGGCCAGGGCATGGGTGATGCGCATGCGCGGCTGGGTCACCAGATTGTTGATGATGCCAAGGTTCAGCTCGCCACGCAGGTGCTGGTGCAGCTGGTTGACCTCGCTGCGAAAGCCTTCCAGGGCGGCGAACAGCGACTGGCTGGCCTTGAGCACCTCGCGGCCTTCGTCGGTCAGGGAGAAACCGGCGCGCCCGCGCTGGCAGAGGCGCATGCCGAGGCGTTTTTCCAGGTCGTTCATGTGCAGGCTGATGGCCGAGCGGGTGATGCCCAGCCGGCCTTCGGCAGCGGTGAAGCTGCCGCACTCCACCACCGTCTTGAACAGTCGCAGCAGGCGGATCTCGAAATCGCCGACCTGGGCGAGCAGGGCCTTGCGCGTCGTCTTCATGGCTGCCACCGCAAATGCGGGACAGCATAAGGCGCCGTCGGGAGCGGCGCCAGCGACCGGTTTTAGGCGCCGATCAGGACCCGGCTGCGCTGCCGGGTGACCTGCTTGACCACCCAGACCGCGGCGATGCAGCAGAGCAGGGTGATCAGCGTCAGGCACAGGCGGGTGCCCAGGTACTGGGCGAAGTTCTGCTCACCCAGCAGGCGACCCAGCACGCGATAGGCGCCGGCGAGATAGCCGTGCAGGAAGTAGATGGCGAAGCTGTAGGCGCCCAGCAGGGCCATGCCCTTGGTCAGGCGGCTCTCGGCGTATCCCGGCGCCTTGACCTTCTGGCTGAAGACCGCGAACAGCAACAGGCACAGTGCCAGTTTCTGCAGCCCGTAGAAGGCGCTGTCGAGTACTGCCGCGCCACTCAGCAGCAGCAGGGCCGCCAGCAGCCAGTAACGCGCCTGGGGCCGTTGCAGCCGCTCGCGCTGTTCGCAGGCCAGCATGCCGCAGAGGTAGATCGGCAGGAAGTGCAGGGCCGCCAGCAGCGGATCGGCGTCATTGATCGGGCGATCGGACACCAGGAAATACAGCAGGCCGACCATGGTCGCCGCCGGCAGCAGGCCACGCTTGACGATCCACTCCAGGGCCGGCGCGAGCAGGAAGATCAGCGTCAGCGCCGGAATGAACCACAGCGGACCCAGGTGGGCGCCAGTGGCCAGCAGCAGCGCGGTCTGGGCAAAGGGCGGCCAGTCGTGGAAGGCGTTCATGTCGATCCACTCGTGTTCCTGCTTGAGTCCGGAGACATAGAGCAGTACGGCGGGAATCGAGATCAGCAGATAGGGGAGGATGACGTTCTGCAGCTTTTTGCCCAGATAGACCTGGTAGCTGTATTTGCCGAGGTTGTAGCGAAAGAAGAAGCCCGAGAGCGCGACGAAGATGCAGGTGGTTTCCAGCGACAGCAGATTCAGGGCGATCTGCTGATGTTCGGTGGTCTGGTAGCTGCCCACGGTCATGTGGTGGAAAACGATGAGAACGGCCGCCAGGCCGCGGATCCAGTTGAGCTGAATCAGCATAGGGGAGGTTTCCTTGAGGAATAGCTAAACCGCGCGCTCTGCCTCGGGGGAGGGGCACGGGTTGGCAAAAGCGGAAAGTTGGGTACGCGGCAGAGACGGCGGACAGGCTACCGCGCCCGGCTGGACTACGCGCCGGGAGAAGAGGTGAGGCGAGGGTGCCTCGGCGCCACGGGACTACGGTGGCAGGCGGCCAGCTTAAAGTGTTTCAGGCAAGTTACTGATTACTAATCAAATTTGTTGGTTTCAAGATGTTTCTTGGGTGCCGAGTTGGCACGGATAATTGCGTCTATAGAAGGCTTTTCAGCCAATCCGTGACTGCAGGAAGCGGCGTGGTTCTCCCCGCCAGTTTCTTTTGATTTAGCGAGTTAGAACCCGTGATTGGGTGAGTTTTAAGATGTTTAGGCGCGAGAAAAAAATCATTTAACTCACGCAAGACTGGGCGCACTCTGCAGGCTCAATGTCACCGCCCGAGGCCCCGTCATGAACCAGCCGCTGACCGTTTCGCCACCTGTCGCCGCCCAGCTCAACCTGCGTGCCCACTGGATGCCCTTTACCGCCAATCGCGCCTTTCAGAAGGATCCGCGCATCGTGGTGGCCGCCGAAGGCAGCTGGCTGATCGACGACCAGGGGCGGCGCATCTATGACAGCCTCTCCGGACTCTGGACATGCGGCGCCGGTCACTCGCGCAAGGAGATCCAGGAAGCCGTGGCGCGCCAGCTGGGCACCCTCGACTATTCGCCGGGCTTCCAGTACGGCCATCCGCTGTCCTTCCAGCTGGCCGAAAAGATGGCCGAGCTGACCCCGGCGGGTCTGGACCATGTCTTCTTCACCGGCTCGGGTTCCGAGAGCGCCGACACCTCGGTCAAGCTGGCGCGGGCCTACTGGCGCATCAAGGGTCAACCGGCCAAGACCAAGCTGATCGGCCGGGCCCGCGGCTACCACGGCGTCAACATTGCCGGCACCAGCCTGGGCGGCATCGGCGGCAACCGGAAGATGTATGGCTCCTTCATGGACGTCGACCATCTGCCCCATACCCTGCAACCGGGCATGGCCTTCACCAAGGGCATGGCCGAGACCGGCGGCGTCGAGCTGGCCAACGAGCTGCTCAAGCTGATCGAGCTGCACGATGCCTCCAATATCGCGGCCGTCATCGTCGAGCCCATGTCCGGCTCGGCCGGAGTGATCGTGCCGCCGGTGGGCTATCTGCAGCGCCTGCGCGAGATCTGCACCCAGCACGACATCCTGCTGATCTTCGACGAGGTCATCACCGCCTTTGGCCGCATGGGCCGTCACACCGGCGCCGAATTCTTCGGCGTGACGCCAGACATCATGAACGTGGCCAAGCAGGTCACCAACGGCGCCGTGCCCCTGGGCGCGGTGATCGCCAGCAGCGCCATCTACGACACCTTCATGAACCAGGCCACGCCTGAGCACATGGTCGAGTTTCCCCATGGCTACACCTATTCGGCCCATCCGGTGGCCTGTGCCGCGGGTCTGGCGGCGCTGGAACTCATGGCGCGAGAGAATCTGGTGCAGCAGGCCGCCGAGCTGGCACCCAAGTTCGAAGCCTCGCTGCATGGCCTCAAGGGCGCCAAGCACGTGGTGGACATCCGCAACTGCGGCCTGGCCGGTGCCCTGCAGCTCGCCCCGCGTGATGGCGATGCGGTAATCCGCCCGTTCGAGGCCGGTATCGCCCTGTGGAAGGCCGGCTTCTACGTCCGCTTCGGCGGCGACACCCTGCAATTCGGGCCCACCTTCAACGCCAAAATCGAAGACCTGGATCGCGTCTTCGCCGCGGTCGGTGACGTCCTCAATCGCCTCGACTGACCCTCTTTCCGGCGCTTCCCCGTGGAAGCGCCCATCCCTCGTACAAGGAGTCCCTTCATGAGTCCCAAGCATCTCATCGGCGGCCAGCTGGTCGACGGTGGCAGCCGCCGCGCACCGGTCTACAACCCTTCCACGGGCGCGGTCATCCGCGAAGTACCCCTGGCCGATGCGGCCACCCTGCAGCAGGCCATCGATGCCGCCCAGGCCGCCTTTCCGGCCTGGCGCAATACCCCGCCGGCCAAGCGCGCCCAGGTGCTGTTTCGCTTCAAGCAGCTGCTGGAGAGCAACGAAGAGCGCCTGGTGCAGCTGATCAGCGAAGAACACGGCAAGACCCTGGAAGACGCCGCCGGCGAATTGCGTCGCGGCATCGAGAACGTCGAATACGCCACCGCGGCACCCGAGTTGCTCAAGGGCGAATACAACCGCAACGCCGGTCCGAGCATCGACACCTGGTCCGACTTCCAGCCCCTGGGCGTGGTGGCCGGCATCACCCCCTTCAACTTCCCGGCCATGGTGCCGCTGTGGATGTATCCGCTGGCCATCGCCTGCGGCAACACCTTCATCCTCAAGCCCAGCGAGCGCGACCCCAGTTCCACCCTGGCCATCGCCCAGCTGTTCGAAGAAGCCGGCCTGCCCAAGGGCGTGTTGAACGTGGTGCATGGCGACAAGGAAGCCGTGGACGGCCTGATCGACGCCCCCGAGGTCAAGGCGCTGAGCTTTGTCGGCTCCACCCCCATCGCCGAATACATCTATGCCCGCGGCACCGCCAAGGGCAAGCGCGTCCAGGCCCTGGGCGGCGCCAAGAACCATGCGGTGGTCATGCCCGACGCCGACCTAGGCAACACCGTCAATGCTTTGATGGGCGCCGCCTATGGCTCCTGCGGCGAACGCTGCATGGCCATCTCGGTGGCGGTCTGCGTCGGTGACCAGGTCGCCGATGCGCTGATCGCCCGGCTGGTGCCGGAGATCGAAAAACTGAAGGTCGGCCCGGGCACCCAGTGCGGCCTGGACATGGGCCCGCTGGTTACCGGCGCGCACCTGGACAAGGTCACCGGCTATGTCGTCGATGGCGTGGCGGCGGGCGCCAAGCTGGTGGTGGACGGCCGCAGTCTCAAGGTTGCCGACCACGAAGAAGGCTTCTTCCTCGGTGGCTGCCTGTTCGATCAGGTCACCCCGGAGATGCGCATCTACAAGGAAGAGATCTTTGGTCCGGTGCTCTGCGTGGTGCGGGTCAAGAGCCTGGCAGAGGGCATCGCCCTGATCAATGCCCACGAGTACGGCAACGGCACCTGCATCTTCACCCGTGATGGCGAAGCGGCGCGACTGTTCGCCGATCAGATCGAAGTGGGCATGGTCGGCATCAACGTGCCGTTGCCGGTGCCGGTGGCCTACCACAGCTTCGGCGGCTGGAAGAGATCGCTGTTCGGCGACCTTCACGCCTATGGCCCCGACGGTGTGCGCTTCTACACCCGGCGCAAGACCATCACCCAGCGTTGGCCGCAGCGCGAGGCCCAGGAGGCTTCGCAATTCGCCTTCCCCAGCAACGGTTGAGTCAGCCGGGTAGTGGCAACGCTGGCGTCACAGGCGCCAGCGTTGCTGCTTCAGCACTATCCAACGTCCTGTTTGCTTTGGATTTGAGGTGAATAGCCGCGTTGCGCTCCCGCATGGACTTCATCAGCGGCTGTGGCTCCAGCCAACGCTGGACGCTCCCTGTCCTGGCTGGCGGAGCCGCGTGCCACCTAGTGCATGCTTTCTGTTCAGACATGTATTGCCTGAGAAAAAGATGAACAAACCCTTGCTAGGTCAGACGGTATTGGTCACTGGCGCATCTGGCGACATTGGAGGTGCGATCGTTCGGTAGATAGCGAGCCAAGGGGCCAAGGTCATCATCCATTACAGTAGCGACAGAGGACGTGCCGAGCATCTGCTCGCCAGCATCGGTGGCGTCGGGCATCTCGTTTGTGGCGACCTGGGAAGTGACGGTGGGCCCGTCGAATTGTGGAACCAGGCTATGGCCATCACGGGTCGCATAGATGCCTTGGTGAACAATGCCGGGGTCCGCAACGAGGTTTCGGTGGAAGCTGACCATGCGGAATGGCAGAGGGCTTGGCGGAGCGAGTTTCAGATCAATTTCTTTGCCGCTGCGGACCTGTGCAAGGAGGCCATAAGCCATTTCCGGTCGAACGGAAGTGGCCGCATCGTCAATATGGCAAGCCGGGCAGGGCAGCGGGGCTATTCCGCTAATGCCATGCAGTATGGGGCGTCGAAAGCGGCACTCATCAATCTGACCAAATCTATTGCCACCTCATTCGGCGCTGACGGGATCACTGCGGTAGCCATAGCGCCTGGCTGGGTGGGTACCGAAATGGCGGAAAGCTTCATGGCTATTCACGGTCAGCAAGCTGTGACGCGGGATATTCCGATCGGCCAGGCTGTTGCGCTGGAAGAGCTTGGCGAGTTGGTAGCCTTTGTTCTACGGACTTCGCAGCGCTCATTAAACGGCGCAACGCTTGATATCAACGGTGGAAGCTACATCCGATGACAACGCCTGACCGTTAGAAACCCCATTCCTTGGCCTGCCGCACAGCAGGCCGGCCAGGGAAGGCCTTACCCTTCGGCTGCCCTTAGCCGCCGAAGCCCCCATGCCTGCCCTTACCTTCACAGCCGTCGCCCGTCTCGGGTGTGTGATTGGCCTCCTGCTCGCGAGCCTGACCGGCTGCACCAGCCAGTCCGCCCAGGACATTGCCCGGCAATTCGGCAAGACCCGCCCCAGCGAATTCCTGCAGACCAGCTCCGACCGCATGGCTACCCTCGCCATGCAGGCCAATCTGCAGAGTCTCTATCGGCTGATGAACAAGCTCTACCTGCGCAATCCGGCCGAATGGAAGAAGACCGGCCTGCCCGATGCCGCCAGCGCCGAGCGCGAGATCCGCATGGCCATCGAGCAGCAGCGCAGCCTGCCTGCGCTGGGCGGACGCAAGGACGTGGCGGCCCTGAGCTACGTGCTCGACGACGACTACCGTGGCGACCGCGTCGGCGCCTTCATCTATGCCATCGGCAGCATGATCATCGCGGCCCACGGCAATCGCACCGAGTTCTACATCACCGATGTGGTGAATGCGCGCTTCGTCAACAACGCGGCCCGCAACATCGAAAAGGCCACCTGGCTGCTCGGCCAGCGCAAGAACGCCGAGGACGAACCGCTGCTGTTCGCCAACGAGATCTCGGAGGAGGGCAGCAACCTCAGCTTCGCCACCGAGTTCGGCAAGATCGTCGCCCGCCTGGACTTGCTCGCCCAGTTGCTGGACGAGCGCTATCGGCGCATCGGCGTCAACTACGCCCAGAGTCTGCTGTTTATCAATTTCCTGCCGGTGCAGTAGCGCCTTCGACCGGGCGTCCCTTAGAGTCGAGCGACCTCGACAACCATAACAAGGGGTTCTCTCATGGTCGCTGCCTTGCGCATCGCCCTCATCGGCGCCGGCAACATGGGCCGCCAGTACCTGCATCATCTTCAATCCGTGCCGAGTGCCCGGCTGTGCGGCCTGGCCGATCCCGATCCGAGGGCGGCCGAGCTCGCCGCGCAGTGGGCCGTGCCGCATTTCCGCGATCATCGGCAGCTGCTGGAAAGCGTGCGCCCGGAAGCGGTGATCGTCGCCAATCCCAACGCCCTGCATGTGGCCACCGCCCTGGATTGTCTGAATCTGGGCATCCCGCTGCTGCTGGAGAAGCCCGTGGGGATCACGTCAGCAGAGGTGGCTCAGTTGCTGCACGCCCAGCGCGACCGGCGCGTGCCACTGCTGGTCGGGCATCATCGTCGCCACAATCCGCTGATCGCCAGGGCTCATGAACTGTTGCGCCAAGGCGCACTTGGCCGCCTGGTCACCGTCACCGCGCTGTGGCAACTGCAGAAGCCTGAGAGCTATTTCGAGAGCGCCTGGCGCCGCGAAGCGGGGGCCGGGATGCTGCTCACCAATCTGATCCACGACCTCGACCTGCTGCGTCATCTCTGCGGTGAGGTGCGCCAGGTCCAGGCCTTCGCCGACAACGCCCTGCGCGGCTACGCCAATGCCGACAGCGCCGTGATCAATCTGCAATTCGAGAGCGGCGCCCTGGGCAGTCTCACCGCCAGTGACGGCGCCGTCGCGCCCTGGAGCTGGGAGCTCACCAGTGGCGAGAATCCGGTCTATCCCCACCAGCCTGACCAGTCCTGCTACCTCTTCGCCGGCACCGAAGGCGCCCTGAGCGTGCCGCAGCTGCGCCTCTGGCGCTATGCCGAGCCGGGCGCCGGCTGGCACCAGCCGCTTGCGACGGAGGTGCGGGCCGCGGCCCCGGACGAGGCCTTGCGGCTGCAGCTGGAGCACTTCGTGCGGGTCGCGCGGGGAGTGGAGGCTCCCCTGGTCAGCGCCGAGGATGCCGCCCGTACCCTGGCGCTGGTGGCCGCCGTGGAGCGCGCCGCCGCCAGCGGCACGGCGCAGCACCCGGCAACGCCCTTGCCAGACTAGCGGTCCTTACAGCGGCTTGGTCAGTTCCTTGGCGCGGTCATAGGCCTTGGAGAAGCCCTTGAGCGACAGGCTTTCGCTGGCGGTCTCGCCGTTGGCGACCGGGGTGGTCACGGTCAGGCGACCGCCGCGCTGCAGCTGCTTGAAGACGTCACCGACGAATTCCACCGGCACCACGCAGCCCTGGGGGATGCAGGTGTGGAAGGGCCGATTCTCCAGGCTGCGCTTGTCGATCTGCAGCGAGATCGGCTTGGTCACCGCCACGCCAAAGGGCAGCACCAGGATGCCGTCCACGCCTTCCCGATTGGGGCGCAACTCGGTGACCAGCATGCGCTGGCCCTTGGCGCTGTCCTTCTGCTGGGTGATGGCGCATAGCTGCGCGGAGCGGTCCGCGTTGCGGGCGATGCGGCAGATCACCTGCCAGTCGCCATACTTCTCCGTGACTGACGGCTGGGGTTCCTGGGCGTTGGCAGGCGCCGACTGGGCGAAGGCCTGGCCGGCGAGCAGCAGAGGCGCGAGGAACAGGGCCGAGCGGAGGAAGCGCTGAGACATGGAGAGTCCTTGGCAGGAGAGAAAGAGCCTCAAGGGTAGGGCATCGCTCCGCCAGGGAACACCCCGGCACGACGATCAGACCTTTTTGACGAACTCGGATTTGAGCTTCATCGCACCTATGCCATCGATCTTGCAGTCGATGTCGTGATCGCCGTCGACCAGGCGGATGTTCTTGACCTTGGTGCCGACCTTGACCACCAGCGACGAGCCCTTGACCTTGAGATCCTTGATCACGCTGACGGTATCGCCGTCCTGCAGGGGATTGCCGACCGCATCGCGGATCACCTTGGCTTCAGCCGCGATACCGGCGTCCCCGGGCGTCCATTCATGGGCGCATTCCGGGCAGATCAGCTGATCGCCATCGGCGTAGGTGTATTCGGAAGCGCAGAGGGGGCAGGGCGGCAAAGCGGTCATGGCGGGGCACCTGGCTGGAAAAGCCGCGCATTGTATAGGGTTTTAGCCCGGCGCGGGTGGAGGCCATGCCCTAGGCTGCCAGCTGTACCTCGACCACGGTACCGTGGTCGTTGCGGTAGTGCGCCTCGCCGCCGAGCTGTTCGGCCAGGCTCTTGATGATCTTGAAACCCAGGCGCTGGCTGGTACGCGGATTAAATTGCGGCGGCATGCCCCGACCGTTGTCGGCGATCCGCAACAGCAGTCGCTGATCGTCGCCGCGCTGCAGGCTGATGCTGATCAGGCCACGCTGGTCGGCGTCGAAGGCGTGCTTGAGGGAATTGGTCACCACCTCCGCCACCAGCATCGACAGGGTGGTCAGGCGGGGCAGGTCGAAATTGAGCGGTTCGGCGGTGATGGCGCAGGAGACATTGGCCTGTCCTGCGGCGGCCAGCAGATCACTGGTCAGCAACTGCAGATGATGGGCCACCGGCTGATCGGCATCGGCGGGGTCGTGCAGGCGCCGATGGATGCGCGAGATGCTCTCCAGCCGCGAACGGGCTTCTTCCAGGGCCTGGGACGCCTGGCTGTCGCCGGGCAACTTGAGTTGCTGCAGCATGAGCAGCGAGGCGATGAACTGGATGTTGTTGGCGACCCGGTGCTGCAACTCCTGGAACATCGTCGTCTGGACGTTGTAGAGGTCGTGGATCACCTGTTGTTCGGCGCGCAGCCGGGCGCTGGCCGTGTGCATGTAATGGATCAGCACTATGTCGACGCTGACGATGACCACATAGAAGGCCAGGGCCAGGGCACCCTGGGGCCCTACGTTGAAGGTCCAGCCCGGCGGAATGAAGAAGTACCAGGCGGCCAGTCCGGACAGCACGGCACACAGGGTGCCGGCGCGGCTGCCGCAGAAGAAGGCGGTCAGGATGACGGCGGGAAAGAAGGTCAGGTAGGGAAAGCCCTGCATCAGGACGTCCACCAGGGCGAAGCGTGCCGCCAGGGCCAGGGCGAATGCCAGCAAGGCGAGGCTGTAGGCCAATGCCGGGCGAGCGCGGATCCTGCTGCTGAGATCGCTGATCCAGTGACGACGAGACGACGGATCCAAGGCTCTGACCTGCGGGGTAGACGGCGGCGGCGCAAGCTTAACGCAAAGCCGTCTCGCTTGGGCGGATGGTGGCACCAAAGGTGGCTCTGTCCGGCTCGACGGCGATTTCCTGTACAAGGCCTGCACCTTCCCGAGCGAAATGGCTGGCTCTGGGCGGGACGAGGGCTTTTTCTTGTACAGAGTGCCCTTGGTCGTACAAGTCAGGACGGCAGCGAAACGTTATGGTCAAACGATTACGTCTTTAACCATCACAGGATTCGCTCATGAGTCGCCAGCGCGTATTGGTCGCCGAAGATGAGCCCGTCCTATTGGATCTGCTGCAGGAGCTGTTCGAGGGCTGGGGTTATCAGGTGCATGCCTTCGGCAGCGCCGATGCGGCCTGTGCCTTTCTGCAGGACGAGCAGCCGCAGTTGGATCTGCTCTTCACCGATGTGCGCATGCCGGGAATCCTGAGCGGCGTTGACTTGGCACTGCAGGCCCGTGGGCGGCAGGCCAATCTGCCCATCGTCATCACTTCGGGCTATTGCGACGACAATCCCGCTCGCGCGGCACGAGCGACCTTTCTGCCCAAGCCCTGGGATCTGGAGGCGTTGCACCGCAGTTGCCCGCCGCCCGGGCGCCCGGGGCGCTATGCCTAGACCCTTTGCAGGGGCCGGTAACAGGTAAATTGCGCCCATGAAAAAGCACGTAGCGGTCACCCGCTACGGGCTTTTCAGATTTTGGCTCCGCGACCTGGACTCGAACCAGGGACCCAATGATTAACAGTCATTTGCTCTACCGACTGAGCTATCGCGGAACAACGGAGCGTATCTTACTGATAGATAACGGGAAGTCAAGCCTTGGCAGCGCCCAGAAAAGGCGCTGCCGGAAGTGCCGTCTTAGCCCTTCAGGACGGCGGCGATGGCCTGGACGGTCGGTGGCAGATTGCGCTCGTTCAACGCCGCCACGCAGATGCGTCCGGTGCTGACCGCATAGATGCCGAATTCGCTTTTCAGCCGCTCGACCTGCTCGGCGGTGAGGCCGGAGTAGGAGAACATGCCGCGCTGCGCGTTGACGAAGGCGAAGTCGCGAGTGGCGCCAGCCGCGGCCAGGCCTTCCACCAGGGCGTTGCGCATGGTGCGGATGCGCTGGCGCATCTCGCCCAGTTCGGCTTCCCACAGGGCGCGCAGCTCGGGATTGCTCAGCACGCTGGCGACGATGGTGGCGCCATGGGTCGGCGGGTTGGAGTAGTTGGTGCGGATCACCCGCTTGACCTGGGACAGCACCCGGGCGCTTTCCTCGCGGCTCTCGCTGACCAGGGTCAGGGCGCCGACCCGCTCGCCATACAGCGAGAAGGATTTGGAGAAGGAACTGGAGACCAGGAAGGTCAGGCCGGAGTCGGCGAACAGGCGTACCGCCTGGGCGTCTTCCTCGATGCCGTCGCCAAAGCCCTGGTAGGCGATGTCGAGGAAGGGCACCAGGTTGCGCGCCTTGACCACGTCCAGCACCGCCTGCCAGTCGGCTGGTTGCAGATCGACGCCGGTGGGGTTGTGGCAGCAGGCATGCAGCACCACCACCGAGCGCTCCGGCAATGCCTGGAGATCGGCCAGGAAACCTGCGCGGTTCAGGCCATTGCTGGCGGCGTCGTAGTAGCGATAGTTCTGCACGGGAAAGCCGGCGCCCTCGAACAGCGCGCGGTGGTTTTCCCAGCTCGGGTCACTGATGGCGACCACGGCATCCGGCAGCAGCCGCTTGAGGAAGTCGGCGCCGATCTTCAGTGCACCGGTGCCGCCAACGGACTGCACGGTGACGGCGCGGCCTTCGCGCACCAGGCTCGACTCGGCGCCGAACAGCAGGTGCTGGACGGCCTGGTCATAGGCGGCGATGCCCTCGATGGGCAGGTAGCCACGCGGTGCCTGGGCGGCCACGCGCTGCTGCTCGGCCTCGGCCACGGCGCGCAACAGCGGAATGCGGCCCTGCTCGTCGTAGTAGACCCCCACGCCCAGATTGACCTTGTGCGGACGGGCATCGGCGTTATAGGCCTCGTTCAGGCCAAGGATGGGGTCGCGGGGTGCCATTTCGACGGCGGAGAACAAACTCATGGGGCAGGGGCTCGAATGAGGGGTGAAGGGAAGGGCGGAACGCTTAGGAACCAGGAGTATAGCCCCCTGCAGGCACCATCGCGACCCGACCTCGGTAGGAGATTTCCTGACGTGCGGCGCCGCAGGCGGATTGCAAAGGGGTGCATGCGACCTCATCTAGGGCATTCCAGCTTTTTCCTCGTCCACACCGCCCTGACCTTGCGTCGGCGCGGTGGTGTCCGTGCATTTCCGCGCTCTTGAGGCAGCCATGTCCGCATTCCAGCTCTCCACTCGCTACACCCCGGCCGGCGACCAGCCCGAAGCCATTCGCCAGATGGTGGAAGGCCTGGAGGCGGGCCTGTCGCACCAGACCCTGCTCGGCGTGACCGGCTCGGGCAAGACCTTCAGCATCGCCAACGTCATCGCTCAGGTGCAGCGCCCGACCATGGTGCTGGCGCCGAACAAGACCCTGGCTGCCCAGCTCTATGGTGAATTCAAGGCCTTCTTCCCGAACAACTCGGTGGAGTACTTCGTCTCCTACTACGACTACTACCAGCCGGAAGCCTATGTGCCCTCGTCGGACACCTTCATCGAGAAGGACTCGTCCATCAACGACCATATCGAGCAGATGCGTCTGTCCGCCACCAAGGCGCTGCTGGAGCGCAGAGATGCCATCATCGTCGCCTCGGTGTCGTCGATCTACGGCCTGGGCAGTCCCGAGGCCTACCTGAAGATGGTCCTGCACCTGGATCGCGGCGACCGCATCGACCAGCGCACCATCCTGCGTCGCCTGGCCGAGTTGCAGTACAGCCGCAACGACATGGAATTCGCCCGCGCGACCTTCCGGGTGCGCGGCGACGTCATCGACATCTTCCCTGCGGAATCCGACCTGGAAGCGGTACGCATCGAGCTGTTCGACGATGAGGTGGAAAGCCTGTCGGCCTTCGATCCGTTGACTGGCGAGGTGATCCGCAAGCTGCCGCGCTTCACCTTCTATCCCAAGACCCACTACGCCACGCCACGCGAGACCCTGCTGGGCGCCATCGAGAACATCAAGCGGGAGCTCGCCGAACGCCTGGAATGGCTGCGCAGCCAGAATCGCCTGCTCGAAGCCCAGCGGCTGGAGCAGCGCACTCGCTTCGACCTGGAAATGATCCTCGAACTGGGCTATTGCAACGGTATCGAGAACTACAGTCGCTACCTGTCCGGGCGGGGTCCGGGCGAGCCGCCACCCACTCTCTATGACTATCTGCCGAGCAATGCTCTGCTGGTGATCGACGAATCCCACGTCACCGTTCCGCAGATTGGCGCCATGTTCAAGGGCGACCGCTCGCGCAAGGAAACCCTGGTGGAATACGGCTTCCGCCTGCCCTCGGCGCTGGACAACCGGCCCCTGAAATTCGAGGAGTGGGAGGCCGGTGCGCCCCAGACCATCTTCGTTTCGGCTACCCCCGGTCCCTATGAGGAAGAGCACGCCGGCCGCGTGGTCGAGCAGGTGGTGCGCCCCACCGGCCTGGTCGACCCCATCATCGAGATCCGTCCGGCCACCACCCAGGTGGACGATCTGCTCTCCGAGATCCGCCTGCGGGTGGCCCAGGAGGAGCGGGTGCTCTGCACCACCCTGACCAAGCGCATGGCCGAGGACCTCACCGACTACCTGGCCGACCACGACGTACGGGTGCGCTACCTGCACTCGGACATCGACACCGTGGAACGAGTGGAGATCATCCGCGACCTGCGCCTGGGTACCTTCGACGTCCTGGTAGGCATCAACCTGCTGCGCGAAGGCCTGGACATGCCGGAAGTCTCCCTGGTAGCGGTGCTCGACGCGGACAAGGAAGGCTTCCTGCGTTCCGAGCGTTCGCTGATCCAGACCATCGGCCGGGCGGCGCGCAACCTCAACGGCAAGGCCATCCTCTATGCCGACAACATGACCGGCTCCATGCAGCGCGCCATCGACGAGACCGAACGCCGGCGCAACAGGCAGCTGGCCTTCAACGAAGAACACGGCATCGTGCCCCAGGGCATCAAGAAGGACATCCGCGACATCATGGAAGGCGCCGCGGCCCCGGGTGCCAAGGGTAAGCGCCGAGTGGCCAAGGCCGCCGAGGACCAGGGCGAATACGCCGCCGAACTGCGCTCGCCGAGCGAGATCGGCAAGCGCATCCGTCAGCTCGAAGAGAAGATGTTGCAGCTGGCGCGCGACCTGCAGTTCGAATCCGCCGCCCAGCTGCGCGATGAGATCCAGGCACTGCGCGAGCGCCTGGTCCAGGTCTAGGAGCCTGTACCTGTTCTGCTACGCGTCGGCCAAGCTGCGTTGAAAATAGCTTCGGAATGCTCATTTACCCTTCGTAAACTCCGCTTCCTCAGCTATTTTCGCCTTGCTTGGCTCTAGCTCGCGAGAACATGAACAGGCTCGGGCTTTCCGCCAACTGGCAGCGCCAGGGCTGGCGCTGCTACCATTCCGCCTTTGTCCCTTCGCGTTTTTCGAGAAAGCCGATGACCACCGTTCGCACGCGCATCGCGCCGTCGCCCACCGGCGACCCGCATGTCGGTACCGCCTATATCGCCCTGTTCAACCTCTGCTTCGCCCGTCAGCACGGCGGTCAGTTCATCCTGCGCATCGAGGATACCGACCAGGTCCGCTCGACCCGCGAATCCGAACAGCAGATCTACGACGCCCTGCGCTGGCTGGGCATCGAGTGGGACGAGGGCCCCGACGTCGGCGGCCCCCATGGCCCCTATCGGCAGAGCGAGCGCGGCGAGATCTACTGGAAGTACGCCCGGGAGCTGGTGGAGAAGGGTCATGCCTTCCTCTGTTTCGCCACCCCGGAAGAACTCGACCAGATGCGCGCCGAACAGCAGGCACGGGGCGAGACCCCGCGCTATGACGGTCGCGGCCTGCGGCTGACCCCGGAAGAGGTGCAGCAGCGCCTGGACGCCGGCCAGCCCTATGTGATCCGCATGAAGGTCCCGGAGGAGGGCGTCTGCGTCGTCCCCGACCTGCTGCGCGGCGAGGTCGAGATCCCCTGGGATCGCATGGACATGCAGGTGCTGATGAAGGCCGACGGCCTGCCTACCTACTTCCTCGCCAACGTGGTCGACGACCACCTGATGGGCATCACCCACGTCCTGCGTGGCGAGGAGTGGCTGCCCTCGGCGCCCAAGCTGATCAAGCTCTACGAATACTTCGGTTGGGAGCAGCCCCAGCTCTGCTACATGCCGCTGCTGCGCAATCCCGACAAGAGCAAGCTTTCCAAGCGCAAGAATCCCACCTCGGTGACCTTCTATCAGCGCATGGGCTACCTGCCCGAGGCCATGCTCAACTACCTCGGCCGCATGGGCTGGTCCATGCCCGACGAGCGTGAAAAATTCACCCTGGACGAGATGGTCGAGCATTTCGACCTTCAACGCGTTTCCCTGGGCGGTCCGATCTTCGACGTCGAGAAGCTCTCCTGGCTCAACGGCCAGTGGCTGCGCGAGCTGAGCCCCGAGCGCTTCGCCGCCGAGGTGCAGCAGTGGGCGCTCAATCCCGAGTACCTGCTCAAGATTGCCCCGCTGGTGCAACAGCGGGTCGAGACCTTCAGCCAGATCGCCCCGCTGGCCGGCTTCTTCTTCAGCGGCGGCCTGAATCTGGAGCCGGCGCTGTTCCAGCACAAGAAGCTGTCCGCCGATCAGGTCCGCCTGGTCATGCAACTGCTGCTGTGGAAGCTCGAAGCCCTGCGCCAGTGGGATAAGGAACGCATCACCGCGGTGATCCAGGCGGTCGCCGAGCACCAGCAGCTCAAGTTGCGCGACGTCATGCCGCTGCTGTTCGCCGCCATCACCGGTCAGGCCAGTTCGGTCTCGGTGCTGGATGCCATGGAGATCCTCGGTCCGGACCTCACCCGCTTCCGCCTGCGCCAGGCGGTCGAGCTGCTGGGTGCGCCTTCCAAGAAGGAAACCAAGGAGTGGGAGAAGCTGCTGGCCGAACTCGGCTGACAGTCTCCCGGCCGACCCCGACCCCGACGTCGGGGTCGGCTTCCCCTCGCGCCAGGATGGCCCCATGACCTCCGTGACTCCCCAACGGCACAATCTGCTCGAAGATGTGCTGGCCTTGCTCAGCGCGACCCTGATGATCGCCCTGGCGGTCAACCTCTATCGCCAGGCCGGCCTGCTCACCGGCGGTACCGCAGGCCTGGCCTTTCTCGCCCAGTACGGCACGCGCCTCTCCTTCGGTCAGGCGTTCTTTCTCATCAACCTGCCGTTCTACTGGCTGGCCGTGCGGCGCATGGGCTGGGCCTTTACCCTGCGGACCCTGGCGGCCGTGACCCTGGTGTCGCTGCTGACCGAGTTGACCCCGCACTTCATCGCTTTCAGCGCACTGCAACCCCTCTATGCCGCGGTGATGGGCGGCGTCCTGATGGGCGTGGGGCTGCTGATCCTCTTCCGTCATCAGGCCAGCCTCGGCGGCATCAACATTGCCGTGCTCTATCTGCAGCAGCGCTATGGCTGGCGAGCGGGCAAGGTGCAGATGGGCATCGATTGCCTGATCGTCCTTCTGGCGCTGTGGGTCGTCGAGCCCGGCGCCATCCTCGTCTCGATCCTGGGCGCCGTGATCCTCAATCTGACCCTGGCGATCAACCATCGGCCCGGGCGTTACAGCGCCATCAGCTAGGGGCTTTCCGTCGCGCAGGCGCAACTTCGATTGGTCCGCGACCCGCCTTGGCTTTAAGATGGCGCCCATTTTCGGCGGCCCGACCGTCGTCATTGCAAGTTGAAGAGGTCTCCATGAGCTGCGATTTCCTGGCACAAGCCCTTCCCGGCGTACAGAAACTTTCGCCCTACGTGCCTGGCAAGCCTGTCGATGAACTGGCCCGTGAACTGGGCATGGCACCGGCCAGCATCGTCAAGCTCGCCAGCAACGAGAACCCGCTCGGCCCCAGCACCAAGGCCCTCGAAGCCATTCGTGCCGAACTGGCCGAGCTGACCCGCTATCCGGATGGCGGCGGCTTCGACCTCAAGCAGGCCCTCAGCCAGAGATTCGGTGTGGCCGCCCCTGGCATCACCCTGGGCAACGGCTCCAACGACATCCTCGAACTGGTCGCCCGGGCCTATCTGGCGCCCGGCTACAACGCCGTGTTCAGCGAGCATGCCTTCGCCGTCTATCCGCTGGTGACCCTGGCCATCGGCGCCGAAGGCCGCAGCGTCCCGGCCAAGGACTACGGGCATGACCTCGACGCCATGCTCGCCGCCATCGATGCCGAAACCCGGGTGGTCTTCATCGCCAATCCCAACAACCCTACCGGCACCTGGTTCGACGGCGAGGCCCTGGCACTCTTCCTCGCCCGCGTACCCGAGCACGTCCTGGTGGTACTGGACGAGGCCTATATCGAATACGCCGAGGGCGACGAGCTGCCGGACGGCCTGGCATTCCTTGCCCAGTACCCCAACCTCGTCGTCTCGCGTACCTTCTCCAAGGCCTATGGCCTGGCCGCCCTGCGCGTCGGCTATGCCTTCTCCTCGCCGATCGTGGCCGACGTCCTCAATCGGGTGCGCCAGCCGTTCAACGTCAATAGCTTGGCCCAGGCCGCGGCCTGTGCGGCCCTGGCCGACAGCGACTACCTGGCCCGCAGTCGGGCCCTCAACGATGCGGGCATGGCCCAGCTGGAAGCCGGTTTCCGCGACCTCGGCCTGGCGTGGATTCCTTCCCGTGGCAATTTCATCGCCGTGGACCTGGGGCGCGACGCCGCGCCGATCAACCAGGGGCTGCTGCAGGAGGGCGTCATCGTGCGGCCCGTCGCCGGCTATGGCATGCCGACCTTCCTGCGCGTCTCCATCGGCACCGAAGCGGAAAATGCCCGTTTCCTGACGGCGCTGAGCAAGGTCCTGGGTCGTGGCTGAAGTGGCCACCCTTCTGATCGACCGTCTCGTCGTTGTCGGCCTGGGCCTGATCGGCGGCTCCTTCGCCAAGGGCGCTCGCGCCAGTGGTCTCTGTCGTGAGGTGGTCGGGGTCGATCGCGATCCCGAGACCCGCCGGCTGGCGGTCGAACTGGGTGTGGTCGACCGCTGCGTCGCCGAGCTGGACGATGCCTGCCCGGGTGCCGACGTCATCCAGCTCGCCGTGCCCATCCTGGCCATGGAGCGCGTGCTGGCCGATCTCGCGGCCTTGCCGCTGCAGGGTGCCATCCTCACCGACGTCGGCAGCGCCAAGGGCAACGTGGTGCGCGCCGCTCGCCAGGCCTTCGCCGGCCAGTCGCTGCGCTTCGTGCCGGGTCATCCCATCGCCGGCTCCGAGCGCAGCGGCGTCACGGCAGCCAACGCGGCGCTGTTCAATCGGCACAAGGTCATCCTCACGCCACTGGAAGAGACCCTGCCGTCCGATCTGGACAAGGTCGACCGGCTCTGGCGCGCCATAGGGGCCGATGTCGAACACATGACCGTCGAGCATCATGACCAGGTCCTCGCTGCCACCAGCCACCTGCCGCACCTGCTGGCCTTCAATCTGGTGGATTCCCTGGCCAAGCGCAGCGAGAACCGCGAGATCTTCCATTACGCTGCTGGCGGTTTCCGCGACTTCACCCGCATCGCCGGCAGCGATCCGACCATGTGGCACGACATCTTCATCGCCAATCGTGAAGCCGTGCTGCAGGCCCTGGACACCTATCGCGCCGATCTCGACGAGCTGCGCGGCGCCATCCAGGCCGGCGATGGTCAGTTCCTCATGGAGGTGCTGACCCATGCCCGCGGCGCGCGCGAATATTTCGGGCGCATCCTCGCCAGTCGTACCCAGGCCGGCGCTCAGGTCGCCGTCCATCAATCTCTTACGGAGGGGCACTCATGAGCAGTACCGCACCCGTCATCACCCTCGATGGCCCCGGCGGTTCGGGGAAGGGCACCCTCGCGGCGCTGGTTGCCCGCCAGCTGGGCTGGAATCTGCTGGATTCCGGCGCGCTCTACCGCTTGCTGGCCTTCGCCGCCCGCAACCATGGCGTTGACTACACCAACGAGGAATCGCTCAAGTTGCTGGCGGCCCACCTGGACGTCCAGTTCCTTGCCGGGCATGAGCACGGCCAGCGCATCATCCTCGAAGGGGAGGACGTCACCGACGTCATCCGTACCGAGGAAGTCGGCGCCGGCGCCTCCCAGGTCGCTACCCTGCCCGCCGTGCGCGATGCCCTGCTGCAGCGCCAGCAGGCGTTCCGCGAGGCGCCCGGTCTGGTCGCCGATGGCCGTGACATGGGCACCGTGGTGTTTCCGGACGCCGAGCTGAAGATCTTTCTGACCGCCGGTGCCGAGGAAAGAGCACAGCGGCGTTATCTTCAGTTGAAGCAGAAGGGCGAAAATGTTAGCTTGCCTGCCCTCCTGGAAGAGATCCGTGAGCGGGACGCCCGCGATAGTCAGCGTAGCGTTGCTCCGCTCAAGCCGGCCGACGATGCCGTCGAGCTGGATTCCACGCATCTCTCCATACAACAGGTATTGGAACGCATCCTGACCCTGGCCGCCGAGCGCGACCTGGCGGGATGAAGGCCGAGACTCATCCGAGTCGTCGGTGAAAGCTACCGGGAACCAGTCGCATCCCGGCAGCCGGATGGTAACCACTCACCCCGCATGGGCTGGTCATGCGGTAGCCGGATACATCGGGTATCCATACAACAGGTATGAACATGAGCGAAAGCTTCGCAGAACTCTTTGAAGAAAGTCTGAAATCCCTCGACATGCAGCCGGGCGCCATCATCGTCGGCACCGTGGTGTCGATCGATGGCGACTGGGTTGTGGTCGATACCGGCCTGAAATCCGAAGGCCTGGTTCCGCTCGAGCAGTTCTACAACGAACAAGGCGAGCTGACCATCAACGTGGGTGACGAAGTCCACGTAGCCCTGGATGCCGTCGAAGACGGTTTCGGCGAAACCAAAGTGTCTCGCGAAAAGGCCAAGCGCGCCGAATCCTGGCTGGTCCTGGAAGCCGCGTTCAGCGCCGACGAAGTGGTCAAGGGTGTCATCAACGGCAAGGTCAAGGGCGGTTTCACCGTCGACGTCAGCGGCATCCGCGCGTTCCTGCCGGGCTCCCTGGTCGATGTCCGTCCGGTGCGTGACACCACTCACCTGGAAGGCAAGGAACTCGAGTTCAAGGTCATCAAGCTGGACCAGAAGCGCAACAACGTTGTCGTTTCCCGTCGCAGCGTCTTGGAAGCCGAGAACAGCGCCGAGCGTGAAGCCCTGCTGGAATCCCTGCAGGAAGGCCAGCAAGTCAAGGGTATCGTCAAGAACCTCACCGACTACGGTGCGTTCGTCGACCTGGGCGGCGTAGACGGCCTGCTGCACATCACCGACATGGCCTGGAAGCGCATCAAGCATCCGTCGGAAATCGTCAATGTCGGCGACGAGATCGACGTCAAGGTGCTGAAATTCGACCGCGAGCGCAACCGCGTCTCCCTGGGTCTGAAGCAGCTGGGCGAAGATCCGTGGGTCGCCATCAAGGCCCGCTACCCGGAAGGCACCCGCGTTCAGGCGCGCGTCACCAACCTCACCGACTACGGCTGCTTCGCCGAGCTGGAAGAGGGCGTGGAAGGCCTGGTGCACGTGTCCGAAATGGATTGGACCAACAAGAACATCCACCCGTCCAAGGTCGTTCAGGTCGGCGACGAAGTGGAAGTCATGGTTCTGGATATCGACGAAGAGCGTCGTCGTATCTCCCTGGGCATCAAGCAGTGCCGCGCCAACCCGTGGGAAGAGTTCTCGGGTCAGTTCAACAAGGGCGACCGCATCTCCGGCACCATCAAGTCGATCACCGATTTCGGTATCTTCATTGGTCTGGAAGGCGGCATCGACGGCCTGGTACACCTGTCCGACATCTCCTGGAACGAAACCGGCGAAGAAGCCGTGCGTCGCTTCAAGAAGGGTGACGAGCTGGACACCGTGATCCTGTCCGTTGACCCGGAGCGCGAGCGCATCTCCCTGGGCATCAAGCAGCTGGAAGACGATCCGTTCTCCAACTACGCCTCCCTGAACGAGAAAGGCACCATCGTGCGCGGTACCGTCAAGGAAGTCGATGCCAAGGGCGCTGTCATCACCCTGGCCAACGAGATCGAAGGCGTCCTGAAGGCGTCCGAAATCAGCCGTGACCGCGTCGAAGACGCCCGTAACGTGCTGAAGGAAGGCGACGAAGTCGAAGCCAAGATCATCAGCATCGATCGCAAGAGCCGCGTGATCAGCCTCTCCGTCAAGTCCAAGGACGTTGACGACGAGAAGGAAGCCATGAGCTCCCTGCGTAGCAAGCAAGAGCCTGCTGCTGGCCCCACCACCATCGGCGACCTGATCAAGGCGCAGATGGAAAGCCAGAACTAAGTTCGAGCTTGAATAAAAGGCGACCCTTCGGGGTCGCTTTTTTTTGGCTGGCGAAAAGTGGGCAGGGTGGTCATGGCCCGTAAAAAGTTGCCGGGACCAAAGTCGCCCGCTTGACTTTTCAAAAATCCGTCGGCGTGCTAAAAGTCCTTGGAGGTGATCTAGCCGCTTGATAACGAAGGAAAAAATCCATGACCAAGTCGGAGTTGATCGAGCGCATCGTTTCCTATCAGGGGCAGTTGTCGTCCAGGGATGTCGAACTGGCGATCAAGACCATGCTGGAGCAGATGGCCCAGGCACTTTCCACTGGAGACCGTATCGAAATCCGCGGCTTCGGCAGCTTTTCGCTGCACTATCGCGAACCCCGTACGGGGCGCAATCCCAAGACCGGCGAGTCGGTACTGCTGGACGGCAAGTTCGTTCCGCACTTCAAACCAGGCAAGGAGCTGCGGGACAGGGTCAACGAGCTGGAGCCATAAAGCCGTCGTCCACTGCCGGTCTTTTCTCTATCTGCCCGACAAGAGTTTGATTTTCCTTGTTTTTTTGGCTAGCTCGAAGTCGTCAAAAAAGCGTTATTCATAAGGTTGGTATCGGTATTTTGACGTTTACAAAAAAAGTCAAGCCGTTTTGATATTTTTGTAGACGGGTTCCGATTTTTGTATGAGACTTCCTTCACATAAGGTCTTGGGTGACCTCGTAGTCCACGCCGAGTGAGGAAGTTGTCATGCGCCACTATCTTTTCATCTGGATCGGTATCGCCGCCTGCTTCACCAGCATGCACCTCGGTCATCCCTTCCTCGCTGTAGCCGCTCTGGCCGGTAGCTGGATGGTTGCCCTGTTCCTGCAGCCCGCTCAGCGCGTCGAGAGCTTCTCGCGCCACTACGTTGGCCAGCCGACCGCTCGCTTCCAGGCCGTCGAAGTCCAGGCTTCCGCCAAGACCTTCTAGGTTCTCAAGTTTTTCGGCCCGCCGAGCTCAGGTTCGGCGGGCTTTTTTATGCCTGCGTTCTGCGTGGCTAGGCCCTCGCGGGGCAATGTCTTACCATAAGCGCCCTTTCCTGGCTGACTGGCACGGCGCAACGCATTGATGGAACGCAAGATTCTGGTGACTGGGGCGGGGGGCTTCGTCGGCGCAGCCCTGGTTCGGCAGCTACAGGCCAAGGGGTATCCGGTGGTCGCCGCGCAGCGCCAGCCGGCAGCTGCCTCGATCGCGGGCGAGGTGATTCCGGTGATCCGTGAGTTGTCCGCCGATACCGACTGGTCCGCGCCCCTGGCAGGGGTGGATGCCGTCATCCATCTCGCCGCCCGGGTCCATCAGCTGGGCGAGCAGCCAGGCGTGGTCAGCGAGGCTCGCTACGATGAGGTGAATCGGGCGGCAACCCTCAAGCTGGCCCGGGATGCCCAGGCTGCCGGCGTCCGTCGCTTCATCTTCGTCAGCAGCATCAAGGTCAATGGTGACTGGACCCTTCCCGGCAAGCCCTTTCGCGCTGACGATCTGCCCGCACCCACCGATGCCTACGCGCGTTCCAAGGCCGCTGCCGAACAGCAGCTGCTGGCGCTGATGGCCGAGACCGGGCTGGAAGTGGTCATCGTGCGTCCACCACTGATCTACGGGCCTGGGGTAAAGGCCAATGTGGCCCGTCTGCTGGACACCCTGGCGCGGGGCGTACCGCTGCCACTGGGGGGCGTTCGGCACAACAGGCGCAGTCTGCTCGCGCTGGAGAATCTGCTCGATCTGTTGATCCTGTGCATCGCGGCGCCCAAGGCGGCCGGGGCCATCCTGCTGGTCAGCGACGATGAAGATCTCTCCACCGCCGAGCTGCTCGAATCGCTGGCCGAAGGCCTGGGTCAGAAACCCCGGCTGATCGCCGTTCCGTCCGCCTGGCTCGAATGGGGCGCCAGATTGCTGGGGCGGGGCGAGGTGGCGCAACGTCTCTGTGGGTCGCTGCAGGTCGACATCCGGCCCACCAAGACCTTGCTGGGCTGGCAGCCCCCGCTGTCGGCGCGGGCTGCCTTGCGTGCGCTGGGCGCGCAACGGGCCGGTGCGGAGGGTCGGAAATGATGCTGTTCCTGTTGCTCCTGGCTGGCGGCTGCAGCTGGCTCGGCACGGCGGCGCTGCGCCGCTATGCCCTGTCCGGAGGCCTGCTCGACGAACCCAACGCGCGCAGTTCGCACCAGGTGGCGACGCCTCGAGGCGGCGGCCTGGCGATCGTCGTGGTGTTCGTGCTCGGCTGTGTGGTGCTGCGACTGCTGGGGCAGCTTGATCCGGCTTCCTGCGGCGTCCTGATAGGAGCGGGGCTGCTGGTGGCAGTGCTCGGCTTCGTCGACGATCATCGGCACGTGGGCGCCGGCTGGCGTCTGCTGGGTCACTTCCTGGCGGCGCTCGCTGCCCTGCTGTGGCTGGGCGGCTATGGCGCGCTTCCTGCGCAGCTGTCCGCTGTTCTGGGGCTGCCCGGCTGGCTGGTGATGACCCTTGGCGTCCTCTATCTGGTCTGGCTGCTTAATCTCTACAACTTCATGGACGGTATCGATGGTATCGCCGGCGTCGAGGCGCTCGTCGTCTGTCTGGGCATGGCGCTGATCTATGCCGTGACCGGCCAGGGCGCCTTGCTGGGCGCACCCCTGCTCCTGGCGGCGGCCGTGGGTGGCTTCCTATGCTGGAATTTTCCGCCAGCGCGCATCTTCATGGGTGATGTCGGCAGTGGCTTTCTCGGTCTGATTCTCGGCATGCTGTCGTTGCAGGCGGCACTGGTGGAGCTGTCGCTGTTCTGGGCCTGGCTGATCCTGCTCGGCGTCTTCGTGGTCGATGCGACCTGGACCCTGTTGCGGCGGCTGAGCCGGGGCAAGAAGCCCTACGAGGCTCATCGCACCCACGCCTATCAGTGGGCCTCCCGTCAGCATGGCGCCCATCGCCCGGTGACCCTGACGGTACTCGCCATCAACCTGTTCTGGTTGCTGCCTATCGCTTTGCTGGTGGGGCTGGGGCTTTTAAGTGCCATACTGGGGCTCTTGCTTGCCTATGGGCCTTTGCTTTGCCTGGCCCTTCGATACCATGCTGGGACCGATGAGGTAGCCATGGCTGCGCAGTCCACCGGATTCAGGGATTAGGGACACTGACATGTTGCGTGACCATCTGGTCAAGCTGAACCGGCGTACCAAGAGAGTCATCCAGGTCGCGGTCGACCTGTTGCTGATCTGGCTCTCGCTCTGGTTGGCCTTCTATCTGCGCCTGGGTTCCGTGCAGATGATCGAGCCCTTCAGCGGGCACGCCTGGCTGTTCATCACTGCGCCGGCCATCGCCATTCCCCTGTTCATCCGCTTCGGGATGTATCGCGCGGTCATGCGCTACCTGGGCAACGACGCCCTGATCGCCATCGCCAAGGCGGTGACGCTGTCGACGCTGCTGCTGTCGGTAGTCATCTACTGGTATCGCGACCTGCCGGAGATCGTTCCGCGTTCGATGATCTTCAACTACTGGATCGTCAGCCTGATCCTGATCGGCGGCCTGCGTCTCGCGCTGCGCCAGTATTTCCTGGGCGACTGGTATCGCGCCATTACCGTGCCCTTCATCAAACAGCCGGACGAACTGCCACGGGTCGCCATCTACGGCGCCGGCTCGGCGGGCAATCAGCTGGTCGCGGCGCTGCGCATGGGCCGGGCCATGCGTCCGGTGGCCTTCATCGACGATGACAAGAGCATCGCGAATCGCATCATTGCCGGTCTCAAGGTCTACACCCCCAAACACATCCAGCAGATGATCGATGAAACGGGCGCCGAGGAGATCCTTCTGGCGATCCCGTCCGCTACTCGTGCACGGCGGCGTGAGGTTCTCGGTCTGCTGGAACCCTATCCGCTGCACGTCAGAACCGTGCCGCGGATCAGCGACCTGGCCTGCGGTAAGGTACAGGTGGACGACCTCCAGGAGGTCGATATCGCCGATCTGCTGGGACGGGATCCGGTGACGCCCCGGCCCGAGCTGTTCGCCCGTTGCATCACCGCCCAGGTGGTGATGGTGACCGGGGCAGGGGGATCCATCGGCTCCGAGCTGTGCCGGCAGATCATTGGCCAGAAACCGCGCACCCTGATCCTGCTCGACCACGCCGAATTCAACCTCTACAGCATCCACCGTGAGCTGGAGACCTATATCCAGCGCGAAGCGCTGCCGGTCACCCTGGTGCCGGTGCTGGGCTCCATTCGCAACGCGCCGCTGCTCCTGCAGGTGATGCGGCACTGGAAGGTGGCCACCCTCTACCATGCGGCAGCCTACAAGCACGTGCCCATGGTCGAGCACAACATTGCCGAGGGTTTCGGCAACAACGTTTTGGGCACCCTCAATGCCGCCCAGGCGGCCATCCAGGCTGGCGTGACCAGTTTCGTGCTGATCTCCACCGACAAGGCGGTACGGCCCACCAACATCATGGGCAGTACCAAGCGCCTGGCCGAGATGATCCTGCAGGCCCTGAGTCGCGAGGCGGCGCCCGTGCTGCACGGGCAAACGGATGGTATCCATCAGGTCAATCGCACCCGCTTCACCATGGTGAGATTCGGCAACGTGCTGGGCTCGTCCGGTTCGGTCATCCCGTTGTTCAGGACCCAGATCCGCAAGGGTGGGCCGGTCACCGTCACCCATCCCAAGATCACGCGTTTCTTCATGACCATCACCGAGGCCGCCCAACTGGTCATCCAGGCGGGCGCCATGGGCGAAGGCGGAGACGTCTTCGTGCTCGACATGGGCGAGCCGGTACGCATCGTCGAACTGGCCGAGCAGATGATCAAGCTATCGGGCCTGAGCGTCCGCTCGCCGGCCAATCCCCATGGCGATGTCGCCATCGAGTTCACCGGGCTGCGACCCGGTGAAAAACTCTATGAAGAGTTGCTCATCGGTGACGACGTGAGTCCGACTTCCCATCCGAAGATCATGCGTGCCAGCGAAGACTTCCTGGCCTGGGATGCCTTCCGGGCAGCCCTCGTCGAGCTGAGTCGCGCGATCGATGCGGGTGATTATCTCCGCGTCCGGCAACTGTTGCGCGACACCGTCGCCGGCTATTCGCCAGAGGGCGACATCGTCGACTGGCTGCACGGCAAGAGATCCATCGAGTGATCCCGTCCACGCTTTCTTTCAGCCTGGATTTGAAGCCGAGCACAGAAGCGGCAGCCGCCCAGCGCTAGGCTGAACTTTCTTTTCCTGCCACTGTTTAACTCAGGTCTTTGGGTACATAGCCGCGGCTGTGACCCAAGCCAGGGATGGCTGCGCCGTCCTCCGATGTCTCGTCCGCAGCGCCGGGCGCGATGATGTACAAATCGATATAGGCAGGATTCAGGATGAAGGTACTGGTAACAGGTGGCGCGGGTTTCATTGGTTCCGCCGTGGTACGTTTTCTTATCAATGAGACCCAATGCAAGGTTGCCAACGTCGACAAGCTGACGTACGCCGGTAACGTGGATTCCCTGGCCGAAGTCGCCGACTCCGACCGCTATGAATTCCACCAGGTGGACATCTGCGACTTCGCCGCCCTGCAGCAGGTCTTCGCGTCCTTCCAGCCCGACGTGGTCATGCACCTGGCTGCCGAGTCCCACGTGGACCGCTCCATCGAGGGCCCTGCCGCCTTCATCCAGACCAACGTGGTCGGCACCGGCGTCATCCTCGAGGTGACCCGTGCGTACTGGAACGACCTGGCGCCTGAAGCCAAGGCAGCCTTCCGTTTCCACCACATCTCCACCGACGAGGTCTACGGCGACCTGCACGGTACCGACGACCTCTTCACCGAGACTACGCCCTATTCCCCGAGCTCGCCCTATTCGGCCAGCAAGGCCGGCAGCGACCATCTGGTACGTGCCTGGGGTCGGACCTACGGCCTGCCGGTACTGGTGACCAACTGCTCGAACAACTACGGTCCCTATCACTTCCCCGAGAAGCTGATCCCTCACGTCATTCTCAATGCCATCCATGGCAAGCCGCTGCCGATCTATGGCGACGGCTCCCAGGTACGTGACTGGCTGTTCGTCGAAGATCATGCCCGCGCCCTCTATACCGTAGTGACCCAGGGCGAGGTCGGCGAGACCTACAACATCGGTGGCCACAACGAGAAACGCAACCTGCAGGTCGTCGAGACCATCTGTGACCTGCTCGAAGAACTGGCTCCGCAGAAGCCCGACGGTGTCGAGCGCTATCGCGACCTGATCACCTTCGTCAAGGATCGTCCCGGTCACGACATGAGATACGCGATCGACGCCAGCAAGATCGGCCGCGAGCTGGGCTGGACGCCGGCAGAGACCTTCGAGAGCGGCATGCGCAAGACCGTAACCTGGTACCTGAACAATCGTGAGTGGTGGCAGCGGGTACTGTCCGGCGCCTACCGCCTCGAGCGTCTCGGCGAAGCCGTTTAACGATCCTATCGCGGACACGCCCGCGGGCGTGTTCGACCGACAGCAACAGTCAATTTTCAGAGGACGATTGCCATGAGCAAATACAAGGGAATTCTGCTGGCCGGTGGCTCCGGTACCCGTTTGCACCCCATTACCCTGGGCGTGTCCAAGCAGTCGCTGCCGATCTACGACAAGCCCATGATCTACTATCCGCTGTCCGTGCTGATGCTGGCCGGTATCCAGGAAGTCCTGATCATCTCGACGCCGGCCGACCTGCCCGGCTTCCAGCGCATGCTCGGCGACGGCAGCCACTTCGGCATGCAGCTGAGCTACGCGGAGCAGCCCAGCCCGGACGGCCTGGCCCAGGCCTTCATCATCGGTCGCGAATTCGTCGGCGATGACAACGTCTGCCTGGTCCTCGGCGACAACATCTTCTACGGCCAGCACTTCAGCGAGACGCTGCTCAAGGCTGCCAGCGTGGACAAGGGCGCCACCGTCTTCGGCTACTACGTCGCCGACCCCGAGCGTTTCGGTGTGGTCGAGTTCGACGAGCAGGGCAAGGCCCTGAGCATCGAAGAAAAGCCCAAGAAGCCGAAGTCCAACTATGCCGTCACCGGTCTGTATTTCTACGACAACGACGTGCTGGACATCGCCGCCAACATCAAGCCGTCGCCCCGGGGCGAGCTGGAAATCACCGACGTCAACAACGAGTACCTGCGCCGTGGCTCGCTGAACGTTTCCCTGCTGGGCCGCGGTTTCGCCTGGCTGGACACCGGTACCCACGACGCCCTGCTGGAAGCCGGCCACTTCGTCCAGACCATCGAGAAGCGTCAGGGTCTGAAGGTCGCCTGCCTCGAAGAGATCGCCTTCCAGAAGGGCTGGATCACCTGCGAGCAGATGGCCATGCAGGCCGAAGCCCTGAGCAAGACCGGTTACGGTCAGTACCTGGCGCGGCTGTGCAAGGAGCAGGACTGATGCAGGTCTTCGACACCGCGATCCCGGACGTCAAGCTGATCGAACCCAAGGTCTTCGGTGACGACCGCGGCTTCTTCCTGGAGTCCTTCCAGGCGGAGCGCTATGCCCAGCAGGCGGGGATCACCCTGCCGTTCGTGCAGGACAACCATTCGCGTTCCGCCCGGAACGTGCTGCGTGGTCTGCATTTCCAGCGCAGCAAGCCGCAAGGCAAGCTGGTGCGCGTGGTGCGCGGCGAGGTGCTGGACGTGGCCGTCGACATCCGTCGCGGTTCGCCCACCTTCGGCAACGTGGTCGCCGAGATCCTCTCCGAAGACAACAAGCGCCAGCTCTGGATACCGCCGGGCCTGGCCCACGGCTTCGTGGTGCTGTCGGAAACCGCTGATTTTGAATACAAGTGCACAGATTATTACGATCCCTCTGATGAAGGGTCTTTGATCTGGAATGATCCGGATCTGAATATCGACTGGCGGGTAACGGATCCCATCCTGTCCGCCAAAGATGCACAAGGCCTTCGATTGGCGGAGCTGTATAGATGAAGATACTGGTTACCGGAGCTAACGGTCAGGTCGGACGCTGTCTGACCGATCGTCTTCAGCGTTCAGAACTGGCATGGGAGGCCCATGGACGTGCCACTCTGGATATCGCTGACGAAGGCTCGGTAACCAGCCATCTCGAGCGGTTCGCTCCGGACGTCGTGATCAATGCGGCCGCCTACACGGCGGTCGACAAGGCCGAGCAGGAACCCGAGATCGCCGCCCGCGGCAATATCGAAGGTCCTGCGGTGCTTGCCCAGGCCTGCGGCGCCGCCGGCATCGCCCTGCTGCACCTGTCCACCGACTATGTGTTCGACGGTACCGCCACCGAACCCTATCAGGTCGAGGATCCGGTCAGTCCGTCCGGGGTCTACGGCATGACCAAGCTGGAAGGGGAGAACCGCGTGCTCTCCGCCTGCCCGCGCTCGGTGGTGCTGAGAACCGCCTGGGTGTTCAGCGAGCACTGCAACAACTTCCTCAAGACCATGCTGCGGCTCGCTGCCGATCGTGACGAACTGCGGGTGGTGAGCGACCAGGTGGGTTGCCCGACCTACGCCGGCCACATCGCCGATGCGCTGTTGCAGATCGCCGTCCAGGCCGAAGCCCGGCCTGAGCAGACGGCCTATGGCCTCTATCACTTCGGCGGCGACAGCGGCCTGAGCTGGTGCGACTTCGCGCGCTACATCATCGATGCCGGCGAGGAGCTAGGCATGCTGGAACGGGCGCCGCTCATCACCGGCATCGCCACGTCCGAATTTCCCACCCTGGCCAAGCGCCCGGCCTATTCCATGCTGGATTCCAGCGCGCTGGAGCAGCACTTCGGCATCCCGCCGAGCGACTGGCGCCAGGGCGTTCGCCAGACCCTGCTGGCCCTCCAGACCGAGCATGCCCAGGCAGGGTCTCTGGTGAGTTGACCGTCTGACCCTTTGCGTTAAGCTCTCCGGATCAAACAGCGGAACAGGGAGGTTCCTCTATGAGATTCGTCTGGATAGTGACGTTGCTGGCCCTGTTCGGTCCCTGGGCCAATGCCTGTGAGCCTGGCACGGGTGCTGCACCCAAACCTGCCGCGAATGCCAGCCTGGCACCCCTGAACATCAATGTCGCCGACGTCACCGCGCTGCAACGGCTGCGGGGGATAGGGGCCGTCAAGGCACAGGCGATCGTCGACCATCGCCAAGCCCATGGCGCCTTTGCCTCGGTGGACGAGTTGCTCGAGGTCAAGGGCATCGGCAAGGCCCTGCTGCAGCGCAACCGTGAACTGCTCAGCGTCGACTGATTTTCGGCAAACTTTAACCGTCCCTCTGCACCTTTTTCCCAAGCCATTGTTCTGGCTGGATTTTTAGGATCTGGCACAGGCATTGCTCTATCTCTGACACGAGTGGGTACGGCGTCAATTTCCCGTGCCAGAGGAGCAGAGCAAATGGTTCAAGGTGTCGAGTTCAATCGGTTGATGCTGGAAATGCGTTCCATGCAGACCGAAGCCATGGCCCGGTCGAAAGCCGTGGTAGCTCCGGCTGCCGGCGCGGAGCAGGTCCAGGGTCCGAGCTTCGCCGACATGCTCAGCAAGGCCGTGGGCTCCGTCAACGAGACCCAGCAGACCGCTGGCGAGATGGCCAAGGCCTTCGAGCTGGGGCAGGGCGGCGTCGACCTCACTCAAGTCATGATCGCTTCGCAGAAGGCCAGCGTCTCCGTGCAGGCCTTGACCCAGGTGCGCAACAAGTTTGTTCAGGCGTACCAAGACATCATGCAAATGTCGATTTGAGGACGGTCTAGAAAATGGCTGAAGCTCTCACCAACGCACCCGTCCCGACGACCAAGCCCGAGGCTGAAGACAAGCCCAAGAAGTCGCTGCTGGGGCTCAGCTTTCTCGACAACCTGTCCGACATGCCGCTGCTGCGGCAGATGGGGCTGCTGATCGGCCTGGCCGCCAGCGTCGCCCTGGGCTTTGCCGTGGTGCTCTGGACCCAGCAGCCGGACTATCGGCCGCTGTACACCAGCATGAATGGTCTCGACGCCAATCAGGTGCTGCAGGCCCTGGGCGCGGCCGACATCGGCTACAAGGTCGATCCGAATTCCGGCGCCCTGCTGGTCAAGTCCGACGACCTCGGCCGGGCGCGCATGAAGATGGCCGCGGCCGGCATCACCGCCTCCGATGGCAATGTCGGCTTCGAGCTGCTGGACAAGGAGCAGCCGCTGGGCACCAGCCAGTTCATGGAGGCGGCCAACTATCGGCGCAGCCTGGAAGGCGAACTGGCCCGGACCATCTCCAGCCTCAACAACATCAAGGGCGCCCGGGTGCACCTGGCGATCCCGAAGAGTTCGGTGTTCGTCCGTGACGAGCGCAAGCCGAGCGCCTCGGTACTGGTCGAGATGTATCCCGGCCGTACCCTGGATGCCGGTCAGGTCATGGCCATCATCAATCTGGTCGCCACCAGCGTGCCGGAACTGGACAAGTCCCAGGTCACCATCGTCGACCAGAAAGGCCAGCTGCTGTCCGACCAGCAGAATCTCTCCGAGCTGTCGATCGCCGGCAAGCAACTGGACTACACCCGCAAGATGGAAGGCTCCCTGACC
Source organism: Pseudomonas aestiva (assembly GCF_039908605.1). NCBI lineage: Bacteria > Pseudomonadati > Pseudomonadota > Gammaproteobacteria > Pseudomonadales > Pseudomonadaceae > Pseudomonas > Pseudomonas aestiva. The sequence continues at coordinate 3,304,890 of NZ_CP150916.1, read as the reverse complement.
CAGCGCGTGCAGAACATCATGCAGCCGGTGCTGGGCAACGGCCGCTTCAAGGCCGAAGTGGCCGCCGATGTGGACTTCAATGCCGTGGAGTCGACCTCCGAGCAGTTCAATCCGGATCAGCCGGCCCTGCGCAGCGAGCAGCAGAACAGCGAGCAGCGTCAGACTTCCGGCGGCGGCGCCCAGGGCGTGCCCGGTGCCCTGTCCAACCAGCCGCCCGGTCCGTCTTCGACCCCGGAGAAGGCCGGTGCCCAGGGTGGTGGCGCCAACTACATCGCTCCCGGCCAGCCGCTGCGTGACGCCAACGACCAGTACATCTACGACAGCAAGACCAGCCTGCCGGCGACCCTGCCGTACCCAACCGACAAGCGTGAGCAGAACACCCGTAACTACGAGCTGGACCGCAGCATCAGCTACACCCGTCAGCAGCAGGGCCGTCTGCGTCGGCTTTCCGTCGCGGTGGTGCTGGACGATCAGGTCAAGGTCGATGCGGCCGGCAAGGTCAGCCATCAGCCCTGGACCCCCGAAGACCTGGCTCGCTTCACCCGTCTGGTGCAGGATGCCGTGGGCTTCGACGCCAGCCGTGGCGACAGCGTGAGCGTGATCAACGCGCCCTTCGCCCCGGTGCAGCAGGAAGAGATCGAGAGCATTCCCTTCTACCAGCAGCCCTGGTTCTGGGGCGTGGTCAAGCAGGCCCTCGGCGTCCTCTTCATCCTGGTGCTAGTCTTTGGGGTGCTGCGCCCGGTGCTGAAGAATCTGTCCGGTGGCAACACCAAGGACGCCGCTGCCCTGGCCGCTGCCGGTGGTGCCGGTGCCCTGGGTGCCGGTGGTCTGGATGGCCTGTCGGACGATCTGGCCGACGACAAGGTGAGCCTGGCCGGTCCGGCGCCGCTGTTGCTGCCGAGCCCGAGCGAGGGCTATGACGCTCAACTGACCGCCATCAAGCAGCTGGTCAACGATGATCCGGGCCGTGTCGCCCAGGTAGTGAAGGATTGGATCAATGGCGACGAATGAAGCGCAACTTTCCAAGGTAGAGAAGGCCGCGATCTTCCTCCTGTCGCTGGGCGAAGCCGATGCCGCGCAGATCCTGCGCCACATGGGGCCCAAGGAGGTGCAGAAGGTCGGTACCGCCATGGCCCAGATGCGCAACGTCAACCGCGAACAGGTCGAGCGGGTGCTGGGCGACTTCATCGAGGTGGTGGGCGACCAGACCAGTCTGGGCGTGGGCGCCGACGGCTACATCCGCAAGATGCTCACCCAGGCCCTGGGCGAGGACAAGGCCAGCGGCCTGATCGACCGCATCCTGCTGGGTGGCAACACCAGCGGTCTGGACAGCCTGAAGTGGATGGAGCCGCGGGCGGTGGCGGACGTGATTCGCTACGAGCACCCGCAGATCCAGGCCATCGTGGTGGCCTACCTGGATCCCGACCAGGCGGCCGAAGTCCTTGGCCACTTCGATCACAAGGTGCGCCTGGACATCGTCCTGCGCGTCTCCTCGCTGAACACCGTGCAGCCGGCGGCGCTCAAGGAGCTGAACCTGATCCTCGAGAAGCAGTTCTCCGGCAGCGCCAGCACCACCCGTACCGCCCTGGGCGGCGTCAAACGTGCCGCCGACATCATGAACTACCTGGACAGCTCGGTCGAAGGCCCGCTGATGGACGCGATCCGCGACGCGGATCAGGATCTGTCGGGGCAGATCGAGGACCTGATGTTCGTCTTCGACAACCTGTCCGATGTCGACGATCGCGGCATCCAGGCGCTCCTGCGCGAGGTGTCCTCGGATGTGCTGGTGCTGGCGCTCAAGGGCGCCGACGATGGCATCAAGGAGAAATTCTTCCGCAATATGTCCAAGCGCGCGGCCGAGCTGCTGCGCGACGACCTGGAAGCCAAGGGGCCGGTGCGACTGTCCGAGGTGGAGGGGGCGCAGAAAGAGGTGCTCGCCGTGGCCCGCCGCATGGCCGACGCCGGCGAGATCGTGCTCGGCGGCAAGGGTGGCGAGGAAATGGTCTGACGGCTTGCCGGGATTGGCCTGTGCTTTGCTAAGGTCTGGTCAGTAGCGGTTTTCTGACGGACAGGTAATGAGCAAAGAAGCGGCGAGCGAACTGATCAGGGCGCGGGATCTGGAAGCCTTCGACGTCTGGCGACTGCCAGCCTTCGACAGCTTCGACACGCCTGCAGAAATCCCTGTGCCCGCGGCAGCCGAGCCCGAGCCCCAGCCGGAGCCCCAGATCGAAGAGGTCCCGGTCGAAGAGGTCCAGCCGATCACCCTCGAAGAGCTGGAGGCGATCCGCCAGGAGGCCTACAACGAGGGCTTCGGCACCGGCGAGCGCGACGGCTACCATGCCGGCCAGCTCAAGGCGCGCCAGGAAGCCGAGGCGGCGCTGACCGCTCGCCTCGCCAGCCTGGAAACCCTGATGAGCCATCTGCTCGATCCCATCGGCGAGCAGGACCAGGCCCTGGAGGCCGGCATGGTGCAGCTGGTCCGGCATATCACCCGCGAAGTCATCCAGCGCGAACTCACGCTAGACTCCAGTCAGTTGGTTCAGGTGGTGCGCACGGCGCTGAAGCTGCTGCCCATGGGTGCCGAGAACATCCGCATCCAGGTCAGCCCCCAGGACTTCGAGCTGATGAAGGCCTTGCGTGACCGCCACGAAGAAAAATGGCGCATCCTCGAGGACGAGACCCTGATGCCTGGCGGTTGCCGGATCGAGACCGAGAGCAGCGTCATCGACGCCAGCATCGAGACCCGTCTGACCCAGGCGCTGACCCAGCTGGCCGAACAGCAGCGCCACCAGGCGACCCAGCCCCAGGAAGCCGATCTGCACATCGACATCGAGGATGCCTCCCATGCGTCTTGAGCGTCTGAGTTTCGAACGCCGCCTCAGCGGCTACGATGAAGCCATCCGGGTGGAGCAGCAGCCGGTGATCGAAGGCCGCCTGCTGCGCATGGTCGGTCTGACCCTGGAGGCCGAAGGCCTGCGCGCCGCCGTCGGCAGTCGCTGCCGGCTGATCAATGGCGGTGGCTATCAGCCGGTGGAGGTCGAGGCCGAGGTGATGGGCTTCAACGGCAACAAGACCTTTCTCATGCCGGTGGGCAGCCTGGCCGGCATCGCGCCCGGCGCCCGGGTGGTGCCGGTGCCGGATACCGGTCGCCTGCCGATGGGCATGTCAATGCTGGGGCGCGTACTGGATGGCCTGGGCAACGCCTTGGACGGCAAGGGCCGCATGCGCGCCGAAGACTGGGTGCCGATGGACGGCCCCACCATCAACCCGCTCAAGCGCGAACCCATCAGCGAGCCCCTGGACGTTGGCATCCGCAGCATCAACGGTTTGTTGACGGTAGGTCGCGGCCAGCGTCTCGGCCTGTTCGCCGGTACCGGCGTGGGCAAGAGCGTGCTGCTCGGCATGATGACCCGGCTGACCAAGGCCGAGATCATCGTGGTCGGGCTGATCGGCGAGCGGGGCCGCGAGGTGAAGGAATTCATCGAGCACATCTTGGGCGAGGAGGGCATCAAGCGGGCGGTGGTCGTGGCCTCGCCGGCGGACGATGCGCCCCTGCTGCGCCTGCGCGCGGCCATGTACTGCACCCGCATCGCCGAATACTTTCGCGACAAGGGCAAGAACGTGCTCCTGCTGATGGATTCCCTGACCCGCTATGCCCAGGCGCAGCGGGAGATCGCCCTGGCCATCGGCGAGCCGCCGGCGACCAAGGGCTACCCGCCGTCGGTGTTCGCCAAGCTGCCGCGCCTGGTGGAACGGGCCGGCAACGCAGAAAAAGGTGGGGGTTCGATCACGGCGTTTTATACTGTGCTCTCGGAAGGCGACGACCAGCAGGATCCCATCGCCGACTCGGCGCGTGGCGTGCTGGATGGTCACTTCGTGCTGTCGCGGCGGCTGGCCGAGGAAGGGCACTATCCGGCGATCGACATCGAGGCGTCCATCAGCCGGGTCATGCCCCAGGTGGTCAGCCCGGAGCATCTGCGCAACGCCCAGCGCGTCAAGCAGCTCTGGTCGCTCTATCAGCAGGCCAAGGACCTGCTCAGCGTCGGTGCCTATGTGCCCGGCGGGAATGCCGAAACGGATCTGGCGATCGCCCGCTATGCGCCCATGCAGCAGTTCCTGCGCCAGGGCTTGCGCGAAAGCGAATCGCTGGAGCAGAGTTCCGCCAATCTCCAAGCCGTATTGGGAGGCTGATAGATCATGAAAGGCAGAGCCGAGCGTCTGGGTCCGGTGGTGGAGATGAGCGAGCGCGACGAGCGCGACGCCGCCCAGCGCCTGGGGCAATGCCAGCAGCAACTGGCCCAGGCCGAGTTCAAGCTGGGTGAATTGCAGCGCTATCGCGAGGATTACCAGCAGCGCCTGGTGGTCAATGGCAGCCGTGGTGTCACCGGGCAGTGGCTGATCGGCTATCAGCGCTTTCTCAGCCAGCTGGAAGAGGCGATCGGCCAGCAGGAGCGCAACGCCCAGTGGCACCGCGACGTGGTGGCCAAGGCGCGTACCCAGTGGCAGGAGCGCTATGCCCGCCTCGAAGGCCTGCGCAAACTGGTCGAGCGCTATCGCCAAGAGCAGCGCCAGGTCGAGGACAAGCGCGAACAGAAACAGATGGACGAATACGCCCAGCGGGCGCGCTCGACCTATATCTAGGCCGGGCCCCGCCTTCGTTCCTTTTCTTGTCAGTGAGAATGCCGATGTTTTCCTCCCATCTCGATCCGGAAACGCTCGACGCCCTGCGCGACTGCATGGAGGAGGAGTACGTCGATCTCATCGAAACCTTTCTGCTCGATTGCGAAGAGCGCATCGCCGAACTCAAGCGCAGCGTGATCGGTGGCGATGCCGAGCAGGTCCGCCAGTTGGCGCACAGCTTCAAGGGTAGCGCCGGCAACATGGGCGCCGCGCCTCTGGCCCAGCTGTGTCGGGACGTGGAGGAGGGCGCGCGGCGCCGGGCGACCACCGCCGAACTGGCCATGGGCGTTTCCGCCATGGAGCGCGAATTCGCCATCGTCCGCATTCTGTTCAAGGTCGAGCGGCAACGCTACGCGGGCTGACCTCGTCAAAGCGCTGGCGTTTCCAGCTGGCGCGCAACTTGCTAGATACCCGGAAACCCGTCGTTCGGAGCTCTCCATGGCCGTCGTGCCCGATTTCCTTTTGAATACCGCCACTTCTCCAGCCGGTACCGGCCGGGCGGCGGCCAAGACCCCTTCCCAGTATCGCCCGGCAGCCCAGGAGCGGTTCGCCGATGTCTTCGCCCAGGAGCAGCCGCGTGAGCCGGTGCGCAGCGAAAAGCCGCGCGACACCAGCGACAGCAAGGCCCCGACCCAGGCGCGCAAGAACGAACCCGGGCGAGCCCGGGATGGCGATGACCGGGTGAAGCGCTCCAGCAATGACGACCGCACGGCGGACGCCAAGCCCGAGGTCGACAGCACCGCCAAGAGCGACGCGCCGTCGGCAGCCGCTACCGACGACAGCGGCAAGACCTTGCCGGTGGCCCAGGGCGAAGACGCCAAGGCGCCGGTGGACGCGGTCCTGGATCCGCTGTTCATGTTCGGCATGACCGGTCAGTTCCCGCAGCCGGTAGCTACACCTGTGGCAACGCCTCAGCTTCCGACCGGGACGGCCGCGGACGCCGCAGCCACCGCCACTGCCCAGGCCCTGGATCCGGCGGCGCTGCTGGGCGCTGCCGTGGCAACCGTAGCCCAGACGACCACCCCGGGTGTCGGCACGGGCACTACGGCCACTCCGGCCAAGCCCGGCGAGCAGCAGGCCGCGGACGATGGTCTGGCGCAACTGCTGGGCCAGGTACCCCAGACCCAGGGTGACGCCGCCAAGGCCGCCACCAACGCCAACAACCTGGCGGCCACTCAGCTGCAAGGCTTGCTGCCGGCTGATGGCGCTCCCGCTCAGGTGGCGGATCAGGCGGCCAGCGCGGCCCTGGCTGCGACCCTGGACAAGGGCGATGGGCAGGACGCGGCGGTACCGAGCAAGAGCGATGCCTTCGCCGACAAACTCACCGCCCTGTCCCAAGCCCTCAGCACGCCCGCTGCGACAGCTCGCCCGGTCACGGCCACGGTGCCTGGCCAGCCGCTCAGCCCGCAGGCAGGTAACTTCAGCGAGGCGGTGGTCGACAAGGTCATGTGGATGTCCAGCCAGAATCTCAAGACCGCCGACATCCAGATGGAGCCGGCGCAACTGGGCAAGCTGGAGGTGCGCATCGACATGACCCAGGACCAGACCCAGGTCACCTTCGCCAGTCCCCACGCCGACGTGCGCGAAGCGCTGGACAACGGCAGCCAGCGCCTGCGCGAACTCTTCGCCCAGCAGGGCATGAACCTCGCCAACGTCAACGTTTCCGATCAGTCGTCCGGTCAGGCCTGGCAGCAGTCGCAGCAGGGCGGCCAGAGCGATAGTTCGCGTCGCGGCAGCCGCGGCGCGGGCGGGGGCGAGGACGAAGCGGTGGCGAATGTCGCCGAAACCCGTGGCGCGGCGACGCTCGCGGCGCGCAGTCTGGTCGACTACTACGCGTGACGGGCCGCTGGTTGCCAGGTGACAGCCTCGGCCGCACCTGCTATATCCCCTTCGTATCAATAGGTTAGCTGCGTCACCCATCAGGGGTGACGCGCAGCACAGGATTCGGTCGAGCACTTATGGCGAAGAAGCAGGCCCCTGCGGCAGAGGGTGCAGCCGCGGAAGGCAAGGGCAAGGGCAAGCTCAAACTCATCATCATCATCGTCGTGGCCCTGCTGCTGGTCATTGGCGCCTCGGTGGGCGCGACCTGGTTCCTGCTCGGCAAGAAGAGCGCGGAGCCCGAGCACGCCGCGCCGGCCGCTCCGGCGGCACCCGTGCACCTGGCGGCGGTCTACCAGGCGCTGGTGCCGGCCTTCGTGGTCAACTACAACGCCGACGGTCGCCAGCGCTACATGCAGGTCACGGTGACCCTGATGGGGCGCGACCAGGCGCAAATGGAGGCGCTCAAGGCGCAATTGCCGCAGGTCCGCAACCAGCTGGTCATGCTGTTTTCCGGCCAGGACTTCAACAGCCTCCTGACGCCGGTGGGCAAGGAGATGCTGCGCCAGCAGGCCACCAGCAAGGTTCAGGAGCTGGCGAAGAAACTGACCGGCCAGACTGCCATCGAACAGGTATTGTTCACCAATCTCGTCCTGCAATAGGTAACGCCATGGCCGTGCAAGATCTGCTCTCTCAGGATGAAATCGATGCCCTGCTGCACGGGGTCGACGATGGCATCGTCGAGACCGAGACCGATGCCGAGCCGGGCACCATCAAGGGCTATGACCTCACCAGCCAGGATCGCATCGTCCGCGGACGCATGCCGACCCTGGAGATGATCAACGAACGCTTCGCCCGCTATACCCGGGTCAGCATGTTCAACCTGCTGCGGCGTTCGGCCGACGTCTCCGTGGGCGGGGTGCAGGTCACCAAATTCGGTGAATACATCCATTCGCTGTACGTCCCCACCAGCCTCAACATGGTCAAGATGAAGCCGCTGCGCGGTACCGCGCTGTTCATCCTCGATGCCCGGCTGGTGTTCAAACTGGTGGACAACTTCTTTGGCGGTGACGGCCGCCACGCCAAGATCGAGGGCCGGGAATTTACCCCCACCGAGCTGCGCGTTGTGCGCATGGTGCTCGACCAGTGCTTCGTCGATCTCAAGGAAGCCTGGGGCGCCATGCTCGACTGCCAGTTCGAATACATGAACTCCGAGGTCAACCCGGCGCTGGCCAACATCGTCAGTCCCAGCGAAGTGGTGGTGGTGAGCACCTTCAACATCGAGCTGGATGGCGGTGGCGGCGAACTGCACGTGACCATGCCCTATTCGATGATCGAGCCGATCCGCGAAATGCTCGATGCCGGTTTCCAGTCGGACGTGGATGACCAGGATGAACGCTGGGTCAAGGCCCTGCGCGAGGATCTGCTCGATGTGCGCGTGCCGCTGGAGGCGACGGTTGTCCGGCGCCAACTCAAACTCCGCGATATCCTCAACATGCAGCCAGGCGACGTGATTCCGGTGGAAATGCCGGAGGAGATGCTCATGCGAGCCAACGGCATGCCCACCTTCAAGGTCAAGATGGGCGCACGCAAGGGCAACCTGGCCCTGCAGATTCTCGAACCGGTCAGCCGCGGCCGCTGAGCGAAAACCGTTTTTTCCGTCCGGGCCGCGGCCCGGCGTAGCACGAGACCCACACGATGGCAGACAACCCCGAAGAACAAGCCCTGGCGGACGAGTGGGCCGCGGCCCTGGCCGAAGCCGGCGATGCCAGTCAGGACGATATCGATGCCCTGATGGCTCAGGGTACCCAGGTCGAAGCCCCCAAGCCGCCCAAGGCGCCGGTGGAAGAATTTGGTCAGAGCAGTGGGGGTTTGGCAGTGACTGGCATGGAAGGGCCCAACCTGGATGTGATCCTGGACATCCCGGTGACCATCTCCATGGAGGTCGGCCACACCGACATCTCCATTCGCAACCTGCTGCAACTCAACCAGGGCTCGGTCATCGAGCTCGACCGTCTGGCTGGCGAGCCGCTGGACGTGCTGGTGAATGGTACGCTGATCGCCCACGGTGAAGTGGTGGTGGTGAACGAGAAGTTCGGGATCCGCCTGACCGACGTCATCAGCCCCACGGAACGTATCAAGAAGCTGCGGTGATCCATGAAGAGTCTGCTCCTGCCGCTGGGTCTCCTGCCCCTGACCGCGCGTGCCGCCGAAGCCACCTCGCCGGGGCTGGATGTGGGGGCGCAGGTCGGTCAGCTGCTGCTCGGCCTGCTGCTGGTGATCGCGCTGATCCTCGGTCTGGCCTGGCTGGTGCGTCGGGTGCAGCAGCAGGGGCCGCGTGGCCAGCAGGTGATCAAGGTGATCTCCACCCAGCACCTGGGGCCGCGCGAGCGGCTGGTGCTGGTGCAGGTCGGCCAGGAGCAGCTGCTGATCGGCGTCGCTGGCGGACGGATCACGCCGCTGCACAGCCTGCGCGAGCCGGTGCGACTCGGCGAGACCGAGGCGCCGGCGCCGGAATTCGCCCAGCGCCTGCTGGAACTCATCAGCCGCGATCCCAAGGCGAAACCATGATTCCTTCGCGTCTACCGGCCGGTCTGGGGCGCACCCTGGGCTGGCTGCTGGGCCTGGCCGTGCTGCTGTTCGCGCCCCTGGCGCTGGCGCAGCAGGCCGGGCAGGCCAATCCACTGTCGATTCCGGCCATTACCCTGAGTACCAACGGCCAGGGTCAGCAGGAGTACTCGGTCAGCCTGCAGATCCTGCTGATCATGACGGCGCTGAGCTTCATTCCAGCGTTCGTCATGTTGATGACCAGCTTCACCCGCATCGTCATCGTCTTCGCCATTCTGCGTCAGGCGCTGGGTCTGCAGACCACGCCGTCCAACCAGGTACTGGTGGGCATGGCGCTGTTTCTCTCGCTGTTCATCATGGCGCCGGTGTTCGACCGCATCAATACCACTGCCGTGCAGCCCTACCTGAACGAACAACTCAGTGCCCAGGATGCCATCGCCCGCGCCCAGGTGCCGATGAAGGACTTCATGCTGGGGCAGACCCGGCAATCGGACCTGGACCTGTTCATGCGGCTGTCCAAGCGCACCGACATTCCCAGTGCCGATCAGGCGCCCTTGTCGATCCTGGTGCCGGCCTTCGTCACCTCCGAACTCAAGACCGCCTTCCAGATCGGCTTCATGATCTTCATTCCCTTCCTGGTCATCGACTTGGTGATCGCCAGCGTGCTCATGGCCATGGGCATGATGATGCTGTCACCCATGATCATCTCGCTGCCGTTCAAGCTGATGCTGTTCGTGCTGGTGGATGGCTGGGCGCTGATCATGGGTACCCTGGCCAGCAGCTTCGGTACCGTCTAGCGGTGCCCCCTTTGCGTGGAGAAGCGAAATGACCCCTGAAGTCGCCGTCGATCTGTTTCGCCAGGGCCTCTGGCTAACCGCGCTGCTGGTGGCCGTGCTCGTGGTACCCAGCCTGATCGTTGGCCTGATCGTGGCGGTGTTCCAGGCGGCGACCCAGATCAACGAGCAGACCCTGAGCTTTCTGCCGCGGCTGATCGTCACCCTGTTGACGCTGATCGTGCTGGGACCCTGGATGGTCAGGCAGCTGATGGAGTTCATCCAGACCTCGGTTGCCAACATCCCGCGGCTGATCGGCTAGCCCATGCTCGCCCTCAGCGACGCCCAGATCGGCGGCTGGGTCGGCAGCTTCCTGTTTCCGCTGTTTCGCATCGCCGCGCTGTTGATGACCATGCCGATCATCGGCACCACGCTGGTCCCGGTGCGGGTGCGCATGTATCTGGCCCTGGCCTTGAGTCTGGTGCTGGTACCGACCCTGCCGCCGATGCCGCAGGTGGATGCCATCAGCCCCCGGGCTTTGCCGCTGATCGTCGAGCAGATCCTCATCGGCGCGGTGATGGGCTTCAGCCTGCAGCTGTTCTTCCACGTCTTCGTGGTGGCGGGGCAGATCATCTCGACCCAGGCGGGCCTGAGCTTCGCGTCCATGATCGACCCGGTCAACGGCGCCTCGGCGCCGGTGATGGGCCAGTTTTTCACCATGCTGGTGACGCTGCTGTTCCTGGCCATGAACGGCCACCTGGTGGTATTCGAGATCCTCGCCGAAAGCTTCGTCACCCTGCCGGTGGGGGATACCCTGAGTGTCGAGCACTTCTGGCAGGTCGCCGGGCGGCTGGGCTGGGTATTGGGCGCCGGTATCCTGCTGGTGCTGCCGGCCATCACCGCGCTGCTGGTGGTCAACATCGCCTTCGGCATCATGACCCGCGCAGCACCGCAGCTGAACATCTTTTCCGTCGGCATGCCGCTGATCGTGGTGCTGGGCATGGTCATCGTCTGGCTCGGCACCGCCGACATCCTCTCCCACTATGAAAGTCTCGCTAGCGAGGCGCTGCAGTGGCTGCGCGAACTCGCCCGAGCCCGCTAGGAGATATGCCACATGGCTGAATCCGATGGCGAAGACCGCACAGAAGACCCCACGGAGAAACGCAAGCGTGATTCCCGGGAAGAGGGTCAGCTCCCGCGATCACGCGAACTCGGTACGGTGGCGGTCATGCTCTCGGGGGTCGGCGGCCTGCTGATGTATGGCGCCTTTCTCGGCGGCAAGCTGCTGGAGGTGATGCGCAGCAACTTCTCCCTGCGGCGGGAAGAGGTCATGGACGAGCGCTTCATGGGCACCTTCCTGCTGGCCTCGGGCAAGGCGGCGATGATCGGCATGCTGCCGATGATCGCCCTGGTGGTGATCGCCGCCATCATTGGTCATATCGCCCTGGGCGGCTTCCTGTTTTCCGGCAAGGTGCTGGCGCCCAAGCCGAGCCGGATGAATCCCATGTCCGGCATCGCCCGGATGTTTTCCAAGCATTCCCTGGTGGAACTGCTCAAGGCGCTGGGCAAGTTCTTCATCATCCTGGGCGTGTCGGTGATGGTGCTGATGAGCGAACGCACGGCGCTGCTGCAGATCGCCAAGCTGCCGACCGAACAGGCGCTGCTGCACAGCATGCAGGTGGTGGGGCATGCCACCCTGCTGCTGGCCCTGGGGCTGCTGATCATCGCCGCGGTGGACGTGCCTTTCCAGATCCTCAGCAATCGCAAGAAGCTGATGATGACCAAGCAGGAGATCAAGGACGAGTACAAGGACAGCGAGGGCAAGCCCGAGGTCAAGGGCAAGATTCGCCAGATGCAGCGGCAGATGGCGCAGCGGCGGATGATGGCCGAGGTGCCCAACGCCGATGTGGTCATCACCAACCCGACCCACTTCGCCGTGGCGCTCAAGTACGATGCGGCCAAGGGTGGGGCGCCGGTGCTGGTGGCCAAGGGCAGCGATTTCACCGCGTTGAAGATCCGCGAGATCGCCCAGCAGCATCAGGTCTCGCTGCTGGAGTCGCCGGGGCTGGCGCGGGCGGTGTACTTCTCCACCGAAGTGGACCAGGAGATTCCGGCCGGTCTCTACGTCGCCGTGGCCCAGGTCCTGGCCTATGTCTATCAGCTCAGGCAATTCCGCGCCGGACGCGGGCGCAAGCCCAAGCTGTCCGATCTGCCCATCCCGCCGGATCTCCTGCGGGATGAGGAGGGGAAGGCGCCTACTTGATGACGCCGCAGGCGACGCGCGCGCCGCCACCGCCCAGCGGCTTGGGCTGGTCGGCGTAGTTGTCGCCACCGGCATGCACCATCAGTGCATGGCCCTTGAGCTCTTCGAGGCGCTTCAGGCGCGGCGCCAGCACCGGCTGGGTGGCCTGGCCGTCGGCGGTCACATAGAGCGCCGGCAATTCGCCCAGGTGGCCGTCGTCCGACCAGGGCGCGCTGTGCTTGCCGGTGTTGCGCGGATCCAGATGGCCGCCCGCGGCGCCACCTGCGGTCAGGGTGCCATTCACCTCGGCCGCGCCGCAGTTGGGCTTGGTATGGACATGGAAGCCATGGATGCCGGGCTCCAGGCCCTTGAGATCGGGCGTGAAGACCAGGCCGTACTTGGAACGGGTCACCTGTACGCTACCGACGCTTTCGCCCACACCGTCGGTCGTGACCTTGTTCAGCGGGATCGTCAGGGATTCGGCCGCCTGGGCGGTTCCGACCAGGCAGGTAGCCAACAGCGTCGCGGTCCAGATTCTCATGATGATGTTCCTCGGATAGGCGCGCTAGCGCAGGTCCCTAGACAGACTCATGGCCGCCGCCCGCGGTTCAGCCGACGATTCCGGCGATCCGTAACCAGTCCTGTATCACCCCCGGGAAAACCTCGCTGATTCAAGGTCTTGAGCAGTTGGCCCGGAGCTTGCTCAAGCCCCTGCGAACAGTGCGCTGCGTCAACTTTCCGTGACGCCGGCACCGGCAAGCGAGGAATGGGTGTGAAAGTCGACAAATCCATGATGATGGGCAACATGCGCGGTCTGGCTCGCGGCAACCTGGGCGTGCCGCTGGCCGTCCTGGCGATGCTCGCCATGATGACGCTGCCGATGCCGCCTTTCCTGCTGGACGTGCTGTTCACCTTCAACATCGCCCTGTCGATCGTGGTCCTGCTGGTCAGCGTCTACGCCCTGCGGCCGCTGGACTTCGCGGTCTTCCCGACCATCCTGCTGGTGTCGACCCTGCTGCGCCTGGCGCTGAACGTGGCCTCGAGCCGCGTCGTGCTGCTGCACGGCCAGGACGGCCACGATGCCGCGGGCAAGGTCATCCAGGCCTTCGGCGAGGTGGTGGTCGGCGGCAACTACGTGGTCGGTGCGGTGGTGTTCGCCATCCTCATGATCATCAACTTCGTGGTGGTGACCAAGGGTGCCGGCCGTATCTCCGAGGTGTCGGCGCGTTTCACCCTGGACGCCATGCCCGGCAAGCAGATGGCCATCGACGCCGACCTCAATGCCGGCATAATCGACCAGGTCGAAGCCAAGAAGCGTCGGACCGAAGTGGGCCAGGAAGCCGACTTCTACGGGTCGATGGACGGTGCCAGCAAATTCGTCCGCGGTGACGCCGTCGCCGGTCTGCTGATCCTCTTCATCAACCTCATCGGCGGCATGGCCATCGGCATGGCCCAGCACGGTCTGCCGTTCGGCGAAGCGGCGCGCATCTACGCCCTGCTGACCATCGGTGACGGCCTGGTCGCCCAGGTCCCTTCGCTGCTGCTGTCGGTCGCCGCTGCCATCATGGTGACCCGGGTGTCCTCGGCGGAGGACATGGGCCAGCAGGTCAATCGTCAGATGTTCGCCTCGCCCAAGGCGCTGGCAGTCTCGGCCTTCATCATCATCGCCATGGGCCTGGTCCCGGGCATGCCGCACCTGCCGTTCCTCGGCCTGGGCGGTGGCGCCGCCGCCGGTGCCTGGCTGATCTACAAGCGCCAGCGCCAGGCCAAGCAGACCGCCGAGGTGGAAGCCAAGAAGCAGCAGGACCTGGCCCCCGTACAGCGTCCGGCCGAGGCCAAGGAGCTGGGCTGGGATGACGTGACCCCGGTGGACATGGTCGGTCTGGAAGTCGGCTACCGGCTGATCCCCATGGTCGATCGCAACCAGGGTGGCCAGCTGCTGGCGCGGATCAAGGGCGTGCGCAAGAAGCTGTCCCAGGACCTCGGCTTCCTCATGCCGTCGGTGCACATCCGCGACAACCTTGACCTGCTGCCCAACGCCTATCGTCTGACTTTGATGGGCGTCAGTGTGGCCGAGGCCGAGATCTATCCGGATCGCGAACTGGCCATCAACCCCGGTCAGGTCTACGGCTCCCTCAACGGCGTCGCCGCCAAGGATCCGGCATTCGGTCTGGAGGCCGTCTGGATCGACGTCACCCAGCGCGACCAGGCCCAATCCCTCGGCTACACCGTGGTCGATGCCAGCACCGTGGTTGCCACGCACCTCAATCAGGTGCTCTTCAAGCACGCCCACGAGCTGATCGGTCACGAGGAAGTCCAGCAATTGCTGCAGGTGCTGGCCAAGAGTTCGCCCAAGCTGGCCGAGGAACTGGTGCCCGGCATCGTCTCCCTCTCGACCCTGCTCAAGATCCTCCAGCAGCTGCTGCAGGAGCAGGTACCGGTCCGCGACATCCGTACCATCGCCGAAGCCATCGCCAACGTCGGGCCGCGGAGTCAAGATCCCGCCGCCATCGCGGGTGCCGTGCGGGTCGCCCTGTCCCGCGCGATCGTCCAGAACATCGTGGGAATGGAGCCTGAGCTGCCTGTTATCACCCTTGAGCCAAGGTTGGAACAGATGTTGCTAAGTAGTATGCAGAAGGCCGGTCAAGGCGCCGAGGACGGCATGTTCCTCGAGCCTGGCATGGCTGAAAAACTGCAGCGTTCCCTTATCGAGGCAGCGCAGCGTCAGGAAATGATGGGTAAGCCAGTGGTGCTGCTGGTGGCCGGTGCGATCCGCGGGATGATGTCCCGCTTCGCCCGGATGGCGGCACCGAACATGAGTGTACTGGCCTACCAGGAAATTCCGGACAACAAGCAGGTCACCATCGTCGCTACCGTTGGCCAGAATGGCTGAGGTCTAGATCATGCAAGTCAAACGTTTCTTCGCTGCCGATATGCGTCAAGCCATGAAGTTGGTACGCGACGAGCTGGGCCCGGATGCCGCCATCCTCAGCAACCGCCGGGTCGCCGGCGGGGTCGAGCTGACCGCGGCGCTGGACTACCAGGCTCCGGCACCGGCCGCGCCCAACGCGGAGCTGCAGGCGGAGTTGCGCAAGACCCATGCGAAGATCGCCCAGGCCCATGCCGACCTCAGCATCCGCGCCCCGGGCGTGCCCTCGGCCGCGCCGAAGGACAAGCAGCTGCTGGGCGCCATCAGCGCCGCCGACAGCCGTCGCGAGCCGGTGATCGCCCCGCCACGTGCCCCTCAGCCCACCGCCGCCGCTGCGCCTGCCGCCAGTGCCGCGCCGGAAGACCGCCGCGCCCTGGAAGCCATGCGCAGCGAACTCAGTGGCCTGCGTGAACTGCTGGAAGTCCAGCTTGGCTCCATGGCCTGGACCCAGGTGCAGTCCACCCGTCCGCAACAGGCCGGCCTCTGGCGCCGTCTGCAGCGCATGGGCCTGCCCGCCGATCTGGCTCGCCACCTGCTCGACAGCGTCGCCAAGATCCAGGACCCGCGGCATGCCTGGCGCATGCTGCTGGCCAATTTCGCCCAGCTGGCCAAGACCACCGACGCCAAGATCCTGGAGGAGGGCGGTGTTGTCGCCTTCGTCGGTCCGGCCGGCATGGGCAAGACCACCACCCTGGCCAAGCTCGCCGCCAACTACGTGCTCAAGTACGGCCCCCAGAGTCTGGCGCTGGTCAGCATGGACAGCTTCCGCATCGGTGCCCAGGAGCAGATCAAGACCCTCGGCCGCATCCTCGACGTGCCGGTCACCCTGGTCGATCCCGGCCAGTCCCTGGCCCAGGCGCTGGCACCCCTGGCGCGCAAGCGCCTGGTGCTGATCGACACCGCGGGCATGCCCGCCAATGATCCGGCGCTCAAGGTGCAGCTCGAAGCCCTGGCCAACCGCCAGTTGAAGATTCGCAATTATCTGGTACTGGGTGTCACCAGCCAGAGCCAGGTGCTCAAGGCGGCCTACCACAGCTATCGGCGCTGCGGCCTGAGCGGCTGCGTGCTGACCAAGCTGGACGAAGCCGCCAGCCTCGGCGAAGCCCTGGGCCTGGCCATCAGCCAGCGTCTGCCGGTGGCCTATATCGCCGACGGCCCGCGTATCCCGGACGACCTGCATCCGGCCCGCAGCCACCAGCTGGTGAGCCGTGCGGTGAGCCTGCAGGCCTCCGAGGAGCCGAGCGAAGAAACCATGGCCGGCATGCTTGCCGGCCTGTATCAAGGCAATGCCCGCCGCGCCGGTTAGCGCAGACGAACGGTAGTGGTGCATTGCATGCCTGGGCACGCCAAATGCACTTAGTCTAAAGTGTGACGGATTTCAATCAAAGGTATCAGGCAATGGGTAGCATGCATCCCGTCCAAGTCATAGCGGTCACGGGCGGTAAAGGCGGTGTCGGCAAGACCAATGTGTCGGTCAACCTGGCCTTGGCCCTGGCCGATATCGGGCGGCGCGTCATGCTGCTCGACGCCGACCTGGGCCTCGCCAACATCGACGTTCTGCTCGGCCTGTCGCCCAAGCGCACCCTGGCCGACGTCATCTCCGGCGAGTGCGAGCTGCGCGACGTGCTGCTGCACGGCCCGGGCGGCATCCGCATCGTTCCGGCGGCCTCGGGCACCCAGGCGATGGTCAATCTGACGCCGGCCCAGCACGCCGGTCTGATCCAGGCCTTCAGCGACATCAGCGAGAACCTCGATGTGCTCATCGTCGATACCGCTGCCGGCATCGGCGACCAGGTGGTCAGCTTCGTTCGCGCCGCCCAAGAAGTCCTGGTGGTGGTGTGCGACGAGCCCACCTCCATCACCGATGCCTACGCCCTGATCAAGCTGCTCAATCGCGACCATGGCGTCACCCGTTTCCGGGTTCTGGCGAACATGGCGCTGACGCCCCAGGAAGGTCGCAATCTCTTTGCTAAGCTGACCAAGGTGACCGACAGATTCCTGGATGTCGCCCTGCAGTATGTGGGCGCCATTCCGTTCGACGAGGCGGTGCGCAAAGCCGTACAGAAACAGCGCCCCGTGTTCGAAGCCTTTCCGCGTGCCAAGGCCTCGCTGGCCTTCCGTGCGGTAGCTCAGAGAGTCGATGGCTGGCCGTTGCCCGCCAATCCGCGCGGCCATCTCGAGTTCTTTGTCGAGCGCCTTGTGCAACCAGCCATCGGTACCCACGCATGACAGCATCCAGCGGGCTTCGCATGTACAGCAAAACCTCGGAACGTACCCAGCAGGAGCAACTCATCAACCGCTACGCGCCGTTGGTGAAACGCATCGCCTACCACCTCCTGGCGCGTCTGCCGGCCAGCGTGCAGGTCGAGGACCTGATGCAGGCCGGCATGATCGGTCTGCTGGAGGCCTCGCGCAAATATGACGCCGGCAAGGGCGCCAGCTTCGAGACCTACGCCGGCATCCGCATCCGCGGCGCCATGCTCGACGAGGTCCGCAAGGGCGACTGGGCGCCGCGCTCGGTGCACCGCAACACGCGCATGGTCACCGACGCCATTCGCGCCGTGGAAGCGCGCACGGGTCGCGACGCTAAAGATTCCGAAGTCGCGGCCGAACTTAAATTGAGTCTGGATGAGTACTACGGCATCCTTGGCGACACCATGGGGAGTCGCCTGTTCAGTTTCGACGACCTCATGGAGGGTGGTGAGCATGGGCTCGAGGAGAGCGGTTCGCATGAACTCGAACCCGGTCGCGGTCTGGAAGACGAGCGCTTCCGCAAGGCCCTGGCCGACGCCATCGCCAATCTTCCGGAGCGTGAACGTCTGGTGCTCTCGCTGTATTACGACGAGGAACTCAACCTCAAGGAAATCGGCGAGGTGCTGGGCGTGAGCGAGTCACGCGTCTGCCAACTTCACAGTCAATGCGCGGCACGCCTGCGGGCGCGGCTGGCGGAATGGCGTTCGCGTTAACCGGCTGGTACTCAGGCTACTACGATTGCTTAGGCGCGCCTTGCGGCGTGTGTGCGGATTAGGACGGAGGTCGACTTGGACAAGAACATGAAAATCCTCATCGTGGATGATTTTTCCACGATGAGACGCATCATCAAGAATTTGCTGCGCGATCTGGGATTCACCAATACCGCCGAAGCAGACGACGGCAACACCGCCCTGCCGATGTTGCAGAGCGGCAACTTCGATTTTCTCGTCACCGACTGGAACATGCCCGGCATGACCGGCATCGACCTGCTGCGCCAGGTACGCGCCGATGCGCGCCTGAAGACCCTGCCGGTGCTGATGGTGACCGCCGAGGCCAAGCGTGAGCAGATCATCGAAGCCGCTCAGGCCGGCGTGAATGGCTATGTGGTCAAGCCTTTCACCGCCCAGGTGCTGAAAGAAAAGATCGACAAGATCTTCGAGCGGGTGAACGGCTGAAGAAAGCCGCGGGGACGTTATGGATCAGCTTGGCACCAACAGCTTCAGCGACTTCGAGTCGAATCTAAAACAGCACGCCCAGGAGCTGGTGAAATGCCTGGAAAGTGGCGACTTCACCCAGGCGGTGCATGTCATCAATGAACTCAACCAGTTGCGTGACCGGGGGCTCTACCAGGAAGTCGGCAAGCTGACCCGCGAGTTGCACAACGCCATCGTCAACTTCGAGATCGATCCGCGCGGCATGGCCGGCGAAGAGGTCTCCCAGATCAGCGATGCCACCGATCGTCTCTCCTACGTGGTGAAGATGACGGAGAACGCCGCCAATCGAACCATGGATCTGGTGGAGGAGAGCGCGCCCCTGGTGGGCAACTTCGGCGACGAAGCCCGTGCCGTGCATGCCGACTGGAAGAAGTTCATGCGCCGGGAAATGGGCGCGGACGAATTCCGCGAGCTGGCCAAGCGCGTCGATGCCTTCCTCAGCCACAGCGAGAGCAGTGCCGAACAACTGTCGGCCAAGCTCAACGACATCCTCCTGGCGCAGGACTACCAGGACCTTACCGGTCAGGTGATCAAGCGCGTGGTCAATCTCGTCGGGCAGATCGAGAAAGACCTCGTCAAGCTGGTGATGATGGCCAGCCAGGTCGATCGCTATACCGGCTTCAGTCACGATCACAGCGCGCTGATCGAACAGAATCGAAAAGAAAAGACGATGAAGGGTGAAGGTCCGCAGATTCATGCCGATAAGCGTGAAGACGTCGTGGCCGCTCAGGTCGACGTCGACGATCTTCTATCCAGTCTGGGCTTCTGACCCAGACCCTCTTGGGGAGTGCAGGAATGAGCTTCGACGCCGATGAAGAGATCCTCCAGGATTTCCTGGTAGAGGCCGGCGAGATTCTCGAACAGTTGTCGGAACAATTGGTCGAGCTGGAAAGCCGTCCGGATGACATGGATCTGCTGAACGCCATTTTTCGTGGCTTCCATACCGTAAAGGGCGGTGCCGGTTTCCTGCAGCTCCATACCCTGGTCGAGTGCTGTCATATCGCGGAAAACGTTTTCGACATCCTGCGCAAGGGCGAACGCCGCGTGGATGCCGAACTGATGGATGTGGTGCTGCAGGCGCTGGATTCCGTCAATGAGATGTTTGGTCAGGTTCGGGAACGCGAAGAGCCGACCCCGGCCTCGCCCGAGTTGCTGGCGGCGCTGGCCCGCCTGGCCGATCCGGCCGGCAGCGAACCGGCGCCGGTAGCGGCTGCGCCCGTAGCTGCCACTCCGGTGGTCGCGGCACCGGCGCCCGCCGCTGCTGCTGCAGCTGCCGAGCCGGAATTGAGCGATGCCGATTTCCAGAATCTGCTCGATGCCCTGGGTAGCGAGCCGAGTGCGGCAGCGGCAGCGCCTGCGACCGCCGGTGGTGACGACATCACCGATGACGAATTCGAAGCCCTGCTTGATCAGTTGCACGGCAAGGGCAAGTTCCATGACGCGCCGGCCGCTGCGCCGGTTGCTGCCGCAGCGCCTGCTGCCGTTGCCGCAAGCGGTGATGACATCACCGACGATGAATTCGAGGCCCTGCTGGACGAATTGCACGGCAAGGGCAAGTTCGTCGCGAACGAGGCCGCGGCACCGGCCGCAGCAGCCCCGGCTGCAGCGGCTCCGGCGGCGGCGGGTGGTGACGAGATCACCGACGACGAATTCGAATCCCTGCTCGACGAATTGCACGGCAAGGGCAGATTCAGTGGTCCCGCGGCAGTTGCCGACACTGTAGCCGCACCTGCTGCTGCTGCGCCGGCACCGGTAGCTGCGCCTCAGCCTGCACCTGCACCCGCGCCGAAACCGGCTCCGGTTGCCGAGGCCGCGGTGCCCAAGCCGGCAGCGGCAGCGCCCGCCGAACGTCCCACCAGCGAGGCGGAGACCACCGTGCGGGTCGATACCGCACGGCTGGACGAGATCATGAATATGGTCGGCGAGCTGGTACTGGTGCGTAACCGCCTGGTGCGTCTGGGCCTGAACAGCGGCGACGAGGCCATGGCCAAGGCCGTGTCCAATCTCGACGTGGTCACCGCCGATCTGCAGACCTCGGTCATGAAGACGCGGATGCAGCCGATCAAGAAGGTCTTCGGCCGCTTCCCGCGCCTGGTCCGCGATCTGGCGCGCAGCCTGAAGAAAGAGATCAATCTGGAGCTGGTCGGCGAAGAAACCGACCTGGACAAGAACCTCGTCGAGGCCCTGGCCGATCCGCTGGTGCACTTGGTGCGCAACGCGGTCGACCACGGCATCGAAGGACCGGCCGAACGTGAAGAGAACGGCAAGTCCCGCGCGGGGCGTGTAGTGCTCTCCGCCGAGCAGGAAGGCGACCATATCCTCCTGTCGATCTCCGATGACGGCAAGGGCATGGACGCGGATCTGCTGCGCAACAAGGCCGTGGAAAAAGGCCTGCTCGACCGCGACGCGGCCGATCGCCTGACCGAGACCGAGTGCTTCAACCTGATCTTCGCCCCGGGTTTCTCCACCAAGGCCGAGATCTCCGACATCTCCGGTCGTGGCGTGGGCATGGACGTGGTCAAGACCAAGATCAGCCAGCTCAACGGCACCCTGAACGTCTACTCGACCAAGGGCCAGGGCTCCAAGATCGTCATCAAGGTGCCCCTGACCCTGGCGATCATGCCGACGCTGATGGTGATGCTGGGCAACCAGGCCTTCGCCTTCCCGCTGGTCAACGTCAACGAGATTTTCCACCTCGACCTGTCCCGCACCAACGTGGTGGACGGCCAGGAAGTGGTGGTGGTGCGCGACAAGGCGCTGCCGCTGTTCTACCTCAAGCGCTGGCTGGTGCCCAATGCGGCCCATGTGGAGCAGGGGGAAGGGCATGTGGTGATCCTCTCGGTGGGCACCCAGCGCATCGGCTTCGTGGTCGATCAGCTGGTGGGCCAGGAAGAGGTGGTCATCAAGCCACTCGGCAAGATGCTGCAGGGAACGCCCGGCATGTCCGGAGCGACCATCACCGGCGACGGGCGCATCGCGCTCATCCTCGATGTGCCCAGCATGCTCAAGCGCTACGCCCGTCGCGGACTCTGAGTCGGCCCGATACGAGCGGCGTCGGGCCCTGGGCCTGGCGCCATCGGGCGGCCTGCGCCGCCCCAGTTAGGAGTTTCAACGTATGCCGGTAAAAGTACTGGTGGTGGACGATTCCGGCTTCTTCCGGCGTCGGCTCAAGGAAATCCTGGCGGCCGATCCCAACATCTCGGTGGTGGGCACGGCCAGCAACGGGCGCGAAGGGGTCGACCAGGCCCTGGCGCTGCGACCCGATGTCATCACCATGGACTACGAGATGCCGATGATGGACGGCATTACCGCGGTCCGCCACATCATGCAGAAGTGCCCGACCCCGGTGCTGATGTTCTCCTCGCTCACCCATGAAGGCGCCCGGGTCACCCTGGATGCCCTGGATGCTGGCGCGGTCGACTTCCTACCGAAGAATTTCGAGGACATCTCGCGCAATCCCGCCAGTGTGCAAAAGCTGCTGTGCGAGAAGATCCACCATATCGCCCGTTCCAACCGGCGCTTCGCCGTGGCCCCCAGCGTCGCGCCGGCTACGCCCGCGAGTACCGCGACCGCGCCGGCCACCGCTCGCCCGGCGGCGCGTCCGGTGGCGCCCAGCAGCGCTCCTGCCAGTCATGCAGCCACGGCTCCGGCTTCGCCGCCGCCCAAGCGCAAGCACTATCGCCTGGTGGCCATCGGCACCTCCACCGGCGGCCCGGTCGCTCTGCAGCGGGTGCTTACCCAGCTGCCAGCCAATTTCCCGGCACCGCTGGTGCTGATCCAGCACATGCCGGCGGCCTTCACCAAGGCCTTCGCCGAGCGCCTGGACAAGCTCTGTCGCATCAGCGTCAAGGAAGCCGAGGACGGCGACCAGTTGCGTCCGGGACTGGCTCTGCTGGCACCCGGTGGCAAGCAGATGATGGTGGACGGCCGCGGCACGGTAAAGATCCTGCCCGGCGACGAGCGCCTCAACTACAAACCCTGCGTCGACGTGACCTTTGGCTCCGCGGCCAAGGCCTATGCCGACAAGGTGCTGGCGGTGGTCCTGACCGGCATGGGCGCCGACGGCCGCGAAGGCGCGCGGATGCTCAAGCAGGTCGGCAGCCAGGTGTGGGCCCAGGACGAAGCCAGCTGCGTCATCTACGGCATGCCCATGGCCATCGCCAAGGCCAATCTGGCCGACGCCATCTATGGCCTGGACGACATCGGCAGACACCTGACCGAGGCCTGTTCGTGACGGCAGGCGGTCTCTGGCCAGAAGGGCATTGAGCGTGGACGTTCTCAGTCTCATCGGCATCCTGCTGGCCTTTACCGCCATCATGGGTGGCAACCTGCTGGAGGGCGGTTCCTTTACCGCCTTGGCCAACGCTCCGGCGGCGCTTATCGTGGTCGGCGGCACTCTCGGTGCCGTCCTGTTGCAGACCCGCCTGCCGGTACTGCGCCGGGCCCTCACCATGCTGGCCTGGGTATTCGTACCGCCACGGCTGGACCTCGTTGGCGGCATCCGCAAGGTGGTCAACTGGAGCAACGTTGCGCGGAAGGAAGGCTTGCTGGGTCTCGAACCCCTGGTCGCCCGCGAAGCCGATCCCTATGCCGCCAAGGGCCTGCAGCTGCTGGTGGACGGCACCGAGCCCGAGGCCCTGCGCAGCATCCTCGAGGTGGATCTCTACGGCCAGGAAGATCGCGACATCGCTGCCGCCAAGGTTTATGAAGCCATGGGTGGCTATGCACCCACGGTCGGGATCATCGGCGCGGTGATGGGTCTGATCCATGTCATGCAGAATCTCGCCGATCCCTCCCAGCTGGGCAGCGGCATCGCCGTGGCCTTCGTCGCCACCATCTATGGTGTCGGCTTCGCCAACCTGCTGTTGCTGCCGGTCGGCAACAAGCTCAAGGCGCTGGCCCAGCAACAGTCCCGCTACCGGGAAATGCTGCTGGAAGGGCTGATGTCCATCGGCGAGGGTGAGAATCCCCGCTCCATCGAAATGAAGCTGCAAGGTTTTCTGGACTAGGAGGACGCCGCATGCCTCGTCGCCGCCGCCGTCCCGAAGAACACGAGAACCACGAACGCTGGCTGGTCTCCTACGCGGACTTCATTACCCTGCTGTTCGCCTTTTTCGTGGTGATGTATTCCATCTCTTCATTGAACGAAAGCAAGTACAAGGTGCTTTCGGACAGCCTGTCGGGCATCTTCAGTCAGCCGGAGCGCTCGCTCAAACCCATTCCCCTCGGCGATCAGCGTCCCGCGGGCGTGACACCGACGGTGATGGACGCCAGTGCCGCTCAGCCGGCCAGGGGCACCCCCAGCGACCCGCTGCAGCAGATCGCCGACAGTGTGCGCGCCACCTTCGGCGATCTCATCGCCGGCGACCAGTTGAATATCAAGGCCAGTGAGATGTGGCTGGAGATCGAACTCAGCTCCAATCTGCTGTTCGCCAGCGGCGACTCCCTGCCGAGCAATCCCGCCTTCGGCCTCATGGAGAAGGTGGCCAAGATTCTGGCGCCGTTCAAGAATCCGATCCAGGTACAGGGCTATACGGATGACCGCCCCATCAGCACGGCGCTGTATCCCACCAACTGGGAACTGTCCGCGGCGCGGGCGGCCAGTATCGTGCGGCTGCTGATCGGCAACGGCATCGCGCCGCAGCGCCTGGCCGTGGTGGGCTATGGCGCCTATCAGCCGGTGGTCGACAACACCAGCGACGTCAATCGCGCCCGCAATCGGCGCGTGGTTCTGCTGATCTCGCGCAATCTCGACCTGTTCCGGCCACAGAGCACCTTGCAAAATCCGTCGACTGGCACACAATCTGCAGGATCGCCTGGAGAACTGGCGCCCGGGGTGGCGCCTGTCAAATCTTCGTCGCCGGTCACCAAGCCGGCACCTTGACCCGGCTGGTCGTGTCGTCGGGAGGAAGTCTGCACATGAGAGTCTGGGCTGTCGCCAATCAGAAGGGTGGGGTGGGCAAGACCACCACCACCGTTGCCCTCGCCGGGTTGCTCGGCGATGAAGGCAAGCGCGTCCTGCTGGTGGATCTCGATCCCCACGGCTCACTGACGAGCTATTTCGGTCAGGATCCGGACAGCCTCGAACACAGCGCGTTCGACCTGTTCCAGCACGGTGGTCAGGTTCCGGAGGGCCTGCCGAAGCGGCTGCTGCTGCCCACCAGTCATCCGCAGCTGTCGATGCTGCCGTCCAGCACGGCGCTGGCTACCCTGGAACGTCAGTCGCCCGGCCAGAGCGGCCTGGGCCTGGTGATCTCCAAGAGCCTGGCACAGCTGTGGAACGACTTCGATCATGTGCTGATCGACAGTCCGCCGTTGCTCGGCGTGCTGATGGTCAATGCCCTGGCGGCCAGTCAGCATCTGGTGATTCCGACCCAGACCGAATTCCTCGCGCTCAAGGGGCTCGAGCGCATGGTCAACACCCTGACCATGATCAACCGCTCGCGCAAGCAGGCGCTGCCCTACACCATAGTGCCGACCCTGTTCGACCGCCGTACCCAGGCCTCCATCGGTACGCTCAAGGTGCTGCGCAGCACCTATCCGGCGCAGCTGTGGCAGGCCTTCATTCCCATCGATACGCGGCTGCGCGACGCCAGTCGTTCCGGGCAGGTGCCGTCGCGCTACGAGATGAACAGCCGCGGCGTCATTGCCTACCGGGCGTTGCTGCGGCATCTGCTCGACGGCGCGCCCAGCAGCCAGGTCGCCTGATTCAAGTTTTCCACCCTGCCGGCCGATAGGCTGGACAACTCACCCACGTAGATCGCCATGAGCCAACCGACGTCTCTCGACAATCGTCCTCAGCGTGTCCTCCAGGGCTATCTCGATGCCCTGTTGCTGGACGCGTTCCTGGAACTGCCGACCGCCGAATCCACGCCGGTCGTGGCTTCCGTGGTGGCACCGGCGGCGCCGATCGCCAGCGTGAGCGAAGACGAATTCGCCGCCGCGGTGCGCGAGGAGCTCGAACGGGATGCCGCGTGGCAACCCCGGGTCGTGCCGCTGGCAGCCCGCCGTGCCGGCGTCGCCCTGCCCGAGGTGCTGCAGCCTGCAACCCAGGTGCCGTTGCCGCCGGAAACCGACATCGAGCTGGACTGGCGCGTCCCCGAACTGGCCCCCGCCGCCGAGCCGGCGCGTCCGGTGGTGGAGGGCATTGCCCTCGGTACCCCGGCGGTGCAGCCCGCCGCCGCGGCTGGCGTACCGCCCGGCGCCGTGCACCTGGAAGGTCGCCCCGAGTGGGGCGAAGAACCCTTCGAATGCCTGCTGTTCGACGTGGCCGGCCTGACCCTGGCCGCGCCCCTGGTGTGCCTGGGCTCCATTTACCCGCTGACCGACGAAGAGTTGACGCCGCTGTTTGGTCAGCCAGACTGGTTCCTGGGCCTGCTACCCTGCCAGGCAGGCAACCTGCGCGTGCTCGACGCGGCGCGTTGGGTAATGCCCGAGCGCTACCGCGACGACTATCGCGAAGGCCTGAAATTCGTTATATCGCTGCAAGGCCTGGACTGGGGCCTGGCCGTGCATGGCGTCAGCCATTCGGTACGGCTGGATCCCGCCGAGGTCAAATGGCGGAATCAGCGCGCTACCCGGCCGTGGCTGGCCGGTACGGTGATCGATCAGATGTGTGCGCTGCTGGATGTGGCGGCGCTCGCTGAACAGGTGGTGGGTGGCCGTCGCTAGGGCTGTCCGCTGCAACTAACCGGCGGGTTCGCCCGCTTCGCCGCACGTGCGGTATTTGACGAGGCTAGGGAACATGAAAAAAACGTCCGCACAGGGTTCCGAAGATCCGGTCCTGCAATGGGTCACCTTCCGCCTGGATAACGAGACCTACGGCATCAACGTGATGCAGGTCCAGGAAGTCCTGCGCTACACCGAAATCGCTCCGGTCCCGGGTGCGCCGAGCTACGTGCTGGGCATCATCAACCTGCGCGGCAACGTGGTGACGGTGATCGACACCCGTCAACGCTTCGGTCTGCTGCCCACCGAGGTCACCGACAACACCCGTATCGTCATCATCGAGGCCGACAAGCAGGTCGTCGGCATCCTGGTCGACAGCGTGGCCGAGGTGGTCTATCTGCGGCAGTCGGAGATCGAAACCGCACCGAACGTCGGCAATGACGAGTCCGCCAAGTTCATCCAGGGCGTGTGCAACAAGAACGGCGAGCTGCTGATCCTGGTCGAGCTCGACAAGCTGATGACCGAAGAAGAGTGGTCGGAGCTGGAAAGCATCTGATGCTCGTCGGGCTGATCCTGCTCAGCGTTGCCCTGGGGCTGGCCTGTGCCGGCCTCGGCGGTTGCTGCTGGTTGCTCTGGCAGCGCCAGCAGCAACAGGCGGCCAAGCTGGCCGAGCGGGAGGCCCTGGTCGACAAGCGCATGCAGATCCTGCTCAAACGCCTGGAAACCTACCAGGCCGGGCAGGTACGCATGGGCGAACAGGTGCAGGGGCTGGCCCAGGTGGTGGCACCCTTGCCCGATCGCCTGACCCAGATCGAGCAGAGCGATCCCACCAGTCTGTCGTTTTCCCAGGCGGCACGCCTGGTGGGGCTGGGCGCCAGCGCCGACGATCTCACTCAGGCCTGTGGTCTGTCCCAGGCCGAAGCCGAGCTGGTGGCGCGGCTGCATCGGCAGCGCCAGCAGCGTTCCGGCTGATCAGGCCGGTGGCGCAGGATCGCTGCCTCAGCTGACGATCCAGTGGTAGAGCGCAATCACCACCAGTACCGCCAGCACTGGCTTGGCAATGCGGTAGGCCTTGGGGTGGCGCCGCTTGAACTTCTTCACGCCACCCCCGATGCGATCCCCAAACCTCTTGCTGAAGGCATAGGCCTGGTTGATGCCGCCGACGCGCTCCCCTTCGACGTTCTGCGGCGCCGTGGCGCTGCCGAGGAAACGGCTGACCGCCTGATTGACGCGGGTCAGCAGACGGTTGCGCAGCGGACGCTCGACGTCGCAGAAGAGGATGACCCGGGTCTGATCGGTCTCGTTCTTGACCCAGTGCACGTACGTTTCGTCGAACATCACGTCTTCGCCGTCGCGCCAGGCATAGGGCTGGCCGTCGACATAGATGCGACAGGCGTCCGAGTTCGGCGTGGCCAGGCCCAGGTGGTAGCGCAGCGAGCCGCCGAAGGGATCGCGATGGGGATTCAGATGGCTTCCACCCGGCAGCAGGGCGAACATGGCGCCCTTGACGTTGGGGATCTGCCGCACCAGTTCGACGGTCCGCGGGCAGAGCGTCTGGGCGGAAGGCAGCGGCTCGCCATACCAGGTCAGGTAGAAACGCTTCCAGCCCTTCTTGAAGAAGGAACCGAAGCCGGCGTCATTGTCCTTTTCCGCGGCGCGGATATAGCCCTCATCGAACAGCCGCAGGGCTTCGACGCGAATCTCCTGCCAGTTGTCCTTGAGCACGTCCAGCTCGGGAAAGCGGCTGCGATCCAGATAGGGCTTGGACGGCACGCTGGAAAACAGGTACATCAGGGCGTTGTAGGGGGCGAACACCGCCGAGTGGTTGACCAGCTGCCGCAGGAAGGGCAGCCGAGCGCGTCCGCGAAGGTGGACGAAGAGCACGCTGGCGACGAAGAGCAGGACGATCGCGAAGGTAATCATGGGCGAATTGTGATCGGCAGCGCCCGAACCAGGGGCGGATAGGTAATGACCGCATTATTTCACCCCAGAGAAAGGCTTGCACTCGCTTCGTCGGCTGCGCAGGATGGACACCCTGGCGCGCGGCCGCTTTCGAGCCGCGCCCCCTTGGATGATCTAGACGAGTCGTATCGATGAGCATGTCCCTACGCGACCAGCTGCTGAAAGCCGGATTGGTCAATGAAAAGCAGGCCAAGCAGGCCGTCAAGCAGAAGCAGAAGCAGACCCGCATGGAGCATCGCGGGCAGACGGAAAAGGACCGCTCCCAGGAGCTGGCCGTCCAGCAGGCCCAGGCGGAGAAGCTGGCCAAGGACCAGGAGCTCAATCGCGCTCAGGAAGACAAGAAGAAGCGCAAGGCCGAGCAGGCACAGATCAAGCAGTTGATCGAAACCAGCCGCCTGCCCAAGCTGAGCACCGAGGACTACTACAACTTTGTCGACGACAAGAAGGTCAAGCGTCTGTCGGTCAACGTCATGATGAGAGACAAGCTCAGCAAGGGCAGTCTGGCCATCGTGCGCTACGAAGGCCGCTACGAGGTGGTGCCCCGGGCTACCGCCGAGCGCATCCAGGAGCGCGATCCCAAGCGGGTGGTGCTGCTCAACGTGCAGAGCGGCGAGCCGGATCCGGACGATCCCTATGCCGCCTATCAGGTTCCGGATGACCTGATGTGGTAAGTGGCCAGGTCAGGCGTTCTGCCTGACCAGCATGTAGATGCGGTAGACGGCGATGCTTGGGATCAGCTGCAGGAAGCCCGAAAGGGTCTGCAGTGCGATCTCCGTTACCGCGGCCTCGGCGAAATGCCGGGTGATCCAGGCGTCGAGCAGCCAGGCCGGCAGGACCGTGGCCAGGATGCACGCCAGCAGGGTGAAGAAGTGCCCGCGGCTCAGCCGGAAGCTGCCACGCAGGGCGTCCAGCGGCGCCCGCCCCTCCAGCACCAGCAGATTCTCGGCGAAGGCCAGCTTGGCCATGATCAGAAAGCCCGGCACGATCAACAGCGAGAAGCCCAGCATCACCAGCCCCGAGGTCAAGGCCGCGAGGAGAGCGAAGCGTGGCCAGAGCAGCAGGGCGGCGCCCCAGGCGCCGCTCAGGCGCGGGGTATTACCCTGGGTGCGTGCCTCCAGAAAGATCAGCAGGGCGGCGGTGTACAGCGGATAGCAGAGCAGGCTCACCAGCATGTCCCACAGGCCGCCACTGGCGCCGAAGCGTTCCAGCACCTGATAGCGCAGCAGGGCTTCGAGCAGGAGCCAGGGCAGGGTGAGGACGGCCAGGGGCCGCAGATTGCGGGCAAAGAAAGACAGCGAGTCGCGCAGGATATCGACAGGGTTCATGCAGCTCTTCCAGACGGGCAGGAGGGCAGTCTAGCAGGGCGACCCGTTCGTCCGCAGACGTTCGAGCATGGCCGCGCTGGAGGTGACGGTGGCGTATTCGCCGTGCAGATTGGCCATGGCCATCGCATGGACCTCCTCGGCGCTACGCGGCCGACCGGCGAAGTCGGTCTTGGCGAAGGTGTAGCAGGCGTCTTCGGCGACCCAGGTGGTGAAATCGAGATTGCCGGCGCTGCGCGCGGTGGCCTCCACCGAGTTCTCGCTGGCCACGCCGCAGATCAGCAGTGAGGCTATGCCGCGCTGGTGCAGCCAGTGCTCCAGGCCACTGTTGGCGAAGGCGTCGGGGACCTGCTTGTCGAACACCGTCTCGCCGGACAGCGGCGCCAGCGCCGGCTGGAATTGCACGCCGGGCTGTCCCGGCCAGAACACCGAAGTCGGACTGCGCGACAGGTGCCGGACGTGTAGCAATGGCGCTCCGGCCTGACGCCAGGCCGCCAGCAGGTCGCCCATGCGCAGCTCGGCGTCCGGGTGGTTGCGTGGGCCCAGATGGGGCGCGCGGATCCCCTGTTGCTGGTCGATGAGGATAAGCAGCGGCGGCATGGGCGAGTCTCGCGGGGAAAGCGGCAGACTCCCCCAGCACAGGCCGGTTGTCCAGTCACCGGCGCGGCGCTGGAACTCGTCACCCCGCTGTCCCTTCAGAAGAGAGATGCCAAGGCGGGGAGGGCTGGCTGAATCCGCGCTGAACATAGCGCGGGTCCTGCTTGAAAAGCTGCTACAACGCCTCTATCTGGCATAGCAGCGCAGGCTGCTGCGCCTTTCGATATCCAGGCCGTTCCCAGGGGAAGGCCGCCAGTAGACCGTCTGCGGGAGGGTCATCATGCAACGCGAAGAAAGCCAGCTGATCGAAGGTCTGTTCGACCGTCTCAAGACCACGGAAGCCCAGACCGCACCCCGTGACCGGGAAGCCGAGGCGCTGATCCAGCAGCGCCTGCGCGAGCAGCCCGCGGCTCCCTATTACATGGCCCAGGCGATGCTGATCCAGGAGGCCGCCATCAAGCGGCTGGATCAGCGCGTCAAGGAACTGGAAAGTCAGATGGCCCAGGTCCAGCAGAATCGTCCAAGCAGCGGTGGCTTCCTCTCCAGCCTGTTCGGCGGTGGCAGCAGCCAGGCAGCGGGCGGTCAGGCACCGGCCAACGCCGCGCCGTCGCGCGGTTGGAATGACCCGGGTCCGGTAGCGCCGCGTCCCGCCAATCCGGGTTATGCCCAGCCCAATCCCGGCTATGCCCAGCCCGCATCCGGCTATGGCGCGCCCCAGGCCGCGCCTTCCCGCATGGGCGGCTTCATGGGCGGCGCGCTGCAGACCGCGGCCGGGGTAGCCGGTGGCGTGCTGGCGGCCCAGGCCATCTCGGGCCTGTTCCATCACTCGCAACCCGAGGAGATCGTCAACGTCATCAACGAGACCCCGACCGCCGACCAGGGCCTGGCCGATGCCGGCTCCCAGGGAGGCTGGGCGGACAACGCCAGCTACGACAATGGCGGGGGTTTCCAGGATGCCGGTGGCTTCCAGGATAACGCCGGCTTCCAGGACGCCGCCGACTATGGCGATACCGGCGGTGGTGGCGGCTTCTTCGACGACAGTGGCGACGACGACTCCTTCATCTAGGGGAGCGCGCTCTGCCAGCCCTGGTGCCGCGAGGCGCCGGGCCTTTTTATGCGCGTCTTCAGCTGGGCATGAGCGGCAGCGGGCGCTCGAAGGGCGTCGACAGCACCACCACGGTCCGGCTCATGCCGAATCGGGTCAGCTGATCGATGAGGCTCTCCAGTTCGCCCATGTCGCGTACGGCGACCCGCAGCATCAGGCAGTCGTCGCCCGTGACCCGGTGGCAGGCGAGCAGCTGGGGGAGGGCCTCAAGTTTCTTCAATACCGGGCCCTGGCTGGTGCTGTGCAGGCGCAGCGAGATCAGGCATTCGGTGCCGTAGCCCAGGGCGCCGCGGTCGATACGGGCGCCATAGCCGGTGATGATGCCGGCGTCTTCCAGCTTGGCGATGCGTTCGGCGATGGCCGGGGCGGAGAGGCCCAGCCGGCGCCCCAACTCCGCGTAGCTGGCGCGTCCGTCCACCAGCAGCAGGTCGATGAGCCGACGATCGATATGGTCCATATCCGTTTCCCTGCCTTCGAATCGAAGGTCGCCATCCCTAAAAGTATGCTGAATCAAAGGCTAGTCGGCCGTTTCTCTCTTGACTGTATCTTAGCCGGCGCATCACGTGCTTCTACAATGGCAGCCTGACCCCTCAGGAAGCTCTCGCGCATGGACACCTCCGCCTCGCCCTGCCTCGCGCCGCCACGCCTGCCCAGCTGGCTGCCGCTGCTGGCAGCCTTCTTCGCGCTCTATGTGGTCTGGGGTTCCACCTATCTGGTGATTCGCATCGGCGTGGCCCATTGGCCACCGCTGTTGATGGCGGGGCTGAGGTTTCTCATCGCCGGGAGTCTCCTGCTGGGCTGGTTGCGCTGGCGCGGGGCGCCCTGGCCAACGGCGCGCGAGACCGCCGCGGCCGCGGTGATCGGCATCCTGCTCCTGGGCGTCGGCAACGGCGGGGTGACCCTGGCCGAGCATTGGGGCGTGACTTCCGGTATCGCCGCCTTGTCGATCGCCACGGTCCCCCTGTTCACCCTGCTGTTCGGTCTGCTCTGGGGGCAGCGCAATACCCTGCTGGAATGGGCCGGCATCGCCCTGGGCCTGGTGGGGATCGCCCTGCTCAATCTGGGCGATACCATGAGCGCCACGCCGCTCGGGGCAGCGGTGATCCTGCTCGCCGCGGCCGCCTGGGCCTTCGGCTCGATCTGGAGTCGCTACCTGCCGTTGCCGCGTGGCGCCATGGCCAGCGCGGTGGAGATGCTGGTGGCGGGCGCGGTGCTGCTCGGCGCCAGCTACCTCAGCGGCGAGCGCCTGCAGCACTGGCCGGCCCTGGGTGGCTGGCTGGCGCTGGGCTATCTGGTGGTGTTCGGCTCGCTGATCGCCTTCAGTGCCTATCTTTATTTGCTGGGGCGGGTACGGCCGGCGGCCGCCACCAGCTACGCCTACGTTAATCCGGTGGTGGCGGTGCTGCTAGGTACCCTGTTCGCCGGCGAACGGATCGGTGCGGCCGAAGCGCTGGCCATGCTGGTCATCGTGGGCGCGGTGGTGCTGATCGGGCTGCCGCAGTGGCGACGGCTTTGAGAGCAGGCTAGGCTGGCGCGTCATCCAAGCGGAGTCCGCCATGAGCCAAGCAGTCACCCCCGCCTTTGCCGAAGAGCCGCTGGAGGCTACCGAGATCCGCGTCCTCGGCAGTCTCATCGAGAAGCAGCTGACCACCCCGGAAAGCTATCCCCTGACCCTCAATGCCCTAGTGCTGGCCTGCAACCAGAAGACCAGCCGCGAGCCGGTGCTCAACCTCACCCCGGGCGAAGTGGGGCAGGGACTGCGACGTCTGGAGGAACGCGGCCTGGCCCGCCTGGTCATGGGCAGCCGGGCGGATCGCTGGGAACAGCGGCTGGACAGGGCCCTGGAACTCCCTCCACCCCAGTGGGTGCTCTGCGCCCTGCTGTTCCTGCGCGGGCCCCAGACCCTGGGCGAATTGCTGGCCCGCAGCGGCCGGATGCACGCCTTCGATGATACCGAGCAGGTGCGCCACCATCTGGAGCGGCTGATCGCCCGCGGCCTGGCCACCGGCCTGGGGCGACAGCCTGGCCAGCGCGAAGAGCGTTATCTGCATCTGTTCGGCAACGCGGCAGAACGCGATGCCCAGGTTGCGCAGCTGGGTAGTGCCGCCGAGAGCGCTACCCCTGCCGGCGGACGCGAAGGCCGGCTGGAGGCGCTGGAAGCCCGTATCGCCGCCCTCGAAGAGCGGTTGGCGCAGCTGGAAGAAGCCGCTCAGCGCGGATAGAGCGGTGGCAGGGTGTCGTGCACGGCTGCCGGCGTCAGCGGCGGCAGGGCATTGATCGCCTGCCAGAGCGTCTCGCCCTGCCAGCGCTGACCGGCTTCGCTGTAGAGCGCCCCATTGAGGTCGTCGAGCGCGGCGGCCAGGGGCTCGAAACGTGCCCCCATGGCCGCCAGGGTTTCCGGTTGCTGTCGGGCCCAGGCGTCCAGGGCATGACGGGTGACGTGGGGATCGTTGCTCTGGCAGGCGCGGCGCAGCTCTTCGCGCTGCAGGCGGCTGTCGAGATCGGGCACGGTCGGCAACACCGCCGGCTGACGGCGGGCGCGCCACCAGAGGCCGAAGCCGAGCAGGGTGGTCAGGGCGAAGAAGGCCGTCGCCAGCTGCCAGCGCCAGAGTCCGCGGTCACTGCCGGTGATCTTGGCCGCCGCTGATGCCACCGGTTGCAGCGTCGGATCCTCGGCGACCACCAGGGGCTGGGCGGGCAGGGTGGCGCGTTCGAGGGTATCGGTCTCGGTGTTCCACCAGACCACCTCCACCGGCGGCAGGACCTTGTCACCCGTGGATGTGGGAATCAGGGCGACCCGTTCCTCGCGTTGCCCGACCAGCCCGCGCGCCTGGGTCTGCAGCGACAGCCGCGGTTGCTCGGCATAGCGCTTCACGCCCTCGATCTCGGGCAGCACCAGCGGGGGGAGCTGACCGGGTGCCAGGCCTTCGGCACGCAGCTGCAGCGTGCGGGTCAGGGCGCTGCCCTCGCGGGCGTCTTCCGGCGCGGGATTCCATTGTTGCGTCAGGGTCAGGCTGCGCGCCGGCACCCAGGGCGTCTGCGGCGGATAACTGGCCGGTTGTGGCAGAACCTCCAGGGTCAGCGCCGGGGTGCGCAGCTGGATAGGCTGGCCAGCGCGCGAGCTGTCGTCGAGGCCACCGGCGAGGGTGGCGCTGAAGGTCTGGGGCGGCAGCACCAAGGTACCGCTCTGCAGCGGATGGATGGCGTAGCGCCATTCGATCACGCCATGCCGTACCCCCTCGACGTCGCGCTCGTAGACCTGGGGGGTGCCGAGCAGATCCACCCTCGCATCGCTGGGATTGGGCGGGGTGAGCACATGGTCGTCATAGAGCGCCACGGCGTGGTAGAGGCGGATGGTCAGGATGGTCTCCGCCTGCACATAGAGCCGGGTGCGCTCCACCGCGGCTTCCAGATAGACCGGTTCGCGGGCCTGGCGCCTGGCGGCAGTGGCCTCCACGGTAACGGTCAGCGGCTGGCTGCGGGCGCCGTCCAGGGTCAGGGCGGGAATGGTCAGGGCGCCGCTGGCTTTGGGTTGCAGGGTCACGTTCCAGCGCGTGGTCACCCGCTCACCGGGCGGCAGGCTGTTCTGCCGCACCCCGAGCACGCGGAAGTCCTGCTCGAGCGGGCCGAGATCGGGCTTGCCGAACTGGGCGGGGTCGGTGGTCTCGAGGATGAGCTCCAGCGTCTCGTTCTGACTGAGCTGGTTCCGCTCCAGACGGGCGCTGAGATCCGCCGCCTGGAGCAGGGGCGCGAGCAGCGCGAGGGGCAGCAGCAACGGATAGGACTTCATTGCAGCGCGTTCTCCTCGCGTTGTTGTTGCTGGTACCAGAACTTGCGGCGCAGCAGCTCGGCCGGGTTGTCGGGGATCTCCCGCAGCCACTGTTCGGCCGCCTGACGCTGTTCTTCCGCCAGGGGATCTTCGGCATAGGCGGGACTGACGAGCCAGTCCGCGCCGGCCTGGGCCTGCTGCTGCGGGCTGGCCGCGGCGGCTGCAGCGGACGGCGGGGTACCGCTATTGGCCGGTTCGTCCGCCTGGGCGCTGCTCTGGCTGGCGTTCTGCGCCTTGCGACTGCGGGCGGCGGCCTCGGCCTGGGCTGCGGCGCGTTGGGCGAGCAGGCGTTCGAGGCGATTGCGATTGCGCAGGGCGGGGGTCAGATCCGGGCGCAACACCAGCGCCGCCCGGTAGGCGCGCAGGGCCTCTTCCAGGCGTCCGGCCATGGCCAGGGCGTTGCCGCGATTGTAGTGGCCGTCCGCCGACGGATCCCGGGCGAAGGCCGCGGCGGCGCCGCTGAAGTCGCCGGCGCGATAGAGCGCCACGCCGCGCCAGCGCTCGTCGCTGAAGAGCTCGGCGGCCGCGCCAGCCTGGTCGTCGGCCAGCAGCTGCAGGGCCTGCTGGTCGCGACGCAGCCAGAGGTCGTCCCAGCTGCCGGCCTGCGCCGGAGGGGGCGTCAGCAGCAGACAGAAGGGCAGGCTCAGCAGCCAGCCGCGGCGCGCGCCGCAGGCGACCAGGAGCAGCAGAGGCAGCAGCAACAGGTAACCCTGGTCGCGCCAGTCCGCGGGGGCCCGGCCGTCGCTGGCTCGCACAGCGCCGGGACGCTCCAGCAGGCCGAGACGGCGCAGGTCGCCGTCGTCACGCTGCAAGCGCTGATAGTGCCCGCCCAGTGCCTGGGCGACGCCCTGCAGGTGGCCTTCGTCCAGTCGGGCGATGCGGATGCCGCCGGCGGCGTCGCTCAGGTAGTTGCCGGTCTCGGCGGCCACCGGCGCGCCCTGGGGCGTACCCGGGCCGAGGATTGCCAGCTGGCGCAGCCGACCCTGCAGCTGGCGCTCGATACCCAGGCGCTCGCGGTCGTCCAGGTCGCTGGCGATGAGCAGCAACCGGGCACTGGCGCTGGGCGCCGGACCGAGCAGCTCCAGGGCCTGGGCGATCCCCAGGTCGGCGCGCTGCCCGGGCACCGGCATGATCGACGGCCGCAGCGCCTTGAGCAGGTTGTCCATGGTCGGCAGGTCGTCGGTCAGGGGCACCAGGGTGTGGGCGCTGCCGGCATAGACGACGATGGCAGTCTCGCCGTCCTGGCGCGCCTTGAGCAGATCCTGCAGCTTGCGCTGCACGGCCAGGAGGCGGTTCGGGGTGACGTCGGTGGCGAGCAGGTCGGGCGTCAGCGCCAGCACCACCACCAGCGGATCGTTGCGGCGAAAGCTCTGGGCTTCGCTCTGCTGCCAGCTGGGGCCGGCCAGCGCCACGCAGGCCAGCACTCCGGCCAGGCCCAGCAGCACCAGGCCAAGGGGCGAGCGCTGGCGATCGCTGTCACTGAGCAGCCAGGGTTGCAGCGCCGGAGGCAGCAGCGCCTGCCAGTGCCCGTGGCGATGCCGGCGTCGGCGCAGCGAGCCGATCACCAGGGCGACCGGCACCAGGGCCAGTAGCCACCCGGGACGCAGGAACAGCGGCAGCCAGTCGTTCATCGGGCCTTGCCTCCACGCTGCCAGCGCTGCGGCCACGGCAGGCGGCCGAGCGCCAGGGCCAGGGCCAGGCCGAGCAGCAGCGCCCCGGCCAGCGGCCAGGGATAGAGTTCACGGGTGGGACGGGCCTGGTCCGGCTGCTGGCGGATGGGTTCGAGGCGATCGAGCTGGCGCGACACGGCGGCCAGTTCGGTGCTGGATCTCACCCGGAAATAGGCGCCGTTGGTGACCTCGGCGAGGTGACGCAGCATGGGTTCGTCGAGATCGCTGGGTGTCGCACTGGCGCCCAGGGTGTCCGGATCGGCACCGATGCCGAGGGTATAGACGCGTACCCGCTCGCTGGCCGCCAAGCTGGCCGCCACCTCGGGCGTCACCACGCCGCCGTTGCTGGCGCCATCGGTGACCAGGATCAGGGTGCGGCTGTTGTCCGGCCGCTTGCGCAGGTGCTTGACCGCCAGGCCCACGGCGTCGCCCACCGCCGTGTTGCGCCCGGCCAGGCCGATCTGGGCTTCTTCGAGGAGGGCATGCACGGTGCGTCGGTCGGCGGTCAGGGGCGCCTGCAGATAGGCCTGGGAGCCGAACAGGATCAGGCCGACACGATCGCCCTGGCGACTGTCGATGAAGCGGCCGAGCAGTTGCTTGACCAGCGTCAGGCGGCTGACATTCTCGTCGCCTAGCGGCATGTCCGGGGTGTCCATGGACCCGGAGACGTCCACCGCCAGCAGGAGGTCGCGCCCGCTTACGTCCAGCGGCTGGGATGGTCCCACCCATTGCGGGCGCGCCGCGGCGGCCAGGATCAGTAGCCAGCCCAGCAGAAAGGGCAGCAGGCGGCGAGTGCCGCTCAGGCCGCCGGTGTGACGGATGCGTCCGCCCAGGTGTTCGAGTTCACCGAGGAATTCCACGCGCAGGGCCGCCTGGCCGCTGTCGGCCGCGGGCAACAGCACGCGCAGCGCCCAGGGCAGCGGCAACAGCAGCCACAGCCAGGGCCAGGCGAATTCAAACATGCTTGCGGATCCAGGTGGCGACGGCGTCCTGCAGGCCGTCGATGACGCGGTCATTCAGGCGGCAGTCCGGGCGATAGCCGCCGTCCACCAGAATCATGTAGCGCGTCAGGCCGGCCGCCGGGCAGCGCGAATCGAGAAAGGCCAGCCAGTCGCGGCCGCTCAGGGTCTGGCTGAGCTGATCCGGATAGCTGGCGCGGCAGAGGCGCTTGAGCAGCGCATTCAGCGCCTGCAGCCAGGGTCCGGCCGGCGCGCCATAGGGACGCGGCAGGCGGGCCAGTTCGGCCAGGGCGGTGGTACGCAGATCCTCTTCGGTGGTCGCCTCGACGGGGAGCGCGCTGTCCAGCGGCCGCCGGCCGCGACGGTGGCGCAGAAAGAAACCCAGGGCCACCACGACCAGCAGCAGCAACCACCAGCCCGGCGCCGGTGGCCACCAGGCCGGTTCCGCTGGCAGCCGCAGCGGCTCCAGCGTCGGCAGGCCGGGGGTCACGAGGTGTACCCCGGGCGATGTTGCCGCAACAGGTGCCGCAGCTGTTCGACCAGATCGTCCGCCGTGGACAGCGGCAGCAGCGGAATGCCCAGGCGCAGGCTGAGTTCGGTCCAGCGTTCACGGCGCTGCGCGGCCTGCTCGGCATAGCCCTGGCGGACGTCGGCGCGATCGGTATCCAGCTCGACCTCGGCCTGGCCGCTGGTGAAACGCAGCAGGCCGGCCTGAGGCAATGCATGATCCAGCGGATCGGAGAGCGGCAGCAGGACCAGGTCACTGTGCCGCGAAAGCAGGGTGAGGTGCTGCTCGGTGGCCACGTCCAGGCTGCGCTCGTCGCAGATCACCAGCGCCAGGCTGCCGGGACGCAGCACCTCGCGAGCACGGCGCAGGACCTGGTTGAAGGTGATGCGCGGCACCTGGGCCAGGGCCGGGTCCTGCAACGCCCGATTGGCGTTGACCAGGTGATCGAAGAAGCGCAGCAGATTCTGCTTGCTGCGCCGTGGGCGCACCTCGTGCAGGCGTTCGCCGCCGAAGATCATGCCGCCGATACGGTCGTTGTGCTCCAGCACCGCCCAGCCGATCAGCGCGGCCAGCCGCCCGGCCAGCACCGACTTGAATTGCTGGCGGGTGCCGAAGAAGGTCCGTGGACTCTGCTCCAGCAGGAGATAGACCGGGCGCTCGCGCTCTTCATGGAACAGCTTGGTATGGGGTTCGCGGGTGCGGGCGGTGACGCGCCAGTCGATGGCCCGGACGTCGTCGCCGGGCTGATAGGCGCGCACCTGGTCGAAATCCACCCCGCGGCCGCGCAGGCGCGAATGGTGCAGGCCGATCAGCGGGCTGCGGCGTCCGGCGGCGGAAAACAGCTGCACCTCGACCACCCGGTGGCGCATTTCGATGAGCTCGGCCAGGCTCAGTGTCACGCCGTTGCGCTCGGCCATCTCAGGCCACGGCCACCAGATCGAGGATGCGCTGCACCACCCGGTCGTGATCGATGCCGGCGGCTTCCGCCTCGAAGGACAGGATGACGCGGTGGCGCAGGACGTCGAAGACCACCGCCTGGATATCCTCCGGGCTGACGAAGTCCCGCCCGGCCAGCCAGGCATGGGCGCGGGCGCAGCGATCCAGGGCGATGGAACCACGCGGGCTGGCGCCATAGGTGATCCAGTGCGCCAGGTCCTGGTCGAAGCGCCCCGGGGTGCGGGTCGCCATGATCAGCTGGACCAGGTATTCCTCCACGGCATCGGCCATGTACAGCCCGAGCACCTCGCGACGAGCCGCATTGATCTCCGCCTGGGTGACGCGCTCGGTTGGCAGGGTCTCGCCGTCCAGGGCCTCGCCACGGGCCTGGGCCAGGATGCGACGCTCCACGGAGGCGTCGGGGTAGCCGATCTTGACGTGCATCAGGAAGCGATCGAGCTGGGCCTCGGGCAGCGGATAGGTGCCTTCCTGCTCGATGGGATTCTGGGTGGCCATCACCAGGAAGAGGTCGGGCAGGGCATAGGAGGTGCGGCCGATGCTCACCTGGCGTTCGGCCATGGCTTCCAGCAGCGCGGACTGCACCTTGGCCGGTGCCCGGTTGATCTCGTCGGCGAGCACCAGATTGTGAAAGATCGGCCCCTGCTGAAAGGAGAAGGTCGCCGTGTCCGGGCGATAGATCTCGGTGCCGGTGATGTCGGCCGGCAGCAGGTCGGGCGTGAACTGGATGCGGTGGAAATCGGCCTCCAGGCCTTCCGCCAGGTCCTTGATGGCCTTGGTCTTGGCCAGCCCCGGGGCACCTTCCACCAGCAGATGACCATCCGCCAGCACCGCGATGAGCAGGCGCTCCACCAGGGTTTCCTGGCCAAGGATCTGGCTGGTCAGGTAGGTGCGAAGCATCTGCAGAGCGTCACGGTGAGCCATGGGACATCCTGAATACGGCACTGGAGCGGTCAAGGGTGCTGGATTTTACTGCAAGCGGCGGCTGCCGCCCATGCCTGTGCTGACGTCGCAACCAGAGCAGTCCTTGACGAAATTTTGACGAGCTCCTGCTCAGGCTGGGCGATTGACGACGCGGTGGAGGTCTCGCTTCGGCCAAGCCCGAGCGGCCAACACTGGCGCGATCGCGCCGGAGGGTTAAACTCCCACGCCTGCCGACCGCGCCCGAGGCCTCTGCGTGGCCGATCCCGAGCCGCTGGCCACGCGCCGCGAATCCCTGCTGCTTTTGACAAGGTGTTTTCATGTCGCAAACGGAAGTCCCCCAATCCCCGCGCACCCCCGGCATCCGCCCGGTGCCGACGCTGGGCAGCCACCTGAGCTTCGTCCTGGGCTGCGGCCTGGCGCTGCTGGTCATGTTCACCCTGCTGCGCCTGGCATTGCTGGCCTACAACACCGACCTGATCGGTGATTCGCCCTTCGCCACCTTCGCCGAGGCCTTCTTCAACGGCGCGCGCTTCGACCTGCGCCTGGTGGTCTATATCTGCGTGCCCTCGCTGCTCTGCCTGTTGAGCGCCAGAGCCATGGCCGCGCGCCGGTTGCAGGCCGGCTGGTTCACCCTGGCTGCCAGCCTCTGCCTGCTGCTGGGCGTCGGCGAGCTGAATTTCTATCGCGAATTCCACCAGCGCCTGAACAGCCTGGTGTTCCAGTACATGCAGGAAGACCTGCACACCGTCACCAGCATGATCTGGAACGGCTTCCCGGTGGTGCGCCTGCTGCTGGCCTGGGCTGTGGCGACCCTGCTGCTGGGCCTGGTGTTCTTTGGCGTCGAGCGGGCCACACGGCGTCATGTCGCGGCGCGACCGGCCGCCTGGTATCGCCGGGGCGCGGTCTTCATGCTCTGCCTGGTGGTAGCCGTCATCGCCGCCCGTGGCACCCTGAGGTCCGGGCCGCCGCTGCGCTGGGGCGACGCCTATACCACCGATTCGATGTTCGCCAACCATCTGGGTCTGAACGGCACCCTGACGCTGATCAATGCCGCCGAGAACAGCTTCTCCGATCATCGCGACAACAGCTGGAAGGCCACCATGCCGGCCGCCGAGGCGCTGGCCACCACCCGGCAGCTCCTGCTGACCCCGCGTGACGAACTGATCGACGCCGACAAGGCTGCCGTCCGCCGGATCTACACCCCGCCCACCGATGGCCAGCTGCCCAAGCTGCGCAACGTGGTGGTGATCCTCATGGAAAGCATGGCCGGTCGCTATATCGGTGCTCTGGGCAACGAAGACGGTATCACCCCCAACTTCGACGCCCTGGCCAAGCAGGGCACCCTGTTCACCCGCTTCTTTTCCAACGGCACCCATACCCACCAGGGCATGTTCGCCACCATGGCCTGCTTCCCCAATCTGCCGGCCTTCGAGTACCTGATGCGCATGCCCGAGGGCGCCCACCAGTTCTCCGGTCTGCCGCAACTGCTCAGCACCCGCGGTTTCGACGACGTCTACGTCTACAACGGCAACTTCCAGTGGGACAACCAGTCCGGCTTCTTCAGCAACCAGGGCATGACCCGCTTCGTCGGTCGCGAAGACTTCGTCAATCCGGTGTTCATGGACCCGACCTGGGGTGTCTCCGACCAGGACATGTTCGACCGCTCGGTGCAGGAACTGGACGCCCTGGCCAAGGCGCCGGACGGCAAGCCCTTCTATGCGCTGCTGCAGACTCTGTCCAACCACACTCCCTATGCACTGCCCAAGGACCTGCCGGTCGCCCCGGTCACCGGCCACGGCTCGCTCGACGAGCACCTCACCGCCATGCGCTATGCCGACTGGTCGCTGGGGCAGTTCTTCGCCAAGGTCAAGCAGGAGCCCTGGTACCAGGACACCCTGTTCGTCATCGTTGGTGACCATGGCTTCGGCAACAACGAGCAGATCACCGAGATGGACCTGTCGCGCTTCAACGTGCCGCTGCTGCTGATCGGTCCGGGCGTGCAGGAAACCTTCGGCGCCCGTCGCGACACCGTGGGCAGCCAGATCGACGTGGTACCCACGGTACTGGCCCGCTTCGGCAAACCGACCCAGCACCAGTGCTGGGGCCGCGACCTGCTGGGCCTGCCCCAGGGCGATCCGGGTGTGGCGGTGATCAAGCCCTCGGGCAGCGACCAGACCGTGGCCCTGGTCACCGGCGATCGCATCCTGGTCAAGCCGCGTGATCGCGATGCCGTGCTCTATCGCTATCACCTGGGCACCCAGGCCGGTGGCGAGGTGCTCAAGGGCGACGCCAGCGCGCCCGAGCTGCAGAAGCGCCTGGAGGCCTTCATCCAGATCGCCACGGCAAGCCTGCTCGGCAACACCACTGGCATGAACGACAGCAAGGCAGCGGCCGCCCAGCGGCAGTAGTCTCGCGCGCCCATGAAAAAGGCCGCCCATGGGCGGCCTTTCTTTTGGCTGGTACGGATCAGGCCGCGATGATCACGTCCTCGGCCTGCAGGCCCTTGTCCCGCTGGATCACCGAGAACTCCACGCGCTGGCCTTCCATCAGCACCCGATGGCCTTCGCCACGGATCGCGCGGAAGTGCACGAAGATATCGTCGCCGGTATCGCGGGAGATGAAGCCGAAGCCCTTGGAGGTGTTGAACCACTTCACCGTGCCGCGCTCGCGGTCATCGGCCAGCGGGCGTGCCGGGGCGGCCGCAACGGGCGCCGGACGCGCCGCCTGGCGCGGGCGCGCCTCGGCATCGACCACCGGCGCACTGCCGGCCTGGCCGCGAAACTTCTCCGGCAGGCTGGCCAGGGCGGCGACCAGGGTCAGCGCCAGCGGCACCAGCTCGGCCGGCAGGCCGCCGATCTGCTCGAGGGGCGCCAGCAGTATGAAGGTCTGGGCCACGACGGCGAGCACCAGCAGGACACTGGCGAGTTTCTGGGCGCCGCTGCTGCGGCTACGGGAGAAGGGTGTGAAGAGGAGGGTGGCAAGACCCAGCAGGGCCAGGTGGATGGACTCGGGTTGATCGAAGGACGAGGTATCGGACTGCAGTCCGGGAATCGCCGATAACAGGAGCGCAGCAGCGCCCACCACGACATGGACAGTAGATAACGTGTTCAATGTGAAATCACCTTGGGATAGATAACACGGGTCTGCCGAAACTGCCGGAGCGGTGCCCGACAGCGGAATGACCCGGCGCGAAAAGCGCGTCCTTATTAAACCCAAAAGGTGAGGGCCGCTCAATCATGGCACCGTCGCGGGCCGTGGCCCGAGACGGTAGCCGGACTCAGGCGGCCAGCAGGCTGCGCAGCATCCAGGCGGTCTTTTCGTGGGTCTGCATGCGCTGGGTCAGCAGATCGGCGGTGGGCTCGTCGCTGACCTTGTCCAGCAGCGGGAAGATGCCCCGGGCGGTCCGCACTACGGCTTCCTGGCCCTGCACCAGCAGCCGGATCATCTCCTGGGCGTCCGGTACGCCTTCCTCTTCCTTGATGCTCGACAGCCGGGCGTAGGCGGCATAGGTGCCCGGCGCCGGGAAGCCGAGGGCGCGAATGCGCTCGGCGATGTCGTCCACGGCGACCGCCAGCTCGGTGTACTGGGTCTCGAACATCAGGTGCAGGGTGTTGAACATCGGCCCGGTCACGTTCCAGTGGAAGTTGTGGGTCTTCAGATACAGGGTGTAGGTGTCGGCCAGGAGGCGCGACAGGCCCTCGGCGATCTGGGCACGATCTTGTTCGGCGATTCCGATGTTGATTTCCATGCTGACGGCTCCTGTGCGTCGGTTGCGAAGGGCTCCGAGGCTATCACAGAACCGCTGGCC
Source organism: Pseudomonas aestiva (assembly GCF_039908605.1). Lineage (NCBI taxonomy): Bacteria > Pseudomonadati > Pseudomonadota > Gammaproteobacteria > Pseudomonadales > Pseudomonadaceae > Pseudomonas > Pseudomonas aestiva. Next base: position 3,261,107 of record NZ_CP150916.1, on the reverse strand, counting down.
GTTTAGCCAGTGTTCGCGTGTCGAGCTGCGCGCCCGGCTACGGTAAAATCGTGACGGATGATATAGAATCTCCCGTTCAGTCGAGCACCCGGTCCTGCCGGCCCGGTGCCTCCACGCATTCAGCCTGTTCTAGAGAAGCGAAACCACGACCATGATGCGCAGCCACTATTGCGGCCAGTTGAACGAGAGCCTGGACGGCCAGGAAATCACCCTCTGCGGTTGGGTCCACCGCCGCCGTGACCACGGCGGGGTCATCTTCCTCGACATCCGCGATCGCGAAGGCCTGGCCCAGGTGGTGTTCGATCCGGATCGCGCCGAAACCTTCGCCAAGGCCGACCGCGTGCGCAGCGAATATGTCGTCAGGCTCACCGGCAAGGTGCGCCTGCGTCCCGAAGGCGCGCGCAATGCCAACATGGCCTCCGGCGCCATCGAGGTGCTGGGCTACGAGCTGGAAGTGCTCAACGAGGCGGAGACCCCGCCGTTCCCGCTCAACGAGTACACCGACGTCGGTGAAGAGACCCGCCTGCGCTATCGCTTCATCGACCTGCGTCGTCCGGAGATGGCCGAGAAGCTCAAGCTGCGTTCGCGCATCACCTCCAGCATCCGCCGCTACCTGGACGAAAACGGTTTCCTCGACGTGGAAACCCCGATCCTGACCCGGGCCACCCCCGAGGGTGCCCGCGACTACCTGGTGCCCAGCCGCACCCATCCCGGCAGCTTCTTCGCCCTGCCGCAGTCGCCCCAGCTGTTCAAGCAGCTGCTGATGGTCGCCGGCTTCGATCGCTACTACCAGATCGCCAAGTGCTTCCGTGACGAAGACCTGCGTGCCGACCGCCAGCCGGAATTCACCCAGATCGACATCGAGACCAGCTTCCTCGATGAAAAAGACATCATGGACATCACCGAGACCATGGTGCGCAACCTGTTCAAGGAAGTGCTGGACGTCGAATTTGGCGAGCTGCCGCACATGACCCTGGCCGAAGCCATGCGTCGCTTCGGTTCCGACAAGCCTGACCTGCGCATCCCGCTGGAGCTGGTGGACGTGGAAGACCAGCTCAAGGACGTCGACTTCAAGGTCTTCGCCGGTCCGGCCAACGATCCCAAGTGCCGCGTCGCCGCCCTGCGGGTACCGGGCGGGGCGAGCATGCCGCGCAAGCAGATCGACGACTACACCAAGTTCGTCGGCATCTATGGCGCCAAGGGCCTGGCCTACATCAAGGTCAACGAGCGCGCCGCCGGCGTCGAGGGCCTGCAGTCGCCCATCGTCAAGAACATCCCGCTGGACAACATCAACGTCATCCTCGACCGCGTCGGTGCGGTGGATGGCGACATCGTGTTCTTTGGCGCGGACAAGACCAAGGTTGTCTCCGAAGCCCTGGGCGCGCTGCGCATCAAGCTCGGCCACGACCTCAACCTGCTGACCTGCCAGTGGGCGCCGCTGTGGGTGGTCGACTTCCCGATGTTCGAGGAAAACGACGATGGCAGCCTGACCGCCATGCACCACCCCTTCACCTCGCCCAAGTGCGACCCGCAGGCGCTCAAGGCCAATCCGGGCGCAGCCCTGTCGCGGGCCTACGACATGGTGCTCAACGGCACCGAGCTGGGTGGCGGTTCCATCCGTATCCACGACAAGAAGATGCAGCAGGCGGTCTTCGAGGTCCTCGGCATCAGCGCCGAGGAACAGGAAGAGAAATTCGGCTTCCTGCTGGACGCCCTCAAGTTCGGTGCACCGCCCCATGGTGGCCTGGCCTTCGGTCTGGATCGCCTGGTGATGCTGATGACCGGCGCCTCCTCGATTCGCGAAGTCATCGCCTTCCCGAAGACCCAGAGCGCGGCCGACGTCATGACCCAGGCGCCCGGCGCCGTCGATGCCAAGGCCCTGCGCGAGCTGCACATCCGCCTGCGCGAGCAGCCCAAGGCGGAATAGGTCCTATCGGAGGAGGGCGCCCAGGTGGATGCCCTCCATTTCCCTTTTCAGTGCGCCGCGGCCCTCGCCGCCGGTGCCGTCATCGTCAAGAGATTGGAGTAGCTTATGGCCGGTCATTCCAAGTGGGCCAACATCAAGCATCGCAAAGAACGCCAGGATGCCAAGAAAGGCAAGATCTTCACCAAGATCATCCGTGAGCTGACCGTGGCCGCGCGCCAGGGCGGCGGCGTTCCTGCCGACAATCCCCGCCTGCGTCTGGCGGTGGACAAGGCGCTGACCGCCAACATGACCCGCGACACCATCGACCGGGCCATCGCCCGTGGCGTGGGTGCCGGCGAAGGCGAGAACGTCGAGGAACTGACCTATGAAGGCTACGCCCCGAGCGGTGTCGCCATCATCGTCGAAGCCATGACCGACAACCGCAACCGTACCGCGGCCGAAGTTCGCCACGCCTTCAACAAGTGCGGTGGCAACCTGGGTACCGACGGTTCGGTGGCCTATCTGTTCGAGCGCAAGGGCCAGATCAGCTATGCCCCCGGCCTGGACGAAGACGCCCTGATGGAAGCGGCCCTGGAAGCCGGTGCCGACGACGTGGTGGCCAACGACGATGGCTCCATCGACGTCTTCACCAGCTTCGCCGACTTCATCGCCGTCAACGAAGCCCTGACCGCCGCCGGCTACAAGGCCGACGAAGCCGAGGTGACCATGATCCCCTCGACCTCCGCGACCCTGGATCTGGACACCGCGCAGAAGGTGCTCAAGCTGATCGACATGCTCGAAGACCTGGATGACGTGCAGAACGTCTATTCCAACGCCGACATCCCCGAGGATGTCATGGAGCAGCTCGGCTGATGTCCCTCTACGAGCGCCTGCCGCCCGATGCGCCCGGCACCCTGGTGCTGGGCATCGACCCGGGCTCGCGGCTGACCGGCTTCGGCGTGGTGCGCGACACCGGGCGGGGCTGCGAATACGTGGCCTCCGGCTGCATCCGTACGGGAAACGGTCCGTTGCCCGAGCGGTTGCAGATCGTCTATCGCGGCGTGCGCGACGTCATCGCCCAGTACGGGCCGGTCACCATGGGTATCGAGCAGGTGTTCATGGCGCGCAACGCCGATTCGGCGCTCAAGCTGGGACAGGCCCGGGGTGCGGCCATCGTCGCCGGTGCCGAGGGTGGCCTGGAGATCTCCGAGTACACCGCGAGCCAGGTCAAGCAGGCCGTTGTCGGCAACGGCGGGGCGGACAAGCAGCAGGTGATGCTGATGGTCATGCACCTGCTGCGGCTGACCGAAAAGCCGCAGATCGACGCCTCCGATGCCCTGGCCATTGCCCTGTGCCATGCCCATACCCGGCAGAGCCTGGTGCCCCATGGTCTGCTGGCCACCCGTCGCCGCGGCGGTCGTCTGCGGCTCTAGTCCTATTCGCTCAACCCTCTCGCTCCAACGTTAGGAAGGTAACCCTGTGATCGGTCGTCTACGTGGCACCCTAGCGGAAAAGCAGCCGCCGCATCTCCTGCTCGACGTGGGCGGAGTCGGCTACGAGGTCGAAGTGCCCATGACGACCCTTTATCGGCTGCCGGCCCAGGGTGAAATCGTCACATTGCATACCCACCTCGTGGTACGGGAAGATGCGCACCTGCTGTATGGGTTCGGGGAAAAGCGCGAGCGTGAGCTGTTTCGCGAGCTGATCCGGCTCAATGGTGTCGGCCCCAAGCTGGCCCTGGCGTTGATGTCCAGTCTCGAGGTGGATGAATTGGTTCGCTGCGTGCAAGCCCAGGACACGGCCGCCCTGGTCAAGGTGCCAGGGGTGGGCAAGAAGACTGCCGAGCGCCTGCTGGTCGAGCTGAAGGACCGCTTCAAGGCCTGGGAAAGCCTGCCCGGCATCGCTCCCCTGGTCCTGCCGAACCAGGCCGCCGTCGTGGCCAGCGCCGAGGCCGATGCGGTCAGCGCCCTGGTCGCCCTGGGCTTCAAGCCCCAGGAAGCCAGCCGCGCCGTCGCCGCCGTGGAGGGGGAAGACCTTTCCAGCGAGGAACTCATCCGTCGCGCCCTGAAGGGCATGGTCTGATCCCATGATAGAAACCGATCGCCTTATCTCGGGCACTGGCCGCGACCGTGAGGAATTCCAGGATCGCGCCATCCGTCCGGTGCGTCTGGCCGACTACATCGGCCAGCCGGTGGTGCGCGACCAGATGGGGCTGTTCATTCAGGCCGCGAAGGGCAGGGGCGAGGCCCTCGACCACACCCTGATCTTCGGCCCACCGGGCCTGGGCAAAACCACTCTGGCCAACATCATCGCCCAGGAAATGCAGGTTTCCCTGAAGAGCACCTCGGGCCCCGTGCTGGAACGCCCGGGCGATCTCGCCGCGCTGTTGACCAACCTGGAAGCCGGTGATGTGCTCTTCATCGACGAGATCCATCGACTCTCACCCATCGTCGAGGAGGTGCTCTATCCGGCGATGGAGGACTATCAGCTCGACATCATGATCGGCGAGGGTCCGGCGGCTCGCTCCATCAAGCTGGATCTGCCGCCCTTCACCCTGGTCGGCGCGACCACCCGCGCCGGCATGCTGACCAATCCGCTGCGCGACCGCTTCGGGATCGTCCAGCGTCTGGAGTTCTACGGCACCGCGGATCTGGCCACCATCGTCACCCGCTCGGCCGGCATTCTCGGTCTCGCCATCGAGGCCGAGGGGGCCATGGAAATCGCCCGCCGGGCGCGTGGCACGCCGCGGATCGCCAATCGCCTGCTGCGGCGGGTGCGGGACTTCGCCGAGGTGCGCGGGCAGGGTCACATCAGCCACGACATCGCCAGTCGTGCCCTCGATCTGCTGGACGTCGACGCCCAGGGTTTCGATCACCAGGATCGCCGTCTGCTGCTGACCATGATCGACAAGTTCGACGGTGGTCCGGTGGGCGTCGACAGTCTCGCTGCCGCCATCAGCGAAGAGCGTCACACCATCGAAGATGTGCTGGAACCCTATTTGATCCAGCAAGGCTATATCATGCGCACGCCGCGCGGACGGGTGGTGACCCGCCATGCCTATCTGCACTTCGGGCTCAATTTGCCGACGCGTCTGGCCCAGGGTGGTACACCCGATCTGTTCGAAGTCAATGGTAATTAAATGCAGTTGCGAACATTTCTGATTGGCAACGGCGAGGCTAGGTTCTAGAGTATGCACGCGCAATCGCGGAGCCCGTCGCCGTCCGTCCTCAGGTGTCGTGTCTACTACGAAGATACCGATGCCGGCGGCATCGTCTATTACGTCAACTACCTCAAGTTCATGGAACGCGCCCGCACCGAGCGACTGCGCGCGCTGGGCTATGTCCAGTCCGAACTCGCCCGGGATGGTCTGCTGTTCGTCGTCCATAGCAGCGAAGCGCGCTACCATGCGCCCGCGCGACTGGATGACGAGCTGCTGATCGGTGCCGAGGTGGTCGAGGCGAAGCGCGCCAGCCTCAGGTTTCACCAAGAGGTCCGGCGCGCCAGGGACGCTGTCCTGCTCTGTGAAGGGTGGGTGACGGTCGCCTGTGTGCGTGCTGACAGCTTCAGGCCCAGGGCTATCCCTGCAGCCATGCGAACGGTTCTTGCCGGAAATCCGGCGTCAATTCAATCAGGAGATTAAGCGTGCAACCCAACGTCGACCATACGTCCATGTGGAGCCTCATTGCCAACGCCAGCTTGGTGGTGCAACTGGTGATGCTCATCCTGGTCGCAGCCTCTGTCACGTCCTGGATCATGATCATCCAGCGCGGCAATGCCATGCGCGCCGCCAAGCGTTCCCTGGATGCCTTCGAAGAGAAATTCTGGTCGGGCATCGATCTGTCCAAGCTGTATCGCCAGGCCGGCAGCAACCCCGATCCGGACTCCGGCGTCGAGCAGATCTTCCGCGCCGGCTTCAAGGAATTCTCCCGCCTGCGTCAGCAGCCCGGCGTGGATCCCGATGCCGTGATGGAAGGCGTCTCGCGCGCCATGCGCGTCGCCATCTCCCGTGAGGAAGAAAAACTCGATCAGGCCCTGCCGTTCCTGGCCACCGTCGGTTCCACCAGCCCCTATGTGGGTCTGTTCGGTACCGTCTGGGGCATCATGAACTCCTTCCGCGGCCTGTCCACTGCCCAGCAGGCGACCCTGGCCACCGTGGCTCCCGGCATCGCCGAAGCCCTGATCGCCACCGCCATCGGTCTGTTCGCCGCCATTCCCGCCGTCGTGGCCTACAACCGCTTCGCTGCCCGCTCGGAAATGCTGATCAACCGCTACTACACCTTTGCGGACGAATTCCAGGCCATCCTGCACCGCAAAGTCCACACCAGCGACGAATAAAGAGGTATCCCATGGTCCCTCGCCGCAAGAAACGCAAGCCCGTCGCCGAGATGAACGTGGTGCCCTACATCGACGTGATGTTGGTGCTCCTCGTCATCTTCATGGTGACGGCGCCCATGCTCAACCAGGGCGTCAAGGTCGACCTGCCCAAGGTCGACAGTCAGGCCCTGCCGCAAGACAACGACAAGCAGATCCTCACCGTCTCGGTGAAGGCCAACGGTACCTACTACTGGAACGTCGGTTCCGAGGTGGATACCGATCAGAAGGCCAAGTCCGAGACCGCGGTGTCGCTGCCCCAACTGAGTCAGCAGGTCGGTGCCATCATGCGTCAGCGGGCGGACACCCAGGTGTTCATCCGGGGTGACAAGGCTGCCAACTACGGTGTCGTGGCCGGCGCCATGGGTGCCTTGCAACAGGCCGGCGTGCCCAACGTCGGGTTGATTACCGAGGCGCCTTGATGCGACACCGCGAGCGTTCGTCGTCCGAAAGTTATTTCTGGCCGGTCATCTGGGCAGTCGCCCTGCATGTGCTGATTTTCGGCCTGCTGTTTGTCAGCTTCGCCTTCACCCCTGAATTGCCCCAGTCGCGTCCGGTCGTCCAGGCCACCCTGGTCCAGCTCAAGTCCAAGAGTTCCGCGCAGGTGCAGACCGAGCAGAAACTGGCGGGGGAGGCGAAGAAGACCGCGGCCAAACAGTACGAGCAGGAGCAGCTGGAGCAGCGCCGCGAGCAACAGGAAGCCCAGCGCGAAGCGGCGGCGGCCAAGGCGGCTCAGCAACAGAAGGAAGCCCAGCAACAGGCCGCGGAACAAAAGAAAGCCGACGACGCTCGAAAGGCGCAGCAAGCGGAAGCGGCGGCCAAAGCCGCCGAAGCCAAGGCTGAGGCCGAGAAACAGTCCGAGGCCGCCAAGGCGGCTGCGGAAGCCAAGCAGGCTGTCGAGCAGAAGAAGCAGGCGGATATCGCCAAGAAGAAGGCCGACGAAGCCGCCAAGCAGAAGGCAGCCGACGAAGCGGCCAAGAAGGCGGCGGCCGAAGCAGCCAAGCAGAAATCGGCGGAAGAGGCCAAGCAGAAGGCGGCGGCAGAAGCGGCCAAGAAAGAGGCTGCAGCCGAGGCTGCCAAGAAGAAAGCGGCAGACGACGCCAAGAAGAAGGCTGCCCAGGCAGCTGCACGCAAGGCGGCGGAAGACAAGAAGGCACAGGCGTTGGCCGAATTGCTGTCCGATGATACCCAGCGGCAGCAGGCACTGGCCGAAGAGCAGGGCGACGAGGTGGCATCGAGCTTCGATGACCTGATCGTGCGTCTGGTCAGCGAGCAGTGGACGCGACCGCAGTCGGCGCGCAACGGTATGAGCGTCGAGGTGCAGATCAACATGCTGCCAGACGGCACCATTACCAGCGCGACGGTTACCCGCTCCAGTGGCAACAAGGAATTCGATAATTCAGCGGTATCGGCCGTGCGTAACGTCGGTCGTATCCGTGAGCTGCAGCAGCTGGATCGCAAGACCTTCGATCAGCTGTACCGTCAGCGCCGCATGATCTTCAAACCGGAGGACCTGAGTCTGTGAACACCCTGATCCGTTACATCCTGCTGGGCCTGGTCCTGGTGGTGGGCTCCGCCCAGGCGGCCGATCCGCTGGTGATCTCCAGCGGTAGTGATCGTGCCATTCCGATCGCCGTCGTGCCCTTCGGCTGGCAGGGTGGTCAGCCGCTGCCGGAAGACCTGGGCAATATCGTCAGCGATGACCTGCGCAACTCCGGGGTGTTCTCGCCGATTCCACGCCAGAACATGCTGAGTCAGCCGAGCCAGGCCAGCGAAGTCATCTTCCGTGACTGGAAGGCGCTGGGCGCCAATTACGTGCTGGTAGGCAATGTCGTGCCCAACGGTGGCCGCCTGCAGATCAGCTACGCCCTCTTCAACGTCTCCACCGAACAGCAGGTCCTGACCGGCAACGTCGGCGGCAGCACCGATCAGCTGCGCGACATGGCGCACTTCATTTCGGACCAGGCCTATGAAAAGCTGACCGGGGTGAAAGGTGCCTTCTCGACGCGCATCCTCTATGTGACCGCCGAGCGCTTCTCCGCCACCAACACCCGTTACACCCTGCAGCGCGCCGACTATGACGGTGCGCGTGCCGTTACCCTGCTGCAGTCGCGTGAGCCGATCCTGTCGCCGCGTTTCGCGCCGGATGGCAAGCGCATCGCCTACGTTTCCTTCGAGCAGCAGCGCCCGCGCATCTTCATGCAGTACATCGACACCGGTCGCCGCGAGCAGCTGACCAACTTCGAAGGCCTGAATGGCGCGCCAGCGTTTTCGCCCGATGGCAATCGCCTGGCATTCGTGCTGTCCAAGGATGGCAACCCCGAGATCTATGTGATGGATCTCGGCTCGCGTGCCATTCGTCGTGTGACGAATGACTCCGCCATCGATACCGAGCCCTTCTGGGGCAAGGATGGCCAGACCATCTATTTCACCTCCGACCGTTCCGGCAAGCCGCAGATCTACAAGACCAGCGCCAATGGCGGGGGTGCTGAGCGCGTGACTTTCGTCGGTAACTACAATGCCAACCCGAAACTTTCGGCGGATGAAAAGACCCTGGTCATGGTGCATCGTCAGGAAGGTTTCACCAACTTCCAGATCGCTGCGCAGGACCTCCAGCGCGGCTCTGTGCGGGTACTTTCCAACACCAGCCTCAACGATTCGCCCACTGTTGCGCCCAATGGCACCATGCTAATCTACGCCACCCGCCAGCAGGACCGAGGCGTACTGATGCTTGTCTCCATCAATGGTCGCGTCAGGATTCCTATTCCCACCGCCCAGGGTGACGTGCGCGAGCCTTCCTGGTCTCCTTACCTGAACTGACGGCTAATTAGAAAAGTCCTTAGTTACACCAACATTGCGGTTCTTTTAGGAGTTACATGATGGAAATGCTGAAATTCGGCAAGTTCGCTGCGCTGGCTCTGGCCATGGCCGTGGCCGTAGGCTGTTCCTCCAAGGGCGGCGACGCCTCCGGTGAAGGCGCTGGTGCTGGCGCTGGCGCCGGTGCTGTCGACCCGAACGCTGGCTACGGCGCCAACTCGGGTGCCGTCGACGGCAGCATGGGTGACGAAGCCGCTCTGCGCGCCATCACCACCTTCTACTTCGAGTACGACAGCTCCGACCTGAAGCCGGAAGCCATGCGCGCTCTGGACGTTCACGCCCGTGACCTGAAGGCCAGCGGCCAGCGCGTCGTTCTGGAAGGCAACACCGACGAACGCGGTACCCGCGAGTACAACCTGGCGCTGGGCGAGCGTCGTGCCAAGGCCGTTCAGCGCTACCTGGTGCTGCAGGGCGTGTCCCCGGCTCAGCTGGAGCTGGTGTCCTACGGTAAAGAGCGTCCGGTTGCCGTCGGTCACGACGAGGCTTCCTGGGCTCAGAACCGTCGCGTCGAGCTGAAGAAGTAATAAACGATGTCCAAGCGCCTGCAGTTCTTGATCGCCCTGACCCTTGGTGTACCGGTTGTCGCCGGGGCTCAGGTTCCCGTACAGGATGGTAGTTATGGCGTTGCCCAGTCCGCTGGGCAAGGCTATGGCAACGCAGGCGCGGCCAGTGCCGGAAACGGGGCTCCCGTTTCCGGCATGGGTCAACTGTTCATGCAGTTGCAGCAGATGCAGGACGATATCGCGCGCCTGCGTGGCCAGGTCGAGGTTCAGGAAAACGAGATCCGCCAGCTCAAGCAGGAAGGATTGGATCGTTACCAGGATCTGGATGGCCGTATTTCCCAGCTTTCTTCCGCTCCTGCCAATGCAGGTGCCGGAGCCGCTGCGGGTGCCGCCCAAGGGGGTGCCATCGCGGCCAACAATACGCCGACCCCACCTGCTTCCGCAGGGGCACCTGCCGCCAGTAGCGAACCGGGCGATCCAGCGAAGGAAAAGCTGTACTACGACGCTGCCTTCGATCTGATCAAAGCCAAGGATTTCGACAAGGCCAGTCAGGCGTTCAACGCCTTTCTGCGCAAATATCCCAACAGTCAGTACGCCGGCAACGCCCAGTACTGGCTGGGTGAAGTGAATCTGGCCAAGGGCGATCTGCAGGCCGCAGGCCAGGCTTTCGCCAAGGTCAGTCAGGCCTATCCCACCAGCAACAAGGTGCCGGATTCGCTCTACAAACTGGGTGGGGTCGAGCAGAAGCTCGGCCGCACCGATCGGGCCAAGGGCATGTACCAGCAGGTCATCAGCCAGTATCCCGGAACCTCCGCTGCGCAACTGGCGCAGCGGGATCTGAAAAGCCTGCCCTAGCGCAGGCTTTTTTCTTCTATCTACCGCAACGGAGGCGGATGGCCTGTGTAGCTGTCACGCCCGTGGCTTTCATGCAAAAAGATACCCTACGTCTTACCGAAATCTTCTATTCGCTCCAGGGTGAAGCCCGCACTGCCGGTCTTCCCACCGTCTTTGTCCGCCTCACCGGCTGTCCCCTGCGCTGCCACTATTGCGACACGGCCTATGCCTTCACCGGCGGCGAGATCCATCACCTGGATGCCATCCTGGAGCAGGTCGCGAGCTACCGGCCGCGGCACATCTGCGTGACCGGTGGCGAGCCACTGGCCCAGCCCAATTGCCTCAAGCTGCTCGAACAACTGTGCGATGCCGGCTACCAGGTGTCCCTGGAAACCAGTGGCGCCCTGGATGTCAGTGGCGTGGATGTGCGCGTGAGCAAGGTCGTCGACCTCAAGACGCCAGGGTCGGGGGAGGTGGGGCGCAACCTGTACGCCAACCTTGACCACCTGACGCCCAATGATCAGATCAAGTTCGTCATCTGTTCCCGCGAGGACTATGACTGGGCGGTTTCCAAGCTGATCGAGTATCGCCTGGAACAGCGTGCGGGCGAGGTACTGTTCTCGCCCAGCCATGGCCAGGTGGTGCCGCGTGAGTTGGCGGAGTGGATCGTGACGGACAATCTGCCGGTGCGCTTCCAGCTGCAGTTGCACAAGATTCTCTGGAACGACGAGCCGGGACACTGAGCATGAATCAGCCTAAAGCGGTCATCCTTCTCTCTGGCGGCCTGGATTCCGCCACCATCGTCGCCATGGCCAAGGCTCAGGGCTTCGCCTGCTACACCATGAGTTTCGACTACGGCCAGCGCCATAGAGCCGAGCTGCAGGCCGCCGAGCGCGTGGCGCGCCAGCTGGGGGTCGTCGAGCACAAGGTGATCGGCCTGGATCTCAACGGCATCGGCGGCTCGGCGCTTACCGATCCGGATATCGCCGTCCCGGAGACCCCGGGTGAGGGCATCCCCGTCACCTACGTGCCGGCGCGCAATACCGTGTTCCTATCGCTGGCCCTGGGTTGGGCCGAGGTGCTTGGCGCCCGTCATCTCTTCATCGGGGTGAACGCGGTGGACTACTCCGGTTATCCGGATTGTCGGCCGGAATTCGTCGAAGCCTTCGAGCGCCTGGCCAATCTCGCCACCAAGGCCGGTGTGGAAGGGGATAGCTTCAAGATCGAAGCCCCGCTGCAATTCCTCTCCAAGGCGCAGATTGTCCAGGCCGGCAGCCAGCTGGGCGTGGACTATGGCCAGACCGTCTCCTGCTACCAGGCCGACGACGAAGGTAAGGCCTGCGGGCGCTGTGACAGCTGCCGCCTGCGCGCCGACGGCTTCAAGGCGGCGGGAATTTCGGACCCTACGCGCTACCACTAAAAAATTTTCATCTAGGGTGTTGATTCTCCTGAGAAAATCGCTAGAATGGCGCCCACTAACGGGTCGTTAGCTCAGTCGGTAGAGCAGTTGGCTTTTAACCAATTGGTCGTAGGTTCGAATCCCACACGACCCACCATCTTCACCAGAAACCCTCCGCAATGGAGGGTTTTTGCGTCCTCGCAGCTAAAAACAAGCAGCCGTCTGGAGCGGAATCTGGCCCCGCGGTTTGATGATGTCAAATTGAATCATCTCGCTTCCTAGGCCTATTCCGTCTGGTTTAGGCAGGACATCTGTTTCCCTTCTGCTCTGCTATCCACGCCTCACTACCGCTGTAAGCGGACGCGCGCCATTGCTGATCCATTCTGCAAGCTGATCAAACGCCTCAGACGTCGAAGGTCCGGAGATGCTCGTCGGCTGCTGAAAGGGCAGCGAGGCGGATTGCTTGGATGGATCCAGTCGCTGTTCCTGGTGTTGCCGGGTGCTGTAATCAACTCGAGCGATCAGGCTCTTTGGTACCTTCTCAGCACGCTCTTCGAGGACATGACGCATCTGGTGTGGATCCGTCTCGATGTATTCCATCGTGGTAGCGATGCTCGAGTGGTTCAGCAGGGCTTTGGCTACGTGAATGTTGCGATCAGCTTGTCGCATTAGGTCAGACGCTAATGTGTGCCTGAACTGATGCGGAGTCATCCGGGTTCCTACTATCGCCGTCAGCTTTCTGTACATTGCCTCAATCTGATTTATATCCATAGTTTCTCGTCTGTAGTGCGAGGAGAACCTATTGACGTTAAATGGCTGATCCGTGGCTTTGAAATGCAAAGAATCTGCCCACGCTACAACGCGGTCTATGTACTCATAGAGGGGCCCAGGAATCGGTAAAAGAAACTCTTTATGAGTCTTGTCTCCTTCGCTTCGAATATTAATGGTTCTACGTCTCAGGCAGATGTCTCGTTTCTGTATACTCAATAAAGAGTTCAGACGGATTCCGGTGTAGTGAAAGGTCTCGTAGACAGATAGCCAGAACCAAGCTGGGGTTATGCTGCTTCGTTCGCCTGATACCCGTTCGATCTCTTGTAGCCTGATAAGCTGGTTGCGACCCTGGATAATAGCCTCGTGAGGCACAGTTTTTTTCTGCTTTCTGGGTGGCACTACTGAGGTGTCAGTGAAAGGATTTTTGCGAAGCGACAATAAGTCTTGAGAAATGGCGTAGCCGAAAAGGGTTTTGAGATGACTTGCATAGGTGTTCCAGCTGCGCTTGGCTAGGCCAGAATCCAAGGCCTCCTTGCGCCAGATTAGAACATCCCTATGATGGAGTTTTTCGAGTTCGACGTCATTGCCAAATCTTCTGCTTAATGCCCGGGCTGCTGCTAGGTAGATAACTCTAGTTGCTGGCCTGAGATCGTGAGTATCATTGTATTCGCTAGCGATATCGATGATATTCAATTTTCGCTAGCTCCCATATCCTGCAATCGCAGGCTAATATTATCGAATGGCGGATGCGTGAAGATTGCATCAGGGTCCTTCAAGATATAGCCTTTGAGCAGTTTGGATTTCCGCGGGCCGATGACCTCGCATGTCCATATATTTAGATTGTCCGGTGTCTTGCGGTTAGTTTTGAGTTTTTCAAATCCGCGTTGAACTAGCTGCCAGGATTCAATCCCTCTCGCCTTGGCTTCCCTCTGTAGGTGAGGATGCTCCAAGGCATAGCGCTTGAATAATCCGGGGCTGACGAGAAACGCAGTGCCATCCACTATGTGAATCAGTGCTTTGGCGTCGTTGATCACAAGCGTGTGTGAAAGCACGCCCTGCCGCCCAAGCTATGAAAGCTTGGCCGAGATCAGCTGTGTCCTTGGCCGAAATTGCCTCTTCAGCTGAGTGCTCGGCGATGCAATCAGTGAAGCTGTTTCGCGTAAAGTCGGGGAGCAGCTGAGAAGTTGGAATTTCTGAAGATGAAGCCGCTTCACCAAAGAGCTCATCTGCTAGTGCAAGGGTCTCGTCCATGGGGTCCAAACCGGTCTGGAATGCGGGCGGCGGCAGTGTTTCGGATGAAGGCACCTCTTGTGAAGATGTGACATGTATCATGCTTTGTGGTATCGGGAATGGTGGCGTAGCGATATCGCTCACGGGTGCAGGCCGCTGCTGATCTAGCTCGGTGTCCTCCGGCTGCTCGAGTGTGAAAGTGCCGGTAAATGGAGCTGGTCGATCCGCAGGATCTGGCCAAATCAACGCGGGGGAGACCTTGAGTAAGGTGAAGGTGTTCTTCCAGCCGTGGCCGGTGTCGATCGTTGCCTTCCAGATAGCCTTGTCCTGAGCGTTGACCTGGATGATGGCCTGGTCTTGGATCAGGTTGAAGAACGGTGCATTCGAGGTGGGCATACCTTCCACGCCTTGGGAGAGCATCAGTGCCCGCAGCTGGTCTGAGGCAGGCTTGCTGACGAGCCATAGCGCATCTTGGGTCAGCCACCCGTCAGAGGGCCCTTCGGGCTGGTTCAGCTTGAACTTCTCAATGACCGGGGTGCGCAACCCGTTAGCCAGTTGACGCTGGATCGTATTCTTGGGGGCCTCCATCGCACGTTGCGGGTTGGCGCCGAGCTCCTGGGCGACACTCGCCTGGTCTGCCTGGACGATAATCTCGCCCAGTACGCCGGCATGCTGGTATTGCCCGGCCAAGACGAAGATCAGCGATGACCATAGCTCGCGATAGCCACTGAGCCAGTCCAGCACGTGGGGAGGCAGCACCTGGAAATAGACGAGTGCTGAGGCAGCGCCATGAAGCTGGTAATCGCGACCTTTGACGTATCTGAAGCGGTAGGGCTGCTCAATGCGACCGTGCCAGGGGTGCCATGGCTTGCCATCCTCGAGGACGACTTCGATGTCGACGGCAATCTTGCCCAAGTCGTGGAGGAGGGCGCCGTAGGCTACCGCTGCTGACCACGCTTCGGCCTGGGCTGCTTGTGACTCAGGCGGTGCGCCAATGGGGAGGAGGTAGTTCTGCCTGATCTTCAGTGCGTAGGCGACGATCTCCAACCCGTGGTCGAGCAGGCCTTCGGGATAGGCATGGTGGTGGTTTTCCGAAGCTGGAAGCTGCTGGACCAGATCAGCGTAGCGCCCGAGAGGATCTCGATAGAGTGAGGCGAACTGCTCGCGGGACAGCGACGTCCGCTGCCAGATGTTCTCGATGAGCTTCTGCCGGCGGGGGAGCACCAGGATATCCTGGCCTGCAGACGGCTGGGTGAAGCCCTGTTTGCTGCACCCTGCAGGCGCGGAGGGTGGGGCTTTCTTCCTGAAAAAGAGATCGAACATGGCATGCCCTTGGTAGTTCTTGGGCCTGCGTTGTCGATCAGCAGCGGTGAGCGAACAATGGTAAACCGCTATCACGGCTCGGAAGGTTGGGAAGGCGGATGGCTACTATGGTCAGGAGCCTGGGCACCCTTTGCTGTTCGAAGCCGAAGGCGGAGCCCTTTCTGGTAGGGCTTTTACCCTTAGAGCCCCCTTCCACTCGCTCCTTTGCTCCAGCCCATTTGGCCCTTTCGGTTACTGGGGCTGGCCAGATGTTCCTTGGGCTCCATTAGGTCGTGCAGCCAGGCGCACTATCTCGATGACGTCGTCAGCCGCGATCCGGTAGAACACTACATGACGTGGCTGGCCGACGCGCTGCTCGGACGGAATACCCCTTTGGGCATGGGCCAGGTGGATGCTGCGCAGGCCCTCGTGCAGCTCATCGCGGGCACGACTCACAGGCCCGCAGAGATCGGTTGCAATCAGATTGAAGCTGCGTACTAGCAAGCTCTGGTAGCGCTTCCGGGCAGATGGGCCGAATTGCTGAGCGGAATACACCAGGATGTCGGCCAGGTCCTGTCGGGCCTTGGCGGAGATACGGTACTTCATCGGTTCAGTGGCCTATGCGGCTGTCTTCAACCGCCAAGCCTTCCAGGTACTGCTCCAGGTCCCCCCCGCTCACCTCGTCGAACCTTCCCTGCTCCAGCTGCTCGAGGGCTGAGCCCGTAGCGTTGCGCAAGGCTTCAACCTTGGCCGAGACCATTGCCTCTTGCTGAATCAGCAGACGGAGTCCGTTTCGAACTACCTCGCTGGCATTTTGGTAGCGACCGCTCTCAACCAGCCGGTCAATTTCACGGGAGAGCGGCTCGGGAATGACGATGTTTCGGGTAGGCATGGCGACTCCGGGTTAGAGCAAGGACAGCGCATGGCATTTTATGCCATGGCGGTTGCGGCGTCACCGATTGCGGCGTATAAGTGCCGTCGTAGAGCCATCGCGCTCCATGGAATGAGGCAGTAGCCATGACCACTCGCAAACCGGGATCTTCCGAAGATTGGACTCACCTTGGAAAGCTGGATACGAGCCGTTTGCTCGTACGGGCTGAAGGCGCCATTTGGACCGGTTTGGCTGGGGTGGGTGTTCCGGCCGGCATCATCAAGGTGTTGAAATGGTCGATGCGCGGTGCTGTATTGGCAGCTGCCGCAGTCTATTCCATTTACTTATTTATCCCCGTCGTTCTCGTATGCGCAGCGCTTTGGGTGATTACTCATTCTCCGCGAGGTGAGGACGTTTCTAAGTCCGAGAGCCCAAATGAGATTCTCGAGCTTCGGGAAGGACATACTGGGTACGGTTGCTACAATGACTCCAATCTGAAAGTTCACGATTGAAGCCATTGTGCTGTCCGGCTAAACACCCGTTCCGCGCTTCACAAATGAATCTGCTACGCGGCCGCTTGTATCCTTTGCCGATGCGGCATCGGTACTGAATCCGCTGATTACGCCGCCAAGCTGGTAGCCAGCCCAGCTAAGTGCCGCAATCCAAAACGCCGGCAGCACCAAGAACATCGTCCCCATCACGAAGTCCAGCAGCAAGTCGCCCTGGGCGTTGTTCATGCCCATCATGATGTTGAAGTTCAGATGGGGTGAGGCACCCATGATGTTGCCGTACAGGGCGTCGAGGATCGTGCTGTCGACCCAGCGGGCCAGCTGCAGCCAGAAGTCGACAAAGATCAGTGCGAACTGGGCGAAGGTCAGCGTCATGGCAACCTTCAGATCATAGGTGCCCAGCACCAGCACGATGGGGATGCAGACGATGAACGCCATCTTCAGGAAGGCCAGGACCATCGGCGCAGCCTGGCGAACACTGTCGATGGCCGGGTACATCGCTAGCGATCCCACTGCCTGACCTGCAGTGGCTGTGACGCGTGAGATGCTGCTGCCAATGCTTCCGCCTACCTGGCCACCGTAGTCTCCATAGACCTGCCCTTGGGTCAGCACCTGCTTACGGGGCGATACCAGATCGCGTATCACCTGGTCCTCTACCTCTTGCTGGTTCATCAGTTTCGCCCACTGGGCGAGCTGAGTGATCAGGCTGGGCTCCACCGCCGCCAACAGCCGCGCACGCAATCCGATTGTGCCGTCAGACCACCACTGCGAGCACGTTGGGTAGCCGCCGCCCCCGGTGGTCTCGGCCAGTCCCGCATCCCGCGTTTGGTCATAGGACCAGGCCTTGCGCGGTGTGTGTGAGCGAAACCCTGAAGCACTATCGCTGTAGTAGCCGCTGGTGCTCAGAAAGAACTTCGAGCCAATCCAGCTGACATCTTCGAACTGCGAGGCGGACAGGTTCGGCTGCGTCATGAACAGCTTGGCTCGGGCCTGGGCGTAGCAGTCATTTGTGAAGTCCGCGACCTCCTGGGCCAGCAGCGGATTGCCGATCCGGGTAGCGTTTACCTCCATGCGTAGCTGTTGCAGATCCAGTCCGCATGGAATACCGGCGACCGCACCCGCGGTAAAGCCCTTCGAAAGGGCATGTACCACTGCCCACCAGATGGGAATCCGGGCGCTCTTGCCATTGAGGGTGCTGAAGCTCGTGCCCCATCCCGTCTCAGATGGCTTCAGCACGTCGACCTGACACTGCTTGGAGCGTGTCTTATCGTACTCAAGGGTGGAGAAACTCAGCACCGAGTTCGGCAAGGGCATGAGCCCGAGCATGATGACGAAGATGGCGACATAGAATCGGTTTTCGATCCGCCCCAGGCTCAGCGCTCCCTTGTTGCCGTCATCCTGGCCTTCGCCGCGGGCGCGCAACCGCTCCTGGATGACGATTGCAGCAAAAGGCGCTGCGAACAGGCCGGTGCTCCCGATTAGATCCCAGATGGCGCCATAGATCAGCCGCCCACCAGGGTCAGGTAATACTCGAGGTAGTCGTTGGTGTAGAGAACCATGGGTGTCTTTCTCTGCGTGGCGCTACAGGTGGAGTTGCAGTTCGTAGAGCGTAATGACGGCGATCGCCAACCACTCACAGCGGGCCAGGCGCCCGGCACCTTCTGGCAGCATTCGCAACCTCTGGCGAACTGGCCACCAGCCGGCCGCCAAGGCTGCATACACGACCAATCTCCAGACCTGCAGACCGCTACGGTGGGCCTCCGCCCACTGCCGGTAACCCGCAACGTCGCCAAACAGCTGTTGGATCAGCAGACTGCAGGCCAGCGCCAGCAGCACCGTGGTGAGCAAGATCACCGCTACCCATGCGAAGCCCTTCAGGCCGCCCTTGGCGAGTCGCAACACCGAGTTCTGCTTCCGCTCGCGGCTGATCTGCGGACGGCTCTCCGAAGAAACATTGCTCATGATTATTCGCCCTTCTTGACGGGTTTTTCGACGCGATCCAGTCGGTTCGGCATGGGGTCGCCCTGGAAGATGGTCTTGGAAGCATCCTTGCGCAGCGCAGCGCGCTGCAGGATGGTGGTGGGCGAGTTGCCGGCCAGCTCCCGGCGCATGTCCAGCTCGGTCTTGAGGTTCTGGATCTCGGCCTGCAGGTTGGCGGCGTTCTGGTCGACCTGCGTCTGGTCGACCTGGTTGGCGGCGACGTTGGGCTCCTGGCGGCCAGCGGCCAGGGTACGAACCAGCGACAGCGCCTTCTCGATGACATCCGCCAGAGAGACCTCGGACACAAGCCGCTTGGCCAGCACGTCCTGGTCCTGCTCGGTGCGCAGCGATTCGATGATGCCGCGGGTAATCGGGATGGAGTTGCTACCGGCCGCGGCCAGGTTCTCGGCTGTCATCGGTTGGGTGCCGGCGATCAGCGCATTCACCGCCTTGAGCTTGGTGTCGTAGGTTTCCTGAATCAGCGGGGTGAGGCCGACCCCAGCTTGGGTCACGGTCTTCTGGCAGTTGTTGCAGGTCTGCTGCTGTTGCTCGCCCAGGACGCGGGTGGCGAAGGTCGCGGCCTCCTGCGGCGACGAGCAGGTGCTGCAGACGAGACCGCCGTTGCAACTGCTGGCCGGGATCGAGCCAGTGGCGGTGGGTGAGCGGCCACTGAGCATGTTGTAGCCGGCCTTGGTGACGTCGCCGATCACCTTGATAGGCTGCTGGCCGCTGCCCCCGGCTTTGCTCCCACCGACCCGGGTGACGCCCTCATTCCCGCTCTTCTGCTCGACCTGGTTGATTGCGGCCACCGCATCACTGGTGCCGGCAGCGGCCGACTTCATCGCTTCACCCTCGGCGAGCTTGTTCCAGCCGACCTGGCCGCCGGCGACATCGAGCATCTTGTCGGCGATCGCGCGGCAGGTGCCCTTCGAGCGATCGAAGTCCAGGCGTGCCTGGCCAATGCCGTTGGTGATGAGGTTGTACAGCCCCGGGTTGGCACGCTGCAGGATCAGGCCGGGAAGGGAGCCTACCGCGGCGGTGGCGTTCTGTATCACCGAACTCATGATGGTCTGGAAGCCCTAAGTGGCCCCGTTGAGCTGGTTCTGCAGGGTGTTGGTGATGCTCATGTTTCCGCAGATCAGGTTGGTGTTCCAGCCTCCGCCAATCTGGATGCTGTCCATGTTGCCGACGCTGCCCATCGACACTGCGTTGCCGCCGCCGATGCTGTAGAGCACGTCGTCACCGATGACGCTGCCTTGGGACTGCACACGGTAGGGCTCGGCCGCCTGGACAGCACTGCCGAGGAGATGGCTAGCCAGGCAGGTGCTGGCCAGCAGGGTGAGGCGAGTGGTACTCATGATCGACGGCTCCCTGATCATTTAAAGTCGGTGCTGCCCAGGAAGACCTGGCCTTCACGCTTGCAGCAGCTGTAGGGGCGCCACAGCGCCCAGGCATAGGCGCCCACGGCGTCCTGGACGTGTGGGCCCGGTTAGGGAAGGCTGCACAGCTCTGGCTCAGCGTGGGTGTGAGCTCCTGCCACTTGCCGGTGGTGGCGTTGCCCTCAAGCAGCTCGCCTGCAGGCCAGTAGCCGTCCTCGGCCTGTGCCAGCAGCGACTGGTAGACGTGGATCTGGCCAGAGCGCGTGACCACGTCGCCGGCGCGCTGGGCCATGACCGCTGCGGCCTTGTAGTCATCGGGCTGATGCAGGAAACCGCTGCGTGGATAGACGTTGCCCCAGAGGTCGCCGGACAAGGTGCCGCCCACTTCGCGCTTGCCCGGGATGAGGGCCTCCGGATAGACGGCCTCGGGGATGCCGTACCGCCAAGCCAGGTAGTCGTAGTTGCTCAGCAGATACGGCATGTAGGCTGTACCGGTGCCCTTGCAGACATAGCCAGAGCCGCTGGCGAACTGGCTGAAGGCGTAGCCGCCCGGGTGGCCAATGACATCCGTGTTCTTGAAGCGAGCGCTGATGGTGGCGTTGGCCTGGGTCGCGCTGTCGCCCGGGTCATTGCCACCGGCGGCGACACTGCTGACGGGGCTGAAAGAGGCCATCTCCGTCCACGGGTTCTCGCCGGTATTGGCATAGCTGGACACGACGGCATCGGGCACGAAGTGGCGTACCTTGGCCGAGGTCTTAACCTTGCAGCCGTAGGGGGTGCAGAACAACCAGTAGCAGACGCCAACCACCTTGTATTTAAGACACTCGGGAGAGAGCGAGGATGACACGATGGTTGCGGTGGTGACCGTCGCGGTGGCCTGCAGGCTGGTAGCGAGCGGGATGGCCAACGTTAGGCGCCGCAGGCGTTGCTGAGACCGACTCATCGTTCACTACTCCGATAGCGCTCAATGCTGGCCAAGGCAGCCGCCACGTCAGGCTGGCCGTAGACCACGTACCGGCGATCCACTACCACTGCAGGGAGCTTTGTGATGCCCAGGCTCCAGACGTCGGCGACGTCCTGGTGGGCTTTGGCGAGCTCCCGACCCAGCTGCTGCGTGGACGCCGAGCGCATCCGTTGCTGCATGATGGCCGCGGCTTGACGCGGGTCTGCCGGCAGGCCTTCAGAGAGCTTCTGCTCCAGGCGCTCCGGGGCATCCAAGAGCACCACATGGGTGCCGATGTTGTTGGTGAGGGGATGAGTGGCGTCGGAGATTGCAAGCACGTCCGCTGCAGCGAAAGGTGCGCTGCAGGCGGCAAGGGCACAGATCAGCCAGCGGAGCGCTGGCTCAGCAGGGTAGCAGGAGGGTAGGGCGGACATGCGAAGTACCAGGTATAGGGATGGCTGGTACAGGAAACGTGATCAGACGAGCTGGGTCAGTGGAAAACCATATCCAGGTCGCTGGAGGTTGAGTTTTTAATAGACGCCTAGGCGGAGTCTGCTACCCATCGCGCCTTTACTCGAGCCGAGGACAGCCAGCCTACCGTCATGCCGTCTCCGTCGTTCTGAGCGCTCTATCTTCAGATGGGGTGGCCTCTTAAGGCCTGCCAGTTAAAGCTGGATTCTCTGATCTCCTGTAGCCATCGGAAAAAGAAGCCCAGCGCTATGGCTGGGCTCGATTTACATTGGACCAGAGTTAGCGAGGAGCAGGATCTTGGTCGTCGTCTTCGCCCGTCACCGGATCTTCAGGAGCGTTCGGATCTGCATCTGGCTGAACGACCGGATCTATGTCGTCCGGAGGTAAAGGCTCAACTGAGTCGGGCTCAGTTGCATGCGCTCGTAGAGATCTTGCTGAAATCGTCTCTGGTCCGAGCAGGGACCGTGCAATTAACGCTGCCGCACTTGGCGAGCTGGATCTTTGCCACCTACTGGTTGGATTGATCATTTGTACCTCACAGTGAGGCCGAAAATGGCCTCACCAGTTTGGAAGTAGCAAACCCGAACATGTTCAGGGGCCACTACTACCGGCGGTCTTAATGGTCACGGGGCAGGCTTTTCGTTCCTATCGGCCGCCTCGGACCGATTACAGCCCGTTGCCACCGGCTGCAATCGACCCAAAGCAGCCGTTACCGTAGGGCAGCTAGCAGCTAGCAGCCAGAAGCGGACGTCGACAAGCGACCGCTACCGCTCCGATCGTTCAGCGCCTTGGCAAAGCTCATCAAGCGGATGTGCCCGAGGTGGCGCTGATGCCGGCTAGCGAACAGTGGATCGCGCTCGATTCAGACCTGAAAGGCAATATCGAGCAAAAGCTGCGGGATGAAGAACGCCAGTTCGACAAGCCGCTGCGCTATGACGCCGATGAGTGCACAGTCTTCCCAGACATCTGTCTGCTAGACGTGCAGCAAGACTTCGCCCTTGAGGTCTTCGGCATGTAACCTGGAAGAGATGTTACCTTTGACCTGGAATGCTGAGCCCTTCCCGCCGTCCATCCCGCCGGCTTCGCTGGCTTGGAGCTCCTCGATGCAGCTGCACGAAGTGAGACATCTCAAAGAAGTTAATACTCGTAGTGATGCGGAGGCAGCTCTCGCCGACGGCTGGCACTTGCTTGCCGTGATGCCAAATCCTCAGGCGGCAGCAGGGTACGGCATGGCCGTCTACGTGCTCGGCAAGAAGTCCGAAAACTGGGAGGAGCGCGCAGTCCACAGTGCCGAAGACACCGTTATAGAACCCCGTGAGTGACTACTAACTGCACATAAGCAGGCGCTAGCACCTAGGCGGGATTTGATGGTAAGGCCCTAGGGCTGGCGTAAGCGCGACTATGCAGACCACGAGAATTGAGCAGACTGGTGGACGCGCTATAACAATGGCATACCGCGATATTGGTCGCTCTAGCGCCTGATCTGCGCCGCACCATTGTGAGCATATCTAGTGAGGTTAGGCAGCGTGCTCTATTCCTGCAATTGCGCGTGATAGAGGTCAAGCGCACTAGACACCCAAGATCAAGGACGGAAAACGCTATCCGGCATGCTTAAATAAGCTCTTGCGAATCACCACCTGTCTTGCGACCGCTGCAGCCCATCTATGTCAATAGCTTCCCGGCGCAGGAGACGCAGGGCTAGCGCGGGTCTAAGGAAGTCGGGACCGATTGCTGTGTTGCTGGAACATTCCAGTAACCTGGCTGTGTATATATGGACATCCACCTTAACTGGATACTCGCGGACCCGTGCGTGCAGCTGTTCAATCCTCGAAGAGGATTTGTGGGCCACAGCTGTCTTCGCCTTGGCGATCTAACCCGCTCGGATCAGGCGCGTTTCGTAGCCCTTACCGGAAAACGCCGCTATGAAATCCAGGTTCATCTGAGACACTGCACGCATCGTTCATTTCTAAGGCTTTATTGCCGCCGGCGGCGGCCGGGAAGAGCAGCGAATGGTCAGCCTGCAGGCCGGCCTTGGCGATCCGCTCGCTTAGTGCAGCAGCATTCTCTGTTTGTCCCGACGCACTGATGTACAGTTGTGATCCTGTGGATTTGCTGACGGACGAGCTCAACCACGTGCGTCAGTGCCTGGGCCAAGAGCAAAGCGCAAGCCGTATCTTAGCGACATCAAAGCCAGCGCCCTGCGAAATGCCGTTAATCGCCCAACTCTGGCACATTCATGCTCGAAAACTGACCTCCAGAGACCTGGTTAAGGTTTCATGCTGATCCGTCAAAACGCTTCTGCGACCGTAAGACATTCTATGCGAGGTCCCTATGAAGTGCCCTTCACTAGCTCAAGTACTTATTAGAGCTGACTTTGCCCGTTCGTCCAGCGCGTGCTTCTATCTATTCATGCAGCTGTAACACGTTAAGC
Source organism: Pseudomonas aestiva (assembly GCF_039908605.1). NCBI lineage: Bacteria > Pseudomonadati > Pseudomonadota > Gammaproteobacteria > Pseudomonadales > Pseudomonadaceae > Pseudomonas > Pseudomonas aestiva. The sequence continues at coordinate 3,237,330 of NZ_CP150916.1, read as the reverse complement.
GTGGATAGATATTGAACTTCGTGGCAGGGCGGTCAGAAGGAATCAGCACCTTGCTAAATGACCTTCAGGCACATAAAAGGTAGTTCCACCAAATAATCCCGACAACGTTACTAGTCCTCGGGCTATCCATAGCCTAAAGCGCTGTGGCGACTACCGAATTAATGATTGTAGACTTTATCTTTGCGCTTTCTTTTTCTTATGTAATGGAATCACATTCGCCAGCCCATAGGTTTCCCGTTGCGAAGCGCAAGGTACTGGCTCAGGAGTTTCCGGCAGCTGAGTAGGACCGGCCTTGATGCGCCCCATCAAATCTGCAGCGATTTCTATCATAGAAGATATATCCAAGATGGTTCTCGAATTGCTCTCGGAAGCGGCAGCGCGATGTGTTATGGAATCGATCACCTCTATGCGCCAGCCTTTGTAAAAAACATTAGATTGTCTTAGGCTGATTTCGAAATTACAGGGAAAGAATTCCCGAATGTACGAAATAGGAATCCACTTCTGCTCGTCGCGTTTCATTCCTGCCCCCTCCGCCTTACCATGCCGCGCATCGATAATTGCACATCACAGCAAGACTTACACGCGCAAAAGGTAAAAATGCGAGCTGCATAACTACCGAGCCGATATGAGCGAGCGTGATGGTCGGGTGATCGGCAGAAGTTCCGATCGACGGTGATAGTGGCCACTGAACAGAAAGCTCTAGGGCGCTTATCATATCAGGCAGTCTTGCAGATGAGAGTTGTAATTAGCGGAAATTTTAGGATGCTAAACGATAGCGGCATGCATCTCGGATATGTGCAGTCCACACTAGAATAAAGGTAACCCCGGAAAGCTGAGATACGGAGACAAAAGGCCGAGAAGCTTCGTCCGCATTTCCTATCAGGCTTACCTCCGGTAGCTGATATGCAGAAAAAGGTGGAAACGTGACAATAAAGGCTGCCGATAGTAGTGGCCACTGAACGCCTGCTTTTTGTCCACTTCTAACTATTGAGGCCATTGGCGATTTCCTTGTGAGGTGGTAAATGATTGTCCCAACCAGTAGGTTGCAAAGATTCAGTTCGCCGACCCCCTCAGCCCTGCTCGCAAGAGAATTGCATGGACCATATGTGATGTCGTCCGTATTCCTGAGCACGCATGCAGCCGAGCCTTTGGGGCTCGGTCAGATAGATCCAGCCGGCGAGGATAATGTTGTTCCAGACGCTTTCGATGAACCAGTCATAGGTGAGAATGACAACAAGCGCCAACCCACTGGTAGTTTGTAAAAGGATGAAAATTAGCCCAATCATAGTGCTGGAATTTTCGTTTCTAGAGACAGAAATTCTCAAAAGCTATATTAATGAATTAGGCTACCCCGAGGTCCGATTTAATACACTCATAGCGCCGTGTTAATTTAGAATAAACATTAGGGGTATAGTGATAGACGAGTCTAAATTTCAAGAAATACTAGAAATAATAAAAGCCCGCCAGATTTGGCGCTACAAGCTAGATTAATCCGGATTTTATGTGAGGTCCGGCGTTAGTTGGTATAACAATCATCAGAGGGTACAACGTGAACGTCTTTGATCGAATAGAGAAAGCAACTGTGAAAGCTAGAGCCTCCTGGAAGTCGGTAACGCTCCAGTTGAGCGACGAGGAATACGCCCAGTGGTTAGGCTGTAATCCACTTGTGGGGAACCCAATGTTTAGCGGTGGAATGGCAGCGAAACAACATCGCGACAGCGGGTCAGGTCCGCTTCGTGTATATCTAGAAAATGGGTCAAATTTCACTTTTATATCCGTCTAAAGAAAGAATAAGGTGGATTGTGGCTTTGTTATATACAAATAAATCGCTCCTAAAATTTGGCCTGTGCTGGGACTTTTCCATGCAACCGAAAGGGGCAGTGATGATGCACATCTAGATGGGCTAAACACCGCGTCGCGGTCAGGCGTTTTACCCGGAAGGTGTGCGTATACGACCTCCTTGGGCGCGCGAAAACGGGAAAGCCCCACCCTAGGCCCGCTCGTCCCGCCAGGTATGGATCACCAATCTGCTCCATTCGAGGCTGCAAACTGTAGAAACACCCAATGCTACGACGGTCTAGGGCGTTGCCCCGCACCGCAGCAAAGGCAGGCGAAATCTGATCTCTGCCGAACCTCCGGCTTTCCTATGTGGCGGCTATGGCGCAGGCTCTTCGCTCTCTCTAACAATCTGCAGCAGGCGAGCGCGGCGGCTTTCCAATTTGCCAATCTGACGCTCCAAGGCTCTCCAGGCGCTAGCGCTGCGTGGCTGAGGTCCCCGGGCAGGCCTGGGCGTCTTCGATCAGCCGCATGCAATCCGGAAAGCCACGAATCTTCAAAAGGCTGAAGCCGGCGCTTAGCAGTCGCTGCAGCTGCCGGACCTGAGCTACCCCGCTGGCTGGGAAGTGGCGGTATATGCAGGATGGAGTGCATAGACTCGAGCCGCAGGATATGACGCTGAGCACGCGAGAGGGGGCGTCGCGGTCGTCCGGGATGAGTCGGCCACCGCGGGGCCCGTGACGCTGGTTCTCCTCATGTAAGAACTGGACGTAGCGCAAGCGGTGACGCTGTACTTCCGCCGTTAGGACATACCGCTCAGCGACCAGAACACGATTGGCGCGTTGGGCTTGCCCCAGACACTGACGCACCTGGTCGAACTCTTCGGTCAGCAGAGCAACGAGGTTGCGGCAGTACATCAGCTCCACAGGGCGGAACAGGCACTGCTGCTATTCGAAGCTGTCCTGCTCATCACCAAACATGTCCATAGCGGCCCACCTGCTCAATCCCTGAAGCCATGACCTTCTGATACTCAACAGAACGACCGGGACAACCGTGGCAGAGACGAGGGATGGGGCGCAAAATGAATACGGGATAGACCTTCTTTCAGGATACTGTATGGCTGGACAGTAATCAGCGAAAGGGTTCCCAGCAAGCTTCACCCCGGCGAACGGTAAAGGCGAAGCAGTGGCTAATGATGCGTTGGATCTTTTCCTCGTTGGGACTGAGAAAGTACTGATAGTGCAGCGACTCGACCAAGTATGAGTCGCTGCATGATTCGGCAGCGGGCGTGATTACTTGCTCTGAAGCCAACCTTCGACCGCGTCGGCGCCGTGCTTAGCCTTCCAGGCTTTCAAAATCTTGTGGTTGCCACCCTTAGTTTCGATGACTTCGCCAGTTTCCGGGTGCTTATAGCGTTTCAACTGGCGGAACCGGCGCTGCTTCGCTGCCAGCGTAGATTTGCTCTTGCGACCAACGCTATTGGTGGTACCGGCATCGGTGTCGAGGATGGCAATAACGTCACGGAGCGACTTTTTGTGTTCGCCTAGCAAAGCACGCAGTTGCTTTTCGAAGTCAAGCTCTTTCTGCAGGCGCTCATCGGTGCTTAGCTGTTCCAAGCGCTGCTTCAGTTCTTCAATAGCAGTTTCGGTTTGACGGTATTCTTGGATCAAGGACATTTTGATCTCCTCCAAATTTAGTCAGTGGCTGTTGTTATAGCTTTTTCATCTGTAAATGGCTAGAGCAAAGATGAAATAATTTTTCTGGCGTTTTAATAGATGGCGGTGTTGCTGATCAGCAGTAGGCTGCGATAGATTAAGTATAGTTGGGTGCGATGGATCGCTATCCTGATCAGCGTGTCGGACCCCGACGTCCGAACGTCTATCAATGTGCTCTAAGCTAATACGATATTCTATGGGCATTACATGGAATGATTTGCGTACTCGCCTTAAACTCTGGTATTTCAGCCAGTTGCTAATAAATAGTTTTTTGCAACCGCGCTTGAGCTAGACACATCTTCATTCCATAATTTTCTATAAGCGTATCTTTAAGCTTCGTCCTTGTGCAATCCGAGACGGCGTTTCATGAGGATTACTACGACGTAGGTCCGCCCGCTTCAATCCCGGTGCTCCGCTAAACTGATGCGTGTTGGGAGTGGAGAGATCGAAAGATTTGTCTCGGAGGCGGAGCGAGAGGTCAGTACGTTCCAGGGTTATGACGGCCTCCGTGTGTTGAGACGGGCGGTCGGGAACGATACCTATCGGATGCTATCAGACTGCCATTAAGGCTAGCTCTTGCATGGACATTCACTATGGATCGTGTCGTCGCACAGATTCCTCAGTCTCTCAACTGGGATTATCTCATCGCACTGGAAAGCAGCCTTAAAGCGCGTGGCGTTATGAACACAAGGGTTCAGGCCGAGTTGGATCATCATGCGCTTAATCTGGCCCGCCGCTATTTGCTGAAAAAAGGCAGGCTCGGTAAGGGACCCTTCTCAGCCGCGGAGGAGGAGATTCTCGATGTCCTCGCCGAGGCCGTAACGACGTTGCGGCGCTCGGGACGTTTACCGCATAACATCATCAAGAGCCTCTGCGCTGGTGGGCTAATTGCCGCGGTTCAGCGCAGCGTCTCCCATTCCGGTCTGCTTCAGTGTCGCACCGATTTCGAGTCCGATGCGGTGATGCGGAGTATCTTCGAAGCTATCGTAAATCGCCATCCGACAGCGTTCAGTGCTGAAACCGTGAAACTTGCGGGTCTATATGGAGTATAGCCCGCGCGCCGCCATCCGTGATTGGATACTATGTCGCATGGCACCGGAACAGCATGTGCTCAAGTGCCAGTTTGTTGGCTAGCAAACCGCGAGTAGGCGGTCAATTTTCCGATAGAGATCGCCTAGTCGACACCGGCGTAAGTGTTGGATCTCCCGCCTAATAGTCAATTTTTGGCGGGTGGTACTATCAACCGGTTCCCGTTCTTCAAAGAGACTGCGGAGGCCGCTGCCGCTAAAGGAGTCGAGCGTGAATACTCATACCCAAGCCCGCGCTGAGTCACGCCGTCGCATCGATGCCTCCCAGACCATGATGAATGCCGAACTCGCCAAATCGACGCAATTTCGTAGGCAACAGAAGAACCCGTTCTGGATCCTCTTACCCGTGATCGGTGGCATTGCTCTGACTGGCCTAATGGCGTGCTTGGCCCAACTGCTGAAGTGATCGATACCGTTAAGGCGGCTCTGGAGTGGAGAGGTCGTTGTGGGCAGTCGGTCTGAATGAGTGCTGCAACCCCTCGGCCGCCTAGGTAGTGCCTGGCTCTTGCCAGGGCTCGCTGACCCGCGGGATCCGGACCCGAGAACGTGTGCAGAGAGGCATCCGGTCACCAGTCACTGCTTGCTTTAGACCGCTGGTAATAGTGGCCACTGAACGGCGAGCATCGTAACACTTCTGATGTAGGCGAGTGTCGCATACAGGAGAACATAGATGGCTGATGAATCTAACACACGGACAAACGCCGGAACGCGGCCGGAAGATTTACGACCTACCCTGGAAGAAACGCAAGCCATGAATGCTGAATTACGTTTAGAGAAAATGGCGAAGCAGCGCCAACGAGAACTGTCGGACCGTTCGATAACAGCTGACAGGAACGACAAGTTGGTTCCCTAGTGTGGCGAACTGAGTCAGTTACTTTTTTGGTAATAAAGAGCCGCTTTTCTTCAATGCTCATCCTGTCGATGCGCTGGTTGATTTTCTGGGGAGTGGGCGTTTTACCGATAGGCGTTCGTAGGCGAGCCAGGCGATTGACCTATTCTGTACTGGCATCTGGCTCTTTCCGAAGCTTTGATCTCCCTGAATCCCCTCAAAGGACGTCGACTCCTTGAGCTCAAGCACCTACCACGGATAGTGGTCGGACGGGCGACGGCTGCCTGGCTCGCAGCTACTCACCGACCAGCCTTGCTGTGAGGCGCATCATCGTCATGGCTGTCGTAATGACCAGAGTCTGGTGATCAGATATCCAAGGCCAGACGCCGAATGCCTCATTCAAGTTTGCCGCTTGCGTCACTGATAGCAGGGAAATATGAGTAGCGGAAGCTCCTTTTTTCTTACTTATAATACGGCTCAAAATATACCGTGAGCACTGAACGCATGCGTTTAGTTGCAGAATTTTATTATGGCGAGTCTGTAATTGGCACGAAGGCTTGGGCATAACAAGTCCAAGGCGTCGGTGAATGGCTTCGTTGGCTGGAATTAGGTGGCGCTGTCAGGGGGGAGGGGATTCCCTCTTATTGCCCGGTTTTATCGGCGCCGCGTAATGGATAGGGCGCTCATAGGCGTCCCGCTCTTGATGTAGAGGGCGGATAAATAACTAAGAATGGCCCATGAAGACGTGTGGCAGCCAAGTGTCCTTCAATTGGAATGCTTGGTGTGCTTTTGTAATAGTATGATTGGATGCAGGGCTGATCCTGTCTGCAAGATTTAGCTGTTCCTGCCGGTGGTAGTGGTTGACAGCATTGCTGTAGAGGCCATTTTCTGTCCGTATTCATGGCTGGGTATTTAAGCCGCTATGAATTAAGTGCGAATGCCAGTGGTTGCGGTATTTGTTGCATTTGGTTGTTCTGTGACTGCACGCGTCGCGTGTGGCACGCGCATGGGTTAATAGGGGGGATATGCCAAAAGATTCAGCGTCTACAGAAGGTATATTGTATTTTTTGCTGATCGGCGTGGTCTTGCTGGTACTGTTGTCCAGTCTTGTTTTCGATTTTTGGTAGAGGACCGTCTTGAGTGACCTGAGGATCTCTCTGAGAAGAGGGAAGTGGCTCTCCCTGATGTTGGCAATAATCGAAGACCCTTAAGGGTTCTAAGTGACTTTGGATTTTGAAGGGGATGCTTAGGTTATTATTTTTTGCGACGGTCTCCTATTGGCAGTGTCTTTGATTTTTATAGAAAAAGTCGATTTTTAAGCAAGTAGACTGCAGGGTTTTAGTGGGTACTCCACCCAATGGTACTCTTGACTCCGTGCCAGGATGCGTGTGAGGTATAGGATGTATTGAAGATTATGAGGTCTTTGTATGGTTCAATACAATTTGATGATTGTTATTTTATAGATGGATTCAGTCGGGCGCGCGACGTGATTCATGGCGCCATTGTGTGGTGAATATATTAAAACAGGCTGGCCAGACAGAGGTGGTGATGGACGTCAATCTGATGGTTGTTTCTACGAAGACACGAGTCACTGGATTCATAAAAAGAATTGGTTCTACGTCTACTGTCTTTGGTGTTTCCCATTTTAATAGTGTTGGTTCTGCGCTTGAGACGCTCAAGCGTGAAGAGGGGACAGATGTTATCGTCTTGGTATTGACAAAGAGCACCTTTAAGCCCGTTAAAATTCTAGAGATCTTAAGCGCCGCTGCCAAAAAAAGGTCTCCTATTCCTGTTCTGCTTTTAGTGCCGGAGTCATTCCGCGAACGTGTAGATTTCGCCCTTCAAGAAGGCGTGCACATCTATATAGGTGATGACTTATCCGATCCTCGCCTCCTGATACAGGTGTTACAAGACGTCTGGACAGGTTCTGAAGGATACCGCGTACGCAATAGCGCTCTGGCGAGAGCAAAGATCACCCTGGATTCCATTAGTGACGGAGTCATAGGTACTGACGGTGCAGGAAAGGTTGAATATATCAATCCCGCCGCTGAGAAGCTGACCGGATGGCCGAAAGAGCTGGCAAAAGGGAAACCTGTCAGCGATGTCATGAAAGTCAAGCTTGATGGGGCATTTGGCGATATACCTCATCCGGTAGAACTGGCGCTGAGTAAGCGTGCACCTACAGGATTGAGTGCAGGTGCTGTCCTCCTCAGGCGTAACGGTGGAGCAATAGATATCGAGGACTCCACCGCGCCGATGATCGATGAAAATGGGGCAGTAACGGGGGCGGTCATCGTGTTCCATGATGTCTCGATGGAGCGCGCCATGAAAGCCAAGATGACTTATCTGGCGGAGCATGATCAATTGACCCATCTGCCCAATCGCCTGTTGTTCCGCGACAGGGCAGCACAATCTTTGCGATCCGCTGTTAGGAACCGTTCAAACGTCGCAATAATTTTTCTGGATTTGGACAACTTCAAGGGGATAAACGATTCCTTTGGGCACTCGTTAGGCGATAAGCTTTTGGTTTCGGTTGCTGCTCGATTGTCGGGCTGTGTGCGGGAAGAGGATACGGTAAGCAGGCAGGGCGGCGATGAGTTTTTAGTGTTGCTCGCAGGACTCAAGAGTCGCGAAGCTGCCGAAAAAGTCGCGAAAAAAATTATATCCAGTTGCAATGAGCCTCATTTCATAGATGACCAAGAAGTTCATATTACGATCAGCATGGGTGTAGGGTTTTCTCCGCAAGAGCATGTCGATATAGATTCGCTCATTGCCCAGGCTGACACTGCCATGTACCGGACGAAACAGAACGGCCGAAACGGGTATACCTTCTTTAGCGATGAGATAGGCGCTCAGGCCCAGGAGCGGCGGAAAATCGAGGAGGGTCTACGTCAGTGTATCGATCTTGACGAGATCAGGCTTGTCTATCAGCCTAAGATCGATCTTTCGAACGGTGCGGTGGTGGGTGTTGAAGCGTTGATGAGATGGCGCAATGACGTTTTGGGAGAAGTTGCGCCGAATAGTTTTATTCCCGTCGCTGAGGCGACGAGACTGGTGGTGGCGTTAGGTCGGTGGGCGATAAAGGAAGCCTGTACCCAAATAGGCCAGTGGAAGTCGGTGGGTTTAGGTGAGATCAAAATCGCCGTCAATGTGTCGGCGTTGGAGTTGGAAGACGACTCCTACGCAGACTTCGTTTCTACGGTGTTGAGCGATTGTAAGCTGGATCCGGGTCTACTGCAGCTCGAAGTAACGGAGACGATTTTTATAAAGGATTTGAGCGAGTGCTTGATAAGGTTGGAGGTGCTGAAAGAGGCAGGCGTTCTGCTTGCGCTCGATGATTTTGGTACCGGTTATTCGAGCTTTTCATACTTGACCCGTATGCCCTTTGATTTTCTAAAAATAGACAGGTCATTTGTTCATGATATCGGATTGGATAGCGGCAGAGTGGCGGTGGTCGGTGCCATGCTCTCAATGGCGAAAAGCCTAGGCCTGACGGTCATAGCTGAAGGCATAGAAACCTCTGCCGAAGCAGATTTTTTTATGAATAGCGGGTGCGATCAGGCCCAAGGGTTTTTCTTCAGTAAACCCTTGGAGGCCATGGATATGTCCTACTTTCTTAGCCAGCATCGCTTGTCTAGCGCTTAATCTCTCCAGAAATGCCCTGTGCCTAATGCGCTGGGTCGTGGCACCGGCTCGGAAAGTCAGACTGGATGTTCGATGGGCTTTTTTGCCTAAAGGCATGTTGACGATCCAATCACGCTGCAAGGGCTGTACGTGTCTTAACTGCGTATCGGCAGATATGACAGCAGGCGATCGGTTTCCTTTTTCACTACGTCATAGCATTCGCAACTCAGCTGTTCGAGTTGCTTACGGTCGAGTACCGTGATGTGCCCGCGGCTGTATTCGATAACGCCTCGGCGCTGCAGTTTGCCCGCGGCCTCGGTGACCCCTTCGCGACGTACGCCGAGCATGTTGGCGATCAATTCCTGGGTCATGTTCAGCTGATTGCCAGGCAGACGATCCAGCGACAATAACAGCCAACGACACAGCTGCTGGTCTATCGAATGGTGGCGGTTGCAGACCGCGGTTTGCGACATTTGGGTGATCAGTGCCTGGGTATATCGCAGCATCAGCACCAGCATGTCACCATGTCGATCGAATTCTTCCGTCAGGCGCTGCCCTTGCAGCCGATACGCATAGCCGCCGCTCTGTACCACGGCACGGCTAGGTGTGCTCTCGCCGCCCATGAATAACGAGATGCCCATCAAGCCTTCATTACCCACCACGGCAATTTCCGCCGAGGCGCCGTTTTCCATCACGTTGAGCAGCGAAACGATCGAGTCGGTGGGGAAGTAGACGTAGCGTACGGACTCCCCAGATTCATAGAGCACCTGACCCAGCGCCAGATGGACGAGCTCCAGGTGCGAAGAGAGCCGTTGCTGGACGTCTTCAGGTAGAGCAGCCAACAAGCTATTGCGCTGCGGCTTGGAGTCTTCGGGCATGGCTTCTCTTCGGCAGTGCGGTCGGATTGAGCCGTCACTATACGCCTGGCGTCACCCACGCATGCTCCCTTGGCCTCAGGTGCTGCTGGGACGGCTCGCCGTATTGGCGATGTTAATCAGGTTTTGACCGCGGGCGTGTGCAGACTTGTAGCGATCCAGCTCGCTGCGCGACGCCTCGAGGAAGGTGACGGTTACAGAGTCCGCCGGCCTTACGTTGTGCCTGGTGGCCCGGATAATATTGCCCGGATTTTTTGAAACGACGAAATAGGCGAGCATAACGGCTTCCTCGTGGCTGTATGAGCTATCTTGCTGTGTGGCTCGCAAAAGGCGAAGTGAGACACGACCGATGCCTTCGCTCAGCATCTTGCAGGACCCGTTAAACACTGCTGCAAGGAAATCCACTCTTCGGGCCTAGACCCACTGGAGGATTCTTTCAAAGGATGCCTAATCACCGTTTATATCTGTACCGGTACGCCCCTGTTCAAGTGGTGTCAGGATGGCTGCGCTAACGACCAAACCCAGCCAAGCTGTTGATGCTGATTTAGGTGGTAGGTAACGATAGAGGGAAGTGATCCAAGGCTTCCTGGAGATGAGTCCACTTGGAATGAGCGGTGCGGCCAAGCATGGGTTTGGCCTTGAACAGGGCCGTCTACGATAGGAAGCGCTTTATAGGGGTCACGCCCGACGAGAGAGTCCGTCATCTTCATGCACTCCTTGGTATATAGGTCTGGACCGTTGGTACAAGTCCATGCAAGACAAAACTCTTGTTCTTTGCTGAGTTTGCCTGCGTCAGCGAGAGCTTGCTCAAGATCGGTTTGAACCTAGAGCTTGAGGTCAGCGGCGTGAGCGATTTGAAGTGTTTCAGCAAAACGATTGGCCAAATCCGCTTCCAGGTTGGTGAGCCTGAGCTGAGACCGTACCGTAAGGACCATGATTACCTCCTGTGCGTCTATTCCCAATACGGTAGTGAGTATCCCGCGACAAACCACTCTAGCGGCAGCGATAGCTGTAGGATTCAGCATGTCCGGGCAGCGCCTCCGCGGGTACGCAATCTACCAAGGATCAAATAGGAAAAACGGCGAAAATACAATGACGAGCGTTCCTGCAACTGCGATGAACAGCAGGACACCAACGTAGGCGATGTTTTTTCTCGATCTCAAGATTTTCCGTGCCACAACTCCCCGACTTCACGGACTTCACTCCTGGCTTTTCCTTAGACTGCTCATTATCTCTTTTTCCTTCCATGGCCGACCGGTGGGTCTCGCGCCTACCTTAGCAATCAGCGCCGAGATGAAGGTCACGCTAGTCGGCAGCAAAGTCGTCCGTGGATGCAGACCGAGAACTATGGACGCTGTCTTCGCGCCGGCTATGCCTTATGTGCGTTCCAGAGCGGGAGTACACGACCCTCGGTGTGGAAGTCCTGCCGCTCCAGGCCGTCCTGCTGGTTATCGACGACTTAGGCGCCAGTCGTGAAAACGACTTCGAGCGTATGAGCATCTTTGAAGTGGTGAACAAGCGCTACGATGAGATGAAGCCGACTGTCCCTCTCGGTTGCCAAGTTCGAGGAGAGCGTAGGGGAACGCGCTTCTGACCGGCTCCGCGAGGGTGGCGGCTTCGTCCTGTTCGAGTGGGAAAGCACTCGCCGAGGTGCCGCAGGAAGGCCTACTGGTTCGTTCTGTTCTCTGGCCGACCGCCGTTCGCAAAGGTCGGCGCCCAAGTAACCCTCGACGATGCGCTGACCTCGGCTCGCATCATCTGGCCGGAGGCCGACGTAGCATGATGTTCACCAAGCAAAAGATGACCGAAGCCCGCCGCCTGACCTATGACCAGGGATTCAATCGTGGCTCCGTCACGGACCCCTAGATCCAGCAGACCGAGGCTCATGTCCACTTCCGCGAGCAGGAGCTGGCCCAGTCGGTGAAGCGCGAGCGCAATGCGCCGGCACCGGCACCGGCACCACGCCGCTCGATCGGCGACCTTTTGGTCGATGGCGATGAAGGGTAAGACACTTAGCGCCGCAGAGAAGCGCTTTCATAATGCTGTGTACAGCCTGGGCTGCATCGTACGTCGGCTGGATGGGCGCCTGAACCTACTCGTGAGCATCCGCCTGCTACCGCTGCGCGCTGGCCGCCATCATGATTGAACCGGCATGCCCGGCTTGATTGCCATCCACCCTTGGAATCGCCGATTCGAGAACCGTTACGGTGCCCAAGACAAGCTGCTGCAGCACTGCTATGGGCTGCTGGCCAAAGCGGTGCTGCATGACCGCCGCCCTCATGCCCTGAGCCCCGCCGTGCTAGTCGTGCCCAAAGACCCGCCGCAACGACAGGGAAGCCATTGAGCAAAAACAACTATTCGACTCGCTCTACGTGCAGTACCCGAAAGAGTCGAAACTGATATATCACGTCCCTAAAGGCTCCAAACGATACGCCACTACGGCAAAGAAGTTGCAGGGGCAGGGCGTAACGGTCGGCATTCCGGATATCTGCATCGATCTAGCGCGCTGCGGCTATTTCGGTACGCGGATTGAGTTCAAGCTGAACCGTGTGCACAAGAGCCCTGTTTCCCCGGCGCAGCATGAGACGCTGCATCATCTGAGCGAAGCAGGTTTCTTGGCTCGGGTCTGCGTTGGCTTTGAGGATGCGCCTAGCCATCACCGCTTATTTGCGCCTGTCCAGAATCGAGGTCATCCAGTGATCACTATTCAGCACACAATCCACGACATAGCCGCCCAGATCTTGGGGCGGTCCCTAGTCGTTCTGCCAAGCCACCTCGATAAGGCGCACGTAGCTGCTCCTGATAACGCTCAGGAGCTTGTCGACGAAGTACACGCTATTGCTGCGCTTCGCATGGGTACTGCTACGGACGATGAGCTGCTCCGAAGGTACCGCGTACTGGAGGAGCAGCGCAGCCAATGCTTCGTCCGTATATCTACCGCCCAGGGTCAGCGCTCTGGTCGAGATCAGGGTGATCGGTTCCTGTCTGGGAAAGACAGCAGCACCATCGACAGAGCGGCGCAGGAAAAAAACCAGCGTGACATGTCACGCGCCCAGAGCGAGAAGGCCCTGATCACTGATGAGATCGACCGAAGGGCCAATGCGCAAGTAGCACGGCGCTGACCTCACTCGGGAGGCAAAGCCGATTTCGCGTTGCATGATAGGTCACAGGCGAGGCGTCACCAAAGGCGTCATCTACGAGCGGGCGTGCAACGCCTGTGCTGGTACCGGCTGGGTTGACTACACCCCTGGCCAGGTGCTGCCCGCAGAGGATCTGGTCTTCACCCTGAGCCACCGCCTCCTGCACTTGGAACAGCTGCTGGCCACCCTGCAGTGGATTCAGCACGACGAATCGAGCAACCGCCGCGGCCCGCATGGCACGCATTGCACCGGAGACTCACCATAAGCTACTACTGTGACACCCTGAGTGCAGTCGTCCGCTGCCTGTCCGCCCAGATCATCGACAACACCAACAAGCAGGCCTGACAGAAGCTCTATGACGCCGGCTACCTGGAAGTGCAATCTGGCAGCCGCCTTAGCCCGCAGGAGCAGCGCGACTTGGACTGCCTGCTGCACGCTCCGCTGCACCGCCAGCTATCTTCCCTGGACTGGACTGGACTGGTGGCCAAGTACAGCACGGGCAAGGCAGGCAAGGTCGATGCCATGGATTCCTGATCCCGCGCACTTAGTCACCATCGCCACGGCTGTTTGTATGGAAGGCGGTCACCGCCTGGGCGATCCCTGAGCTACGCGGGGTAGAATGGCGCCGATCCACAGACATAGTCGTCTTGCTCAGAGCATTCTACTGCATGAATATCTGGGACCCGGATGCACGCCCCGAGCAGACGTGCTGCCGGTGGTACGGTGGCATCGGTAAGCGCTGCGAGGATCTAGTGACCCAGGCGCTTAGTCGTACTAACACCGTGGTAACAGAAGAAGGGTTACTGGGTCATATTGCCGCTCGACGGTAGCGAGCGCTTGAGCAATTATTTCCCTATCTTGCCAATTTTGTGCGTAAAGAGATGCTGACGACTTTGGAGCCCGGCCACTGAGTCGGGCTTTTTTATGCCTGCTCTAAAACAAAAGCCGCACGAATGTGCGCGGCTTTTGCGTATCTGGAGGGGAAAGAGGTTACCACCGACGGTGTTACGAGCCCTGCCGGCGGCCACCAACCTGCAGGTGTAGTGTAAAAGTCGGAGAAAAACTCGTAGTGAGCTGCCTGAGTCGCTTGCTTACGGTAGTGGCGAGCAGAATTGGATTGGCGGTGGTGGCAATCATTCTATCGGCGCTGCCTTCAGTGTTCTCACCGTGCCGACTTCGAGCACGTAATCAGGGAAGCGTCTTCGTTAGGCAGATCCATGCTGATGAAGGCGAGCTGAGCTTATTCGAATCAAAATTCAAGACCGAGACTGCAACTGCTGGCCAAATGCGTGTTTCTTTCCGGGCTGCCCCGGATGAGGACGCGCAACCGGATGTGACTTTGAATGCCGCGACTCCTATCGGTGCTCGTATTCAGTGCTGCGCTCGAGTACCGTGATGTGCCCGCGGCTGTATTCGATAACGCCCTGGCGCTGCAGTTTCCCCGCGGTCTCGGTCATCTCTTCTCGACGTACGCCGAGCATGTTAGCGATCAATTCCTGGGTCATGTTCAGCTGATCGCCAGGCAGACGATCCAGCGACAATAACAGCCAACGACACAGCTGCTGGTCTATCGAATGGTGGCGGTTCTATACACCTGGCGTCACCCACGAATGCTCCCTTGGTGTCAGGTGCTGCTGGGATGGCTCGCCGTATCGGCGATGTTGATCAGGTCCTGGCCGCGTGCGTGTGCAGACTCGTAGCTAGCCAGTTCGCTGGGCAACGCCTCGAGGAAGGTGACGGTTGCGGAGTCCGCTGGCCTGACGTCGCGCCTGGTGACCCGAATGATGTTTCCCGAACTTTTTGAAACGACGAAGTAAGCAAGCATAACGGCTTCCTCATGGGTGTATGAGCGATGTTGCTGTGTAGTGCCCTTCTGGGAGTTCGCGAGGCAGGTCGCCGTGCTTTTGTTCGTAGACCAGACCAGCCGCTCGTTCAGATGGCCCTGTCCCAGTCGTGAATATCAGGGATATCCTTGCATGATGCGGCTTTTCGCCGGTCCTGCGTCGTCAAGTCCTGTCCCTCTGTCTCGCGCGCTGCTGCGAAGGGCTCGGAGCGCTCTGGCATTGCGCAGCTCTAGTTGTCCGGCCAGCGCACATCGACCTGATGCTCCAGGCCATCGTCGATCAAATCGATGCTGTCGCCTTGCACCATCGTGCCGTCCATTTGAATGGTCGGCCGGGGCAGGTCACCGCGGGAAAGCGCAATGCGGTAGAGGGTGGTGCCGAACCGGTACTCCATGCTGAAGGTCGCCCACTCTGCCGGCAGCACCGGGCGGATGCGCAACTGGCTGCCGCTGCGTTGCACGCCGAGGAGCGACTCGACGATCAGCCGATACATCCAGCCGGCCGAGCCGGTGTACCAGCTCCAACCGCCCCGTCCTTCGTGGGGCGGCATGCCATAGACATCGGCAGCCACGACATAGGGCTCGACCTTGTAGATGGCGGTGGCATCTTTCCCGTGGCCGACTGGATTGATCATCCGCAGTAGCTCCCATGCCCGGCCACTGTCTCCCAACTCGGCAAACGCCATGCCCGCCCACACCGCCGCATGGGTGTACTGCCCACCGTTCTCGCGAACACCGGGTACATAGCCCTTGATGTAGCCAGGATCGAGTACACCCTGGTCGAAGGGCGGATCAAGCAGCTGCACTAAGCCGAGATCACGACGCATGAGGTGCTGCTCCAGAGACGCCATGGCCGCGCGTTGGCGCGGCTCCGACGCCGCGCCTGACAGCACCGACCAGCTCTGGGCGATGGAGTCGATGCGGCATTCATCATTGCTGGCCGAGCCCAGAGGCCTGCCATCATCGAAGTAGGCGCGGCGATACCAGTCTCCGTCCCACGCGTGCGCATCGAGGCTGAGGCGCAACGTCTCGGCCTCTTCTTTGCAGCGCTTGGCAAAGGCGGCATCGTCATGGAGCAGGGCGGTTGTGGCGAAGCGGCGGAGCACGTCGTAGCCAAAGAAACCGAGCCAGACGCTTTCACCCTTGCCCCCTTCGCCGACGCGATTCATGCCATCGTTCCAGTCGCCGTCACCCATCAGCGGCAAGCCGTGAGCGCCACGCGCCAAGCTATGCTCGATAGCCCTCACGCAATGCTGGTACAGCGTCTCTCGTAAAGGGGAGCGGGTCGGCAGGTCGTAATAGGACTGTTCACCATTGTTCAGCGCGCGTCCTTCCAGGTAACCCACGCTTTCCAAGAGGACACTGGCATCACCTGTGACCTTGACGTAGCGGCTGGTCGCCCAGGCCAGCCAGAGATAGTCGTCGGAGCAGCGGGTACGCACACCCCGATCCAGGGGCGGGTGCCACCAATGCTGCACGTCGCCTTCGATAAATTGATGGGCAGCACACAGCAGCAGGTGCTGGCGAACCGCGGCCGGGTCGGCGTGCAGCATAGCCATGCTGTCCTGCAACTGATCGCGGAAACCGAACGCCCCGCCGGATTGGTAATAGCCACTGCGGGCCCAGAAGCGGCAGGCGATCACCTGATACATCAGCCAGCCATTGACCAGTACGTCCACGGCCGGCTCCGGCGTAGTGATCTGCAGCTTGCCCAGCGTGTCGTGCCAGTGCTCGCGGACGCATTGCAATTCCGCTTCTGCAGTGACGTTGCCCCGCATGCGTAGCACCAGATGCGATGCCGAGGTGGCATCCTGCGCCGCGCCGAGCCGGAAGGTGACGCTGCGCTTCTCGCCAGGAGCCAGTTGCATATCCACCCGTAGGGCAGCGCAAGGATCGAGCCCTGGGCCGCTGCGCCCGGACAGGTGGGGCTGAGCCATCGCTGCCGGCGCCGCGAGATGTCCGTTGCGGCCGATGAAGTCACAGCGGCCGGCGGTACTGCTGGCGATCGGCATATCGACATCGAAGAAGGCCACCCGGCCTGGGAACTCGATGGAGTAGCTGTTGCGTGCCAGGAGCGCGCCGCTGTTCGGGTCGGCCTCGCTGACCACGTGCATGCAGGATTTCTCGCGAAGGTCTCCGAGGACCCAGGCCACGTAGCCGGTGATCGACAGTCGCCGGGGTCGATCTGAAGTGTTATGGATTTTCAGGTGTGAGAACTTGACCGGATCCTGTAACGATACGTAGACCCACAGTTCGCTGCGAATACCGTCTTCTTCGTGTTCGAACACGCTATAGCCAAAGCCGTGCCGGGTCACGTAGGTACCCTTGCCAGGGCGGGGCAAGGGCGTGGGCGACCAGTAGTGGCCGCTGTCTTCGTCGCGTAGGTAGAAGGTCTCGTCGCCTGGGTCGCTGACCGGATCATTGCGCCATGGGGTCAGGCGGAATTCGTGGGCATTTTCATACCAGGTGTAGGCGTTGCCACTTTCCGATATCACGCTGCCGAAGTTGGGGTTTGCCAGCACGTTCACCCAAGGCGCTGGCGTGCGCTGTCCAGCATGCGAGTGAATGACGTATTCCTTGCCATCGGCGCTGAAGCCGCCATGGGGGTTGCCGAGGATCAGGGACGCACCGTCCAGCGGAGTCGCAGCCGTCGGAACGACGCTGGGCAATAGCTTGGCATCGAAAGCCGGTAGCCTCGGTTCCGCGCGGCGCCGGTGGACCTGTTCGGCGAGACTGCCGCGCTCGTCGCTGAGCACCAGGTGAGCGACCGCCAGCATCAGCACACGATCCTCATGGGAGAGCTGTTGCGCCGGCCGGACGAAGATGCCACCTGGCCGATCGATCAAGTGCGCCTCGCTGCCCGAGGTGACCAGCTCCATGATCGAATCCTGCAGTTCCTGACGATAACCCGCTTGGTCTTCGTTCCAGATCACCAAGTCGACACTGAGCCCTTTGTGTCGCCAGTAGGCGTGAGCCTGCACCAGCTTGCGCACCAGATCGATATGGATAGCCGTGGAAATCTGCAGCAGCACTATGGGTCGGTCGCCCGAGATCGCCTGGCCCCAGAGGCCGCTTTGATTGCGCTGATTGGCCGCGAGGATATTCGGTGCGGCCCGCAGTGAGGGATTGGTATAGATGATGGACGCAGCCATCTGCTCGAACAACCGCGCCTCGGCGTGGGAGGTGTTGAGCTGGCGCAGCAGCACCTGGCTGTGGGTCCAGCTCAGGTCGAAGACGCGATCAGCGAGGCGGCGGTCGCGGTATTTGTTGATCAGCTGGAGGCAACCCTCACGGTTGTCGCTCACGCCGGTCACCAGATCGATGGTGGCGATCTGGCCTGGATCGAAGGTGATCCGGCAGCGGATGGCCACGATGGGATCGATCACCGCGCCGGCGGTACCGGAAAGCGCCTCGGCATCCATGGCGGCAGGGTGCGTCAAATTGCGCCCACGACCGATGAAGCGGGCTCGATCGGTTTCGTAGGAGATCGCCGCGATGTCCGCATTGTGGACCGCCAGCAGGTGACACAACCACGGCACCTTTTCATCACTGGAGCGTGGCCGCCGGCTACACAGGATGGCCTGCAGCGGGGTGAGCAGTTCGCTTTGCACGAATAGCTTGCTGAAGGCCGGGTGCAAGGCGTCGCTCAAGGCGGGGGCCAGGACCACTTCCGCGTAGCTGGTAAGCTCCAGGGTTCGGCGCCGTCCACTGCGATTGCTGATGTGCAGGCGCCGTAACTCGATGTCGTCTTCCGGCGAAACGACAATTTCGGTATGGACATCGAAATCACGTTCGCGGACCCGAAACTCGGCCCTGGCATCGGTGAAGATTGCCTCGAAGCCCTCCGTCCTGCGTAAGGTGGGCTGGTGCGCCGAGGACCAGAAATCGCCGCTGTCCACATCGCGGAGGTAACAGAAGGTGCCGGTGTCGTCGCAGGTGATGTCTTCCTGCCAACGCGTGACGGCCAGGTTGTCGCGACGGCTGTAGCCGCCGCCGGCATTACTGATCATCACATGGTAGCGGCCGTTGGAAAGCAACTGCACGGCCGGGTGCCGCCGGCAAGGATCGGTGTAGACCCGCAGCTTGTTTTCACTGGCGCGGGAGACCTGGCCTTCCAGCGCGGCATTGGCGGTGTGCAGGTACTGCGCGGCACTTCTAGGCGCCCGCTCCTGCAGCAGCAGGGACGTGGCCTGGAACTGCGGATTGGCTTCGAAGCGACGCTGCATGGGCCGCTGGCGCAAGACATGGGTCAGTGACAGCAGGCTCATGCCCTGGTGGTGCGCCATGAACGACTGGATGAGTCCGGCGTGCTGCCCTGGAGGGAGGCGGGCGCTGGTGAAGTCGATGGCTTCATACAGGCCATAGCGGCCAGCCATGCCCATGCCGGCCAGGCGTTGGAGATTCTTGCATGCGGCTTCTGGCGCCACCATCAGCGCCAGAACCGAGGCATAGGGTGCCATCACCAGGTCTTCGCCCAGCCCGCGCTTGAGACCGAGCCCGGGCACGCCGAAGGCCCGGTACTGGTAGTTGAGTTGCGCGTCCAGGGTGCTGTAGCCGGACTCGGATACGCCCCATGGCAGGCCCAGTTGCTGGCCGTATTCGATCTGTCTCGCCACGGCCGCGCGGCAGGTCTGGTCGAGCAGGGTGCCGGCATAGGTGGGCATGACCAGCATCGGCATCAGGTACTCGAACATCGAGCCGGTCCAGGACAGCAACACGGGATTGCCGCCGTTGCTCGTCAGCAGCCGGCCGAGGGTGAACCAACTTTCCTGTGGCAGTTGGCCCTGCGCGATGGTCAGGAAACTGGTCAGACGTGCTTCCGATGCCAGGAGATCGTAGTAGCCGCCGTCCAGGCGTTGTTCCTCGACGTTGTAGCCAATGGTCAGCAGCTCGCGTTGCGGGTTGTAGAGAAAGGTGAAGTCCATGTCGGCCAGGTCGGCAGTGATATCCGCCAGGCGCAGCGCGGTGCCGATGCGCTCCTTGGCCTGGGCGATCACCGCCCGTACCCGAGGCTGTTCGTCGATGGCCCACCGTGTGACATCCAGCTGCGCCAGCTCATGCCAGCTGGCCGATGCCAGGGGGGATCCAGGGAGGGTGAGGCTGGCCACCTCGCTATGGAGATCCTGGCATTGCGCGAACAGCGCCTGGCGCCAGTAGTCGGCTTCGGGAGCCGCTTCCAGCACGGGTTTCAGAGCCTCGGCCCAAACGATGAGGCGCTGCAGGACGCTACTGATCTCGTTCAGACCCTCAAGCGTATGGGCGGCCGCCAATTCGTTGTACGCACCGGCGAGCAACTGCTCATCCAGTTCTCTCGCCTGTACTGCCTCTCGCAGCACGGCAAGGCAGTCCGCCAGGCCACTGCACCAGTCAACGCTGAGCAGTGGCGCGTGCGGCAATTCATAAAGCCCGGAGCGCAGCGTCAGTAGCAGGCCAGCCAGATTGCCGCTGTCCACCGTGGACACGTAGCGCGGCGGCAACGGTTGCAGGGTCTGGGTGTCGTACCAGTTGTAGAAGTGGCAGCGATGACGCTCCAGCCGCGACATGCTGGCCAGTGTCTTATCCAATCGTGTGAGCAGTCGGCCCCCGCTCAGGTAGGCGAAGTCATGGGCCGCCAGGTGGGAGAGCAGCGCCATGCCCATGTTGGTCGGCGAGGTTCGGTGGGCGGTCACCGCCGTTGGCTGCTCCTGAATGTTGTCCGGAGGCAGCCAGTTATCGCCAGGGCCCACGTGATCGTCGAAGAAGGCCCAGGTCTTGCGCGTCAGGCCGCGCAGGAATTGCTGCTCCGCGGGAGAAGGCGTGAACACCGATGGGCCACTTGGCTGGCTCACCCGATAGGCGACGGCCGGTGCCAGCAGCCAGGCCAGCAGGAAAGGCGCGGCGATTGCCGATACCCAGGGGGCGTCACCCAGCAGCAAGACGGCAGCCACGACGATGGCCAGCAGGGGCGCCACCCACATCAGCCGATACAGGCCCGGCAGGTCGTTGCGGCTGCTACGCTCCACTTCGCGGGACGAATTCCATTGCAGGAGATGGCGGCGACTGATGGTCAGGCGCCACAGCGTGCGGCCGATGGCGTCCAGGCTGCTGAAGGCTTCGAACGGTAGCCACACCAGGCTCAGCAGCGCACGCGTGATCTGCTGGATGGCACTGCGAAGGACCACCTTCAGGTGCTGACCGAGCTGGATGTCCGGGGCTTTGTGCGGCAGCTCCAGCAAGGCGCTGATCAGGGGGTGGGTGATCACCAGCAGCAATACGCCAAGGCTCCACGCCAGTGCGTGAGCGCTGGCAAACCAACCCCATAGCAATACCCCGAGAAAGGCGGCTGGCTCCAGGCTACGACGCAGGTTGTCGATGATCTTCCAGTAGGCCAGGTGCGTCAGGCGATTCGGCTCCAGGCTACCGTCGGATTTCGGTGTCCAGGGCATCAGCCACGGCAGTAACTGCCAGTCTCCGCGTATCCAGCGATGACGGCGTTTGGCGTCGGCGCTGTAGCGCGCCGGATGCTCTTCATAGAGTTGTACATCACTGATGAGGCCGGAGTGGGCATAACAGCCCTCGATCAGGTCGTGGCTGAGAATACGGTTTTCGGGAAAGCGGTCCTGGAGGGCATGTTCGAAGGCATCCACGGCATAGATCCCTTTGCCGATGAAGGAGCCGTTGCCGAACAAGTCCTGGTAGACGTCGGAGACGGAGCGTGTGTAGGGGTCCACGCCAGCGTCGCTGCCGAACAGCTGAGCGTACGTGGAGCGAGCGATGCTCGGCAGGCTGATGCCGACACGAGGTTGCAGAATCGCGTAGCCGCTCGTGATGCGTTTCTGGCGCCCATCGAAGCGCGGTTGGTTGAGGGGGTGGCAGATCGCACCCAGGAGCTGCCGCGCCACCTCGCGCGGCAGTTGGGTGTCGGTATCCAATGTGATGACGTAGCTGATCCTCGGTAGAGCAGAGAGGTTGCCGACGACCAGGGAGAAGCGCCCAGCGCCATGCCCGCGTAGCAGCGCATTGAGGTCCGCTATCTTGCCGCGCTTGCGCTCGTGGCCTATCCAGCGCTGTTCGGTGGGATTCCAGCGCCGCGGGCGATGCAGCAGGAAGAACCGTGCCGCGCCGGTTTCCGGGTACTTCAGGTTCAGGGCTTCGACCGCCTGGCTCGCGTAGTGCAGTATCGACGCGTCACTCTCGAGGACTTCGCTCTGGGCATCCATGAAATCGGTGAGCAAGGCGAAGTGCAGGTTGGCGTCCCGATTGGCGAGAAAGCGTACCTCCATGCCATCGATCAGTTCTTCCATGTCCTGAACGCTACCGATCAGCGTTGGCACCACGACCAGCGTGCGTGCCTCGGGGGGAATGCCGGCGCTTAGATCCAGGCGGGGCAGAATGTCCGGCAGCAGCGTCAGGGTCACCAGGCGGTTGACGAGCGCGATGGCCAGCTGGCTGGTCATTACCACGATCGGCCCGCCAAGCAGCAGTATCGTCCAGAGGCCCCATCCGTCCGCTCTCGACCAGGTGAAGAAAGGCCAGGCCAACAGCACGCTGAGCGCCATGACGGGCACGACAAAGAACGCCATGGGCGCGCCGCGCAGTATCCTGCGACAGCGCTCCATCAGGGAGCGCCGGGCACCCAGCTGTATTTCCAGGGTGGCCAGCCCCGCGCCTACCAGGTAGAAACCGACGTGCCTCTGCACTGGATCCTGTTCGGCTGCGGCGTCGCAGAGCCCGATGGCCGCCTGCGCGATGTCGATCTCGGAATGCGAGCAGCTGCGCGCCAGGCGCTCGATGGCGTGGCGGTAGTGATCGCGAGTGGCGAAATCCATGCGGCGGTAGATGTCAGCCGGGTCCTTGGCCAGCGCTTGTTCGACGCCGCTCATGCGCTCGACGAACTCGCGCCAGTCCACCGCCGATAGCAGCCGCAAGCTGTTGATGCTGTTGCTGATCGACACCTGCTCCGTGGCCTGCAGTTGGCCATCGAGATGAATAAGGCGTTCGACACTTTGGCCGGACTCCGCCAGGGCCTGTTCGACCCAGGTCATCGGCAGAACCAGTGAGGTACTCTGGCCCTGCAAACGTCGCGAGAGCTCCGCAACGAAGGCGCTGGTCATCGGCGGCGCAGAGCGTGCGAGATCGGCTACCAGCAGCACGACGCTCTTGGCGTCGTGCTCCGCCGTCGAAATGAAACGGTCGGCCCAGTTATCGGCGAGGTTGCGATCGGTCCAGCTGGCCATTACCTGCGACGCGACACGTCGAAGATTTTCGATCAACGCTAGGCGCAACATGATGGGAATGGCCCACAGCTCGCCCAGGGTCAGGGGCGTCACCGTTTGATAAGCGGTGACGAAACAACTCAGATTCTCGCTGTCGACGCGGCCGTCGCCATGGGAAATGGTCTCCAGCGCGATGTCATACACCCGCGGAAAGGTGCGCGAGGGGCCGTCTTCCAGACCGGGCAGCTCACGGCAGTAGCCTTTGGGCAGGTGTTTCTGGGCGGTGCGTATCTGCTCTTCGACCAGATAGAAATTGTCGAGTAGCCAGGCGGCCGCTGGCGTGGCGCGTTGACTGGACAGCGCGGCCACTGCCATCGCCTGGCCACTGCTGGCTAGTACGGCGGCATTCTCGGCAAGGCGATGAAGCAGGGCGTCCGAGGTGGTATGGGTACTCAGCTGATGTTGTCGGGCGAGATGAGCGCCGTGGGCCGCCATTTGCTCCAAACTGAACAGTTCTGCGCGTAAGGCTGGCTCATACTGGAAGGTGCGCGGTGCGGAATGCCACAGCCGTTGGATTGCTCGAAGCCATTGCCTAGCCATGTTTTCCTTAGCATTCAACGCGAAACTTAGACAACGACGCGGAGATGCCTTTCACGCTATTGCCGCGGGTACGACACCTTGAGGTGGTACCCATTCAGTGTGGAAGTCTGGATGGGCGGCGTCTGTCTGCTGGCACACATAGCGCTGGGCCCTGATGGCGGTTTGTGAGGTACGGCGCACACTGTCAGTTGGACGACCTCTTAGGAGTCGCCATTGCCAGTGGCTGGGTGGGGCTTCTTCGCGCTGCTGGCCGTTAGCTGCATTCCGTCAACGGCAGCGTTGAGTCGAGAGCTGTCATTGGCTGATTCCGGTTTTGGTAATTTCAGGATTTCGGAAACCGACATCCGATTTAGGAGAGGTGTCGCAGCGCGCTGGAGATTCTGGCGGCCGTAATGGTGTTCCTGCTGTTCAAGGACTTCAGGGTCAGCGAAAGCGCCTAGTCTGTGAAAACCATAGGCAAGCCCTGGGGCTTGGGTGTCAGGTGGCTCTGACGGATGCAACTCGTGAACATCCCCGCCGCCTGCTTCCAGCCCTTGAGGCCGCTCGCTGACGTCCTCCAGCCGACCCGCCATCACCTGTAGTAGCCCGTCTCGCATTTCGATGGCGCCATCCACGCGCAGCTGTGACGCCAACCGTTCACGTTGTTGGCGGTCCGCCAGGATTCGCCATACCACCCCATTGACGATTTCGTACCGCAGCAGGGGAAGCAGGTGCGCTGAGCGTTGGTGCGAGCGATGTCGTCCTGGCCGAGACCGGATCAAGGCTGCCCTCGGCATCCCCGGAGGATCGGGGCGGAGCCCGCGAGGTCAGGCGTCC
Source organism: Pseudomonas aestiva (assembly GCF_039908605.1). Lineage (NCBI taxonomy): Bacteria > Pseudomonadati > Pseudomonadota > Gammaproteobacteria > Pseudomonadales > Pseudomonadaceae > Pseudomonas > Pseudomonas aestiva. The sequence goes on along the minus strand of NZ_CP150916.1, from coordinate 3,212,829 downwards.
GGGGCAGCCCCGGAAAAGCGCGGCTAGGCCTCGGAGCGTTGCTGCTGTTAGTTTGCCTTTTCTACGACCGTGGACGCGAAGACAATGACAGACCGCCAGTTGATCATCCCCGACAGCATGAAAGGGCTTGTCGAACGTGCGGGTTATGTACCGGCCGTGAAGGTCGGCAAGACGCTCTATTGCGCAGGGCAGGTGGGCCGTACGCCGGAGCTGGAGGTTATCCTGGATCCCGAGCAGCAATTCCGGGCGGCCTGGGACAATCTTCGCATTGTCTTGGCAGCGGGTGGCTGTACGTTCGAGGACGTCGTGGAGTTGACGACTTTCCACGTCGACCTGCATAGGCACATGCCGGTCTTCAGGCGCGTGAAGGATGCGGTCTTTCCCAGAGCGATGTGCGCCTGGACCTGCATTGGCGTCGCCGAACTGGCCCGTGCCGGACTCCTCGCGGAAATCAAGTGCATCGCCGTGCAGCGATAGGCCCTGCCGCACTCGGCTGTTCGGCCTGATGGCGCTGCCTGTGCAGGGCCTCGCTCAGCTCGGTAACTGCCTTGGGGAGTCGGAGCATTCGGCTGCTCAGCCAGGTGTTCGGGGTTCTGGCTGCCGTGAAGGCGCAACGGCCGCTTCGCCAGAGCGTTCTTTCCTGTCTCCCGCGTGGTATCGCCGGCAGAATGTCGGCTGCGCCTTGTCCGGGTTGCGGAAACAGCTGAAGGGCTGCAGCGCTCAGGATCGGATAGTCAGGTGAGCGGTCCTTCATTCGCCTCCGCGAACCCTGGAGGCGATCGTTCCAACCCATTCAGGAAGCACTGTGATGAATAAAGATGGCAGCGAAACCTCGGCGGGCTATCTCTTGCTGGGCTACGTCGATGCCCGCCTGTTGGCGCTGTACCGGGCCGGGGTAGTGCCCAGGCTCGAACTCGCGCGTACCCCGGCTGCGCTGACCGCTACGGGGCAGGCCGCCGAAGCGGCGGTCCCGCTGTATATCCAGCAGGGCGCTGCGCACGACGTCCTGCCCGGGTCGGGCACGAGCGAGTCCGCTCAGCCGGTTGAAGCGGATGAACCAGGGTCTTTCCCCGCGCAGGACAGCCTGGCCCGCCCTGTGGCGGAGGATGCCGAATGGCATTCCTTCAATGCACTTGAACAACAACTGGAGCTGCCGGACGAGGGCGCGGAGGACTACTCCCTGGAAGAGCGGCTCGAAGCCACCCGCCTGGCGTTGGCGGCGCTCGAAGCGGGGGAGGAGGTCAGCGTTCCGCTGCTCAGGCAGGCACCTGAGAAATAGTGGCAATTAGCCATATATAGGGCTAAGGTTAATAGCCTTAACCTCAGACTGTGTCATCCTAAGTACCTTCTCCGCCGTTTCTTGCACTATGACCGCCTCACGAAGACCTCCTCGCGGTGCAGGCCGCACGGCCAAGCCTGATTCCCTCCGCGCTGCTCATGAGCAGATCACACGCAACAGCGGGACCCTCGCCGATATCGCCGATCTGATCGAGATGGAAGGCAAGGCCAGGCCAGGACGTCAGCCGCCCGGGCAGCCCACCCGCGCCCGGTCCGAAGCCGCCAACTCGGCAGAGACGTCCAAGGCAAAAGTTGCAGGGGATAACAGCGGCGGCCGTTTCCTGGTGCAGCCCGTGTTCGGGATACCGCTGGTGGCGCTGCTGGTCTGCGCCCTGATCCTGGGCGCTGCGGTAGGGGTACCGCTAGGCGTGGTCACCTATGGAAGCGCGCTCTGCACGGCGGTGCTGGATAGCCTGGCGATCTTCTAGACGAACCGTAGGCAGGGCATCGCTGCCGGCCCCCGGCAGGGCGCCGGAAGTCGTTTAGCGCTAGGCGTCAGGCTTCCAGCGACGCCGTGAGCTGGAATTCCTGACCGCTAGGAGCCGCCGCGGGTCTGCCCAGCAGATACCCCTGGGCGAGCCGGACGCCCAGCTGCTGCAGCTGCGCCAGTTGTTCAGGGGTTTCCACGCCTTCGCAGAGCACCTCGAGTTTCATCGCCTTGCCCAGCAGCAACAGGGAGGTCAGGACCTGGCCACGCTGTTCCTCGTCCTCGATCGCCAGGATCCGGCGATCGAGCTTGATCAGCTGGAAGGGCAGTTCGAGGATGGGGCCGAGGCCGGCAAAGCCGCTGCCGAAGTCGTCCAGGGCCATGCGGATGCCCAGCAGCTGGAGCAGGGCGAAGGACTGGCGGGTCTTGGTATCTATGACCAATTCCACCCCTTCGGTGACCTCCAGGACCAGGCGGTTGGGCGCCAGGCGCGAGAGCCTGAGGGCCGCGGATACCCGCTCATGCAGGATGGGATCGGCGAATTGCAGCGGCGACAGGTTGATGGAGATGCTCAGGTGTGGAGGCCACTGACTGGCCACGAGACAGGCCTCCTTCACCACCCACTCGCCCAGGGCGATGATGAAATTGCCCTGTTCCGCGAGCGGGATGAAAACCTCTGGCGAGACCATGCCCAGGGTCGGATGCTGCCAGCGCAGCAGCGCTTCGTAACCCGTTACCTGCCGGGGCTCGACGCGATAGATGGGTTGGTAGTGCAGCAGGAATTCGTTGCTCGCGAGTCCCTTGCGGACATCCTCCGGGGTGAGCAGCGCGGCATGGTCGAGCGGTGCGCCCAGGATGGCATCGACGCCCCCTTCGAAGACCTGGTCCCGGCCCTCGCGCTTGGCGCGATAGAGCGCGCGGTCGGCACAGTCCAGCAGGTCGTCGGCGCTGCTCAGACCGGCCAGGCCACTGCGGGCGATGCCGATGCTGACGGTGACCCGGGTCTTGTCGTCCTGACGCCCCTGGTGCGGGATCTGCAGGTCGCGAACGCGTTCCAGGATGGCCTCCGCCACGTCCAGCGCCTCGGCCGGGCCGACCCGGTCCAGGAGGACGACGAACTCCTCGCCACCATAGCGACCGATCCTGTCACCCGGGCCCAGCCCGACCGCCAGGGCCTTGGCCACGGAGCGCAGGCAGTCATCTCCGGCGAGGTGGCCGTAGTAGTCGTTGTAGCGCTTGAAGTGATCCACGTCGATCAGCAGCACGGCGCCTTGCTCTCCGGCCAGGCGACGTTGCCAGAAGGCTTCGAGGAGCGGGCGGAGCTGACGACGATTGGCCAGCCCGGTGAGGGAGTCGGTTTCCGAAAGGATCTGCAGATCCTGATTGGCCGAATTGAGAGACGCCAGGCGGACTTCTTCGCGCAGCTTGTAGAGGTAGGAGCGGCGCCCTTCGACGTTGAGCCAGTAACTGGCCAATAGCGAAAAGAACGCCATCACGATGGCGTTGGTCATCATCAGCCCGCCGACGATCGGTGACACCGGCGCTTCATGGACGGCAAGGGCGATCACCGACAGGGCGAAGCCGTTGAACAGCAGGGCCGGCAGCAGCGGACTCTTCATGCAGGTGTTGACGAAGGCCAGCATCAGCGGCCAGGTGAAGATGAACAGTGTCTGATTCATCTCCCCGCCCGGTGGGCCGTTGATCACCATGTTGTAGACCACCACCAGGCCGACATAGAACGGCAGCGAGGCCAGGGTTTCGCGCCAACGTGTCGGCACCACCTGCAGCAGCACCACGACCAGCAGCGCGAAGGGGGTGGCGATCCCCAGCATCTGGGCGGCCGCCCAGGGCAGGGCGTCTTGCAGCAGGAGCCACCACCAGATCAGAAAGCTGTCGTAGCTCAGGGTGCCGATCAGCAGGCAGCGAGTGAGGTGCCGCGTGCGCTGCTTGTGGATATCCAGCTGAAACAGGCGCTCCAGCACCGAGACGAAGGCAAAGGGCCCGACCGGCACAGCAAGCGTCTGATCGACAAGCCGACCCAGCTCTGGTGAGGTTTTCATGCGTGACCTGGACTGACAGAAGAGATATCAATGTGCGATAAGTGACATTGATAATATCAATATGATGGCACCTGGTGACTGGCCGCTGGCGCAAGGATTCAGCCGAAATGACCGGCGGTTGAGTTGGAGAACCTGACGGTGCGAGCTCTTGCCGCAGGCTGCTGCGGCAAGAGCTCGGGCTGTTGTCAGACCTGGAAGCGGCGGGTCATTTCCTGCAGCCGGACACCGATGCGCGCCAGCTCCGTGCTCGAGGAGGCGGTCTCCTCGCTGGCGGCGGCAGTCTGCTCGGAGATGTCGCGGACGTTGGTCACGCTGCGGCTGATTTCTTCACCCGCCGTGCCCTGCTGCTCCGCGGCGCAGGCGATCTGCTCGTTCATCGACTCGATGTCCTTGACCGAGCGGGTGATGCGCTTGAGCAGCTCGCCCGCTTCGCGCGACAGGCCGACGCTGCTGTCGGTCACCTGCACGTTATGATCGAGCACCGCCGCCATGCGGTCGGTGCTCTGGTGCAGACCGGTGATGAGCTGGGCGATCTCGTCCGTCGAGGAGCGGGTGCGCTGCGCCAGGCCGCGGACCTCGTCGGCGACCACGGCGAAGCCGCGTCCCGCCTCGCCGGCGCGGGCGGCTTCGATGGCGGCATTGAGCGCCAGCAGATTGGTCTGCTCGGAAACCGCCTTGATCACGTCGAGCACGCCACCGATGCTGTCGGCATGATCGCGCAGGGCGGCCATGGCGATCTTGGTCGACGCCATTTCGCCGGCCAGCAGTTCGATCTGGGCGACGGCCTTGTTGACGGCCCGGTCTCCCTGCTGGGCCTGCTGACTGGCCTCCAGCGCCGAGCGCGCGGCGGCCCCGGCGTTGCGCGCCACTTCGTGGGTGGTCGCCGTCATTTCCTGCATCGCGGTGGCGATCTGATCGGTCTCGACCTTCTGGGATTGCACCCCGGCACTGGTCTGCTCGGTCACCGCCGACAGCTGCTCGGCGGCACTGGCGACCTGGACGACGCCATCCTTCACTTCGCCGATGAGTCCGCGGAGGTTGGTGGTCATCTGCTGCATGCTGATCTGCAGCGCGCCCAGTTCATCCTTGCGGGTCACCTCCAGCTGACGGGTGAAGTCGCCGTTGGCGACCGTCTGTGCCAGGAGAACGGTGTCCTTCAGCGGGCGGACGATGGAGCGGGTGATCAGCCAGGCGCCCAGGAGGCCCAGAGCGATCGCGATGGTCAGCCACACCAGCAGCAGCTGGCGTGCACCGCTCACATCCGTCAGCTGGAATTCCTTCTGGATCGCGGTGAGCTTGTCGGCGACCGACAGCAGCGTGGTGATGGTGGTAGTGATACCGGCCTGACCCTGGTCCACCTGGGCCTGGGTGGTGATCAGCTGTTGCAGGCGCTGCTGGTAGCCGTCGAGTTCGCTGCCAAGCTTCTGCAACGCCTCGGTCGGCAGGGTGCTGGTCGTAGCGAGTTGTTTGACCTTTGCCTGGATACCGTCTAGGGCGCCATGGGCAGCGGCCTCGTTGTCCTTGGTGGGCGTGGTGGCATAGCTACGCAGGGCAATGCGCATCCGCTGCAGGTCGATGAAGAGGGCCGCTACCTGCTGACGGTCTTCGACTCGCCCTTCCTGGGCATTGGCCGCCGTGGCCAGGGCCAGCAGATAGGTGTTGGCCGCTTCCGCCGTGGCGGTCGCCGCCTGCTGGACGGTCGCACGCTCCCGCGTGGCCGTCACTACCTGGGTGTAGAAGTCCCGATAGCGCTTGAGTGCGGCCCGGGCTTCGCTCAGCAAGGCCTCGTTGGCGTTCGAGTTGAAGTTGGGGATGATGCTCTGCAACTGGGCTTCGAGCTTGTCGAGCGCGGCCAGCCATTTGGCCGCCTGGGCCTCGTCGGCCTTGACGATGTAGACGAGTCGCTCGATGCGCATATCGCGCGCCAGGGTGCTGAATCCGGAGATGTCGCCGATTCTTTCGCTCCGATCGCGCAGGGCGTCGGTAGCCTGCCATCCGGTGTAGGCCACCAGCAGGATCATGCCGATGAGCAGGGAGAAGCCGAGTGCCAGCTTGGCCCGGACGCTGATGTTGCTGAGGAAATTCCAGCCATTGTGCTGCATGTGGACTACCTGGAGAGGAGGGCCGGGTGGAAGCACCTCAGCCGGATTAACGGTGATTTGTTATCGCGATAGCTTTAAGCCCTTGGACGGGCTCTGAATACCTGACGCCATGGAGGTGCCGTCAGTCGCTGCTCGCGGGGGGCGCGGCGCGCATCAAGAGCGCCCTGAGCGTTGTGGATGGGTCTGACCCTAGCCAAGAAAAAGTGATCCATGTCACACCTTATCCAGAGATGTCTGGTGGCTATTCCTGGATGGACGGCGTGTCGCCATCATGGGGAACCCGGGTTTCCTCGCGGGCCGACACAGGGCAAAAAGGGTCCTCCGGCTTAGACCTCCAGGGGCTGCCGGCGGATCAGGGAGGCGGGCGACTTGCCAATCGCCTCAGTCGAGAACTACTGTATAAAAGAACAGTTATGGAGCCCGCGCCCATGGCCCAGAGCCAGCCATCCCAGCTGACCTCCTATGATCGCCTGACGATGCGGGTGTCGCGGCTGGTGAACAACGCGCGCGGGGTCATCGACAAGCACGTGAATGTGGAGCGCCTGGAAGCGAGCAGCGAGGACTGGGAATTGTTGCTTGAAGCCTTTGGCGAGACCGAAGGCCTGATCGTGGCTCATCGCGATGACGGCAGCATCGACCTGTTCTGGAAGGTCAGCTACGACGATTTCTGAGCGGTCATGACAGAGCGCAGGCTTCGCAAGCGGCTTGGCGCTGGAAGGAGGTTGACCATGAATATCCAGCGCCTGGGGCCTGCCTGGGCCCCCGTCTACCGGCAACTGATGCTGGACGCCTATGCCCGACATCCGGAAGCCTTCACCTCCAGCCCCGAGGAGCGGGCGGCGCTGCCGCTCGACTGGTGGGTGCGTCGGCTGCAAGAGGATGACCAGGCGCAAGAGCAGGTCTGGGGCGCAACCCGGGACGCGGAGCTGCTGGGCGTTGTCGGTCTTGGCCGCGAGACGCAGGAAAAGGTCCGGCACAAGGCGACCCTGTTCGGGCTGTACGTTCCTGATCGTTACCGGCGTCTGGGAATCGCCAAGGGCCTGCTGGACGAACTCCTGACCCATGCGCAGGGGCTGCCCGGGCTCAGGGTCGTTCAGCTCACGGTGACCGAGGGTAATGATGCCGCGCTGGCGCTGTACCGGCAGGCGGGCTTCAACCTCTTCGGCAGCGAGCCGCAGGCAATAGCCGTGGGGGATGGCTTGCTTACCAAACTGCACCTCTGGTGCGATCTGGACAGGTTGCGCCGCGGCTAGCGCGTCCCTGCCATCCACCACACCGCGATCCTTTCCCGGCCGGGCGCCAGATCGCGGTCCCTTGGGTCATGGGATGTCGTGAAACTGCCTCCAAATCGCCGCCACACCGTCATATCACCGCTCTAGGCTCGCCGCCCCAAGACAGCTTGTAACAAGTTGTATCCACAGGGCCAAGGAGAAGAGCTGGTGAAACGTTCAGGTAACAAACCCGCGGTGTTGACGGTCGCGTTCGCGGCCTCGCTGTTGGCGCTTTCGGTGCAAGCGGCCAGCCGTTCGGGCAACAACGCCATCAATGGCGTCGACCTGCTGTCAGGCTACAACAGGCTCTGGACCCCCGGCGCCACCTGGAACACCGGCACGCCCACCGCCTTCGGGGCGCCCATCCTGCAGCGCAATATCCAATACGTGGTCGACCTCGCGAAGACCCGCACCCAGGCCCAGGAGATAGCGGCCTACTACGACGACCGCCGCGACCAGAGTTACAGCCTGATCAGCGGCCTGGGTTCCCTGGCCAATGGCTACCTGGCCGGCTCCGGCGCCCTCACCACCATCCCGGTGTTCGACGCCTCCACCCAGACCACCAAGTACAACGACAACGGCAACGGCGCCGGCGACGCCAACGCGCAACTGGGCAAGGTGGTGCAACTGGTCCAGGCGATCCGCAACGATGCCTCCACCACTCCGGCGAAGAACGCCTACCAGTATCCGCGGCCCTGGCGGCAAGCCAGCGTGGACATCGTGCCGCTGTCGTTGCGCCCGGCGCTCAGCACCACGCCGCAGAGCGACGGCGGCTTTCCCAGCGGCCATACCAACGCGGCCTACCTGGCGGCAATGGGCTTCGGTTACGCCGTACCCCAGCGCCTGGGTGAAGAACTCTTCCGCGCCTCGGAGCTGGGCAACAACCGCATCATCGCCGGCATGCACTCGCCGCTGGACGTGATCGGTGGCCGCATCACCGCCACCTACTTCGCCATCGACAACCTGGTCAACAACGCCCAGCTGCGCAGCGATGCCTTCGCCCAGGCCCAGGCCTACTTCGCCCAGCAGTGCGGCGGCGACATCAACACCTGCGTGGACGGCATCGATCCGGCCACCGACCAGCAGTCCCAGCACGCCCAGGACAAGGCGCTGTACACCGCCCGCATGACCTACGGCTTCGCTCCCGTCGGTCCGACCAACCTGGCGCCGGTGGTGCCGGTCAACGCCGAGGTGCTGCTGGAGACGCGCTTTCCCTATCTCACCGCCAGTCAGCGCCGCGACATCCTGGCCAGCACCGAGCTGTCTTCCGGCTATGTGGTCATCGACGAATCCAACGGCTACGGTCGCCTCAACCTGATGGCCGCGGCCGACGGCTACGCGGCCTTCACCGGCAATGTCAGCGTCAACATGGAGGCCAGCCAGGGTGGCTTCAACGCCCGCGACGCCTGGCGCAACAACATCGCTGGCAGCGGCAGCCTGACCAAGAACGGCAGCGGCGAACTCACCCTCAGCGGCGTCAACACCTACAGCGGCGGGACGGTAATCAATGGCGGCACCCTGCGTGGCCATGCCCAGGCCTTCGGCAGCGGCGACATCACCGATAATGCCACCCTGGTGCTGGACCAGTCGGTCAACAGCAGCCTGGTCAACAACCTGCACGGCAGCGGCAGCCTGGTGAAGACCGGGGACGGCTCCCTGAGCCTGACCGGCAACAGCGACTTTTCCGGTACCACCCGCGTCAACCAGGGTCGCCTGGCCATCAACGGCAACCTCGGTAATTCGGCGGTCACCGTCAACACGGGCGCCATCCTTGGCGGCACCGGCAGTCTCGCCAGCCTGCGTGTGGCCGAGGGCGGCATCCTCGCGCCCGGCAACTCGGTGGGGCAACTCAACGTCAACGGCAACGCCGTCCTCGACCAGGTCTCGACCTATCAGGTCGAGACCGATGCCAGCGGTCGCGCCGATCGCCTGATGGCCAGTGGCAGCATCACCGTCGACGGCGCCACCCTGGCGCTGGTTTCCAGCCCCTCCTGGCAGCCGCTGGGCAGCTATCAGCTGCTAAGCGCGGGCAATGGCCTGAGCGGTCGCTTCGGCCAGATCCAGTCCGACTTCGCCTTCCTCACCCCGACCCTGAGCTATGGCGCCAGCCAGGCGACCCTGAGCCTGGCGCGCAATGGCGTGGCCTTCGCCGAGCTGGCCGAGGGCCGCAACGCCCGCGCCGCCGCAACGGGCCTGGATAACGCCGGTGCCGGCAATGCCGTGTGGAATCAGGTGGCCGCGACCAACGCCGCCGGCGCCCGGAGCACCTTCCAGAGCCTGGGCAACGAGCTGCACGCCTCGACCAACACCGTGCTGGTGGAAAACAGCCGGCTGGTACGCAATGCCATGAGCGATCGCCTGAGCGACGCCCAAGACGAGCTGCCGTCCAGTTCCGGCATCCAGGGGCTGGCCGGCAGTCGCGAGCGCGGGCTGGTCTGGACCCAGGCCCTTGGCGCCTGGGGTCGCAACGACGGCAGTCACGACGCCAGCAGCCTGGACAGCCACAGCCGTGGCCTGCTGATCGGCAGCGACGTACCCCTGGACAGCGGTTGGCGCGTCGGCGGGCTGGTGGGCTTCGGTCACACCGATCTCGACCTGCGCGGCGAGTCCGGTTCGGCGGACAGCACCGACTACCACCTGGGCTTCTATGCCGGCCAGCAGTGGGACGCCCTCAGCCTCAAGCTGGGCCTGGCCCACAGTTGGCACTCGGTGGAAGCGCGGCGCAACCTGGCGATCCTCGGTAACGACCAGCGCCTGGCGCCGGACTACGATGCCGGTACCAGCCAGGCGTTCGGCGAACTGGCCTATCGGATCGAGCAGGGCGGCGTGAGTCTGGAGCCCTTCGCCAATCTGGCCCAGGTGCATCTGCAGACCGATGCCTTTCGCGAGCGCAGCGGTGCGCTGGAGCTGGACAGTCGGCGGCAGACCACTGATGCGACCTTCAGCACCCTGGGCCTGCGCCTGGCGGCCAAGCCACTCGGTGGGCTGAAGGTGGTGCCGAGCGCAACCCTGGGCTGGCGCCATGCCTTTGGCGACACCACCCCCGAGCACGAGTCGGCCTTTGCCGGTGGCCCGGACTTCAAGCTGGTGGGGGCACCCATTGCGCGGGACGCGGCGGTGGTGCGCGGCGCCCTGGACCTGGCGCTGAGCGAGACGGTGTCGCTGGGATTGGGCTATGACGGCCAGTTGAGCAGCCATACCAAGGACCAGGACCTCAACGCCCGGCTCAGCTGGCGCTTCTGAGGAAAGGCGCCTGACTGTCCGAAAGGACAGGGAGCCTGGCCCGCGCAGGAGGCTGCCGGAAACGGACAGCCTCCTGCCGTGAGGGCTAGAAGGACGCCAGATTGTCCGGCGTGATCAGCTGGAAGGGGACCCGGGTGAGATTGCTGCTGGTGGAGCCGTTGGCCAGCCGCAGGGCCATGTCCACCGCGCCCTGGCCCTGGCCCTTGGCGTCCTGCAGCACGCTGACCGCCAGCTTGCCCTCGCGCATCTCCTGCAGCCCGTCGGGGGTGCCGTCGATGCCGCCCACCAGGTATTTCGCCAGCGGCTTGCCGGCCTTTTCCAGACCGCGGATCGCGCCGATGGCCATCTCGTCGTTGTTGGCGGCGACGATTTCGAAGGCCACGCCCTTGTCGACCCACTGCAGAACGCGTTCGGTCGCCTCACTGCGCTGCCAGTTGGCCGAGGCCTTCACCACCACCTGCATGTCGGGGTACTTGGCGACGACCTTCTCGACGCTTTCGGTGCGCAGCTTGGTCGCCGGGTGGGCCGGTTCGCCCATCAGGATGGCCACCTTGCCCTTGTAGCCGGCACGGCGAGCCAGCTCCTCCATCTGCATCGTCGCGGCCTCCACCTCGTCCGAGCCGACGAAGCCGGCATAGGCGGGCAGGGGAGAGACGCTGGGACGATAGTTGATGAACACCAGCGGCACCTTGCTGCTCATCGCCAGCGACAGCATCTCCTGGGTATGGCTGTCGTCGATGAGATTGACGATGACCGCATCGACATGGGCCGCGATCAGGTTGCGGTACTGGCGTAGCTGCAGGGCGCTGTCACTGTTGGCGTTTTCCAGGAAGACGTCCGCGTCCAGGGTATGGGCGCGTTCCTCGACATTGTTGATCAGCAGGGTGCGGAAATTGTCGCGCTTGGAGGTCAGGACGCCGATCAGCGGGGCGCTGGCGTGGGCCAGGTTGGCGCAGGTGGCGGCCAGCACGAGACCGGCGAGAAGGCGAAGCTTTGGCTTGAACATGAGTCGGTCCCCGGTCAGACACTGAAACGTTGCAGCAGCTCGCGCTGCCGGCTGGCCATGAGCGAGAGGTCCTCGCTGCTCTGCGCGGCGCTGTCGGCACCTTCTGCAGCCCTGAGCGCGGCATCGTTGATCTGCACCATCATGCGGCTGGTTTCCTGCACGGTGGCGCTCTGCTCTTCGGTGGCGGCGGCGATCTGGGTATTCATCTCGCGGATGGTGCCGACCGCCTGGCTCATGCTCTGCAGGGCTTCCCGGGCGGAGGAGGCGAGTTGCACGCACTCCCCGGACTGGGCACGGCTCACCCCCATGATTTCCACCACCGAATGGATCTTCTGCTGCATCTGTTCGATCTGTTGCTGGATCTCGCTGGTGGAGGCCTGGGTACGACTGGCGAGGGAACGTACCTCGTCGGCGACCACGGCGAAGCCGCGGCCCTGCTCACCGGCGCGAGCGGCTTCGATGGCGGCGTTGAGGGCGAGCAGATTGGTCTGCTCGGCGATATTGCGGATGGCGTCGACGATGCCGTCGATGCTCTGGCCATAGCCCTGCAATTCATCGGTGGCCTGGGCGGCGACCTGGATCTGCCGCGCCTGGCGTTGGATGCTGTCGATGGTCTCGGCGACGGTGGTACCGGTCGCCGTGCTCAGTTCGAAGGTGTGGTCGACCGCATCCTTGGTGTCGATGGCGCGCTGGGCCACCTCGGCCACGGTGCTTTCCATCTGGGTCATCGCCGAGGCGGCGGAGCCGAGCCGCTCGCTCTGCTCCTCCACGGCGCGGGTGGTAGTGGCACTGATGTCGGCATTGGCCTGGGCGGTACGCCGGAGGTCGTCGGCCGACTGGGTGAGGGTCTGAACCGTGGTCTGCAGCGAGCGGATCAGCTCGTTGAGATAGCCGCCCAGTTCGCTGAATTCGTCCTTGCGGCGCACATCGAACTGGACCCGCAGATCGCCGGCCGTGACCTGGCGCAGCGAGTCGCGGAACGCCTGCAGCGGTCGCCGCAGACCGCGGGCGACCCACAGGCCGATGATCACGGCGGCGCAGATCGCCAGCAGGGCAACGATCGCCAGGACCTGGCGGCTGGTGGCCACGCTGGCATCGGTATCACCCTTGGCTTGTTGCGCGACGGCGACGGCACCGGCGCTGAGGGTGCGCAGCGCATCCAGGGTCGCCTGCAGGGCGGTGCCGGTGCGCTGGCGCTGAGCGTCGAACTGGGCCTCGGCCGCGGCCTGTCGCTCATAGGCCTGGCGCAGGCCGTCGGGCGCGGTCATCTCGTGCAGCAGCCGGGTGACCATCACCCCCACGATGCGTGCGCTGCGCTCGTCGATGGCGGCCAGGGCGCGCAGCCGATCGGTGATGACATCCTGCTGCTGGTTGAGCGTCACCGCCAGACCTGGCAGATCCAGGCGGGCCGCCTGAGCGGCGAAGGCGGCATAGGTCTTGTCCGTCTCGATCAGCAGCATCTGGGCGGCGCGAACTGCCGCGCTGGCACCTTCCGCCTTCTGTTGCGCACTGTAGGCCTGCAGGTAGCTGGACAGGCGATTGGCCTCCGGCGTGGCATAGCCCTGCAGGGTCCGGGTGGCACGGCGCACCTCGACCAGCTGGCGATAGCTGTCGATGAGGATTTTTGCCTGGTCGCCATAGGCGTTGCCCAGCTTCTGCTCCTGAGCGAGCGCCTGGATCAGCGGGTCGTGGCCGCGCAACAGCGCCGGCAAACGCTGGTGCAGCTGCAGGTAGTCGGCGAACTGCTGCTGGAATTGCTGCTCGTGCGTGGCGATCGGCGCGGAATCGGTCTCGGCCAGCAGGCTGAGCAGGGTCTGGTTGGCGCCCAGCAGCTGCACGTTGATTTCGCCGACGGCCTGGCCGAGCGGCGCGGATTGCTCGGTGATGACCGCCAGCCGCTCATGGATGGACTGGGTACTGGTGAAGCTTACGGCGACGATACCCAGCAGCAGCAGCACCAGAAGAGCGATGCCGCCGACTACCCGTTGAAGAAGCGTCATGGTTGTTCCCTGCTTTGTTATCGGTGTAGAGGCAGGAGGCCATTGGCGGCAGGTGTCATCGTGCGTCTCGATGCCTGTCCATGGCCAACATCCCCGCAGCCTAGTCTTATCGCCTGACCTTTCCGCAGGGTCTGCAGACGTGCGGCCTGCGCCGGGCGATCAGCTGTCGTCGACACCCGCCAGCGCTCGCGCCAGAGCCTGGCGTGCCGTTTCGCGTGCTGGACGGGCAGCTGCATCCCCTGACGGCGAGGCACGGGTCGGGGGCTCAAATAGCGCCACCGTGCGACGGACACCTCAGGTTGCGATGCTGGAGTGCTCGGCCAGAAACCAATCCGGGCTTCGTCAGGTCCCTGAAAGGTCTCTTTTCTCAGGAATACCCGATGTCCAAAGCTCTGCTGTGCTCCCTCGTACTGGCTACCGCCGCAACCCTGACGGCGTGCGACAAGACCTCCGAAGACCACGCCCAGGACGCTCAGACCCATAGCCAGAAGGCCCAGGAGAAGGCGGCCGAAGGCAAGGTCGAGCGCGCCTCCAAGGAGCAGGCCAAGGCGCAGGAAGACCGGGCCCAGGCCAATGAAGCCGCGGCCACCGAAGGGCGCAACACGCCTCCCGATTCCGCCGTGCCCGGCTATATCAAGACGCCCGGCAAGGAAAATCCTTGAGTCTCGACCGCGGTCGGCGGTCGGTTCAGGACCGGCCGTCGAGGGGGCGACGCGAGTGGCAAGGCCTGCCGCAAGAGGGCTTAGCGCCTTCTTTGCTGTCCAGCGAAATCGGGGCGTGACGCTCTCGCTGGCGGAACATCCGGAGAGCGGGAGGAGGAGGGCCAGGGCAAAGGTCTGATCGGCGGCGCGGGGAACGGGCCTCGGCGTGCCGACGACAGCCATCGTCGAGGCGAGCAACGGCTGTTTACATCCGGGCCAGGACGATTAGAGTAGGGGCCACTTCGCCATCATTCGTCCAGCCTCCGGAGCCGCCATGAGCCTTTCGCGACCGATCCACTGGTATCGTGCCCGCAGCACGCTCGAAATCGTCGCCCTGGGCCTGGGCGTCATCGCGCTGGTGATCGCTGTCGATCAGGGCCTGCGCAACTCGCCCTCGGAACACCTCGCCGACTATCACGCCTGCAAGGGTGACGGTGGCCTGGCGCGAATGAACGCCATCGGCGAAATCGTCTGCCGGCTGCCCAGTCCGGTGATCGGCCAGGTGGCAGCCAAGACCCCGGCGGTCTCCGGCCTCTAAACCACCGCCAGGCTTCGCACTGCGCGGCCCGTTCAGGATCAGCCCGATCCTGTGACCGGACCTTTTCGGCCCGGTGATGCCTCTTTCCTGCATTCCTTCCTGATGCCGTCCTGAACTCTGGGCGTGGATCACGGCTGCCTGGCATTCGCGATGCGAACAGCTATTGCTTACCGTAACATTTGATAATGAGAGTTTTTATCATTTAAAGTGCTGGCCCTCGCGGGATCCCGCGAAGAGCAGCCTTCAAGTGCACGGCGTCGGCTGCAACGCCACGGTCACAAGGATCACCATGAACACCCAAGGAACCCTCTGCCAGCCCGTCCGCCTTCGCCGCGGGGCTCTCCGTCAGCTGCTCCTGATCGGCGCGCTGATTCCCTTTCCGCTGACGGCCCTGGCCGCCACGGTGGCCGAGCAGAACGCCACGGAACTGGACACCCTGACCATCGAAGGCAACCGCCTCTACGACATGGCGCCCTCGGAACAGACCGGCGGCTATACCGTGGATTCGGCGACCGTGGGCACCAAGACGCCGGCCGCCCTGCGTGACATTCCCCAGTCGATCACCTCCTACACCAGCGACTACATCAAGGACCGCAACTTCAACACCCTGGACGAGCTGGCCAAGTCCACCGCCGGCCTGCGGGTGCTGACCAACGACAGCGGGCGTTCCTCCATCTATTCGCGTGGTTACGAGTACGACGAATACAACATCGACGGCCTGCCGGCGCCCATGACCAGCATCTTCGGCACCGTACCCATCCTCTCGCCCTTCGACCGGGTCGAGATCATGCGCGGGCCCTCCGGGCTGTTCAACAGCACCAGCGAGCTGGGCGGCATCGTCAACATGGTGCGCAAGCGCGGCACCGAGGACTTCCAGGGCCATATCACCGGGCGCTACGGCTCCTGGGACACCAATTACCAGGAGATCGACCTGGCCGGTCCGCTCACCGAAAGCAAGAATGTCCGCGGTCGCTTCGTCGCCTCCCGCGCCGACACCAATGGCGAAGTGGACTACAACGCCAACACCGACCAGAGCTACTACGGCGACCTGGACATCGACCTGTCCGACGCCACCCAGATCTCCTTCGGCCTGATCCATCAGGTCAAGAACCTCACCCCGCACAACGGCTATCCCACCGACACCCAGGGCAATCTGCTGGACTTCAGCCAGTCGCGCTTCCTGGGAGCGGACTGGAACTACTTCGACGGCAAGACCACCGACGGCATCTTCGAGCTGACCCACAGGTTCGATAACGGCGGCTATGGGCGCATCGCCGCGCGGGCGTCGCACCGGGAGGCGGATTACCTCTATGCCTTCACCGGCGGGGCGGTGCAGGCCAACGGCAATACCAGCATTCGTGCCAGCACCCGGGACTTCGAGCAGGACGCCTATTCCCTCGACGCCAGCTACAGCCAGCCATTCGAGGCGCTGGGGCAGGTCAGCGAATTCGTTGTGGGTACCGACTACAAGCACTACGACACCGATTACCAGAACGGCAACAGCGTCCTGGGTACGGTCAATGTGAACAGCTATTCGCCGACCCGCTTCGCCAAGCCGGCTCGCGCCTACCAGACCGACTTCAGCAGCGAGGATCGCGAATTCGGCCTCTATTCCAAGGTCACCTTCCGCCCCATCGAGCGCCTGGCGCTGATCGGTGGCGCCCGTGTTTCCTGGTACAGGGGCGATGCCTACACCACCACCCTGGCCAGTGGTGCCGAGGCGGGCGAGAGCCAGAAGCACAGCGGTTTCGTCACTCCCTATCTGGGTACCGTCTACGACCTGGACGACTACCATTCCCTCTATGCCAGTTATTCCAAGGTGTACAAGCCGCAGAACGAGCTGGATGCCCAGGGCAAGGCCATCGATCCGCGCGAGGGCGACCAGTACGAAGTCGGCATCAAGGGCAGCTACTTCAATGGCGACATGAATGCGCGCCTGTCGATCTTCCAGCTGACCGACGAGAATCGCGCGTCCACGCCTTTCGATGCCAATGGTCTTGCGATCACCACCTATTCCGAAGCGTCCGGCAAGACGCGGGTGAAGGGGGCTGAGATCGAGGTCAGCGGCAAGCTCACCGAGCAGTGGGAAATGCTCGCCGGCTACACCTACATGGATACCCAGAACCTCAGCGGCGATGGCAACACCCTGTTCGAAGCCATGCCCAAGCACATGGCCTCGCTGTGGACCAAATACACCCTGGCGGGTGGTCCGCTGACCGGGCTGAGCATCGGTGGCGGGGTGACCGCCATGAGCGATTTCTCCCAGACCAACCAGACCTCCGGGGTCACCGTGTCCGCCCCCGGCTATGCCACGGTGGATGCCAAGTTCTCCTATCCGGTCACCAAGCAGCTCACCGCGACCCTGGACGTGAACAACCTCCTCGACAAGGAATACTGGTCGCGCGTAGGTTCGGTTTCCACCTTCAACTTCCAGGGCCCCTCGCGCAGCGTGATGGTCGGCGCGCGTTACGACTTCTGAAGTTCAGGCCGACCCGGGTCGGGCTCAGGTCGGCCAAGGCGCTGCACGCCGTGACGATCTCTTCCACGATGTACCGAGATGCGATGAAAGATTCACTCTTCCAGCAGGACGATGTCGGCAGCGAGCCCTGGTGGCAGGCCGTGGCCTGCCGCGGCACGCCGCTGATCGAACCCACTGTGGCCGGGCGCTATCGCCTGACCTTTGTCTGGCGCGATCCCGAAGGGCTGGCCGAGCGTTCCAGCACTCAGCGGGTCTGGCTCAATGTCACCGGGGTCACCGACCATCATCAACCGGGCCTGCCGCAGAGCCTGCGGCGCCTGCCAGGCAGCGATGTCTGGGCCTGGGAGACCGAGCTGGAGGGCGGCTGGCGCGGCAGCTATTGCCTGATCCCCAGCGCGGAGCCGGCGCCCTTCGAAGGCGAGGCCCAGCCCGATCTCCACGGCATCCGCCTCTGGTGGCGCAGCGTCTTTTCCCTGGCCCAGGCCGATCGGCTCAATCCCCGGCGTGCCTGGCAGGGTGGGCGCGGGCTGGCGGTGTCGAGCGTGCACCTGCCGGAGGCGCCTGCGCAGCCGGCCTGGGCGGCCTTTGATATCGATCGCAGCCTGGCGCCAGCGGCCTGGCCGAGTCTGCAGCAGTACCAATGGACGAGTGCTCGGCTCGGCAACAGCCGCCCGGTATGGATCTTTGCCACCGGTAATACCACCCCTTTGAAGCGACCGCTGGCCATCCTGCTGGATGGGCAGTTCTGGGCGCAGACGATGCCCATCGGCGCGCCGCTGCAACAGCTTACCGCTGCCGGGCAACTGCCGGAGGCGGTCTATCTGCTGATCGACAACAGCGACCGCGCCCTGCGTGGTAGCGAGTTGCCCTGCAATCCCGAATTCTGGCTGGCGGTGCAGGAAGAGCTGCTGCCGCAGGTGCGCGACTGGGCGCCTCATGCGCAGTCACCGTCCTCGACGGTCGTCGCCGGGCAGAGCTTCGGCGGTCTGGCGGCGCTCTATGCCGCGCTGCACTGGCCGGAGCGCTTCGGCTGCGCCCTGAGCCAGTCCGGTTCCTTCTGGTGGCCGCAGCGCGGTGCGCCGGGACGGCTGTTCGAGGCACTGGCGAGCGGGCAGGGGAGCACGCATTCCTTGCGGCTGTTCATCGAGGCCGGGTTGCGCGAGCCGGCCATCCTCGAAGCCTCCCGCGCCCTGGTCCCACGCCTGCGCGAGCAGGGTCACGACCTCGACTATCGCGAGATCGATGGGGGCCATGATGCCCTCTGGTGGCGCGGCGGGCTGCTCGACGGTCTGGTCCGCCTCTGGCAACCCCTGCTCGCCGACGCCCCTCGCTAATCCCCCTTTTCCAGGAGCTCCGATGGACGCCCCCAATCCCTTCGACGATCCCGCCCAGGTGCTGTTGATCCTGCGCAATGCCCGCGGCCAATGCAGCCTCTGGCCAGAGGCCATGGCCGTGCCCACCGGTTGGGAACCGGTGTTCGGGCCGGCGCCGCGCCTGGCCTGCGACGACTGGCTCACCAGCCACTGGCGCGATGTCCGCCCGGTCGCCTCCCTGCCTTCCTGACTGGAGTTCCTGTGTCTTCCATGCCCCGTTCACGCTTTCCCGAGCTGCCGCTGGTCGCTGCCCAGCCCGGCATCTGGCTGGCCGATCAGCTGTCGCCCCATGCCAACGCCTTCGCCGTGGCCCACCTGGTCGAGCTGCGCGGGCCGATCGACGCCCAGGCGCTGATGGCGGCCATCGTCCAGGGCCTGGGGGAGCTGGACAGCCTGCGGCTGACGTTCGCCGAGCGCGAGGGCGAGCTGGTGCAGTGGATCGACAGCGCCATGGCCATCCCTGCGCCCGAGTGGCTGGACCTGCGTGGGGCAGCCGATCCGGAAGGCGTAGCGCGCGCGGCCATCCGCACCGATCTTGACGGCGACCTGCGGGCCACCAGTGGCGGTCCGCTGTGGCTCAACCGGATCTACCAGCTGGGCGACGATCACCTGTTCTGGTACCAGCGCTATCACCATTTGCTGATCGATGGCTATGGCTTCGCCGCCCTGGCCAAGCGGGTAGCGGCCCTGTACAGCGCCGCGATGCGCGGCGAGACGAGTGAGCCTTCGCCTTTCGTGTCCTTTGCCGAGGTAGTGCGCGAATATCAGGACTATAAGCAGTCGGCCGTCCGCGAGCGCGACGAAGCCTTCTGGCGCGAGCGTGGCGCGGCCTTGCCGCCGGCGGCGTCCTTGGCGCCGGGTGGTCTGGCGGGGCAGGTGCCGACCCCACGCGTGGTGGAAGCCCGCGCCCGGGTGGCCGCCGCGGTGTTCACCAGGCTCGCCGAGCAGGGCAGGGCTCAAGGGGTGACGCCGGCCGATCTGGCCGTGGCCCTGGCCGCTACCTGGTTCGCGCGCCTCAGTGGCCAGCCGGCCTTCAGCGCCGGCTTCATCTTCATGAGACGCATGGGTTCGGTGGCGCTCAAATCCGGTGGCGCGACGCTCAACGTCCTGCCCCTGGGCGTGCGCACCGACTCGACCCAGACGCTGCCGCAACTCGCCGCCATGCTGGCCGCCGAGCTGAAGAAGGTGCGCCGTCACCAGCGCTACGACGCCGAGCAGATCGCCCGCGATCTTGGCCGTCCGGGCGACGCCGAGCCGCTGACCGGACCGGTCATCAACCTCAAGCTGTTCGATTTCGCCCTGGATTTCGCCGGGGTGCCGGGCATCACCCACGAACTGGCCTCGGGGCCGGTGCGCGACCTGGAGATCGCCCTCTACCTGGAGGCCAGCGGCGCCCTGGACATCAAGCTGCTGGGCAACGCCGAGCGCTACGCCGCCGATCTGTTGCAGGGGCACGTGGAGCGGTTCGGCCTGCTGGCCGGGCAATTCGCCGAGCAGCCCGGTCTGGCCCTGGGCGCTGCAGACCTGCTGGCCCCGGCAGATCGCACCTGGCTGGCCGAGATCAATGCGACCAGGCAACCGCTGCCCGAGGCTACCTTGGCGACCCTGCTCGCCGACCAGGCAGCGCGCACCCCTGCTGCGCCGGCACTGGCCGATCTGCAGCGTGCCTTCAGCTATCGGGAGACGCGCCAGCAGGTGCTGGCCCTGGCCCAGCGGCTGAGCCATGCCGGGGTAGGGCGGGGCGACATCGTCGCGGTGGCCCTGCCGCGTTCGGTGTTCCTGTCCCTGGCGCTGCTGGCGACGCTCGAACTGGGCGCCGCCTACCTGCCGCTGGACAGCGGCTATCCCGACGAGCGCCTGCAGCTGATGCTCGACGACGCGCGACCCCGGGTGCTGGTAACCGATGCCAGCCAGCGCGAGCGCTTCCCGGCGCTGGGCGAAGATCGGGTGCTGATTCTCGATGCGCCCCTGGAGGAGCTGGACCACGAGCCGGTGTTCGCCGGACCGCGTCCAGGCGATCCGGCCTATCTGCTCTATACCTCCGGCTCCACCGGCCGCCCCAAGGGCGTGGTGGTCGGCCATGCCGCCATCGTCAATCGCCTGCTGTGGATGCAGGACAGCTATCCCATTGGCGCCGGCGACACGGTCTTGCAGAAGACGCCGAGCAGCTTCGATGTGTCGGTCTGGGAATTCTTCTGGCCGCTGCTGGTGGGCGCCCGGCTGTACCTGGCGCCGCCCGAGGCGCATCGCGATCCCGCGGCGCTGCAGGAATTGGTCACCCGCGAACGGGTGACCACGGTGCACTTCGTGCCCTCGATGCTGGCGGCCTTCGTCGCCAGCCTGGACGAGTCGGCCGCGGTAGCCCGCTGCGCCAGCCTGCGCCAGGTGTTCTGCAGCGGTGAGGTGCTGCCCACCGAGCTGGCTCGTACCTGGGAGCGCCGCGTCGGCGCGCCCTTGCACAACCTCTATGGCCCCACCGAAGCCGCGGTGGACGTCTCCTATCATCCGGCCCACGGCGCCGCCCTGGCGGCCGTCACCGGCAGCAGCGTGCCCATCGGCAAGCCGGTGTGGAACACCGGGCTGCACGTCCTCGACGAACGCTTGCGACCGGTCCCGCCGGGTGTGGCGGGAGAACTCTATCTGAGCGGGGTGCAGCTGGCCGATGGCTATCTGGGCCGTCCCGAGCTGACCGCCGCGCGCTTCATCGCGGCGCCGGACGGGCAGGGCGAGCGGCTGTATCGCACCGGCGACGTGGCGCGCTGGCTGCCGGAGGGCGTCGTCGAATACCTGGGCCGCAGCGACGACCAGGTGAAGATCCGGGGTCAGCGCATCGAACTGGCGGAAATCGATCATGCCCTGCTGGCGCTACCCGGCGTGGCCCAGGCGGTCACCCACGCCCGGGTGCTGGGCGAGGCGGCCGTTACCACCGGCGGCGATGCCCGTCAGCTGGTGGGTTATCTGATCGCCCAGCCGGGTGCCGCGCTGGACCTGGAGCGCCTGCGGGCGCGGCTGGGCGAAAGCCTGCCGCCGCATCTGGTGCCGGTGGCGCTGGTCGAGCTGGAGGCCTTGCCCCTGGGCGCCACCGGCAAGCTGGATCGCAAGGCCCTGCCGGCGCCCCAGGGCGCGGCCAGGACCGCGAGCCGTCCCCTGGCGCCGGGGCTGGAAAGCGACCTGGCGGCGGCCTTTTCCGAAGTGCTCGGGTGCGCAATCGTGGGTGCGGACGATGATTTCTTTGCCCTGGGTGGCCATTCGCTGCTGGCCATGACCCTGGCGGCCAACCTGCGCCGGCGCCTGGGGCGGCCGGTATCCATCGGCCAGATCATGGTGGCCTCCAGTGTCGCCCGCCTGGCGCGGCAGCTGGAGCAGGACGCGGCCAGCGCGGCGCGGGCCGGCTTCGAGACCCTGCTGCCGCTGCGCCCGGGCGACGGCCCGACGCTGTTCTGCTTCCATCCGGCCTCGGGGTTCGCCTGGCAATTCAGCGTACTCGCGCGCCACCTGGATCCGCACTGGTCGCTGCTCGGTATCCAGTCGCCGCGTCCGGACGGTCCCCTGGCCCAGGGCGCCGATCTGGAAGCCGTCATCCAGCGCCATCTGCGTACCCTGCGCGAGGTGCAGCCGCACGGCCCCTATCATCTGCTCGGCTATTCCCTGGGCGGCACCCTGGCCCAGGGCCTGGCGGCGCGGTTGCAGGCAGCAGGGGAAGAGGTCGCCTTCCTCGGCCTGCTCGACACCTATCCGCCGGAAACCCAGAACTGGCAGGAACGCGAAGGCCAGCGCGAGCTGGATCCTGAGGTGCTGGCCGAGGTCAATCGCGAGCGCGAGGCCTTCCTCGCCGCCCAGCAGGGCCTGGCCGATCCGGCGCTGGGGGAGGGGGCGGAGCTGTTCGCCACCATCGAGGGCAACTACGCCGATTCGGTACGGCTGTTGGCCACGGCGCGCAGCGCGCGTTTCGACGGCGAGGCGCTGATGTTCGTCGCCCGCCGCACCCTGCCGGCGGGAATGGACGTCAAGGCCACCTGGGCGCCCTGGGTCACCCGCCTGCAGGCCCACGAGGTGGACTGCGCCCACGTCGACATCATCGCCCCGGCCCAGCTGGCGCAGATCGGCCCGGTGCTGAATCGGGCGTTGAAAGGACTCTAGCCAGCCGAGCGCCGCGCCAGGGGTACCACCATGGGGGTGCCGGCCACCGGGTCGTCGATGATCAGGCAGTCCAGGTCGTAGACCGCCTTGATCAGCGCCGGGGTGACCACCTCGCGCGGGCGGCCGGTGGCCAGTACCTTGCCGTCGCGCATGGCCACCAGGTGGGTGGCGTAGCGACAGGCGTGGTTGAGGTCGTGCAGCACCATCACCAGGGTGTGGCCCTGCTGGCGATTGAGGTCTTCCAGCAATTCCAGCAGGTCGATCTGGTGAGTGATGTCGAGCCAGGTGGTGGGCTCGTCGAGCAGCAGCAGCGGGGTTTCCTGGGCCAGGGCCATGGCGATCCATACCCGCTGGCGCTGGCCGCCGGAGAGGGTGTCCACCGCCCGATCGGCCAGCTCGAAGACACCGGTGGCCTGCATGGCGTGGGTCACCGCGCGCTCGTCGTCGGCGCGCACGCCACCGAACAGCGTCTGGTGCGGATAGCGCCCGCGAGCCACCAGGTCGCGCACCGAGATGTCACCCGGGGCCTGGGAGCTCTGCGGCAGCAGGCCCAGGCGGCGGGCCACCTCCTTGGTGCGATAGCTCTGGATCGCCTGGCCGTCCAGCCAGACCTGGCCCTGGCTGGGCGCCAGCAGCCGGCTGAGGGTGCGCAGCAGGGTCGACTTGCCGCAGCCGTTGGGGCCGATGATGACCGTCAGCTCGCCATCGGGGATGGTCAGCGAGAGGTCCTCGGCGATCAGCTTGCGGCCGTAGCCCAGGGTCAGGCGCTCGGCGTGCAGGCGCGAAGCGGGGGCGTCGTTCATGAGCGGCGGGACTCCCAGATGAGCAGGCCGATCAGGTAGAGCCCACCCAGGCTCACCGTGACCAGGCCGACCGGCAGGACATAGGGCAGGAACAGGCGCTGGGCGAGCAGATCCGCGCCCAGCAGCAGCACCGCGCCGGTGAGGGCGGCGGCGGGCAGCGCCAGGCGCTGGGTGCCGGTCAGGCGGCGGGCGATCTGCGGCGCGGCCAGGGCGATGAAGGAGATCGGTCCGGCCACCGCGGTGCCGGCGGCGGTGAGCACCACCCCCAGGCCCAGCAGCGACAACCGCGTGCGTTCCACCGGCACGCCCAGGGCGCAGGCGGTGTCGTCGCCCATCTCCAGCAGGAACAGCCGGCGGCTCAGCGCCAGGCTGGCGGCGCCCGCCAGCAGGATGAAGACCACCGCCGGCCAGGCCTTGGCCCAGGTCAGGCCATTGAGCGAACCGGCGCTCCACAGGCCGGCGCTGAAGGCGGCCTCCAGGGAGGCGTGGACGATCAGCCAGGTGTTGAGCGCCATCAGCAGGGCGCGCACGCCGATGCCGACGATGATGAGTCTCAGGGTATCCACGCCGCTGCCACGCCAGGTGAGGGCATAGACCAGCGCCGCGCTGAGCAGGCCGCCGATCAGGGCGGCGGTGGTGCTCCAGAGGATGCTGGCCTGGAACAGCACCAGGGCGACCAGCACCCCGCTGTAGGCGCCGGTGTTGAAGCCCATGATGTCCGGGCTGCCGAGGGGATTGCGCAGCAGCGACTGGAACAGCGCACCGCTGAGGCCCAGGGCGGCGCCGATCAGCAGCGCCAGGGCCACCCGCGGCAGGCGCCACTGGGTGACCACCAGTTCGATGCCGCGCGGCGCCTCGCCGAGCAGCGCGGCCAGCACCTGGGAAGGGCTCAGGGCCAGGCTGCCGCTGCCTAGGGCGAACAGCGCCAGCAGCAGCGCGCCGCCGAGCAGAGCGAGCAGCACGCCGGGCAGGCGCAGGCGACCGGGGCGGTTCATGCCCGGCCTCCCTGGCGCTGACGGCGCGCCAGCCAGATCAGCAGCGGCGCGCCGAGGAAGGCGGTCACCACCGAAACCCGCAGCTCGTTGGTGACCAGCAGGCGGCCGACGATATCGGCCGTCAGCAGCAGGCTGGGAGTGAACAGCAGGACAAAAGGCAGCAGCCAGCGATGGTCTTCGCCGATGGCCCAGCGACCCAGGTGCGGCACCATCAGGCCGACGAAGGCGATGGGTCCGACTGCGGCCGCGGCGGCGCCACAGAGCAGGGTGATGGCCAGCAGGCCGAGCAACTGGGTCTGGCGGACCCGGGTGCCGAGGGCCACGGCCAGATCGCTGCCCAGGCTCAGGGCATTGAGCGCCGGGGCCAGCAGCAGGGCGATGACCACGCCACCCAGCACCGGCAGGCTGGCGCTGCGCAGCAGCTCGAGCTGCCGCACGTCCAGAGAGCCGAATTGCCAGAATCTCAGCTGATCGTAGACCTGGGGATCGAGCAGGGCGATGCCCGAGCTGACGCCTTCGAGCATGGCGCCCAGCGCTACCCCGACCAGTACCAGGCGCATGGGATTGAAGCCGCCGCCACCGGCGATGCCGGCCAGCAGCACCACCAGGCTGGCCAGCAGGGCGCCACCGAAGGCGAAGCCCAGATACTGCTCGGGACCGCTGGCACCGAACAGAGCGATGCCCAGCACCACGGCGAAACTGGCACCGGCGTTGACGCCGAGGATGCCGGGGTCGGCCAGGGGATTGCGCGTCAGCGCCTGCATCAGGGTGCCGGCCACGCCCAGTGCCGCGCCGGCGAGCAGGCCGGCGAGGGTCCGCGGCAGCCGCGCTTCGCGCACGATCAGACAGGCCGGCTCGCTGCAGCCCTGGCCCAGTGCCTGCCAGACGTCGGCCAGCGGGATGGCGGTGGCGCCGAGCGCCAGGCTGGCAGCCATCACCAGGAGCAGCAGGAACGCGACGCAGCCGAGGATGAAGAGGCGGCGCCCGGTCATCCGCGGCGACCGACGGGAAGGGGAGTGGATGAGAACAAGGCGTATTAACACATGATAGTCTGTATTACATGCTAACAGCCTTGCCCCGGCGGCTCGATAGCGTCCCCTGTGTTTTTCCGGTGATTCATGTCCAAGACGTCCTTCGTGCTCGACTTCGGCCTGCTCAGGTCCCACGCCGCCTTTCGCACCCTGTTCATCGCCCGCCTGGTGTCCGTGCTGTCCCTCGGCCTGCTGGCCGTGGCGATCCCCATCCAGGTCCAGGCGCTGACCGATTCGCCGCTCAAGGTGGGCCTGGCGCTGAGCATGGCCGGCATCGGCATGTTCGTCGGCCTGCTCACCGGTGGGGTACTGGCCGACCGCCTGGAGCGGCGCCGCCTGATCCTGGCGGCACGCTCCATCTGCGGGCTGGGCTTCATCGGCCTGGCGGTCAACGCCAGCCTGCCCGAGCCGTCGCTGACCGCCATCTACCTGCTGGCGCTGTGGGACGGCTTCTTTGGCGCCCTCGGCGTCACCGCGCTGCTGGCGGTCACGCCGATCCTCGTCGGTCGTGAATCCATGGTGCAGGCCGGTGCCCTGAACATGCTCAGCGTGCGGGTGGCGGCCATCGTCGCGCCACCGCTGGGCACCCTGCTGATCGCCCAGAGCGGCGTGGCCTGGAACTACGGCCTAACCGCCTGCGGCACCCTGATCACCCTGCTGGTGCTGTTGCGCCTGCCGCCGTTGCCGCCGCCAGAGCAGCCGCGCGAGACGCCCTGGGAGGCCCTGGGCGGCGGCATCGTCTTCCTGTTCGAGAATCGCCTGCTGGGCTCGGTTGCCCTGGTCGGCGCCCTGGTGACCATGGCCAATGCGGTGCGGGTGCTCTATCCGTCGCTGGGCGAGAGTTGGGGGCTGGATACCGCACACCTGGGCTGGCTCTATGCCGCCGCGCCCCTGGGTGCGGCCATCGGCGCCCTCACCAGTGGCCGACTGAACCAGGCGCCACGCCCGGGGCGTACCCTGCTGATGACCGCGGTGGCCACTTTTCTGGCGGTAGCGGTGTTCGCACTGTTGCCCGGCTTCTGGCTGTCCGCGCTGTGCCTGGTGCTGTTCGGCTACCTGGGCGCGCTCAATGCCCTGGTGCAGTACGCGCTGATCCAGCGCCTGACGCCGGATCGCCTGCTGGGGCGCATCAATGCGCTGTGGACGGCGCAGAACATCGGCGGCGAGGCCATTGGCGCGGCGCTGTTCGGCGGCCTGGCCAGCCTGATGCTGCCGGCGCAGGCGGCGTTCGTCTTCGGCCTGGTCGCCACTGGTGTGGCCGCCCTCTGCTGGACGCTGGCCCGAGGTCTGCGTAGGGCTGAAAGCCTCGGCACCTGATCCGCTTCGGTGCGCCTGGCGTAGCGTGGAAAACCGCGCAGCGTTTTCCACTGGGGGCTCATGGCGATCAGCGATGGACAAGACAGATCGCGGCCATGGGCCGCTCCTACAGGCTAGATGGTACCTCTAGGAGCGGCCCATGGCCGCGATCACCAAAACACCGATGTCTTGTAGGAGCGGCCGCATCGGCGGACCGCCCTGGCCACGACTGCTCTATTCAAGGCTTGGCGTAGCGCTGTTCCAGGCGATCCAGCAGCAGGTTGGCGCTATAGGGGTCGAGACGGAAGGTCTCGGCGCCCAGGGCTTCGACACGGTTGTCCTTGACCGCCGGCAGGTGCGCCAGCAGCGGATTGCCGCGTACCGCCTCGGCTTCCTTGGCGTCCGCGGCGAACAGCAGGAAGGTCTGGCCCGTGAGACCGGTGGCGACGTTTTCGCCGGCGAGCTGAAGGATGTCGTGGCGCTGCCCCTGGCTATGGCCGGTCTCCAGTCCCGCCGGCAGCGCCGCCAGTTCGAAGCCCAGGCTTTCCAGCAACTGGCCCTGGGAGGAGGCGGCGGTCCAGAGATTGGCCTGGCGTGTCGCCGGGTTGTAGACGAATGCCGATACCGGTTGCGGCGGCAGCTGCAGGCGCGCCTTGAGCTCGGCGACGTGCCGGTCGAAATCGGCGACCACCTGGCTGGCGGCGTCCTCGCGGCCGGTGGCCTGACCGAGCAATTCCACCACCTGTTGCCAGCTGCGATTGTCGTAACCCACCACCAGCACCGGGGCGATGGCCTTGAGTTGCTCGACCAGGCGCAGCGCCGAGTCGTTGCCGGCGGCGCTGACCAGGATCAGGTCCGGTGCCTCGGCGGCCACGGCTTCGGCATTGGCTTCGCCGATGTACAGCCGTTTCACGTCACGCTGCTTGGCGACCGCGCCCCACTGCCGCAGGAAGCCCTGGTCATCGGCGAATCTGTTGTTGGGCGAGGTGGCACCGCTGGCCACCACCGGTGCGCCGATGGCGAGCAGGGAGCCGGTGAGGGTGACGCTGGTGGAGACGATGCGTTGCGGCTGGGCGGGCAGGGTGACCTGACTGCCGTCGGTGCTGATCTGCCGGGGCCAGTCCGCCGCCCGAGCGGTACCGCCCAGCGCCAGGGTCGCGAGGACCAGGGTGGTGAGAATGCGAAACACTGACGACAAGCTGAACATGAACGCCTTCCGGTTGTAAGATAATCACTCTCATTTTCAAAGAAGCGCTCCCTGGCAGCAAGTCGTTCCGGTCCAACCGCCGATATACCGGCGGGGAAGGGCAGTAGATAACCCTCAGGCGGCCTTCCGTCCGGTGGATATTTATCTTTATTTTCAAGGATTTGCCGGATAAACGGGAATTTCGTTCGGTTCCTAACGAATTGACTTTCCAGCAGCCGGTGCGTTAGCTTCTGCTTATTGATAAGCATTATCATTCGTGTAGAGGTTCATCGAAATGACGAGCAAGAGGGCCGAGAGGGTCGGAGAAGTAGACGCCGATCGTCGGGAACAGGCCGCATTCCTGTTCCAGTCGGGTGATCGCGTCCTGCAGGGGCGGGGTGTCTGTGCCCGGGTCGAGACACCGGCCAGCGGCGGTGCGCACCGTGACAGCCTGTTCCTCCACGCCGTGGAAGAGGCTTTCGCCCGTGCCCGCCAGGCCGGCATCGCCGAGCCGGTGATCATGGGCGCCATTCCCTTCGATACCACCCGGCCCTCATGCCTTTATGTGCCCCGGGAGCATGCCTGGGTGGCTCGCCCGGCGCCGGTCAGCAGCGCGCCAGTCGCCCCGGCGCAGGTGCGCGAGGTGCGCAACCTGCCCAGTGCGGATGGTTTCTGCCTGGCGGTGGAGGAAGCCATCGAGGCCTTCCGCCGCGGCGAGCTGAGCAAGGCGGTGCTGTCGCGGATCCAGGAGATCCACCTGACCGAACCCGCCGACGTGGAAGCCATCCTCGCCAATCTGGCGCGGCAGAATCCCACCGGCTATCAATTCCGCATCCCCGTCGCCGAGGGCGGCGAACTGGTAGGGGTCAGTCCCGAATTGCTGGTGCGGAAGCAGGGCGCCCAGGTCCATACCAATCCGCTGGCGGGTTCGGCCAGGCGCCGCGCCGATCCGCAGGAAGACCAGCGTGTCGCCCGCGACCTGCTGGAGTCCAGCAAGGATCACTACGAGCACCGCCTGGTGATCGAGGACATCCGCCAGCAACTGGCGCCGCTGTGCAGCCGGCTGGACGTGCCCGAGGGACCTTCGCTGCTCAGCACCAATGCCATGTGGCACCTGTCCACCGCCATCGACGGCGAGCTGGTCGATAGCCGGACCTCGGCGCTGCAACTCGCCTGCCGCCTGCACCCGACCCCGGCGGTCTGCGGCTTTCCCACGGTGGCGGCGCGCCAGCTGATCCAGCGTATCGAGCCCTTCGACCGCGGCCTGTTCACCGGCATGGTCGGCTGGTGCGATGCCCAGGGCAACGGCGAGTGGGTCGTCACCATCCGCTGCGGCACGGTGCAGGGCGACTGGCTGCGGCTGTTCGCCGGCGCCGGCATCGTCGAAGCCTCGGATCCGGCGGCGGAGTGGGCCGAGGTCACCGCCAAACTGGGCACCATGCGTGCCGCCTGTGGTTTGCTCGACGAGGAGAACCCCACGTGAGTCTGGAATTCACCCCCTGGCCGGACGACCTGGCGGCGCGCTATCGCGCCCTGGGTTACTGGCCCGATCTGCCGATGACCGAAATCCTGGCGCGCAGCCGCGCGGCGCTGCCGGACGCGCCGGCGATCCTCTGCGGCGAGCGGCAGCTGAGCTATGCCGAGCTGGACGAGCGCTCCAGCCGCCTGGCCGCCCACCTGCAGGCCGCCGGGCTGCGGCGCCACGACACGGCCCTGGTGCAGCTGCCCAACGTGGCCGAGTTCTATGTGGTGTTCTTCGCCCTGCTCAAGGCTGGCATCGCCCCGGTCAAAGCCCTGTTCAGCCACCAGAAGCTGGAGTTGCTCGCCTATGCGCGGCAGATCCAGCCCCGGCTGCTGATCGCCTCCCGCGAGCACAACCTGTTCCGCGACGACAACTTCCTCGCCGAATTGCGCGACGTGGCGCCGGGCCTCGGCGAGGTGCTGCTGGATGGCGCCGACGACGCACGCAGCCTGCAGCAGCGTCTGGATACCCCGCTGGACGGCTTTCAGCTGACCCCTACCGCCGGTGGCGAGGTGGCCTTCTTCCAGCTCTCCGGTGGCAGCACCGGCACGCCCAAGCTGATTCCGCGCACCCACAACGACTACTACTACAGCCTCAGACGCAGCGTCGAGATCTGCCGCCTGACCCCGGCGACGCGCTTTCTCTGCGCGCTGCCGGCGGGCCACAATTACACCCTCAGCTCGCCCGGCGCCCTGGGCGTCTTCATCGCCGGTGGCTGCGTGGTCATGGCCCGCGATCCCGAGCCGCTGCGGTGCTTCGCGCTGATCGAACGCCATCAGGTGGATTGGGTGGCCCTGGTACCGCCGGCGGTGGCGCTCTGGCTGCAGGCCGCGTCCGCCCCCGAGCAGCGCGCCCGGCTGGCCAGCCTGCGCGTGGTGCAGGTGGGCGGTGCCAGCTTCGCCGAGGCCCAGGCCCGCCGCGTGCCCGTGGAACTGGGCTGCCAGCTGCAGCAGGTGTTCGGCATGGCCGAGGGCCTGGTTAACTACACCCGTCTGGACGACGAGCCCGAGCGCATCTTCACCACCCAGGGCCGTCCCATGAGTCCGGACGACGAGGTGCGCATCACCGACGAGGACGGCCAACCGGTGCCCGACGGCGAGCCGGGCCTGCTGTCCACCCGCGGTCCCTACACCTTCCGCGGCTACTACCGCAGCCCCGAGCACAATGCCCAGGTGTTCGATGCCGAGGGTTTCTACTTTTCCGGCGACGTGGTCCAGCGCGATGCCGCCGGCTATCTCAAGGTGGTCGGCCGGGTGAAGGACCAGATCAACCGCGGCGGCGAGAAGATCGCCGCCGCCGAGATCGAGGGGCTGCTGCTGCGCCATCCCGGCATCACCCACGGGGCCCTGGTCGCCATCGCCGACGAGTTGATGGGCGAGAAGAGCTGCGCCTGCCTGGTGGTGAGCGATCCGGCACTCAAGCCGGTGGCGCTGCGTCGCTACTTGCGCGAGCAGGGCGTGGCCGAATACAAGCTGCCCGACCGTTTCCAGTTCCTTGACCAGCTGCCGCTCACCGCCGTCGGCAAGATCGACAAGCGGCGCCTGCGCGAGCAGCTGCAGACCCCTTCCACCGAGCGTTCCTAAGGTTTCCCATGGCTATCCCCCGTCTTGCTTCCTATCCCTTGCCCCAGCCCGACGGCTTTCCCGTCAACAAGGTCGACTGGACACCGGCGGCCGACCGCGCCGTGCTGCTGATCCACGACATGCAGCGCTATTTCGTCGAGTTCTATGGCGACAGCAGCCCGCTGATCGACCAGGTGGTGGCCAACATCGCCGCGCTGCGTGCCTGGGCCGATGCCCAGGGCGTGCCGGTGGTCTATACCGCCCAGCCCACCGACCAGCCGCCGGCCGATCGTGCCCTGCTCAACGACATGTGGGGGCCGGGCCTGACCCAGGCCGATCCCGCGCTGCAGCAGGTGGTGGACGAATTGGCACCCAAGGACGGTGATGTGGTGCTGACCAAGTGGCGCTATAGCGCCTTCCACCGTTCCAATCTACAGGACCTGATGACCGAGTGGCGGCGCGATCAGCTGATCGTCTGCGGCGTCTATGCCCATATCGGTTGCTTGACCACCTGCACCGACGCCTTCATGCGGGATATCCAGGCCTTCCTGATCGGCGATGCCGTGGCCGACTTCAGCGAGGAAGAGCACCGCATGGCGCTGCGCTACGTGGCGACCCGTTGCGGCAGTACCCTGAGCACCGCCCAGGTCACCGGCGGCGCGGTAACCCTGGACGAAGCCTGGCTGCGTGCCCAGGTCCAGCCGCTGCTGGACGCCGACGACGAAGAACCGGCGCTGGACGACAACCTCACCGATTTCGGCCTGGATTCGGTGCAGGTCATGACCCTGGTGGGCGAGTGGCAGAAGCGCGGCCTGCCGGTCACCTTCGCCGATCTCGCCGCCCAGCCGACCCTGCAGGGCTGGCTGGATCTGCTGCGCGCGCGCGCCTGAGGACTCTCCTGATGACGCAACTGGATTTCACCGGCAAGCGCGTCTGGGTGACCGGCGCGGGGCAGGGCATCGGCTTGCAGGTGGCGCGCCGCTTCCAGGCGGCCGGCGCCGAGGTGGTCGGACTCGACCGCCAGTTCGCCGAGCGCAGCTATCCGTTCCGCACCCAACTGCTGGATGTCGCCGACGCGGCCCAGGTCGAGGACGTCTGCCAGGCGCTGCTGGCCGAAGAACGCCGTCTGGACGTGCTGGTCAACGGCGCCGGCGTGCTGCGCCTGGGCACCAGCGACAGCCTGAGCCTGGACGACTGGCAGGCGCTCTTGGACGTCAACGTCTCCGGTCCCTTCTACCTGTTCCGCCAACTGGTGCCGCTGTTCAAGGCCCAGGGCCAGGGCGCCATCGTCAACATCGCCTCCAATGCCGCCCATGTGCCGCGCCTGCAGATGGCCGGCTACTGCACCTCCAAGGCGGCGCTGGTGTCCCTGAGCCACTGCGTGGCCCTGGAACTGGCCGGGTCTGGCGTGCGCTGCAACGTGGTCTCGCCGGGCTCCACGGCGACCCCCATGCTGGCCGGCATGCTCGGCTCGCCCGAGGGCTATCAGCGCCTGGTGGACGGCCTGCCGGAAGACTTCAAGCTGGGCATCCCGCTGCGCAAGATCGCCCAGCCCGACGAGATCGCCAACACCGTGCTGTTCCTCGCCTCGGACCTGGCCAGCCATATCACCATGCAGGACATCGTGGTGGACGGCGGCGCGACGCTGGCGGCGTGAGGGTCTTGCGTAGGTTGGGTTGAGCGCCATCGCAGCCCAGCGCGGTGGGTTCGACTCCGTCCGTTGGCTTCGACGATGGAGCCGTCTCAACCCAACCTACGGCCGGGCGCGCTGAGCGATCCCGAGCTTGCCGGAGCTGATGAAGCGGAGCGCTCGCTCGGATAACCCCCTCTCCCCTCGGGAGAGGGTTGGGGTGAGGGCGCGCCCAGCTATGGAGTCCAGTGGAAAAGGCTGCGCCGTTTTCCACGCTACGGGCGTCCGCAGTTCCGTAGGTTGGGTTGAGCGCCAGCGCAGTGGGTTCGACTCCGTCCGTGGGCTTCGACGATAAAGCCGTCTCAACCCAACCTACAAGGTCACGCCCAGGCGCGAGTCTCGTAGGTTGGGTTGAGCGCTAGCGAAGCCCAACAGTGCGACCGGCCTAGCCCGCCACCAGCACCCGAATGGCTTCCAGGCGCAGCGAGGCCTTGTCCAGGTAGGTCAGGCCTTCTTCGCGCTGCTGGCGCAGGCGGTCGATCTCGTCCTGGCGGACGCTGGAATTGACCGCGCGCAGGGCTTCCAGGCGGGCGATTTCTTCGTCCATACCCGACACATAGGCCTGGCGGGCCTTGGCGACGCGTTCCTCGTGGCGGGGCAGGGCCTTGTCTTCGCCACCACCGATCAGCTTGGCCAGGGAGTCACGCTGGGCCTGGACGAACTTGTTGGCGCTGGTACGCGGCACGCTTTCCAGCTGATCGTTGAGGGTCTCGAAGGCCACCCGGGCAGCCAGGTCGTTGCCGTTGGCATCCAGCAGGCAGCGGATCGCCAGCGGCGGCAGGTAGCGACCCAGTTGCAGGGCGCGCGGCGCCACTGCCTCGCTGATGTAGATCAGCTCCAGCAGCACGGTGCCCGGCTTGAGCGCCTTGTTCTTGATCAGTGCCACGGCGGTGTTGCCCATGGAGCCGGACATCACCAGGTCCATGCCGCCCTGGGCCATGGGGTGCTCCCAGGTCAGGAATTGCATGTCTTCGCGAACCAGCGCCACGTTGCGATCGTAGGTGATGGTCACGCCTTCGTCGTCGCCGAGGGGGAAGCCGGCGTCGAGCATCTTCTCGCTGGGCTTGAGGATCAGGGCGTTGTCGGAGTGGTCCTCGCTGTCGATGCCGAAGGCGTTGAACAGCTCTTCCATGTACATCGGCAGGGCGAACTGGTCGTCCTGGTCGAGGATGTCCTCGACCAGTTGCTCACCGGCGCCGGCGCCCGAGGAATTGAGTTCCAGCAGGCGGTCGCGACCGTTGTGCAGTTCCGTCTCCAGCGCGGCGCGCGCCTGGGCGCCCTGTTCCAGCAGTGCCTGCCAGGTGGCGTCGTCGCCACCGGCCAGCTGCTCGTCGAGCTCGCTGGCGAAGCGCGCCTGGAGGGCGCTGCCGGTCGGCGAGGTGGCCAGAAAGGCGTTCAGCGCCTGGTGGTACCACTGGAACTGGCGTTCCTGGCGGCTGCCTTCCAGATAGGGCACGTGCAGCTGGATGGTGTGGCGCTGGCCGATCCGGTCGAGACGGCCGATGCGCTGCTCCAGCAGGTCCGGGTGGGCCGGCAGGTCGAACAGCACCAGGTGATGGGCGAACTGGAAGTTGCGGCCTTCACTGCCGATCTCGGAGCAGATCAGCACCTGGGCGCCGAATTCTTCGTCGGCGAAGTAGGCGGCGGCGCGGTCGCGTTCGAGGATGCTCATGCCTTCGTGGAAGGTCGTGGCGGGAATGCCGGACTTCAGCCGCAGGGCGTCTTCCAGATCCAGGGCGGTTTCCATGCGCGCGCAGATGACCAGCACCTTGTGCGGCTTGAGCGCCTTGAGGGTGTCGATCAGCCATTCGACGCGGCCATCGTGACGCCACCAGCGATCGTTATCGTCTTCCGGGGCGAATTCGGTCTCCGGCTGCAGCGACTGGCCGGGCATGACGCCCTCGTCCAGGTAGGCATCCGGGAAGGGCAGGGCGTGGGCGTGCAGCTCGCGCTCGGGGAAGCCCTTGACCGCGGCGCGGGTGTTGCGGAACAGCACCCGGCCGGTGCCGTGGCGATCCAGCAGCTCGCGCACCAGGCGCGCGCGGGCGTCGGCGTCGCCGGCTGCGGCCGCCGCCAGCAGGGTCTCGCCTTCCTGGCCGAGGAAGCCGCCGATGGCGTCCTGGGCGGCCGGACTCAGGGCGCCGGCGTCGAGCAGTTCCTGCACGGCTTCGGCCACCGGGCGGTAGTGCTGGGACTCCTGCTGGAAGGCGGCGAAGTCATGGAAGCGGCTGGGATCGAGCAGGCGCAGACGGGCGAAGTGGCTGTCCTGGCCCAGTTGCTCGGGGGTCGCGGTGAGCAGCAGCACGCCGGGGATGACCTCGCCGAGTTGCTCGACCAGGCTGTATTCGCGACTGGCGCCCTCGGGGTGCCAGACCAGGTGGTGGGCTTCGTCGACCACCAGCAGGTCCCAGCCGGCGGCGAAGGCGGCATCCTGGGCCTTTTCGTCGCGCACCAGCCAGTCCAGGGAGACCAGGGCGAGCTGGGCGTCCTCGAAGGGATTGCCGTCTTCGCTGGCCATGAAGCGCTCGGCGTCGAACAGCGCCACTTCCAGGTTGAAGCGGCGGCGCATCTCCACCAGCCACTGGTGCTGGAGATTTTCCGGAACCAGGATCAGCACCCGACTGGCGCGACCGCTGAGCAGCTGGCGATGGATCACCAGGCCGGCTTCGATGGTCTTGCCCAGGCCCACCTCGTCGGCCAGCAGGACGCGCGGGGCGACCCGGTCGGCCACGCTGCGGGCGATGTGCAGCTGGTGCGGGATCGGCTGGGCGCGGGTGCCGCCGAGGCCCCAGAGGCTGGACTGCAACAGGCGGTTGCGATGCTCGTGGGTGTGATAGCGCAGGCCGAACCAGGGCAGGGGATCGATCTGCCCGGCGAACAGGCGGTCGCTGGCCAGGCGGAACTGGATGAAGTTCGACAGCTGGGCCTCGGGCACGCTGCGTGCCTCGCGCTCGGCGGTGAAGCCGTGGTAGGTCAGCAGGCCGTCCGCTTCGGAGACCTCGCGCACGGTGAGCTTCCAGCCCTCGAAGTGAGTCACCTCGTCGCCCGGGGCGAAGCGCACCCGGGTCAGCGGGGCGTTGCGCTGGGCATACTGGCGCGTCTCACCGGTGGCTGGATAGAGCACCGTGAGCAGGCGGCCGTCCAGGGCCAGGATGGTTCCCAGGCCCAGTTCGGCCTCACTGTCACTGATCCAGCGTTGTCCCGGTTGATGCGACGCCATGTGGAAGCTTCTCCCCAGCTATCAAAAAGCCGGCTATTTTAGCGAAAGCGGAGTCAGAAGCCTAACGCGCTCTTTGCCGCAGTCCGCGAATTCGAGGTCCCCGTCATGATCCCTGCCATTCCGCCGCCCGGCGTGACCCCGCCAAATCAGCTGGATCCCGCCCCGGTGCGGCCCGCCAGCGCCCCCATAGCGCCCGTGCAGCCGGCGGCCGAGACCGCCCACGCACCCCTGGAGGACGAAGCCACCCTGGACCGCGAGGCGCGTCGTCGTCGCCGGCAGCGCGAAGCCCTGCGCCAGGGCTTCGGCGCCGAGCGTGCCCAGGCCCTGGAAGAGCCGGAGCAGGTGGGCGCCCAGGTGGATCTGCGGGTCTAGCCATGGTCGAGCGCCTGGAGCTGGACGATGCCGAGCTGATCTTCCAGCCGCACTGGCTGGCGGCGGAAACCGCCGACGCCTGGCTGCGGCAACTCGACGCCGAAACGCCCTGGAACCAGCCGCAGGTGCGGGTGTACGGGCGCTGGCACCCGGTGCCGCGGCAGGTGGCCTGGTACGCCGACCCGGGCGTGGTCTACGGCTACGCCGGCCTGGACCACGCCGCCTTGCCCTGGACACCCCTGCTGCAGCGGATTCGCGAAGCCGTCGAGGCGGCCTGCGGCCGGGGCTTCAACGGCGTGCTGCTCAATCGCTATCGCGATGGCCAGGACTCCATGGGCTGGCACAGCGACGACGAGGCCAGTCTCGGCGCCAATCCGCTGATCGCCTCGCTCAATCTCGGGGCCGCGCGGCGCTTCGACTTTCGCCGCAAGGGCACCACCCACATCGGCCATTCCCTGGAACTGGGTCACGGCAGCCTGCTGGTCATGGCCGGCGCGACGCAGCATCATTGGCAGCACCAGATCGCCAAGACCCGCAAAGCCAGCGGGTTGCGGCTGAATCTCACCTTTCGCCGGATAGCCACATGAGCGACGACAGCAATCTCATCGACTTCACTACCGAGCGTGGCAAGCGCATCCACGACCTCAAGGAGCGCCGCCTGCAGGAGGTGCGCTCGGCTTTTGAACAGGCGTTGCCGCTGACCGCGGCCAAGAAGAAAAAGCGCAAGCCGAAGAAGAAATAGCGATGCTACCGTTCGTCGGGTTTCGCCCTTGAAATTTTTTGGAGAATTCCTATCTAGGTTCGTGCGGGATGCCGAAATCGGGTCCCGCAGGCAACAACGAAACTTGCTGAACCTATCAGGAGATTCACCATGAGCAATGTACTGTCCCTGGCCCCGCTGTTCCGTCATTCCGTCGGCTTCGACCGGTTCAACGACCTGTTCGAATCCGCCCTGCGCAACGACGCTGGCAGCTCCTATCCGCCCTACAACGTCGAGAAGCACGGTGACGATCAGTATCGCATCGTGATCGCCGCCGCCGGTCTCCAGGAAGATGACCTGGACATCGAAGTCGAGCGTGGCGTGCTCACCGTCAAGGGTGGCCGGCGCGAAAACAGCGCCGAGAGCGTGACCTTCCTGCATCAGGGCATCGCCCAGCGCGCCTTCAAGCTGTCCTTCCGCCTCGCCGACCATATCGAGGTGAAGGGTGCCGATCTCAATCATGGCTTGCTGAGCATCGAACTGGTGCGCGTGATCCCGGAAGAAGCCAAGCCCAAGCGCATCGCCATCTCCGGCCAGCGCCCGGCCCTGGACAACTGATCGTCCAGGCGTCCTGACCAAGAGCCCCAGCCCCGCGCTGGGGCTCTTTCGTTTGTGGCGACTGCGCTAGCGATGGTGGCTGAAGAGCTCCAGCAGCACCCCGCGCAACCAGCGATTGCCGGCATCCTGGTGATAGCGCGCGTGCCAGTGCTGCCTGACCGCGAAGCCCTCGACTGGCAGCGGGCATTCGTGGACCCTGAGGCCGTAAGTCTGCGCCAGGGTGGTGCCGATGTGCCGCGGCAGGGTGACGATGAGGTCGGAGTTGCCGACCACCGCGCCGACGCCCAGAAAGCCGGGTAGCTCCAGCACGATGCGGCGCTGCACCCCGGCGCGCAGCAGGCCCGCTTCCAGCAGCTTCTGCCCGGTGCCGGCGCTGACCAGCACATGGCCCTCCTCGGCATAGGCCGTGGCCGTCAGTTGCTCGCCGAGGCGCGGATGGCGGGCGCTGACCAGACACACCCAGTCCTGGGGAAACAGCAGTTGCTGATAGAGGCTGCCGCCCAGCCAGGGAATGAAGCCGACCGCCAGGTCCGCTTCGCCGATTTCCAGCGCCTGTTCGGTGTTGCCGTCGATCCGTGCGACTTCCAGCCGCACCCCGGGCGCCACCTCGCGCAGCTGCGCCAGGATCCGTGGCAGCAGGGTGATGTGACTGGCATCGCTCAGGCAGAGGCGAAACAGCCGCTGGGCAGTGGCGGGCTCGAAGGCGACCTCCCAGGCCACCAGCCGGCGCAGGGATTCGAGCACTTCGCGACATGGGGTGATCAGGGCCTCGGCTTGCGGCGTGGGTTTCATGCCGCCAGGCGTGCGTACGAACAGCGGATCGCGCAGCTGCTGGCGCAACTTGCCCAGCCAGAGGCTGATGGTGGGCTGGCTCTGGCCCAGCTGTTCGGCGGCCCGGGTCACGCTGCCGGTGCGGTAGAGCACCTCGAACAGCATCAGCAGCTTGGGCTCGGGCAGGCCATCCGTGGGTAGCATTATCAGAATTCCTGATGGGCGAATTGAGCTCTTTGTATAGCTCAATAGCAGGCGCGGGCCTAGGGTAGGGCGAAAACAAGGAGCCCGATCCATGAAGATCTGCATCCTCGGGGCCGGTGCCCTGGGCAGCACCTTTGGCGCCTGGTTGAGCGAGGCGGGACACGAGACCTGGCTGCTCAACCGCCCCAATGCCCATATCGAGGCGGTGGCGCGTGACGGCCTGGACATCGAGACCGCCGATGGCCGTCGCCGGGTCCAGGTGCGGGCGGCGGTCGGCGCCGAGGCGGTCGGGGTAGTGGATCTGGTGGTGGTGCTGGTCAAGTCCTTCGCCACCCGCGCGGCCATGAGCCATGCCCGGGCGCTGGTCGGTCCGCATACCCTGGTGCTGTCGTTGCAGAACGGCCTCGGTCACGAAGAGCTGCTGGCCGAGATCGTCGGCCAGGAGCGGGTGATCGCCGGCAAGACCTATGTCGGCGGCGTGCTGCTCGGCCCCGGGCGGATCCGTAGCGGGGTGGCGGGCAAGCGCACGCTCATCGGCGAACTCGACGGTCAGCTCTCGGCACGCGTCCAGGCCGTTGCCGCCGTCTTCGAGGACGCCGGGCTGGCCACCACGGTCAGCAGCAACATCCGCGGCACCCTCTGGGACAAGTTGCTGGTCAACGTCGCCACCGGTGCCCTGACCGGCATCACCCAACTCACCTATGGCCAGCTCTACAGCGAGCCGCAGCTGCGCGACACCGCCTTGCAGGCGGTCGCCGAGGCCATCGCGGTGGCCCGCGCCGCCGGGGTCGAGCTGGGCCTGCGCGAGCCCCAGGCGGCCTGGGAGCTGGCACGCGAAGGGTTGCCGCCGTCCTTCAAGACCTCCCTGCTGCAGAGCCTGCAGAAGGGCTCCATCACCGAAATCGACTTCATCAACGGCGCGGTGGTGCGGCTCGGCCAGCAGTACCGCGTGCCCACGCCGGTCAACGCCACCCTGGTCGCCTGCATCAAGGGTATCGAGCGCGCCCTGGCCGACCGACAACAAGAGGACGCCAAACCATGAGCATTCCCAAGGCCTATCTGGAACACGTGGCCATCTGGGTGAAGGACATCCACTGGCATATCCGCTTCTTCCACGAGGTGTTCGGCATGACCCTGCGCGAGGTGCAGGGCACGGTCGAACAGCCCAGTCAGTACTGGACGCTGGGCGGGATGCAATTCATGAGCAAGCCTGACTTCGAAGGCGCCGAGGGGCGCCTGGGTCATCTGGGGCTGATGTGCGAGAACCTCGAGGCCGCCCTGGCTGCGGCCCGGCGCTTCGAGGGGGTGGAGCAACTGCCCCAGGGCCACAACTGGCTGCGCCTGCCTGACGGCCTGGCGCTGGAATTCATCCAGGCCGTGCCGGCCCGCGCCGTGCACGACGCCCTGGCCGTCAACGCCCGCCAAGCCGAGTGACAGCGACCATGACCGTACAGGAAAAATATTTCGAGGATGCCCGCGAGGGCGACGAGGCGCTCACGCCGAGCTACCAGGTCACCAGGGAGCGCATCCTGGCCTACGCCGACCTCACCGGTGACCATACCCCGGTCCATGTCGACGAGGCCTATGCCAATGCCAGCCACTTCGGCGGCCTGGTCGCCCATGGCCTGATGGGGCTGTCCATCGCCGACGGCCTCAAGACCCAGTGCGACTACCGCTTCCTGCCAGGCATGTCGCTGGGCTGGACCTGGGACTTCCTCCTGCCGATCCGCGTCGGTGACGAATTGCACGTCAGGGTGCGCGTGGGGTCCATGCGCCCGAGCAAGAGCAAGCCGGGCTGGGG
Organism: Pseudomonas aestiva; assembly: GCF_039908605.1. NCBI lineage: Bacteria > Pseudomonadati > Pseudomonadota > Gammaproteobacteria > Pseudomonadales > Pseudomonadaceae > Pseudomonas > Pseudomonas aestiva. Next base: position 3,172,380 of record NZ_CP150916.1, on the reverse strand, counting down.
CATCGTGGTGCTGCCCTCGGAGCTGATTAACCAGAAGGGGGAAGTGGTCCAGCGCGGCGAACACCGGCTGATGGTGCCGCGGCGGGAGGGCGTGGTATGAGCCAGCCACTGCCGCTGCACGGCCTGAGGGTCATCGACTACAGCCACTTCCTCGCCGGCCCCTATGTGGGGCGCTGCCTGGCGGCCTTGGGCGCCGAGGTGATCAAGGTGGAGCGCCCGGGCAGCGGCGATGCCGGTCGCCAGCACGCCTTCGTCCTCGATGACCAGCAGAGCGGCTATTTCCTGCAACTCAACATGGGCAAGCAGGGCGTCAGCGTCAACATGAAGGACCCGCGCGGCAAGGCCTTCATGCAGCAGCTCTGCGACAGCGCCGACGTCTTTATCGAGAACTACCGACCCGGCGCCCTGGACAGGCTCGGCCTGGGCTATGCGGAACTGTCGGCGCGCAATCCGCGACTGGTGTACTGCTCGATTTCCGCCTACGGCCACACCGGCCCCGACGCCCATCGCGCCGGCTTCGGGCTGATCGCCGAGGCCAAGAGCGGCATCATGCAGATGGTTGGCACGCCGGGCGAGGCGCCGCCGCTGCTGCGCATCTCCCTGGGCGACATGTACACCGGCGCCCATGCGGTGGCCGCCATCAATGCGGCGCTGCTGGGCCGGGTCACCAGCGGGCGCGGCCAGCATATCGATATGGCGCTCTACGACACCCTGGTGTCCATGCACGAGTACGCCGTGCAGTGCTACACCCTGTCCGGCGGCGAGATCCTGCCGCAGCAGACCGGCCACGACATGCCCACCTCGACCCTCTATGGCGTGTTTCGCGCCCAGGACGGCGACCTGGTGATCGCCGCCCAGGTGGACGAATCCTGGAAGCGCTTCGCCGCCCTGGTCGAACAGGACGCGGACCAGCCGGGCTTTGGCAGCGACCTGCGCTTCCATACCTCCACCGGCCGCAACGCCCATCGCGAAGCCATCCTGCCCATCGTCAAGGCCTGGGTGGCGGCCAATCCGGTCGCACGGCTGCTGGCCCTGCTCGACGAGATCGACGTGCCCTGTGCCAAGGTGCAGCGCATCGACGAGGTGATCGAGGATCCCCAGATCAAGGCGCGCGGCATGATCCAGGAACAGCAGCACCCGCGCTTCGGCACCCTGCGCATGCCCAATCTGCCGTTCCGCTTTTCCGACTGTGACACCACCATCCAGCAGGTGGCGCCGGACCTCGGTGAGCACAACGCTGCCGTCGCCCAGAGCCTGGGCTACAGCGCGGAAGACATCGCCCGGCTGCAGGCCGACGGCGTGCTGTTCAGCCAGGAGCCCTGCGCATGACCGACCACTACGCGGTGATCGGCCGCCCGATCAACCACACCAAGTCGCCGCTGATCCATGGCCTGTTCGCCGCCGCCACCGGGCAAGACCTGGAATACGGCGCCATCGAGGGCTCGCCGGAGGACTTCGCCGGCGACGTGCAGCGCTTTCGCGCCCAGGGCGGGCAGGGCCTGAACGTGACCGCGCCGTTCAAGCTGCAGGCCTTCCAGCTGGCCACCGAGTCCAGCGAAAGGGCACGGCTGGCGCGGGCGGCCAATGCGCTGAAGTTCGAGGGCGAGCGGGTGCTGGCGGAGAACTTCGATGGCATCGGCCTGCTGCGCGACATCGAGGTCAATCTCGGTCAACCCCTGGCCGGCACGCGGGTGCTCTTGCTGGGCGCCGGTGGTGCGGTGCGCGGCGCCCTGTTGCCCTTTCTCGCCGCCGGACCGACCGAATTGGTGATGGCCAATCGCGATGGGCGGAAGGCGGCTGAGCTAGCCCAGGAGATCGGGCACCCGCTGCTGAGCGTGCGGAGCTACGCGGCTCTGGAAGGGGAGACCTTCGATCTGGTGATCAATGCCACCTCGGCCAGTCTGGTCGGCGAACTGCCGCCGGTACCGGCCGGGGTCTTCACCCAGGCGGCGCTGGCCTATGAACTGGCCTACGGCAAGGGTCTGACTCCCTTCCTGCGTCTGGCTCGGGAGCAGGGCGTGGCGCAACTGGCGGACGGCGTGGGCATGCTGGTGGAACAGGCCGCCGAAGCCTTCGCCTGGTGGCGCGGTGTGCGCCCCGAGACCCGGCCGGTCATCGACCAGCTGACCCTTCCCCTGACCTGAGCGGACCCATGAAGATCCTGATGCTGCACGGTATCAACCACAACATGTTCGGCAAGCGCGATCCGCTGCAGTACGGCACCGTGACCCTGGCCGAGATCGACGCCAGGCTAACGGCCCTGGGTGCTGAACTGGGCGTCGAGGTGGAAAGCTTCCAGAGCAACCACGAAGGGGCGATGGTGGAGCGCATCCATCGGGGCTATGAGGAGGGCGTCGACGCGGTATTGATCAACGCCGGCGCCTGGACCCACTACAGCTATGGCATCCGCGACGCCCTGGCGATCCTTACCGTGCCGGTGGTGGAGCTGCACATGTCCAACATCCACGCGCGTGAGAGTTTCCGCCATCACTCGGTATTCGCCGAGATCGTGCTGGGGCAGATCGCCGGCTTCGGCGTGGACAGCTACCTGCTGGCGCTACGCGCGGCAGTGAGCGCGGCCCAGGCGCGCAAAGCCTGAGCCGCCGCCCCTCACCCCGACCCTCTCCCAGAGGGAGAGGGGGCGCTCCAACGGATCCCGCGTAGCGTGTAAAACCGCGCAGCGTTTTCCACGCGCAAAGGTGTTGGCTGAGGTCATGTTGGGCTTCCCTGCGCTCAACCCAACCTACGGCAGGGTTTCGTAGGTTGGGTTGAGGCGGCTCCATCGCCGAAGCCCAACGGCCGGGTAAGAAGTCGTGCGCAGTCTATCGCGGCCATGGGTCGCTCCTGCAGTGTAGGAGCGGCCCATGGCCGCGATAAATCAGGGTCGGGAGGCGCGGGCTTTCTTCGGCATGAAAGCCGATTTGCTATTCTCTGCCGGCACCTGCCCACAGCAGGGTACCTATACCGGCCTCTACGGCGAACCCCGCCTTGGCATAGAGCCGTTGCGCGTGATGTTCGCTGTCGGCCACGATCACGAAGGCGTCCACGCGATGTCGTTGGTGCCGAAGTACCGTGCCGAGCAAGGCCTGACAGAGTCCGCGTCGACGCCAGTCCAGCCGCGTGGTGACCGCTTGAAAACGGCCCAGCCGGCCCAGGCGATAGAGGCCAAGATAGGCCAGCAGCAGGTCCTCGCCATCAAATACACCCCACCAGTCGCCAAGGCCGCTGTCGCTCAGTGATCTGTAGCGTCGCGCCTGGTAATCCAGATAGCGCCGATGCGCTTCTGGATGTTCCGCGCCCGGAGTCACCTCTGCCTGGAGCTCACGCCACTGTTGCCAATCGGCCGGCTGTTGAAAGGTTCTGATGTGGAGCCCCTCAGGCAGGACCGGGGCGGGCGGCAGGGCATCGGCGGCCAGACGCATCGAGACCAGGCGCTGATAATCGTAGCCACAAGGCAGGTCCGCCGGTGGCCCCTTGGCCTGCGGCTCTGGCCAGACGAACGCACGATGCCCCAGGAGCTGCGGGCTGCCGAGCAGTTGCTCGAAGTCCGCGGACCAGGCCAGCACCTGCTGGGTGGTCGGGCGCTGGTCCAGCATGAGGTAGTTGCCGAAGTAGTAGTCAGAACAGTCCGGTGTGCGGATCGCCACCTGATGCTCGCCATAGCTGAGGCAGGTATCGGGCGCCAATTGTAGCTGGGTGAGAAGTCCTGCGTTGGCGCGAATGGAGGCGGGGAGTCGCAACGGATTCACGGGCATTCGTCGTCCTCTCGTGGCGACATTGCCTCACCCGCATGCGGCCCCAACTCCCGCTGCGGACACTCCCGCCACTGCCTATCCCCCAGACCTGCGGTGTATTCCGGATGCAGTGGATAGTGCAGCCGATTGTCCGCCCGGTTGGTATCGCCCACCACCAGCAGTTCCACCGGCTCCGTGGTCTCGTTGATGAAGGTATGGGCGACACCGTCGCCGGCCTTGAAGCCCACGCCGTCGCCCGGCTTGAGTCGGTGGGCGTGGCCGTCGATCCAGGCGGTGGGATGACCGGCGATCACATAGACGAATTCGTCTTCGGTGGCCTCGGCATGGGGCCTTGAGGTACGTCGGCCGGGTGGCAGCCATTCATGGTGGATGCCCAGGCGGGCGAAGCCGAAGTGGCGGCCGAAGGCGGCGCCCAGGGAAAAGCGCTCGTCACTGTCGGGATAGCCGGGGCCGTCCGGAGCCTGCAGCTGGGACCAGTGGGCGATCTTGTCGAAATCTTTCCGGGATTGCATGGGGTGCTGCGCCTCGCGGGAAAATAGCTCAAGCTTGGTGGTTTAGGCGGATGCTGCCGCCTCAGGTCTCTTTCGGTGCAGGAACGCGATGCCCAGACTGTCCAGACAACTCCTCGCACTCCTGACCCTGGCGCTGCTCGGTGGCTGTTCACCCGATACGCCGATCAACAGCCCCTACCGCGCTGGAGCCGAAGGCCAGAATACCCTCTATACCGCCTTCACCACCCGTTCGCCGAAGTACCTGGATCCGGCCAGTTCCTATTCAGGCGACGAGACCAACTTCACCTACAACATCTATGAACCCCTCTACGGCTACCACTACTTCAAGCGGCCCTACGAACTGATCCCTCGCGGCGCGGAGCGGGTGATCGCACCCTATTACCTGGACGCCCAGGGCCGGCGCTTGCCGGATGATGCACCGCCGGCGCAGATCGCTCAGAGCGTCTACGACATCCCCATCCGCCGCGACGCCCGCTACGCGCCCCACCCGGCCTTTGCCCGCGATGCCCAGGGCAATTACCGTTACTTCCCGATCAAGCCGGACGATCTGGCCGATCGCTACCAGATCCCTGACTTCCCCGAGACCGGCAGCCGCGCCCTGACCGCCGCCGACTACGCCTACGGCCTGCGCCGCCTGGCCAGTCCGCGGCTGGTCTCGCCCAGCTATGCCATCTTCGCCGAGCACCTGGTGGGCATGCAGACGTTTGGCGATGGCCTGCGCGCCGCCGACAAGGCCCTGCGCGCCAGCCTGCCCAAGGGCGCGCCGCTGCCCTGGCTGGACCTGCGCCAGGGCGAGTTGCCCGGGGTCGAGGTGCTGGATGAGCACACCTTGCGCCTGCGGGTGATCGGCAAGTACCCCCAGTTCAACTACTGGCTGGCCATGACCTTCGCCGCGCCGGTGCCCTGGGAGGCGGATCGCTTCTACAGTCAGCCGGGCATGGCCGAGCACAATCTCGGTTTCAACAGCTGGCCGGTGGGTACCGGACCCTATCGGCTGGCCGAATCCATCCCCAATCGCCGCCATGTGCTGGCGCGCAATCCCAATTATCACGCCGATCCCTATCCCTGCGAGGGAGAACCCGAGGATCGCGAACAGGGCCGGCTGGACGACTGCGGCAAGCCCATGCCGCTGATCGACCGCGCGGTGTTCAGCCTGGAAAAGGAAGGGGTGCCGCTGATGGGCAAGTTCATCCAGGGCTACTACGACACCCCCCAGGTCGAGCGCGGCGAATATGGCGTGGCGCTGCGCACCAAGGCGGGCGACTCGGCCGACTCCGCCGAACTCTATCGCGAGCGCGGCCTCAAGTTGCCCACGGCGGTGGAGGCATCCAACTGGTACCTGGGTTTTAACTGGCTGGATCCGGTGGTGGGGCAGGGCGCCACACCCGAGCAACAGGCCCGCAATCGCAAGCTGCGCCAGGCGCTGTCCATCGCCTTCGACTGGGAGAGCTACATCACCGTCTTCCTCAACGGCAACGGCCTGGTCGCCAATGGCCCGCTGCCGCCGGGCGTGCTGGGCTACGAAGCGCCGCCGGCCGGCAGCAACCCGGTGGTCTATCGGTTGGTGGACGGCAAGCCCGAGCGGCGGCCCATCGAAGAGGCCAGGCAACTGCTGGCCGACGCCGGCTATCCCGATGGCCGCGACGCCAGGAGCGGGCGGCCGCTGATCCTGCAATACGACGCCCAGAGCAGTGGCGACAGCGCCATGTTCGACTGGATGCGCCAGCAGACCGCCAAGCTGGGTATCCAGCTGGAATTGCGCGGCTCGGACTACAACAGATTCCAGGACAAGATGCGCAAGGGCGCGGCGCAGATCTTCTTCTGGGGCTGGAACGCCGACTATCCCGATGCCGAGAACTTCCTCTTTCTCTTCTACGGTCCCCAGGGCAAGGCCAAGCACGGTGGCGAGAATGCCGGCAACTACAGCAATGCCGAATACGACCGGCTGTTCGAGCAGATGAAGAGTCTCGACGATGGTCCGGAAAAGGTCGCCCTGATCCGGCGCATGGTCGCCCTCGTGCAGCAGGACGCACCCTGGCTGTTCGGCTGGAATCCCCTGTCGGCCGGGGCCTATCAACAGTGGGTCTACAACGCCAAGCCGACCCAGATGGTGCGCGATCAGCTGCGCTATCTGCGCCTGGACCCGGCGCTGCGCGAGCGCAAGGTGCTGGAGTGGAACCGGCCGGTGCTCTGGCCGCTGTGGCTGCTCTTGGGCCTGGCATTGCTGCTGGCCTGGCCGGCCTGGCGCAGCCTCCGGCGCCGCGAGCGCCAGACCGCCTTTGGCGACGACACCGGGGAGGGGCGGTCATGATCGGCTATCTGCTGCGGCGCCTGGCCTATGGCGTGCTCATCCTGATCGGGGTGAATCTGCTGACCTTCCTGCTGTTCTTTACCGTCAACACCCCGGACGACATGGCGCGCCTGGCCATTGGTGGCAAGTACGTCACCGCCGAAGCCATTGAGGACTGGAAGGCAGAGCACGGCTACGACAAGCCACTGCTCATCAATACCACCCGTGAAGGGATGGAGCAGTTTACCGATACCCTCTTCTTCGACCGGTCAGTCAGTCTGCTGGTGTTCGACTTTGGCACCTCCGACAGCGGTCGCGACATCGGCCGGGAGATCACCGAGCGCGCCGGGCCGAGCCTGGCGCTGGCGCTGCCGACCTTTGTCCTCGGTCTGGTCGCCAGCATCGGTTTCGCCCTCCTGCTGGTGTTCTTTCGCGCCACCCGCCTGGACTTCTGGGGCGTGGTGCTCTGCGTGCTGCTGTTGTCGATCTCTTCGCTGTTCTACATCATCGCCGGCCAGTGGCTGTTCGCGAAGATCCTGCGGCTGGTGCCCTATTCGGGTTATGAGGAAGGCTGGAATCTGCTGCGCTTCCTGGCGCTGCCGGTGCTGGTCGCGGTGATTTCCGGGTTGGGCAGCCAGGCGCGCTTCTATCGCGCGCTGTTTCTCGAAGAGATCGGCAAGGACTATGTGCGCACCGCCCGCGCCAAGGGCCTGGCCGAGCGCCAGGTGCTGTTGCGCCATGTACTGCGCAATGCGGCGCTGCCAATCCTTACCGGCGTGGTCTCGGCCATTCCGCTGCTGATCATGGGCAGCCTGATCGCCGAATCCTTCTTTGGCATTCCCGGCCTGGGCAGCTACACCATCGACGCCATCAATGGCCAGGACTTCGCCGTGGTGCGCACCATGGTATTCCTCGGCTCGGTGCTCTACATCGTCGGCCTGATCCTGGCGGACCTGTCCTACACCCTCGCCGATCCGCGCGTTCGCTTCAGGTAGCCGCCATGCCTAAATTCGTCTTGCTCTGGACCGACCTCGCCCTCTACCTGCTGGTGGCCGGTACCCTGGTCTACGCCTGGCGCGCGCGTCGCCAGCCAGCCTTGCGCGCCAGTTGGCGGCGGGTGCTGCAGGATGCGCCGGCGATGAGCGCAGCCGTGGTGCTGGCCAGCTTCGTCGCCATCGCCCTGCTGGATTCGGTGCACTACCGGCCCCAGTTGCCCGCCACGCCCGGCGCCACGGCGCCGATCTATTCCCCCACGGTGCTCTCGGCCCTCGATGGCCTGCTGGCCGACACCAGCCTGACCCTGCGCGAAAAGACCTATTCCGCGCCGCTCGCCACCCATCAGTTCACCAAGGAAACCCTGGGCACCAGCGCCGAGGGCCTGCCGCTGCGCGACTTCCCGCGCCTCAAGCATGCCGCTACCACCTTGAGCGATCCCGCTACCGAGTGGCGGGGCGATCTTCTCAAGCGACTGACGTTGGGCCTGCTCGGCGGTCTGGCGCTGGCCCTGGCCACCGCGGCCCTGGCGACGGCACGGTTGCGCGAGACGGGTGGTTTCGCGGTCCGCTGTGGACTCATCCTCCGTGGCCACACCGCCACCCCCTGGCGCGCCATCCTGCTGACCTGGCTGGGCGTCTGCCTGGTGACCGGCAGCGTGATCGCCCTGGCCAGCAACTATCACGTGCTGGGCACCGACAGCACCGGCAACGACGTCCTCTACCAGTCGCTCAAGAGCATCCGCACCGCCTTCGTCATCGGCAGTCTGACCACCCTTGCCATGCTGCCGCCGGCGATCGGCTTCGGCCTGGCCGCCGGCTATTTCAAGGGCCGGGTGGACGACGTCATCACCTACCTCTACACCACCCTGACCTCCATCCCCGGGGTGCTGCTGGTGGCGGCCTGCGTGTTGATGATGCAGGTGTTCATCGACCGCCATCCCGAGCTGTTCGACACCGGTGCGGCGCGGGCCGACCTGCGCCTCTTCATGCTCTGCCTGATCCTCGGCCTCACCGGCTGGGCCGGGCTGTGCCGTCTGCTGCGCGCCGAGGCGCTCAAGTTGCGCGAGCTGGAATACGTCCAGGCCGCACGAGCCTTTGGCGTCTCCCACTTCACCATCCTGCGCCGGCACCTGCTGCCCAACGTCTTCTACCTGGTGCTCATCACCCTGACCCTGGAGTTCTCCAGCCTGGTGCTCTACGAGGCGGTGCTGTCCTACCTGGGCATCGGCGTCGACCCGACCATGAATTCCTTTGGCTCCATGATCAATGATGCCCGGACCGAGATGTCCCGTACCCCGATGATCTGGTGGAATCTGCTCAGCGCCTTCGCCTTCATGCTGACCCTGGTGCTGGCGGCCAATCTGTTCGCCGATGCCGTGCGCGACGCCTTCGATCCGCGCAGTCGCCGGTTGAGATCTGCCTGGCTCAGGCGCCGTCCCGGCCAGGGTGAGGTGCAGCCATGACCCCGGTGCTGGAGATTCGCGATCTGGAGATCCTGGTCGAGGGCGAGGAGGGCACACGGCAGGCGGTCCGTGGCCTGAGCCTGGCCATCGCCCGTGGCGAGACCTTCGCCCTGGTAGGCGAGTCGGGCAGTGGCAAGAGCGTCACCGCGCTCTCGCTGTTGCGGCTGCTGCCACCGTCGCTGGGTATCGCCCGCGGCGCGGCGCTGCTGGCCGGGACCGACCTGCATCGACTGCCGGAAGGACGCCTGCGCGAACTGCGCGGCGGGCGCGTCGGCACCATCTTCCAGGAGCCCGCCACCAGCCTGAATCCGGTCATGCGCATCGGCGAGCAGATCGAGGAAACCCTGCGCGCCCATACCGCGCTGCGCGGTGCCGCCGCCCGTGCCCGGGTGGTGGAATGGCTGCGCCGGGTCGGCATTCCCGAGCCGGAGCGGCGGATCGACGACTATCCCTTCCAGTTCTCCGGTGGCCAGAAGCAGCGCATCATGCTCGCCCTGGCACTGGCCGCCGAACCGGACCTGCTGATCGCCGACGAACCAACTACGGCGCTGGACGTCACCGTCCAGGCGCAGATCCTCGCGCTGCTGGCCGACATCCAGCGCGAACTGGGCATGGCCATCCTGCTCATCACCCACGATCTGGCGGTGGTGCGCCAGGTGGCCGATCACGTGGCCCTGATGCGCCATGGCGAGATCGTCGAGAGCGCCCCGGCCGCGGAGTTCTTCGAGGCGCCCCGGCATCCCTATGCCCGCGAACTGTTCGCCGCCATTCCCACCTTCGCCAAGCGCGGCCAGACCCTGGCCGGCACCCCGCGCGCCCTGCCGCAGCGCCAGCCGGGTGCGCGGCTGCTGGAGGTGCGTGAGCTGGCCGTGCACTATCCGCTCCGCCGCGGGGCCTGGGGCCGAACGCGGGACTGGGGCAGGGCGGTGGACGGGGTGAGCTTCGACCTGCACGCGGGCGAGACCCTGGCGCTGCTGGGCGAGTCCGGGTGCGGCAAGACCACCACCGGCAAGGCGCTGCTGCGGTTGCTCGATGGACCGCGCATCAGCGGCAGCGCCCAGCTGGGCGGCGAGGACCTGCTCACGGCCGACCGGCGCACCCTGCAGCGACTACGGCGGCAGATCCAGATCGTCTTCCAGGATCCCTTCGCCTCGCTGGATCCGCGCATGCGCATCGGCGCTACCCTGGAGCAGGGATTGCTGGCGCTGCGTCCCGAGCTGGATGCCGCCGAGCGCCAGCGCCGCACTGCCGCCCTGGTGGAGCGGGTCGGGCTGCCCGGCGACACCCTGCAGCGCTTCGCCCACGAATTTTCCGGCGGCCAGCGGCAGCGCATCGCCATCGCCCGGGCGCTGATCGTCGAGCCGCAGGTGCTAGTATGCGACGAACCCACCTCGGCGCTCGACGTCTCGGTGCAGGCGCAGATCCTCGATCTCTTGCGCGAGCTTCAGGCGGAGCGGGGGCTTGCCTATCTGTTCATCACCCATAATTTCGGCGTGGTCGAGTACCTGGCCGATCGCATCGCGGTGATGGACGGCGGCCACATCGTCGAACAGGACAGCGCCGAACGGGTGCTGCGTGCGCCCGCTCACGCCATGACCCAACGCCTGCTGGCCGCCGTGCCGCGCCTGGATTTCGGGACCCCGCCATGAATTTTCCACCGCGCATCGCCCTGGCCGACTTCGCGCTGGTCTGGCCGCAACCGCGCCTGGCCGAGGCTTTCGCCGAGGCGCTGAACTGGAGCTATGCCGAGCATCGCCGCTTCCTCGGCTGGGCCCGGGAACACACCACGGTCGCCCAGGCCCGCGACAGTCTGCTCGCCGCGCGCGGTGCCTTCACCCTGGCCCAGGGCGAGAAACGCTACTTCCTGGTGAGCGGTGACGCGTTGCTCGGCTGCCTGGGGCTCACGCCACTGGACGGCGGGCGGCGCTACGAGATCGGCTACTGGCTGCACAGTCTGCATACCGGCCAGGGCCTGATGACCGCCGCGCTGCGCTACTTCGTCGAGCAGCGCGGCGAAGTGGGGCTCTATCTCACCACCTCGGCCGCCAACGACTCCAGCCAACGGCTCGCCGAACGGGTGGGTTTCCGGCGCGTGCGGGTGCTGGAAAACGATCGGCAAGGTCCGGACGGGCAGCGCTGCGCCACCTGGGTCTATGAATTGCCACCGCAGGTGAAGCCATGACCGCCCTGAGCGTTCCGCTGCAGTATCCGCCCCGCTTCGCCGTGAACGAGGCGGTGGAACTGATCGACCTGACCCTGGCCGATCCTGGCGCGGTAGCCGACTACTATCGGCGCAATCGCCAGCACCTGGCGCTGTCGATGCCACGGCGCTCGGATGCCTTCTATACCCTGGCTCAATGGCAGGGGCAGGTAGCGGCGTACCGCGCCGGCGGCCCGGGCCTGAGCGAATTGCGCCTGGTGCTGCGGGCGGGGCCGCTGGTGATAGGTACGGTGAATTTCAGCCAGGTGGTTCGCGGCGGTTTCCAGGCCTGCTACCTGGGCTATGGCCTGGATGCAGCCTGGCAGGGACGGGGGCTGATGCGCCAGGCGGTGCGCCTGGGGAGGGACTTCGTCATCGCCGATCTGGGCCTGAATCGGATCATGGCCAACCATCTGCCGGAGAACCTGCGCAGCGCTCATCTGCTGACCCGCCTCGGCTTCGAGCGCGAGGGCCTGGCGCGGCGCTATCTGGAAATCGACGGGGTCTGGCGGGATCACGTACTGACCAGCTATGTCCGTCCCGCCCCCTGAATGAAAACCGGCGGCACCTGGCCGCCGGACTTCTCTCAGACCCGCGCGGCGGTGACGGCCGCCGAGCCCCAGGTGGTGCGCCAGCGGCGCTTGACGCTGAGCAGGCCGAACCAGGCGAGCACGCCGAGGGCAGCGAACAGCCAGAGGCCCAGCTGATAGTCGCCGGTGGCCTGTTTGACCGCGCCCAGGCCGGCGGTGAGGGCGAAGCCGCCGATGCCGCCCGCCATGCCGATCAGTCCGGTCATGACGCCGATTTCCTTGCGGAAGCGCTGGGGGACCAGCTGGAACACCGCGCCGTTGCCGGCGCCCAGGCTGAGCATGGCGACCACGAACAGCGCAAGGGCGGCCATGGCGCTGGGCAGGTGGAAACCCACGGCGGCGATGCAGATGGCCGCGACGGTGTACATGCCGAGCAGCGCGCGGATGCCGCCGATGCGGTCGGCCAGGGCGCCACCCAGGGGCCGCATCAGGCTGCCACCGAAGACACAGGCCGCGGTGTAGTAGCCGGCAACCACCGGCTCCAGGGCGTACTGGTCATGGAAGTAGCCGGGCAGGGTGCTGGCGAGGCCGAGGAAGCCGCCGAAGGTCACGCTGTAGAAGAACATGAACCACCAGCTGTCCTGGTCGCCCAGGGCGCGGCCATAGTCCGCCAGCTTCTTCGGCGCCGGGCGTTCCGGGGCGTTGCGGGCGCAGAGCACGAAGACCACCAGGGTCAGGATCAGCGGGATCAGCGCGAAGCCGAACACGTTGGTCCAGCCAAAGGCCTTGGCCAGCGCCGGGGCGAAGAGGGCGGCGAACACCGTGCCGGAGTTGCCGGCGCCGGCGATGCCCAGGGCCTTGCCCTGATGCTGCGGCGGATACCACTGGGAGGCCAACGGCAGGGCCACGGCAAAGGAGGCGCCGGCGAAACCGAGGAACAGGCCCAGCACCAGGGTCTGCTCATAGCTGTGCACGCCATGCTGCCAGGCCACCAGCAGCGCCAGGATCACCACCACCTGGCCGATGATGCCGGCGGTCTTGGGCGACAGCCGATCGGCGACGAAGCCCAGGATCAGGCGCAGGACAGCGCCGGCGAGGATGGGCGTCGCCACCATCATGCTGCGCTGCTGGGTGGTCAGCTGCAGGTCGGTGGCGATCTGCACGGCCATGGGGCCGAGCACGTACCAGACCATGAAACTCAGGTCGAAGTAGAGGAAGGCGGCGAACAGGGTCGGCGCATGGCCGGCTTTCCAGAAACTGGGACTCATGGAGGCACCTCGGGCACGTCACGGGCATGAAAAAGGCGCCAGTCACCCTTGCCCGTTGCCGGGAGGTGAACTGACGCCTTTGTCGATTGGGGTGACCGCCGTTGGCCACCCCTACCCAGGTCTTTGCAAGAGCGAAGCCAAGTTGCGCAAGCCTGGTGTTTATCGCCGCCCACGGCGCTGGCAGCGTCTAAAGAGGACGACGTGCTGCACAATGATCGAGCGCAGGTGCGGCAAGCTGCTCTCTATTAGCGCCTGGCATACCCGTACGGATCACGGCCCTGGTGATTCATCCTGCTCTTGTAGGTTGGGTTGAGCGCAGCGAAGCCCAACACTGCCTTTGCGTCATGGCACTGCTGGGCTTCGACGATAAGGCCGGTTTAACCCAACCTACGATCCGCCGCTGTTACTTCGCGTACTTGGTCTGCAGCGCCTTGGCTTCCTGGAGGTGGTGCTCCAGCTTCGGCAGGGTCTTCTCGGCGAAGGCCTTGAGCGCGGCGTCATCGCCGGTCTTGGCTTCGTTGCGGAAGATCTCGATGGTCTGCTCATGGGCCACGACCTGGTTGTTGGCATAGGAGCGATCGAAGGAATCGTCACGCACCTGCAGGATCATGGCCTTGGCCTTGTCCATCAGCTCGGCGTCGGTGGAGACTTTCAGCTTCTTCTCCTGGGCCAGGCTCTTGAGCTGCTCGTTGGCCTTGGTGTGATCGTCGATCATGCTCTGGGCGAAGGTCTTGATGTCCTGGGACTGGCTCTTTTCCAGGGCCAGCTTGCCTGCTTCGATCTCGGCGATGCCCTTGGCCGAGGCGTCGTCGACGAATTCGGCCGGAGACAGCTTGTCGGCGGCCTGGGCCAGACCGGCACCGGCACCGGCAGCCAGCAGGATGGCGAGGGACAGGCTGGAGGCTTTCTTCAGCATGGGCGTCATGGACGTGCTCCTGATTTTCTTGGCAGTAAGGGAAGGGCGTCACCGGCTGGCAGTGAACGCGCCTGCAAAATGGGACCTGCCTAAAAAGTCATACGTTCCCTGAAGAAAGCGTGCGAAGCCAGATCAGGTGCGGCTTACGCTTGAGCGAAACGCTTCGTAGGCGTCGAAATCGAAGCGCGTCGCCGAGACGATCTGGCTCTGTTTCAGGGTCAGGTAGATGTCCTTGCCCTTGTCCGCATAGTGGGTGGTGAAGGTCACCCAGAGTTTGTCCTTGTCGCGGTAGCCACTCATGATCGGCTTGATGCAGACGTCCTGGTCGGCCCCTTCCGTTTCGCTAGGCTCGCCGAGGGTAGTGATACGACCGACATACACCTTGCGCTCTTCCAGGGTCAGCATCAGCGTCTCCCTGTTGATGGAGGCGGTCATCAGCAGATCGTCCAGCGGACTGTCCTTGAGGATCCCGGCGAGGATGAAGGTACGGTAGTTGTCCTCGCTCAGGCCGTACTTGCGCTTGATGGTCCAGCGCGCCAGCGCGGCCCAGGCGCCGGGGATCAGCAGGGCGGTCACCGTCACCACCAGGATCCAGGCGGCCTGCAGCGGGTCATCCAGGGTGCCGGTGCGGCGCAGCAGCTCGGCGAGACCGGCGAAGTAGTCGAGAGAGAAGGTTCGCGCGCCCCATGACCAGTGGCGGCCCTGCAGGACTTGGGCGATGCCCAGGTGCAGGATCACGGCGAGCAGGGTGCAGAACAGCCCGAAACGGGCGCTCTGCAGATAGAGGTACTGGCCCTCGTAGCGATGCAGGCGATAGAAATAGAGCGGATGCTTGTGGCAGACGAGAAAGCCACTGACCAGGATCGGCAGGAGCAGCAGCAGGAACATCAGCGGTTGATGAGCCGCCGGGCGCGGTCCAGGTCTTCCTTGAATTCGGGGGAGTCGAAGACCTCCGCCGGATCGATGCGCAGGGTGCCGCGGCCGACCACGCGCATGGACTTGTAGGAGTTGTTGATGCTCGCGGCCAGCTTGAGATCGTCCGCGGAGGGCGATTTGAGCAGGTTGAACAGGCCTTTCAGCATGACGATATCCTGGGGATGCACTAGGCGCTTATAGCTTGGAACACCCGGACTGACAAGAATTCGCCGCGCCGCCAGTCGACGGCGCGGCGAAGACTCAGGCCGGCTCGACGCCGGATTTGCGCGGGGCCGCCTTGGGCAGCAGGCCGTCAGCGCGGAACATCTGCTTGATGCCGCGCACCGCCTGGCGGATGCGGTCCTGGTTCTCGATCAGGGCGAAGCGCACATGGTCGTCGCCATAGTCACCGAAACCCAACCCCGGCGAGACGCAGACCTTGGCCTCGGCCAGCAGCTTCTTGGCGAATTCCAGCGACCCCAGGTGGGCATAGGGCTCGGGAATCCTGGCCCAGACGTACATCGACGCCTTGGGATTCTCGACCATCCAGCCGGCTTCATGCAGGCCGCGCACCAGCACGTCGCGGCGCTGCTGGTACTGCTGGGCGATGTCGCGCACGCACTGCTGGTCGCCCTCCAGGGCGGCGATGGCGGCCACCTGCAGCGGGGTGAAGGTCCCATAGTCGTGATAGCTCTTGATCCGCGCCAGGGCGGCGACCAGCTCGGGATTGCCGACCATGAAGCCGATCCGCCAGCCGGCCATGTTGTAGCTCTTGGACAGGGTGAAGAATTCCACCGCGATGTCCTTGGCGCCGGGCACCTGCATGATGGAGGGCGCCTGCCAGCCGTCGAAGACGATGTCGGCATAGGCCAGGTCGTGCACCACCAGCACGTTGTAGCGCTTGGCCAGTTCCACCACGCGCTCGAAGAAATCCAGCTCCACGCACTGGGCGGTGGGGTTGGAGGGGAAGCCGAGGATCATCATCTTCGGCTTGGGAATGCTCTCGCGGATGGCCCGCTCCAGTTCGGCGAAGAAGTCCATGCCCTGCACCAGGGGCACCGAACGCACCTGGGCGCCGGCAATCACCGCGCCGTAGATGTGGATCGGATAGCTTGGGTTGGGCACCAGCACGGTGTCGCCGGCATCCAGGGTGGCCAGCATCAGATGCGCCAGGCCTTCCTTGGAGCCGATCGTGACGATGGCTTCGCTGTCGGCATCGATTTCCACCTGATAACGGTCGCGATACCAGTGGGAGATGGCGCGACGCAGACGCGGAATGCCCTTGGAGCTGGAATAGCCGTGGGTGTCTTCGCGCTGGGCGACCTGGCAGAGCTTCTCGACGATGTGCGGCGGGGTCGGACCGTCGGGATTGCCCATGGACAGGTCGAGGATGTCCTCCCCGCGACGGCGCGCGGCCATCTTGAGTTCGGCGGTGATGTTGAAGACATAGGGGGGCAGGCGATCGATGCGCGCAAAGCGGCGCACGGGACTGGAATCAGTCATGCGTTCCTCGAAGTACGTAAGCGCCCGGAACCGTCCGAGCGACGTGGGTCACAGGAGGTGACCTGCCGCGGACATTAGCCGCAGGTCGCTGCGCTTGTCGAGGAAAAAATCTGACTGGTCCGCGCGGCCTGTCTCAGCCGAGCAATTCGCTCATGGCGATGATCTGGTCGGCCACCTGGATCAGCTTCTGCTGCTTGCTCATGGCCTGGCGGCGCATCAGGGTAT
The DNA here is from genome assembly GCF_039908605.1 of Pseudomonas aestiva. Classification (NCBI taxonomy): domain Bacteria; kingdom Pseudomonadati; phylum Pseudomonadota; class Gammaproteobacteria; order Pseudomonadales; family Pseudomonadaceae; genus Pseudomonas; species Pseudomonas aestiva. Next base: position 3,155,808 of record NZ_CP150916.1, on the reverse strand, counting down.
AGGCCTCGTCCTCGCTGCAACCGCGCATCTTCATCAGCAGGCCCTTGGCCTGGTCGACCTTCTTGCGCTCCAGCAACTGCTGCTCGCGGGCCTGGAGTTCGGCGCGCAGGGCCTGGTCGGTCTCGAAACGGGCGCGGGCCACATCGATGATGGCCTGCAGGCGGCTGGTCTGGATGCCCTCGACGATGTAGGCGCTGACCCCGGACTGGATGGCCCGGCGCATCACCGCCGGGTCGTGCTCGTCGGTGAACATGACGATGGGGCGTGGCCGGTCGCGGGTGACCAGGCAGACCTGTTCCATGACGTCGCGACCGGGTGATTGGGTGTCGAACAGGATGACGTCCGGCCGCAGGGCCTCGATGCGCGCGGGCAGGTCGATGGTCAGGCCGGATTCCTCGATGACCTCGAAACCGGCTTCGATCAGCGCGGCCTTGAGACGGCCGACCTGCTTGGGGGTGTCGTCGATGAGCAAGATGCGCAAGGTCGTTCTCCCTAGTGATCGCTGAGCGCGTGGATGGCGAAGCTGCGGGCGTAACCGGCCGGATCGCTGCCGTCCCAGATGCGACCGTCGAACAGGGTGCTGCGGCGCCGGGTCGGCGGCACCGCCAGACCGAGGTCGGTGGCAGCCTGCCGGTACAGTTCGGTGCATTGCACAGCCTCGGCGATGGCCAGGTAATCCGGCTCCTCGCGTAGCAAACCCCAGCGGCGGAACTGGGTAAGGAACCAGAGGCCGTCGGACAGGTATGGCGGATTGACCGTGCCCTGGCGATGGAAGGCCAGGGGATGCTCGTCCTCCCAGTGGCCATCGAGGCCGTCTTCGTAGTGACCGAGAAAGCGCTGGGCGAGCAACGCCGGATCGGTATCCACATAGTCGGCGCCGCTGATCAGCTGGGCGGTGCCCAGGCGATTCTCACGACTTTCCTCGATGAAGCGGCTGGCATCGAGCAGGGTGCGGATCAGCGCCCGGGCGGTGTTGGGATAGCGCTCGGCGAAGCTGCCGGTGCAGGCCAGCACCTTTTCCGGGTGGTCCGGCCAGATGGCCTGGGTGGTGGTCAGGGTGAAGCCCTGGCCGCGCGCCACGGCGGCAGCGCCCCAGGGTTCGCCGACGCAGAAGCCGTCGACTCGGCCGGCAGCCAGGTGCTCGGGCATCTGCGGCGGTGGCACCAGTGCGGTACGCACGTCCTTGAGGGGATGAATGCCCTGGGCGGCGAGCCAGTAGTAGAGCCAGAAGATATGGGTGCCGGTGGGAAAGGTGTGCGCCAGGGTCAGCGGCCTGGCATCCGGCTGGCGAATCCGCTCGACCAGGGAGGCCGTATCCCGGACGCCTTCCCGGGTCAGGCTGCGGGCCAGGTTGAGGCTCTGACCGTTCTGCGCCAGGCTCATGAGCACCGCCATCGGCGTGGCGGCGGCACCGCCCAGTCCGAGCTGGGCGCCATAGACCAGGCCATAGAGGCAATGCGCGGCATCGAGCTGGCCATTGAGCAGGTTGTCGCGCAGCGCCGACCAGGAGGGCTGGCGGTGCAGATTGAGTGTCAGGCCATGGGGTTCGCCAAAGCCCTGGGTCGCCGCCACGATCAGCGAGGCGGCATCGCTCAGGGGCAGGAAGCCCAGATTGAGCTCGGGCTTTTCCGGGGCATCCGAACCCGCGACCCAAAGATGCGCGGCGTGGGGGGAAGGCTGGGCAGGCATGGTGTCTCCGGCGGCTGACGGACGTCCAGGCACCGCTTTGTGCACCGCTGTGGACGTCTCGGCTTGGGCCTGCACCATTTTGGTGACAGGCACGGCACCATCACCGGGCGCTCTCACGGCCACGGCGCCTGCCGGACAGCGCCTCTGCGGCGGTCCGCGGCGCGGCGGGAGGAGGGGCGCCGGCTGAGGTCTGCCAGAGACGGGGCAAAACCCGCGCCAAGTCACGGGTTGCCAGGGGAGGATTACCTCTGCGGGATCAGTAGCAGGCGATCACGGCCATAGACGCGCTCCAGATTCTGCGGCTGCAACGGCAGGCTCTGGTATTGGCCGCGGGTCCAGCCCTTGCCCGGGGTGCCGGCCTGGCTCGCCTGCAGGGGCTCGGCCAGGCCGAAGTCCACCACCAGGCGCAGCGCCGGCGCCAGCCAGGCCTGATCATCGCCACCCCAGTGGCTGGCGGTCAGGTCCAGGGTCGAGCCGTCGCCACCACTGGCATTGCCATCCAGTCGGTGCAAGCGGCCCCACTGCCAGGCGGCGCGATCGCTGCCCAGCTTGGCCTCGCAGGTTTCGACGGCCCCGGCCAGCGCGCGGGCGAAGATCGCCGGCTTGTCTTCACGGGCAGGCGTGCCGACGTCATCCCAATAGGGGCTGTCGTCACGGGCCAGGAGATGATCGACGATGGCGTTGTAGCCGGTGTCGCTGAGGGTGGTGAAGGCCTGCCAGGCCGGGCTCTTGGTGCCCCCGAATTCATCGGCGAAGGTCTTTTCGGCCAGGGCCTGCAAGAAGGCCTCGTAGAGCGCCGCATCCGCGGAGCCGGCGGCCAGGCGACCGTCGAAGCCCTGCAGACGGCGCAGGGCTTCTTCCGCCTGCTGGCGCTGGGTGGCCGGCAGGGCGGCGATGGCCTGGCGCAGTGGCGCGGCGAAGCCGGGGGCGTCGAGCTGGGTCTTGAGCTTGGCGGCCAGGGTGGTGGTCTGGTCCTGCTGCAGGGCCATGGCGTCGCGGGTATCGAGGCGCGCCGAGCGCCCGGCCAGTTGTGCCAGGCGCTCCTGGCGCTCGGGGCCCGACCAGTTGCTGGACAGCTGCATGCCGTAGCCACGCGGCACCACGCGCTGGTTGGCGGCGCCCAGCCAGCCCTGGGCCGGGTCCTGATCGTAGGGGTGCAGCATGGGGTCGGCGTAGCCATCCCAGGCATAGCGCTCGTCCCAGCCGGGCGAGGGCAGCAGCCCCAGGCCGCTGCGGCGATTGGGATAACGGCCGGTCACCTGCCAGCCGACATGCTCGGCATCGGCGAATACCAGATTCCAGTCACTGGCGCGCAGCTCGCGAGCCAGTTCGAAGGCGCGCTCCACGTCCTTGGCGCGGGTGAGGTCGAAGAGGGCGTCCAGGCTCTTGTCGGCTTCCAGGCGACTGCTGCGCAGGGCCAGGCCGTAGCCGTTGGCGTCCGGCGCCAGGGCCAGATTCAGCAGCGGACCGCGCGGACTGGTGTAGAGGGTCTCGCGCCGCGGCTTTTCACCGCGGACGAAAAAGGTCTCCACCCGCTCGCCGGCCGGCTGCCACTGGCCGCCGCTCTGCACCTGCAGGCGACCGCCCTGGCGCTGCAGGCGTTCGAGGTAGAGGTCCTGACTGTCGCCCATCAGGGTCGCGGCGCCCCAGGCCAGCTTGCCGTTGTAGCCGTCGAGCAGCAGCGGCAGGCCGGGCAGGGTGGTGCCCACGGCCTCGAAGCGCGGCGCCCTCAGGGTCACCAGGGTGAAGGGCGACTGGCCGGCAAAGGCGCTGGCCTTGTCGACGCCGAGCAGGCTGCGACCGCTGCGGGTATGGCCCGGGGTGGCGGCCCAGGCGGTACCGGTGGGGCCGCCGAAGGGGGCGAGCGCCGCCAATTGCCGCTGGACCTGCAGCAGGGCGTCGAGTCCGGGCAGCTGGCCGCGCAGATTCAGGCCGCGCAACTTGGCGGTCTCTTCTTCCGGTAGAGGTTCGTCGGGGTAGGTGGGCAAGAGCCAGGCCAGGCGTTCGGGACCGACCTGGGCGGCCAGGGCCAGCGCCGCGGTTTCCTTGCGCAGGTCCACCGCCTGGGCGAAGTTGAGCAGTTCGAAGAGCAGGGCGCTGTCTTCGGCTTTCCAGTATTCGGCGCGGTAGTCGTGGCCATCCAGCGCGACCCGCTCGCCGGCGCGATAGAGATAGGCGTTGACACCCCGGGCATAGACCTCGAAGAAGGTCTTCATCCGCGGCGAGGCGTTGCCGTAGGCCACCTGGGCGGCCTTGCGCAGGTCCACGGCACGCATGAATCTGTCGCTGTCCAGGCGGCTTTCACCGTAGGCTTCGGCCAGCCGCCCCTGGGCCAGCAGGCGCAGCTCGACCATCTGCGCCAGGCGTTCGCTGGCGTGGACGTAGCCGAGGGCGAAGAGGGCATCGTGAAAGGTGGTGGTCTCGATCAGCGGCTGGCCGTCGGCATTGCGGCGCACCGAGGCGGTCTGCGCCAGACCGCGCAGCGGCAGGCTGCCCTTGAGTTGCGGCTGGCCGCGGGGCGACGGCTCCTCGGCGAAGTACTGGCAGCCGGCAAGGGCGGTCAGCAGGCCGAGAGTGGCGAGGCGCAGCGGCGCGCGCGAACGAAACGGGAGAGGCGAGACCATGAACAGCGGACACTCCGAGCGGATGGATGCGAACGGGTGGCTACGTTAGCAGGGTCCACCGGGGGAGCAAGCCTCGGGCGAGGGGTGGCGTCCGGGCGCTGCCGACAGGTCATCGGGAAAGGCGCCTGGCGCGGCACCAGACCGCTCAGCGCAGCGCCATCCAGATCAGCAGTGCGGCCTGGAACAGGCAGAACACCGCCAGGCAGCCGATGGCGAATCTCAAAGAGATGTCATCACGACGATAGAGGGCGATGCGGTCCTCCAGCTGGCGCAGACTGGCATCGCGCTCGTCGATCACCCGATCGCATTGCTCCAGCAGGGTGGCGCCGTCCAGCAGCGACAGCAGTTGCACCTTGTCGGTATTCCAGTCCTCGCGCAGCTGGCTGACCCGGGCCGCCCGGCAGAGCTGCTGGCGCTCGTCGTCTGCCGCCGTCTCGACGGTGAAGCCTTGGGCGCCGAGCACGTGGTCGCGGCGCTTGCGGCTGTCTTCGTCGAGGGCGTCGCGGCGCGCCAGGGGCAGGTCCTGCACCCGGTAGTGGTTCCAGCGCAAGCGCGCCCAGGCGGCCGCCCGGGCCAGCAGGAAGCGGCCCAGACCGCGCTCCTCGGGCTCGATCTGCAGGCCGCGTTCGGGGCCCAGGCGGATTTCGCCGAGGCGATGGTCGACCCAGACCTCCAGCACGTTCACCTCGCGGTGCAGCAGCTGGCCGGGAATCTGCACCGTCAGCCGCAGCAGGCTTTCGTCGTCGCCATGGCGCTCGACCAGGCCGAGTTGCACGAAGCGCAGGGGGCGCACGCCCACCCGCCGATCCGCCGGCTGCGGCATCAGCCGCAGCAGCTGAAAGCGCTCCGGCGGCAGGCGGGCCCAGGGATGGGGCTCATTGGGGACGGCTTCGACGGCCGGCGATGCTTGATCGGGGGTTTCCACGGGCGGACTCCAGCTGGCGCGCCTCCTGGGCGCCTGTGCCGGCTTATCGGCCAGGGTGCGGGGAACCTGAGCGCGCGACGAAGGCGGTCACGCGCTCGACCAGCGCGCGGGCCAGCGGCAGGTTGGGGTTGTCGTAGGTGGGCAGTTGCGCCTGAATGTCCGCCGGAGCGATGCGCAGCACGTGGTTCATGCCGGGAATGATCGCCAGTTCGGCATCCGGCTTGGCCCGCTGCAGGGCGCGGGCATCGTCCACCTCCACCTGCACGTCATGGGTACCCTGGACGATCAGCGCCGGGGCGTGGATGCCGGCAAAGGCCCTGGCCGGATTCTGGCGGAACAGCGAGATCAGATAGGGCTGGACGCTGGGACGGAACAGCACCAGCAATTCCTTCGGCACCTCGGGCACCGGCGTGCCGCGCAGCAACTGGTCGATGATCCACTGGGCGCTGGCCAGGCCGGCGGGCGACAGCTTGCCGGCCAGCTGCTCGCGCAGCACCACGTCGATGGGCCGGCCACTGCCGGCCAGGGTGACCACGCCGGCGACCGGCACCCGGTCGGCGGCCAGGCTGGCGATCAGGGCGCCTTCGCTGTGACCGAGCAGGACCACCTTGGAAAAGCGCGGATCGGCGCGCAGCAGCCGGATCCAGCCGACCAGGTCGTCGACATAGCGCTCCACGCTGAGACGACTCTCGTCCGGCTCGGCGCCGCGACTCTCGGCCACCCCGCGCTTGTCGAAGCGCACGCTGGCGATCCGCTGCCGGCCCAGGGCCTCGGCCAGACGCTGCAGGGCGGCATTGCGGGCGCCGGGGGCGTTGCCATTGCGGTCGATGGGGCCCGAGCCGGAAACGAAGAGCACCACCGGTTGCGGACGCTCGCTGCGGGGCAGGATCAGACTGCCCTTGAGCACGCCGCTGCCGGTGTCGAGCTGGAGGGGGCGGTAGAGCACGGGATCGGCCGCCGTGGCGAGGGCGGGCAGGGCGAGGCACAGCAGCAGGGAGAACAGCAGACGCATGGCAGGAAGGGCACCGGAGAGCTGGGGTGTGGGGGCCTATCCCGCACACAATCCGTGTAAAAGACCACGGCGCGTGTAAAATCGCCCATTCCCAATTTGAATCCATACCTTTCACCCGTAGCGCGGAGCCCTCGCATGTCCGGCAATACCCTCGGCACGCTGTTTACCGTCACCACCGCCGGCGAAAGCCATGGCCCGGCGCTGGTCGCCATCGTCGACGGTTGCCCACCCGGACTGCCCCTGGACATCGCCGACCTGCAGCGTGACCTGGATCGGCGCAAGCCCGGCACCAGCCGCCACACCACCCAGCGCCAGGAAGCGGACGAGGTGGAGATCCTGTCCGGGGTCTTCGAGGGCGTCACCACCGGTACCCCCATCGGCCTGCTGATCCGCAACACCGACCAGAAGTCCAAGGACTACTCGGCGATCAAGGACCTGTTCCGCCCGGCCCATGCCGACTACGCCTACCACCACAAGTATGGCCTGCGCGACTACCGCGGCGGCGGTCGCAGCTCGGCGCGGGAAACCGCCATGCGCGTCGCGGCCGGCGCCATCGCCAAGAAGTACCTGGCCACCCAGGGCATCCGGGTGCGTGGCTACATGAGTCAACTGGGCCCCATCGAGATCCCCTTCAAGACCTGGGACAGCGTGGAAGAAAACGCCTTCTTCAGCCCCGATCCGGACCGGGTACCGGAGTTGGAGGCCTACATGGATCAGCTGCGCCGCGATCAGGACTCGGTGGGCGCGCGCATCACCGTGGTCGCCGACGGCGTGCCGCCGGGTCTGGGCGAGCCGATCTTCGACCGCCTCGACGCCGAACTGGCCTATGCGCTGATGAGCATCAACGCGGTGAAGGGCGTCGAGATCGGCGCCGGCTTCGCCAGCGTCGCCCAGCGCGGCACCGAGCACCGTGACGAGCTGACCCCGGAGGGCTTCCTGTCCAACAATGCCGGAGGCGTGCTGGGCGGTATCTCCTCCGGTCAGCCCCTCGTCGCCCACCTGGCGCTGAAGGCCACGTCCAGCATCACCACTCCGGGGCGCTCCATCGACGTCCATGGCAATCCGGTGGATATCATCACCAAGGGTCGCCACGATCCCTGCGTGGGCATCCGCGCCACGCCCATTGCCGAGGCGATGATGGCCCTGGTGCTGATGGATCACCTGTTGCGTCACCGTGCGCAGAACGCCGAGGTGAAAGTGCACACGCCCACCCTGCCGCAACTCTGATCCGCGGACGGACGATGCCGGTTCCCTATTGGCGGCTGTCGGGCTTCTACTTCGCCTACTTCGCGCTGCTGGGGGCCACGGCGCCCTACCTGGGGCTGTACTTCCACCACCTGGGCTTTTCCGGCACCGCCATCGGCCAGCTGGTGGCCATCCCCATGCTGATGCGGGTACTGGCGCCCAACCTCTGGGGCTGGCTGGCCGATCGCACCGGCCGCCGGCTGAGCATCGTCCGCCTCGGCGCCGCCTGCACCCTGCTGTGCTTTTCCGGTATCTACCTCGGCCAGGGCTTCGCCTGGCTGGCGCTGATCATGGCCGGCCATGCCTTCTTCTGGCACGCGGTGCTGCCCCAGTTCGAAGCCATCACCCTGGCCCATTTGCGCGACCAGCCACAGCGCTATGCGCGCATCCGCCTCTGGGGCTCGATCGGCTTCATTGCCGCGGTGGCGGGGCTCGGCTGGGCCTTCGAATACGTCAGCCTGGATCTCTATCCGGCCTATCTGCTGCTGGTGATGGCGATCATTCTGCTGGCCTCGCTGGCGGTGCCAGGGGTCAAGGTCGATCCAGGCCAGCGGCCCGAGGCGCCGGCCGAGCCCTTCCTGACGACCCTGCGCCAGCCGCGGGTGCTGGCCTTCTTCGCTGCCGCGGCGCTGATGCAGCTGTCCCACGGCCCTTACTACACGGTCTTCACCCTGCATCTGGAAGAACTCGGTTATGGCCGCGGCGTCATCGGTCAGCTCTGGTCGCTGGGCGTGGTCGCCGAGGTGCTGATCTTCCTGGTGATGCCGCAACTGCTGGCGCGGATCGCTCTGACTACCCTGCTGGTCGGCGCCTTTCTGATCGCCGCCGGGCGCTGGCTGCTGCTGGGCGCCCTGGCCGACCAGTTGCCAGTGCTGTTGTTCGCCCAGCTCCTGCATGCGGCCACCTTCGCCTGCTTCCACGCCGCCGCCATCCAGTTCGTCCAGTCCCATTTCGACCGGCGCCGCCAGGGCCAGGCCCAATCGCTCTACGCGGCACTTTCCGGGGCTGGCGGTGCGCTGGGCGCGCTGTATGCTGGCTATGCCTGGCAGGTATCCGGCGCCCTTGCCGCCTTTGCCGGCGCCTCCCTGGCGGCGTTGGCAGGCGCCTTCCTCATCCTCTTGTCCGTTAGGTCCAGTACGAAAAGTGCCTGCGCTCGGTGATGCTTCGTTGAAAAACACTTCGGAATGCTCATTTACCTCTCGTAAACTCCGCTTCCTCAGCGTTTTTCGCCTCGCCTGACCATCGCTCGGCGACTTTTCGTACAGAACCTAGGAGAACCCTCCATGATCCAGCAGCGTGAGCAACTGGCCCGGGAAATCATCGACGCCGGTCGCTTCCTCTATGGCCGCGGCTGGTCGCCGGCCACTAGCAGCAACTATTCGGTACGGCTGTCCGACAGTCGCCTGCTGCTGACCGTCTCCGGCAAGCACAAGGGTCAGCTGGAGCTGGACGACGTGCTCGCCACCGATCTCGACGGCACGCCGCTGGAGGACAAGAAGCCTTCGGCCGAGACCGCGCTGCACACCCAGCTCTATCGCTGGCAGCCGGAGATCGGTGCCGTACTGCACACCCATTCGGTGAATTCGACGGTGCTCTCGCGCCAGCTCGAAGGCGATCGCCTGCTGCTGGACGGCTACGAGCTGCAGAAGGCCCTGCATGGCGTCACCACCCACGACGTGCGAGTGGAGATCCCGGTGTTCGACAACGACCAGGACATCCCGCGTCTGGCCGACCAGGTGCAGACCTGGCTGGACGTGCATCCCGACTGCGTGGGGTACCTGATCCGCGGACACGGCCTCTATACTTGGGGGCCGCGCATGGCCGATGCCCTGCGCCACGTGGAAGCCTTCGAATTCCTCTTCGAATGCGAACTCAAGACCCGGAGCCTGCGTCCATGAGCCGACTGACCGTCTACCACGATGCCGAACCGCGCCAGCCGCTGAAGGTGATCAGCGATGGCGACCACATCGCCGCCACCCTGGCCGAGGTCGGGGTGCGTTTCGAGCGCTGGCAGGCCACCGCCCCGGTGGCGCCGGGCGCCAGCCAGGAGGAGGTGATCGCCGCCTACCGGCCGGAGATCGATCGTCTCATCCAGGAGCGCGGCTACCAGACCGTCGACGTCATCAGCATGCATCCCGAGCATCCGCAGAAGGAGGCGCTGCGCGCCAAGTTCCTCGAAGAGCATCGCCATAACGAGGACGAGGTGCGCTTCTTCGTCGCCGGTCAGGGCCTCTTCACCCTGCACATCGACGACCAGGTCTATGCCGTGCTCTGCGAGAAGGACGACCTCATCTCGGTGCCGGCCGGTACGCCGCACTGGTTCGACATGAGCGAGTCGCCGTCCTTCGTCGCCATCCGCCTGTTCGACAATCCCGATGGCTGGGTCGCCCACTTCACCGGCGTCGACATCGCCCGGCGCTTCCCGCGCCTGGAGGTAGAGGCGTGACGATCAAGGCCATCCTCACCGATATCGAAGGTACCACCAGCGCCGTCAGCTTCGTCTTCGACGTGCTCTTTCCCTATGCCCGTGAGCACCTGCCGGCCCTTGTGCGCGCCCATGCCGGAGAGCCGGCGGTGGCCGAGCAACTCGATGCCGTGCGCGCCGAAGCCGGCGAGCTGGACGCCGACGTGGAGCGGGTGATCGCCATCCTGCTGGAATGGATCGCCACCGACCGCAAGGCCACACCGCTCAAGGCGCTGCAGGGTCAGGTATGGGAGCAGGGCTATCGCGCCGGCACCCTCAAGGGCCACGTCTATCCCGACGCCGTCCAGGCCCTGCGCCAGTGGCACGCGGCGGGGCTGCCGCTGTACGTCTATTCCTCCGGATCGATCCAGGCGCAGAAGCTGATCTTCGGCTGCTCCGAGCACGGCGATCTCACGCCTTTGTTTTCCGGGTATTTCGATACCCTGACCGGCGGCAAGCGCGACGCCGCGTCCTATGCGCGCATCGCCTCGGCCACCACCCACGCGCCGGCGGAACTGCTGTTCCTCTCCGATGTGGTGGAAGAGCTGGATGCCGCGCGCCAGGCCGGTCTGCCGACCTGCGGGCTGGTACGTGCCGGTGGCCAGCTGGGCGATCATCCGTGCGTGGCGTCCTTTGCCGACATCGATCTCGCCGGACTCACCTGAAGCCCACGGCCGGCCTCGCTGCCAAGCGAGCCGGCCGAACTCGACGCCCTCATCGCCAGTCCCAATTGACGAGACCTGTGTCCTCGCAACGGGAGTCGCGACATGATCAATTCCACCATCGGCGGTGTACTGGGCTTCATCGTCTTCCTGCTCGACATCTGGGCCATCGTCAACGTCATCCGCAGTGACAGCACCAGCAACGCCAAGATCGGCTGGACGGTGCTCATCATCGTGCTGCCGGTGATCGGCCTGATCGCCTGGGCTGCCGCCGGACCCCGCGGCAATCGCTCGGCCACGGCACCCACGCACAAGGGCTAGCCAGCACAACGCTGGAGCCTGTCACATCCAGCTCTTACAATGCCCGGCTTTTGGCCGGGCATTGTCTGTCTCGGCCAGCCACCTGCGGAGATCGACATGAGCGACTACCTGGAAACCCTCTACGACGGCTACGGTCAGCGATTCACCGTCGAGCGCATGCTGCACGAGGTGCGCACCGAGCATCAGCACCTGGTGATCTTCCAGAACGCCGTGCTGGGCAAGGTCATGGCCCTGGATGGCGTCATCCAGACCACCGAGGCCGACGAATTCATCTATCACGAGATGCTCACCCACGTCCCCCTGCTGGCCCATCCGGCGCCCAGGCGGGTGCTCATCATCGGCGGTGGCGACGGTGGCATCCTGCGCGAAGTGGCCAAGCACCGGGGTGTCGAGCACATCACCATGGTCGAGATCGATGGCTCGGTGGTGGCGATGTGCAAGGAGCACTTCCCCGGTCACTCGGCAGGCGCCTTCGACGACCCGCGGCTGAAGGTGGTGATCGACGACGGCATGAATTTCGTCGCCAATACCACCGAACGCTACGACGTCATCATCTCCGACTCCACCGATCCCATCGGACCGGCCGAGGTTCTCTTTTCGGAGAACTTCTATCAGGCCTGCCATCGTTGTCTGAACGACGGCGGCGTGATGGTGGCCCAGAACGGTACTCCGTTCCTGCAACTGGACGAGGTCAAGACCACTGCCAGCCGCATGTCCGGGCTGTTCGCCGATTGGCACTTTTATCTGTCGGCGGTGCCTACTTACATAGGGGGCGTCATGACCCTGGCCTGGGGTAGCAAGGACTCGACCTTGCGTCGGCAGAATGCCGAAACCCTGGCGCAGCGCTACAGTGATACAGGCATCCAGACCCGTTATTACACTCCGGAGCTGCATGCCGCAGCCTTTGCTCTACCTCGATACGTGCTGGAGACCATCGGCAAGGCGTAAGCCCTGGCGGTCGCTGCACCGTTCGAGTTCTCAGCCGCGACTCGCCAGGCGTCGGTAGCGACGTCCAGCGAGACGATCATCCGAACCAGAGGAGGGAAGTCCTATGTCCTTGTCGTTTGCCGATGATGTGAGCTTGAACCTGCTGCAGCGGATGAAGGAGGGCGGCTTCGATTTCGCTCGCTTCCATCCCATCGATTTCTTCGCCATATTCGCCGATGAAGGCAAGGCCCGCATCGCTGCGGACCAGTTTCACGGCGAATCCCTCAACGCCCAGGTGCTCCCCCATGAAGAGGGCGGCTGGCATCTGCAGGTCAGCAAGGTGATGTTCGCCACCCACGCCACCATCGATGATTTCGAAAGCGATCTCGAGGCGGTGGTGGCGCCTCTTGGCGGTCAGCTCGATGGCTGGGGCGTCACCCAGGAAGTCAGCCGCAGCTCCGCCTGATCCTGCACGTCCCGAGGCGGCATCCCAGACGGGGTGCCTGTCTCATCTCCGGTTACCGCTCGGCCCCTCAATCATCGCACTTTCCGCGCAGCGCACCGTCTTAGGGTCATGACGGAGACGTTGCGGTGCATGCGCACGCTTACGTGCCTGGGTTTGGTGCATCGTGCGACTCGCAGCCGCGCAAGGGCTTGATCTTGAAGGCTCTGGCGCTGGCACGCGGCTTGCGAAGCTGCACCGTGGGTGACAAGGAGATCGGCATGAGCCGCCAACTGTATAACGAGATGTATGACGTCCAGGCGCAATGCCGACCGCATTATGGTCGCTATGCCCAGTGGCTGAGCGAGACACCCCCGGAACTCCTGGCCCAGCGGCGGCGTGAAGCCGATCTGCTGTTCCATCGCGCCGGGATCACCTTCACCCTCTATGGCGACGAACAGGGCACGGAACGCCTGATTCCCTTCGACGCCCTGCCGCGCGCCATTCCCGCCAGCGAATGGCAGATCATCGAACGCGGTTGCATCCAGCGTGTTCAGGCGCTGAATCTCTTTCTGCACGACCTCTATCATGACCAGCGCATCATCAAGGCCGGGGTCATTCCCGCCGAGCAGGTGCTGGCCAACGACCAGTATCAGCTGGCCATGCAGGGGCTGGACCTGCCCAATGGCATCTACGCCCATATCGCCGGGGTCGATCTGGTACGAGATGGCGATGGCGCCTACTACGTGCTGGAAGACAACCTGCGCACCCCCAGCGGTGTCTCCTACATGCTCGAAAACCGCAAGATGATGATGCGGCTGTTTCCCGAGCTGTTCACCCTGGAGCGCATCGCGCCCATCGACCACTATCCGAACATCCTGCTCGATACCCTGCGCAGCTCCACCCCGGTCAACAACCCCACGGTGGTGGTCCTTACCCCGGGTCGTTTCAACAGCGCCTATTTCGAACACGCCTTCCTCGCGCGCGAGATGGGCGTGGAGCTGGTGGAGGGTGCCGATCTGCTGGTGCGCGACGAGCAGGTGTTCATGCGTACCACCTCTGGCTTCCGCAAGGTCGATGTCATCTATCGGCGTCTCGACGACGCCTTCCTCGACCCGCTGGCCTTCAATCCCGATTCCATGCTCGGCGTGCCCGGTCTGCTCGCCGCCTATCGCGCCGGCAATGTCATCCTGGCCAATGCCATAGGTACCGGGGTGGCCGACGACAAGTCGATCTATCCCTATGTGCCGGAGATGATCCGCTTCTATCTCAGCGAAGAACCCATCCTCTATAACGTGCCCACCTGGCAGTGCCGCAAGCCGGAAGAACTGTCCCATGTGCTGGCCAACCTGCCCGAGCTGGTGGTCAAGGAAGTCCATGGTTCCGGCGGCTACGGCATGCTGGTCGGCCCCACCGCCAGCAGCCTGGAGATCGAAGCCTTCCGCGCGCGGCTCAAGGCCAACCCCAGTGCCTACATCGCCCAGCCGACTCTGTCGCTGTCCACCTGCCCGACCTTTGTCGAGAACGGCATCGCACCGCGCCACATCGACCTGCGGCCCTTCGTGCTGTCCGGGCGCAAGACGCGTCTGGTGCCCGGTGGCCTGACCCGGGTCGCCCTGCGCGAAGGCTCGCTGGTGGTGAATTCCTCCCAGGGCGGCGGCACCAAGGACACCTGGGTGGTCCAGGACTAGATCGCCACAGAACAGCGGCCGCTCCGGCGGCCCCGCAAGGACCTTTGAAAGGCGACCCCACCATGTTGAGTCGTACCGCTGCCGATCTGTACTGGATGTCCCGCAACCTGGAGCGCGCCGAGAATCTCGCGCGGATGCTGGACGTCAGCTATTCGCTGTCGATGATGCCGCAGAGCGGGCAGGGCGGAGGCCTGGATGAACTGGCCATGCCACTGCTCATCACCGGCACCCTGGATGACTACCGGGAAAAGCACGGGGCCCTGCACCCCGAGCGCCTGCTGCACTTCTTCGCCCTGGACGAGCGCAACCCCGGCAGCATCTATTGCTGTCTGCAGGCTGCGCGCAGCAATGCCCACGCGGTGCGTGGGCGCATCACCGCCGACATGTGGGAGAACGTCAACTCCACCTGGCTGGAGATGCGCGAGATCGCCGTTACCGGCCTGATCCGCTTCGGCATCAGCCGTTTCTGCGAGTGGGTGAAGGAGCGTTCCCACCTTTTCCGTGGCGCCACCGTCGGCACCATCATGCGAAACGACGCCTATCGCTTCATCCGCCTGGGTACCTTCGTCGAACGCGCCGACAACACCCTGCGCATGCTCGACGCTCGCTACCAGGTGCTCGGCGAAGAGGAAGCGGAAGCCATCAGCGATGCCTCCGCCCGCGGCTTCTATCAGTGGAGCGCCCTGCTGCGCGCCCTGAGCGCCTTCGAGGCCTATACCGAGCTCTATCGCGATGCCCTCAACGTGCGCAACGGCGCCGAGCTGCTGCTGTTGCAGGAAGACCTGCCGCGCTCGCTGCTGGCCTGCGTGATCGAGCTGCACCGGGTGCTGGTCAGTCTGCCCGGCGAGAACGGTCGCGAGGCCAAGCGCCTGGCGGCAGGTCTGGAGGCAAGACTGCGCTACACCAGCATCGACGAGGTGCTCGAAGAAGGCCTGCATGCCTGGATCGGCGATTTCATCGTCCACGTCCGCCAACTCGGCAGTGGCATCAACACCGCTTACCTGGAGATCGTATGAGACTCGCGATCCATCACGAAACCCTGTATCGCTACGCCGACCTGGTCCGCGCCAGCATCCAGTACCTGCGTCTCACGCCACAGGACGACGCGCGACAGAAGATTCTCAGCTGGGAGCTGGCACTGCCGCGCCCGGCGCTCGCGCAGCGCGATCCCTTCGGCAACATTCTCCATGTGCTGACCCTGGACACCCCGCACGACGCCATCACCATCACCGCCAGCGGCCAGGTGGAGATCGACGAGACCTTCGAGGCGGAACCCTGCCAGGCCTCGGCCTTTCCCTTTCTGCGTCAGACCCGGCTGACCGAGGCCGACGAGGCGCTTACCGCCTTCGCCCGCGAGGTCTGCGACGGTCGCCGGGATCGCGCCACCCTGATCCAGCTGATGGAGCATTTGCACGAGCGCATGACCTATGTGCCCGGCTCCACCGAGGTGGACGGCAATGCCGCCCAGGCCTTCGCCAAGGGGGCCGGGGTCTGTCAGGACCATGCCCATGCCTTCCTGGCCTGCGCCCGCAGCCTGGGCATCCCGGCACGCTATGTGTCTGGCTATCTGTGCACCGACGACAGCGCGCACCTTTCCAGCCATGCCTGGGCGGAAGCCTGGCACGACGGCGCCTGGTACAGCTACGACGTCACCAATCGTCTGATCCGACCGGAGCGGCACCTGCGCCTGGCCATCGGCCTGGACTACCTGGATGCCTGTCCGGTGCGCGGCATGCGCCGCGGTGGCGGGGTGGAGCACATGGAGGCCAAGGTGCTGGTCGAGCCCTTGCAGCAGGCGCAGCAACAGCAATAATCAGCGCTGCCCACAGCAGACGAGAAGGCGGCCACGGGCCGTCTTTTCTTTTGGGGGCGCGTCTGTTGCGTCGACCGTTCCATCACCCGAGGTTCGCATGACCTATTGCGTCGCCATGAAACTGCAAGATGGCCTGGTATTTGTCGCCGACTCCCGCACCAATGCCGGAGTCGACAACATCGCTACCTTCCGCAAGCTGCATCTGTTCCGGATCCCCGGCGAGCGCCTGATCGCCATCCAGTCAGCGGGCAACCTGGCCACCTCCCAGGCGGTCGTGAGTCTGCTCCGGCAACGGCTGGACAGCGAGCGGGACAACCCCCACGGGGTGCCCACCCTGTACGACGCCGCCCGGCTGCTGGGGCAGACCCTACGGGAAGTCCTGCAACGCGACGCCGAGGATGCACCCCAGGGGCACGGCCTGGATCTGAGCTGTTCCTTTCTGCTGGGTGGGCAGATCCGCGGCGCGGCGCCGGAGCTGTTCAATCTCTATCCTCATGGCAACTTCATCAGTGCCACCGAGGACACGCCTTACTTCCAGATCGGCGAGAGCAAATACGGCAAGCCCATCCTGGATCGGGCGCTGACCTTCGCGACGCCACTGGAGGAGGCCCTGCGCTGCGCACTGCTGTCCTACGACGCCACCATTCGCAGCAATCTGTCGGTCGGGCTACCGCTGGATCTGGTGGTCTATCCGCGTGATCGACTGGCGCAGGTGAGTAGTCATCGGATCGACGAACACGATCCCTACTTCCAGGCCTTGCGCAAGGGCTGGGGGGAGGGGTTGCGTGATCTGCTGGCAGACTTGCCGGCAGCCCCTGCGGACTATTGGCGCTAGGGATCAGCCAACGAACCGCGAGAGGTTGGGGATGACCAGCACTACGGTGGTGACGATGAGCACGAAACTCGCCTGACGCCACTTGGGGACGGGATTCTTGAACATGACTCGGGGCCTTTATTGTTAGCTGTTTAGAGCCTTTACGTCTTCAGCGGGAAGCGCTTGCGCAACAGCGGCATGCAATTACTGATACCCGCAGGCTTGAGCACTATCCAGTAGCTATAGAACATAAATTTCAGTTTTGTGTCGGTAACCGGCCAGGCGGTTATCAGAAATGTCGTACCAGGCGATTTTTCCTTTGCTTTCAGCCGATTAGAAAAATGCTTGCGACGCTACCGTTGGTCGGAGGTATCAGTGACTCAGGGCCAGGGGAAAGCGACCAACCGGTCATCCCGTGAACGGGGCAGGGCGGAGCCCCTTCCAGGTCGTGAATGCAAATGCATGAATAGATTGAAGAAAAAGCTTGCCATCGAAATCGCCTTTGCCTATAGTTGCGCGCCTCGGTGATGCAGATGCAGCCGCCGAGCAAATCTGGTGAGGTGTCCGAGCGGTTGAAGGAGCACGCCTGGAAAGTGTGTATAGGAGAAATCTTATCGAGGGTTCGAATCCCTCCCTCACCGCCAGATCTGAGAGAACCCCTGAGAGCCCAGCTCCAGGGGTTTTTTCTTGCCTGCGATTTGGCTAGGCGAGCCGAGCGTCAGGCGGCCTGGGCGAAGGTCGCGGCGGTGTCCCGGGCGTTGGGCAGCACGGCCGTCAGCTGCTCCAGGTCGATGCTGGCGAACAGCGGGCCGCTCAGGTCCTGCACCTTGCTGTCGCCGGCGTTCTCGTGGAGCACCTCGGCCACGGCGACCGCCTGGGCCACGATCAGCGCATAGCCATTGCCTTCCGGTGCCTGCAACGGGCGGGCCTGGTAGCCGATGGCGTCGCGTAGCACCTGGGGCAGCTGCCAGCGGCGCGCCAGCTCTGCGCCTACCTCCGGATAGCCAAATCCCAGTTGCAGGGTTTCGTCCGCGGCGCGATGGCTGCTGGCGGTGGCGCGGCCGGCCAGGCTCGGTGCCAGCTCCGGCGCGCCGCTCTGGATCAGCAACTCGCCGATGTCATGCAGCATGCCGCAGGTAAAGGCGGTTTCCTGATCCAGGCCGGCCTGCTTGGCCAGCGGCTTGCACAGGCTGGCGACCAGGAAGCTGTTGTACCAGAAGGCCTGCAGATCGAAGCCGGGCGCGGATTTGAAGCCGCTGGCGAAGGCCGAGGCCAGCACCAGGGTGCGCAGGGTGTTGAAGCCCAGGCGCAGGGCGGCGTCTTCGATGCTGGTGGATTCACGGGCGCCGCGGAAGCGCGCCGAATTGGCCAGGCGCAGTACCTTGGCGGCGATGACCGGATCGCGCGCCACGGTGCGCGACAGGGTTTCGATGCTGGTGTTGGGGTCGTCGAACTGCCGGATCAGAACCTGCGCCACCTCGGGAACGTTGGGCAGGTTGTGCAGCTGGGCAAAGAGGGTGTCGAGTTGCATGGGCGTCTCCGCGGAAAAGGGTTACATCTCCTTACACCCTCGTCATCGGTCGTCTGTGCGGATTTCTGTAGCTGTCATGTGACGATCGGTCGCAGCCCGGGCGGCCAATACCGGCTAGCCGGGAAAAATTGCTTTGCTGGTCAGGGACCTGCCGCCAGCGAGCCAGGCCTGCCTGGCTGCGCCCTTACCGTTCGTCGAGGGCGAAATCGATCTGGGTCAGGCCCGCTTCGCTGGCTTCCAGCACCCAGCCGCGACGGTCCCAATCGCCCAGCACGATACGTTCGGCCGGCTGGCCATCGAGTAGCAGTTCATGGCGGGCGGGCCTGTGGGTATGGCCGTGGATCAACGTCGTCACCCGGGCGGCGCGCATTTCCCGCTCGACCTCGGCCTCGGTGACATCGGTGATGTCCATGGCCTTGGCCCGGGTCTGCTGGCGACTCTCGCTGCGCAGCTTGCGTGCCAGCTTCTGGCGACTGGCCAGTGGCAGGTGGCGCAGGACGAAGAGGGTGAGGGGGTTGCGCAGGATGCGGCGCAGCTTCTGGTAGCCCTCGTCACGGGTGCAGAGGGTGTCGCCATGCATCAACAGCACCCGGCGGCCGTGGAAGTCGGCGATATGGCGATCCGGCAGCAGGCGGCAGCCGGCCTGGCGGCAGAAGGCCTTGCCGATGAGGAAGTCGCGATTGCCATGCATCAGGTAGACGGCCGTGCCGCTGTCGGCCAGTTGGCGCAGGGCGGTGGCGATTTCCTGCTCGAAGGCACCCATGGCGTCGTCGCCGATCCAGGCTTCGAACAGGTCGCCAAGGATGTACAGGGCCTCGGCACCGCGGGCACGGGTTTCGAGGAGATGCAAAAACGCCCGGACCAGGTCCGGGCGTTGCGGTTCGAGATGCAGGTCGGAGACCAGTAAAATCACTCGACGATCTCGGCCTTCTCGATGATCACGTCTTCGCTCGGCACGTCCTGGTGACCGGCCTTGCTGGTGGTGGCGACGCCCTTGATGGCGTTGACCACGTCCATGCCCTCGACGACCTTGCCGAACACCGCATAGCCCCAGCCCTGGCTGGTGGGCGCGGTATGGTTGAGGAAGGTGTTGTCGGACACGTTGATGAAGAACTGCGCCGAGGCGGAGTGCGGGTCCATGGTGCGGGCCATGGCGACGGTGCCGATCGCGTTGGAGACGCCGTTGTTGGCCTCGTTCTTGATCGGAGCGCGGGTCGGCTTCTGCTTCATGCCCGGCTCGAAACCACCGCCCTGGACCATGAAGTTGCTGATCACACGGTGGAAGATGGTGCCGTCGTAGTGACCGCTCTTGACGTATTCCTTGAAGTTGGCCGCGGTTTCGGGCGCCTTGTCCTCGAAGAGTTCCAGGGTGATGACGCCGTGGTTGGTGTGCAGCTTGATCATGGCAGCGAATCCGTAGCTAAGGGGGACAGCATCCAGACCCGGCGAGGGCCTCAAGGGTTTCGCCGGGACTTGACGGGTTGGGCTATGATACGGGTTTACCTTTGCCCGGCCTACCCTGGCCGTGCGTCTGCCCAGTTAAGGATCCCATGAGCAAGCCGACTTCCGACTCGTCCACCGCCGCCAAAGCCGCCCCCGCGCATTTCCTGCGGCAGATCGTCCAGGCTGACCTGGACGCCGGCAAGCAGGCCAAGATCGTCACCCGTTTCCCGCCCGAGCCCAACGGCTACCTGCACATCGGTCATGCCAAGTCGATCTGCGTGAACTTCGGCCTGGCCAAGGAATTCGGCGGCGACTGCCATCTGCGCTTCGACGACACCAACCCGGCCAAGGAAGACCAGGAATACATCGACGCCATCAAGAGCGACGTGCACTGGCTGGGCTTCGACTGGGCCGGCGAGGTGCGCTACGCCTCCGCCTACTTCGACCAGCTCTACGCCTGGGCCGTCAACCTGATCGAGCAGGGTCTGGCCTATGTCTGCGACCTCACCCCCGAGCAGGCCCGCGAATACCGTGGCAGCCTCACCGAGCCGGGTCGCAACAGCCCCTTCCGCGACCGTTCGGTGGCCGAGAACCTGGACCTCTTCGCCCGCATGAAGGCCGGCGAATTCAAGGACGGTGAAAAGGTGCTGCGCGCCAAGATCGACATGGCCTCGCCCAACATGAACCTGCGCGATCCCATCCTCTATCGCATCCGCCACGCCCATCACCACCAGACAGGCGATGCCTGGTGCATCTATCCGAGCTATGACTTCACCCATGGCCAGTCCGATGCCCTGGAAGGCGTGACCCACTCCATCTGCACCCTGGAGTTCGAGGATCATCGCCCGCTGTACGAATGGTTCCTGGCCAAGCTGCCGGTGCCGGCCCAGCCACGCCAGTACGAATTCGCCCGCCTCAATCTGAACTACACCGTCACCAGCAAGCGCAAGCTCAAGCAGCTGGTGGACGAAGGCCACGTGCACGGCTGGGACGATCCGCGCATGTCGACCCTGTCGGGCTATCGCCGTCGCGGCTACACCCCGGCCGCCATCCGCAACTTCTGCGAGATGATCGGTGTGACCCGCTCCAACGGCGTGGTCGACGTGGCCATGCTGGAATTCGCCATCCGCGAGGACCTGGACCAGAACGCCCCGCGCGCCATGTGCGTGCTCAAGCCGCTCAAGGTGGTGATCACCAACTACCCCGAGGGCCAGGTCGAGAATCTGGAACTGGCGCGCCATCCCAAGCAGGATCTGGGTGTGCGCCAGCTGCCCTTTACCCGCGAGCTGTACATCGACCAGGGTGACTACGAAGAGAATCCGCCCAAGGGCTACAAGCGCCTGGAGCCGGGTGGCGAGGTGCGCCTGCGCGGCAGCTACGTGATCCGCGCCGACGAAGCCATCAAGGACGCCGACGGCACCGTCGTCGAACTGCGCTGCAGCTACGACCCGGACACCCTCGGCAAGAATCCCGAGGGCCGCAAGGTCAAGGGCGTGATCCACTGGGTGCCGGCCGAGGGCAGCGTGGAGTGCGAGGTGCGCCTCTACGATCGTCTGTTCCGTTCGGCGCAGCCGGAGAAGAGCGAAGAGGGCGGCAGCTTCCTCGACAACATCAACCCCGACTCCCTGGTGGTGCTCCAGGGCTGCCGCGCCGAGCCGTCGCTGGCCCAGGCCCGGCCGGAAGACCGCTTCCAGTTCGAGCGCGAGGGCTACTTCTGCGTCGATCCCAAGGATTCGGCGCCCGGCAAGCCGGTGTTCAACCGCACCGTGACCCTGCGCGATTCCTGGGGGCAATGATGGCGCTGCACCTCTACAACACCCTGACCAAGACCAAGGAAGCCTTTACGCCGCTGGTGCCGGGGCAGGTGCGGATGTACGTCTGCGGCATGACCGTCTACGACTATTGCCACCTGGGCCATGGTCGCAGCATGGTGGCCTTCGACGTCATTACCCGCTGGTTGCGTCATAGCGGCTACGACCTGACCTACGTGCGCAACATCACCGACATCGACGACAAGATCATCAACCGCGCCAACGCCAACGGTGAGCCGTTCACCGACCTGGTGGCGCGGATGATCGAGGCGATGCACGAGGACGAGGCGCGGCTGAATATCCGCAAGCCCGATCAGGAGCCGCGCGCCACCGAGCACATCGACGGCATGCACGCCATGATCCAGACCCTGATCGACAAGGGCTACGCCTATGCCGCGGGCAATGGCGACGTCTACTACCGGGTCAATCGCTTCGCCGGCTACGGCAAGCTGTCGCGGCGGCGCATCGAGGACCTGCGCATCGGTGCCCGCATCGAGCCGGGCGAAGCCAAGGAGGATCCGCTGGACTTCGTGCTGTGGAAGGCCGCCAAGCCGGGCGAGCCGAGCTGGCCGTCGCCCTGGGGCGCCGGGCGGCCGGGCTGGCATATCGAGTGCTCGGTAATGTCCACCTGCTGCCTGGGCGAGACCTTCGACATCCACGGCGGCGGCAACGACCTGGAATTCCCGCACCACGAGAACGAGATCGCCCAGAGCGAGGCGGCCACCGGCAAGACCTACGCCAACGCCTGGCTGCATTGCGGGATGATCACCATCAATGGCGAGAAGATGTCCAAGTCGCTGGGCAACTTCTTCACCCTGCGCGAGGTGCTGGAAAAGTACCACCCCGAGGTGGTGCGCTACCTGCTAATCGCCAGTCACTACCGCAGTCCGATCAACTACTCGGAAGACAACCTGCGCGAGGCCAAGGGTGCTCTGGAGCGCTTCTACCACTCGCTCAAGGGCTTGCCCCAGGCGCCGGCGCAGGGCGGCGAAAGCTACGCCGAGCGCTTCGCCAGGTGCATGGACGACGACTTCAACACCGCCGGCGCCTGCGGTGTGCTGTTCGAGTTGGCCCGCGAGATCAACCGCCTGCGCGAGAGCGATCCTGCCACGGCGGCTGGCCTGGCCGGGCGGTTGCGCGAACTGGGTGAGGTGCTGGGCGTGCTGCAGCTGGAGCCGGAGGCCTTCCTGCGCGCCGACGCGGCGGGGCGGGTGGATGCGGCCGAGGTCGAGGCGCTGATCCAGGCGCGCCTGAACGCGCGCGCGGAAAAGAACTGGGCGGAATCCGACCGCATCCGCGACCAGCTCACTGCCCTGGGCGTGGTGCTGGAAGACGGCAAGGGCGGCACCACCTGGCGCCTGGTGGAATAGGTCTGCGATCAGCTGGATGACGGTTCTGCGTCATCCAGCTGATCTGGCCTGGTCCACCGTCCCATCCCGGGAAAACGCTGCGCGGTTTTCCGGACTACGGAGTGCGTCGTAGGATGGACAACGGCGAAGCCTTGTCCATCGCTCCAAACCTCAGGGCTTTTTGCGCGGCTTGCCGAAACCGGGCGACTTGCGTACCGACTTGACCTTCGGCTTGCCGTCTTCCACCCAGCGACCCAGGGGCTTGTCCGACACCGGCGCGCCCACCTTGGGCTTCTTCGGCTTCTTGGGTTTCTTCACGACCAGGCCGTTGGGTCGGGTTTCCGGGACCCGGTGATCGGGGATGAAGTCCGGTTCGTCGCGGCGCTGCAGGACCTGGCCGATCAGCGTCTCGATCGCGGCCAACTGCTCCACTTCATCCGCGCAGACCAGCGACACGGCCTGGCCCTGGTTGCCGGCACGCCCGGTCCGGCCGATGCGGTGGACATAGTCCTCGGCGACGATGGGCAGGTCCAGGTTGACCACCAGCGGCAGGTCCTGGATGTCCAGGCCACGCGCAGCCACATCGGTCGCCACCAGGATGTCGGCCTCGCCGGCCTTGAAACGGGCGAGGGCGCGCAGCCGCGCGGGCTGGGGCTTGTCGCCATGGATGGATTCGGCGGCCAGACCTTCGGCCTGCAGCGCCTCCACCAGTTGCTCCACACCCTTGCGGGTCTTGGCAAACACCAGCACCTGGCCATGGCGACCGCTGCGATGGAGGTGCAGGAAGAGTTCGGTCTTGCGCTTCTTGTCGACCGGCACCACCCACTGCTTGACCGTGACGGCAGCGGTGTTGCGCGGACTCACGTCGATCGTCTGGGGATCGCGCAGCACGGGCGCGGCCAGCTGGCGCACGGCGTCGGAGAAGGTCGCCGAGAACAGCAGGGTCTGGCGCTTGCGCGGCAGCATGACGAACAGCTCGCCCAGTTGCCGCGAAAAGCCCAGGTCGAGCATGCGATCGGCTTCGTCCAGCACCAGCAGCTGCACCTGGTCGAAGCGCACGGCGTTCTGGCTGAACAGGTCGAGCAGGCGCCCGGGGGTCGCCACCAGTACGTCCACGCCCTTGCGCAGCTTCATCATCTGCGGATTGATGCTGACGCCGCCATAAGCCACTGCGGTGCGCAGCGGCAGATGCTGGGCGTAGTCGCGCAGACTGGCATGGACCTGTTCGGCCAGCTCGCGGGTGGGGGTAAGGATCAGCGCACGGATATGGTTGGGCGCCACCGCCGGGCCTTCCTGCACCAGTCGCTGCAGGAGCGGCAGGCCGAAGGCGCCGGTCTTGCCGGTGCCGGTCTGGGCGGCGGCCAGCAGGTCGCGACCGGCCAGCACCGCCGGGATGGCCTGGCGCTGGATCGGGGTAGGGGAGCTGTGCTCCAGGGCGCTAAGCGCCTGCAGCAGCGGATCTATGAGGCCGAGGTCGGCAAAGGTCATGACGGGCCCGCAAGGCGACGAAAAGGGAGCGAATTCTAGGCCGACTGTGACGCGTGCTCAAACTTTGTAGCCAAGCGGCGGCTGCAGGCGGAATCCCGGCACGGCATAGTGGTCAGTTCCGTGGCTACAGGAGACCCCATGAGCGCTACCCCTACCTTGCCCCCGGTCCTGGCCGGCCCGCTGCTGCGGCGCACCGAGGCCTCCCGGTTGCTGCTCTGGCTGGTGACCACCACGGCCGAGGTGCCTGTCCCGCGGCTGTGGCAGGGCGAGGTCGAGCTCGGGGCCCAGGCCGAGGTGCGGTGCCTGCGCCTGGGCGAGCACGCCTATCTGCAACTGATCGATGTCCGGCCCGACGCCGCGTTGCCGGTCGACGCCTTCATCCAGTACGACGTGCGGCTGGCCGCAGGCGGAATTGGTGATTGGGCGCCGCACCTGCTCTCCACGCAGGGCGAGCTGCCACGCTTCGTGCTGCGCGCGCGCTTCGATCACCTGCTTCACGGCTCCTGCCGCAAGCCTCATCATGCCTCGGCCGATGGCCTGATCGCGGTAGATCGCCTGCTGCAGGCCTGCACGGCCCCCGCGGAGCGGCCCGCGGCTCTGCTGCTCACCGGCGATCAGGTCTATGCCGACGATGTCGCCGGGCCGATGCTGTTGGCGGTGCAGGCACTGATCCGCCGCCTCGGCCTCCATGGCGAGGGTCTCGAAGGCGCGGTGGTGGCGGACAGCGACGCGCTGATGGCCCATCCGGCCAACCTCTATCATCGCGAAGACCTGCTGCCGGCCTTCAAGTCCAACCGGGCGCTGCGTGAGAAATTCTTCGGCGGGGTGGAAAAGCCGATCTTCACCTCCACCAATGCGCACAATCACCTGGTGACGCTGAGCGAGGTGCTGGCGCTCTATCTGATCTGCTGGTCGCCGACGCCCTGGACCCTGATCGAGGTCATGCCGCCGGCGCTGGACGCCAGGGACCAGGAGCGTTACGCCGCCGAATCGCGCTGCATCGACGGCTTCGTCGCGACCCTGCCCCAGGCGGCACGAGCCCTGGCCTGGGTACCGACGCTGATGATCTTCGACGACCACGACGTCACCGACGACTGGAATCTGTCCGCCCGCTGGGAGGAGACCGCCTACGGCCACCCCTTTTCCCGGCGCATCCTCGGCAATGCGCTGCTGGCCTATCTGCTCTGCCAGGCCTGGGGCAACGCTCCGGAAGCGGTAGCCGAACCCCTCGCGGCCACTGCCCGCCTGCTGGACACGGCGGGCGACGACGGCATGCTGGATTGCCCGGTGCAGAACAGCTGCATCGACGATCTGCTGCGCTTCCAGGGTTGGCATTATGTGCTCAAGACCGATCCGCCGCTGATCGTGCTGGACACCCGCACCCGTCGCTGGCGCAGCGAAAGACGCCTGGAGCATCCGTCGGGCTTGATGGACTGGGAAGCCCTCTGCGAATTGCAGCAGGATCTGCTGGACCATCCCTCGGCGGTGATCGTCTCGGCCGCGCCCATGTTCGGCGTCAAGCTGATCGAGGCGGTGCAGCGTATCTTCACCTGGTTCGGCCAGCCGCTGATGGTGGATGCCGAGAACTGGATGGCTCATCCCGGTGCGGCCAAGACCATGCTCAACATCTTTCGCCACCGGCGCACCCCGGGCAACTACGTGGTGCTCTCCGGCGACGTGCACTATTCCTTCGTCTACGACATCCGCATCCGTGACCGACGGGGCGAGCCGCGGCTCTGGCAGATCACCAGCAGCGGCATCAAGAACGAATTTCCGCCGCCCCTGCTGGCGACCCTGGACCGGCTCAATCGCTGGCTCTATGCGCCCTGGTCGCCGCTCAACGGCTTCACCAAGCGTCGCCGCTGGGAGCTGCAGCCACGCCTGCCCGATCGCCGCGAGGCCGGCGAGCGGCTGTGGAACGGCGCCGGTATCGGCCAGGTGCTGCTGGACGAGGAAGGGCGGCCGGCGGTGATCCGCCAGCACAATGCCGATGGCTCGCCGGCCACCGAGTTCGTCGAACGCCCGGCCTGAGGTCAGCGCGGCCGCTTGCTAGGTTCTCGAGGGGGACAGGCGCCTGATCAGCCAGGTCGAGATCCAGTACAGCGGCTCCAGCACCAGAAAACCCAGCAGGATACCGCCCAGCCGCGCCATGCCTGCCACCGGGTCGATATGGTCATAGTGGTCAGGCACCATCACCACCAGAAACGCCAGCGCGAACTGCATGCCGAGATAGCCGATACCGAGCGGGCCGTTCTCGAGGTGTCTGCCGATCAGCACGCCGAGCGCGACGCCCGCCAGCGTCAGCCAGAGACTTTCCTGGCTGACCAGCAGCAGAATGGCCGCCAGGCCGCCGCCGAGCAGGCAGCCGAGCATTCGATGCAGCAGCCTTCTGGAGACTGCCTTGCCGGCGCTGCTCAGGCCGTCGAAGGGAACGACCATGACCGCCAGGATGGTGATGGCGGCCTGGCTGATGTCCACCGCGATCTTCCCCGTCGCGCCCAGCGCCAGCAGGGCCAGGGCCAGACCGCCCTGTAGCGCATGGCGCAATGCCAAGGGTTGCCAGACACCCAGGGTTCGCGGCGCTGAGGCTACCGTGGTCGGTACCCTGGGCCATAGGCGGGCACGGACGCCGTAGGTGGAAAGCGCGCTCACCAGTACGCAGGCCGAGGTGCCGAGCGCCACTTCCAACAGGCGCGACAGGGCGTATTGCTCGAGCTGAGCGGGTGCCTGGAGGCTCGCCAGGACCACCATGGCGTAGGTGAGGCCGCCCAGCAACCAGGCGTAGCCATAGCGGCCCACCAGGGTCAGATAGAGGGTGATGCTGCCCACGGTGCCCAGCAGTAGAGCCTGCTCGTAGGGGTTCAGCTGCAGGTGGCGCAGGACGAGCAGGGCACCTGCGGCGCCGATACAGGTACCCAGCACTCGCAGGCAGCCGCGTGCGCAGCTGTCGCGGACATCTGACCTCATCACGATATAGCCGCTGAAAGCCGCCCAGCCGACATGCTGAACCCAGGCCAAATGGCCGAGCAGGATCGCCAGCAAGACCGAGGTCAGGGTTTCCAGTTCGTCGACCAGGCGGCGACGGTCGCGGCCGAACTGGCGGAGATCTCCCGCCAGATCGCGCAACAACTGCCTGAATTCCGACAACGCCTGGGAAGGTGGCATGGATCCATGATGATCGCCGTGGTCGCTGCCTATGCTACCGCGCCCGGTCGCCGTCTGGCATCACCGGGGCCGGCCGCGAGCGGTAGAGCGGCATCGCGCCGGGACTGCTCAGGCCGACCTGCCACCAGCGGCCAGCCAGCGCAGCACACCCTGGCCCGCCGCCCGGCCACTGGCAAAGCAGGCCGTGAGCAGATAGCCGCCGGTGGGTGCTTCCCAGTCGAGCATCTCGCCCGCACAGAAGACGCCAGGCAATTGCCGCAGCATCAGGCCCTCGTCCAATGCTTCCAGGGGCACGCCGCCCGCGCTGCTGATGGCTTCCGCCAGGGGGCGCGGTCTGACCACGGTGAGCGGCAGGGCCTTGCAGGCCTGAGCCAGCCGAGCCATGTCCTGAAACGTTTCCGGTGGGGCCAGCTCGCGAAGCAGGGCGGCGCGGGCACCGTCGATCCCGGCGTGACGCCGCAGATGATTGGCGAGGGACTGGCTGCCGCGTGGCTTGGCGAGTGCCCGCTCGAGCTCGGCGAGGTCGCGCTGGGGTGCCAGATCCAGGGTCAGGGTTGCCTGGCCGTGACGTTCGATGGCCGAGCGGATCTCGGCGGACAGCGCATAGACCAGACTGCCTTCGATACCGGTCTCGGTAAGGACGAATTCGCCCTGGCGCGGCGGTTGGCCGGGCAGGGCCAGGGCGGCCGGCTTGATCGGCGCGCCGGCGTGACGTGTCCTGAGAAAGTCACTCCAGCCAGCGACCTCGAAGCCACAGTTGGCCGGTTCCAGCGCTCGCAGTGTAACGCCACGTTCGGTCAGCAAGGCCTGCCAGGCACCGTCCGAGCCCAGGCGCGGCCAACTGCCGCCGCCCAACGTCAGTACACAGGCCTGGGACTGCAAGAGGCGCTCGCCTTCCGGGGTCGCCAGGCGCAGTCGGTCCTCGGCGTCCCAGCCCAGCCAGCGGCTGCGGGTGTGGATGCGTACGCCCTGGTCGCGCAGCCGATGCAGCCAGGCACGCAACAGCGGCGCGGCCTTCATGTCGGTGGGAAACACCCGCCCCGAGGTGCCGACGAAGGTCTCGATACCCAGCTCATGGATCCAGGCGCGCAGGGCATCGCTGTCGAAGGCATCGAGCCAGGCGCTGACGTCGCCTTCGCGCTCGCGATAGCGCTGGCGGAAGGTGGCCTGCTCCTCGGCATGGGTGATGTTCATGCCGCCCACGCCGGCCAGCAGGAACTTGCGGCCCACGGAGGGCATGGCGTCGAAGAGGTCCACGGGGATGCCGGCGGCGGCCAAGGTCTCGGCCGCCATCAACCCGGCAGGACCACCCCCGATGACAACGACGGCAGGGGTGGCGGGGGAGAGAGACATGGCGGCATCCAGGAGCTACGGAAAGCCGCCATTGTACGCGAGGTGCCGGGCTCTTAGACCACGCCAGCCTGACCCAGGGGCGCCGCCAGGGGTTCTTCCAGTCGCTCCGGAATCAGGGGCTCCGTGCGTCCCGGCGTCAGGATCACCTTGCGGCAGTCCTCCTGCTTCTTGTCGAAGATCTTGTAGCCCTCGACCGCCTGCTCCAGGGACATCCGGTGGGTGATGATGGCCTCCGGTGCCAGGTCGCCGCGGTCGATGTGTTCCAGCAGTTCCGGCAGATAGCGCTGCACGTGGGTCTGGCCCATCTTGAAGGTGAGACCCTTGTCGAAGGCGTCGCCGAACAGGAAGCCATGGATGAAGCCGGCATAGACGCCCGGGACACTCACGGTGCCGCCACGGCGTACCGCGGCGATGCACTGACGCAGGGCCTTGCCGCTGCTGCCTTCCAGCTTGAGGTTGGCGAGGATGGTCTCGGTGGTGCTGCCCTTGGCCTCGAAGCCAACCGCATCCACCACGCCGTCGACGCCGCGCTTGCCAGGGGTCTGCTCGATGATGGTCGCGGCCGGGTCATCGTCTTCGTCGAAGTTGATCGGGATGACGCCATAAGTCTGCTGGGCATAGGCCAGGCGATAGGGATGGTGATCGACCATGAAGATGCGCTCGGCACCCAGCATCCGCGCACAGGCCGCGGACAGCAGGCCGACCGGCCCGGCGCCGTAGATGGCGATGCTCGATCCCTGGCCGATGCCGGTGTTGAGCACCGCCTGCCAGGCGGTGGGCAGGATGTCGGAAAGGAACAGTACTTTCTCATCGGCCAGGGTGCCGGGTACCTTGAAGGGACCGGTGTTGGCCTTGGGTACGCGCACGTATTCGGCTTGGCCGCCCGGTACGCCGCCGTAGAGGTGGCTGAAGCCGAACAGGGCGGCACCCGGCGGAATCTGCTTCTTGTTGAGGATGGCGCCACGACCGGTATTGGTGGTCTCACAGGCGGCATAGAGATCCTGGTTGCAGAAAAAGCAGCTGCCACAGGCGATGACGAAGGGGATCACCACCCGGTCGCCTTTCTGCACGGCCGTGACCTCTGAACCGGTTTCCTCGACGACGCCCATGAATTCGTGGCCGAAGATGTCACCGTGCTCCACGGTGGGAATTTTACCGCGATAAAGGTGCAGGTCCGAGCCGCAGATGGCCGTGGCGGTCACCCGCAGGACGATGTCGTCAGCGTCCTGGATGGTCGGATCAGGCACGGTATCGACGCGGACATCGTGGGCACCGTGGTAGGTCAAGGCTCGCATGGCGGTCTCCGTAGGGCGGTAAGCACCTAGGATGGAGGCCGCCGCCAGCCGAGCGGTTCCGCGGCCTCGGACCGGTGGTATGGCACCTTGATAGCGACCGATCGCGGCTTTTCGCCGCCAGTGCCCAGGCTAGAGCCGGGCAGGCGCAGCGGCGTCAGCGGTTGCGGATATAGACGGCCTTGCCCGCGCTGCGATCGGCAGGGTCGCGTTCCTGGACCTCGAAACGATCGCCATGGGCCTTGACCAGACCGCTGAACTTGCGATGCCCATAGAGGCGGGCGTCGAAATCCGGACGCACCTTGCCCAGGTTGGTGCCGACCAGGCCCAGATTGGCCCAGCCGCCTTCGTCGGAGGCGTCTTCCACCGCCTGTTCGATGAGCTTGAGGATGGTGCTCAGCTTGGGCTTGCCGCGATTGGTGGTGGCCGGCTTGTCGGTGGTACTGCTAGCTTCCCGCGGCTCTTCCCGCGGCTTGGATCTGAGGATCTCGGTGTAGATGAATCTGTCGCAGGCCGAGACGAAGGGGTCCGGGGTCTTTTCTTCGCCGAAGCCATAGACCATCAGCCCTTCCTCGCGCAGCCGCGCCGCCAGGCGGGTGAAGTCGCTGTCGCTGGAAACCAGACAGAAACCATCGAAGCGACGGGTGTAGAGCAGATCCATTGCGTCGATGATCAGGGCGCTGTCGGTGGCGTTCTTGCCCTTCGTATAACCGAATTGCTGCACCGGCTGGATGGAGTGGTCGAGCAGCACCTTTTTCCAGCTGTTGAGTTGCGGTTGGGTCCAGTCGCCATAGATGCGCTTGACGCTGGCCACACCGAAGCGGGCAATCTCGGCCATGAGACCGTCGACGATGGCAGCCGGCGCGTTGTCGGCATCGATCAGTACAGCCAGGCGCGCCTGGCTGGATTCAGAGGTCTTGACTGTCTTGCTCATGAAAACTCCTGTTCAGGTCAGACCCAGTTCCTGCCAGACCTGGGTCGCGGTGTGATGGAGAATGCCGTGCCGGCGGGCCAGGGCCTGGCGATCGGCGGAATAGCCGCCGCCGATGACTCCCACGACCGGTATATCCGCCGCCAGGCAGCGTCGCAAGACGAAACCGTCCCGGGCGGCGAGACCGGCATCGGTGAGATCCAGATAGCCCAGGGCGTCATCGCGGTGGACGTCGACGCCGGCGTCGTAGAGCACCACGTCGGGTTGATGAAGGGGCAGCAGGTAGCCCAGGGCCTCGTCGAGAACCTGAAGATAGCCGGCGTCGTCCAGGCCGCGGGGCAGGGGGATATCCCAGTCGCTTTGCGCCTTGCGCGCCGGATAGTTAATGGCGCAGTGCAGCGAGACGGTGACGGCGTCCGGCACCTCGGCGAGGATGCGTGCGGTGCCATCGCCCTGGTGGACGTCGCAGTCCAGGATCAGCACCCGCCCGGCGCGCCCACTTTCCAGCAGCGACAGCGCCAGGATCGCCAGGTCGTTGAAGATGCAGAAGCCGGCTGGATAGTCGTGGTGCGCATGATGGGTACCCCCGGCGAGGTGACAGGCCAGGCCATGGCGCAGCGCCAGCTCCAGGGTGAGCAGGGAGCCGCCCACGGCGCGGATGGTGCGGCGCACCAGGGCTTCGCTCCAGGGCAGGCCCAGCTGGCGCTGCAGCGGCGGCGCCAGCTCGCCGGCCTGGAAGGCGCGGATGTAGGCGGGCGCATGGGCCAGCGCCAGCAACTCGTCCGGGCAGAGCTCGGGCCGCTGCCAGTTGTCCGTGCCGAGAATGCCGCTGGCGCTCAGGTGCTCGTGCAGCAGGCGGAATTTCTCCATCGGAAAGCGATGGCCTGCGGGGAAGGACGGACTGTAGTCCTCGTGGTAGACCAGTGGCAGGCGCGTGCTCAAAACACCAGGAGCTCCAGGATGAACCAGAGGATGCCGGTGCAGAAACCCAGTGCCAGAAGGAACAGCAGACCATCGCGGGCGATCAGCGACAGGGCGAAGGAGGTCAATGCCAGTCCCGCCGTGGTGTTGGCGAAGGGCACCAGATCCAGTACCGGCATGGTCGCGGCGATCAGGATGCAGAGCAGGGCGGTGACGAAGTGCGCCGGGCGCGAGGTGAGCACCCGCAGTCGCGACTTGACCACCTTGTCCACCCAGCGCGCCGGCCGCTGCAGCAGCCGCAGCGACTTGCGCAGCTTGCCGCGCGAAACCGAGCGCTGCAGCACCCAGCGCGGCAGCCAGAAATGATCCCGGCCAAGCAGCAGTTGGCCACTTACCAGCATCACGAAGACGGCAATGGCGGTGGCGATACCGGGAATGCCGGTCAGCGGCGAGATCGCCAGTACCCCCGGCAGGAGAATCATGGGGCCGAAGGAGCGGCTGCCGATGGCATCGATCAGGTGCTGCACCGAGACCTGGTTCGGGCTGTTACCCACCCGCTCCAGGCAGGCCAGAAAGCTCTGGAGGTCTACCGGGCCATCCTGCCCGGCATCGCAGCTGGCGGGCTCGTGCTCCAGGGCCTCGTCCTTCATGGCTGGCCGCTGTCCAGCATGCGACGGATCCAGCGGGTCAGGTCCTGGCGGCCATAGGGCTTGTTGAGAATCGGAAAGCGTTCGCCGTTGCCTTCCTCGAGTTCCAGCGCGTTGTTGGCGTAACCCGTGGTCAGCAGGATGCGCAACTCGGGCTGCCGCCGCTGGGCCTCCTTGGCCAGCATCACGCCATTCATACCGCCCGGCATGATGAGATCACTGAACAACAGATCGACGGCGGGCTCGCGAGCGAGGATGTCCAGCGCCTGCTGGCCATTGTGGGCGACCAGCACCTGGTAGCCGGTTTCTTCCAGGATGGCCTGGGCCAGCGCCGCCACGTCCGGTCGGTCATCCACCACCAGGATGGTCTCGGAGCCACCGCCGTCTTCGTGCGGGGTCGGCAGGGGTGCCGGATGCTCACGCGCCTCCTCTTCGGAAACCGGGAAGTAGAGACGCACCGAGGTGCCTATGCCGACTTCGGAATAGAGCCTGACCAGGCCGCCCGACTGCTTGAGAAAGCCATAGACCATGGACAGGCCCAGGCCGCTGCCCTGGCCTTCGTCGCGGGTGGTGAAGAAGGGGTCCAGGGCGCGCCCGAGCACGTCGGTGGACATGCCGCTGCCGGTGTCGGTCAGGGCGATGCAGACATAATGCCCCTGGGCCAGGCCACCGTGGGCCAGGTCCTGGCCATTGACCTCGACGTTGAGGGTCTCCAGGGTCAGGGTGCCGGCGCCTCGCTCCTGCATGGCCAGGCGGGCGTTGTCGACGATATTGAGCAGCGCCGTTTCCAGCTGGATCGGATCGAGACGGCAATTCCACAGCGCCGGTGCTGGTCGGAAGATGAAGCGGAAGGGCTCACCCAGCGCCTGGGTCAGGCGCCCCTGGCGGGCATTGATGAGCTTGTTCAGGTCCACCGCGCGCCCGGTCAGGCGTTGCTTGCGAGCAAAGGCCAGCAGCTGCTGGGTCAGGGTCGCCGCTCGATTCACCGCGTCGCGGGTGTTGTCGACATGGCGCTTGGCCTTGTCCTTGTCCAGTTCCGGACGGTCCAGGTTGATCCTCAGGATATCCAGGTAGCCGACCATCACCTGCAGCAGGTTGTTGAAGTCATGGGCGATGCCACCGGTGAGTTGGCCCAGGGCTTCCATCTTCTGCGCCTGGCGCAGGGCGTCCTCGGCATCGCGCCGACGGGAGACATCCAGCTGCGAGGCGAAGTAGTAGCGCAGGTGCCCCTCGTGATCGAACACCGGCGAAATGAACAGCGCGTTCCAAAAGGTCGAGCCGTCCTTGCGGTAGTTGAGCAGCTCAATGTCGCAATCGCGTTGCTCGCGTACGGCATTGCGGATTTCGGCGATGTGCTCCGGACGGGTGTCAGGCCCTTGCAGGAAGCGGCAATTGCGCCCCATCACCTCGTCCAGGGCATAGCCGGTGGTACGCAGGAAGGACTCGTTGGCGAAGATGATCGGATTATCCGGCTGATGCGGATCCGTCACGATCATCGGCATCCGGGTCTTCTTCACGGCGGCGAAGAAGATGTCGTCGTGTCCGAGGCCCTTGCCCAGCTCCGCGATCTGCGCTGCGGAAGGGTGGGGAGACGAAGCGTTGGCGGTTTCGGTCATGGAAAGGAAGCCTGCGAGCGGACAGCGATACCTTCATTGTGACCGCTTATGCGGCCACAAGCTCCACCAGTTATCGTCATACGATGAGCAATGTGTCTGGAAGCACGGCGAACGCACAGGATTTGACCGGTTTTGCGTATGATGATCGCTCTCTGTCAAGGAACCCTCCCCATGAGTAAGGTGCTGGACAACCTGGTCGATCTGCTGACCCTCGAATCCCTGGCCCCCGATCTGTATCGCGGCGGCAGCCAGGATCTCGGCTTTCCCCAGCTCTTTGGTGGACAGGTGCTGGGTCAGGCGCTGTCGGCGGCCAGCCAGACCGTGCCGGTGGAGCGCCGCGTGCACTCGCTGCATGGTTACTTCCTGCGCGCCGGTTCGGCGGTGGAGTCGGTGACCTACCAGGTGGATCGCATCCGCGATGGCGGCAGCTTTTCCACCCGCCGGGTCACCGCCTTCCAGGGCGAGCAGCCGATCTTCTTCTGCAGCGCCTCCTTCCATGTCGAGGAGCCTGGCTTCGAACACCAGACGACCATGCCGGAGGTGCCCGCACCCGAGACCCTGCAGTCGGAGATCGCTCATGCCCAGCGCTATGCCGAGCTGATCCCCGCGCCGCTGCGCGACAAGCTGCTGGGGCCACGGCCGATCGAGATGCGCCCGGTGGTCTTTACCGATCCCTTCAAGCCGGAGCCGACCGAGCCGGTCCGCCACGTCTGGTTCCGCGCCACGGGCGATTTGCCGGACCAGCCGGCGCTGCACCGCTACCTGCTGGCCTATGCCTCGGACTTCAACCTGCTGCCAAGTTCGCTGCTGCCTCATGGCACCAGTTTCTGGGATCGCTCGCTGCAGATCGCCAGCCTCGACCATGCGGTCTGGTTCCACCGCGATTTCCGTCTGGACGACTGGCTGCTCTATGCCATCGACAGTCCCTGGGCCGGTGGCGCGCGTGGCCTGTGCCGCGGCAGCATCTACAACCGCGCGGGCCAGCTGGTGGCCTCGGTAGCCCAGGAAGGACTGATTCGCAAACGCGGCTAAGACCAGGCCCCCTGGCTGGCTATTTCGGTAGCACCCTTATAGGCTCTTGCCTGCGAAGCACCGGGCGCCTGTCCAGGCGTCCCAGACACATCATTAGTTTGAGGCATCGTTCTTGAATCGACTCGAGCGCGTCGTAACCGGTATCCAGGGGCTGGATGAGATCTTGAAGGGAGGCCTGGTCGCAGGCGCGTCCTATGTCATCCAGGGCCGTCCGGGCTCCGGCAAATCGATCATGGCCAATCAGATCGCCTTCAACCATGTGCGCGGCGGTGGCCGGGTGCTGTTTGCGACCATGCTGTCGGAAACCCACGAGCGGATGTTCCAGTTCTTTTCCACGCTGGATTTCTTCGACCGCTCGTGCATCGGGGATCAGGTCCAGTACCTGAGTGCCTTCGACACCATGGAAGGCGAGGGGCTGGATGAGGTCGTGCGCCTGCTGCGGCGCGAGATCAGCCGGCAGAAGGCCAGTCTGCTGGTGGTGGATGGCCTGCTCAATGCGCGCTCGCGTGCGGAAACGCCCATCGACACCAAGAAGTTCATCGCCGAGTTGCAGGGGCATGCGGCCTTTGCCGGTTGCACGGTGATCTTTCTCACCAGCGCGCGTCTCGAAGATGGCAGCCCGGAACACACCATGGTCGATGGCGTGCTGGACCTGCACGAGGAAGAGATCGGCAGTCGCACCATCCGCCGCCTGGCGCTGCGCAAGACCCGCGGTAGCGGCGCGTTGCCGGGCTTCCACGAATTCACCATCTCCGATGCCGGCATTACCGTGTTTCCACGGTTGGAAACTCTCTATCGCGATCCCTCGGTGGGCGCGACCTATCGCCTTGGGCACCAGCGGGTAACCAGTGGCGTGGCTTCGCTAGATGCCATGATCGAGAACGGGCTACCGGAAAGCTCGACCACCTTGCTCATGGGGCCTTCGGGTGCCGGCAAGACGTCCATTTCGCTGAATTTCCTGGCCGCCTGCACGCCCGAGGCCCCCGGTCTGATGTTCAGCTTCTATGAACCGCCGGAGCGGCTGCAACTCAAGGCCGACGCCCTGGGGCTCGATCTGGCCGGGCGTATCGATCAGGGCGCACTGCACATGCACTGGCAGCCCACGACCGAGTTGCGCCTTGATGAAGTGGGTCTGAAGCTGCTCGCGCTGGTCCAGCAGCACGGCATCAGACGGCTGGTGATCGACAGCCTGGGCGCCATTGCCCGCTTCGCCCTGCCACAGGGGCGGCTCATCGAATACTTCAGCGCATTACTGAACGAGCTGCGTACCCAGGGCGTCACAGTTCTAGCTACCTGGGAATTACGGGACATGTTTGGCGCGGACATAGCAGCGCCGGCCCCCGAACTTTCCAGCATGGTGGACAATCTGATCTTGCTGCGATTCGTCGAGGCCGAGGCGGAGATCAAAAGAGTTCTGTCCATCCTCAAGGTGCGGGATAGCCTTTATGACCCCTCGCTACGCGAGATGGTGATAGACAACTCGGGAATCGAACTGAAAAAGGCGTTCAAAGACATGGTGAAGGTGCTTTCCGGTTCAGCCATGCCCTCAATACAACCATGATCGCGTCGGCTGGGAGAGTCTCCACATGACGACGATACTGGTAGTCGATGACGAATTTCTGATAGCGGACATCCTGGCCTTCGCTCTTGAAGACGAAGGCTACATGGTGGTCAAGGCGAGCAACGGCCGCCGAGCGCTTGATGTCTTCGATCGAGAACTACCGTCGCTGGTCATCACCGATTTCATGATGCCGGTGATGAATGGCCGTGAGCTGGCGGAAGCGTTACGTGAACGCCAGGGCCTGCAACACCTGCCCATCATCCTCATGAGCGGGGCCCAGGCACACCTGGCCCAGGAGAGTTCGGAGCTGTTCGATGCCGTGTTCCAGAAGCCGTTCAACATCGGCGAAATCGTGGACGCGGTACACAAGCACCTGGTAACGCTGGAACGTTAATGGGCTCCACAGCAAAAAGGCCTGTCTAGACAGGCCTTTTTGCTGTGGAGCTGGCGCAGTGGCCAGCCCCGGCGTCTCCGATCAGGAGCGCGAAAGCAGTACGCCCAGCACGAAACCGACACCGCCGGCGATGGCCAGGGCAGTGAAGGGCTTGTCGGCGGTCACATTGCGCGCGCAGTCGATGGCCTGCCCATATTGCTCCTGCAGCTTGCCTTCCAGTTGACGGGCCTTGCCCTCGGCTTGCCAGTCGGCATTGCCGGTCGCTGCGCCGAAACTGTCCTGGACCTTGCCGGTAGCGTCCTTGGCATTGCCTATGATCTGATCGGTATTCATAAATGCACCTCGTGTGGGGAAACGGGGGAGGTCATGCCAAACGGCATGCTTCCTTTATTGATCCGCGCCAGACGCATTTCGTTCAGGTCAATTTGCTGTTCGCGACATCTTTCGCGGTTCCCTGTCGAGAGGATTCATGATCTCCAGCCGTCTTTCCGTCCTTTGCCTGCTGTTGCTACTGGCTGGCTGCAGCACCCAGCAGCCGCCGGTCGAGTCCCCGACCAGTGCCGATGACCTCTTCACCCGTCCGGTCAGCGCCGAAAGCGTTCTGCGCGAAGGTTCACGCCTGCAGCTGGCACTTGCCCTGGCAGAGGGCGGTTCCGCCTTGGTTTCTCTGGATTGCGCGGCCGACCAGGCCGAGCTGCTCTACCTTGATGGTGCTCAGCGGGTCTATCCCGGACGGGTGAATGCCTATGCCGTGCCCCTGCCGCTGAGCGCTGCCAAGGTCGCGACGCTCAGGCAGCGTCCCGATGTGGCGGCGCTCTGCGCCCAGCCGGTCAACACCGACTGGCGCGCCCTCGCCAGTGGCCCTGGCGGTGACACCCTGGTGATCGACCGTAACAGCCTGGTGGATGCCAACGGAATACGCCGCTTCTGGGGCGGTCAGCAACTGGCCGTCGCGGTGCAGACGCCGCGCTATGGCGCTCCGGTGCGTCAGTGGCGCGAATCCCTGGCCGCCGATTGCACGGCGCGTCGTTACCTGCTGCTGGCGCGCTACGGCCTGGACGACCGCGGGCGGGTGACCGACAGCCAGCTGGGCGCCCAGGGCCAGGAGGCCTTCACGGCGGCGCCGGTCGAGCGGCGTACGCTGCTGGAAGCCGCCTGTGATCGTCGGGACGCCTTACTGGCCACGCCACGCCTGGATGGGGTCAAGGCTGCCGACACCGCACCGGCCGCACCACCGCCCCTCGGCGAATTGCCCGCGCCGCAGGCTCAGCCCCTGCAGGCGTTGAAGGCGCAGGCGTTACCCGCGCCGCGTCTGGCCGTCCAGCGCTTCGTGGAGGAGGGCGAAAGTCGCTACGAAGGCCAGACCCATGCCTATCGCGAAGAGGTGCAGGTCAGCCCTGGCCCGCAGCCCGGACTGCTGCGCTTCAGTGCCCAAGGCAAGGCTGCCCGGGTCGATTCGCTCAACTGGCGCGGGCTGATCGATCTGGTACGTCGTACCCGTATCGACAACGGCAATCTGCCGGTGGAAGAGGTGGCCAGCCTGGACCAGCTGAGCTTCAGCGGCGACTGGCGCGCCCTTGCCGTGGGTAGCCAGGTAGGCTATCAAGCGCGGCAATCCCTGACCGGCAATCTCAAAGGCACCGAGCAGCGCGAAATCAGGTTGTCCTGCAAGGTGGTGAGCGAAGGCGAGGCACGCAAGGTACTGGCCAGCCTCAGCGGGCGGGCCAAGACCCTGGAGTGCCAGCATGGCGAGACGGGGAGCGGGCCGCGGAGTCGCTGGACCTATCTGGAAGACTACGGCTTCTTTCAGCTGACCAGTGTCGGCGCCGGCCGTGCCATGGGGCTGGAAAAGCACCTGAAGGAGCTGCGATAGCCGAACCAGAGCCCTTGGCCGAAAGACGGACGCTCAGGAAAGGTCTGGAAGTTCCCAGGCGATATTTTCCTTATAGGTAAAGATCACTCTCTCAAAGCGCTCTTTTTGGCGAATTAGTACCTGGAGTACGCTGTGTCTATCGAAACAGCACAACCAAGAGGTATTCGCTATGAAAGTCCTGGGTGTCCAAGCCATCGTCGCCGTCCTGTTCCTGGGCCTGCTGTCGGGTACGGCGTCCGCAGCCAGCCGCGACGTATCGAACAAATCGATCCGTGCCAATGCGCAAACGCAGTTCCAGTCGGAGCATCCGAACCGGGTCTCCGCGCTCTACCAGAACAACGCCAACTAGTCTGGCGGCTGTCTCGACGCCCCGGCGACCCACTCATCGCCGGGGCGTCGTGCTATCTAGCGAGCTGCCAGGGACACGTCTCAGCCATTTCCCCGAGCGATTTTCGTCCCCGCCAGCCTCCGGCAAAGCCGCGGTTCAGCACCTTCCTGACGGCCGTCGTCTCTTGCTCTGCAGCGGTCGGCGGCGCAGGCTGGGCGTCCGTCAGCAGAACGAGACAGAGTGATGAAGATCGGCGAATTGGCCAGACGTACCGATTGCGCGGTCGAGACCATCCGCTACTACGAGCGGGAGGGGCTGCTGAGCCCGGCAGCGCGTAGCAGCAGCAACTATCGCAGCTATGACGACACTCAGGTCGAGCGTCTGGTATTCGTCCGCCATTGCCGTTCGCTGGACATGACGCTGGAGGAGATTCGGGCCTTGCTGGCCCTGCGCGACACCAGCGAACCCGGCTGTGCCCAGGTGGATGCCCTGATCGGCGCCCATCTGCATCATGTCGAAGTGCGCATCCGCGAATTGAATCAGCTTCGCGAGCAACTGGTGACTCTGAGGCGTCACTGCCAGGGAGAGGGCGAGGGTGACCGTTGCGGCATCCTGCGCGAACTCGGTCAACCGGCGGCGCCGTCAGCGACTACTGCCAGTTGCAGTGCGGCCGGACACGCCCATGTGCCCGGCACCCACCGTCTGCACGACTAGCCACGACTCAGAGCGTCTCTGTCCAGAGGTCGTACTCGTCGGCGTCGGTGACCCGGACCCAGACCTTGTCGCCCGGCTTGAGGGGATTGGCGCTGTCGACATAGACGTTGCCATCGATTTCCGGGGCATCGGCGTAGGAGCGGCCGATGGCGCCTTGCTCGTCCACCTCGTCGATCAGGACCTCGATCTCGCGACCGATCTTGAGCTGCAGGCGCGCCGCGGAAATGGCCTGCTGGTGCGCCATGAAGCGCTCCCAGCGCGCCTGCTTGACCTCGTCCGCCACCGGCTCCAGGCCCAGTTCGTTGGCAGGTGCGCCTTCGACCGGTGAATACTGGAAGCAGCCGACGCGATCCAGCTGGGCTTCGGTGAGCCAGTCCAGCAGGTACTGGAAGTCTTCCTCGGTCTCGCCGGGGAAGCCGACGATGAAGGTGGAGCGGATGGTCAGCTCAGGGCAGATCTCGCGCCAGCGCTTGATGCGCGCCAGGGTCTTGTCCTCGAACGCCGGGCGCTTCATCGACTTGAGCACCTTGGGGCTGGCGTGCTGGAAGGGGATGTCCAGGTAGGGCAGCAGCTTGCCGGCGGCCATCAGCGGAATGACGTCGTCAACATTGGGGTAGGGGTAGACATAGTGCAGGCGCACCCAGACGCCCATGCCCGACAGCGCCTCGCACAGTTCCAGCATGCGCGTCTTGACCGGCTGGCCGTTCCAGAAGTCCAGCCGGTACTTGAGGTCGACACCGTAGGCGCTGGTGTCCTGGGAGATCACCAGCAGCTCCTTGACGCCCGCCTTGACCAGGCGCTCGGCCTCGGACAGCACGTCACCCACCGGGCGGCTGACCAGCTTGCCGCGCATGGAGGGGATGATGCAGAAGCTGCAGCTGTGGTTGCAGCCTTCGGAAATCTTCAGATAGGCATAGTGGCGCGGGGTCAGCTTGATGCCCTGGGGCGGCACCAGGTCGATCAGCGGATTGTGCTCCAGCTGCGGCGGCACCACCTCGTGCACGGCGTTGACCACCTGCTCGTACTGCTGCGGCCCGGTCACCGCCAGCACGCTGGGATGCACGCCGCGGATGTTGCCCTCGTCCACGCCCATGCACCCGGTGACGATCACCTTGCCGTTCTCGGCGATGGCCTCGCCGATGGCGTCCAGGGATTCGGCCTTGGCGCTGTCGATGAAGCCGCAGGTGTTGACCACCACCACGTCGGCGTCTTCATAGGTCGGCACGATCTCGTAGCCTTCCATGCGCAGCTGGGTGAGGATGCGTTCGGAATCGACGGTGGCCTTGGGACAGCCGAGGCTGACGAAACCGACCTTGGGGGCGGACGTTTGGATGGACATGGGCTAACCTCGGCGGGCGCTCAGGAGGCGCCTTGATCAAAAAACGCGCGATTCTAGCCATCTCTGCCGCCGCTTGGAAGGGGCAGGCGGGTCCTGGCGACCGCGCAGAGCTTTTTGCCGACCAAGGAGTCTATGGTGCTGGAAGCGCTGCGCCGAGAGGTTGCGCGCGCCACGCTACCGGCCTTTTCAACTTGATCCTGACGCCGCTTCGGCGCAGGATGCGCCGATTTTAGACTCTAGGAGCCCTGCATGAGCCGTCCGGAACACGAGCACGGTGGTAAAGCCCCTTCGGCCTTGGGAATGATCGTGCTCGCCACCGGCGTGGTATACGGCGACATCGGCACCAGTCCTCTCTATACCCTCAAGGAAGTCTTTTCGCCGCACTACGGCCTGCCGCTGAATCACGACAGCGTGCTCGGCATCCTGTCGCTGATCTTCTGGTCGCTCATCTGGGTCGTCACCCTCAAGTACATCACCTTCGTCATGCGCGCCGACAACCAGGGCGAGGGCGGCATCATGGCCCTCACAGCCCTGGCTCGCCGCGCCGCCCAGGGCTCGCCACGCCTGGCCACCACCCTGGTCCTGCTGGGGCTGTTCGGCGCCGCGCTCTTCTACGGCGACAGCATGATCACCCCGGCGGTCTCGGTGCTGTCGGCGGTGGAGGGCCTGGAGCTGGCCTTCGATGGCCTGGACGCCTGGGTCGTACCCATTGCCCTGGTGATCCTGGTCGGCATCTTCGCCATCCAGAAGCGCGGTACCGCCACCATCGGCAAGTTCTTCGGGCCGGTGATGGTGCTCTGGTTCACCACCCTGGGCGCCCTGGGTGTCTATGGCATCGTCCAGCAACCCGAGGTGCTCAAGGCCTTCAATCCCTACTGGGCGGTGCAATTCTTCGTCGACAACCCGGTGAAGGGCTTCATCGTGCTGGGTGCGGCGGTGCTGGCGCTGACCGGCGCCGAAGCGCTCTATGCCGACATGGGCCACTTCGGGCGCAAGCCCATCGCCCGGGCCTGGCTGCTGCTGGTGCTGCCAGGGCTGGTGCTGAACTACTTCGGCCAGGGCGCGCTGCTGCTGGCCGATCCCGCGGCGGTGCGCAATCCCTTCTATCTGCTAGCTCCTGAGTGGCTGCTGCTGCCGATGATCGGCCTGGCGACCCTGGCTACCGTCATCGCCTCCCAGGCGGTGATCACCGGCGCCTTTTCCATGACCCGCCAGGCCATCCAGCTGGGCTACATCCCGCGCATGCAGGTCCAGCACACCTCCAGCCAGGAGCAGGGGCAGATCTACATCCCGCTGATGAACTGGGCGTTGATGCTGGGGGTGATTTTCCTGATCCTGACCTTCCAGTCCTCGGCCAACCTGGCCGAAGCCTACGGCGTGGCCGTGACGGGGACCATGCTGATCACCAGCTGCCTGGTGTCGGCGGTG
This sequence comes from Pseudomonas aestiva, assembly GCF_039908605.1. Classification (NCBI taxonomy): domain Bacteria; kingdom Pseudomonadati; phylum Pseudomonadota; class Gammaproteobacteria; order Pseudomonadales; family Pseudomonadaceae; genus Pseudomonas; species Pseudomonas aestiva. The sequence goes on along the minus strand of NZ_CP150916.1, from coordinate 3,112,963 downwards.
ATCCTGCTGCTGTGGAAATGGCCGCGCTGGATCATGGTGCCGCTGCTGATCGGCTTCCTGCTGGTGGACGTGCTGTATTTTTCCGCCAATGCGCCGAAGATCCTCTCCGGCGGGTCCTTCCCGGTTATCGCCGGTGTCATCATCTTCATCCTGCTGACCACCTGGAAGCGGGGCCGGCAACTGGTGGTGGAACGCCTGGACGATGGTGCCCTGCCGCTGCCGATCTTTATCAGCAGCATTCGCGCCCAGCCACCGTTCCGCGCCAAGGGCACCGCGGTGTTCCTCACCGCCCGCACCGATGTGGTCCCCCACGCCATGCTGCACAATCTGCTGCACAACCAGGTGCTGCACGAGCAGGTGGTGCTGCTCACGGTGCGCTACGAGGACCGTCCGCGGGTATCGCGCGGCGAGCGCATCGAGGTCGAGGACTTCGGTGACGGCTTCTATCGGGTAGTGTTGCACTATGGCTTCATGGACGAACCGGACATCCCCCTGGCGCTCAGCCACTGCCCCTATCCAGGGCTGGATTTCACTCCGATGCGTACCACCTACTTCCTCAGTCGGGAGACGGTGATCGCTTCCAAGCGGCTGGGCATGGCGCCCTGGCGGGAGAATCTCTTCGTCTTCCTGATGAAGAACGCCAACGGCAACCTGAGATTCTTCAAACTGCCGGTGAACCGGGTGATCGAACTGGGCACCCAGGTCGAGATCTAGTCCGGCGCAGCAAGAAAAAAGGCCCCAGCAGGGGCCTTTTCTTTGCCTAGTTGAACACCGGCGGCGGCAGGGCGTCGGGATCGGTGATGAAGGGCATCTGCCAGCTGTCGAGGGTCTGACCACGGCCTTCCAGCTCGCTGCGGACCGTGCCTATGTAGCCGGCCAGGCGCAGGGGATCGCTGTAGTCGCCCTCGCTGAGCCGTTCTTCGGTGTAGAGCGTCTTGCCTTGGGCATCGACCACGCCCAGGGCCAGGTCGTGGCCATCCGTGCCGGAAGACACCACGCAGCCAAGGGGCTGAAAGGCATCCACCAGGATCTTGCTGGCGGCATCGGCGGAAAGCGGTGTGCTCATGTCGGGAGTCTCCGTGGCTGTTGCAGCCATAGACCGCGGGAGACCGGCCCCTTGTTCCAGCCGTTCGTCCGGGCCCGCAGGCCCGGACGAAATACGCTATTGCGGCGTACGGGCCTCGATGGCCTTGACCATGAAGTCGGCCAGCTTGTCGTAGTTCTCGTCGAAATGGTGACCGCCCGGGCGACCCAGCTTCTCACCCGGCTGACCCGCCTGGGTGCAGCCGCTGTCGTCCTTCTCTTCCTCGCCATAGACGCAGAACAGCTTGGCGGCGGGAATCTTGCTGGTTTCCGGCAGGGTATCGGCTTCGTCACCCGGCTTGCCCAGCCAGCCTTCCACGGCGATCTCGAAGTTGCTCTTGCGGCTGAAGGCCAGCAGCAGCAGCGAGCTCACCTGGTCCTGATCCGCCTTGGGCAGGCGGTTGTAGACCGCTGGCAGGATGTCGGCGCCAAAGGAGTAGCCAGCCAGGACGAAGTGCCTGGCGTTCCACTTCTCGCGGTATTCCTGCATCAGGTTGGCGAGGTCGGCGGCGACCTGCTCGGGACTCTTGTGCTGCCAGAAGTAGCGTAGGGAGTCCACGCCAACGACCGGATAACCGGCCTCGTTCATGGCCTGGGCCGAGAGCCGGTCGATATCGCGCCAGCCGCCGTCACCGGAGTAGAAGATGGTCACGACGTCGGGATGGCCGGGCTTGACGTCCGGATCGGCCGGCATCTCGATGGTCGGGATGTCGTTGTGCTGGCCCAGCAGGCGATTCTTCAGCTGGGTGCGCAGCACCACCGGCAGGGCAGTGCCATAGTCGGCGATGGTCAGGTCGGCATTGCTCTGCTGACGCACGAAGATGGCCGAATCGTCGGTCGGATGATCGTTCCAGGCGATGTGCCATTGGCCAGCGGCCGCCTTGGCCGGCAGGGCGTCGGGGCAATCCAGGGTTTCCAGATTGAAGCCCACGCTCAGGGCCGCCGCCTTCGGGTTGTCCTGGGTCGTCAGCCAGCGCCAGGCTCGGGCGGCGCCCGGGCCGATGCCGCCGACGAAGGTCGGGGCGCCACTCAGCTGCTTGGCCGCCTGGGTGAAGTCGTCGTTCTGCGCTTGGCAGCTGTTGGCGACTCTGACCTCGTACTGGACGATCTCGGCGCCGGTGTTGGTCGCCAGGCCCAGCAGGTCGGCATCCGCCAGTTGCAGGTCCGAAGGCGTGGCCAGGACCACGCGGGCATGCGGCTCGCCCTTGGGTGCGGCCATGGTCAGCAGGCGACCATCCGGCTGCTCCAGGACCATGACCTGGGGCGCCGACGGCCAGCGATGAAGCCACCACCAGCCCAGACCTCCAGCGATCAGCAGGATGACGAGCAGTACTGCGAGTGCACGTTTCAGCATAGGAGTCTCAACGTTTGACCAGGCCGGTATAACCCCCGGCGATTAGGGCGGCGGTATCGGCGAAGGCGACCAGGGGATCCAGGCCGGCGGGCACCGCCATGTAGCGCGGTTCCCATTCCGGATCGAACTTGTCCTTGAAGCGACGCAGCCCCTGGAAGTTATAGAACTGTTCGCCACGTCTGAACACCATGGCCCCCAGGCGCTGGGTGATGGGAGCGCCACGGCGGGGGTGCAGACCGGCCAGCGGGACCATGCCCAGGGAGAAGCGGGCGAAGCCGGCAGCCTTGAAGTGCAGGATCAGCCCCAGCATGAGGAATTCCATGGTCTGCTTGGGCGCATCCGCGGTGACCCGCATCAAGTCGATGCTGGCCAGGTCGGGGCGTTCGGTTTCCAGCAGGTTGGCGAAGGCCACCGCCTTGTCCTGGAAGCGCACCACGGCGATACGAAAGTGCTTGAGGTAGGTCGGATCGAAACGACCCAGGGAAAAGCCCTTCTCGCGCACCTGCTTGCTCTCCAGCCAGACGTCGGAGATGGCCTTGAGCTCGTCCAGCGGCGCTTCGCCCGGGGCGTGGAATTCGATTGCCAGGCCGTCGCGCTGGCCGCGATTCCAGGTGTATCTCAGGTCCTTCTTGCCCTTGCTGTCGAGATCGAAGGCATGCAGGTCCACCCGAGCCTCTTCGCCAAGCTTGAGCGCCGTGAGACCGATGTCCATGTAGAACGGCAGGTTCTCCGCCCGTACCTGATAGAACACCGGCCGGGCATGATGCAGGTCGCAGAGATCGCGGAATTTCCAGATCAGCTCGGCGCGAGGCTGGGAGCGGCCGATGGGATCGAAGAGGGCGATCAGACTGCGGCCCCGTCGTCCGTACATCAGGAAGGCATCGTCGCTGTCGTGGAAGAGCAGGGCCTTGTCACCGGTCATCACCAGGCCGCCATCCGGCTGACTGGATTTGCGCACGATGCCGAAGGCCCGCTCGAGCTCGGCGCTGGTGGGGGCTTCGATCGGCGGCGGCGCAGCGCGCAGCAGCCAGCCCAGGGCGATGATCAGCAGCAGGACCGAACTGCCCAGGGCGGCACGCAGGCCGCGTGGGGCATCGGCATCCAGCGCGAATTGCCACCAGAGGCGGGTGTCGTAGGGCACGTCCTGATAGGCGAACAGCAGCAGCCACACCGAGGCGGCGACCACGCAGATGCTGGCGGTCACGTACAGCGGCGAGAAGGGCTGTTCCATCAGCCGGCTGCGGCGATAGAAGGATTTGCGGAAGATGGCGAGCAGCGCGGCCGTGATCGCCAGAATGGAGGCTTCCTCCCAGTCGAAACCTTTCAACAGGGACAGCAGGCAGCCCAGCAACAGCAAGACCAAGGTCACCGCCCAAGCCGCGGAGAGGCGCCGGCGCAATCCCTGCGCCAGCAATAGACAGACGACGCCGATCAGGCTCGCGCCCAGGTGGGAGGCATCGATCAACCGCTGGGGCAGCAGGAAATCCATGCCCTCCAGGCGGGTGTCTATTTCAGGGGTGACCCCAGAAAAAAGCAGTACCACCCCAGAAAAAAAAACCAGGATGGCGAGGATGGGTGCCGCCAGGCCGGAGGCGACCCGTACGGCCGGACTGTTCGACAGCAGGCGGCGGCCTTCGCTGAACAGCAGCACCAGGCAGGCGATCACGAAGGGCAGCAGCACATAGAACAGGCGGTAGACCACCAGCGCCGCGGCCAACTGGGCGGCGCCCAGCTCGTTGGCGAAGGCGGCCAGCAGGACAGCCTCGAACACGCCGACACCGCCCGGAACGTGACTGAGCACCCCGGCGGCCAGCGCCAGCAGGTAGACCAGCAGGAAGGCACCGAAGGGCGGCGCTGTGGGCAGCAGCAGATAGAGCACCATCGAGGCGGCGGTCACGTCGAGGATGGTGATCACCAGCTGCAGCACGGACAGCCGCAGGGTCGGCAGGCGCAGGGCACGCTTGCCGATGCGGAAGTGCAGGGCGTGGGCGCAGGGCTGCTCGGGCACCCGCCAGCGGCGCAGGGCCAGGATTCCGACGGCATAGCCGAGCAGGATCAGGGCGGACACGGTGATGATCACCGCTTCCGGAACGCGCAGGGCCTGGGTGGACGCCGGCAGATTGGTCAGGGCGGCGATGGCGGCCAGGGGCGGCAGCGCGGTGCCCAGCGCCAGGCTGGAAAACACCGTCATCTGCGCCACTTCCAGAGCGCTGAGGCCCTGGCGGGCATAGAGGCGATAGCGCACCGACCCGCCGGACAGCATGGACAGGCCAACCGCATTGCCGATGGCGAAGGCGGTAAGGCCGCCCATGGTCCAGGCGCGTGCCGGCAGCTTGACGTCGGCGAAGCGCATGGCCGACCACTCGTAGCCTAGCAGGATGGTGAAGCCGGCGGCTGCGGCGATCAGCGCGCCGATCAGGGAGTAGTGTGGAATATCGTGAAGGGCATCATGGAGAGCTTCGCCATCGATGCTGCTCAGCAGATGCCAGCAGACCACCAGGGCGGCGGCGAACAACACCAGCGTCAGACCCAGTTCGATGGGTTGCCGGTAGGCCGTCAGGCGCTCCAGGAGGCGCCAGGGCAGCGCCTGAGGGGGCGACACAGGGTGGTCCGCAGGGGATGCCGGCTTCGAGGAGACCTCTTTGGCTGGATCAGGTGCAGTCATGCAAACTCCTCTAGACAGGAACGCGCGTCAGATTACTGGTCGCGCGCGGTTTGCCAAGCCTTGTACAGATAAAAAAAGCTCTATACCAACCTTTGTAGCTCTTGTAGCCACAGAGTTCGCACCGCCTGGATCTGAACCGGGTCAAATTCAGGGCAAAAAAAAACCACTCAAGAGAGTGGTTTTTTCGAATTTGGTTGCGGGAGCTGGATTTGAACCAACGACCTTCGGGTTATGAGCCCGACGAGCTACCAGACTGCTCCATCCCGCGTCCGATGTGGCTCAGTATAGGGCCAAGAAAAAATTCGTCAAGAAAAAATTTAATATTCATCAAAGGCTTATTTACCAAGCAGGGACGAGCCTACTTGTCGCCATCGCTTTTCTGCATCTGCACCGACGCCTTTTCGCCGCTGGAGCGATTCTGCTGATCCGATTGGTCGCGATCGAAGCAGCCACCCAGCATGAGGCTGAGGAGCAGGGCAGAGGACACGAGTAGAGGGCGCTTCATGGGGGTTCTCCTAGAGGTACGTCCTCAGTCGACCCATCTAGCCGGCAAAGGGTCCGGAAACCCGATGAGAGCCCCTACGCGATCAAGTGAGAAGGTGATAGCAAAACGCCGCTAAGGGCCAGGGCAGGTGGTGGCCATGTGCTATCCTCGATGGGTGTTATGGAGAACCTCATGCACCCTACCCAGGATTCGAGTCGTCTGGATCAGCGCATCATGCGCGTGATGGATCACGATATAGCGACACTGGTCGCCCAGTTGTGCAATCTTTCCCTGGCGCTTACCGGCAGCAGTGCCAAAGGTGCTTCGGAGATGGCACTTCAGGTCGTGGAGAAAGTCGAATTGCTCGTCGACGACATGCAGACGCTCCGCGCTGCGGCACAGGAATTGCTGGACACCTCGTCCCGTCATGTTCGCTCCGGCCATATAGAAGATCGGACCGTCATCGCCGGCGACGAGGGTGCACCTTTCGACGATGGGCAGCGCGACCGAACCGTTTGACCAGGAAAGTCCAAGGGGCCGCCATGAATCTGCTGCTGGAAACCTTGCTCCAACATCTCCAGGGCCTGGGTCGCATCGAGTTCTTCGAGCGCAGCGAGCATTTCGCGCGGTTGATGATCACCACGCCCGACGGCGTGATCGCCGAGCGCCACCTATATTACGATCAGCTCCACCATGCCCATGACCTCAAGGCGGTGGTGGATGAGCTGCGCGAAGAGGTCGTCCATCGGCAACGCCTGCTGCAAGACGTCGGTTAACGGGCGATTCGTCGTCCGCCATGGACAAATCGGGGCGGTCTTGGCTTACTGTACGGATAATCAGCCGCCAAGCCCGGCCCGGCATCTCTCTCCATGGCTCCGGACAGTCCTCCCGCCCAGCTCCCACCCAAACGCCAGCGCAAGATCATCCATGTCGACTGTGACTGCTTCTATGCGTCCATCGAGATGCGCGACGATCCGCGCCTGGGCGGCAAGCCGCTGGCGGTAGGCGGGACCCCTGATCGTCGTGGAGTCGTCGCCACCTGCAACTACGAGGCCCGGGCCTTCGGCGTGCGCTCCGCCATGTCGTCCCACCAGGCGCAGAAGCTCTGTCCAGACCTAGTGTTCGTCAAGCCGCGCTTCGAGGTCTACAAGGGGGTATCACGGCAGATCCACGGCATCTTCCAGGACTACACCGAGCTGATCGAGCCGCTGTCACTCGACGAAGCCTATCTGGATGTCACCCAGTGCGAGCTGTTCAACGGCAGCGCCACCCTGATCGCCCGTGATATCCGCAGGCGGGTGTGGCAGGAGTTGAACATCACGGTGTCCGCCGGGGTGGCGCCCAACAAGTTTCTCGCCAAGATCGCCAGCGACTGGAAGAAGCCCAACGGGTTGTTCGTCATCGCCCCGCACGAGGTGGACGACTTCGTCGCCGCCTTGCCGGTGGCCAAGCTGCATGGCGTGGGCAAGGTCACCGCCGACAAGCTCAAGCGCCGCGGCATCGTCCTCTGCAGCGACCTGCAGACCTGGTCGCGCTTCGATCTGCTGCGCGAGTTCGGCAGCTTCGGCGAGCGCCTCTGGTCACTGGCCCATGGCATCGACGAGCGCCAGGTCAAGGTGGACAGCCAGCGGCAATCGGCCAGCGTGGAGCGCACCTATGACCGCGATCTGCCCGATGCCACCGCCTGTGCGCAGGAGTTGCCCGAGTTGCTGGCCAAGCTCGAAGAGCGGCTGACGCGCCTGGCCGATCGTTATCGCCCGGAGCGACCCTTCATCAAGGTCAAGTTCCACGACTTCACCCAGACCACCCTGGAACAGCAGGGCGCCGGTCGTGATCTCGACAGCTATCGGCGCCTGCTGGAGCAGGCCTACCGGCGGGGCAATCGGCCGGTACGGCTGCTCGGGGTGGGCGTGCGCCTGACCGATCTGCGCGAGGCGGCGCTGCAGCTGAGGCTGTTCGAGGACTAGCCCGCTAGAGCGGGCTCTTGGCCTGGGCGGACAGATTGACGATGGCCGCGTCCAGTTCTTCCAGCGCCGGGCTGGAGGTCGGCGCGCCCTGCTTGAGCAGGGTTTCGCTGTGCTGGCAGGCGGCGCGGAGCTGGGGCACGCCGCAATAGCGGGTGGCGCCATGCAGGCGGTGGACGCGCTCGATGAGGGCGATGCGGTCACCGTCTTCGCGGGCCTGGCGAATGGCCTGACGGTCCGCCGCCAGGGAGGCGAGCAGCATGCTCAGGAGATCCTTGGCCAGATCCGGCTTGTTGGCCGCCAGGCGCAGGCCTTCGTCCGCATCCATCACCGCCAGCGTGGAAATGTCCTGGCCACCACTGTTGAGGCTGGTGACCTCGGGCGCCGAGCTGTGCAGCAGGCGCAGGCCGGTCCACTTGAGGATGACCTGGGCCAGCTGCCGATCGCTGATGGGCTTGGTGAGGTAGTCGTCCATGCCGCTCTGCAGCAGGGCGCGCTTCTCGTTGGCCATGGCGTGGGCGGTAAGGGCGACGATGGGCACCGGGGTGCCGCCTTCGCTGGCTTCCCAGTCGCGGATCGCCTCGGTGGCCTGGCGGCCGTCCATGCCGGGCATCTGCACGTCCATGAACACCAGATCGAAGCGCTCCTGCTGGACGGCTTCCACCGCCGCGTAGCCGCTTTCCACCGCGGTGACCTGGGCGCCGAGATCGGTCAGCAGGGTTTCCACCAGCAGCAGGTTGGCCGGGTTGTCGTCCACGCAGAGCAGCCGCGGCGGGCGGTCGGTGATGCCCAGGCCGCCGCTCTCGTTGCGTTGCGGGCGCTGGTTGAGCAGCTCGGCCACCGCCTGCTCGAGCTTGCGGCTGCAGGCCGGCTTGGCGTGCAGCTGGCAATGGACATCGGGCAGGGAGGCATGGAACACCGCCTGGTCGGTGGTGGGGCAATAGACCAGGGTATTGCAGTCCTGGCGACCCAGTTCCCAGATGCGCTCGGTGAGCAGATCCGGCGGAATGCTGCGGGCACTGACACCGAGCACCGCCAGGCTGACCGGCAGCTTGCCGGAGGCCGGGTGGGCGACCGCTTCGCTGAGCTGCTCCAGGGTCTCGAACGGCTCCACGCTCAGACCGCATTCTTCCAGCTGGTGCTGCAGTGCCTGGCGGGTGAGGGGGTGGGGCTCCACCAGGCCGACGCGGCGACCGGCCAGGGCGATGCGCTTGTGGCTCTCGACGCTGCCGTGGGCCTTGGGCAGGTTGAGGGTGATCCAGAATTCCGAGCCCTCGCCGGGAATGCTCTCCAGGCCGATCTCGCCCCCCATCTGCTCAATCAGGCGCTTGGAGATGACCAGGCCGAGTCCGGTGCCGCCGGCCTGCCGGGTCAGGGAGTTGTCGGCCTGGGAGAAGGCCTGGAACAGCATCTGCCGGTCTTCGTCGGTGAGGCCGACCCCGGTGTCCTGGACGCTGATGCGCAGCTGGGCATGGTCGTCGGTCTCTTCCTCGACCATGGCGCGCACGGCGATGGTGCCGGAATGGGTGAACTTGATGGCATTGCTCACCAGATTGGTGAGCACCTGGCGCAGGCGCTGCGGATCGCCGACCAGGTGGGTCGGGGTGTCGCGGTAGACCAGGCAGACCAGCTCCAGGTGCTTTTCATGGGCCGAGGGCGCCAGGATGGTCAGGGTGTCCTGGATCATGTCACGCAGGTTGAACGGCAGATTCTCCAGCACCAGCTTGCCGGCTTCGATCTTCGAGAAGTCGAGGATCTCGTTGATGATGCCCAGGAGGCTCTCGGCGGAATTCTGGATGGTGCTCAGGTAATCCTGCTGGCGCGGGGTCAGCTCGCTTTTCTGCATCAGGTTGGTGAAGCCGATGATGCCGTTGAGCGGGGTGCGAATCTCGTGGCTCATGTTGGCCAGGAATTCCGACTTGATGCGGCTGGCTTCCAGCGCCGCCTTGCGCGCCAGGTCCAGTTCGATGTTCTGGATCTCGATGGTTTCCAGATTCTGGCGGACGTCCTCGGTGGCTTGGTCGATGTTGTTCTGCATCTCGAACTGGGCGTTCTCCATGGCTTCGGCCATGCGGTTGATGCCGGTCGCCAGTTCGTCGAATTCGGGGCTGCCGAGCTGGGTCGGCAGGCGCGTCTCCAGGCGACCCTCCTGCAACTGGCTGACGCCGTGGGCGATCACCTGCAGGGGCCGGTTGATCCGGCGGCCCATGCGCACCGCGATGAAGGCGGTGAAGGCCAGGCCGAGCAGGATCAGCAGAAGGCCAGCCACCAGGTTGCGATAGCCGCGCAGCAGGGTGGCGTGATGGGAGAGTTCGAGCTGAATCCAGCCCAGGGTCTGGGGCGTGGCCGGACTGCCGTCGCTGCGGGTCAGACGCAGATCATGGGTCTGCACCGGCAGGTTGAAGTGGGTGATGTCCAGCCCGGATCTCATGCTGATGGTCTGGTAGTCGCGCCCGGTGAGCTCCACGGTCATCGAAGGACCGGCGTGGGCGAGGAGGTTGCCGTCGGCATCCAGAAAACTGATCGCCCGGACATCGGCCTGGTCGAGGGCGCGCTGGGCGATACGGTTGAGCTGGTCGTTGTCGCCGGTGCGCATGGCCGGGGCGATGAGTGGCGCCATCTGCTGGGCCACCAGCTGGCCATGCTCGATGAGCTGGCTGCGCATGTCGGACAGCTGCACCCAGCTGAAGTAGACCCCCAGCAGGGCCGCCATGCAGCAGGTCGGGAGGACGCTCAACAGCAGGATGCGCCCCTTGAGTCCCAATTCGTCCAGCACTGCGCGTCCCCCGAGGAAATTTGGCGAGTCTAACCCCTTTACCAAATGTAAAGAGAGTCTTTGCGAAAGGGGTCGCACCCCCTGACGCGCCGATTCGCGAAAATCCGCGAAGGCTGCCACGGTCCCTGGCCGGGGTGCACAACCATTGACCCCATCGGCGGTCTGGTAGGGACTGCCGGTCGTTCCGGTGCGGTTGCGTTCGAGGAGATCCTTTGAAGAAGAGTTGCAGTCTGATGCTGGCGGGCGCCCTGTTGCTGGGAACCGGCTGGATGGCGTCGAGCCAGGCCCAGGAGCCGAAGAAGACCACCCTGGTGGAGCGGGGGTCGATGTACTACAGCTTCGAGACGCACCTGCTCGACTCGGCGGACGGCAAGCGCCGCTATCGGGTCTATATCGGCATTCCCAAGCAGCCGGCGCCGATGATGGGGTATCCCGCGCTGTTCCTGCTCGACGGCGATGCCGCCCTGGCGCAACTGCAGGATGTCTGGCTGTCCCCCCATAAACTGAAGAGCGCGCCGGTGCTGGTGGCCATTGGTTACGCCGATGCCGCGGACGCCATGCAGGAGCGCACTTACGATTACACCCCGGCGGTGGGCAATGGCCGCATGCGCGACGACGTGCGCAAGGACTGGCCGGCGGGAGGCTCGCGGGCCTTTCTCGACCTGATCGAGCAACGCATCAAGCCGCTGCTGACCCAGAGCGTGCCGGTGGACCCCAATCGCCAGACCCTCTGGGGCCATGGCTACGGCGGACTGTTCGTGCTCGACACCCTCTATCGGCAGCCGCAGACCTTCCAGCGCTACGTGGCGAGCGATGTCGCCTATGGCTGGCAGCAGGGCTACATCCTCAAGCGGGCAGAAGAATTCCAGGGCGTGGGCGGCGCCCGGCCGGTACAGCTCTGGCTGTATTCCGGTACCGAGGACCTGACCCGCAAGGTCACCCCCGATGCCGCCAGGCGGCTGGCCGAGCGCCTGGGTGGACTGCCGGGGATGCAGGTGACCCCCCAGGTGCAGCCCAACCTGGGGCCGGAGGGCATTCTGTCGCTGAGCCTGCCCGCCGCCCTGGAGGTGGCCAGCGACGGCGCCGCCACCCGCCGGCCCTAGCCAGGCGCCGGATGGGTAGGGTCGGCGAGGCTTTGGGAGTATCATGGAAGGCTTTCACCCCTGGCGGAACGAGCTGATTCATGAGTCTGCACTATCCCACCATCGCCGATTGCATCGGTAACACGCCGCTGGTGCGCCTGCAGCGCCTGGCCGGCGACACCCGCAGTACCGTGCTGCTCAAGCTGGAAGGCAACAACCCGGCGGGTTCGGTCAAGGACCGCCCGGCGCTGTCGATGATCCGCCAGGCCGAGGCCCGTGGCGACATCCAGCCCGGCGATACCCTCATCGAGGCCACCTCCGGCAATACCGGGATCGCCCTGGCGATGGCCGCCGCCATCATGGGCTACCGCATGATCCTGATCATGCCTGACAACTCCAGCGCCGAGCGCAAGGCGGCCATGACCGCCTATGGCGCCGAGCTGATCCTGGTCAGTCGGGAAGACGGCATGGAAGGCGCGCGGGATCTGGCCACGCGCATGCAGGCCGAAGGCCGCGGCAAGGTGCTCGACCAGTTCGGCAATGGCGACAATCCGGTGGCCCACTACCTGGGCACCGGGCCGGAGATCTGGCGCCAGACACATGGCAGCATCACCCATTTCGTCAGCTCCATGGGCACCACCGGGACCATCATGGGCACCTCGCGCTACCTCAAGGAGCAGAATCCCAAGGTGCAGATCGTCGGTCTGCAGCCGGAGGAGGGCGCGGCCATCCCCGGCATCCGCCGCTGGCCGGAGGCCTATCTGCCGAAGATCTACGAGGCCAGCCGCGTGGATCGCATCATCGACATGGGGCAGCAGGAGGCCGAAGACACCATGCGTCGCCTGGCCCGGGAAGAAGGCATCTTCTGCGGCGTGTCGTCCGGCGGTTCGGTGGCGGGCGCCCTGCGCATCGCCCGGGAAGTGGACAATGCGGTGATCGTCGCGATCATCTGTGACCGAGGCGATCGCTACCTGTCGACCGGCGTCTATGACGCGCGCTAAACGAGGCGGCGGCGGGCTGCGCTTTCAACCAGCCGGTGGCGCCCGGGCGACCGGGGTACCGACCGGCAAGCGGCAGCTGCTGGGCATCGAGCGGCTGTCCCATGACGGGCGTGGCATCGCGCGCGAAGGCGGGCGGACCTGGTTCGTTGCCGGTGCCCTGCCGGGCGAGCAGGTCGAGGCGCGGGTGCTCGGCGCCCGCAGTCAGGTGGTCGAGGCCCGTACCCTTCGGGTGCTGGAGGCCAGTCCGTTGCGGCGTACACCGCCCTGCAGCGTGGCCGACCGCTGCGGCGGTTGCACCCTGCAGCACCTGCCCCATGCCGATCAGCTGACCCTCAAGCAGGAAGCCCTGGCCGAGCAATTCCGCCGTCTGGCCGGGGTGCAGCCGCTGGCCTGGGCCGCGCCCATGGTCGGTCCCGAATTCGGCTATCGCCGCCGCGCCCGCATCGCGGTGCGCTGGGACGAACGCCAGAGCCGCCTGGAAGTGGGCTTTCGCGCCGAGGCCAGCCAGGACATCGTCACCCCCGACGACTGCCTGGTACTGGTGCCGGAGCTGCAGCCATTGCTGCGCGCGCTGCCTGACCTGCTGAGCGGGCTGGAACAGCCCCAGGCGATCGGTCATGTGGAGCTCTTCCAGGGCACGGCAACGGCCATGCTGGTGCGCCATACCCGGGCGCTGCTGCCGGGCGACCAGGCGCGCCTGCGCGACTTCTGCGCGGCGGCTGGCGTCCAGCTCTGGTGGCAGGGCAAGGGCGAGCCGCAGCCGGATCAGGCCGACGCCAGGCTGGGCTTCCGGCTGGCGTCCTGGGACCTGACCCTGGCCTATCAGCCGGGCGACTTCGTCCAGGTCAATGCCGCCATCAACGAGGCCATGGTCGCCCAGGCGCTGGACTGGCTGGCGCCGACGGCGGATGACCGGGTGCTCGATCTGTTCTCCGGGCTGGGCAACTTCGCCCTGCCGCTGGCGCGGCAGGCAGCGGCGGTTACCGGTATCGAAGGGGTCGCGGCGATGACATCCCGGGCAATACAAAATGCACGTGACAACGGCATCGGCAACGCGCACTTTCTACAGGTGGATCTGTCGAACCCGCTACCCGCCGATCTGGGCAGCCATTCGCTGGCCCTGCTGGATCCGCCGCGCGACGGTGCGCTGGAAGTGGTTCGGCAGCTCAGCGGCCTGGGTATCGGGCGGCTGGTCTACGTCTCCTGCAATCCGGCCACCCTGGCACGGGATGCCGGGGAGCTGGTCCGACAGGGCTATCGCATGACAAGAGCGGGCATTCTCGACATGTTCCCGCAGACCGCCCATGTGGAAGCCATGGTGCTGTTCGAAGCGGGCAGGATGCCCGGGTAACGACGGCTCGCCAACCGATGCGAGCCAATCCGGCGAGAAGGCTACGCCGTGAGGAAGGGGTAGATGGTACAGGTCAGAGCGCATCAGCCAGTCAACGTCGATGGCAGCATCAACCTCCACGCCTGGCTGGATCATATCCAGAGCGTGGATCCGAATCTCGATCGCGAGGCCTTGCTGGACGCCTGCGGCTTCGCCCGCACGGCGGAAGAGAATTCCGGCCAGGTCGAGCACACCTGGGCGGAGGGGACCTCCAGTTTCCATACCGGCCTGCAGATGGCAGAGATCCTGGCCGACCTCAAGCTGGATCAGGACAGCCTGATCGCCGCCATCGTCTACCGGGCGGTGCGCGAGGGCAAGGCGACCCTGGAGTCGGCGGCCGAGCATTTCGGGCCGGTGGTGGCCAAGCTGATCGAAGGCGTGCTGCGCATGGCGGCGATCAGCGAGAGTCTCAATCCGCGCAAGTCCATGGTGCTGGGCAGCCAGACCCAGGTCGACAACCTGCGCCGCATGCTGGTGGCCATGGTCGACGACGTGCGCGTGGCCCTGATCAAGCTGGCCGAGCGCACCTGCGCCATTCGCGCGGTCAAGAACGCCACCGAAGAGCGCCGCAACCGGGTGGCCCGCGAGGTCGCCGACATCTACGCGCCCCTGGCCCACCGGCTGGGCATCGGCCATATCAAGTGGGAGCTGGAGGACCTGTCCTTCCGCTACCTGGAGCCCCAGCAGTACAAGCAGATCGCGACCCTGCTGCATGAACGGCGGCTGGATCGCGAGCAATACATCGCCGACGTCATGCAGCAGCTGCGTGACGAACTCACCGCCACCGGCATCAAGTCCGACCTCAGCGGGCGCGCCAAGCACATCTATTCCATCTGGCGGAAGATGCAGCGCAAGGGCCTGGAGTTCAGCCAGATCTACGACGTGCGCGCCGTGCGGGTGCTGGTGCCCGAGGTGCGTGACTGCTATACCGCGCTGGGCATCGTGCATACCCTGTGGCGGCATATTGCCCGCGAGTTCGACGACTATATCGCCAATCCCAAGGAGAACGGCTACCGTTCCCTGCATACTGCGGTGATCGGTCCGGAGGGCAAGGTGCTGGAGGTGCAGATCCGCACCCATGCCATGCACGAAGAGGCCGAACTGGGCGTCTGCGCCCACTGGCGCTACAAGGGAACCGACGTCAAGTCGGCCTCCAACCACTACGAAGAAAAGATCTCCTGGCTGCGCCAGGTGCTGGAATGGCACGAGGAGCTGGGCGACATTGGCGGCCTGGCCGATCAGCTGCGGGTCGACATCGAGCCGGACCGGGTCTACGTCTTCACCCCCGACGGCCACGCCATCGACCTGCCCAAGGGCGCGACGCCGCTGGACTTCGCCTATCGGGTGCACACCGAGATCGGCCACAACTGCCGCGGGGCCAAGATCAACGGCCGCATCGTGCCGCTGAACTACCAGCTGCAGACCGGCGAGCAGGTGGAGATCATCACCGGCAAGCAGGGCTCGCCCAGCCGCGACTGGCTCAACCCCAACCTCGGCTACGTCAACACCTCGCGGGCCCGGGCCAAGATCGTCCACTGGTTCAAGTTCCAGGCGCGCGACCAGAACGTGGCCGCTGGCAAGGCCATGGTCGAGCGCGAGCTGTCGCGCCTGGCACTGCCCCCGGTGGACTTCAACACCCTGGCCGAGAAGGTCAACTACAAGGGCTCCGAGGACATGCTCGCGGCCCTGGGCGCCGGCGATCTGCGCCTGGCCCAGGTGATGCACGCCGCCCAGCAGCTGGTGGAGCCGGACAAGGGCCTCGATACCCTCGATCACTTGCCGCGCAAGCCCACCAACAAGCCGGGCAAGCGTGGCGATGTGCAGATCCAGGGCGTGGGCAACCTGCTCACCCAGATCGCCGGCTGCTGCCAGCCGGTGCCGGGTGATGCCATCGTCGGCTACATCACCCTCGGCCGTGGCGTGACCATCCACCGGCAGGACTGCGCCAACGCCCTGCAGCTGGCCAGTCGCGAGCCGGAGCGGACCATCCAGGTGAGCTGGGGCCCGGTGCCGGTGCAGACCTATCCGGTCGACATCGTGATCAAGGCCTTCGACCGCTCCGGTCTGCTGCGCGATGTCTCGCAGATCCTGCTCAACGAGCGGATCAACGTGTTGGCGGTGAATACCCGCTCCAATCGCGAGGAAAACACCGCCAACATGCTGCTGACCATCGAGATCCCCGGCCTGGACGCCCTCGGCCGCCTGCTCGGGCGCATCTCCCAGCTGCCCAACATCATCGAAGCCCGGCGCAATCGCGCTGCCTGAGAGATGTGACGACGACCCCACGAGGCGCCTCCTGGCGCCTCGTTCTTTTCCAGTAACAGGATTCATCCATGTACCAGCTCGACGATCTGCTGCACCTCATGGCCCGGTTGCGCGATCCGCAACACGGCTGCCCCTGGGATCTGCGCCAGGACTACGCCAGCATCGTGCCCCACACCCTGGAAGAGGCCTACGAGGTCGCCGACGCCATCGCCCGGCGGGATTTCCCGCAGGTGCGCGACGAGCTGGGCGATCTGCTGTTCCAGGTTGTCTACTACAGCCAGCTGGGTCGCGAGGATGGCCATTTCGACTTCGCCCAGGTGGTCGATGGCATCACCCGCAAGCTGGTGCGGCGCCATCCCCATGTCTTTCCCGACGGCGACCTGCATGGCCCGCTCGACCTGCCGCGACTGGACGAGGCGACCATCAAGCGCCGCTGGGAAGAAATCAAGGCCGAGGAGCGCGCGGAAAAGGCCGCGGCGCCGGAGCAGCTCTCGCTGCTGGATGACGTGCCGGCCGCGCTACCGGCCCTGAGCCGTGCGGCCAAGCTGCAGAAGCGTGCGGCCAATGTCGGCTTCGACTGGGCCGACGCCATGCCGGTGGTGGCCAAGATCCAGGAGGAACTGGACGAGGTGCGCGAGGCCATGGCCAACGGCCAGGCTGCCCAGGTGGCGGAAGAGGTCGGCGATCTGCTGTTCGTGATGGTCAATCTGGCGAGGCACCTGCAGGTCGACGCCGAGGACGCCCTGCGCCAGGCCAACGCCAAGTTCGAGCGCCGCTTTCGCTATATCGAGGAAGGCCTGAACGCTCAGGGCAGAACGCCCCAGGAGGCCAGCCTGGAAGAGATGGATGCACTCTGGGACGCCGCCAAGGTGACCGAGAAGGGCGCCGTCGGGCATTCGTTGCGGCGGGGGTAGGTCGATTTCGCTGGCTGGATTGCTTGATCGCGGTCATGGCGGTCCGCCGATGTGGGCGCCCTTGCAAACGCATCATTCCCCGTAGGAGCGGCCCATGGCCGCGATAAAACGATTCGTAGTGTCGTCGCGTGGAAAACCGCGCAGCGTTTTTCGCTGGGAGTGACTGCCGGGGGCACCCTCACCCCAATCCTCTCCCGGAGGGAGAGGGGGCTGTCCGAGTGGGCGTTCATCTCCATCAGCCGCGGCAAGATCGCGATCAGCCGTAGCGTGGAAAACCGCATGGCGTTTTCCACGGGCAGGCCGCCTCGAAGGGTGGATAAGGCTGCGCCGTTATCCAGGCTACACGGCAGATCGCGGCCATGGGCCGCTGCTACTGACCCCGGCCGCATCGGCGGACCGCCATGGCCATGAGGACCGATTCCTACGGCATCCGCTCCCATCCGGGCGACAGATCCGGCTGGTCGGCCAGGTGCGCCGGGCACTTGCCCTTGAGGTGCCAGGCGAAGGCGATGATCTCGGCCAGGGTGCGATAGAGCGCCTCGGGGATCTCGGCGCCCAGCTCCAGGCGCGCCAGGATGCGCACCAGGTCGGCGTTCTCGTAGATGGGCACCTCGTGCTCCCGGGCCGTGGCCAGGATGAGTTCGGCCAGTTCGGCATCGCCCTTGGCGGAGAGGATGGGGGCGCTGCTGCCGTCATAGGACAGCGCGATGGCCTGGCGGGCGGCGGTTGTACTCATGCGGTGTCGTCGATCCAGCGTTGTTCGAGGGTGGTGCGCGGATGGCGTGCGGGGCGGCCCTGGCGGCTGCTGAGGTCGCCGACCACGAAGCCGGCCGCCAGCAGGCGTTCGCGCAGATGGGGCAATTCGGTATCGATCAGCGTCGCGGTGGCGCCTTTTTCCGCCCAGAATTCGCTCGACAGCCGGCCGCTGGCCAGTTGCGCCCGCACCTGCAGCGGGCCCAGCGGCGCCAGGTCGAAGGCCAGTTCCACCTTCCACAGGCTGTCGCGGGCTTCACCACGGTTATCCGGCGGCGGTCGTTCTTCCTGGAAGCGCACCTGCACCGCGCCGAGGCGCTCGCCATCGCGCCAGGGAATCTCGGTCTGCCAGGTGGAGAGGTAGTAGCCATCGGGCAGGACCTGGGTCTGGGCCAGGCTGGCCAACTGGTGGGTCTGCAGGCGGGCGATGACGCCCGTGGCCAGTTGCAGCAATTCGTCGAGCTCGGCGTTGGCGGCACTGAGGCCGCGACCATCGCGTTCGCCCAGGGGAAAGTCCAGGGCGGTGGGTTGGCGACTGGCGGTGGCGGCGTCCCCCAGCGCCCGGCGCAGGGCATCGGGCAGATTCTGCTGGGCGGTCTGGATCGCGACCTGGGGATTGCGCAGGGCCTCGCCCGGCACGCTGGCCAGCAGGCGATCCACCAGGCGCAGCAGGTTGGCCTTGAAGTCCTCCTGGAGATCGGGACCGCCGCGATCCAGCAATTGCTGCTCCAGTTGCAGGCCACTGCGCGCCAGGGCGCGGGCCCAGCCCTGGGGCGTGCCCAGGGCCTCGGCGGTTTCCAGATTGGCCAGCAGGGACTTGAGCGCCGCGCCCACCGACGGTGGCAGCTCTGCCTCGGGGACGTCCTCCAGCCATTGCAGCAGGGCATTCATCGACAGCTGGCGCTGCTCCTGGCCCTGCAGTTGGCGATCGATGTCGAGCTGGTCGAGGCGCTGCGCCATGGGCAGCACCGTGACCTCCTGGCTGTCCTTGATCACCACGGTCAGCAGGCTGCCCACCGGTACCGGGCGGGGCGATTCCAGCTTGAGCTGGCGACCTTCGAGAGTGGAACTCAGGGCCTTGGCGATCACCTCGTAGGTGGGCGTCGCGCCGGGTGGCTGTTGCAGCAGGCTGCTCAGCACCCGCAACTGCAGGGTCGTGCCCACCGGCAGCTGGCGCAGATCCAGTTGCTGCAGCGGCGGCGGTGGTGCGTCGCCCTCCAGGCTCTGCAGCAGCACCGCCAGCTGGGTGGAGCCGAGGGTGCTCACCAGCAACTGGCTGCCCACCGGCAGGTTGTTGGTCGGACTCTGGGTGGTGAGCAGGACGCTGCCACCCTCGGCCAGCTGCAGTTGCAGCAGGAACTGGAAGCTCTGGCCGGCCGGACGGGTAGCGAGTACCTCGGCGGTCGCGGTGCTGCCGGGCGGAATCAGGTCGTCGAGGGATTGCAGGGCCTGCAGGATCTGCGCCCCCGCGTCCGATGCCTGCGCCGCCGCGGCCCGGACGGGCAGGGCGGGCGTGACGCCGACGCTGGGTTGGATCGCGGAGATGGAAGTCATCGGGCAGGTCCGGTGGAATCGCCTGTGTATAATGGCGCGCCTTCAAGGGCGTGTGCCGGGTTAACGGCCAGCGCCCGACCGACTTTAGTGCCGTGAGATCCCCTGTCTTGAATCAGCCCCTGCTCGACGCCGTCGCGCTCCGTTGCGAACGGGGCGGTCGCCTGCTGTTCGACGACCTGAGTCTGAGCGTGGCGGCGGGCGAGTCGCTGCAGATCGGGGGCGTCAACGGCAGTGGCAAGACCAGCCTGCTGCGCATCCTGGCGGGACTGCTGCCGGCGGACGCGGGCAAGGTACGCCGGCCCGCCGCGGCCGAACTGCTTTGGCTGGGCCATGCGCCCGGCATCGCCGAGGGGCTGACGGCGGTGGAAAATCTCCACAGTCTGGCCAATCTGTGGCGCCCGACCACGAGTGAGGCCTGCCGGGTCGCCCTGGCAACGGTAGGCCTGGCCGACTGGGCGGACGAGCCCTGTGGGCAGTTGTCGGCCGGCCAGCGTCGCCGCGTTGCCCTGGCCCGGCTCCAGTTGCCCGAACCGCCGCGGCTCTGGCTGCTGGACGAACCCTTCACCGCCCTCGACGCCAGCACCTGCACGCAGCTGGAAGCGCGCCTGCGCGCCCATTGCGCAGCAGGCGGCGCCCTGGTACTGACCAGTCACCGCGAACTGGAGGTCGTCCCCGAAGGGCATCGGCTGCTCTGGCTGGACGGTGGCCGATGAGCGGCGCCTGGTTGGCCTTCCTCAGGCGCGAAGGGCGCCTGGCCTGTCGCCGTCCGGCGCTGTGGCTCACGCCCCTGGCCTTCCATGCCCTGGTGGTGACCCTCTTTCCCCTGGCGCTGGGCCCCGATAGCCAGCAGCTGGCCGCCCTGGCACCAGGCCTCCTGTGGATAGCGCTGCTGCTGGCCTTGCTGCTCGGCCAGGAAGCCCTGTTTCGCAGCGACTGGCAGGATGGCTCGCTGGAGCTCTGGCTGCTGGCACCCCAGCCCCTGCCGCTGCTGGTGCTGCTCAAGCTGCTGGTGCACTGGTGCTTCGCCGGCCTCGGCCTGGTGGCCCTGACGCCGCTGCTGGCGCTGATGCTGGGGCTGCCCGCCGCGGCCCTGCCGGCGACCCTGTCGGCCCTAACCCTGGGCAGTCTGACCCTGACCCTGATCGGTGCCATAGGGGCGGCCCTCACCGTGGGCCTGGCCCGTGGCGGGCTGCTGCTGGCGCTGCTCAACCTGCCGCTGCAGATCCCGGTGCTGATCCTTGGCGCCAGCACCCTGGACGCGGCGCGTCTTGGCCTGCCGGTGACGGGGCTGCTGCTCTGGCTGGGTTGCCTGACTCTGCTGGCCCTGACCCTGGCGCCCCTGGCGGTCGCCGCCGGCCTGCGCATCGGCGCGGCCCAATGACGAGGACGACATGAACTGGACCTGGCTGCACCGCCTGGGCTCTCCCGCCATCTTCTATCGCCTGGCCGGCCGCCTGCAGGGACCCTGCCTGGCGCTGGCCGGGGTGCTGCTGGCCGTCGGTCTGGTGTGGGGGTTGTTCCTGGCCCCGCCGGACTACCAGCAGGGCGACAGCTTTCGCATCATCTATGTGCATGTGCCGGCCGCCTTTCTGGCGCAGTCCTGCTATCTGCTGCTGGCGGTCGCCGGAGCCATCGGCCTGGTCTGGCGCCTCAAGCTGGCCGACGTGGCCCTGCGCGCGGCCGCGCCGATCGGCGCCTGGATGACGGTGATCGCCCTGGCCACGGGGTCGCTGTGGGGCATTCCCACCTGGGGCACCTGGTGGATCTGGGACGCCCGGCTCACCTCGATGCTGGTGCTGCTGTTTCTCTATCTGGGCGTGATCGCCCTGGGGCAGGCCATCGAGCATCGCGAGAGCGCCGCCCGTGCCTGCGCCATCCTGGCCCTGGTGGGCTCGGTCAATCTGCCGATCATCAAGTATTCGGTGGAGTGGTGGAGCACCCTGCACCAGCCGGCCACCTTCAGCCTGGTGGCGCGGCCACCGATGCCCGCCGCCATGTGGCTGCCACTGCTGGTGATGGTGCTGGCGTTCTATCTGTTCTTCGCTGGCGTCTTGCTGCAGCGGATGCGCCTGGAGGTGCTCAGGCGCGAGTGGCGCAGTCGCTGGGTACGCCTGGAGCTGGGCGAGGAGGGTGCGTGAGCGGAGTGGAATGGGCGCAGGTCCTGGGCATGGGGCGCCACGGCGTCTATGTCTGGCCGGCCTTCGGCCTGACCCTGGTCATCCTCGGCGGTCTGCTGCTGCACGGCTGGCAGGCGCGTCGCCGACTGCAGCGGGCCTTGCGCCAGCGCTGGCGGCGGGAGCGGCGGCCATGAATCCGGTCCGCCGTCGTCGGCTGCTGTGGATCCTGCTGCTGTTGCTGGGCGTAGGGGGCGCGGCGGCGCTGGCCCTCAGCGCCCTGCAGCAGAACATCAACCTCTTCTATACCCCGAGCCAGATCGCCCGGGGCGAGGCGCCGCCCGCTACCCGCATCCGCGCCGGCGGCATGGTGGAGAAGGGCAGCCTGGTGCGCGCCGCGGATTCCCTGGCGGTGACCTTCGTCATCACCGACTTCCAGCAGGAGGTGCGGGTGAACTATGCCGGCATCCTGCCGGATCTGTTCCGCGAAGGGCAGGGCGTGGTGGCCCTGGGCCGCCTCGACGACCAGGGGCGTCTGGTCGCCGATCAGATCCTCGCCAAGCACGACGAGAAATACATGCCGCCCGAGGTGAGCCAGGCGTTGCGCCAGGCCGGGCGACCGCTGGACGGCGCGAGGCCGACGCCATGATCCCGGAACTCGGGCAGCTCTGCCTGCTGCTGGCGCTCATCATGGCCCTGGTGCAGGGCACCCTGCCACTGCTGGGCGCCTGGCGCGGCCAGGCCGACTGGATGCGCCTGGCGCGCCCGGCCGCCCTCGGCCAGTGGCTGTTCCTGGCACTGGCCTTCGCCGCCCTGACCTGGGCCTTTCTGCAGGACGACTTCTCGGTGGCCTATGTGGCGGCCAACTCCAACAGTCGCCTGCCCTGGTACTACAAGGTCAGCGCCACCTGGGGTGCCCACGAGGGGTCCCTGCTGCTGTGGGCGCTGATCCTGGCGGGCTGGAGTCTGGCGGTGGCGTGCTGTTCGCGGTCCTTGCCCCAGGCCCTGCTGGCGCGGGTGCTGGGCATCCTCGGGCTGGTGGCCACGGGATTCCTGACCTTCCTGGTGGCCACTTCCAATCCCTTCGCGCGCCTGCTGCCGCAATTCCCGCGGGAGGGCAACGACCTCAATCCGCTGCTCCAGGACCCGGGGCTCATCCTGCATCCGCCCATGCTGTACATGGGCTATGTCGGTTTCTCGGTGGCCTTCGCCTTCGCCCTGGCGGCTTTGCTGGAAGGGCGCTTGGACGCCGCCTGGGCGCGCTGGGCACGGCCCTGGACGCTGCTGGCCTGGGCCTTTCTCGGCTGCGGCATCGTGCTGGGCTCCTGGTGGGCCTACTACGAGCTGGGCTGGGGCGGCTGGTGGTTCTGGGATCCGGTGGAAAACGCCTCCTTCATGCCCTGGCTGGTGGGCACGGCGCTCCTGCACTCCCTGGCGGTGACCGAGAAGCGCGGTCTGTTCAAGGGCTGGACGGTACTGCTGGCCATCGCCGCCTTTTCGCTCAGCCTGCTGGGGACCTTTCTGGTGCGCTCGGGGGTGCTGACCTCGGTGCATGCCTTCGCCAGCGATCCCACCCGCGGCGTCTTCATCCTGGCCTTCCTGCTGCTGGTGGTCGGCGGCTCCCTGGCGCTGTTCGCCTGGCGCGCGCCGGCGCTCGGCGGCTCGGCGGCCTTCAGCCTGGCCTCCCGCGAAGCGCTGCTGCTGATCAACAACCTGATCCTGATTACCGCCGCCGCCACGGTCCTGCTCGGTACTCTCTATCCCTTGATCATCGACAGCCTGACCGGGGCCAAGCTGTCGGTGGGGCCGCCCTATTTCAACCTGCTGTTCGTGCCGCTGATGGCGCTGCTGATGCTGGCCCTGGGCGTCGGGGTGCTGGTGCGCTGGAAAAGCAGCCCGGGGCGCTGGCTGGTGCGCCTGCTGGCGCCCGTCCTGCTGGCTTGCGCCGTCCTGGCGGGGCTGGCCGGCTGGTGGCTGGAGCAGCCCAAGGCGGCGATCCTGGCGGTGCTGGCGCTGGCGGCCTGGATCCTGCTGACCGCGCTGCGCGACGTGCTGGGCAAGGTGGTGGCGCTGGGCTGGCGCCGTGGCCTGCGCAGTCAGCCACGCAGCTACTGGGGCATGCACCTGGCCCACCTGGGGCTGGCGGTGCTGGCCCTGGGGGTGGTGCTGGCCAGTCAGCTGGATGTGCAACGCGATCTGCGCCTGGCGCCGGGCGAGCACGTCGAACTCCAGGGCTATCGCTTCGGCTTCGCCGGCACTCAGCATTACGAGGGGCCCAATTTCACCGCCGAACGCGCCCTGCTGCAGGTCGAGCGCGAGGGGCGGGTGGTCGCCCTGCTGACCCCGGAAAAGCGCCGCTATCTGGCCAGCGGCGCGGTGATGACCGAAGCCGCCATCGACGCCGGCCTGACCCGCGATCTCTATGTGGCCCTTGGCGAGCCGCTGGGGCAGGGCGCCTGGGCCGTGCGCCTGCAGATCAAACCCTTCGTCCGGCTGATCTGGCTCGGTGGCCTGCTCACCGCCCTGGGTGGCCTGCTGGCCCTGGCCGATCCGCGCTATCGCCGCCGGCGATCCTCTTCCCCTACCGCTGCCGCGGAGTCCGCCTGATGCGCCGTCGCCTGTTGCTCTGCCTGCCACTGCTGGCCTTCCTGGTGCTGGCCGGCTTGCTCTTTCGCGGACTCTATCGCGATCCCCAGGCCCTGCCGTCGGCGCTGGTCGGCCAGCCGTTTCCGGCGTTCTCGCTGCCGGGCGTACAGGACGAACGACTGTTCACCCGGGAGGATCTGCTCGGCCGCCCGGCGCTGGTCAATGTCTGGGGCACCTGGTGCGTGGCCTGCCGGGAAGAGCATCCGGTGCTCACTCGACTCAAGGCCGAGGGCGTGGTGATCCATGGCATCGACTACAAGGACGACCAGGCCAGCGCCCGCCGCTGGCTGGCGGAATTCCACGATCCCTACCAGCTCGATATCCGTGACGACGAAGGCCGGCTGGGGCTGGACCTGGGTGTCTATGGCGCGCCGGAAACCTTTCTCATCGATGCCCGCGGCGTGGTGCGCTATCGCCATGTCGGGATAATCGATCAGCGTGTCTGGGACACCGACCTCGGGCCGCGCTACCGGGCCCTGGTGGCGACGCCATGAGGGTCGGCTGGCTGCTGCTGTTGCTGGTCTGGTCGACCCTGAGCCACGCGGCCATCGACCCCTATGGCTTTCGCGACGACGCCGAACGCGCGCGCTTCCAGGCGCTGACCCGCGAATTGCGCTGCCCGAAATGCCAGAACCAGGACCTGGCCGATTCCAATGCGCCCATCGCCGGCGATCTGCGCCGCGAGATCCAGCGCCTGATGGCGGCCGGGCAGAACGATGACGAGATCGTCGCCCACCTGGAGCAGCGCTATGGCGAATTCATCCGCTATCGGCCGCCCTTCGAGGGTCGCACCCTGCTGCTCTGGCTGCTGCCGGGCCTGGGTCTGCTGGGCGGCGCCGGGCTGCTGCTGGTCCTGACGCGGCGCCGCCGCCCGGAGCAGACGCTGAGCGACGCCGAACGCCAGCGACTGGCCGCGCTGCAGGCCGAGGAGGAGGAGCCAGGATGCTGACCTTCTGTGGGCTGGCGGGACTGCTGCTGATCCTGGCGGTGCTGATCCTGCTGGTGCCGCTGCTGCGCGGTGGACGCGTCATGGCGGACCAGCGGGCGGTGCTCAATCGCTCGCTCTATCAGGAACGCCTGGCCGATGCCAGGGCGCGGGCCGCACGGGGGGAACTGGACACCCAGGCGCTGGCGCTGGCCGAAGCCGAGGCGGGCCGCAGCCTGCTCGCCGACAGTCCGGTTAAGGGTTCTTCGCCGCTGCGCCACGGTCGGCGCCTGGGTATCACGGTCGCCCTGGGCGGCCCGGCCCTGGCCCTGGGGCTCTATCTGCTGCTCGGCGCCTGGCCGACGCTGCAGCTGAGCCAGCGCCTCGCCGCGGCGCCGGCTTCGCCCCAGGCGCTGCTGGCCGACCTGCAAGCGGCGACGCGACTGCAACCCCAGGCGACCGACAACTGGTATCTGCTGGCACGGGCCTATGCCGGCCTGGGTCGCTACCAGGACGCCGTGGCTGCCTTCGAGCAGGTCATCCAGCGCGATGGCCGGCGCGCGGAAGTCCTCGGGCAACTGGCCCAGGCCCGTTTCTTCGCCGCAGGGCGTCAGCTGGATGCGCGCACCCAGGCCCTGGCCGACGAAGCCCTGGCCGCCAATCCTGGCGAGCCCACCACCCTGGGTCTGCTGGGCATGGCCGCCTACGAACGGGGGGGCTACGCCAAGGCGGCCGGCTACTGGCAGCGCCTGGTCGCCGTGCTGCCACCAGGGGATCCCCTGCGCGACACCCTCGCCCAGGGCGTCGCCCGGGCGGAGGCGGCGGCGCGGGCCGCCGGTCAGGCACTGACCACGCCGGGGCTGGACGTGGAGGTCAGTCTGGCGCCCACGGTGGCGCAGCGGGTGCGGCCCGAGGACAGTGTCTTCGTGCTGGCGCTGGCGGTGGATCAACCCGGCCCACCGCTGGCGGTGCGGCGGTTGAGTGTTGCCGATCTGCCCCGCCGGGTGCGGCTGGATGACCGCGACGCCATGCTGCCCCAGCGCAAGCTGTCCGACCATCGACAGATCCGACCGGTCGTGGTGATCGCCCGGGGCGGCGATCCGCTCAAGGGGGACTGGCGACACGAGGGGCCGCCACTGGAGCTCTCTTCCAGTGCGTTCAGCCTAATGCGCGTGGAAGCCGCTGATGCCATTGCGCCATGATCGGGCGGAATCTTGATATGCAGGGCAGGGAATGCATGTACACCTATGAAGACGCCGTCACGGCGACCGGCGAGCTCTGTCGCCAGATCGAGAACGTCCCGTCCCGGCGGCGAGCGGTGCGCGAAGACTTCTATCAGCGTTTTGGCGATACCGACAATGACGGCTTGAGCTATGGCGACTCGGAACTGGCCTTTCTCGACTGGGAAATCCAGGCCGGTGTCCTGGATCCCGTAACCGGCAGCGCCTGGTGGCGCAACGTCAATCTGCACTTCATCTACCTGGCCGAGCTGGCCGGCTGCCTGGCGCAGCATGGGCTGCCCGGCGACCAGGCGCCCTATCCCACGCGCTGCTGGCTGACCTTCATCGCCGATCCCACCCCGCGGCACTGGTACCGGGCGCACAACGCCTCCATCCTGGCCGGCTTCGCCCTGCATCAGGCGGACGCGCGCGCGGAGAATGAGGTCGGTCAGCTGTTTCTCAACATCACCCTCTACCGACTGATGTTCGCCCAGGCGCTGGTGGAAGAGGCGACGCTGTTCGCCGAGCTGGGGGCCTTGCTGGCCGATCCGCGCGGCTTCTCGGTCAAGTTGCTGGTCAGCCTGGCCGAGTTCTATCCGCCGCACTATCCCCTCACCGATGCGGATCGCGAGGTGATCGAGGGCCACGGCCTGGGTATCGAAGAGCTGGGCGTACGCCTCATGGATGGCTGGATTCGGCTGGAATTGCCTCGCCTCTACAGCGAGGCCGCGGCCTGGAACCAGGCGCCCGAGCTGCTGGACTACCTGGATGGCACCGCACCGTGCTATCCGCCTGCCGTGGACCGCGGCGCCGAGCGCGCAGCGATCCAGGCGGTCGCGCTACTGGAAGGCGTCCTCGCCGGGCAGGACCTCGCGGTGGCCGAGCAGGGCGCGAGCGGTCTGCAGGCCGGATAGGGTCGCCGATTCCACGCAGCCCATGTTGAAGCCGTTGTCGATCCAGTCGCCGGTCAGATAGAGGTTGCGGCAGACGCTGCCGTCGGTGGCCAGGCGATAGCGGCTGCTGCCGGCCACGCTCTGCACATAGCGCTCGCTGGGATCGACGTTGGCCCGCCAGTATTGATAGTCGAAGCGCGCCGGTCCCTGGACCTCGACGGGCGCCAGCAGGAAGTCCCAGCGATAGCCCACCGGGGTCACGGCTGCCGGCCAATAGGCGCCCAGTTTGCCGTTCATGAGGTCGAGGAAGGCCTGCTTCACCTTGGTAGCCTCCTGCTGCGGATAGTCATCCTTTTTGCCGATGGGCGGGGCAGCCTTGGCAGCGAAAACCCCGCAGAAATAGCTGATGTCCGCCGGTGGCGTGCCGCTCGACCAGTCTTCGCGGTCCACCAGGTAGCTGACATCCGCCCAGGAGTCCATCGCCTGGGCGGCGAAGCCCAGCAGCTCGGGCGCCTGCCCACCCTGAGGCGAGCCACTCCAGCCCAGTTGCCAGGCGTCGCGGTTCTGCCAGAGCTGTACCGCCTGGGTGGCGACGGTGGCCACCTGCCGGCTCATGCGCGCGAATGCCGGGTCCAGGGCGCAGAGGCTGGGGGCGAGGTCGGCCAGGCCGGCCACGGAGATCCCCAGCACCACCTCGTCGAAGTCGCGGTCGACCTGCAGCTCCAGCTGCTCGACGCCCTGCCAGCCACTCCAGTTGGATTCCAGATTGATCTGGCCGTCCTGCAGCTCCCGGACGATCTGCTCGTCGAGCTGCTCGTACAGCGGCGCCGAAGGCCAGCAGGGCAGCCCCTTGACGTCCACCAGCGGTTGGTAGGCGTCGCCCTTGAGGGTGACCTGGCGCTGGATCTGCAGGCGTGTCACCCGTGGCCCCTGACCGTCGTCGGCGGCTTCGATGGCGGTGACCTGGTGGAAGAAGCGGAAGTCCACGCCACGGCGGGCGAGCACCTCGTAGTAGGGCGCGAAGACCACATCACCCATGCCGGCCTGCATGCGCCAGATGAAGGAGCCCTTGGCCGTGGTCAGGGCCAGCAGGGCGGCACGCAGCACGGTGCCGGCCTCGACGTCGGGCTGGGCGAGGTCGCCGTCGCGATAGGCGAAGATGCCGCCGTGCAGGGACTTGAGCACCGCGCCGTCCAGGGTCGCGGCGCTGGCGCCGTGGCGGCTCAGCCAGGCCTGGAAAGTCTCTTCGTTGAGCGCTGCGAAGCCCTTGGCATAGACCTCGTCGGCGAGCATGCCGATCAGCACGGTCAGGCCGAAATCCATCAGCAGCCACAGCCGGTGGGCCTTGACGTGGGTCTGGCTGCGGTCGTGCAGGATGTCGCCGAGCAGGCCGCGGAGCCTGCGCAGCAACGCCAGCAGCACGGGATGGTCGACGCCGTCGGGCAGCGCCGTGCGGGCCTGCTGCAACTGGTGCTCCGCCTCTTTGAGGGCCAGCTCCTGCAATTCCTCGCGGCAGTGCGCGCGCAGCCGGGCGAACAGGCCGCCTGGCGTGGTGGCGGCCGGGGTGTCGTCCACCTCGCCCAGCCGCAGCAACCACTCCAGCAGATCGCCGAGGGCGGCCATGAAGGGCTTGGGATTCCAGCCCTCGCCGGGCTTGCCGGGCAGGGCCAGGGTATCGATGGGCCAGGTGGTCCACTGTCCCTGGAAGGCATCGGCGAAGGCGGTATGGGAATGCGGGAAGAAAGCCTCGTCGAGGGTCGCCAGCGGCGCGCCGGCAGGCCGGTCCAGTTCCTCGTAGCACTGCCTCAGGCTGTGGAAGGCATTGTAGTAGAAGCCGAACCAGACATGGATGCCATGTTCCTCGATGCGCTGGTGGTCGGTCGCCTTGCGTCCGCTGGCCCCCTTGCCGCCGAGACGCCAGCCCTGCTGGTACAGGGTGATCTGGTAACGGTCCTGCCAGTTGGGCTCACTAGTAAGACGAAAGGCGGTAGTGACGGCGGACACGCCGCCGCCCAAGATGGCGATCTTGCGGACAGAAGGTACAGCGTCCATGCGTATTGCTCCGAAGTGTGCAAATTGTTGCACCAGTGGACGTAAGCCAGATGATGGCTAGGGTAATATCACTTTATCGAAAAGTTCCCTTGAGACTTTAGCAAGGCAACGGAAATAGTTGAGGCGCTGGCCCGGTATCGCCCGGTCGGCCGAGGATCGAGGCGAGCGCGGTGTTGAGGATTCCAGGCTACAGCTGCAAGACGCGGGTGAGCGAAAGCCGCCATGCCCTGATCTACCGCGGCACGCGCCTGGCCGATGGTCAGCCGGTGATCCTCAAGCAGCTGGCCGCCGACTATCCCACGCCCCAGGCCCAGGCCGGGCTGCGCCATGAATTCGAACTGACCCGCCGGGCCAGTGCCAGCGGGGCGGTGAGCGCCGCTCTGGAACTGCTGGAATACCAGGGTCGGCAGGTGCTGGTGCTCGAAGACATCGGCGGCACCGACCTCGCCGGGTTGCTCGCCGCCGGGCCGCTGGCGCTGGACGACTTCTTCGACTGGGCGCTGGCCATCGTCCGTGCCCTGGCGCGGCTGCACCGGTTGCGCATCGCCCACAACGACCTCAATCCGCGCAACATCGTCTGCAACTGCACCACGGGCAGCCTGCGGCTGACCGATCTGGGCATCGCCACGGCCTTTGGCACCGTCCAGGGCAGCGATGCCCGCCTGGAGGGCTCGCTCACCTATCTGGCCCCGGAGCAGAGCGGGCGGACCGGGCGCCACCAGGACTATCGCAGCGACTACTATGCCCTGGGCGTGACCTTCTACGAGATGCTCGCGGGCGAGCCGCCGTTTCGCGCCCAGGACCCCCTCGAACTGGTGCATGCGCACCTGGCGATGCGTGCGCCCTCGCTGGTCGAGCGGGTGCCGACGGTACCGCCGATGCTGGCGGCGCTGGTGGACAAACTCATGGCCAAGGCCGCCGAGGAACGCTACCAGGGCTGCTACGGCATCCTGCGCGACCTGCAGCGCTGCCAGGCGGCCCATCAGGCCGGTGAGCGGGCACCCTTCGCCCTCGGCGAGCAGGACCCGCCGGCCCGGCTGATGCCGGTACGCACCCTGCAGGGCCGCGGCGCCCCGCTGCGCCTGCTCGAAGAGGCGCTGGCGCGGGCGACCCTGGGCCGGATCGAAGCGGTCTTCGTCAGCGGCAGTTCCGGGGTGGGCAAATCGGCGCTGGTGCAGGCCTTCGTCCGCCGTCAGGGTGAGCGGGTGCTGCTCGCCCACGGCAAGTTCGAGACCCTTGGCAGCGGCGTGCCCTATGGTGCCCTGCGCCAGGCGGTGCGTGAGCTGGTCGAGGTCGGCCAGAGCCTGGGTGAGGCCTTCGCCGATCGCCTGGTCGAGGCCCTGGGTGGCAACGCCGGGGTATTGACCGAGGTCTCGCCCGAGCTGGCCACCTGGCTCGGACCCCAGGCACCGGTGGCCGAACTGCCGCCGCACCAGGCCGAACAACGTTTCGACGAAGCCGTGATCGCGCTGCTGCTGGCCTTTGCCGCCGATACCCGGCCGCTGCTGCTCTGGCTGGACGACCTGCAGTGGGCCGACAGCGCGTCGCTACGCCTGATCGAGCGCCTGCTGGCGCGGACCGACCAGGGGCCGTTGCTGCTGGTGGCGACCCATCGTGAAGAACAGCTCGCCGGTAGCGCCCTGGAGCGCCTGCTCGGCGCGGCGCTAATCCGCACCCTGTCGCTGGGTCCGCTGTCACGGGTGGAGATCGAGCGACTCATCGCCGAACTGCTGCCGGCGCCGGCGGACGAGCAGGCGGCCCTGGCCGGTCTCTGCCTGGACAAGACCCTCGGCAATCCCTTCTTCATCGAGCAGTTGCTGCGCAGTCTGCAGCAGGAAGGCCTGCTGGAATTCGACGGCGAGCACGGTCAGTGGCACTGGGAGCTGGCCCGCCTCCAGGCCCTGGACGTCTACGACAATGTCGTCGACTTCATGGTCGGCAAGCTCAAGGAGCTGCCGGCGAGCACCTCGCAACTGCTGCAGTGGGCAGCCTGTCTGGGCACCCATTTCTCCAGCGATCGCCTCGCCGCGCTGATGGCGGAATCGCCCGCGGACATCCGCCGTCTCTGCCAGGCGCTGGTGCAGGAAGGCCTGCTCACCGAGCCCGAAGGCGGTCCGGCGGGGGAGCAGACGCCCACGCACTACAGTTTCCTGCACGATCAGGTACGCCATGCCGCTCACTCGCTGCTGGCGCCCGCCGAGCGCGAGCGGGTCCACCTGCGCGCCGGTCAGCTGTATCTCGCCGAAGGCAGCGCCACGCGGCTGGACGCGGTCAATCACCTCAACCTGGCGCTGGCGCTGATCGAGACGCCCGCCGAGCGGCTGCAGCTGCTGGAACTCAATCTGGATGCCGCGCGCAAGGCGCGCCAGGCCAATGCCTATCCCGCCGCCCAGGAGTTTCTGCGCACGGCGGTCGCGCTGATCGACGATGCGGCCTGGGAGAGCCGCCATGAGCTGCTGTTCCAGCTGCATCGGGAATGGGCCGAGGTCGCGCACCTCTGTGGCGATGCCAACGAGGCCCTGCGCATCTGCGAAGTGCTGCTGCCGCGGGCGCTCACCATCTTCGAGGAAGCCGGGGTGCGGGCCCTGCAGATCGACCTCTACAGCGGCCTCGGGCGCTTCACCGAAGCCCTGGTGGTGGCCAAGGCCGGCCTCCAGGTGCTGGACGAACCCTGGCCGGAAGCGCCGGACGCAATCAACCAGGCCATCGGTGCCGACAGCGCCGAGGTCGAGGCCTGGCTCGCCGAGCGCAGTCCGGCGGCGCTGCTCGACCTGCCGCGCATGGAGGATCCGCGTGCCCAATTGCTGATTCGCCTGCTGGGCCTGCTCTGGGGGCCGGCGATCAACGTCGACCTGCCGATGAGCCTGCTGGCGGTCATGCGCATCGTCAAGCTGTCGATCCAGTACGGCAATGGCGATCTCTCGCCCTTCGGCTATGCCAACTACGGCTCGCTGCTGTCGGCCTTCCACGGTCGCTACGAACTGGGTTACCAGGTCGGGCGCCTGGCCGTCGACCTGGTCGACCGCACCGGCAATCTGCCGCTCAAGTGCAAGGTCTACACCATGTTCGCGGTGACCAACAGTCCCTGGTCGAGCCCCATCGCGGACAACGTCGCCCTGCTGCGCGAGGCCCTGGCCGCCGGTCAGCGCACCGGCGAGATCATCTTCACCGCCTACAGCGCCTTCCACATCCTCAAGCACCTGCAGCACGCCGGGGCCCCGCTGGACGACATCCTCGGCGAAACCGCCGAGATCGAGCGGATCCTGCTGGGCATCGGCGATCCCAACACCCTGGAGATCTTCACCATCCTGCGCCAGTCGCTGCGGCTGCTGCAGGGGCTCACCCCAGGTCAGGAGAGCTGGGACGAAGAGGGTCAGGACGAAGCGGCGCTGGTGCGGCAGATGCAGGACAGCGGCCATGTGCTCTGTCTGAACTACTACGACTTCAACAAGATGCAGGCGGCGCTGCTGTTCCGCCGGCTGCCCCAGGCGCGGCAGCACGCCGAAGCCATGGAAGCCTCGCTGGCGGCGAGCTTCGGCTGGTTCAGCATCGCCGAGCACGCCTTCTATCAGGCGCTGATCCTGCTGGCCGAGGGCGAACTGGCGGGTGAGGTGCTGGCCAAGGTCGAGGTCGCCCAGGAACGTCTGAACGGCTGGGCCGCGCACTGCCCGGAAAACTTCGCCCACAAGCGTGACCTGGTGGCGGCCGAGCGGGCGCGCCGCGAGGGCCGGGTCGAAGCGGCCATGGATCTCTACGAGCAGGCCCTGGAATCCGCGCGGTTGCACGGCTTTCGCCAGGGCGCGGCGCTGACCGAGGAACTCTATGGGCGCTTCTGGCTGGAACAGCAGCGTCCGCGGATCGCCCGGACCTACCTGCAGGACGCCCAGCGCAGCTATCTGCACTGGGGCGCCGCGGCCAAGGCCCAGGCGCTGGAAAACGAATTTCCGCACTGGTTGCGCGCCGCCGAGGCCACTGCCCTGACGGTGCAGCGGACCCATAGTCAGTCCACCAGCGAGATGATGCGGCTGGACTGGCTGTCGGTGCTCAAGTCGCTGCAGACCATCTCCAACGAACTGGCGCTGGATCAGCTGCTGGCGCGGATGATGCGCATCATCCTGGAGGAGGGCGGCGCCCAGCACGGTCTGCTGCTGTTGCCCGAGGTCGGTCGCTGGCTGGTGCAGGCCTCGATCTGCAGCGGCTCGGCCGAGCCCAAGGTGCTGCAGGGTCTGCCGCTGGCGCTGAACGAACAGGACTCCGGCGAGGGCCTGGTGCCCCTGACCCTGGTGTCCCACGTGATCCGTCATCGCGAACCGGTGATCCTCGATGATGCCGCCCGCGCCGGCCGCTTCGTCCGCGACGCCTACATTCGCGCGCGGCGCCCGCGGTCGGTCTGTTGCCTGCCGGTGCTACGCCAGGGGCGCCTGATCGGCATCCTCTATCTGGAAAACAACCTGCTGGCCCAGGCCTTCACCCCGGGTCGGCTGCAGGTGCTGGGCATCCTGGCCACCCAGGCGGCGATCTCCCTGGAGCACGCGCAGATCTACGAAACCCTGGAGCAGCGCGTCGGCGAACGGACCCTCGAACTGGACCAGGCGCGCATCCGGGCCGAGGAAGCGGCGGCCGCCAAGTCGCTGTTCCTGGCGACCATGAGCCACGAGATCCGCACCCCGCTCAACGCGGTGATCGGCCTCAGCCGCCTGACCCTGGGCACCCGGCTGTCCGGCGAACAGCGCGGCCACGTCGGCAAGATCCTCGACTCCGGCGAGACCCTGCTGGGGGTGATCAACGACGTGCTCGACTATTCGCGCAATGAAGCCGGTGGTACCCAGCTCGAACAACTGGGCTTCAACCTGGCCAAGGTGCTCGAACGCACGCTCAATCTCTGCGCCATCAAGGCCCACGAGAAGGGCGTCGAACTGGTGCTGGATTGCGGTCCGGACATTCCCCTGGCGCTGGAAGGCGATCCGTTGCGCCTGCAGCAGGTGCTGGTCAATCTGCTGAGCAATGCGGTCAAGTTCACCGAGCGGGGCCATGTGCTGATCCGCGTCGGTGCCGTCTGCGAAGCGGGCCGGGCCCATTTCAGCCTGGCGGTGGAAGACACCGGCATCGGCCTGACCGAGGCGCAGCAGGCGCAACTCTTCCAGCCCTTCACCCAGGCGGATGGCTCCATCAGCCGTCGCTATGGCGGTACCGGCCTGGGCCTGGCGATCTCCCGCCAGCTCACCGAACTGATGGGCGGCACCCTCGAGGTCCATAGCGAAGCCGGGCGCGGCTCCTGCTTTACCCTGCGTCTGACCCTGCCGGTGGTGGGCGAGCCGGAGCGACTGCCCAGCCAGACGCCGCGGCAGGTCCTGCTGGTGGACGACCACGGCCTGGCCCGGCGTACCCTGGGGCAACGCCTGCGCGAACTGGGCATGCAGGTGGTGGAGGCGGAATCCACCGAACAGGCCCTGGCGGCCATGGCCACGGCGGTCTTCGAACTGGCCATCGTCGACTGGCGCCTGGGCGCCGAGGATGGCCTGGCGCTGGCGCGCCAGTTGCGCTTCCGTCAGCCGGAGCTGGCGCTGACGCTGCTGGCCTCGCCCTACGAGGCGGAAGAGGTGCGCAGCCTGGGCGAGGATCTGCCGGGTCTGGAACTTCTTGACAAACCGGTTACCGGTCCCGCCGTGCAGCGACTGCTGTCCGGGCTGGGCCTGACACCGGTGACCGCGCCGACGGTGGGCCAGAGCGTGGTGGATCTGCAGGGCATTCGCCTGCTGCTGGTGGACGACAACGCCATCAACCGCCAGGTGGTCATCGGCTTCCTGCAGGGCAGCGGCATCCTGATCGACGTGGCCGAAGATGGCCAGGCGGCGCTGGACCAGCTGGAGCGGCAGCGCTACGACCTGGTGCTGATGGACGTCCATATGCCGCGCCTGGACGGCCTGTCGGCCACCCGCGAATTGCGCACCCGCCCGGCGTTGGCCGCGCTACCGGTCATCGCCATGACCGCCAACGGCCTGCCCGGCGATCGCGAGCGGTGCCTGGATGCGGGCATGAACGATCACCTGGTCAAGCCGCTCGATCCCGCCGAGCTGTTCCGCATCATCGCCGCCTGGGCCAATCTCGAGCAGCTGCAGCGCGCCGAGCGCAAGGCGGTGGAAGAGGGGGGGGATGTGAAGGAGGTCGGCGTGCTGGCACGCGCGCGGGCCAGTGCGGTGCTCGAACCCGAGTCGGCGCTGCGCCTGCTGCGCGGCAGCGCCGAGCTCTATGAGCAGCTGATGCGGGATTTCCGCGTGCAGCAGGCCGAATTGCCTGGGCGGATCGCCGCCTGGCGCGCGGCCGACGATGTCACCGCGCTGTTCGAATGCGCCCACGGCCTGCAGGCCACCGCCGCCTACGTCGGCGCCATGGACTTGCAGGAAGCGGCGCAACGCCTGACCACCCGGATCCGGCTGGCCCAGCCCATTGGTGAGGAGGTGCGCCGCCTGCAGGCCGAGGCCGAGCGGTGCCTGGCGTCGCTCGACGAGATCCTGGTCGAGGTCGCCGGCGGCGAGGAGGCCGCCGTCGAGGAACTGGAAGCCCTGCTCGAACGCCTGGTCGGACTCCTGCAGACGTCGGATTTCGCTGCCGAGGAGGTGCTCGACACCCTGCTGCGCGCCTGCGTGAGCACCCCGCACAGCGCCGATGTGGTACGGATCCGCGAGTGGGTGAACGACGTCGAGTTCGAACATGCCGCCGATGCCACCGCGGATCTGCTGCGGCGAGTGCGGCAGGCCGGACAACGGTCGGGATAGTTGCCGATGGAGGGGCGTCGTCCCGAGCTGCCGTTGATCCTTATCGTCGACGATCAGAAGAGCAATCTGCGCGTCCTCGGTGATTTGTTGCGCAACGAGGCGCGCATCATGCTGGCCAAGAGCGGGGTCCAGGCACTGACCAAGGCCGCCCGCGAACACCCGGATCTGATTCTGCTGGACGTGGTGATGCCCGGCATCGACGGCCTGCAGCTGATCCAGCTGTTCAAGCGCCGCGCCGAGACCAGCGCCATCCCGGTGATCTTCATCACCGCGGCCAACGACCTGCACCGCGAGGTGGAGTGCTTCGAGCTGGGCGCCAGCGACTTCATCCAGAAGCCCTTCAATCCACTGGCCGTGCTGGCGCGGGTACGGCTGCACCTGCAGCTGGCCCGTCAGCGGCGGCTGCTGGAGGAACTGGCGCACATGGATCCACTGACCGCGGTGGGCAATCGCCGTCGCTTCGACGAGCAGCTGACGATCGAGTGGCAGCTGGCGGTCAGCCGGCGGGGTTCGCTGGCCATCGCCATGCTCGATATCGATTACTTCAAGCAGTACAACGATACCCACGGCCACGGCGCCGGGGATCAGGCGCTGGCGCGGGTCGCCCAGGTGCTGGAGCAGCGCATCCGCGAGCGGGATTGCCTGGCGCGCTATGGCGGGGAGGAATTCGTGCTCCTGCTACCGGGCGCCACGCGCACGGCGGCGGAAGCGGTGCTGGAGCGCTGCCGGCAGGGCATCGCCGAGTTGCGCATCGCTCATCCGCTGGCGGAGGACCGCCTCTGGCTGACCATGAGCATGGGCTTGGCCTGCTGCAATCCGACCCCCGAACAGACTCCCGACGGGCTGCTCAAGGCCGCCGACAACCTGCTCTACCAGGCCAAGGCCGAAGGGCGTAATCGCCTGGTCAGTCGCAGCTTCTAGCCGATTGGCGAAACGCCCTGGGCCGCCAGCTCCTTGCCGCCCTTGACCAGATGCACCCGGTTGCGGCCTTCGGCCTTGGCCTGGTACAGCGCCTGGTCGGTGCATTCGATGAAGGCTTCGTGATCGTCGCCGCTCTGCGGCTGGACGCTGCCGACGCCGATGGAGATGGTGACGAAACCGAGGTCGCTGCCGGAATGCGCCACCTGCAGCCGTTCCACCCCGGCACGGCAGGCTTCGGCGACCTTGAGCGCACCCTCGGCGTCGGTCTCCGGCAGCACCATGGCGAATTCCTCGCCGCCGTAGCGGGCCACCAGATCGGCCGGGCGCTTGAGTTGCTCGGTGAGCACCGCCGCCACCTTCTTCAGGCAGAGATCGCCGCTGAGATGGCCATAGGTGTCGTTGTAGCGCTTGAAGTGGTCGACATCGCACAGCAGCAGCGCCAGCGGCTGGCGATTGCGCCGGGCGCGCAGCCATTCGCCTTCGTAGGTCTGGTCGAAATGACGGCGGTTGTTGATGCCGGTGAGGCTGTCGATGGCCACCAGCTTCTGCAACTGGATATTGGCTTCGGCGAGCTGGCGCTGGCTCTCGCGCAGGAAGCGAAAGGCCTCGTCGCGCTGGGCGCGCAGGACGTGGGCCTCGGAGTGGTAGCGCACCCGCGCCAGCAGTTCCAGCTTGTCGGGCAGCTTGACCAGATAGTCGTTGGCACCGGTCGCGAAGCTCTGCGCCTTGACCTGGGGATCCTCCTTGGAGGAGAGCACCACGATGGGCACGTCGCGCAGCGCCGGTTCGGCGCGGAAGCGCCTGACCGTTTCCAGACCGTCGATCTCGGGCATGATCAGGTCCTGCAAGACCACCGTGGGCTTGAGTTGCAGGGCCATGTTGACCGCCTGGTGCGCGTCCAGGCAGTAATGCAGCTCGATGTCGGGCTGATCGGCGATCATCCGCCGCAAGGCTTCGATGATGATCAACTGATCGTCCACCAGCAGCAGGCGCACCTTGGGTGCGGTCAGGCTGTCCTGGGCGTTACCCTCATGCGTGGCCATTACTGCGAGTCCTTGTGCGGGCGGGGTCGGGCGTCCCGCGTCTCTTCTTGGCCAATCCCTGCCACTGCGCCGTCCAACGCTCCTGTTGGCGACCTTTCATGTCATGTTACGCGAGCCGTTGCCGAAGCGTCTTTGCAGCCAGGCGCCGATCTGCGCGGGGCTGAGAATGCGCTCCGCGGCGCCCATTCTAACCGCAGCCGCGGGCATGCCGTATACGGCACAGCTGGCCTCGTCCTGGGCCAGGGTCGGGCAGCCGCTCTGGCGCAGGGCATAGAGGCCGGTGGCGCCATCGCGGCCCATGCCGGTCAGCAGGATGCCCAGGGCCTTGCTGGCCCGCAGCGGGTGGCTGGCGAGCTGGGTAAAGAACACATCCACGGAGGGACGATAGGGGTAGTCCACCGGCTCGGCGGTATAGGCGAAGCGGCCGCGCTCATCCAGCAGCAGGTGGTCGTCACCCAGGGCCACGGCGACGTGGCCGGGCTCCGGCAGGGCGCCGGGCATGGCGGCGGTGACCGGCCAGGCGATCTGGGTGCCGAGCCAACCGATGAAACTGGGGGCGAAGCGGCGGTCGATATGTTGCACCAGTACCACGCTGGCCTCCTGGGTGGGCGCCCAGGCCTCGAACAGGCTGACCAGGGCCGCCGGTCCACCCGTGGAGGCACCGATGGCCACCAGGCTGTCGCGGGTGGCCTCGGCCGCGGTGCTCGGCGTGGCAGCGGTGGCCTGGGGCGGGCGCGAGGGTCGTTCGGGCAGCCGCACCAGGGGTTCGATACGGGCGATCTTGCGCAGCAGGGCGCCACCATCGGCACCGCCGCTCAAGGCCGGGGTAGCGGTCACGTCGAGGGCGCCGGCGCCCATGGCGCGAAACACCCCCTCGCAGTCGTCGGGGGTGGCGGTGACCATGAGGATGGCGCAGGGCGACTGCGCCATGATCCGGCGCGTCGCCTCGATGCCGTCCAGGCGGGGCATCTGCAGGTCCATGAGGATCAGATCCGGGCGGTCCTCGGCGCAGCGCGCCACGGCTTCCTCACCGTCATGGGCGATCCAGGCGACCGTATGGCGCCCGTCGCCGATCAGCAGGCGACGCAAGGCCTCGGTGGCAAGCAGCAGATCGTTGACGATGGCGATTCTCATGGGGCTCCGATGAGGTCCTGCACGGCGGTGATCAGGGCGTCGTCGTGGAAGCTGCCCTTGGTCAGATAGTAGTCGGCACCGGCCTGCATGCCCTTGAGCCGATCTTCCGGACGATCCTTGTAGGAGACGATCATCACCGGCAGGGCATGCAGACGCGGATCGCGGCGCACCAGTTCCACCAGCTCGATACCGTTCATGCGCGGCATGTCGATGTCCGACAGCAGCATGTCGAATTCACCGGCGCGCACGGCGTTCCAGCCGTCCATGCCGTCCACCGCCACTTCCACGTGATAACCCTGGCCTTCCAGCAGCTTGCGCTCCATCTCGCGCACGGTGAGGGAGTCGTCCACCACCAGGATCCGCTTGACCCTGCGGCTGTCGAGGGCGGCGCCGCTCTGCACCTGCCGCAGGCGGCCCTCGCCGAGCAGACGCTCGATGCCGGTGAGCAGGTCGGCGACGTCCAGCAGGAGCACCGGACTGCCGTCGTCGAGCAGCGCCCCGGCGATGACCGAGCGCAACTTGCCGAAGATCTCGTCCAGCGGCTTGAGCGCCAGGCCCTGTTCGCCGCGCAGGCGATCCACCACCAGCCCGTAGCGCCGGTCACCACCGCCGATCACCAGCACGGCGAGATCGCCAGTGGGCGGCGCGCCATCCAGCTCCAGCAGCTGATGCGCCGCGACCAGCCCCAGGCGATCCTCGCCGAGCAGGAAGAAGGCCTTGCCCTCCAGCGAGTGCACCTCGGCCGGATCTAGGCGCAGCACCCGTTCGATGCGATTGACCGGCAGGGCATAGGCCTCGCCGGCGATGTCGACGATCAGCGCCCGGACGATGGAGCGACTGACCGGTACCAGCAGGTGGGTACTGAAGCCCAGCCCCGGCCGGGTTTCCAGGCGCACCTCGCCATCCAGGGCGCGAATGGCGTCGGCCACCACGTCCAGGCCCACCCCGCGACCGGACAGCTCGGTCACCGTCTCCTTGAGACTGAAGCCGGGCAGCAGCAGGAACTCCAGCAATTCGGCCGGGCTCAGCTCGGCGGCCACCGGCGCCGGACTCAGGCGCCGGGCGATGACCGCGGCGCGGATGCGCTCCAGGTCCAGGCCGCGGCCGTCGTCGTGCAGGCTGACCTGCAGGCGGCCGGCGACATGGCGGGCCTCCAGGCGGATCTGGCCGCACTCGGGCTTGCCCAGGGCGCGGCGTTCGGCCGGGGTTTCCAGGCCGTGGTCGACGGCGTTGCGCAAGAGGTGATTGAGCGGGCTTTCCAGTCGCGCCAGCACCTCCCGATCGATCAGGGTGTCGGCGCCGTCCACCTGCAGCATGGCGTCCTTGTCCAGGCCCCGGGCCAGGTCGCGCACCAGCCGCGGAAAGCCCTGGACGGCATCGCGCAGCGGGCGCATGCGCACCCCCAGCACCTCGTCCAGCAGACCCTGGCAGACCCCGAGCAGGCGCCGCTCGTAGGCTTCCAGCGCCTGCAGCTGCTGCTGATAGCGATCGAGCAGGCCTTCCTGGCGCTGACGCACTTCGCTGCTGACCGCCTGGGCCTGGCCAAACAGGCCCTGCAATTCCGCACGATAGCCCTGGAAACCCTGGACCAGGCCATGCAGGCCGAGGCCCATGACCCGGGCTTCGCTGGTGAGGGCGAGAATCTGGTTGAAGCGACCGCTGTCCACCCGCAGCGGGTCCCGGCCGCGCTCGGCATCGGGTGTTGGTTCTTCTGGTACGGCGGGTGCAGGAGCCGGTTCCCGCGGGGCGACCGCGGTCGCTGGCAGCGGTTCGCCTGCGCCGGCGCTCAGGGCCTGCGCCAGCGCCTGCTGGCTGGCTCGCTGTTCGCGCTGCCAGCGCTGGCTGGCGGCCTCGTCCAGGCGACTGACCTCGCCGAGAACGTCGACGCAGCGAAACAGCCGATCGAGGTCCGCCGGACCGAGCTGGCGACGTCCGGCCTGGACCTCGACCAGACAGTCCTCCATGGCGTGGGCCAGTTCCACCAGGCCGTCGAGGTCGACGATGCGCGCCGCGCCCTTGATGGAATGGGCCGCGCGCATCATCGGCTCGATCACCCCGGTGTCGCTGGGGTCGCGCTCCAGGCGCAACAGACCGGCATCCAGCGCCTGCAGGTGACTCTGCACCTCGCTGGCGAAGAGATCGTAGAGCGACATCTCGCGCACATCGCGCGGTGGCTGACTCATCGCAGCGCCTCTTCCAGGGCGCGCTCCAGGCGCGTCAGCTCGAGCAGGCCGACCTGGTGCGCGCCCTCGCGATAGACGCCGCCCAGGTAGCTGAGCAGGTCGCCGCCCAGGGTGGCTGGCGGCGGCTGCACCTCGCCAGGGGCATAGCGCTGCAGGCCCAGTACCTCATCCACCTGTACCGCCCAGTCGCGGCGGCCGATATGCAGCAGCAACAGGCGCGGAAAGCCGCGGGTCTGTTCAGCTGGCGCCACCGCCAGCAGCAGCTCCAGGGCGATGCAGGGCTGCAGCTGACCGCGTACCGGGACGATACCGCGCAGCAGTGGCGAGCGCCGGTGCGGGACGCGGTGCACGGCGGTGGGTTCGGTGGCGGTCACCAGGCAACTGCCCGGCAGCCCCAGCCATTCCGCGCCGAGGCGAAAGACCAGCGCACTGGCCGAGCGCGCCTGGCGATCGTCCAGCGGCTCGGCATAGTGCTCGGCCCAGGCGGCGCGCTCCAGGGCGCTGAGTTCACGGTTCAGGCTCATGCCTCGTCACCGGCGCGGGTCTGGATGCGCGCGGCACGTTCGCGCAGGCGTCCGGCTTCGTCGAGTCGGCCGGCTCTTTCACAGATCAGCGCCAGGCGACAGAGGGCGGGGTAGTGGCCTGGCTCCAGATAAAGTGCCTGGCGCAGCGCCCGCTCGGCTTCGGCGGCGCGGGCGTCGGGCAGGATCAGCGCCAGCAGGAAGTGGGCACCGGCCTGGCTGCGATCCGTCTCGAGCAGGTTGCGCAACAGCGCCTCGGCTTCGGTGCCGCGCCCGGCATCGGCCAGGCGCCGGGCTTCTTCGAGCGGCGCAGGGGCGGCGGAGACGGGGGTAGCCGGGGCAGGTGAAGGCGTGCTTCTGGCGCGCAGGCGCGCAGGCAGGTTCGCCGCCGCGGGTGGGCGCGGCGCGGCCTTGCGCCGTGGCGGCGCAGCCGGTGTGGGCGGGCGCGGTTGTTCGGGGACGGCGGCCTGACGTTTGACCAGGGCGGAGGCGTGGGCCACGCCCAGGCTGGCGAAGCCGTGACGCATGGCGCTGACCATCTCCGAACTGCCGACGCAGAGCAGGCCGTCGTCGTGCATGAGCGCGGCCAGGTGACTGAGGGCGCGGCCCTGGGTCTGGTCGTCGAAATAGATCAGCAGGTTGCGGCAGAGCACCACGTCGAAGGCGGTGCCGTCGCGCAGGCTGCCCAGCTGCAGGATGTTGCCCTGGCGAAAACGCACCTGATTGCGCACCCGTTCGGCCAGGCGATGGCGATCGCCCTCGGGTTCGAAATAGCGATCGCGAAAGCTCAGGTCGCGGGCGCGAAAGGAATTGCGCCCATAGAGGCCGCGGCGGGCGCGCTCCAGGGACGGCTCGTTGATGTCCACCGCGGTCACCTCGAAGGCCGCAGCCGGCAGACCGGTATCGAACAGCGCCATGGCCAGGGTATAGGGCTCTTCCCCGGTGGAGCAGGGCAGGCTGAGCAGCCGCACCGGCACGCCACTGCGGGCATGGCGTTCCTGGGCGAAGCGGGCGGCGTGGGCGATGGCCTGGGGATCGCGAAAGAACCAGGTCTCGGGAATGACCAGCAGGTCCAGCAGATCGGCGAATTCGGCTTCGTCGTCGAGGACGCGCGCCATGTAGCCCTCCGCATCGCCCTCCTGGCGCTCGCGCAGGCGCTGGCGGATGGCGCGCCCGAGCATGTCGTCGGCGATGGCCAGGCCGGTACGCGCCCGCACCAGGGGCGCCAGCCGCGGATCGAGCTTCACGCGGCCTCCTGGAACAGCAGGGCGGCGAGGGCCGGTGAGAGCAGGCGATCCGGTTCCAGCCACATCCAGAGGCCCTCGGGCGTCTCCAGCACCTCGCCGAGCCAGGGATAGTCGGGTAGTCGGACACCTGCCGGTCGCGGCACGCTGGCGGAGATCCGACGCACGCCGGCGACGCCTTCCACTACCAGTCCGAGCGGCCGGCTGCGGCCATCGGGCAGGGTGAAGTCCACCAGCAGGATGCGGGTGTCCTGGCGCGCCCGGGCACCCGGGCCGCCGCTCATGGCGGTGACATCGACCACCGGGATCGCCGCGCCGTGCAGGTTCATCAGGCCGGCGACGCCCGCCGGCGCAGCAGGGAAGCGGGTGAGCTGCAGCAGGGGCAGCACCTGGCGGATCGCCGTCGTCGGCAGGGCCGCCGCGGCATCGGCCAGCTGGAAGATCAGGATCTGCATGGTCAACGGGTGACCGAGAAGGTGGCGACGCTGCTCTGCAGGTCCTGGGCCGCCTGTTGCAGATACTGGACCGCTTCGCTGGTGGCCTTGAGCGCCTCGGTGGTCTGCTGGGTGCTGTCGTTGAGCTGGGTGATGGTCTCGGCGATCTGGCCGGCACCCACCGCCTGGGACTGCATGCCCTCCAGGACGATGTCGAACCGCGCCGGCAACTTCTGCACGTCCTCGATCACCCCGGCCAGCTGATCGCTGACGCTGGCCACCTCCTGCACGCTGCGGCGGATCTCCTCGGAAAACTTGTCCATGCCCATGACGCTGGCGGAGACCGCGGAGTTCATGTCCTTGAGCATCTGCTCGATGTCGTCGGTAGCCGCGGTGGTCTGGTCGGACAGGCGACGGATCTCGGTGGCCACCACCGAGAAGCCGCGGCCCGCCTCACCGGCCTTTTCCGCCTCGATGGCGGCGTTGAGCGACAGCAGATTGGTCTGGTCGGCCACCTTGGTGATGGTGGTCAGCACCTTGTTGATGTGGCTGGACTTCTCCGACAGGGCGGCGAGCTTGGCGTTGATCGAATCGGTCGCCGCCACCATGCGCTGCATGGTGCCGTCCATGCTCGCCAGGCTGCTGCGCGCCTGCTCCGCGCCCTCGGTGGTCTCGTCCGCCACCTGCACGGCTTCTTCCATGGTGCGTACCAGGGCATTGGCGTTGGCGGCGATCTCGCGCGTGGTGCTCAGCACCTCGACGCTGGTCTGCGCCTGCTCGATGCTGGTGGCCTCCTGCTGGCGCGAGGAGGCGGCGATCTCGGTGGTGGAGGAGGTCACCTGGATGCCGGCGCGCTGCACCTTGGCGAGCATGCCGCGCAGGTCCTCGATCATCTTGCTCAGGCCGCGGGCCAGTTGGCCGATGGCGTCGTCGCCGCTGACCGCGGTCCGTCCGGTGAGGTCACCGGCGGCGGCCTTGTTGACCAGCCCGAGCAGGTCGTCGACATCGGCGCGCAGGCGCTGCATCAGCGCCTGTTCGCGGGCGTGGTCGTCCTGGATCTGCTGCGCCATCTGATTGAAGGCCAGACCGACCTGGGCGAGTTCGTCACGGCCCTGGACCGCCACGCGCGCGCTGCTGTCGCCCGCGGAAATGCGCGCCACGGTATCGGTCAGCCGGCGCACCGAACGCAGCAGATGATGGGACAGCAGCCAGGCGATGAGGGCGGCCAGCACCACGCAGAGGGCGCCGCCGGCGACCAGGGTCCAGGTCAGCTGGTCGCGTACCTGCTCGGTATGACCCGCGCGTTGCGCGTACAGGCGGCGTTCTTCATCGGCGATGGTCTGGATCTGCTGACGCATGGCCGCGACCTGATTGGTCAGGGTGGTGATCAGGGGCTCGTTGGCCAGCTGCACCGCTGACAGATTGCCGGTATCACGCAGGCGCAACAGGGGTTCGAAGGTCTGCTGGCGCCAGGTGTCGAGGTCCGCGGCAAGGCGAGCGAAGCGCTGCTGTTGCTCAGCATTGTCCTGGGTCAGCTGCTGCGGCAC
Source organism: Pseudomonas aestiva (assembly GCF_039908605.1). Classification (NCBI taxonomy): domain Bacteria; kingdom Pseudomonadati; phylum Pseudomonadota; class Gammaproteobacteria; order Pseudomonadales; family Pseudomonadaceae; genus Pseudomonas; species Pseudomonas aestiva. The sequence goes on along the minus strand of NZ_CP150916.1, from coordinate 3,068,025 downwards.
GCGCACGGCTGCGGCCAGTGGAGCCAGCGCCTGCCGCGCAGCGTCGGCATCCGCGGTTGAGCCGGAATACCAGTAGTTGCGCAACTTGGCCCGGGTCTCGAGCAGATTGTTGTCCAGCGTGGTGACCGACAGCAGCACCTCGGCGGTGTGCCTGTCCCAGCGATTGGCGTCCACCAGGCTCTGCAACGCGGCATAGGTCAGCCAGAGCAGCAGGACCACCAGGGCGATGATGGCGGCGAAGCCGGCGAAGAGTTTGTTCTGGATGCGAATGTTGTTGAGCATGGGCACCGGTGCAGACGGACAGAGGCAGAAAGAGTGAGCCCTGGGGAGCACTCGGGTTGTCCGATAAAAGTAGCACGGTCATGCATTTGTGTGAGTTGTAACGCACTTCGGGGCTCAGGCGCCTGAGGTGCCAGCAGCGATGGAACAGCAATAACAGAAAGGGCAGCCTGCCAGGTCTTGCCATGCCTGGAGGGCTGCCGGGCGGCATCGAGGAACGCGGGTCAGGTCGCCTCGACGTCGTTCGCCGCTTCGGGTCGGCGAGTGCCATGGCTGTTCTGACCACCCTTGCGCCCGGCTTCGGAAGCCCGGGTCGGATTGTTGGCGAAATTGCCGCCGCTGGCACGTCCACCCTTGCGACCAGCCTCGGCGGCGCGATCGCGGTTGTTGGCGAAGTTGCCTGGATTGCTGCTCTTGTTGGCCATAAGAACTTCTCCCACTTTCAATTATTGAAGAGTCGAACGCTGCGCTCCCCAAAGGCTAGGCGTTTCGGTTATTGAGAGTAGGGGGCGGAAGGCGAGTTCGAGCGAGGTGATAAAGGGATACTTTGTTATACGAGGTGCAAGTTAAATATAGACTTTTATTTAACGATGGCCTGGCCAGAGCCGTCAGGCCAAAGGTTGTACAGGGGCTGTAGAAGAATCGGCGAGCGGAGCGACAGTATTCCAGCAGGCTATCTGTCATGGCCGAAATGTCTTGATGCATCTGGCTGCAGGGCGTATCCGGGTTGAGCTTTGCCGCAGTCTGACTCAGACGCCTTGGCCGAGAGCTTGTTCTTTCTTCATGGGTAAATTTATCGCCGATTCGATAGCGCCATTTCTCGCGCTGTTACAGGGTAACGCTGTTCGCCTGACGATAAAATGAGGGCGAACAGCCAAGCTAGAGCGCTCGACCAAGTAATCAAGTCGATCAGTCAGGTTGCTGGACAGTCGGTGATATAAGTTCTTCCGATAAAGTTTAATGCGATAGGAAGTTCGTTGATACGTCTGATAAGGCAGGTCTTGCAAAAAAGCCCTTTCCAAATTTTCCCGAATGTGAGAAAAAATCCCTAAAATTGGGAGATGACCATGCTAGATCAACGTCTTGCCGTCCGGCTGAAGGCCCTGCGTCTGGAGCGCGAGCTGTCACTGGAGCAGTTGGCAACCCTGAGCGGGGTCAGTCGCGCGACGCTGTCTCGGCTGGAAAATGCCGAGGTCAGTCCGACCACGGCGGTCCTCGGGCAGCTCTGTTCGGCCTACGGCCTGACCCTGACGCGCCTGCTGCATAGCGTGGAAGGCGCCTATCCGGCCCAGGTCGAGCGCCAGGCGCAGCAGATCTGGGCCGATCCCGAGCAGGCCTTCACCCGCCGTTCGGTCTCGCCGCCGGCCCAGGCCCTGGCGGGTGAAGTCATCGAGAGCCAGCTGAGGCCGGGCGTGGACATCCGCTATCAGGCATCGCCCCGGCCAGGCCTCGAACACCATCTGCTCCTGCTCGAAGGCCAGTTGCAGCTGTGGATCGAAGAGCAGCCCTATCGACTGGGCGTCGGCGACTGCCTGCGCTATCGGCTCTGGGGTAGCAGTCGCTTCCTGAGCGGCCCGGCGGGCGCCCGTTATCTCCTGTTCATGATCTGAGGTGTGTCCATGAGTGCTTCCCTGCGGATCGAACAGCTCGACGCCGCCGCTTTCACGAGGCATCTGAATGAATTCCAGCAACTACTGGCCGCCTGTGTCGAGCAGGGCGCCAGCATCGGCTTCATCCTGCCGCTGGCCGACGTGGTGAACCGGCGCTTCTGGACCGAAGCCGTGGCCCCGGGCCTGACCCGGGGCACCCGGCTCTTGTTCGCCGCGCTGCAGGACGGCCGCGTGGTCGGCAGCGTGCAACTGGTGCTGGATACCCCGGCCAATCAGCCGCACCGCGCTGACGTGGTCAAGTTGCTGGTGCATCCGGACTGCCGTCGCCAGGGCCTGGCGCGTCGGCTGATGCAGGCGGTGGAAGCGGCCGCCCAGGCCCAGGGGCGGGAATTGCTGACCCTGGACACCCGCAGCGACGACCATGCCGAGCCGCTCTATCTGTCCCTCGGCTATCAGGTGGTCGGCAGGATTCCCGGCTATGCCCTGGATGCCCGCCAACCCGAACGCCGTGACAGCACCACCCTGATGTACAAGACGTTACCGGCCGCGCCCGCTAAGCTGGGCGCTCCCAGTTAAGGACCCTGTCCCGCCATGCCGCCTCGCTCCGCTCCCGAACTCTGGCAACTCCTGCGCGCCCAGGCCGAAGCCGGGCGCCGCGACGCCCCGGCCCTGGCCGAGGGGCTGACGCGAGCGCTGCTGCAGCCGGTCGATCTGACCGCCGCCCTGGTCCGGCGCTGCGCCGAGGCCCTGGCGGAGAATCCAGGGCAGGCCGAGTCACTCGGCGAACGCTTCGCTGCCCTGCACGCCGAGTGGCCGGCGCTGACCCTGGCGGCCTGCGCGGACCTGGAAGCGGTGCTGGCACGGGATCCGGCCTATGCCAGCCTGCTGGAGATCTTCCTGTTCTCCAAAGGCTTCCTGGCGCTGCAGACCCAGCGCCTGAGCCATGCCCTCTGGCACAACGGCGAGCGGCTGCTGGCCCTGCACCTGCAGGCGCGCTGCAATCGGCTGCTGGCCATCGACATCCACCCGGCGGCGCGGCTGGGGCGCGGCATCATGCTCGACCACGGTACCGGCATCGTCATCGGCGAAACCGCGGTGGTGGAGGACGACGTCTCCATCCTGCAGCAGGTGACCCTGGGCGGCACCGGCAAGGAGCAGGGCGATCGCCATCCCAAGGTGCGGCGCGGGGTGATGATCGGCGCCGGGGTCAAGATCCTCGGCAATCTGGAGATCGGCGAGGGCGCCAAGATCGGCGCCAACAGCGTGGTCCTGCATCCGGTGGCGCCCCACACCACGGTGGTGGGTATTCCCGCTCGCCCGGTAGGGCGTCCGCGCGATGCCCATCCGGCCGAAAGCATGGATCAGTCCTTCGACGGCTGAGCCAGAAAGACCTCGGCCTTGGGATAGCGCTCGCTGTTCAGCGCGCTCGACCGCAGGCCCTCCGCCTGCGCCAGGCTGCGTACCAACTCGCGGTTGAAGGCACTGTTGCCCGGATCCGCCAGGTAGTCGGGCAGCGCCAGCCAGCGGGCGTCCTCGATCTCGTCCGGATCCTGGATGGCGATGTCGGCACTCAGGGGGTCGAGGCGGCAGACCACATAGAGATTGGATTTGCCGAAGCGGTAGGGGTGGGTGGTCACCAGGCCGACCACGCTGCGAAAGGAGCTGTGGATGCCGGTTTCCTCCCAGACCTCGCGGATCACCGCCGGCCCCAGGTCTTCGCCCAGCTCGACATGGCCCCCCGGCAGCTTGTAGCCCTGGCTGCCGCGTTCGCGGATCGCCAGCAGTTCACCACGGGCATTGAGCACCAGGCCGCCGACGCCCAGGCTGTGGGTCGGGACGAAGGGCGCGAAGGCGCTGGACGTACCGCGCCAGACCAGCGTGAGTTCCTGTTCCAGGCAGTTGTGAAAGACGAAACCGGCGCGGGTGGCCACCCCGACCAGCTCGCCAAGGGCCAGCGGCAGGGTCAGCCAGATCAGATTGCGTCCGTCGCGGCGGGCGCTGTCGAGCAACTCCGCCAGCGCCGGGGCAAAGGCCTCGCGGGTGGACGGCAGCGAGGCGGCGTCGATGATCAGGCCGTTGAAGGCGTCTTGACGGTATTGCACAGCTGTTACTCCGCAGGCCGTGGCTGGATGGGCGAGGAGGGCACGATACCGGCTTCGCTGGGCAGCAGCAGGCTGGCACGCGGATTGGCGATCTCGATGCCGCGTTCGCGGAAGCGTTCGAGGATGCGGCGGTTTAGTTCGCGCTGCACGCCCCAGCGGCCCTTGTCGAGGCATCTCATCTGCCCGGCGATGGTCACCATGGAGCCGTCGACGGCGTCCACGCCCCAGATCTCCAGATCGGCGAGGATCAGCTCCTTGAAGGCCTCGTCGGCGCGCATGCCGGCGCCGATGTCTTTGAGTTCAGCGATGACGCGCTCGATGTCCTCTGCGTAGCCCACGCTGATGCGCAGGGCGGCGTTGCCCAGCCCACGGTTGATGTTGTTGACCGCCGACACCGAGCTGAAGGGCACGATGTGCAGGGAGCCGTCCCCGGCGCGCAGGCGCACGGTGCGGATCGAGAGGTACTCCACGGTGCCCGAGACCCCGGCCACAGTGACCCAGTCGCCCACCTGCATGGCGTTTTCCAGCAGCAGGAAGATACCGGTGATGAAGTCCTGCACCAGCTTCTGCGAGCCGAAGCCCAGGGCCACGCCGATGATGCTGGCGCTGGCCAGTAGCGGCGTGGTGTTGATGCCCAGTTCGCTCAGCGCGGTCAGGCCGACGATCAGCGCGACCAGGATGAACAGCCCGGTGCGCAGCATGGGCAGCAGGGTACGCAAGCGGGCGGCCCGCACTGTGTCGCCGCGTTCGTTCCAGCTGCTCAGTCGACGATTCACGGTGGCGTTGGCGCCTTCCCAGACCACCACGGCGATGACGGCGGCGATGAGGATGGTGAGAAAGGCGGACAGCAGGCTGCGCCCAATGCTGCCATCGTCGAACCAGTCCAGCACGCTCCAGCCCCAGGACTGGAACAGGGCCAGGACGGTGATCAGGGTGACGATCACCCCCACCAGCCAGCGCGCCAGCGGATAGTAGCGCTGCAGGTGCAGATCGGTAGCGCTGCCGCCTTCGGTGGTTGCGGGCTGGAACAAGCGACCCAGCAGGCCGAGCAGGAATACCGCCGCCAGGCGCCCGAGGATCACGATGCCGGCGGACAGCGCGACGAAATTCATCAGCCGCGGCAGCCCGTTCTCGATGTCCAGTGCCCACATGGTCCAGCCACCCATGACGAACACGGCGGCGAATACGGCCCAGACCTGACCCAGCCAGGCGCGCAGCACGGTCAGGGCGCCACTGCCATCCTGGCGCCCGGCGATACTGGCGGCCACCGGCCGGCGGACATGAAAGATCAGTCCCACCACCAACAGATGGGCCAGCAGCGAGACCAGCTTGACGATGGCTTCGCGGCCCTCTTCGTTGGCACCCAGGATGTCCGCGGCCTGGGCCATCGCCAGGCCGAAGGTGATCAGGGCCACGAAGGCGTGCAGCCAGCGCAGCAGGGTACAGGCGAGGGCGGTCCTGACCTTGAGCAGGCGGATGCCGTGGGCGGCGGGATCGATCAGCAGGCGGATGACGATCAGCGCCAGGCGGGTGGTGAGATAGGCACCGAGGAAGCCACCGACTAGCTCGCGCTGATTGGCATCCGCGCCCACCAGATAGTGGATCAGCAGCGCCGCGGTGGCCCAGAAGGCCAGTAGCGGCAGCAATTCCAGCAATAGCAGTCCCAGGGCGAAGGGCAGGTGCCGCAGGGTGGTCCAGTGCTCCTCTGCGCTGGGTCGGGCGCGGTTGGCGGATGCGGGATCGGTGGCAGTGGACTCGGTCGCCGGTGCTGCGCTGTCGGACGGGGCGATGGGCACCTCTTCGAGTTGATCCACGCCATCACGCTGAGTCTTGACCAGGGCCACCGCGGCTTCGGCCGGGCGGGTAGCGGCCTCCTCGACCGCCGGTGCCGACGCTTCAGCAGGGGACTGCTGGGCCGCCTGCTGCTGGGCCTGGCGCCGGGCGCGGGTGTCGGCCAGATCGGCATGGCGCTGCAGCCGTTGCCGCGGGCGCCGGAGCGCCCGATGGATCAGCCACTCGCCCACCAGGCCGGCGGCAAAGAGGGTGGCCAGGGTCAGCAAGGCCTGCAGCAGGGCGCGACGACCCGCTTCGGACGTGAAGCTGGCGCGCGACCAGTCGGGCAGGGTACGCACGGCCCGCTGCACCTGGTTCAGCTCGCTGCCCAGGTTGTCGGCCCAGCGACCGACGCGACTGAGGGTCTGGGCGATCAGGCCATTGGCTTCCAGCGGTACCAGCGCCTTTTCCTCGCCTGGCGCCGGGGCGGCTGCCGCTGGCGCAGTGGCGGCGGTTGCCGTAGCCGCCGGCGCCGCCTTCGTCCCGGTCGCGCTCGCCGGCTGGCTGGCGATGGCCTGCAAGGTCAGGATCAGCTCCTGGCGCCGCTGCGGATCCTGCAGCAGGGCCGCGACCTGGCGCGCCTGCTGAGGATCGAGACCAGTCGGGGGCGGGGCAGGGGTTTCGGCGGCGCGCAGGGGCAACGCCAGGCACAGCAGCAACAGGGCGAGCAGGAAGTTCGGCATGGGGCGATAGCGGTCCTGATGAAGGATCAGCCAGTTAGGACCCACGATCCTCGCCTATGCTCCCTTCAGTTGGCCACTCCCTGCCGCTGGAGACGCCGCCAGTCACCAGGCGTCTGCTCGGTCCAGCGCTTGAAGGCGCGCTGGAAGGCGGCGGGGGAGGCGAAGCCGAGCAGATAGGCGATCTCGCCGAAGCTGGCCTCGGTATCGCGGATATAGGCCAGCGCCAGGTCGCGGCGGGTCAGGTTGAGCAGGGTGCGGTACTGGGTACCTTCTTCGGCCAGCTTGCGCCTCAGCGTCCAGGACGGCAGACGCAGCCGGCTGGCGATCTGCTCCAGGGTCGGCTCGCCGTGCCGTAGCAAGGGCCCCATGACTTCGACCACCCGCTCGGTGAGGCCGCGGGTGCGGGTCAGGCGGCCGTGTTCGGCTTCGCTCAGGGCCAGCAGCTGGCGCCAGGTGGCCGGGCAATGCTCGGACCCGGTCAGGGCCAGGGTCGCGGCATCGAGCAGCAGCGCATTCTCGGCGGCGCCGAATTCCACCGCGCAGCCGAAGGCGGCCTCGTAGGGCGCCACGTCCGCCGGTGCGGGGTATTCGATGAGGACGCGGCGCGGTTGCAGCGGGCGCCCGGCGACGGCGCTCAACAGCGCCAGCCAGGCGCTGAGCACCACGTCCACCACGAAGCGGTTGTAGCCGTTGTAGGGGCTGATGCTATAGAAGTGCAGCCAGGCGTCGCGGCCCTGGGCGGCATAGCGCGACCGGCCCCGGTAGTTGCGGCCATAGAGCGGTTCCAGTTCGAGCAGCGTCTCGGCGGCGTGGCGCACGTCCGGTGCCTGGCCCACGGTGATGCCGGCGAGACCGAGAAAGGCCGGCCGCATCGCCCGGCCCATGGCCAGGCCCAGCGCCGAATCGCCAGTCAGTTCCAAGGCCGCATGGCCCAGGCGCATGTAGTGGGGGATCGACAGCCGTCCGCCAGGTTCGGCCAGCCGCGCCGCGGTCAGGCCGAAGCGTGCCAGCAGGCCGGCGGCATCGGCACCCCGCTGGGCGACGGCTGCCGCCAGCGCCAGCACGAAGCCGGTGGAGAGGTCGCCCAGGCGCAGCGCCGGCGCGCTCATAGCCGCAGATTGATCAGCTTGCTCCCGGCCTGGGCAGCATCGGTGGCCGCTGTCGCATCCGGGGTGAAGGCCTGGCTGCCGCCGCCGGCCTGCCATTCCCAGAGGCGGCCGCGCAGCTGCACTTCCAGGGCGGCGCGGATGCCGGCGGCGCGCAGGCGCTGGATGTCGAAGGGGGCCGGTGCCGGGGTGGCGCCCGAGGCGAGGGCGGGAATCGCCAGCAATTCCACCTGGGGAGCGTCCAGCACGCCGGCGCGACCGGTATCGCTGCCCTGGATGACGCCGAGACGGCCCAGCGGCGTCTCCAGTCGCAGCAGCGGCGGGCTGAGATCGTCGCCGTTGTCCCTGGCCGTCAGCGGTCGCACCAGCGGTTGGCCGAGCACCTTGCCGTCGGGTCCGAAGACCAGGGTGACATTGCGCAAAGGTCCCGTACCCACCTGCAATTCGCCGTCCACCAGGGTCGGACCGGGCAGGACGATGGAGCCGGCCACCAGGGTGACGCCGTACTGGCGGGCGAGGCCGCCGAAGAGCTGCTGGTAGGCGCTGGCCATGTCCCAGGCCTTCATGCGCAACAGGCTGTCGGCCAGGCGCCGGTCACCCTCGGCCTGGAACCAGGCGCGAGCCATGCGCAACGGATTGCCCAGCAGCAGCCACTGGATGGCCTCTTCGCTGCGTGCCGCGGCATAGACCTCGGGCTTCTCGCCCATCAGCGCCAGGGGCGTGCCCAGGTGCTCGGGCAGCACCACGATGGTCTGGGCGCCGATCAGGCCCAGGCGCCGCGCATTGGCCAGATAGGCATCGAGCTTGAGGCGCAATCGCTCGGGATTGCCATAGTCCAGGGCGACCAGTTCGGGCTCGATCCCCAGCAGGTTGCCGGTGGTGGCCGCCGCTGGCGTGGTGGTCAGGTCCACCGCCAGGCTGCTGCGCAGATCCGACAGGTAATGGAAGGCTGGCCGCTGGGCCACCCAGCCCGCCAGCACGGCGAACAGGGCGATCAGCACCAGGAACACGAGCTTGCGCATCGGCACTCCAGAGCGGTCCCGGCCTCCCGGGCCGGGCGAGATAAAGGTGCTCAGGGTAGGAGACCAGGCCGCCACTGCCAAGGGGCGGCTGTACATTTGGGTAAAGAGGTTGTCATTTCCGGTGATTGAGGCCAGCCCGCGCTGCTCCTATCGTGGCGCCAGGCTTTCCCAGAAAGGCCAACCACCGGAGACCGCCATGATCGAGCTTGCCCCCCGTAATACCACCCCTTCAGATAGCTATCCGCATCTGCTCGAACCCCTGCCCGTGGGGTCGATCACCTTGCGCAACCGGGTGGTGATGGGGTCCATGCACACGGGGCTGGAAGAGCGGCCTGGCGGCTTCGCGCGGATGGCCGCCTTCTTCGCCGAGCGGGCGCGGGGCGGGGTGGGGCTGATCGTCACCGGGGGCATAGCGCCGAACGAAGAGGGGGCGGTGGCCAAGGGCGCGGCCAAGCTGACCACTCCCGAGGAGGCCGAGCACCATCGGCCGGTGACGGACGCGGTGCATGCCGCCGGCGGCCGTATCTGCCTGCAGATCCTGCACGCCGGTCGCTATGCCTATAACCCCCAGCTGGTGGCGCCCTCGGCGCTGCAGGCACCGATCAATCCCTTCACCCCACGCGAGCTGGATGAGGCCGAGGTGGAGGGGCAGATCGCCGCCTTCGTCCGCTGTGCCACGCTGGCGCAGCAGGCCGGCTACGACGGCGTCGAGGTGATGGGTTCCGAAGGCTACTTCATCAACCAGTTCATCGCCGCGCGGACCAACCACCGCACGGATCGCTGGGGCGGCGACTTCGCCAGTCGCTGCCGCTTGCCGCTGGCCATCGTCACAGGCATCCGCAGGGCGACCGGCCCGGATTTCCTGATCATCTTCCGCCTCTCGCTGCTGGATCTGGTGGAACAGGGCAGCACCCCCGAGGAATGCCTGCAACTGGCGCTCTGGCTGGAAGACGCCGGGGTCAGCCTGATCAACACCGGCATCGGCTGGCACGAGGCGCGCATCCCCACCATCGCCACCCTGGTGCCGCGCGGCGCCTTCGCCGCCGTCACCGCCCAGCTCAAGGGCCGGGTGCGGGTGCCGCTGATCGCCACCAACCGCATCAACACCCCGGAGGTGGCCGAGGCCATCCTCGCCGCCGGCCAGGCCGACCTGGTGTCCATGGCCCGGCCGCTGCTGGCCGATCCGGACTTCGTCGCCAAGGCCGCCGCTGGCCGCGCCGACGAGATCAACACCTGCATCGCCTGCAACCAGGCCTGCCTGGACCACACCTTCGCCGGCAAGTTGACCAGCTGCCTGGTCAATCCGCGCGCCTGCCACGAGACCGAGTTGCAGATCCTGCCCGCCGCCGAATCACGCCGCTTTGCCGTGGTCGGCGCCGGGCCGGCCGGCCTGGCCGCCGCCTGCACCCTGGCCGAGCGCGGCCACCAGGTGGTGCTGTTCGAGGCCAGCGAGCGCATCGGTGGCCAGTTCAATGTCGCCAGGCGCATTCCTGGCAAGGAAGAATTCGGCGAGACCCTGAGGTATTTCCAGCGGCGTCTGGAGCGACTGGCGGTGGATGTCCGCCTCAACCAGCGCGTCAGCGCCGCCGAATTGCAGGCCGAGGGCTTCGCAGGGGTGATCCTGGCCACCGGGGTGACGCCGCGGGTGCCGCCCATTCCGGGGGTCGACCATCCCAAGGTGCTGGGCTACCTGGACGTCCTGCTTGAACGCAAGCCGGTAGGGCGGCGGGTGGCCCTGATCGGCGCCGGCGGCATCGGTTTCGACGTGGCGGATTTCCTCACCCACGGCCATCAGGACGCGGAGCCCATCACCGCCTTCTACCGCGAGTGGGGCATAGATCCCAGTTTCAGCAGCCGCGGCGGGCTGGCCCCGGCGACGCCGCCGGCCGTGCCACGCGAAGTCTGGCTGCTGCAGCGCAAGCCGGGCAAACCCGGCAAGGGGCTGGGCAAGACCACAGGCTGGATCCACCGCGCGCGCCTGCAGCAGCGTGGCGTCAAGGCCATTGGCGGGGTGGAATACCTGGGCATCGACGACGCCGGCCTGCGCCTGCGCCTGCCCGATGGCGGCGAGCAGGTGCTGGATGTCGACAACGTCGTGCTCTGCGCGGGCCAGGAGTCCCTGCGCGAGCTGGAAGACGAGTTGCTCGGCGCTGGCGTGGCGGTGCATCGGGTCGGTGGCGCGGATGTCGCCGCCGAGCTCGATGCCAAGCGCGCCATCGATCAGGCCACTCGCCTAGCCGCCCAGCTGTAACTCTTCGTTGCAATCAGGGATGATTTCTGTGATCCACTCCGCATAACATCGGTTCCGGACCGACCCTCGTCCCAATGTCTGGTCTCTCTTCCATCCCGCCGACCAGGATTGGCTAAGCTGCCGTCCTGACGCGTCGGGTGGGGGCCCGGCGCGTCGAAGGAGTTGGGCGGCGACGCGGGTCTACCGTGTCGCCGCCAGAGGTCGGCGGGCGGACGCAGGTCCGGTCGCCAATTGGCGAGACGCCGGCCTCGGTATTCATGTGGGATCGACAGAGCACGCGGCGAGAGATGGCAGAGACGTTGAACGTAGAGACGGTACTGACCCCGGTGGTGCTGGGGTTCGGCGACCAGGGTGTGAATCGCGCCTTGCTGTTTCCCGATTTTCAGGCGCTCTGGCAGGGCGACCAGACGCTGCTCGACTGCGCCGGACGGCGCCATCGCTTCGTCTATCTGCTGCTGGACGAGCACCGCCGGGTCAAGGCCGCGGTGTTTTTCCTGCTGGCCTTCGATGCCCAGGGCAAACCGTTGCCGGAATGGGACCTGCCGCTGGGCGAGCTGGCCGAGCGTGGCGATGTCGGCCCCGACCTGGGCGCCGGACCGATCCGTCTGGCCAGTCGCAGCCATTGCCCGATTTCCTGGCACCAGGGCGATCTCTGGGATCCCCGCAGCGAGACCGAGCACGACGACTGGCAGGCGATCCGCGATTGCCTGGGCCTGGTCGCGCCGCGCGATGGCGAGGTGGAGCTGGCCGGGGAATACCACCCCAGCGCCGCCGACGGCATCGATGTCGAGGCCCGTCTCGAACGGGTCCGCCGCATCCTCGCCCAGGAACACCAGGAGGCGCTGGACAAGCTGATCGCCGGTCAGCGTACCCGGCTGCTGACCCTGACCCGCCAGCACCAGGAAGACCTGGCGCGTCTGCAGCGCGACGCCGACGAGGTACGTGCGGCCAAGGCCGAGCTGGAGGTGCGCTATGCCGCCCTGGCCCAGCACCTGGAGCAGCAGCACGAGCAGGCTCGCCAGCAGCGCGAGGAACTCAACGAGCAGATGCGCACCCTGGAGCGCAACGCCCTCTACAAGATCGAGGCGCTGCGCATCCAGTCCGAAGCCGAAAGCGAGGCCCGGGTGGCCGCCGCCGTGGGCGAGCTGAAGAACCAGCTGACCATCCGCGAGGTGGAACTCAAGTACCGCGACGAGCTGGACGGCCAGTTGCAGGAAGACATCCGCCAGCTGCGCGAGCGCTGCGCCCAGCTGATCGGCGACAGCAACGAAGGCCAGCTGGAGCGCCTGGCGCGCCAGGGCATCCTGTTCGTCACCTTCCAGCCCGGCGCCGGTCATCTGATCCTCAGCCGGCAGGACGTCCCTCGCTTCAGCGCCGATCCCCTGGGTTACGTCGCCGAGCACTGCAAGGTCAGCCGGGAGCAGTACCAGCGCTGGCTGGAGCATCACCAGCAGCCGGTCTGCCAGGCCGAGGTGGAAGGCGAGCGCTGCGGGCGGCCGGTGGTACGGGTGGAGCATCCCGCCCAGTTCGATCCGCTGCGCTCGACCCTGTGCGCCGAGCACCGCGGCGATGACAGCGATGGTGACGTCGCCAATCTCTGACTCCCTGGTTGATGATCTTTCCTTCGCCCGCCGTGCTCCAGGAGGTGCAGCTCGCCATCCTGGCGGCGCGGGACCTGCGCCTGGCGGTGCTGCGCCTGGATCAGCGCCCGGCCGGGCATAACGGCAACAAGGCCTACAAGCTGCGGCCCTGGCGCGAACGCCTGGCTCGGGGCGAAGGCCGCGGGCTCATCAGCCTGGGTGGTGCCCACTCCAATCATCTGCATGCGCTGGCCGCCCTGGGGCGGGAGGAAGGCTTCGCCACCGTCGGCCTCTTGCGTGGCGAGCCCTGCCGGACGCCCACGGTCGAGGATCTGCAGGCCAATGGCATGACCCTGCACTGGCTCGGCTATGGCGGCTATCGCCGCCGCCATGCGGCCGACTTCTGGCAGCCCTGGCAGGCGCGCTATCCCGGGTTGCTACCCATTCCCGAAGGCGGCTGCGACGCGCAGGCCGCCGCGGCCTGCGCGGCCATCGTCACGGAGCTGCGGCAGGGACTCGCCGCCCTGGGCTGGCCCGATTGCCAGCAACTCTGGCTGGCTGCCGGCACCGGTACAACCTTGGCCGGGGTGATCCGCGCCGCCGATCCCGCCTGGCAGGTGGTGGGCGGCCTGGCGGTGCCACCCGGGCATGGCGTCGAAGCCACGCTCGACCGGCTGCTCGCGCAGCACACCGGCGCCGATTGGCGCCTGCTGGACGCCAGCCGCGGCGGCTTCGGCCGTCTCGATGCCGAGCTGGCCCGGGCCATGGCGGAATTCGAGGCGCAGACCGGGATCGCCCTGGAGCCGCTCTATACCGGCAAGCTCTGGCTAGCGCTGCGCCAGGCAATCGAGGGCGGCGCGCTGGCGCCGGGCAGTCGCCTGGTGCTGGTCCACAGCGGTGGTCTCCAGGGCCGCCGCGCGCTGGAAACTCAGCTGGCGGCGTTGGCCGGCGGCTGAACCGGCCAGCCCGCAGGCACCAGGAACAGTCGCGCCTCTTCGTCGCCGCGTGCATCGCGCCGCACCAGCAATTGCGGCCAGCTCGGCTCGCCGTCCGGCAGCGGCAAACAGGGCGTATCGGCGACCGCGGGCGCCAGCCAGTGGCCCTTGGGCAGCACTTCCCAGGGGCCGTCCGGCAACAGCTGCCGCTCGCACCACAGCTGAGGTTGCTGGGGTGGCAGGGCGCCAACCGGCCAGGGCAGGGTTCGTTCGAGTGGCTGGAACAGATAGCCGCCCAGCCACAGCGCCGCCCGCGGCGGGGCGATGTCCAGCGCCGTCAGGCTGGCCTGGGCCAGGGGCGTGGCCGACAGCGGCAGCTGGCGCTGGCGCAGGTGTGAGAGTTTGCGCGCCAGCTGGTCTTCGCCACCGGGACCCAGCCAGCGCGGCGCGTCTGGTGGACCTTCGCCCAGGTAGAACTTCACCGCCAGTTCCAGGTGATGGACCCCCTCGGCGTCTTCCACCAGCAGGTCCAGTTCGCCCAGGGTACGGTCGCCCTCGCGCAGGGGCAGGTTGGCCGCGCGCAACCTCAACCCAGGGGCGCGCGCCAGGGCGAATTGCCAGAGTCTTTCGTACTGGCGACCCAGGCGGCGGTCGCTGCCCTGGGCGAGCCAGGCCGCCAGCGCCTGGGGTGCCGCGTCCTGTTGCCGCAGCCAGTCTGCCAGTCTGCCGGGATGATTCGCCCAGTCGCTGGCGACCAGCGGATGGCGGGTGTCGGCGGCTTCCAGCAGCGGCGTGGCGATCAGGGTCCAGGCGAGGTCACGTACCTGGGGCTGGCTCAGGCGGCGGGGCAGGGCGTGCAGCTCGGCGAAGGGCGTCATGGTGCCAGCATAGGCCAAGCCGGACCGCTGCGGATCACCGGCGGCGACCCGCGGTCGGATGAGGGCGGTTTGCCGCTGCCACGGCCTTTCGCCCATACTTTCCGCACTTTCCAGCCAACGGGGCCGCCGGCGCGTCATGGACTCCTTTCGTAACATCGGCATCATCGGTCGACTCGGCAGCACCCAGGTGCTGGACACCATCCGCCGGCTCAAGACCTTTCTGCTGCAACGCGGGCGCAACGTCATCCTGGAAAACACCATCGCCGAGGTCCTGCCCGGGCATGGCCTGCAGACGGTGTCGCGCAAGCTCATGGGCGAGATCTGCGACCTGGTGATCGTGGTCGGCGGCGACGGCAGCCTGCTGGGCGCCGCCCGCGCCCTGGTGCGCCCGCGGGTGCCGGTGCTGGGCATCAACCGCGGCAAGCTGGGCTTTCTCACCGATATCCGTCCCGATGAACTGGAGACCAAGGTCGCCGAGGTGCTCGACGGTCAGTACCTGATGGAGACGCGCTTCCTGCTCGACGCCTTCGTCGAGCGTGGCGGCGAGATGATCGGCCAGGGCGATGCCCTCAACGACGTGGTGCTGCATCCGGGCAAGTCCACCCGGATGATCGAATTCGAGTTGTACATCGACGGCCAGTTCGTCTGCAGCCAGCGCGCCGACGGCCTGATCGTCGCCACCCCCACCGGCTCCACCGCCTACTCGCTGTCGGCCGGCGGCCCCATCATGCATCCCAAGCTGGATGCCATCGTGGTGGTGCCCATGTATCCCCACACCCTGTCCAGCCGGCCCATCGTGGTGTCCGGCGACAGCACCCTGTCGATCCTGGTGTCGCCGAACATGACGATCTATCCGCAGGTCTCATGTGATGGCCAGAATCATTTCACCTGCGCACCCGGCGATACCGTGACCATTCAGAAGAAGCCGCACAAACTCAGGCTGATCCATCCGCTGGATCACAACTACTACGAGATCTGCCGGACCAAGCTCGGCTGGGGCAGTCGGCTGGGAGACGACTGATGCCCCTGGGCTACGATCTGATCGGCGATCTCCACGGCTGCGCCCATACCCTGGACCTGCTGCTGGAGCGCCTTGACTACCGGCAGGTGGACGGCGTCTGGCAGCACCCGGAGCGCCAGGCGATCTTTCTCGGTGACCTGGTCGATCGCGGCCCGCGCATCCGCGGCTCCCTGCGCCGGGTGCGGGCCATGGTCGAAGGTGGCCATGCCCACTGCATCCTCGGCAATCACGAACTCAATGCCCTGGCCTGGCACACCCCGGCGCTGCCCGGCACCGGCCAGACCTGGGTACGCGAACACACGCCGCGCCATCGCCAGCTGATCCAGGAGACCCTGGCGGCCTTCGCCGACCATCCCGGCGAGTGGCAGGACCACCTGCGCTGGCTCTACCGGCTGCCGCTGTGCAAGGACTTCGGGCACTTCCGCATCGTCCATGCCTGCTGGGATCAGCGGCTGATCGACGAATTCCTCCACCACTATCCGGATGCCTGCATCGACGAGGACTTCGTGCGCCAGTCCATCGTCGGTGGCAGCATGGCCAGCCGGGTCGCCTCGCGCCTGCTCAATGGCGTCTCGCTGCCCTTGCCCCATGGCCTGCGCCTCACCGGCAGCGATGGCTATGTGCGGGCGCGCTTTCGCACCAAGTTCTGGGAAAGCGATCCCCAGACCTATGGCGACGTGGTCTTCCAGCCCGATGCCTTGCCAGCGGAAATCGCCTGCGAACCCTTGAGCGACGAGGAAAAGGCCGGGCTGCTTTGCTATGGCGAGGATGAGCCGATGCTGTTCGTCGGTCACTACTGGCGCGATGGCCATCCCGAACCCCTGCGGCCGAACCTCGCCTGCCTGGACTACAGTGCGGTCAAGTACGGCAAGCTGGTGGCCTACCGCCTCGACGACGAACGCCAGATCGACCCGGCCAAGTTCGTCTGGATCGACGTGCAGCGCGAGGAGGGGCGATGAACCAGCCGCAACCCGTGCTGCGCGTGCCCCTGGGCCGTGACCTGTTGGGCTTCACGCGCCTGCTGCGGCGCCTGCAGATCCGCCACCGGGTGGTGGAAGAGGGCGACAGCCAGGTGCTCTGGGTGCTGGACCCGGCGCGGATCGAAGAGACCCGCAGCCTCTATGAACGCTATCCCGACGGCGATCCGCGCGGCGAGGTCCAGGCGAC
Organism: Pseudomonas aestiva; assembly: GCF_039908605.1. Lineage (NCBI taxonomy): Bacteria > Pseudomonadati > Pseudomonadota > Gammaproteobacteria > Pseudomonadales > Pseudomonadaceae > Pseudomonas > Pseudomonas aestiva. The sequence continues at coordinate 3,051,558 of NZ_CP150916.1, read as the reverse complement.
GCGTGGACCGCGGGGCTTCGGGCTGCTGGCGCAACTCAAGGCCAGTCCGGTCAGCGCCGTCTTTCTTGCCGTCACCCTGCTGCTGGGCCTGGCCACCGAACTGGGCGACAACCTGGCGTTGATCCACTACCTGACGCTGCAGGAATTCCGCCTGATCGATGCGGAGCACATCGCCTTTCTCGATCTCGACGCCAGCCTGGCCCGCGGCGAATGGTGGCGACTGGTCACCCCGATCTTCCTGCACTTCGGCCTGCTGCATCTGGCGATGAACGCCCTCTGGTACTGGGAGCTGGGTCGCCGCATCGAATTCCGCCAGGGCGGCCTGCTGCTGCTGCTCCTGACCCTGGTGTTCGCCGCCGGCTCCAACCTGGTGCAGTACGCCTGGACCGGGCCGGCGCTGTTCGGCGGCCTGTCCGGCGTGCTCTATGGTCTGCTCGGCCATTGCTGGGTGTTCCAGTGGCTGGCGCCCAATCCGGCCTATCGCATGCCCCGTGGCGTGGTTGCCATGATGCTGATCTGGCTGGTGATCTGCCTGACCGGGGTCTTCGATCTGCTCGGTTTCGGCTCCATCGCCAATGGCGCCCATGTCGGCGGTCTGGTGCTGGGTTGCCTCACCGGACTGCTGGGCGGTGGCCTGGCCCGCCTGCGACAGCGCTAGCTAGCGTCGCCGCTTGAGCTCGGGAGCGAGGCTCAAGGCATTGCGATAGCGCCAGCGCCGCTGGCTGCGGCGGCGCAACCAGAACCCGACCAGCAAGAGCAGCGCGCCGCCGCCCAGGACGCCCTGGGCGGTCTCGCGGGTCAGGGTCAGATAGGGGGTCAGCTGCGGCAGCTGCAGCAGGGCGGCGCCGCCAGCCAGCAGCGCCGCCAGGCCGGTCAGCACCGAGAAGGTGCCGAGGCCGGCGGTGAGGGAGGTCAGGAAGGGCCGCCGCAGGCGCAGCGGCGGCGGATCGAAACGGTCGTGCTCGGGCAACTGCATGCTCATACCCCAGGCTCTGTAAGGCCGCCGAGGTTATACGCCTCGGCGTTGCTTGGCGAGCCTGAGCGGCGCGGGCTAGCGCAGCAGCTGCCGGGCTCCCTGCTTGAGCATGTCCCAGCGATTCGGATCGCCACTGGCGATAGCGCCGAGGAAGGCCCTGGCCTGCTCGAAGCTGATGTGCGGCGGCAGCGGCGGCACGCTGGGGTCGGTGACGAATTCCAGCACCACCGGGCGATCCGCTTCGAAGGCCTGCTGCCAGGCATCGGCCACCTCGTCCGGGCGATGGATGCGCAGGCCCTTGAAGCCGAGCAATTCGCCATAGCGGGCATAGGGGAAATCGAGCACATCCTGGGCCGGGGCGAATTTGGGATCCCCGGCCAGGGCACGCTGCTCCCAGGTCACCTGATTGAGATCGCCGTTGTTGAGCACCATGACGATGAAGGTCGGATTGCTGAATCTCTTCCAGTACTGCTGCAGGGTGACCAGTTCGGCGTTGCCGTTCATCTGCATGGCGCCATCGCCCACCAGGGCGATCACCGGACGATCCGGATGAGCGAACTTGGCCGCGATGGCATAGGGAATGCCGCAGCCCATGGTCGCCAGCTTGCCCGACAGCGACCCCAGCATCTGCCCGCGCATGCGGATGTCGCGGGCATACCAGTTGGTGTGGGAGCCGCTGTCGCCGCAGAGGATGGCATCCTGTGGCAGCTGGCTGGAAAGTTCGTGGAACACCCGCTGCGGATTGATCGGCTCGGCGGGCGCCAGGGCGCGCTGCTCGATGGAGTGCCAGGAAGCGGCCACGCTCTTTTCGATGCGCGCGCGCCATTTATCGTGGGGTTTGCTCTCCAGCAGTGGCAGCAGGCGTCTCAGGGTCTCGGCGGCATCGCCCAGCAACGGCTGCTCGATGGGATATCTCATGCTGATGTTGCGCGCATGCAGGTCGATCTGCACCGCTCGCGCCTGGCCTTCCTGAGGCAGGAATTCGGTATAGGGGAAGGTCGAGCCGACGATCAGCAGGGTGTCGCATTCCTTCATCAGCAGATCGCTGGCCTCGGTGCCGAGCAGGCCGATGGCGCCGGTGACATAGGGCAGTTCGTCGGAGAGTACGCCCTTGCCCAGCAGCGCCTTGGCCACCCCGGCGCTGAGCTTCTCGGCCACCGCCATCATCTCGCTGCGCGCCTGCAGGGCGCCGGCGCCCACCAGCAGGGCAACCTTCCTGCCGGCATTGAGGATGTCTGCCGCGGCCTGCAGGTCGTCTTCCTGGGCATAGGGTCGCGGCGGGATGGCCCCGGCACCGGAAAGGACATTGGCGTGCTGGTGCGGCGGACTTTCCACCGCCGGCAACTGCTGGATGTCGTTGGGGATGATCACCGTCGCCACCTGGCGCTCGGCGATGGCCACGCGGAAGGCGCGGTCGATGACATGGCGCAGCTGCGCCGGATGCACCACCGTCTCCACATAGGCGGAGACGTCCTTGAACAGGGTGTGCAGGTCGACCTCCTGCTGATAGTCGCTGCCCAGTGAAGAGGCGGCCTGCTGGCCCACCAGGGCCACTACCGGCATATGGTCCATCTTGGCGTCGTACAGGCCGTTGAGCAGATGGATGGCCCCGGGCCCGGAGGTGGCCAGGCAGACGCCCACCTCGCCGGTGAACTTGGCATGGGCGCAGGCCATGAAGGCGGCCATCTCCTCGTGGCGCACCCGCACGTAGTCGAACTGGTCGGCTACCCGACCCAGGGCGCCCATGATGCCGTTGATGCCATCGCCGGGGTAACCGAAGATGCGCTCGACGTGCCACTGGCCGAGGCGCTCCCAGAGATGATCGGCTACGGTCTTGCTCATGACGTTCTCCTCGTTGAAGGTCTAGGCTTAGGAAGAAGGGCCCGGACGTTAAGTTCCTGCAGCCGGACCGGGCGCGGGTTAGAATGCGCGGCTGATCATCCGGAGCCTTTCATGAGCGAATCCCGCCTGCGCACCTTGCGCGACCACATCCGCTGGGCCGTCAGCCGCTTCCATGCCGAAGAGCTGTTCTTCGGCCATGGCCACGACAACGCCTGGGACGAGGCCCGCGCCCTGGTGCTGGGCGCCGTGCACCTGCCCTGGGACACCGCCGATCGCTACCTGGACTGCGCCCTGGAAGACGACGAGCGCTACGAACTCGGGGTGCTCCTGCACAAGCGCATCCAGGAGCGTGTGCCGACCGCCTATCTGCTCGGCGAAGCCTGGTTCTGCGGCCTGCCGTTCACCGTCGACGAGCGGGTGCTGGTGCCGCGCTCGCCCATCGGCGAGCTGATCGACGCGCAATTCGCGCCCTGGCTGCCGGCCGCGCCGGCGCGCATCCTCGATCTCTGTACCGGCTCGGGCTGCATCGGCATCGCCTGCGCCTATGCCTTCCCCGAGGCCGAGGTAGCCCTGGGCGATCTGTCCTACGACGCCCTCGAAGTGGCCTGGCAGAACATCGAGCGCCACGGCCTGGAGGATCGCGTCTATACCGTCCAGGGCGACGGCTTCGCCGGATTGCCAGGGCAGCGTTTCGATCTGATCGTCAGCAATCCGCCCTATGTGGATGCCGAGGACTTCGCCGACATGCCGGCCGAATACCAGCACGAACCGGCCCTGGGCCTGGCCTGTGGCGACGACGGCCTGGACCTGGTGCGGCGGATGCTGGCCGAGGCCGCGGATCACCTCACCGAGCTGGGCATCCTCATCGTGGAGGTGGGCAACAGCCAGGTCCACGTCGAGGCGCTCTATCCGGAAGTCGATTTCACCTGGCTCGAATTCGAGCGCGGCGGCCATGGCGTCTTCCTGCTGGCCGCCGCCCAGTGCCGCGAGCATCAGGCGCTGTTCCGCAGCCGTCTGGTCCCCTGATCACCTGCGGTCGCCCGCGGCGGCCGCCCTTTTTTTACCGAGGTCTACCCGTGTTTACCGAACTCGCTCTGCACGAGCGCCTGCTCAAGGCCCTCGATACCCTGGGCTTCAAGACGCCCACTCCGGTCCAGGCCGCTGCCGTGGGCCCGGCCCTGGCAGGTCATGACCTGCGCGTCACCGCCCGCACCGGCAGCGGCAAGACCGCCGCCTTTCTGTTGCCGCTGCTGGATCGCCTGCTCAAGGATCCCAAGCCGCGCTCCGGCGCCCGCGCGCTGATCCTGCTGCCGACCCGCGAGCTGGCCCAGCAGACCGCCAAGGAAATCGAACGCTTCGGCCAGTTCACCTTTCTCAAGGCCGGCCTGGTGATCGGTGGCGAGGACTTCCGGGTCCAGGCCGCCGGCCTGCGCAAGAATCCGGAGATACTGGTGGCCACCCCCGGTCGCCTGCTGGAGCAGCGCAACGCCGGAAACGTGAACCTGAAAGACATCGAGATGCTCGTACTCGACGAAGCCGACCGCATGCTCGACATGGGCTTCTCCGAGGACGTGCTGCAGATCGCCGCGAGCTGCGAGCGGGAGGGTCGCCAGACCCTGCTGTTCTCCGCGACCAGCGGTGGCAACAGCCTGCGTCAGGTGGTCGAGCAGGTCCTGCGCGAGCCGCAGAATCTCATGCTGGACCGCACTGGCGAACTGAACGAAGCCGTGGTGCAGCAGGTAATCCTGGCCGACGAGCCCCCGCACAAGGAACGCCTGCTGCAGTGGCTGCTGGCCAACGAGACCTATCGCAAGGCCATCGTCTTCACCAACACCAAGGTGCAGGCCGATCGCCTCACCGGCCGCCTGGTGGCCGAGGGCCTCAAGGTCTTCGTGCTGCACGGCGACAAGGACACCAAGGACCGCAAGCTGGCCGTGGAGCGGCTGCAGAGCGGCGCGGTCAAGGTGCTGATCGCCACCGACGTGGCTGCTCGCGGCCTGGACGTCGAAGGCCTCGACCTGGTGATCAACTACGACCTGCCGCGCAGTGGCGACGAATACGTCCACCGCATCGGCCGCACCGGGCGCGCCGGCGAGGCCGGCCTGGCGATCTCCTTCGTCACCCATGGCGACTGGAATCTGATGTCCAGCATCGAGCGCTATCTCAAGCTGAGATTCGAGCGCCGTCACCTGCCGGGTCTCAAGGCCAGCTACAACGGCCCGAAAAAGCTCAAGGCGTCGGGCAAGGCTGCCGGCGTGAAGAAGAAAAAGACCGAGGGCAAGAAGGACGGCAAGGCCAAGACCAAGGCCAAACCCAAGTCCGAGCGCCGCCCCGGCGCCCTGGTGCCGACTTCGGCCGACGGCTTCGCGCCGCCGCGCAAGCGCACCCAGGAGTGATCCCGCGCCGGACCTGAGGCGCCACCCCGCGGCGCGACCGCGGGGCAGGGCGGGCTCAGTGCTTGGCGGTGTTGTCGAACAGCTGGAAGACCGGTGCGCGACGGGTCGAGCGTTGCAGATCCGGTTGCTGGATCAGCAGCCAGGCCTGCAACTCCGGTTCGGGCATGGGCTTGCCGATCCAGAAGCCCTGGCCTTCGTCGCAGCCCATGGCCAGCAGGCTGGCCAGGGCCTCGGCGGTCTCGATGCCTTCGGCGGTGATGCGAAAGCCCAGCTGGTGGGACAGTTCGATCAGCGAGCTGACGATCAGCCGGTCCTTGGTGCGATGGGTCAGTTCGCGCACGAAGCTGCGATCGATCTTGATGGTGTCGGCCGGCAACTCGCGCAGGTGCGAGAGGTTGTTGTAGCCGGTACCGAAGTCGTCGATGGCGATGCCGATGCCCAGCTCGCGCAGGGCGGCCAGCTGGCGATGGATCAGCGCCACGTCACCCAGCAGGGCATTCTCGGTGACCTCCAGTTCCAGGCGCCGGGGATTGACCGGATAGCGCTGCAGCAACTCGGTGGTCTGCTCGGTGAAGTCCGGATCGTTCAGGTCATGGGCGGAGATGTTGATCGCCACGCCCAGACTCCGACCTTCCCGCTGCCAGGTGTAGGCCTGGCTGATGGCCTGCTGCATCACCCAGCGACTCAGGGCGGTGATCAGCGCGGTCTTTTCCGCCAGTGGAATGAATTCCGCCGGACTGACCGACCCCAGGTGCGGATGCTGCCAGCGCAGCAGTGCCTCGACGCTGTGGCAGCGACCGGTGGCCAGATCGATGCGCGGCTGGTAGACCAGGCTCAGCTGATCCTCGGCGCGCAGCGCCTGGGGCAGGGCGCTGAGCAGGGCGAAGGCGCGGCGGTAGGCGGCATCGTGCTGCGGATCGAAATGCCGGCAGCCGCGCATCTCGGCGCGGGCATCGTCGGCGGTGGCGATCAGGGCGCGCAGCCAGTCGGTGGGGTGATCGTCGGTCAGGGACATGATTCCCAGGCCCAGGCGGGTCTGGATGGGAATGCCGTTGTAGTCGAGCACCCCGGTCAATTCCTCCTGCAGGCGTTCGAGCAGCGCCTGTTGCGCGGTCTCGTCGGCGTCGTGCAGCAGAAAGCCGAAGCGGGCCGGCCCCAGGCGATACAGGGGTAGCTCGACCGGCAGCAGACGGCGCAGGTGCTGCTTGATGGCGCGTTGCAGGCCATCGAAGTGGGCCTGGCCCATGGCCTTGATGAAATCGTTGAGATAGCTCTGGGCGAACAGATCGGCCGCCACGGCCACCACGCGGGTGCCGGAACGGGTCAGGGCTTCGGCATCCTCGATGAAGCGTTGGCCATTCGGCAACTGGGTGACCGGGTCCCAGAAGGCTTCGGTGCGCAGCAGTTCGATGTGCTGGCTGGCAAGGGCCGCCAGTTGCTGCAGCGCGATCAGCCGATCCTGGGGCAGGGCGGCACGGGGTGCCGAATCGAACAGGCAGAGGCTGCCGAGCATCAGCCCTTCGGTCGTGCGCAGCGGTGCGCCCAGGTAATAGCGGATGTGGGGCGCGCTGGTGACCACCTGGAGGTCGGCGAAGCGGGCGTCGTTGCGGGCGTCTTCCACCTGCAGCGGCAGGCTGGTTTCCTGCAGGTGCTGGCAGAACGACTGGGTGCGCGGCACGGTCAGCGGCGCGCAGCCCACGGTGGCGCGACAATGGACCTGCTGGCCGTCAAGAAAGCAGATCATGGCGTAGGGGACATCGAACAGCCGCGCGCAGAGCTCGGTGAGATCCTGGAAGGCACGGTCGGAAGGGCGGTCGATCAAGGCGAGATCGCGCAGCAGTGCAAGACGCTGGCGTTCATTGGCCGCAGTGAGTGGAGCAGGCTCCATAGCAACGTCTCGGTGCGCTGTAGTAGCAGATTGCTACTTAGAGCGTGATCGGGTCGAGAGTTCCCTCACTACCCGCCTCACACTCTGCTAGTCGTCATTTATCTGTCAAAAGGCTCAGGCCGCGAAGTAGAAGACGGCAAACAGCGCCTGGGGGTCGGTCCACACCCGCACCTGTCTGAAACCGGCGTCTTTGGCCAGCGCGCGAAAACTCTCCAGGCTGTACTTGTAGGAATTCTCGGTATGCAGACGTTCGCCTTCACGGAAGGCGAAGCGGCGACCTTCGAGACGTACGGTCTGGTCACGGGTGCTGACCAGGTGCATCTCGATGCGCGCCTGTTCTTCGTTGAAGAAGGCCAGGTGCCGGAAGCGCTGCGGATCGAGATCGGTGTCCAGCTCGCGGCGGATGCGTTCCAGCAGGTTGAGATTGAAATCGGCGGTCACCCCGGCGGCGTCGTTGTAGGCCGCATCCAGCCGCGCCCGGTCCTTGATCAGGTCCACCCCGATCAGCAGGCCCCCGGTGGCCGGCAGCATCCGGTGCAGGTTGCGCAGGAAGACGCCGGCTTCTTCCGGGGTGAAGTTGCCGATGCTCGAGCCCGGAAAGAAGGCGATGGGACGCAGGCCGTCGAGACTGTCGGGCAGGGTCATGGGTCGACTGAAGTCGGCGCAGGCGGCGCTGACGTCCAGCCAGGGGTAGTCGGCCGCCAGCCGCTGGGTGCTGCTGAGCAGGAATTCCCGGGAGATGTCGATGCCCAGGTAGCCGGCCGGGTGCATGGCTTCCAGCAGCAGGCGCACCTTGCGGCTGGCACCGCTGCCCAGTTCGACCAGGGCGGCATCGCGTCCGGCCAGGCGCGCGATCTCACCGGCCACCGTGGCGAGGATGGCCTCTTCGGTACGGGTGGGATAGTACTCGGGCTGCCGGGTGATGGCCTCGAACAGCTCGGAGCCGCGCTGATCGTAAAAATATTTCGGCGACAACGCCTTCGGGGTCTGGGCAAAGCCCTGGAGCACATCGTCCCGCAGCGAGCTGTCGGCGACGCTCACCGGTTGCTGATCGAAGAAGCGCACGGCTAGGGCCATGGGTCAGACCTCTCTGGCCAGGCGCAGGCCGGAAAACTGCCAGCGCATGGTGGGATAGAAGAAGTTGCGATAGGAGGCGCGCACATGGTCCTGGGGCGTGGCGCAGCAGCCACCGCGCAGGACCATCTGGCCGGACATGAACTTGCCGTTGTATTCGCCCAGGCTGCCCGGCAGCGGTTTGAAGCCGGGGTAGGGGCGGAAGGCGCTGCCGGTCCATTCCCAGACATCGCCGAACAGCTGGCGCATGCCCTGGCTCGCGTTGGCGACCGGCTGCAGGTGATCCTGCTCGACGAAGTTTCCCTGGATCGGCTGGCGCGCCGCCACGGTCTCCCATTCCGCCTCGGTGGGCAGCCGGGCGCCGGCCCAGCTGGCGTAGGCATCGGCTTCATAGAAGCTCAGGTGGCAGACCGGTGCAGCCTGATCCACCGGAGTCAGGCCGCCCAGGGTGAAGTGATGCCAGACGCCATCGAGCTTCTGCCAGTACAGCGGCGCCTGCCAGCCGAGGCTGCGGATGGCCGCGGCGCCGTCGGACAGCCAGAGATCGCTGCGGCCGTAGCCATTGTCTTCGATGAAGGCCAGGTATTCGCCATTGGTGACCAGCCGATCGGCCAGCTGGAAGTCATCGACGAACTGGCGGTGGACCGGCGTCTCGCAATCGAAGGCGAAGCCGTCGCCGCCATGGCCGACATGCCGGACGCCGCCTGGATGGCTTTCCCAGCCCAGGGGCGCTATCGGCGCTGTGGGCCCCTTGGCCAGGTCGGCGCGATAGACCGGGTGCAGGGGGTTCTGCGCGAGGATGTGCTTGATGTCCATGAGCAGTAATTCCTGGTGCTGCTGCTCGTGGTGCAGACCCAGCTCCAGGCGTCGGGCGATCTCGACGGCGTGTTCGGCGGGCGGCGCGCTGAGCAGTTCGGCCATGGCGGTGTCCACCGCCGCACGAAAGCGATAGACGTCGTCCACGCCCGGTCGCGACAGGTGCCCGCGGGCCGCCCGGGGAAAGGGCTTGCCATGGGTCTCGTAATAGGAGTTGAACAGGTAGTCGTAAGCCGGATTGGGCGTCTGGTAACCCTTGAGGAAGGGCTTGAGGATGAAGGCCTCGAAGAACCAGGTGACGTGGGCCAGGTGCCATTTCGGCGGACTGACGTCGGCCATGCTCTGGATGACGTAATCCTCGACGGTGAGCGGGGCGCACAGGGCCTCGCTGGCCCTGCGCACGCGCTGGAAGCGGTCGAGCAGGGTGGTGGCGGTGTCACTCGCTGCGGGCAGCTCGCGGGCGAGAGGATTCATGGCGTTCTCCCTGGTCGGCCTTTTGGTTGTCAGGAAACCGACCGGACGCCATAAGTTTAGTTCGCCCGGTTATGACGGGCGGTCTCGCTTGCCGCTCTCTACCACCAGGTTTCCAGCTGCACACCGAAGTTGTTGCCGTGGCGGGCATCGCCGAAGGCACCGCTGTCTGACAGCGCCGTGCCGGCCACGGCAGCGTCCTGGGCGCCGCGGTTCCAGCTGGCGTAGGTCCAGTAGAGGCGGATCTCCGGTCGGTCCATCAGCCCCATGCCGCCCAGCGCCAGGGTCGGCGCTACGGTGACCTTGTTCAGCGTGCGGGTGGCACCGCTGTCGGGGTGGATCTGGTCGTGGCCGAACTCCACCTGCAGCTTGAACAGCCGGGTGAAGGCATAGCTGGGCCGCACGCCAAAGGAATACCAGGTCTGGCCGCCATCGCCCGGCGCCCGGTCGCGCTGGTAGAGCGCCAGCAACTGGCCGCCGAAGCGCGGGGTGAGCTGCCAGCGCGGCGATTCGAGTACGCGCAGGCTTTCGTAATCGCGGTCGGCGGTCAGGCTGCCGGTGGCGCCCAGACCGGTGCCCGGACCGCGGCCGTATTGCACGGTGAAGACATTGACCCCGCCAAAGAACTGCGACTGCTTGTGCTCGGCGGTGGCCGACCAGCCGCTGTGGGCGTTCTGCACCTGGCCGGGGCGCTGGATATAGGACAGCCCCAGTTCGATCTCGCCGCCGGGATTGGTCTTGATGCCGCCCAGGTTCAGATCGTGGCGATTGGCCTTGTCCGGCTGGTCGACGTTGTCTTCGCGACTGAAGGCGTAGCTCAGCCGCAGGCCGCTGTCGCCCAGGCCGTAGTCCTCGACGCCGAAACCGGTGCCGCTCGGATTCCAGTAGTAGAAGTCGTTGATATGGATGTCATGACGCTTGTAGTAGCGGCGACCGGCCCAGAGTCCGCCGCCATTGAGCGCCGGCAGGCTGAGACTGGTCCAGATCTGCGGCAGGCGGACGTTGCCGTTGTCGCCACTGAAGGTGGGGGTCTGGTCATAGACGTTGTAGAGGCTGGCCATGCCATGCACCTTGAGTTCGGTGCCATCGACGCCCCTGTACAGGGTCTGGTGCAGTTCGAGTTCCCAGTAGGTCTCGCATTCATTACCCAGGCGGTACTTGGCGGGTGCGCCGGGCAGCTGGAAGCAGCTCTGCTTGCCGCCTTCCGCAGCGCCACCGACACCCACCCGGCCGTAGCCGCTGAATTCCAGCGCCACGGCGTTCAGTGGCAGGCTGCCGGCAAGCAGGGCGAGGCAGGCGCCGGTGCCGGCCTGGCGAAAAACTCTACTCATACCCAAAAATCCCTCTGTGGTTTGGCGAACGCCGATCGGACCTGATGCCAGGTCGACAAGTTGCACGAAAACCTTGTCCTATCAAGGACTTGGATCGAGGTCGAGACCTGGGCGAACAGGGCCGAAAGCGGCGGCCTAAAGAGAATGGTTGACGACCATGCCTCCCGCTGGCGACGCTGGGGTTTTTGGCCAGGGAAAGTATTACAAGATGAAACCGACGCTGCTGATGGCCCCGCAATTGCCCCAGGGACTGGTCGACCAACTCGAGGCTCACTACCGGGTACTGGGTCCCTTTCCTTCAGCCGATCCTGCGGCCTTGCCTGTCGGTGCCGAGGAGGCGGTGGCCCTGCTGACCATTGGCGGCCTGCCGACTCGCGCGGCCTTGCTCGACGCGCTCCCGGCGTTACGCCTGGTGGCCTGCTATGGCACCGGCTACGAGGGCGTGGAGCTGGCGGCCTGTCGCGAGCGCGGCATCGCCGTGACCACCGCCGGTGACGCCAACGCCACCGCCGTGGCGGAATTCACCTTTGGCCTGATCCTGGCCAGCGCCCGTCGCCTGTTGCAGGGCGATGCCTTCGTCCGCAGCGGTCGCTGGCAGGGCAATGCCGTCGAGCGCATGCCCCAGGTGCCGGGCCTGGCCGGGCGGCGCCTGGGCATCTATGGCCTGGGCGAGATCGGTCGGCGCATCGCCCGCCACGGCGAGGCCTTCGACATGGAAATCGGCTACTTCAATCGCTCGCCGCGGGAGGGGCTGGACTATGCCTATCATGGCAGTCTGCTTGGTCTGGCGCGCTGGAGCGATGTGCTGGTGGTGGCGGTCCGCGCCAGCGCCGAGACCATGGGCGCGGTGGATGCCGGGGTCCTGGCCGCGCTTGGTGCGGAGGGCCATCTGGTCAATATCTCTCGCGGCAGCGTGGTCGACGAAGAGGCCCTGGCCGAGGCCCTGGAGCAGGGAGTGATCGCCGGCGCGGCGCTGGATGTCTTCGCCCGCGAACCCGAGGTGCCCGAACGCCTGCGCCAGCAGCCCAACCTGGTGCTCAGCCCCCATGTCGCGGCCAATGCGGCCTCGGCCCAGCAGGCCCAGCAACAGGTGATGCTGGGCAACCTCGAAGCCATGCTGGAGGGGGGCGAATTGCGCAATCGCATCGCCTGAGAGCCTCTTGAAAGTCCGCTGCGCGTCGGCCAAACGGCGTTGAATACACCCTGGATCGCCAGCCCGGTCGGAATGCTCATTTACCAATCGTAAACTCGCACGCGAGCCCGGTCCGCTTCCTCAGGTCTCTTCGCCTTGTCTGGCTCTAGCTCGCTAGACTTTAAACAGGCTCTTGTTCGCCACCGGTCGGCTTGGGTTGTGGCCCCTGCTGGCCACTCCCATATTGAGCGCATGACCTCGAACTCGCCTGCCGCCGTCTTGGCGGACTTTCACGACGCGCCGCGCAGCTGGTTCACGACGCGCTTTCCCGCCCCGACCGAGGCGCAGCTGCAGGCCTGGCCGGCCATTCGCGCCGACGCCTCGGTGCTGGTGGCGGCCCCCACCGGCTCGGGCAAGACGCTGACCGCCTTCTTCGCCGTGCTGGATGGCCTGGTCCAGGAGGCGTTGCAGGCAGACGGCCTGCCCGAGGCCTGTCTCTGGCTCTATGTGTCCCCGCTCAAGGCCCTGTCCAACGACATCCGCCTCAATCTCGAAGAACCCCTGGCCGGCATCGGCGCGGCGCTGGACGCGCGGGGGTTGCCGCCGCTGGCATTGCGCACGGCGGTGCGTACCGGCGATACCCCGCAAAAGGAGCGGGCGGCCATGCGCCGGCGGCCGCCGCACCTGCTGGTCACCACGCCCGAATCCCTCTATGTACTGCTGGGTTCGGATTCCGGGCGACGAATGCTGGCCAGCGTGCGCGGCGTCATAGTCGACGAGATCCATGCCATCGCCGATGGCAAGCGCGGCAGCCACCTGACCCTGAGCCTGGCGCGACTGGAAGCCCTCACCGGGCAGTCGCTGCAGCGCATCGGCCTGTCCGCCACCCAGAAGCCGCTGGCCGCCGTGGCCGCCTTTCTGGTCGGGCGCGATGCCCAGGGCCAGCCCCGCCCCTGTACGGTGATCGACATCGGCCACCAGCGCGCCCGCGACCTGGCCCTGGAGGTGCCGCCCATTCCCCTGGAGTCCATGCTGTCCACCCAGGCCTGGGAGCTGGTCTACGACCGCCTGGCCGAACTGGCCGAGGCGCACCGCACCACCCTGGTGTTCGTCAACACCCGTCGCCTGGCCGAGCGCATGGCGCGCCAGCTGTCGGATCGCCTCGGCAGCACCCAGGTCGCCGCCCACCACGGCAGCCTGGCCCGGGAGCAGCGACTGGACGCCGAGCAGCGCCTCAAGCGCGGCGAATTGCGCCTGCTGCTGGCGACGGCTTCCCTGGAGCTGGGCATTGACATCGGCGAGGTCGACCTGGTCTGCCAGATCGGCTCGCCGGGTTCCATCGCCGCCTTCCTGCAACGGGTCGGTCGCGCCAACCACCAGGTCGGCGGCCTGCCCAAGGGACGGCTGTTTCCCACCTCGCGCGACGACCTGGTGGAGTGCGTGGCGCTGCTCGACTGCGTGCGTCGCGGTGAGCTGGATACCCTGCACATCCCCGTGGCGCCCCTGGACGTCCTGGCCCAGCAGCTGGTGGCCGAGGTCGCCTGCCAGGAGTGGTCGGAGACGGGCCTGCTGGCCGTGCTGCGCCAGGCCGAGCCCTATGCCGCGCTGAGCGAGGCCGATTACCGGGCCGTGGTGGAGATGCTCAGCCAGGGCTATACGGATCGCCGCGGTCCGCGCGCCGCCTATGTTCATCGGGACGCGGTCAACGGTCTCCTGCGTGGCCGCCGGGGCGGCAAGGCGACTGCGGTGATGAGCGGTGGCACCATCCCCGAGAGTGGCGATTTCAGCGTGCTGCTCGAACCCCAGGGCCATACCGTTGGCAGCGTCAACGAGGATTTCGCCTTCGAAAGCCTGGTGGGCGACGTCTTCCAGCTGGGCAACACCGCCTACCGCATCGTCAAGATCGAAGGCAGCAAGGTGCGGGTGGAGGATGCCAAGGGACAGCCGCCCAACATCCCCTTCTGGCACGGCGAGGCGCCGGGGCGCAGCGATGAGCTGTCGGCTGGCCTCGCGCGGCTGCGCGCGGAACTCGAACCCCTGCTGCCCGCGGCCGGCGAACCCCCGGAGCCGGCCATCGCCCGCCTCGGCGCGGCCTATGCGCTGGAGGAGGGCGCGGCGCGCCAGCTGGTGGACTATCTCGGTCGGGCACGCCAGGCGCTGGGCGCCTTGCCGACCCAGCAGACCCTGGTGATGGAGAGATTCTTCGACCAGGCCGGCGGCATGCAGCTGATCATCCATGCGCCCTTCGGCAGCCGCATCAACCGCGCCTGGGGCCTGGCCCTACGCAAAAGATTCTGCCGCAATTTCAATGTCGAGCTGCAGGCGGCGGCGACCGAGAACGCCCTGATCCTGTCGCTGGCCACCAGCCACAGCTTCGTGCTCGACGAGGTCTGGCGCTACCTGCATCCGGCCACCGCCGAGACGGTGCTGATCCAGGCGCTGCTCGACGCCCCGCTGTTCGCCGTGCGCTGGCGCTGGAATGCCACCACGGCCCTGGCCTTGCCGCGCTTCAGCGCCGGGCGCAAGGTGGCCACCCAGGTGCAGCGCATGCGCAGCGAAGATCTCCTGGCCACGGTCTTTCCCGACCAGGTCGCCTGCCTGGAAAATCTCGCCGGCAAGCGGCAGGTGCCGGATCATCCGCTGGTCCGCCAGACCCTCGACGACTGCCTGCACGAGTCCCTCGACAGCCGCGGTTGGCTGGCCCTGCTGGCACGTATCGCCGGTGGCCAACTGACCCTGCTGACCCGCGACCTGCCCGGACCTTCGCCACTGGCTGCCGAGATGCTCACGGCCAAACCCTATGCCTATCTGGACGACGCCCCCGTCGAAGAGCGGCGGACCCTGGCGGTGCAGAATCGCCGTTTCGGCGGCGCCGATCCGGACGAGCTGGGCGCCCTGGATCCAGCGGCCATCGACCTGGTTCGAGCGGAGGCCTGGCCGCGGCTGGAGAGTGCCGATGACCTGCACGAAGCCCTGCTCGGGATCGGCTTTCTCACCGAGGCGGAACTGGCACCCCACCAGGCCCAGGCCCGCCAGTTGGTCAAGGCCGGACGGGCAGGGCGGCTGCGGTTGCCGGCGGCGACCCTCTGGATCGCGGCCGAGCGACTGCCGTTGTTCCAGGTGCTGTTACCTGGCGCCGCCACGGAGCCGGTGCTCAGTGCGCCGCCAGGTTTCGCGGCGCCCGCGGATGCCGAGGTGGCCCTGGTCGAGGTACTGCGCGCGCGACTCACCGCGCTGGGTCCGGTAGACCAGGACGAGCTGGCCGCCAGCCTCGGGTTGCCGTCGGCGCAGCTCACGCCGGCGCTGCTGGCCCTGCAGGGCGAGGGCTATGTCCTGCAGGGGCGCTTCACTGCGGCAGGCGGTAGCGTGGAGTGGTGCGAGCGGCACCTGCTGGCGCGGATCCATCGCTACACCCTGGGGCGACTACGCAAGGCCATCGAGCCGGTGGCCCTGGCCGACTACCTGAGATTCCTGCTGGAGCACCAGCAGCTGGCCGGTCCGGCGAGCCTGAGAGGCAACGAGGGCCTGGAGCAGGTGATCGGCCTGCTGGAAGGCTTCGAGGTCGCCGCCGCCGGCTGGGAAGGCGAGATCCTGCCCAGTCGCCTGCCGGACTATCAGTTCACCTACCTCGATGACCTCTGCCGCGCCGGTCGCGTGGTCTGGCTGCGCCTGCCCCAGGCGGGGCGTGGCGGTAGCGGACCGGTCAAGGGTTCGCCCATCGTCCTGCTGCCGCGGCGCCACCTGGTCGACTGGAACAGCCTGACCGAGCCCACCGGCAGCGAGATGCTGTCACCCAAGGCACAGCGGGTGCTGGAGGTGCTGACGCAACGCGGTGCCTCCTTCTTCGATGAGCTGCTCGGCGCGGCGCGCCTGCTGCGCAGCGAGCTGGAGACCGCTCTGGGCGAGCTGGTGGGGGCCGGTGCGGTCAACGCCGACAGCTTCGCCGGTCTGCGCGCCCTGCTGCAGCCGGCAGCCAAGCGCGGCAGCGGTCGCAGCGGTTTGCGCCGCGGGCGCATGGCGCTCTATGGCGGGATGGAGGATGCCGGCCGCTGGGTCGCCTTGCGGCCGGCCGAGGCGCCGGACGATGCGCGGCTGCCGGATGCGCTGCTGGAGCGCCTGGTCGGGCTGCTGCTGCGTCGCTATGGCGTGCTCTGCTGGCAGCTGCTGCAGCGGGAGAGCGCCGTCTTGCCGCCCTGGCGGGATCTCCTGCGTGCCTGCCATCGCCTGGAAGCCCGCGGCGAGATCCGCGGTGGTCGCTTCATTGCCGGGCTCTCCGGCGAGCAATTCGCCGATCCGGCCGCCATCGCCCCCCTGCGCGAGTGGCGCCAGCGCCCGGCGGAAGACCTGTGGGTGTGCGTCTCGGCGCTGGATCCGCTCAACCTGGTCGGTACCCTGCTGCCCGGCGCCAAGGTACCCGCCGTGGCCGGCAATCGCCTGCTCTATCGCGACGGGGTGCCCATCGCCGCGCGGGTAGGGACGAAGGTCAGCTGGCTGGTGGAGCTGGAAGCCGGGGAACAGGTGCGGGCGCGGCAGGCCCTGCAGCAACTGGGGCGGGAACGACCCCAGGTGGGCATCGGGCGCAGCCTGCTGCGGCAGTAGCGACTAGAAGAAGGGGTGCGAGGCCTTGAGCATCAGGGCGCTGTCGCAGTAGGTATTGTGGCCCGAATACACCGAGCAGTCGGCGCCTCTCAGGCTGGTGCCGCTGTAGGTCAGGTTGAACAGGGTGTTCACCCACTTGCGGCTCAGATTCACCGACCAGTCGTTGAAGCTGCGTACCATGCCGCCGCTGTCGAGGGTCGAGGGCACATCCAGTACGTAGTTGGTGTACTTGAGCGAAACCCCGGTCTTGATCAGCGGCAGCGTACCCAGGTCGGCATAGACCGAGGCGTTGTGGCGCCCCGGGTCATTGGCGAAGGCCGCGCCCAGGCGCTTGCCATAGACGGTCATCCCGGAATACAGCTCGCGGCTGGGATCGACGTTCTGGATCAGGTTGCTGTAGTTGATCACGCCCAGCTCGTAGCCATAGCCAGGCGCGAAGCGGTGCTTGTAGCCCGCGTAGGTGTCCATCTCCAGCAGTGGCGCGTCCGCGGACGAGGCGTTGTTGGTCGTCCACTGGCCGAAATACAGGCCGCTGTCGTGGGTGAGATCGAAGCCCCCGCCCATGCCGGCGGAGTTGGGCGCGACCAGACCCTGAGCCATGCTGCGTGACGGCGCCGTGCCCATCTTCAGATCGAAATCCCCTACCTCGCGCTGCATGCCCCAGCTGGCCGCCAGCGCCGGACTGGCCAGCAGCCCGAGCGCGATGAAGAGAGGTAAGGATCTGGTCATGGGAGCACTCCTGCCGTGCCGGTCACGCTAACTGGAGAAAGAATGTGATGGGGATAACAACAAGCAGGGAGAACATCGAGGTGCGAGCACCCTGATGACATCGTTGTTATTGGATGAGAAACCGCGGCTAACCCGTTATCGTCCGGCGATGATAACCAACGACAGCGGCATATTTTCACCATTCGTCAGTTTTCGAGTCGAGAATTGAACTCGATAGCAGTATCAAGACCGACAGATTTGATATGGGTTCCAACAACAATCGGCGAGGTTGACCAGGCTGGCGTCTGAGCGGCATTGGCGCTGTCTTCGGGCAAAAGACACACTTTTTGACAAAGCGCAGCCCTGTTGCGACGAACAACCGCACGTTGGTGGATTGAATCGAACCAGAAAGACTCAATATTGTGGAGGAGGGCAGCGAGGTCTGCCCACTATGGCTGTCCCTGATTGAGCGCTGGCTCGAGGAGTTTCCATGAACGACCGTATACAAGCTCTGATGCTGGACCTGCTCGCGCGACTCGGTCTGGTCAAGGCCATCCCGATTCCCAGCCGTGAACGCGAGCAGCTGGCTGCCCAGCGTCGTCGCCAGCAGCAGCGCCGCTAAGCGCCACCAGCCTTGACGGACGCGAACCCGGCCGGCTGGAGCCGACCGGTTCGCGCGCGGTACCCCGGGTGGGGACCCAGGGTTACTTGAGGTTGCCGCTGAGGAACTGGCGAAGGCGCTCGCTACGCGGGCTCACCAGCACTTCGCTCGGCGGACCTTCTTCCTCCACCACTCCCTGGTGCAGGAACAGCACCTGAGAAGACACCTCGCGGGCGAACGCCATCTCGTGGGTCACCATGAGCATGGTGCGGCCTTCTTCCGCCAGCGCGCGGATCACCTTCAGCACCTCGCCGACCAGCTCCGGGTCGAGCGCCGAAGTGGGCTCGTCGAACAGCATAATCTCCGGCTCCATCGCCAGGGCGCGGGCGATGGCCACCCGCTGCTGCTGGCCGCCGGAAAGGAAGGCCGGATACTGATCGGCGACCCGCGCTTGCAGACCGACCTTGTCCAGGTACTTGCGCGCGCGTTCTTCGGCTTCCGCCTTGCTGATGCCCAGCGCCTTGCGCGGTGCCAGGGTGATGTTGTCCAGCACGCTCAGGTGACTCCAGAGATTGAAGTGCTGGAAGACCATGGCCAGGCGGGTGCGCAGATTCTGCAGCTGGGCCGCGTCGGCCACCCGGACGGCGCCGCGATCCTCGGCCATGCGGATGGTCTCGCCATCCAGGGTCATGGTCACGGCGTTGGGCTGCTCGAGGAAGTTGATGCAGCGCAGGAAGGTGCTCTTGCCCGAGCCACTGGCGCCGATCAGGCTGACCACATCGCCGGTCTTGGCCTTGAGCGAGACGCCCTTTAGCACTTCGTGGTCGCCGTAACGCTTGTGCAGGCCTTCGACGGTCAGTTTGTACATGGATAGGAATTCCACAGCTGAAAAGGGGTAGGGGTCACGGCGAGAGCAGGTAGCCGCTGCGATAGGCCTCGGTGCCCGCCACATGGGCGATCACCATGCCGGCCGTGGCCATGCGGCGATTGGAACGCGCATAGAGGATGCCGGCGACCGCGCTGCGGACCTCTTCGACGCGGTCGCTGATGGGGTCCACGACCTGCGCCAGCACCTGGCCGACCGCGATGCGCTCGCCCACCTGGGCCTTGAGCACCAGCACGCCACCCTGGGTGGTCGCCACGGGCTCCACGGCCGCCAGCGGCGTGGCCGGTTGCAGCAGCGGCGGCAGGGGGACGGCGGCGCCACTCAGGAAGCCCTGGTGGCGCAGGTAGTTGACGATGGCCTCGGCATCCGCCGCGGCGAGTTCGTCACGCACGTCCAGCTGGCCGCGCAGCTCCAGGGTCACCGACAGGCTGCCCAGGGGCAGGCGCTCGCCAAAGCGCTGGTTGAGGTTCCACCAGAGCAGGGTGAAGCATTCATCGAAGGACTGGCCGCCCGAATCGGTGGCGAGCAGGCTAGCTTCGGAACCGAAGTAGCGTGCCAGCGGCTCGACCTGGGGCCAGGCTTCCGGCGTGGTGTAGAGGTGGGCGACCGCGTCGAAATCGCAGTGCAGATCGAGCACCACCTCGGCGTCGCAGGCCAGGCGCTGCAGGGTCAGGCGCTGACTGTCGAGCTGGGTGGTGGCGGCTTCCGCGGCCAGGGCGGTGCGGAAGGCCTCGCGCACCAGGGCCTGGTTGGCGCTCACGTCGTCGCCGAGGCGTTCGGCGATGGCGGCTTCGACCTGGGCGGTCATGTCGCGGAAGCGGCGATTGAAGTTCTGCCCGCTTTCCAGCTCGTAGCGACCGAGGTGGACGTCGGCGACCTGCTGATCCTGGCCGATGGGGTTGGCCACCGGTACCAGGACCACCTCGGCCAGGAGCTCGCCGGCGGCTTCCAGCGCCCGGAGGCGCTGCTTGAGGTGCCAGGCGGTGAGCATGCCGGGCAGTTCGTCGGCATGCAGCGAGGCCTGGATATAGACCTTGCGGCCACTGTCGGCGGGACCGAAGTGGAAGCTGTGGATGCAGCGCTCGGTGCCCGGGACCGGGGCGACCAGCGGATGGGTGAGATGGCGCATGACAACTCCGGGGCCGCGCCGGGCGCGGCCGCTTGGGTCAGTGGGTCGGGCCGAGGAAGGCCAGCCAGCGGCGCTCCGCCAGGCGGAACAGGCCGATCAGGATGAAGGACACCGCCAGGTACAGCAACGCGGCCAGGCCGAAGGCCTGGAAGGTCAGGAAGGTGGCGGTGTTGGCATCGCGGGCGATCTTGAGCAGGTCCGGCACCGTGGCGGTGAAGGCCAGGGTGGTGGAGTGCAGCATCATGATGACTTCGTTGCTGTAGAAGGGCAGCGAGCGGCGCAGCGCCGAAGGCAGGATGACGTGCACGTACAGGCGCCAGCCATCCAGGCCGTAGGCCTTGGCCGCCTCGACCTCGCCGTGGGGGGTGTTGCGGATGGCCCCGGCGAAGATCTCGGTGGTGTAGGCGCAGGTATTCAGGGCGAAGGCCAGGATGGTGCAGTTCAGGCCGTCGCGGAAGAAGCTGCCCAGCATCGGCTGGTCGCGCACGAAGCCCAGGCTGTAGATGCCGGTGTAGCAGATCAGCAGCTGCAGATAGAGCGGGGTGCCACGGAAGACGTAGGTATAGAAGCCGATCGGCCAGCGCAGCCAGCGGCGCTCCGAGACCCGTGCCACCGACAGCGGCACCGATACGATGAAGCCGATCACCACCGAGGCCACCAGCAGCCAGAGGGTCATGGCCAGGCCGGTGATGTGGTAGCCATCGGTCCACAGCAGGGGTTTCCAGTATTGCTCCAGGAGTTCGATCATCGCTTGGCCTCCCGCACGCCGACGTGATAGCGCCGTTCCAGGGCCCCGAGGATGGCGTTGGTCACGGCGGTGATGAGCAGATAGATGACGCCGGCGACGATCAGGAAATAGAACAGCTTGAAGGTGCCCTTGCCGGCCTCCTGGGAGGCGCGGACCAGATCGGCCAGGCCGATGATGGAGACCAGCGCGGTGGCCTTGAGCAGCACCTGCCAGTTGTTGCCGATGCCGGGCAGGGCGAATCTCATCATCTGCGGAAAGGTGATCAGGGTGAAGGTCTGCCAGCGGCTCAGCCCGTAGGCCAGGGCGGCCTCGCCCTGACCGCGCGGCACGGCGAGGATGGCGCCGCGAAAGGTCTCGGTGAAGTAGGCGCCGTAGATGAAGCCGAGGGTGGCGATACCGGCGGCCATGGGATCGATGTCGATGTAATCCCAGCCCATGTAGTCGGTGAGGGCGCCCAGCCAGTTCTGCAGGCTGTAGAAGATCAGCAGCATCAGCACCAGATCGGGCACGCCACGGATCAGGGTGGTGTAGCTCTGGGCAATGAAGCGCAGGGGCGCGAGGCGCGACAGCTTGGCCGAGGCGCCGAGCAGGCCGAGGATGACCGCCACGATCAGCGCGAAGCCGGCGAGCTTGAGGGTCGTCAGGGTGCCTTCCAGGATCAGCGGGCCGTAGCCATGCAGGCTGAGCGTGCCCAGTCCGATGGACTGCAAGAAGGAGTCGAAGGAATTCTGCTGCATGCGTCTTGGGAAAATCGCCTGGTGAGGCCGCCGGCGCGGTGGGCGCCGGCGGTCATACGTAAAACGCCCCCGGTGGCACCGGAGGCGTTTGCCGAACCGACCTTACTTGGGATCGTAGAGGTTCAGGTCGCCGAAGTACTTCTTCTGGATCTTGTCGTAGGTGCCGTCGGCGTGGATGGCCGCGATACCCTTGTTGACGAAGGTCTTGAACTCGTCGTTGCCCTTGCGGATACCGATGGCGGTATCGGCCGGCAGCAACTCGTCATGGATGGCGGTGTTGGTGTAGCCCTTGCCCTGGGGCGACTTCATGAAGCCACCTTCGGCCTGCAGCATGTCCTGCATGGCGACGTCGATACGACCGGACACCAGGTCGGCATAGACCTGATCCTGGTTCTGGTAGCTCTGGACGTTTACGCCGTTGGGCGCCAGCTTCTGCTTGGCGAAGGTTTCCTGGATGGTGCCCTGCTGCACGCCCACGGTCTTGCCCTTCAGGCTTTCCGCGGTGGCCTGCAGGTTGGCGCCTTCCTTGGTGACCATGGAGGAGGGGCCCGACCACAGCAGGTCGGAGAAGTCGATCTGTTCGGCACGCGCCGGGGTCTTGGTCAGCGAGGACAGGATGCCGTCGAACTTGCGCGCGCGCAGGCCGGGAATCAGGCCGTCGAAGTCACTCACCACCCACTTGCACTTCACCGCCAGCTTTTCGCAGATGGCGTTGCCCAGTTCGATGTCGAAGCCGACGAAGCTACCATCGGCGGCCTGGGATTCGAAGGGCGGATAGGTGGTATCCACACCGAAGCGGATCTCTTTCCATTCCTTGGCCATCGCCGAACCGGCGGCCAGACACAGGGCGAGCGCAGAGAGAGTCAGCCAGCTTTTTTTCATGTCGGATCCTAGTGCGAATGTGGATGAAATCATGGCGCCAGTACGACGCCCGTGCCCTCGCGGGAGCAATAAGCTTACCAGTCGGCGAAGATCGTCCCAAATCTGTACGCGGTTGCCGCGTTGGTTACATCCTGTAGCAGCCGACCCCGCCGAGCGGCGCGCATTATGCACCGGAAAGGCGCGGCTTTCCTGCCCGGCGCGGACGAACGCACCGCTTTGGGTCTAAAAAAATACGCATGCGCCAAAGGTGGGCAGAAAGGTAGCAGAAGGTCCGCTTCGCTAAGACATCGTATCTGTTCGGTAGCAGTCACGGAGTGCAGCTGTGTGCAAAGGAAACGGGAGCGAAGCCGGATGAGCGATGGCGAAAAGAAGATGACCCCCCGCAGGATTCCGGCGCCGAGCGGCTACCGGTGCCGCCATGTCCGCGCGTGGGTAAGGGTATGCGGCCTGCCCGGCTGCCATAAGGCACTGGGCTAGCCGGTGGCGCGGAGCCTGGGCAGGTTGCTGGCGCTGGTCCTCCTGGCCGCGCTCTATGGGGCGCTGCATGACCAGCTCAGCTACGGCCTGGGGCCGGATTACTTCGATTGCCTGAAATTTGCGCAATTCGGGCTGCTCGATAGCGAGCTGGCGCCCCGCTGGCGAGTGGCCCGGGTCGGCCTCCAGGCCGGCGCGGCGGCAGGACTGCCGCTGGGCCTGGCGCTGCTCTGGCTGGCGCGCGGACGTCCTGGCGGTGACCGCTATCTGTGGCGCGGCAGCGCGGCCGTGCTGCTCGGGGCGCTGGGTTGCGCCGTGCTGGGCCTGGGCCTGGGCTGGCTCGCCCTGGAGCTGGGCAGCGTCCTGCGGGTGCCGGACTGCGTGCAGGACCGCAGAGGTTTCCTGCTGGCGGCCTGGATGCACGATGGCAGCTACCTGGGCGCCCTGTTGGCTTTGCTGGTGTTCGCCTGGCGCAACCGGCGGCGCCGCTGAAACCGCGCGAGGATTCGCGCGACGCCGGCTTCCAGCGCCAGAAAGAGCAGGGCGACCGTACCGCCGAGCAGGGTGCTGCCGATCCGCTCACGGGCGATGCTCGCCTCGGGGGCGCCGGCCAGGGCGACCATCAGCACCGTGGTGCCGGTGATGAACAGCGTCTGCAGCGAGTAGCGACCGTCCTGCAGCAGATAGGCGCCCGCCGCACACAGCAGGCAGGCAGCGGCCAGGACGGCGGGCGTGTTGTCGAGCCAGACCACCGCGCCCGCCAGCAGGCAACCGGCCAGGGTGCCGCCCAGCCGACCCAGGCCGCGCCGCCAGGTATCGCCCAGCCGCGGCTTGAGCACCAGCAGGGCGGTCATCGGCGCCCAGTAGCCGTGGCCGTAATCGAGCAGGCCGGTCAGGGTCTGGCAGAGGGCGACCACGGCGGCGGCATAGAAGCCGTAGCGGCCGAGCCGAAATCTGTCCTCGAACAGCACCACCACCTCCCTGAGATGGGCCTTGAGGGAACCGGTGCGCAGCCGCCATTGGGAGCGATAGAGGGCCTTTTGTACGAGGGCGAAGAACAGCAGTTGCAGCAGTCCGCCGCCGAGCACCAGTCCACCCCGCAGCAGGGCCTGGTGCAGATCGCCGGGAAAGCCGCCGGCTACCAGCAGGGCCACCGTCCACTGCTGGGTGATCCACCAGGGGCCATTGCCAACGGCGAACAGCCAGGCGCAGCAGGCCGCCCAAAGGGCGCCGGCCAGGACCAGCGCCAGCAGCTGCTGACCCAGCAGGGAGCCGACCACGGCGGAAAAGGCCATGCCCAGCGCCGCCACCAGCATGGGCGCCAGGGGCTCGGCGGCAAAGCTCTTGTAGGCGCCGAAGCCGACGGTATAGGCGCCACCCAGGGCCACCACGCAGGGGAGCCAGGCCCCGGTCCACCCGCCGGTGAGCAGGATCGCCACCAGGGCCGGCAGGCAGGCGAGCGCCAAGGCCCAGCGCGGTTCCCGCTGCGCGCCCAAGGCGCCAGCGGTCACCGGCGGCGCTGTCTGGCCAGCCATCGCTAGGCCAGCAGATTCTGCAGGATATCGAGGGTGTCGGCTTCGGCCACCGGCTTGTCGTGACGCCAGCGCAGCATCCGTGGAAAGCGCACGGCGACACCGCTCTTGTGGCGCTTGGACAGGGCGATGCCCTCGAAACCCAGCTCGAATACCAGGGTCGGCTCGACGCTGCGTACCGGACCGAATTTCTCCACCGTGGTGCGCCGGACGATGGCGTCCACCTTGCGCATCTCTTCGTCGGTGAGGCCGGAGTAGGCCTTGGCGAAGGGCACCAGGGTGCGTTCGCTACTCTCCGGCGTACCGTCCCAGACGGCGAAGGTGTAGTCGGAATAGAGACTGGCACGCCGTCCATGGCCGCGCTGGGCGTAGATGAGCACCGCATCCACCGAGAAGGGATCGACCTTCCATTTCCACCAGGTGCCCATGTCCTTGGTGCGGCCGACGCCATACAGCGAATCCTTGGCCTTGAGCATCATCCCTTCGACCCCCAGGGTGCGCGAAGCCTCGCGCTGGCGGGCAAGGTCCTGCCAGTCTTTGCCGTGCAGCAGCGGCGAGGGGCGCAGCAGCGGACTGGCGCAGCGCGCCACTACCCCTTCCAGTTCGGCGCGACGCTGGCGTTGCGGCTGGCTGCGCAGGTCATGGCCCTGCCATTCCAGCAGGTCGTAGGCGAGCAGGATGACCGGTACGTCTTCGAGGATCTTCTTGCCCAGGGTCTTGCGCCCGATGCGTTGCTGCAGCAGCGCGAAGGGCTGCACGCCGAAAGGGATGGGCGCGGCCGGATCGCGGCCGTCCTGCTGCTCGCTCACTTCCTCGCTGCTGAGCAGGGCGTCGGGCGCGGCGTCTTCCTTCCAGACCACGATCTCGCCGTCGATGACGGTGCCATCGGGTAGCGATTCCGCGAGGGGATGCAGTTCGGGAAAGCGATCGGTGACCAGATCCTCACCCCGCGACCAGATCCACAGGCGACCGTCGCGCTTGACCAGCTGGGCGCGGATGCCGTCCCACTTCCATTCCACCTGCCATTCCTCGGCCGGCCCCAGTTGCGCCTCGAACTGCTCAACCGGCAATTGCAGGGCGTGGGCCAGAAAGAAGGGATAGGGCTGGCCGCCACGCTGGGCATGCTCGTCCGGACTTTCCGGGGCGACCAGGCGGGCATAGCCCTCGGCGGTGGGGCGGTGGGACAGATCGGTGTAGCCCACTAGGCGCTGGGCGACGCGCTTG
This sequence comes from Pseudomonas aestiva, assembly GCF_039908605.1. NCBI lineage: Bacteria > Pseudomonadati > Pseudomonadota > Gammaproteobacteria > Pseudomonadales > Pseudomonadaceae > Pseudomonas > Pseudomonas aestiva. The sequence goes on along the minus strand of NZ_CP150916.1, from coordinate 3,026,112 downwards.
GGGTCCAGGTCCGCCAGAGTGGCCAGGGCGCGGGTCACCAGCAGCTTGGAGACACCGACGCGGAATTCGCCGGTGATCAGCTTGATGCAGACCATCAGGCTCTGCCGATCCAGCTGGCCCCAGAGCGGCGGCAGGCGCTCGGCCAGCTCCTCCGGTGGTAGGCCGCGCAGGGGCAGCAGGTACTCCTCCAGCCAGAAGGCCAGGCCCTCGGCATTGGCGGCATCGGCGGTGGGAATCAGCAGTGCCATGGTTTCGGCCAGGTCGCCCACCGCCTGGTAGCTTTCTTCGAACAGCCACTCGGGCAGCCCGGAGAGGGTCATGGTCAATTCACGCAGCTGCCGGGTCGGCACCAGCCGGCGGGGGCGGCCGCCGGCGAGGAAGTACACCGCCCAGGCGGCATCCGCCGCCGGGGCGCTGCCGAAATAGTCCACCAGCGCCGCGAGCTTGGCATTGCTGGAGGTGGTGGCGTCGAGACGCCCATAGAGTTCGGCGAAGGCCTTCATGCCTGGGCCTCCGCGGTGACGGGGGTATCGTCTTCCTCACCGTATTCGGTGGTGAAGCCCTGGGCGTCCAGGCCCTGGTCGCGCAGGTAGCGCACCAGGGTGGCGACCGAGCCATGGGTGACCATCACCCGCTCGGCGCCGGTCTGCTCGATGGCCCACAGCAGGCCCGGCCAGTCGGCGTGGTCGGAAAGCACGAAGCCGCGATCCACGCCGCGCCGGCGGCGGGTACCGCGCAGCATCATCCAGCCGCTGGCGAAGGCGTCGCTGTGCTCGCCGAAGCGGCGGATCCAGGTGCTGCCGCCGGCCGAGGGCGGCGCGATGATCAGCGCCTGGCGCAGCGTCGGGTCGCTCTTCTTGAAGTCGCCGGCATAGTGGGTTTCCGGGATGCGGATGCCGGCTTCGCGGTAGACCCGGTTCAGGGGCTCCACCGCACCATGGGCGAGGATGGGACCGATCTCCGGATCCAGGCCGTGCAGGAGCCGTTGCGCCTTGCCGAAGGCATAGCTGTAGAGCACGCTGGCCAGCCCCTGGGCCTGGTTGGCGCGCCACCAGGCGTTGACCTCGGCGAAGATCTCCGCCTGGGGGCGCCAGCGATAGATCGGCAGGCCAAAGGTGGATTCGGTGATGAAGGTGTGGCAGCGCACCGGCTCGAAGGGGGTGCAGGTGCCATCGGGTTCGACCTTGTAGTCACCCGAGGCCACCCAGACCTCGCCGCGGTATTCCAGGCGCACCTGGGCCGAGCCCAGCACATGACCGGCCGGGTGAAAGCTCAGCCTGACCCCGTGGTGATCGATGACCTCGCCGTATTCCAGGGTCTGCAGGTTGATGTCGGCACCCAGCCGGGCGCGCAGGATGCCGGCGCTGCCGGAGGTGGCGAGATAGTGGCCGTTACCCACCCGCGCATGGTCGCCATGGCCATGGGTGATGACCGAACGCTCCACCGGATGCCAGGGATCGATGTAGAAGTCGCCGGGCGGGCAATAGAGGCCGTCCGGTCGGGCGATGACGAGGTCCATGGGCGCCGCTCTGCAGGGGAATACCCATAGGAACGGCGGCCAGGCCCCGGAGTTCGCCGCTCAGGCCTGGGCGGCGAAGCTCAGGGCCTGTTGCAGGGCGGCCTGGCCGACCACCTCGCCGATCACCAGGATCGCCGGACTGCGCAGCTGGAAGAGGGCGGCGTCCACCTGCAGGTCCTGCAGGGTCGAGCGGCACTCGCGCTGGTCCGGCAGGGAGGCGTTCTCGATCATGGCCACCGGTGTGGTCAGCGCGAGACCGCCGTCCAGCAGGCCCTGCTGGATCTCGGCCAGGCGGGCCACGCCCATGTAGACCACCAGGGTGGTGCCGGTGGCGGCCAGGGCGGCCCAGTTGGGCGCCGTGTCGTCCTGGGTATGGGCGGTGACCAGGGTCACGCCACGGGCCACGCCTCTCAGGGTCAGGGAGATGCCGCAGGCGGTGGCACCGGCCAGGCCGGCGGTGATGCCGTTGACGATCTCGCTGGCGACGCCACGGGCGGCCAGCCATTCGGCTTCCTCGCCGGCACGACCGAAGATGCAGGGATCGCCGCCTTTGAGCCGGGCCACGCAGCGGCCCTGGCGGGCATAGCGCAGCATCAGTCGGTGGATGAAGGCCTGGGGCGTGGAACGGCAGCCGCCGCGCTTGCCGACGCGGATCACCCGGGCGGTAGGGCAGTGTTCGAGCACCGCCGGATTGACCAGGTCATCGATCATCACCACCTCGGCCTCGCCCAGGGCGCGCACCGCCCTGAGGGTCAGCAGCTCGGGATCGCCGGGGCCGGCACCGATCAACCAGACTTTCCCGCTCATGTAGTGACCTCTCGTTTCCAGGGTGGCGACTGTAACGTAAAAAAAAGGCGTCCCGCTGCAAGCAGCTGGGACGCCTTTGTCCGGAGGGTCTTTCCTCGCCGTTGAAGAAAGACCTATGTGTATTGTGGAATTGCAGACTTCATGCCAATGCGCGGATCCGTCCTTTCCGGCGGTTTACCACTGGAAAGGGGGCAGCGGGCTGCCCCTTTTGGGCGCAGCGTGCTGCAAAGCAGGGCATGACGCCGCGAGGTCTTCAGTGCCGATAGAGCCAGAGCAGCACCAGCAGCAGATTCAGCAGCAGCGAGCAGGCGGCCACGATCTGCCAGGTGCGCAGGGGATCGCGCTGCAGCAGCGGCAGCGGGCGGGCCAGGGGTTGACGCTCGCCCTGCTCCAGCAGCAGCAGGGCTTCCTCGGCGGTTTCGAAGCGATCGGCGGGGTCGACCGCCACGGCGCGCTGCAGCCAGTCGTCGAGCCAGGCCGGTACATCCGGACGCCGGCGCAGGGCACTGGCCGGCGCGCCGAAACGTGGCCGCTGGAAGGGCTCGACCTCGCCGTAGGGATAGCCACCGGTGAGCAGCTGATAGAGGGTCACCCCGGTCGCATAGAGATCCTGGGCCGGACTGGGCTCGGCGCCCTCGAAGGACTCCGGCGCCCGGTAGCTGGGAGTGCCCGGGCTGTCATGCAGATCCTCGGACAGCTGCGGACAATAGGCCAGGCCGAAGTCCAGCAGGCGCAGTTCGCCATCCTGGCCGCGATGCAGGTTGTCCGGCTTGATGTCGCGGTGAAGGATGTTGCGTCTGTGCAGCTGGCCGAGGGCCCGCAGCAGGCGGGAGGCGACGTCCAACCAGTCGGCCAGGGCCAGGGGGCCTTCGCTGCGTAGCTGCTGCGCCAGGGTACGACCGGCATATTCCCGTTGCACGAAGTAGAGATGCGCCCGCCGCGGCAACGGATGGACCTCGACGAAGGCGCGCCCGGCGACCCGGCGCAGGAACCACTCCTCCATGAGCAGGGCATGACCGGCCAGGGTGTCGCATTGCAGCGCCGCGGGCAGGGTCTTGAGCAGCCAGGGACGACCGCCCTCGTCCTTGACCCGGTAGAGCAGTGATTGCCGCGACTCGGCCAGACGCTCCACCACCGTCCAGCCTTCGAAGTGCTGGCCGGGCTTGAGCGCCGGCAACGGCGGCCAGGTATCGGCGCTGGCCAGGGTATCGGCCAGGGACACGTCAGGGAGGCGGTCGACCCGTACCAGCAGGGCGCTGGCGTTGTCCTGGCCACCGGCATGCAGGGCGCCGGCCACCAGGGCCTGGGCAGTGGCCTCCAGCTCCGCGACGCCATCGACCAGGATGCGCCTCATGCTGTCTTCACCCAGCGCGGCCCAGACGCCGTCGCTCACCAGGAGCAGGGTTTCGCCGGCTTCCAGCTCGCCTTCGCGAAAGTCCACCACCAGGTGGTTTTCCAGCCCCAGGGCGCGGGTCAGCACATGCTGCATGCCGGCCTGCTGCCAGACGTGGTCGACGGTGAGGCAGCTCAGCCGGTCGCCGTGCCAGCGGTAGGCGCGGCAGTCGCCGACGTGGGCCAGGGTATAGCGCCGCCCGCGGATCACCAGGGCGGTGAGGGTGGTCAGCAGTGGCTGGCCATTGCCCGCAGCCTGCAGCCAGCGATTCTGCGCCAGCAGCAACCGCTCCAGGGCCTGGGCCACCGGCCAGGTCTCCGGCGTGGAATAGTAATCCTGGGCCAGGGCCTGGAGGGTGGCGCGGGCGGCCAGGCCACCGTCGGGACAGCCGCTGACGCCATCGGCGAGGGCGAACAGATGCCCCTTGGTCGCCGCCAGCGCCGCGCTGGGCTGGACACTGCGCAAGGCGTCCTGGTTTTCCTTGCGCGGACCGGTCGCAGTGGCTTCGGCGAAGGCGAGTTCTAGAGGCATGTAGGGGGCGCCAGAGAGGAGAGGAGACCGGCGATGCAAAAGCGATACCCGACCACCGGACGCCCCTGATCCCTCACCAGATTTCCACGCGTTTCTCGTCCGGCCGGACCATGGCATCACCCGCCTTGCAGCTGAACGCCTTGGCGAAGGACGGCATGTTGGACGGCGCGCCAAGCGCGCGGAATCTCATGGGCGCATGGGGGTCGGTGTTGAGGAACAGGCGCGCCTGCTCTTCACGGATCGAACCGCGCCAGACCCGCGCCCAGTTGAGGAAGAAGCGCTGCTGCTGGGTATAGCCATCGATCTTCCGGTTGGCTTCCTCCGGCTTTTTCGCCAGGGCCAGTTGCAGGGCGTCGTAGGCCGCATTGATGCCGCCGAGATCGCCGATGTTCTCGCCCAGGGTGAGCTTGCCGTTGACGTGCAGCTCCGGATGATCCGGCAGCGGCTGGTAGTTGTCGAACTGCTCCACGAGTTTACCGGTGCGGGCTTCGAAGGCCTTGCGATCGGCCGGGGTCCACCAGTCCACCTGGTTGCCGGCGCCGTCGAACTTGCTGCCCTGGTCGTCGAAACCATGGCTGGCCTCGTGACCGATCACTGCGCCGATACCGCCGTAGTTGATGGCATCGTCGCCGTCCGGATAGAAGAACGGCGGCTGCAGGATGGCGGCGGGGAAGTTGATGGTGTTGTCGGTGGGGCTGTAGTAGGCATTCACCGTCTGCGGGTACATGCCCCATTCCTGGCGGTCGGTGGGCTTGCCGATCTTGTCCAGGTCATGGCGATAGTTGAAGCGCGAGGCGGCTTCCAGGTTGGCATAGAAGCCCTGCGGCTTGAGGGTCAGGCCGCTCCAGTCGCGCCAGCGCTCGGGATAGCCGATCTTGGGCAGGAAGCTGTCCCACTTGGCCAGCGCCTTCTGCTTGGTCTCCGGACTCATCCAGTCGAGCTGCTCGATGCGCGCCTTGAGCGCCAGCATCACGTTGTCCACCAGTTCCTGGGCCCGCGCCTTGGCCTGGGGGGAGAAGTGCTCCTGCACATAGAGCTGGCCGAGACCTTCGCCCATGGCGCCGTTGACCGCGCGCAGCACCCGCTTCCAGCGTTCGCTCTGCTGCTGCTGGCCACTCAGGGTCTTCTGGTTGAATTCGAAGCTTTCCTGCTGGAAAGGCTTGGACAGCAGCGGCGCGGCGTCGTCGATCACATGGGCACGCAGATAGGCCTGCCACTGCTCGACGGGAGTCTCGGCCAGCATCCGGTCGAATTCGGCGAAGAAGCCCGGCTGGGACAGCGAAAAGCCCTGCTGGCCGGTGACGCCCTGGCTGGCGAAGAAGGCCTGCCAGTCGAAGTGCGGCGTGACCTTGTTGGCTTCGGCGAAGCTCAGGTAGTGATACTGGTTCTCCGGATTGCGCAGCTCCACCGGCTTGACCGAGGCCCGCGCCAGGCGACTTTCGAAGGCCAGCACCAGTTCGGCCTGGGCGGCCGCCTTGGCCTTGGGCACTCCGGTCAGCACCAGCAGCCGGGCGATGTGGCCGAGATAGGCCTGGCGCAGCTTGGCGTAGTCGGCTTCGGTGTAATAGTCGGGCGTGGGCAGGCCCAGGCCGCCCTGGTAGGCGTAGGCGATCTGCTGCTTGGCATTCTGATAATCGGCGCCGGAGCCGAAGGAGAACACCTGCATGTCGCCACGGGCGAAGCTCTGTTGCAGGTACTTCACGACATCAGCCGTGGTGCGCAACCCGTCGATGGCCGCCAGTTCCGCCTGGATCGGCCGATAGCCGGCGCGCTCGATGGCGGCCTCGTCCATGCCCGAGCGATACAGCCAGCCGACCTTCTGTTCCACCGAGCCTGCTTGCGCGCGGTCCGCCGTGCGGGCGGCGCGCTGCAGGATGGCGTGCTGGTCGTTGAGCGATTTTTCCCCCAGGGCCATGAAGGACCCCCAGCGTGACTTGTCCGGCGGGATCGGATTGGCCGCGACCCATTTTTCATTGACGAAGGTGTCGAGGTCGCTACAGGCGGTGGCGGGGTCACCCAGTTCGGTGACGTCGAAGACCGGAACGGCGAAGGCCTGGCTGCCGAGCAGCAGGCCGATGGCGAGGGTGAGGGGTTTCAACGCAGGCATGGGAGAAAAGGGTCTCCAGGAAAGGACGGGGAAAGCAGGGTAGGGCGTCGAGGGTAGCGGTCGGGGCGCGACCCTGCCAAGGGCGGGTCTCTTGCGGACCCTAGAAACGACGATCCCCGCCGAGGCGGGGATCGTGGGCGACGCTCTGGATCAGAACACCGTCAGCTGCGCCAGTTGCAGCAGCGGCTGCGGATAGACGCCGAGGATGAAGGTCGCGATGGAAATGGCGATCAGCATCACGCCACCGGCGCGCTGACCCCAGTTCATCGGCGCATCGTGGCGCTGCAGGCCCTGCTCGGTCAGGTACAGGGTGACCATCACGCGCAGGTAGTAGAACAGGCCGATGGCACTGCCCAGCACGATGGCCGCGGTCTGCCACCACATGCCCGCTTCCACGCCCACGGTGATGACGTAGAACTTGCCGATGAAGCCGGCGGTGAGCGGGATGCCGGCCAGGGATAGCATCATCACCGTCAGCGCCGCGGTCAGGTACGGACGGCGCCAGAACAGGCCGCGGTACTCGAACAGGGCATCGGCGTCACGCTGACCGTTGCTCGGGCTGGACATCAGGGTAATCACGCCGAAGGCGCCCAGGCTGGTGAAGACATAGGTCACCAGGTAGACCGCCACGGCCTCCATCGACAGGCCTTCGCCCGACGCCACCGCCACCAGCAGGTAGCCGAAGTGGGAGATGGAGGAATAACCCAGCAGACGCTTGAGGTTGCTCTGCATCAGCGCCAGCAGGTTGCCCACCAGCATGGAGGCGATGGCGATGAAGGCGATGGCATCGTGCAGCCAGCCGTCTTCGGTGGCCATGGGCATGGTCTGGAACACCCGCACCAGCACGGCGAAGACGGCGACCTTGCTGGCGGTGGCCAGGAAGGCACCGACCGGAGCCGGGGAGCCCTCGTAGACGTCCGGGGTCCAGAGGTGGAAGGGCACCAGCGACAGCTTGAAGCCGAGGCCGACGATCAGCATGCCGAGGCCGATTTCCATCAGCAGGCCGGTGCTCGCCGGAGCGTCCATCTGCATGCCGATGTCGGCGAAGTTCAGACTGCCGGACTGGGCGTAGAGCAGGGCCATGCCGAACAGCAGGATGGCCGAGCCGGCGGCGGACAGCACCAGGTACTTCATGCCGGCTTCCAGGGAACGGCGATTGAAGTAGCTGTAGGCCACCAGGCCGTAGACCGGTACCGACAGCAGTTCCAGGCCGATGAACAGGCCGGCGACGTTCTGCGCCGCCACCAGCACCAGACCCCCGGTGGCGGAGATCAGCAGCAGCAGGTACAGCTCTTCGCGGTTGCCCGGATAGCCTTCCATGTAGGCATGCGACAGGGTCATGCAGGCCAGGGTGGCGATCAGGATCAGCGCCGTGTAGAAGCAGGTGAAGCCGTCGATACGCAGCAGCGGGGTGACGTCGATGGCACCGACGCCGAGGGCCGGGATGCAGGACAGCAGGGCCAGGTTGAGACCGATCACGCCCAGGGTCGGGATGATGGTGTGATCCCGCCGCCAGGCGATGCCCAGCATCACCACCACGGCGGTGAAGCCGGTGATGATGATCGGCAGGAGGGCGATGAAGTGTTCGTAGGTAAAGGTCATGGCGCTCTTACCGGGCGGAAACGAGAGAGGAGAAGGCTTCGCCGAGCCACTGCTGGACACCGGCCATGCTCGCGGCCGAGGTATCCAGCACCGGCTGCGGATAGACGCCGAGCAGCACCAGCAGCACGCCAAGCAACAGCAGCATCGACAGTTCCCGTGCGTTCAGACCCGGCAGGGCGCCTTCGGCCTTGGCCGGACCGAAGTAGGCGCGGTGGATCATGATCAGCGAATAGACCGAGGCGAACACCAGGCCGAAGGTGGCGATGACGGTGATCATCGGCACCACAGGGAAGGCGCCCAGCAGGATCAGGAATTCGCCGACGAAGTTGCCGGTACCCGGCAGACCCAGCGAGGCCGAGGCGAAGAACAGACTCAGGGCCGGCAGGTAGGGCACCCGCGCCCAGAGCCCGCCCATCTGGCGCATGTCACGGGTGTGCATGCGCTCATAGAGCTGGCCGCAGAGGATGAACAGACCGGCGGCGGAGAGGCCGTGGGCGATCATCTGCACCACCACTCCCTGCAGCGCCTGGGGGCTGCCGGAGTAGATGCCGATCAGCACGAAGCCCATGTGCGAGACGCTGGAGTAGGCCACCAGGCGCTTGATGTCGGTCTGGGCGAACGACAGGATGGCGCCGTAGAAGATGCCGATGATGCCCAGCCACATGGCGATCGGCGCGAATTCCGCCGAGGCGTTGGGGAACAGCGGGATGGCGAAGCGCAGCAGACCGTAGGCGGCGGTCTTGAGCAGGATGCCGGCGAGGTCGACGGAACCGGCGGTCGGCGCCTGGGCGTGGGCATCGGGCAGCCAGGAGTGCAGCGGCACCACCGGCAGCTTCACCGCGAAGGCGATGAAGAAGCCCAGCATCAGCAGGTATTCCAGCTTGGGATCCAGCTGCAGTTGCAGCAGGTCTTCGTAGTCGAAGGTCAGGACGCCGGTGGCACCGTAGTTCACCAGCACCAGGGCGACGATCGCCACCAGCATGATCAGGCCGCTGGCCTGGGTGAAGATGAAGAACTTGGTGGCAGCGGTGATGCGGCTCTTCTTGCCGTCCGCGGAGCTATGGCCCCACAGCGCGATCAGGAAGTACATCGGCACCAGCATCATCTCCCAGAAGAAGAAGAACAGGAACAGGTCCAGGGCCAGGAACACCCCCACTACGCCGCCGATGATCCACAGCAGGTTGAGGTGGAAGAAGCCGACGTGGCGCTGCACTTCGCGCCAGGAGCAGGTGACTGCCAGCACACCGAGCAGGCCGGTGAGCAGGATCATCAGCAGCGACAGGCCATCGAGGCCGAAGTGCAGGCTGATGCCGAAGCGCGGAATCCAGTTCATCTGGAATTCCGCGGTCCAGGCGGTTTCGGCGCCAGGGGCCGGAGCCAGGCTGTAGTCGCCGTGGGCCCACAGCCAGAGGCCGAGCACCAGCTCCAGCAGCATGGTGAACAGGGCGATCCAGCGGGGCACCAGCGGGCCGGTCTTTTCCGTGAGGAAACAGAGCAGGCCGCCGATGAAGGGGATCAGGATTAGCCAGGGCAGAAGCATGACGTGTACTTATCCTTAGTCAGGGGGTCAGGCCAGCAGCAGCGCGCCGAGCAGCAGCACGGCGCCTCCCACGATGGAAGCCGCGTACCAGCGCAGACGGCCGTTCTCGGTGATGCTCAGTGCCAGGTTGCCGCCGCGCGCCAGCATCGGGATCAGGCCGATGGCCTGGTCGAAGGGATCGTGACGCAGCAGGCGGGTCAGCAGCAGGTACGGCTTGACGAAGATCAGGTCGTACAGCCAGTCGAAGCCCCAGGCGTGGTACCACCAGGTCCCGAAGAAGCGACCCGGCGCACTCTTGGCCAGGCCGTTCACGAAGGAACGCTTGCCGAGGAAGAGCAGGGCGGCCAGCAGGATACCGGCGATGGCGATGGCCCCCGAGGTGATCTCCAGGGAGTGCTTGGCTTCGCCACCGGCATGGCCGATGGATTCCGGCAGCACCCCGGCCAGCGGCGGCACGATCATCGCGCCGACAAAGGTCGAGAGCACCAGCAGTACCGCCAGCGGCAGGTTGTGGGCGATGCCGTGGCCGGCATGGGCCTCGGTGTGCGCCTTGCCATGGAAGGTGATGAAGATCAGGCGGAAGGTGTAGATCGAGGTCAGGAAGGCACCGGCCAGGCCTGCGTAGAGCAGGTAGGTATGACCGCTGGCCATGGCTTCCCAGAGGATCTCGTCCTTGGAGTAGAAACCGGCGGTCACCAGCGGCAGCGCCGCCAGGGCCGAACCACCCACCACGAAGCTGGCGTAGGCCAGGGGGATCTTCTTCCACAGGCCGCCCATCTTGAAGATGTTCTGCTCGTGGTGGCAGGCCAGGATCACCGAGCCCGAGGCGAGGAACAGCAGCGCCTTGAAGAAGGCGTGGATCATCAGGTGGAAGATCGCCGGCTGCCAGGCCCCGACACCCAGGGCCAGGAACATGTAGCCGATCTGGCTCATGGTCGAATAGGCCAGGATGCGCTTGATGTCGGTCTGCACCAGGGCGGCGAAACCGGCCAGCACTAGGGTCACGGCACCGATGATGCCGACCAGGTGAAGGATTTCCGGCGCCAGCAGGAACAGGCCGTGGGTCCGAGCGATCAGGTAGACGCCTGCGGTCACCATGGTCGCCGCGTGGATCAGGGCGGAGACCGGGGTGGGGCCTGCCATGGCGTCGGCCAGCCAGGTCTGCAGCGGCAGCTGGGCCGACTTGCCGACGGCACCGCCGAGCAGCGCCAGGGTAGCCAGCACGATCAGCGGATCACCGCTGGCGAAGACGTCAGGGGCCTTCTGCAGCAGCTCCTGGATGTCCAGGGTGCCGAGGGTCATGAACAGGATGAACAGACCGAAGGCCATGAAGACGTCGCCGACACGGGTGACGATGAACGCCTTCAACGCCGCGTTGCCGTTGGCGCGCTCGCTGTAGTAGAAGCCGATCAGCAGGTAGCTGCACAGGCCCACGCCTTCCCAACCGAAGTACAGCAGCAGCAGGTTGTCGCCGAGAACCAGCAGCAACATGCTGAAGATGAACAGGTTGGTGTAGGCGAAGAAGCGCGAATAGCCCTCTTCACCGCGCATGTACCAGGACGCGAACAGGTGGATCAGGAAGCCGACGCCGGTGACCACGCCGAGCATGGTCAGCGACAGGCCATCCAGGTAGAGAGCCATGTTGGGCGCGAAGCCCTCCACGTTCATCCACTGCCAGAGGACGATGGTCAGGTGGCCGTCGGCGGGCGGGGCGACGTGGAAGTTCCAGCCGACCCAGGCGGCGACCAGCGCCGCCAGGCCCACCGAACCCACGCCGATCAGCGCGGAAAGATTCTCCGACAGCCGACCGCGGGAGAAGGCCAGCAGGAAATAGCCGACCAGGGGAAAGGCGAAGGTGAGGGGTAGCAGGTTCATCCGTGCATCTCGCTGGCGGCATCGACGTCGAGGGTGTGGAAGCGGCGATAGAGCTGCAGCAGGATCGCCAGGCCGATACTGGCCTCGGCGGCGGCCAGGCTCAGCACCAGGATGAACATCACCTGGCCGTCGGGAGCGCCCCAACGGCTACCCGCGACCACGAAGGCCAGGGCGGCGGCGTTCATCATGATTTCCAGACTCATGAGCACGAAGAGGATGTTGCGGCGGACCATCAGGCCCACCAGGCCAAGGGCGAACAGGGCGCCGGCGAGGGCCAGGCCGTGTTCCAGAGGTATGGCGTTCATTGGCTGTTCTCCAGTCCTTGGCGACTCACTCGCCGATCCCGTCTTTGACGTCGCTGCGACCCAGGTGATAGGCCGCGACCAGGGCACCCAAGAGCAGCATGGAGGCCAGTTCGACCGCCAGCAGATAGGGTCCGAACAGGCTGATGCCCACGGCCTTGGCTTCCACCGAGGTATGACCGATGGCAGCGCCGCCCGGGGTGCGCGCGAGCACCACCAGCAGTTCCACCAGCAGCGCACCGGCGAGGATCGACGGAGCTATCCAGATCTTGGGGGTCAGCCACTTGCGTTCCTGCTCGGCGACGACCGGCCCGAGGTTGAGCATCATCACCACGAAGACGAACAGCACCATGATGGCGCCGGCGTAGACGATGATCTCCAGGGCGCCGGCGAAGGGCGCGCCCAGGGCGAAGAACACCATGGACACGGCCAGCAGCGAGATGATCAGGTACAGCAGCGCATGTACCGGATTGGTGTTGGTGATCACCCGGAAGGTGGCCAGGACGGCCACCCCGGCGGAGAAATAGAAGGCGAATTCCACGACAGCTCCTTAGGGCAGCAGGCTCTTCACGTTGATCGGCTCTGCCTCGCTCTGCGCGGCACCCTTGGGCTTGCCCGCGATGGCCATGCCGGCCACGCGGTAGAAGTTGTATTCCGGATACTTGCCCGGACCCGAGATCAGCAGGTCCTGCTTCTCGTACACCAGCTCCTGGCGCTTGAATTCGGACATTTCGAAATCCGGGGTCAGCTGGATGGCGGTGGTGGGGCAGGCCTCCTCGCACATGCCGCAGAAGATGCAGCGCGAGAAGTTGATGCGGAAGAACTCCGGGTACCAGCGACCGTCTTCGGCTTCGGTCTTCTGCAGCGAGATGCAGCCGACCGGGCAGGCCACGGCGCACAGGTTGCACGCCACGCAGCGCTCCTGGCCGTCGGGGTCACGGGTGAGCACGATGCGGCCCCGGTAGCGCGGCGGCAGGTACACGGGTTCCTCGGGGTATTGCAGGGTGTCGCGCTTGCGGAAGGCGTGGCCGAAGACCATCACGATGCTGCGCAACTGGGTGTAGGTGCCATGCAGGACGTGCAAGATTTCCTTGATCATGACGAATACCTCACTGGCCGATGGCCGGCGAGGCGCTATAGAGCACCACCGCGCCGGTCACCAGCAGGTTGATCAGGGTCAGGGGCAGGCAGAACTTCCAGCTGAAGGCCATTACCTGGTCGTAGCGCGGACGCGGAATGGACGCGCGCAGCAGGATAAAGATCATGATGAAGAAGGCGGTCTTCAGGGCGAACCAGAAAAACGACAGCCAGGGCAGGGTGTCCAGGAAGGGACCGTGCCAGCCGCCGAAGAACAGGGTCACCAGCAGCGCCGAGATCAGCACGATGCCGATGTACTCGCCGACGAAGAACATGCCCCACTTCATGCCCGCGTATTCGATGTGGTAACCGTCGGCGAGCTCCTGCTCGGCCTCCGGCTGATCGAAGGGGTGACGGTGGGTAACGGCGATGCCGGCGATGAAGAAGGTGCAGAAGCCGAAGAACTGGGGAATGATGAACCACCAGCCCTGATGCTGCGCCTCGACGATATCCCTCATGTTGAAGGAACCGGTCACCGCGACGATGCCCATCACCGACAGACCCATGAACACCTCGTAGGAGAGGGTCTGGGCCGAGGCGCGCATGGCGCCCAGCAGCGAGAACTTGTTGTTGCTCGCCCAGCCGGCGAAGAGCACCGCATAGACGTTGACGCCGGCCATGGCGAAGAAGAACAGCAGGCCGACGTTCAGGTCCGCCACGCCCCAGGTGGGGGTGATCGGAATGACCGAGAAAGCCACCAGCAGCGAGCCCATGGCGATTACCGGCGCCAGGGCGAAGATCATCTTGTCGGCGAACGGCGGCGTCCAGTCCTCCTTGAAGAACATCTTCAGCATGTCGGCGCCAAGCTGGAAGGCGCCGAAGGGACCGACCCGATTGGGGCCGTGACGGTCCTGCCAGAGTCCCAGCAGACGCCGTTCGACGAAGCTCAGCAGCGCCCCGCAGATGACCACCGCCAGGAGGATGACGATGGCCTTGAGGATGCCGATCACCACGGCGATGAGGGTGGGGGTGAGCCAGGTCATGCCGCGGCCTCCTGCAGTCCTTCCACGCTGAGGCCGGCGAAGTCCACCGGAATCCCTTCGAAGCCGGCGGGCAGGCCGACCAGACCCGCCGACAGCTCGGGCTTGATCTGCAGCGGCAGGCGCAATTCCTGACCAGCGACCTGCAGGCGCAGCAGGGCGCCTTCGTTGACGCCCAGGCGGTCGGCATCAGCCTTGGCCAGCGCCACATAGGCGGCCGGGATGCGCTCGCGTACCGGTTCGGCACGGGAAGAGGTCTCTTCGCTACCGAACAGGTGGTACAGCGGCACGGCCTGGAAGCCGGACTCGGCACTGCGTACGGCAGCGGTCGGCACGGCGAACCAGGTCAGGCGATCGCCCTGGGACTCGATCAGACGCACGCCCGGATCGCCGGCGCGCAGGTGACCACCCACCTCGTCCTGGAACTTGTTCCAGGCCTGAGGCGAGTTCCAGCCCGGGGACCAGGCGAAGGGAATTTGCTGACGCGGTTCGACGCTGCCGGCATAGCCTTCCATGGAGAAGGCGAAGGCGGTATCGGCATCCTGAGGCGCACGCGGCTCGTGCACGCTGAGGTTGGCGCGCATGGAGGTGCGGCCGCTGTAGCGATGCGGTTCGCGGGCGAGCTTGAGACCCTTCACCCGGAAGCTGGCGTTGGGCGCAGCATCGCGGATACCGTCCAGCTGCGGCGCAGCGGTGGCCACGGCGTCGGTGACGTGGTCCAGCTGGGTCCAGTCCACCGGACGGTTGTCCAGGGTGTTGCGCAGGGCGTGCAGCCAGCGCCAGCCCTCGCGGATCAGGCTGGAGGGATCGTAGTAGCTCGGCTCATAGACTTGGAAGAAGCGCTGGGCGCGACCTTCCTGGCTGACCAGGGTACCGTCGCCTTCGGCGAAGCTGGCCGCCGGCAGCACCAGGTCGGCGCGCTGGGCGGTGGCGGTACGCTGGTGATCCAGCACCACCAGCACCTGGGCGCGGGCCAGGGCCTGATCCACCTGCTCGGCAGGGGCGCGGCGATAGAGGTCGTTCTCCAGCACCACCAGGGCGTCGGCCTGGCCGTTTTCCAGGGCGGCGAAGGCGTCTTCGACGGACTCGCCGCCGTAGAGCGCCAGGCCCAGGCTGTTGGCTTCGGGCACCACCAGGCTCAGGGAGCCGGCCTTGCCCTTGGCGGCCAGGGCCTTGGCCAGGTTGGCGGCGGCCTCGATCAGTGCCGGCTCACCCAGGGAGGTACCGGACACTACCAGCGGGCGTTCGGCCGCCAGCAGGGTTTCGGCCAGCAGGCGCGCCTGCTCGGCGACTTGGTCGCTCAGGCCGTCGACGGCCGGGGCGCTGGCGTCGATGGCATGGGCCACGGCATGGCCGAAACGGGCCAGTTCCAGCGGCGAACCATGCAGGCGGGCGTCGGCGACGTCGTCCAGGCGGGTTGCGGCGACGCTGGCGATGAACAGCGGATTGCGCTCGCTCTGGCCGATGTTCTGCACGGCGGCATTCAGCCAGGGCTGGATCTTCTGCGCCGCGGCCATGGCCTCAGGCTTGCCCTTGACCGACTGCCGCAGGGACAGCGCCAGACGGGCCGCGGTCTGGGTCAGATCTTCGCCGAGGACAAAGACGGCATCGTGCTTCTCCATGGCGCGCAGGGTGGGGACGGGCAGGGGGCTGGCCTTGAGCACCTGCAGCACCAGGCGGACGTTGGCCAGGTCACGGGCGCTCATGCCGCTGGAGAAGTTGTCGGCGCCGACCAGCTCGCGCAGGGCGTGGTTGCTTTCCAGGCTGGCACGCGGCGAACCGATGCCGATCACCTTCTTGCCGCGCAGCAGCAGGGCGGCACGATCCAGGGCGGCGTCGATACCGGTCTCCAGGCTGCCATCCTTCAGCAGGGCCTGGCGCGGACGATCCTTGCGATTGACATAGCCATAGCCGAAGCGGCCACGGTCGCAGAGGAAGTACTGGTTGACCGAACCGTTGAAGCGGTTCTCGATGCGGCGCAGTTCGCCATAGCGCTCGCCGGGGCTGATGTTGCAGCCCGAGGAGCAGCCATGGCAGATGCTCGGGGCGAACTGCATGTCCCACTTGCGGTTGTAGCGCTCGGAGTGGGTCTTGTCGGTGAACACCCCGGTGGGGCAGACCTCGGTCAGGTTGCCGGAGAATTCGCTCTCCAGGGCCCCATCCTCGACGCGGCCGAAATAGACGTTGTCATGGGCGCCATAGACGCCCAGGTCGGTACCGCCGGCATAGTCCTTGTAGTAGCGCACGCAGCGATAGCAGGCGATGCAGCGGTTCATCTCGTGAGCGACGAACGGGCCAAGGTCCTGATTCTGGTGAGTACGCTTGGTGAAGCGATAACGGCGCTTGTTGTGGCCGGTCATCACTGTCATGTCCTGCAGGTGGCAGTGGCCACCTTCTTCGCAGACCGGACAGTCGTGGGGATGGTTGGTCATCAGCCATTCGATGACCGAGCTGCGGAATTCCTTGGCTTCGGCGTCTTCGATGGAGATGTAGGTCTTGTCGCTGGACGGGGTCATGCAGGACATGACCAGGCGCCCGCGGGTGTCATTCTCGTCGGCGAACTGCTTCACCGCGCACTGGCGGCAGGCACCGACGCTGCCCAGCGCCGGGTGCCAGCAGAAATAGGGGATGTCGAGCCCCAGGGACAGGCAGGCTTCGAGGAGGTTGTCCGCCCCGTCGACCTCGTACGTCTTGCCGTCTACATGGATAGTGGCCATAGGGTTTTCTTCTCACCCGCGCAGGGCGGGTCTGGCTAATGGGAAAACGTTCGCGCTGCCCTGGCGGTCGCCAGTGGCAGCGCCGGCCGGGTCGAGCCCGGCCAGAAAGCGATGGGAGCGGTCCCGAAGGACCGGTCCTCAGATCACGGTCGCGGAAGCAGTCGGACGAGGCTCGCTGGGCGCCTTGCGCACACCGGCCTCGAACTCCTCGCGGAAATACTTGATGGCACTACCCAGGGGCTCGACGGCGCCCGGTGCGTGGGCACAGAAGGTCTTGCCCGGGCCGAGGAAGTTGACCAGTTGCAGGAGGGTATCGAGATCGCCCTGCTGGCCTTCGCCCTTCTCCAGGCTGCGCAGGAGTTTGACGCTCCAGGGCAGGCCGTCGCGGCAGGGGGTGCACCAGCCGCAGGATTCGCGAGCGAAGAACTCTTCCATGTTGCGCAGCAGCGAGACCATGTTGACGCTGTCGTCCACGGCCAGGGCCAGGCCGGTGCCCATGCGGGTGCCGACCTTGCCGATGCCGCCGGCGTACATCTGCGCCGAGAGGTGCTCGGGCAACAGGAAGCCGGTACCGGCGCCACCGGGCTGCCAGCATTTCAGCGTGAAGCCGTCGCGCATGCCGCCAGCATAGTCTTCGAACAACTCCTGGGCGGTGATGCCGAAGGGCAGTTCCCAGACGCCGGGATTCTTCACCTTGCCGGAGAAGCCCATGAGCTTGGTGCCCATGTCTTCGCTGCCTTCGCGGGCCAGGCTCTTGTACCAGTCCACGCCACCCGCGACGATGCCCGGCACGTTGCACAGGGTCTCGACGTTGTTGACGCAGGTGGGCTTGCCCCAGACGCCGACGGCGGCGGGGAAGGGCGGCTTGGAGCGCGGGTTGGCGCGGCGGCCTTCCAGGGAGTTGATCAGCGCGGTCTCTTCGCCACAGATGTAGCGACCGGCGCCGGTGTGGACGAACAGCTCGAAGTCGAAGCCGCTGCCCAGGATGTTCTTGCCCAGCAGGCCGGCGGCCTTGGCTTCTTCCACGGCGCGCCGCAGGTTGGCGGCGGCATCGACGTATTCGCCACGCAGAAAGATGTAGCCACGGTAGGCCTTGAGCGCCCGGGCACTGATCAGCATGCCTTCCACCAGCAGGTGCGGCAGCTGCTCCATGAGCAGGCGGTCCTTCCAGGTGTTGGGCTCCATCTCGTCCGCGTTGCACAGCAGGTAGCGGATATCGAGGGATTCGTCCTTGGGCATCAGGCCCCACTTCACGCCGGTGGGGAAACCCGCACCGCCGCGGCCCTTGAGGCCGGAGTCCTTGACTTCCTGGACGATGGCGTCCGGCGCCAGCTCGGTCAGCGCCTTGCGCGCCGCGGCGTAGCCGTTCTTCGCCTGGTATTCCTCCAGCCAGACCGGGGCGCCGTCTTCACGCAGGCGCCAGGTCAGGGGATGGGTCTCGGGAGTACGGGCGATGCTGTTGGCAGGCCCGAAGGAGGTCAGTCTCATGCGTATCCCTCCAGCAGTTTGGCCACGCCCGCAGGTTGGACATCGCCATGGGTGTCGTCGTCGATCATCAGCGCCGGGGCCTTGTCGCAATTGCCCAGGCAGCAGACCGGCAGCAGGGTGAAGCGGCTGTCGGTGGTGGTCTGGCCCAGGCCGATGCCCAGCTGGCGCTGGATCTCGCCGACCACGGATTCGTGGCCGCCGATGTAGCAGGTCATGCTGTCGCAAACGCGGATGATGTGCCGACCGACCGGCACGCGGAAGATCTGGCTGTAGAAGGTCGCCACGCCCTCGACGTCGCTGGCGGGAATGCCCAGCACCTCGCCGATGGCATAGATGGCGCCATCCGGCACCCAGCCACGTTCCTTCTGGACGATCTTCAGGGCTTCGATGGACGCCGCGCGCGGGTCCTCGTAGTGATGCATCTCGTGCTCGATGGCCGAGCGCTCGGTTTCGCTCAGGACGAAACGGTCGGTTTGGATCAGGGTTTCGGTGCTCATGCTCAGCGGTCCACGTCGGCCATGACGAAGTCGATACTGCCCAGATAGGCAATCAGGTCGGACACCATGCTGCCGCGGATGACGGCCGGGATCTGCTGCAGGTGCGGGAAGCTCGGCGTCCGGATGCGGGTGCGGTAGCTCATGGTGCTGCCATCGCTCGTCAGGTAGTAGCTGTTGGCGCCCTTGGTCGCCTCGATCATCTGGAAGGCTTCGCCAGCCGGCATCACCGGACCCCAGGACACTTGCAGGAAGTGGGTGATCAGGGTCTCGATGTGCTGCAGGGTGCGCTCCTTGGGCGGCGGCGTGGTCAGCGGGTGATCCGCCTTGTACGGGCCTTCGGGCATGTGCTGCAGGCACTGCTCGATGATGCGCAGGCTCTGGCGCATCTCCTCGACGCGCAGCATGCCGCGGTCGTAGCAGTCGCCATTGTGGGCGATGGGCACTTCGAATTCGAAGTTCTCGTAGCCGGAGTAGGGGCGGGCCTTGCGCAGGTCGAAATCGAGACCGGTGGCGCGCAGGTTGGGGCCGGTGACACCCCACTCCAGGGCTTCCTTGGTGTTGTAGACGGCGACGTTCTTGGTCCGGCCGATGAGGATGCTGTTCTTCATCGCGGCCTTTTCGTACTCGTCCAGGCGCTTGGGCATCCAGTCGAGGAATTCGCGGACCAGCTTGTCCCAGCCGCGCGGCAGGTCGTGGGCGACGCCACCGATACGGAACCAGGCCGGGTGCATGCGGAAGCCGGTGATGGCCTCGATGACCTTGTAGGCACGCTGACGGTCGGTGAAGGTAAAGAACACCGGGGTCATGGCACCGACGTCCTGAATATAGGTGCCCAGGTACAGCAAGTGGCTGTTGATGCGGAAGAACTCGGCCATCATCACGCGGATGAAGTCGACCCGCGACGGCACCTTGATGCCGGCGAGCTTTTCCACCGAAAGGACGTAGGGCAGGTTGTTCATCACCCCACCCAGATAATCGATCCGGTCGGTGTAGGGGATGTAGCTGTGCCAGGACTGGCGCTCGGCCATCTTCTCGGCGCCCCGGTGGTGGTAGCCGATCTCCGGCACGCAGTCGACGATCTCTTCGCCGTCCAGCTGCAGGATGATGCGGAAGGCACCGTGGGCGGAAGGGTGGTTCGGACCCAGGTTGAGGAACATGTAGTCGGAATTCTCCGCATGTTCCTTCATGCCCCATTCTTCGGGCTTGAATCTCAGGGTCTCCTGCTCGAGATCCTGCTTGGCGGCGTTCAGCGCATAGGGATCGAATTCGGTAGCCCGCGCCGGATAGTCCTTGCGCAGCGGATGCCCCTGCCAGTTGTCGGCCATCAGCATGCGCTTGGGCAGCGGGTGGCCGTCGAAATGGATGCCGTACATGTCCAGCACTTCCCGCTCGTACCAGTTGGCATTGGGGTAGATGCCGGTGGCGGTGGGCAGGCGCAGGTCATTGGCGGACAGGGCCACCTTGAGCATCACATCGCTGTTTCGGTCGATGGACAGCAGGTGGTAGAAGACGGTGAAGTCTGCGTTGGGCAGGCCGCGGCGGTGAGTCCGCAGGCGCTCGTCCACGCCATGCAGGTCATAGAGCATGACGTAGGGGCGGGGCAGGTTGCGCAGGAAGCGCAGTACTTCGATGATTCTTTCGCGCGCCACCCAGATCACCGGCATGCCGGTACGGGTGTCTTGCAGGGTCAAGGCGTCGGCGCCGAATTGGCCCTGGAGTTCGCCAACCACCGACGCATCGCCGGCAGGGGCGGGCGCAGAGGCGGACAGAGCGGTGTCTGCGGTCATGATGTTCCGTCGCTAATCGATCGTCGTCAGCGTGCAGGTCCCGAAGGGGACTTACACTTCGTCTGGGCTGCGCAGGTTGGTGACCTGGATGCGGCGCTCGCGGTTCTGCTCGCGCTGCGAAGGCATCTCGGCGCGATAGATACCCTGGTCGCCCACCACCCAGGAAAGGGGGCGGCGCTCTTCACCGATGGAGTCCTGCAGGAGCATCAGGCCCTGCAGGAAGGCTTCGGGGCGAGGCGGGCAGCCGGGCACATAGACGTCGACGGGCAGGAACTTGTCCACGCCCTGAACGACCGAGTAGATGTCGTACATACCGCCGGAGTTGGCGCAGGCGCCCATGGAGATCACCCACTTGGGTTCCAGCATCTGCTCGTACAGGCGCTGGATGACCGGGGCCATCTTCATGAAGGGTGTGCCGGCGATGACCATGAAGTCGGCCTGACGCGGCGATGCCCGGATGACTTCGGCGCCGAAGCGGGCGATGTCGTGGGGCGCCGTGAAGGCGGTGGTCATTTCCACATAGCAGCAGGACAGGCCGAAGTTGTACGGCCAGAGGGAATTCTTGCGCCCCCAATTGACCGCGCCCCGCAGGACATCCTCAAGTTTGCCCATGAAGATGCTGCGGTTGACCTGACTTTCCACAGGGTCGGCTACGGTTTCCCGTTGGCCGGCCGGATAGCGGTCTACTGCCGCATCGGGATCGATCCGGGTGAGATTGTATTGCATTGCCAAAGCCTCATTGTTTCGACTTCGCCTGCCGCTCGCGACGGCTCGCAGGCGCCCAATTGAGCGCTCCGATTCGCCACAGGTAGACAAGACCCGCCAACAGAATTGCTATGAAAATGGAGGCTTCCACGAAGCCGGCCCATCCCGATTCACGGATGGACACCGACCAGGCGAAGAGAAAGAGGGCTTCGACGTCGAAGATCACGAAGAGCATCGCGACCAGGTAGAACTTGGCAGAGAGACGGAGACGGGCACCCCCGGTGGGGACGATGCCGGACTCGAAGGGATCGTTCTTGCTACGGCCCACGGCTTTGCTGCCGAGCAGGCTCGAGACTCCGAGCATGAAGGCGATCAGACCAACCACGCCCAGGAGAAATACCGCGAAGCTCCAGTTGTGGGTCAGTAGGCTGATCGACTCAGACATGCTTTGAATCCTTAATTATTGGGTATCAGGCGCTATCAGTGCGACACGGTGTCGCAAGACAGACAGATTTTATGCTCTATCGATTCATTCTGTAAATTTATTGGTCCAAAAAGATTCTATTGGACTGCTTTGAATCAAACTAAACAGAACTTCAGATTCATTTGAGAATGAATATAAGAATTATTCTCAAATAAACTTTTATGTTCTTCTGAAGCCTAGATTGCCAAGCGCCGCGAGAGTTCTCCCGTTCGCCGGTTGGTTAGTCGATGAGGTCGGCGCGAATGCTCAACTGGCGGTCATCATGACCCTCGGTCGAGTAGTAGCGGGTAAGGCCGTTCTGGTCGCCCTCGACCTGCTGCCGGAAGCCCCCTAGATCCAGCCATTGCCCGAGGGGGCCGCTGATGCGGGTGGCGGCGCTCTGGGTCTGCACCGCGCCCGGGCGCATGGCCGCGGCGCGGTCATCGACGCTGCTGATGTCCAGATGCACCAGGTTGCCGCTCAGACGGGCGGTGACCTGAAACCCCCGTTCGAGACGGCGGTAATCGGTCTGAGCGTAGCTCTGTCCATAGGGGGAGGTCTGGTAGGTGGTGACCGGGACGTCTTCGCCGAAGCGAATGAAGGCAGGATAGCCCTCGGTGACCTGGACGCGCTGGGCGCCATCCTCTCGCTGGTCGGTGCTGTCCTCGATGATGCGCACCTGGGGCGAGCGTACGTTGCCGTTTACCGAGTATCCCTGACTGGCACCCGAACTGCCGGCGCGGGTAGCCAGGGTGATGAGCAGGCGCCGCGGCTGGGTATCCAGCTGGGCCAGCAGATTCTTGATCTCGGCGAGCTTGGCCGGCTCGGCGTTGACGATCAGCTGGTTGCCATAGACATTGACCTTGCCTTCGCCGCCGAGGACGGCTTGCAGGGTGGGCAGGAGATCGTCGGCGGTGCGGTACTGCAGGGGAATGACCTCGGTACGAGGCGTGGCCCAGGCGGTGGCCGTCAACAGCAGCAAGAGCGCCAGCAAGCCCTTCACAGCACCATCCTCCGCAATTCCTGATCCGGCTGGCTGATGGCCCAGAGACGATCGAAGACCTGTTGCTGGACCTTGACGGCGACACGGTCGCCATAGCGGACGAAGCCGGTGGGGGCGCTGCCCGTGCGGCGCAGCAGGGCCTGGTCGTCGACGATCAGGCAGCTGCCTTCCGGTTGCCGATCGGCCGGTAGCCGCCGGATCAGCAGATTGCTGGTCAGGCGCTGCGCCAGGGCGATGAGTCGATGCCCCTGGCGCACGGCACTGGCGCTGTCGTTGATCAGGATGCGTACCTGATGCCGCGGATGGCCCAGCAGCAAGTGCTTGATCGCCGCCTCGACGTCGAGGTTGTCGTAGAGGGGCGCTTCCAGATCGGGCGTCTGGAGGCACAGCTGGCGACTGGCTTGAGCGATGAGACGGACGCTGTGCTCACGCAGGGCGTCCAGGCCTTCGAGGCGCAGGGCGAGGTCCTGGCCGAGCTGGGGTTCGGGCAGGATGCCCAGGGTCAGATCGGCAAAGGACTCGTCCACGGCGGCTCCCTATCACTCGTCGTCGTCTTCTCCGGCGAAGATCAGACTGCCCTGCTGGAGCAGTTCGCGGATCAGGCGCATGGCATCGTCGTCCTGCAGCCAGGGCGCGAGATTGGCCTCGTGCAGGACCTCCGCCGAGCATAGCAGGTCGAGCAGCGGTTGCAGTCGCATGGGCAGCAGGCGGCTCTGACCGCTGGCAAAGACCATCACCTCGTCTTCCAGGCGGCTCCAGGCGATGCGGCCACTGGGGTTGCGCATCAGCAGTGCGCCTTCGTCGAGTTCCTTGCGCAGCTGCTTGGCGCTGAGGTTTTCCCCGGCGACCCGCTCCGGGTACCGCGGCTCGGTCATGTGCTGGCCGAACCAGGCCAGCAGCAGGCGATCATCGCTCAGGTGGCGTTCCATCAGGCCGCGCAGGCGGTTGATGGCCTCGGGCGGGATCTCCGCCGGATGCTCGCTGGCCGGCGCGCAACCGGCGTCGCTGTAGCGCTCGTCCTCGGGGATGAACTGGGCGAGGAAGTCGGTGAAGTGGGTAAGCACTTCGCCGGCACTGGGCGCGCGGAAGCCAATGGAGTAGGTCATGCACTCGTCTTCGGCGATGCCGTCATGGGCCAGGCCCGGCGGCAGGTAGAGCATGTCACCCGGTTCCAGGACCCATTCGTCGGTCTGCTGGAAATCGGCGAGGATCTTCAGCTCCAGGCCGTCGATCAGCGGGCTGTCGGCGGTGCATTGCTGGCCGATGCGCCAGCGGCGGCGGCCATGGCCCTGCAGCAGGAAGACGTCGTAGTGATCGTAGTGGGGGCCGACACCGCCACCGGGGGCGGCATAGCTGACCATGATGTCGTCGACGCGCCAGTTGGGCAGGAAGCGGAAGGATTCCAGCACCTCCGCCACCTCGGGCACGAACTGGTCGACCGATTGCACCAGCAGGGTCCAGTCCCGCTCGGGCAGGCCGGCGAAGGTGTCTTCCGGCAGCGGGCCGCGGCGCAGCTCCCAGGTCTGGTCCTGGCCGATGATCAGACGGGATTCGATTTCCTCTTCCAGCGACAGGCCGGCCAGTTCGTCGGGCTCCAGGGGATTCTGGAAGTCCGGGAGGGCCTGGCGGATCAGCAGGGGTTTCTGCTGCCAGTAGTCGCGGAGGAATTCTCGGGCGGTCAGGCCGCCGAGCAGTTGCAGGGGTTGATCCGGGTTCATGCACACCTCGCGCAATGAAAAACGCCCGGCGAGGCCGGGCGTAGAAAAAGGATGATCTTCAGACCCGACGGGCCTGTTCGGCAGCGTTGCCGATATAGCCGGCCGGGGTCAGCTGGCGCAGTTCGGCCTTGGCGGCCTCGGGGATCTCCAGGCCGTCGATGAAATCCTGCAGGGCGCTGGCGCTGATGCCCTTGCCACGGGTCAGCTCCTTGAGCTTCTCGTAGGGGTTGGCCACGCCATAGCGGCGCATCACGGTCTGCACCGGCTCGGCCAGGACTTCCCAGCAGGCGTCCAGGTCTTCGGCGATGCGGGCAGCGTTGAGTTCCAGCTTGCTGATGCCCTTGAGGGTGGCTTCGTAGGCGATCACGCCGTGGGCCAGGCCGGTGCCCAGGTTGCGCAGCACGGTGGAGTCGGTCAGGTCGCGCTGCCAGCGGGAGATCGGCAGCTTGCTGGCCAGGTGCTGGAGGATGGCGTTGGCGATACCCAGGTTGCCTTCGGAATTCTCGAAGTCGATGGGATTGACCTTGTGCGGCATGGTCGAGGAGCCGATCTCGCCGGCCACGGTCTTCTGCTTGAAGTAGCCGAGGGAGATGTAGCCCCAGATGTCCCGGTCGAAATCGATCAGGATGGTGTTGAAGCGGGCGATGGCGTCGAACAGCTCGGCGATGTAGTCGTGCGGCTCGATCTGGGTGGTGTAGGGATTCAGGGTCAGGCCGAGATCGCCTTCGATAAAGGTGCGCGCATTGGCTTCCCAGTCGACGTCCGGGTAGGCGGACAGGTGGGCGTTGTAGTTGCCCACGGCGCCGTTGATCTTGCCCAGCGGGCGGACGGCGGCGATCTGCTCGATCTGGCGCTCCAGGCGATAGACCACGTTGGCCAGTTCCTTGCCCAGGCTGGTGGGGGAGGCGGGCTGGCCATGGGTGCGCGAGAGCATGGGCACGTCGGCGAAGCGGTGGGCCAGCGCACGGATCTCGCCGGCGATCTGGCGCATCAGCGGCAGCAGCACCTGGTCACGACCTTCGCGCAGCATCAGCGCATGGGACAGGTTGTTGATGTCCTCGGAGGTGCAGGCGAAGTGGATGAATTCACTCACCGCAGCCAGTTCCGGCAGGTCGGCGACCTCTTCCTTGAGCAGGTACTCGATGGCCTTGACGTCGTGGTTGGTGGTGCGCTCGATGTCCTTGACCCGCTGCGCCTGCTCGACGCTGAACTCGGTGGCCAGCTTGTCCAGCAGGGCATTGGCCTCGGCGGAGAAGGGGGCGACCTCGGGAATGCCGGTGTGGGCGGCCAGGCGCTGCAACCAGCGAACCTCGACCTGGGCGCGGAAACGGATCAGGCCGAATTCGCTGAAGATGGGGCGCAGGGCGGCGGTCTTGCCGGCGTAACGGCCGTCGATGGGCGATACGGCGGTGAGCGAGGAGAGCTGCATGGGCATTCTCTTGGTAGCGGGGGAGAAAGGGGCGGAATTCTACACGCAAAGGCCGGGGCTGTAGTACCGCCGCCGGCCAGTCCGGGATCAGCCGTTGCGCAGGGGATAGAGGTTGTCGAGCAGCTTGCGGCGATTGAGCACCAGCTGCCAGCGATGGCCGCCGAGCTGGCGCCACAGGCGGGCGGAACGGATGCCGGCCAGCAGCAGGGCGCGCACCCGCGAGGCGGTGGCGGACTGCTGCAGGTAGCGCGTCTCGCCGTGCACCTGGATGCGCTGCTTGAAGGTGCTCAGGGTGTCCTCGTAGAGGCCACCGCAGGCGGCGATGACGTTCTCGTGCGCCACGCCGAAGTGTTCGACCTGGGACTGGATCTGGGTGAGGCGCCGGCCGATGAGGTCGAGCAGGTCGCCGCGCTTCTCCAGCTTGCGTTCCAGGGCGGTCATCGCCAGGGCATAGCGCAGGGGCTCGCGCTGCAGGCTGTTGGGATTGCGCTCCAGGGTGCTGGAGAGGGCACCCAGGCCCTCGCGCAGGGGGGCGACGCTGCCGCCATAGACGTCCAGCGTGCTGCCCGGATCCCGTACCAGCAGGCTGCCAAGCAGGCAGGCCAGGGGTTCTTCGGCGACCTGGCCGGTGCGCGCCAGCTGGTCCACCAGCAGGGCGGCCTGGAAGACGCCGCCCAGGGCGATGAGTTGTTCCTGGGTACGATTCATGTGGCGGGCGCCTCGGCGCAAGCGGGTTGGTAGTGTTCGATCACGCCGCCGCCCAGGCAGACATCGCCGTCGTAGAAGACCACCGACTGGCCGGGGGTCACGGCGCGCTGGGGTTCGTCGAAGACCACCCGGTAGCCGGCGCCCTGGCGCTCGATCCGGCAGGGCTGGTCCTGCTGGCGATAGCGAACCTTGGCGGTGAGGCGGCGCGGCTGGGCGAGCTCCAGGTCATTGACCCAGAACATCTCGCCGACGGTCAGGGACTCGGCGAACAGCCAGGGGTGGGCATTGCCCTGGCCAACGATCAGCACGTTGCGCGTCAGGTCCTTGCTCAGTACGTACCAGGGATCGTCGCCGGCGTCCTTCATGCCGCCGATGCCCAGGCCCTGGCGCTGGCCGATGGTGTGGTACATCAGGCCGTGGTGGCGGCCGATGACCTCGCCGGTGGTGGTCTCGATGTCGCCCGGCTGAGCCGGCAGGTACTGCTTGAGGAAGTCGCTGAAGCGGCGCTCGCCGATGAAGCAGATGCCGGTGGAGTCCTTCTTGCGCGCGGTGGCCAGGCCATGCAGCTCGGCGATGGCGCGGACCTCGGGCTTTTCCAGTTCGCCCACCGGGAAGAGGGTGCGCGCCAGCTGCTCGCCGCCCACGGCGTGGAGGAAATAGCTCTGGTCCTTGTTGGCATCCAGGCCCTTGAGCAGCAGGGTCTGGCCGTCGACATCGCGACGACGCACATAGTGGCCGGTGGCGATCAGGTCGGCGCCCAGGGCCAGGGCGTAGTCGAGGAAGGCCTTGAACTTGATCTCGCGGTTGCAGAGGATGTCCGGATTCGGCGTCCGGCCAGCCTTATATTCGGCGAGGAAGTGCTCGAAGACGTGGTCCCAGTACTCGGCGGCGAAGTTGGCCGTGTGCAACTTGATGCCGATGCGGTCGCAGACCGCCTGGGCGTCGGCCAGGTCTTCCTTGGCGGTGCAGTACTCGGTGCCGTCATCCTCGTCCCAGTTCTTCATGAACAGGCCCTCGACCTGATAGCCCTGCTCCTTGAGCAAGAGGGCCGAGACCGAGGAATCCACTCCGCCGGACATGCCGACGATGACGCGGGTGCCGTTCACTTCAAAAACCTCTCATATCTACGATCATCGACAGGGGATAGCGGTGGCCGTCCAGATATTTCTCGATGGCGTCCAGGACCAGGGGGCTGCGCAGCCGTGCCTGTTCGGCGCGGATCTCGTCGAGCGTCAGCCACACCGCGCGGGTGATGTCGGCGTCCAGGGCGCGCCCGGGTTCGTGGGCCAGGGGGCGGGCATGGAAGGCCGTGCGGTAGTAGGTGACGCCATTGGCTGGCGCCACATAGAGGCCGATGCCGATCACGCCCTGGATCTCCACCTGCCAGGCGGTTTCTTCCAGGGTCTCGCGGTGCGCCGCCTCGATCAGGCTCTCGCCCGGCTCCAGGTGCCCGGCCGGCTGGTTGAGCACCAGGCGACCCTGCTTCTCTTCTTCCACCAGCAGGAAGCGACCGGCGTCTTCCACCACGGTGGCCACGGTGACGTGGGCGTGCCAATCCATCTCGGACTCCGCTATCGGTAATCGCGCAGTATACGCCTTAAGCTTTGCCGGTCCCAAATGCAGCGAACCCCGGCCAAGGCCGGGGTTCGCCGAATCAACCTTTCTGGCTGCGGACGCAGCCTTCAGGTTCAGCCCTTGAGCTGTTCCAGGGCGGCGTTGAGCGTGGCGCTCGGACGCATGGCCTGGCTGGTCTTGGTCTGGTCGGGGTGGTAGTAGCCACCGATGTCCACAGCCTGGCCCTGGACGCCGTTCAGCTCGGCGACCACCTTGGCTTCGTCGGCGGTCAGCGACTTGGCCACTGGCGCGAACTGGGCCTTGAGCTCGGCGTCTTCGCTCTGCTCGGCCAGGGCCTGGATCCAGTACAGCGCCAGGTAGAAGTGGCTGCCGCGGTTGTCCAGTTCACCGGTCTTGCGCGACGGCGACTTGTTGCTGTCGAGGAACTGGCCGTTGGCCTGGTCCAGAGTCTTGGCGAGGATCTTGGCCTTGGCGTTACCGGTGGTTTCGCCCAGGTGGTTCAGGGATTCGGCCAGGGCCAGGAATTCGCCCAGGGAATCCCAGCGCAGGTGGTTTTCCTGCACCAACTGCTGGACGTGCTTGGGCGCGGAGCCGCCGGCGCCGGTCTCAAACAGGCCGCCGCCGTTCATCAGCGGGACGATGGACAGCATCTTGGCGCTGGTACCCAGTTCCATGATGGGGAAGAGGTCGGTCAGGTAGTCGCGCAGGACGTTGCCGGTCACCGAGATGGTGTCCTCGCCCTTGCGGATGCGCTCCAGGGACACGCGGGTGGCTTCCTCGGGCGACAGGACGCGGATGTCCAGACCGTTGGTGTCATGGTCCTTGAGGTAGCGCTCGACCTTGGCGATGACCTGAGCATCATGGGCGCGGTTCTGGTCCAGCCAGAAGATCGCCGGGGTGCCGCTGGCGCGGGCACGGTTGACGGCGAGCTTGACCCAGTCCTGGATCGGCGCGTCCTTGGTCTGGCACATGCGCCAGATGTCACCGGCCTCGACCGGATGCTCGAAGACCACCTTGCCCTGGTCGTCGGTCACGCGCACGGTGCCGTCGGTGGGGATCTGGAAGGTCTTGTCGTGGGAACCGTATTCCTCGGCCTTCTGCGCCATCAGACCGACGTTGGGTACGCTGCCCATGGTGCTGGGATTGAAGGCGCCGTGCTGCTTGCAGTCCTCGATCACCACCTGGTAGACGCCGGCATAGCAGCGGTCGGGGATGATGGCCTTGGTGTCCTGCAGGTTGCCTTCGGTGTTCCACATCTTGCCGGAGTCACGAATCATGGCCGGCATGGAGGCGTCGACGATGACGTCGCTCGGCACGTGCAGGTTGGTGATGCCCTTGTCGGAGTTGACCATGGCCAGCGCCGGACGCTGGGCGTACTGGGCGTCGAAATCGGCCTTGATGGCGGCCTGGGTGGCTTCCGGCAGGCTGGACAGGCGGGCGTAGAGGTCGCCGATGCCGTTGTTGCGATCGAAGCCGGCTTCTTTCAGGGCGGCTTCGTGCTTGGCCAGCACGTCCTTGTAGAACTCGCCGACGATGATGCCGAACATGATGGGGTCGGAGACCTTCATCATGGTGGCCTTCAGGTGCACGGAGAACAGCACGCCCTTGGCCTTGGCGTCTTCGATCTGGGCGGCGATGAAGCTCTGCAGGGCCTTGCGGCTCATGGTCGAGGCATCGACGATCTCGCCGGCCTTGACCGCGGTCTTCTCTTTCAGGACCTTGCTGCTGCCGTCCTTGCCGATCAGTTCGATCTTCAGGCTGCCGGCATTCTCGATCGTGGCCGAGCGCTCGCTGCCATAGAAGTCATGGGCGTCCATGTGGGCGACGTGGGACTTGGAGTCGGCGCTCCAGGCACCCATGCGATGGGGGTGCTTGCGGGCGTAGTTCTTGACCGACAACGGTGCGCGGCGGTCGGAGTTGCCTTCGCGCAGGACCGGGTTCACGGCGCTGCCCTTGACCTTGTCGTAGCGCGCCTTGACGTCCTTTTCCTGGTCGTCCTTGGGCTCGTCCGGATAGTCCGGCAGGGCGTAACCCTGGCCCTGCAGTTCCTTGATCGCGGCCTTGAGCTGCGGTACCGAGGCGCTGATGTTGGGCAGCTTGATGATGTTGGCTTCGGGAGTGGTGGCCAGTTCGCCGAGTTCGGCGAGGTGGTCGGAGATGCGCTGCTCTTCCTTCAGGTACTCGGGGAAGAGGGCGATGATGCGGCCGGCAAGGGAGATGTCACGGGTTTCGAGGGCGACGCCGGAGGAGGCGGTGATGGCCTCGACGATGGGTAGCAGCGAATAGGTCGCGAGGGCGGGCGCTTCGTCGGTCAGGGTGTAGATGATCTTCGACGTGGTGGACATGTCTTGCTTTAACTCCTCTTTATCACAGCTGTGGCGCGAAGCCGGGCGAGCGAGGATCGACCCTTGAGTCGATAGACGCCCCAAGAAGGCGTTATCGGGCCGCGCGACAGGCGCGGCGGCGATGGACGTGCGATGCGACAAAGCGTCGCTGCGGAAATTGCGGGATCGGCCGATACAGCCAGCGGAACCGGCAGGGCCTGCAGCGACCCGTCAGTCGGCGGAGTATACCAGCGCGGCGCCTGGCGTGCATTCGCACCGCTGTGGCTGGGCCATGGGGAAATGTTGCCAGCGCGATCGATCCGACAGAAGCGAACAGCCACATCGGGGATTCAGGTCAAGAGGCTTGACCATTCGACGGCTGGCGCTGCACGGCAGTTGCTTAAGGGACTAAACTATTGCCCCTCTTAATTTGATGAGGTCGTTATGAAAACCAAGGACAACACGTCCAAGAGTCGTTCCTGGGCCATCGTCGGGCTGGAAACGCTCGTCATCGTCGCCCTGTCGCTGTACGTCGCCTTTGGCGCCGGGCTGTTCGTCAAGCATCACTGCTGGGATACCCTGACCCCGCAGCAGCAAGACCAGATCCTCGAGCAGATGAGCCGCAGCGCTCAGGAAAATACCCTGCTCACCTGATTCGCGTCGGTTCGAATCCCTTCCTTTCAAACAATAAGAATCTTACTTTTTCCCCACGCACTGCCCAGGTGTCGAGGTGGCCTCGTCACGTCCGCATCGCTAGCAGACCAGGTGTTTGCCTGGACTCACGGGGGAGGTGGGCATGGCCGTGGGCAGCGCCCTGGGCGCGGACGTCGCCACGGGTCTGGCGCGGCGTGCCAGACGCAGCATGGCCCAGAGTATGGCCAGCGCCAGGGCTAGCCAGCCAAGTACCAGGAGAAGGATGTAGGTCGCAGGAGTCATTGACGTTCACCGTACGGCTGTCTCGGAAAGGTGTTTCTGCTGGGACACATTTCAGTAGACTCGTCAATAACTATCCTGTTCGGGCTTTCCCGACGAGGGGTCCGACCGGGCGCCGCTCGCGCGGGGCCCGGTCGGTACGGGTCACAGGAACAGGTGGGCCAGCCAGAACAGACCGGCGGAGAGAGCCATGGAGGCTGGCAGGGTCAGGACCCAGGCCATGAGGATATTGCGCACCGTGCTGCCCTGCAGGCCGCTGCGGTTGGCGACCATGGTGCCGGCGACGCCCGAGGACAGCACGTGGGTGGTGGAGACGGGCAGGGCGAAGACGTTGGCCATGCCGATGGCGGCCACGGCCGTCACCTGGGCGCTGACGCCCTGCGCATAGGTCATGCCCTGGCGACCGATCTTCTCGCCCACGGTGAGCACCACGCGGCGCCAGCCGACCATGGTGCCAATGCCCAGCGCCAGGGCGACCGCGATGATGACCCAGAAGGGCGCGTATTCGGTGGTGCTGGTGAGGTCTTTGCGCAGGCGGCTGAGGTCGTCGCGATCGCGCGCGGTCAGCACCGGCAGCTTGCTCACCTTCTTGGCGGTGTCGTCCAGGCACAGCAGGTAGCGGCGCACCTGCTGACGATGGTCGTCGCTCATGGCGCGGTAGTCGGTGATGCCTTCCAGATCGGCCAGCAGTGCCTGCAGGGTCGGCACGGTCATGTGCGGGGCGCAGCGGAATTCCTGGGGCAGGTCGCGATTGCCGGGCACTTCGGCGAGGAAGTCCTTGAGGTTGTCGCCCTGGCGCTCGTAGAACTGGCCCAGGTGGATGGCCGCATCGCGGGTGCGCTCGATCTGGTAGGTGGTGCTGTCCAGGTCCAGCACGAACTTGGCCGGGACGATGCCGATCAGCACCAGCATGATCAGGCCGATGCCTTTCTGGCCGTCGTTGGAGCCGTGCACGAAGCTCATGCCCATGGCCGAGAGGACCAGCATCAGGCGATTCCAGAAGGGCGGGTGCTTCTTGGCATCCACTTCGCGGCGCTGTTCCGGGGTCTTGTGCATCTTCGACAGCGGCCGCCAGCGCTTGAGGGCGAGCAGCAGCAGGCCGGCGACGGCGAAGCCGGCCAGCGGCGAGAAGATCAGCGACAGGCCGATGTCGATCGCCTTCTGCCAGTTCACGCCTTCGCTCACCGGCAGGCCGGTCAGCAGGGCGTTGGTCACGCCGACACCGAGGATGGAGCCGATCAGGGTATGGGAGCTGGAGGCGGGGATACCGAAGTACCAGGTGCCCAGGTTCCAGGTAATGGCCGCGGCGAGCAGCGAAAACACCATGGCCAGACCATGGCCGGTGTTGACGTTGATCAGCAGTTCGACCGGCAGCAGGTGGACGATGGCGTAGGCGACGCCGACACCACCGAGCAGCACACCGAGGAAATTGAAGATGCCGGAGAAGAACACCGCGAGGTGCGGTGGCATCGCCTTGGTGTAGATCACCGTGGCGACGGCGTTGGCGGTGTCGTGAAAGCCGTTGATGAATTCAAAGGCCAGCACAAAGGCCAGGGCCAAGACGAGGCTGATGGCGACCCAGGCATGGAGTCCGCTGAAAAGTTCGAACATGGGGATACGTCGACAGTTGGCAGGCGCGAATTATGGCAGAAAAATGACTGCCGCCATCGCCACCTTGAATGGGAGGGGCGAATTAGTCGCCGCGGTAGATGCAGCCGCAGGTACAGGTCTCGTGGACGCGAACCTGGTTGAGCTCGGGTAGCAGAGGCTTGAGCTGTTGCCAGATCCAGCGCGCGAGCACTTCGCTGGTGGGATTCTCGAGGCCCGGGATGTCGTTCAGATAATGATGGTCGAGACGCTCGTACAGGGGTTTGAAGACGGCCTTGATGTCGGCGAAATCCCGCACCCAGCCGGTATGGGGATCGATGGGACCCTCGATGTGCAGGCCTACCTTGAAGGAATGCCCATGGAGACGACCGCACTTGTGCCC
Source organism: Pseudomonas aestiva (assembly GCF_039908605.1). Lineage (NCBI taxonomy): Bacteria > Pseudomonadati > Pseudomonadota > Gammaproteobacteria > Pseudomonadales > Pseudomonadaceae > Pseudomonas > Pseudomonas aestiva. The sequence goes on along the minus strand of NZ_CP150916.1, from coordinate 2,992,982 downwards.
GGCCGGAACATTGGGCAGGAAGTGTGCGGCTTCGAAAACGAATTCTTTGAAAATTTCCACGATAACCACTCGCGTTGGGCCACGGTGTGTGGCGGCTGCGGGGCGGCAGTCTATCAGCTCGACAGCGGCTTGCCGAACCTGCGGCGGCGGGCGCCGGAACCGGCGGAATTCCGATTTGCCTTCGCCGGTGGGCTTAGGCAGTCTCCCGGTCTTTGTCCGGACGAGAATCCCTATGCGCAGCAGCAATCCCCGTACCTTCTGGGTGCTCCTTGGCCTGGCCGCGGTCTTTGGTCTAGTTGGTCTGATCGGCAATCAGGTGGGCTGGGAGCGTGTGGAGATCGGCTATCGGACGGTACCGTCGCCCAGCGGCCTGGACATTGGCGTAGCGGGGCAGGTCATCACCGGCCTGCCATCGCTGTGCATCGCCCTGGCGCTGGTTACGGTGGTGACGGCGCTGATCATCCGCGGTGGCCGCCGCTTCCGTTCGCGGCTGCCGCTGCCGGTGACGGCCGGCATTCTCTGGGTGCTGCTGGCGGGCCTGCTGGTGCTCTTCTATCCCAGCACCCTGGCGTTCCAATGGGAGAATCATCGCAGCGCCGCGGATATCGACTTCTATGTGCTGCAGGAACGCCAGGGTCCGTTCCAGGGTACGGCGCAGAAGAGCCAGCGCCTCGGCTACTACCAGGACTGCGGCAAGACCGGGCAGGCCGCCTGCCCGATGTTCGACTGCGTGGTGGAGAAGCGCAGCTGGCTGGGTGGGCTGCAGAAGATCGAAGGCTTCTATCCGGGCCTGGACCAGCAGCATCAGCTGGAGCTGCTGCGCACCCGCTGCCTGCCCGGCACGCCATGACCGACGAAGCCGCCGGTCTGGTGGCGCCATAGACGGGCATAGAGGCCGTTGTAGGCGATCAGCTCGTCGTGGGAGCCCATCTCGACGATCTGGCCGCGCTCCATGACCACCAGGCGATCCATGCGCGAGATGGTCGACAGCCGGTGGGCGATGGCGATCACCGTCTTGCCTTCCATCAGGGTTTCCAGGCTTTCCTGGATCGCCGCTTCCACCTCGGAGTCGAGGGCGGAGGTGGCTTCGTCCAGCAGCAGGATCGGCGCGTCCTTGAGCAGGGTACGGGCGATGGCGATGCGCTGGCGCTGACCGCCGGAGAGCTTGACCCCGCGTTCACCCACCTGGGCATCCAGCCCGGTACGGCCATGGGCGTCGGTGATGCGGGCAATGAAGTCGTCGGCCTTGGCCTTGCGCAGGGCGGCGTGCAGCTCTTCATCAGTTGCTTCGGGACGACCGTAGAGGAGATTCTCGCGGATCGAACGGTGCAGCAGCGAGGTGTCCTGGGTAACCACGCCGATCTGGCACCTCAGGCTTTCCTGGGTGACGTGGGCGATGTCCTGGCTATCTACCAGGATGCGACCGCCTTCCAGGTCATAGAGGCGCAAGAGCACGTTGATCAGCGTCGACTTGCCGGCGCCCGAAGGGCCGACCAGGCCGATCTTCTCGCCCGGGGCCACGTCGAGGGTCAGGCCTTCGATGATGCCGGCGCCCTTGCCGTAGTGGAAGGCGATGTCCTCGAACAGCACCGCGCCCCGGGTCACCTGCAACGGCTTGGCGTCCTCGGCGTCGCCGACCTGGCGCGGCTTGGCGATGGTGCTCATGCCGTCCTGCACCATGCCGATGTTTTCGAAGATGCCGTTGACCACCCACATGATCCAGCCGGACATGCTGTTGATGCGGATTACCAGGCCGGTGGCCAGGGCGATGGCCCCCACCGAGATGACGCCCTGGTGCCAGAGCCAGAGGGCGAGGCCCGTGGTGCCGGCGATGAGGAAGCCGCTGAGGATGGCGATGGTCACGCCCATGGCGGTGATCAGCCGGGCAGCACTCTCGGCCTTTTCGGTCTGCTCTTCCATGGCCTGCCGGGCGTATTGCTCCTCCTGGGCCGAGTGGGAGAACAGCTTGAGGGTTGAGATGTTGGTGTAGCCGTCGACGATACGCCCGGAGAGCTGCGAGCGGGCTTCGGAGGCAATGGCCGAACGCTCCTTGGTCTGGGGCACGAAATACCAGAGGGCGATGACATAGCCGATGATCCAGAGGATCAGCGGGACCATCAGCCAGACATCGGCCTGGGCGAACAGGATCAGCGAGGTGACGGCGAAGATCAGCACGTGCCAGATCGCGTCCACCGCCTGCACCGCCGAGTCGCGCAGGGAAACACCGGTCTGCATGATGCGGCTGGAGATGCGCCCGGCGAAGTCGCTGTGGAAGAAGCCCAGGCTCTGCTTGAGCACGTAGCGATGGTTCTGCCAGCGGATCAGGGTGGTGAGGCTGGGGGTGATGGTCTGGTGCACCAGCAGGTCGTGCAGGCTGATGAACAGGGGCCGGATGACCAGGGTGACCACCGCCATCCAGATCAGGGTCCCACCGTGTTCCTGGAAGAACACCGTGCTGTTGGGCGCACTGCCCGCGAGGTCGACGATCTGGCCGATGAAGTTGAACAGGGCGACTTCGACGAGGGCGCCGATCAGCCCCACTGCCAGCAGCAGGGCGAAGGCCGGCCAGGCTTGCTTGAGAAAGTGGAGATAGAAGGCGCCGATCCCAGTGGGCGGCATTTCATCGGGGGCTTCCCGAAACGCATCGATGATGCGTTCGAAGCGGCGAAAGATCATGCGGGGTCCTTGTGGGGGGAGACGGCGTCTCGCACTGGGGCCTCGCCTGGTTAACCGGACGACCGCCAGCGGATCGTCCGGCAGGACGGGTCGGCTACAGCCGTTTGGCAGCGAGAATCATCACCGGTTCACGGGGAATGTCGCGCAGCATGCCCTGGCGGGTGGTCTGGACCCCAGCGATCTGGTCGACGACTTCCATGCCACGCACGACCTTGCCGAATACCGCGTAGCCGAAGTCGCGCGAACCGTGGTCCAGGAAGGCATTGTTCTCGACGTTGATGAAGAACTGACTGGTGGCGGAGTTGACGTCCGAGGTCCGCGCCATGGCCAGGGTGCCACGCAGATTCTTCAGGCCGTTGTCGGCTTCGTTCTTGATCGGCGCCTTGGTGCGCTTTTCCTGCATGTCGCGGGTGTAGCCACCGCCCTGGATCATGAAGCCGGGGATGACGCGATGGAACAGGGTGCCCTTGTAGAAGCCGCTGTCGACGTAGCCCAGGAAGTTCTCGGTGCTGACCGGTGCCTTGGCCGCATCCAGCTCGACCTCGATGTCACCCTTGTTGGTGCTGATGAGCACGTGCGGATTGTCCGCGGCCCAGGTGGTGGAGGCGACGAACAGGGCGCAGGCGGCAAGCAGGGCTTTGAACATGATGAATCCTTGAGTGGCAGAGACGACTGGCGAACGATAGCAACCCGGCTGGCACCCCGCCACGGTCAGCGTGGCAGGGCATGCTTGCGCAGCAGGTTCATGAGGATCTGTGACGCCGGGCCCAGCTCGTGCTGGCGGGTCTTGTAGAGCTGGAAGGGATGGAAGCGCTGGGCGCCCTGTTCCAGCGGCAGCGGCTTGAGCAGGCCGGCGTCGAGATCGGTCTGGATGGCGTCCCGCGGCAGCCAGGCGAAGCCCAGGCCGTCGCGCAGGAAGGTGGCGGCGGTGCTGATGCTGCCCACCGTCCAGCGTTGTTCGGCAGCCAGCCAGCCGGCATCCCGGGGCTGGGCGCGGCCGCTGTCGCGGATGACGATCTGCAGCTGCTCTTCCAGATCGGCGGTCACCAGGGTGCGCTGCAGCAGGTGCAGCGGATGCTCGGGATGGGCGACGGCGACGAATTCCACGTTGCCCAGGGAGGCGCCCAGATGGGCGGCGATCACCAGGCCGGTGATCGCCAGGTCCGCCGAGCCGTCGAGCAGGGCCTCCTCCACCCCGGACAGGACCTCTTCGCGCAGGCGTATGCGGCAACCACGACTCTGGGGCATGAATTCGCGCAGGCAGAGCAGCAGCGGACGGGTCGGGTAGGCGGCGTCCACCACCAGGCGCACCTCGGATTCCCAGCCCTGTTCCATGTGGTAGGCCAGTTCCTCCAGCTGGCTGGCCTGCTGCACCAGGCGCCGTGAACGGCGCAGGAGCACGGCGCCGGCATCGGTCAGCACGGCGCGGCGACCTTCCAGACGCAATAGCGGCACGCCGAGCTGCTCCTGCATGCGGGCGACGGTATAGCTGACCGACGACTGGGAGCGATGCAGCACCTCGGCGGCCTGGGCGTAGCCACCGTGGTCCACCACCGCCTGCAGGGTTCGCCACTGATCGAGGGAAACGCGAGGAGTCTTCATCGAGCGCTCTGGAGCCACGAAAGGGCGCATGTTAGTGCCTAGGGTGGCAATGGCAAAACGCGGCGTCCATCACGGCACGAAAAAATTCCGCCCGCAGGAGCAAATGTCTCGTCGGCGCCACCCTCCAAGCCAGCCGATGAGTTTCCCACTCTAGGCAAGACAAGGAGTCTCCATGTCGTCATTCAAGGCATTGCTGGGTTGCTGTCTGGTCATCGCGCCGCTGCTGGTCCAGGCCGAGGAATCCCGCGCGGTGGCGGCCGAGCCGATCGATATCGACGGCATGAACATCAGTCGCACCCTCGACTGCGAAGGCCGGGACGTGTCCCTGTCCGGCGAAGGCAATACCCTGACGTTGAAAGGTCAGTGCGGCACGGTGGCGGTCTACGGCAGTCATCATCGGCTGGTGCTCGACGGCGCCCAGGCGCTGACCATCCATGGCCTGGGCAGCGTCACCACGGTCAAGGGCGCGGTGGCCAGCCTGAGCATCGGCGGTGGCTACCAGCAGGTGCAGGCCAACGTGCGCGGCAGCGACGGCCTGGCCAAGGTCGATGCCTATGGCTACGGCGCCAAGGCGCGCCTGACCCTGCTCAGCCAGGCCGACATCGCCGTGGGCGGTTCCAATCAGCAGGTCTACTGGTCGCGCGCCGCAGGCGTGGCCGAACCCAGGACCCTGGTCTCGGGCAGCGACAATGTGCTGCAGGCCAATCAGTCGGTAGCGGCGCTCAGCGGCGGCGAGCCCTCGGGCCTCAACGCCACCCGCTAGCCGGCGACTAGCCGGGGGTTTCCCTCCGGCGACGGGCACGTTAAGGTCGCGCACCTTTTTCGTGCGTCGCCGCCATGCCTTATCTCCTGCTCGTCACCCTCATCTGGGCGTTTTCCTTCAGCCTGATCGGCGAGTACCTCGCCGGTCGGGTCGACAGCGACTTCGCCGTGCTGGTCCGCGTGGCCATCGCCTTCGTGCTGTTCCTGCCGTTCACCCGCTGGCGCGGGGTGCCGGGACGCTTCGCCCTGGGGCTGATGGCGGCGGGCGCGCTGCAGTTCGGCATCACCTATCTGTGCCTGTACCGCAGCTTCGCGGTGTTGACGGTGCCCGGGGTGCTGCTGTTCACCGTGCTCACGCCGATCTACGTGACCCTGCTGGACGATGCCTGGCAGCGGCGCTTGCGCCTCTGGTCGCTGCTGGCGGCGGTGGTGGCGGTGGGCGGCGCGGCGCTGATCCGTTTCCAGCCACTGACCGGTGACTACCTGCTGGGTTTTCTGCTGCTGCAGGTGGCCAACCTGACCTTTGCCGCCGGCCAGGTGCTGTGCAAGCACCTGGGCCATGCCTATGCCGGACAGGGCGCCCTGCATCGCTACTTCGGCCTGTTCTTTCTCGGTGCCCTGCTGGTGGCGGCGCTGTCCTTTCTGCTGTTCGGCAATCCGGCGCGGCTGCCCAGCACGGGCCTGCAATGGGGCGTGCTGGTGTGGATGGGCGTGTTTGCCACGGCGCTCGGCCTGTACTGGTGGACGCTGGGTTCGTTGCGGGTCAACGGCGGCACCCTGGCGATCATGAACGAGGCCCATGTGCCGGCCGGTCTGCTGGTCAGCCTGCTGATCTGGCAGCACCCGGCCGATCTGCCTAGGCTGTTGCTGGGCGGCGGGATCATCCTGCTGTCACTGTTCATCAATCGTCTGGGGCGCCCGTCATGAATGTGCTGTCCGGCAAGGGCCTGGGCCTTTCGGTGCTGTCGTCGGTGCTGTTCGCGCTGATGCCGGTGTACTTCGCCTGGCTGGCGCCGCTGGATGGCCTGCAGGTCGTGGCCCTGCGGGTGGTCTGGTCGTTGCCGATGGTGCTGCTGCTGGTGGTGCTGCTGCGGGAGGGCAGGGCCCTGTGGGCCACACTCAAACGGCTGGTGCGCGAGCCCCGCCTGTGCCTGGCCATCCCGGCGGCGGCGCTGCTGATGGGCATCCAGTGGTGGGTGTTCGTCTGGGCGACCATGAATGGCGAGGCCATGGCCATGTCGCTGGGCTACTTCCTGCTGCCCCTGGCCATCGTGCTGACCGGACGCCTGGTCTATGGCGAGCGCCTGCGGCCGCTGCAGCAGGTAGCGGTGGTGTGCGCGCTGCTGGGGGTGGTCAACGAGGTCTGGGTGACCGGGGCGCTGTCCTGGGTCAGCCTGCTGCCGGTGGTGGGTTATCCGCCGTATTTCGTCCTGCGCCGCTGGATGGCGGTGGATGCGCTGTCGGGCTTCGTGCTGGAGATGTGCTGCCTGCTACCCTTCGCGCTGCTCGCCCTGCACTGGTCCTCGCCCGGCGCCATCCTGCAGCAGACGCCCTGGCTGTGGGCGCTCCTGCCGGGCCTGGGCCTGCTCAGTGCCATCGCCTTCGCCGCCATGCTGGCGTCCAGCCGCATGCTGCCGCTGAGTCTGTTCGGCATCCTCAGCTATGTGGAGCCGGCGCTGCTGGTGTTCGTCGCCCTCTATGTGCTCGGTGAGCAACTGCCGGAGGGCGCGATCTGGACCTATGGTCCCATCTGGTTGGCGGTGGCCTGGGTCTGCCTGGACAGTGCGCGCCTGCTGCGCAAGCAACTCAGGCGCGCGCCGGTGGCGCCCTAGAGCGCCAGGATCGGGCATTCCTGCGCGGCGAAAAAGAACTCGTCGCAGTTGGGCAGGCTGCCGGCGCGATCAACGATGAGGAATTCATCTTCGTCGCGCAGGGCCAGCACCGGATGGTGCCAGACCCCGGCGTGGTAGTTGATGCCCTGCTGGCCATCGGCGCGAAAGACGCGGATGGCGCGGGCATCCGGCTCCGTTGCGGGTGGCGCCACCACCACCAGAAAGGGCTCGCCGCGCAGCGGCACGAAGGCCTGGCTGCCGTGGGGATGGCGTTCGAGCATGGCGATGGTCAGCGGATAGTCCAGGCGCCGGGCGCGAAAGATGCTGATGATCGCCGCGCCGTCCGCCGGTCCCGTCGCGACCCGGGCCAAGGCGTGGTATCTCCGGGTCGAGCCGTTGTTGATCGGATACCAGTCCCGGCCCGCCGTCTCGATGACCTCGCCGAAGGGCGCGAAGCCCTCGGCAGTCAGCGGCTCGATGCGCAGTGGCCGACTCATGCCTGGCCCCGTGCCACCTTGCCGAACAGTCGCAGCCGGCTGACACCGCCGTCCGGAAAGATGTTCAGGCGCACGTGAGTGATGGGGCCAAGGTCGCGGACCTGCTCCCGGAAGCTGTGCTCCTGGTGCATCTGCAGCTTTTGCGGCGGCAGCAGCTCCTTCCAGAACAGACTCTGGGTCTCGATCTGTCCATCGGTACCGCCGCGGACGAAGGCGCCCTGGATCTGGCAGCTGTCCGGGTAGTTGCCCTTGAAGTGCAGGGTGTCCACCAGGATCTCCTCGACGGTGCCGGCATGGCCCAGGGCGATGATCACCCAGTCATTGCCGGGGGTGCGACGGCGCGCGGTTTCCCAGCCATCGGCCATGCTGTCGGCGCGACCGGGGTTGAGGATGTTGCTCATGCGGCCGTAGTGCTCGTCATTGCAGGCCAGGGCGCGCCCGCCATTGAGCGCGGCAGCCAGGTCCAGTACCTCGTCTTCGGCCTGGGCCGACCAGTCGCGATGGGGAATGCCATAGACGCGCAGGCGTGCCACACCGCCGTCCGGAAAGATGTTCAGCCGCAGGTGGGTCCAGGGGCGGTCATCGGCGATGGCATGGTAGTGGTGGCTATTGCCCTGCATCTCGATGGCCGGCAGCACCTCGGTCCAGGCAGCGTCTTCGGCCGGATCGCCCTCGGCGCAGAAGCAGGCTTCCAGGGAGGCTGAGGGCGGATAGTTGCCGGTGAACCAGCGGGTGTCGATGTCGACGCCCTTGATCGAGCCGGGCACGCCCAGGCGGATCACCGCGTGGTCGTAGCCTTCGAAACGCTTGCGTCGCGATTCCCAGCCGTCCATCCATTTGCCGTTGTCGTCGTAGACGCCTTCCTTCCACTCGGGCTCGTGGGGCTGGAGCATGCGGTCGGCGGCGGCGAACCAGTCGTCGGTGACGCTGATGACGCGGGTGCCGAGACGGGCGTCGGCGAGGTTGAGGTACTTCTCGAAGGGCGCGGCATAGGTGCGTTTCATGGAGTGCTCTTGTCGGGGAAGGGTCAGAGGGTCTGCAGGCGGAAGAGGGCGATGCGATCGATCTCGGCCAGGGCGCGCTGGAATTCCTGCTCCGGGCTGTTGGGCAGGCGCTCTTCGAAGGCCGCCAGGATCAGATGCCGGTTGCTGCCCTTCACCGCCATGATGAAGGGGAAGCCGAATTTGGCGCGGTAGGCGTCGTTGTGGCGGGTGAAGCGCTCGAGCTCGTCCGGGGTGCATTGATCGAGGCCGGCACCGGCCTGTTCGCCACTGCTGGCGGCGGTCAGCTCGCCGGCCAGGGCCGCGCGACCGGCAAGATCCGGATGTGCCTGGATCAGCGCCAGTTGCTCGGCGTGACTGGCCCGGGCGACCTGGGCGGCGAGGCGCTGATGCAGGGCGTCGACGCTGTCCGGCAGCGGCTGGCCCTCGTCGAAGGCGCGCTCGGCGACCCAGGCGGAGTGCTCGTAGATGCCGCCGAAGGCCGCGACGAAGGCGGCGCGATCCAACTGGCTGGGCGTGACGGTGTGGAAGGCGCTCATGCCGGCGGATGCTCCCTGTGCCAGTGACGGGCGATGTCCACCCGGCGGGCGAACCAGACGCGCTCATGGCTCTGGGCGTATTCGAGGAAGCGCTTGAGACCCACCAGGCGGCCGGGGCGACCGATCAGCCGGCAGTGCAGGCCGATGGAGAGCATCTTGGGCGCGCTGGCACCTTCCGCGTAGAGGGTGTCGAAGGCGTCCTTGAGGTACTGGAAGAATTGCTCGGCGGTATGGAAGCCCTGGACCTGGGTGAATCTCATGTCGTTGGTATCCAGGGTGTAGGGGATCACCAGGTGCGGCTTGCCGGTGGGCGTATCGGGCTCCCAATAGGGCAGGTCGTCGTCGTAGGTGTCGCTGTCGTAGAGAAAGCCGCCTTCCTCCATGACCAGGCGCCGGGTGTTGGGACCGGTCCGGCCGGTGTACCAGCCCAGCGGACGCTCGCCGGTCAACCGGGTAAGGATCTCGATGGCGCGCTGCAGATGGGCGCGCTCTTCGGCTTCGTCCAGGTACTGGTAGTCGATCCAGCGATAGCCGTGGCTGCAGATTTCGTGGCCGGCCTGGACCATGGCGCGGATGACCTCGGGGTGGCGCTCGGCGGCCATGGCCACGGCAAAGATGGTCAGGGGTACCTGGTGCTTGGCGAACAATTCCAGGATGCGCCAGACGCCGGCGCGACTGCCGTATTCGTAGAGCGACTCCATGGACATGTTGCGTACGCCCTGCAGCGGCTGGGCGGCGACCATCTCGGAAAGAAAGGCCTCGGATTCCTTGTCGCCGTGCAGGATGTTGCGTTCGCCACCCTCTTCGTAGTTGAGCACGAAGGACAGGGCGATGCGGGCGTCACCCGGCCAGCGCGGGTGGGGCGGCTGGGCACCGTAGCCGATGAGATCGCGGGGATAGGTCATGGGAAGGGCATCCTGGCAGTCGAGATGTTTTGTATACAATGTTTGGCGGCCTTTGCCGAGTCCCAGCAAGAATCCTGCCCAACTGGTCTGACCGGCCTGAAGACTTTCGTGCGCTGGAGAGCGATGATTCCTTGGCCAGGGCGGGGCCAAGGACTGTATACAATCGGCGGGTAGAAAACTGCTAGGCTGGATCATCCCCCTTGCAGGAGTTCTCCCATGTCCGTTTCATCCCTTGGTAGTTACCTGACTACCCATGTGCTGGACACCACCGGCGGCTGCCCCGGCGCGGACATCGCCGTCCGTCTGTACCGCCTGGATGGGGTGTCGCGGCAGGCTCTGGGTGAAGTGCGGACCAATGCCGATGGCCGCGGCGATGTACCGCTGTTGCAGGGCGAAGCCTTCACGGCGGGTACTTACGAGCTGGAATTCGCGGTGGGTGACTACTATCGGCGACGGGGGACGACGCTGGAGGAACCGGCATTTCTCGACACCGTGGTCCTGCGCTTCGGCATCGCCGATGAGGCGGCGCACTACCATGTGCCGCTACTGGTTTCGCCCTACAGCTATTCGACCTATCGCGGCAGTTAGGAAAGACTGCTCTGCGGCGGTGCGCGCAGGGGTGAGCCGGCACCAGCCTGGGGCGTGGATCCGCTCAGGCTAGTGGAAGGTCGGCTCGCTGCCCAACCGGGCGCTGGCCAGCAGCGGTCGGTCCGGCACGGCACTGTCTGGCCAGGTCTGGGCGATGCGTTCCAGCACCACCTGGGCCAGCATGCTGTGGGTACGGCCGGCGAAATGGCCCCGGGCGCCGAAGATATAGGCCTGGTCAGCGCCCGGTTCGACGTAGCTGTCCGGATCGCAGAATTCGCGACCGGGCAGGCAGGCATCGCCTTCGGCATGGGTGAATCCATAGTTGCCGTAGTGGGCGAAGACCTCTTCCATCACCCGGTAGGCATCCACCAGCAGCAGGCGGTCTCCGGCCGGCAGGTTGGCCTGCAGGGTGTCGTTGTAGAGCTTCACCAGATCATGATTGCGCTGCGCCACCTGCTCGGTCCAGGGCTCGAGATAGGGCGCCTTGCCGTAGTCGGTGTTGTTGAGCACGACCAGCCGCTGGGCACCCAGGCTCAGCAGGTAGCGCAGCAGCTTGACCTCGTTCAGGGCCGTATGGCGGATCCGGGCCTCGACCTGCGCGCGTACCTCCGGAGTCAGCGGGGCATCGGCCATCAGCGCGGCCTTGAGCGTCTTGTCGTAGAAGGGGCCGATGATGTCATTGCCGCCGATCTGCACCAGCACCAGGTCCTGCTGGCGGAAGCGGCCATGCTGCATCTCGAAATTGCGGATCTGCTGGGAAAACGCCAGCGGCGCCTCGTTGTGGTCGAAGCCTGGCTCGGTGAAGCTGCCGGTCACGGCGCCGCCCTCGGCGTAACAGAGGCCGTCGGGATCGCTCGGACCCTCGTGACCATAGCCTTCCACCTGACGATTGGGGCCCAGTTCGATACCGTAGGCGTCGGCAATTTCCTGGGGGTAGGTGCGCCCCGGGTTGGTTGCGTAGATGTGGCCGAAGGTGCCGCAGTCCATCAGGCTGTCGCCAAAGGCGATGACCCTCTGGATGCCCCGCGCCTCGGCGATGGGCTCAGGGCTGGGTACGAGGGCGAGCAGCGTGGCGACACCTGCGAGTGCGGTCGCCAATCCCCAGTGCTTGCCCATCGTCTACCTCCCGGCAGCGTCCAGCGTCGGTGCTGCCTTTATCTTTTGCAACCTTCATACCGGGAAGAGCGGAAAACCAAGGTCGGAGTTCCCGGCGCCCGGACCAGGCGAAGCGGCAGCCGACGACCAGCACGGAATGGCAAGAGCGATGGGCAAGTCCGAGGTTTTGCAGCTAAGGCTGCCCTACGAGCGAGCTAGTCCGGCTTGATCACGGGATCGGAAGACTGCGCCAGGATGGCTGCCATCAGCCCGGGGAAACGCTGATCCAGGTCGTCGCGCCGCAACTGGTTCATGTGCGTGGTACCGGCGTTGCGGGTATGTACCAGACCGGCGTCGCGCAGGACGCGGAAGTGGTGCGACATGCTGGATTTCGGACGGCCCCCATCCAGTTCGCCACAAGTGGCCTCGGCGACCCGCGCCAGGTAGCGGACGATGTCCAGACGCACGGGGTCGCTGAGCGCATGGAACAGGCGCTCAAGGGAGAATTCGTCGGGACTGGGATGTTTGAAAGGGCGCATGCGCTAATCATACACCGGGGGTTGGCGATTATGTTATGTTCGATTAATATCGAAATAACGAAACAACATCCGCCTCATTGGAGACCGCTCAGATGTCCGCATTGTTCCAACCCTTTACCCTGAAGGACGTGACGCTGCGCAACCGCATCGCCATCCCGCCCATGTGCCAGTACAGCGCCGTCGATGGCGTGATCAATGACTGGCACCAGGTACACTATGCCGGCCTGGCCCGCGGTGGTGCGGGCCTGGTGGTCGTCGAGGCCACGGCGGTCTCGCCGGAAGGCCGGATCACCCCCGGTTGCACCGGCATCTGGTCGGACGCGCACGCCCATGCCTTCGTGCCGGTGGTCCAGGCGATCAAGGCCGCCGGTTCGGTACCGGGTATCCAGATCGCCCACGCCGGTCGCAAGGCCAGCGCCAACCGCCCCTGGGAATGCGATGACCACATCGCCGCCGACGACGCCCGTGGCTGGGACACCATCGCCCCGTCCGCGGTGGCCTTTGGCGCCAATCTGCCCAAGGTGCCCAAAGCCATGACCCTGGACGACATCGCCCGGGTTCGCCAGGACTTCGTCGATGCCGCCAAGCGTGCCTATGAGGCCGGCTTCGAGTGGCTGGAGCTGCACTTCGCCCACGGCTACCTGGCCCAGAGCTTCTTCTCGGTGCATTCCAACCAGCGCGACGACCAGTACGGTGGCGACCTCGCCGGCCGCAGCCGCTTCCTGCTGGAAACCCTGGCCGCGGTGCGCCAGGTCTGGCCGGAGCACCTGCCGCTGACCGCGCGTTTCGGCGTGATCGAATACGACGGTCGCGACGAAGAGACCCTGGCCGAATCCATCGAGCTGGCCCAGGGCTTCAAGCGCGAAGGCCTCGACCTGCTGAGTGTCAGCATCGGCTTCTCCACCCCGACCGCCAACATCCCCTGGGGACCGGGTCTGCTGGCACCCGTCACCGAACAGGTACGCAAGGCGACCGGCCTCAAGGTGGCCTCGGCCTGGAACATCGACACCCCGGCGCTGGCCAACCAGGTGGTGGCCGATGGGCAACTGGATCTGGTGATGGTAGGTCGCGCTCACCTGGCCGATCCGCACTGGCCCTACTATGCGGCCAAGGCTCTGGGCGTCGACCAGCCGTCCTGGGTGCTGCCGGCGCCCTACGCCCACTGGCTGGAGCGCTATCGCACCAGTTGAGTCGGTCTAGGCTGAACATGAAAACCGCCCCTCGGGGCGGTTTTTTGTGCGTATGGGATGGGGGTGGGTTTTGTTGGGCTTCGCTGCGCTCAGCCCAACCTACGGTAATGGGTAGGTTGGGTTGTGGGGGCTCCATCGCCGAAGCCCAACAGTGCCGTTTTGCTCCACCCGTGGAAAACGCTGCGCGGTTTTCCACGCTACGGGGTGACGGTATCAGGCGTCGCGACTGTGTACCCGGCGACCGGCGGCATGGGTTTCCCGTATCACCCGGTCGTCGCCCAGGGTGGTGAGGACGAAGAGGGTTTCTTCCAGGCTCCTGGACTGTTGCAGGCGGTAGTCGAGCAGCGGGGTGGCCTTGAGGTCGAGCACCACGAAGTCGGCGTCGTGGCCGGGGGCCAGGCTGCCGATGCGCTCGTCCAGGCGCAGGGCGCGGGCGCCGCCCAGGGTGGCCAGGTACAGCGACTTGAAGGGATGCAGGCGATGGCCGCGCAATTGCTGCACCTTGTAGGCTTCGCCGAGGGTCTGCAGCAGCGAGAAACTGGTGCCGGCGCCAACGTCGGTACCCAGGCCGACGTTGACCTTGAAGGCTTCCATCCGTTCGAGATCGAACAGTCCGCTACCAAGGAAGAGGTTGGAGGTTGGGCAGTGCGCCACCGCTGATCCGGTGTCGTGCAGGCGCTGGCACTCGGCGTCGCAGAGGTGGATGCCGTGGGCGAACACCGAGCGCGGGCCGAGCAGCTGGAAGTGATCATAGACGTCCAGGTAGTGGCTGCGCTCCGGGAACAGCGCCTTCACCCAGTCGATCTCCTTGAGATTCTCGGAAAGGTGGGTGTGCAGGTAGACGTCCGGGTGCTCGGCCAGCAGGCGGCCGGCGGCTGCCAGCTGTTCCGGGGTGCTGGTGGGGGCGAAGCGCGGGGTGACGGCATAGTGCAGGCGGCCCTTGCCGTGCCAGCGCTGGATCAGCGCCTTGCTGTCGGCATAGGCGGAGTCGGCCGTGTCCTGCAGATAGTCTGGGGCATTGCGATCCATCAGCACCTTGCCGGCGATCATGCGCAGGTCGAGGCGTTCGGCGACCTGGAAAAAGGCTTCCACTGACTGCGGATGGACGCTGCCGAACACCAGGGCGGTGGTGGTGCCGTTGCGCAGCAGTTCACCGACGAAGACCTCGGCCACCTCGGCGGCCTTGGCCGGATCGACGAAGGCGCCCTCGGTGGGAAAGGTGTAGGTGTCCAGCCAGTCCAGCAACTGTTCGGCGTAGCTGGCGATCATGCCGGTCTGCGGATAGTGGATATGGGTGTCGATGAAGCCGGGGGTGATCAGGGCGTCGGGGTGCTCGATGACCTGGGTGCCGGCGGGCAGGGTGGGCAGCAGCTCGGCGGCCGGGCCCATGGCCTGGATGCGGCCGTCCGCGACCAGCAGCAGGCCGTCGGCATGGTATTCGTAGGAGGCGTCCAGCCCCACCTCGGCCGGGTCGGCGAGGCTGTGGAGCAGGGCGGCGCGATGGGCGATGGCGGTCATAACGATCTCAAATAGGGCTAGAGCTAATTGGGGGTGGCAGTGACCAGGCGCAGGGGCAGATCCGCCTGCTCGGCCTGGCGGCCGTAGTAGGCGATTACCTCGCCGGCCACGGCGATGGCGATCTCCAGCGGCAGCTTGCCCTGGACCTCGGGCAGGCCCAGCGGGCAGCGCACCGTGGCCAGGCGGTCGGCGCCGTGGCCGCGCGCCGCGAGGCGGTGGCGGAACTTGGCCCACTTGGTCCGGGAGCCGATCAGACCGAAATAGCCATGGTCGCCACGGGCGAGGATGGCGTCGGTCAACTCCAGGTCCAGGGGGTGATTATGGGTCATGACGATGTAGTAGGCACCCGCCGGCATCCGGGCGATCTCGTCTACCGGCTCGTCGGTCAAGCGCTTTTCCACGCCGGCGGGCAGGACGGCGGGAAATTCCTGGGCGCGCGAATCCACCCAGCGCACCGCGCAAGGCAGCCCGGCCAGCAGCGGCACCAGGGCGCGGGCGACATGGCCGGCGCCAAAGACGATCACCGGGACGTCCTGTGCCAGCTGGGGTTCGAAGAGCAGGGTGGTGACGCCCCCGCAGCACTGGCCGAGGCTGGCGGCCAGGGAAAAACGCTCCAGGCGCGGCTGGCGCGTACCGGCGGCGAGCATTTCCCGGGCGATCTCCACCGCGCGGTATTCCAGGTGGCCGCCGCCGATGGTCAGGTGCTGCGCTTCCCGGCCCACCAGCATCTTGGTGCCGGCCTCGCGGGGCGTGGAGCCCTGCTCGTCGGCCACGGTGATCAGCACGCAGGGTTCGCCGCGCGCCTCGAAGTCGGCCAGCAGGGCCAGCCAGCCACGTCTGCTGTTCATGCGGGCTCCTCCGTGGTGGGGACCGGGGCGGTCTGCAGCTCGGCGGCCAGGCGGCGCATGCGCTCCACGCCCCAGAGCACCCGTTCCGGGGTGGCCGGCGCGTCCAGCGCCGGATGGAAGCGGTAATCCGCCACGCTGGCCACGGCGTCCTGCAGGGCGCACCACACCGAGATGCCGAGCATGAAGGGCGGTTCGCCCACGGCCTTGGAGTGGAACACCGTGGCCTCGGGATTCTGCCGATTCTCCACCAGCCGCACCCGCAGGTCCGGAGGTACGTCGCTCACCGCCGGGATCTTGTAGGTGGAGGGGCCGGCGGTGAGCAGCTTGCCGGCATCGTTCCACACCAGTTCTTCCATGGTCAGCCAACCCAGACCCTGGACGAAGCCGCCTTCGACCTGGCCGATGTCGATGGCCGGATTCAGGGAGGCGCCGACGTCATGGAGGATGTCGGTGCGCAGCAGGCGGTATTCGCCGGTGAGGGTGTCGATCAGCACCTCGGAGCAGGCGGCGCCGAAGGCGTAGTAGTAGAAGGGCCGCCCGCGGGCCTGGTCGCGGTCGTAGTGAATCTTCGGTGTGCGGTAGTAGCCGGTGCTGGACAGCGATACCTGGCCGACATAGGCCAGCTGGATCAGCTCCTCGAAGCTCAGCAGCCGGTCGCGCACCCTGACGTGGCCGTTGCGGAAGTCGACCTCTTCAGGCCCGACGTGGAAGTGGCGGCTGGCGAAGTCGATCAGGCGGTCCCTGATGGTCTGGGCGGCGTTCTGCGCAGCCTTGCCGTTGAGGTCGGTGCCGCTGGAGGCCGCGGTGGGCGAGGTGTTGGGCACCTTGTCGGTGTTGGTCGCGGTGATCTGGATGCGGGCTATGTCGACTTGGAAGACCTCGGCCACCACCTGGGCGACCTTGGTGTTGAGCCCCTGGCCCATCTCGGTGCCGCCATGGTTCAGGTGGATGCTGCCATCGGTGTAGACGTTGACCAGGGCGCCGCCCTGGTTGAGAAAGGAAGAGGTGAAGGAAATACCGAATTTCACCGGCGTCAGCGCCAGGCCCTTCTTCAGTACCGGACTGCCCTGGTTGAAGGCGCGAATGGCTTCGCGCCGCGCCTGGTAGTCACTGCTGGCCGCCAGGTCCGTGGTCATCTCGTCGAGCAGGTTGTCTTCCACCACCTGGTGGTAGTGGGTGAGGTTGCGCGTCTCCTTGCCATAGTAGTTGCGCCGCCGCACCTCCAGCGGGTCGAGGCCGCGATGGCGGGCGATGGCGTCCATGACGTTCTCGATGGCCAGCATGCCCTGGGGGCCGCCGAAGCCGCGGTAGGCGGTGTTGGACGCCAGGTGGGTCTTGCAGCGGTGGCCGGTGATCTGGGCGTTGCCGAGGAAATAGGCATTGTCGGCATGGAACATGGCGCGATCGATGATGGCGTTGGACAGGTCGGGCGAATAGCCGCAGTTGCCCGCCAGTTCGAAGCGGATGCCCAGCAGCCGGCCGTCTTCGTCGAAGCCTACGTCGTAGTCGACGTGGAAGGGATGGCGCTTGCCGGTCATGTGCATGTCTTCGAATCGCGGCAGGCGCATCTTCACCGGGCGCCCGGTGAGATGGGCGAACACCGCGCAGAGCGCCGCCGGCATGCCGGCCTGGCTTTCCTTGCCGCCGAAGCCGCCGCCCATGCGTCTCATGTCGACGGTGACCCTGTTCATCGACACCCCCAGCACCTCGGCCACCTGCTTCTGCACCTCGGTGGGATTCTGGGTGGAGGAATAGACCAGCATACCGCCGTCTTCGGTTGGCATCACCGAGGCCACCTGGGTTTCCAGGTAGAAGTGCTCCTGGCCGCCAATGGCCAGTTCGCCCTGCAGGCGATGGGGCGCGGCGGCCAGGGCGGCGGCCGCGTCACCGATTTGATGGCTGTGGCTGGGGGAGATGAAGTGTTCGCGGCGCAGCGCTTCCTTGACGTCGAGGATGGCCTCCAGCGGCTCGTATTCGACGAGGGCGGCCTGGGCGGCGAGGCGAGCGGCGTCGAGGCTGGTGGCGGCCACCGCCAGCACCGGCTGGCCCAGGTACTGCACTTCGCCATCGGCCAGCAGCGGATCGCCGGGCAAGACGGCGCCGATGTCGAGTTGGCCGGGTACGTCGGCGGCGGTGATGGCCAGGGCCACACCGGGGATCTGGTAGCAGGGCGCGAGATCGATGTGTTTGATCCGCGCATGGGCGTGCTCGCTCATCCGCGCATAGACGTGCAGCTGGTTGGGAAACTCCAGGCGGTCGTCGATGTACAGGGCCTCGCCGCTGACATGCTTGTCGGCGCTCTCGTGCTTGAGCGGCTTGCCGACGCCGGTGGCCAGGCCGGCGGCGAAGGCCGCGGCCATTTCCTCGGGGGTACGGGCGGGCAGGGTGCTAGACATGAGCGGTGACCCTCGTGGCGAGCGCGGGCTGGGTGGTTTCCAGGTGACATTTGCGCAGCAGGTTCTGCGCCGTCAGCAGACGGTATTCGCGACTGGCGCGGAAATCCGACAGCGGGGTGAAATCCTCGGCCAGGGCCTGGACGGCGCGCTCGATGGACGCGGCGTTCCAGGCCTGGCCGAGCAGCGCCTGTTCGCAGCGCGCTGCCCGCCTGGGCGTGGCCGCCATGCCGCCATAGGCGATGCGCACGCTGGCGACGCGGCCCTGCTCCAGCTCCAGGGCGAAGGCGGCGCAGACCGCGGAAATATCGTCATCCAGTCGCTTGGACACCTTGAAGGCGCGGAACACCAGGCCATCGCGTGACCGTGGCACCCGTACCGCCTGGATGAATTCGCCCGGCTCCAGGGCGGTCTGGCGATAGTCGAGGAAGAAGTCGTCGAGGGCCAGTTCGCGCAGCCGTTCGCCCTGGCGCAGCAGCACGCTGGCGCCCAGCGCCAGGAGCAGGGGCGGACTGTCGCCGATGGGTGAGGCATTGCCGATATTGCCGCCCAGGGTGCCCTGGTTACGGATCTGCAGGGAGGCGAAGCGCTGCAGCAGGGCGCCGAAGTCCGGGTAGTCGGCGGCCAGGGCGGCGGCGCAATCGGCCAGCGGGGTGGCGGCGCCGATCTCGATGACCTCGTCGCTCAGGGTAACGCCGCGCAATTCGGGCAGGTTGCCCAGGTATATCAGGGTCTCCAGGCGGCGATGCTGCTGGGTGACCTCCAGGGCCAGGTCGGTGCCGCCGGCCAGCAGGCGCGCCTCGGGATGGGCAAGGTAGAGACTGGCCAGTTCGCTCAGGCTGGTGGGGCTGTGGCAGCGTCGACCGTTTCCTTCCAGGCGCGTAGCGGGCGTAGGCGCCAGGGCCTGGAGACGCTCCAGGGTCTGCTGCTCGCGGGCATCGAACTGATCCGGCTGCCGGCCGGCGCAGGCCTGTTCGGCCGCGGCCAGGATCGGCCGGTAGCCGGTGCAGCGACAGAGATTGCCGGCCAGGGCTTCGTGGGTCGCGGCGTCATCCGGCGTGGCCACGTTCTTCTGCAGGGCGAACAGCGACATGACGAAGCCCGGGGTGCAGTAGCCGCACTGGGAGCCATGGCAGTCGACCATGGCTTGCTGCACCTGATGCAGACGGCCCCGGTGCTTGAGGTCCTCCACACTGATCAGCTGCCGGCCGTCCAGCGCCGCCACAAAGGTCAGGCAACTGTTGACGGTGCGATAGCGCAACCGGTCGCCGTCGGGCTCGGCCAGCACCACCGTGCAGGCGCCGCAATCGCCCGAGGCACAGCCTTCCTTGGTGCCAGTCTTGCCACAGCGCTCGCGCAGGTACTGCAGCACGGTGAGGTTGGGGTCGAGCTGCTCTTCGCTGCGCAGCTCCTGGTCCAGCAGAAACCTGATCACGGCCGCTCTCCACCTGGTCTCGAATGCCTTGATGGTGGGTAAAGCTGACCGGTAGGTCAACAATTGCCCGGTCGAGTGGAGCGCTGCTGTCGTTTTTGGGCAAGCGGCCTGGCCAAGGCCGCGCCGTCCTGGCGCGCCCAGTGCCGTGTTGCACGCCAATGGTGCAAGACAAGCGCTCTAGGCTGCGTTTCTCCGGAATATTTATGCCGGCGCTTCAAGGCCATCACAGCAGTGCCGATATAAAGGCAGACGATTACGGCCTGGCCGCCTGCCGTCAACATCCTCGTACAACCGTTGCCACAGGTCGCTATCGTGCCTACCCAACTCAATCGCGTCGCCCGTCAGGCCTCCCTGGGTTTCTTCGCCCTGGTCACCCTCATCTTCACCCTGGCCGGGTGGATGCTGTTCGACCTGTGCGCGCGCATCGACGAGCAGCAACGCCATCACAGCGAGGCGGATGCCCAGCGGGCGCTGGAGACGCGGCTGGACAAGCTGGGCCGGGTGCTGACCGATTACTCCTTCTGGATCGAGGCCTATGCGCGGACCAGCAAGAAGGTCGACGTCAACTGGGCCTACGAAGAAGACAACGTCGGGCCATCCCTCTACAGCGGCTATGGCGTGAATGGCGCCTTCATCCTGGCGCCCTCTGGTGTCACGCGCTATGCCGTGGTTGGCGGCGGTCGCAGCAAGCTGCAACTGGATACCTGGCTTGGCGACGACCAGGCGCCGTTGCTGGCTCAGGCCCGGGAGCGCTCGCTCAAGGATGGCTATGCCCAGGGCTATTTCCTGATCGAGGGCAAGCCGGCCAGCGTGCTGGCCGCGGTCATCCGCCCGGATGCCACCTACCAGGACTTCAAGCGGCTGTCCTACATGGTCTTCGTCGACATCCTCACGCCGGACAAGCTTGCCCAGCTCGGCCAGACCTTCGAATTGCCCGGGCTGACCGCGGAGCCAGGGGAACTGCCCGCCGTGGCGGAGCGGCCGACCCTGGTGGTGAAGTCCGATCCGGGTATCGCCGTGACCTTGCACTGGCGGGTGCATGGCATGGGGCAGGGTCTGCTGGCGCAGTTCCTGCCGTTGCTGGCGGCGATGTGTGGTCTGGCGCTGCTGCTGGTCTGGTACCTGCGCCGCCGGATCGGCCTGGCGGCACGGCAGACGGATGTGGCCGAAGATGCCCTCAGGCACAGCGAGCAGCGCTTCCGCACCGTTTCCGAGGCCTCGTCCGACTGGATCTGGGAGAGCGACGCCGAGCAGCGGCTGGTCTATCTTTCGGAGCGCTTCGTGGCGGTGACCGGCTTCAGTCGCGAGGACTGGCTGGGCCGCCCGCTGCACGGACTGCTCGGCTATCCGCCGAGCCAGGTGGAAGAGGTGGCGAGGACGCCGCTGGCGGCCGGCCGCACCCGGCGCCCGCTGCGCTGCGAGATGCGCGACGCCCAGGCCAAGCTCAGGTACTGCCAGCTGACGGCGCAACCCATCATCAGCGGTGGCCTGCTGGCCGGCTTTCGCGGCACCGTGTGCGACGTGACCGAGGAGATCGAGGCCAAGGCGCGCATCGAACACATCAGCCAGCACGATGCCCTGACCGGACTGGCCAACCGTCATCAACTGCACCGCTACCTGGCGCAGCGCTTCGCCGAGGGCGTCAACGCCAGTCAGCCGCTGCATCTGCTGGCCCTCGACCTGGACCGCTTCAAGCCGGTCAACGACGCCCTCGGCCATGGCGCCGGCGACCAGGTGCTCTGTCAGGTCGCCCGGGAGTTGCGCGCCAGCGTGCGCGAAGGCGATCTGGTCACGCGCATCGGCGGCGATGAATTCGTCATCGCGGTGAATGGCTGCCTGAGCGCCGAGCAGGTGAGCGTGCTGTGCAACCGGATGCTGGAGG
The DNA here is from genome assembly GCF_039908605.1 of Pseudomonas aestiva. Taxonomy (NCBI): domain Bacteria; kingdom Pseudomonadati; phylum Pseudomonadota; class Gammaproteobacteria; order Pseudomonadales; family Pseudomonadaceae; genus Pseudomonas; species Pseudomonas aestiva. Next base: position 2,971,680 of record NZ_CP150916.1, on the reverse strand, counting down.
GCATCGGCCGGACCATGCGCATCGACGAGCACGACATCAACATCGGGGCGAGTATCGGCATCGCCCGGGCGCCCCAGGATGGCCATGGTGCCGAGGATCTGCTGCGCTATGCCGACATCGCCCTGTACGAAGCCAAGGCGGCGGGGCGTAACACCCTGAGGTTCTATGAGCCCACCATGAATCAGCGCATCCTCGAGCGGCGCCAGCTGGAGACCGAGTTGCGCCTGGGGTTGCAGCGACTGGAATTCGAGCTGGATTTCCAGCCGCGCTTCGCCGCCAATGGCCAGCGCTTGCTGGGCGCCGAGGCGCTGGTGCGCTGGAATCATCCTGTCCGGGGTCGGCTGGCGCCCGCCGAATTCATCGGGGTGGCGGAGGAAACCGGGCTGATCCTGGGGCTGAGCGACTGGGTGCTGCAGGAAGCCTGCAGTCAGGCGCTGGAGTGGGCGCCGGAGTTGATCGTGTCCATCAACCTGTCACCGCTGGAGTTCCAGCGCGATGACCTGATCGCGCGGATCAGCAAGGTCCTCCTGCGCACCGGTATCGAACCGGCGCGGGTCGAGTTGGAGCTGACCGAGAACGTCCTGCTGGACGATGCCGCCGGTGCCCTGGAATTGATGAAGAAGCTCAAGGCCCTGGGCGTGCGGCTGTCCATGGACGACTTCGGCACCGGCTATTCCTCACTGAGCTATCTGCGCACCTATCCCTTCGACTGCCTGAAGATCGATCGCAGCTTCGTCTCCAACATCGAGGTGAGCGAGAGCAATGCCGCCATCGTCGAGGCCATCGTCAGCATGGGGCGGGCCCTGTCGTTGACGGTGGTGGCCGAGGGCATCGAGACCGCCGGCCAGCTGGCGCGCATCGCCGACCTCAAATGCGACCAGGCGCAGGGCTTCCACCTGCAGCGACCGCTGTCCCCAGCGCGTTTTGCGGCCTTGCGGCAGGAGCAGTCTCAGCCGCGGGAAGCGTCGAGCGACGCCAGCCGGACCCTGGTCGCGCACTAGGCGCCTGGGGACCCCAGGGCCGCCCCCAGCAACAGCGCGGCGAACACCAGAAAGAGCGCGCCAGCCGCCCGCTGCAGCCGGGCGAGGGGGGTACCCGAGGTCAGGCGGGCACTCAGGACTGTCGCCGCCACGGCGTAGCTGCAATGGATGATGAAGCTCATCAGGCTGAAGGTCGCCACCAGCAGCACCAGCTGCGGCAACACCGGGCGATCCACCTGGATGAAGGGCGGAAACAGCGCCAGAAAGAAGAGGATCAGCTTGGGGTTGGTGAGGGACACCAGCAAGCCCTGCAGGAGGTGTCTGCCACCGCTGACCGAAGGCCGAGTGGCGGCAGGCTGCCGGCCTTGGGCCGCGGGACTGCGCAGACGCCGCAGCCCCAGCCAACCCAGGTAGAGCGCGCCGACCAGCTGCAATCCCTGCAGGGTCCGCGGCGAGCTGCTTACCAGGGCGCCGAGCGCGGTGCTGGCCAGGATGGCGACCAGTAGTATGCCCAGCACCACCCCGAGGATGCCCGGCAGGGCGCCGCGCAGCCGCAGCTGCAGCTGCAGCGCATTGGTGATCGTGAGCAGTACGCCCGGGCTGGGGCTGGCGATGGTGAGGCCGCACAGCAGGAGGTAGAGGGCGAAGTGTTGCATTAACGTGTCTTAACCTGCTGGCATGGGACGACCGGAATGGCTGTCTACCTGGGGAGCTGACCGGTGCCGGCCATGGGTACCCAGTATGGCCGGCCGGCTTGCAGGGGTCGCGATGCAGAATCTCGGCTTTTGTACCGGACAGCCGCTCGGGCTGGCCCGGTGCAGCAGGTGCCGTCTTCTGCTATCTCAGGCTTAGGGCGGCGGGGGAAGCGGGTTGCCAGCCTCCACCCAGCGCCTTGAAGGTGCTTATTGCCGCCTGTGCGGCTGCCGTTTGCGCCTGGGCACGCGCATCGGCCGTGCGGAGCAGGCGCTCATCGGCCTGCAGAACGTCGACCAGGGGCAGCACACCCTTCTGGTAGGCGAGGGCGGCGGCCTGGCGGGCTTGGCTGAGCGAAGCCTCGCCCGCCGTCAGCAGAGTGACCTGCTCTTCGCGCTTCAACTGGCCGGTCAGGGCATCTTCCACGTCTTCGGTGGCGCGCAATGCCGCCAGCCGATAGGCCGCCAGCGATTCTGCGCGCTGTCCCTCGGCCGCCTGGATCTGCGCATCGATCCGGCCGAAGTCGAACAGCCGCCAGCGTACGCCCAGGGCACCGAGCGCCTGATTGGCGTCGTGGCTGAAGAGATTGCCACTGGAAATCGTGGTGGCGCTGCCGAGCAGAGCGCTCAGGGAGATCTTGGGGTAGTACTCGGCCATTGCGGTGCCGATCCGAGCATTGGCGGCGGCCAGGCGGCGCTCGGCCGCGATCAGGTCCGGACGTCGACGGAGCAGGTCGGCGGGCGTGCCTGCCGTTTCGATGCGGGGGGCGTCGGGAATGGACGCGGCGCCAGCCAGTTGGGTACGCCAGGTGCCAGGTGGCGCCGCCAGCATCACGTCCAGTGCATTCATGGCCCGCTCCAGCGAGAACTCCAGGCCGGGTATCGAGGCCTGGACCTCGGCCAAGCCTCCTTCGGCCTGGCGTAGCTCCCGGTCGGTCGCCAGGTCCTTGCCGTTCAGTAGCCTGACCATCGACAGCAAGCCCTGCTGGGTGTCCACCTGATGGCGAGCGATCGCCAGGCGTGTCTGCAGTCCGCGGATGTCGACATAGAGATCGGCGGTCTGGGCAGCCACGGCAAGGCGCACGGCACGGGCACCCGCCACGCTGGCCTGGTAGTCGGACTGGGCGGCTTCACGACCTCGGCGCAGACCGCCAAACACATCCAGCTCCCAGCTTGAGTCAAGATTGGCCTCATAGGAAGAACCGCTCCTGGCGTAGCCGGGCGCTGAATCGAGCACCCGTCCAAGCGGTGTTTCCAGCGACTGATAGGCACGACCGGCTTGGCCACCAAAATCGCCTGCCGGCAATAGCGCGGCATCGGCTGCCCTAAGGCCAGCGCGAGCCTGGGTAATGCGTGCGTCGGCCTGGACCAGATCGAGATTCTGCGCGAGGGCCTGGTTTACCAGGCGGCTCAGGAGTGGATCGTTGAAACGGTCCCACCAACCCGCGAGCGCCCGATCGGCCAGGGTCGCTGGCACCGGCTCCCGCTGGAAGCTTGCCGGAAGCGCAACTTCAGGGGCGCGGTAGTCAGGCCCCACCGTACAGCCGCTCGCCAGGGTGGCGCTGGCGAGCAGAATAATCTGGAGTCTGGAGCGCATGGGCCTTTATCCTGAGCAACGCCTGAACGGTTTTAGTGACTAAAGTGTATATTGGTCACCTTCCGCATCATTTTGCAACTGCCGGAACACCCAACCCCATGACTACCGAATCCGTTTCCCCTGGCCAAGCTCGTGGACCGGCCGAGCACGACGTTCGCCACCAGATCATGGTGGCAGCGAAAGACCACTTCAGCCACTACGGCTACGAGAAAACCACGGTGTCCGAACTCGCCCGGAGCATCGGGTTTTCCAAGGCCTACATTTACAAGTTCTTCGATTCAAAGCAGGCGATTGGCGAGGCCATCTGTGCGGATTGCCTGAGCGGAATCGAGGCAGAGGCCAGGGCCGCGGTGGCCTCGGCTACCCAAGCCCCCGAAAAGTTGAGAAGGCTGTTTCAGAGCCTTCCGGCGGCAACCCTGCGGCTGTTTTCAGACGATCGAAAGCTTTACGAAATCGCCATTTCTGCGGCGTCGGGCCGCTGGCCGGCCACGATCAGCTACGAAGCGCGGATGCAGGAGCTGCTCAAGGAGATCCTGGTGCAGGGCCGCGGGGAAGGACAGTTCGAGCGCAAGACGCCGATCGACGACGTTACGATGGCGACCTATCTCGTGTTGCGACCCTATCTGAATCCGCTGATGCTTCAGCACAGCTTCGAGCATTTCGATGTCGCTCTTACCCAGTTGGCCAACCTGGTGCTGCGTAGCCTCTCGCCCTAAATTGTCTTGTGACTATTGACTAAAATGGTCACTAGTATCAAATTGCGCGCTCTGCTGGCATCCTCTCGGAGCTTCCATGTTCGCGCGCCGTCTGCTTTCCACCGCTGTGGGGGCTACCGTCCTTTCGCTGTCCCTTGGCGGGTGCGACGCCCCTTCCCAGGGCGATCCCCGCACGCAGGCGCCTTTGGTGCGAGCTGCGGTGGCGGAGCCCGCCGAGCGCGCTGGTCGTACCTTTACCGGCATCGTCGCCGCGCGAGTGCAGAGCGATCTGGGCTTTCGCGTCGCCGGCAAGGTCGCCGAACGGCTGGTGGACATCGGTGAAACCGTCAAGCGCGGGCAGCCGCTGCTGAAGCTTGATCCCATCGATCTGCAACTGGCCCTGCAGGCGCAGCGCGAGGCCGTGGCCGCGGCCCAGGCGCGGGCCCGCCAGGCGGTGGACGATGAGGCGCGCTACCGGGATCTACGGGGCACGGGGGCGATCTCGGTCTCCGGCTACGATCAGATCAAGGCTGCGGCGGATACGGCCAGGGCCCAGCTCAAGGCTGCCGAAGCCCAGGCGGAAGTCGCCCTCAACGCCAGCCGTTACACCGTCATGGTGGCCGATGCGGATGGCACCGTGGTCGATACCCTGGCCGAGCCCGGGCAGGTCGTAGCCGCTGGACAGAGCGTGGTGCGCCTGGCTCGTGCGGGCGCCCGGGAGGTCGTCGTCCAGCTGCCGGAGACCTTGCGTCCGACGCTTGGCTCCCTGGCCCAAGCCAGCCGTCTGGGCGCTGCGGAACAGCCGGGACCGGCTCGGTTGCGCCAGTTATCGGACAGCACCGACCGCGAGACGCGTACCTTCGAGGCGCGCTATGTGCTCGAAGGGACGCTGGCCAGTGCGCCCCTGGGCACCACCGTGAGACTGCGCATTCCGGAAGAGTCCGGGCATCGGGCGAATGCCTTGCAGGTGCCGTTGGGCGCCCTGTACGACGCGGGCAAAGGCGCGGGGGTCTGGCGTATCCAGGGCTCGCCCGGGCAGGTCGCCTGGGTACCCGTGCAGATTCGTCAGGTGTCGGATGACACCGCCCTGGTGGACGGCCCCCTCCTGCCGGGTGACAGGGTCGTGGCCCTCGGCGTTCATCTCCTTCACGAGGGCCAGGCGATCCGCCTGGCCACCACTGCCAACAGTGCCCTGGAAGGTAAGCAGCCGTGAGCGACAGCCGATTCAATCTGTCGGCGCTGGCCGTCCGCGAGAGCTCCATCACCCTGTTTCTGATCCTGCTGATCTCGGTCGGCGGGGTACTGTCGTTCTTCAAGCTGGGCCGGGCGGAAGATCCGGCCTTCACGGTCAAGGTCATGACCATCATCACGGCCTGGCCGGGGGCCACGGCGCAGGAGATGCAGGATCAGGTCGCCGAGAAACTGGAAAAGCGCCTGCAGGAATTGCGCTGGTACGAGCGCTCGGAGACCTATACCCGTCCGGGCCTGGCCTTTACCACCTTGACGCTGCTCGACAGCACACCGCCGGCCGAGGTGCCCGAGGAGTTCTACCAGGCGCGCAAGAAGATCAGTGACGAAGCCAGGACCCTGCCCGTCGGGGTGAGCGGGCCAATGGTCAACGATGAATACGCCGACGTCACCTTCGCGCTCTTCGCGCTCAAGGCCCGGGACGAGCCGCAACGGCTGCTGGCACGCGAGGCGGAAACGCTGCGCCAGCGTCTGCTGCATGTACCGGGGGTCAAGAAGGTCAATATCCTGGGTGAGCAGACCGAGCGCATCTATGTGGAGTTTTCTCACGATCGCCTGGCGACCCTGGACGTGGCACCGCAAGACATCTTCGCCGCGCTCAATGCCCAGAATGTCCTGACGCCCGCGGGCTCCATCGAAACCCGCGGCCCCGAGGTCTTCGTCCGTCTGGATGGCGCCTTCGAGCAGCTCGATGCCATCCGCGACACCCCGGTGATCGTCAAGGGCCGCACCTTCAAACTGGCAGACATCGCGACGGTGACGCGTGGCTATGAAGATCCGGCCACCTTCGTCATCCGCAGCGGTGGCGAGCCGGCGCTGCTGCTGGGTATCGTCATGCGCGACGGCTGGAATGGCCTGGATCTCGGCAAGTCACTTGAAGGCGAAGTCGGCAACATAAACGCTGAGATGCCCCTGGGCATGAGTCTGACCAAGGTGACCGACCAGGCGGTCAACATCGCCTCGTCGGTCGACGAATTCATGATCAAGTTCTTTGTCGCCCTGCTGGTGGTGATGGTGGTGTGCTTCGTCAGCATGGGCTGGCGGGTGGGCATCGTCGTGGCGGCCGCGGTCCCCCTGACGCTGGCGGCGGTGTTCCTCGTCATGGCCGCCACCGGCAAGAATTTCGATCGCATTACCCTGGGCTCGCTGATCCTGGCCCTGGGCCTGCTGGTGGACGATGCCATCATCGCCATCGAGATGATGGTGGTGAAGATGGAGGAGGGCTATAGCCGCGGCAAAGCCTCCGCCTATGCCTGGAGCCACACCGCCGCTCCCATGCTGGCCGGTACCCTGGTGACCGCCGTGGGCTTCATGCCGAATGGCTTTGCCCAGTCCGCGGCGGGTGAATACACCAGCAACATGTTCTGGATCGTCGGCATCGCGCTGGTCACCTCCTGGGTCGTGGCGGTGGTGTTCACGCCTTACCTAGGCGTCAAGCTGCTGCCAGAGACCAAGACGGTCGAGGGTGGCCATGGTGCGCTCTACGACACGCCGCGCTACCACCGCTTCCGCCGCGTTCTCGGCCAGGTGATTGCCCGCAAGTGGCTGGTCGCGCTGCTGGTGATCGGCCTGTTCGTGTCCGCCATCCTGGGCATGGCTGTCGTCAAGAAGCAGTTCTTTCCCATCTCCGATCGTCCCGAGGTGATGGTGGAGGTGCAGATGCCCTATGGCACCTCGATCAGCGAGACAGAACGGGCGACCGCCAAGGTCGAGGCCTGGCTTGCCCAGCAGGACGATGCCCGGATCGTGACCTCGTACATCGGGCAGGGTGCGCCGCGCTTTTTCCTGGCGATGAGCCCGGAACTGCCGGATCCGTCCTTCGCCAAGATCATCATCCGCACCAACAACCCGGAGGCCCGCGAAGCGCTCAAGATGCGGCTGCGCGAGGCCATCGCCGCCGGGCTTGCGCCGGAGGCACGGCTGCGGGTCACCCAACTGGTGTTCGGGCCCTATTCGCCGTTTCCGGTCGCCTTTCGCGTGAGCGGTCCCGATCCGCAGGTGCTGCGGCGGGTGGCCGCGGAGGTGGAGCAGGTGATGCGTGCCAGTCCGCTGATGCGTACCGTCAACAGCGATTGGGGCACGCGGACGCCGGTGCTGCGCTTCAGGTTGCAGCAGGATCGCCTGCAGGCCATGGGCCTGAGCTCCAGCGCCGTCGCGCAGCAGCTGCAATTCCTGCTCAGCGGCATGCCGGTTACGGCGGTCCGCGAAGACATTCGCACCGTCCAGGTGGTGGCGCGCGCGGCGGGCGACGTTCGCCTCGATCCGGCGCGGTTGGGCGATCTCACCCTGGTCGGCGCCCAGGGCCAACGCATTCCGCTGTCGCAGATCGGCGACCTTGAGGTGCAGCTGGAAGAGCCCCTCATGCGGCGGCGCGATCGGGTGCCAACGATCACCGTGCGCGGCGATATCGCCGAAGAGCTGCAACCGCCGGACGTTTCCACCGCCGTGCTCCAGCAGCTGCAGCCGATGATCCAGCGCTTGCCGGCGGGCTATCGGATCGTACAGGCGGGCGCCATCGAGGAGTCGGGCAAGGCGATGGCGGCGATGCTGCCGATCTTCCCGCTGATGATCGCCTTGACGCTGCTTATCATCATCCTGCAGGTGCGTTCCATGGCCGCGATGATCATGGTCTTCCTGACCAGTCCCCTGGGGCTGATCGGGGTGGTACCGACCCTGATCCTGTTTCAGCAACCCTTCGGCATCAATGCCCTGGTCGGGTTGATCGCGCTGTCGGGCATCCTGATGCGCAACACCCTGATCCTGATCGGGCAGATCCACCAGAACGAGCAGGACGGCTTCCCCCCCTTCCAGGCGGTGGTCGAGGCGACCGTGCAGCGCGCAAGACCGGTGATCCTCACGGCGCTGGCGGCGGTGCTGGCCTTCATCCCCCTTACCCATTCGGTGTTCTGGGGCACCCTGGCCTACACCCTCATCGGCGGCACCCTCGCGGGCACCGTGCTCACCCTCGTATTCCTGCCGGCCATGTATGCCATCTGGTTCAGGATCAGGCCACCCGTCCGCGGTGATTCCCTGTCCTCCGATCTGCCAATTGCGCCTTGATCGGGCGCGGACAAGACACGAGGTCGCCCGCGGGCGCCTCGTCCATCGAGAGAAGAGGTAAGGCAATGCAAGGCAACGACAGAACACGCATCGTGGTGACCGGGCTGGGCACGGTCAGTCCGCTGGGCTGTGGCACCGACCAGGTCTGGTCTCGGCTGCTGGCGGGGCGCTCGGGCATAAGTCCGCTGCCGCCCGCGGTCAGCGACGGGGTGGGCAGTCTCATCGCCGGTCAGGTGCCGAGCCGCGCCGACGATCCGGAGGCGGGATACGACCCCCTGGTGGCCATCGCCGCCAAGGATCTGAAGAAGATGGATCGCTTCATCGAGTTCGCTCTGGTGGCGGCCCAGGAAGCCCTCGGCCAGGCCGGCTGGCAGCCGACCAGCGAGGCGCAGCGCGAGCGCACGGCGACCATCATCGCCTCTGGGGTGGGCGGCTTCGGCGCCATCGCCGAGGCGGTGCGGACCACCGACGCCCGCGGCCCGCGGCGGCTCTCGCCCTTTACCGCACCGTCGTTCCTGGCCAACATGGCGGCGGGCAACGTCTCCATCCAATACGGCTTCCGCGGTCCGCTGGGTGCGCCCATCACCGCCTGCGCCGCCGGTGTCCAGGCCATCGGCGACGCCGCCCGGCTGATCCGCAGCGGCGAGGCCGACATCGCCCTCTGCGGCGGGGCGGAGGCGGCGATCAATCGTGTGAGCCTGGGCAGCTTCGCCGTCGCCCGCGCCCTGTCCACGGGATCCAACGAGCGTCCGCAGGAGGCCTCGCGCCCCTTCGACCGGGAGCGTGACGGCTTCGTCATGGCCGAAGGCGCCGGGCTGCTGGTGATCGAGACCCTGGAGCATGCGCTGGCAAGGGGCGCCACACCCCTGGCCGAACTGGTGGGCTACGGTACCAGCGCGGATGCCTACCACCTCACCGCCGGCCCGGAGGACGGCGGCGGCGCTCGTCGCGCCATGGCGCAGGCGCTGCGCCAGGCCGGTATCGACGCGACCCAGGTCCAGCACATCAACGCCCACGCCACCTCCACCCAGGTGGGCGACAAGGGCGAGCTGGCGGCCATCCGTGCGGTGTTTGGCGACGCGTCCTCAGTCGCCATCACCTCGACCAAGTCGAGCACCGGGCACCTGTTGGGCGCCGCGGGGGGCGTGGAAGCCATCTTCACCGTGCTCGCGCTGCGCGACCAGATCGTGCCGCCGACCTTGAACCTGCACCACCCCGATCCGGCCGCGGAAGGCCTGAACCTTGTCGCCCTGCAGGCACGGCAGCTACCGATCGAATATGCCCTGTCCAACGGCTTCGGTTTCGGCGGGGTGAATGCCAGCGTGCTGTTCAGGCGTTGGATGGGGAGCTGATAGTTGCTGAACGCGCTTGCACGGGTGGCCCGGCCGGCCACGCGCGCGGCGGTGCACATGATTTTTGGACTCGCGTAGCGGTAGGAACGGCGTTTCCCTGCGTCGTTTCAGATAAGAAATGAGTCCACCAGGAAGAGAAGGCTCTCTTCCTGTTTTTCTCCAGCCGCTGTCCAAAACCTGACTGGGCAGCCGGCACCCACGTAGTTCCCTGGAATGACGAGTGCGTATTGATGAAAGTACCGAAGAGATGCGCTAGATAAGCATACATGCAAGAATGTTTGTAAAAGACAGGCGAAACGTTAGACTGCCAAAACAGACGCCTTTGAAACGAGATAGCCATGCGCCGTACTAAAGAACACGCTGAGCAGACACGCCAGACCATTCTGGATGCAGCCGAGGCGTTGTTTCTCACCAATGGTGTTTCACGCACCAGCCTCGAAATGATCGCCAGAGAGTGCGGGTTGACTCGAGGAGCGGTGTATTGGCACTTCAGGGACAAGGCGCAGCTGGTCCACGAGATGCTCAATCGCATCCGCATTCCGCTTGACGAAGTCACTCAGCAGCTGAGTATGGATGGGGAGGGCGATTGCCTGATGAGGCTGTACGAACTGTGCGTCGAGTGCATGGAGAAATTCGTTCAGCCGGGACGGGAGCGTCGTGTCATGACCATCCTGATGCACCGTTGCGAGTTCACTCAGGAACTGCAGGAAGTCGAACAGCGGGAAAATGCCCTGACCCGCGAATTCGTGGCGCTCGTCGAGCGCCTCTTCGATGGCCAACGGCAGCGCCTGGAGGCCGCGGTGACGCCGAGAAGTGCCAGCCTACAGCTGCATAGCCTGTTTTGCGGCACGCTGGCTGGCATCCTTCGTGACCAGGACATCTTCGCGCCGCTCATGGATGTACGGCTGATCTTCACCCTCTACTTCAGGTCGCTGGTGAAGGACTGGCCCTGACGGTGGACGAGCGGCGCGCCAGCGGAGCAAGGGACCGGCACTGACGCCTTGCTCCCACTGGACGCGGTACTGAGCTGTCCCGGGCGTTGGTTTTCAGCCTTCGAGGGGACGCTTCCCCGTTCAGGCCGGTGCGCTCCCGGTCGCTACTTGAAACGAGCGGTGTAATCCGCCAGGTTGCCGGGCGTGATCAGCTCGTACGGCACCCAGACATCCGCCTGGACCGGTTGCTTGCGGATCATCTTGAGCGCGGATTGCACCGCCTGCACGGCCTGGCCTCTTGGGTCCTGGAACACCGAGGCGGCCAGCAGTCCGCGCTTGATGGCCGCCTGCCCATCGGGTAGACCATCCACCCCCACCACCGGAACCTGACCCTTGCCCATTCCGGCCTGTTGCAGCGCCATGGCGGCGCCGATGGCCATCTCGTCGTTGTTGGCGACAATGGCGTCGAAATGGGTCCCGGCCGTCAGCCAGTTGCTGGTCAGGTCCATGCCCTTGCTGCGGTCCCAGTCCGCGTTCTGCTGGGCGATCACCTTGATGTCGGGATAGGCCTTGAGCGCTTCCTTGAGACCTTCGGAGCGGCCGCGGGTGGCATTCTGGGTCAACTCGCCCATGATCAGGGCGATGCTGCCCTTGCCGTTCAGCTGCTTGGCGATGAACTGCCCCTGCAACTGCCCGGCCTGCAAGTCGTCCGAGGCCACGGCGACCACCCCGGCGAGCAGCTTGGGATCGTCCGGGCGCCGGTTGACGTACACCAGTGGAACCTTGGCCGTGGTGGCGGCGCGGGTAATGTTGACGGTGGCGGCGGTGTCCACCGGCAGCACGATCACGGCGTCCACGTTCTGCGCCAGGAAGCTCTGCACCTGGTTCAGCTGGCGAACGACGTCGCCCTGGGCATCCTCGAATTGCAGGCTGATCTTTTCCGCCTTGCCCGCCTCTTCCAGATTGCGGCGGACATAGGTCATGAAGTTGTCGTCGACCTTGGCGATGCTGACCCCGATACGGTAGTCGGCGAGGGCCAGGGGCGTCAGGGCGAAGGCGAAGGCGGCGCACAGCAGGTTGCGAAGCAGCATGTTCAGTTCCTCTTGTTGTTATGCGAGCGGAAGCATCTATCGGGGACTACAGGGTGAAGGCCGTTCTGAAGCGCTCCAGGGCACGCTCGGTATCACCTTCGGCAGCCCAGCCTTCGAGGCCGACCACACCGCGATAGCCGAGCCTGGCGAGGGCCCGGGCAATGGCCGGGTAGTGAATCTCGCCGGTCCCCGGCTCACAGCGCCCTGGGACATCGGCTACCTGGATTTCCCCGATCGCCGACCCGGCCCGACGGATCAGCTCGATCAAATTCCCTTCGCCGATCTGGGCATGGTAGAGGTCCAGGTTGAGCCGCAGGTAGGGACTGGCCACCGCCTCGATCAGGGCCAGGGTGTCTTCGGCGCGGGCGAAGGGCACACCGGGATGGTCCACCGCGGTATTGAGGTTCTCCAGCAGGAAGACCCGGCCGGCGGACTCGCCCAGGCGGGCGATCTCGGCGAGGGTGTCACGCGCCGCCAGCCAGTGATGGCCGCTCACCTCGGCCAGCGGCTTGACCGGCAGGCCGCGCGGGTCCAGGCCGGTGCCGTGCAGGTTGAGCGAAGGGCAGGCCAGGCGCTCGGCCACGGCCAGGGATTCCCGGGCACTGGCGAGCAGGGCGGCACGGCCTTCGGCACTCACCAGGTCGCCTGAGACATAGCCGGTCATGGAGGTGAAGCGCGCGCCGGTGGCGGCCAGGGCGTCGATGTCGTGGCGCGTCCAGTCCCAGATCTCCACGGCGAAGCCCAGGGCATGCAGGCGGCGGACCCGCTCGACGAAGGGCAGGTCGAGAAAGACCATTTCGGCGCTGACGGCCAGGATGAAGGGCGATGAGGTCATGGGCTTCACTCCGCGACGGCGACCGGCTGGCCGGTCTGCACCGATTCGATGGCGGCCAGGGCGATGGCCAGCGCCGCCCGGGCATCGTGGCCGCCCACCGGCACCGAGGTGCCCTCGCGCACGGCATCGACGAAGGCACGCAGCTCGGCCAGGTAGGCGTCGCGCAGCAATTCGGCGTCGGAGCGCTGGGTGGTCTGGCTGATGCCTTCGGCGCCGTAGCAGACCAGCTCGCTGGTCCGGGCGTCCCCGGCGGTCAGCATGCCCGCGCTGCCGAACACCTCGCCGCGCACGTCGTAGCCGTACACCGCCTGGAAGTTGGCCTCGGCGGTGGCGATGGCGCCGTTGTCGTAGCGAATGGTCACCACGGCGGTGTCCAGTAGGCCGCGGTCACGGAAATCGGGGCGCACCAGGGCGTCGGCCACCGCGTAGACCTGCACGGCGCGGGCGCCCGGATTGAAGAAGTTGAGGGTGTCGAAGTCGTGGATCAGGGTCTCGAGGAAGATGGTCCATGGCTTCACCGCCGCCGGATCGTGCAGCGCCGGATCGCGGGTGAGGGAGCGCAGCAGTTGCGGTGTGCCGATCCGCCCCTGGACGATCAGCTCCCGAGCGCTGCGGAAGCTGGTGGCGAATCGCCGGTTGAAGCCCACCTGCAGGGCCACGCCAGCCTCCGCGCAGGCGGCGATGGCCCGGTCGGCCTCCTCCAGGGTCACGGCCATGGGCTTTTCGCAGAACACCGGCTTGCCGGCGCGGGCGGCGGCCACCACCAGCTCGGCATGGCTGCGGGCCGGGGCGACGATGACCACGGCCTCGACGGCGGGGTCCTCGATCAACGCCTGGGGGTCGGTGTGGATATGGGCGACATCCAGGGTCTCGCCAAGCCGGGCAGCGGCGCCGGGCGCCGGATCGGCCAGGGCGACCAGCCGCGCGCCATGCAGGTGCCGGGCGAGGGCGGTGGCATGGAAGGTACCCATGCGACCGGTACCGATGAGGCCGAGGGCGAGGGGGGTGTTCGTCTGGGGCATGAGGCGTTCTCTTGTGGTTGTTATAGGCGTGGGCGATGTGCCCGACGGGGAGGGAGCAACCGCCATGCCAGGGCAGGAAAGGCAGCCAGGTCGCGGGCTGCCGGACTTGCCAGTCCGCATTTATGTCTATAAAAAAGACATGTCCAGCTGGACATGTCCAAAGATTGGACGAGGAGCCGAAGATGCAGGAGCAGGTCGCCCCGAGCGAGCTGACGCGGGAATTGCAGTTCGTCAGCGAGCTGCAGCGGTCGTCGGTCGCCGAAGGTGTCCAGCGCGAGCTGGATGCCGCCTGGACCGACTGCCTGGCGGGGGCCACGGAACTGGTCCCGGTGCGGCCGGTGATCCGGGCGTCCTGGCTGCGCAGCCGCGCGGCGGGCATCGTCGCGGAGGAATTCCACTACGAATTCGTCGAGTCGCAGGAACTGGCCCGCCGGCTGCGGCGGCAGCGCGAGCTGCTGGACATCGCCGCGCCGGTCATGGCCGAGCTGTTGCGCTACAACCCGGACGGGCACCTCAACCTGGCAGATGCCGAGGGCGTGACCCTGGCCGCCTGCGGGCTGGATCTCACCCCGCTGGGCAGTCGTCTGCTGGAGTCGGTGCAGGGCACCAACTGCACCGGCCTGGCCCTGCGCGAGCAGCGACTGGTGTTCGTCCTGGCGGGCGAGAATTTCAAGCGCGAGCTGCGCGAACGGCGGATGCACTGCGCCTCGGCACCGGTCCGCGACACCCAGGGACGGCTGCTCGGCGCCCTGACCCTCACCGCGGCGGTGGGCAACTTCCACTGCCATACCCTGGGCACGGTCCAGGCCGCGGCCGATGCGATCTCCCGCCAGCTGGCGCTCACCGCGCTGCTGGACGAGCAGCAGCGGGTGCTGGAGGTCCTCAACGAAGGCGTCATCCTGCTCGACGACGACCGCTGCATCCGTAGCCTGAACGGCTATGCGCGGCGCCTGCTGCAGCTCGACGATCCACAGCGGGGGCGCCCCTTCGCCAGCCTCATCACCCAGGACACCGACCTCGACCTCTGGCTGGATCGTCGCTGGGAACGCCAGGACCGCGACCTCACCCTGTTGCTACCAGACGGCAGCGGTTTGCCGTGCCTGGCCTCCGCCGCGCCCATCGCCCAGGGCGGCTGGGTGCTGTCGCTGCGAGAGAACCGCCGCATCCGCGAGATCACCCGCCAACTGCTGGGCACCCGGGCGCGTTACAGCTTCAACGATATCCAGGGTCGCTCGCCAGCCTTGCAGAACGCCTTGCGCGTGGCTCAGGCAGCCAGCCACAGCGAAGCCACGGTGCTGGTACTGGGAGAAAGCGGGGTAGGCAAGGAGCTATTCGCCCAGGCGATCCACAACGCCAGTGTCCGTCGCCATGGCCCCTTCGTTGCGGTGAACTGTGGCGCCATTCCACGCGACCTGGTGCAGAGCGAGCTGTTCGGCCATGTCGAGGGGGCCTTCACCGGGGCTGCTCGTGGCGGTGCGGCGGGAAAGTTCGAGCTGGCCGATGGCGGCACGCTGTTTCTCGACGAGATCGGTGACATGCCCCTGGAGGCCCAGGCGAGCCTGCTCCGGGTGCTGCAGGAGGGCGAGGTGACCCGGATCGGTGCCAAGAAGGCCCAGGCGGTGGACGTCCGCGTCATCGCCGCGACCCATCGCGACCTGGCCCAGGCCGTGACCGGCGGGAGCTTCCGTGGGGATGTCTTCTACCGCCTCAATGTGCTTCCCCTGCAGGTACCGCCATTGCGGGAGCGCCGCGAAGACATTCCGCTGCTGGTGGCTACTCTGCTCAAGGCGCTGAGCCGTCATCTGGAACGGCCGCCGCCGGCCATCGCGGACGAAGCGCTGACGTTGCTGCTGGCCCATAGCTGGCCCGGCAACGTGCGGGAGCTGGAGAACGTCATCGAACGGGCGGTCAATCTGGCCCAGGGGCCGCTCATACAGCCGGGAGACCTGCCACCTTCGATGGTCGCCAACACGCTGTCCACGGATACCGAGGGCGAGCGCCTCACCCCCCTTGAAACGGGGCAGCGGGACCTGATCCGTGCCACCTTGCAGCAGACCCGCGGCAACCTTCGTCAAACCGCGACCCGGCTCGGGATCTCGCGCGCCGGGCTTTATGTGAAGCTGCGCCGCTACGCCTTGAATCCGGCGGATTTCCGGCCAGGACGCTGAAGTCCGGCAGCGGCCGACCGCAGCGAGCCAGGTTCTGGCGAGCGCGTCCCGGCCTGCCGCTCGCTGGCAGCATCAGGTCACGTGGAAGCGACCCACCAGTGCCTGCTGCTGTTCGGCCAGGCGGGCCAGTTCGCGGCTGGTGACGGCGGTCTGCTCGGCGCCGGCGCTGACCTGGATGACCAGTTCATGGATGTCGCTGACGTTGCGGCTGATGTCTTCGGCGACCTGGCTCTGCTGCTCGGTGGCCGAGGCGACCTGGATGGTGCGGTCGTTGATCAGGGTCACGCCCTCGGCGATCTCGCTCAGCAACTCACCGGCGCGGAGCATGTTGCCGGCGCCGGTCTGCACCAGGCCCAGGGTCTCCTGCATGGCCTCGGCGGCGCGGTCGGCGCCGCTCTGCAGGTGGCTGATCATCTGCTGGATGCTGCCGGTGGATTGCTGGGTCTTTTGCGCCAGGGAGCGCACCTCGTCGGCCACCACGGCAAAGCCGCGACCGGTCTCACCGGCGCGCGCCGCCTCGATGGCCGCGTTCAAAGCGAGCAGGTTGGTCTGCCCGGCGATGCCATTGATCACGTCCAGCACCAGGGAAATGGCGTCGCTCTCCTGCTTGAATTGGACAATGATCTGCGCAGTGCGCTCGGCCTGGACCGATAGCTCCTGCACCAGGCCGATGGTGGCCTGCAATTCGCGGCGACCCTGACGGGCGTTGGCTTCCACCTGGCGCGAGCCCTCGGCGGCTTCGCTGGTACTGCAGGCGACGTCCTTGACCGTGGCGCTCATCTCGGCGATGGCGATGACCACCTGATCGGTGCCCAGGCGCTGCTGGGCGACGTTCTGGCTGGTCTTGATGGCCACGGTCGAGGCCTCTTCGGCGGCGGTGGCAACCTGCAGGGATGCCGCCCCGATCTCCTGGCTGAGCTGGCCGAGTTCCTGGCTCATCAGATTGAGGTTGCCGGTGATGGTGCCGAATTCGTCCCGGCTCTGGTAGCCGCAACGGGCGCTGAGGTCGCGGGTCGCCAGGCGGGTGAGGGTGCCGTTGACCTGTTCGACTGCCTGCCTGATGGTGCGGATGACCAACCACGCCAGCACCGAGACGGCCAGCAGCAATACCAGCATCAGGCCGAGGGTGGTGCGGAGATCGCGGCTGGCGCCGGCGCGTGTCAGCTCGGTGGTGGCGATGATGTCTGCGCCCAGTTGCGTTTCCAGCGTGCCCAACTGATCGATGCGCCGGGTGGCCAGGTCGAACCAGGTGTCCGGCTGCACATTCAGCGGTCTGCCCGGCGTCGTGAAGAGCGCACGCCGCTGCAATTGCGCCAGCTCCAGGGCAGCGGGCTGCTGGAGGATGTTGTCGAACTGCTGGACGACCTCGGGTGCGGACCTCTGCCTGAAGGCGTCGGCATAGGCGGTGAATTCGCCGAGCGTGCGCGCGATCTGCACCAGTATCGGCAATTCCAGCCGATTCCTGCTGAAGGCTATGCCCAGCAGCGCGCGCTCGCGGCCAGCCCGTTCCTTCATCTCGACGAACAGATTCAGGGCATTCAGGGCGCGCTTGATCGCCGGATCCGCCACCTCGGCTTCGAGCTTGCTGTTGTAGCCGATCAATGCCTGGATCATCTCGGTATAGGCGGCACTGGACTGGGTCCCGCTGATCGTCAGGCCGTCCACGGTGGTGCGCACACCGGGCAGGCCGTCGAGGAGCTCCAGCACGGGTTGCAGGGCGGCATCGTCGCCGGCCGCGAGTGCGCGCAAGGCGCCTTGGGCCTGGTCGCTGTCCTGGCGATAGGTCCGCAGGTCACCCCGCAGGGCCGTGCCGCCACTGCTGAGAAAGATGCCGCTGGCGCCCCGTTCACGCTGCAGGCGGGTGATCAGGGCGCTGACGCCTTGCGCCGTGGCGCTGGCGGTCACGGTGTGATCCAGGTTCTCCAGTATCTGGTAGCGCTCTGTAAGGAAGAGACCGCAGATCAGCAGAAAACCGGTCAGGGGCAGAAGCAGGATCAGCAGCAGCTTGGTACTCAGGGCGGCGTTCTTCAGCATCGGTCAGTCCTTTGAGAGAGGACCATCGCGCCTGCTGGACGCGACGGTTCAGTTCCAGAAGAGATCACCGCGCAGGCATCGCCGGATGAAAGGATTCGGCTGATCAAGTCTGGCTGTTGATTGCCGAAAAAATCCTGGCGGCAGCGGCCTGCGAATGACTGCTCATAACGCCTGCAAGTAGCGTGCTAGAGGGGTTAGGTGATGCGGAGGTGCCGTTGCGAACGGCTGCTTTGCCGCCCGAGCGGAGAGGCGCTTGCGGCAGAGACGGGCGGCCGGAGGAGCGCACCGCCGCAGACGTCTGACGTCCGGATGGGTCGCGGTGAGCGAGGCGGGACAGTCAAGGGCGGGAAGACCAGCGGCAGGCGACTGGGCAGTCCGAGGAGGGTGTCGCGGGCGGGAACGGGCGGTTGCAGCGAATGGGGAGCGGGGAGGACCTGGATCGGTCCTCCGCTCTGGCGGTCGAGCGCCGGGAGGGGGTTCAGGCCACCCGGAAGCGGCCGACCAGCGCCTGCTGTTGTTCGGCGAGACGCGCCAGTTCGCGACTGGTGACGGCGGTCTGCTCGGCACCGGCGCTGACCTGGATCACCAGGTCATTGATGTCGTTGACGTTGCGGCTGATCTCTTCGGCGACCTGGCTCTGCTGCTCGGCGGCCGAGGCGACCTGGATGTTGCGGTCGTTGATCAGGGTCACGCCCTCGGCGATCTCACCCAGCAGCTCGCCGGCGCGGACCACGTTGCTGGCACCGGTCTGTACCTGGCCTAGGGTCTCCTGCATGGCCTGGGTGGCGCGGTCGGAGCCGCTCTGCAGATTGCTGATCATCTGCTGGATGCTGCCGGTGGATTGCTGGGTCTTCTGCGCCAGGGAGCGCACCTCGTCGGCCACCACGGCGAAGCCTCGACCGGCTTCACCGGCGCGGGCGGCTTCGATGGCGGCGTTGAGGGCCAGCAGGTTGGTCTGCTCGGCGATGCCGCGGATCACGTCCAGCACCGAGGAGATGGCGTCGCTCTCGTGCTTGAGTTCGCCGATGATCTCCGAGGTCCGCTCGGCCTGCACCGACAGCCCCTGCACCAGGCCGATGGTGGCCTGCAATTCGCGGCGACCCTGGCTGGTGTTGCCCTCTACCTGGCGCGAGCCTTCCGCGGCTTCGGTGGTGCTGCGGGCGACGTCCTTGACCGTCGCGCTCATCTCGGCGATGGCAGTGGCCACCTGGTCGGTGCCCAGACGCTGCTGGGCGACGTTCTGGCTGGTCTGGAGGGCGACGGCCGAGGCCTCTTCCGCAGCGGTGGCGATCTGCACGGTAGCCGCGCCGATCTCCTGGATCACCTGGCCCAGCTCCTGGCTCATCAGGTTGAGGTTGCCGGTGATGGTGCCGAACTCGTCCCGGCCCTGATAGGCGCAGCGGGCGGTGAGGTCGCGGGTGGCGAGGCGGGTGAGGGTCGCGTTGACCTGCTCGACCGCCTGCTTGATGTTGCGGATGATCACCCAGGCCAGGGCCGAGACGGCCACCAGCACCAGCAGCACCAGGCCGAGGGTGATCCAGAGGTCGCGACTGGCCTTGGCGCGGGCCTGCTCGGCCTGGGCGCCGGCGCTGGCGCCGAGGTCCGCCTCGACCTTGCCCATCAGATCGATGCGCTGGGTGGCCAGGTTGAACCAGTCTTCCGGCTTGACGCCCAGGGCGTCGCCCAGGGGGACGGTGAAGGCCAGTTGCTGGAGGCGGCTGACTTCCTGGGCGCTGGGTTGCTTGAAGGTGTCATCGAGCTGGCGGATGAAATCGGGCGTGGCCTTGCGCTCGAAGGCGTCGGCATAGGCGGAGAATTCGCCCAGGTTGCGGGCGAAGCGCGACAGCAGACCGGCGTCGAAGCGATTCTGGTTGAAGGCCAGGCCCAGCAGCACACGCTCGCGACCGGCGCGCTCCTTCATCTCGACGAACAGGTTGAGGGCGCCCAGGGCGCGCAGGATGGCCGGATCGTCGACACCGGCTTCCAGCGAATGGGTGTAGCCGATCAGCGTCTTGATCAGATCGGTATAGGCCGCACCGGACTGGGTGCTGTTGAGCGCCAGGCCGTCGACCCTGGTGCGCAGATCGGCCAGGCCGTCCAGGGCGCGCAGCAGGCTCTGGATAGCGGCATCGCTGCCGCTGGCCACCGCCTTGAGCGCGCCATGGGCCTGGTCGCTGTCCTGGCGGAAGGTCTTGAGCTTGTCCTGCATCGACTTGCCGCCGCTGCCCAGGAAGACGCCGCTGGCGCCCCGCTCACGCTGCAGGCTGGTGACCACGGCGCTGATGCGCTGCGCCGTGGCGCTGGCGGTCACGGTGTGCTCCATATCCTTGAAGGTTTCGTAGCGGTCGGCGGTGTAGAGTCCGGAGATCACCAGGAATCCAGCCAGCGGCAGGAGCAGGATCAGCAGCAGCTTGGTACTTAAGGGGGCATTCCTGAGCATCGTGGCATTCTCTGAGGCGTTTAGCGGGTACGCCGGCGGCAAGCGAGGAGCCGGCACGGGCAAGATCGATTCCGGTTATGTCGGCACCCGCAGACGAACCTTGATAGTCAGATTATTCATCCACGGGAGTGAGGCGGCGCGAGTAGCGCGGCCAGGCGGTACGGCGGCTGATGAAGACGGCGCCCGGGAAGGCCGGGCGCTATCGTCAGACGTCAATCAGCCCAGTTGCGCCTGGAAGAGCAGAACGTAGCCGAGCATCAGCAGCGGCCAGCCCAGCACCGGCCCGAACACCAGGCGCCACAGCCAGAGCCGCGGCACGAAACCGACGCCATGGACCAGGCCGGCGGAGACACCCAGCATGACCCCCATCAGCAGTGGATGGCTGTAGTGGCCGCTGGCGTCGAGCATCAAGCCCGGGTGAATCATCAGCAGCAGCGCCAGGGGCGCCGCCAGCAGCAGGGACAGCGTCCGTCCTAGTGGGTGGACGCGGGGCAGGGCCTCAGCACTCGGCATCGTCATGGACATCGAGCTCCCGGGTGCTTTCCAGCCAGAGGGCGTTGATGATGCCGAAGCTCGCGGCGAGCAGGACACCGAGGATCCAGGTGAAGTACCACATGAAGGAGTCTCCTTGAGATCGGTGATCAGTAGAGGCCGTGGGGGTTGGCGTCGATGAAGCGGTCATCGACCTTGCACCACATGCGCACGTAGCTCCACAGGGTGTAGGCCAGGATAAGCGGCACGAAAATGGCCGCGGCGACGAACATGATGCCCAGGGTCTTGTGGCTGGAGACGGCGTCCCAGACCGTCAGGCTGGAGGCCGGGTCCAGGCTCGACGGCAGCACGAAGGGAAACAGCGCGCAGCCGGCGGTGGCGAGGGTACCGACGATGGCCAGGGACGTGCCGGTGAAGGCCAGGCCGGCCTGGCGCCAGCTGCTGCCGAGCAGGGCCAGGACGCTGCCGAGCGCCGCCAGCACCGGGGCGAGCAGGGTCAGCGGCTGGGTATGGTAGTTGGCCAGCCAGCCCGGATTGCCGGCGGTCACCACCTTGTGCAGCGGATTCAGGGCGCTGCCCGGATCACCCTGGCTGACCAGCACGTAGCCGTCGAAGCCATAGGCCAGCCAGACACCGGCCAGACCGAAGGTGACGAAGTGGAGCAGGGCGCTCAGGCCGGTGGCGCGACGGGCGCGCTCGCCCAGCGCCTGGTGGGTGCGCAGCATCAGCCAACTGCCGCCATGGGCGCAGAGCATGGCCAGGCTGACCAGGCCGCTGAGCAGGGCGAAGGGGTTGAGCAGGGCGAAGAAGCTGCCGCTGTAGGTGGATCTCAGGGTGTCGTCGAGCTGGAAGGGTACACCCTGGAAGAGGTTGCCGAAGGCCACGCCGAACACCAGTGCCGGGACCAGGCTGCCGGTGAACAGGCCCCAGTCCCAGGCGCTGCGCCAGCGGGTGTTGTCCAGCTTGCTGCGGTAGTCGAAGCCCACCGGGCGCAGGAACAGCGCGAAGAGCACCAGCAGCAGCGCCCAGTAGAGGCCGGAGAAGGCCGTGGCATAGACCAGCGGCCAGGCGGCGAAGAGGGCGCCACCGGCGGTGATGAACCAGACCTGGTTGCCGTCCCAGTGCGGCGCGATGCTGTTGATGGCGGCGCGGCGCTCCTTGTCGGTCTTGCCGATCAGGGGCATCAGGATCATGGCACCCATGTCGAAACCGTCGGTGAGGGCGAAGCCGATTAGCAGCACGCCGATCAGCACCCACCAGGTGAGCTTGAGCACTTCATAGTCGAACATGGCGGTCTCCTCAGACGTTGGCCGGAGCGGCGGGCCTGGCCACGGCGGCCTGGTGCAGGGCGTCGCCGACCTGGGCAGCGCGTTCGTGGTAGTAGCGACCACTGTGCAGGCTGCTCGGGCCGAGGCGGGCGAAGCGGATCATCAGGTACATCTCCACGATCAGCAGCAGGGTGTAGAAGATCACCAGAGCGCCGATGGAACCGAGCAGATCGCCCGCGGCCAGGGTCGAGGCCGACAGGTGGGTAGGCAGCACCTCGCTGATGGTCCAGGGCTGGCGGCCATGCTCGGCGACCCACCAGCCGGTCTGGGTGGCGATCCAGGGCAGCGGCAGGCTGAACAGGGCCCACTTCAGCAGCCAGGGCTTCTTCAGCTCGTTGCGCCGTGTCGAGGCCCAGAGGGCGCAGATGAACAGCGCCAGCATCAGCACGCCGCTGGCGACCATGATGCGAAAGGTCCAGAACAGGCTGGCGACGCCGGGAATGGTGTCCCGCGCGGCCTGGCGGACCTGCTCGGGGGTGGCGGTGACGGGATCGTTGACGTATTTCTTCAACAGCAGGCCATAGCCCAGGTCGTGCTTGCGCGCGTCGAAGGCGGCGCGGGTGGCGGCGGAGTCATCGCCGGCGCGCAGTCGCTCCAGCAGGGCGTAGGCCTGGGCGCCATTGCGGACGCGGGCCTCGTATTGAGTGACCAGGTCCTTGATGCCGGTGACCTGTTCGGTGGTGGAGCGGGTGGCGATCAGGCCCATCAGATAGGGGATCTTCACCGCATAGTCGGTGCGCATCTCCTGTTGATTGGGGATGCCGAACAGGGTGAAGGAGGCCGGGGCTGCCTCGGTGTTCCACTCGGCTTCGATGGCGGCCAGCTTGACCTTCTGCACCTCGCCCACGCGATAGCCGGATTCGTCGCCCAGCACGATCACCGAGATGACCGCGGCAGTACCGAAGGCGGCGGCCACGGCGAAGGAGCGCCGGGCAAAGCCGATGTCGCGACCCTTGAGCAGGTAGTAGCTGGAGATCGCCAGCACGAAGATGGCGCCGGTGACATAGCCCGAGGCCACGGTGTGGACGAACTTCACCTGGGCCACGGGGTTGAGCAGCAGGGCGCCGAAGTCGACCAGCTCCATGCGCATGGTCACGTAGTTGAATTCGGCGCCGACCGGATTCTGCATCCAGCCGTTGGCCACCAGGATCCACAGGGCGGACAGATTCGAGCCCAGGGCCACCAGCCAGGTGACCAGCAGGTGCTGACCCTTGGACAGGCGATCCCAACCAAAGAAGAACAGCCCGATCAGGGTGGATTCCAGGAAGAAGGCCATCAGGCCCTCGATGGCCAGGGGCGCGCCGAAGATGTCGCCGACATAGTGGGAGTAGTAGGCCCAGTTGGTGCCGAACTGGAACTCCATGGTCAGGCCGGTGGTGACGCCCAGGGCGAAGTTGATGCCGAACAGCTTGCCCCAGAACTGGGTCATGTCCTTGTAGACCTGTCTGCCGGTCATCACATAGACCGACTCCATGATCCCCAGGATCACCACCAGCCCCAGGGTCAGGGGCACGAAGATGAAGTGATACAGCGCGGTCATGCCGAATTGCAGGCGTGACAGGTCCACGACGGATTCCGAGATCATCCCGGCAATCTCCTCAAGCTAAAGGAAGGGGTGCTAGTCCAGCAGGTGGGCGCTGACCGCCTGGGTGGCGTCGGGCGGGACCGTGGGGGCGCTGAACCAGAGGCTCCTGATCACCATCAGCAGCGCCAGCTTGATCAGCAGGATGACCAAGAGTTCTTTGACCAGGCGTCCGTTCATGGCGACCTCGTGAGCCGTGGCGCCGCTCCGGGGCGGAGTGGCGACTGCCTGCAGGATGCGCCTGCTGGCCCTGGGCAAAACTGATCCAGATCAATTGGCCAGTGGCCAGCGCCTGGGGCAGGTTGTCGCAGCCGTTCAGGTCGGGTTCAGAGGGGTTAAGACAGCGTTAAGACGCCTGGGCGCAAGGTGGAACCGTGACTGACGCCGGACCGCCTGCCGCGGCGACGCCAGCCCCCGTGTTCAAGACAGGAGAATCCACCATGAACGTCTTCAACAAGATGGCCGCACTCGCCCTGCTCAGCACCGCCAGCTACACCGCCATGGCTGCCGAGATCAACGAAAGACGCGCCCAGGCCGCGCTGCAGCCCAAGCCGGTGCAAGCCGAAGTCGTGGCGGTTCAGCAGCAGGCAGCGGCGCGCTGGGATCAGGTGCTCGATCCCCAGGCCTATGGCCAGGCCGCGGTGCGCTATCAGGCGCGGGCGGTCGATCCGGCGCTGTTGCGGGGCGTGACCTTCGGCTAGCGGCCCAGTCTGCATGCTATGTTGAACCCCTCGAGACGGGTGGAGAGGGGACGAAGATGCAGACGGTCGCAGCCGGGGAAGCGGGACTCAAGCCGCTACGCTGGGAGGCGCATGCCTGCCTGCCACTGGTGCCGGGGCAGGATATGTCCGGCTTGAGTCGCTATCACGAGGCCGGCTTCCATCACGTGTCGCTCAACGTGGGCATGGACATGACGCCTTTCGCGACGGTGCTGCGCACCCTCGCCGGCTTTCGCGCCTGGCTGGCCCGGCACGACGCGCACTTCTGTCTCGTCGGCACGGTAGCCGACCTGCAGCGTGCGCGCGAGCAAGGCAAGCTGGCGGTTTCCTTCGATCTCGAAGGCTCGACCATGCTGCTCGACGACCCGGCGATGGTCGGGCTCTATGCCTCCCTAGGGGTGCGCCAGATGCTGCTCGCCTACAACCGCGATAACGCCTGCGCCGGGGGTTGCCACGGCGCAGGCGGCGGTCTGATGGCACTGGGTCGCGCGGTGGTGGCGGCCGGCAATGCGGCGGGCATCACCCTCGACTGCGCCCACGCCAGCGAGCGCGCCAGCCTAGAGATCATGGCGGTCTCGACGCGGCCGGTGGTCTTTTCCCACACCAACATCAAGGCGCTGCATGACCATCCCCGGACGATCAGCGACGAGCAGATCCGCGCCTGTGCCGACCAGGATGGGGTGATCGGCCTGACCGGGCTAGGCATCTTTCTGGGTGATCCCGCGGCCTCGGTGGCTAGCTATGTCCGCCAGATCGACTACCTGGCGGAGCGGGTCGGGATCCGGCATATCGGCATCGGACTGGATACCGAGCTGTGCCCGGCCGACCATGACCTTCCCGCTGGTGTCGACGCTGAAGACTGGTGGCCGGCACGCCACTATGGACAGCCGCACGGTCATACCCAGCTGCAACCCGAGGCGCTACCTGAACTGGTCAGCCAACTGACAGGTCGGGGCTACACCACCGCTGACATAGACGCCATCCTGGGCGGGAATTTCCTGCGCATCGCGAGCCAGACCTGGCCGTCTGCGGCTACCTGAATCCAGTCGTAAGGCGCTTTCCCTGGCCTAGACGTACTGCGCCGCCGCATAACCCGAAGCCCAGGCCCACTGGAAGTTGAAACCGCCCAGGTGGCCGGTGACGTCCAGTACCTCGCCGATGAAGTACAGGCCGGGCGACTTGAGCGACTCCAGGGTCTTGGACGAGACCTCGCGAGTGTCGACGCCGCCCAGGGTGACCTCGGCGGTGCGATAGCCCTCGGTGCCCGCCGGGACCAGTTGCCAGTCGTGCAGCCGCGCGGCGATGGCCTTGAGTTCGTCGGGGGTGTATTGCTTCAGGGGTTTGGACTGGAACCAGCTGTCGGCGAGCAGGGTGGCCATCTTCTTGGTGAACAGCTCGCCCAGCAGGGTCTTGAGTTCGCTGTTGGGGCGCGCCTGGCGCTGCTCGGCGAGCCATTGGGCGAGGTCCAAGTGCGGCAGCAGGTCGATGCTGAGGCTGTCGCCCGGTTGCCAGTAGGAGGAGATCTGCAGGATCGCCGGACCGCTGAGGCCGCGGTGGGTGAACAGCAGATTCTCGACGAAGCTCTGGCCGTTGCAGCTGATCCGGCAATCTTCCACCGCCGTGCCGGACAGGGCGCTGCAGAATTCCTTGAGCTGCGGATCGGTGATGGTGAAGGGCACCAGGCCGGCACGGGTCGGCAGCAGCTGATGGCCGAACTGGCGGGCGACCTGATAGCCGAAGCCGGTGGCGCCCAGGGTC
Source organism: Pseudomonas aestiva (assembly GCF_039908605.1). Lineage (NCBI taxonomy): Bacteria > Pseudomonadati > Pseudomonadota > Gammaproteobacteria > Pseudomonadales > Pseudomonadaceae > Pseudomonas > Pseudomonas aestiva. The sequence goes on along the minus strand of NZ_CP150916.1, from coordinate 2,945,655 downwards.
GGGATCGACAGGCCACCGGTGGCGATCACCAGGGATTCGCCGCGCACCGGGCCCAGGCTGGTCTGCAGCTGATAGCCGCCCGGGTCGAGGCGGGTGATCTCCTGCACCGGGGTCTCCAGGCGGATGTCGACGCCGCCGCGCTCGCATTCGTCCAGCAGCAGGGCGAGGATGTCGCTGGCCTTGTTGTCGCAGAACAGCTGGCCAAGCTTCTTCTCGTGATAGGGCACGCCGTGCTTGGCCACCAGGGCGATGAAGTCCCACTGGGTATAGCGGGCCAGGGCCGACTTGCAGAAATGCGCGTTCTGCGAGAGGAAGTTGGCGGGCTCGCAATAGAGGTTGGTGAAGTTGCAGCGGCCGCCGCCGGACATGAGGATCTTCTTGCCGGCCTTGTTGGCGTGGTCGAGCACCAGGACCCGGCGCCCGCGCGCGGCGGCGCTCAGGGCGCACATCAAACCGGCCGCGCCGGCACCGATGATGATGACCTGGGTATCGAACACTGCGACTCCTTACCGATAGAAAGAGGGCCACTGGCCCGCGGCGGCGCATGTTACCCGATCGCCGGGGCGGGGTGGGGGGCCGCTGTCGGCGCGTTCCGGTACGCCGTCGCGCCCGACCCTTCCGGGACGTAGCGGTCAGCCAGCCGCGCGCTAGGTGGTCAGGTGCGTCTCGCGCTCGGCGAGGATCTCCTGCAGCCGGCGAGACAGGGCGTCCGCCGAGTAGGGCTTGTGGATCAGCTCGAAGCCCTGGGCGCCATGGGTCGCCAGCACGTGGCTGTAGCCCGAGGTCAGCAGGATCGGCAGGCTGCGATAGAGGCGTCTGATCTCGATGGCCAGTTCCAGCCCGCTCATGCCGGGCATGACGACATCCGAGAAGACCACATCGAACCGGCCAGGCTGGTCGGCGAGCAGGGCGAGGGCGCGCTCGGCATTGGCGGCCAGCACCGCGTGGTAGCCGAGATCGCTCAGCAGGTCGACGGCGAAGCTGCCGACCTCGAGATTGTCTTCAACCACCAGGACGGTGACCCCGCCGCCATCGGCGGTTGCCACGGCATCGTCCAGGGGCGGTGGCTGTCCGGTTGCCGGCGCGATCGGCAGATAGAGGTGGAAGGTCGTGCCGCGACCGACCTCGCTGGTGACCCGCACCTCGCCACCGGACTGCTTGATGAAGCCGAACACCTGACTCAGGCCGAGACCGGTGCCCTGGCCGACTCTCTTGGTGGTGAAGAAGGGTTCGAAGATCTGTTCCAGGTGCTCCCGGACGATGCCGCTGCCGTTATCCGTCAGGGCGACGGCCACGGCCGGGAGGGCCAGGGCCGGCTGGGTGGCAGTGGCCGGAATGCTGGCGACGGTGCCGACGCTGATGGTCAGGCGCCCCGCATCGCTCATGGCGTCCCGGGCGTTCACCGCGATGTTCACCAGGGCGGTATCGAACTGGCTGGGGTCGGCATAGACCAGGCAGGGGTCGTCGCTGACCTCGAGTGCGATGCCGACCTGCGAGCCGAGCAGGGTTTCCAGCATGTCGCTCATGGCCAGGACATTGTCCCGGGCGGAAAATACTTCGGGAGCCAGCGTCTGGCGGCGGGCGAAGGCCAGGAGTTGCCCGGTCAATCTGGCGGCGCGATCCACGGTGGTGGAGATCGCCTCCAGATAGCGTTCGCGGCGGGCGTCGCTGAGGTTGGGGCGCTTGAGCAGGTCGCAGGAGGTGCGGGCGACGGTGAGCAGGTTGTTGAAGTCATGGGCCACGCCACCGGTGAGCTGGCCGATGGCTTCCATCTTCTGCGCCTGGCGCAGGGCATCCTCGGCGGCCGCGAGATCCAGCGTCTGCTGGCGTTGCTGGGTCACGTCGCGCACGGTGGCGTAGATCAGGTCGCCATTGCGCGTGGCATTCCAGGAAAACCAGCGGTAGGACTCGTCGCGGTGGCGATAGCGATTTTCGAAGTTGGCCAGCGCGATGCCCTGCTTGATATCCCGGAACGCCTGGCGAGTGGTGACGAGATCGTCATCGTGGACGAAGGTCAGGAAGGGGCGGGCCTTGAGCGCTTCGAGCGACCAGCCCAGGGTCGCCGTCCAGGCCGGGTTGAGGTTGACGAAGAAGCCCTCGAGGTCAGCCACGCACAGCGGATCGGTGGAGCGGTTCCAGATCTGATCACGCTCGGCGGTGCGCTCCGAGATGCGTTGCTCCAGCTCGTCGTTGAGCGCCGCGATGGCTTCGGCCCGGGCCTGCTGGGCCTGCTGGGCGAGGATGCGACTGCTGATGTCGCGGGAGATGCAGACGATCTTCACCTCGCCGGTGCCGGCCACCACGAAGGGTGAGCAGGAGACCTCCCACCAGCGCGGCTCGCCGCGGGCGGTGGGGCAGAAACCTTCGACCCGGGTGGTCTGGCCGGTAGCGGCACGCGCGACGGCGTGGCGGATCTTCGCGACCTCCGCGTCGGGCCAGAGCGCGGCGTACTCGCGGCCCATCACCTGATCGACGGACTGCAGCTGGTTGAGCTCCAGGCCCTGGGCGTTCATGAATTCGATATGACCCCCGGCGGAGAGGACCTTGACGCAGTCCAGGCTGGCCTGGAGCAGGCTGCGGGAAAAGCCCTCGCTGTGCAGGACGTTGCGAGCGGCAACAAAGCGGCGCTGGGCGCCGATCTCCAGCGCGATCATGCCAGCGAAGAGTTCGAAGGCGGACAGGATCTCGGGGCTACTGGGTTTGGCCGGCTTGGGGTCGATGGCGCAGAGGGTGCCGAAGAAACTGCCATCGTCCAGCACGATGGGGACCGAGATATAGCTGCGCAGGCCGTAACGCAGCGGCGTGTGATGGTCGCGATAGCAGTTGTCCTGCGCCACGTCGTCGATCACCACGGGCTGGCGATGATCGCGGATCTCGTCGCAGATGGTCGACTTGAGCTCCAGCTCGCCACCGGGCTCGAGGCCGAAGCCGATCAGGTCGAGGGTGCTGCAGGCGATCCAGCGATCATCGGTCACCCGGGCGACGGCGGCGAAGCCCATGCCGGTCATCCGGCAGACCACATCCAGGATCTTGGGTACCGCGGCGATCTCGGCGATGAGATCGATGTCCTGGGTCAGGCCATACGAGGGGACTGGAGTCGAGGTGAGGATGCTCATCGGGTCGCTCGTACGGTGCCCTGCCCGGGCAACGGGGAAGATGGCGAGCGACAGTCTGAAGCCTCCGGCACGGATGCCAGAGGGATTCGTCACAGGCCGTGCGCGGCCAGTATAGCGAGCATCCAAGCGAAGCGGGTGACGGGATGCCCGCCAGTTTGCGATGGGCATCTCCGTCTCTCACCTGAGACCGTGGCGGGCCTTGCCGTGCGCCCCGGGCCTCAGCGACTGCCCGCCAGCGGCGGACGCCGTCCCGCCCAGGGTTGCGCGCGCTCCAGCTGGGCGGCCAGCGCCAGCAGGGTGCCTTCCTCGCCAAAGCGCGCGGCGAAGTGGCTGCCCAGTGGCAGGCCATTGGCGGTCCACCAGAGCGGCACCGACATGGCTGGCTGGCCACTGGCGTTGAACAGGGCGGTGAAGGGCGAATAGCTGTGGAAGGCGGCGATGGCCTCGGCCAGCGAGCGTTCCTGGTGGTCGCCATCCAGCTCGCCCAGGCGCGGCGGTTCGCGGGTCAGGGTGGGGGTGAGGATGACGTCATGGTCGGTGAGAAAGCGTGCCAGGGTCCGGCCCAGGGCATGCAGGGCTTCCACCGCGGCGGCGTAGCGATGGGCGGGGATGTCGCCCCGTTCGCGCAGGATCACCCGGGTACGGGCGTCCAGCTCCTCGTCGCTGACCGGGGCACCGCGCATCGCGCCGAGCACCTGCAGGTAGTGACGGGTGCTGGGACCGATGATGTCGAACACCTGGTCGAGAAAGCGGGGCAGGTCCACCGGCAGGGTCGCCGGCTCGACGTGGTGGCCAAGGCTTTCGCACAGTCGGGCGGTGTGGCGCACCGCGGCCAGGGCCTCGGGTCCGCTCGGCCAGGGTGCCAGGTGCTCGACCAGGGCGATGCGCAGCGGGCGGGGATCGCGCTCCAGCAGGCTGGCGAAGGGTACGTCGTGGGCCGGTGCCGCATAGGGCGCGCCCAGGTCGGCGCCAGCGGTGGCATCCAGCAGCAGGGCGTTATCGCGCACCGACAGGCTCATGGCGTGGGGCGTGCCCATGCCGGCCCAGCCTTCACCGACCATGGGCCCGGAAGGCATCCGTCCGCGGCTGGGCTTGAGGCCGAAGATCCCGCAGCAGGACGCCGGCACCCGCAGCGAGCCGCCGCCATCGTTGCCATGGGCGAAGGGCACCACCCGCGCGGCGACCAGGGCAGCCGCGCCGCCACTGGAGCCACCGGCGCTGTGGGCCGGATTCCAGGGATTGGCGGTGGCGCCGAAGCGCCGCGATTCGGTGCTGTAGGAGGTACCGAATTCCGGCGAGGTGGTGGTGCCGACGAACAGGCAGCCGGCCTGGCGCAGGCGGCTGACCAATTCACAGTCGAAATCCGGGCGGGCGTCGCCCAGGGCCAGGGAGCCATTGGTCATGCGGGCGCCCGCCAGGGGGGTGAAGAGGTCCTTGACCAGGGTCGGGACTCCGGCGAAGGGGGCCTCGACATCGAGCGGCGCCCGGGCCGCGGCGCGGGCCTGGTCATAGAGTCGTTCGCTCACGGCGTTGAGACCGGGCTCAACGGTATCCAGGCGCTCGATGACCGCTTCGAGCAATTCGCTCGCCGTGATCTCGCGCTGCCGCAGCAGCGTCGCCAGGCCGTGGCCGTCCTGGGTGTCCAGCAGGGATTGCAGGCTGTGCATGGAAAAATCCTCGATCAGAATTCAGGAAGAGCGCGACGGAGCGGGCAGGGCGGCCTTGCGCCGCAGCAGGGCGACGGCCGCCCAGACTAGCGCGGCGACCAAAGCGGCGCTGGCGAGGGTACGGATGGCCAGGTGCAGATCGCCGGTGAAGGGCAGGAGCACTGCCACCACCAGGGGACTGGCGAACTGACCCAGGTAGAGGCAGCCGGTGTAGCCGCCCATGCCGCGGCCCCGGGCCCGGGCGCTCAGGGCGCCCATCACCGGTGCCATGGTGTTGGGCACCAGCATGCCGACGCCCAGGCCATGGAGGGTCACTGCCACCAGCACGGCTTCGTAGCTGCGCGCGTTCACCAGCAGCCAGAGGCCGCTGCCCATGCAGGCGAGCAGCACGGCGTTGCAGCCGGCCAGGCCCCACCTGCGGCGCAGCAGCGGCCAGAGCAGCGGGCCGCCCAGGGTCGCCAGCAGGCCAAGGCCCGCCGAGGCGCCGATCAGGGTGCTGGAGGTGATGCCCAGTTGCACCAGCAGCAGCGGACTCTGGATGGGCACTACCACGCTGAGCACCATGCCGGCGAAGACCAGCAGGTAGTTGACGATCAGGGGCAGCGGCGCACTGTGCTGGGGGCCTTCGTCGGCGCCGCTGGTGACCTGGGCGCGGATTGGTTCCCACAGCAGCCGCAGCATGAACGGCACCAGCAGCAGCGGTAGCAGATAGAGGTAGAAGGGCGTGCGCCAGGAGTGCTCGCCCAGGGCGCCGCCAACCACATAGAACAGCGAGCCCACCAGGCTGATGGCGATGACCTGGCCATTGACGTAGGCCAGCCGCCGGCTGCCCTGCCAGTAGTCGGCGATCAGGGTCACGCAACAGGTCATCACCGCGGCCTCGGCCAAACCGAAGACCAGGCGGGTGAGGGTGATGGCCGGCAATGATTGCAGCAGCGCCGGCAGCATGCCGAGCAGGGCGTAGCAGAAGGTGGCGATGATCAGCAGCCGCTTGCGACCCAGGCGGTCGGCCAGCCAGCCGGCCAGGGGCGCGAAGAGGGCGATGGCCAGGGCCGGCCCGGTCATCGCCAGGGGGATCAGCAAATCGGCGCGGGGTTCGATGGGACCGAATTCGGCGCCCAGCTTGGGGATGATCGGGGCGACCATTACCGAACCCATGATGGTCAGGCTGCTGCCGAGCAGGAGCACGGCACCCTGGCGCCGGCCGGGGGTGGGGCGGGAGGAGGCGGTGGCGGTCATGGACGGATCCTCAGAAGCTGTGGGAGAGCCGCACGGCGAAGGCGTAGCCTTCGGCGCGGTTGCGGGCGTCGACCTCCTTGTAGAGGTGCACCCAGACCGGTGGCAGGCCAGGTTGGAAGAAGCTCAGCGCCGGTCCCAGCGCCAGTACCCGGGCGCGATTGCTGCGGGTGAGGCCGGGGGCGTCGTCGTCGGTGAGCTGGCGGTAGTAGTAGCCGCCCAGGCCCGCGGTCCAGGGGCCGAAGTGCTGACCCACGGCGAATTCGTGGCGGTATTCCGTGCCGCTGCGGTAGTCGGTGGCGGGGTTGCGGCTGTTGAAGTCGGTCTGGAAGCTGGACGACACCTCGAAGCCCGAATCGCTGATGTAGCTCAGGTTGAGCATCGGCGAGACGGTCCAGTGGTTGGTGCCCGGATTTACCAGTCGATTCTTGTCGTAATCCCCGGTGGGCGCCTGCACCTGGAGCCAGAAGTTCACCCCCAGGTTGCGCGAGGGCTCCCACTGCAGGATCAGCGGAATGACCTGGATGTCGGCCTGGCGGAAGAGCGTGGCGCTGTCGGCAAACACCGGCACGCCGTTGGCCTTGACGGTGAGGTCCGCGTCCATCCTGAAGAAGGGCTGGACCCCGCCAAAGCCATAGCGAGCGCCCAGGACGCGGGTATCGGTCATCTTCAGGTAGGCCAGGCCCAGGGAGAGGACGTCGATGGAAAAGTCATTGCCGTTGTCGCGACCGTGGCTGTCGCGGATGGAGGTGGCGCGATAGAAGTTGCTGCGCAGACCCAGGGTGCCGTGGGGCGTCGGTGGCGGGGTGAAGCCGGCGCCGAAATCATAGACGCCGAAGGCGGTGGTGGGCGAGCCGCTTTCGGTGGCGTGGGTCGCGGCGGTCAGCCCCAGAGCGGCGAGGCCGACGGCAAGGGCGTGGAGCGGACGGGTAACGTTCATGGAGTTCCCTCTTCTTATTGGCCACTCGAGCCTGAGGGAAAGCCGTTATCCGCCGTTAGCCAGATTCAGCACTTCTGCGTGGCGGTCTTGAGGGTGGTGGAGGGCAACTGGCCGAACAGCCTCCGGTAGTCGCGAGCGAAGCGGCTGAGGTGGCAGAAGCCCCACCGGGCGGCGACGTCCTGCACCGATTCGCCTGCTCCCCGGCGCAGAGCGCGATGGGCCGCATTGAGACGTAGGGTGCGCAGGTAGGCGACCGGATTGATGCCCAGCGCCTCCTGGAAGCAGTACTGCAGCTTGCGGCGGCTGGCACCGACGCGATTGCACAGCTCCAGGATGCTGGGCGGCTGGTCCGGATGGGCCAGGGCGTATTCCCGCGCCCGCCGCACCATGCGCAGCCGCGCGCTAGGTGCCAGCTCATGGGGTTCGCTGGTGTCGAGCAGATCGAGCAGGTGCAGCAGCACGGTGTCGCGCAGGGTCGCGCGGGTGCGCGGATGGTCCAGCCAGGTCTGGATTTCCGCTTCCGGGGCGAAGAGTTGATGGGCCAGGGCGGCCAGCTCCCCATGGGCACAGCCGGTAGGCAGGCGATAGCAGCCGGACAGGTCGCGCACGTCGAGAGCGCTGTGCTGGCAGGCCAGCAGGCGCGCCATCTCGGCTTCCTGCAGATTGATGCAGAGCAGATCGAGATTGGCCGGGGTACGCAGCTCCGGCAGATTGTCGCCACGCGCCACCAGTAGCTGGGCCTCGTGCAGGGTATGGCCGCCGCAGTGCAGGGCGCCGGCGTCACGCATGGGCAGGCTGAAGGTCAGGGTGTTCCCCTGGGCCTCGCCGCTCTTGAGCATGGCCTGGTTGGAGCGATCCCGCAGCAGGCTGAGGTCGTCCAGCCAGAGGTCGCTGAGCTCGCCCTGAAAACGACCCGACGACAGCTGATCGTATTGCATGTGCCAGCCCTCGACGCAGAGCGCATGCTCGTCGATGTCACCGGTATACCGATGCCGGACGCGCGGCGGTAACGCGAGGGAGCCGTCTTGGTGCATTTGGGAAACCTTTTGGGTCGCAAAGGGCCGTTGGCGCGGGAGCTACAAGTTTCGTACCTCAAGGCCGGTTTACGCGACAAAGGTGCCAAATTCGGCTAGTGCGGCGGGTTCTGCTTACCGCCTCTCCAGCAGAGCGACGCCAATTGGCTACCCTGGGAGGACCCTACAAGAAGGATGCAACCGATGCCCCATCTGTCCGCTGGATCTTTGCGCCCCGCGCTCGCGGCCATTGCCTGCCTTGTCAGTGCCACCGTCTGTGCGACCACCTCGCCGGCAACCGATATCCCCGCTCGGCAAGAGGTGCTGACCTTCACCTCGCTGACCCTGAGCGATCAGCAATTCCTGACGGGGGACAAGGGCGGCACCGAGGTGCTGCTCGGTGGCGTGCTGTCGCTGCCGCCAGGCAAGGGCAAGGTCCCGGTGGTCATTCTCCAGCATGGCTCGGGCGGGGTGGGTGCCAACATCACCTACTGGCAGCGGCAGTTCAATCAGGTCGGCATCGCCACCTTCGCCGTGGATGGCTTCTCGGGCCGGGGCATCACCAGCACCGCCACCGATCAGGCCCAGCTGGGACGGCTCAATTTCGTCTTGGATGACTATCGCGCCGGCGCCCGGCTCGCGCGGCACGCGCGGATCGATCCGGGCAAGATCCTGCTCATGGGCTTTTCCCGCGGCGGACAGGCTTCGCTCTACGCCGCCCTGGAGCGCTTCGACAAGCGCTGGAAAAGCCAGGATTTCCAGTTCGCCGGCTACCTGTCGTTCTACCCCGACTGCTCGATCACCTTTCGCGAGCAGGACCAGGTCGTCGCCAAGCCGCTGCGGGTCTACCACGGCCTGGCCGACAACTACGATCCCTATTCCCGCTGCGAGGGCTATTTCGCGACGCTCAAGCAGCAGGGGGCCGACCTCGGGGTGCATACCTATCCCCATGCCGAGCATGGCTTCGACAGCCCCTATGCCTGGAGTCCGGTGGTGGTCGCGAAGGGCAGCCAGACCGTGCGTGACTGCCGGATCGCCGAGAACGCCAGGGGCGAGTTGATCAACCAGCAGACCGGCAAGGTCTTTTCCTACCGGGACAGCTGCGTCGTGCTGGGTCCCAGGGTCGGGCCTGATGCGGAGGCGACCCGCCAGGCCACCCGGGATGTATTGGAGGCGGTCAAGGCAATCGTGAAATAGGCCTGACGCCGCCATCGGCCCTGGCGGAGGAGGGCGCAGGACCGCACCAGGACTCGCGCGAGTCGCCTGACGAAACCGGCATCGATCCAGGCGGCGGGTCAGGCCTGCTGGTCGAAAAAGCGGCCAATATCCCGGGGTAGAGCCTTCAGGCACGAGCGAGACGGCACTTTTACAAGATGTGTCCAGTCGTAACTCAGGCCTCGCCCGGCCACTGAATCGGCCCCGCGCCTCCTCCATGCTCCGCTCCGAGACGACTCCTGATGAATACTGCGAACTGGGCTTATATCCTTATCGTCGTTGCCGGATTCCTGCAGGCTGCCGGTGCGGCCATGAACGGCTCGCTCAACAAGGCGCTGGTCAATCCCTGGCTGGCGACCTCGGTGTCCTTCGTGATGGTCACCTTCGTCGCGATCGGGCTGTTCATCTGCATGCCCAGGCCGCTGCCCTCGGTGAGCCAGCTCGGCGACATGCCCTGGTGGGCGCCCCTGGGTGGCATCGCCGGCGCGGTAGCGGTATTCGCCGGTCTGCTGTTCATCCAACGCCTCGGCGCGGCGCCGGTGAACGGCGTCACCATCACCGCCAACCTCATCGCCAGCCTGGCCATCGATCACTTCGGCCTGTTTTCCATGGAACAGCATGCGGTCAACGGCTGGCGGCTGCTGGGCGCGCTCCTGATGATCGCCGGGGTCGTCCTGATCGCGCGGTTCTGAAGCGGCACCCCGCTAGTCGCCGGCACGCGGCGGTCCCCTTGTCCCCGGGACGGCTGTCGTCATCGCGTCCGGACGGTGACGACAGCGCGGAGACCGCCAAGGCGCCTCCAGACGCGCTGGGATCAGCCTAGCCGTCAGCCCTTTCCAGCCAGGCGCGGGCGATCTCTTCGCGGGTCGCGAACCACACCCCCTCGGACTGCCTGGCGTATTCGATGAATCTCTTGATCGCCCGGACCCGGCCGGGGCGGCCGACCATGCGCGGGTGCAGGCCGATCGACATCATGCGTGGTCCGGTCGCGGAGTCCTCGTAGAGGACCTCGAAGCTTTCCTTCATGTATTCGAAGAAGTCCGAGGCCTGGGACAGGCCGGGCGAGTTCCAGTAGCGGAAGTCGTTGACGTCGGCGGTGTAGGGCACGACGAGATGGCGCCTGCCCTCGACCTCGACGAAATAGGGAACGTCGTCGTTGTAGGCGTCGGAGTCGTAGAGGAAGCCGCCTTCCTCGGCCACCAGCCGGCGGGTGTGGATGCTGGCGCCATAGCGGCAATACCAGCCGACCGGCCGCTTGCCACAGGTGCGTTCGAAGGATTCGACGGCGAGGCGGATGTGCTCGCGCTCTTCTTCTTCGCTCAGGCGAAAGACTTCTTCCCAGCGATAACCATGGCTGCAGATCTCGTGGCCACCGGCGACGGCCGCCTTGGCGACCTCGGGATTCTGTTCGAAGGCCACCGCACAGGCATGGAAGGTCGCGCGCACCGCCTGTTCGTCGAGGATATCGAGGATCCGCCAGATGCCGACGCGGGAGCCGTATTCATACATGGATTCCATGGCCAGGTTGCGGGTGCCGGCGGGGATGGCGTAGCTGCCCCATTCGGTCATCGACTCCTGGTCCGGATCGCCCATGGCGAGCGAGCGCTCGGAGCCTTCCTCGTAGTTGATCACCAGGCTGATGGCCAGACGGGCGCCGTTGGGCCAGGTACCTTGCGGGCGTTGTCTTCCATAACCCACCAAATCGCGTGCAGGTGACAGCATCGGGGTCTACTCCTGAAGTGCTAGTTGTGAACTACAAGGTGAGCGCAGGGGCTCAGCAGTCGATGTCCTTCAGTCGTTCATGATCGAAGGTGCCATCGGTATCGCCCTGGCTGAAGGCGAGTCCCATGGCCAGGGTCTGGGCGATGCAGAAGGAGGCGGTGAGGGAGCGAAAGCCGAGCAGCTCCGCATCGTTGACCTCTATGACCGTCTCCGCCATTTTGCCGATCGGGCTCAGCACGGTGTCGGTGATGGCCACCAGCGTCACACCCGCCTCGCGCGCCTGCCGGCAGGCCTCGACGGTATCCCTGGCGTAGGGCGGAAAACTCACGGCGATCAGCAGATCGTCATGGGCGATGGCGCTGACCTGTTCCGGCAGGGTGCCGCCACCGCCGCTGATCTGTACGGCGCGGCGGCCCACCCGGCTCAGGGCGTAGCTCAGGTAGGCGGCCACCGGGAAGGCCCGGCGCAGGCCGATGACGAAGGTGATGCGCGCGACCTGCAGGTGGGCGATGGCGGCTTCGATGTTGGCCTGCTGGTCGCCTTCCGCCAGGTGTTCCAGGGACACGATATTGGCCTGGCTGAATTCCCGCAGGATGGCGCCGACGTCGCTGGGATCGTCCAGCAGCTTTTCCCCGCCGTAATGCCGGATGCGCTCGCTGTGGGTATCGGCGGCCTGTTGCAGCGGCGCGCGAAACAGCCGCTGCAGATCCTTGAAGCCGGCGAAGCCCAGCGCCTGGGCCAGGCGGATGTAAGCCGTCGGGGCGATGTTGGAGCGCCGGCCCAGCTCGGCGACCGTGCTGAGGGCGATCTCGTGCGGATTGTCGATGAGGAAGCGGGCCGCGTCGCGCAGCCGCTCCGACAGGTGCTCGTGCTGGGCGGCTATACAGTCGCGCAGCTCCGCAAGGGTTTCCGGTAAGGCCATGAAAAACGCTCGGCAGAGGGAAAGGAGAGGCGCCGGTCAGCGCAATTCGGTGATTGCCTGATCCAGCGCGGTGATGAGGCGATCGATCTCTTCGAGCGTGTTGTAGTGCGCCAGGGACACCCGCACCACTCCACCTAGGGGCGCCAGGCCAAGGGCCTCGATCAGGCGTCGCGCATAGAAGTCGCCGAAGCGGATACCGATGCGCTGCTCGTCGACCTTGAGCACCACGGCTTCCGAGCGCACCCCTTCCACCACAAAGCTGATGGTGGGTACACGCGCCTGGACGCCGGTCTTGCCGATGACCCGAACCCCGGGGCGCTGGCGCAGAAAGCCCAGCAGTCGCTCGGCCAGGGCATCTTCCTGGATCTCGAAGGCGTCGAATGCTGCCTGCATTCGCTCGCGCTCGCTACCCTGGACGCCAAGACGGTCGCCGATGTCGAGCAAATAGTCGGAGATGCCGATGCAGCCGAAGGACAGCTCGTAGTTGACGTTGCCGGGCTGCAGTTTGTAGGGCACCACGTCCTGGCCGATGAAGAAGTGGTTGAGGCTGGGAAATTCCAGCAGCAGGTCGCGACGGCCCCAGAGCACGGCTAAGTGCGGGCCGAAGGTCTTGTAGAAGCTGTAGACATAGAAGTCGGCGCCGCTGGCCTGCACATCGACCAGCCGGTGCGGCGCATAGGCCACCGCGTCCACGCACAGCTGCGCGCCCACCGCATGGACGCGGCGGGCGATCTCGGCGACGGGATTGATCGAGCCGAGGATGTTGGAGGCGTGGGTCACGGCCACATAGCGGGTCTTGTCGCCGAGCAGCGCCTGCAGGTCGTCCAGTTCCAGTTCGAGGCTGTCGGGATCGACCTGCCAGACGCGCAGGGTGGCGCCGCGGTCTTCGCAGAGCCGGACCCAGGGGCCGATGTTGGCTTCGTGGTCGCAGTTGGTGACGATGATTTCATCACCGGGCGCGATCGAGAGTGCGATGGCGCGGCAGAGTATCTGCAGCAGGTGGGTGGTCGAGCCGCCCATGATGACTTCGTCGGGATGGGCCGCGTTGATCAGCTGCATGACCGAACGACGCGCCTGCATCACGCGCTCGCCGGCCGCGACCGAGGGCGGGTAGGAGGCGCCCAGCTGGACGCTGCTGTTGAGCAGATAGTCGGCCACCCGCTCGGCGACCCCTTGCAACACCAGGGAACCGCCGGCGTTGTCCATGAAGACGTAGTCGTCGGCCAGACCGGGAAACTGCTTGCGAACGTATGCGATATCGAGGGAATTCACGCGACTCTCTCCAGCCAGGATCAGTGGTGCAGGATGGCCTGCAGGAAGGCCCGGGTGCGGGGTTCCTGAGGGGCGGTAAAGAAGGGTTCCGGGGTGTTCTGTTCGACGATGCGACCGCTTTCCATGAAGATCACCCGATCGGCGACGCGCCGGGCGAAGCCCATCTCATGGGTCACCACGACCATGGTGACGCCGGAGCGGGCCAGGTTCTGCATGACGTCGAGCACCTCGCCGACCATCTCCGGGTCCAGCGCCGAGGTGGGCTCGTCGAAGAGGATGGCGCGCGGCTCCATGGCCATGGTGCGGGCGATGGCGACCCGTTGCTGCTGGCCACCGGACAACTGGCTTGGGTACTTGTGGGCGTGATCGCCCATGCCGACCTTGACCAGCAGATCCCGCGCGCGGGCATGGACCTCGCGCCGGTGCAAGCCGCGTACCCGGATCGGCGCCAGCGACACGTTGTCGAGGACGCTCAGGTGCGGATAGAGGTTGAAGCTCTGGAAGACCATGCCCACTTCGCTGCGGATACCGGCGAGGCGCGGCCCGTTCTCGACCCGTTCGCCCGCGACGCGAATATGGCCCTGCTGGTAGTTTTCCAGCAGGTTGATGCAGCGGATCAGCGTCGACTTGCCGGAGCCGGACGGGCCGAGGATGACCACCACCTCGCCTTCCTCGACCTGCAGGTTGATGTCGCTCAGCGCCTGGAAATTGCCGTAGTACTTGTCGAGGTGTTCGATGTCGATCAGGGTGTTCATGCGGTCTTGCCTCCCGCGCCATTACGTCTTTCGACCCAGCTGACCAGTTGCACCATGGGCAACAGCAGCAGCAGATAGAGCAGGGCGGCGCCCACCAGCGGGGTCGGGTTGGCCGCCAGGGCCTGGGCCTGGGTCGCCTGCTTGAGCAGGTCGGGCATCGCCACCACCGAGGCGAGGGCGGTGTCCTTCATGACGTTGATGCAGTTGCTGGTCATGGGCGGCAGCACGATGCGGATCGCCTGGGGCAACACGACGTCGCGCATGGTGTTGAAGAAGCTCATGCCCTGGGCGGCCGACGCCTCGAACTGACCGCGGGGAATGGCTTCGATGCCCGAGCGAAAGATCTCGGCGCTGTAGGCGCAGGACACGAGGGAAAGCGCGCTGGCCGCTGCCGCGAAGGAAGACAGGCGGATCCCGACGAAGGGCAGCGCGTAATAGATCAGGACCAGCAGGACCAGCAGCGGGATGGACCTCATGATGTCGATGTAGATCCGCGCCAGCAGCCGCACCGGCGCGTAGGAATACAGACGCAGCAGGGCCAGCAACAGCCCGCCGACCAGACCCAGGACGATACTCACGAGGCCCAGCAGAACGGTCACGCCCAGGCCCCGGATCATCAGGGGCAGCGATTCGACCAGCACGTTCCAGTTGAAGAAGGTTTGCAGAAGATCCATGGGATACCTCGGTCACGGCCCAGGGCGAACGAACCTCGCCCTGGGCCTGCAGCAGCGGCAGGGCTTACTTGGGCGCGGCGGAGACCTTCAGGGTGCTCGACTCCTTGGCGGCCTCGGTACCGAACCACTGTTTGTGGATGGCGCCCAGGGTGCCGTCTTCCTTCATCTTGCTGATGATGTCGTTGACCTGATCGCTCATGGGCCAGCCCTTGGCGTGCATCAGCGAATAGCGTTCACCCGTGGGAATGCGGGCGACGATGGTGAATTGCGGCTTGTCCTTGATGTAGTAGAGCACGGCGGGGATATCGCTCAGGTAGCCATCGATGCGCCCGGAGCCCAGGTCCAGCATGGCCGGTGACAGTCCCTCGTAACGCGAGACGTCGGCGAACCTGTACTCGTTCTGGTGCTGGCCGATCCACATGTCGCCGGTGGAGCCGGTATCGACACCGACGACCTTGCCCTTCATGTCCTCAAGGCTCTTCACCTTGGATTTGGTCAGGGCGGTCAGCGACTGGTCGCTGTCGAAGTAGGGTTGGGCGAAGGCGACCGATTCCAGGCGCTTGGGCGTGATGGTGATGGACGAGATCGCGATGTCGACGCGTTTCGATTGCACCGCGCTGAACAGCCCGTTGAAGGGAATGTTGACGAAATCCACGCTCTTGCCGGCCCGCTTCGCCACTTCCTTCACCACATCGACTTCGAAGCCGACGAAGTCGCCCTTGGCGTCCTGAAACTCCCAGGGCACGTTGCCGACGTTGGCCCCCACCGTCCAGTCGGCTGACCAGGCGGGCAGGGCTACTGCGGCGGTCATGAGCAAGCCCAACGCTATCTTCGCTTTCATCTTCACTCCCTATTTTCCGGTGCTGTCAGTGGCTTTTCCTTACAACGTCGAATCGAGAGTAAGGCAGTGAATTGTTTTATTCAATGGTAAATGTTATTGGATTTTTTGCTCCAAAATCGTGCGGAGGATTGCCGCGGAAGCCGCCTTGGCAGGGTTGCGGACGGGGCTGCACGGCGGGGACGCCAGAGGAAAGGTCGGCGCCAGACGCCTTGGGCCCGCGCGGCAGTCCGTGCCTGAAAATGAGGCACGGGGCCTCCGGCTCGGGGACGCGCCGGGGCGCTGGGCATGCCGTCCGGCGGCTGGGCTTTGCAGCGGCGGGAAGAAGGCGCATCCCGCTGGCCCGCGGGGCCACCAGGTAGCTGACGAAGCCCGGGACCGGCCAGGTCCTTCCGTGACAACGGCTGGACCCTCTACCCGGGACGGCCGGGAAAATGCTCCGGTTTCCCCTATGTCCTTGTTGCGACTACAGTTGTCTGACTAATCCAACAAGGCCAACAAGGAAAGTCCGATGTCCGCTCCGTTCTTGCGCACCACCCTCGCTGCCGTTCTCACCTGCTGTATCGCCCTGCCCGCCAGTGCCGCGCTCGACGCGCGCATCCAGACCGCCGCGGAACAGGCCAAGGCGCCGACGCTCACGTTGCTGGAGCAACTGGTGAACATCGACTCGGGGTCCGGCTACGCGCCCGGCCTCACCGAAGTGGGCAAGCTCGTCAGCGCGGAATTGCAGAAACTCGGCGCCACGGTGCAAGAGGTGCCCAACACCGCGCCGGACCAGAGCAAGCACCTGGTCGCCACGCTCAAGGGCAGCGGCAAGGCGAAGATTCTCCTGCTGGCGCACATGGACACGGTGTTCAAGGAGGGCACGGCCAAGGCCCGGCCGTATCGCACCGATGAAAAGCGCGCCTATGGTCCGGGCGTGTCCGACGACAAGGGCGGCATCGTGGTCGCCCTGGCGGCGCTGGAGATTCTCAAGAAGCTCGACTTCAAGGACTACGGGCAGATCACCCTGTTGCTGGATGCCAGCGAGGAAACCGGCTCCCAGGCCGCCACCGAGCTGATCGCCAGCACCGCCAAGCAGCATGATGTGACGCTGAATCTTGAGCCGGGTCGGCCGGCCGATGGCCTGGTGGTGTGGCGCAAGGGCAGCGCCACCGCCGTGGTGGAGGTCAAGGGCAAGGCGTCCCATGCCGGCGTGTCTCCGGAGCTGGGGCGTAACGCCGCCACCGAAGTCGCGCACCAGGTGCTGCAGCTGGGCGACCTGGGCGATGCGGAGAAGAAGACCTCGGTCAACTTCACCGTGATCGAGGCGGGCGAGCGCATCAACGTGATTCCCGATCACGCCGTCGCTAAGGCCGACGTCCGCGCTGCGCTGCCCGAGGAATTCGACCGGGTGGAAAAGGACCTGGCGCGGATCTCTGCCAACAAGCAGATCCCCGACACCGAGGTGACCACTCGGCTGGAGCGTGGCCTGCCACCGATGCCGCAGACCGCGGCGAGCGATCGGCTGCTGGCCATGGCCCAGGGCATCTATGGCGAGCTGGGCCGCACCCTGACCGTCGAAGGCAGCGGTGGCGCCGCGGATGCCAGCATCGCCGCCGGTGCCGGCGTGCCCACCCTGGACGGCTTCGGCATCGTCGGCGGCAAGCTGCACACGCCCGAGGAATACGTGGAACTGGACAGCGTGACGCCGCGCATCTATCTGCTCACGCGGATGCTGGTGGAGCTGTCCAAGGGGCAGTAACTGCCGAAGCGGCTCAGGACCCCTGGGTGCTGCCGGTCAGCGCCCGGGGCTGGCGATCAGGGCGCGCAGTTGCCCGCCTTGGTGAAGCCCGCCGCCTTCGCCTCGGCTTCGGAGGCGAACTTGACCTGGTTCTTCGGCGCCACCTGGGCGTAGCTCGGGCAGCCTTGCGGCAGGTGATAGACGTGACTGTTGCGGTTGCCGATGATCGCGCCCTGGCCGGCCGCGGCGGGGCTATCGCTCCTGACCGGTGCTGACGGCGCTGGCTTGGCTGCCGGCAGGGGGCTGACGATTCCTTCGCCAACCGGCTGGTAGCCCAGCGTCCAGTGCCGCTCGCCGGACACGAAGGGGTTGCCATGGCCCATCACCGCGGCGATGCGGCTGTCCCGTTCGCGCTCCCAGGCGGTGACCGGTTGCTGCTTGTCCCAGGCCATCAGCAGTTGTTGCTGCTGGCGCGACATGTTCAGGCCGTAGCGATCGAACATATAGAAGGTGACCCGGGCGACCAGGCCCTTGACCTCGTCGCGCGGTTCGGCGGCGCGTTCCTGGAAGTCGACCTTGGTCGTGCACCGGCCGTATTGCGGCTGCACGCCCTGGGCCATGCCGTAGTTGAAATTGGCCCGGTCACCATTCACCTCGCCCACGGCGGGGTAGAGGTTGAAGAGGTCGGCCTCCATGGCGCGGAACACCGGGTCATCCGCCACGCAGTGTTCCCGTCCGCCGTTCTGCCAGCACTGGCGCTGATGACCGAAGGTCCAGGCCGGCACGATGTGCTCCCACTCGGTGCGTTCGCCGCGGGTTTCCTGCTTGCGCGCCTGGAAGCCGCAGGAGGCGGCATCGAGCCGTCCCCCGGACTTGCCGACCCACTCCCACTTGCAGCCGCAATAGAGGTCGCCCTGGGCGCTGGTGTTCTGATCGAAATAGACTTTTTGTCTGGCGATTACCTTGGCCTCGACAAAGGTATCGGGCGCTGCGGCGAGCGCGGAGGAGGCCACCAGTGTGGTCAGGAGAAGCGAAAGCAAAAGGCGCATGTATCTTCACAGCTCGATTAGGGCGCCGAATTGTATAGCTTTTGCCTCGCTGATAGCGGGTGCAGGGTGCGGAAGTCTCGGGGCAGACGCTCTAGCTCGGGGGCTGGACAACCTCAGGTCGAAACTCACCTTTCAGCAACAATGAGATTCGCTAAGATTTGTGAACCAAATCTCAAAAACTTGTCTGATGACGCAGTCTGCACTTCTGTCCGGAGTTTTCTATGAATGGCCCCACCCCCTGCTGTGATCTGGGCGGTATGAGCACCTTGGTGCTGGAAGATGAGCTGGCCGAGCGCAAGACGCGGCTGGCCGAGGCCCAGGCCGATGTTCAGCGCCAGTTCCTGTCCTATGCGGACGACCACGCCTGCATCGCCGTGCTGGAGCGGGCGCTGGCCAAGGCCTATCGGTTCTTCTAGCGGTCCGTCCGCCGATCCGTTGCGTTCTCTACCCGCCCGATATTCCTGGGTTCCGGGGGCAGAAGAGGACGATGCAGAAGGCCTCTCGGCTAGCGCGACGGTGGCCGCCGCGCTTCGGTACCGGTTCGAATAACGCCTCAATTCTGGTTGTAGCAGCCATTGCCAGACACCAGATAGTCCAGTTCATGCTCCCGGCCGGCGTGATCCAGATAATCGAGGCGGGCCGGCACGATCCCGCACTGGGCGTCCAGGTCGGTCTGGCTGACGACCCTGTCGACGTCGAGCGGGACGAAGAAACCGGGCTGGTCATGGATCAGGGCGGGATGGTCGGGAGCAGCCAGGGCGGAGCCGGTGGCGAGCAGACCGAAAAGACCGAGCAGGAGCGCTTTCATGGAGAGTCCTCTTGAAGGGGTGGGTAGCGAGTCGCTGACCGGACCACTCTAGGAGGACAGGGGGGACGCCAGGCTGACCGGGTGATGACAAATCGGTCATGGAAGTTGTCGCCTGGCCGCACGGCCGGCCGTGATATTCGCGCGGCCCCTGCGTGCGCGCACCGCTCACACAGAGCAGTCCAGCGCCTTGCCCGGCACCTGGCGGCGTCCCCAGGACAGCATGACGAGCACCAGGACGCAGCCGATCAGGATGGCGCCCGCCGACAGCACGAAGAGACTGCGCCGGTCGTTGCCTTCGATGAGCAGACTCAGCAGGGTCGGCGCCGCGGCGGCCGAGGCGACCTGCACCACGCCGACCAGCTTGGTCAGGCGCCCGCTCGGATCATGGGTCACGACCGAGGACATGTAGTAGGACAACGCCAGGTTCCAGCCGAAGTTCATCAGGAACACCGCGAGCATGAGATCCGCCGCCGTGTGGATGCGCGTGGCCAGCAGATAGATGGCGCCGAGCACGGCCAGGGAGCCGGTGAGGATCATCGGCACGCGGCCCAGATGGCGCCCGGCCACGCTGGGCAGGGCCGCACCGGGCAAGCCGCCGAGCAGACCGATGCTGATCGCCCAGCCGATGTCCACCGGTGCCACCCCGGCATCGCGGGCGATGCCTTCGACGAAGCCCCACAGCGAGTAGATCGACAGCTGCAGGAACAGCATGCCGAGCAGCGAGCAGACGCCGATCACCGTCAGCCCGGACCGCAGCGGTGCGGAGGAGACCTGTCGCTCTTCCGGGCTCTGCCTGGCCGGCAGGCAGAGACTCAGCAGACAGACCAGGGCGAACCAGGCGGCCAGGTAGTAGATCGCCCCCGCGAAACCCTGCCACTCGGCGATCATCGGCATGAGCACCGCGCTGCTGGCGAACAGGGCGGTCTGCACGAACAGCAGGATGCCGAAGGACCTGTCCTGGCCCGGCATGCTGCCCAGCCAGTAGATGGCATAGGAGTAGAGCACCCCCGAGCAGATTCCCGAGAGGCCGCGCAAGGCCAGTAGCGGATCGAGGGCGGTGACGCTGGCGGTCGCGGCGTTGGCGAACAGCAGCAGCAGGGCCGTGCTCAGGGCCAGGGTGCGCGGCCCCAGGAAGCGGATCATCAGCAGGTACAGCAGCGTCCCGACGATGGAGCCGCACATCTCGACGGACAGGGTCCAGCTCTGCTGCGCCAGGGTCAGGTCGAGGCGTTCGGTCAGCAGTCCGATGAAGATCGGCTGCACGCCGATGACGAGAATCGAGGCGGCGGCGATGGCGATGCACGCGGCGCGCACCAGGGTTTGCTTGGCGATGGTCATGGTCGTTTACCTGCAGGCTCGGCCACCACGTGGCCTGCCGCTTCAGTAGAAAGCCTGGCTGTAAGAGGGGTGGCCGGTCAGGTGAGGCGATAGCAGTGGATGGCCACCTGGTCGGCGGCGGGATAGCCCACCTTGCCGATCATCACGCTGCGGGTCAGCCAGTCGAGTCTGCCGCTCGCCACCTGGAAGCGCGGTGTGCAACTGCAGTGATAGTCCTCCTCGGCGATCGGCCAGAGGCCCTGGGCGACCTGCGCCTGCCCCCTGTCGCTGAGGGTGATGAGGCCGGTGTTGTGGATGTTGATCCACTCGCCTTGGTCGCTGCGCAGGCTGTAGCGCGCGTCCAGCTCGCCCACGCCGTCGCTGCGCAGCAGATAGAAGTCCGCGCCGCCGGCGACCACTTCGCCGCGTACGTTCACGCCCTCGAAATGCCCGCCGGTGATTCGATAGTTGCTGCGCTGGCCATCCGTGCAGGGGCCCAGGCCATCGGCCGGGTCGATGAGCACCTGCAGGCTCAGCACCCATTCCAGCGTCGGCACGGCGATCCCGGTTGGTGTCTTGGTATTCATCACGCTCTCCTGTGCCCCACGGGGGCTGTGGTGACTGGTGGTCAGTAGCGATAGGTGAAATACAGCTCGAGGGCGCTGAAGCGATCGTTGTCGCCGAACGCCTGGCGGGCGGCCGACCTGGCCTGCACCCAGTTGTACGAGAGCGAGCCGTAGAACTGCCGGTTAGGCGTCCAGTCGAGGTACACCGCGGTCTCGTCGGCGAAGCGCCGATCGCTGACCGCGGCGCCGCGGAAGTTGGCCTGGTCGAGCCAGAACTGGTAGTGGATGACGCCCAGGGTGAGGGCGTCGCTGAGCCGGTTCTTCAGCGAGAACTGCTGGACGCGCTCGTTGCTGTTGAACAGCAGGTAGTTGCCCACCACGTCGCCGATCAGCCAGGTACTCCAGTCGGTGAAACCCTTGCTCAGCGGATCCCAGGCCTTCTGGCGGTTGTCGGTCGGGTTGTCGTCGCCGGAAAAGACGGCGTAGCGATAGCCGAGGGTGGGCGTGAGGGGCAGGTCTTGGAACTGGTAGTCGGCCTGGGCGTACCAGGCCCTGGCGTCGTAGCTGAGGGCGCCGTCACCACCACGTTGCACCGCGTATTCGCCATTCAAGGTGAGATTCGGCAGGCCCGGCAGGTGACCGCGCAGGGCCCGCAGGTTGTACACCCGCATGCCGTCGCGGCGTGCCGCGGTGCTGTTGTTGCTGGCCAGGGTATCGACCGTCATGGCCAGGGCGCCGAGGGTCACCTGGCCGTCGAGGTCGTAATCCAGGTTGGCGCCGCTCAGGCGGAAATCGCCATAGTGATCGTCGGTGCGCAGGGTGAACGCCTGTGCCTGGGCCGGGCCATGCCCCCACGCCAGGATCGCCGAGTCGCGGAAGGCGGTGCGCGGACCGAGCCAGTAGGCGCCATCGCCGAACAGATCGAGATTGCCGTCCATGACGATGAAGCCGGTGCCGACCATGAAGTTCTGGCGGCCGGCGGTGAATTTCCAGTCACCCGCCTGTACCCCGGCGTAGCCTTCTTCCGGAGCGAAGCGGCCGTCGGAGCTGCGGGTGAAGCCACCGGCATCGCCGTCGCCAAGGGTAGTGGCGCCGACCACCGAGCCGCCGGCGAGCAGGTGGAGCCTGTCGCTGAGCGAATAGTCGAGGGTGACGCCAGGCTTGACGTAGAACTCCTGCCAGGCAATGCGGCTGCCGTCGTTCCTGCCGCTGCGGGCATCCACGCGACCGGTGCCGAAATTGACGCCCCGGGTGGTGATGGAACCGGCGCCCGCCGTCAGGTTGAACTCGCCTTTGAGGTGTTCGTTTTCGAATGGATAGCCCGCCAGGGCCGGCTGGCTGGCCAGCGGCAGGCCGAGCGCCAGCAGCACGCCGGGAAGGCGCTTGGTTGTGCACATATAGAGCTCCTGACTATTTTTCTTGTATTACAGGGCAGTGAAGGGTGGCCAAGGCGACCACCGAATACCTGGCGCAGCAGGTGGGAGCGCTGGCGGGCCGGCGCTCGTCGATCTCGTTAGGGATGGATCAGCCGCGCAGTCGGGCGGCGATGGCGCGCAGCAGCCGTACGGTATCGATGTCCAGTTCGGTGACCGCTTCGGGTAGTGAGGATTGCTTGACGATCACCACGTCGGCGGCGCGGTCGACGAACAGGTACTGGCCGTGGATACCGCTGGCCATGATGGCCGGACTTTCGTCGTTGAAGACATACCACTGGCTGCGGTAGGAGGCGCCCGGGGTCCAGTCGGCGAAGTCCTGGTGCACGCCATAGATAGCCGGATCCCCGCCCGCCGCGATGGCCTCGACTACCGCCTGATCGATGACCTGCTGCCCGTCGACCCGACCGCCGTTGGCCAGCATCAGGCCGAAGCGGCCCATGTCGCGCAAGGTGGCGTTGAAGCCGGCACCGGCGACGCTGCGACCCCAGGGATCGGCCATGAAGTAGGCGTCGCGCTCGCAGCCGAGGTGCTGCCAGATCCGTTGCAGCTGTTCGGCGCAGCCCAGGCCGCTGGCGCGCTCCATCACCCAGGCCAGGACCTCGGTGGTGGCGGTCACGTAATGGAAGAGGCCGCCGTGCTCGCACCTTTTGCGCAATGACGGCAGGTACTGGTACAGGGATTCGTACTGGGCGTAGTCGGGCAGGGCCGGTTTGAAGCCACAGGCATAGCCGTACTGCGAGCTTGCCGAGGTGGGATCGTCGTAGAGCTCGGTGTAGTGGACGCCCACGGCCATGTCGAGCAACTGGCGGACGCTGGCGTCGCCGAAGGCGCTGCCGGCCAGTTCCGGCACGTAATGCTGGGTCGGCGCCTGGGCATCGAGCACGCCGTCGTGGATGAGTTGCTCGCCGAGCACCCCGATCAGCGACTTGGTGACCGAGAACATGATGTGACGGTCGGTGGCGATCTGGCCGTTGAAGTAGCGCTCGTACACCACGCGGCCCTGGTGCAGCACCAGAAAGCCGTCGGTCTTGCTGGCCTGCAGATGGTCGAGGGCGCTGACGCTGCGGCCGCAGCTGCTCTGGAATCTCAGCGCTTCGAGGGCCACGGGCGCATGGGCCAGCACCCTGTCCGATCGCGGCCCGGCAGCCACCTCGATGGTGGGGCGCAGGCGCGCCAGGTTGCGAAAGCCCCAGCGATTGAACGGCGGTGACATCCAGTTGGCCCAGGTCACGCGCTGGTCCGGCTCGGCCGGAAAACCCTGCATCAGTACGGGCTCTTGTTCTTGTTGGTCGTACATCTCGCTGACTCCCCGATTCCGGGAAACCAGGGAGCGGTCGAGGCTCTGGTTCATCAGACTCATCCTGGCAGTGGCCCTGCGTAGAGCAGGTACGGGAAAATAATTAACCCTGTTAATTTATTTAGTCAATAAAATATTTTTCATACTCAAGCCCCGCCAGCTATTCTCCATCGCACCCCAAGGGAATCAGGAGCGACGGTGAGCGGCCTACGCGAACGTCAGAAGGAATTACGCCGCACCGCCATCTCGGCCGCGGCGGTCAAGCTGTTCCAGCTTCAGGGCTTTCGCGAGACCACCGTCGAGCAGATCGCCCGCGAGGCCGGCGTCTCGGCGCCCACGGTGTTCAAGTATTTCGGCAGCAAGCACGAGATCATCCTGGAGATGATCAAGGAGTCCGATCGCCGGGCCCTGATCGACGTGCGCCGGCACCTCCGCGACGTCGCGGATCCCGTCGATGCGCTCTGCCACCTGGAACACCTGCTCGTCAGCTACGCGCTGGACGTCCTGCCCGCCGCCCTCTGGCGCGAATTGCTGCCGCTGGTGCTGGTGGGGGGCGACAGCGGTCTGCCCCAGGCCTACCGGCAGATGAACCGCGGCCTGCAGGACGAGATCGCCAAGGTGCTGCGCGAGCTGCAGACCGCCGGCAAGCTGCGCGCCGATCTGGACGTGGAGCTGGCGGCCTTCCTGCTCAACGACTACTCGCATCTGCAATTGCTGCGCCTGACGGCCAGTGACGAGATGGATCGCGAAGGCCACGCGGCCACCGTGCGCAACACCACGCGCCTGATCTTCGAAGGCATGCGCGCGGTACCGGCGTGAGGCGCTAGTGGCTGCATCAGCCTTGGTTGTCTTCCCGGACCGGCTGGCGTCTCGACAGGTCTCGCTCAGGGAACGTGACGGGATATCCGGCGAGCCGATTGCGAGGTCAGGGAGAAGGCGAAGCGGATCGCGGCGCCAACCCAGCAGTGAGCCGAACAGGATGGGTATCTTTCGCTGAGCTCGGCATGGATTTGCCCAGCCATTTTCAGATGGGCCTATAGTGAGGCCGCGCGTAGCAGGGGAACGTCAGACAGCCTGACCGGCAGTGATCACCGCTCTTGCGGAAGGGGCGACAGCCAACGGACCGGTCCGGCTGGCGCGGGCCTGGCATAGCTGCGCGGGCGCATAGTGCGGACTGTTTGGAATAACAAGGCATTCGGGGTGGTTATGAACGTAACGGGCTTCCTGACACTGGTGGGTTGCTACCTGCTTGGCACCTATATGACGAATTTCATCGGCGGCATTCCGGCCAGTGTCATAGGGATCATCGTGCTTTTCGCCCTGCTGATCCTGCTGCGCAGGGTGCCCGAAGGGGTGGAGAAGATGGCGGGCAATCTGCTTGGTTATCTTCCCCTGATGCTCGTGGTGCCGGCGGTTGGCATCGTCGATTTCAGCGGCCTCGAGACCTCGGTGTGGTTGCGCCTGGTGCTGGTCATCGCCCTGTCCCTGCTGGTCACCGTGCCCCTGTGTGGCTGGCTGCTGCAGTACCTGATCGGTAGAAACAAAGACCATGTCTGACCCGGCCCTCGCTTCCCTGCTCGCCCTGTCCCTGACGCTCGCGGCCTATCAACTGGCGCTCGTGCTGCAACAGCGCCTGCGCCTGGTCATGCTGCAACCGGTGCTGATCACCACCGCCATCGTCGCGACCGTGCTCTTGATCGGCGGGATTCCCTACGACAGGTATCGAAGCGCCAGCGGCTTGCTTTCGATGCTGCTCGGACCCACCACCGTGGGCCTCGCCGTTCCGCTCTACAAGAACGTCCAGCGCGTGACGGCACTTTGCACGCCGCTGCTGATAACCCTCACGGTTGGCGGCGTGGTAGGTGTTTCCCTGACCCTGGCCCTGGGCTGGCTGTTCGGCCTGCCGGAGACACTGCTGATGAGTCTGCTGCCGAAGTCGGTGACCATGCCGATCGCCTTGCCCCTGGCGGATCATTTCGGTGGCGTCGCGCCGCTGACCGCGGTGATCGTGATGCTGACCGGCGTCATCAGCACCACGCTGGCGCTGCCACTGCTCAAGGTCTTCAAGGTCGAGGATCCCGCGGCCCGCGGTCTGACCCTCGGCATGAACGGCCATGCCATAGGCACCGCCCATGCCTTGCGGGAAAGCCAGGAGACGGCGGCGTTCTCGGCGCTGGGCATGATCCTGCTCGGGATCGTTACCGCTCTGGTGCTGCCGCTGGTGCTCGGTTGAGCGCCAGTGCCGCCAGGAGCGGGCCGACCGGAAGCCCTGAGTCGACGAACTCGAAGCGCTGCCAACTGCCGCTCAGTCATCATTCTTGACACTTCATGCGATAACCGTTATGTGAATAACGCCCCCGCGGAAGATGATAGCACTAGGCCAGCCGGCGATCGGCAGCCGTGCTTACAGGGACAGACGTCATGGGCATGGAAGACAAGGAATTTCAGACCACCCTCCAGCAACTCGGTCAGCTGAATCTGGACCGGATCATGGAGCAGGCGCGCGTTGATCGAGACTTCATGAATCGCGTGGTGACCGTGCTGGAAGAGTGTGGGGTGGACGATCGTACCGACGAGGAAAATTCCCTGCTCGAATGGGCCCGTGCCTTCCAGCGCCTGCCGGGTAAGGACGCCGGCCGCTAGGCGTCTTCGCGCTGGCCCGGTTTCCGCAGCCAGCCGTCCTGGTCTGCCGATGCTCTGTCGATTGGCGTGCGCCGCACCGTCTGGTATTTCGAACGCCGGGCAGGGCGGCGGCGCGTTCAGGCAGAAAGGTCCGGCGGATCAGCGCTGATCGGTGGCGTCGTGAGCGCTGCTTCCTGCGCCCGGGTCCAGCGGCAGGGGCGCCAGCAGGGCCGTCTCGGCTACCATGTCGGCAACCCGCTCATTGAGATCCTGCACGGCCTGCAGGACAGCGCGGACGTCCGGATCGTCGCAGTCCACCGTGCCCAGCCGCCTGGCGTTTTCCTGTAGTTGGCGATGCAGGCTAAGCAGCGCCTCGCGGGCGTGGCTCTGGGAATCAGGGTGCATAGGGCGTCGGGCTTCGATCAGGCAGATGTCATAAGGCCACTATGATTCGTCCGTTTGAATATCGCAATAATTGATCCGCTGGCTTGGTCCTGTCTAGACGAGCGGTCAGGAAGCCAGTGAAGCGGCTTGGATCTCCCTCCTGATGCCATTCCTGTTTCCGAGCACCTACCCTCTACCCGGATGTGCAGGAGCAACGCATCGATCCTTCGCCTGGGATGCAGGGGCAATGCCTTTCAGACCACCGTCGACACGTGCCATACGGCCGAGCGGGATCAGCCTGTTCAGCTGCTCCCATACTTCCGCCGAGGTCGCGGCGCAACGACGTTGATGCGGATGTTGCGGGGTGCCAGTTCATTGGCCCAGGTGCACGAAGGAGCGCACTGCGGCCTTGCTTGCGCCATAGACGCCATAGCCGTGGGTGCCGATCGCCGCGGCGATGGAGTCGATCAATACGATGGCGCCGCCATTGGGCATGCTCGCCGTCGCTGCCTGGGTGGCGAAGAGCAGGGCGCGCACGTTGAGCGCGAAGGTCCGGTCGAAGTGCTCTCCGCTGATGCTCTCGAACGGCGCGAACTCCGACAGGCCTGCGGCGGCTACCGCCCGGCTCCAAGCACCCTGTTGCGTCCCGTGGCTTGTGCGCGATGCTTTGGTCCTCGCCTAGCTATCCCGCAGTGCTCGACGCAACCCGGCCCTGGCCAGCGAGAAAGCCAGGCAGTCTTCGGCCAGGCCGAGGCCGGCATTGAGCCAGGCGTTGCGGGCGTAGCCCTTGCGCAGATCGATCGCTACCTTGGCGGCGACACAGGCAGCGGTTGCCCCGATCAGTGCAGGCAGCAGTCGCAGTTGCCGCTGCGCACCGGCGAGTGCCGCGGCACTGATGCCACCGGACAGGGCACGGACCAGCATTGAGGGCGCAATGGTGCGGTCCGGCGCGAAGGGCAGTTTGTCGCCCAGGAGCTCCGCCGCAGCCAGGGGTATCCCGTACTGACGTACTCGAGACGACGCGAGGGTAGGTGCGGGTTCGTCAGCGCTCGCGATATCCTCACGCCCCGCCAGCGCCCCGCTGACCAGGGTCGGCGCCAGCATGCTGCGCATGCCTGTCACCACACCAATGGCCAAGGCGCCCCACAAGAGATTGCTGGCTGTCGTCATGGTCGATTCTCCCGGTAGTCATACCAATACGGACCGGGTGTGTGCGGACCTGTTCAGATTACCGGGTCCGCAGACATTCGCGGCTCGTGCGTGACGTTGCAGGAACGCCGCCGAGGCCTGGCGACGTTCAGTCAACGTTGGCGCTACAACGACTGACGCCTGGGTCGATCAGAAGCGGAATGCCTGGCGCCCGATCAACAGCCAATGGCCTTTCTGTTTCTGCCAGATCTGAAAGTTCTCGATCTCGGTCGGCACTACCTTGCCACTGTTTACGGCCTGAGCTGAAAAGTGGTTGCGCACCAGCGCGACGTCCCCGGATAGGGTGATCTTCTGGTTGAGCATCTTCAGCTCGTTGAATGCGCTTTTGCCCGTCTCGATGTCGGCGATGAACGCCTGCTTGTCCTGGATGTTGCCGCTCGAATGTCCATAGGTCAGGTTATCTGCGGTCAGCGCCTTGAGCTGCGCAATATCCTTGTGCCACATGGCCTGGGTCAGCTGGTCGACGGCGGAGGCGACGTCCTTTTCATCACTTGTTGCTGCTGCGACATAGCCACTGAACAGGCAGAGGAAGCCTACCGCTAGTTTCAACTTTTTCATGCTCGGATCCTTTTGTTGTAGTTGTCGGAAATGCCAGGTGGCGGGAGCCACAGATCACACGGTCTTGTCTGTCATCGTATGACTATTCGATTGTGCCTGGCTGGAGGGCGCAAGACCAGTCCTGGGCGGCTACCCGGAAAGTGCCTGTCTGAAGGCCGGTTTCCTGGTAGTCGGGACATCGGTATGAGCGGAGGCCTGTTGCCGCTTGCACCAGGTGGCGCCGAGTCGAGAGATCGGTACTGCCGACGGGATGGCCATCCGGCCGCGTTCACCTCAGCAAGGGGACTGGCGGCTCGTCCTCTGCCGTCCAGACGCCAATGCGCCCGGTACTCGTGGCTGATCGCTACCGACTCAACTCATAGGCGCACATGTTCACCGTGGCCGCCAGATTCAGGGACTCGATGGCGCCCGAGCCGGCGATGGTGAAGGGCTGGGCGTTCAGGGCCGCGAGGTGCTCACGGGGAACGCCACGGGCTTCGTTGCCGAACAGGTAGCAGTCGAAGGCTGCGAAAGCGGCGGACTGCACCGGCGTGCCCTGCATGTCCAGGCAGGCGAGGCGGGGGAAGCGCTCCTGCAGGCCGTCGAGTTCGACGTCCAGCTCCAGCGGCGTGTGGAAGATGGCGCCCATGCTGGCGCGGACCACCTTGGGATTGTAGGGGTCGACGCTGCCCGGGCTGAGCAGGCAGCGGAAGCGCCCGAACCAGGCCAGGGTGCGCAGGATGGTGCCCAGATTGCCCGGGTCCTGGATCTCGTGCAGATAGACGGCGCGCTCGCCCTCGACCGCTGCTGCCACAGGCTCCCGGGGCATTGGCACCACCGCGAGGATACCCTGTGGGGTCTTGGTATCGGCAAGCTGCGCCATCTGCCGATCGCTGATCGGGTGCGTCCGGAACGGACTCTGCCAGTGCTCGTAGGCGCCCGTCACATAGAGTTCGGCCCGCTGCAGCTGGGGATTCCCCAGCGCAGCCTTTTGCAGTTCCAGCGCCAGGTGCTCGCCCTCCACCAGGAAGTGACCGAACTCGGCACGGTACTTCTTCTGGTGGAGCTTCCTGATGTCGTCGAGCTTCATCAGCCAGCGGCCCGAACCAGCGGAGCGGCCTGCGCGTCGCCTTCCGCGAGCATCGCCTTGGCCAGGGCTTCGGCGACCTTGATGCCGTCCACGCCAGCAGACAGGATGCCGCCCGCGTAGCCAGCGCCTTCCCCGGCCGGATACAGGCCGCGCAGATTCAGACTCTGCAGGCTGTCGTTGTCGCGGGTAATGCGCACCGGCGAGGAGGTGCGGGTCTCGATCCCGGTCAGGATGGCGTCATGGCGGTCGAAGCCGCGGATTTGCCTGCCGAAGGCGGGCAGGGCTTCGCGAATGGCCTCGATGGCGTAGGCGGGCAGCGATGGCGCCAGATCGCCCAGGCGCACACCGGGCTTGTAGGAGGGCTCGACTTCACCGAAGGCGGTGGAGGGCACACCGCGAATGAAGTCGCCGACCAGTTGGCCAGGCGCCGAATAGTCGCTGCCGCCCAGTTCGTAGGCGCGCGATTCCAGGCGCTCCTGCAGTTCGACGCCGGCCAGCGGATCACCGGGGAAGTCCTGCGCGGGATTGATGCCCACCACGATGCCGGAATTGGCATTGCGTTCGTTGCGCGAGTACTGGCTCATGCCATTGGTGACCACCCGGCCCGGCTCGGAGGTGGCGGCGACCACGGTGCCGCCCGGACACATGCAGAAGCTGTAGACCGCGCGGCCGTTCTTGGCGTGATGCACCAACTTGTAGTCGGCGGCGCCCAGTTCCGGGTGACCGGCGTACTTGCCCAGGCGGGCCTGGTCGATCATGCCCTGGGGGTGTTCGATGCGGAAGCCGACGGCGAAGGGCTTGGCTTCGATGTACACGCCCTGGCGATGCAGCATGCGGAAGGTGTCGCGCGAGCTGTGGCCCAGGGCGAGCACCACGTGGCGGCTGTGCAGGGTCTCGCCATTGGCCAGCACCACGCCTTCGAGCTGGCCGTCGTTGATCAGCAGATCGGTCACCTTGGTTTCGAAGCGGACTTCGCCGCCGAGGGCGATGATTTCCTCGCGCATGGCCGCCACCACCCCGGTCAGGCGGAAGGTGCCGATGTGCGGCTTGCTGACGTAGAGGATCTCTTCCGGCGCGCCGGCGCGGACGAATTCGTGCATCACCTTGCGAGCGTAGAACTTCGGATCCTTGATCTGGCTGTAGAGCTTGCCATCGGAAAACAGGCCCGCTCCGCCTTCGCCGAATTGCACGTTGGATTCGGGGCTCAGCACCTTCTTGCGCCACAGCGCCCAGGTGTCCTTGGTGCGGCTGCGCACCTCCTTGCCGCGCTCCAGCACGATGGGCTTGAAGCCCATCTGGGCGAGCAGCAGGGCGGCGAACAGGCCACAGGGACCGAAGCCCACCACCAGCGGGCGCTCGGCCAGATTCGCCGGGGCCTGGCCGACCGGGTAGTAGCCGGTGTCCGGTGCCGGGCGCACGTGCAGGTCATTGGCCAGGCGCGCCAGCACCGCCGCCTCGTCGCGCACCTCCAGGTCGATGATGTAGATGAACAGGATGACGCTGTTCTTCTTGCGCGCATCGTAGCTGCGCTTGAACACGGTGAAATCGAGCAGGTCGGCGTCGCTCAGCTTCAGGCGCTGGAGGATGGCCTGGCGCAATTCGGCGGGGGTGTGGTCAAGCGGCAGCTGCAGTTCGTTGAGGCGAATCATGGCAATAATCCTGGCCGGTGACTCCGGCAAAGGAAGGGACGAGGAGGGGTAGGGCGGCGATTGTACCCGGCGGCCCCGGCGCTGTCAGGCCGGGACGATGGGCGCTCCTTTGGGCGGTCTGACGGACGCTCGGGCGATCGCCGATTCGTCCAGCCGCGTTATCGGCTTATAATCGCCGCCACTTCGCGGCCGGCCGGACCTGGCGAACGGCCGCTTCTCACCCGCTTTCCCGTGGTAGTTCCAACATGAAAAGATCCAAAAGCAGCCGTCGCTGGCTGGATGAACACGTCAACGATCCCTACGTCAAACGCGCTCAGAAAGACGGCCTGCGCTCGCGCTCCAGCTACAAGCTGATCGAGCTCAACGAGAAGGACAAGCTGATCCGTCCCGGCATGCTGGTCATGGACCTGGGCTCGGCCCCGGGCGGCTGGTCGCAGGTGGCGGGTGGCATCGTCGGCGAGAAGGGCCGCGTGGTGGCCACCGACATCCTGCCGATGGGGGCCCTCGACAACGTCGACTTCGTCCAGGGCGACTTCACCGACGATGCCGTCTTCCAGAAGATCCTCGGCATGCTCGAGGGCCGCCAGCCCGACCTGATCGTCTCCGACATAGCGCCCAACATCAGCGGCGTCGCGGCCGCCGACCAGGCCGCCGCCATGTACCTGGTGGAGCTGACCCTCGACATGGTGCGCCAGGTGCTCAAGCCCGGCGGCAACTACGTGGTCAAGGTGTTCCAGGGCGAAGGCTCCGATGTCTTCCTGAAAGACGTACGCACCTCCTTCGAGAAGGTGTCGATCCGCAAGCCCGAAGCCTCGCGTCCCCGCTCGCGCGAGGTCTATCTGGTGGGCAAGGGTTTCAAGGGCCAGCTCTAGCCCTTGCCGCCGGCGCGGGCCTGTTCGCTGGCCCGCCGGGTTGATCGTCCGCTCCGTATTAATACCTGCCGCTACTCACTGCGGGTCTGCGCCGGATGCTGGATCAGCGCGCAGCGCATCGGCGCGTCCGGCGAAAACCGATTCCCCTCTCAGGAGATGCTGAAAACCCCGTAGTCAGGGCCAGCACGGACGGCCGTTCCTCTTGGTCCAGGTCGCGCAACTGTGAAGCGATGTTTCCGGCGGGAGTTAATTCCCGGGCGACTGCTAGGGTTTCCTCTTCATCTGCGCTTAAGCAGGGGTTGCGGTGAGCCTGTGCAGAAAACTGGGGGGCGGAAGAGATGGATAGCTATGTATTCGAGACCGCCAGAAGATTGCTGACGGAGGTCTACGGATCGCTGTACGAGCTGGAAAGCGGGCAGGGCTTCAGGTGCGTAAAGGCCGAACGCGGCCAGATCTTCCTGTATCGGCCGGTCGCCGGACTGGCCGAGGGCAATCTGGGCGAGATTGCCTTCGAGGTCGAATCCCACGCCAGGCGCGCGGGCCGAGGGATCGTCGAAACCCGCCAGTTCTTCAGGCAGTTGAAAGTCGACAGTGGCCACGCCACCGAACGCGACAGTCGCTACGACTGGCCGCGGATCGGCTTCACCACGAAAGAAGAAGTCACGCCTGTCGTGCTTCAGCTGAAAGCCTTTCTCGGCGTATGCAGCTGAGACTCTCAGGTAGATAGCGCGGCCAGGAATCCTGAATGCGTCCGCCGGCCGTCCTGGCAGCGAAGGTGCTCACCCGGGGTGAACACCCTCGTCGAAGGGCAACGTATTGCCGGCCCGATCTCAGGCCGGCTCTTCGAAACGGGCATAGCCCACGGGTATGCCGCCTTGGGTAACATGCCGCGAGCTGTCGACCAGCGCAGCGGCGCGCTTGGCCAGCCCCGGTCCCGAGCGTTTGGGAGCGGGGCGCGTCAGGTCCGGCCCGCCCAGGGCGCTGTTCAGGGTGAAGAACTCCATCAGTTGCTGGAGCAACTCGGCCTGGCTGCTCATCTCTTCGGCAGTGGCGGCCAGTTCCTCGGACGCCGAGGCGTTCTGCTGGGTGACCTGACTGAGCTGCAGCATGGCGCCGTTGATCTGCTCGACGCCGGAGGTCTGCTCTTCCGAGGCGGCGGTGATCTCCTGCACCAGGTCGGAGGTCTTGCTGATGGAGGGCACCATCTCGTCCAGCAGCGCGCCGGCACGCTCGGCCAGGGCCACGCTGCCCTGGGCGACGTTACTGATCTCCTGGGCGGCGACCTGGCTGCGCTCCGCCAGCTTGCGCACCTCGGAGGCCACCACGGCGAAGCCCTTGCCATGCTCGCCGGCCCGCGCCGCCTCGATGGCGGCGTTGAGGGCCAGCAGGTTGGTCTGGTAGGCGATGTCGTCGATGATGCTGATCTTGGCCGCGATGGTCTTCATGGCTACCAGGGTGTCCCTGACGGCCTGGCCGCCTTCGTTCGCCTCGCGGTTGGCCTTGCCGGCCATGCCGTCGGTGACCTTGGCGTTCTCGGTGTTCTGGGCGATGGACGCCGACATCTGCTCGACGCTGGCGCTGGTTTCCTCGACCGAGGCGGCCTGTTCGGTGCTGGCCTGGCTGATGCTCTGGGCGGTGGCGGAGATTTCCTCCGAGGCGCTGGCCAGGCCATCGGAGGCGCTGCGGACATCGCTGATGATCTGCGACAGGCGCTGGTTCATGCCGTCCATGGCGCGCAGCAGCGCGGCGGTCTCGTCCCGGCCTTCGGCGTCGATGCGCTGGGTGAGGTCGCCCGCCGCCAGGCGATCAGCGATCGCGACGGCCGCGCGCAAGGGGCGGGTGATGCTGCGACTCATCAGGAAGCCGAGCAGGATGCCAAAGGCCACGCCCACCGCGATGATGCCGATCAGCATGACCCGGCTGCGGGCATAGATCTGGTCGGTGAGGTCGTTGGCATCGCTGGCGTTCTGCTCCTTGCGCTTGGACAGCTCGGTCATCAGCACGCCCACCTGATCGCCAAAACGGCGGACGCTGACCAGCTGATTGTCCAGCTCAGGATCGGCATCACGCAGCGTCCGCTTGCCGGCGATCGCCATGGCCTGGTCCAGCTGAGAGGTATAGCTGCCCAGCAGCTCGTCGATCTGCCGGAAATTGGCGGCCGATGCCTCGCTGCTGAACAGGGGGCGGGCCCTGGCGAGATTGTCCCGCACGTTGGCGAGGCCCAGCTTGACCTCCGCCTGGGCACGAGTGCGATCCTCTTCGGAGGTTGCCAGCAGGTAGTTGCTGCGCGCGCGGCCGATGAAGACCAGATTCATGTTGGCCTCCTTGATGTAGGAAAGGCCGAGCAGCTCGTTCTGATAAAGCTGAGTCGCGAGATCGTTGATCTGACTGCTGTTGCTGAGGCCCGCCAATCCCACCACCAGGCTGATGGACGCCACGGCGATGAAGGACACGATGAGGCGGGTGCCAATCCGGAAATTCTTGAACATCTGAAAGCTCCTCGGAGAAGGACTAGCGGTCACAGCTAGCTGCAAGCGACGACGGGATAGTGACGTCAATAGTCAGGCTTTCGGTGCGAATATCTGGAAGTTTATGGTGGCTCTTTGCCGCTTTTACAAATGACAGCCAATTCGCCGAACTTCCCTGAAGTTTGGTCAATAAACGTTGTTGCAATAGCTTTTCGGAGGGGTAGACGTAGCGACGGCGATCCGAGAGCTCATCGATCAGCTGGCCTGATCATTCGTCTTGGCACCCGAACGCCTTACTCGCGCCTCGTCCATGACCGCCTCGGCCGGTGAGCCTTGGCGCGTGCGCCAGGCGGCGATCGCAGCACCTGGCTTTAGGCCTGGTGTTGCCACAGGGCCTCGACGAAGCCGCGAATCTCTTGGGCCAGGTCGTCATCCTCTGCTGTTCCGCCCATGAAACCGCCGTGGGGCATGCCTTCCCCGAGGTAGAACTCGACAGGCACCCGGGCGCGGCGCAGCCCACGATGCAAGCGCGCCGCGTTGGACAGGAACAGGTCGCGGGTACCCGTTTGCAGGAAGGTGGGCGGCAAGCCTTCCAGCCGGCCGAACAGGGGAGACAGATAGGGATGGGCGAGATCCGCGTCGCCCGCATAGAGTTGATTGATGGGCATCAGCGGGAGGGGCAGCATCACATCCACATGGCGGTTGGTGTGGAAACTGTCTCCGGATTCGGTCAGATCGACTTCCGGCGACAGCAGCACCAGCCCGGCGGGCATCGGCAGACCTTCGTCGCGACCGCGCAAGAGCGTCGCCAGCGCCAGGTTGCCACCCGCCGAACGTCCGATGACAACGATATCGGCGGGGGAGTACTGGCTCAGCACATGCCGATAGGCCGCAAGGCAGTCATCCAGCGCGGCAGGATAGGGAAAGTCAGGCGGCAGGCGATAATCCACGCCGAAGCACCGAACGCCGTAGCGGTCGGCCTGTTGCTGCGCGCCGACGCGGCAGGCCTCGCCACCGCCGAACAACAGGGCACCACCGTGCAGGTCGATACAGGCTCGCTGGGGGTGTGCCGATCCTTCGGGCGTGGCGACATGGATTTCGGTTTCACCGAGGATCAGGGTGTCGACACTGGCGCGGGGGTAGCTCGCCATGCCTTTCACCGCCACCGCATAGTGGTCGTTCACCTGGTCCTTGAGCGCTTGCCAGGCTGCCTTGTCCGCTAACGGCGGTAGCGGCTGAAGCGCATTGACCGGTAGACCCTGGGCAGTGACCAGGCGTTGCAGCGCAGCCCTCGCCGGCGCGCTGATCGAGGTGGGAAAGGGCACGATGCGTTGCGGCACCGACACGCCTTCAGACGGAAGGGTGGTCACGGCCTTGGCCATAAGCGACTCCGGTATTGGGTGCAGTGGGGGGCGGCGATGGAGGGACGAGTCGCCATTCCCGGTAGTCGGGCATCAGGCATGGATCACGGACACTGCAGCACTCAGCGCGCCGAGCACCTCATCGTCAGGCGCCGCATCCGTTATTAGCGTACTGACGTCGGCCAGCGGGATGATGCCGTAGGGGGAGGCCGCGCCGAGTTTTTCCCGCGTCGCCAGAACGAAGGTCTCCGCCGCCTGGCGGCTGATGATCCGCTTGATCGCGGCTTCTTCGCCATTGCCCGTAGTGGCGCCGGTTTCCAGATGCAGACCGGTCACGCCCATGAAGTAGCTGTCGACCCGCACCCGGGCGATGGCCTCCGCGCAGGCCGCCCCCAGGGTGACGATGGAATGCTTGAACAGGCGGCCGCCCACGAGCTCGACCTCGATCAGCGGATGCTCGACCAGCTCCACCGCGATGTTCGGGCTATGGGTTACCACGGTGATCGCAAGATCCTTGGGCAACTGGCGGACGAGTTGGACATTGGTCGTGCCGCCATCGAGAAAGACGATCTGCCCTGGCTGGATCAAGCGCGCACCCGCCCGGCCGAGGGCCACCTTGCTGGCCGTGGAAGCCTCTTCGCGCTTGGCGTAGTCCGCGACCGCCGCCGAAGCCGGCAAGGCACCGCCATGCACGCGTTGCAGCATGCCGTCAGCCGCCAGTTCCCGCAGATCGCGGCGAATGGTGTCTTCCGAGACCCCCAGCTGCTGGCTGAAGGTCTTGGCGACCAGCCGTCCTTCCTGGCGCAGTACCTGCTGGATAAGCGCCTTGCGTTCACGGGTGAGCATCCGGGACTCCTGCACGAAAATTCTTGACGTTGCACG
The DNA here is from genome assembly GCF_039908605.1 of Pseudomonas aestiva. Taxonomy (NCBI): domain Bacteria; kingdom Pseudomonadati; phylum Pseudomonadota; class Gammaproteobacteria; order Pseudomonadales; family Pseudomonadaceae; genus Pseudomonas; species Pseudomonas aestiva. The sequence goes on along the minus strand of NZ_CP150916.1, from coordinate 2,909,015 downwards.
AAACTGCACGAATTCTAGCGCGAAGCCCCAGGGCGGTAAACACCGCTCGCCAATCCAGAGGACTGCCCATGAGCATCGCCCCGCGTATTCGTGTCGAAGAGGTCGAGGTTTTATCTGACGACTGGTTCGTGCTGAAGAAAACCACCTTCGCCTTCCTGCGCAGTGACGGCACCTGGCAGCGGCAATCGCGAGAGACCTACGATCGCGGCAATGGCGCGACCATCCTGCTCTACGATCCCCAGCGGCGCACCGTGGTGCTGACGCGCCAGCTGCGCTATCCGGCCTTCGTCAACGGGCACGACGACCTGCTGATCGAGGCGCCCGCCGGCCTGCTTGACGCCGCCGAACCCGAGGTGCGCATCCGCGCCGAGGTCGAGGAGGAGACGGGCTTTCAGGTGCGGGAAGTGCGGCAGGTGTTCGATGCCTTCATGAGTCCCGGTTCGGTGACCGAGCGGTTGCATTTCTTCGTCGGCGAGTACGCTCCGGGCGATCGCAAGTCGGCCGGGGGTGGCAATGTCGCGGAGGGCGAGGACATTGCCGTGCTCGAAGTCGAGCTGGAGGAGGCGCTGGCGATGATCGATGCCGGGATCCTGCGCGACGGCAAGACCATCATGCTGCTGCAGTACGCGGCCCTGAGGCTCATGCCGCGCCTGGCGATCAGCTGATCGCCAAGGCTACCTCGGGCGTTCGCCGCCTGGCGGCTAGGACGACGCCCCAGGGCGCAGGTAGGGCAGCACCTGGGCGATATAGTCGGCCTTGCCCAGCTCCACGCCCTGGGCGCGCAGGATGGCGTAGGCGGTCATCACGTGGAAGTAGAACTGCGGCAGGGCCCAGTCGCGGACGTACTGTTCGGCCGTGAAGTCGAATACCAGGCCCTGGGGCAGTTCGTGGGCGACCGGTGCGCCTTCCTGGATGGGAAGGCCTGTGCCTGAGATCGCCTCTATCCTGTCCAGGGTTTCGCGGATGCGGGTCTGTGCCTGGGCGAGGGTGCCCGGTTGTTCGCCGGCGTTGCGGCCTTCGTTGAGCAAGTCTGTCAGTTCGGGCGGAAAGGCCTGGTCGTGCAGTCGCAATACGCCTTCCTGGGCCTGGACGCAGGCGAAGCGGATCTGGGTGGCGAGGGGAAACATGTCAGGCGCCAGGCGGGCGGCCAGCAGCGTCTCGGCTGTGCCATCCGGCCGTTGGGCCTCGGCCTTGCCGAGCCAGGCCGACAGGGCGCCAAGCAGATTCCTGTAGGTGGGGATGAGAATATCCGTGAAGGTCATGGCGGGTCCTTGCTGGGTCCGGAAGCGGGTGGGTCAGCCTAGTAGAGGGTGTTGGCGATGCGCTGCGGCAGGGCCCGGTCGTAGGCATCGCCGTCTATCTGGGTCGGACATAGCTGCTTGAGGATCGACCCGGGAGAGGGCAGGGCACTGCGCGGCAGGTGCCGGGTGGCATCCCACAAGCCGGCCCTGATCACCGCGCGGCTGCACTGGAAGTAGACACTGCTGACTTTGATCTCCAGTACCGTCCGCGGGCGCTGGCCCTTGACCTCGAAGCGCGCCAGCAGCGCCGGGTCGACGGCTATACGGGCGGTGCCGTTGATCCGTAGCGTCTCGCCAATGCCGGGAATCAGGAACAGCAGCGCTACCTGGGGATCCTGGAGGATGTTGCGCAGCGTATCCAGGCGGTTGTTGCCCCGGCGATCCGGCAGGTAGAGCGTCCCTGGCGTCCTCGACCTGCACGAAGCCGGGCGCATCGCCGCGCGGCGAGGCATCCAGTCCCTGGGGCCCTGAGGAGGCCAATACCACGAAGGACGCCGCCTCGATGAAGGGCTGGTAGGCAGGGTGAATGTGGTCTGTTTCCTTGAGGATCGAGGGTGCCGCGACCTCGCCGTAGAGACTTTCCAGCGATTCCAGCGAGGTGATGTAGTCCTGTTCCTGGTTGTCCTGCTCCATGTGAGACTCCTGGTTTGAGGTGCTCTGCGCGCCTTCTCACGCGTGGCTCTTCCGGTGCCAGGCGTTCGCGACAGGCGAAGGGTTGGCTGAACTGTAGCCGATACGGTGGAGGAGAGCCCGGGCTGTGGGCAGGTTCCCGCGAGCGTCGCTTGGCTAGGGATCTTCGCCATAGCGACCCAAAGAAAGCGCAAGCGGTTGGGTACTTATAGCGGTTTGCCGCTGTCCCAGAAGACCTGATCGGCGCCTGTACCTGTTCCAACAGTCGCCCACGAACCCCCCCATTGGTTGACCAAGAGGAACCTCCTGATGACCCAACCCTTACGCCTGTACGAACTGACCGGCGCCGACGACAGCTGCCGCTTCAGCCCCTATTGCTGGCGCATACGGCTGGCGCTGGCGCACAAGGGGTTGCCGGTGGAGACCGTGGCCTGGCGCTTCCATGAGAAGGAGGCCATCGCCTTTTCCGGCCAGGGCAAGGTGCCGGTGCTGGTCGACGGTGACCAGTGCGTGAGTGACAGCTGGACCATCGCCGAGTATCTGGATCGCCAGTACCCTGAGCGGCCTGCCCTGTTGGGCGATGCCTCGCTCAAGGCAACGACGCGCTTCATCAACCAGTGGGTCGCGGACAGTGTCCATCCGGCGCTGGCGCGCTTGATCCTGCCCGACGTCCATGGGGTGCTGGATGAAGCCGACCAGGACTACTTCAAGCGGACGCGCGAGGCGGCATTTGGCGTGTCGCTGGAGGCCCTGGCTGGGCAACGCGAAACCTCGCTGCAAACCTTCCGCGACGTCCTGAAACCCCTGCGCAGCACCCTGGCGGTGCAGGATTACCTGGCCGGCGAAACGCCGGCCTATGCCGATCACATCGTCTTCGGCGCCTTTCAGTGGGCGCGGATCGTCAGTGCCCAGGCGTTGCTGGCTCAGGACGATCCCATCACCGCCTGGTGCGAGCGGATGCTCGACGCCTACGCTGGCGTTGCGCGCCACACACCCGCGGCAGCCGAACGGTAGTTCGCCGCCGCGCCTGAGCCGGCGGCTCGCCCGGGCCAGCCGTCGAGGCGTCCACCATAACGAACGTCCCGACGGCAGCGCCGGCACCCCTGGGTTCCTGGCGGAATGCTACTGGATCACTGGCCGGTGCTGGCCAACCGACTCATTCTCTTCCTGCCGATCCCGCTCGGCCGTGAAGTTCCCGGGCAGGGATTCGACATACAGGCTTCTGCTGGAGAGGGCGAAGCGCACGCCGATCTTGGCGAAGGCTTCCATCATCTCCAGATTGATCGCCTGCTGGATGTCCATGTACAGGTTGTAGCTGGCATCCAGGACGATGTAGACGACCTCGAAGTCCAGCGAGCTATCGCCGAAGGCCAGCAGATGAGCCCGGTCGAAGCGCGTCTTGTCCTGCCGCTGAATGATGTCTTTCAGGGCGGCAGTAACCTGCCTGATCTGCTTCGGCTGGCTGGCATAGGTCAGGCCGAATTTGAAGACGATGCGACGCTCCTGCAGCTTCTTGTAGTTCTGGATGGTGCTGCCGATCATCTCGGCGTTCGCCATGACGATCTGTTCGCCGCCCAGACTTCTGATCCGGGTGGTCTTCAGGCCCACGTGCTCGACGGTGCCCGCCAGCGAGCCGACGACGATGAAGTCGCCCACCTCGAAGGGCTTGTCCACCGCGATGGAGAGGGAGGCGAACACATCACCCAGGATGTTCTGCACCGCCAGGGCGATGGCGATGCCACCTACGCCGAGGCTGGCGACAAAGGCGGTGATGTTGACGCCGAGATTGGACAGCATCGCCAGGCCGACCACGGCCCAGAGCAGCACCTTGGCGCCCCAGAGTGACAGGGTGGCCAGGGCGCTGCCCTGGTAGACGTCCGCCTGGCTGTGCTTGACGAAGTAATGGTGCAGCGCCAGGGCCACCGCCCGGTTGGCCCACAGCCCGGCCTGCAAGGCCGCTACCACGAACCAGAGGCTGCTGACCCGCGTCAGCCAGCGCTCGGGGAGATCCAGTATCCCCACGCCGATCAGGATGGCGGCCAGCAACAGCAGGGTATTGCTGGTGCTGGAGAGCACCTGGATGGCGATATGGCTGACATGGGCACCCGGTTTCTCGGCGCGGGTCCGCAGATTTCTCAGGACGAAGCCGATAGCGGTACGGGCGAGGGTGAAGCTGAGCAGGATGATGCACAGCATGGCGAGCCAGTTGGCCAGCGAGATGCCGAGCAGACTGGTCGATAGCAGGGTGTTGAAAAATCCGAGATCCATAAAGCAGGGGGTCTTCTAGCCGGTTCAGAAATCGCCACGACTCGGCCGCGCAGGCGCGGTCGCGACTCGTTTTATCCCAGCGCGCTCTTGGTCAACTGGAACACAGGACGCCGTCCGCCGGCTCGGCCATTCAGCCAGGAAACCGCGGTAGGCATCAGCCAGGTTGGAGTCCATTGCGGCGGTGCCGTGCACTTTTTTTCAGGGTTCGGGACCGTTCGGCACGTGCCGGTCAGTCGGCTATCAAGCGCGAGCGCCTCTGGCCCGGTGGTTGCGGCGGCCGGTGCCAAGGTGACAAAAAGTAGACTCACCCACTCTCGACGGCAGGTGGTAAAGGAGAGGGACAGGCGGGAGGATCGAGCGCCGGTCGCGCTCAGGGAAGCAGCAAGTGGCGGCCCGACCGGGTGACCGACAGCGTTCCGGCCGGCTGGGCCCCCGGGGGTGATTACCTGGTGTGCGAGACCTCGGTGCAGATCAGTCCCGAGCGCCTTGCCGGGCTCAGTGACTGTATCCGGTCGGCTTGTTGCGGATGGTCTTGAGCAGGTCTTCCGGGCTGATGCTGGCCAGTGCCTTGGCCGCGGCCTGGCTGCCCGGCAGCGGCAGGTCGAGGATATGGCCCTTCATCTTGCCCACCACATGCATCTCGCAAGGCTTGCAGTCGAACTTCAGGGTCAGCACCTCGTCGCCGTGGACCAGTTGCATGGGCGCGACCTTGGTGCGCACGCCGGTGACGCCCTTGGCCTGCTTGGGGCAGAGGTTGAAGGAGAAGCGCAGGCAGTGCTTGGTGATCATCACCGGCACCTCGCCAGGCTCTTCGTGGGCCTCGTAGGCGGCGTCGATCAGTTGCACGCCATGGCGGTGGTAGAAGTCGCGGGCCTTCTGGTTGTAGACGTTGTAGAGAAACGACAGGTGCGACTCGGGATACACCGGCGGCGGACTGGTCTCGGCCTTGCGGCGGCCGCGCGGGTAGGCGGCGATGCGCGCCGCGGTCAGCTGCTCGATGGCCTCGCGGCGCAACGCCTTGAGTTGCGAATTGGGTACGAAGAAGGCCTGGGGGGCATCCAGGGTCACGTTTAGCGCGTGGTACTCGGTGGTGCCCAGCTGGGTCAGCAGATCGCGCAGCCCATCCAGCGCCTGCTCCGGCTTGTTGGCCATGCCGAAGGGACCGTCCAGGGCAACGGTGACGCTCACGCCTTCCTCGCTGATGGCGGTCAGCTGCAATCGCTGCTCGCGCAGCTCGGCCTGCCAGCGCACGCCGATGCGGCGCTCGGCGCTGGTCTTGAGCAGGGCCTGCTGCCAGTTGTGGTCAAGGTTGCGCGACAGCGGATGATTCGGTCGCAGGCGGAACAGCCCCTCGGGCATCTCGTTGGGTTCGACGCGATAGCGATAGCGCTTCGCCCCGTCTTCTTCGAATTCACCTTTCAGTTCGGCAACGTTGGCGCGGAAGCCCACCACCTCGCGCTTGACCAGCACGTTGAGCCCGTCGCCGTTGGACAGCGGCTCTTCGGTCACGGCGATGAAGTCGCGCTTGCTGACCTTTTCCACCTGACCCACCGGCAGCCCGGTAAAAGTCGGCGAGTCGAAGGCGCCGATGTCCACCTTGCGGTCGGTGACGAAGTAGTCGGTACTGCCGCGGTGGAAGGTCTTGTCCGGATCGGGCACGAAGAAGTGCGCCGTGCGGCCGCTGGAGGCGCGCGCCAGGTCGGTGCGGTCTTCGAGGATCTCGTCGAGCAACTGGCGGTAGTAGGCGGTGATGTTCTTCACGTAGCCCATGTCCTTGTAGCGCCCCTCGATCTTGAAGGAGCGCACGCCGGCCTCGACCAGGGCACGCAGGTTGGCGCTCTGGTTGTTGTCCTTCATCGACAGCAGGTGCTTCTCGAAGGCCACCACCCGACCCTGGTCGTCCTTCAGGGTGTAGGGCAGGCGGCAGGCCTGGGAGCAGTCGCCCCGGTTGGCGCTGCGGCCGGTCTGGGCATGGGAGATGTTGCACTGGCCGGAGAAGGCCACGCACAGGGCGCCATGGATGAAGAATTCGACGGCCGCGTCGGTCTCGGCGGCGATGGCCGCGATCTCCTGCAGATTCAGCTCGCGCGCCAGCACCAGCTGGGAAAAGCCGGCCTGATCGAGAAACTTGGCCCGCGCCAGGGTGCGGATGTCGGTCTGGGTGCTGGCATGCAGCTCGATCGGCGGGATGTCCAGTTCCAGCACGCCCAGGTCCTGCACGATCAGCGCATCCACGCCGGCGTCGTACAGCTGGTGGATCAGCTTGCGTGCCGGCTCCAGCTCGTCGTCATGCAGGATGGTGTTGATGGTGGTGAACACGCGCGCGTGATAGCGCCGGGCGAATTTCACCAGCTCGGCGATCTCGCTGACCTCGTTGCAGGCATTGTGCCGCGCCCCGAAGCTCGGCCCGCCAATATAGATGGCATCGGCCCCATGCAGGATGGCCTCTCGCGCGATACCGACATCGCGGGCAGGGCTGAGCAATTCCAGATGGTGCTTGGGCAGGGACATGGCGGTTCTTCTCGATCAGGCGTGGCACGGCAAGGCGCGCATTGTAGCGGGCGAGGGGGAGGAGGGCACGCCTGGGGTGCTGGGTGGTTGGCGGCAGTCCATCAACTGGAAAGAGGATCTACAGACTCGTCTGCCGATTATGGGTTATCCGTGTTTCCGGCCGGCATCCCGGTGAGGGGAGCGCGGCGGGGCAGACGGAGTTGCGGCTGCCAGGCGCTCAAGCACCGACATTCCACCGGATATGGCGTAAGCGCATTCCAAAGGGGAATGAATGCCTGTTCCTCTTTATCGCTTTTTTCCATTAATTGGTCGTCGTAAAACCTCCGTCACCTTTAATAAACATAAAAATCGGAGGACTCATGACCGAATCCCTGGCTTCAAAGCCGGCGCCGGCAGTAGCGGAACGGTCAGCGCTACAGACGCGGTCCAGGACCCGCTACCGCTGGGTGGTACTGGCGGTCATCGTGGTCGTGTACATGCTCGCTGCAGCCGATCGGGCCAATATCGGCATCGCCCTGCCCTATATCCAGAAGGAATTCGGTGCGACCAATGCCGAGGTGGGTCTGCTGGTCAGTGCCTTCTTCCTGTTCTACTCGCTGGGTCAGATACCGGCAGGCTTCCTGCTGAGCAAGGTCAGCGTGCGCGTGGTCGCTCCCGCAGCGATTGGGCTGACGTCGCTGGTGACGCTGCTGATCGGCACCTCCCACAGCATCGGCATGCTCAAGCTCTATCGCTCGGCCCTGGGCGTGGCAGAAGCTGCCTTGCCGCTGTCGATGCTGAGCACCATCAACCGCTGGTTTCCGCCGCGGGAAAAGGGCACGGCTACCGGGGCGTTCCTGTCCGCCGCGAAGATGGGTGCGGTGATCGCACCGCCACTGGGGGCGGCGCTGATTCTGCTCGATGGCTGGCGCACCATGTTCATTGCCTTCGCCCTGCCAGGCGTGCTGCTGGCCTTGCTCTGGTGGTGGCTCGTCCCCAATGACCCGCGGGCCTGCAAGCAGGTCAGTGACGCCGAAGCCGAGCACATCGAAGACCAGACGACTGCGCACAGCGAGTCGGTCCGTAAGCACCGGGATTTCGGCAGGCTCGACCGCGCGCTGCGCTATGAGCGCACCCCCGTCCTGGATACGTCCCGCTCCGTGTTCAGATCCTGGAACATCTGGGGATGTGGTCTGGGCTACCTGCTCATGACCGGTGTAGTGAACGTGCTCCTGGCCTGGCTCCCCAAGTACCTGGGTGAGGTGAAGCACTTCGAACTGATGCAGGTCGGCTTCGTGGCGTCCTTGCCCTTCGTTGGCGGGGTACTTGGCAATATCGTCGGCGGCTGGCTATCGGATCGAATCCTGGACCGCCGTCGCAAACCGACCATGATGATCAGCGCGGTAGCGACCTGCGTGATGATGGTCGCGCTGGTTTACGCGCCCAATGGGCTGCTCGCGGTCGGTCTGTTGCTGTTCGGTACCGGCTTTCTGCTCAATATCGGCTACTCGTCGTTCTCGGTCTATTCGATGGGACTGACGACCAGAACGACCTATCCGGTGGCTGCCTCCGTGGTCAACAGCGCGGGCCAGGCAGGGGGTGCCATGGCGCCGCTGATCACCGGCTTCCTGCTGGACAGCTACAGCTGGACGGCGGTGTTCATCTTCCTCGGTGTCTGCTCCCTGGCCGCGCTGGCCTTCGTGCTGACCATTTCCGAGCCGGCTACCGCGCCTGTCGGCGAGTCGGATGCCTAGCGGGTCGAGTGGCCTGGCAAGGTCTTGACCGTTGCCCCGCGAAAGTTACGCGCGGGGCGATGCAGCGGTCCCTGACTAACGCTGCAACTGTTTCGTGAAGTCGCAGAGTTGCGTCGCCAGCGTGGCGATCTCGGCGACGAAGGTCGAGGGCCGGTCGTTGCGGTACATCGCCATGTAGGGAACCGGTGGCAGCTCGGGATCGGTCTCGACGATGACGAGCTTGCCTTCGTCCACCAGCGGCCGAAAACACTCGCGCGGCAGATAGGTGACGCCCAGGCCCGCCGAGGCCAGGCCGAGCATGGCGGTAAGGCTGTCGGAGGAGAGGATCCTCGGCAGCTCTATGCCGCGTGCGTGCAGCCAGCGGTTCACGAACAGGCCGGATCCGGACTTCTTGCCCTGCATCAGCATGGGATACTTGGCCAGCTCGGCCAGGCTCACCACGCCTGAACTCCGCACCAGTCCCGGCGCGGCCATCCAGGCATTCTCCACGGTCGCCAGGGGCACGCTGGTGACCTCAGGTGCCGTGAAGGTGTCCGGGATCACGATGAGGTCGACCAGGTCGTCCATAAGCCGCTCGTGCAGGTTGCGACTCATGTCGACCTCGGGTTCCACTGTCAGCCCGGGGAAGTCCGCGACCAGTCGTGTGACCAGGCGCGGTAGCCAGGTCCAGGCGGTGAGTTCGGTAACGCCCAGTCGCAGGCGGCGCGTGGTGACGTGCTTGCCATCCTTGAGCGAGGTGATGCGTTCGTTCAGATCGAGCATCTCCCGCGCGATGACCAGCAGCTCCTCGCCCTCGGCGGTGAAGCGGGCACCCCGCTGCGAGCGATCGAACAATTGCAGGCCGGTGGAGGACTCCAGCTCCTGCACCCGTTTCGAGATGGCCGACTGGGTGGTGTTGAGGTGTTCTGCAGCCCTTTCGAAGGTACCCAGACGTTCGATCCAGTGCAGCGCCAGCAATTGCCGTAGCGTGACCATTGGCATTCCTTCAGGGCATGAGTGGTCATACCTTAATATCGCTTTTTCTATTTGGCTACCGGCCTATCCTCGACGTCACCCAACAAGAGGAGCCCCCATGAACGTCATCGCTTCCCGTCCGACCGCGCTGGTCGAAGCCTTCGCCCGCACCTCCACCTCGATCATCAGCGACTGTCTCGACCGGCTTCCAGGCGCTCGGCTGCGGCCCTTCCACCGGATCGAAGGCACCATGGCGGGCCTTGCGCTCACCGTCAAAGTACCCGCCGGCGACAATCGGGCGATCCACCAGGCGCTGGAGCTCCTCGTCCCTGGCCAGGTGCTGGTGGTCGATGGCGGCGGCGACCTGAGTCGCGCCCTGATGGGCGACATCATGGCGGCTATCGCGGAAAAGCGCGGGGCCGCGGGGGTCGTCGTCGATGGGGCGATCCGCGACCTGGCGACGATCAGCAAGGGCAGCTTTCCCATCTTCGCGCGTGGGGGCTATCACCGGGGCCCCTACAAGAACGGCCCGGGCGAGATCAACGTGCCGGTGAGCATTGGCGACATGATCGTGTCGCCAGGAGACCTCGTCGTGGGTGACCATGACGGCATTGTCGCCTTTCCCATCGCCCAGGCGGCGGAGTTGCTCGACCGTTGTCTGGCGACCGAGCGCAAGGAAGCGGAGATGCTCGCGCAGATTGCCGCTGGAACCTACCGGGGCGCCTACGCGGCCCATTGATTACGGAAGAAGAAAATGAAGCTAGCGATTATCGGCGCAGGCGAAGTAGGTCTTACCTATGCGCACCCCTGGGTGGCCGCGGGACATGAAATCCTCTTGTGCGACCTCAAGCCCTCACCCAGAGCCCAGGCCTTCGCGAAAGAGCACGACCTGGCACTCGTCACCTCGATAGAGGACGCGGTGGCCGCTTGTGACGTCGTCGTCTCCTGCGTTTTCGGCACCGTCTCGTTCCCGGTCGCCGAGCAGGCGCTTGCCCTTATGCAGGCGGGTACGCTGTTCATCGACATGACCACCGCGGATCCGGAGCAGATCAGGCGAGCCGCGGCCATCGCGGCCGAGCGCTCGATCCCCTATGTGGACGTGGCCATCCTGGGGGCCATCGCGTTGACGCACGCGAAGACCAATCTGCTGGGCGCCGGCATCGGCCTGGAGCGCGCTGTTGCGCTCTTCGCTGAAGCCGGTGCACCGCTCAAGCCGGTCGAGGGAGGCGCCGCGGGCGATGCGGCCGCCCTGAAAATCCTGCGCAGCGTGTTCACCAAGGGCCTGGAAGCCCTGACCATCGAGTGCTTCATGGCGGCCGAGAAGCAGGGCGTCACGGAACAGCTCCACGATGCTCTGAGCGATATCGACCAGGCTTCGCTCAGGGACTTTCTCGGCGCCCTGATCAGGACGCATGTGGTGCATGCTCCGCGCCGTCTCAAGGAAGTGGAAGAGGCCGAACGCCAACTGCGGGCTGCCGAGCTGCCGGTGGCGGTGCTGCCCGGGGTCAGGGAAGTGTTTGCACGGACAGCCGCTCAGCTCGCACACGAGCCTGTCGACACGGCATCGCCGACCCTGGACCAGGCCTTTGCCTGGCTGTTCAAGGCCAATGGCGTGGTGAGGTAGCGGTGCAGCGCCGAGCGAAGCTCATCGCTCGCCGCTCTTGCCGACCTAGGCGAGCCTTATGCCGGGTCAACGAACCCCCAACTCATCCAGCAGCCATTTCTTGAAGACTTCCGCCGCTTCTTTGCGGGTCCGGCTCTTGGGGTAGGCGAGAAAGTGGCCTACGTACTGGATGTCGTGGGTCAGGCTGCGCAAGGGGGCTACCAGGCGACCCTCCTGCAGTTCCCGTTCGGCCAGCAGCGTGGATTCCAGGACCACGCCCATGCCATTGACCGCGGCGGCAATCGCCATGGCGCTGCGGTCGAAGCGCAGAGCATAGTGGTGGGCGGGGAGCAGGTGGTTGGCCTCGAACCAGCCCTTCCACTGCAGCATCTGCACATCGCACTGGATCAGGGTGTGCTGGTGCAGGTCTTGCGGCGCCTTGATGACTGCGGCCAGCGCGGGGCTGCAAAGCGGGGTGAGGTGCTCGACGGCCAGGGGCACGTGTTCGCAGAAATCCTGCCGCGGTTCGCCATAGACGATGTCGAGGTCGAAGTCGTCATTCTCGAACCGTGCATAGTCGGTACTCGCCGAGAAGCGCAGATCGATGTGGGGATGTTTCTTCACGAAATCCGGCAACCTGGGCAATAGCCACTGGGTCGCGAAGCTGGGCGCGGTGTGCAGCCGCAGCGGCGGCGGTTCATCCGTCTGAATGAGCGAAAGTCCTCGATGCATCTCGCCCAGCCCGCGCTGAACGTGTTCGAGCAACAGGCGGCCCTTGGTGGTGAGGCGGACTTCGCGCGTGCTGCGTTCGAACAGCGTGAGCTCGATGCTTTCCTCGAGCTTGCGAATGGAGTGGCTGACCGCGCTGGAGGTGATACCCAGCTCCTGGGAGGCCATGGCAAAGGATTCGGTTCTGCCAGCGGCTTCGAAGACTCTGAAGGTCGTCAAGGGTACGCGTCTGAGCCGATTCATACGTGAGCTGAATTCATCCATTGCTGTTAAAAACTCCTTTGTCGGTCGTGTTTTTTCGATGTTAGCTTGGATTTCAGGCCACTCGCCGTGCTCAGCATGAATTCTAAGCACCTGTCGTGAGTGGGTCTGCACATCGAGGAATCCATAATGACAATAAGATCTGTAGCCACTGCTCCGGCAGTGGAGCCGCTCGAGCGTCTGGCCTATCACGCCTGGCGCATCCGCCGTTTTGCCTTGCGTATGGGTGAAGTCCAGGGCCAGGGTTATGTGGGCCAGGCCCTCGGTTGGGCTGACGTCCTGGCCGTTGCCTATTGCCACGCCATGGATCTCGACCCCAGCGATCCTGAGTGGGAGGGTCGAGATCGGTTTCTGCTCTCCCATGGCCATTACGCGATAGCGCTCTATGCCGCCTTGCTGGAGGCGCAGGTGATTCCCGAAAGTGAGCTGGAGAGCTATGGCGCGGATGACAGTCGGCTGCCGATGTCGGGAATGGCCACCTACACGCCAGGCATGGAGATCTCCGGTGGATCGCTTGGCCAAGGGCTGGCGATTGGAGTTGGCATGGCGCTGGGACTGCGGCTGAAGAACAACCCGGCGAGGGTCTTCAACTCCATGTCCGATGGCGAACTCGACGAAGGAGCGACCTGGGAGGCCGCAATGTCGGCTGCGCACCATGGGTTGAGCAATCTCATTGCCCTGGTGGACTTGAACAGACAGCAGGCTGACGGCGATTCCAACGACATCCTGGGATTCGAACCGCTGGTGGACAAGTGGCAGGCTTTCGGCTGGCACGTCCAGCGCGTGGACGGCAATGATCTGGCCGCCGTACTCGCGGCGTTCGATAGCGCCATGGCGCTGACCGAGTCCAAGCCCCGGGTCATCCTGTTCGACACCCTGATGGGCAAGGGCGTGGACTTTCTCGAAGCTCGGGAAAAGAACCACTTCATTCGCGTCGAGCCCCATGAATGGCAGCAGGCGCTCGACGTCCTCGATCGCCACTATCAGCAGGGAGCGCAGTGACATGAGCGTCGATACTCTCAAGAAGCCACGCCTTACCACCTCGGCGATGATCGCCTCGATTGCCAGCGAGGGGCAGCGTACCGAGGCGGCGCCCTTCGGGCAGGCGCTCATCGCGGCAGCCAAACGGGATTCGCGTATCGTCGGGATGACCGCGGATCTTTCCAAGTACACGGATCTGCACATCTTCGCCCGGGAGTTTCCCGAGCGTTACCTGCAGATGGGCATGGCGGAGCAGCTCTTGATGGCAGCTGCTGGTGGTCTGGCGAAGGAAGGCCTGGTGCCGTTCGCCACGACCTACGCCGTGTTCGCCACCCGCCGGGCGTATGACTTCATCCATCAGGTCATCGCCGAAGAGCATCTGAACGTCAAGATCTGCGCGGCCCTGCCAGGGCTTACCACCGGATATGGCCCGAGCCACCAGGCCACCGACGATCTTGCGCTGATGCGCGCGATACCCGGTCTGACCGTGGTCGATCCCTGCGACGCGCTGGATACCACCCAGGCGGTCGCGGCCATCGCCGCTCACCAGGGGCCGGTCTACATGCGCCTGCTGCGGGGCAAGGTGCCGATGGTCCTGGACCAATACGACTACCAGTTCGAGCTGGGCAAGGCTAAGTTGCTGCGTGACGGGCGCGATGTGCTGATCGTGTCCAGCGGCATCATGACCATGCGGGCGCTGGAAGTCGCTGAAGCCATGGCGGATGGCAGTGCCGACGTAGCGGTGTTGCATGTACCCACCATCAAGCCGCTGGATGAGGCCACCCTCATCGAGCAATGCCGCCGGAGTGGACGGCTGGTCATAGTGGCCGAGAATCACAGCACCGTGGGCGGCTTGAGCGAGGCGGTCGCGCTGACGTTGTTGCGCGCCCGCGTGCACCCGGAGTTTCGGCAGATCGCCCTCCCTGATCAATTCCTCGACGCCGGTGCCTTGCCGACACTGCACGATCGCTACGGCATTTCTACGGCCGCCATGGTCGCCCGCATTCAAAGCTGGTTGGGTTAGGAGGCAGTATGAACGTAGCTTTCGTAGGGCTGGGCGCCATCGGCTTGCCCATGGCGGTACAGATTCAGCGCGCCGGGCACCGGATCATCGGCATCGAGCTGTCGGAGGCGTCGCGCAAGCGGGCTGCGGCGGAAGGGCTGGAAGCGGTCGCCGAGTGGCAGGCGCTGATCGATGCCGACGTCGTGGTAGTGATGGTGGCAACGCCAGCGCAGTTGGCCTCCCTGGTCAGCCAGTGCAGTGGGCTGCGTTCCGACCAGCACTGGATAATCATGAGCACCGTGGGACCGGCGTCCGTCCGTGAGCAGGCGAGCCGTCTTCAGGCGCTAGGTGTTCAGGTCGTGGATGCACCGGTCACCGGCGGGGTAGCCCGCGCCCTTACTGGAAGCCTGCTTATCTTCGCCTCGGGGGCGTCTGCAGCCGTAGCCCGTTGCGAGCCGGTCTTGCAGGCAATGGGCGAGGTCAAGAATGCCGGTGTCCAGGTGGGCGATGGCCAGGCGATCAAGGTGGTCAACCAGCACCTGTGCTCCGTGCACCTGGTGGCGGCCGCCGAGGCGCTGAGTCTGGCACGCGCCCTGGGGCTGCAGCCGGAGCAGGTGCTGGCACTGGTCGAGAAGGGCGCAGGCGGCTCCTGGATGCTTAGCGACCGAGGCCCGCGCATGCTGGAAGGCACGGACACCCGTGTGACCAGCATGGTGGACATCTTCGTGAAAGACAGTGGGCTGGTCGCCGAGGCCGCCCAGGCCTGCCAGGCCGCGGTACCGCTGCTCGATACCGCCCATGCCCGTTTCCAGGCAGCGGCCGCAGCGGGGCTCGGTCAGCGGGATGACAGTCGCGTCATCGAGACTTGGCGCTAGCGCCGACGGTTCACAGTTTCTCGGCTTCACCACCAGAGGCAGACACCTGCCTCATTACAACAACAATAGGTAGCGGAGTTATCCATGCACCCTTCAGATAGCAAGGCCATGCCGGCTCGGGACAGTGCCGGAAAAGTGTCTTTCGCCTCCATGATCGGATCGGCGGTGGAGAGCTATGACTTCTTCATCTACGGGACGGCCGCTGCCGGTTGGTTCGGCAGCGTGTTCTTCCATACGACGGAACCCATCGTCGGTATCCTCGCCGCCTTCGCCACCATGGCGGTGGGCTTCTTCATGCGACCCCTAGGGGGTTACCTGGCCGGCCACTACGGAGACCGCATCGGGCGCAAGGCCATTCTGCTCTGGTCGCTCCTCGCCATGGGCGGCGCCACGGTATTGATCGGCGCCTTGCCGACCTACGAGCAGGCCGGGCTGGTCGCGCCGTTGTTGCTGATCCTGCTCCGGATGATCCAGGGAATCGGCTTCGGTGCCGAGTGGGGCGGGGCGGTGCTGATGGCCTGCGAGCATGCCCCGCCGCACCGGAGAGGCTTCTTTGGCGCCGTACCGCAGATCGGTATTCCGCTGGGCCTGTTGATGGCCAATGGCGCCTTCCTGGCATCCGGCGCGCTGTTCGAGGGCGACTGGGTCTGGCGAGCGCCATTCCTGGCGTCGGTGGTGATGGTCGGCGTGGGCATGTACATCCGCATGGGGGTCAGCGAATCCCCGGAATTCGAAAAGATGAAGGCGGAGAACAAGCTGGTGAAACAGCCAGCGCTCGAGGTGATCCGCAGCGACTGGAGAAAGATCCTGCAGATCATCGGTCTGCGGCTCGCCGAGACCGGGGGCTACTACCTGGCGACCAGCTTCATGCTCTCCTACGTCCTGCTAGCGGGGGTCGCGACCAAGGAAAACGTGCTCTGGGGGACCATGATCGGGTCGGCACTCGGCCTGCTCAGCCACCTGCTGTTTGGTGCCCTGAGCGATCGGATCGGGCGCAAGCCGGTGTTCCTGCTGGGATCGCTGTTCACCATTGCATTCGGCATACCCCTGTTCCTGCTGATCAACAGTGGGGTCTTCGTCATGGTCATCGTCGCGGTGGCGCTGTCCCTGCTGCTTAGCCACGATCCGATCTTCGCCGTCGAAGCCAGCTGGTTCACCGAGCAATTCCCGCCCAATGTGCGTACCTCGGGTATTTCCCTGGGCTACAACGGGGCCTCCATGATCGCGGGCCTGCTGCCGTTCCTCGCGACCGGGCTGTTCGCGGTGGTGGGCTGGATGGGACCTGCGCTCCTGTTCAGTTCGCTTGGCGTCATTTCTACCTTCTGTGCGCTGCGAATGCCGGAAACGGCGCCTGCGGTCGCCAATACCAAACGGCAGTCGGTACTGGCACCGCAGCCCGTCACGCTGGGCTGATGCCGGGCTTGCGAGCGCGACGGCGTCGTGAGTGAGGCGGGGCTTCAACCCCAATGTGGCTAGCGCTTCCGCTTTGCACAGTTGCCTGACTCCGCCGCAATGGCGGGGTCAGGCAGGGTCTCCTGGCGCAGCTTCCAGCGGCTCCGGCACCAAGACGGCATCCGTCACCGCCGCCCGCCCTAGCAACTCCTCCAGAATACTCAGCCGAAATTGCCGCTGCAGCGTCACCGCATAGAAGCGTTCGGCGATCTCGGGGACTTCGGCGTAGAGCTGCAGCGCGCCGCTGCGCAGTTCGTCCTGCACCACCACGGCGGGCAGCAGGGCCAGGTCGCCGGAGTCGCGGGCCAGCAGACGCAGCAGGGCCATGTCGTCGACCTCGGCGCAGATGCGCGGCGTCAGCCCCTGGCCGCTGCAATAGACGTCGAACTGGCTACGCACGTCGCTGCTGCGCCCGGGCACGATCAGGCGGGCCTGTTGCAGGTCCCGGTGGAGGTCGAAGGGGCGGCTGTCCTGGCGCGGTGGACCGATCAGGCACACCGGCTGGCGATGGAGCAGGCGGCATTGCCAGGTGCGCTGGCTGTCGGCGCTCACCGCCTGGTTGGTCAGCACCACGTCCAGCTTGTGCAGGGCCAGGCGCTCCAGCAATTCGTCCACGCTGCCGGATTCGAGGGTCAGCACCAGGTCCTCACGACCGAGGAAGGGGCGCAGCAGGTTTTCCTGGAAGTTGCGCGAGAGCGTTGCCACGGAGCCGATGCGCAGTGTCTGGTTGGCTTCCTGAGTGTTCTGCAAGGTGTCCTGCAACTCGCTGCCCAGGGCGAAGATCGTGTCGGCGTAGTCCAGCACCAGCTGCCCGGCTTCGGTCAGCCGCAGGCTCCGTCCGGAGCGGATGAACAGGGGATGGCCGAGCTGGTCTTCCAGCACGCGGATCTGGGTAGAGAGGGCGGACTGGGAGACATGCAGCGCCTCGGCGGCACGGGTGAGATTGCCTTCCTTGGCGACGGCCCAGAAGTAGTGCAGGTGATGGAAATTGAGTCGGCGCATGCTTCGTTCTTAAAAAGTGAACGTTAGGTTCTGATCAATCTATTTTAAATAATTCGTACACATCCGGACACTGTCGCTATCTGGTGTTCATGGAGTGTGCACGATGTCTGGCCCGCTGTTTTCCCTCGTCCCACTGTTGCCCTGGGTCTATGCCCTGGCGCTATTGCCCGCGCTCTTCCTCGCTTCACCGAGCCAACTCTGGATACCTGCGCGGGTCGCGGGTTATCTGGGTGTCTTGCTGGTGCTGGCGGCCTGGCTACAGGCGTTCGTCGGCACCCGGCATCTTGATCGCCTCGGCCTGGCGATGGCCGGACTCATCAGCCTGCTGGCGCTGGTGATCATCGAGTATTCCCGGCGCTATCTGGAGGGGGAAGCAGGGCAGCGGCGCTACGTGCTCGCCCTGCTGGCCACCCTGGCGGCGGTGGCGACGGTGGTCACCAGCGGCAACCTGCTGTTGATTGCCGGGGCCTGGATCCTCTCCAGCCTATGCCTGCACCAACTGCTGACCTTCTACCCCGAGCGCCCGCAGGCGGTCGTCGCGGCCCACAAGAAATTCCTCGCCAGCCGCCTCGCCGATGTCAGCCTGCTGATGGCGACCCTGTTGCTGGTGCAGGCCGGCGGTAGCAGCCGGCTCGCGCTGATCCTCGCCGCGGTGAACGCCCAGGTGCAGGCGGGGGGTGCGCTCGGTTGGGAGCTGCAGGGCGCGGCGCTGCTGCTGGCGTTGACAGTGATCCTGAAAGCGGCCAGTTGCCGGTGCATGGCTGGCTGATCCAGGTGATGGAGGCTCCCACGCCGGTCTCGGCCCTGCTGCATGCCGGGGTGGCCAACCTGGGCGGCTTCGTGCTGCTGCGCTTCGCCCCGCTGTTTTCCGCCGCGGTTCCGGCGCAGAGCCTGCTGGTGCTGGTCGGCGGCCTGACCGCGGTCCTCGCGGCCCTGGTGATGATGACCCGGATCAGCATCAAGGTCCGCCTGGCCTGGTCGACCTGCGCGCAGATGGGCCTGATGCTGCTGGAATGCGGGCTGGGGTTGTACGAACTGGCGCTGGTGCACCTGCTGGCCCACTCGCTCTACAAGGCCCATGCCTTCCTGGCCGCGGGTGAGACGGTCGCCCACGCCCGCCAGCATGCCCTGCAGCCGCAGGCCGTAGCGCTCGACTTGAACGGGCTGGTGCGCGCACTGCTGGTGGCCGCGCTGATGCTGGCGCTGCTGCAAGGGCTTTGCGCCTGGCTGCTGCCCGGTCATGCGCTGCCCCTGGTGGGCCTGACGCTACTGGCGATCGGCCTGGCGCCCTGGACCCTGCGCCGCGACCAGCCAGCCCATGGCTGGCTCATGTTCGGCCTGCTGCTCGGCGCTTACCTGCTGTGGCATCAGGCGGCCGGCTGGATCCTCGGCCAGCACCTCGCTGCGGCGCCGCTGCCGCTGGCCCTGGTGGCGATGGTCATGCTGGTCGGGCTCTACCTGCTGCAGGGACTGCTGCTGGCCCGGCCGCGCGGCGCCCTGGCGCAACGTCTCTATCCGATGGCCTTCGCCGGCTTCTACCTGGATGAGCACTTCACCCACCTGACCTTTCGCCTGTGGCCGGCGCGTGTGCCCCAGCCCCTGAGCGCAACCCTTGGAGACCGCGCATGACTGCCTTCGAAACGTTTTCCAGCCCCAAGCACCAGGCGCTGCACGAGGCGGTCCGCCAGGCCTGTGCGCGCATCGCGCCGACCTGGCCGCTGGATCGCATGATCGCCGTCAACCCGCTGTGGGAGCGGCGCGATCAGGCCTGGCAGAGCGTGGCTGCGCAGCTCTGGCAGCGCGCCGGCAGCCGCCTGACCCTGGACGCCGCCGACTATCGCCAGGCCTGGCAGGACGGTCGCATCGCCGAGCGCCATCTGCAGCAGGCACTGGCCGAGCAGGGGGAATCCTGCAAGCCGGTAAGGCTGCTGGAGGTACTGGAGGCCCCCGCGGAGGTCGGCCACGGTCTGCCGCTGCTGGAAGACTTGGCCGAGCCGGGGATCCCGCTTCCGGGCTGGCCGGCGCTGATCACCCACCAGATCGGTCAGAGCTGCGCGGCCTGGTTCGATCACGAGCAGGCGGATTGGCGTCCGGCAGAGGGTGGCGGGCTCTATCAGACCTGGCGCGCCAGCCTGCTGGCCGACCAGGGCCTGAGCGTCCTCAGTGGCTGCCGGGATCTGCACCAGCGGATCGCAGCGTTGCCGGCGCAACCCGAAGCGGCCCTGGAGGCGGCGGTCGAACACCTGGGACTGCCAGCCCCAGACTGGGCGGCCTGGTTCGACTGCCTGCTGCTGCGCAACCTGGGCTGGGCCTCCTGGTGCGCCTATCGGCGCTGGCAGGCCCGGCTGCAGGGCGAGGACGACCAGACGGTGCTGGAGCTGCTGGCCATCCGCGCGGCCTGGGAGTGGCTGGTGGATGATCGCCGGCGCGATGCCGAGAGCCGCTGGCACAGTTGGCGCGCGGCCTGGGTGGAGGGCTCGCAGCGGATGCCTTCGGCCAACTGGCAGGCCCTGCAGCTCTGGCAGCGCGCCGACGAGCTGGCCTGGCAGGAGCATCTGCAGCAGGCGCTGTGCCAGAGCATCCCGGCAGCCTTGCCCCCGGTGCCGCTGGCCAAGCTGTTCTTCTGCATCGACGTGCGTTCCGAGCCCCTCAGGCGTGCCCTGGAGCTGACCTGTCCGGCACTGGAAACCGGCGGTTTCGCCGGCTTCTTCGGGCTGCCCATCGCCTATACGCCGCTGGGTACCGGTGCCACGCGCCCACAGTTGCCGGGCCTGCTCGCGCCGCAACTGCAGGTCAGCGAGGGCAGTGGCGATGCCACGCGGGATCGCCAGCTGGCACAGCTGCGTCAGGGGCGCCTGGCACGGCAGGGCCGCTGGCGGCTGTTCGAGCGGCTGCCGGCCTCGACCTTCACCCTGGTGGAAAGCATGGGGCTGGGCTACGCCGGGGCGCTGCTGGGACGGACCTATGGCCTGGCCGGTGGCGCGCCTTCGCCCGAACTCAGCGCCTGGCGCCGTCATGAACGGCAACAACTGCAGCCACAGCTACCGGTGATGTCCCGGCTGCAGCAGGTCGACCTGGCCGAGCGCATTCTCAAGGCCATGGGCCTCAACGGGCCGGTGCCGTCCCTGTTGGTGCTGCTCGGCCACGGCAGCCAGAGCGCCAATAATCCTCAGGCAGCGGGTCTGGACTGCGGTGCCTGCTGTGGTCAGAGCGGCGAGATCAATGCGCGGCTACTGGCCGGCCTGCTCAACGAACCCGAGGTGCGCGACGGGCTGCGGGTGCGCGGCCTCGACCTGCCGCCGCACTGCCAGGTGCTGGCCGGGCTGCACAACACCACGACGGATGAGGTGCAGGTCTTCGGGTACGAGGGGCTTCCCGCAGAGCTCCAGCCCAGCTGGCAGCGCCTGCGGCTGGCGCTGGACAGCGCCAGCGCCGAGGTGCGGCGGCAGCGGGCTGGCAAACTGGGCCTGGCACCGCTGCCGGAACAGCCGGACAGATTGCTCGGGCAGCTGCGCTGGCGCGCTCGGGACTGGGCGCAGACCCGGCCGGAATGGGGCCTCGCCGGCAATGCCGCCTTCATCGCCGCGCCGCGGGCGCGCACCCGCGCGGTGGACCTGGAGGGTCGCGTCTTCCTGCACGACTACGACTGGCGGCAAGACCGGGAGGGCAGGGTGCTGGAGCTGATCATGACGGCGCCCATGGTGGTGGCGCACTGGATCAACCTGCAGTACTTCACCTCGACCACCGACAACCTGCGCTTTGGCAGCGGCAACAAGTTGCTGCACAACGTGGTGGGCGGCCATATCGGCGTGTTCGAAGGCAACGGCGGCGACCTGCGCATCGGTCTGGCGCGCCAGTCGCTGCACGACGGCCAGCGGTGGATGCACCGTCCGCTACGCCTGCACGTGGTGATCGAGGCGCCGCGCGCGATGATCGATCAGGTGATCGCCAACCATGCCGTAGTGCGCGATCTGGTGCGCAACGGCTGGTTGCACCTGCTACGTCTGGATGGCCTGCCGGCTGGCCTCGAGGTGCGTACGGCCGGGGGATGGCGGCCCTTGCCCAAGGTCTGACGCTGGCCGGCGCCAGGCCGCCCGATGCTTCAGGCGGCCTGGCCCGAGCTGGCATGGCAAAGCTGAAATCCGTGGCCAAGGGCGCAAGGCCGCTTGCTAAGGGTGCAGTTGGCGCCCGAGCAGTGGAAGGATCACGTCGCGGGTCAGGGGCGCCAGCGGCAGATCGCCGGGTTCGTCTACGGCTACCCACACCGCCTCTTCTATTTCGGCGGCAGGCACCGCCTGGACTTCCGCGCCCATGGCTACCTGATACAGCGCGCAATCGACCCTGAAACCGGGTTCATTGGCGGCCGGCGCCTGGTAGTTGCCGAGAAAGGTCGCAGCCTCTGCCGTGATGACCAGGCCAAGCTCTTCCCCCAGCTCGCGGATCAAGGCCTCCAGGGGTTGCTCCCCCGGATCCACCTTGCCGCCCGGTTGCATGAAGGCGGTGGTGCCCCGCTTGCGCACCAGCAGCACCTGCTGGCGGTCGTTCATGAGGATGGCGGCGGCGATGTGCAGGGTAGGGGTCAAGGTGAGCGTCCCGATCAAGGTGGGCGGGTCACCGTGCCGGGAGACGGACAGAAAGGCAACCGTCGGTGATTCTGGCTACCCCTGGCTTGGGGTCCTGCGTGGCGCTCAAAGGTCGGCATGCAGTGCATAGCCATTGAACCCGGCAGCGAACAGCAGGGCGCCCCAGAGGAAGAGGTCCGTCTGCAGGAACTCGCGCTTTATGTAAACGAGCTTCATGCCGTGTTGCAGAGACAGGGAGGGATCGACCAGCCACCCCAGCAGGACGGTCGCCACGCCCAGTAGCATGGCGATAGCGCCGATACGCTTCACGACCTGCCTCACCTTAATAACCCTCTCCGCGAAAACGGCATTCAGCGAATGATCGCCGGGAGTCAAGGGTATTGATCGATAAAGGGCCGCGTGTAAAACTTCCTGAACGCTTGTAAACAAGTGTTAAAGCGCGACCCGGGGCCTTTGCGTGAAACTGCTACGGCACAGTCTTGGAGCGGACGCCCTCAGCGCATCGCCCGGAAGGCCTCCCGCAGGTGACCGACGAATTCTTGCGGATTCTCCATCGCCGCGAAGTGCCCGCCCTGATCGGCTTCCGCGAAGAACCGCAGATCGGCGAAGCGCCGCTCGGCCCAGCGGCGCGACAGCCGCAGTTGCTCGCCGGGGAACATGCTGACGCCCGCGGGCAGGGGCAGCGGCGCGCTGGGCATGCCGTTCGCCATCTCGCGCCTGGCCTCCCAGTAGAAACGCGCCGAACTGGCGCCGGCATTGGGCAGCCAGTAAAGCATGATGTCATCGAGCAGATGATCCAGCGGCAGGACGCGCTCGGGTTCGCCTGCGCTGTCCGAAACGTCCTGGAACAGGGCGTAGATCCAGGCCGCCAGGCCTACCGGCGAGTCGGCCAGGGCGAAGCCCACCGATTGCGGGCGGGTGGTCTGCACCTTCATGTAGCCCGCGTATTCGCGCTCGTAGCGGGCGGCGTCGGCGAGCATCCGCTGCTCGTCCGGCGTGGCCGCTGCGACCTCCTCGGCAGTGGGCTGGAACATCACCATGTTCAGGTGCACGCCGGCCAGGCCCGCCGGGCGCATATGGGCCAGGGCGGTGGTCACCGCGGCGCCCCAGTCGCCGCCCTGGGCCAGCCAGTGATCGCCGTAGCCGAGTCGGCGCATGAGTTCGATCCAGGTCAGGGCCGTGCGGCTCACTCCCCAGCCGGGCTCGCTGGGCTGGTCCGAGAAGCCGAAGCCGGGTAGCGCGGGAATGACCAGGTGAAAGGCGTCCGCGGATTCACCGCCATGGGCGACTGGATCGCTCAGCGGCCCTATCACGTCGCGAAACTCCAGCACAGAGCCTGGCCAACCGTGGGTGAGCAGCAGGGGTGTAGCCGTCGGTTCGGGAGAGCGCACATGCAGAAAGTGGATGCCGAGGCCGTCGATCTCGGTGCGGCTGCTGCCCCAGCCGTTCAGCAGGGTCTCGGCCGCCCGCCAGTCGTACCCGCCGCTCCAGCGCTCCACCAGGGCCTGCAGGCGCTCCCGTTGCGGCCCCTGACTGCCATCGTGGACGGTCTCGCGGTCGGGCCAGCGTGTAAGCCTGAGTCTTGCTGCCAGCTCATCGAGCTGGGCTTCAGGTATGCGGATGGGGAAGGGCTGGATGAGATCGGTCATGGAGAGCCTCGCAAGAAAGGGCGCAGTCGAATAACTGAACGTTATCGTTCAGTTTACAGGTGCTGTCAATCCGCTTAAGGTTCGCCCATGACCGAAATGACCAAACCACGCGGCGGGCGACCCCGGCGCGAAGAGGCCGGCGATGTCGATCGCCGCCTGCTGGACGCTGCCTTCGAACTCTTCCTCGCCCAGGGCTTTGCCGGGACCTCCTGCGAGGCGGTGGCGCGACTGGCCGGTGCGGGCAAGGCCAGCCTCTATGCGCGCTTCGCCAACAAGGATCAGCTGTTCGAGGCGGTGATCCGCCGTCATTCGGCAACCCTGCCGCAGCTCGAACCCTTGGCCTCCGGCCTGCCGCTCGCGGAGCGTCTGCGGCTGGCCGGTCAGGACATGCTGGAGCACGCCTCGCGGCCGGAGACCCTGGCGATGATGCGCCTGGTGATCGCCACGGCCGATCGCTTTCCGGCAGTAGCGGCCGAAGCGACCCGGATCGGCTGGGAGGCGGGTCGCCTGCGGGTGCGACAGGCCATCGAGGCGGGCCCGGATCAGCCGGACGATGTCGAGCGGCTGCTCGAGGGATTCATCGATCTGGTCTTCGCGCCGCATCAGTTGCGGGCGCTGCTGGGCGATGATCCCAGGGCACTGCGGGCTCAGGCGGCGGAGCGGATCGAGCGGGCCATTCGGCTGTTGCTGGGGTGAGGGTGTCTGGCGGCTCCCGCTCGGTCGTTGGCTGGCACATCGAACCAGCCATGCCCGGATCGGAATAACCGGGCAAGCTTCCAGGTTCGCAAGGAGGAGATGGGCTACTGCGCGGCGTTCAGCCCCGCGCCCGCCGCTGTGGTCTGCCCGCCAGGTGCCGGGCCAGGACGATGAAGTTCTGCAGGGCGGGCGAGGGATTGAAGGCGCGACAGGCCAGGGTGATCGGGGCGGCCAGCCGGGGGCGGGCGTCCAGGATGGGGCAGTAGCAGATGCTGGACCTGTGCAGTTCGGTCATGGACGCCGGTACCGCGGAGATGCCGGCGCCGGCCGCCACCAGGCTCAGGTTGGTGAGCATGCGATCGACTTCGAAGGCGACTCTGGGTTCGAAGCCGGCATGGCGACAGGCATCCAGCAGCTTGGCATACATGCCCGGCGCGCCTGGCTTGCGCACCAGGATGAAGGCTTCATCGGCCAGGGCCGTCAGCGGCAGTCCGCGTTGCGCCAGGCTGTCCAGCGTCGCTGCGCCGATCCCCGTGATGAGTCGATGATTACTCGGCAAGGCGAGCAGCATCGCCTCATTGAGCAGGCGGTGATAGGTGACGCCGTCCGGCGCGCTGACCGGGGCGCGCAGGATGCCGAGGTCCAGGCGGCCTTCCGCCACCCGCTGGGTGAGGCCCTGGGCGTTGTCCTCGGCGATGACGATTTCCACGTCCGGGTAGCGCTCCCGGTAGGCGCGGATGACGCGGGGGATCAGCGCATGGGCGGCCGCCGAACTGGTGAAACCCAGCGTCAGGGTGCCGTCGATGCCCTTGGCGACCCTCGCCGCGCGATGCGCGCCCTGGCCGACCCGGGCCAGGATGTCACGGGCCTCCTGCAGGAAGGCCGCGCCGCCAGCGGTCAGCACGACACCCTTAGGGTGACGCAGGAAGAGGGCGAAGCCGAGTTCGTCTTCCAAGGCCCGGATCTGCTGGCTGAGCGGCGGCTGCTGCATGTGCAGGCGCGCGGCGGCGCGGGTGAAGTGCTGCTCTTCGGCCACCGTGACGAAGTAACGCAGATGCCGCAATTCCATTCGCTCGCTGACCTCGCTGACGCCGGTCTGGATGACCGATCGGTTAGGATGGGGCGCAAGGTGTCTGGCGCCTCGCACAATAATAACGACAGGAATCCGGATGATCGCGCGGATCGCTCGCAACGGCAGTGTGCAGCTAGGCGTGGCGCTCGCCAGCGGGCTGCTGCTCGGTCTCTGGCGTCCCGAGCTGGCCGCGGCCATGAAGCCCTTGAGCGATCTGTTCCTGCGCACCCTTGGCCTGGCCATCCCGCTGCTGATGTTCGCGCTGATCGTGTCGGCCATTGCCCGCCTGGGTCGGGGCGTCGGCGCCATGGCGGCGCGCATGGTGCTGTACTTTCAGGTGATGTCCCTGCTGTCCCTGCTGGTTGGTCTGCTCGTCGGTCTGGTGATCCATCCCGGCAGCGCCGTCGCGCCTGGCCCGATATCGATCAGCTGGGGCAGTGCCGAACCGGCGGACCCCCTGTTGCCGGCTGCTCCCTCGTCGATGCCAGGTCTGCTCGACAGTCTGCCAGGTACCCTACTGGGCGCCTTTACCCAGAGCGCCATATTGCCGCTGCTGTGCCTGGCCATCGCCCTGGGACTCATCCTGCGTGCCCTGGGTGAGCATGGCACACCCTGGCTCGCCGGGATCGAGCGGACCCTGGGGTTCATGCTGCGGCTGCTGCGCCTGTTCCTCCGCCTGGCGCCGCTCGCCGCCTTTGCGGCCATGGCCTTTACCGTTTCCCGTTATGGCGGCGCCTCCCTGTGGCCGCTGTTGAAGTTTCTGCTCGCGGTCTATCTGGCCGCCCTGTGTTTCGTCTGCGGCGTGCTGGGGCTGGTGGCGCGGCTCTGTGGCTTTTCCCTGCTGCGCCTGATCCTCTGGCTGAAGCACGAGTTGCTGCTGGTGGCGGTGACCGGTTCCTCGGTCGCGGCCTTGCCCCTGCTGATCGGCCGCCTCGAACGCGCCGGTTGCCCGACGGAGCTGGTGCGGTTGTCATTGACCACCGGCTACACCTTCAACCTGGCAGGCTCGAATCTCTATATCGCCGTGGCGCTGCTGTTCCTCACCCAGTTCGCCGGGATCGAGCTGTCGGCCGCGCAGTTGGCGAGCTTCCTGCTCGTCGGTCTGATCACTACCCTGGGCTCCACCAGCGTCGCCGGCTCGGCCTTCCTGACCCTGGCGGCGATCCTGTCGATCCTGCACTTCGTGCCAGTGGAGGCGGTCGGCCTGCTGCTGGGCGTCGAGCGGCTGATGAAGTGCCGCTCGCTCACCAATGTGCTGGGTAACTGCGTCGCTTGCCTGGCGCTGGCGCGCTGGCAGGGGACGCTGGACCGGCCGCAGCTGGCGGCGGCGCTCGCCCGTGGACGGCACTAGGCGATCACGGCTTCAGCAGCTTGGCAAAGGCCTGATCGAGCGCGGTGTCGGCCTCGGCGAGCCGCTGACGCCGGGCCTTGGTCCAGTCGACATCGGTCTGCAGGGCCTGCTTCGCCTCGCCGAGCATGCGCTGCACCTCGGCCGGTTGCGGACCGCCGGTACCGACCCGGGTCTTGACCATGCTGGTCGGCGAGAGGGCATTGCGGAATTCGGCCTCCTGCAGCGGCAGGCTGGTTTCCTTCCACTGGTACTTCTCAGCGGCCTGGGTGTAGAGCTGCCGGGCCTTGGCGAAGGGGAAAGTCTTGGGCGTGTAGCCTTCGTTGCGGGCCTCGGTGACGATCAGCGAGGCGAAGCTGTGACCGATGCGGAAGGGCACCTTGTGCGCTCGTTCCAGGGTGTCGGCCAGCTCCATCGAGGTGGTCCATTCGTGCTCCAGCTCTTCCAGGGCGCGCTGCGGATTGACCTTCAGGGCGTCGAGCACGCGGTCCATGCTGGTGAACATGCCGATGGCCGAGTCATAGAAATTCAGGTCGTCGAAGGCGAACTTGTAGTCCGTCATGCCGGTGGTCACGTTGTGCGCGCGCAGGGTGATGGTCTGCGCCAGGCCGATGGTGTCCGAGGCGGCTTCCCGGGTGCGCATCAGCAGTCCGGGATTGCGCTTCTGCGGCATGGCGCTGCTGGTGTAGGTGGAGCCTTCCTCCAGCAGCAGCCAGGGGCGGATCTGGTGGTACTGGGTATGGATGTCGCCGATCATCGCCCCCAGCCGGATCGCCGAGGAGGCGGCGATGTCGGCCGCCTCGATGGGGATGTCATAGGTAGAGACCTGGCTGGAATCCAGCGAATTCTGCCGCACCCCATCGAAGCCGAGCAGGGCGGCGAGACGCTCGCGGTTCAGCGGATAGGCAGAATTGGCCAGCACGGCGGTACCCATCGGGCTGAGGTTGAGGCGCTGATAGAGCTGGGCGATGCGCTGGGCGTCGCGGGCGAAGGAATCGGCGTAGGCGAGCAGATAGTGGGCGTAGGAGATCGGCATCGCCTGGACGCCGTTGGTATAGGCCGGCACCAGGGTATCGACGTTGGCGGCGGCCAGGGTCAGCAGGCGCTGACGGGTCGCGTTCACGGCGTCGCTGTAGGCCAGCACCTGGCCACGCAGGGACGCCAGGCGGTAGGTGGCATAGATGTCCTGGCGACTGCGGCCCGAGTGGATCAGCGAGGCTTCCGGCCCGATCTTGTCGGTCATGATCTTTTCCAGCTGGAGGATGTCGGTGGGTCGCTTGCCGTCCGGCTGCCCTCCCTGGTCGATGGCGAATTCGACCCCGCTGGCGATCTTGCGCCCCATTTCCGGGGTAACGATGCCTTCCTCTGTCAGCATCACGATGGAGGCTTTGTTGATGCGGTTCAGCCCGTCGAACTGGTCTTCGACGCCGCCAGCGCGGGTGCCACTGTGGGTCACGGTGCCGCCGATCCTGGCGACCTCGGCCTTGCACTCGGCGGTGGTCTTGCAAGGGGCGTCAGCGGTATTGGCGGCCAGTGCCGGGGTACCGGCGGCCAGGGCGACGAGCAGGGCGAGCGGCAGCAAACGCGGGGTAACGGGCATGGAGGAAAGTCCTGTCGGGATGGGATCGAGGCCGGCGCGGTCCGCAGCCGGCGGTGGGGTCAGAGCAGGGGCAGGGTGTAGCTGAGGATCAGGCGGTTCTGGTCGAGCTCGGTGTCGTTATGGCTGCGGTAGCTGCCATTGCGCCAACGCACCTTGAAGTTCTTCAGCGCGCCGGTCTGGAAGGTGTATTCCAGCTCGGTATCGCGTTCCCACTCCTGACCGGCGACACCGCCGGGCCCGTCGAAATGGTCGCCCCTGAGATAGCGCGTCATGAAGGCGAGGCCCGGGAGGCCCCAGGCGGCGAAGTCGTAGTCGTAGCGCACCTGCCAGGAGCGCTCGCCCGGATTGGCGAAATCCGGCGACAGCATCACGTAGTTGACCAGGTACGAATCGGTGCCGTTGAGATGGGGGAAGCCGGTTTCGCCGTGCATCTGCTGGTAGGCGGCGCCGAAGGCATGGTGACCCAGGTTGTAGGTGAACTTGGCGCCATAGGCATCGTTGTCGACGTTGCTGCCGCCGTCCTTGCGCGAGCGGGCATAGCGCAGATCCGTCTCCAGCGACTGGCCCTTGCCGAGCGGCAGGACGTGCAGCACGTTGAACATATGCTGTTCGTAGTTCTGGTCGAGGTGACCGTAGTCGTAGACGGTAGTGAGCTGCTGGCTCCATTTGTAGCTCAGGCCGGCGAAATCGAACTGGTCGGACGCGCGGCCGCCGCTGATACCGCTGCCGGCTACGGTCATGTCCTCGTTGGCGCTGTCGTTGCGAACGCGGTTCTGGGTCAGCCGCCCGGCGTTGAAGGTCAGGTTGTCCAGTTCCTTCGACACCAGCTGGGCGCCCTGGAAGGTCTGCGGCAACAGGCGGGAGTTGCTGCTGCGGATGGTCTGCAGCCGGGGGATCAGGGTGCCGACCTGCAGGGTGCTCCTGGACACCCGCACCTTGCCGGTCAGCCCGAGCTTGCTGTAGTCGTCGGGCGCTCGCCGGTCGCCCACCGGCAACAGACCGGTGTTCTGCCGGTCCGGCCCCGAATCCAGCTTGAGGCCGAGCATGCCCAGGGCGTCGAGGCCGAAGCCCACCGGCCCCTCGGTGAAGCCGGATTCGTAATCGAGAATGAAGCCCTGGGCCCATTCCTCCCGCTTGGATTGCCGGGCGCCCGACTGGCGATAGTCGCCGTTGAAGTAGAAGTTGCGCAGTTCCAGGTCGGCCTTGCTGTCGGCAAAGAACTCGGCGAAGGCATCGGAGGGTAGAAAGGAGGCGAGGGCGGCGGTACCGACCCCGAGGGCTAGCGGTGGCATGCGCATGGTGAGATTCCTTGACGCGTTATTGTTATTGGGCGCGTTTCGTCGTGAGGCGGTGGCCGCTCACGACGGGAACCTTAAGGACTTTGCTGAAAGATTAAAAATATATGAAAAGTCGGTGCTTGATACTTTAAGGATATGGTCAGCGCGCCTAGTTCTCGATCAGCCTGATTGATTGCCTACTGGACGTAGCCCACCGGGATGCTGGCGGGGCCTGGCGTCTCCCGAGGTGACGCCAGGCCAGCGCGGCTCAGCCCGAGCGTGCCGCCAAATGGGCGGGCACCCAGGGACCCCGGAGCGGAATATGGGGATAGACGTCGTCGAGGATGCGCAGCTCGGCGTCCTTGGGCGTGTTGTCGCCTTCCCCCTGGATGCTGACGATATCCTGGGGGCAGGCCGAGAAGGCGACGAAGCAGTCCATTTCCGCGCGCAGGGTGATGAAGTCGCCTGGGCGGGTCACCGTGGGCAGGGTGTCCAGGTGGATATTGTCCGGCTGTACCCGGATGTTCATGAAGATATTGAAGGAGGCGAGGCTGCGCCGGGGCGGCGTGACGCCCAGTTCCAGCATGCCCTCGACCAGGTTGTCGGTGCAGTTCCGGTGGTAGTGGCTGCACCCGAGCAATTCGTAGCGACGGCGGTCGCAGGCCGCCATGAAGGTATCGTGGACCCCCGGGGAGGTGTCTTCGACCACGGTCAGGATCGGGTGGCGCTCGCTGGTGACGAAGCTGTCGCCGACCACGGGATTGAGGTGCTGGGTATAGACCCGGGTGGCCTCCATGCACATGTATTCGTTGAGGTCATAGGCATTCCAGGCCCAGCAGTCGACGACCTGGGTACCGTGGGTATTGATGACCTGCACGCTTTGGCCGGCGCGTAGGCGGACGGCCTTGCCGTGACCGGCGGGTACGACGATGGAAGCGAGGGGATGTGACATGGATGAACCTCGTGGGTGACTAGTGGATGCGATGGCGGGTGAGGCGGCGCTCCCAGGCGCCGGCGGCCGCATCGATGGCAAGTGTGACCAGCCAGTAGCTCAGGGCGACCGCCAGATAGATTTCCAGGGGGGCGTAGCTTTCCGAAATGGCCTGCTTGGCCGCGTACATGAACTCCTCGACCGAGACCACCGACAGCAGCGCCGAATCCTTCAGCAGGCCGATGAACAGGCCGGTCGCCGGCGGCAGGGCCACGGGGAGCGCCTGGGCCAGGGCGACATGGCGGAAGCTCTGCCAGCGGGACATGCCCAGGGCGCTGCAGGCCTCGAATTGCCCTGGCGGAATGGCCGCGAAGGCGGCGCGCAGCACCTGGGCCAGATAGGGACCGTAGTACAGGGTCAGGGCCGTGACCCCCACCAGGGGCGAGGACAGGGTGAGGCCGTATTCCGGCAGGATGAAGAAGAGCACATAGATCAGCACCAGCAGCGGCAGGCCCAGGATGAGGTCGGTGTAGCCGCGCGCCAGCAGCTGGAGCAGTGGTTGGCGGCCGCGCAGCCGGATCCAGGCCAGCAGGGCGGCCAGGAGCAGGGCGGGCAGCGCCGTGATCAGGGAGAGTTGCAGGGTGTAGACCAGGCCGGCGAGCAGCGACGGGGCGTAGGCCAGGATGATGCCCAGATCCATCAGGCGTTCCTCGCGGTGGCGAAACGCCCTTCCAGGCGCCGAGCGAGCAGCAGGATCGGCCAGCACACCAGCAGGTAGCCGGCGACGACCGGCAGCATCACCGGTCCGGCCTCGTAGGTGCGGGCGATGATCAGCTGTCCGGCGTAGGTCAGCTCGGTCACGGCGATCACGGACGCCAGGGGCGTGGTCTTGACGATCAGCGTGAATTCGTTGACCAGCGCCGGCAGGCTGCTGCGCAGCGCCTGGGGTGCCAGGACGTGACGCCAGCACTGCAGGTGGGAGAGTCCCAGGGCCAGGGACGCCTCGGTCTGGCCACTGGCCAGGTTGCGATAGCTTCCCCGCAGGATCTCCGCGGTATAGGCGGCGCTGTTCAGGCCGAGCGCGAGCACGGCGGCCAGCAGCGGTTTGCCGCCCAGGCCGAGCAGCGGCAGCGAGAAGAACACCAAGAACAGCTGGACGATGGAAGGCGTTCCGCGCATCAGGCTGATGTACAGGCTGCCCAGCCGGCTGGGCAGCCAGGCCTGGTGTTGTCGCAGCCACCAGATGAGGTGACCGACGCTGAAGCTGAGCAGCGCCGCGGCCAGCGTCAGCTCGAGCGTGACCAGCAATCCGGGCCCCAGCTCCGGCAGGATCTTGAGCATCTGTTCCAGCACGGCTTACTCCGGGAAGTCGCTCAGGCTTTCCGCGACCGCGAGCGCCACGGCGCCGACCTGGTCGTTGCCGGGAATGCCCGTGCAGCAGGTCGAGACGACGAAGAGCATGTCCTGCACCACGCGGCAGGTGATCCGGTCGCCCGCCTTGGTCCGGTTCGGCTGGGGATGCAGGCTGCCATCGCGTTCCAGCACGACATGCATGAACAGGTTGACGGGGTCCGGAAGCTTGGGCTGGCGCCGACCCAGCCGCGCGAGCTCGGCCTGTACCGCTTCGACGCAGCCGGTCTGCGCATAGCCGCGGCTGCGCAGGAAGGCGCTGGTGGAGGCGGGCAGCAGCAGGTCGTGGGTGCCCAGGCTGTCCTGGCCCAGGACCATCACCGGGCGCCGCCGATTGTTCACCAGCCGCATGCCCGAGCCGAGGACATAGGAGTTGCTGAAAACCCGTGTGTGATGGACCGAGAGATGCACCAGGGGATCCTCCTCGCTGAAGCCGAACAGGCTGGCCACCACACCGGCGTCCAGGGCTTCGATGCGCAGCAACTGACCCCGCTTCACGGCGATCGAACCGGCGCTTCCGGCGCGGATCTCGACCCGCTGCACGGGCAGCGGCGCGCGTTCGTCGAGGTGTTCTTTCATCAACAGCATGGGGCGGTCCTCAGGCGGGAGTGGGGGCGGTGTCGGCGATGCGGATATCAATGGGCGTCACGTGCAGGCCATTGCCCGGAATGATGTCCTGCGGACAGGAGGACACGGCGCAGACCAGGTCCTTGAGTGCCCGGAACACCACGTGATCGCCTGCCTTGCTCCTGGGGTCGGTGACCTGCATGCGGCCGTCGGCGGTTACCGGTCCGTTCTGGAACAGGTTGAAGGGCTCCGGCACGTTGACCGCCAGCAGGCCGTAACCGGCCAGGCCTTCGTGCAGGTTGTCCAGGCAGTTACGGTGGCCATCCACACCGAAATCGACGCTGAAGCGGGTCGGATCGCAGGCGGGCACGTTGGCATCGTGGACGCCAATGGTGTCGGCGATCACTTCCAGCAGCGGCTCGTCGGCGGTGGAGTAGAGGCAGTCGCCGACCGCGAAGAACAGCGAATTGAGCCGGCGGCGGGTGTGCACCGGGGACAGCTGCTCCTCCAGGCGGCCCCGCACGACGGCGACGAAGTCCGCCGCCTGCTGACCGTCGGTGTCGATGATGGTGAGGTACTGGCCGGCACGGATCTCGAAAGTCCGGCCGTGCCCGGCCGGGACGTGCACGTGATGGGTTGGGCAAGGCATGGGAAGACTCACTGGCGGGGGATGAAGTCGGCGGTGGGCAGGTCGAAGCTGACCCCGAGATAGCGCTGTTGCAGCGTTTTCAGTTCGCCGGATTGCTCGAGGGCGATGATTTCATCGCTGATCACCTTGTTCAGGCGCGCGTCGCCCTTGCGGGTGGCCCAGCTGATCCA
This sequence comes from Pseudomonas aestiva, assembly GCF_039908605.1. NCBI lineage: Bacteria > Pseudomonadati > Pseudomonadota > Gammaproteobacteria > Pseudomonadales > Pseudomonadaceae > Pseudomonas > Pseudomonas aestiva. The sequence goes on along the minus strand of NZ_CP150916.1, from coordinate 2,875,760 downwards.
CTGGCTGTCACCCAGTTCGCCGACCTGCTTGACCTTGCCGGGCAGCTGCTTGGTCAGACCGCCCAGCACGGTGAGATCGTCGAAGACGAAATCGGCGCGGCGGGTCATGAGCGCGGCCAGGGTCTGGTCGACGCTGTCGACACTGATGATCTTGATCGGCGGGAGCTGCCGCGCCTTCAGTTGACCGTTGAACTGCTTGAGCAGCTGTTCAGGCGCGGTGGTGGCCTTGACCGCAGCGGTCAGGCCGGAAAGGGCTTCGACGGTCAGCGGGGTGGCCGTCACCCGGGTCTCGTCGGCCCGCACCAGGACCGCGTTGACGCTCTTGCCGAAGGGCACGGTGAAGAGAACCTTGGCGGCGCGCTCGGCGGTAACGTTGAGCGAGGAGCCTTCGGCGTCGACGGAGCCGGCGATCAGCGCCGGGATGATGCCGCTGAAGGCCATCTTCTGGTATTCGAGCGCGACGCCCAGGCTGGCGGCCACCCGCTGCATGATTTCCGGTGTATAGCCAACGATGGTGCCGCTGGCGTCCGTGTACTCGTAGGGCGCGAAGGTGGGATCTATGGCCACCACCAGCTTGCCGCGGGCTTTCACGTCATCGAGGGTATCGGCGCTGGCAGCGCCCAGCAGGCCGAGCCCGAAGGCCAGGGCGGAAAGCGTCATGGCACAGCGGTAAGCAAGAGAGGTCATGGGAGCGCCTAGGTCGGAGGGGTGACCCAGGCCTCATCGCAGAAAGCATGCCATCTCGGGCGGCTGCCGTAGCGAGCGCCGTAACCCCTTGAAGAAACTAATGTTTCTTTTTAAATGTATTGGAAACTTTTGTTTCTTATGTTTCGGGACGGATTCGCTCCGCTGCCTTTATCCGGTGCATGACGAATTGAAATGGTGCGTCAGCGGGGGTTGTCCAGCTCTTCCAGTTGCTGGTGCAGACGCTCGGCGGTCTCCAGGTGGGAGATCTTGCGGCCAGTCAATTCCTTGCCGACCAGGGAGCACAGCAGATTGGTGATGGCCGAGACGCTGCTGTTGCTGTCGAACATCAGGGTGCTTTCGGTGTGGCAGCGGATCACCCAGTTCGCCAGCTGAGCGGGGCTACCGGCCAGGACATCGGCCAGGTAGAGCATGCGGACCCCCAGCTGGCCCATCACGGCCATGGTCTTCTCGAGTTGCGGCATCCTTCGCCGCAGCCCGATGCAGATGGCGACATCGTCCGGCCCCAGGCTGGCGAGATATTCGGCCAGGCTGTCGCCGGGTGAGGGCAGCAGCAGGATGTCGCCGCGGACCTGGATCAGATGGCTGCGGACCATGTGGGCGATGGTCTGGCTATGCCGAAAGCCGATGATGACCACCCGCCGGGCACCGACGATGGCATGCACGGCGGCGAAGAGTTCGTCCTGATTCAGCGACTGATAGGTCTGCCGGACGTTGGCCAGTTCCTGCTCCAGATGATGCTGCAGGAGGTCATCGACCGTGCGCTCGGCGGCGCCACGGTCCTGCAGATAGAGCGGTGAGCCCTCTCCACGCAGCGTCCGGGCCTGGCGCCGGGCTTCTTCGTAGGAGGCATAGCCCAGCGTACGGAAGAAGCGTGTGGCGGTGGCCTTGGAGACGCCGGCACGGGTGGCTAGCTCGGTGGCGGTCTGCATGGCGAGCTGGCCAGGCGCGGCCAGGATCACGTCGGACAGCTTCTGCTCCACGACCGACATCTGTTCGTAGCGTGCCTTGATTCGACTCTCCAGGGAGGTGGGTGGCGGTAGCCGAGTCTGGTCGGATGGCAGCATCGAGCGGCTCTGGTCTGCGAAGGGAGGCTGCAGTCTAGCGGCAAAGGCGTTGCCGAGCGTAGTGCTCCCAGGTAGCCGCCGACGCTGGCGGTGCGGCAGGTATTGAGCCAGGCCCGCGGACGCGGCGTCCTCAATCCTCGCTGGAGGCGAAGCCCTCGAGCCAGCGCGCTTCCGAACAGAGCAGGTGGTGGCGCATGGCTGTCTGGGCACCGATCAGGTCGCGGGCTTCCACCGCGCGCAGGATGGCTTCGTGTTCGGCCACGGCGACGCCCCAGGTCTTCTGGCTTTCGGTCTGCTCGGCGACGTGGGTGGAGAGGGGGCTGTGACGCTCGTCGAACAGCGAGGTGATGATGCGTACCAGCGTGGAGTTGCCGCTCATCCGGGCCAGGCGGCAGTGGAACTTGCGATCGTCCTCCATGGGCGAAAGTCCCTGGGCGATCTTGTCGCTCATGTTCTGGATGCACTTCGCCAGGTAGCGGTAATCGGCCTTGCCACCCAGGGAACAGGCCAGCACGATGGTCGCGCCCTCGATCATGGCCCGGGCGTGCATCAACTCCGAAGGACTTTCGCCAAGGGTGGAGGTCCGGGCGCCATTGTTCAGCAGCGCGGCGTTCACATAGATCCCGGAGCCCTGGCGGACCTCGATGCTGCCTTCGATTTCCAGGGCGATCAGGGCTTCGCGCAGCGACGGCCGGGAGACGCCCAGCAACAGCGCCAGGTCGCGCTCCGGCGGCAAACGGGCGCCGGCTTCGATGGCGCCCTCGCGGATATGCTGGCGCAGGCGATCCGCGATCTTCTGGTAGAGCTTTCTTTCGGTGGTGGCAGTGGGCAGCGTCATCGATGAAACCTGCATCTTCAAGGGCTTCAGTATCTCATGGGCTACCCGGTTCGGCGCCAGCGGCTCAGGGCAGGGCGGCCAGCTCGAACAGCGGGGTCGCCAGCTGCCATTTCTCCGATCCCGCCTGGGGCGAGGACAGCTGATAGCGCGCCATCAGGGTTTCCCATTCCTGGATCCTGGGATTGCGCTGTTCCAGCTCGTGCAGGCGGTCGAAGGAGAAGTCCGGTCCGGCTTCGAGCAGCATGGTCAGCCGACAGCCGAGGCGCCAGATGGTCATGTTGGCGACGCCGGCTTCGCGCAGATGGGCGATGACCTCGGGCCAGACCGCCGCGTGCTGGCGTTCGTATTCGGCGATGAGCGCGGGGTCGTCCCGCAGGTCCAGCAGCAGACAGTAGCGTGTCATGTTCTCGCTCCTCGGCCGGTGCTGGCCGATCAGACCCGTTCAGATTTCGACGATGGCTTTGACGACGCCGCGGGCCGGGTCCAGTAGCTCCGCGAAGCGGGTGGGGAGTTCGGCCAGTTGCAGGCGGTGGGTATTGAGTGCCGCGTCCGGGATCAGGCCCTCGCGCAGGCAGCGCTCGACATGCTGGAAATCCTCGGCGGTGGCGTTGCGACTGCCCAGCAGGGTGGTCTCGCGCTTGTGGAACTCGGGATCGGCGAAGCGGATGTGATCCTTGACCACCGAGATCAGCACATAGCTGCCGGCATGGGCGACGAATTCGAAACCCCGCTCGATCGCGCGGGCGTTGCCAGTGGCGTCGAACACCACGTCGAAGAAGTCGCCGTCGGTCAGCCGCGCCAGTTCGTCCTTGTCGCCGTCACCGACGGTGACCGTGGCCGCGACCTGCAGGTGCTGGCGACAGAATTCCAGGCGATCGCTGCGGGTGTCCAGGACGGTGACCTGGGCCCCGGCGATACCGGCGAAGATCGCCGCCGCCATACCGATGGGCCCGGCGCCCACCACCAGCACGCGCTGTGCCTGGCCCAGGCCCGAACGGCGCACGGCATGGGCGCCGATGGCGAGAAATTCCACCATGGCCGCCTGGTCGAGGGTGAGGCCTTCGGCCTTGAAGACGAAGCGGTCGGGCAGACTGAGGTATTCGGTGAGGGCGCCGTCGCGATGCACGCCCAGGACCGCGATCCTGGTGCAGCAGTTGGTCTTACCCTGGCGGCAGGCGATGCACTGGCCGCAGGACAGGTAGGGCACCACATAGACGATGTCCCCCGCCTGCAGACGCCCGCTGTCGTCGGTTTCCTCGACGACGCCGGAGATCTCGTGGCCCATCACCCGTGGGTATTCCAGATAGGGCTGGTTGCCTTCGTAGATGTGCAGGTCGGTCCCGCAGACGCCGACCCGGCGGATACGGATCAGGGTTTCGCCAACGCCACGGGCGGGCTTGGGGGTATCGCGGGAGACCAGCAGGCCGGGTTTTTCACAGATGACGGTCAGCATAGGAAGACTCCGCATCGCTCGGGATGCACATTGGATTCATGGTGCGGCGCGCGCCGGGAATGGCAGCCAGCGTCCGGCGCCCGGGAGCGGGGCGGCAAGGGCTGTGCAATTTCATGCCGGGGCTCCTGCCACGGGGGCATCGGCGTCCAGCAGGCCGCGCTGCTTGAGGGTGCTCCAGAAGGCCGCCGGAATGGGCGTCTGCAGCCAGGCCAGGTTGCTGGCCACCTGCTCGGCGCTGCGCGCGCCGATGACCGCGGAGGCGACCGCCGGATGCGCCAGGGGAAATTGCAGGGCCGCGGCGGCCAGCGGGATCGCGAAATCGGCGCAGACAGCCTGCAGGGCCCGCACCTTGGCCACCACCGCTGGCGGCGCGGCGCCATAGTCGAAGTGCTGGCCACCGGCTAGGATCCCGGAGTTGAACACCCCGCCGGCGACGATGGCGTGGCCCTGGGCCAGGCAGCGATCGAGCAGAGGTCTCAGGCTCTCCTGCTCCAGCAGGGTGTAGCGACCGGCCAGCAGGGTGCAGTCCAGCGGGCACTCGTCGAGGCTGTCGACCACGACCTCCCATTCGTTGACGCCCAGGCCGATGGCCTGGATCTGGCCTCCGCTGCGCAACTCCTCCAGCGCGCGGAAACCGCCGCCGCGGGTCAGCGCCTGCCAGTGCCGGTCATGCCGCTCGCCATGGGTGCGGTGGCCGATGTCGTGCACATAGAGGATGTCGATCCGCGCCAGCCCCAGTCGCTGCAGGCTGTCTTCATGGGACCTGAGGATGGCGTCGTAGCTGTAGTCGTAGACCGGCTTGAAGGGCAGTGGCCGGGCCCAGCCGTCGTCGTTGGCGCGCTCGCTGCCGTTGGGCGCGAGCAGCCGGCCCACCTTGCTGCTGAGCACGACGTCATCCCGCGGCAATTCGTCGAGAAAGGCCCCGAGGCGATGCTCCGAGCGGCCATAGCCATAGAAGGGCGCCGTATCGAAATAGCGGATGCCCTGCTGCCAGGCGCCGGCCAGGGTGTCGACGGCCTGCTGCAGGGGCATGTCCCGGTACAGTCCGCCCAGCTGGGAGCAGCCGAGCCCGAGCACCGGCAGGGCCAGCGGGCTTTTCGCCAGGGGACGCCGTTCGGAGAGATTCATCGCCAGGCCTCCGCTCAATAGAGCACGTTGCGTGCGTCAGGGCTGTCCAGGTTGGCCTTGTCGATGAGCAGGACGCCGGTGTCGATGAACTTGGGCACCTTCTGCTTCTCGATGACCTTGATCACCGTGGCGACCGATTCCAGGCCCATGCGATAGGAACTCTGCACCACGATGGCGTCCAGGGTGCCGTCGCGCACGAAGCCCTGCAGGTCTTCGTTGCCGTCGAAGCCGATGGCCTGCAGCTTGCCGGCCTTGCCGGACTGAGCGATGGCCCGGGCCATGCCGACCGCGGTGGGTTCGTTGGCGCCGTAGATGCCCTTGAGGTCGGGATTGGAGGCCAGGACGTCGGTGGTCTGGTTGAGGGCGTTGGCCATCTGCGACTGGGAATAGAAGGGGCCCACCACGGTCAGCTGCGAATGCTGCTCCAGGTATTTGCGGAAGCCGCCGACCCGGCCCGTTTCCGAGCCGGTGCCCGGCACATAGGACATGATGGCGATCTTGCCGGTCTTGCCGACCTTCTCGATCATGCGCTGGGCGGACAGCTCGCCGGCCTTGTTGTTGTCGGTGGAGAGAAAGGACTGGTAGTAGGGCGCGCCGCTTTCCGCCACCGAGGAGTCGATCAGCACCACCGGGATATGGGCTTCCCAGGCCTGCTTGATGGCCGGCACCAGGGCGTCCGGGTCGGACGGCGCCAGCACGATGCCCGAGACGCCGCGGTTGACGGCATTGACCACCATGTTCACCTCGTCGGCGATCGCCGATTCCGAGGCCGGTCCCTGGAAGGTGACCTTGTAGCTGGTGTGTTGCTTGGCCGTCTCCTGCACGCCCTTCTGCACGTTCTGCCAGTAGTTGGAGTTGGCACTCTTGACGATGACGGCGATCTCGCCGTTACCGGCCAGCGCCAGGGAGGTCGCGGCGGAGAGGGCGACACCCAGGACCACTTTCTTGAAGTTTTTCATCGGTCGTTCCTTGTTGTTGTTATCGAGGGTTCACTTCTTGCGGTTGCGGAGCTGGTCGATACAGACGGTAAGCAGGATCACCAGGCCGATGATGATCTGCTGGGTGAAACTGGAGACGCCGAGCATGTTGAGGCCGTTGCGCAGCACGCCGATGGTGAAGGCGCCGATCAGGGTGCCCGACACGCTGCCGATGCCACCGGAGAGCGAGGTGCCGCCGATCACCGCGCTGGCGATGGCGTCCAGTTCGTACATCACCCCTTCGTTCGGCTGGGCGGTGACCAGGCGCGACATCAGCACCGCGCCGGTCAGGCCAGCCAGCACGCCGGACAGCACATAGGTGAAGAGGGTGACCGCGCGCACCTTGACCCCGGAGAGCCTGGCCGCTTCGGCGTTCGAGCCCACGGCATAGATGTGGCGGCCCAGGCGGGTGCGGCTGAGCACCAGCCACAGGGCGATGGCCAGGACGATCATGATGATCACCGGGTAGGGGATGCCCGGAAAGATCACGTTGGGAAAGCCGTCGTCGCCGATGCGTTCGATGCGGCCCAGGGTACCGTTGCCGAGCACGCCAAAGGCCGCGCCGAGGCCGGAGATGGGTTGGGCATCGGTCAGTCGCAGCGCCAGGCCGCGGGCTACCAGCATCATGCCCAGGGTGGCGATGAAGGGCGGCAGCTTGACCAGGGTCACGAACAGGCCGTTGATCGCGCCGCAGATCCCGCCGACGATCAGGCCGACCAGGATGCCCACCTCGATGGACGCCCCGGCCTTGACCGCCATGGCGTTGGCCACGCCGGCCAGGGCCAGCACCGAGCCCACCGAGAGGTCGATGCCGCTGGTGATGATCACCGCCGTCGCACCCAGGCCGAGAAAGGCGATGGAGGTGACCTGCAAGGCCACGCTCATGCCGTTGCCCATGGTGAGGAAGGCACTGCTCATGGAGGAAAACACCGCGATCAGGGCCAGCAGGCTGACCAGGGCGCCAAACTTCTGCAGAAATTCTTTTTGTTTTTCGGTCATTTCTCTGTCTCGCTCGACACGCGTGGCGAGCTGCCGTCAGTGCGACGTGCAGCCGGAGGCGTAGTGCATGATCTGGTCCTGGGACGTGGCCCGGGTCTCGACATCACCGGTCAGGCAACCTTCGTGAAAGACCAGGATCCGATCGCTCATGCCCAGCAATTCCGGCAGCTCCGAACTGATCAGGACGACGCCGATGCCCTGGGCCGCCAGCTGGTCCATCATTTCGTAGATGGCGTACTTGGCGCCGACGTCGATGCCCCGGGTGGGCTCGTCGAAGAACATGATCCGGGCGTCCCGGAACAGCCATTTGCCGATGATGATCTTTTGCTGGTTGCCGCCCGAGAGGTAGCGGGTGACCTTGTCGATCGAGGGCGTGCGGATGTCCAGCCGCCGCACGTAGTCCTGGGCGACCCGCGCCTCCTCTTTGAAGCGGATGAAGCCCAGCGGCCCGCAGAGGGCATCCAGATTGGCCAGGGTCAGGTTGTGCGCCAGGGTCATCTTGACCGCCAGGCCGTCCTTCTTGCGGTCCTCGGACAGGTAGGCGATGCCCTGGTCGATGCCGTCGCGCGGACTGCGGATAGTGACCGCGCGGCCGTTGATCTCCACCTCGCCGGCATCCAGCCGATCGGCGCCAAAGATCGCCCGGGCGATCTCGGTGCGCCCGGCGCCCATGAGGCCGGCGAAGCCGAGGATCTCGCCGCGGCGCAATTCGAAGCTGATGTCCTGAAAGGCCCCCTTGCGGGCCAGGCCTTGCGCCCGCAACAGTACCTCGCCGGTGGGCACCGAGGTGCGCGGCGGAAATTTCTCGTCGAGGGAGCGCCCGACCATGCCCGCCACTATGGCGTCGACACTGGTGTCGGCAAAGCGCTGGGTGGAGACGTAGCGACCGTCGCGCAGGATGGTCACCCGGTCGACGATGTGGCGCATCTCGTCCAGCCGGTGGGAGATGTAGAGCATGCCGACGCCACGCGCCTTGAGGTCCTGGATGACCTTGAACAGCGCCTGGGTCTCGCTTTCGGTCAGCGAGGAGGTCGGTTCGTCGAGGATGAGCACCCGGGCGTCCAGCGACAGTGCCTTGGCGATCTCCACCATCTGCTGCTGGGCCACCGACAGCTTGGCCACCGGGGCGCGGGGGCTGATGGCCACGCCCAGGCGGGCCAGGCAGGCTTCGGTGTCCGCCTGCATCTTGCGTCTGTCGATCAGGCCGAAGCGCGCCGGCTCGCGGGCCAGGAAGATGTTTTCCGCCACCGTGAGGTGGGGCACCAGGTTGAGTTCCTGGTGAATGATGGCGATGCCGACATGCTCGGCTTCCGACACGGACTTGAAGTGCCGCTCTTCGCCCAGGTAGCGGATCCGCCCCGCGTCCGGCGGCTGCTGGCCGCTGACGATCTTCATCAGGGTGGACTTGCCGGCGCCGTTCTCGCCGCAGATGGCGTGGACTTCACCCGGGTAGAGGCTGAGGCTGACGTCGTCGAGGGCCACGACGCCGGGAAAGCGCTTGGAAATGTTTTCGAGCGTCAGGCAGGGCGCGGGCGCGGCCGGTACGGGGCCGCCACCTTCGCCGCCGGGCGATGGGGTATCCAGCATGGTGCTCTCTCTTTTTGTTGTTCTAGGGTCGTTGCCCTATGTGAGATCCATGGCAGGGAAAGCTACACCCCCGTTTGGATGCCTGGCAAGACCAATTTGATTTTTTAGAATTGGTCTTGCCAGATATCCGAACGGGTTAGTGAAGACGTCAGTGCGCAAGGTCGGTGATGGGTGATGGACGGACCAGGCGTTCAGCGGGGCGTGGCTTGGTGGAGAGACTGGTGCGGGAGGGAAACGGAAAGGGCAGACCAACAGGCGCAACGTCTGGTCCATGGGTCCATCTGAAGTATCTGGGGAAAGGCGCTTTGGGTGGCCCGACGCTATTCAGGTCGGGCCACCGCCCGAGAGGTCCTAGCGCACGGGCGCAGCCGCGCCGGCACGCGCCGGGCGGGCGTCGCGGAAGCTGACCAGAAAGGCCAGCAGCACGCCAAGGGAGAACACCGCCGGGAACAGCCAGATGCCCTGCCAGTCGTGGCCGGCGGCGCTGGCATAGTGATCCGAGACCATCCCGGCCACCCGGAAGCCGACCAGCATGCCCACGCCGTAGGTGGCCAGGGTGATCAGGCCCTGGGCCGCACTCTTGTTCGCTTCGCCGGCCTTGGCGTCGGTATAGATCTGCCCGGACACGAAGAAAAAGTCGTAGCAGACCCCATGCAGGGCGATGCCGAGCAGCAGATAGGCGAGGGCGTCACCCTGGGCACCCAGGGCGAAGCAGCCATAGCGCACCGCCCAGGCCAGCATCCCCACCAGCAGGGTGCGCTTGAGGCCGAAGCGGCGGATGAACAGCGGCAGGAGCAGCATGAAGCCCACCTCGGACACCTGGCCGAGGGTCATCATGCCGGTGGGGTTGGCCACCCCCAGCTCAGCGAGAAAGAGGTTGGCGTTCTGGTAGTAGAAGGCCAGCGGAATGCAGATCAGCACCGAGGCGGCAAAGAACACCGCGAAGCTGCGGTCCTTGAGCAGGCGTAGGGCGTCCAGGCCGAGCATCGCGCCCAGTCCGCCGCGGGTGGCCGGCAGCGGCGCGGTGCGCGGCAGGCTGAAGCTGTAGAGGCCGAGGAGGAGGGAGGCCGCGGCGCCGAGCAGGAAGGTGTTGCGCAGGGCGCCGGCGGCGATGCCGCTGCGGCTGTCCCAGGCGAAGACGAAGCTGATCGCCAGGCCGGCGGCGATCCAGCCCAGGGTGCCCCAGACGCGGATCCTGGCGAACTGCCGGGCCGGATCGGCCAGGTGGCGGAAGGCCACGGAATTGGCCAGCGCCAGGGTCGGCATGTAGCAGAGCATGTAGGCCAGCACCAGCGGATAGAAGGTGTTGAAGTCGGCCGCCGCATAGAGCTGGTAGAGCAGCACCGCACCGGCCAGGTGCAGCAGGCCGAGGATGCGCTCGGCGTTGAAGTAGCGATCGGCGATCAGGCCGATCACGAAGGGCGCCAGGATCGCGCCCCAGGACTGGGTGGCGAAGGCCTGGCCGATCTGGCCGCCATTGGCCCCCAGGGTGTTGCCGAGAAAGGTCGCCAGGGTGACGAACCAGCTGCCCCAGATGAAGAACTGCAGGAACATCAGGGTGCTCAGGCGAAGCGAAAGTGCGTTCATCGTCGTTTCCTTATTGTGGGTTATGTGACGAAAAAACGAAGGGGGGCCTTACTCCAGGCCGAGCATTCGCCGATTGCGCGCCGGATCGGCCTCGCTGCCGGCGAAGTCGTCGAAGGCGCGGGTGGTCGGCTGGATCAGGTGACGCTGGATGAAGGGCGCCCCTTCCGCCGCGCCCTGGGCTGCGTCCTTGAGGCAGCACTCCCATTCCAGCACCGCCCAGCCGTCGAAGCCGTACTGGGTGAGCTTGCTGAAGATGGCGCCGAAATCGACCTGGCCGTCGCCCAGAGAACGGAAGCGCCCCGGCCGCTCGGCCCAGTCCTGGTAGCCGCCATAGACGCCGCTGCGCGCATCGGGACGGAATTCCGCGTCCTTGACGTGGAACATGCCGATGCGTGCGTGATAGCGGTCGATGAAGCCCAGGTAGTCCAGCTGCTGCAGGACGAAATGGCTGGGGTCATAGAGGATCCGCGCCCGGGGATGGTCGTCGACCGCTGCCAGGAAGCGCTCGAAGGTGGCGCCGTCGTGCAGGTCCTCGCCGGGATGCAATTCGAAGCAGAGGTCGATGCCCTCTTCGCCGTAGACGTCGAGGATGGGGCGCCAGCGACGGGCCAGCTCGGCGAAGCCCTCGTCCACCAGACCCGCCGGACGCTGCGGCCAGGGATAGACATAGGGCCAGAGCAGGGCGCCGGAAAAGCTCGCCACCGCCTTGAGACCGAGGCGGCGGCTGGCCTTGGCGGCCAGCTTGAGCTGCTTGACTGCCCAGGCCTGGCGCTCTTCCGGGCGGCCGCGCAGTGCCGGCGGGGCAAAGGCGTCGAAGGCCTCGCTGAAGGCCGGATGCACGGCGACCAGTTGTCCCTGCAGGTGGGTGGAGAGTTCGCTGATGGCCACTCCGGCGTCGGCGCACTGCCCGAGCAGTTCGTCGCAGTAGTCCTGGCTGGCGGCGGCGCGCTCCAGATTCGGGCACTGCGGGCCCAGCGTCGGCAGCTGGATGCCCCGGTAGCCGAGGTCCGCCGCCCAGCGCGCCAGATTGGGCAGGGTGTCGAAGGGCGGCTGGTCATCGAGAAACTGGGCGAGAAAGATCGCCGGGCCCTTGAGGCCGGGACGAGCGTTGGCGGCCATGTTCAGGCTCCTGGGGTCGGTAAGGGGGTCCAGGCGCCCTGGCGCCGATGGCTGGCCAGGGCGGTTTCGATAAAGGCCAGCCCGCGCCAGCCCGTATGGATGCCAGGCAGGCCCGGCGCGGGATCGGCGGGATCGCGAATGGCCGCGGCCAGCTGGCGATAGAGATTGGCCAGGGCTTCGAGATAGCCCTCCGGGTGCCCGGCGGGCAGGCGCAGGCGCTGCTGGGTGCCGGCACTCAGCCAGGGCAGACCGAGGCCGGCGCGCAGGTCCTGCGGCGGTTGGTCGAGGCTGCGCTGTAGCAGGCTGTTGGGTTCCTGCTGCCGCCATTCCAGACTGCCGCGCTCACCGTAGAGGCGGATGCGCAGGCCATTTTCCTCGCCGATGCAGACCTGACTGGCCAACAGGCTGCCGCTGGCGCCCGCGGCGGTTTCGAACAGCACCATGACATCGTCGTCCAGCCGCCGACCGGGCAGGTGGCTGCGCAGCTGGGCACTGAGACGGGTGATGGGCTGGCCGCCGATGAATTCGGCGAGGCTGAAGGCATGGGTGCCGATGTCGCCCAGGCAACCGCCCGGGCCGGAGGCGGCCGGATCGTCGCGCCAGGCCGCCTGCCGATTGCCGGTGGCGGCCAGGTCCTGGGCGAGCCAGCCCTGGGGGTATTCCACATGGATCTTGCGCAGGGCGCCCAGCTCTCCGCGGGCGACCCGCTCGCGGGCCTCCCATACCAGCGGATAGCCGAGGTAGCTGTGGGCCAGGGCGTAGCGCAGGGGCAGGGCGGCCAGCGTGTCCGCCAGGCGCTGTACCTCGGCCAGCGAGATGCCTGCGGGTTTTTCCGAGAAGACGTGGAAGCCGGCGGTCAGGGCTGCCTGGGCGATGGGCACATGGAGGTCGTTGGGCGTGACGATCACCAGCAACTCGACCCGCTGCTCGGGGGGTAGCCGGGCTTCATCGGCCAGCAGGGTCTGCCAGGAGGCATGGACCCGCGCGGGCGCCAGACCGAGTTCCCGTCCAGTCGCGCCGTTGTTGGCGGGATCACGGCTGAAGGCGCCGCAGACCAGTTCGAGCGCGCCATCCAGGGCGGCTGCGCGCCGGTGGGCCGCGCCGATGAAGGCGCCCTGGCCGCCACCGATCATGCCGTAGCGGACCTTGCCGCCGGTTTCCGCCTGCATCCTCTTACCCTCGGTTTATTGTTGTGTTGAGTGTAACCGGTTACATCTACAGGTATTTGGAGCCCGTGGCGGTCGTTAGTCAAGCGCCCGGCGGACGTACGGCTTGCCCGTACGCAGGGCTTTGCGCACAGTGACAACCTTTCCCACGCTCACCGAGGCCGCATGTCCAACATCCGCCGGGTCGCCGAACTGGCCGGGGTATCGGTCGCTACCGTGTCGCGCACCCTGAAGAATCCCGAGGTGGTGGCGCCAGCGACCCGCGAACGGGTGCAGGCCGCCGTGACCGCGGCTAACTACCGGCCCAATGGGATGGCGGTGCAGTTCCGTTCGCGACGTACCGGCAACCTGGTGGTGCTGGTGCCGCTGATCGCCAACAGCTTCTTCGCCCGCGTCATCGCCGGCATCCAGCAGGCGGCCCAGGCGGCGGGGTACCGGGTGCTGCTGTGCGATACCGCGGGTGACGAGGCCCGCGAGCGCGAGTACGCCGAACTGGTCTATGCGCGGCAGGCGGATGGGGTGATCCAGTTGCGCGCCTTCGATCCCTTCGCCGGTGATGCCGACGCACCGCCGGTGGTAAATGCCTGCGAGGTGCTCGCCGAGCACACCTGGCCCAAGGTGCGGCTGGACAATCGCGCCGCCGCCCGCTGCCTGACCGAACACCTGCTGGCGCTCGGTCACAGGCGCATCGCCCTGATCAAGGGTCCGGAAGACAGCCCGCTGACCCTGGAGCGCCTGGCCGGTTACCAGGAGGCGCTTACCCAAGCCGGCATCCCGCTGGACCCGGATCTGCTGCGCCCGGGCGATTTCACCTTGGCCGCTGGCGCCGCCGCGACCAGGACACTGCTGGCGCTACCGGAGCGGCCCACCGCGCTGTTCTGCTGCAGCGACGAGATGGCGATCGGCGCCCTGCAAAGCCTTCGCGGCGCGGGCCTGCGAGTGCCCGAGGACCTGTCGCTGGCGGGCTTCGACGACATCGCCTTCGCCGCCTACAGCGATCCCCCGCTGACCACCATCGCCCAACCGGCGGAGGCCTTCGGCCAGCGTGCCGTCGCCCTGCTGCTGGAGATCCTCAGCGGCGCGGCGCCCACCACCCGGGAGGTGGTGCTGCCCTTCGAACTGGTGGTGCGGGGGAGTACCGGGGTCTGCCGCGGCCGCTGACACTCGGGCGCGGCAGAGCCGGCTATCGTCGCTCGGGTTGTCCGGGATCGCGCCGGACAGTTCGTCGCCCTGGAACACTGCGGCCGCTGCCCGCTAATGCGGCTCGGTCGCCAGTCTTACGGCGACTTCCTCGACCAGCTGGATGGTTTCTGCCGTCAGGGCTTCAAATTGAAAGAGGATGTCCTGCAATTCCGGGCTGCCCATATCCACTTCGCGGAGCTGATCGATTCTCCGCGTCAGCAACCGGTGAATGTTCAACAGGCAATCGCGGTCGGGATTGTCGGGTATGGCGAGGCGGTTGCTCATCCTTGTCTCCGTGTTAACTGACCACCATGACCCTCGATATCGTCTGGCAAGCGGGTTTGTTGAGGTGGTTCGTCGCCGACGACGTGCGTCAGAATGCTGCTTCCAGGGGTTGACGCAGCACCGCGGATAGCCAGCGAACAGGGTGGTGGGTGCTAGTCACCCTTTCTGCGGAACCATCGTGAATGATTCGGCGAAACCCCAAGCCAGGCTCGACGTTGATAGCACCCAGACGGTGAAGGGTTCAGGGGCAGGACTTCTTCGATCGACGAACCAGCGCTTCGCGTCAGGCCTGGCAAACATCCGCTATCCGGGCTTTCAACAGATTCGCCAGCTCATCGAAGAGGATCTGCACCGAGCGCAGCGACAGATTGTCCGGGCGGGTCAGCAGCCAGATATCGGTATCGCAACCGGGCAGCGCCGGACCCAGGCGTTCGACGCCGTCCAGACTGCTGATCATGAAGTCGGGGAGGGCGGCCACCCCAAGACCGGCGCCGACCAGGCTGCCGACCGAGGACATGCTGCTGCAGCGATAGCGCGGGGTGAGGCTGGGGTAGGCCTGGCGCAACCAGGTGACCGAGACGTGATCGGCCAGGGAGTCGTCCGGGGCGATCCAGGGCAGTTCGGTGGCCAGCTGGCCGTAACCGGCGCGATAGCGCTCGTGGCCGCAGACGAAGTAGGAACTGCGACCGAGCCGGCGGCCGATGAGGTGTTCCGGCGGGGCGTTGGACAGGCGCAGGGCGATGTCCGCATCCCGCCGGCTCAGGCTGGCGAAGGTGTTGGAGGTGGCGACTTCCAGGGCGACCGCCGGATAGCGCGGCATGAGCTCGGCGAGCCCCGGCAGGAGCAGGCTGCGCAGCACGGCATCGGTGCAGGTCAGGCGGACCGTGCCGCTGATGACGTTCTCGCCCTGGGTGAGGGCGATGCGTGCCGCCTCCAGCGCCTGTTCGGCGCGCTCGGCCTGTTCGGCGAGGGCCTTGGCGCTCTGGGTCGGGGTATAGCCGCGGCGGGTCTTGTCGAACAGCGCCACCTGCAGATTGGCTTCGAGCTTACGGATGGCGCGAAAGACCGTGGAGACGTCCACCTGCAACTGCTCGGCAGCCCTGGCCAGGGTCCGGCCGCGCACCAGGGCGAGGATCAGCTTGAGATCGGCATGGCCTATCTGATATTGCATCCGTGCATTCTTCCTTTGCCGATTCGCCGATATGGGTTGCGCTCATGCCAATTTATACTGGCCCAGCCCGTCGAGGGCAATCAGGTGGAAGGGCGGACCTTGGCAAAGAGGGTCGGCGCCTGCAGCAACCACCGCCCACAGCCACGCTGCCAGACCCGCACGAGCAAGCACAACCAAGCGGGCCAGCGTCAAGGATGCCTCCCATGAATTCGATATCCCCCCGCGTCGTCCAGCTCACCGAAGCCAACGGCTTTCTCAAGGAGCACCCGGAAATCCAGTACGTCGATCTGTTGATCACCGACATGAACGGCGTCATCCGGGGCAAGCGCGTCGAGCGGGCCAGTCTCTCCAAGGTCTATGAACGCGGCATCAACCTGCCGGCCTCGCTGTTCGCCCTGGACATCAACGGCTCCACGGTGGAAAGCACCGGCCTGGGCCTGCACATCGGCGATGCCGATCGCACCTGCTTTCCCATCCCCGGCACCCTGAGCTACGAGCCCTGGCAGAAGCGCCCGACCGCGCAACTGCTGATGACCATGCACGAGCAGGACGGCTCGCCGTTCTTCGCCGATCCGCGCGAGGTGCTGCGGCGGGTGGTGAAGAAGTTCGACGACCTGGGCCTGACCATCTGCGCCGCCTTCGAACTGGAGTTCTACCTGATCGACCAGGAGAACGTGAACGGCCGGCCGCAGCCGCCGCGCTCGCCGATCTCCGGCAAACGACCGGTCTCCACCCAGGTCTATCTGATCGATGACCTGGACGAGTATGTGGATTGCCTGCAGGACATGCTCGAAGGCGCCAAGGAGCAGGGGCTGCCGGCCGATGCCATCGTCAAGGAATCCGCGCCGGCGCAATTCGAGGTCAACCTGCATCACGTCGAAGACGCCATCAAGGCCTGCGACCATGCGGTGCTGCTGAAGCGGCTGATCAAGAACATCGCCTACGACCATGAGATGGATTCCACCTTCATGGCCAAGCCCTATCCCGGCCAGGCCGGCAACGGTCTGCACGTACACATCTCGCTGCTGGACAAGCAGACCGGGCAGAATATTTTCGCCACCGATGATCCCGAGCACCATGCGCCGCTGCGCCATGCCATCGCCGGCATCCTGGAAACCCTGCCGGCGTCGATGGCCTTCCTCTGTCCGAACGTCAATTCCTATCGCCGCTTCGGTGCTCAGTTCTATGTGCCCAACGCCCCGAGCTGGGGCCTGGACAACCGTACCGTGGCGGTGCGTGTGCCCACCGGCAGCAGCGAGGCGATCCGCATCGAACATCGCGTCGCCGGGGCCGACGCCAATCCCTATCTGATGATGGCCTCGATCCTGGCCGGCATTCATCACGGCATGACCCAGCGCCTGGAGCCCTGCGCTCCGGTCAGCGGCAACTCCTACGAACAGCTCGAACAGAGCCTGCCGAACAACCTGCGCGATGCCTTGCGCCGGCTGGACGACAGCGCGGTGATGAATCAGTACATCAGCCCCGAATACATCGACATCTTCGTCGCCTGCAAGGAGGCCGAGCTGGAGGAATTCGAGACCACCATCTCCGATCTCGAATACAACTGGTATCTGCATACCGTCTAGGAGGGGTGATCATGACCGTGATGACGCAACAGGACTGGGAGCAACGCGCCCAGGCATTGACTGTCGAAGCCCGCGCCTTCATCGACGGCCGCTACCAGGCCGCCCTGGGCGGTGCGACCTTCGACGACCTGAGTCCGGTGGATGGTCGCCACCTGGCGCGGGTGGCCAGTTGCATGGCCGAGGATGCCGAGCTGGCCGTACGAGCCGCCCGGGCGAGTTTCGCCCGGGGCGACTGGGCGCATCAGGCGCCGGCGCAGCGCAAGCGGGTGCTGATCGCCTTTGCCGAGCTGTTGCTGGCCCATGCCGAGGAGCTGGCCCTGCTGGAAACCCTCGACATGGGCAAGCCGATCAGCGACTCGCTCGCCATCGACGTGCCGGCGGCGGCCAATGCCCTGCGCTGGAGCGCCGAGGCCATCGACAAGGTCTATGACGAGGTGGCGCCCACCCCGCGCGACCAGCTGGGCCTGGTGACCCGTGAACCGGTAGGCGTGGTCGCGGCCATCGTGCCCTGGAATTTCCCCCTGATGATGGCCTGCTGGAAGCTCGGGCCGGCGCTGGCCACCGGCAATTCGGTGATCCTCAAGCCGTCCGAGAAATCGCCGCTGACCGCCATCCGTATCGCTGCCCTGGCGCTGGAGGCCGGCATCCCGGCGGGGGTGTTCAATGTGCTGCCCGGCTACGGTCACACCGTCGGCCAGGCGCTGGCGCTGCATCCGGACGTCGACACCCTGGTCTTTACCGGTTCCACCCGCATCGCCAAGCAACTGCTGGTCTATGCCGGCGAGTCGAACATGAAGCGCGTCTGGCTGGAGGCGGGCGGCAAGAGTCCCAACATCGTCTTTGCCGACGCCCCGGACCTGAGGGCAGCGGCCAAGGCGGCCGCGGCGGCCATCGCCTTCAACCAGGGCGAGGTGTGCATCGCCGGTTCGCGGCTGCTGGTCGAGCGTTCGATCAAGGCGCGCTTCCTGGCCCTGGTGGCGGAGGCGCTGCAGGCATGGGCGCCGGGTCATGCCCTGAATCCCGACACCCGCGTCGGCGCCCTGGTGGACGAGGGCCATCTGCGCACCGTGCTGGGCTTCATCGAAGCCGGCCGCGCCGAGGGTGCGCGACTGGTGAGCGGCGGCGCGCGGGCCCTGAGCGAGACCGGTGGCAGCTACGTGACCCCGACCATCTTCGACGGGGTGGACAATGCCATGCGCATCGCCCGGGAAGAAGTCTTCGGCCCGGTGCTGGCGGTGATCGACTTCGACGACGAAGCGGATGCGGTACGCATCGCCAACGACACCCCCTATGGTCTGGCCGCCGCCGTCTGGACCCGTGACCTTTCCCGCGCCCATCGCGTGGCCCGCGCATTGCGTGCGGGCAGTGTCTGGGTCAACCAGTATGATGGCGGCGACATGACGGCGCCCTTCGGTGGCTTCAAGCAGTCCGGCAACGGACGCGACAAGTCGCTGCACGCCTTCGACAAATACACCGAACTCAAGGCGACCTGGATCAAGCTCTGAACAGGCGCGGCGGCCCGGGCGTTCGCGCCGGAGCCGCAGGCAGAGGACTCTCACCATGCAACAACACGTCGGCAGTTACTACGCGGCTTCGCGCAACCTCCACACCGAATACCCGGTACTCCAGGGCAGTGTCGACAGCGACGTCTGCGTCATCGGCGCCGGTTACACCGGGCTTTCCACCGCGCTGTTCCTGCTGGAGCATGGCTTCAGCGTGACGGTGCTCGAAGCGGCGCGGGTCGGCTTCGGCGCCTCCGGGCGCAATGGTGGCCAGATCGTCAACAGCTACAGCCGCGACATCGATACCATCGAACGCCAGTTGCCGCCCAGGCAGGCGCAACTGCTGGGCGAGATGGCCTTCGAAGGCGGGCGCATCATTCGCGAGCGCATCGCCCGCTACGACATCCAGTGCGATCTCAAGGACGGCGGCGTCTTCGCCGCCCTGACCGGCAAGCAGCTCGGTCACCTGGAAGCCCAGCAGAAGCTCTGGGAGCGCTACGGCCATACCCAGTTGCAACTGCTCGACAAGGCCGCCATCGGCAAGGTGGTCGGTACCGATCGCTATCTGGGCGGCCTGCTGGACATGAGCGGCGGCCATATCCATCCGCTCAACCTGGCCCTGGGCGAGGCGGCGGCCGTGGCGTCCCTGGGCGGCAAGATTTACGAGCAGAGCGCGGCAGTCCGTATCGACCGTGGCGCCAATCCGGTGGTGCATACCGCCAATGGCCAGGTGAAGGCACGCTTCGTGGTGGTGGCCGGCAACGCCTACCTAGGCGGGCTGGTGCCGGAACTGGCCGCCAAGTCCATGCCCTGCGGCACCCAGGTGCTCACCACCGAGCCGCTGTCCGAGGACATGGCGCGCAGCCTGCTGCCCCAGGACTATTGCGTGGAGGACTGCAACTACCTGCTCGACTACTTCCGCCTCAGCGCCGATCGCCGGCTGATCTACGGCGGTGGCGTGGTCTATGGCGCGCGGGATCCGGCGGACATCGAGGCGATCATCCGGCCGAAGATGCTGCAGACCTTCCCGCAGCTAAAGGGCGTGAAGATCGACTTCACCTGGACCGGCAACTTCCTGCTGACGCTGTCGCGCCTGCCCCAGGTGGGCCGCCTCGGCGACAACATCTACTACTCCCAGGGCTGCAGCGGTCACGGCGTCACCTATACCCACCTGGCGGGCAAGGTGCTGGCCGAGGCCCTGCGCGGCCAGGCCGAGCGCTTCGATGCCTTCGCCGGCCTGCCGCACTATCCCTTCCCGGGCGGGCAGCTCCTGCGCGTGCCCTTCACCGCACTGGGCGCGACCTACTACCAGCTGCGCGATCGCCTCGGTATCTGACCCTGTCCGCCCGCCGCGTACCGGCGGGTTCTCTGGAGATAAGCCATGTCCCCTATGCCCCTGATCGGCGTGACGGCGTGCCGGCAGACGCTCGGCAAATACGATTCCCATACCGTTGGCGACAAGTACGTCGAGGCGGCGGGTCATGCCGGTGTGCCGGTGGTGCTGCCGGCGCGCAGCGTGCCGAGCGACCCGCAGGCGCTGCTGGCGCACCTGGACGGCCTGCTGTTCACCGGCTCGCCTTCCAACGTCGAGCCCCATCACTACCAGGGACCGGCGAGTCTCGCCGGCACCCAGCACGATGCCGCCCGCGACGCCTACACCCTGCCGCTGCTGCGCCTGGCCATCGACCGCGGCATCCCGGTGTTCTGCATCTGCCGCGGCTTCCAGGAGCTGAACGTGGCCCTCGGCGGCAGCCTGCACCAGCGGGTGCAGGACCTGCCCGGGCATGACGACCATCGCGAACCTCAGAGCGAACTGCTCGCCGAGCAGTACGCGCCCACCCATCCGGTCGCGGTGCCGCCCGGTGGGGTATTCGAGCGCCTCGGCCTGCCGGCCAGCTTCCAGGTGAATTCGCTGCACAGCCAGGGCATCGCGCGCCTGGCGCCCGGACTGCGCATCGAGGCCCAGGCGCCGGATGGCCTGGTGGAAGGGGTCTCCCTGGCCGACGCCCCGGGCTTCGTCGTCGGCGTGCAGTGGCATCCCGAGTGGAATTTCCGCGACAACCCGGAATCCCTGGCGCTGTTGGACGCCTTTCGCGACGCCTGCCAGCGCCATGCCGCCGCGCGCTAGGCACCTTGCCGCCTACGCCGGACTCTGAATAACAATTCCAACCGCAGGGCAGAGACCTATGACTGAACAGCGCAAGGGCACGCCGGCCGGCGGCTCGGATACCGCCGGGCCGGCAGCCCTGGCCGATCCGTCCGCCAAGGGCCTGGCTGCCGGCTCCCTGGGGCTGCTCGCCTGCGTGGTGCTGGGCATTTCCACCATCGCCCCCGTCTACACCCTGACCGGCGCCCTGGGCCCCACCGTGCGCGAGGTGGGCGTCTATCTGCCCGCCGTCTTCATCGTCGGGTTCCTGCCGATGCTGCTGGTGGCCCTGGGGTATCGCGAGCTGAACGCCGTCGATCCGGACAGCGGCACCTCCTTTACCTGGTCCACCCGCGCCTTCGGACCCATGATCGGCTGGATCGGTGGCTGGGGGCTGGTGACGGCCACCACCATCGTCCTCTCCAACCTCGCCGGCGTGGCGGTGGACTTCTTCTACCTGTTCCTCGCCCAGCTCAGCGGGCGGGCGGAGTTGGCCACGCTGTCGCAGCACCTGCTGGTGAACATCGTCACCTGCTGCGTGTTCATCGCCATCGCGGTCTGGATCAGCTGCCGCGGCATCGGCATGACCATGAGCGTCCAGTACGGTCTGGTCGCCCTGCAGCTGTTGGTGCTGATCGGCTTTTCCCTGGCGGCCTTCAGCGCCGCGCCGGAGGCGGCGCCGGTGGTCTTCCACCCGGAATGGTTCAATCCCTTCAACGTCGAATCCTTTTCCGCGTTCGCCGCGGGGCTGTCGCTGTCGATCTTCATCTTCTGGGGCTGGGATGTCTGCCTCACGGTGAGCGAAGAGTCGGTGGGCAGCCAGAAGGTGCCAGGGCGGGCGGCCACGGTCACGGTGCTCTTGATCCTGCTGCTGTACCTCTTCACCGCCGCGGCTACCCTGCAATTCGCCGGCATCAGCGAAGCCGGCCTGGGCCTGGGCAATCCGGAGATCCAGGAAAACGTCTTCGCCCACCTGGCCGGACCGGTGATGGGGCCGCTGGCGATCCTGATGTCCATCGCGGTGCTGGCCAGTACCGCCGCCTCGCTGCAGTCCACCTTCATCTCCCCGGCCCGCACCCTGCTGGCGATGGGGTACTACGGCGCGGTGTCGCGGCGCTTCGCCCACATCTGCCCGAGATCGCGCACGCCGCGCTATGCCACCGTTGCCGCCGGCATCGCCACCGGCGGCTTCTATGTGGTCATGCGCATCCTCAGCGACAACGTCCTGGCCGACACCATCACCGCCCTGGGCATGATGATCTGCTTCTACTACTCGCTGACCGCCTACGCCTGCGTCTGGTATTTCCGCCGCAGCCTGTTCGCCAGCCTGCGCCATGCACTGCTGCGCGGCCTCTGTCCGCTGCTCGGCGCCCTCATCCTTTCGGTGATCTTCTGGCAGACCGCCCTCGCCAGCCTGTCGCCGGACTTCGGCAGCGGCTCCCACCTCGGCGGCATCGGCCTGGTGTTCATCATCGCCGTGGTGATCCTGGGTCTGGGTCTGGCGCTGATGCTGTTCGCCCGCTGGCGTGCGCCGGCGTTCTTCCAGGGCGTGACACTGGAGGCGGTCCCGCACCAGGGCTGAATGGGAGCGGGCAGGGCACCCGCCCCCAGGCTCAGTGACCCATAACCGCTGAACCGCTCGCTCGGGTGCCGGCGGGAAAGCCGTGGCGTCGGGCACGGGTGGCGATGGCCAGGGCGCCCAGGGCCAGCGCTACCACGGCCCAGCTCAGGGCCTGGGGGCCGATGCCTTCCAGCAACAGCCCGCCGAGGATGCCGCCCCCGGCGATGGCACTGTTCCAGGTCACCACGTTCATCGCCAGGGCCGCATCGGCACCCCTCCCGGCGGTATCCGCCAGGGCGGTCTGCAGCAGGGTGGCTGCGCCGCCAAAGGTCAGGCCCCAACCGAAGACGCCTAGGTACTGCAGCAGCGCCGAGTCACGATTGAGCCCCAGCAGCAGCGCGATCGCGGCGAAGCCGGCAAGACTCACCAGCACGGCCCGCCGCAGGCTGTGATCGACGATGCGCCCGGTGATCCAGATCCCCGCCAGCGAGGCCACCCCGAAGGTCAGCAGCACCCGGTCGACCTGATCGCCCAGGCCGGCCTGGGCGACGAAGGGCGCGATATAGGTGTAGAGCAGGTTGTGGGCCAGCATCCAGGTAAAGACCACGCCGAGGATGGCGCGAATGCCGGGCGTGGCGAACACCTCGCGCAGTGGCAGGCGCTGGCCTTCGGTCTGCCCCGGATAGTCGGGCACCTTGGCCAGGACCCAGACGATCAGGCCCAGGGTGAGGGCGGACATGCAGGCGAAGGCCAGCCGCCAGCCCAGCAGACCACCGAGCCAGGTCCCCAGGGGCACGCCCAGGGACAGGGCGACCGGTGTGCCGATCATGGCGATGGCCATCGCCCGGCCTTGCAGGCGCGGCACTACCAGACGCCGGGCATAGCCGGCCAGGAGACTCCAGGCCAGGCCGGCCGCGGCCCCGGCGGCGAAGCGGGCGACCAGGGTCAGCGCATAGCTGGAGGAGAGGGCGGGGAGGGTATTGAACAGCAGAAAGCCCAGGATGGTCGCCAGCAGCACCCGGCGCCGCCGCCAGTGCGCCGTTGCCAGGGTGAGGGGGATGGCGGCGGTCAGCGAGCCGGCGGCATAGGCGGTCACCGTCTGCCCGGCCAGGGCAGGGGAAACCTGGAGCCCCTGGGCGATCTCGGGGAGCAGGCCGGCGGGCAGGGTCTCGGTCATGATGCAGATGAAGCCGGTCATGGCCAGTGCCAGCAGCGCGGCGACTGGCAGGCGTTCAGGATCGGGGGTCGCGGTCACGGGTAAACTCCTTAGATATGTATCGATCGGTATATATCTAAGCAGCAGGTGCTCTGGCTGGTCAATGGATTCTGTATCGTCTAGTATAAAAATCGAATCTGACGAGGAGTATGGCGGTGGCTCAGTTGGGGCGGCCGCGGTCCTTCGACCGCACCCAGGCAATCGATGATGCGCTGCTGCTGTTCTGGCGCTATGGCTATGAGGCGACCTCCCTGAGTCGGCTCAAGGCGGCAATCGGCGGTGGCATCACCGCGCCCAGCTTCTATGCGGCCTTCGGTTCGAAGGAGGCGCTGTTCAAGGAGGTGGTCGCCCGCTACATGGAAACCCATGGCCGGGTGAACGATCCGCTGTTCGACGAGACCCTGGCCCCGCGGGAGGCGATCGCCGCGGCCCTGTCGCGCTCCGCGCGGATGCAATGCGATGAGCGCCTGCCCAAGGGTTGCCTGGTGGCGCTCGGCACCCTGGGCTCCTATGCGGATGAAGACTCCAGCCTGCCGCTGCCCCTGCGCGAGGCCCGCGCCCGAATCCGCGCCGGTCTGCTGGCCTGCGTCGGGCGCGGCATCGCCCGCGGCGACCTTGCGCAAGGCACCGACGCTCATGCCCTGGCGACGCTGTTCGAAGGCTTTCTGCTGGGCATCTCACCCATGGCGCGGGATGGCGTGGCATTGCCGGTCATCGAGGGCGCCATCGCAATGGCGATGACGCTGTGGGACGGCCAGCGGCCGCCTGGCCGAGGCGTCGCCTGAGCCTGGTGTCTTGCGCCGTGATCGCATGGGGGGCGCCAGGGGGCCTGTCGTTCACTGGTGGGCGTGGCGCGCGAGGGGTCTGCCAGCGCGATGCGGGCGATGACGTCCTGATAGGGGACGAGATTTAGGCCGCTGCCAGCGGCCGCATAACCGGCGCGCGACTGGACACTCCGGTTAGCGCGCCTTGACGTTAGAGGTCACGAGCCGGACGGTCGCCGGATGAAGCCGGGCGGTCAGCGTCCACGCCATCTCCGCTCACCCCACCAGCGGTGGCGTCCGCGGTGGTATTTGACGCTTGGAGCCGGTTGCCTCATAGGCGGCGGCCAGGCGGAGCAGGTTGGTGTCGTCATAGGCGCGACCGGCGAAGGTCAGGCCCACCGGCATGCCGATGTCGGCCATCACGCCCATCGGCACGGTCACGGTCGGTACGCCCAGGTGGCGGATGGCGAGGTTGCCGTTGGCGACCCAGACGCCATTGCTCCAGGCGATGTCGGCCGAGGCCGGGTTGATCTCGGCATCCGCCGGCGCCACGTCGGCCACGGTGGGAAAGAGCACGGCGTCCAGGCCCTGGGCCTGCAGCCAGTCTTCTAGGTCCAGCTGGCGTGTCCGTTCCAGGCCGCGCAGGCCGTCGGGGAGGCTGGTGATCTGCTCCAGGGTCTTGAGGCCCCGTTCGGCCATGCGCACGTATTCGGCCATGCCGGCGGCCAGGTCGCCTTCCCGATTGGGCAGGGTGCCGGGCTCGTGGGGAAAGATCAGCTCGCCTTCGACGTCCACCAGGCGATTGAGCCTGGGATCGTTGTTGTCGCGCAGGAAGGTGTCGAAGCCCCAGGCGGACAGGTCCCAGAGTTCGTCATGGAGAAACTCGCTGGGGACGATCCCGCGGTTGAACACCGTGGGCGCGCCGGGGCGGTCGCCTTCGCAATTGGAGACCAGCGGGAAGTCCACCTCGATCACGCTGGCGCCGGCGGCTTCCAGCGCCGCGCGGGCCTGTTCCCAGAGGGCAATGACCGAGTCGCGGGTCTGGATGCGCTGACCGGTGGGACCGCCGATGCCGGGATGCTCGCTGGTGCCGGCGTCCGGGTCCTGGTTGATGAACATGCGCGGCACGCCCAGGCGCTTGCCGGCCAGGGCATTGGGACCGGCCGCCAGGGCCGGATAGGACGCCGGGCGTACCGCCGAGGCCGGCGGCAGCGGCACCCAGGGTTGCAGGCGCCAGAGGTCGCCGGAGGTGTCGGGATCGTCCGCCACCACCACGTCGAGCACTTCCAGCAGATCGGCCATGGTGCGGGCATAGGGCACCACCACGTCCATGGTCGGTGTCAGCGGCCAGTTGCCACGCACCGAGATGACCCCGCGCGAGGGGGTGTAGGCGCACAGGCCGTTGTTGGACGCGGGGCCGCGCCCGCTGGACCAGGTCTCCTCGGCCAGGCCGAAGGCGGCGAAGCTGGCCGCGGTGGCGGTGCCGGCGCCATTGGAGGAGCCGGAGGCGAAGGGTGCGGTCAGGTAGCCGGCGTTGTAAGGACTTTCCGCGCGGCCATAGACGCCGCGCTGCATGCCGCCGTTGGCCATGGGCGGCATGTTGGTCTTGCCCAGGCAGATGGCGCCGGCGGCGCGCAGCCGTTCGACGGTGAAGGCGTCGCGCTGGGCGACCAGGTCCTTGAAGGCCGGACTGCCGGAGGCGGCAGTGAGGCCCTTGACCAGGTAGCTGTCCTTGGCGGTGTAGGGGATGCCGTCCAGCGGTCCCAGGGTCTCGCCGCGGGCGCGGCGACGGTCGGACGCGGCGGCTTCGGCCAGGGCCTCGGGGTTGCGCACCACCACGGCGTTGAGCGCCGTGGCGCTGGCGGGCGGGTCGTAGGCGTCGATCCGGGCCAGGTAGGCCTCGACCAGTTGCACCGCAGTGGTCTGGCCGGTTTCGAGTGCGCGACGCAACTCGGCGATGGAGCGTTCGGTAACTTCGATCATGGTAGGTCGCCGTTGAGGATTCTGCGGTCCGGGGGCGGCGGCTGCCAGAGCTCCCGGGAGAAAAAAAGCACCGGTGCAGTGTACACCCGAAGCCTGCCGGCTTCTGATTGCGTCCGCGCATGGAAGCCTTGCCGGCCCGCCCATGCAGGTTGGCCTGGCGACCTCTATCCTTGGCCTGAATTGAATCTCTTCGCCATGCCTGGCGGCGATCGGCAACCGGAGTCGAGCATGTTGAAACGTCTGAGCAACGAGCGCACGGTGCTGCGCTTTTCCATTGCCGTCACCGTGCTGCTGGCGGTCGTGGGTATCGCCTTCGGGGTGCTGTCCGGCTCCTATGCCATCGTC
Organism: Pseudomonas aestiva; assembly: GCF_039908605.1. Classification (NCBI taxonomy): domain Bacteria; kingdom Pseudomonadati; phylum Pseudomonadota; class Gammaproteobacteria; order Pseudomonadales; family Pseudomonadaceae; genus Pseudomonas; species Pseudomonas aestiva. The sequence goes on along the minus strand of NZ_CP150916.1, from coordinate 2,849,393 downwards.
TTCGACGGCTTCTATTCACTGACCGACGCCTTCATGAGCGGTGTGGCGCTGCTGGTGGCCATGCTCATCCACCGACATGCGCAGGAACCGGAGGGCGATCGGCGGCTGGCCGAGCGCTTCAACATGGGTTTCTGGCACCTCGAACCCATGGTCCTGGCCCTCAACGGCAGCGTGCTGTGCATCGTGGCCTGTTATGCGCTAGTCAACTCGATCATCAGCCTGATGAGTGGCGGCAAGGCCCTGGCATTCGGCATGGCGCTGCTCTATGCGCTGGTCGCGGCCCTGAGCTGCTTCGGTTTCGCCGCTCTCGTGCACCGGCTGAACCGCGACATCCAGTCGGACTTCCTCAGGCTCGACATCAAGAGCTGGATCATGTCGGGCAGCATCTCGGCTGCCCTGGTGGTGGCCTTCCTGGTCGGCGCCCTGGCCCAGGGGACGGCCTATGCCTGGATCACGCCCTACATCGATCCCCTGGTGCTGTCGATCATCTGCGTGCTGATCATTCCCATACCGCTGAAGCTGGTCTGGCAGGCCTTCAGCGAGATCCTCATGGTGACCCCGCCGGCGCTCAAGCAGCAGATCGATGAAGTCGCCCGGGGTATGGTCACCCGCTTCGGATTTCTCGACTATCGCGCCTATGTGGCCAAGGTCGGACGGGCGCGGCAGATCGAGCTGTACTTCATCGTGCCCCTGGGGTGGCCGGCCAAGACCCTGGACGAATGGGACGCCATCCGTGACCAGATCGGCGAGGCCATCGGCGGCGAGGGTCCGGACCGCTGGCTGACCATCGCCTTCACCACCGATCCGGCCTGGTCGCGCTAGCCACGCACTGCTAGCGCGCCGTGCAGAGGCGTTCGACGTCCGCGGCCAGTTGCTGGAGGATGACGCGGTCTTCGGCCTGGCCGAGGGTGGCCTCGGCCCGGGCCAATGCCAGGCGTGAATGCCGCAGGCACTCGCGCCTGATCCGCGCATCACCCTGAACCGCCAGGCGCGCGAGGGCTTTCTGCAGGCGCATGCCCACTTCCACCAGCGGCGCCGCATCGCGCCCCACCGGCAGGAAGAAGTCGTCGAACAGATCGTCCAGCGACAGGTCCGGCACTTCGATCCGCGGATAGCGGGGCTCGACCGGCTCGCGTCTTTCGGTGAGGGCGGTCAGCAGCCGTTGCGCGCGACCGAGGATGGCGATGGCGGTACCCGAGTCGCTGCGGGAGGGCACCAGGGCCCCGGTGGCGATCTCGCCCAGTACCGTCAGGCCGAAGCGCGGATCCTGGTCGTGTACCCGGCGGGCATCCAGGGTGAAGGCGGCGCGCAGGCGCTCGTCCTTTTCCGCAGGCAGGCCCTCGACCCAGAGCAACGGCTGCGCCGGATCGAGGAAGGCCCCGGGCAGGGCGGCCAGGCGCAGGCGACCCTGGTCGCCGCAGAGGTCCGCCAGCAGCGGCATGTCCACCCGTTGCAGATAACCGGTGCGGTCGGCCATGACCGGGCGGCCACTGGCGGGCTCATCGACGGGCGCCGCCACCCCGCCCAGGTAGGGGTGGGTCAGCCAGCGCTGCAGACTGTGTGTGGCGGCGTCTTCGATGCTGTCGCTGGTGGCATCCAGTTGGCCCAGTCGTGACAGATGGTCGATCCAGCGCAGCAGGGTGAAGACGATCAGCAGGATCACCACCAGGGTCACGGCAAAGAGCACCACCCGGCCGTTGTCGCCGTAGAGGCCGGTGCTCAGGGCGATGATGCCGACCAGGCTGAACAGGAAGGAGCCGAGAAAGGTGGCCAGGGCGTTCTGGGTGGTGCTGTCTTCCAGCAGCAGCGGATAGGCACGGGGCGTCACGCTGCTGGCGGCGGCGTTGTAGGCCGTCACCATGGTGCTCAGCGAAAAGGTGGTCACCGCCAGCATGCTGCTGGCGATGATGGTGAGGATCTTGTCGACGGCATCGGCGCCGACTTTGGCCGGCAGCGTCGCCGGGATATGGTCCCGCAGGAGCAGGGCGAGGAGGGCGGTGGCCACGCCGGCGACCGAGAACAGCGTGGCGCGAAACCACAGGCGTCGCTGGAATCCGCGCAGGACCCAGCCCAGGCGGGCCAGCACCGGCCGTCAGCCCATGGCCGGCGGGACGGGGGTGGCGCTCAGCTGGGCGAGACGCTGGTCGGCCTGTTGCCTGAGCTTGTCGCGCATCTGCCGGGCGGCTTCGCGGGCATCGCCGGATTTCAGGCCGTTGCGGTCGGCGTCCACGGTAGTGAGCACTGCACCCAGGGCGCCATGCACCAGGCGGCCGCCGGCCAGGGTGTCGCTGCGCAGCGGTTCGACGGTGAGCGGCGTGGCGATGACGGCGAGATCCAGGGCTTCCAGGCACAGCTGGGCGGTGGCGATGGGGATCTGCACGGCGTTGGCCGCGGCCAGGTTGAGCGCCTGCTGGCGGCGTTCGCCCTCCGCGGTGGCGCCGCTGGCCTGACGATCGGCTTCGAGGTAGTTGGCGAATGCCTGGACGTCGGCATCGGCGCAGGTGCTCAGCGCTTCCTGCAGGCGCTCGCCCACGGCGATCAGGTCGGCATGGCGGGTCACCGGCTGGCGCTGCTGGCTGAGCTTCAGGCCCTTGAGGATCAGCGCGACACCCAGGCAGGCCGCTACGGTGGCCGCCGCGCCACTGCCCGGCGTGGGCAGGGTGGAGCCGGTCCCGTCGCGGAACTGGGCGAGGGTCTGCTGCCAGAGAGTAGAGGTTTCGTTCATGCCAACCGCCTGCGAGCAAAAGGGAAGGGGATTCGGTCACGACCGACCGCAGTTTGGATCGTGGGAAACGGCTGAGGTTCGCACGCTAAGTGCAATAAGGGACAGGCTTTATTTCGATTTGCGTCGTACCTTGGGAGGCGTTTCAGTTAGGGTAATCCTGAAACGGGAAGTTACAAGGAGCCTCCTGCGGATGCTGCTGCGCTCGCCTGGATCACCCGCGACACCTGGCTGATCTTCCGCTGTGTGGCCGTCATTCTGGTCGTCGTCCTGCTCATTGGCGTCACCCGTCTGCCAACCTTGCTGTCCATCCTCAATGGTAGCTTCATCGCTGGGCGACCCGCCGAGACCGTGGCCAAGAGGTTCAGCAAGGGGGAAGGTGGCATCCTCGGCGAGGCCGGCATCATCATCGCGCCGGGTTCCAGGCTTGGTGCGCTGATGGCCGAATCCGGCGCCGCCGACCGCATCGCCAGTACTTTGCTGGGACTGGGCAAGGGCCGCAGCCTGCCGTGGGGCATGGCGCGGGTGACCAAGGTGCGCGCGTCCTTCGGCCTGGAGCTCAAGCAGACCCTGGGCGTCTGGCCGGTGCTGCAGACGCTGGTTTCCATCACCGGCCCTGCAGGTACGCTATTGTTGTCGCTCTGGATCTGACGAACACCTGCCCATGGATAACGACTCCACCTCGAACCGGCCACGACGCCGCGATCTCTTTCTTGGCTTCTTCGGCCTGGGCATCACGGCCTTCGGCGGGGTGCTGCCGCTGGCGCGGCGCTACCTGGTGGAGAAGCGGCGCTGGCTGTCGGCGGAGGAGTTCACCGAATTGCTCGGCCTCTGCCAGTTCCTGCCGGGCGGCAACATCATCAACCTCTCGGTGGCGGTGGGCATGAGATTCGCCGGCTGGAGCGGCGCTCTGGCCGCTGCCGCCGGGCTGCTGGTGGGCCCGACCCTGGTGGTGGTCGGCCTGGGCGTGCTCTACGACCGCTACCACGACGATCCCCTGGTGGGTCGCGCCTTCGCCGGGCTCGCCGCAGCGGCAGCCGGGCTGCTGGTGGCCATGGCGGTCAAGCTCGTCCAGCCCCTGCGCGGGCGCTGGCTGGCGTTGGGCATCGCCTGCCTGGCCTTTCTCGCCCTGGCGCTGCTCAAGCTGCCACTGCTCTGGACCATGCTGGTGCTCACCCCCATCAGCGTGCTGCTCAGCTATCGGCAGGGCCTATGAGTACGACGCTGCTGGCGCTGGCGCTGATCTTCACCCAGCTGTCGCTGCTGGCCTTCGGCGGTGGCAACTCGGTGTTGCCGGAAATGCAGCGCCAGGTGGTGACGGTGCATGGCTGGATGAGCGCCGCCGACTTCGCCGCGCTGTTCGCCCTGGCCCAGGCCGCGCCCGGTCCCAATCTGATGATCGTGCCGCTGATCGGCTGGCACGTGGCCGGCTGGCCGGGGCTGCTGGTGACCTCCCTGGCCAAGTTCGTGCCGTCCTCGCTGCTGACCCTGGGCGTGCTGCACCTCTGGCAGCGCTTCGCCGACCGGCCCTGGCGCCGTCATCTGCAGGCCGGGCTGGTGCCGGTCACCGTCGGCCTGGTGGCGGCCAGCGCCTGGCTGGTGGGCAGCAGCGTGGCCACCGCGCCGCTGTGGGTGCTGATCCTGGCGGCGGGCGCCCTGGGCTCGCTGTTCACCCGCTGGCACCCGCTGTGGCTGCTGGCCGGCGGAGCACTGGTCGGGATAGTGTTTGGTAGCTAAGCCAAAAAAGCTGGGCAAGATCGTCTAGCCATCGACCCGAGGACATAACCTTGCAGCTAAGCCATCGGCCGGTCCAGGACAGTGACCTGCCCGCCCTATGCGAATTTTCCAAAAACCCCACGGAGCTGATGTTCTGGTTTCCCCGTGCCCACTTCCCGCTCACCCCGGTTCAGTTGCAGGCCGCCATCGCGGAGCGTCGCGACAGCCGCATCGTGGTGGCGGGTGGGCGAGTGGTGGGATTTTCCAACTTCTGCAGGTGGGCGGATGAGGTGTATGCGATTGGCAATGCCGTCGTTGATCCCGCCTACCGGGGGCAGGGGTCGGACGTTACCTGCTGAAGATGATGATAGAGCGCGCGTTCGAGACGCACGGCGCTCGTGAAGTGGTTCTTTCCTGTTTCAACGCAAACGTGGCGGGGCTACTGCTCTACCAAACCTTGGGCTTCACCCCCTATGCCATCGAAGAGCGACGTTCGGTTGCCGATGAGCGGGTGGCGCTGATTCATCTCAGACTGCCACGGCCTTGCCAGTGATCACCCGTCCCCAGAATCCCTCGCTGCGCGAACTGCTGTTCACGGTGCGCGGCTCCATCGTCCAGGCGATCTGGCCCAAGCTGCTCTATGTGATGTTGCTGAGCCTGGCGGTTACCCTGAGCCATGGTTTCATCCTGCGCTTCGACTTCGGCCTCACCACCACGCCCCTGACCCTCTGGGGCCTGACCCTGGCGATCTTCCTCGGTTTTCGCAACACCACGGCCTACCAGCGCTTCTGGGAGGCACGCGGTCTGTGGGGCGAGCTGCTGATCGCCGGGCGCAACCTGGCGCGCCAGGTCGAGACCCTGCTACCCGGGCTGAACGCGGCCGAGCGCCGCCAGTTGCTGACCCCGCTGCTGGCCTTCGGTTATGCCTTGCGTGACCACCTGCGCCGCGAAGCGCCGTCTGCCGATCTGCAACGGGTGCTGGCGGGGGAGGAGAGCCTGCTCGCCGCCCCTCACCGACCCAGTGCGCTGATCCGCCGGCTGGGCACCATGCTGGTTGCCCGGGCACGACAGGAAGGGCTTGGTGATCCACTGATCGCCAATGTCGACAACCAGCTGGACCGGCTGACCGCGGTGCTCAGCGGCTGCGAACGCATTCGCCAGACGCCCATTCCCTATCCCTACATCCTGATGCTGCACCGGGTGGTGCACGTCTATTGCTTTCTGCTGCCGTTCTGCCTGGTGGACAGCCTGGGTTGGTTCACGCCGCTGGCGGTTCTGGTGCTGGCCTACACCTTCTTCGGCCTGGACGCCCTGGGCGACCAGATCGCCGACCCTTTCGGCACCCAGCCCAACCACCTGCCGCTGGACGCCCTCAGCCGCGGTCTGGAGATCGCCGTGCTGGATCTGCTGGGCGAGCCTACGCCGGAGCCGATCCGCGCGGAGGCGGGGTTGTTGAGATAAGGGTGGACCGCGGCTCTGGCGCCGAACGCCTGCACGAATAGCCCCCTCTCCCCCTGGGAGAGGGCTGGGGTGAGGGCATGCCTCACAGCGGACGCTGGGCATGACGGTACGCCCAGGATGGTAGCCTGATCATTGAGCAGGAGCTTGCCGGTTCCGCCAGAGACGAACGCCAGCACGATTCGCCCCCTCTCCCCCTGGGAGAGGGCTGGGCTGAGGGCGCGCCTCACCGCGGACACTGGGCATGACGGTACACGCAGGATGGTAGCCTGATGATTGATCAGGAGCTTGCCGGTTCCGCCAGAGACGAACGCCAGCACGATTCGCCCCCTCTCCCCCTGGGAGAGGGCTGGGGTGAGGGCGCGCCTCGCTGCGGACACCCAGTGAAAAGGCTGCGCCGTTTTCCACGCTACGCCTGTCGATATGCCCGCTGGCGATTCAGTCGTCCGCGTCCTTGGGTACTCGCCGAGGACGCCTCACCAGCTCCCCGCGACAGTTCGGACAGCGCTCCTGCAGCGGCCCGGCGGCGCATTCCGTGCAAAAGGTGCATTCATAGGAGCAGATCACCGCCTCTTCGCTGCCCATCGGCAAGGCCTTGGCGCAGTGTTCACACGAGGTCCGCATGCCCAGCATGGCTGTCTCTCCCTGATCAGGCGCCAAAGCGCGCCGCGTAGTCCTGGGGGCTGACCGCCAGGTGCTTGTGAAAGGTGCGCCGGAGATTTTCCGGATGGCCGAAGCCGCACAGCCGCGAGACCGTGGCGATGGAGGCCTGACCGTCCTGCAAGAGCACCCGCGCCGTCTCCAGGCGGACCTGCTCGACATAGCGGCCCGGGCCCATGCCGACCTCGCGGCTGAACAGGCGCGACAGGGTGCGCGGTGCCATATGGGCACGCTCGGCCAGGCGCTCCAGCCCCAGGTCTTCCCCCAGGTGACCGGGAATCCAGTCGAGCAGGGCCGCCAGTCGCGGCGTTCGTCCCGGATCGGGCGCCAGACAGGCGCTGAATTGCGCCTGGCCGCCGGGACGGCGCAGGAACATCACCAGCCGGCGCGCCACCGCCAGCGCCAGCGGACGTCCGAGATCGGCTTCCACCAGCGCCAGTGCCAGATCGATGCCGGCGGTGACGCCGGCCGAGGTAAAGACATGGGGATCGCCATCGCGCCCCAGGGGGTCGTAGGTATGCAGGCGATCGCCCTGAACCTCGATGGCCGTAAAGGTAGCGAGTTCGTCGACATAGGCCCAGTGGGTGGTGGCGCGGCGACCGTTCAGCAGCCCGGCGCTGGCCAGCAGCAGGGCGCCGGAACACACCGAGCCGAGCCGTCGCACCCGGGGTTCCAGATCGCGCAGCCAGGCCTGCAAGCCGGCATCCCGGCGTAGCGTCTCGATGCCTATGCCGCCGGGAATCAACAGGGTATCCACCTCGCCCACGTCGAGGTCGTACCAGCTCTGTTCGGCCTGGATACCGATACCGGCCGAAGTCCTGACCAGCCCCTCGGCGGCGCCCAGCAGGCGCAGCTGGTAATAGGCGGGCAGTCCCTGGCGTTCCCGTTCCAGATTGGCCGAGGCGAAGACCTGCAGCGGGCCGGTGACGTCCAGGCTCATGACGTCAGGGTAGAGCAGCGCAGCGATCAGCGGCATGGATGGCTCTCCGTAGCGATTTGGCGAGCATGCCTCGGCGTCCATGTAGGCGACAAGGTCAAAGACCCCACGGATCTCGCCATCCGGTGGCCGGTTGGATTTGGCGTGACCCGCGCCCGGCCTTATCATCGCCGCCCATGAACTACACCGATCCCAAGCAACTGGCGCCCCTGCTGGAAGCCATCCTGCTCGCCGCCGGCCGACCCCTGACCCTGGAACGCCTGGCCGAGCTCTTCGAAGAGTACGAACGCCCCGAGCCCGCGCATCTGCGCGCCGGCCTCGCCGTACTCGGCGGCTCCTGTCGCAAACGCGGCTTCGAACTCAAGGAAGTGGCGTCCGGCTACCGCCTGCAGGTACGCGAGCAATACGCGCCCTGGGTCGGACGCCTCTGGGAAGAGCGTCCGCCACGCTATTCCCGCGCCATGCTGGAGACCCTGGCGCTGATCGCCTATCGGCAGCCCATTACCCGTGGCGAGATCGAGGAGGTGCGCGGGGTGGCGGTCAACAGCCAGATCGTCAAGACGCTGCTGGAGCGCGACTGGATCCGCGTGGTCGGCTATCGCGACGTGCCCGGCCGCCCGGCGATGTTCGCCACCACCAGGACCTTTCTCGACTACTTCGACCTGCGCAGCCTCGACCAGCTGCCGCCCCTTGCCGAGGTGCGCCAGCTGGAACCCGAACCGGCCTCGGTGCTGGAAGACCCCGAGCTGAGCCTGGCGGCGCTGGGGGGAGGGGAGCCGAGGGACGAGGAGGACACCCTGGTGGTCCCCGAGCGCACCAGTTTCCGTACCCTGCTCACCGAGCTGGACGCCATGGAGACCGGCCTCAAGACCGATTTCGATGACCTGCGCCAGGCGGCGGACGAGGAAGACGAGGGTTGAGTCAGGCCTGTTGGGCTTCGCGCTGCTCAACCCAACCTACCCGCTGAACCACCCTCTCCAGCCGGAAGACGACCCCTCGCTCGATCAACCCCCTCTCCCTCTGGGAGAGGGCTGGGGTGAGGGCAGCTCTTACGGGGTATGCCCGAGCGGAAAAGGCTGCGCCGTTTTCCACGCTACGGTTTTCCAGTTATCAGATGCGCATCGCGGCCATGGCAGTGCGCCGTAGCGACCGCTCCTGCAGCAGCTGGACCTTTTGTAGGAGCGGCCCATGTCCGCGATAAAGACAGTTTCTCCTATCTTCGGAACTCTCCGTAAGAGCCGCCGCATCGGCGGACCGACCTTGCCGCAACCGAAAACGAAAAAAGCGCCCGAAGGCGCTTTTTTCCAACCCAGACCTAGAGGTCTCAGGCTGGCGCGTTGACCAGCGCCTTGCAGGTATCGAGCATACGGTTGGAGAAGCCCCACTCGTTGTCGTACCAGGCCATGATCTTCACCAGCTTGCCGCTCACCTTGGTGTGGTTGGCGTCGAAGATCGACGACAGGCGGTTGTGGTTGAAGTCGATGGAGACCAGCGGCTTGTCGTTGTAGCCCAGCACCGGAGAGGCTTCCGCCGCCGCCTTCATGAAGGCGTTGAGGGTCTTGGCGTCGGTTTCCTTGGCGGTCAGGATGGTCAAATCGACCAGCGACACGTTGATGGTCGGCACCCGCACCGCCATGCCGCTAAACTTGCCTTGCAGCTCCGGCAGAACCAGGCCCACGGCCTCGGCGGCACCGGTCTTGGTCGGGATCATCGACTGGGTGGCCGAACGCGCCCGGAAGGGGTCAGAGTGGTAGACGTCCGACAGGTTCTGGTCGTTGGTGTAGGCATGGATGGTGGTCATCAGACCGTTCTCGATACCCAGTTCGCGCTGCAGCACCTGGGCGACCGGCGCCAGGCAGTTGGTGGTGCAGGAGGCGTTGGAGATGATCTGGTGCGACTGGCGCAGGATGTTGTCATTGACGCCATAGACGATGGTGGCGTCCACGTCCTTGCCCGGTGCCGAGATGATTACCTTGGAGGCGCCGGCTTCCAGGTGGGCAGCGGCCTTGTCGCGGCTGGTGAAGAGGCCGGTGCATTCGAACACCACGTCGACCTTCAGATCCTTCCACGGCAGGTCGGCCGGGTTGCGGATGGCCGTCACAGCGATGCGGTCGCCATTGACCACCAGCTTGTCGCCCTCGACGGACACCTCGGCAGGGAAGCGGTCATGAACGCTGTCATACTGTAGGAGATGCGCATTGATGGCGGCGTCGCCCAGGTCGTTGATCGCGACGACCTCCAGGTCCTGGCGATAGCCCTCGGTATACAGCGCCCGCAGCACGTTGCGGCCGATGCGTCCAAAACCATTGATGGCAATACGAATACTCATTGAGAGAAACCTCGCGATAGCTGGGTTTTGTTGTAAAAAACATTACACATGACGCGTGCTAAGCGGAATAATAGCGCCAATTTGGCTGTGAATGTTTGAAATAACAACAAATTTAGCCCGGTGGAGAATCGAAACCATGCATCCTCGCGTCCTCGAAGTCACACAGCGGTTGGTGGAACGCAGTCGTCCGACCCGTGAGCGTTACCTCGCCATGATCCGGGCCGCCGCCAGCGACGGTCCGCAGCGCGGCAAGCTGCAATGCGCCAATTTCGCCCATGGCGTCGCCGGGTGTGGATCCTCGACGGATAAGCAGCGCCTCCGTTTGATGGACCAGGCTAACGTCGCCATCGTTTCCAGCTACAACGACATGTTGTCGGCTCATCAGCCCTACGAGCACTACCCGGAGCTGATCAAACAGGCCCTGCGCGAGATCGGCTCCGTCGGTCAGTTCGCCGGTGGCGTGCCGGCCATGTGCGACGGCGTGACCCAGGGCGAGGCCGGCATGGAGCTCAGCCTGGCGAGTCGTGAAGTCATCGCCATGTCCACCGCCGTGGCCCTGTCGCACAACATGTTCGACGCCGCGCTGCTGCTGGGCATCTGCGACAAGATCATCCCCGGCCTGATGATCGGCGCGTTGCGTTTCGGCCATCTGCCGATGATCTTCGTCCCGGGCGGCCCCATGCCATCGGGCATCTCCAACAAGGAGAAGGCGCGCGTGCGCCAGGCCTTCGCCGAGGGCAAGGCGACCCGCGAGGAGTTGCTGGAGTCGGAGATGAAGTCCTACCACAGCCCTGGCACCTGCACCTTCTATGGCACCGCCAACACCAATCAGGTGGTGATGGAGGTCATGGGCCTGCACCTGCCGGGCTCCTCCTTCGTTAATCCCTACACCCCGCTGCGTGACGAACTCACCCGCGAGGCGGCGCGCCAGGTGACCCGCATCACCCATCAGGGCGGCAACTTCATGCCGCTGGGCGAGATCGTCGACGAGAAGTCCATCGTCAACTCGGTGGTAGCCCTGAGCGCCACCGGTGGCTCGACCAACCACACCCTGCACATCCCGGCCATCGCCCAGGCCGCCGGTATCCAGCTGACCTGGGACGACATGGCCGAGATCTCGGCGGTCACCCCGACCCTGGCCCAGGTCTATCCCAACGGCAAGGCCGACGTGAACCACTTCCACGCCGCCGGTGGCGTCAACTTCATGGTGCACACCCTGCTCGAAGCCGGGCTGCTGCATGAAGACGTCAACACCATCATGGGCCACGGCCTGTCGCGCTACCTGCAGGAACCCTTCCTGGTGGACGGCAAGCTGGAATGGCGCACCGGCCGAGCCGAGAGCCTGGACGAGGACATCCTGCGTCCGGCCAGCCGGCCGTTCAACGAGGAGGGCGGCCTGCGCGTCATGCAGGGCAATCTCGGGCGAGGTGTGATGAAGGTGTCGGCCGTGGCGCCCAACCATCAGGTGGTGGAAGCCCCGGCGCGGGTCTTCCATGACCAGAGCGAACTGGCGGCCGCCTTCAAGGCCGGCGAGCTGGAGCGCGATTTCGTCGCGGTGGTACGTTTCCAGGGACCCAAGGCCCTGGGCATGCCCGAGCTGCACAAGCTCACGCCGTACCTCGGCGTGTTGCAGGATCGCGGTTTCAAGGTTGCGCTGGTCACCGACGGCCGCATGTCCGGTGCCTCGGGCAAGGTCCCGGCGGCGATCCACCTCTGTCCGGAAGCCATCGACGGCGGGCCGCTGGCCAAGGTCTGTGACGGCGATCTCATCCGCGTCGATGGGCGTACCGGAGAACTGAAGATTCTGGTCCCGGCGGACGAATGGATGGCCCGCGAGGCGGTCGAAGCGCCCCAGGGCACCGGGGTAGGCTGTGGTCGTGAGTTGTTCGCCTTCATGCGCGGCGCCATGAGCACCGCTGAATCGGGTGCCAGTGCATTCACTTCCAGTCTGGAGGCGCTGAAATGAGTTTGGCTTTGGTTGGCGACATCGGGGGCACCAATGCCCGCTTCGCCCTGTGGCGCGACGGTCGCCTGGAGGCCATCGAGGTCTTCGCCTGTGCGGATTACGCCTGTCCGGAAGACGCCGTGCGCAAGTACCTGGCGCAGAGCGGCGTGGCGCTGGATGACATCACTGCCGTGTGCCTCGCCTGTGCGGGCCCGGTGGGAGAGGGTGACTTCCGCTTCACCAACAATCACTGGGTGATCAAGCGCGAGCAATTCTGTCGCGAGCTGGGGCTGACCCATCTGCTGCTGATCAACGACTTCACCTCCATGGCATGGGCCATCGCCCGCCTGGACCCGGCGGACTCCGTCCAGGTGCGCGACGGCATCGCCTTGCCGACCCGTCCGCGCCTGGTGATCGGGCCAGGCACCGGCCTGGGTCTCGCCAGCCTGGTACCCAGTGGGAAGGATCGCTGGATCGTGCTGCCGAGCGAGGGTGGTCACGTCGACCTGCCGATCAACACCCAGCGCGAATTCGATATCTGGAAGATCCTCAAGCGCCAGTTCGGCAACCACGTCTCCGCCGAGCGCGTGGTGTCCGGCAGCGGCCTGGTCAACCTCTATCACGCGAGTTGCGAACTGGACGGCCGCACCGCCGCCCTGCACAGCGCGGCGGACATCTGCGAGCTGGCGCTCAAGGGTGACCCCTATGCCGACGCCGTGCTGGAGCAGTTCTTCATCTGGCTGGCGCGGGTCGCCGGCAACGCGGCCCTCACCCTGGGCGCCCTGGGGGGCGTCTACATCGCCGGCGGCATCCTGCCGCGCTTCGTCGAGCGTTTCCAGAGCGGGGCCTTCGCCCATGCCTTCGCCGACAAGGGCAAGACCAGCAGCGCCTACCTCAAGGACATCCCGGCCTGGCTGGTGACCGCCGAGTACCCGGGGCTGTTCGGTGCCGGCGTCGCCCTGGACCAGACCATCGCCGAAGCGCGCCAGGTCTGATCCGCTGGGGCCGGGCGACTACTCAAGGTCGCCCGGCCCCGGTATGCTGCCGGCACTACCGGTAGCTGGCCTCGGGCCAGAACAACAAGAGCGAACATCGCCATGTCCACCCTGGGCAAATCCCTCCTGGTCGTCGACGACGACGGGGAAATCCGTGAGCTGCTCGAAGCCTACCTCACCCGTGCCGGCTATCTGGTGCGCGCCGTCGGCGATGGCCGCGAATTGCGCCGGGCGCTGGGCGACTTCGTCCCCGATCTGCTGATCCTCGATGTCATGCTCCCCGGCGAAGACGGCTTCGCCCTCTGCCGCTGGATGCGCGAGCAGTCGAGTTGCCGACAGGTCCCCATCATCATGCTCACCGCCAGTTCCGACGAAGCGGATCGGGTCATCGGCCTGGAACTGGGCGCCGACGACTACCTGGGCAAACCCTTCAGTCCGCGCGAATTGCTGGCCCGCATCAAGGCGCTGCTGCGCCGTGCCGGCTTCGGCGAGACGCGCCCGGCGGCCACCGGTCTGCTGACCTTCGACGACTGGCGCCTGGATCCGGTCAGTCACCGGCTGTTCCATCGCGATGGCGAGGAGGTCATCCTCTCCGGCGCCGATTTCACCCTGCTCAAGCTGTTTCTCGACCATCCCCAGCAGATCCTCGATCGCGACACCATCGCCAATGCTACCCGCGGGCGCGAGGTGCTGCCGCTGGAGCGCATCGTCGACATGGCGGTCAGCCGCCTGCGTCAGCGGCTGAGAGACACCGGCAAGTCGCCGCGACTGATCCGCACCGTGCGTGGTTCCGGCTACCTGCTCGCCGCCGAGGTCAGCGGACTGGTCGCCGATGCGGTGTAGCGGTCCGCTCGCGCGGCTGGTGCCGCGCTCCCTGCTGGCGCGGATGCTGCTGCTGACCCTGCTGGCGGTACTGCTGGCCCAGGGCGCCTCGGCGCTGTTCTGGTCGGCTTCCCTGCGCAGCGACCGCAACCAGGGCTTGCAGACCGCCGCCCGCAGCCTGGGCTATTCCATCGCCGCCAGCGTGCGCTATTTCAGCCTGCTGCCGCCGGCCTATCGGCCACTGGTGCTGGAGCAGTTGCGCAACATGGGCGGCACGCGCTTCTTCGTCTCGCTCAACGAAAAGCCGCTGACCATGCAGGCGCTGCCGGACACCCCCGGCCGCCGGGCGGTGCTCCAGGGCGTCGAGGCGGTGCTGCGCGAGCGCCTGGGCGCGGCCATGCCCATGTACGTGGAATTCATCGGCCCCCAGCAGCTGCGGCTGTTCAACGGCGCCGTGGCCCTCGACGAACTGCCGCGCTCCTGGGCGCACTATGCCCTGAGTCTGGAGCCGCTGGAGCCGCCGGTACTAGTGACCCAGATCCGCATCGGCGAAGGGGAGTGGGTCTATCTCGCTACCCTGATGCCGGCGCCCTACTACAGCCTGGACGAGTCCTGGCTGCCGTTGCAGCAACTGCTGTTCATGGTCTTCAGCAGCGCCTTCCTGCTGCTGTTCATCGGCCTGCTGATCCGCTGGCAGAGTCGCCCGCTCAAGCGGCTGTCGCGTGCCGCGCGGGAGCTGTCGCTGGAAGTCCATACGCCGCCGGTGCGCGAGGAGGGCGCCCAGGAGATCCGCGAGGTCACCCGGGCCTTCAACGCCATGCGCGAACGCATCGCCCGCTACCTGGACGAGCGCGCCCAGCTGTTCAGCGCCATATCCCACGACCTGCGCACGCCCATCACCCGGCTGCGTCTGCGCGCCGAGCTGCTGGACGACGAGGTGATGCAAGCCAAGCTGGTGCGCGATCTGGACGAGCTGGATCTGCTGGTCAAGGGCGCCCTGCAGTGCGTCAAGGACACCGACATCCACGAGAACCTGGAACCGGTCGACCTGCAGGCGCTGCTGGAACAGCTGGTGGAGCCCTTTACCCAGGAGCAACCGCCGCGGGTGCGCCTCACCGGGGAAGCCCGGGGCACTCTGCTGGGCAAGCCGCTGGCGCTCAAGCGCTGCATCGGCAATCTGCTGGACAACGCCCTCAAGTATGGCTACCGCGCCCACCTGCACGTGGAAGACGACGGCCATGTCTTCGTCCTGCATGTCGACGACGAAGGACCGGGGGTGCCGGAGCAGGAACTGGAGCAGGTGTTCCAGCCCCATGTCCGCCTGGCCACCGACCGCCATGGCTATGGCCTGGGCCTGGGCATCGCCCGCAACCTGGCTCACGCCCATGGTGGCGAAGTGGAGCTGCGCAATCGCCGCGAGGGCGGTCTGCGGGTCACCCTTACTCTCCCGCGCACCTGAGCATTGGTGTGACGTTATGTCACCAGCTCGTGACAAAACTCCTTCCCTTCGTTACCCACGGCCGCAGGCGTCTGACTAGACTCCGCCCAGCTCCAATAAAAAAACAACAAGGAACGACCCCCTCATGAATGCGTTGAATCGTCTCGCTCTCGCCGTTTCCCTATCCTGCGCCGCGCTCGCCGCCCCCCTGACCGCCCATGCCGGTGAGGTCGAGGTGCTGCACTGGTGGACCTCCGGTGGCGAGGCTCGCGCCGTCGATGTCCTCAAGCAGCTGATGCAGAAGCAGGGCGATACCTGGAAGGACTTCGCCGTGGCCGGTGGCGCCGGCGAGGCCGCCATGACCGTGCTCAAGACCCGCGCCGTCTCCGGCAATCCGCCGTCCGCTGCCCAGCTCAAGGGCCCGGACATCCAGGAATGGGCCAGCATGGGCTTCCTGGCGGACATCAGTGACATCGCCAAGCAGGGCAACTGGGACACCATCCTGCCCAAGCGCGTGGCCCAGACCATGCAGCACGATGGCGAGTACGTCGCAGTGCCGGCCGGCATCCACCGCATCAACTGGCTGTGGATTAACCCCGCCGTCTTCAAGAAGGCCGGCGCCAAGGTCCCCACCACCCTGGACGAATTCTTCGAGGCCGCCGACAAGCTCAAGGCCGCCGGCGTCGTGCCCCTGGCCCATGGTGGCCAGAACTGGCAGGACGGCACCATCTTCGAATCCCTGGTCATGGCCATCATGGGTCCGGAAGGCTACGACAAGGTCTTCGTGCAGACCGATGCCGACACCATCCGCAGCGACAAGATGGTCGAGGTGTTCAAGACCTTCAAGCGCGTCAAGGGCTATGTCGATCCCAACGCCGCCGGTCGCGACTGGAACCTAGCCACCGCCATGGTCATCGAGGGCAAGGCCGGCATGCAGATCATGGGTGACTGGGCCAAGGCCGAATTCACCGCGGCCGGCAAGAAGCCGGGCGTCGACTACGAGTGCGTGGTGATGCCGGGCACCCAGGGCGACTTCATCTACAACATCGATTCCCTGGCCATGTTCAAGATCAAGAACAAGGACAACCAGAAGGCCCAGGACGACCTGGTGCGCACCGTCATCGACAAGCCCTTCCAGGAGGTCTTCAACCTCAACAAGGGCTCCATCCCGGTGCGCAACGACATCGACCTGGCCAAGTTCGACAGCTGCGCCCAGCAGTCCGCCAAGGACTTCCAGGCGGCCAATGCCGATGGCAAGGCCGAGCCGAGCATGGCGCACAGCATGGCCAACACCAGCTATGTGCAGGGTGCGATCTTCGACGTGGTGACCAACTTCTTCAACGACGCCAACGCCGATCCGAAGAAGGCCACCGAGCAACTGGTCGCTGCCATCCAGGCCGCCAAGTAAGGCCAGTCGCGGCCATGGCGGTCCGCCGCTGCGGCCGCTCCTGCAGACGCCTGATCGACCTGTAGGAGCGGCCCATGGCCGCGATCATCTAGCTACCTGACACCCAGATAATACCACCCCTTGGGAGCGCCTCATGGCTCTTACCGAAACCCTTCCCGTCGCGACCGTCAGTCGACGCCCGGACCGGCTGCAGCGCCTGCTGCCCAAGCTGGTGCTGGCGCCCACGGCCATCGCCATGGTCGTCTGCCTCTATGGCTACATGCTGTGGACGGCGGTGATCTCCTTTACCAATTCGCGCTTCCTGCCCAGCTACAATTTCGCCGGCTTCGCCCAGTACGCGCGGCTGCTGGATAATGATCGCTGGCTGGTGGCCTGCAAGAACCTGGCGATCTTCGGTGGCCTGTTCATCCTGCTGAGCCTGGCGATCGGCGTCTTCTTCGCCATCCTGCTGGACCAGCGCATCCGTCGCGAAGGCTTCATCCGCACCATCTACCTCTATCCCATGGCGCTGTCGATGATCGTCACCGGCACCGCCTGGAAGTGGCTGCTCAACCCCGGCATGGGGCTGGACAAGCTGCTGCGCGACTGGGGCTGGGAAGGCTTTCGCTTCGACTGGCTGGTGGATCCCGACCGGGTCATCTACTGCCTGCTGATCGCCGCCCTCTGGCAGGCCTCGGGCTTCGTCATGGCCATGTTCCTGGCCGGTCTGCGGGGCGTGGATTCCTCCATCCTGAGAGCCGCCCAGGTCGACGGGGCAGGGCTGCCGACCATCTATCTGCGCATCGTCCTGCCCAGTCTGCGGCCGGTGTTCTTCAGCGCGGTGATGATCCTCGCCCACATCGCCATCAAGAGCTTCGACCTGGTCATGGCCATGACCGCGGGCGGTCCCGGTTACGCCTCGGACCTGCCGGCGGTGTTCATGTACCAGCACACCTTCACCCGCGGCCAGATGGGCCTGGGTTCGGCCAGTGCGGTGCTGATGCTCGGCGCGGTGCTGGCGGTGCTGGTGCCCTACCTCTACTCGGAATTGCGGAGCAAGCGAAATGGCTAAGGCTCTGAACGTCAATCGCGTGGCCATCCACGCCATCCTGATCATCGCCTGCGCGGTCTATCTGGTGCCGCTGCTGGTGATGCTGCTGACCAGCTTCAAGACCCCGGACGACGTTCGCACCGGCAACCTGCTGAGCCTGCCCCTGGACTGGACGATCATCGGCTGGCTCAAGGCCTGGGACGTGGTGCACAGCTACTTCTGGAACTCCTTCATGATCACCGTCCCGGCGGTGCTCATCTCCACCTTCATCGGCGCGCTCAACGGCTACGCCCTGTCGAAGTGGCAGTTCCGCGGTTCGAATCTGCTGTTCAGCCTGCTGCTGTTCGGCTGCTTCATTCCCTTCCAGGTGATCCTGCTGCCGATGTCCTTCACCCTCGGCCAGCTGGGCCTGGCCAACACCACCGCCGGCCTGGTGCTGGTGCACGTGATCTACGGCCTGGCCTTCACCACGCTGTTCTTCCGCAACTACTACGTGGGCATCCCCGATGCCCTGATCAAGGCTGCGCGGCTGGACGGGGCGGGCTTCTTCACCATCTTCTTCAAGATCCTGCTGCCGCTGTCCACGCCGATCGTGATGGTCAGCCTGATCTGGCAGTTCACGCAGGTATGGAACGACTTCCTGTTCGGCGTGGTGTTCGCCAGCGGCTCGTCGCAGCCCATCACCGTGGCCCTGAACAACCTGGTCAACACCAGCACCGGCGCGAAGGAATACAACGTCGACATGGCCGCCGCCATGATCGCCGCGCTGCCGACGCTGCTGGTCTACATCTTCGCTGGCAAGTATTTCGTCCGGGGCCTGACCTCGGGCGTGGTCAAAGGATAAGGAAGGCCACCATGGCAGCTCTCGAACTCAAAAGCGTACGCAAGACCTACGGCAACGCCGCCCAGGAAGCCCTCAAGGGCATCGACATCCGCATCGACGCGGGTCAGTTCCTCATCCTGGTGGGCCCCTCCGGGTGCGGCAAATCCACCCTCATGAACGCCATCGCCGGCCTGGAAGACATCAGCAGCGGCGCCATCTGCCTGGACGGCGAGGACGTCACCCAGGTCGAGCCCAAGGACAGAGACATCGCCATGGTGTTCCAGTCCTACGCCCTGTACCCGACCATGACCGTGCGCGAGAACATCGCCTTCGGCCTGAAGATCCGCAAGACCCCCAGGGAGCAGATCGACGCCGAGGTGGCGCGCGTTGCCAAGCTGCTGCAGATCGAGCACCTGCTCGAGCGCAAGCCGGCGCAGCTCTCCGGTGGCCAGCAGCAGCGGGTGGCCATGGGTCGCGCCCTGGCGCGCCGGCCCAAGCTCTATCTCTTCGACGAGCCGCTGTCCAACCTCGACGCCAAGCTGCGGGTGGAGATGCGCACCGAGATCAAGCTGATGCACCAGCGCCTGCAGACCACCACCGTCTACGTCACCCACGACCAGATCGAAGCCATGACCCTGGGCGATCGGGTCGCGGTGATGAAGGATGGCGAGGTGCAGCAGTTCGGCACCCCCGAGGAGATCTACAACAACCCGGCCAATCTCTTCGTCGCCAGCTTCATCGGCTCGCCACCGATGAACTTCGTGCCGGTGCGCCTGGAAGCGCGCGAGGGCAGGGTGGTCGCCCGCGTCACCGGCGATACCGGCGACAGCCAGGTGGATTTGCCCGATCTGGATCCGGCGCTCGCGGGACGCGAGGCTATCCTTGGGGTGCGTCCGGAGCAGATCCAGTCGGCGCATCCGGCCGACAAAGCGGTGCCAGGCATCCTGACGCGGATCCAGGTAGTCGAGCCGACCGGTCCCGACACCCTGCTGTATGCCGAATGGAACGGCACCAAGGTCTGCTGCCGGGTCGCTCCGGGCGAGGCGCCGCGGGCCGGCGACCAGGTGCTGTGGCGGATCGATTCGCGACGGGCGGTGCTGTTCGATCCTGCGAGCGGTCGCCGACTTTCTTGAACGTAGCTCATGGCTGAAACGTTACAGCAATGGTAAGGTCCGCCCGCCGCCGCGCCTGACGTCGGGTTGCGGCCCTACCAGAGGCCAGGAGTGCACCTCCGGCCGCCGTGACAGACAGGAGAACAACAATGGCACTACCCCGCGTCGTGGTCTTTGGCGAAGCCCTCACCGACATCGTCCAGGGTAATCCTGGCGAATGGCGGGGTTATCCGGGCGGTGCCCCCTGGAACGTGGCGCGTGGCCTGGCCCGGCTGGGCGTGGCAAGCGCCTTCGGCGGCGCCATCAGCCAGGACGGCCTGGGTGACGAGATCGCCTGGCAGTCGGAAACCGCCGGCCTCGATACCCGCTTCCTGCAGCGCGTCGCCGCCGATCCGCTGGTGGCCATCGTGCCGTCGAGCCGTCCGCCGCGCTATTTCTTCGCCGGCGAAGCCGATCTCCAGTTCGACCCGGCGCTGCTGCCCGAAGGCTGGCTGGAGGCCGCCGAGGTCTGCCATTTCAGCTGCATCAGCCTGGCTCGTTATCCGCTGGCAGACACCCTGCTGGACCTGGCCCGCCAGGCCAAGGCTGCTGGCAAGCGCCTGAGCTACGATCCCAACTGGCGCAATCTGATGGACGATCGCTATCGCCAGCAGACCTTCCCCGAGCTGGTGCGCCTGGCCGACGACATCAAGCTGTCCGACGAAGACATCCGCCAGATCTATCCGGGACTGGACGAGCGCGCCGCGCTGGACGAATTGCTCGCCCTCAATCCCCATGCCCGCATCCTCTTCACCCGCGGCGAGCACGGCCTTGTGCTCTACACGCCGGAAGGCGAGTGGCAACAGGCCGCCATCGCGGTGGACGTGGCCGACACCGTGGGTGCCGGGGATGCCTGCATGGCCGGCTGGCTGGCCTCCGGCCTGCTGGGCCTGACCGACCTGCAGCAGCGCCTGAGATTCGCCGCGGCCAGTGCCTCGGTGTCCTGCCGCCATGCCGGCGCCTATGCGCCGACCCGTGCCGATGTCGAAGCCCTGCTGCAGGTGAGCCCTCACTAGACCGTTTTTCCACAACAACAATAGCCGCCAAGGAAACCCGATGGACTTCCCCGATTTTCGTCGTCGCGACACCCTGCTGGAGCACGTCCGCCATACCCTGGCGTTCTACCATCCCCGCTGTGTCGATCCGCAGGGCGGCTTCTATCATTTCTTCAAGGACGACGGCACGGTCTACGATCGCCAGACTCGCCACCTGGTCTCCAGCACCCGCTTCGTCTTCGATTTCGCCATGGCCTACCGGCACTATGGCGATCCGGCCTTTCTGGAAGCGACCCGCCACGGCCTGAGATACCTGCGCGAGCGGCATCGCCAGGCCAACGGTGGCTATGCCTGGCTGCTCGACGGCGACAAAGTGGTGGATGGCACCAATCACTGCTATGGCCTGGCCTTCGTGGTGCTGGCCTACGCCCACGGCCTGCAGGCGGGCATCCAGGAAGCGCGCAACTGGCTGAGCGAAGCCTGGGAATCCCTGGAGACCCACTTCTGGCGTGAAGCCGATGGCCTCTATGTGGACGAGATCAGCGCCGACTGGCAGACCGTGGCCCCCTATCGCGGCCAGAACGCCAACATGCACGCCTGCGAAGCCCTGCTGGCCGCCTTCGAAGCCAGCGGCGAGGTGCGCTACCTGGATCGCGCCGAGACCCTGGCGCGCAACATGACCCAGCGTCAGGCGGCGCTGACCCAGGGGCAGGGCGGGGTGGCCGACGAGGTCCCCGGTGGCCTGGTCTGGGAGCACTACCACAGCGACTGGTCCATCGACTGGGACTACAACCGCGACGATCCGGCCAACCTGTTCCGGCCCTGGGGTTTCCAGCCGGGGCACCAGATCGAATGGGCCAAGCTGCTGCTGATCCTTGAACGCCATCGCCCCCAGCCCTGGTTGCTGCCGCGGGCCCAGGCGCTGTTCGATGTCTCCTGGCGCCTGAGCTGGGATGGCGAGCACGGCGGTCTCTATTACGGGTTTGCCCCGGATGGCTCGCCCTGCGATCCGGACAAGTACTTCTGGGTGCAGGCCGAGGCCCTGGCCGCCGCCGCGTTGCTCGCGGAGCGCAGTGGCGAAGCCCGCTACTGGGAACACTATGAGGCGCTCTGGCGCTACAGCTGGACGCATTTCATCGATCACGAGCACGGCGCGTGGTGGCGCCTGCTCGACCGTCGGAACCACAAGTACTCCGACGATAAGAGTCCGGCCGGCAAGGTCGACTACCACACCATGGGTGCCTGTTACGAAGTCCTCAACGTCCTGCCGTAAGTATTAGAGACGCGGGTTTCGGGCCCTGGGTGTCATCACTTCAATAAAAAGGGATCTCAGTAATGAACAAGCAAAACCACAAGAATCGTCCGGGGCGCGCACTGCCCCTGGTGTCGCTGCTGGCCCTGGCGGTCGCCGCGGGTGCCCAGGCGGCGCCCCAGGCCAATCCGGGTGGCAACTTCAGTGGCGTCAACAACACCGAGGCCGCCTTCGAGCCGCTGGGCAACACCATGACCGGTGACTGGGGTGGCGTGCGCAAGGACCTGCGCGACAAGGGCTGGGACATCAAGCTCGAATACGTCGGCGAGGGCGCGACCAACCTGCGTGGCGGCTACGACGACGATCGCACCGGGCGCTGGAGCTCCCAGTACATGTTCGGCCTCTGGGGCGACATGAACAAGATCGCCGGTTGGGAGAACTCGGTGTTCAAGCTGGCCATCACCTCCCGTGACGGCCGCAACCTGACCGACGACCGCATCACCGATCCGCGCGTCGGCGGCTACTCCTCGGTGCAGGAAGTCTATGGCCGTGGCCAGACCTGGCGTCTGACCCAGCTGTGGCTGTCCAAGGGCTTCTTCGACGGCCGTCTGGACATCAAGGCCGGTCGCTTCGGCGAAGGCGAGGACTTCAACTCCTTCGAGTGTGACTTCCAGAACCTGGCGTTCTGCGGTTCCCAGGTCGGCAACTGGGAAGGCGTCTGGTACAACTGGCCGGTCAGCCAGTGGGCCCTGCGCGTCAAGTACAGCCTGACCCCCGAGCTGTTCGTCCAGGTCGGTGCCTACGAGCAGAATCCGTCGCTGCTGGAAACCGGCAACGGCTTCAAGCTCAACGGCAGCGGCACCAAGGGTGCGGTCCTGCCGGTGGAAATGGTCTGGTCGCCCAAGGTCAACGGCCTGCCGGGCGAATACCGCGTCGGCTACTACTACAGCACCGCCGATGCCAACGACGTCTACGAAGACGTCAACGGCAACTCCGCCGCCCTTACCGGGCTGGATTACAAGGAGCACTCCAGCAAGCACGGCTACTGGGTCGTGGCGCGTCAGCAGATCACCGCGCACAACGATGATCCGAGCCGCGGCCTGTCGGTGTTCGCCAACTTCACCGCCCATGCCAAGGACGTCAACAAGGTCAGCAACTACGTCCAGGCCGGTCTGGTGTACAAGGGCCCCTTCGACGGTCGTCCCAAGGATGACATCGGCTTCGGCGTCGCGCGCATCAGCACCAACAGCGACTTCCGCGACAACCAGCGCGCCCTCAACCAGGCCGCCGGTGCCACCGACTACGATGATCCGGCCTACACGCCCCTGCAGCACAACGAGTACGACGCCGAGATCTACTACGGTGTGCACGTGACCAACTGGCTGACCGTGCGCCCCAACCTCCAGTACATCAAGAGCCCAGGTGGCGTGCGTGAAGTCGACAATGCCGTGGTGGGCGGCCTGAAGGTTCAAGCGGTTTTCTAAATCGCCCCCATAGCCCGCCATTCTGCCGGATGGCGCTGGACAGGGCCCTGCGGTAGTTATACTGCAGGGCCTTTTTCATTTCCGAGGTTGCCGTGGGTAAGGTCGAAAGTCCCTGCATCAGCCAGTGCAAGATCAAAGACGACGTCTGCCAGGGATGTGGCCGCAAACGCTCAGAGATCAAGGGCTGGAAGGAGTTGAAGGACCGCGAGCGCAAGGAAGTCATCGACAAGTCGAAGAAGCGCCTGAAAAAGCTCAAGAAGGGCTGATACGTTCCTGTCGGCACCCTAGGTTGGGTGGAGCACAGCGAAGCCCAACGGTGCCCAGGCCACCGCCGCATTGTTGGGCTTCGACGATAAAGCCGTCTCAACCCAACCTACATCCTGCCCGGCCAGCCCTCTTTCCCGAGAGGGCTGGGGTGAGGGCGCCGGAACCAGCACCTTAGGTTGAGCGCAGCGAAGCCCAAGAAGGCCAAGCCAACCCCCCCACTGTTGGACCTCGAGGATAAAGCCTCCTCAGCCCAACCTGCGCCTGATGGAGTCGAGCGCCCGCTCGGCCAGCCCCCTCTCCCTGCGGGAGAGGGTTGGGGTGAGGGCGCTTTTCGCCAACGAACACCCGGGTGGAAAAGGCTGCGCCGTTTTCCACGCTACGGTTAACCGGGCCATCAAACGCGGCTCACTATGCCCGCTCCACCTCATCCAGCAATCCCATGAACGCCTGCGCCGCATTCGAATGGGTGCGCTCGGTATGCAGGATGTACCCCAGGCGCCGCTCCAACTGAATCCCCGGCAGCGGCAGCCGGCGTACCTGATCGTCCAACAGGGTCCGCGGCAGCACGCTCCAGGCCAGGCCGATGGACACCAGCATCTTGATGGTCTCCAGGTAGTTGGTGCTCATGGCGATATTGGGTATCAGTCCCTGGGCATCGAACAATCCATGCACGATCAGCCGGGTAAAGGTATTGCCACCGGGAAACACCGCCGGATGCCGCGCCACATCGGCCAGGGTGACCTCCGCCTGGTTCGCCAGCGGATGTTCGGGCGCTGCCACGAAGTCCAGGGGATCGCTCCACACCGGCACCGCCTTGATCGGCGCCGCGGTCTGAGGCGCCAGGGTGATGATGGCCAGCTCCACCCGCCCATGCAGGATTTCGTCGTAGGCGGCTTCCGAATCGAGAAAGCGGATATCCAGGGCGACGTCGGGATAGTCCCGGGTGAAGCGCCTGAGGATCGGCGGCAACCGGTGCAGGCCGATGTGGTGACTGGTCGCCAGCGTCAGCCGGCCACCGATGGCACCATTGAGATTGGTCAGCGCCCGCCGGGTGTCATCGATCACGTCTAGAATCTGATAGGCGCGGGGGAGCAGGGCGCGTCCGGCCTCGGTCAGGCTGACCTCGCGGCCGATGCGATCGAACAGTCGCAGCCCCAGCTGCAGCTCCAGGGCCGCGATGCGCTTGCTCACCGCCGGCTGGGTCAGGTGCAGGCGCTCGCCAGCGTCGGAGAAACCGCCGGTTTCGGCCACCGCGACAAAGGCGTTCAGATTGGCAAGGTCCAAGACGTCGAATTCCTATTGGTTATGCGCTTCATGAAAAAGATGAATTTGTTTCATGCGAGCCTAACGCGGTATCTTTGACCCCACAAGCACCAAGGGCATGCAAAGGCCCGTGCCGTTCCACGCCTGATGAGGAATCCACCCATGGCTGGCAAGACGCTCTACGACAAACTCTGGGATATGCACTTGGTCAAGCAGCGCGACGACGGTTCCGCGCTGCTCTACATCGACCGCCACATCATCCACGAAGTGACCTCGCCCCAGGCCTTCGAAGGCCTGCGTCTGGCCGGCCGCAAGCCCTGGCGTCTGGACGCCAACCTGGCGACCCCCGATCACAACGTGCCGACCACCCCCGATCGCAAGGAAGGCCTCGATTCCATCAAGGACGAGATCTCGCGCATTCAGGTCCGCACCCTGGACGAGAACTGCGACGACTTCGGCGTCACCCAGTTCAAGATGAACGACGTCCGCCAGGGCATCGTCCATGTGATCGGCCCGGAGCAGGGCGCCGTGCTGCCCGGCATGACCGTGGTCTGCGGTGACTCCCACACCTCCACCAACGGCGCCTTCGGAGCCCTGGCCCATGGCATCGGCACCTCCGAGGTCGAGCACGTGCTCGCCACCCAGTGCCTGGTGGCCAAGAAGATGAAGAACATGTTGGTGAAGGTGGAGGGTGAGTTGCCCTTTGGCGTCACTGCCAAGGACATCGTCCTCGCGGTCATCGGCAAGATCGGCACCGCCGGCGGTAACGGCCATGCCATCGAATTCGCCGGCAGCGCCATCCGCGCCCTGTCCATGGAAGGCCGCATGACCATCTGCAACATGTCCATCGAAGCCGGTGCCCGGGTCGGCATGGTGGCGGTGGACCAGACCACCATCGACTACGTCGAGGGCCGTCCCTTCGCGCCCACCGGTGCCGTCTGGGAGGCCGCCGTCGCCCAGTGGCGCGGCCTGGTGTCCGATGCCGACGCCCACTTCGACACCGTCGTCGAACTCGACGCCACTCAGCTCAAGCCGCAGGTCAGCTGGGGCACCTCGCCGGAGATGGTTCTGGCCGTCGACCAGCAGGTGCCGGACCCGGCTCGCGAAGCCGATCCGGTCAAGCGCGGCTCCATCGAGCGCGCCCTGAAGTACATGGGCCTCAAGGCCAACCAGCCGATCACCGACATCGTGCTGGATCGCGTCTTCATCGGCTCCTGCACCAATTCACGCATCGAGGACCTGCGCGCCGCCGCCGCCGTGGCCAAGGGTCGCAAGGTCGCCGCCACCCTCAAGCAGGCGCTGGTGGTACCCGGCTCCGGCCTGGTCAAGGCCCAGGCCGAGCGCGAAGGCCTGGACAAGGTGTTCATCGAAGCCGGTTTCGAATGGCGTGAGCCGGGCTGCTCCATGTGCCTGGCGATGAACGCCGACCGCCTGGAGAGTGGCGAGCATTGCGCCTCCACCTCCAATCGCAACTTCGAGGGCCGTCAGGGTGCCGGTGGCCGTACCCACCTGGTGAGCCCGGCGATGGCCGCCGCTGCCGCCATCGCCGGTCGTTTCGTCGACGTCCGCGACTTCGCCAACGCCTGAGGAGCCTGACCATGCAAGCCTTTACCCAGCACACCGGTTTGGTCGCACCCCTGGATCGCGCCAACGTCGACACCGACCAGATCATTCCCAAGCAATTCCTCAAGTCGATCAAGCGCACCGGCTTCGGCCCCAACCTGTTCGACGAGTGGCGCTACCTGGACGTCGGCCAGCCCGGCCAGGACCACAGCAAGCGTCCGCTGAACCCTGAGTTCGTGCTCAACCAGCCGCGCTACCAGGGCGCCAGCATCCTGCTGGCCCGTGAAAACTTCGGCTGCGGTTCCAGCCGCGAACACGCGCCCTGGGCCCTGGATGGCTACGGTTTCCGTTCGGTGATCGCGCCGAGTTTCGCCGACATCTTCTTCAACAACAGCTTCAAGAACGGTCTGTTGCCGATCATCCTCAGCGATGCGGACGTCGACGAGCTGTTCCGCCAGGTCGAAGCCAACGAGGGCTACCAGCTGGTGGTCGATCTCGAAAGCCAGACCGTGCGCCGTCCCGATGGCGTGGCGCTGTCCTTCGAGATCGACGCCTTCCGCAAGCACTGCCTGCTCAATGGCCTGGACGACATCGGCCTGACCCTGCAGGATGCCGACGCCATCGGGAGTTTCGAAGCCCGCTATCGCCAGAGCAGTCCCTGGATGTTCCCCAGCGCCTGAACCCAGTCGCCGGCCCGCGCGGCCGGCGCTCTTTCCGGAGGCTCCATGAGCGGTGACCACGAGCAACACGTACAGCAGCAATTCGGCGCCACCGCCGAGGCCTATCTGACCAGTGCCGTCCATGCCCAGGGCGCCGAGCTCCTCGAGCTGCGCGACGCCGTGGCTCAGCGGGAAGGGGCCAAGGTGCTGGATCTCGGGTGCGGTGGCGGTCACGTCAGCTACAACGTGGCGCCGGTGGCCGGGCAGGTGATCGCCCTGGATCTGGCCGAGGAAATGCTTTCGGTGGTCAAGCGCAGCGCGGCCGAGCAGGGCCTGGACAACATCAGCGTTCAGCCCGGCATGGCCGAGCACCTACCCTTCGGTGATGCCAGCTTCGACTTCGTCTTCAGCCGCTATTCGGCGCACCACTGGCGCGACATCGGCGCGGCCCTGCGCGAAGTGCGCCGGGTGCTGCGCCATGGTGGCGAGATGGCCATCATCGACGTGATCTCGCCGGCCAATCCGCGCCTGGATACCTATCTGCAGACGGTGGAAATCCTGCGCGACATCAGCCACGTGCGTAACTATTCCTTCGCCGAGTGGCACCGCCTGCTGGATATGGCCCGGCTGGGCGTGAGCCGCTGCCGTCGCCAGCGCCTGCGCCTGGACTTCGCGAGCTGGACCGCGCGCATGCGTACCCCCGAGCCGCAGTGCCAGGCCATTCGCAGCCTGCAGAGCAAGATCGGCCAGGAAGTGCGCCAGTATTTCGAAATCGACCGCGACGGCTCCTTCACCGTCGACGTCATGGTTCTTTGGGCTCAGCCCATCTGATGTGAGACAGGAAAAGACAATGAGCAAGCAGATCCTCATCCTGCCGGGCGACGGCATCGGTCCGGAAATCATGGCCGAGGCGGTCAAGGTGCTGGAAGTGGTCAACCGCGACCATGACCTCGGCTTCGAACTGGTCCATGACGACCTGGGCGGCGCCGCCATCGACCGGTACGGCGTGCCCCTGGCCGATGAGACCCTGGCGCGCGCGCGCGCCGCCGATGCCGTGCTGCTGGGCGCCGTGGGCGGTCCCAAGTGGGACAAGCTCGAACGCGACATCCGTCCCGAGCGTGGTCTGCTGAAGATCCGTTCCGCGTTGGGCCTGTTCGGCAACCTGCGCCCGGCCATCCTCTATCCGCAACTGGCCGAGGCCTCGACCCTCAAGCCGGAAGTGGTCTCCGGCCTGGACATCCTCATCGTCCGTGAGCTGACCGGCGGCATCTACTTCGGCTCGCCGCGCGAGACCCGGGTGCTGGAGAACGGCGAGCGTCTGGCCTTCGATACCCTGCCGTACAGCGAAGGCGAGATCCGTCGCATCGCTCGCGTCGGCTTCGACATGGCCCGTCTGCGTGGCGGCAAGCTGTGTTCGGTGGACAAGGCCAATGTCCTCGAGTCCAGCCGCCTGTGGCGCGAAGTGGTGGAGGAGGTGGCCAAGGACTATCCGGACATCGAACTCAGCCACATGTACGTCGACAACGCCGCCATGCAGCTGGTCCGCGCACCCAAGCAGTTCGATGTCATCGTCACCGACAACATGTTCGGCGACATCCTCTCCGACGAAGCCTCGATGCTGACCGGCTCCATCGGCATGCTGCCCTCGGCGTCCCTGGATGCCCACAACAAGGGCATGTACGAACCCTGCCACGGCTCGGCACCCGACATCGCCGGCCAGGGCGTGGCCAACCCCCTCGCGACCATCCTCTCGGTGGCCATGATGCTCAGGTACACCTTTGGCGCCGCCGCGGCGGCCGAGGCCATCGAGGCGGCGGTGGGCCAGGTGTTGGACCAGGGTCTGCGGACCGGCGACATCTGGTCGGAAGGCAAGCAGCGGGTCGGTACCCGCGAGATGGGCGAAGCAGTGGTCGCCGCCCTCGCAAGGCGTTAATCTGATCGGCCGTCGGGGAAGGCGGCCGTCCTCAAGACAATAAAGGTGCAGTAGCGATGAAACGTGTAGGTCTGATCGGTTGGCGTGGCATGGTGGGCTCCGTGCTCATGCAGCGCATGCTCGAAGAACGGGATTTCGACTTGATCGAGCCCGTGTTCTTCACCACCTCTAACGTTGGCGGCGAAGGCCCGGCCATCGGCAAGGGCGTGGCGCCGCTCAAGGATGCCTACAGCATCGACGAGCTCAAGACCCTCGACGTCATCCTCACCTGCCAGGGCGGCGACTACACCAGCGAGGTGTTCCCCAAGCTGCGCCAGGCCGGCTGGAAAGGCTACTGGATCGACGCGGCCTCCAGCCTGCGCATGCAGGATGACGCCGTCATCGTGCTGGACCCGGTCAATCGCCGCGTCATCGACCAGGCCCTGGCCGATGGCCGCAAGGACTTCATCGGCGGCAACTGCACCGTCAGCCTGATGCTGATGGCCCTGGGCGGGCTGTTCGAAGCCGGTCTGGTGGACTGGATGAGCGCCATGACCTATCAGGCCGCCTCCGGCGCCGGTGCCCAGAACATGCGCGAGCTGATCCGCCAGATGGGCGCGACCCACGCCGCCGTGGCCGACAGCCTGGCCGATCCCGCCAGCGCCATCCTCGATATCGATCGCCAGGTCGCCGAGACCCTGCGCAGCGAAGCCTTCCCCACCGAGCAATTCGGCGTCCCCCTGGCCGGCAGCCTGATCCCCTGGATCGACAAGGAACTGCCCAACGGCCAGAGCCGCGAGGAATGGAAGGCCCAGGCAGAGACCAACAAGATCCTCGGTCGCTTCAAGAATCCCATCCCGGTGGACGGTATCTGCGTGCGCATCGGCGCCATGCGCTGCCACAGCCAGGCGCTGACCATCAAGCTGAACAAGGATGTGCCGCTGTCCGACATCCACGGTCTGATCAGTCAGCACAATCCCTGGGTCAAGCTGGTGCCGAACAACCGCGAGGTCAGCATGCGCGACCTCACGCCTGCAGCCGTCACCGGCACCCTGAGCGTACCGGTTGGCCGGCTGCGCAAGCTGAACATGGGTTCCCAGTACCTTGGCGCCTTCACCGTGGGCGACCAGTTGCTGTGGGGCGCCGCGGAGCCGCTGCGGCGGATGCTGCGCATCCTGCTGGAGCAGTGAGCCGACGGCTAAACGTTTGCTTATAGAGGAGGGCCGCCAGTAAAGTGCGGCCCTCTTTCGTTGCGGACCGTCCCATCATGACTGCCAGAGATATCGCCCTCGTCGGTGCCACCAGTGCCTACGGCGAAGCCATTCGCGAACTCCTCGATGAGCGCGACGTGCCCCACGGGCGCCTGCACCTGCTCGCCAGCGGTGAGTCGGCGGGGCAGAATCTGCCCTTCCGAGGCAGCAATCTGCGTGTCATCGGCCTCGACGGCTTCGATTTCGCCCCGGTCGGCATCGTGATCCTGGCCGCGCCGGCCGCCGTGGTCGAAACCCTGCGGCCGCAACTGGTCGCTGCCGGTTGCGCCGTGCTTGATCTCAGCGGCGCCTCGGCCGCGCTGTCCGTGCTGCCACGCATCAATGGCGACCGCCTCGACCAGCTCCCGGCCGCCGCCTGGCTCGGTGTTCCCCTGGCAGCCGCCCAGGCGGCCGCCAGCGTGGCAGCCGTGCTCGCTCGCTTGAATACACTCCATGATGCTTCCCTGACGGCGTGCCTGGCCGCCTCCGGCGCCGGCCGTGGTGGCGTCGAGGAATTGGCGCGGCAGGCCACTGAATTGCTCAACGGTCGACCGGTCGAGGCGCGGCTGTTCGAAGGACAGCTGGCCTTCAATCTGCTCGGTCGCACCGGCGCAGCGACAGCGGATGGCTATACTGCCCAGGAACATCGTTTGCTGGACGAATGTCAGCAGGTGCTGGGAGCGCGCTTGCCGGTGCTGGACGTCACTGCCGTGCAGGCGCCGGTGTTCTTTGGCGACAGCCTGGCGCTCAGCCTGAGGGCCCAGGCGCCCTGGCAGCTGGAGCAGGTGCTGGAGGCCCTGGGTGACGAGCCGGGCCTGGCGCTCGACGAAGAACTCGATTGCCCGTCTGCCGTGGGCGATGCCCTGGGCCGGGAAGAGGTGCTGGTGGGACGGGTGAGGCTGCATCCGCGGGATGCCCGGCGGCTGGAATGCTGGCTGGTGGCGGACAATGTCAGATTATCGGCACTGACGGCCGTTCAGCTGGCCGAATTGTTGCTTAAACAGTCGGCCTAAAAGATACTTCGTGAAATGCTTCGCTCTTTTGGCTTGAGCAAAAGAGCAGTGGACGTGGCACGCAGCGATGGACACAGGCGCCCGCACGGTGGCGCGATCGACAGCTTCTAAAAAGGGACGGTCATGGTTCGAGTTCAGAAACTGGTGCGGGCAATTGCAGCGGCGAGCGCCTTGATGTCTGGCGCGGCCCAGGCCCTCAGCCTGGGGGAGATCCACCTCAATTCGGCCCTCAATCAGCCCTTCGATGCCACCATCGATCTGTCGGACCTGCGTGACCTCGGTACCGCCGAGTTGCGCCCCAATCTGGCGTCCGTCGAGGATTTCGGCAAGGCCGGTGTCGACCGTGCCTTCTTTCTCAACGATCTCAAGTTCACCCCGGAGGTGCGCAACGGGCGCACCGTCATCCGCGTAACCTCGGCGCGTCCGGTGCGCGAGCCCTATCTCAACTTCCTGCTGGAAGTGAACTGGCCGAGTGGCCGGATCCTGCGCGAGTACACCGTGCTGCTGGATCCGCCGCTCTATACCCCCCAGGCTGCGGCAGCGCCGTTCGCGCCCCAGGTGCCGGCCACGCCGCGAGCGCGCGCCAACACGCCGAGCGCACCGCGTCCGGCCACGCCGCCTGCCGCGCCAGCACCGAGCGCGACCCAGACACGGGGCACCTATACCACCGAGCGGCGCGATACCCTCTGGGAAGTGGCGGCGCGCAATCGCCCGGCCGCCAGCGTCACCGTCGACCAGACCATGCTGGCGATCCAGGATCTGAATCCCGACGCCTTCATTGATCGCAACATCAACCTGATGAAGAGCGGCCAGGTGCTGCGCCTGCCCGATCAGGCCCAGGCCGGAACGCGTCCCCAGCGCGAGGCGGTGGCCGAGATCGCCCGCCAGACCCGTGCCTGGAAGCAGGGCGGCGACGGCGCGCCTGCCGGGACGCCGCGCCGGCAGGTGGATGCTTCCGCCCAGCCGAGTGGCAACGAGGCCTCGACGCCTGCCGCCCCCAAGGACAATCTCAAGCTACTCTCCGGTCAGCCTGCCGGACGCGCGGGTGAATCCGCCGGTGGCAAGGGTGGTGATCAGTCCCTGGCCGATCGCCTGGCGGTGACCCAGGAAAGCCTGGACACCACCCGCCGCGAGAACGAAGAACTCAAGAGTCGTCTGGGCGATCTGCAGTCGCAGCTCGACAAGCTGCAGAAGATCATGCAGCTCAAGGACGCCCAGCTGGCGCGGATGCAGGCCAACATGGCCAATCCCCAGGCCGCGGGTCAGCCGGCCCAGCCGCCGGCGACGCCCGAAGCGGCGGCTCCGGTGACGCCTGCGCCGGCCGAGAACACCCCCGCGCCTACGCCCCAGGAACCGACCGCCGCCGCACCGGTCGCTCCGGTCGACGCCTCTGCACCCACCACCTCGCCGCCGGCCAGCGAGGCGGGTACCGGCGCGGCGCCGCCTGCGGCCAGCGAGCCCAAGGTCATCCCGGTCACGCCCAGCACCCCGGCGACCGAGCCGACCGAGGCCACCAACAGTTTCCTCGACGAGATCCTCAGCAATCCGCTCTGGCTCGGCATCATCGGCGGCAGCGCCTTGCTGGCGCTGCTGGTCCTGCTGATGATCAACTCGCGCCGCAACGCGGTGAAGGAGGCCGAGCGCGAGCGTGACGCCGAAGCTGCGCGCACCGACACCGTGTTCGACGCCGATCCCGAATTGGGTGATCACCATGCCCTCGCCGGGCTGGAGCTGAACCAGGGCAGCCAGGACGCGGCGCGTGACGCCGACGCCCAGGACGATGCCCTGGGTCAGGCCGACATCTACATGGCCTATGGCCGCTTCAGCCAGGCGGCCGAGGTGCTCAAGAAGGCCAGCGACCAGGAACCCCATCGCGCCGATCTGCGCCTCAAGCTCATGGAAGTCTATGCCGAGATGGGCGACAAGGACGGCTTCCAGCGCGAAGAGCGCGAACTCAAGGAGATCGGCGGCGCCCAGCCGGCGGTGGAGCACCTGAAGTCGCGCTATCCGGCCATGGCCACCGTCGCGGTCGCCTCGGCTGCGGTCGGGGCCGCCGCGCTGGCCGCCGCCCACGAACTGAGCGAGGAGCAATCGCGCAACCAGGGCTTCACGGCCACCGAGGACAGCCAGGACTTCGATCTGTCCCTGGATGACTTCGGCAGCGAGGATACCCAGGGTCATCAGCCTGCCGGTCCGGCGGAGGAACCCCTGTTCGGCGAAGCCTTCGCCGATGCCCAGGCCAAGGCGACCGACCCGCGCGACGATTTCGACTTCGATCTCAATTTCGATGCCGAACCCGCTGCCACACCTGCGGCGACTCCAGCTGCCAAGGACGATGACTTCGCCCTGGACTTCAGCGAATTCGAGCGGCAGGGCGACCTGGCGCACGACGAGCCGACCGCGGGTTCCAGTGCGGCTTCGGCCTTCGACGAGCCACTGGATGCACCCACGCCGCCGGCGGCCGACGCCGAGCTGCCCGCAAGTTTCGACCTCTCCGACTTCGACGACGAGCAACCTGCGCCCAAGCGCGAAAGCGACGAGGAATTCGCCGCCCGCCTGCAGGAGGCCTCGCGCCAGTTCGATGCGGAGACCACCAGTGGCACGGCGGGTAGCGACGGTCTGGACGACTTCGACTTCCTGTCCGGCGAAGACGAAACTGCCACCAAGCTGGATCTGGCGCGCGCCTACATCGACATGGGCGATCCGGAAGGTGCCCGGGACATCCTCGACGAGGTGATTGCCGAGGGGAATGCCGGGCAGCAGCAGGAAGCCCGGGAGATCATCGCCCAGCTCAGCTAAGGCTGGCCGGACTTGGCAGAGGAGGGGAGGCGCTATAAGCTGCCTCCCCTTTTTTTTGCCTGGCCGTCGCCTTGGATTTTCTAGACCCCACGATCATCGTTCCACCGCAGCGCATCGCCCTGGGCGTCGAGTACAAGGGTGCCCGCTATCGCGGCTGGCAGCGCCAGCAGCCCGGTGTGCGCTCCGTGCAGGAGACCCTGGAAGACGCCCTCTCCGAGGTCGCCGCGGCGCCCATCGCGCTGCATTGCGCCGGGCGTACCGATTGCGGGGTGCACGCCACCGGCCAGGTGGTGCATTTCGAGTCACCCGTCGCCCGGCCGCTCAAGGCCTGGGTGATGGGCACCAATGCCAATCTGCCATCGGATATCAGCGTGACCTGGGTCAAGCCGGTCAGCAACGAATTCCATGCCCGCTTCAGCGCCATGGCGCGGCGCTACCGCTATGTGATCTACAACGATCCCATCCGACCCGCGCACCTGGCGGAGGAGGTCACCTGGAATCACCGTCCGCTGCGGATCGAGCCGATGCGCGAGGCGGCCCAGGTGCTGCTCGGTACCCATGATTTCACCTCCTTCCGAGCAAAGGCCTGCCAGGCGAAGTCGGCGATCAAGACCATCCATCATCTGCGTCTCTGGCAGAGCGGACGGCTGATCGTCCTCGACATCCGCGCCAATGCCTTCCTGCACCACATGGTGCGCAACATCGCCGGGGTGCTGATGGCGGTGGGCTGTGGCGAGCGGCCGGTGGAATGGGTGGGCGAGGTCCTGGCCGCGCGCGAGCGGCGGCTGGGTGGCGTCACCGCCCATCCCTATGGCCTCTACCTGGTGGACGCCGAGTATCCCGAGAGCACGCCCGTGCCGAAGCGGCCGCTGGGTCCGCTGTTCCTGGGGCATATCCCCGAGCTGGATGACCCCCAAGGCTGACGCTGCGCGGGTGGTCTGCTAACATCCATCGATTTGGAACGAGGTCATTCCGGTTTGGCTAACGTTCGAGTGAAGATCTGCGGGATCACCCGGGTCGAGGATGCACTGGCTGCGGCTGCTGCCGGCGCCGATGCCATCGGCCTGGTGTTCTATGCGCGCAGCCCGCGGGCGGTCAGCGCTGCCCAGGCCCGCCAGATCGTGGCGGCCCTGCCGCCCTTCGTGACCAGTGTCGGGCTGTTCGTCGATGCCTCGCCCTGCGAGATCGAGGAGACGCTCGACGCCGTGCCCCTGGACCTCCTGCAATTCCATGGCGACGAGTCACCGGCGCAGTGCGCCCGTTATCGCCGTCCCTACATCAAGGCCCTGCGCATGCGCGAGGATATCGACCTCGCCGCCGTCGCCCGGGACTATGCCGGCGCCCGCGGGCTGCTGCTCGACACCTATGTCGCCGGCGTGCCCGGGGGCACCGGCCAGGCCTTCGACTGGACCCGGGTGCCGCAGGACCTGTCGCTGCCACTGATCGTGGCGGGCGGGCTCGAGGCGGATAACGTCGCCACGGCCATCGCCGCGTCCCGGCCCTTTGGGGTGGACGTGAGTGGCGGCGTGGAGCAGGCCAAGGGCATCAAGGATGCCGCCGAGATCGCCCGTTTCATGGCGGCCGTGCGGGGTGCGCCAATCGCCTGATGTGACCCCCGTCGGGTGGTTGCCGTCCACACCTGCGACATATTCAAGCAGACCCGCCCCGGGTGGGTCTGACGTCCGGCTCCCCGGGAGCCGGCATGCGACAAGAGGGTAGCGGCCCGGGATACAGCGGGCGCTGCCGAACCTATTACAGATGCTCAAGGAAGGCGTGGCCCAGGCCACGCTGGGAGCCCATGCAAGTGGAGAGAGATGCATGAGCAATTGGCTGGTCGACAAACTGATTCCTTCCATCATGCGGTCCGAGGTGAAGCGCAGTTCGGTGCCGGAAGGTCTTTGGCACAAGTGTCCGGCCTGCGAAGCGGTCCTCTACCGTCCGGAGCTGGAAAAGAATCTGGACGTGTGCCTCAAGTGCGGTCACCACATGCGCATCAACGCGCGACGCCGCCTGGACATCTTCCTCGACGCCGAGGGTCGTGAAGAGCTGGGTACCGAGCTGGAGCCGGTGGATCGCCTGAAATTCCGCGACAGCAAGAAGTACAAGGACCGTTTCACCGCGGCGCAAAAGGAAACCGGCGAAAAAGACGCGCTGATTTCCATGCGAGGCACCCTCAAGGGCATGCCGGTAGCGGTCTGCGCCTTCGAATTTTCCTTCATGGGCGGCTCCATGGGTGCCGTGGTCGGCGAGCGTTTCGTCCGCGCGGCCAATGTGGCCCTGGAAGAGCGCTGCCCGTTGATCTGCTTCTCCGCCTCGGGCGGTGCGCGGATGCAGGAAGCCCTGATCTCCCTGATGCAGATGGCCAAGACCTCCGCGGTGCTGGCGCGTCTGCGCGAAGAGGGCATTCCCTTCATCTCGGTGCTGACCGATCCGGTCTATGGTGGTGTCTCCGCCAGTCTGGCGATGCTGGGCGACGTCATCGTCGCCGAGCCCAAGGCGCTGATCGGCTTCGCCGGTCCGCGCGTGATCGAACAGACCGTGCGCGAAAAGCTGCCGGAAGGCTTCCAGCGCAGCGAGTTCCTGCTGGATCACGGCGCCGTCGACCTCATCGTCTCGCGCAAGGAATTGCGTGATCGCCTGGCGCGCCTGCTGGCGACCTTCCAGCACCAGCCGGTCCCGGCGGCCTGATGGCTTCGCGCAGCCTCGCGCAATGGCTGGCCTATCTCGAGCAGCTGCATCCGTCGGCGATCGACATGGGCCTGGACCGGGTGCGCGAGGTCGCGCAGCGGCTGGGCCTGACCCGGCCGGCGCCGCGGGTGGTGACCGTGACCGGCACCAACGGCAAGGGCTCCACCTGCGCCTTTCTCGCCAGCCTGCTGCGCGCCAGCGGTCAGCGGGTCGGCGTCTATGCCTCGCCGCACCTGGTGCGCTACAACGAGCGCGTGGACGTGGACGGCACCCTCGCCAGCGATAGCGATCTCTGCACCGCCTTCGCCGCGGTGGAAGTCGCCCGCGGCGAGATCAGCCTGACCTATTTCGAAGTGGGTACCCTGGCCGCCTTCTGGCTGTTCGAGCGTGCCCGGCTGGATGTCGCCGTCCTCGAGGTCGGTCTGGGCGGACGCCTGGATGCGGTCAACCTGATCGATGCCGATCTGGCGCTGGTCACCAGCATCGGCCTGGATCACGCCGAATGGCTGGGCGACACCCGCGACAGCGTCGCCGTGGAAAAGGCCGGGATCTTCCGCGCCGGCAAGCCGGCCCTCTGTGGCGATCTGGAGCCACCCGCACCGCTGATCGACGCCGCCGAGCGCCTGGGCGCGCCCATGCTGCTGCGCGGCGAAGCCTTCGATCTGCGCATCGAGAGCGCCGGCTGGTTCTGGCGTGGGCGCGATGCCCAGGGCAACGACCTGGCGCTGCCGGGCCTGCCGCTGCTCGATCTGCCCATGGAAAATGCCGCCCTGGCCTTGCAGGCCTACGCGTTACTCGAACAACCCTGGCTGCCGCAGCAGATCGCGGCGGCGCTCCAGGCCACGCGCATGACCGGACGGCTTGATCGCCGTCAGGTCGAGCGGGCAGGGCAGAGGCGCAGCGTCCTGCTGGACGTGGCCCATAATCCTCATGCCGCCGAATACCTGGCCCGCCGCCTGGCGATGAAGCCGGTCGCCGGCGTACGGCGCGCGGTGTTCGGCGTCCTGGCCGACAAGGACCTGGACGGCATCCTGGCGCCCCTGGAAAGCCTGTTCGCCAGCTGGGCGGTGGCGAGTCTGCCGACCCCGCGCAGTTGCGACGGTGCCGAGGTGGCCGCTCTCCTGGCGGCGCGCGGTGCGCGCGCCGAGGCCCATGCCTCGCTGCTGGCCGCCTTCGAGGCGCAACTGGCCGCCAGTGCAGCTGACGACGAGGTGGTGGTGTTCGGCTCCTTCTACAGTGTCGCCGAGGTCCTCGCGCAGCTCTCTTCTCCATCCGAATCCGCGGAGGCATAACCCATGCTCAAGCAAAGAGTCATCGGTGCGCTGGTGCTGCTGGCGCTGATCATCATCTTCGTCCCCATGCTCTTCAATCGCCAGGACGATGCCCGCAAGGTGGCGGTCGAGGCGCCGGCCCAGCCGGCCGCACCCACGGTGCCCAGTACCGAGGTGCAGCCGGTGCAGACACCCGAGGCGCCGCCGGTGGTGGTAGTGCCGGACGAGCCGGCCAAGCCGCTCGGCAAGCCGCAGACGCCGATCGCCGGCACCTCCGGCCAGGCGCCGACGCAGAATGCGCCGGCGAACCCCGCGCCGGCGCCATCCCAGCCTGCCGCGCCGGTCGCCAAGGCGCCCGCCGCCAGCGCACCCGTCGCCAGTCCTCCGGCGGCACCTGCGGCGGCCCCGGCACCCGTGGCCAAGCCGGATTCGCGCCTGGGCGCGGCCAATCTACCCAACAGCTGGTCGGTCCAGCTCGCCAGCCTGTCGTCGCGGCCCAGCGCCGATGCCCTGCAGGCCAAGCTGCGCAGCCAGGGCTACAACGCCTATGTACGGACCGCCGACGGCATGAACCGGGTCTTCGTCGGGCCGGTGATAGAGCGCAGCGAGGCGGATCGCCTGCGCGACCAGCTCAACAAGCAGAATGGCGTCAAGGGCTTCGTAGTCCGCTTTCAGCCGGAGCGCGGTTAACCCGGTCACAAGGCTCTGCTAGAATGCAGGGCCTTTTTGTAAGTGGACCTTGCCGTGGGCTTCACCTGGGTGGACTGGGCGATCGTCGCCGTTGTCATCGTTTCCTGCCTGATCAGTCTCAGGCGCGGCTTCGTCAAGGAAGCGTTGTCATTGGCCACCTGGATCGTGGCCGGTGGCGTGGCCTGGGTCTTCGGCGGGGCCCTTTCCAATTACCTGGTGGACTATATTCAGGTGCCGTCCGGACGGGTGATCGCCGCCTGTGTCATTCTCTTCGTGCTGACACTGCTCGTCGGCGCCCTGGTGAGCTTCTTGCTTGGCGAATTGATCCGCGTCACCGGCTTGTCGGGCACCGATCGCTTTCTCGGAATGGCCTTTGGCGCCGCCCGCGGTGCGTTGCTGATCACCGTGGCGGTGGGGCTGCTGAGCCTGGGGCCGGTCCAGCAGGACGGCTGGTGGCAGCAGTCGGTGCTGGTTCCACATTTTCTCCTGGTGGCCGATTGGTCGAAGAATCTGCTGTTGGGCTTTGCCGGCCAATGGCTGGGCGCGACGCCCATGCCCAGTCTGCAACTGCTGCCACAGCTGGGGCCCAAGGCTCCTTGAACGGTTTTCCAGGCCTCGCACTGCCGGGGTCATCCTGCGATGGTTCGCCGTCGCATCACTTGAAACAGTGGGGTCGCGTCGCATGTGTGGCATCGTAGGTATCGTGGGCAAGACGAACGTCAACCAGTCGTTATACGACGCGCTCACCGTCCTTCAACATCGCGGTCAGGATGCCGCCGGTATCGTCACCAGCCTGGACGGTAAACTCTTCCTGCGCAAAGACAACGGCCTGGTCCGCGACGTCTTCCAGCAGCGGCACATGCAGCACCTGGTCGGCCGCATGGGCATCGGCCATGTGCGCTACCCCACGGCCGGCAGCTCCAGCTCCGCCGAGGCGCAGCCGTTCTATGTCAACTCGCCCTATGGCATCACCCTCGCGCACAACGGCAACCTGACCAACGTCGAGCAGCTGTCCCGCGAGATCTACGAATCCGATCTGCGCCACGTCAACACCAATTCCGATTCCGAGGTGCTGCTCAACGTCTTCGCCCACGAACTGGCGGTGCGCAACAAGCTGCAGCCGACCGAGGACGACGTCTTCGCCGCGGTCTCTGAAGTCCATGAGCGCTGCCGTGGTGGCTATGCCGTGGTGGCCATGGTGACGGGTTACGGCATCGTCGGCTTCCGCGATCCCAATGCCATCCGGCCCATCGTCTTCGGCCAGCGTCACACCGAATACGGCGTGGAATACATGATCGCCTCCGAGAGCGTCGCCCTCGACGTGCTCGGCTTCACCCTGATCCGCGACCTGGAACCGGGCGAAGCGGTGTACATCACCGAAGACGGACGGCTCTACACCCGCCAGTGCGCGCAAAATCCGCAGTACGCGCCCTGCATCTTCGAGCACGTCTACCTGGCCCGTCCGGATTCCATCATCGATGGCATCTCGGTCTACAAGGCCCGCCTGCGCATGGGCGAGAAGCTCGCCGAGAAGATCCAGCGCGAGCGGCCCGAGCACGACATCGACGTGGTCATCCCGATCCCGGACACCAGCCGCACCGCGGCCCTGGAGCTCGCCAACCACCTGGGCGTCAAGTTTCGCGAGGGCTTCGTCAAGAATCGCTACATCGGCCGGACCTTCATCATGCCCGGCCAGGCCGCGCGCAAGAAGTCGGTACGCCAGAAGCTCAACGCCATCGAACTGGAATTCCGCGGCAAGAACGTGATGCTGGTGGACGACTCCATCGTCCGCGGCACCACCTGCAAGCAGATCATCCAGATGGCCCGCGAAGCCGGCGCCAAGAAGGTCTATTTCTGCTCGGCGGCTCCGGCGGTGCGCTTCCCCAACGTCTACGGCATCGACATGCCCAGCGTGCACGAGCTGATCGCCCACGGCCGCACCACCGAGGAAGTCGGCGAGCTGATCGGCGCCGACTGGCTGATCTACCAGGACCTGCATGACCTGCAGGAAGCCGTGCGCACCCGCAAGGCACCCAAGGTCGAGCAGTTCGACTGCGCGGTGTTCGATGGCGAGTACATCACCGGCGACGTCGATGCCGCCTATCTGAATCGGATCGAGCAGGCGCGCAACGACGCGGCCAAGGTCAAGCACAAGGCCGTCAGCGCCATCATCGATCTTTACAACGACTAAGGAGCTGCACATGAGCCAAGACTGGGATGCCGGACGCCTGGACAGTGATCTCGAGGGCGCGGCCTTCGAGACCTTGGCGGTGCGGGCAGGGCAGCAGCGCTCGCCGGAAGGCGAGCATGGCGAAGCCCTGTTCCTGACCAGCAGCTACGTGTTCCGGACCGCTGCGGATGCCGCGGCGCGCTTCGCCGGCGAGGTGCCGGGCAACGTCTATTCGCGCTACACCAATCCCACGGTGCG
This sequence comes from Pseudomonas aestiva, assembly GCF_039908605.1. NCBI lineage: Bacteria > Pseudomonadati > Pseudomonadota > Gammaproteobacteria > Pseudomonadales > Pseudomonadaceae > Pseudomonas > Pseudomonas aestiva. The sequence continues at coordinate 2,808,425 of NZ_CP150916.1, read as the reverse complement.
TACCTTCGAGACCCGCATCGCGGCCCTCGAAGGGGCCGAGCAGGCGGTGGCCACCGCCTCGGGCATGTCGGCCATCCTGGCCATGGTCATGAGCCTGTGCAGCGCTGGCGACCACGTGCTGGTCTCGCGCAGCGTGTTCGGCTCGACCATCAGCCTGTTCGAGAAGTACTTCAAGCGCTTCGACATCGAGGTGGACTATCCGCCGCTGGCCGACCTGGACGCCTGGCAGGCGGCCTGCAAGCCCAATACCCGGCTGTTCTTCGTCGAGTCGCCGTCCAATCCCCTGGCCGAGCTGGTGGACATCGCCGCCCTGGCCGAGATCGCCCATGCCCAGGGTGCGCTGCTGGCGGTCGACAACTGCTTCTGCACCCCGGCGCTGCAGAAGCCGCTGGCGCTGGGTGCCGATATCGTCATCCATTCGGCGACCAAGTACATCGATGGTCAGGGCCGGGGCATGGGTGGCGTGGTCGCCGGCCGTGCCGAGCAGATGAAGGAAGTGGTGGGTTTCCTGCGTACCGCCGGTCCGACCCTGAGCCCCTTCAATGCCTGGCTGTTCCTGAAGGGCCTCGAGACGCTGAAGATCCGCATGCAGGCGCACAGCCAGACCGCACTGGAGCTGGCGCGCTGGCTGGAAGGCCAGCCCGGCGTCGAGCGGGTCCACTACGCCGGCCTGGAAAGCCATCCGCAGCATGGGCTGGCGTGCCGCCAGCAGAGCGCCTTCGGCGCCGTGGTGAGCTTCGAGGTCGCCGGTGGACGTGACGCCGCCTGGCGCTTCATCGATGCCACCCGGATGATCTCCATCACCACCAACCTGGGTGATACCAAGACCACCATCGCCCACCCGGCGACGACCTCGCACGGGCGGCTGTCGCCGGCCGAGCGTGCCAACGCCGGGATCCGCGACAGCCTGATCCGTATCGCCGTGGGTCTCGAAGACCTGGGCGATCTGCGCCAGGACCTGGCCCGCGGACTGGCGGCCCTATGAGTCTGACGTTCGCACCGGTTGAATTGCGCGTCGCCCTGGTCACCGGCGCGGCGCGTGGGATCGGGCTGGGCATCGCCGCCTGGCTGGTAGCCGAAGGCTGGCGGGTAGTGGTGGCCGACATCGAGCAGGAGCGCGGCGCCAAGGTGGCCGCCGCCCTTGGCGACCGCGCCTTGTTCGTCGCCCTGGACGTGGCTGACGAGAGTCAGGTGGAGTCCGCCGTCGCCCAGGTGATCGGCCAGTTCGGGCGGCTGGATGCCCTGGTCAACAATGCCGGTCTCGCCACTGCCCAGGGCCAGCCGCTGGAAAGCCTGGCACTGGCCGAATGGCGCAGGGTGCTCGGGGTGAATCTGGACGGCCCCATGCTGCTGGCCAAGCATTGCGCACCCTATCTGCGCGAGCAGCAGGGCGCCATCGTCAACATCGCCTCGACCCGTGCCCAGCAGTCCGAGCCCCATGGCGAGGCCTATGCCGCGAGCAAGGGCGGGCTGCTGGCCCTGACCCACGCCCTGGCCATCAGCCTGGGTCCGGAAGTGCGGGTGAATGCGCTCTCTCCGGGCTGGATCGATGCGCGCGATGCCCATGTCCGCGCGGCCGAGCCGCTGTCCGCTGCCGACCACGAGCAGCATCCGGTCGGGCGGGTAGGGACGGTGGAAGACGTCGCGGCCTGCGTGGCCTGGCTGCTGAGCGGCAACGCCGGCTTCATCAGCGGCGAGGCCATCACCCTGGACGGCGGCATGACCCGCAAGATGATCTACCGAGAATAGCGCCTCGTAGAAAATTAAATTGGAAAAATCCTTGACGGATCAAGGGGCTACGAGGAGAATGCGCGTCACCCGAAGGGGATGGCTGATTAGCTCAGCTGGGAGAGCACCTGCATCACACGCAGGGGGTCGGCGGTTCGATCCCGTCATCAGCCACCAAACTCTTCGGGAAGTGTTCCGCAAGGTACACGCAATGCGCGGCGGTAGTTCAGTCGGTTAGAATACCGGCCTGTCACGCCGGGGGTCGCGGGTTCGAGTCCCGTCCGCCGCGCCATACAAGTTGTTCCGGGTCCTCTGAACTGCCCGAACGACGCAAGAGAAGCTGCCCCAGGGCAGCTTTTTTTGTGCCTGAAGAAAAGGCCGGTCGATCGTTCGCGGGCTGGCGCCGCTCTGGCGGCCAGCGCCAGCCGGCGGCTCCGTTCAGATCACGAATTCCGCCACCACCTGCCGGAGACCGGCCGCCAGGCGCGACACCTCGGTGCTGGCGCTGGAGGTCTGGCTGGCACCTGCCGCGGTCTGGTCGGACAGGTCCTTGATGCTGATCAGGCCACGGTCGATGTCCTTGGCCACCAGCGCCTGTTCTTCGGCGGCCGTGGTGATCAGCGCCGTGCGCTCATCGATGCCGCCCATGGCGCCGGCGATGGCCCGCAGGGCACCATTGGCCTCCCGCGCAACGGCGAGGGATTGCTCGGCGGTCTGGCTGCTCTGCTGCATGGCCTTCACCGCGTCCGTAGAATCGTGCTGGATGGTGCCGATCATGGCTTCGATCTCCCGCGTCGACTGCTGGGTGCGATGGGCGAGGGCGCGGACTTCATCCGCGACCACGGCGAAGCCGCGGCCCTGATCACCGGCGCGGGCGGCCTCGATGGCGGCGTTGAGCGCCAGCAGATTGGTCTGCTCGGCAATGGCGCGGATGACGTCGACGACGTTGCTGATTTCCTGGGCGCGACCCGACAGCGTCTGGATCTGACCGCTGCTCCGATCGACCTGGGTGGCCAGTCGTTCGATGGCGGTCAGGGTCGCGGCCACGTGCTCCAGGCCGGCCTGGGTAAGGGCGCTGCCCCGTTGCGAGGCGCCGGCGCTTTCCTCCGCATGGCGTGCCACCTCGTCCACCGCGACGCTCATCTCCGTCACCGCTGTGGCGACCTGGCCGATCTCGTCGTTTTGCCTGAGCAGGCCGCGATTGCCATCGTCAATCACCGCGGTCATCTCCTCGGCGGCGGCGGCCAGTTGACTGGAGCTGTCCGCCAGATGGGCCACGGTGGCGCGCAGGTTGGCCTGCATGCCGGCCAGGGCGGTCAGCAGGCCGGCGGCCTCGTCGCTGCCCGCTACCTGGATGTCTTCGGCGAGATCCTTGTTGGCGATCCGCTGGGCGATGCGCAGGGCTTCGCCGATGGGCACGGTGATGCTGCGCGTCAGCAGGATGGCCAGGGCGACGGTGGCCAGCAGGGTGGCGAGGATCAGGCCGACGACCCAGGCCAGGCCGTGGTCGTAGATCCGGCCCGCCTCGATTCCCGACGCGACCGCACCACGGTCGTTCAGCGCGGCCAGGCTTTCGATCTGCGCCTGTACCTGGTCGGCGGCGATCCGCATGTTGCCATCGGCCAAGGCGGTGGCGCCTGCCAGGTCACCGCTGCGATAGAGGGTCTCGAAGCTGTCCAGCAGGCTCAGGTAGCCCGCGGCGCCGTTCTGTACGGCCTGGTAGAGCTGCTGTTCCGCGTCGCTGGACACCAGCGGCGCATAGTCCGCGATTTCCTTGGCGAAGCGGCTGCGCAGCTCGACCAGTGCAGTGGCCATTTCCGACCTGCGCCCCGAATCCTGCGTGCCCAGGCTTCTCAGGCTTTCGAGGCGCAATCGGAGCAGCGCCGCGGTCATCTGCCCGGCCTGGCGCACGCTGGGCATCCAGTCCGTCTCCACCTCGATTTCCGACTGCCTGAGTTGCCGCATCTGGATCAGGGCGATGGCCCCAAGCGCGATGACGATTGCTACGATAACCGAAAAGGTCAAGGTCGACCGACGACCCACCTTTAGTGTGCGCATCATCATGACAGTCACCATGAAGGAGGCCCGAGGGAACACCGGGCTGGAGTTGTGATGTGCATCACACGCTATAGGGGGTGGCTTAGCGGCGGCTTAAGGCTGAGCCGCCCATCGGACCAGTGGTCTGACGATGGCGGTGCGCCCTGAACAGGGCCGGGCGCAGCGAGGCAGCTGTCGCTTCAGGCGCGGCGATCCCTGGCGGCGCTAGCGGGCCGGGGCACCCATCTGCGCCGAGATGCGCGCCGTGGTAGCGAGCATCTGCTCGACGTACTCGGCCTTGAGATCTTCACGAAAGCGGAAGCAGGGAAAGGACACGCTCAGGCCGGCCACGACCTGGCCGAAGCGGTCGCGGATCGGCGCCGCCAGGCACCTCATGTTGGCCTCGAATTCCTCGTGGTCTTCGGCGAAACCCAGCTCACGAACCCGCGCCAGCTCCGTCAGATAGGCGGCCAGGCTGTCGAGGGTGTTGGGCGTGCGGCGGACAAAGGTCTCCTGGGCGAGGATCTGGCGTACCTCGGCTTCCGCTCGCCAGGCCATCAGCACCTTGCCGATCCCGGTGCAGTACAACGGCGCCCGCCGACCGATGCGCGAATACATGCGCAGGGTGTAGCGCGAGTCGAGCTTGTGCACATAGACGATGGCGCCCTCGTCGAAGATGCCGAGGTGGACGGTCTCGCCGGTGAGGTCGTTGAGCAGGCGCATGCCCGGCTCGGCCTCGCGGACCAGCTCCAGCTGGGGCAGGGCGCGGGCTCCCAGTTCGAACAGTTTGACGCTCAGCCGGTAGCGGTCTTCGGCGTCCTGGACCACATAGCCCAGGGCCTTGAGCGTCTGCAGGAAGCGGTGGACGGTGCTCTTCGACAGGTCCAGCTGCTGCGCCAGCTCCGAGACGCCGCAGTCGTCCTCGCGCTCGCCGAGGGCTTCGAGCACCGCCAGGGTACGCCCGACGGCGCTGACCATGTCGTTGCCGAGAATCTGATTCTTTTCCATGTAACCGCCGGTCGCCTGATTGCCGGAACACTGTTCCATTCTGATTGACGAACGCAGGAAAGGCCAGCAACACTGTCTTCCAGCGAATGGAACAACGTTCCAAAGTATTTCGCGCGTAAGGGTCTCTTTCCACCGCTGGCGGTCGCCGGGGGTGCGAACAAAAACAACAACGGAACCTGCGACGATGAAATCCATGACCAAAGTCCCGGGCGCTCTGGCGCCTGCCGCTCGTACCCCTGGCTGGTTGCCCCGTGCCCATCCGGTGTCCTGGCAGATGCTCGGCATCACCACCCTGGCGATGCTGATGATCTCGGTGGATCGCCAGCTGTTGCCGACCGTGTTGCCGGCGATCATGCAGGAATTCGGACTGGACGCCGCCCAGGGTGGCTGGCTCAGTTCGCTGAGTTTCGTCGGCACCCTGATCGGCGCCCTGGTGGTGGGGGTGCTGGCCGACAGCGTCGGCACCGGCCACCGCCGTGCCTGGAGCTGGGTGGGGGCCTGCGCCCTGACCATAGGCTCGGCCTTCGCCACCGTCTATGCGCGTTCGCTGGGCGCCCTGCAGGTGCTGAGGTTCACCATGGGCCTGGGCACCGGCGCCATGGAACCGGTCAACATCGCCGTGGCCAGTGAATTCTGGCAAAAGGAAAATCGCGGCTTCGCCCTCGGCGTCCACCACACCGGCATGCCGTTGGGGCAATTCGTCGGTCCGGTCCTGATGGGGCTGATCCTGGCCAATGGCGACTGGCGCGCCACCTTTCTCTGGATCCCGCTGATCGGCCTGCCGATCATCCTGCTGCAACTCTACCTGGGCCGCCGGCGCAACGAGGAGCAGGTCTATGCCTGGATCCGCGAGGAGGGGCTGACCGTTCCGGTCGATACCGCCGCGCCCGTCTCGCGCAATCCGCTGAGCAACCTGCGCCAGGCCTTCGCCGAGCGCAACGTGCGCCTCTGCCTGGTGATGAACTTCCTGTTTCTCTGGACCGAAATGGGCGTGGCCACCTTTCTGACCTACCAGCTCACCAGCCAGCTGGGGCTGAGTCTGGCCGAGGCCGCGGTGATCTCGGGCGCCTCGGGACTGGTGGGCTGGGCGGGACAGATCTTCTGGGGGACGCTGAGCGATCACCGTGGCCGCAAGTTCGCCCTGGGCATCCTGACCATCGGCTTCTCGGTCTGCGTCGCCCTGTGCATGTTCATCGACAGCCGCGCCATGGCCTGGACCCTGCTGCTGGCCTGGGGCCTGTTCCGCAATTCGCCCTATGTGGTGCTCTATTCGCTGGCGGTGGATTCCTCGCCGCGCGCGGCCGGCAGCGGCCTGGGGCTGCTCATCGGCGTGGGGCTGGGCCTGGCGGGCTTTCTGGTGGGGCCGGTGGCCGGTTACGTGATCGAGCATTTCGGCTGGCACTGGAGCTACGCCATGCTCGCCCTGAGCTGCCTGCTGGCGCTGATACCGCTGCGCTTCGTGGAGGAGACCCGCCATGGCGCCACCTGAGTGCCTGTTCGACCATAGGGATGAACTGGGCGAAGGCCCGGTCTGGGATGCCCGGCAGCAGCGGCTGCTGTGGGTGGATATCCTCGCCGGGCGGCTGTTGCGCGCGGCGCCCCGGCCGGCGGCCCCGGTCGACATACTGGGCTTCGGCCGACCGCTGGGTTGCGCCGTGCCCCATGTCGACGGCTCCACCTGGCTGGCCCTGAGCGATGGCGTCTGGCGCCTGGCCGCCGGTGCCTCCCAGCCGGTGCCGATCGCGCAGCCGCCCCAGGCGATCCATGGATCGCAGCACCGCTTCAATGACGGCAAGTGCGATGCGCTCGGTCGTTTCTGGCTGGGTACCACGCTGCTCGACGAGGCACCCGGCGGCGGCCGGCTGTATCGCCTGGACCTGGATGGCCAGCTGCAGCCGATGCTCGACGGCATCACCGTGTCCAACGGCCTGGGCTGGAGTCCGGACAACCGCACCTTCTACTACATAGATTCGCCCACCCGCCGGGTACAGGCCTTCGATTTCGATCTCGCCAGCGGCGCGCTCGGCCGCGGGCGCACCCTCATCGACTTCGGCGAGCAGCCCGGCGTGCCCGATGGCCTGGCCGTGGACAGCGAGGGGGCGCTGTGGATTGCCCACTGGGACGGCTACCGCCTGAGTCGCTGGAGCGCCGAAGGCGAATTGCTCGCCTGGGTGGAGCTGCCGGTGGCGCGGGTGACCTCCTGCGCCTTCTATGGCGAGCGCCTGGAGCAGCTGCTGATCACCACCGCCCGGGTGGGCCTCGATGAGTCCGCCCGCCAGGCGCAACCCCTGGCCGGGCGCACCTTTCGCCTCGATCCCGGCGTGACCGGCCTGGCGGTGTCCGCCTGCCGCGTGCGGGTTCCGGAGCACCTTCAGGAGTCTGCATGACGCTACCCCTCGTTTCGTCCCCGCTGACCCGCATCGGCCTCATCGGCGAATGCATGGTCGAGTTGCGCAGTCAGGGGGATGGCCAGCTGGGCCAGGCCTTTGGCGGTGACACCCTCAATACGGCCGTCTATCTGCGGCGGCTGCTCGGGGATGACCCGGTGCAGGTCGATTACCTCACCGCGGTGGGCGACGACAGCCTGAGCCAGGCCATGCGCGCCCGCTGGCGCGAGGAGGGGCTGAGTGACGCGCGGGTGCGGGTGCTGCCCGGGCGCCTGCCAGGCCTCTATCTGATCCAGACCGATGCCTACGGCGAGCGGCGCTTTCTCTATTGGCGCGGCGAGGCGGCGGCGCGGGAATGTTTCGACGGCGCCGAGGCCCAGCCGCTGCTGGCGGCCCTGGCGGAGTACCAGGTGCTCTATCTCAGCGGCATCAGTCTGGCGGTGTTGACCGACACCGGGCGCGAGCGGCTGCTGGAGGCGCTGCGCCTGGCGCGCGCCGCCGGCACCCGCATCGTCTTCGACAACAACTACCGGCCGCGGCTATGGCCGAACCTGCAGGCGGCGCGCACGGCCTATCACCGGCTGTTGCACCTCACCGATGTGGCGCTGGTGACCTGGGAAGACGACGCCGCGCTGTTCGGCTTCGCCGACGAGGCGGCGCTGTTCGCCCAGTACGCCGAATGGGGCGTGGCCGAGGTGGCGCTCAAGCGCGGTGCGCGCAGTTGCCTGCTGCAGCATCGCCAGGGGCGCCAGGAGGTGGCCGGCGAAGCCGTGGCCCGGGTGGTGGATACCACCGCCGCCGGGGATTCCTTCAGCGCCGCCTACCTGGCCTGCCGCCTCCAGGGCGGGGCCCCCGAGGCGGCCGCCGCCTGGGGTCATCGCCTGGCGGCCACGGTCATCCAGCATCCCGGGGCGCTCATTCCGCGCGCGGCCATGCCGGCGCTGCCGCCCCTGATTCCCGCTCTCACTGCCCAGGCCTGAAGCCATGAAGATCACCGAAGCCCGCGTCATCGTCACCTGTCCCGGTCGCAACCTGGTCACCCTCAAGATCGTCACCGACGAAGGCCTTTATGGCCTCGGCGACGCTACCCTCAATGGCCGCGAGCTGGCGGTGGTGGCCTATCTGGAAGAGCACGTGCTTCCAGCGCTGATCGGTCGCGATGCCCATCGCATCGAAGACATCTGGCAGTACCTCTACCGGGGCGCCTACTGGCGCCGCGGACCGGTCACCATGACCGCCATCGCCGCGGTGGACGTGGCGCTCTGGGACCTCAAGGCCAAGGCCGCTGGTATGCCGCTGTACCAGCTGCTCGGCGGCAAGAGTCGCGAGCGGGTGATGGTCTATGGCCACGCCACCGGCAAGGACATCGAGAGCTGCCTGGACGAGGTCGCCCGCCATGTGGAGCAGGGCTATCGCGCGGTGCGAGTGCAGTGCGGGGTGCCGGGCATGCCCACCACCTATGGCGTGGCCAAGCGCGAAGGCGAGCGCTACGAGCCGGCCGACAGCGATCTGCCGGCCGAGCACGTCTGGGACACCGCCAAGTACCTCAATCACGTACCCAAACTGTTCGCCGCGGTGCGTGAGCGCTTCGGCGACGACCTGCACCTGCTGCACGACGTGCACCACCGGCTGACGCCCATCGAGGCGGGGCGGCTGGGCAAGAGGGTCGAGGAATACAACCTGTTCTGGCTGGAGGACTGCACCCCGGCGGAAAATCAGGAGGCCTTCCGCCTGATTCGCCAGCACACCACCACGCCGCTGGCGGTGGGCGAGGTGTTCAACTCCATCCACGACTGCCGCGAGCTGATCCAGGAGCAGTTGATCGACTACATCCGCGCCACCCTGGTGCATGCCGGCGGCATCACCCATATGAGGCGCATCGCCGACCTCGCGGCGCTCTACCAGGTGCGCACCGGCTTCCATGGCGCCACCGACCTGTCGCCGGTGTGCATGGGCGCGGCGCTGCACTTCGACACCTGGGTGCCCAACTTCGGCATCCAGGAGCACATGCCCCACGAGGCGCGCATCGAGGAGGTCTTTCCCCATGCCTATCGCTTCGCGGACGGCCATTTCACCCCGGGCGAGGTGCCCGGCCACGGCGTGGACATCAATGAAGACCTCGCCGCCCGTTATCCGTACCAACGCGCCAGCCTGCCGGTGAACCGGCTGGTGGATGGCACCCTGTGGCACTGGTGAGCGAGGAATCCCGGATGAAAGCCTTTCAGGTCAGAGCACCCCACGAATTCAGCATCGAAGAGGTCGCGGTACCCACGCTGGCACCCGGCGAGGTCCGCGTCGGGGTGGCCTATGCCGGCATCTGCGGCTCGGACATGCACATCATCCATGGGCAGAACGCCTTCGTGCGCTTTCCCCGCGTCACCGGCCACGAATTCGCCGGCGTGGTGCGCGAGCTGGGCGCGGGCGTGAGCGGCCTGGCGGTGGGCGATCCGGTCTGCGTCGATCCGGTGATCGCCTGCGGCAGCTGCTATCCGTGCCGCATCGGTCGGCCCAATGTCTGCAGTCGCCTGCAGGTGCTGGGAGTACACCGCGATGGCGGCTTCAGCGAAGAGGTCTGCGTGCCCGCGGCCAATGCCCATCGCCTGCCGCCCGGTTTGCCGCTGGCCCAGGCCGCGCTGGTCGAGCCCTACAGCATCGCCCTCAATGTGCTGGAGCGGATGCAGTTTCTGCCCGGGGATTCCCTGCTCATCTACGGCGCCGGCGTGATGGGCCTGACCCTGGTGCAGATGGCCCGGGCGCTGGGCATCGCCGATATCACGGTGACCGATGTGCTGGACGATCGCCTGGCCACCGCCCGGACCCTGGGCGCGACCCGCACCCTCAATGGCCGCGAGACCAACGTCGAGGCGGCCATACGCGAGGCCACCGGCGGCGAGGGCGTGCCGCTGATCGTCGACGCCGCCTGCCATCCGGCCCTGCTGCCGGAGATCGTCCGGCTGGCGTCGCCGGCCGGGCGCATCGGCCTGCTGGGCTTCAGCGCCACGCCCAGCGAGCTGGTGCAGCTGGAGATCATCAAGAAGGAGCTGACCCTGGTGGGTTCGCGGCTCAACAATGGCCGCTTTCCCCGGGTCATCGAGCTGCTGGCGGCGGGCAAGCTGGATGCCGCGGCGCTGATCAGCCACCAGGTGGCCAGCCAGGAGATGCCGGGTGCCATCGAGCTGATCGAAAGGCACCCCGAGCAGACACGCAAGGTGCTGGTGCAGTGGGGTGGCAACGCCTGACAACGCGCGCTCCGCAAGGGGCGTCGCTTCGATGCCTTACCGAATAAAGACAATGAGCGGGAGGTAACAAATGGCTGGACAAGGTCGTGGACTGGTACTCGTCATGCTGTTCCTGGCGGGGGTCGTCAACTATCTGGATCGCTCGGCGCTGTCGGTGGCAGCGCCCCTGATCCAGAAGGACTTCGGGCTGGGCGCCGGGGAGATGGGGCTGCTGTTCAGCGCCTTCTTCGTCGGCTATGCGGCGTTCAATTTCATCGGCGGCTGGGCCGCCGACCGCTATGGCGCCAAGACCACGCTGCTGCTGGCCATGGTGCTCTGGTCGGCGTTCAGCGGCCTGACGGTGCTGGCCTCGGGCTTCGCCGCGCTGATCGTGATCCGGGTGCTGTTCGGCATGGCGGAGGGGCCCCTGAGCGTCTCCACCAGCAAGATGGTCAACAACTGGTACGCGCCCCACAACCGGGGTCGCACCCTGGGCCTGTCGATGTCGGGTACGCCTCTGGGCGGCGCCATCTCCGGCCCCATCGTCGGAGTGATCGCGGTGACCTACGGCTGGAAGGTGTCCTTCGTCGTCATCATGCTGATCGGCTTCGTCTGGGCGGTGGCCTGGTACCTCTGGATCAAGGACAAGCCCACCGGTCAGCTGGCCGCCGACATCGCCGCCGAGGAGCGCGCCGTGGCCGTGGTGGATACCGAGGTGCGACCGCTCAAGTACTACCTGCGCCAGCCCACGGTACTGTTCACCGCCCTGGCGTTCTTCGCCTACAACTACACCCTGTTCTTCTTCCTGACCTGGTTCCCCAGCTACCTGATCCAGGCCTACGGCCTCAATGTGAAGGACATGAGCATCGCCACGGTGATCCCCTGGGTGCTGGGCTTCATCGGCCTGGCGGTGGGCGGCTATCTGTCCGACTGGGTGTTCCGCAAGACCGGTCGCCTGATGTTTTCGCGCAAGGTGGTGCTGGTGACCTGCCTGCTGGCCTGCGCCCTGTGCATCGGCGTGGCCGGCCTGGTCAGCACCCTCTATGCCGCGGTGGCCCTGGTGGCGCTCTCGGTGTTCTTCCTCTATCTGACCGGCGCCATCTACTGGGCGATCATCCAGGACACCGTGCCGGCGGCACGGGTGGGCGGGGTGAGCGGTTTCATGCACTTCCTGGCCAACACCTCGGGCATCATCGGCCCGGCGGTGACCGGCTATCTGGTGCAATTCACCGGCGCCTTCACCAGTGCCTTCCTGCTCGCCGGCACCCTGACCGTGATCGGTTCGCTGTGCGTGGCGCGCTTCGTCAAGCCGCTGGCCGAGCGGCCGGCGGAGGCACCCGCCACGCTGGCTACCGGAGGCGTCCGATGAGCGATTTCGAACGCATTCCCTCGCGCTATCCGGCGCCGGCCATCGGCATCGTCCACCTGGGGCTGGGCGCCTTCCATCGCGCCCACCAGGCGGTCTACCTGGAGCGCAATCTGGCCCGCCACGGCGGCGGCGCCTGGGGCCTGTGCAGCGCCAACCTGAGATCGGGGCGGGCGCTGGTGGAGACCCTGAACGCCCAGCAGGGCCGCTATCACGTGGCCGAATACCGCAACCGGCGCGAAGGGGTGCTGCGCGAGATCGGTGCCCTGCGCGAGGTGCTCTACGCCGGCGACGGTGGGGCCGGGCGCGAGGCCCTGCTGGCGCGGCTGGCCGATCCCGGGGTGCGCATCGTCACCCTGACGGTCACGGAGAAAGGCTATTGCCTGAGTCCGGCCAGCGGCGCCCTGCGCCGTGACGATCCCGGCATCGTCCATGACCTGGCCGAACCGCGGGCGCCGCGCACCGCGCCGGGGCTGCTGGTGGAAGGCCTGCGCCGGCGCCGCGCGGCCGGTATCGCGCCCTTCACCGTGCTCTGCTGCGACAACATGCCGGACAACGGCCAGCGGACCCGCCAGGCAGTGGTGTCCCTCGCCGAGGCCCAGGACGCCGGGTTGGCGGCCTGGATAGCCTCTACCGTGGCCTTTCCCTGCAGCATGGTCGATCGCATCGTCCCGGCCATGGACGAGGCGGCCTTCGCGCGGCTGCGCGATCTCGGCTGCGATGATCCGGCCGCCGTGGTGGGCGAGGCCTTCAGCCAGTGGGTGGTCGAGGACCGCTTTCCGCAAGGGCGCCCGGACTGGGAACGGGAAGGGGTGCAGATGGTGGCGGACGTCCGCCCCTTCGAGACCATGAAGCTGCGCCTGCTCAATGGCAGTCATACGCTGCTGGCCTATGTCGGCAGCCTGGCCGGCCACGGCACCGTGGCCGAGGCCATGGCCGACGAACGCCTGGCGGCGCTGGTGCACCGCTACATGAGTCGCGAGGCGGCGCCGACCCTGGACATGCCGGAGGGCGTGGATCTGCAGGCCTATGCCGCGGCGCTGGTCGCGCGCTTCCGTAACGACGCCCTGCAGCACCGCCTGCAGCAGATCGCCATGGACGGCTCGCAGAAGCTGCCCCAGCGCTGGCTGCTGGGCGCCCAGCGGCTGCTGGAGCAAGGTGGCGAACTGGCCTGCACCGCGCTCGGCGTGGCGGCCTGGATTCACTATGGTGAAGGGGAGGGCGAGGCGCTGGACGATCCCCTGCGCGCCACCCTGGCCGCCTTGCCTGCTGGCGCGGCGCGGGTGGACGCCGTGCTGGCGCTGGCCGAGGTCTTTCCACCGGCCCTGGTCGCGCAACCCGTCTTTGGCGACGCGGTGCGACGGGCCCACGCGCGCATCGCCACGGCGGGTATCGCCGCGGCCATTGCCGATCTCACCGAACAAGGAGTCTGACATGGAACACACCTGGCGCTGGTTCGGCCCGCGCGATCCCATCTCCCTCGCCGACATTCGCCAGACCGGGGCCACCGGCATCGTCACGGCGCTGCACGAGCTTCCCAATGGCGAGGTCTGGCCGCTGGCGGCCATCGCCGAGCGCAAGGCGCTGATCGAGGCGGCGGGACTGACCTGGTCGGTGGTGGAAAGCGTCCCGGTCCACGAAGACATCAAGCGCGGCCTGCCAGGGCGCGAGCGCTATCTGGACAACTATCGGCAGAGCCTGCGCAACCTCGCCCAGTGCGGCATCGACGTGGTCTGCTACAACTTCATGCCGGTGCTGGACTGGACCCGCACCCAGCTGGCCCATCGACTGCCCGATGGCGGCTGGGCGCTGAGATTCGATCAGGACGCTTTCGCCGCCTTCGATCTCTGCATCCTGCAACGGGAGGGCGCCGAGGCCGAGTACGCCGCCGCGGAGATCGAACGCGCGCGCCGCTATCACGCCGGGCTCGACGACGCCGGGCGCGAGGAGCTGGTGCGTACCCTCATCGCCGGTCTGCCGGGCGCCGAGGAGGGCTACTCGGTCGCCGACCTGCGCACCCTGCTGGCCACCTATGCCGGCATCGATGCCGCGCGGTTGCGCGAGCACCTGGCGGTCTTTCTCCAGGCCGTGGTGCCAGTGGCGGAAGAGGTGGGCATTCGTCTGGGGGTGCACCCGGACGATCCGCCGCGACCGCTGCTGGGCCTGCCACGGGTGGTCTCCACCGCCGCCGACGCCCAGTGGTTGCTGGACGCGGTACCGAGCCCGGCCAACGGGCTGACCTTCTGTACCGGCTCCTATGGCGTGCGCGCCGACAACGACCTGGTGGCCATGGCCCGCCAATTCGCGCCGCGCATCCACTTCGTCCACCTGCGGGCGACCCGGCGCGAGGCGGATCCGCGCAGTTTCCACGAGGCCCATCACCTGGACGGCGACGTGGACATGGTCCGGGTGATCCGCGAACTGGTACGCGAGGAGCGTCGCCGCGAACGCGCAGGCGGGGCGCGGCTGCCCATGCGTCCGGACCACGGCCATCAGCTGCTGGACGACCAGGGGCGGCGGACCAACCCCGGCTATTCGCTGATCGGCCGGCTCAAGGGCCTGGCGGAATTGCGCGGCGTGGAACAGGCCGTGCGGCGGCTGGAAGAGGCGCGTGACTGATGCGGATCGGCGTCTCTCGGATATACCTCGTGCCGGACCCCGCCACCGGCGCGGTCACGGCCTACCTCGAATGCTGACGTGGAGACCCCTATGGAATTGATCACCCGCAGCGGCGCCGCGGCCGCTGCCCGCGCCACCCTGCGCCTGCATCCGCAAGACGATGTACTGATCGCCCGCCAGGCGCTGGTGCCGGGCCTCGAATTGCCGGAGGAGGGCGTGCAGGTCCGCGAGCCGGTACCGGCCGGCCACAAGGTCGCCGTGCGCGCCATCGCCGCAGGCGCGCCGGTACGCCGCTATGGCCAGATCATCGGCTTCGCCCGCGAGGCCATCGCCGCCGGCAGCCATGTGCACGTGCACAACCTGGCCATGGGCGACTTCACCCGCGAGCACGCTTTCGGGATCGAGGCCCGCGGCGCACCAGCGCCCATCGAGCGCAGCTTTCTCGGCATCGTCCGCCCGGATGGCCGGGTGGCGACCCGCAACTACATCGGCATCCTCACCTCGGTGAATTGCTCGGCTACGGTGGCCCGGGCGGTGGCCGACCATTTCCGCCGCGACGTCCATCCCGCGGCGCTGGGGCCCTATCCCAACGTCGACGGCGTGGTCGCCCTGACCCATGGTGTCGGCTGTGGCATCGATACCCAGGGCGAGGGCATGGCGGTGCTGCGCCGGACCCTGGGCGGCTATGCGTCCCATCCCAACTTCGCCGCGGTGCTGTTCATCGGCCTGGGTTGCGAAGCCAACCAGATCCCCACGCTGCTGGCCGATCAGGGCCTCAGCGAGCACGCGGGACTGCGCACCCTCAATATCCAGGACAGCGGCGGCACCACCGCCACCGTGGCCCGGGGCATCGCCGCCGTGGAAGCCTTGCTGCCCGCGGCCAATGCGGTGGCGCGCGAACCGGTCAGTGCCCGCCATCTGATCCTCGGCCTGCAGTGCGGTGGCTCGGACGGCTATTCCGGCATCAGCGCCAACCCGGCGCTGGGCCGGGCGGTGGATATGCTGGTGGCCGCCGGGGGCACCGCCATCCTCTCGGAAACCCCGGAGATCTACGGCGCCGAACACCTGCTCACCCGGCGCGCCGCCAGCCCGGCGGTGGGCGAACGCCTGGTGGAGCGCATCCGCTGGTGGGAAGACTATTGCGCGCGCTTCGGCGCCAGCCTGGACAACAACCCCTCGGCGGGCAACAAGGCGGGTGGCCTGACCACCATCCTGGAAAAATCCCTCGGCGCGGTGATCAAGGCCGGCTCCACCGATCTCATGGCGGTCTATGGCTACGCCGAGCCGGTGTGCAGCCCGGGCCTGGTGTTCATGGACACCCCCGGCTACGACCCTGTCTCGGCCACCGGCCAGGTGGCGGGGGGCGCCAACCTCATCGCCTTCACCACCGGCCGGGGTTCGGCCTATGGCTGTGCGCCGACGCCGTCGCTGAAGATCGCCACCAACACCCGCCTCTGGGAAAGCCAGCGCGACGACATGGACGTGGATTGCGGCGGCCTGGTCGACGGCAGCACCACCCTGGAAGAGCGCGGCGCCTTCATCTTCGAACGGTTGCTGGCACTCGCGTCGGGCGAGCGCAGCCGCAGCGAGTTGCACGGCTACGGGCAGAACGAATTCGTCCCCTGGCAACTGGGCGCCACCACCTGAGCCCGAGCTTGCGGGAGGGGGCCAGCCACGCCGCCGGTGCCTCGCTCAGCTGTCCTGGCGCCGGCCATACAGCAGGGCGTAGAGCACCGGGATCAGCCCCAGGGTCACCAGGGTGCCCAGCGCCAGGCCGCCGATCATGCTGATGGCCATGCCGGTCCACAGCGGACCGGCAAAGAGCATCAGAGGGATGAGGCCGAGGATGCAGGTGAGCTTGGTCATGATGATCGGCCGCAGGCGCTCGCCGGCGGCGTCGAGCAGCGCCGGGACGAGGGGCTTGCCGGCCTGCCTTTCGGCTTCTATGCGTTCGAGCAGCAAGACCGCGTTGTTGACGATGATGCCGGCCAGGGACAGCAGGCCGAAGGTGGCCATGAAGCCGAAGGGATGGCCGCTCAGCCACAGCGCCAGGGCCACGCCGATGAGGATGAAGGGGATGCTGGCGACAATGATCAGCACCTTGCGCCAGGAATCGAATTGCCAGAGGAACAGCAACAGCATGGCCACGGCGGCCAGCGGCAGATAGCGCAGCAGGGCGTCGTTGGCGGCGGCGGAATCCTCGCTCTCGCCGCCCAGCTCCAGGCGGTAACCGGGCGGCAGCTGCAGGGTGGGCAACTGGGGCGCGAGGGTGGCGACCAGGGTGGCGGCGGTCATGCCGGGATTGCGCGCGCTGACCGTGAGGGTGCGCTGCAGGTTGCGCCTGACCTTGACCCCGGCCTCGCTGGCCAGCTCGATCCGGGCCACCGCCGCCAGCGGCAGCGGCGTGGCGCCGCCCTGGGGATAGACCAGCAGGGTGCTCGGATCCCCAGCGCGGGGCGTGCTGCGCGCCGCGATCTCGACCGGATACTGGCCGTCGCGCAGCTGGGCGCCGCTCAGGCCGTCGCCGGCCAGTTGCAGCGCCTGGGCCAGGTCGCGCCGGTCGAGTCCGGCGGCGCGGGCCCGGGCCGGGTCGACCTCGACCTGGTAGCGCAGCAGACGCGGACCCCAGTCGTCCTGGATGTCGCGGGTCCCGGGGACGGCGGCGAGCAGGTCGGCGAGGTTGGCACCCAGCTGACGCAGGACCGTCTCGTCCGGACCGCTCAGGCGATAGACCGCCAGGCCGCTTTCGGTGGTGCCCAGGGAAAAGCGCTTGGGTTGGGCGCGCACCTCGGGATAGGCCCGGGTCAGCTGATCGCCGACCCGGGCCATGACCTGGGCGAGATCGGCGTCCGGGCGGGTGGTGACGGTGAAATAGGCGACATTGGGACCGGGCAGCGGCGGATTAAGGCCCAGCACGATGCGTGGTCCGCCCTCGGCGACGTAGCCGATGCTCTCGACGATATCGGCATCCTCGCCCAGCCAGCGGCTGAAGCCCTGCATGAGTTCCAGGGTGCGCTGGGCCGAGGTGCCCGGTTCCAGCTGCAGGGGGATCTGGAACTGGTTGCGATCCGAGGGCGGCAGGAAGTCGTAGGGCAGGCTGAGCACCTTGAGGGTGGCCAGGGCCAGCAGCCCGAGCATGGCCAGCAGATAGGCCAGCCGATGCCGCAGCAGGACCTCCAGCAGGCGGCGATAGCCGCGGTGCAGGGCGCTGTCGGTGCTGGTACTGGTATGACTGGGGTCCGGCACCAGGCGCAGGCAGAGCAGCGGTGTCACCGTCAGGCTCAGCGCCCAGGAACCCAGCAGGGTCAGCGCCAGCACCACGGCCAGGGACCTCAGGTATTCATTGGTGCTGGTCTGGCCGAGAAAGAAGGGCGAGAAGGCCAGGATGATCACCAGCGAAGAGGTCAGCAGCGGGATGGCCAGGGTCCGGCCGGCGGCTGCGCAGGCGGCGCGGCGCTCTTCGCCCGCGCGCAGGCGCCGTTCGATGTCCTCGGCGATGACGATGCCGTTGTCCACCAGCAGCCCCAGGGCCAGGATCAGCGCGGCGATGGACACCGTCTGCAACTCGATGCCCACGGCGCGCATGACCAGCAGGGTCGCCAGCACCGTGAGCGGGACGATGGCGCCGACGATCAGCCCCAGGCGCCAGCCCAGGAACAGCATGACCACGGCCATGACGATCACCATGGTTTCCATCAGCACGTGCTGCATGCGCGCCATGGCGTGGTGCACCACCTCGGCCTGGAAGGTCACCCGATGCAGGGCGAAGCCGGTGGGCAGGGTGGTCGCCAACTCCTCCAGCCGGTCGTGCAGCGCGGCGCCGAAGGCTTCGACGTTGCGGCCCGGGGTCATGGCGATGCCCAGCACCAGGGCGCGTTCGCCGCGATAGAAGGCGGCGCTGCGCACCGGTTGCTCGGGCTCGACCCGAAGCTGGGCCAGCTCGGCCAGGGGCACGGCGCGGCCTTTACCCAGCTGGATCGGCACGGCGCGCAGCGCGGCGGGATCGGCCAGTTCGCCGCTGATGGCCAGGCTGAGCACACGTTCTCCCGCGCGCAGGCTGCCGCCGCTGACCAGTTCGTTACGGGTGCGCAGTTGCGCCAGTAGCGCCTGGGGCGACAGGCCCAGGCGGGCCAGCGCCGTGGCGTCCAAGGTCAGGACGACGCGCTCGTCCTGCAGGCCATAGAGGGCGATACGGTCGACCCCGGGCAGGCCATAGAGGGCGCGGCGCAGGCCTTCCACCTCGCGGCGCAGTTCGCTCGGTGAAAAGCCGGGCGCGGTCACGGCGATGGACGCCACCGCCACCCGACCGAAATCATCGTCCACCCGCGGGCCCTGGGTACCCTCGGGCAGGCCTGGCGCCACCTCGGCGACCTTGTTGCGGACGCGCTGCCAGAGCGCCGGCAGGTCCTTGATCTCGTCCCGGGCGGTGAGCTGGATGATGGACTGCCCGGGTCTCAGGGTGGTCACCAGGGTCTTGAGTTCGGGTAATTCGCGCAGCCGGTCTTCCAGCGGCTTGGCCAGCAGTTCCTCCACCCGGTCGCTGGGCAGGCCGGGCAGGGCGACGCTGACCAGGGCGTCGCGCACGGTCACGCTGGGTTCCTCCTGGGACGGAAAGCCGAGAAAGGCGTAGATCCCGCCCAGCAACAGGGCCAGAGCGATGCAAAGCACCAGGCGACCCCGGCGCAGGGCGAAAGCGGTCAGGGACATGGCCTACTCCCCCGTGAGCACGGTGCTGGGCTGATAGGGCAGCACATGCTCGCCGGCGCGCAGAAAGGCGGCGCCGGCCACCACGATCTGCTCGCCCTCGGCAAGACCGCTGGCGATCAGCGCCTGGTCCTGCCGCAGTGCCGCCACCGTGACCGGACGCGGCTTCACCTGCTGGGTCTCCGGCTGGTAGACATAGACCTGACCGGCGGTGCCGCGCTGTCCGGGCAGCAGCGCCCCCAGGGGTACGGCCAGCTGCGCCTGGGCCGGCAGCGGCAGGCGCACGTCCAGCAGACTGCCGCTGGGCAGGGCCGGCGCCTCGCTGCCAAGGGCGAAGACCGCTTCCTGTAGCAGGCCCTGCTCGGCACGCGGCGAAAGACCGATCAGCCGGAGCGCCAGGGGCGCGCCGTCGCGCGTGGCATAGGCCTGCGCCTGGGCGCCCGGTGTCAGCCCCTGGGCCAGGGCGGCTGGCACCTGCACCACCACCTGGCGTTCACCCTCGGCCTGCAATCCGAGCAGGGTCTCGCCCGCGCCCAGTAGCCGCAGCGGCTCCGGCGCGCGCAGGATGATCTGGCCCGCGAAGGGCGCCACCAGCCGGGTCTGGGCCAGGGCGCGGCGCGCCAGCGCCAGCTCCGCCTCGGCGCCCCGTTGCTGCGCCTGGGCTGCGCCCAGGGCGGCATCGGCGCCTTCCAGCTCGGCCTTGGCCAGGTTGCCCTCGGCGAACAGCTGCCGTGCCCGTCGCTGCCCGGCGCGGCGCTGATCCAGCTCCACTCGGGCAGCCTGCACCCGGGCGCTGGCCTGGTCGAGGCGCAGACGCGCCGACTCGCCATCCTGCTCGGCGAGCAACTGACCGGCCGCAACCTGGGCGCCCACGTCCACGGCCACCCGCAGCACCCGCCCGCCATTCTCGAAGGCCAGCGCCGTACTGCGCGGCTGGCGCACCAGGCCGGGCAGCAGCGGCGCCTGGGCCGTCAGCCGGGCGACCGGCGCGAGCTTGACGGTGCGCAGGGGCAGCGGACCGGGGCGTTCATCCGGTGAGCAGCCGCCCAGCAGGGGGAGCAGCAAGAGGAGGGTGAGGGCGGAGGTCAGGCGCGGGCCGGGCATGGCGGGCTCCAGGATCAGAAGCTGTAGGTCAGGGCGACTTGGGCGGTGGTGGCGGTGACGCGCTGCCGCAGCGGGCTGTCGCGTGCCTGGTCGCCGTAATAGGTGGTGGTCAGGGTCGCCACCGAACTCCAGTGCGGATCGAAGGTGTGCAACCAGTTCAGCGCGACGGAATAGGCATAGATGCCCTGGTCGAGACGCGCCGGGGCGAAGCCGCTGGCGGCGCTCTGGGCGGCGGTGACGCCGAAATAGGTCTGGTTGAAGCGGCGGTCGCCGGCGTGGGCGTCGAGATCCAGCGCCAGGGTGTCCTGGTCGGTGTGCAGGCCGATGGCTTCCACCCCCAGCCGATAGCGAGTGCCGCGCTGGGCCCCGGCCAGCCGCCATTCGCCCTCGGCGTTGAGACTGAGCCAGGGCGCCAGGGCCTGGCTCAGGGTGAGGTCCAGCACCGTGGCGCCGTCGACCTCGCCCATCCCCCGCAGCCGGTCGGCGCCTGGCCGCGAGGCGTTGTCGCGGTCATCGCGGCCGACGTCGTAGTTCAGGGCGCCGCTGAGGGTCAGCCCCTGGACCGACTGCCATTGCAGGCCGAGGCCGCGACTGGTGTCGGCAAAGAACGGCCCACGCTGTACTACCACCAGCGGCAGCAACTGTGGCCGATAATCGGCCGAACCCAGGTAGCGACTGACCGCGCCGGCCACCAGGCCGAGGCTGACATCGGTGTGGTCGCCCCAGGGCGAGGCGTCGGCCGCCTGGCCGGCCAGGGGCGTCAGGCAGAGCAGCAGCGGCAGCAGGGGGGTGTGGGTCATGGCAGGTCCTCTCAGGTGGCGGAAGGGTGGTCCAGGCCGTGCAGGGCGCGGTGCAGGCGCAGGCGATTGAGGCGCAGCGCCTCCTCGGTCTGGCGCAGCGTCTCGCCGGCGCGTAGGTCGTCGAGACCGGCCTGCAGACTGGCGCCGGGATCGCCAGCTCCGGCCTGCCACTGGTGCGCCAGGCGCTGGCGGCGCTGGTGGCTCAGTTGCAGCTGGGCGTCCAGGGTCTGGCGCTGCGCGAGCAGCAGGCGGCGCTCTTCCAGGCCGTCGGCCAGTTCGCGAAAGGCGTCCTGCAGGGTGCGTTCGTAGGCGGCCAGGGCCAGGTCGCGAGCAGCCTTGGCCGCATCCAGATTGGCGCTGTTGCGCCCGCCGTCGAACAGCGGCAGGGACAGCGACGGCGTCAGCAGTCGCAGCCCATGGCCGGCGCTGAACAGATCCTGCAATTGCGGACTGGCCAGGCCCACCGCGGTGCTCAGGCGGATGGTCGGGAAAAAGGCGGCGCGGGCCGCGCCGATGCTGGCGTTGGCCGCCTGCAGACGTTCCTCGGCGGCGCGCACGTCGAGACGCTCCAGCAGGCGGCTGGAGGGCAGGTCGGCCAGCTCGCCGGGCAGCTCCGGCGGAGGACCGGCGAGGGCAGGCGCAGCGCCCGGCGAGGGCGCCAGCCGGTAGCCGGTGACCCAGGCCAGCGCTCCATAGGCCTGGGTGCGCTGACTCAGCCGCTGTTGCAGCTGCTGGCGCGCCTCGAGGGCAGCCTGGGTCAGGGGCTCCAGCGCGGCCGGAGCCAGGTCGCCGGCGGCGATGCGCGCCTGGGTCCGGTGCGCCAGCTGGTCGCTGAGCGCGGCCATGGCCTGGGCGCTGGCGACCTGGGCATCGGCCTCGCGGGCCAGCAGGAAGAGGCGCGCCACCTCGACCACCAGGGCGCCGCGCGCGGCCTGCTGACCATAGGCACTGGCCAGCAGCTGGTGGCGGGCTTCTTCCCCCAGACTGGCCACGCGGCCGAAGAAATCCAGTTCGAAGGCGTCCACGCCCAGGGTGGTGGTGGCCAGGTCCTGCTGGTAGCGCTCGTCCAGCGCCTGATCGGCGAAGCGCTGACGCGGACGCTGCGCCGCCAGGCCCAGGGTGGGCCAGCGCTCGGCCTGGCGGGCTCCCAGTTGCGCCCGCGCCTGCTCGACCCTGAGCTGGATTATCCGGTAGTCTCGATTGCCCGCCAGCGCCTGGCTCGCCAGCGTTGGCAGGAGGGCTTCAGCGCTGACCGCGGCCAGCAGTTGGCGCTCCTCCGGACTGAGGTCGACGACCGCCGCGGACGCCGCATCCTGCCGTTGCCACTGCCCCAGATGCGCGGGCACCGGCAGTGCCGGCCGCTGGTAGTCGGGAATCAGTGAGCAACCGCTGAGGCCCAGCAGGCTGATCAGCAGCAGCGGGCAGGTGACGGAAGCGGCGAGTGAAGGCATGGCAGGCAGACCCGGTGCAAGGCATGGATCGCAGCCTAGGGACGCCGAATCAAGATTCCTTCGGCGAATTGTCGAGATTCGATCAAGAGAGCGGACGTGGGCGACAAACTCATACTCATCGTCGAAGACGACGCCGACAGCGCCAGCGTGCTGGAGGCCTATCTGCTGCGCGACGGCTTCACGGTGATGCTCGCCGAGGACGGCCGCCAGGGGCTGGACCTGTTCCAGCGCGAGCGACCCGATCTGGTCCTGCTCGACATGATGCTGCCGCGCCTCGGTGGCACCGAGGTGCTGGCGCAGATTCGCCGCGCCGGGGATACCCCGGTGATCATGGTGACCGCCATCGGTGACGAGCCGGAAAAGCTCGGCGCCCTGCGCTATGGCGCCGACGACTATGTCGTCAAGCCCTACAACCCCAAGGAGGTGGTGGCGCGGGTGCACGCGGTGCTGCGTCGCTGTCATCAGGCGCCGCGCGATGACCGCTGGCTGCGCCATGGCGCCCTGACGGTGGATCTGGAGCGTTTCAGCGCCACGGTCGAGGCACGCCTCCTGGAGCTGACGCCTACCGAGTTCGGCCTGCTCGCCACCCTGATGCGCACCCCGCACAAGGCCTTTACCCGCGAGGAATTGCTGGAGCGCTGCCTGCCGGAGAGCGAGGCGCTGGCGCGGGTGGTGGACACCCACCTGCACAACCTCAGGCGCAAGCTGGAGGCGGCCGGCATTCCCGGCGTGCCGGTGACGGTACGCGCCATCGGCTATCGCTTTTCATGAAGCGCCAGGCCCCGCTGGGACGCTGGGTCGGCTGGCGCATGAGCCTGCTGGCACTGGGCGCGGTACTGCTGATCGCCGCCGGCATGTACCTCTGGTTTCTCTTCGGCGACTGGTGGGTGCTGCGCCAGGTGCCCCAGGCGGCGCGGGCGGAGATCCTCCAGCTGCGCGCCGATCCGCAGGAAAACGAGGCAAGGCTCTGGGCGCTGTTCAGCCACTACTATCCGGTGCGCTATTTCCTGCCCGGTATCGCCAGCCGCGACTGGTGGGTGCTGGCGGGCCTGGTGCTGGCAGCCGTGCCGTTGATCCTGCTGGCCGGCTTTCGGCTGTCACGCCCGCTGTCGAGCCAGTTCTCCGCCATCGCCGCGGCGGCGCGGCGAGTGGCGTCGGGCGATCTGGACACCCGGCTGGAGGTGGCCGAGACGGCCTCCGCGGAGTTGCGCCGCCTGGCGCTGGACTTCAACAGCCTCACCGCGCGGTTGCAGCAATACGAACGCGACGTACGGGATTCCAGCGCCATCCTCGCCCATGAGCTGCGCACCCCGCTCAACGCCGCCTCGGTGCGGGTGCAGGGCATCCTCGACGAGGTCTTTCCCGCGGATGCCCGCCAGTTGCAGATGGTCAAGCGCCAGCTCGACCTGCTCAACACCCTGGTCGGCGATCTGCATACCCTGTCGCTGGCCGAGGCCGGGCAACTGGCGCTGGACCAGCGGCCCTTCGCCCTGGCGGCGCTGGTGGAAGAGCGACTGGCCTGGTTCGCGCCCCAGCTGCAGGCCGAGGCGATACGACTCCACCTGGAACTGGATCCCCGCCAACGGCTGTACGCCGACCGCGATCGCATCGGCCAGTTGCTCAACATCCTGCTGGAAAATTTCCTGCGCTATGGCGCCAGCGGCGGCGAACTGGAGATCGTCCAGCGGGCCCTGGCCGAAGGCCTGGTGCTGGAATTCCGCGATCGCGGCCCGGGCATCGCCGAAGCCGACCGTGAGCGGGTCTTCCACCGCTTCTGGCGCACCGACAGCTCCCGGGCGCGTCACCTGGGCGGCAGCGGCCTGGGCCTGTCCATCGCCCGCGCCATCTGCGCGGCGCATCAGGGCCGCATCGTCGCCCTGGTGCGCGAGGGTGGCGGCACGGTCATGCGGATCGAGTTGCCGGGACGGCTGTCCTAGCGCGGCAGGCGTCTTGGAACGACTGCCCCTGTCAGAGCGACAGGGGCAGCGGGCCTCAGGCGGAGGCGTCGTCCGCAGGGGCGGCGACGGCCTCGGCCGCTGCAGGCGCCTCAGCTTCGACCGGCGTGGCGGTGTCCGCCTTGGCCTTGGCCTGCTCACGGCGGGCCTGGGCGCGCTGGCGGCGTGCCTGCTGCTTGGCATAGACCGCCTGGGAAGCGGTCACGGTGCCAGCCGGCTGGCCATCCAGATCCACGCGCGGGGCGTTTTCGGTCATGGCCGCCCAGTAGCGGGTGCCACGGCACCAGGTGGCGATCGACTGCTTGAGCTGGTCACCGGTGATGCCCAGGCGCTCCAGGTGCTGCTCGGCGTCCTTCAGGATGCCTTCCTTGAGCGGCACCTTGGGGGCCGGATTGACCGGGAAGGCCAGCGGGAAGTGCTTCTGCAGACGACGGATGCCTTCGACCACCGGATCCTGCTCGCGGGGCTTCTGCTCGCGGGGCTTGGCTTTCGGTGAAGGTCTCCGCGCCGGCCGCTCGTTGCTCTCGGTCTTTACCTGCGCTTTTTCGGCCCGCAGGCGGTCGCGTAGTTCAGCTAGTTGCTCAAAGCCCATCGTTCAGCTCACCGCTCCAATAGAATTCACGTGCAAGGGTAACCCATGCCGGGCTTGGACCGCGCCGATTGCAGATTGGCACGCCCAAGGCTGGCGGCCCGTCATTCTAAAGGCTGGTTTGCCGCTCGTGCATCCTCGGAAGCGTCATTCCCGGCGGATGGTGTGCCCTGCTGGGCGTTTTCTCGGCCCTTTACGAACGCCGCCGAGCGCAGGTGAGGCGAGTTGAAACGACCTTGGGGAGTAACGGCCCAGGGCGACTCGAAGGCTGAGCGCGCCCGAACCGGAAGGTCGAGGAAGGGCCGTGCAGGTGCGGTGAACGAGGCTTCCGACCGGGCTGGCGCTCCAGGCCTTGCAACAAAGCATCGCCGATGATGCAGGCACTTCTCGTCCTGGATCTAGCCGCCTCCGGTCAGGCGCGACACCCACTGCGCCAGTCGCAGCTTGAACGGCGAATAGGGCGGCAACAGCAGACGAACGGCCAGCAGCGGACCGGCGGCGAGCACGCTGCGCTCGTGGGAAAAGGTGCGAAAGCCCGCCTGGCCATGGGCGCTGCCGCTGCCGGAGTGATTGACGCCGCCAAAGGGCAGATGCAGCTGGGTGTACTGCTGCATGCACAGATTGAGGCCGACGCTGCCGGAGCTGGTACGGGCGACGACCCGTCGCTGCACCGCGCGATCACGACTCCAGAGATAGAGCGCCAAGGGCTTGGGACCGGCGTCGATGCGCTGCAGCACCTCCTCCAGGTCGTCGTAGGCGATCACCGGCAGGAGCGGACCGAACAGCTCCTGGCTGTCCAGGGGGCTGTCGACGGCCGAGCAATCCAGCAGCGTCGGGGCGAGATAGCACCCGGCCGCATCGTGCGCGCCGCCGTGGATCAGCTGGGCGCCGGCGGCCTGGGCCTGTTCCAGCAGCCCGATCAGCTGGCTGGCGTGGCGCGGGTGGATGAGCCGGGCGTAGTCCGGGCTGGCGGCGGCATCGGTGCCGTAGCGCTGCACCAGCAGGGCACGACAGCGTTCCTTGAAGGCTGGCAGCAGGCGGCGGGCGACGAAGACATGATCGGGCGCGACGCAGGACTGGCCGGCATTGAGGAATTTGCCCCAGAGCAGCAACTCGGCGGCGGCGTCCAGGTCGGCGCTGGCGTCGATGATCGCCGGCGACTTGCCACCCAGTTCCAGGGTCACCGAGGCCAGGTGCCGGGCAGCGGCCAGCATCACCAGGCGGCCCACGGCCGTGGAGCCGGTAAAGAAGAAGTGATCGAAGGGCAGTGCCAGCAGCGCCTGGGCGGTGGTGACGTCGCCTTCGCAAAAGGCCACGGTGTCGGGGGTGAAGGCCTCGGTCAGCAGCTCGCGCAGCACCGCATTGACCGCCGGGGTGAATTCCGAGGGCTTGAGCATCACGCTGTTGCCCGCCGCCAGCGCCGATACCAGCGGGCCGAGCAGGGTGGAGACCGGGTAGTTCCAGGGGCCGATGATCAGGCAGCGACCGCGTGGCTGGCTGTGGATGTGCGCCGGGCAGCCGAGGGAGGTCAGGGTCGGTCGCACCCGCCGCGGCTTCATCCAGCGGCGCAGATGGCGGCGCGCGTGCTGGATCTCTTCCAGCACCGGCATGATCTCCGACAGTTCCACCTCCACCTCGGGCTTGCCGAAGTCCTGGCGAAAGGCCGCATAGAGCGCCCCCCGCCGCGCCACCAGGGCGCCATGCAGGCGCTGCAGCAGGGTCAGGCGCTCGGCGGCGCTGGAATCGCGCAGGGCCAGGGCGCGCGGTCCCTGGGCGGCGAACAGCCGCTGCAGGGTCTCGGGGTCGACCGGGGCGGAGGCAGAAGCGGAATCGGGGAGGGGCGCATTCATGGCAGCAGTCCGCAAGGGGGCAGGAAGGGGCGACACGGCGACGACGGCAGTATTCAGCCTGGGCGTTGCCAGCGCCAGCGGGGTACCGGCCGGGAGCCGGGGGCACTGAGGGCGAGCAGGGCCGCCAACCCCAGCGCCAGCAGGGCGAGCAGGGCGCTGGTCAGGGCGGCGGGCCGGACCGCGGCGCCCTGCAGCCAGAGGGACGCCAGCGCCGGGCCGGCGGCGCAGCCGAGCAGCTGCAGCGAAGGCACCAGGGTGGCGACGCGGCCACTGGCGTCCAGCCGCAGGGCCAGGCTGATCTGGAAGGGGGTGAGGGTCTGCCAGAGAAAGGTGAAGGCCAGGCACAGCAGCGCAAAGGTCAGGTGCGCCCCTGGTGCCAGGCCATAGATCAGCGCAGCCAGGCTGCCCAGCAACAGGGTCGCCAGGGTCAGGGTGGTGGCGGCCGGCAGCCAGGCCACCAGCGCCGCGCCGGCCAGACCACCGAGCAACTGCGCGGCGAAGCTGGCGGCGATCAGGGTCTGGGCCTGGCTGGCGTCCAGCCCGAGGGCTTCACCATAGGGCTCCAGATAGGCCCAGAGCGCACCGATCGCCGCCAGCTGGCAGCCGACGAAGGCCAGCAGCAGGGCCTGGGGCAGCCGCCAGCGATGGCGGACGGGCACGCTGCCAGCAATCTCCAGCGCCGCCAGCCGGCGGGGCAAGGCGGCGGTCAGCGGCAGGGCCAGGGTGGTGACGCCGGCCAGCAGCCGGAAGCCGCCGGGGCTGCCCAGGCGCGGCAGGATCCACAGCGCCAGCAGGGCGGCCAGCAGGCCCTGGCAAAAAGTCTGCAGCGCCATGAACAGACCGGAAAGGCGCTCGGCGGCGGGTTGGCGCACGATCAGCGCGACCGCCGCCCAGAGCAGCAGGCCTTCGCCGAGGCCGGCGAGGGCGCGCAGGCCGAGTAGAAGCAGATCACCGCTGGCCTGGGCGCTGGCCAGGTCGGCGGCGACCGCCAGCAGCATCGCCGGTACCAGGACCCTCGGCAGTCCCAGACGGGGACCCAGGGCCTCGCCAGCGATGACCCCCAGGCCCAGGGCGACGACCTCGCCCATGGCCACCAGACCCAGGCCATCGAGGCTGGCGCGGCCGCTGGTGAACAGCTCGCCGAGCAGCAGCGGCTGCAGGCCGAGGATGAGCAGGGCCAGGGACCCCAGCAGCAGCGCGGCGCAGACCTGGCGGGGCGGAGAGGGCGAGGTGACGGTCATGGGCTCTACCTTCGATGAGTGGCTAGTAACCGAGGCTTTCCGCCGGCAGCCGGCCCTGGCGGAAGGCCTCGGCGGCAGCGCACTGGTCGCGCTGGAGCCGGCGGGTGGCGATCAGCACCACCCACCAGGGCAGGCGGGTGAGCGCCGCGCCGGTGGCCTGGGCCAGGGTGTAGGCCTTGGCGCATTTCTCGAACAGCTCGGCATTGAGGGCGGCGCGGCTGGCGGTGGTCCCCAGGCACAGCGGCTGGCCGCCGAGCAGCTGGATGTTGCCCTGGTCGGCCAGGGCTTCCGCCAGGGCGTTGCTCCTGGTCACCGCGGGCGCCATCCGGCCCAGGTGCCGGGCCTGCTCGTCGAACAGCTGTGGCAACTGGCCGCCGAAGTCCGCTACATGCTGCCCATAGCGCCCGGCCCCCTGGATGATGGCGCCGACATCCGGTCGCGAGCGGTAGATGAGTGCGTGATCGAGGGCGCCGCCGCTGCTGCGGGTCAGCTCGATCTCGTAGGGGGCGGCATCGCCCAGGGTGCCGCACCAGAGGCTGCCCGCCCCCGGTATGCGTACCGACAGGGCCAGGGCCGAGCGTTCGCCCTGGCGGGCCAGACGTTGCTGCAGATCCAGCCATTGCTGGCGCAGTTCGGCTTTCATGGGCGGCCTCATACCAGTTGGAAGACCCGGTCGAAACGCTCCAGGGCGTCGTCGATCACGGCGTCGGTGTCGGCCAGGCTGGTGTAGATGCGGCTGCCGGCCAGGGTGATGAGGCCATGGGCGGTGTAGGCCGCGCCCATCTCTTCCATCATGTGCTTGCGCGCCTTGGCTTCGTTGCGCACCCGCAGCAGCTTGAGCGGGTTGCCGGTGTCGAGCAGCAGCACGCCGGAGGTCTGCAGATGGACGATGGAGCCCAGGTTGTAGGCGACATAGGGCAGGTTGCGGCGCTGGATGATCTCGTCCAGCCCTTGGCGCAGCCGATCGCCGGCACGACCGGCCTGGCCGGCGGCGTCGAGGCGCTGGATCTCCTTGAGGGCGTAGTAGCCGGCCACGCAGCACAGCGGATTGGCCGACAGGGTGCCGCCGACGAAGGCGCGCTTCGACGAGGTGCCGATGCCGCCCACCAGCAGCTGCATGACCTCGGCCTTGCCACCCAGGGCCCCGGCCATGGGATAGCCGCCGGTAAGGCATTTGCCGAGCACGGTGAGATCCGGCAGCACCTTGAAGTAGCCCTGGGCACCGCCCATGCCGGCGCGAAAGCCGGTCACCACCTCGTCGAAGATCAGCAGGGCGCCGAATTCGTCGCAGAGCTTGCGCACCTCGCGATTGAACTGCGGATGCACCGGGCGGGTGCCGCTCTCCGGGCCGAAGGGTTCCACCAGCACCGCCGCGGTGCCGCCGCGCAGGCGATTGAGTTGCAACCGCCGGCGCAGGGCGTCGAGGTCGTTGGGCGGGCTTTCCTGGGTGTGGGCGGTGGCGCCCCGGGGAATGCCGAGGGCCTCCATGCGCCTGGTGCCGGGCAGGCGCATGCCGTACACCAGCTGATCGCTCCAGCCGTGATAGGCCCCGCCGGTCTTGATGATCCAGCCGCGCCCGGTATAGGCCCGTGCCAGGCGCACCGCGGCCATGGCCGCCTCGGTGCCCGAGCCCAGCAGCCGCACCTGGTCGATGCCGGGCACGCTCTGGCAGACCAGTTCGGCGAGCTTGACCTCGTATTCGTGCAGCAGGCCGGTGACCGGGCCGCACTCGGCGAGGATGCGCTGGACCTGCTCGCGCACGCCCGGATGATTGGAGCCGAGCAGGGTGGGGCCGCCGGCCTGGAGAAAGTCGATGTAGCGGTTGCCGTCGACGTCGGTGAGGTGGGCGCCTTCCGCCCGGGAGATGGCCAGCGGGAAGGGATGGTTGAACGCCAGGTTGTGCTGGATGCCCCCGGGAATGAAGCGCTTGGCTTCTTCCGCCAGTCGCCGCGAGCCCTGGCAGCGCTCGTCGAAATAGCCCATGACCTTGGCCAGGGCATCGCGGCGCAACGGGCGCATGGGTTGTTTGACCAGGGCGTCGAAACGGCGATAGAGCGTCTCGGTATCCGGCCAGGCGGAAATCGCCGGCGGCGTGGGCACCAGGGGCGGCGGGGTGGTCAGGGGCTGGTTCATGGCGGACCTCAGGACGGGAGGGAGGCGGTGAGGGTGGTCAGCAGGCGCTGACGCGCCAGGCTGTCGGCGGCGGAGACGCCGGGGCGGTTGGCGATACGGTCGACCAGGTAGTGCTCGCAGAAGGCTTCCAGCTGCTCCAGCACCGCCAGGGTCTGGCGCGCGCTGGCGCCGTAGCAGAGCACCCCGTGGTTGCGCAGCAGATAGGCCGGGCTCTCGGCGCTCAGGGCGCGATCCAGGCGCTTGGCCAGCCAGCCGGTGCCGGAGGGGGCATAGCCCACCAGCGGCAGGCGGCGGCCCAGTTCGGGCCAGCGCTCGGGGTCGTCGACGCTCAGGGCCTCGCCCAGCAGGGTGCAGGCACTGGCCAGCGGCTGGTGGGTATGCAGGCTGCAGCCCGCGGCCGGAAAGCGCCGCAGCACCCGGGCGTGCAACCCGGTTTCCACCGAGGGCGCGCGATCGCCTTCGAGCTGGTGCAGGTCGGCCAGGCGCAGGATGCAGACGTCTTCCGCGCCCATCTGGTAGTAGTCGAGGGCGGAGGGGGTCACCGCGATGCGCTCGGCGTCCAGGCGCAGCGCCAGGTTGCCGCCGGTGGCGGCAAAGAAGCCGCGGCGCACCAGGTGCAGGCAGAGATCGACCACCTGTTCGCGCGCTTCGAGGGTATCGCTCATGGTCGGGCTCCCTGGTTGGGGTTGAGGCGGCGGTAGAGCGGCGCCAGGCGCCGGCGGACTTCGAGAAAGGTGGCGTAGCTGTCGTCGTAGCGCGCCCGCGCCTGGGGGCAGGGCTGGTAGAGGCGCGGCGGTCGCTGCAGCGCCGGCACATCGCTGAAGGTCAGGGCGCCGATGCCGGCGGCGGCGATATAGGCCGAGCCCCGGGCATTGGCCTGGATGGGCGCATCGGGCTGGGCGATCACGTGGCCGGTGACGTCGGCCATGATCTGGCACCAGAGATTGGACTGGGCGCCGCCGCCCACCGCGGTGATCCGCTCCGGTCGGCGGCCGAGGAAGCGACCGAAGGGTTCCAGCATCCAGCGGGTGTTGAGCGCCACCCCTTCGAGAAAGGCGCGGATGATGTCTTCGCGGGTGTGCTCCAGCGACAGGTTGATCAGCGCCGCGCGCAGGCTGGGATCGTCCACCGGGCTGCGCTCGCCATACAGCCAGGGGGTGTAGAGCAGCCCGCGGGCGCCGGCCGGCACCCGGGCGGCGATGCGGTCGAGCAGGGCATAGAGATCCGGGTGCTGTTCGTCGCTGAGGAGTTCGTCCGGGTGGTAGAGCACCTTGTCGCGCAGGAAGGACAGGTTGGCACCCGCCGCGGTCTGCAGCGCCATGGCCAGGTAGCGGCCCTTGACCGCGCTGGGCACGGCGGCCATGTGGCGCAGGACATCGGACTTCTTGAAGGGCACATGGGCGCCCAGCCAGGAGGAGGTGCCCAGGTAGAGGTGCGGCGCGAAGTCTTCCACCGCGGAGCCCACCGCCACCGCCGAGGTGTCCACCGAGCCGGCCACTACCGGGGTGCTGCGCGGCAGGCCGAGCTGGTCGGCCACCGCGCCGGTCAGGGTGCCGATCACCTCCGCGGAATCCACCAGGTCGGGCAGCTTGTCGCGGTCGAAGCCCAGGGTGCGGATCAGCCCGGCGTCGTACTTCACCTGGCGCGAATCGCGGTTGTCGGTGATCCAGGCGGTGCAGATGGAATCGGCGGTGGCGCAGCAGCGCCCGGTGAGGCGCAGATTCATGAAATCGAGGACATTGAGAAACTTCACCGTGCGCGCATAGCGCTCCGGCTGATGGTCCTGCAGGTAGGCGATATGGCCCGCCGAATCCTTGCCCGACAGCGAGGGCGCGCCACCGGTGAGGCGGATCCAGCGCCACAGCTTGAACGGCGAGTAGCCGGCCACCTTCAGCCGGCCGCCGCCGACCCGCCGCGCCACGGATTCGGCGCCGCGCATGTCCAGCCAGAGCAGCGCCCGGCCCAGGGCCTGGCCGTTGGCGTCCACGCACACCGTGCCCTCGGTCTGGGTCGAGCAGCACACCGCCACCACCCGCCGCCGCCGCGCTGGATCCGCCGCCAGCAATTCGCCGGCCCCGCGCAGGAAGGCCTGCCACCAGTCTTCCGGCTCCTGTTCGGCGCTGTGGCCTTCGACGTACAGGCTGACCCCATGGAAGGTCCAGGCGACCACCTCGCCGCCGAGGGTGACCAGGGCGCTCTTGCAGCCGGAGGTGCCGAGGTCCACCACCAGCACCAGGCCGTCGAGGGCGGTGGCCTGGGCCGGTGCGGGCGGCGTGGCGAAGACGTGAGGTTTCATGGGCGCCGGCTCAGAAGGGACGGGCCACGGACAGCACCCAGCGGGCCTCGTCCGTCGCGCGCTGATGGTCGCCGTCTTCGGCGATATAGAGTTCGCGCGCCCGGGTATGGGGGCTCAGGTAGTCCAGGCCGAAGTCGAAGCCCCAGTGGCGATGCACCAGGCCCACGCCGTAGTCGCTGAAGTTGGCCTCGGAAAAGTTGCGGATCTGCTGGTAGCCGGCGTGCAGCTTGAGGCTGGTGCGCGGGGTCAGCTCGTAGCGATAGTCCAGGTCGTAGAGCAGGCTGCCGCGGGAGTTGTGCTCGCCCTTGGCATAGCACTCCAGGCCCTTGGTCGGGTCGGGATTGAATTGCAGCTGGGCGCCGCAGACCCCGGCGGTGTTGGCGCCGCGGTAGTTTTCCGAGAGCACGTTGAGGATGCGCCCCTGCAGGGCCCCGTAGCCGATCTCCAGCACGGCGAACTGGCTGTTGTAGTTGGTGCTACGCAAGCCATCGGGGGCGCCGGTCTCCGGATCGATGCGGCTGGGCGCCTTGAAGTGGGCGCCGGGAAAGAATTCCCCGGCCAGCCCGACGCCGAAGTGCCAGGCCTCCGGATCGCCGAAGCGGTAGCCGCCGGCCAGCAGCACGTTGGCGCCATCGCCGTCGATGAACTGCTTCTTGCTCACGGTGCCGATTTCCGCCAGGCCGATCAGGCCGCTTTCGTGGGCGAATTCCACGGTGACCTTCGCCCCCGGCCGATTGAGCGAGTCGGAGATGCCGCGGTTACGCACGTCCGAGAGCAGACGCGGGGTGATGGTCAGGGCATAGCTGGCCAGGTCGTCGTCGGCCTGGACCGCGCTGCCGAGAACGCTCAGGCACAGCAGGGCCGCCGCCTGGGTGCGGTGAAGAATCCGGTTCATGGGGTCGCTCCTTGCGGTGGCTTAGCTGCAGTGCGGAGTGGCGGGAAGGGCGCTCAGCGGGGTGAGCTGTTCGGTCTTGCCGAGCACCTCGGTGCCGACATAGGCGCGGATGTTGAGGTCGTCGCCCTTGAGGCGGACGTAGCCCTTGTACTTCTTGCCATCGCGCGGATCGAACACCCAGCCGTCGCGCCAGGTGCCGCCGTCGTCGCGACTCATCTGGAATATGCGGGTGCCGCAGGTGTCATGGGCATTGCCGGCGTCCTTGTCCCAGACGATGGTGCCGCACAGGGCACCGGCGTTGTCGGCGCAGGGCATGACCTTGACCGCGGCGCCCTGGTCGGCGGTCAGCCAGAGACCCTGGACCGGTGCGGTGTCGGCGGCCAGCACGGGGGCGAGGGGGAGCGCCAATAAGGCGGCGGCGAGCGCGAGGGGTGTTTTCATGGAGGAGACTCCTGCTGATTGTTGTGGTTGTGGCTGCAGGCAGTAAGGCAACGCTGTTGCTGATATGATAGTTATCGCTACACGATAGTTATAACTATCATTTTACTGCCCATCAAGGGTTTTTTCGTTCAGCCGAGAGCTTTTTCATGGTCGCCAAAGAGTCCGCTCCATCCTCCCGCGCCACGCCCAAGGCCCGCCCCAGCCAGCAGCGGGCAGCGGAAACCTACGAACGCATCCTGGCGGCGGCGGCGGAGGTGCTCTGTCAGGTCGGCATCGAGCGGCTGTCGACCAATCTGGTCTGCGATTGCGCGGGGCTGACCCCGCCGGCGCTCTACCGCTACTTTCCCAACAAGTACGCCCTGCTGGAGGAGCTGGGTCGGCGCCTGCTGGAAAAGCAGAATGCGCAGATAGATGGGCGGATCAATGCCGAGCTGCTGGCCGGTCCTTTGGAGCGGGTGGAAGACGTCCTGACCGGGCTTTTGCTGGATACCTATCGGGTCACCGCCGAGACCGCCGGGGGCATGTGGATCCTCAAGGCGCTGCGCGCGGTGCCCTCGCTGGAGCACGTGCGCCTGGATTCGCACCGCCGGGTGGCGGCGCAGCAGACCACGTTGCTGGTGCTGCTGCTGCCTGGCGTGCCGCCGGCCACCGTCGCCCAGGTCGCGCGGATCGTGGTCGAGCTGATCCACTCCACCGTGGAGCTGCTGTTCGATGAGGAGCTGCCGACGGAAAGCACCTGCCGCACCGTCGCGGCCATGCTCAGCGGTCATCTGGGGCGCCTGCGCGACGGCTGAATCTTTCGCCCGCCGGGGCGAGCATCAGGCGGGGGACTCAGGTCAGAATCGGCAGGTGTTCCACCACTGCCGAGGCCCGTCATGCCTGATCTGGATATCGCCACCTTCATCGCTGCCTGGCCCACCCTGGGTCTGGAACCCGCTCAGCCCTGGACCCATACCGGCGCCTGCGAGCATCGGGTCAGGCTGCTGCTGGCGCGGCTCGGTCCCGGCTATCGCCGCCAGGGCGACAGCGCCATCCACGAAACGGCGGTGGTGGAGCCCGGTGCCGTACTCAAGGGACCGGTCATCATCGGCCCCGGCAGCCTGGTGGCGGCAGGCGCCTATCTGCGCGGCGGTGTCCATCTGGGCGCTCACTGCGTGGTGGGCCCGGCCTGCGAGCTGAAGAGCAGCTTGCTGCTGGACGGTAGCAAGCTCGCCCACTTCAACTTCGTCGGGGATTCGCTGATCGGCAGCGGGGTGAATCTGGAGGCGGGGGCCATCGTCGCCAACTACCGCAACGAAAGTGAGGGCGCGCTCATCCGCATCCGCCACGGCGACCAGGTGATAGACACCGGGGTGGTCAAGTTCGGCGCCCTGATCGGCGACGGCTGCCGGCTGGGCGCCAATGCGGTCATCGCGCCGGGCGCCCTGCTGCCGCCAGGCACCCGGGTCGCGCGGCTGGAACTGATCGACCAGGGGGTGCCGGACGCCGCCACGGGCGCGGCGCCCTCTCAGCCGGCTAGATAGGTGTCGGTGGCTTCCAGCGTCGCATAGGCGAAGGCCAGGGCCGCCATCAGGGCGGCATGCACCTGGGCGGCCGGCACCCTGACGCCCCCGAATTCCAGATCCAGGGTGGCGCAGGCGTCGTGGATCACGGTCACGGCGTACCCCAGGTCGGCTGCGGCGCGCACGCCGGCATCGATGCACATATGGCTCATGGCCCCCACCACCACCAGTGACTCGATACCGCGCTGGTCCAGCAGTTGTTTCAGGTTGGTTTCGCGAAAGGCGTTGGGATAGTGCTTTACCACCACCGGCTCGCCGGCCTGGGGCACAACGGCGGCCTGGATTTCGATGCCGTCGCTGCCGGGCACGAAGATTGGCGCCTCGGCGCTGAGCGACTGATGCTGCACATGGATCACCGGAATGCCCTGGTCGCGGGCGTGGGCGATGATCCGCGCGGCCTTGGCGACCGCGGCCTCGATGCCACTGAGGGGCAGTTTGCCGCTGGGAAGGTATTCGTTCTGCAGATCGATGACGACGACGGCGTGCTTGCTCATGTCCAGCCCCTCGGAAGATGCTTCAGGTTTGGGTCCGGCCATGATTGGCCAGCCGCGCCTCCGGGCGAAGAGGCGTGACCGACAACTTCAGGGGCGCCAGCGACACATGCACGATCAACCGCCGATCGAACTCGGTCTGCTGCTCTATCCCGGTGTGCAATGGGCGACGGTGCACGGCCTCACCGATCTGTTCGAGATCGCCGGGCGCTTCACGGGAACGGCGGAGGATGCCGAGCGGCCCCGCTTGCGCGTCAGCCACTGGCGGCTGGAGGAGGGCGCAGCAGCGCCCAGCCGGGTCTACGACTCGCTGCCCGCAGCGAGCGGCTCACCCAGCGTGCTGATCCTGCCACCCAGCCTGGCTGAGCCGATCACAGCGGAGGCCGCTGCGCCCTATCGCGAGTGGCTACGTCGCCAGCATGACGGCGGCGTGCGTCTGGCCTCGATCTGCGCAGGCGCCTTTCTGCTGGCGGAAACCGGCTTGCTCGACGGTCGCACCGCCACCACTCACTGGCTCCATGTCGAGCGCTTCAATGCGCGTTTTCCTGCCGTCAACCTGGACGCCGACCAGCTCCTCATCGATGGCGAGGATCTCGTCACCGCGGGCGGCCTCATGGCCTGGACCGACCTCGGCCTGCGCCTGGTCGATCGCTACCTGGGCGCCAAGCGGATGCTCGACACCGCGCGCATCCTGGTCATCGACCCGCCGGGTCGACAGCAGCGCTACTACAGCGCCTTTTCCCCGCGCCTGAGCCACGGCGACAGCGCCATCCTCGCCGTGCAGGAGTGGCTGCAGGAAAGCGGCGCCCAGGACATCGCTCTGGACACCCTGGCCCGCCGCGCCGGCCTGGAACCGCGCACCTTTCTGCGCCGCTTTCGCCAGGCCACCGGCATGACCGCCACCGCTTACGGCCAGCAACTGCGCGTCGGTCGTGCCCGGGAACTGCTGCAGGCCAGCCGCCTGCCCCTCGAACGGGTCGCCTGGGAAGTGGGCTACAGCGATCCGGGTGCCTTCCGCAAGGTCTTCACCCGCGTGGTGGGGCTGAGCCCGGGGGATTATCGGCGGCGGTTCGGGGGTGTGGCGAGCGGACGGTAGACTGGCCGCGTTGCGGTAAGGCATCGTCATCTGGGGGTGGAGTCGGCGCCTGGCAAGGGCAAGGTCTTCCGCGATGTGGGCGGCCATCCGTGCCATGTTACCGGCACCTGCGCCGATATCTCCGGGCGAAAACTGGCGGAGAAGGCGCTGTCCGAACTCAACCAGACCCTCGAGACGCGGGTCGTCGCCAAGGTGGCCGAGCGCTCGCGGGTGGAAGACACCCTGCACCAGGCGCAAAAGATGGAGGCGGGAAGACCGTTCCGGCGCTCTGGCGAAGAACCGCACAGGGGAACGTTACCCGTCCTTGGTCAAAGGCGCTTACCGAAGAAGGCTTCACCCTACCTTTTCATAGACGGCAACGCTCCAGTAGCTACTACCGCTATTACTTGTTTCGGCCCAGCCGCCACGCTGCAGCTGCCTGGCGATCAGGCGGTTCATGAAGCCGTGTTCTAGCAGCAATACGCTTCCCGAGGTGCGCCCGGCCAGCGCGACGAGCTGATCCGCCGCCTGGTGCGCCCGCTCCTTTGCCTGGGCATAGGACTCCTGCTCCTTCGCCAGCCCGCAAAGCCAGAGCAGACGAAAGACGAACGCCCAGGAGAAGGGCGACAGGCGCAGAATCGGAACGCTCACTACGGGCAGCACTGCCTCGCAGAAGACCGAATCCATGATGGTTGGTGCTATGTCCAGCGCGGCAAGAGAGGTCAGGGCGCGTGGGGCAGTGCTGGTGGCTGTCAGCCCGATATCGCTGACTGCGGCTATTGCCTCCAAAGTGGGGGCATCCGTGCCTATTTCGGACCGATCATAGTCCGAGATCCAGCGCGCCATGGCAGAGGAAGCCATGGCGGGACCGCTCTTCAGCGCCGGCTTGCCATGGCGCATCAGTATGATTTTCATCGAGCTTGGCCATTTAACGAAGATGATACGGTTGGAGTCATGGATAAGTCGCTGGAATCGTGCTTCGGCCAGCGTACCCATTCTTCTGGCGATAAGTTTCTATAATTTTGCTGACGTGGTTCTAAATTATCGCAAAGGACGGCTGCAAGCTTAAGATCTTAAGAAAAAAGCGTCGAAGTTTGGATAAATACCTCAGCATCAATGGCTTATAAATCGTTGATAGTGCGTTCGTAGTATTTTTGTTGTTTGCTTTTCGTGATATACACGCGCTCGTTTATTTAGTCTTATTTGTTGTTTGGCGTTCTGGAGTATTTATTTTGCTAGGGGTATTGATGAGGCTGGTAGTGGGGTTGTCGTGTTTGGGAGGACTCCTGTTGAATTCGGCTGTAGCAGCCACCTGCGTCGAGCATCCGCCAATACAACTGCAGATCGCGGGCGACAGCGCCCTGGACAGCCAGGCCCAACTGGTCTGGAAGCGTTGTCTGCTGGGAACGACCTGGAACGCACGGACCAAGGGTTGCGAGGGTGTGGCAAAGGGGTACTCCCAGAAGGAGGCCCAGCGCGCCGCTCAGGCTGTTCCCGGCGAGTGGCGTCTGCCCACGGAGCCTGAGCTGGAAACCCTGTTGGTGGATAGCTGCGCAGGCCTGAAACTCGATCGACGCGTCTTTCCCAATGTCGCAGCGGCGGATTTCGGCGAAGGCGCGAAGATCTGGACGACTTCGGAAGCCTTGCCGGGAATGTTCTACTTCCTCAATTTCAGCGTTGGCGGTCTGGACATGCACTCCGCTGGCTTCGGTCTTGGCGTCTTGCTGGTCAAAAATGCCAAAGGCAATAGACAGTAAGGGCTGACCACGGGCGCAGCGGGCTGGATGCCAAGGATCACGCTGATCGCGCCTACACCACCGGCTCGGCGATCCGCTCCAGCAGTTCGGGCCCATCGTTTTTCACGCTGCCCACGGCCTTGCCGACCGGATACCAGTCGAAGG
Source organism: Pseudomonas aestiva (assembly GCF_039908605.1). NCBI lineage: Bacteria > Pseudomonadati > Pseudomonadota > Gammaproteobacteria > Pseudomonadales > Pseudomonadaceae > Pseudomonas > Pseudomonas aestiva. The sequence continues at coordinate 2,769,574 of NZ_CP150916.1, read as the reverse complement.
CCTCCACCGCCGTTCCTTCGATCTCACCAATCTCGGCGGCGCGCTCCATGGACAGGTCGGGGTCCAGCCATTCGCGGGCCACGGCCGGCGGCAGGACCAGCGGGCGGCGGTCATGGATATCGACCATGCCGGCGTTGGAGGCGGCGGTGACTATGACGAAGCCACCATCCTCCTGAGGTGCCTGGTCAGTTGGCCGGAAGTGGCCGATGGCTGCGAAGAACAGCGGCTCGCCGGTTTTCAGCCGGATGAAGTAGGGCTGCTTGAGCTTGGGATCTGTAGGGTCCTTTTTCCACTCGTACCAGCCATCCGCGACCACCAGAGCACGGCCGTTCTTCCAGAGGCCGCGAAACATCCGGCTGGTGGCCGCCGTTTCGACGCGCGCGTTGATCACCGGCGGACGCTTGGCCTGGCGCGCCCAGGTGGGCTGGTAGCCCCAGAGCACCGGGTCCAGGTGCAGGCCGTCCTGCTGCTGGTGGAGCAGCTGGACGCGGGTGCCCGGCGCCACGTTGTAGCGACCCAGGGCGCGGGGTTCCAGGCCGGTGCGGACATCCGCAGGCGCGGCGCCCAGGGCGTCCAGGTAATCGAGGGCATAACGGTACTGGGCAAAGCGGCCACACATGGGATGCTCCTGTGCGCGGGAGACGCAGGTTGAAATGCCCCCGCATCCCTACCTAGGACCACGCCTCACGCCCGAAGTACCTGGCGCTCAGGCCTTGGGCGCCGCCGTCTCGCGTCGGGCCAGCTCCCGGTCATGCAGCACCATCCCCACGACCATCGCCGCGACGAAGCCATAGACCTTGGCGATACCCAGCCCCAGGCCTGCCAGCGCGGGCCCGGGGCATAGCCCGGCCAGCCCCCAGCCCAGGCCGAAGAGCGCGGCGCCCAGCAGCAGGCGGCGGTCGACGGGTACGGTGGGCGGCAGGTGAAAAGCCCTGTCGAGCAGGGGGCGCGTCAGCCGGCGCTGGAGCTGGACCGCGGGCAGCGCCACCAGCAGGGCGCCGCCCAGGACGAACAGCAGGCTAGGGTCCCAGCGTCCGCTGGCGAGGTCGAGAAAACCTAGTACGCGGGCGGGATCGAGCATCCCCGAGAGGGCCAGGCCGCTGCCGAAGACCAGGCCGGCCAGCAGCGCTACAACCAGCCGCCACGATTTCATCGCAGCAGCCCCAGGAGGGTGGCCGTGGCCAGGCCACAGGCCAGGAAGACGGCGGTGGCGGCCAGCGAGCGGCGTGAACCGCGGGCCACGCCGAGGATGCCATGGCCCGAGGTGCAGCCCGAGCCCAGCCGCGTCCCGAAGCCGACCAGCAGCCCGGCCAGTAGCAGTTGGGGCCAGGTCGCGTCCACGGTCAGGGAAGGACGCGCGTGCAAGCCGCTCACCAGCAACGGCCCCAGCACCAGACCCAGCACGAAGACCAGGCCGGTGCCGGCTTGTTGCGCCCCGAGCAGCCGACCAAAGATCCCGCTGATGCCGGCGATCCGGCCGTTGACCAGCAACAGCAAACTGGCGGCCAGGCCCAGCAGCAGACCGCCACCCAGGGCGGGCATATAGGAGTCGAGGATCATGGCGTCTGGCTCTCGGGCTGGCAGAAGATCTGGTAGAGCGCCTGCAACAGCTGGGCGGCCTTGTCTTCGGTGAGCCGGTAGAAGATCTGCTTGGCCTCGCGGCGGGTGGCGACCAGACCAGCCTCGCGCAGCACGCCGAGTTGCTGGGAAAGGGTGGGCTGGTGGATGTCCAGGCGGGCCTCCAGTTCGCCGACTGCGTATTCACCTTCGGCGAGGGCGCAGGCCAGCAGCAGCCGGACCGGATGCGCCAGGGTCTTGAGCAGGGCGGCCACTTCCTGGGCTCGCGCCTGCATGTCTTGAGGGGAGAGGATGCCGCCGGGGAGGGGCCGGGTGGGAGGAGTCATCTTGAACGCGCCTAGGTCAGGTCAATATACATTTTTATATAACGTATAATGTTCGTTGGCAAGCGTGCACTGTCGAGCCACCCAGCGCCAGGGTGATACCCGCCAGCCGATCAGCGCCCTGGCGAAGTCCCGATAGCTGTGCAGCGGTCGCCCCAGCAGCCGGACCAGCCGTTCGCGGTCGCCGGGCTCGGGCAACATGCCGTCGCTGACATAGCGCTCGGCCATGAGCCTCATCTCGTAGGCCATCCAGGCCGGCATGAAGGTCGCCATGTTCTGTTCGAAGCCGCGCGGATCGTCACCGGCGTAGTGGACGGGGCGGCCCAGCAGTTCGCTCCAGATCGCCGCGGCGCCTGCGCCTGTGAGGCTGTCCGGGCCGACCAGGTTGATCGTTTCGCTGGGCAGCTTGTCGATCGCCTGATCGCGGCGGATGAGTTCGAGCGCTGCGACCTCGGCGATATCCCGGGCGTCGACCATGGCCACGCCCTTGCTGCCGATGGGCATGGGATAGATCCCATGCTGCAGGATGATGTCCTTGATCATGACCTCGTTGTCGATGAAGTAGGTGGGCCGCAGGACGGTGGCACTGAAACCCATGGCGTCCAGCATCCGCTCGCCGCCGAATTTCACCGCGAAGTGCGGTACGTTGACCGCGCTGTCGGCGCCGAAGACCGAGAGGTAGACGACCCGCTCGACGCCGCTTTCCCGGGCGATGTTGAGGGTGATGAGCGCCTGGGTGAATTCGTCGCCGGTCACGGCGTTGAGCAGGAAAAGGGTGGACACGCCAGCGAAGGCGCGGCGCAGGGCGGCGAGATCGAGCAGGTCGCCCTGCATGACTTCGACGGTGGCAGGAAAATCGGCGCTGGCCGGAGTGCGGGTCAGCACCCGCACCTTGGCATCGCGCTGCACGAGCTGTTGCACGAGGTGGCGGCCTACGCGGCCGGTGGCGCCAGTGACGAGGATGGTCATGTCGGTAACTCCAGGTGGGTGAGGGGTAGAGCCACCTTAAGTCGTCCCATATCGAACCAATAGCCGCTAGGATAGGGACATACCGTTCCACAATCGAGACAGTGCCTTGGACTTCAGTCTGCTCCTCGACTTCCAGCTCATCGCCACCCACGGCGGCATCGGCAAGGCCAGTCGCGCCAGTGGTCGACCCAAGGCCAGCCTGTCGCGGCGACTGGCCGAACTGGAAGTCGCCCTGGGCGTCAGGCTGATCGAGCGGGGTGGACGCAGTCTCGTCCTGACGCCTGCCGGTGCCGACCTGGCGGCCCGGACCCTGGGGCCGCTGCGCGAGTTGCAGGAGGCGCTGGCGGCCGTGCAGGAGGGGGTGGCGGTGCCACGCGGGCGGTTGCGCATCGCGGCGCCACTGCTGTTTTCCCAGGTGGCGCTGGGCCGGCTGAGTGCGGATTTCCGCCGGCAGTACCCGGAGATCCTGATCGAGGCGGTGGCCGAGGATCGCCTGGTCGATCTGGTGGAGGAACACTTCGACCTGGCCATTCGTATCAATCCCGCGCCCGACAGCGCCCTGGTGGGTCGCTGCTTCGCCCGGGACCGCCGGGTGCTGGTCGGCGCCCCGGGCCTCGAAGGCCCTCTGACGGCTGGTGCCGAGCCTGCGCCTCTGCCTGCGGTGGTCATGCCCGGCCAGCGCGAGGGCGAGGTCTGGACGCTGACGGAGGGCGGGGAGCGCTTCCTGCCCCAGCCGGTCTTGCAGCTGACTTCGCTGCTGACCATCCGCGAGGCGGTACTGGCCGGTGCAGGTGCAGCGCTATTGCCGCTCTCGCTGGTGCAACGTCAGCTGGACGAAGGCGCGCTCAGGCGCTGGGGCACCCTCGCCGGTGAGACCGAACTCTGGGTGCTGCACACCTCGCGACGACTGCAGAGCCCCAAGGTGAAGGCCTTTGTCGACTTCCTCTGCGCACGGTATCCAGACGGCATCTTTCTGCTGGACTAACGACTGACGAGGCCTGCCCCGGGGTCCACGAGACGACGGCCTGCATATCGCCCGCGCCCCTTTGTCCGGATAATGGCGGCCAATCTGTCTCCAAACCGGAATGCTGTGCATGGAAATCAAGGTCAATTTTCTCGACAACCTGAGGCTCGAGGCCAAGTTCGACGACTTCTCGGTGATCGCCGATCAGCCCATCCGCTACAAGGGTGACGGCTCGGCCCCGGGTCCCTTCGACTATTTCCTGGCGTCCTCGGCGCTCTGCGCGGCCTATTTCGTCAAGCTCTACTGCCAGACCCGCGACATTCCCACCGACAACATCCGCCTGGCGCAGAGCAACATCGTCGACCCGGAGAATCGCTACAAACAGACCTTCAAGATTCAGGTCGAGCTGCCCGCGGATCTCTCCGACAAGGATCGCCAGGGCATCCTCAGGTCCATCGACCGCTGCACGGTGAAGAAGGCGGTGCAGGCCGGCCCCGACTTTATCATCGAGGCGGTGGAGAGTCTGGACGCCGATGCCCAGGCCCTGCTGCTGCCCAGCGATACCGGTAGCCAAACCTACATCCCCGGCAAGGACCGGCCGCTGGAAGAGACCATCGCCAAGCTCTCCGGCATCCTCGCTGACCTGGGCATGAAGGTGGAGATCGCCTCCTGGCGCAACATCGTGCCCAACGTCTGGTCGCTGCACCTGCGCGATGTGCAGTCCGCGCTGTGCTTCACCAACGGCAAGGGCGCGACCAAGGAAGCGGCCCTGGCCTCGGCGCTGGGCGAATTCATCGAGCGCCTCAACTGCAATTTCTTCTACAACGACCAGTACTGGGGCGAGGCCATCGGCAACGCGGCCTTCGTCCACCACCCCGACGAGCGCTGGTTCCAGCCCGGGCCCAAGGACGCGCTGCCCCGGGAGATCCTCGACCGCCATTGCCGCAAGCTCTACGACCCGGAAGGCGAATTGCGCGCCTCGCACCTGCACGACACCAACTCCGGCAACGTGGCGCGCGGCATCTGCGCGCTGCCCTTCGTGCGCCAGTCCGATGGCGAGGTGGTGTACTTCCCTTCGAACCTGATCGAGAACCTCTACCTCAGCAACGGCATGAGCGCGGGTAACACCCTGGCCGAAGCCCAGGTGCAGTGCCTGTCGGAAATCTTCGAGCGGGCGGTGAAGCGCGAGATCCTCGAAGGCGAACTGGCGCTGCCCGACGTGCCCGAGGCGGTGCTGGCGCGCTATCCCGCCATCGTCGAGGGTATTCGCGGCCTGGAAGCCCAGGGCTTTCCGGTGCTGGTCAAGGATGCCTCCCTGGGTGGCGAATTCCCGGTGATGTGCGTGACCCTGATGAATCCGCGCACCGGCGGGGTGTTCGCCTCCTTCGGCGCCCATCCGCGCCTGGAAATTGCCCTGGAGCGCAGTCTCACCGAGCTGCTGCAGGGCCGCAGCTTCGAGGGCCTCAACGACCTGCCGCAGCCGACCTTCGAGAGCCAGGCGCTGATGGAGCCGAACAACTTCGTCGAGCACTTCATCGACTCCAGTGGCCTGGTCTCCTGGCGCTTCTTCAGCGCCAGGGCCGACCATGACTTCGTCGACTGGGATTTCTCCAGCGAGGACGAAGACGCCACCGCCCAGGAGGCCGCCACCCTGTTCGGCATCCTCGCCGAACGGGATCTGGAAGCCTACATGGCGGTGTACGAGGAGTTGGGCGCGCCGGCCTGCCGCATCCTGGTGCCCGGCTATTCGGAGATCTATCCGGTCGAGGACCTGATCTGGGACAACACCAACAAGGCGCTGGCGGTGCGCGAGGACATCCTCACCCTGCACCAGCTGGACGATGCGGCCCTGGAGTCCCTGCTCGAACGCCTGGACGATACCCAGGTGGACGACTACACCCGCATCGCCACCCTGATCGGCGTGGAATTCGACGAGAACACCGTCTGGGGCCAGCTGACCGTGCTGGAGCTCAAGCTGCTCATTCACCTGGCGCTGCAGCAATTCGAAGAGGCCAAGGAAGAGGTCGAGACCTTCCTGCAGTTCAACGACAACACCCTGGAGCGCGGCCTGTTCTACCAGGCGCTCAATGCGGTGCTGGAAGTCGAAATGGACGACGAACTGGAACTGGCCGACTTCGAGGTCAACTTCCGCCGGATGTTCGGCGAGGAGCGCCTGGACGCCGCCCTGGGTTCGGTCTCGGGCAAGGTGCGCTTCCCTGGCCTGACGCCCACCAGCCTCAGGCTGGAAGGCCTCGACAAGCACCTGCGGCTGATCGACAGCTATCGCAAGCTGCACGCGGCGCGGGCCAGGGCGGCCGGTATCGCGCTCTGAGGGGGCGCCCCGCCCGGAGCCGGGCGGGGCCGTTCCGGCGGTCAGCAGACCGCGATATGGGAATCCGCGCGCGGTTCGGTGCCGCCGCAGAGCACGCCGGTCTGCGAATCGCGGACGATGATCTGGCCGCGACCGAAGTCGGTGGAGTCGTGGGCGATCTCGATCTGGTGACCGCGCCGCGCCAGGCCGCTGGCCAGGGCGCGGGAAGCCGCCTGTTCGATGCCGACCTTCATCTCCCCCAGCCACTGCCAGCGCGGGGCGTCCAGCGCCGCCTGGGGATTCAGGCCGAAGTCCACCAGGTTCATCACCATCTGCACGTGGCCCTGGGGCTGCATGTAGCCACCCATGACGCCAAAGGGACCGATGGGCACGTCACCCTTGCTCAGGAAGCCCGGGATGATGGTGTGGAAGGTCTGCTTGCCCGGCGCCAGGGCGTTGGAGTGGCCGGCATCCAGGCTGAATTCCGAACCGCGATTCTGCAGGCCGATGCCGCTGTCGGGCAGCACCACGCCGGAGCCGAAGCCGTGGTAGGCGCTCTGGATGAAGGACACCATGTTGCCCTCGCCATCGGCGGTGGCGATGTAGACGGTGCCGCTGGCCTGGGGATCGCCATGCAGCGGCGGCTGGGCCTGGTCGGTGATCTCGGCGCGGCGGCGGTCGGCGTAGGCGTCGTCCAGCAGGACGCTGGCGGCGACTCTCATGTGCTCGGGATCGGTGATGTAGTGCAGGCCGTCGGCATAGGCCTTCTTCATGGCTTCCAGCTGGCGGTGCCAGGTGAGCTGGCTGTCGCGCTGGTCGAAGTCGTAGCCCTTGAGGATGTTAAGGGTCATGAGGGCGATCAGGCCCTGGCCACTCGGCGGAATCTCCCACACCTGATAGCCGCGGTAGTCGACCTTGATCGGCTCCACCCAGCGCGGCTGGTAGCCAGCCAGGTCCGCTGCGCTCAGCTGGCCGCCGCTGGCCGCGGCATGGTCCGCCAGGCGCTTGGCGATGGCGCCCCGGTAGAAGCTCTCGCAGCGGGTCTGCGCCAGTTCCTCCAGCGTGCGGGCCTGGGCCGGATTGCGGTATAGCTGGCCGGCGACCGGCGCCTGGCCGTCGATAAGGAAGGTGTCGAACCAGGCCGCCAGCTCGGGGGACTGGTCCCGGCTGGCCTGGTACTCGGCCTGGGCGATGCGCCACTGGTGGGCGACCACCGGCGACACCGGGAAGCCGTCGCGGGCCAGGGCGATCGCGGGTTCGAACAGGGTGGAGAAGGGCAGCTTGCCGAAGCGCCGCGACAACTCGGCCCAGGCCGCGGGGCAGCCCGGCACCGTGACCGGCAGCCAGCCGTGCACAGGCATGCGCTCGTGGCCGGCGGCCTTGACCGTGGCGATGTCGAGGCTGGCCGGGGCATGGCCGCTGGCGTCCAGGCCGTGCAGCTGGTCCTTGACCCAGACCAGGGCGAAGGCATCGCCGCCGATAGCATTGCCGGTAGGTTCCACCACGGTCAGGGCCGCGGCGGTCGCGATGGCCGCATCGATGGCGTTGCCACCCTGGCGCAGCATGGTGATGCCGGCTTCGGCGGCCAGCGGCTGGGAGGTGGCGACCATGCCATTGCGCGCGAAGACGCTCTGGCGTTGCGAGGCGTAGGGGTAGTCGTGAGCAGAGAAATTCAGCATGGCAGGCTCTTCGAGGTCATTGTCCGGTCTTGATGCGGGTCCACTCGCGGGTCATCAGCCGCTGGATCTGCGGCGGCAGATCGGCGGAGACGTAGAGGCGCTCGGCGATGGCCGCGCTCGGGTAGATGCCCGGGTTGTCGCGGACCTTTGCATCGAGCAGGGCGGTGGCGTCGCGGTTGGGATTGGCGTAGCCGACATAGTCGCTGACCGGGGCGATCACCTCGGGGCGCAGCAGGTAGTCGATCAGCGCCAGGGCCCCCTGGGGATTCTTGGCGTCCTTGGGGATGGCCAGCATGTCGAACCAGAGATTGGCGCCTTCCCTGGGGATCACGTAGCGCACGTCGCTCGCCTTGCCGGCTTCTCTCGCACGGCTCTGGGCCTGCAGGACATCGCCGGAATAGCCCATGGCCACGCAGACGTCGCCATTGGCCAGGTCGGTGATGTACTTGCTGGAGCTGAAATAGGTCACCGACGGCTTGAGCTGCTGCAGCAACGCGGAGGCCTTGCGGTAGTCCTCGGGATTCCGGCTGTTGGGGTCCAGGCCCAGGTAGTGCAGGGTCTGGGCGAAGACCTTTTGCGGCGCATCGAGCAGGGCCACGCCGCAGCCCTTGAGTCTGGCCAGGTTCTCCGGCTTGAACAGCAGGTCCCAGGAATCCACCGGGGCGCCATCGCCCAGGGCGGCGCGGACCTTGGCGGCGTTGTAGCCGATGCCCACGGTGCCCCAGAGGTAGGGGACGGCGTAGCGATTGCCGGGATCGGCCGCTTCCAGGCGCTGCATGAGCCGTGGATCCAGGTGCTGCCAGTTGGACAGCCGGCTGCGATCCAGCGGCTGGTAGGCACCCGCCTTGATCTGCTTGGTGAGGAACTGGTTGGACGGCACCACCAGGTCATAGCCGGAGTGGCCGGACAGCAGCTTGGCTTCGAGCATCTCGTTGGTGTCGAAGACGTCGTAGCGCACCTGGAGGCCGCTGGCCTCGGTGAACTGCTTGAGGGTGTCCGGACCTATGTAGTCCGACCAGTTGTAGAAACGGACCTCGGACTCGGCGGCCTGGGTCAGGGGCGCCAGGCAGAGGGCGAGGACGGCCAGCAGGGGACGAACGGCCATGGAGGTCTCCGGTCTAGAGCACGCGGCTGAGGAATTCGCGGGTGCGCGGATGGGTGGGATTGCCGAACACCTGGGCCGGCGGGCCTTCTTCGATCAGTTCGCCCTGGTGCAGCACCACCACGCGATCGGCCACCTCGCGGGCGAAGCCCATCTCGTGGGTCACTACCACCATGGTCATGCCGTCTTCGGCCAGCTCCTTCATCACCTGCAGCACCTCGCCCACGGTTTCCGGATCGAGGGCACTGGTGGGTTCGTCGAACAGCATGGCCTGGGGTTTCATGGCCAGGGCGCGGGCGATGGCCACGCGCTGTTGCTGGCCGCCGGAGAGTTGCGCCGGATAGTGCTCGGCCTTGTCGGACAGCCGCACCCGGGCGAGCAGGGCGCGGGCCTGTTCCACGGCGGCGGCGCGCGCCACGCCCAGCACCTGGATCGGCGCCTCGATGATGTTTTCCAGCACCGTCATGTGCGGGAAGAGGTTGAACCTCTGGAACACCATGCCGATGTCGCGGCGGCGGCGGGCGATATTGCGCTCGGAGTCCCTGACTCTCGAGCCATCGGCACGCTCGCGAAAGCCCATCAGCTCGCCGTTGACGCGGATGGTGCCGCCCTGGATGTCTTCCAGGTGGTTGAGGCAGCGGATGAAGGTGGTCTTGCCCGAGCCGGAGGCGCCGATCAGCACCACCACCTCGCCACGGCGCACCTCCAGGGTCACGCCCTTGAGGATCTCCAGCTCGCCGAAGGCCTTGTGCACCTCCAGCGCCTGGATCACAGATTCTTGCGTGGTCGTCATGGCTAGCGTCCCCGTAGCTTGAAGCCCTGCAGGCTGAACAGCCGGCCGGTGGCGGTGGGCCGGTGACCGTCGGCCTTGCCGAAGCGCCGCTCCAGCCAGGCCTGGAAGAAGCCCCAGAGGGTGGTCAGGACCAGGAAGTAGATGGCCACCACCAGGTACAGCTCGAAGACGCGGAAGGTCGCCGAGGTGATCATCTGGGTGCTGAGCAGCAGCTCCTGCACCCCGATGACGCTGACCAGGGTGGTGTTCTTGAGCATCACGTTGAACTCGTTGCCGAGCGGCGGGATGATCACCCGCAGCGCCTGGGGCAGCACGATGCGGCGCATCAGCTTGGCCGGCGTCATGCCCAGGGAGCGTGCCGCCTCGTACTGGCCGCGATCCACCGCACCGATGCCGGCGCGGATGATCTCGGCCATGTAGGCGCCTTCGTTGAGGCCTAGGGCGATGATGGCCGCCTGGATGTTGCCCGGGATCACCAGGAAGCCCAGGTCCAGGTCCTCGAAGCGAAAGATGCCGCCGGCCGCCAGGGCCGTGTAGAGGAAGACGATCTGCACCAGCAGCGGCGTGCCGCGCATCAGCCAGACATAGAAGCGCACCGGGTATTGCAGCGCCCGGTAGCGCGACAGCCGTGCCAGCGCCGCCAGGAGGCCGAGCGCGCAGCCCAGCAGCATGGCGCCGATGGCGATGACGCAGGTCAGCCCGAGGCCGTAGAGGTAGACGTCGCTCGGGTGCAGCAGGTACTGCCAGAACACATCCCAGCTGAAGTTCATCGTGGCCGTCCCTTAATCGAGCTTGTCGCCTTCCAGGTGCCACTTGGCCATGAGGGTGGCGTAGCTGCCATCGGCCTTCATGTCGGCGAGGATCTGGGTGAGGGCGCTGCTGAGCTGGCTGTCGTCCTTGCGCACGCCGATCCCGGTGAGGATGCGGGCGAAGGCCGGCACGCCGGTCTCGAACTGCCCGGGCGCGACGCCCTGGTAGTAGGCGGCGGTTTCCACGGTGGTGCCGTAGGCGTCGGTCTGGCCCAGGCGCAGGGCCTGGAAGGCGTCGGTGTCGCTGTTGTAGGCGACCAGCTTCATGGGCGCCTTGCCGGCCTTCTTCAGCTCCTCGTTGTGGGCGTCGAGCAGGGTGCGGATGGTGGAGCCATTGAGCACCGCCACCTTCTTGCCGGCGAGGTCGTCCAGGGTGTGGATGCCGGCCTTGTTACCGGCCGGCACCACCACCGCCTGGCTGGAGTACATGTAGTTGACGATGTTGATCACCTGGCGCCGCTCGGGCTTGTCGAACAGCTGGTCGATCAGCAGATCGCACTGGCCGGCCAGCAGCGCCGGGATCAGGCCGGAGAAGGGCACCACGCGCCAGTCGACCTTCTTGTCGCCGAGGCGCTTGGCGATCTCGGCGCCGAGGTCGACGGTGAGGCCCTTGGGCTTCTGGGCTTCGTCGAAGAAGCCGATCGGTGGGGTGTCGAGAGCGCCGCAATAGGTGATCTTGGACGCCTTGGCCAGGCGCTCGGGGATCTGCGGGGCGGCCTGGGTAAAGCCGGCGACGAGGGTCAGGGCGAGCAGACTGCAGGAAAGCCGGTGGCGGGTCATGGTCTTCTCCGGAAGGACGGGGGTGGGCAGGGCGGATGGCTCAGCGCGGGGGCGTACTTCGGGTCTGGTCGCCCGATCGTTCGATGAAGGTCAGCAGGTCGGGCACCGTGCCCTCGATGTGCTCGCGCAACACCCGCTCGGCTTCGGCGGCATCGCCGGCGCGCAGGGCGGCGAGGATGGGCGCGTGCTCGTCGCGGGCCGACTGGGGGCGATCGACGTGCAGCCAGAGCTGCATGTGCGGCTCGATCAGGGCATAGAGGCCATTGATCTGGCGCAGCAGCCGCGGCCGACCGGCCAGGCCGCACAGGTATTCGTGGAAGGCGCGGTGCTGGGCGACCCAGGCGCCGGGTTCCTGCTCGTCGTCCAGGTCTTCCAGCAGGCGTTCCAGGCGCGTCATCTCGCGGGGGCCGACATGGGGCGTGGCCAGACGGATGGCCAGGCCTTCGAGGGCGCTGCGCATCTCGAACACCTCGCGCATGTCCTCCAGGTCCAGACCGCTGACCACCGCGCCGCGATGCGGCCGGAGGATCACCAGGCCTTCGGCGGCGAGGCGCTGGAAGGCGCTGCGCACCGGCATGCGACTCATGCCCAGGGTGGTGGCGATGTCCTCGGCGATCAGCCGCTCGCCATTGCGATAGTGCCCGGCGCAGATGGCCTGCAGCAGATGGCGATAGGCCTCTTCTTCGGCACTCAGGGCGGTGGAGCGGGACAGGGCGGAGAGCGGCATGGACTGGCTTCCTGGATTTTTGTATCCAATCTGCCAAGGCAAGGCTCATGCCAGGGAGCCCAGTGCTTGCCAGCGCTGGGCCGCAGGTCCGCGCCGTCAGGCGCCGGCGTTACCTTTTGCACCACGCTGGGTCGCAGCAGCGGCCGCTCTGCTACCTCAGGACCCGAAACGGGGCGGTGTCAGTCCAGCAACTGGCCATCGGCGGCGAAGAAGGGGTAGGGCCCCGGATAGTTGCCCAGCGGCAGATGGTGGGTCACCAGGGCCTCATCCGCCCAGCGATGCAGCAGCAGGCCCGGCGGCTCCAGGCGAAAGCGCGACGGCGCCGCTTCGCGCAGGTCCAGGTCGACCTGGTGCGACACGCCGGGACAGACGCAGGCCAGGGTGCCGCCGAAGCGGCGCTGGATCAGCCTGTGCAGATGACCGCAAAGCAGCCGCTCCACCTGGGGATGGCGGCGGATCACGGCTTCCAGTTCGGCGCCGCCGTCCAGGCCGATGCGATCCATATGGCCGATGCCGACCGGGAACGGCGGATGGTGCAGGAGCACCAGGGTCGGCTGGTCGGGTGCCTGGCTGAGCTGGGCGTCGAGCCAGGCCAGTTGCGCGGCGTCGAGACACCCCCCGTGCTCGCCGGGAATATGGGTATCCAGCCCGATCAGCCGTAGCGGGCCGCAGTCCTGCTGCCAGTCCAGGGTGCCCCGGGCCGGCAGATAGGGGTGATCGGCGAAAGCCGTGCGCAGGGCGGCGCGGTCGTCGTGATTGCCGGGGATGACGAAGAAGGGCATGGCAAGGTCGGCCAGCACCTCGCGCAGGGTGGCGTATTCCTCGGGGGTGCCGAAGTCCACCAGGTCGCCGGTGATGACCAGGGCGTCCGGGCGCGGTTGCAGGGCATTGAGGCGGTCCACCGCCAGGCGCAGGGCGCCGAGGGTATCGACCACCCCGTAGGACAGCCGGCCGCCGGCCTTGATGTGCAGGTCGCTGAGCTGGGCCAGCAGGAAGGGCGCGTACATCGGGGTCTCCTAGGAAGCGAGGGTGAAGAGGGCGTCGGGGCGCACGCTCAGGTGCAGCAGGTCGCCCGGTTGCGCCTGCGGGGGCTGGGCGGTGTCCACCAGCAGCGGCTGGCCGGTGCCCACCTCCACCAGCAGCCGCGAATGGGCGCCCTGGAAGAATTGTCCGACCAGGATGCCGGTGAGGTGCGCGGGCGTCGCGCTCGGCTCCAGGTGTTCCGGACGACAGAACAGGGTGCTGGCAGCGCCGGTCCAGGGCAGCCGCCCGCCGGCGACCGCCACCTCGGCGCCGCTGTGGCCGCGCACCTCGAAGCGGTTGAGCTGGCCGACGAAACCGGCGACGAAGCGACTGGCCGGGCGCTGGTAGATCTGCGTCGGGGTACCGATCTGGGCGATGCGGCCTTCGCCCATCACCACGATACGATCGCCCAGGGCCAGGGCTTCCTGCTGGTCATGGGTGACATAGACCGTGGTGGTGCCCAGCTCGCGCAGCAGGGCGCCGATGTCGGCCCGCAACTGCTCGCGCAGCTGGGCGTCCAGCGCCGCCAGGGGTTCGTCGAACAGGAGCACCCGGGGGCGTGGCGCCAGCGCCCGGGCCAGGGCCACGCGCTGGCGCTGGCCACCGGACAGCTGCTGGATGCGCCGCTCGGCCAGGGCCTCCAGCTGCATCATGGCCAGCAATTCGGCGACCCGGGCATCGCGCTCGGCGCGCGGCAGGCCGCGGATCTTCAGGCCGTAGGCGATGTTGCCGGCCACGTCCAGATTGGGAAACAGGGCGTAGTTCTGGAACACCATGCCGACGTCGCGGCGCTCGATGGGCAGGGCGGTGACGTCGCGGTCGTCGAACAGCACCTGGCCGCCGGCATCGGGCTGCTCCAGGCCGGCGATCAGCCGCAGGGTGGTGGTCTTGCCACAGCCGGACGGGCCGAGGAACACCAGGGTCTCGCCCGGGTGGATGTCGAGGTCCAGGGGCTGCAGCACCTGGCGGCCTCCGGCAAAGGTCTTGGCGCAGTGGCGCAGGCGGACGGCGGTACCTTGGGTCATCGCAGGGCTCCACGGGAGAGACGGGCGCTGAGGGCCTGGAGGGCGACCAGCAGCGGCACGATCAGCAAGAGGAAGATCAGGGTGTAGGCGGAGCCCACCTCCAGCCGCGCCGAGGCGTAGCTGTCGGCCAGGCCCACCGGCAGGGTCTTGGTCAGGGGCGTGTGCAGCATCCAGGTGAGGTTGAATTCCCCCAGCGAGAGGGTGATCACCATGAGGCTGCCGGCGAGGATGCCGGCGCGAGCATTGGGCACCACCACGCCGAAGAAGCGCCGCCAGGGACCGGTGCCGAGGCTGGCCGCGGCTTCCTCCAGCTGCGGCAGCTGGCTGCGCCTGAGCACCGCCATCACCGGGCGGATCAGGAAGGGCAGGGTGAACAGCAGATGGCCGACCAGGATGATCGCAGGGCTGCGGCGAAAGCCGCCTAGGTGGCCGTAGGTCAGCAGCAGCGCCAGGGCCGAGGCGAAGCCGGGCATGGCCACGGGCAGCACCAGCAATTCCTCGAAGGCGCGGGCGAAGCGGTTGTCCAGCCGGACCAGGGCATAGGCCGCGGGGACACCGAGCACGACCGCGAGGGCCGCCGTGCCCAGCGCCAGTTGCAGCGACAGCCAGACGGTGGGGGCATAGGCCTGCCAGACCTGCAGCAGCCAGTCGAGGGTGAGGCCGCTGGCGAGGCCCTGGAAGTAGTTGCGGGTGAGGCCGGCCAGCACCGAGAGCAGCACCGGCACCAATAGGAAGGCGGCCACCAGCAGGGTGAACAGCAGTTGCAGCCAGAAGCGCAGGGGGCGATTCATCGCAGGTCTCCCTGGACACCGCCGAGGCGCCGGGCCAGCAGCAGGACCAGCCAGGTGACGAGGCCAAGCACCACCGAGAGCGCCGCGGCGACGCCGAAGTTGGCGAAGTTGGTGAAGGTGTCGTAGATGGCGATGGGCGTTACCGCCAGGCGCGTGCCGAGGGTGAAGGCGGTGCCGAAGGCGCCCATGGCGGTGGCGAAGCACAGCGCGCCGCTGGACAGCAGCGCCGGGGTCAGGCCGGGGATCAGCACATCGCGCACCACGGCGAAGAGCCCTGCGCCCAGGGAGCGGGCGGCTTCTTCCAGACTGGTGTCGAGGGTCTCGCAGGCCGCCATCACCGTGAGGATCACCCGCGGGATGGAGAAATAGAGATAGCCGAGAAACAGCCCGAACAGCGAATAGGCGAACACCCAAGGCTCACCGAACAGGCCGCGCCCAAGGCTGGCGAACAGACCCTGGCGACCGCCCAGCAGGATGATCAGGAAGCCCACCACCACGCCGGGAAAGGCCAGTGGAAAGGTCAGCAGGGCCACCAGCAGGCTGCGCCCAGGGAAGGCATGGCGCGCCAGGAAGCAGCCGGCGATGCCGGCCACCAGCAGGGTGGCCAGGGTGGTGACGGCGGCCAGGGCCACCGTCTGGGCCAGTCCGGACAGATAGCCGGCGCTGGTCAGCACCTGCCAGTAGCCGGAGCTGCCGGCGGCGTCCGGGCGGGCGCCGAGCACCAGCAGGTGGGTCAATGGCAACAGCCAGAAGGCCAGCAGGAAGGCGCTCGCCGGTGCCAGGGCGACCAGTACCGGCCAGGGCAGCCGGCGCGGCACCCGGCGGCGCCCGAAGGAAACGGCGAGGCCCTGCATCTCAGCGCACCTCGGCCTGGTAACGCTTGGCGAAGGCTTCCTGGACCGCGGCCATGTGACCGTAGTCGACGGTGCCGGCGCGGGCATAGTCGGCGGCGGGCAGGAAGCGCGCCTTCACCTCGGCCGGCAGCGGCACGTCCCGCACCGGGCGCAGATAGGCCTGGGCCCAGAGCGCCTGGCCCTTGTCCGACAGCACATAGTCCAGCACCTTCTCGCCATTGGCGCGGTGCGGCGCGCCCTTCACCAGGCTCATGGTGTAGGGCACGGTCAGGCTGCCTTCCTGGGGAATGACGAAGGCCACCGGGGCGTTGTCCTTGTAGCGGGCGCGGTAGGCGTTGAAGTCGTAGTCGACCAGGATCGGGATCTCGCCGGAGAGCAGACGGGCATAGGCGGTCTGCTTGGGCACGATGGGATCGTTGGCCGCCAGCTTCTTGAAGAAGGCCATGGCCGGGCCGAAGTCGTCGAGGTTGCCGCCAAGGGCCTGGTTGAGCGCTACCGCGGTGACGTAGCCGACGAAGGCGCTGGAAGGGTCCAGGTAGCCCACCAGGCCGCGGTACTCGGGCTTGAGCAGGTCGGCCCAGCGCTGTGGCACCGGCTTGCCGCCCAGGGCCTGGGCATTGACCATGAAGCCGAGGGTGCCGGAATGGATGGCGGTCCATTCACCCTGGGGGTCCTTGAGGCCAGCGGGTACCTGATCCCAGTGCTTGGGCTGGTAGGGCTGCAGCACCCCGGCCTTGTCGGCCTGGATGCCGAAGGTCACCCCGTAGTAGACGACGTCGGCCACCGGGGCTTCGCGTTCGGCCACCAGCTGGGCCAGCGACTGGCCGGAATTCTTGTTGTCCTGGGGGACTTCGATGCCGGTGTCGGCGGCGATGGCCTTGAGCTGGGCACCCCAGTCGGCCCATTCCAGCGGGCAGTTGTAGCAGATGGCGGTTTCGGCGGCCTGGGCGCTGGCCAGGCCACAGGCCAGGGCGACGCCGGCCAGGAGACGACGCAAGGGGAAGGGTGATTTCATCGGTAGGGCTCCTTCAAGGGGCCGGCACTGGTGCCGGGACGGACGAGGCAGGGCAGACACTGCTGGTGGGTGGCACTGCCGGCGATCAGCGCCAGCAATTCGGTGACGAGCACGGCGCCCAGGCTCTGCAAGGGCTGCATGACGCTGCACAGGCTGGGTTCGAGACGGGCGCCCATGGCGATGCCATCGAAACCCACTACCGAGAGTTGATCAGGCACGGGCACCCCGTGGCGCTGCAGTTCGGCGATGACGCTGATGGCCAGCAGGTCGTTGGTGCAGAGCAGGGCGGTCGGGGCGTGACGCTCCAGCAGCGGCGCCAGTTCCGCCCAGTCGGCGTCGGTGTGGCTGGCCAGCTCCAGGCGCGGCAGCGTCGGCAGGCCGGCGGCGGCCATCGCCTGGCAATAGCCGGCGAAGCGGCGCTCGCTGCGATCCGACTGCTGGGCCGGCCCCGAGACCAGGGCGATGCGGCGGTGCCCCAGGCCGAGCAGGTGCTCGGTGGCCATGGCCATGCCCTGGCGGTTGTCCACCGCCACCGCCGCATAGGGGCGCTGGGGTTCGTGATAGGCCAGGATGAAGGGCGTCCGCTCCTGGCTCAGCTCGGCCAGCACCGCGCTGCGGTCGGCGTCGGCCACCGTCAGTACCAGGCCGGCAACGCGCTGGCGCAGTAGCTCCTCCACCACCGCCGCCTCGCGCTCGGGCTGGTAGTCGGTGGTGGCGATCACCAGCGAGTAGCCCTGGCTGCGCGCGGTGCGCTCCATGGCGTGCAGCTGTTCGGCGAACACCGGGTTGAGCAGGCTGGGCACCACCACGCCGATCAGCCGGGTGCTCTGCTGACGCAGCTGGCGGCCCAGCAGATTGGGACGGAAATTGAGACTGCGCGCGGCGTCCAGCACCCGCTGGCGGGTACTCTCGCGCACCTGCTCGGGCGTGGCGAAGGCGCGCGCCGCCGTGGCCCGGGAGACCCCCGCCTGTTGCGCTACCTGTTTCAGATCGGTCATGCCGGCCTCGTTTGAGATCGATCTCATTGGCGGCAGACAATGCCGGCGGCAGATGTCGGGACGATGACAGCGAGATGAAGCTTCTGCTCTGGCGCCGGGCCCGGGCGCGGGTGGCAGCAGGCGAGGGCGGGCCTGGGCGGGATATACCTTGGTATAGCCAGACGTCCTTCGTTTCGATGGCTGGGACGGGGTGGCGAGCCTAGATTAGCCCGGTGTCCGGACCCTGCGCGGCAGGGCCGGACACTCTCCCAAGGCCCCCTGCAAAGAGGTACGCCATGAAGACCCTTCCTGGCCTCTACACCCCCGCCGTGGCGCCGCGCTCGCTGCGGCAACGTCCCGCTTCCCTGTGGGCCGATGCCCTCTGCCTGGCCCTCGGGCTGATCGCCCTGGCGCTGATCTGGCATGGCGTCGCCGAGATGCGCGCGCCCCTGGCCGTGCTCGACGCCGATCCCATGACCCTGGACCTGGCGCGGCTGCCCGAATACGCCCTGCGCACCACCCTGCGCATGTTCATCGCCCTGGCCGCCTCGCTGCTGTTCACCTTCGTCTTCGCCACCCTGGCGGCCAAGAGTCGCAAGGCGGAGCTGCTGATCCTGCCGGCCATCGACATCCTGCAGTCGGTGCCCATCCTCGGCTTCCTGACCTTTACCGTCAGCTTCTTTCTGGGCCTGTTCCCGGGGCGGCAACTGGGCACCGAGTGCGCCGCCATCTTCGCCATCTTCACCAGCCAGGCCTGGAACATGGCGTTCGGCTTCTACCAGTCGCTGCGTACCGTGCCCGAGGACCTGCAGCAGGTGAGTCGCCAGTTCGGGCTGTCACCCTGGCGGCGGTTCTTTCGCCTGGAGCTGCCGTTCGCCATCCCCGGTCTGGTATGGAACACCATGATGTCCATGTCCGGCGGCTGGTTCTTCGTGGTGGCCTCGGAAGCCATCACCGTGGGCGACAACACCATCAACCTGCCGGGCATAGGCTCCTGGCTGGCGCTGGCCATCGCCCGGCAGGACATCGCCGCCATCGGCTGGGCGGTGCTGGCCATGGGACTGGTGATCCTGGTCTACGACCAGCTGTTCTTCCGCCCGGTGGTGGCCTGGGCCGATCGCTTCCGCGTCGAGCAGACCGCCAGCCAGCAGGTGCCGCGCTCCTGGGTCTACGACCTGGTCCGCCGCGCGCGCCTGGGCCGCATGCTGGGTGGCTTCGGCAGCTTCTGCATCCAGCTCGCCACCCCGCGGATCCGCCGCCCCTGGCCGCACTGGCACCTGGCACCGCAAAGCCGCGCCTGGCTGCAACGCGGGCTGGACGTGCTCTGGTACGGCGCGCTGCTGCTGGTGCTGCCCTATGGCATCTATGCGCTGTATCGCTTCATCGCCGCCGACGTCTACTGGGTGGAAGCGGTCTCGGTGCTCGGCCTGGGTCTGCTGACCATGGCCCGGGTGCTGCTGCTGATCGCCGTCGCCAGCCTGATCTGGGTGCCCATCGGCGTCTGGATCGGCCTGCGCCCGGGTTGGTCGCAACGCTTGCAGGCGGTGGCCCAGTTCCTCGCCGCCTTCCCGGCCAACGTGCTGTTCCCGGTGGCGGTGGTGGGCATCGTCAGCTTCCACCTCAATCCGGACATCTGGCTGTCGCCGCTGATGGTGCTGGGCACCCAGTGGTACATCCTGTTCAACGTCATCGCCGGCGCCAGCGTGCTGCCCAACGACCTGCGCGAAGCGGCCCGGCTGTTCGGCCTCAGGCGCTGGCAGTGGTGGCGGCAGCTGGCCCTGCCGGCGATCTTTCCCTACTACGTCACCGGCGCCCTGACCGCCGCGGGCGGTTCCTGGAACGCCAGCATCGTCGCCGAGGTGGTGAGCTGGGGCAACGAGCGCCTGCAGGCCCATGGCCTGGGCGCCTACATCGCGCAGATGACCACCGCCGGCGACTTCCCCCGGGTCGCCCTGGGCATCGTGGTGATGTCGATCTTCGTCCTCGGTTTCAACCGGCTGCTCTGGCGGCCCCTGTATGCCTACGCCGAACGGCGCCTGCGGCTCGATTGAGAGGAGAACCATCATGAACCTGACCACCCTGAACCCGCGTCCGCTCATCGACGTGCAGAACGTCCGCCAGCTGTACGGCAACGCCGGTGGCCCGGCCCGGGTCGTGCTGGACGAAGTGTCCCTGACCCTGCACGAAAACGAGATCGTCGGCCTGCTGGGGCGCTCCGGCTCGGGCAAGTCGACCCTGCTCAGATCCATCGCCGGGCTGCTCACCCCCAGCGGCGGCAGCGTCGCTTTCCCGCCCAAGGACGACGGCCAGCGCGCCCGGGTCAGCATGGTATTCCAGAGCTTCGCGCTGTTTCCCTGGCTGACCGTGCTGCAGAACGTAGAGATCGGCCTGGAGGCGCTGCACGTGCCGCTGGACGAGCGCCGTCGCCGCGCCCTGGCCGCCATCGACCTGATCGGCCTGGACGGCTTCGAGAGCGCCTATCCCAAGGAGCTCTCCGGCGGCATGCGCCAGCGCGTCGGCCTGGCCCGTGCCCTGGTGGTGCACCCGGACGTGCTGCTGATGGACGAACCCTTCTCGGCGCTGGACGTGCTCACCGCCGAGACCCTGCGCACCGACCTGCTTGACCTCTGGGTCGAAGGACGCATGCCGATCCGCTCGATCCTCATGGTCACCCACAACATCGCCGAGGCGGTGCTGCTCTGCGATCGGGTGCTGATCTTTTCCAGCAATCCCGGCCGCGTCGCCAGTGAGATCCGTATCGACCTGCCGCAGCCGCGCAATCGCCATGATCCGGCTTTCCGCGAACTGGTGGAGGAAATCTATGTGCGCATGACCGGCGAGACCACGCCGGCACCCCACGAAGGGGGCGTTCCCGGCAACGGCCTGGGCATGCGTCTGCCGACCGTGTCCACCAATGCCCTGGCCGGTCTGCTGGAGGCGGTCCAGGCCGCGCCCTACGACGGTCGCGCCGACCTGCCGGAACTGGCCGGCGGGCTGGGCTATGCACTGGACGAGCTCTTTCCCCTGGCCGAGGTGCTGCAACTGCTGCGCCTCGCGGTCCTCGAAGGTGGTGATCTGCGTCTGCTGCCGGCCGGGCGCGCCTATGTCGCGGCGGGGGTGGACGTGCGCAAGCAGCTGTTCGCCCGCCAGTTGCTCAACTTCGTGCCCCTGGTGGCCCATATCCGCCGGGTGCTGGACGATCGCCAGGGCCACACGGCGCCGGCGCGGCGTTTCCGCGACGAGCTGGAGGACTTCATGGACGAAGCCGACGCCGCGCGCACCCTCGGCAGCGCCATCCAGTGGGGGCGCTATGGTGAGCTCTTCGCCTATGATCAGGCGGCCGATATGTTCAGCCTGGAAAACCCGGGTTAAGAGCGACTAATAAAACTACTGCGCGTCCGCCAGACGGGCGCGTGCAGTGCTCGGAATCCTCATGTATCCCCCATACACTCGTACGCAAGCCCGATGCGGTTCCTGCGCGCCGCGCGCACCCGCCTGACAGCCGCTCGCTACGTTTTGTTAGCCGCTCTAGGACGTCCACGCGACCACGAACGAGAGACTGGCCATGGATCGACGACCCTTCGCCACCACCACCCACTGGCTGCGGCTAGGCGGCCTCTGCGCCCTGGCGCTGGGCATCGCCCTGCTGGACACCTTCACCGACCGGGAGATCGCCATCGGCGTCTTCCAGGTGGTGGTGGTGCTCCTGGCGGCCGGTTTTCTGTCGGCGCGCGGGGTCACGATCACCGCGCTGGGCTGCACGCTGCTGGTGCTCTGCAGTTATGTCGCTACCCGGAGCGGGGATCAGGAGGCCGGGCTGGTCAACTGCATCATCAGCCTCCTGGCCATCGTCGCGGTCGCCGCCCTGTCCCTGCGCCTGGAGGCCGCCAAGCGCGCCGCCGACGCGGCCCGGACACGCCTGGCCCAGGCCGGGCGCCTGAGCCAGCTGGGTGAACTGGCCGCATCCATCGCCCATGAGGTGAACCAGCCGCTCACCGCCATCGCCGCCAGCGGCAACGCCTGCCAGCGCTGGCTGAGCAATCAGCCGCCGCAGGTGGAGCGCGCCGTGCAGGCGGCGCAGCGGGTCATCGACGACGCTCACCGTGCCAGCGCGGTGATCGCCCGGGTGCGCAGCCTGGTGCGCCAGGCGCAGGTGGCCAAGGATTGGCTCAACGTCGCCGATACCGTCGAGCAGGTGCTGGATTTCGTCCGCGCCGAATTGAACCAGCGTCAGGTCGCCGTGGAGGTTCGCCTGCAGGAGGGCCTGCCGCCGCTGCTGGCCGATGAAAGCCAGCTACAGCAGGTCATTCTCAATCTGCTGCTCAACGCCCTGGACGCCCTCGAAGGGATGGCGCCCGAGCAGCGGCGGGTGGTCATCCAGGTGGGGCAGGACACCGCCGGCGCCATCCGCCTGGGCGTGGAAGACAGCGGTCGCGGCTTGACGCCCATGGCGCGCGAGCAGATGTTCGAGGCCTTCTACACCACCAAGGCGCAGGGCATGGGCCTGGGACTGGCGCTCAGTCGCTCCATCGTCGAAGCCCACGGCGGACGGATCTGGGCCACCTCGCTACCGGAAGGCGGCACCGGGGTCTACTGCAGCCTGCCCAAGGATCCACAACCATGACCTCTCAAAGCCTGACCGACCAAACTCAGCCCGCGCGGGTCCACCTGGTGGACGACGACGCCTCGGTGCGCGCCGCCGTGGAAGACCTGCTGGCGTCCGTGGGGCTCAGCACCCGCAGCTATGTCTCGGCCGCCGATTTTCTCGACCGGGCCCGGCTGGACGAACCGGGCTGCCTGGTGCTGGACGTGCGCATGCCCGGCATGAACGGCCTGGATCTGCAGCAGGAATTGCAGCGGCGTGGCCTGGCCTTGCCGATCATCTTCATCACCGGCCATGGCGACATCCCCATGTCGGTCCGGGCGATGAAGCAGGGCGCCCTGGAATTCCTCACCAAGCCGTTTCGTGACCAGGACCTGCTCGATGCCATCGACCAGGCGCTGCGCAAGGCACAGGACGCCCATGCCCAGCGCCGGCAATTGCAGGCCCTGCAGACCCGCCTCGACACTCTCAACGACGGCGAACGGGCGGTGCTGGCGCGGGTGGTGACCGGCCTGCTCAACAAGCAGATCGCCGCCCAGCTGGGGGTCAGCGAGATCACCGTGAAGGTGCGCCGCGCGGCCCTCATGCGCAAGCTGCAGGCCGGCTCCCTGGCGGAATTGGTCAAGATGGTGGAGCGGCTAGAGGCGTCACGCGGCTAGGCCATTGCGACGCGCCATGCAGCCGCTGGACAAGCTCCACAGTATTCTTGTCGCGCCAATCGCTGACGCGCTAAAGAAAGGCATTAGTCAGTCGATACGGGCTTTAGAGGATCGCCTTCCGCCGATCCAAGGAGCCCGTCTTGAATCTTCGTCAGCTACGCATCGCCCCCCGCGCCACCCTCTGCTTCGGTGCGGTCACCCTGTTCGTGATGCTGCTCGGCGCCTTCGCCCTCGTCCAGCTCAAGGCCCTGCGCGCCACCGAGCAGGCGATGGAAGCCGAATGGCTGGCGAGCGTCCAGACCACCGATGACATCCAGGTCGCGCTGCTGCACACCCGCCTGGAAAGCATCCGGCTGCTGGCCAGCGAGGACAGCGCGGCCATGGCCCTCGCCACCCGGCAGATCCAGGTGAATCGCGATCTGATGAACGCCCGGACGGCCTATTACCGTGACCACCTGATTTCCACCGCCGAGGAACGCAGCAACTTCGACCAGGCCGCGCTGCAGATGAAAGGCTATCTGGACGGACTGGATCGGGTGGTGACCCTGGCCGCCAGCGATCGCGCCGAAGCCCTCAAACTGGCCAATGGCGAGCAGCGCCAGCGCGCCGAAGGCTATCAGGAGCAACTGACCCGGCTGCGCGAATTCAACGGCGAAGGCGCCCGTCAGGCAGGTGTAGCAGCCACCGGCATCTATGACCGCAGCGTCAGCATTGTCGTCGGCATCATGCTGCTGGCGGTGCTGGTGACCCTGCTGCTGGCCTGGCGCCTGACCCGCAGCCTGGCCCAGCCGATCGGCGCTTCCCTGGCCGTGGCCAATGCCATCGCCCAGGGCGAGCTGACCGGCAAGATCGATCCCACCGGCAAGGACGAAGCCGCCGGGCTGATGCGCGCCCTGGCGCAGATGCAGGACAACCTCAAGGACACCCTGCACGGCATATCCAATTCTTCCAGCCGCCTGAGCGACACCGCGCGCACCATGCACGCCGTCACCGACCAGGCCAGTCGCGCTCTGGCGAGTCAGAACGCCGAGATCGACCAGGCCGCTACCGCGGTCACCGAGATGAGCGCCGCGGTGGAAGAGGTGGCCCGCAACGCCTCGTCCACCTCCCAGGCCGCGCGGGACTCCAGCGCCGCCGCGGAAAGCGGTAATGCCAAGGTTGGCCAGGCCCTCGATGCCATGCAGCGCCTCACCCAGCAGGTGCAGTCCACCTCGGTGCAGGTCGAAGGCCTGGCCGGACAGGCCCAGGACATCAGCCAGGTGCTCAGCGTGATCGGCGCCATCGCCGAGCAGACCAATCTGCTGGCGCTCAACGCGGCCATCGAGGCCGCCCGGGCGGGCGAACAGGGTCGCGGTTTCGCCGTGGTCGCCGACGAGGTCCGCGCCCTGGCGCATCGTACCCAGACCTCGACCCGCGAGATCGAGCAGATGATCCAGGCGATCCAGAAGGGCTCGGCCGAAGCCGTGGATTCCATGCAGCTCAGCTCCACCCAGGCCCAGGCCACCTATGCGGTGGCCCAGGAAGCCGGGGCTGCGCTGAGCGACATCCTCCAGGCCGTGCGCCTGATCGACGAGCGCAACCTGCAGATCGCCACCGCCTCCGAAGAGCAGGCCCACGTCTCTCGCGAGGTGGACCGCAACCTCATCAGCATTCGCGATCTGTCGGTGCAGACCAGCGACGGCAACCGCGAAACCGTGGGTGCCAGCGAGCAACTGTCGGAACTGGCCGGCGAACTGCAGACGCTGGTGCGACGCTTCAAGCTGGCGTGAGGGGAGGGCGCGCCGTCTGGTATCGCGCGCCCCGAAGTTACAAACAGTTACCTCTGACCACTGTTTTTTGCCAGCTCATCGGCGCGTGCAGGACGGATGCTTCCCTGGATGGTGGCATTTTGGTATCAATGATTATTGTAATACCTATTAGACCCCGCTCACCGACGTGCTTGCCGAGAAGCCATGGCGCTGCCCCAATACAGCATCAGAGTCCCCGTGTCCCAGTTGCAGCTGGGCATGTACGTCTGCGAACTGGATCGGCCCTGGGAAGGCACGCCCTTCCTGTTCCAGGGATTCCCCATCCAGAGCGTGCAGGACCTCCGCACCCTGCAGGACACCTGCGAGTTCGTCTGGGTGGACCGGCGGCAGAGTCCTGTCGTGACGCCGCTATCGGCTAACCTGTCCGCCAGCCTGGCGGCCAGCGCTCAGGCCAAGACCTATGCCATCGACTACCGGGATGAGGTCAAGACCACCGAACCGGTGTGGCGCGAGGCCCGCGCCGTATCGATGCGGATGCTCGACGCCGTCAAGTTCGGCAAGGAACTCAACGTCAGCGAAGTCCGGCGGGCGGTAGGGGAGTGCGTCGAGAGCGTGCTCAAGCACCCCGCGGCCAGCCTCTGGCTGGCGCGCATCAAGCAGCGTGACCACTACACCGCGGAACACTGCCTGCGCGTCTCGCTCTATGCCATCGCTCTGGGCAAGGCGCTGGGCATGCTGCCCCTCGAACTGGAAGAACTCGGGGTGTGCGGCATGCTGCACGACGTCGGCAAGATCAAGGTGCCCGACGAGATCCTCAACAAGCCAGGCCGCCTGACCGAGGAAGAATTCCGCATCATGCAGGCCCATACCACCTACGGCTATCAGTTGCTGATGGCCAACAGCGAGGTGCCGCCCGCCGCCGTCGACGTCGCCCATACCCACCACGAACGCATGGATGGCAAGGGTTACCCCCGCCAGCTGCCGGCGCAGCGCATCCCCTTCAAGGCCAAGATCATCGCCGTGGTGGATGCCTACGACGCCATCACCAGCGATCGCCCCTACAGCGAGGGCCGTTCCAGCCTGGAAGCCTTGCGCGTCCTCTTCGAAGCCCGGGGCACGCAATTCGACGAAGTCGTCGTCCTGGCCTTCATCCAGCTGATCGGCGTCTATCCGCCGGGCGAGATCGTCGAGCTGAGCACCGGCGAGGTGGGCATCATCATCGGCTTCGACGCCGGCAGCAAATTGAAGCCGCGGGTGCTGATCGTGCTGGACACCAGCAAGCAGCCGCGACCGGAGCAGGTGCTCGACCTAGCGCGCAATCCGCTTGATGAGCAGGGGCGCCTCATCAGCGTCCGCGCGGTAAAACCCTCGGGTGCCTATGGCATCGATATCGACGCCTACCGCGCCAAGGGGCTGGTGGTGCCGGGCTGAGTGCGAAACGAGCGCACAGGGACGGTCCTCGTTTCGCTGTCTGGCCCGTCCTGGATTCGGCCGGCGCCAAGCGGCTTTGCTCAGCTAGCAGTCGACGTGGCGACCGAATTCACGACCACGCCTTTGACCCGGTCACGCTGCGCGACCAGACCCAGCACGCCGGTCAGCAACGTGGCCAGGCACAGCATGCAGCCCATGCCCAGCAGGCCTGCGGTGAAGGAGCCGGTCGCATCCTTGAGCCAACCCACGGCGTAGGGACCGACCAGGCCACCCAGGCTGCCGGTGGCGTTGATGAAGGCGATGCCGCCCGCCGCGGCCTGTCTGCTGAGAAAGGTCGCTGGAATGCTGTAGAAGCAGGTGCGCACCGAGCACAGGCCGATCAGCGCGACGGTGAGTCCGATCAGGGTCGGTAGCAGTTCGTTGAACACCACCGAAAACAGAAAGCCCGCCGCGCCGGTGCCGCAGGTGAGGGCGAGGTGCAGGATGTAGCGCCGCTTGCCGGCCAGGACCCGCGCCCAGATCAGCATGGCGCCGCTGGCGATGATGTAGGGCACCGCGGAGATCCAGCCGATCTGCAGGGTGGTGAGGTGATGGCTCTTGAGGATCTGCGGCAGCCAGACGCCGATACCCAGGATGCCGACGATGTAGCTGAAGAGGATGGCCGCCAGCAGCCAGACGCGGCCGTCCTTGAGCGACTGCCGAAAGCTGTGGGTGCCCTTGCTGGCCTGTTCGGCGTCCAGCGCGCCTTGCAGGGCCTGGCGTTCTTCCGCGCTGAGCCAGGTAGCCTGGGGGGGCTGATCGGCCAGTATCTTCAGGCAGAGCACGCCCAGGAAGCAGGCCGGCAGCCCTTGCAGCACCAGCAGCCATTGCCAACCGGCGTAGCCCCAGAGGCCGTCCAGCTGGAGCATGGCGGCGGACAGGGGGCCACCCAGCACCGAGGACAGCGGGATGGCGAAGAGAAACCAGGCCATCACCCGGGTGCGGTACTGCACCGGAAACCATAGCGATAGAAAGAAGATCACGCCGGGAAAGAAGCCTGCCTCGGCGATGCCGGCCAGGAGGCGGATTACCGCATAGCTGGTCGGACCCTGGGCAAGGGCCGTGGCCGCCGCGCACAGCCCCCAGGTGATCATGATCCGCGCCAACCAGCGCCGGGCGCCGAAGCGATACAGTGCCAGGTTGCTGGGCACCTCGAACAGGCAATAGCCGAGGTAGAAGATCCCGGCGGCAAAGCCGAACTGGGCGGCGGTGAGGCCCAGATCGTCGTTCATGGTCAGGGAGGCGAAGCCGACATTGGTGCGGTCGAGGTAGTTGAAGAAGTAGGCGAGGGCCAGTAGCGGCACTAGGCGCAAGGCGGCCTTGCGGCAGGCTCGCTGCACGACCGGATCGAGGCCTGGCCCCTGGTGGACGGATGAAGTTGGCACAGGGCGGACCTTGTTCTTGTAGGGGTCGCGCCAGCTTAGGGCGGCCCTTCGTTTGCCCGCCAAAACCTTTTCGACATGGCTCCTCATAGCGTTTCGGCATGTGCCTATCCATGCCGAAACATCATGGAAATCCATCCGGATAAAGCATTTGTTCCGCGTGAGACTTTGCATCACGTTCGGGGATCACGCCTGCTGCGTGACGTCCGAAAACAACAAGGAACAGGTGCAATGATCAAACAGCGTTTCACTACCGGCTGCCTCACCCTCGGCGCCCTGACTCTCAGCCTGGCGGCCCTTGCGGCGGAACCCGTACGAAGCTTTCAGAGTGTGAAGGGCGATGTCAGCATTCAGGTGCTTGATCAGGGTAAGGGCAAGGTCATCGTCATCCTGCCGTCCCTTGGCCGGGGTGCCCATGACTACGACGAGGTCGCCGCCCAACTTGCCGCCGATGGCTATCGGGTCCTGCGCCCTGAGCCGCGAGGCGTCAATGGCAGCAAGGCGCCCATGGCCGAGCTGACACTCCACGACTTCGCCGCCGACGTGGCACAGGTGCTCGACGAGGTGAAAAGTGGGCCCGCTGTCGTGGTGGGGCATGCCTGGGGCAGCCAACCCGCGCGGGTACTGGCGGTAGATCGTCCGGATCTGGTCAAAGGCATCGTCCTGGCCGCGGCATCGATTGGCAAGCTGCCGGCCGATTCCAAGGAGAAGCCCTATGGCCGGCTCAAGGAGGCGATCAATGGCTCCGGCAACTACGCCCTACCCGAGGCGCAGCGGCTGACCTATCTCAAGCAGGCGTTCTTTGCGCCAGGCAACGATCCGCGGCCCTGGCTGACCGGCTGGTACGGGCAGACCCATGACGCCGAGGGCTATGCCCGCGACCATACGCCGGTGGACAGTTACTGGTCCGCCGGAAATCAGGTGCCCATCCTCGACCTGCAAGGTGAGCATGATGCCGTGGTCATCCCGAATATCCTCAAAGGCATGTTGGGGGCGCGAGTCGAACATCAGGTCATTGCCAATGCGGGCCATGCCATGGCACCCGAGCAACCCAAGGCCATGGCGGACGCCATCGGCGGTTTTGCCAAGCGGGTGTATGGGTTTTAAGCCAAAGCTGAGCGCTTGGCAGGAAAGTCCTGCCAAGTCGTAAGAGAGGAGGCTGGTCAAAATACCGTAGGCGGACAAGGCCGCGTTAAGCCTTGTCCGCCGCAGCATTTCAGGTCCGCGGAGGCTGCTCGTAGCAGGTGCGGGCGAAGGCACCGATGGCGTCAGCCATGGCCTTGGGCTGTTCCGGGGCCATGGCGTGACCAGCGTTCTTCAATACCTCGATCTGCACCCGATCACCCAGCATGCTCTTGAGCACGCCCGAGAAGCGGCGGGGCGCCACGGCATCGGCCTCACCCTGCAAATCGAGAATGGGCGCCTTGCCGGCAGCGAAATAGTCGTCCACGGGGGTGGTGTTGCGCGCATGGGATTCGGCTTCGTGGGTAGCTTCGTGCCAGCCATTCAGCCAGAGGCGCGGATCGTTGCCCGGGGCGAAGAAGGCCTTGCGCAGATAGATCAGGCGCTGCGCTTCGGACAGCGACGGGTCCCCGGCGCCGTCGATGGCCTGGCGCATTTCGGCATTGATCGGTTTTTCCGTCGAACCCGGCGGTACCTTGCCAGCTGAAGCAGCGGCCAGGACCACGCCGCGAACCAGGTCCGGACGATCCACGGCCAGTTGCCGTGCCGGGAAGTTGCCCCAGGCATGGCCGACTACTACCACCGGCCCCTGATGTTCGTGCTCCACCACGGCGGCGACATCGCGAGCGAAGTCGTGAACCGAAAGCTTGTCCATAGGCCCTTCACTATGGCCTATACCACGCGGCTCGGGCCGTACGACACGGAAACCCTGCTCGACCAGGTAGGCGGCCACCTGATCGTAGTCGCGCCCCGAGCGGCCTAGAGAAGGCAGCATCACGATCACGGAACCTTTACCCTGGGCATTGACCTCAATCTGAACGTTGTCGTGCTTTACCAGCGTCTGGGTCAGAGGTGGCGATACCGGTACCGCGTAGGCCAAGGCACTGGCCAGTGTCAGCGAGCCTGCCAGTAGCAGGGAAGCGGGGATCTTCATGGGTGAGCTCCAGCGATGGGTTCGAGGCCGCTTTCGACCAGCAGGTGACGGGCGGCGGGACTGCCTAGGAAGGCCACGAATTCGCTGGCGACCTGGGTATAAGGCGTGTTGCTGGCTACTGCGGCGCAGAACCGACTGACCTTTTGCACCTCTTCCGGCAACGGGCCGAGATAGTCGACGCCGGGAGTCACCTTGAGCTCGCTGACCTGCTGCATGCCGATGTCGGCATCGCCCCGGGCGAGGGCGGTACCCACCAGCTCCTTGCCCTGGATCTCGAGCGTCTTGCCCTTGACCTGCTCGCTGATGCCCAGGCCCTGGAACAGCTCGTTTCGCACGAAGACGCCGCTGGCGCCCTGGGAGTAGGCGATCCGGGGCGCCTGCAAGAGCGCCGTGCGCAAGGCCGCTACCGTGCTCACGTCAGGGTGAGCGTGGCCCTTGGGCACCCCTACGCCAATACGGGATTCGGCGATCTCGCGACGACTCGCCATATTGAAGACGCCCGTGGGGCCGAGCAGGGCGAGGGTCTCGTCGGCTATGATGGCCAGGTCCATGGGTTCCCTGTGCTTGATGCGTTCAGGAATGGATTCCGGTGAGGTGCCCATGGATGGGTCCCAGGCGATGCTCAGTGTGTTGCCAGTGGCCTTCTCATAGGCTGGCTGCAACTGCGCCATGGCACCCTTGAGCGCGCCGCTAGCGATGATCTTCAGTTCAGCGGCGTCGACGGCCGGGGCGAGGCTGACCAGGCCGGCCAGGCCGGTGGTCACGAGGAGCGAAGCGGATCTTGTTTTTTTCATGGTGGCTTCCAGGCAGGCGCGGTCGTTTACAGGCCGCGGGTGTTGACGAACAGGGCGTAGAGCGAGGTGGTGGAGGCCATCAGCAGGCGATTGCGCCGTGGGCCGCCAAAGCAGAGGTTGGCGCAGCGTTCAGGCAGGTCGATGTGGCCGATGGCGGTGCCGTCGGGGGCGAAGACGCGGACACCGTCCAGGCCAGGCTCGGACGCGCCCCAGCCGCACCAGAGGTTGCCGTCCACGTCCACGCGCAGGCCATCGGGCAGGCCGCTGCCGGCATCGATGAGTGTGCGGCGGTCGTACAGGTGGTTCTGCGCATCGACCGCATAGGCCACGATCCGGCGCGGGCGGGCGCGGGATTCGACCAGGTAGAGGGTGCGCTCGTCCGGCGAGAAGGCCAGGCCATTGGGGCCTTCGAGGTCTTCGGCGACGCAGTGCAGTTGGCCGTCGGGGTCCAGGCGATAGAGATTGGCAGGCAACTCCGCCATGCCCTGGCGCCCCATGTAGTCGCTGACCAGGCCGAAGGGCGGATCGGTGAACCAGATGCTGTAGTCGCCCTTCACCACGATGTCGTTGGGCGAATTCAGGGGCTTGCCGGCAAATTGGTCGGCCAGCACCGTCAGGCTGCCGTCGTACTCGGTGCGGGTGATGCGGCGCCCGCCGTGCTCGCAGGCCAGCAGTCGGCCCTGGCGATCACGGGTCAGGCCGTTGGCCTGGTGAGCGGGCTGGCGGAAGACGCCGAGGGTCTCGGTGGCTTCGTCCCACCTAAGGATGCGGTCGTTGGGCAGGTCGGTGAACAGCAGGTAACGACCATCGCCGAACCAGACCGGACCTTCGGCCCAGCGCATGCCTGTTGCCAGGCGCTCTACCTTGGCATGGGCCAGCCGATAATGGGCGAAGCGCGGACCCAGTTCGCGTACTGCCGGGTCGGGTACCCGGCGACTCGGTTGCCATTCGATGGCGTCCATGGGCTCTCCTCGGGGAAGCAGGTGGGCTAGGCGTATAGCCGACGCGGGTTGTCGATCAGCACGGCCTGTTGCAGCGCCCGGCTGTCGCAGACCTGCTGCACGAAGTCCAGCAGCTGGCCATCGTCGGGAACCGGACCCTTGATGTTCGGGTGCGGCCAGTCGCTGCCCCAGAGGGCACGCTCCGGCGCGCATTCGAGGAGTTGCCGCACGCGATCCAGGGCCTGGGGCCAGGGGCCGGGCTGACCCTGCATGGCCCGGTCGATACCGGACAGCTTGATCCAGCGATCCGGACGCTGCAGTTCCTTGCGCAGTGCGGCAAAGCCTGCCTCGTCCAGCGGCTGGGTGAGATCGGGGCGAGCCATGTGGTCGATCACCAGCGGCATCTGCAGGGTGCGCCACTGTTCCAGGAAGGGCAGCAGGGTCGGCAGTTCGCCATGGATGAGTACATGCCAGCCCAGGGGAGCGACGCGCTCGGCCAGTCGGCGAAGCTGCTGGGGGTCGCGGCCGCCCGGCAGGTGCCCCATCAGATTGAAGCGGATACCGCACAGACCGCCGTCGTGCAGCGCCTGCAGCTGGGCGTCGCTGGTGTCCTGGTCGATCAGGCCGACGCCGCGATAGTGGCCGTCGCTTTCCGCGATGGCAGCCAGGATGGCGCTGTGGTCGGTGCCATAGGGTGCGGCCTGCACCAGTACGCCGTGGCTGATGCCCAGGCGGCGATGCAGGGCCAGCAGTTCGCTGAAGGGCGCCGGCGCGGGGGTGTAGGCGGCGTTGGCCGGCAAGGGAAAGCGTGCCCAAGGGCCATAGATATGGGTGTGACAATCCCAGGGGCCGGTCAGGGCAGGGGAAGCGTTCATGGTGGCTCCATGGGTCCGGACGAGGGGGCCGGCGCCCAGCCCCAGGGCGGCGGCGGCAAGGGTTGCCTGCTTCAGAAAGCGGCGGCGCGTAGGGGGAACGTGGGCATCGGCCATCGGGCGCTCCAGGGTTGGAAAAGAAAGAACCGGGCGGCCGGTGCCGCCCTGGGCGAGCTAGTCGCAGCGCGCGGTCATGCCGCCGTCGACCACGATCTCGGTCCCGGTGACGAAGCGCGCCTCGTCGCTGGCCAGGTACAGCGCGGCGAAGGCGGTGTCGCGGCCATCACCCATGAAGCCCAGGGGGATGCGCGCCAGGCGCGTATCGAGCAGCTTGCTGACGTCGCCGCCGGTCCGCTGGCCGGCCAGGCGCGCTTCGACCATGGGCGTGTGCAACTGGCCGGGCACCACGGTGTTCACCCGGATGCCCTTGGGCGCGTATTCCACCGCCGTCACCCGTGACAGTTGGATCACGCCGGCCTTGCTGGCGGCATAGGCCACCTGAGCCGAGCCGGTCCAGCGAATGCCCGAGGTGGAAGCGGTGTTGACGATGGCGCCGCTGCCCTGGGCTTCCATCAGTGGCAGGACGTGCTTGCAGGTCAGGTAGACGCTCTTGAGATTAAGGGCGATCTGGGCATCGAAGCGCTCCTCGGCCAGGGCGACGGCGCCGCCGGCGGCCGAACCGCCGACGTTGTTGACCAGGATGTCGACCTGGCCATAGGTGGCTTGACAGGCCTGCACCATGGCCGCCACCGCGTCGCTGTCCGTAACGTCGCAGGCATGAGGGGTCACCTCGCCACCGGTCTCGCGAATGCGCGCCAGGGTTTCTTCGAGCGCGCCGAGGTCGCGGTCCACGGCAAACACCTTGGCGCCGGCCAGGGCGAAGAGGGTGGCTACCGCGCGGCCGTTGCCCCAGCCGGCGGCGACGCAACCGGCACCGGTGACGATGGCGACCTTGCCCTGGAGGCGGTCACTGCGGGGAAATTGGTCGGTCATAAAAGGTTCCTCAGGCAAGGGTGGCGGGCAATTCGGGGGCGACGCCGACGGGTGGCGGAACCTCGAACACCTTGATGGTCATGGAAATCAGCGTGTAGTAGCCGGCGATGCCGACCAGATCGACCGCCGCGTCGTTGCCCAGCTCGGCGACGAAGGCCTGGTAGAGGTCATCGCCCACCTGGCGCTGCTCGTGCAGCTCGCGAACGAAGCGGTAAACGAGCTGCTCGTCGCGACGCTGGAATGCGGGCTCCTCGCCAAGGCGGATCGCCTCGATGACGTCTGGATCCAGCCCGGCCTCCAGGGCGAAGGGTTTGTGCGCAGCCCATTCGTATTCGGCGAGCCAGTGGCGGCCGAGCAGCAGGATGGCCAGCTCGGACAGACGCGGTTCCAGGCAGCTGTCGTAGCGGCAGTAGCGGCCCAGGGCCTGCGCGCAGGCCGCCAGTTCCGGGCGGTGCAGCCAGATGGCCAGGGGGCCGCGGACGCCTTTACGGGGACCGCTGGCGATGCGGTCGTAGATCTCCTGTTGCGCGGCGTTGAGGTGCTGCGGGTCGACGGGGGCGAGACGATGCATGGTGGTGTCCTGTCAGGAGCGCAGGGTGGCAGAGGAGGAGGTGGCGACGGCTTCGGCCTGAGCTTCTGCCTGGGCTTCCCGGATGGCCGCGGCGGAGGGGCGCAGCAGGCTGCGGCCGGGCGCTTTGCCCGTGGCGCGGGTGAAGGCGTCACGGTCGAAGCTGCCCTCCCAGCGGGCGATGGCGAACACCGCGACGGTGTTGCCGACGATGTTGGTCAAGGCCGTGGCGGTGGCCATGATGCGATCAATGCCGAACAGCAGGCCCAGACCGCTCAGCGGCAGGACGTGCACCGACTGCAGGGTGGCCGCCAGCTTGATGAAGGCGCCGCCAGCCACCGTGGTGCCGCCCTTGGAGGTGATGCTCAGGACCGCGAGCAGACCCAGTTGCTGCCAGAGCGAGAAGGGAGTGTCGGTGGCCTGGGCGATGAAGCCAACGGCGATGGCCATGTAGATGGCAGTGCCATCCAGGTTGAAGCTGTAACCGGCCGGTAGCACGAAGCCCACCACCACCTCGTCACAGCCGCTGCGCTTGAGTTTCTCGATCAGGCGCGGGAAGGCCACCTCGCCGGAGGCAGTGCCGAACACCAGCAGGATCTCGTCGCGGATCAGGCGCAACACCGCCATGAACGGCAGGCCGATCGACCAGCTGATGCTGCCCAGCACGCCGAAGACGAAGAACAGCGAGGCGGCGTAGTAGACCGCGATCAGCTTGAGCAGATAGAGCAGGGTGGCGCCGCCATAACTGCCGATGGCGGCGGCCATCGCCCCGAAGGCGCCCAGCGGCGCGAGCTTCATGATGAAGCCGAGCATCTTGAACAGGATGGTCTGGGCTTCGTCGAGGGCGCGTACCGCGATGGACTCGGGGCCACAGGTGCGGTTGATGGCGATGCCCGCCAGCAGCGAGATGAGCAGGACCTGGATGATATCGCCCTTGGCGAAGGCATCGACCAGAGTGTGCGGGATGAGGCTGAGCAGATAGCCCGTCACCGAGATCTCGCCCGCGCTCGACGTCGCCTTGATGGCGGCGGTGGATTCGGCGAGGTTGGTGGCGTGCAGGCCGTTGCCGGGCTGCACGAGATTGACCAGGACGAAGCCGACCAGCATGGCGACGGTGCTGACCACCTCGAAGTACGCCAGGGACTTCATCCCCAGGCGACCCAGCTTGCGCATGTCCTGGACATGGGTGAGGCCGTGGACCAGGGTCACGAAGACGATGGGGGCGAGCATCATCTTCAGGAGGGCGATGAAGGCCTGGCCCAGCGGCTTCATCGCGACTGCCCAACCCGGGGCGGCGAAGCCGACGATGATGGCGGCGACCAGGGCGATCAGCACCTGCACGTGCAGTTTCTTCAACAGAGTCATGGCGTGTCCTCGCCCTGCGGGCGTCGTTGTTCTTGTGATTGGCCGGTAGGGATAGCCAATTCCCCCTACGAGCTATTTGATGCGAGCATAGATAAGTCGCTTTAGGTGGACAAAAACCTTATTTTCATCAGAAGCTATGCTTTGAAAGCATGGGGTTGCCATGGATATTCGCGAGCTTCGCTCCTTCGTCAAGGTCGCTCAGTGCGGCGGCTTCAGCCGCGCTGCGCGAGAACTCTATGTCGCTCAACCCGCGCTCAGCCGGCAGATCGCCAAGCTCGAAGAGCAACTGGGGGTCGAGCTTTTCACCCGCCACGGCAAGGGGGTGGAGCTGACCGCCGCAGGGTCGCGATTGGTCGAGCGGGCCGAGGTAATGCTGCGGTATCTGGAGGAAACCGCCGACCATGTGCGCAGCAGTGCCGAGGAGGAGCGGGGCCACCTGGCGGTGGGCCTGCCACCGGCGATCGGTTCGCTGGTCGGGCCCCAGCTGATCCAGAAGTTTCGTCAGCGTTGGCCCAAGGCCTCACTGCATGCCCTGGAGGGCTTGAGCACCTCGCTGCAGGAGTGGCTGCTGCAGGGGCGCATCGAGGTGGCCGTGGTCTACAACCAGCCGTTGCTGGAAGCCTTCGAGGTGCGGCCGCTGTTCAGCGAGCGGATGGTGCTGGTAGGGCCGCCGGGCGAAGCCAGTCGCTCGCAGCGGCTGTCGGCGCTGGGCGAGGTGCCGCTGATCCTGCCCGGGCTGCCGCACAGCAACAGACGCCTGGTGGAGCAGGTGGCGGCGCAGAACACGGTGCGCCTGAACGTGATCCTGGAGGTGGACAGCGTCGGCCTGACCAAGAAGCTGGTCGCCGCAGGGCAGGGCTATTCGATCCTCGCCCACGCCGCCGTGCAACAGGACATCGACCGCGGCGAACTGGTCGGCCACGAGATCGAGCGACCAGGCATCCGCTCGACGGTGGCCCTGGCGCGGCTGAAGGAACGCCGCAGCAGCCGCCTGGCCCTGAGCTGGGAAAAGATCGTGCTGGAAACCCTGGAGGAGCTGGTCACCGTGGGGCCCTGGAAAGAAGCGGCCCACTGGCTTGGCCATTGAGCGGGCTGGGTGGCCAAGGTGCCTTGCTCGCCGTGGCTAAAGGCTGGCCGCACATCAAAGGGTCTTGGGTCCGTTGGGCGTCTCGATACAAGCCAGCAGGCCAGGGTGCGCAGCGGCCATACACGCTATCGGACCGGAGAATCCGATGGCGTTCAGCTGCTGCCTTATCGAAGCGGGATCGGGATGGGCGATCTCCAGCCGCTGTAACCGACAGCCCCTGTCAATCAGGTGCAGGGCGGGATGCTGGGCGTCGCCCCAGTCGATCAGGCTGGGTAGCATCCCTCCCAGCGGCAAGTGTCCATCGGCATGGATCGATATCTGCCAGGATAGCGTGCCTCTGCTCATCGATTCGATGGTGCCGAAGGTCTGCGTGAGGCTAGCGTCCGCGCGATCAAGCCGCTGGGTCCGCGCGACCCAGTGCGCCAGGCAGGGGGCAGTCCGAGGCGCCAGATCATCCAGGCCAAACCATCGGGGTCTGGTCGGCGCCGGAGCGTCGGGGTCCGGGGCGATGACCTCCAGATAGCAGTCGCCCAGGCGCAGCAAAAGGTTATGGGTACCCATGCGCGGATGCTTGCCGCCTGGCTGCATCACTACCCCGAGTCGTTCTTCGACGTACTGGGCGCCTGCGGCGAGCGTCGGGGCCACGACGACCAGATGATCCAGGCTGGCACGTCTCATGGGTGCGACTCCTGAGTGGGTGAGGTGCGAGCACAAAAGGGGCGGCAGGGTCCGTTTGGCGTTCACCGGCCAGGCCTGGGTCACGATGGCAGCCACCGCGGAACGCGGTGGGTTGCCCTGGCGGTTCCATTCAGGGCCGTGGGTCTTCGTCAATTGGCTCGTCCGGCATGGGCTTTGGCGATTGCCACGCCGGCTTCTCGTGAACTCGCTCATCGAAGGCACGGCGCGCGGCGCGGAAGTCTTCGACGTTCTCGATGACCCAGGTCCAGATGGGCGTCATCCGGATCAGCAGACTCAGGCCCAGCGGCGTCAATTCGTATTCGACCCGGGGCGGGACTTCGTCGAAGTCGTGGCGCAGCAGCAGGCCGTCACGTTCGAGGGCGCGCAGGGTCTTGGTCAGCATCCGCTGGGTGATGCCCGAGAGTTGCCGCGCCAGCTCGGCATGCCGCATGACGCCATAGACCCCAAGCGCATGCAGGACCCCCAGGGACCAGCGACTGCCCGCATGGGTCAGCACCTCCCGGCGTACGCCGTCTTCGTCCCGCCTGAGCGTCTGGCAGATGGCTTCGGACTGTCGGAGGATCTCCAGATCGGTCATCTCGTCCCCTGGTATCACGCGTGTGCCTTCTTCTGAGCGCCGCTGGCGTCTGCCAGCATTCGCTCATCTTACACCTGACGTCAGGAGGCATGATGACTGCCCAATTCCCTACCGCTACCCAATCCATTCTCGTACTCGGCGCCGGCGAACTCGGTCTGCCGGTGCTGCGCAATCTCGCCCGGCTCTCCGGGCAAAAGCCGGGCTCGCGGATCAGCGTGCTGCTGCGCCAGGCCACGCTCGACAGCCAGGAGCCTGGCAAGAAAAGGGAGATAGACGAGCTGCGCGCGCTCGGCGTCGAGCTGGTTGCTGCCGACCTGGTCAGGGATTCCATCGAGCAGCTGGCGGCGGTCTTCGCCCAATTCGATACCGTCGTCGGTTGTGCCGGCATGGTGGCAGGACGGGAAACCCCCATGAAACTGGCGCGTGCAGCACTCGCCTCCGGCGTGAAACGCTACTTTCCCTGGCAATTCGGGGTGGACTACGACGTCATCGGTCGGGGCAGTCCCCAGGACCTGTTCGATGCGCAACTCGAGGTGCGAGAATTGCTGCGCGCCCAGCGCCAGACCGAGTGGGTGATCATCTCCACCGGGATGTTCACCAGCTTCCTGTTCGAACCCGTGTTCGGGGTGGTCGACCTCGTAACGGATACCGTGAATGCACTGGGCAGCCTGGATACCTGCGTGACCCTGACCACCCCTGACGACATCGGCAGGCTGACCGCCGAGATCGTCTTCTTCGAGCCACGTTTCTGCAATGAAATCGTCTATCTCGCGGGTGACACCCTGGCCTATGGCGAGCTGGCCGAGCTGCTGGAGCGGGTATTGAAGCGTCCCTTCAAAACCAATGTCTGGTCGGTTCCCTACCTGGTGGACGCCATGGAGCAGGAGTCCGACGAGGATGCCAAGCACATCAAGAAGTACCGTGCCGTCTTCGCCCAGGGCCGCGGCGTCGCCTGGCCGATGGAAACCACCTTCAATGCCCGGCACGGATTCGCGGTGACCAGCGCAGAGCAGTGGGCGCTGGAGCACCTGGGCGAGGCCGGGCGGGCCGAGTGAGCCTGGCCGGGCCGGGACGTAGCCCGGTCAGGTAGGGCGGTGCCCCCGCTGTACTACCGGGCTCAACCAGTCTTCAGTAATGGGCAGGAGTGACACCACGGAGCGGAAGGATGGCCTCCCGGGCGGAGATGTTGCCCCGAGACATCACGTCAGTCCGCCAGGATCACTCCCACACGCCGCCCTGATCTTCCCGGCCAATTCCAGCAGCACCCCGGCATAGCGCTCCTCGATCTCCGCCTCCGACAACGGGGTGGCCAGGCTGATGTTGAGGGCATGGGTGCGATAGCCGGGGAGGCCGAGGGGGGTGGCGATGGCGACCACTTCGGGTTGCCAGGCAGCCAGGCAATAGCCCTTGCTGCGGACGCTGGCGAGGGCGGCGCGGATCTCCTGTTCCAGTGGCGCCCGGCGTGCCTCGCAGCGGCGGGCGCAGAAGGTGGCGATCAGCGTTTCGCGCTGGGCTTCGCCCAGGCCGGCGAGGCAGGCGCGGCCCAGGGAGGTGATGTCCATCGGCAGGCGCTGGCCGACCAGGACGTTGCGCGGGGTCTTGCGTTGACTCAGGCGAATCGACTCCAGGTAGATCATTTCGTCGCGGTCCGCCGCCGCCAGACTGACGTTGACCTGGTGCTCCCGCGCCACCTTGATCATCAGCGGCGAGGCGGCCTGCAGGAGGCTGCTGCCCTGGTGCATGGCATGGGCCAGGCCGAGAAAGGTCGGCGCCAGGCGATAGGCGCTGCGGCCGCCGTCGTAGTCCAGAAAGCCGGTACGCACCAGGGTCTGGGTCAGGCGGCTGACGGTGGACTTGGCCAGGCCGAGGAGGTCGCTGAGGTCGCCATTGGTGAGGTATTCGGTGCCCGGACGAAAAGCCCGTAGGACATCCAGGCCACGCTCCAGCGAGCGATTGGCCGGCGCCTTGCCCTGGCCAGGCATGTCGGCGGCGTTCGGCTCGGCGATGGCGTGTTCCATCTGGTGGAATGGCTGCGTTGTCATGACAGGTCTCCTCGCGCAGATTGATTTCAAGCCTGGCGCAGATCCGGGCAGCCAATCAACCCAAGAATAAGAGAGAGGCCTCCCATGACGACAGCTCCCGAATCCTCGACCCCCATCGAGCTGACGGTGACCCAGGGCATCGCCACCCTGACGCTCAACCGCCCCGAAGCGCGCAATGCCATCAGTGACGACATGCGCACCCTGCTGATCGAGCACCTGGAGCGCATCGCCGCCGACAGCGCGATCAAGGCGCTGATCCTGACCGGTACCGGCAAGGGCTTCTGCGCCGGCGGCGACATCAAGGGCATGCAGGCGCGCATGAGTGCGCCGGCCGGTTCGGTGGCCTTCAACGGCTGGAAGCGCCAGCAACGGGTTCACCATGCCGTTTCGCTGCTGCACAACCTGCCCAAGCCGACCATCGCCGCGGTCAACGGCGCCGCCACCGGGCTGGGCTGCGACATGGCGCTGAGCTGCGACTTTATCATCGCGTCCGAGCAGGCGTCCTTCGCCATGAGCTACATCGCCCGCGGCCTCATCCCCGACGGTGGTGGCCTCTACTTCCTGCCACGGCGGGTCGGCCTGAGCCGGGCCAAGGAGCTGATCTTCACCGGTCGCACCGTCGCGCCGGGCGAAGCCGAGCGCATCAACATGATCGACCGGGTGGTGCCCCACGATGCTCTGCTGCCAGCGGCCCAGGACTGGGCGCTGCAACTGTCCGCCGGTTCCGCCACGGCGCTGGGGCTGAGCAAGTCGATCCTCAACAATACCTTCGAACTGACCCAGGGCCAGATCTCGGCCATGGGCAGCCAGGCCCAGGGCATCTGCTACACCTCCAGCGAACACCAGGAGTCGGTCGCCGCCTTCCTGGCGCGCAAGAGCAATGGTGGCCAACGATGAGCGCCCTCGACCGTCTGCTCAGTCCGGCCAGCGTCGCCGTCATCGGCGCCTCGGGCGACGCCCGCAAGACCTCCGGCCGGCCCATCGCCTTCCTACGCAAGCATGGCTTCCAGGGACGCCTCTATCCGGTCAATCCGCGCTACGAGGAGATCGACGGCCTGCGCTGCTATCCCTCTATCGCCGAGTTGCCCGAGGTGCCGGACGTGGCGGTCATCCTGCTGGGTGCCGAACGTGCCAATCAGGCGGTGGCCGAACTGGCGGCGCTGGGCTGTGCGGCGGCCATCGTGCTGGCCGGCGGCTATGGCGAAACCGGGGAGAGCGGCATCCGCCGCCAGGCGGAACTCCAGGCCGCGCGCGGCGGCATGCGTATCCTCGGCCCCAATACCATCGGCCTGGTCAACGTCAGCGAGCGCATCACCCTGTCCGCCAGTGGCGCCCTGGACATGGACGCCCTGCTGCCGGGCAGGGTGGCCCTGGTCTCCCAGAGCGGCGGCATCCTCGGTGCCTTGCTCTCTCGCGGCGTGGCGGCCGGCATCGGCTTTTCCAAGCTGATCTCCACCAGCAACGAGGTGGATCTGGACGTCGCCGACTTCGTCGACCATCTGGCCGGCGATCCGGCCACCGCGGTGATCGCCCTCTACCTCGAAGGGCTGCGCGACACCGCCAGGTTCACCAGCGCCGTGGGCCGGGCCCGCGCCGCTGGCAAGCCGGTGGTGGTGTTCAAGGTCGGCCGCTCGGAAGCCGGCGCCAGCGCCGCGGCCTCCCATACCGGCGCCCTGGCTGGCTCGGACGATCTCTATTCGGCCTATTTCCGCCAGCTCGGGGTGATCCGCGCCGAGACCTTCGCCGACCTGCTGGACATTCCCTTCGCCCTGGCCAGTGGCCGGGTCATGCAGGGCACCCGGGTAGCCATCCTGACCTCCACCGGTGGCGCCGGTACCCTGATCGCCGACAACCTGGGCGTCAACGGCTTCCAGACCCCGCCGCCCGGCGCAGAGACGGCGGCGCGACTGCGCGCCCTGGACGTCGGCGACCAGGCGGTGCTCGACCGCAATCCCATCGACCTGACCCTGGCGGGTCTGCAACCGGAGGTGATGCGTGGCGCCATCAGCATCCTGCTGGACAGCCCCGACTATGACGCGGTGATCAGCGTGGTGGGTTCCTCCGGGGTGGCCCAGCCGCACCTGATGGCGGATGCCATCCGCGACAGCCTGGCCCATTCGACTAAGCCGGTGCTGGCCTATATCAGCCCCCATGCGCCGGCGGCGGCGCAGCGCATCAACGGTTCGGGCGGGGTGGCCTTCAGCGCTCCCGAAAGTTGTGCCGGAGCGCTCAAGGCGCTGGCCTTGCAAGGCAGCTATGCAAGGCAGCGCCCGGGGCAGCTCGGCGCCGCTCCCTCGGCCGAGTCGGTGGCTCTGGCGGACCTGCAACCCGGCCCGCTGGACGAGGCGCGCAGCAAGCAGCTCTACGAGACCTTCGGCATTCCGGTGACCCGCGAGCGGGTAGTGGGCGATGCGCGTCAGGCCGAGGCGGCGGCCCGCGAACTGGGCGGCGAGGTGGTACTCAAGGTGCTCTCGGCGCGCATCCCGCACAAGAGCGAGGTGGGCGGCGTGGCCCTGCGGCAGCGACCCGAGGGGATCGGTGCACGTCTTGAGCGGATGCGCGACGAGGTGACCACCCAGGTCGGCTTCGATCCCGAGGCCTTCCTGGTGCAGGAAATGGTCAGCGGCGGCGAGGAGCTGATCCTCGGCTTCACCCGTGATCCGCAACTGGGCCCGGCGCTGCTGCTGGGCATGGGCGGGGTGACGGCCGAACTGTTCCAGGACACCACGCTGCGCCTGCTGCCGGTGACCCTGGAGGATGCCCGGGAGATGCTCGCCGAATTGCGTACCTACCCCTTGCTGGACGGCTTCCGCGGCCGACCCAAGGCCGACGTCGAGGCGGCGGCGCACTGCATCGTGGCGTTCTCCGACATGGCCCTGCGCCTGGGCGAGCGCCTGCAGGAAGCCGAGATCAATCCGCTGCTGGTCAGGCCGCAAGGGCAGGGCGTGGTCGCCCTCGACGGTCTCACCGTGCTGAGCTGAAGCGGCGCTGTTCCACAGGGTGGAACAGCGCCATTGCCGCCCAGGTTCACCCTTGCATAATCCAAGAACGCTTCATTTCTGACTCATAACAATAAGTAGGTCACTATGAACAGCTTCCAGATCAATCGCCCATGGTGTGCATCCCTACCGTCAGACGCCGTCGCGTCGTTCATGAGTCCTGAACCCGACGCCACGTCCTCGAACCGGGAGTAACGCCATGTCCGCCGTACTGAAGAACGCCAGCCCTCGCGAGCCGATCGGCAGCATCGCCCCGGCGCCCACCGTGATTTCCTTTCGCAACGTCGCCAAGGCCTTTACCGTCAAGGGCGTGGCGAAACAGGCTTCCCACAGCATCAACGTCGACATCCAGCAGGGCCAGGTGGTGACCATCGTCGGTCCCTCCGGGTGCGGCAAGTCCACCCTGCTCAACATGGTGGCCGGCCTGTTCGCCCCCACCGAGGGCCAGGTGCTCTACACCGGCCAGCCGGTCAAGGGCATCAACGGCCGCACCGGCTACATGACCCAGAGCGATCACCTGCTGCCCTGGCGCGACGTGGTCGGCAACATCGCCGTGCCCCTGGAGATCCGCGGCGTGGGCAAGACCGAACGCCAGGCACGCATCCGCGAGCTGGTGGCCCTGGTCGGCCTGGAAGGCCACGAAAAGGCTTACCCGAGCCAGCTTTCCGGGGGCATGCGCAAGCGCGCCGCGCTGGCCCGGCTGCTGGCCTACGATCCCGAGACCCTGCTGATGGACGAGCCCTTCGCGGCGCTCGATGCCCAGCTGCGCATGCGCATGCAGACCGAGCTGTTCAAGCTCAGTCGCCAACTCAAGAAGACCGTGCTGTTCGTCACCCACGACCTGGACGAGGCGGTGGCCCTGGGCGATCGCTGCCTGATCTTCTC
Organism: Pseudomonas aestiva; assembly: GCF_039908605.1. Taxonomy (NCBI): domain Bacteria; kingdom Pseudomonadati; phylum Pseudomonadota; class Gammaproteobacteria; order Pseudomonadales; family Pseudomonadaceae; genus Pseudomonas; species Pseudomonas aestiva. The sequence continues at coordinate 2,726,054 of NZ_CP150916.1, read as the reverse complement.
CGGCCGTCCCGGCACCATCGTGCGCGACGTGACCATCCCCCTGGGCGACGAGCGCAACATCCTGCAGCTGCGCAAGGACCCGCGTTACCACCAGCTCTGCGGTGACCTCTGGGAATTCATCACCCCGAGCCAAGACGCCTGAGCGGCCCACCCCTGGAGAATCCTGCTATGAACATCTTTCTCGGCCGCGTCGCCATTTTCGCCGTCATCCTGCTGTCCTGGCAGTTCGCCTCGGGACCGCTGGTGGATCCCTTCTTCGTCAGCTCGCCCAGCGAGATCGGCGGCCGCTTCGTCGAGCTGGTCGCCAGCGGGCGGTTGTTCGCCCACGGCTGGATCACTGTCGTCGAGACCCTGGCCGGCTTCTTCTGCGGCGCCTGCGCCGGGATCAGCGTCGGCCTGCTGCTGGGCCGCAACGAGACCCTGGCCAAGCTGCTCGATCCCATCCTGATCTCCATCTACAGCCTGCCCAAGGTGGCCCTGGCGCCGCTGTTCATCATGTGGTTCGGCATCGGCATCGAGATGAAGATCATCCTGACCGCCACCATCGTGTTCTTCCTGGTGTTCCTCAACACCTACAGCGGCGTGCGCGCGGTGGAGCGCGAGCAGTTGGAGATCCTGCGGCTGATGGGCGCCAAGGAACATCACCTGATCGGCAAGGTGGTGCTGCCCTCGGCCATCCAGTGGGTGTTCACCGGGCTCAAGCTGTCGGTGCCCTATGCGCTGATCGGCGCCATCGTCGGCGAGATCATGGCGGCCAACCGCGGCCTGGGCTACCTGCTGCAGGACGCCGCCGGCCAGCTGGACACCGCCGGGGTCTTCGCCGCGCTGCTGGCGATCATCTTCCTGGCGCTGCTGCTGCAGGCGGCGGTGCGCAAGCTGGAAACCGCGCTGATGCCCTGGAAGAAGGAGCAGGACGCCCGCGAACTCTCGATCTGAATGCTCCCGTTACCCATTACAAGAAGAAGAGAGGTCTTTGCCATGTCGTTCAAGCGTCTGTTTTCCGCCCTTGGCCTGAGTGCCGCGCTGCTGGCTGCCACTCCTGCCGTGCAGGCCGATGAAGCGGTCAAGGTGGCCATAGGTACCGAAGGCTTCGTGCACATGCCGCTGTTCGTGGCGCTGGATGCTGGGCTGTTCAAGAAGCACGGGCTGGACGTCAGCCTGGTCAAGTTCAAGGGTGGCGGCGCCGCCGCCTCCGGGCTGGTCAGCCGCTCGGTGGAGTTCTGTTCCTGCGCCATCCAGAACGCCATCAACGCCAAGGTGAAGGGCGCCGACGTGACCCTGCTGGGGCGCATGGTCGGCCAGTATGCGAGCAACGTGGTGATCCGCCAGGAGGTGGCCGACCGCCTGGGGCTGAACGCCAACTCCACCGTCGAGCAGCGCCTGGCCGCCTTCAAGGGGCTACGCCTAGCGGTCAGCGGTACTGGCGGCAGCGCCGACTTCCTGGTGCGCTTCCTCGGTCAGGAAGCCAAGCTGCAGTCGGAGAAGGATTTCACCCTGCTGTACCTGAACAATGGCGGCGCCATGCTGGCCGCCTTTGCCCAGGGCCGCATCGACGGCTTCGCGCTGTCGTCGCCGGCGTCGGACAGCGCGGTGATCGAGCAGCAGGGCTTCACCCTGCTGGACATGTCCGAGGGCCAGGTAAAGGCCCTGGACGGCTATCCTTCCATCGCCCTGAGCGCTCGCCGCGAGTGGTCGCAGGAGCATCCGGACACGGTCAAGGCCTTTCTTGCCGCGCTCAACGACGCCACCCAGCTGATCAGCCAGCATCCGGACGAGGCCGCCAAGGCCGTGCGCACCCGCTTCGAGGGCGTCAACGACGAGGTCTATGCCGCCGCCTGGAAGAACAACCGCAAGTCCTTCCCCGCGACGCCCTATCTCACCGATGAGGACGTCCAGCGCGCCATTACCTTCCTGGGCCAGATCCAGAACACCCAGATCCCCGGTACCGCCGCCGACTACCTGACGCAGGTGCGCTGAGCCGCACGCTTCCTTCCATCCCCCTGGTACGCCGCGAGTGGCCAGGGTTCGGTAGAGACCTCCTATGCACAGGCATCATGACAAGCCGATCCTGGCGGCAGGGCTGGGTATTGCCCTGCTGTCGCCCCTGACCTATGCCGAGGGCTTCCTCGAAGACAGCAAGGCCACCCTGGAACTACGTAACTTCTACATGAATCGCGACTTTCGCGACGGCAGCGGCCAGTCCAAGCGCGAGGAGTGGGGCCAGGGCTTCATCCTCAAGTACGAATCCGGCTTTACCCAGGGCACCCTTGGCTTCGGCCTGGACGCCCTGGGCCTGTTGGGGTTGAAGCTCGATTCGGGCCGTGGCCGCACTGGCACCGGTCTGCTGCCGGTAGACGACGAGGGCCGCGCGCCCGGCGAGTACGCCAAGGCCGGGGCGACCTTCAAGGCGCGTCTCTCCAAGAGTGAGTTGCGGATCGGCACCCTGGTACCGCGCTGGCCGACCCTGGTCACCAACAATGGCCGCCTGCTGCCCCAGACCTTCGAGGGCAGCCAGTTCGAATTCAAGGAGATCAAGGGGCTGACCCTGACCGGTGCCAACATCCAGCGCACGGTCTATCGCGACAGTTCCGGGGCCGACGGCCTTTCGCTGAACAACAAGAATCGCCGTTTCAGCGGCTCCCTCGAGGGGGATGATTTCAATGTCGTCGGCGCCCTCTACCGCTTCGGCACCACCACCGATGTGAGCGCCCAGTACGCCGTGCTGGAAGATGTCTATCGCCAGCGCTTTCTCGGCCTGACCGACCGCCGCAAGGGCGACTGGGGCGCCTTCCTCACCGAGGTGCGGCTGTTCGACAGCGACGACGAGGGTCGCGCCCGCGGCGGACGCATCAACAACCGCGCCTTCAGCGCCCTGGGTACCTACAAGCGCGCCGGCCACTCCCTGGGCCTGGGCTATCAGAAGATGTCGGGCTCGACGGCCTTTCCCTACGTCAATGGCACCGACCCCTATCTGGTCAACTTCGTCCAGGTGGGCGATTTCGCCGAGACCAATGAGCGCTCCTGGCAGGCGCGCTACGACTACGACCTCGGCCAGCTGGGTATCCCCGGCCTGAACTTCATGACGCGCTTCGTACGCGGCAGCCAGGCCGAACTGCGCGGCGGCGCGTCCGGCGGCGAACGGGAACTGGATGTGGAGCTGCAATACGTGCTGCATGGCGGCTCGCTCAAGGGCCTGAACCTGCGCCTGCGCAGCGCCACCTACCGTTCCGATTTCTCGCGGGACGCCAATGACGTCCGCGTCATCGCCAGCTATCCGCTGTCGCTGCTCTGACCCTTCGGGAGACCCTACATGACCACCGTAACCCTGCAACGGATCGACGCCCTGGGCGTCATCACCCTGGACCATCCACCGGTCAATGCCCTGTCCCGCGCGGCGCGTGCGGGGCTCCTGGCTCGGCTGCAGGAGGCCCTGGCCGATGACGGGATCCAGACGCTGGTGATCACCTGCGCCGGGCGGACCTTCGTCGCCGGCGCCGACCTCCGCGAATTCGACCTGCCGCTGCAGGAGCCCCATCTGCCGGATGTGCTGGCGGCCCTCGAAGCCTCGCCCAAGCCGGTGATCGCCGCGCTGCATGGCGCGGTATTGGGCGGTGGGCTGGAGTTGGCATTGGCCTGTCATTACCGGGTCGCGGCGAGCGCTACCACCTTCGCCTTGCCAGAAGTCAGCCTGGGCTTGATCCCGGGCGCGGGCGGCACCCAGCGCCTGCCGCGCCTGGTTGGCGCGCCCCTGGCGCTGGACATGATCGTGGGCGGCACGCGCCTGGATGCCAGCGCGGCGCTTGGCGCGGGGCTGATCGATGGTCTGGGCGAGGATGAACCACTGGCCCTGGCCCAGGGCTTTCTGCGTGATCATCCTCCCTTGTCGCCACGGCCGACGGCGGTCCAGACGGTACCCCCGTTCGACCCCGACGCCTTCGAGGCCCAGGCCCGCGGGCTGCTGCGCAAGCTGCCGGGCCAGGAGGCACCGGTGCTGGCGCTGGACGCCTTGCGCGGTGCCTGGCAGCTGCCGCTGTCCGCCGCCTTGCAGCGCGAGCGTGAGCTGTTCGTTGCCCGGCGCGAGTCCGCCCAGGCCCGGGCGCTGCGCCAGGTGTTCTTCGCCGAGCGCGCCTTGGCGGGTCGTAATCGCGCCCTGGCCAAGGCGGCGCCTCCCGTAGCGTTGCGGCAGGTGGCGGTGATCGGCGCGGGGCTGATGGGCACCGGTATCGCCCTCTGCCTGGCCAACGCCGGCCTGGCTACCGTCCTGATCGATACCCAGCCCCAGGCCCTGGAGCGAGGCCGCGCCACGATCGACGGCTATTTCTCCGGGGCCCTGGCCAAGGGCCGCCTGACGGCGGATCAGGCCAGCGCGCGCGCCGCCCTGATCCGCTGTGAGGCGACCCTGGACGCGGTAGCCGACGCCGATCTGATCATCGAGGCGGTATTCGAGGATCTGGCGGTCAAGCAGGAGGTCTTTCGTCAGCTCGATCGCCTGGCCAAGCCTGGCGCCATCCTGGCCACCAACACCTCCTATCTCGACATCGATGCCATCGCCGGGATGACCGGCCGGCCAGAGGCGGTGATCGGCATGCACTTCTTCAGTCCGGCCCAGGTGATGAAGCTCCTGGAGGTGGTTCGCACCCGCGCGGTCGAGCCTGCCGTACTGGCCACTGCCCTGCAGCTGGGCGAGCGCCTGGGCAAGACTACGCTGGCGGTGGTCAACTGCCATGGCTTCGTCGGCAATCGCCTGCTGGCGGTACGCGAACGCGAGGCGACCCTGCTGGTGGAAGAGGGCGCAGCACCCGAACAGGTCGACCGGGTGCTGCGTGAATTCGGCTTTCCCATGGGCCCCTTCGAGCTGCGTGACCTGGCCGGAATCGACATCGCCTGGCGCAATCGCCAGGGGCGGGGTGAATCCCTCAGCCCTGCCGAGCGGGCCTGCGACCTGATCGAGCAGCTGCACGCCCGCGGCCGTCTTGGCCAGAAGTCCGGCGCCGGCTACTACCGCTATGAGCCGGGTCAGCGCCAGGGCCAGGCGGATCTCCTGGTCGCCGGGTTGCTCGCCGCCCACCGTCAGCGCCGGGGTATCACCCCGCGCAGCCACAGTGATACGGAGATCCTTGAACGCTGCCTGTTCGTGATGATCAACGAGGCAGCCTGGCTGTTGGAGGAGGGCATCGTCGAACAGCCGGTCGACATCGATCTGGTCTGGCTGCACGGCTACGGCTTTCCGCGCTATCGCGGCGGGCTGCTGTACCACGCCGACGAGTGTGGGCTGGAGCGGATCGTCAGTACCCTGGAAGGCTGGTCCGCCGCCCTGGCCGAGCGCGGGACGCGAATCTCTCCGCGGCTCAGGCAGCTGGCGGCCGAGGGCCGGACATTTCTGGACCTGTGAGTCGAAGGCAGCACCCTCAGCGACGCTGCATATCCGAGAGCGCCCGGTTCTTTGACCTTTCGTTCGCGGGCACCTAGGGTCAGGCGGGGCGCATTCGTCTGACGATTGCGCTTCTTCGGAATACCAATTCAGGCAATGGGAGTGTCAGATGTCTTTTGCTCGTTCGGCCTTGGCCAACCGCTTTTCCGCTCTAGTGCTTACCGCAGCGACCGCCACCCTGGCGTTGCCCTTGGCCGCCGCGCCGGGCGTCGAGGGTTCCCTGTCTGCCGTCCAGGGCGATGCCCGGGTCACCAAGGCGCTGGACGCGCTGCGCGCCGATGACGGCCGCACCTTCACGGAACAGAAGCATATCGCCCAGATTCCCGCGCCGCCGTTCAAGGAAAAGGTGCGCGCTGATTATTACCTCAAGCGATTCCAGGAGCTAGGTCTCAAGGACGCCAGCATCGCCCCGGAAGGCTATGTGATCGCCACCCGCAAGGGCAGTGGCCAGGGTCCGCAGCTGGTGGTCTCGGCGCACCTGGATACGGTGTTCCCCGAGGGCACCGACCTGACCCTCAAGGAAAAGGACGGCAAGACCTATGGCCCTGGCATCGGCGATGACGCCCGGGGCCTGGCGGCGCTGCTGTCGGTGATCGACGCCCTGAACAAGAGTGGCATCGAGACCGTGGGCGACCTGATCTTCGTCGGTACCGTGGGCGAGGAGGAGCTGGGCAACCTGCGCGGGGTGAAGGCCCTGTTCAAGGATCGCCAGGGCATCGACGGCTTCATCTCGGTGGACGGCATCGACGTGCGGCGGATCGTCAATCGCGGCACCGGCAGCCACCGCTACGAGATGACCTTCAAGGGCCCGGGTGGCCACAGCTTCGCCGAATTCGGTCGACCCAGCGCCATCCACGCCATGGGTCGCGCCATCGCCAAGATCGCCGAGGTGCGTCCGCCCAAGGAGCCCAAGACCACCTTTACCGTGGGCACGGTGCAGGGCGGCACCTCGGTCAATGCCATCGCCGGCGAAGCGCGCCTGACCCTGGACATGAGATCCAACGAGGAGGCCGCGCTGCTGGCCGAAGAGAAGGAGATCCTGGCCCTGGTGCAGGACGCGGTGAAGGAGGAGAACAAGCGCTGGGATACCGATCAGATCTCGGTCGACATCAAGCTGATCGGTGATCGTCCGGCCGGTGGCACGGCGGAGGATTCGCCCATGGTACAGACGGCGCAGCGCGCCATCGCCGCCGTGACCAACGGCGCCAAGGTCACTCTGAGCGGTGGCAGCACCGACTCCAACACCGCCATGTCCCTGGGCGTGCCGGCCATGACCATCAGCGGCGGCGGGGAGGGCGGCAGTGCCCACTCGCTGGCGGAGTGGTACAAGCCGGTGGATGCCTACCAGGGGCCGCAGAACGTGCTGCTGACCAGCCTGACCCTGGTCGGCGTCAAGGGCGTCAGCGAGCCGGTGCTGCAGGCTCACGGCAAGTAGCGGCAGGCAAAACCTGGCGTCCGCAACGGACGCCAGGTACGGATAGCTACGCGGCAGCCGGTTTCAATTTCAGGCAGGCCAGGGAGCTGACCAGGATGGCCAGGCCGGACAGCGGGTACAACAGGGTCGAAGGCACCAGGGGGATGAGCACGCCCGCCAGCAGCGGCCCCACGCTGGCACCCACGTCGCGCCACATGGCGTTGGAGGCCAGCGCCGGCAGCCGGGCCTGGCCGGGATGGCGGGTGGCGACCAGGGTCACCACCAGGGGGATCTGCAGGGCGCGCAGGATCAGTACTCCGCCGGCGCCGAGGATCAGCCAGTGGAAGCCGAAGGCGATCAGGAACAGCGCGGTCAGCGTCGAGCAGACCACCAGCATGGGCGCCGCGCCATAGCGATCCGCCGCCCGACCGCCGAGTGGGCTGAGCAGCATGTCGGACACATAGCGCAGCGCCATCAGCAGCCCGGCCACCAGCACGGCATCGCCGCCCAGTACCGCCTGGGAAAAGGCCGACAGGCCAAAGATGAACAGGCCGTCCAGGGTCACGCCCTCGATGAAGGACCAGGTGACGATGCGATCCGGCCAGCGCAGGCGCCGCCCGGGCGCCGGCAATTCGTGACCGGCGCGCGGCAGCCCCAGGGCCAGCAGCAGCCCGATCAGGCAGAGACCGCTGCTCAGCAGCAGCACCGCGCGCGGCCCGTATTGCAGGGTGAGCCAGGCACCCGCGGACAGGGCGAGCATGGGGCCGATGGCGATCAGCGCCCGGGAGGTGCCGGTGCGCCGGGCGGCGCCGGCCGGGTCGGCGGTGGCCAGTACCTGGGTGGACAGGTTGAAGGTGGCGAAACTCAGGCCCCAGGCCAGGCGTAGCCCCAGTAGCGCCCAGAAACCCGAGAGGTTGGCGTTGCCCAGGGCGCAGAGCGCGGCCACCGCGGCGGCCACCACCAGGCTGCGCCGATCCCCGCAGCGGGCATAGAGCTGCACCACATAGCGATAGCCGACGATGCGGATCACCCGGTTGGCGGCCAGCAGGATGCCGGCTTCGATCAGGGTGATGCCGAAGACCGGGGCGTACATGGGCAGGACGAGGTAGAGCAGCACGTCGCTGGGCAGGCAGCAGGCGAGGACGATGGCCGCGCGCCGGGAGGCCTGGTCGACGGACCGGGAAGAGGTCATGCGCGAAAGATTCCTGTGGACGAGGTGACGTCCAGCCCTTCGGTCGGCAGCTGGACAGCGGGTTGCACGGGCGGCATTGCCGGACAGGCGCCTGGCAGAGGCCGTGGCTGCAACGAGACTGTCATTATCTCTTCTTTTGCAAGAGGTGTCCGCCAGGCGAAGCGGCTGAACTAACCCCGGGCGCGCGCAATCCTTTTCAGTGCGTCTTGCGTTGCGCAGTGGCTGCCCGGCCCTGCCACGTCCCGTCTAGAAAAGGAGTCGTCAGTGACCGTAGCTGCCCACCATTACCACCCTGTCCGGCCCGGCCCGCTGCACGCGCTGCTGCTGGCCGGCTCCGTCCCGCTGTTCATCGGCGGCCTGCTCAGCGATATCGCCTACTACCAGACGATGCAGATCCAGTGGGCCAACTTCGCCGCCTGGCTGATCGCCGGGGCGCTGTTGCTGTCCGGGCTGGCCCTGCTGTTCGCCCTCGGCAATCTGTTCGGCGCGCGCTTCCGCGGTCGCCGGCCGGCGGCCTATTTCCTCCTGCTGCTGCTGGCCTGGGCGCTGGGGCTGGTCAATGCCTTCGAACACGCCAAGGACGCCTGGGCGGTGATGCCCGCCGGGCTGATCCTCTCGGTGGTGGTCTCGGTGCTGAGCCTGGTGGCCGCCTGGATCGCGCTCTCCAATCTGCGTTCGGAGGTGGTCCGATGAGCACTCCAAGAGCCTTGAGCGTCCTTGGTCTGGCCGTGCTGCTGGCCGCCTGCGGCAACGAAGGCGGTGCCGACACCCAGGCGCGCGGACCCGATCCCAAGCTGCCCGAACCCCAGCGCGGCCTCCTGCCGAGCATGAAGATCGCCGAACCGGCCCCCTGGGGCGATCGCACGCCCACCGTGCCCCAGGGCTACACCATCACCGCCATCGCCACTGACCTGCGCATTCCGCGGCAGATGCTGGTGCTGCCCAATGGCGACATCCTGGTGGCCGAGGGCCGCGGCGGCAACGCGCCCAAGCTGAAGCCCAAGGATGTCATCGCCGGCTACATCAAGGCCCAGGGCAACACCCAGGTGAAGGGTGGCAATCGCCTGACCCTGCTGCGCGATGCCGACGGCGATGGCAAGTACGAACTCAAGACCGTGTTCGCCGAGAATCTCAACGCGCCCTATGGCCTGGCCTTCGCCAATGGCCGGATCTACGTGGCCAACCAGGACGCCCTGGTCAGCTTTCCCTACCAGGACGGCCAGACCCAGGCCAGCGGCGCGCCGGACAAGCTGGTCGATCTGCCGGCGGCGATCAATCACCACTGGACCAAGTCCCTCGCCGCGAGCGCCGATGGTCGCTACCTCTATGTGGGCATCGGCTCCAACAGCAACGTCGGCGAGCGCGGCATGGATGTCGAGGTGGACCGTGCGGTGATCTGGCAGATCGATGCTCAAAGCGGCGCGCACAAGAGCTATGCCACCGGGGTGCGCAATCCCACCGCCCTGGCCATCCAGCCCGACAGCGGCCAGCTGTGGGCGGTGGCCAACGAGCGCGACGAAATCGGCCCGGACCTGGTGCCGGACTACCTGACCTCCATCCGAGAGGGCGGCTTCTATGGCTGGCCCTACAGCTACTGGGGGCAGAACGTCGACACCCGCGCCCAGCCGCAGAATCCGGCCAAGGTGGCCGCGGCCATCAAGCCTGACTACAGCCTGGGTTCTCACGTCGCCGCCCTGGGCGTGACCTTTGCCACCGCGGCGGTGGGCGGTCAGTTCACCAACGGCGTTTTCGTCGGCGAACACGGCAGCTGGAACCGCGACAAGTCTGTGGGCTACCGCGTGGTCTTCGTGCCCTTCCAGCAGGGCCGTCCGGCCGGCGAGCCCATCGACTTCGCCACCGGATTCTTTGGCGACGATGGCAAGACCCGCGGCCGACCGGTCGGGGTGGCGGTGGACCAACGTGGCGGCGTGATCATCGCCGACGACCTGGCCAACACCGTCTGGCGGGTGACGCGCACCCAGTAAGGGGGGTGACGATCCGGTTGCCGTCTTCAGGGACGGCGACCGGTATCAACCCATGCGGTGGTGCAGATCACCCAGCACGATCAAGCTACCCACCACCATCAGCACCAGGATCAGGCTGGTGAACAGCAGCAGATAGAGGTCGTGGCGGTGCGAGCGACCCAGGCTGATATGCAGAAAGCAGCGCAGGTGCACCAGAAGTTGCAGCAGCCCCAGGCCGAAGATGACACCCAGGGTGGTCCCGCGCGGCCAGGTCGGGAACAGCACCAGGCCGATGGGGATCAGGCTCAGAGTCACCGCCAGCACCAGGCCGATCACATAGCTCGCCAGTTCGCGGCGATAGTCGTCACGCTTCATGGCAACAGCCCCTGCAGGTAGACCACCGACAGGATGGCGACCCAGACGATATCGAGAAAATGCCAGAACAGCCCCAGGCGCATTAGCCGGGTCTTCACCGGCGTATCCAGGCCGAACACCCTGAGCTGCACCAGCATCACCACCAGCCACAGGCAACCACTGGCGACGTGCACCCCGTGCATGCCTACCAGGGCGAAGAAGGCCGAGAGAAAGGCGCTGCGCTGGGGCAGGGCGCCCTTGTCCGCCATGCCGAGGAAGTCGTGCACCTCCAGGCCGAGGAACACCAGCCCCAGGGCCAGCGTCACCAGCAGCCAGGTCACCAGGGGCCGCAGGCGACCCTCGTGGTACTTCATCGCCAGCGACGCCAGGCCGTAGGTGAAGCTGCTGGCCAGCAGCACCAGGGTCTGGACGGTGACACTGCCGATCTCGAAGACGTCCCGGGCCACCGATCCCCCGGCGGTGGCGTGCTGCAGCGTCGCATAGATGGCGAACAGCAGCGCGAACACCAGGGCGTCGCTCATCAGGAAGATCCAGAAGCCGAATAGCGAGTATTCGGCCTCGGCGTGGGTTGCGTGATCGGTGTGACCGACGTTTAGGCCGGCGTGGTTCATATCACGCGAACTCATGGCCCAATCTCCGCCAGGCCACGATTGCCCGGCCCGGTTTCCTCGTCGCGCGTGACGGGGCGGGTCGCGGCGACCTCATCCAGCCAGGCCTCATGCTCGCGCCGAACGTCCGCCGCCGAGATCAGTCGCTCGGTATCGCGCTGGAAGCTGCGGGCGATCACCGCGCCCCAGGCCGCCAGCAGCCCCAGTACGGCCATCCAGCCGATGTGCCAGACCAGGCCGAAGGCACAGGCGAAGCCCGCCACACCGACGATGGCCGGTACGGCGCTGTTCCTGGGAAGCACCAGATCGGCATAGGTCCGCGGCCGGTCGTAGGCCAGGCCCCGTTCCTTGAGCCAGGTGAAGGGGTCGCGGTCGTTGATCGGCAGCGGCACGGCGAAGTTGTACTCCGGCGGCGGCGCGGCGACCGCCCATTCGAGGGTCCGGCCATTCCAGGGATCACCCGCTGGCACCCGCGCACTGTCGCGGCGCCGGATGCTCACCACCAGCTGAATCACCAGGCTGCCCAGGGCGGCCAGCAGCACCACCGCGCCGAGTTCGGCGACCCACAGCAGCGGAGCGAAATCGGGGTTGTGGATCGCCTGGCTGCGCCGCGGCAGACCGGAGACGCCCAGCACATACAGGGGCATGAAGGCGAGGATGAAGCCCAGGCCGAAATTCAGCGCGGCGATGCGGCCCCAGCGCTCGTCGAGGCGAAAGCCAAAGGCCTTGGGAAACCAGAAGTGGTAGCCCGCCAGCATGCCGAACAGCATTCCCGGGATCAGCATGTTGTGGAAGTGGGCGACCAGGTAGACGGTGTTGTGCACCTGGTAGTCCACTGGCGGCGTGGCCAGGGTGATGCCGGTGAGGCCGCCGATCACGAACAGCATGATGAACATCACCGCGTAGATCAGCGGCGTGGTCAGGCGGATGCGACCGCGGAACATGGTCGCCATCCAGTCGTAGATCTTCACCCCGGTGGGAATGCCGATGAGCATGGTAGCGATGCCGAAGGCGGCGTTGATCGTGGGGCTCTGGCCCATTGTGAAGAAGTGGTGCAGCCACACGGTAAAGGACAGCACGGCGATCACCAGGGTGGCCCAGACCAGCGAGTGGTAGCCATAGAGCCGCTTGGTGGAAAAGGTGGCGAAGACCTCGGAAAACACCCCGAAGGCCGGCAGGATCAGGATGTACACCTCCGGGTGGCCGAACAGCCAGAACAGGTTGATGTAGTTCATCAGGTTGCCGCCCTGGGTATTGGTGAAGAAGTGGAAGTCCAGGTAGCGGTCCAGGGCCAGCAGCAGGGTGGCCACGGTCAGTGGCGGCATGGCGAAGATCATCAGGATGCTGGTGCATAGCGCCGTCCAGCTGAACAGCGACATATGGAACAGGCGCATCCCCGGCGCCCGTTCCTTGTAGAGGGTGACCGCGAAGTTGAGGCCGGTGAGGGTGCTGCCCAGAGAGCTCAGGGTCAGCGCCCAGATCCAGTAGTCGGGGCCGACGCCGGGCTGGTATTCGATGCCGGTATAGGGCGGGTAGCCGCTCCAGCCACCGGTGGAAAAGCGCCCCAGCACCAGGGACACCATCACCAGGGCGGCACCGGCCACGGTCAGCCAGAGGCTGATGGCGTTGAGCAGGGGAAAGCGCACGTCGCGGGCGCCGATCTGCAGCGGCATGACGAAGTTGATCAACCCGGTGAGGAAGGGCATGGCGACGAAGAACACCATGATGGTGCCGTGGGTGCTGAACAGCTGGCCGAAGTGTTCCGGCGGCAGGTAGCCCGGCGCATCGATGGCCAGCGCCTGCTGGGTACGCATCATCACGCCTTCCACTACGCCGCGGCTGAACATCACCAGCGCCAGCACCACATACATGATGCCGATGCGCTTGTGGTCCAGGCTGGTGAACCACTCCTGCCAGAGATAGCGCCATTTGCCGAGCCAGGTGATCACCCCGGCCGTAGCGAGGGCGCCGAGGATCACCACGCTGGCGCCGCAGGTAGCGATCAGGCTGTAGAAGGGCAGGGCGTCGTAACCCAGGCGGCCGAACAGCAGGTGCCAGAGGGCCGAGGAATCAGTCATGGGCGGCTCCGGTAAAGGTGGCACAGGTGGGTACCGGGTCCTGGCGATAGCGCGCCAGCACCCAGGCGAACAGGGCGGGTTGGGTCAGGCGCCACTCGGCGGCCTGCTCCAGGGTGCCGGGGCGGGCCAGCACCTGGTAATGGGCGCAGTCCAGGGCTTCGCGGGCCTGACCGACCTGCCGGGTCCAGGCCTGGAAATCCGCCTCCGCCAGCACCCGTATCGGGAAGTGCTGGTCCTGGAAACCTTCGCCGCTGTACTGGGCATTGCGGCCCTCGAACTGGCCGGGCGCCGGAATCTGCAAATAGCGCTGGGTCTGCATGCCGGCCATGGCGTAGATCTGGCCGCCCAGGCGCGGCAGCAGCAGGGATTGCATCACCGTATCGCTGGTGAGCCTGAGCTGTACCGGCCGCCCCGCCGGCAAGACCAGCTCATTGACCGTGGCGATGCCCTGTTCGGGATAGAGAAACAGCCACTTCCAGTCCAGGCCGATCACCTGGACCTCCAGTGGCGCCTCGCCGGGCGTCGGCGAGCGATAGGGGTCCAGACTGTGGGTGCGGGTCCAGACCAGGAAGGCCAGCACCGCGACGATCAGCGCCGGTACGCCCCAGGCGAAGACGTCCAGCAGCCAGGAAAACTCCCAGCGTGGCCGGTAGGCGGCGCGCGCGTTGCCGTGGCGATAGCGCCAGACGATCAGCGGGGTGAGCAGGATCACCGGCAGCACCACCACCAGCGCCAGGCCGACGATCCACAGCAGCAGGTCGCGTTCGCCGCTGGCGGCGAGGCCGGCCGGGACGAGAAAGCCATGCTGCAGCGGCGAACAGCCCGTGAGCGAAGCGGCGAGCACCAGGCCGGCCAGCGTCCGGACGGCTGAGCGGTGCCGAGAGGTGCTCCCCGGACGAGGAGTAGAAGGACGCGATATTCGCGCTAGGGACATGAGCGGACCTGACCGTAACCAGTTGTTGCAGCCAACAGACCGCCCAAGGGGACGCGACGTTCACTGGATACTGGCGCTTGGCCGCTTCTGTTCAGGACAGGGGCGCCTGCATGGCGCGGATTAGGGCTGTTCGGTCTTCCACTGGCCGAGCAGGATGGCGACGAATTTTTCCGCGGCGGGCGACAGCGAGGCCCCACGGCGCGAGACCAGGCCGAGGGTACGGGTCACTTCCGGATCGGTGAGGGGCACGCTGACCAGGGTCGGGTGGTCGGCGTCCGGCATGGCCAGGCTGGGCATGGCCGAGACGCCGAGGCCGGCTTCCACCATGCCCAGGGAGGTGGACAGGTGCTGCACCTCGTAGAACCACTTGGGGCGGATGCCGCGCGCGGAGAGGGCATGGTCGAGCAGCACCCGGTTGCCGCTGAGGCGCCCCACGCCGATCAGCCGGTGCTCGACCAGCTCGGCCCAGCTGATCGAGGGGCGCCCGGCCAGTTCGTGATCACGCCGGCAGGCCAGCACGAATTGCTCCTGCACCAGGGGGACGAATTCGATGTCCGGATGCTGGCCGCTGAGCATGTTGATGCCGAAGTCGGCCTCGCCGCGCAGTACGGCCTCCAGGCCGTCGTTGGCGCTGAGGTCCAGCAGCCGGATGCGGATCTTGGGGTATTGCTCGTTGTACTGGCGGATCACCGAGGGCAGGAAGTAGAAGGCCGCGGTGGGGATGCAGGCCAGGGTGACTTGGCCGGTCTGGCGCTCGGCCAGTTCGCGGATGCTGAGGATGGAATCCTCGAAGTCGTCCAGCAGCCGCCGCGCCTTGGGCAGGAAATCGCGGCCGACGCTGGTGAGTCCGACGCGACGAGTGGTGCGTTCGAGCAAGGGCGTGCCCAGGCCGTCTTCCAACTTCTTGATGCGTCGGCTCAGGGCCGGTTGCGACAGGTGCAGGGCGTCGGCGGCCTCATGGAAGCTGCCCAGTTCGGCGATTTTCACGAAAGATCGAATGTCTTGTAGCTCGTAGTCCATGATTGCCCTGCCTCGGAACCTCGGCGTAATTGATTATCCAAGTGGAATAATAGTGCTGATATTTGCATTGGATAGATTTATATCCGGCTGCCAATCTTGCCTGCAGAACATCAATAACCGCTATTGATCAACAAGAGTCAGCAGTCATGCAACGTATTCCCTGCGTTCTCATGCGAGGCGGCACCTCCAAGGGTCCCTTCTTCCTTGCCAGCGACCTGCCCAGCGATCCCGTCCAGCGCGACGAGATGCTGATCGACCTCATGGGTGCCGGTCACGAACTGGAAATTGACGGCATTGGTGGCGGCAGCCCCCAGACCAGCAAGGTCGCCATCATCAGCCCGTCCAGCCATCCCGATGCCGACGTGGACTATCTCTTCGTCCAGGTGATGGTCGCCGAGCGCCGCGTCGATACCGCGCCCAACTGCGGCAACATGCTCTGTGCCGTGGGTCCCTTCGCCGTGGAGCAGGGGCTGGTCGCCGCTGAAGACGGCAAGACCCTGGTGCGCATCCGCAACCTCAACACCAACAGCTTCGTCGATTCGCTGGTGCACACGCCGGGCGGCCTGGTGCGCTATGAAGGCGACACCGCCATCGACGGCGTGCCCGGTACCGCCGCGCCGGTGCAGCTGACGTTTCTTGACGCCGTGGGCAGTAAGACCGGCAAGCTGTTTCCCACCGGCCAGGCTACCGATGTCTTCGACGGCGTGCCGGTGACCTGCATCGACATGGCCATGCCGATGATGATCGTCGACGCCCGCCACCTGGGCGTGACCGGCAGCGAGCGGCCGGCCGAGCTGGACGCCAACACGGCGCTGCTGGCGCGGCTGGAAGCCCTGCGTCTGCAGGCGGGTCGGGCCATGGGCCTGGGCGATGTCAGCGGCAAGGTGATCCCCAAGCCGGTACTGGTGTCTGCACCCCAGCACGGCGGCACCCTGCAGGTGCGCTATTTCATGCCGCACAGCTGCCACCGCGCCCTGGCCATCACCGGTTCCATCGGCCTGGCCACCGCCTGCGTCACCGCGGAAACAGTGGTGATGGCGCTGCTCGGCGAGTCGACGCGTGACCTGACCCACGTCCGCCTGGAGCATCCCAGCGGCGGGATCGACGTCGTGCTGTCGCGCGGCGGCGCGGACGGCACTACCATCCAGGCCTCGGTCGTCCGGACCGCGCGCCGCCTG
This sequence comes from Pseudomonas aestiva, assembly GCF_039908605.1. Classification (NCBI taxonomy): domain Bacteria; kingdom Pseudomonadati; phylum Pseudomonadota; class Gammaproteobacteria; order Pseudomonadales; family Pseudomonadaceae; genus Pseudomonas; species Pseudomonas aestiva. The sequence goes on along the minus strand of NZ_CP150916.1, from coordinate 2,709,860 downwards.
TTCGCCGGCCACGTGTACGCGCCCACCGCGCGGAGGCTTGCCAGCTAAGCGATATCCCCCAACCACCAGCGCATCCGCACAACTTCAATAAACGGTGATGCCCCATGAAACTTGCCAAATCGCTGTACTTCCAGATCCTCTGCGCCGTGGTCCTCGGGGTGCTGGTCGGTCACTTCTGGGCGCAACAGGCCGTCGCGCTCAAGCCCCTGGGTGACGCCTTCATCAAGCTGATCAAGATGATGATCGCCCCCGTGGTGTTCTGCACCATCGTCACCGGCATCGCCGGCATGACCGACAAGAGCACCCTGGGTCGGCTGATGGGCAAGACGCTGCTGCTGTTCCTGGTGCTCACCGTCATCAGCCTGTTCATCGGCCTCGGCGCGGTCTATCTGTTCCAGCCCGGCGTAGGCATGAACATCGATCCCGCGACCCTGAGCACCGCCAGCATCGCCCAGTACACGGCGTCGGCGGCCAAGCTCAGCGTGGTGGACTTCTTCATGCACATCATCCCGGACACCTTCATGGGGGCGTTCAACAAGGGTGAGGTGCTGCCGGTGCTGTTCATCGCCGTGCTCTGCGGCTTCGCGCTGTCCGCCATGGGCGAGCGCGGCCGGCCGGTGCTGGATGTGCTGGAGTCGGCGTCGCAGATGGTCTTCCGCATCTTCGGCTACCTGATGCGCTTCGCGCCGGTGGGTGCCTTTGGCGCCCTGGCCTTTACCGTCGGCCAGTACGGCATCACCTCGCTGGGTTCCCTGGCCAAGCTGATCGCCACCCTCTACATCGCCTGCGCTTTCTTCGTCTTCGTGGTGCTGGGCGCGCTGTGCCGCTCGCGCGGCTTCAGCCTGTGGAAGCTGCTGCGCTACTTCCGCGAGGAATTCCTGGTGGTGCTCGGCACCTCGTCCACCGAGCCGGTGCTGCCGCGCATGCTGCAGAAGCTCGAAGGCCTGGGCTGCAAGAAGGGCGTGGTCGGCCTGGTGCTGCCCACCGGTTACTCCTTCAACCTGGACGGCACCGCCATCTACCTGTCGCTGGCCGCGGTCTTCATCGCCCAGGCCTGCAACATCGACCTCACCATCGGCCAGACCCTGACCATGCTGGCGATCATGCTGCTGTCCTCCAAGGGTGCGGCAGGCGTGACCGGCAGCGGCTTCGTCGCCCTGGCCTCGACCCTCACCGTGATCCATGACATTCCCCTGGCCGGTCTGGCCCTGCTCATCGGCATCGACCGCTTCATGTCCGAGGCCCGCGCCCTGACCAGTCTGGCCAGCAACGCCGTGGCCACGGTGGTGATCGCGCTGGGCGAGGACGCCTGCGATCGCGACAAGCTGATGCGTGCCCTGGCCAGTGGCAAGGCCGAACCCCTGGCGCTGCCCGAGGCCGCCGAGTGGACGGCACCGGACGCCCGTCCCCACGCCTGATCGTTCCAACCCCGCTACCGCTGCAGTCCCACCTCCGTGCCGTCAGCTGGCCGGAGGCGGGGATCGGCTGGCCCGCGTCTGGCCAGACCCACAACAAGAACAAGGGATATGCCTATGCTCGCGCTTCTCGGTCTGATCATGGTGGTGACCTTCACCTACCTGATCATGAGCAAACGTCTGTCGCCCATCGTGGCGCTCACCGTGGTGCCCATCGTCTTCGCCCTCATCGGTGGCTTCGCCCCCACCACCGGCAAGATGATGCTCGACGGCCTGAAGATGGTGGCGCCCTCGGCGGCGCTGCTGCTGTTCGCCATCCTCTTCTTCGGCCTGATGATCGATGCCGGACTGTTCGATCCGCTGATCCGCAAGATCCTCAAGCGCGTCAACGGCGACCCGGTGAAGATCGCCATCGGCACCGCGCTGCTCTCGCTGCTGGTGGCCCTGGACGGCGACGGCACCACCACCTACATGATCACCTGCGCCGCCATGCTGCCGCTGTACAAGCGCATCGGCATGAATCCCATGGTGCTGGCGACTGTCTCCATGCTCTCGCTGAGCATCATGAGCGGCATGAGTCCCTGGGGCGGCCCGGCCACCCGCGCCATCGCCGCGCTGGGGCTGGACGCCACCGCCTACTTCATTCCCATGCTGCCCACGGTGATCGGCGGGGCGGCCTGGGTGGTCTTCACCGCCTTCCTGCTCGGTCGCCGCGAGCGCGCACGCATCGGCAACGTTGCCCTGGAAAGCGGCGGGGCGGCGGGCGGCAAGTGCTATATCGAGGAGATCCTCGGTGACTCGCCGAACAAGCGCCCCCGCCTGGCCTACGTCAATCTGGTGCTGGTGATCGCGGTGATGACCGCCCTGGTCATGGGCGTGATGCACGCGGCCATCCTGTTCATGATCGGCTTCGTGCTGGCGCTGATGATCAACTACCCGCAGCTGGAGTTGCAGAAGGAGCGCATCCTGGCGCATTCCGGCAACGCCATGACCGTGGTGCTGCTGGTGTTCGCCGCGGGCATCTTCGCCGGCATCTTTTCCGGCACCAAGATGGTCGATGCCCTGGCCCAGACCCTGGTCGACTGGATTCCGCCGGCCTGGGGCCACTGGTTCCCGCTGGTGGTGGCCATCACCAGCATGCCGCTGACCTTCGTGCTGTCCAACGATGCCTACTACTTCGGCGTGGTGCCCATTCTGGCCAATGCCGCCGCGGCCTATGGGATCGATCCGGTGGAGATCGCCCGCGCCTCGGTGCTGGGCCAGCCGGTGCACCTGATGAGTCCGCTGGTGGCCTCGACGCTGCTGCTGGTGGGCATGGTCGACCGCGACATCGGCGATTTCCAGAAGGCCACGGTCAAATGGGCGGTACTGACCTCCCTGGTCATCACCGTACTCGCGCTGGCCACCGGCGCCATTTCCTTCTTCGTCTGACGCCGGCGGCCTGGCCCTTATTGCTGGGCGGGGATGGGCTTGAGACCGCTGTCCTGGATGGCCTTGGCGGCGTCCTTCGAGGCCAGGTACTGCAGCAGGGCGCGGGCCGCATCCGGGTGCGTGCTCTTGCTGACCACGGCGCCGGAATAGAGGGTCATCTTCTGCGCCTGGTCGGGGATCAGGCCGACGATGTCGATGCCCTGCACCGGCTTCAACTCGCTCAGTTGCTGGAAGCCCAGCTGTGCGTCACCGCGGGCGACGACTTCGCCCACCGGCTCGGCGGGGATCATGCGCGCCTTGGCCTTGAAGGCATCGCTCAGCTGCATGCGCGGGAACAGGATGTGCGACAGGTAGACGCCGCTGGCGCTGTCGGAATAGGCCACCGACTGGGCGTTCTCCAGGCTCTGCTTGAAGGCGTCCATGGTGGAGATGTCCGGCTTGGGCGCGCCCTTGCGCACCGCCAGGGCGATGAACGACTGGCCCAGGTCGACGCGGCTGTCCTTGAGCGCCTGGCCGTTGGCGACCAGCTTGTCCAGCGCCGAACCCACCATCAGCACCACGTCGGCCGGCTCGTTGCGGGCCAGGCGCTGGGGGATGGCCTGGGGCGTGTCGCCCATGGACGGCGCGGCGGCGATGTCCAGTTTCACGCCGGTGGCCTTTTCATAGGCCGGGGCGACTTCGCGGATGGCGCCCATGATGCCGCCCGAGCTCAGCACCGTGAGGGTGGTGACGGGTTGCGCGGCCAGCAGCGGCGTGGACGCCAGCAGCAGGGCGCCAAGGGCGAGGGTGGGCAGACGTCGAAACATGGTGAGGACTCCAGGGTGAAAAGACCGACGATAGACCGCGGGCAGGGCGGAAGCGCGTTAGTCCGAATGAAGAAAAATTTAATTTACCGGCCTGGGCGTTTTCCCTAGGGTGTCCGGTCCGCCAGACCGGGCGCCAGATCCAGAGGCCATCATGACCCAGGCTTTGGTCATCGAAGACGACGAGGTGACCGCCCACGCCATCGCCAGCGAATTGCAGGCGCAAGACTATCAGGTACGCTGGGAACGCACCGGCCGCGACGGCCTGGCCGCGGCCATCGCCGGCGGCCACGACATCATCACCCTCGACCGCATGCTGCCGGACTTCGATGGCCTGACCATCGTCAGCACCCTGCGCGGCCTCGGCATCGCCACCCCGGTGCTGATGCTCAGCGCCCTGTCCGATGTCGACGAGCGCGTTCGCGGCCTGAGATGCGGCGGAGACGACTACCTGACCAAGCCCTTTTCCCTGGTGGAGATGATGGCCCGCCTGGAGGCGCTGCTCAGGCGGCCGGCCGCCCAGTCCGCCAGCCACCAGTTGCGGGTGGGGGAGCTGACCCTGGATCTGATCGACAACACCCTGACCCGTGCCGGCGAGGCCATCGCCCTGCTGCCCACCGAATTCAAGATCCTCACCTACCTGATGCGCAACGCCGGGCAACTGGTGACCCGTACCATGCTCTTCGAGCAGGTCTGGGGCTATCACTTCGATCCGGGCACCAACATCATCGACGTGCACATGGGGCGGCTCAGACGCAAGATCGAGCGAGCGGGGCGGCCGCTGGTGCATACCGTCCGTGGAGCCGGCTATGTCCTCGTCGTCCCGGACTAGGCGCTGGCGCTCGGGCAGCAGCCGCCTGCTGGCGCTCTATGCGCTGCTCTTCGTGGCCTGGGGTGCGGTCTTCACCGGGGTGCTCTACTGGCAGATCTCCGGCTACCTGGGCGCCGTGGCGGAGCGCACCCTGCTGCAGCGGGCGCACTACTACGGCAAGGTGGCCGACGCCGACCTGCTGGGGGAGTTGCAGGCCAGCGAGGTCTATTCCATGCCCGGCATCGACGCCTACGGCCTGTTCGAGGCCGATGGCCGCTATGTCGCCGGCAACCTGGTCAAACTGCTGCGCAACCTGCCGGACGACGGTCGGGTGCACTACCTGCAGCGCGGCCTCAGGACCACCGACGCCCTGGACGAGACCCGCAGCAGCCACGCCTTTCTGCAGCGCCGCGCGGACGGCCGCATCCTGGTGCTGGCCCGCGATGGCGGTTCCATTTCGGCGGTGGGCGGCATCATCGGCCAGGCGCTGTTCTGGGGACTGTCGCTGACCCTGATTCCCGGGCTGGTGGGCTGGCACCTGCTGCGGCGACGACCGCTGCGGCGGGTGGAACGGCTGCAGCGCAGCCTGGAGCGGATCGTCGCCGGTCACCTGGAAGAACGGCTGCCGCTGTCGCCGCGGCACGACGAGCTGGACATGCTGGCCGACGCGGTCAACACCACCCTGGCGCAGCTGGAGCGCTCGATGCACGAGGTGAAGGGGGTCTGCGACGGCATCGCCCATGACCTGCGCACCCCACTGACGCGGCTGCGGGCGCGCCTGCACCAGCTGCAGCAGCTGCCCCTGGCCGAACCCCAGGCCGACAGCCTTGGCGAGGCGCTGGCCGAGACCGAGGCCATCATGTCGCGCTTCCAGGGCCTGCTGCGCATCTCCGAGCTGGAGGACACCCGACGGCGCATGGCTTTCGCGCCCCTGGACCTGGCCGCGCTGCTGCGCCAGGCCCATGATTTCTACGAGCCCCTGGCCCAGGAAAAGGCCCAGACCCTGCGCCTGGAACTGGGCGAGGCGTTACCGGAGGTGCAGGGCGACGCCGAGTTGCTGTTCGAGGCGCTGGTCAATCTCCTCGACAACGCCCTCAAGTTCGCCCCCGAGGGGGGACGGGTGCGGCTGGTGGCGCGCGGCGTCGGCCTGGCAGTGCGCATCGAGGTGATCGACGACGGCCCCGGCATTCCCGAAGCCGAGCGCGAGAGTGTGCTGCGGCGGCTCTATCGCGGCGATGCCAGTCGCCAGCAGCCGGGCTACGGCCTGGGCCTGTCGCTGGTGGCGGCCATCGTCCGCCTGCATGGTTTCAGCCTGAACATCGAGACGGCCGAGCCGCTGGGCGCCCGGGTGGTCATCACCAGCGCCGGCTGAGGCGCGGCTTCCTAAATTTTTCTTCACTTTCCTTCATTTGAGACCGGGGCAGGGCTCTCCCAGGATGGCGGGCCCCACTGCCATACCGGATCTGCCGCTCGTGAAACACCCCTTGCTCTGCCTCGGTCTCGCCGCCCTGGGTCTCGCCTGGCTCGGCCAGGTCGAGGCTGCGCCCGCCGCCAATGTGCTCATTCCCTCGCCGCCCCAGCTCTCGGCCAAGGCCTGGGTGCTGATGGATGCCACCACCGGCCAGGTGATCGCCGAGGAGGATTCCCACGAGCACCTGCCGCCGGCCAGCCTGACCAAGCTGATGACCGTCTATGTGGCGACCCGTGACATCCAGGCCGGCCAGCTCAAGGCCGACGACAAGGTCACCGTCAGCGAGCACGCCTGGCGCACCGAGGGCTCGCGGATGTTTCTCGATCCGCGCACCCCCGTGGCGGTGCACGATCTGCTGCAGGGCATCGTCATCGATTCGGGCAACGACGCCAGCGTGGCCCTGGCCGAGCACATCGCCGGCAGCAACGAGAGCTTCGCCAGCCTGATGAACGCCACGGCCCAGCGCCTCGGCCTGCACGACAGCCACTTCATGAATCCCACCGGACTGCCCGATCCCGAGCACTTCTCCTCGCCCTACGACATGGCGCTGCTGGCCCGCGCCATCATCCAGGACGAATCGGCCTACTATGAGCTCTATGCGAAGAAGTACTTCACCTGGAACGGCATCCGCCAACCCAATCGCAATCTGCTGCTCTGGCGCGATCACACCGTGGACGGCCTCAAGACCGGGCATACCGAGGCGGCCGGCTACTGCATGGTGACCTCGGCGTTGCGCGACGGACGCCGGCTGATCACCGCGGTCTTCGGCTCCAACTCCATCAACAACCGCGCGGCGGACACCCAGAAGCTGCTGACCTATGGCTACCGCTTCTTCGACAACCTGACCTTCGACAAGGCCGGCGTTGCCCTGGGTACCCCGGCGGTCTGGGAAGGTGCGCAGTCGACGTTGCCGGTGGGCGTGACCCAGGACGTAGTGCTGACCCGCCCCAAGGGTCAGCAACCGCCCGAGCGCCGTCTGGTGCTGGACGAGCCGCTGGTGGCGCCCATCGCCCAGGACGCCGTGGTCGGCCGCCTGGAGCTGCTGGAGGGTGACCGCATTCTGCAGACCCGCCCGCTGGTGGCCCTGGAGGCGGTAGAGCAGGGCGGCTGGTGGTCGCGCTGGCCGCAGCACCTTTACCGCCTGGTGCTGCACTGGTTCGGCCGGATCTGACCCGCGGGGGCGGACTCAGGCCTGCTGCAGCTGCTCACGCAGGAAGGCATTCATCCGCTCCAGCGTCCAGCGCACACCTGGCAGCACCCCGAGCATCTCGATGAAGCCGTGGATCATGCCCGGCAGCTCGTGGTACTCCACGGCGTTGCCGGCACCGATCAGCGCCTGGGCATAGAGGCGCGCATCGTCGCGCAGGGCGTCGCATTCGGCGCCGAAGATCAGCGCCGGCGGCAGGTCGGCGTGGGAAGGGGCATAGAGCGGCGACACGCGGGGGTCGCGGGTGTCCACGTCGCGCAGATACATCCCGGAGAAGTAATCCATCATCGGTCGGGTCAGCGGCGGGACCTCGGCATTCTCGATACGCGAGGGGTGATTCCAGGCTTCGGGGGTGTTGTCGACGCCGGGATAGATCAGCACCTGGGCCTGGAGCCTGAGCGGTCCCTCGCGCAGGTGCAGCGCGGCCATGGCCGCCAGGCCGCCGCCAGCGCTGTCGCCGGCTACGGCGACGCGGTCGAGATCGAGGTGCAAGGCGCTGCCGGCCTCGGCCAGCCAGTGCAGGGCGGCCAGCACATCGTCGGGGCTCGCCGGGGCCGGATGCTCGGGGGCGAGGGCATAGTGCACCGCCAGCACCGCATGGCCGGTGCCCAGGGCGATCTGACGACAGAGCGAGTCATGGCTGTCCAGGTCGCCGATCACCCAGCCACCGCCGTGCAGATAGACCACCAGCGGGCGGGGTCGATCGTCTTCCGCATAGGGGCGGTACAGGCGCAGCGGGATGGGGCCGAGGGGGCCGGGCGCGTTGAGCTCGTCCACCCGCGTCACCGCTGCCGGCGGCAGGCCGAGGGCGTGATTCAGCTGCACATAGGCGGCGCGCGCCTGCTCCGGGGTGAGGCTGTCCAGCGGCGGCTGCGGGTGGGCGGCCAGCTGCGCCAGCAGGCCGGCGACCTCGGGAGTGAGGCGCGCGAAGACGTCGGGCATGGGGCTTCTCCTGTGGTCCCGGGCGCCAGGATGGACGCCGGGTCGCCGCCAGCCTCGCCGGAGCGCTCGGGCGGGTCTATCGATCAGATGAACGATGGCGACCCGCGTTGGACCCCGGTTCGCGCGCGGCCGTTGCGCGGACGCGCGGGTAGCAGAGGGCGGCCTATCCTGCATCTGAACGATAGGCGCGCCGCAGCGGTACGGTAGACTCGGACCCAAGCCAGGCCCCGTCAGGGGGCCGGCATCCTACCCAAAGACAATCAAAACAATGGGGGTAGCATGGATCAGTCAGCCGTCGTTTCCTGCAGTGTGCCCAGCGCGGTGGTCGCGCGCTTCAGCCAGGTCGTCCTGGCGCTGCAAGCCCGCCTGCGTGGCGGGGCCATCACCGAATTCCATGCCCAGGCCCTGGAGCAGCTGCAGTGCCTGGTCGCCTTCGACAAGGCCTGGTGGGGAAATTCCGCCTGGCGCGACGGCGCCCCCGTGGCGCACAGCACCTTCCTGCTGGGGCTGCCGCGCAGCTATACCCGGGAATGGGATGCCCTCAAGGCCGACGACCGCGCCCTGGGTGACCTGCATCAGGAGCAGGGCCGCTGTCAGCTGTTCGATTGCCGGGACCAGACGGCCGCGCCGGCCCTGGCCGCCCTGGGGCAGCGGTATGGCCTGGCCCATGGCCTGCGCATCGTGCTCACCGACGACCAGACCCGCCTGGGCGTGCACCTCACGCTGTTCCGCGAAGATCCCGCCACGCCTTTCACCGCGCTGGAATGCCAACTGGTGGAATGGCTGATGCCCCACCTGCTGCATGCCGAGCGCGAGAGTTGCCTGCGCACCCTGGCGACCCTGAGAGACAGCCAGGGCAGCTTCGACGAAACGGCCCTGGCGGTGTGCGATCGCTATGGCGTGCTGCTGTCCATGGAGCCCGGCTTCGCCGCCCTGCTGGCGGGGGAATGGGAGGGCTGGCACGGCAATCGCCTGCCGTCCGCCTGTGATCCCCAGGGCACCTACCAGGGCCGCACCCTGCAGCTCGATGCCCAGCCGCTGGGCGATCTGCTACTGCTCAAGGCGCGCCGGCGCAGTTCGGCGGAACGCCTCAGTGCCCGTGAACTGGAAGTGGCCCAGTGTTTCGCCCTTGGCCAGACCTACAAGGAAGTCGCCCGCAACCTGGGCATGGCGCCGGCCACGGTCCGCCATCACCTGAGGCGCATCTACGAGAAGCTCGGCGTCAACCGCAAGGCGCAGATCGCGCAACAGGTCGCCGCCGCACCGGACTGATCCTCCCCTGATCCCTATGCCAAGACCGGGCGCTCACGCACCCGGTGAGGCCTCGCTCGCCCGCTCGAATGCCCTGAGGAATCCCGCCATGCCGTCTCTGCCCGGAATGCTGACCCGCGCCGCCGTCCTGTCGCTCGCCGCGCTGGCCGCCACTACCCATGCCACCGAAAAGGGCATGCCGACCACCGCAGCCGGGGTGCAGGACTTCGGCGCCGGCTTCATGCCGCCGTCGACGCCCGTCGGCACCTTCGGCATGCGCTTCAGCGACTACCAGGCACGGGTGATCAAGGACAGCCATGGCAAGGACGATGGCAACGATTTCAACATCAATGTCCTGGCCATCGGCCTGGCCTACCTGCGCATGACCGACCAGCAGCTGTTCGGTGCGCGCTACGGCTTCGGTGCGGTCTCGGTGTTCTTTCGCATGGACGCCGATCTCGGCATCAACGCTGGCGGCCAGCGCGTGTTCAGCGACAGCACAGAGCTGTTCCGTCCCGCCGACCTGCAGCTGATTCCGCTGATCCTCGCCTGGGAGCCGGCGCCCGGCGTCGGCATCAACACCCAGCTGTCGATCCAGGCGCCGACCGGCGACTACGACAAGAATCGGCTGGTCAGCCCCGGGACCAACCACTGGACGGTCTCGCCGATCCTCAACGCCAGCTACATCAGCCCGAGCGGACTGGAGCTGTCGTCCAGCTTCCAGGTCGACATCAATGCGCGCAACGCGGCCACCGACTATCGCAGCGGGGTGGAGTATCGCCACGAATTCGCCGTCGGCCAGCATTTCGGTCCCTGGACCGCGGGGCTGGGCGGCTACTACTACCGCCAGCTCAGCGACGACGACGCTCCCGGCCTGACCCGCGGCAACCGTGCCCGGACGCTGGCACTGGGGCCGGCGCTCAGCTTCTTCGATCCCTCCTCGGGATTGCCGGCCATCTGGCTGCACGCCTACAAGGAATTCGAGACGCGCAACCGGGCCGAGGGCTATACCGTGGCGCTGAAAATCGGCGCCAGCTTCTAGGGCGGCGTGCTAGACGCCTAGCATCTCGCGTACCCGGGCTGCCAGGGAGTCCATGGCAAAGGGCTTGGTGAGGATTTCCATGCCCGGGTCCAGATGCCCGTTGCCGATGGCGGCATTCTCGGCATAGCCGGTGATGAACAGCGTCTTCAGGCCCGGACGCGACTGGCGCCCCGCTTCAGCCATCTGCCGACCGTTCATGCCGCCGGGCAGGCCGACGTCGGTGATCAGCAGGTCGAGCGACACGTCCGATTGCAGGATCTTCAAGCCGGTGAGGCTGTCGGCCGCTTCGATCACCGCGTAACCGAGGTCTTCGAGGATATCCACGACCAGCATCCGCACCGTCGGTTCGTCGTCGACGATGAGCACCGTTTCGCCCTGGGTGCTGCCAGCCACCTCCCGGCGCGCGGTCAGGCCTTCGTCGGTCGGCGCCTCGCCCAGGTAGCGCGGCAGATAGATGCACAGCGTGGTGCCCTGGTTGATCTCGGAGTAGAGCCGTACCTGGCCGCCGGACTGGCGCGCGAAGCCATAGATCATCGACAGGCCCAGACCGGTGCCCTGGCCGATGGGCTTGGTGGTGAAGAAGGGCTCGAACACCCGGGCCGCGACCTCCGGCGCGATGCCCACCCCGGTATCCGTCACGCACAGCGACAGGTACTGACCTTCCGGCAGATCCTGGGCGCGGGCGCTCTCGCGATCCATCCAGCGGTTGGCGGTCTCGATGGTGATGCGACCGCCCTCGGGCATGGCGTCGCGGGCATTGATGCACAGATTGAGCAGTGAATTCTCCAGCTGGCTGGGGTCCACCAGGGCCGGCCAGAGGCCCGCGGCGCCGACGGTCTCCACCTGGATGCCAGGACCCACGGTGCGCTGGATGAGTTCGGTGAGGCCATCGATCAGCTGGTTGACGTCCACCGGCCGCGGCGCCAGGGTCTGGCGCCGGGAAAAGGCCAGCAGCCGGTGGGTGAGGGCGGCGGCGCGCTTGGCCGCGCCCTGGGCGGCGATCAGGTAGCGATCGAGTTCGCGCAACCGCCCCTGGGCGATGCGCGTCTCCATCAGCTCCAGGGCACCGGAGATACCCGCCAGCAGGTTGTTGAAATCGTGGGCGAGACCGCCGGTGAGCTGGCCGACCGCTTCCATCTTCTGCGACTGACGCAGCTTTTCCTCGGCCTGCATCAGTTCGGCCGAGCGTTCGGCCACCCGGATTTCCAGGGTCTCGTTGAGGGTACGCAAGGCGGCCAGGGCCTTGTCCCGCTCGGCTTCGATCGCCCGCCGCTCCTCGACGTCGATGAGCACCCCGGGAAAACGCAGCGGGGTGCCGTCGGCCGCGTGATCGACCCGGCCATTGGCCTCGATCCAGTAGTAGTTGCCGTCGGCGCGCCGTACCCGGTACTGGTGGGCGAAGGGACCGCTCTGGGCGATTACCCCGTCGATGGCGTGGGCAAGACCGCTTTTGTCGTCGGGATGGACGTTGGTCACCACCTGGGCCAGGCTCAGACCTTCGCGACCCAGGCGCGGATCGAGACCGAAGACCGTGGCGAAGGCTTCATCCACGGTGAAGCGGTCGGTGGGCAGGTCCCAGTGCCAGGTGCCGATGATGGCGCCGGCGGACAACGCCAGCTGTACCCGCTCGATGTTTTCCCGCGCCAGGGCCTCGCTGATGCGCAGCCGTTCCTCGGCGTTGCGCCGCTCGGTCACGTCGCTGAAGAGGATGGCGATCTGGCGCTCGTCGGGATCGCCCACCCGTACGGCGCGCACGTCGAACCAGCGTTCGAAGGTGTTGGCGTAGTTTTCGAAGGTCGCCGGCTCGCCGGTCTTGGCCACGTGGCCGTAGGTATCGAACCAGAACTGTTCCAGGTTGGGGGCGAATTCGGTCACCCACTTGCCGCGCAGGTTGACCCCGGCCTGGCGTTCGAAGGCCGGGTTGGCTTCCAGGAAGCGGTAGTCGATGGGCTTGTCGTCGGCGTCGAACTTGACCTGGACGATGGCGAAGGCCGAACCGATGGTCTCGATGATGGCGCGAAAGCGTTCCTCGCTCTTGCGCAGGGCGGTCTCGGCCGTCTGCAGCTGGCTCATGTCCAGCAGGGCGCCGATCATCCGCAGCGGGCGACCGTAGCTGTCGCGGATCACCCGACCACGGTCGAACACCAGCGCGTAGGAGCCATCAGCGCGCTGGAAGCGGTATTCATCGGTCCAGACCAGGCCGTCGCCGTCGATCACCGCGTGGATGGAGGCCGCGATACGGGTACGATCGTCCGGGTGGATCCGGCCCAGCCACCAGTCGCTGGTCGATTCGACCGCGGTGGGGGTGTGACCATAGGCCGTGTGCAGCGCCTCGTTCCAGAGCACCGCCCCGGAGGCGAAGTCCCAGTCCCAGATGGCATCGTTGGTGGCTTCGGCGACCAGGCGATAGCGTTCCTGGGTTTCCTTGAGCGCAAGGCCCGCCAGGTGTTCTTCGGTGCGGTCACGCAGGATCTTGACGAAGCCGAGGGGCTCGTCGTCGTCATCGTTCAGCGCCATCATCTCGCCGGACGCCCAGAAGCGCTGCCCGTCCTGGCGCAGGTGCCAGCGCTCGTCGATGGCGCTGCCGTCGCGCAGGGCCTTGGCCATCTCGTACTCGGCACGACGGTTGGCACGGTCCTCCGGGGTGAAGAAACGCGAGGCATCCTGGCCGATCATTTCCTGGGCGGTCCAGCCCATGACCTGCTCGGCACCGGGATTCCAGTCGGTAATGAGCCCCTCGGAGTCGCAGACCACGATGGCGAACTGGGTGGTGCTCTCCAGCACGGCGCGGCTGCGTGCCTTGCTGGGCCGGCGGATGGCGCCGGTCGGGGCCACGGCGCGGTCCTCGGTGGACCGCAGGGCGGCGCGCAAACGCAGGACTTCGGCTTCGAGTTCCTCGCGCGTCAGCGTTGCCAGGGGTGCCTCACTCATCTTGCAGGGGATCCTCGGGAAAAAGCGGTCTGAGCATCGTTCGACCACGAAAGCGGCAGAGTGTGGCGGCCTCGTGCGACGCAGGATAGGCCTTGCCGCTGATCGGCAGGCTGGGCGGAAGGAACGGCCCGGCTACTGCCCGGATTGCGGCTGCGACCAAGCGAAGCGGCCAGGGCGTAGAGGTCGCCGGGATAGAGCGGGGCAGGGGAGGCGGCCGACGGCAGCGGCTGGCACGCGGCTGTTGGGTGGCGCTGAGGAAACGACCCCTTGCGGCAGGGGAGGAGCGATGGCACCTCGGAACCCGCTTGCCGTCGGCGACCTCTACGAAAGCAAGCGGCGGCCCTTGGGATCGCCAGAATCCTTCCCGAACGGACCGCGCAGGAGCACTTCGAGCATGACCATGGAATCCTCCCCTGCAACCGCGACGCTCAAACGCGCCATCACCCTGCCCATGCTGCTGTTCTTCATCCTCGGCGACGTCCTGGGTGCGGGTGTCTATGCCTTGGCGGGTACCATCGCCGGGCGGGTCGACGGCGCCATCTGGGCGCCCTTGCTAGTTGCCTTGCTGTTCGCCCTCCTGACCGCGGCGTCCTATGCCGAGCTGGTCACCAAGTACCCCAGGGCGGGGGGCGCGGCGGTGTTCGCCGAGAGAGCCTTCGGGCGGCCCTGGCTGTCCTTCCTGGTGGGCTTCTCGATGCTGGCCGCCGGGGTTACCAGTGCGGCAGGGTTGGCGGTGGCCTTTGCCGGAGGCTATCTGCAGGCACTGGTGCCCTGGCCCGCCAGTTGGGTCTGCCTGGCCTTCCTAGTGCTCATCGGCCTGCTCAACGCCCGGGGCATCAGGGAATCGCTGTCGGTCAATCTGGTGATGACCCTGATCGAGCTGTCAGGCCTGGTGATCATCGTCGCGGCGGCGGCCTGGTTCGTCGTCCAGGGACAGGGCGAGCCGGCGCGGCTACTGGAAGTGGACGCGCCCTCGGCCACCGTGGCCATCCTCGGTGCCTCGCTGCTGGCCTTCTATTCCTTCGTCGGCTTCGAGACCTCGGCCAATCTAGCGGAGGAGGTGCGTGACGTGAGCCGTGTCTATCCGCGAGCGCTGTTTGGCGCCCTGGTCATCGCCGGCATCGTCTACATGCTGGTGGGCGCCGGCGCCGCCCTGGTGCTGCCGGTCGACCAGCTCAAGGCGTCGGGCGCACCACTGATGGACGTGCTCGGTGCCTCGGGCCTGGGGGTGCCGACCCGGGTGTTCGCCGTCATCGCCCTCATCGCCGTGGCCAACGGCGCACTGCTGACCATGATCATGGCCAGCCGCCTGGCCTATGGCATGGCCCGCCAGGGCCTGCTGCCGCCGGTACTCGGCCGGGTGCTGCCGCGGCGACAGACCCCCGGGATCGCCATCCTCGCCACCACCGCGGTGGCCATCGCCCTGACCTATACCAGTACCCTGGATGTGCTGGCCGAAACCGTGGTGCTACTGCTCTTGGTGGTGTTCATCAGTACCAACCTGGCGGTGCTGGTGCTCAAGCGCGACCGGGTCGAGCATGCGCATTTCCGCGTCCACTGGCTCTTTCCGGTACTGGCCCTGGGCTCCTGTGCGCTGCTGCTGGCCCAGCAGGGCGCCGCGACCTGGTGGCGCGCCGGGCTGATGCTGCTGGTGGGCGTGGCGCTCTATGGGCTGACGCGGCTGACCGGTTCGCGCCGGGTCAACGCCTAGGCGCCCACCAGGGCGTAGAGGGTCCGCATGTCGGCTGGCTTGGTCAGGTGATGATCGAAGCCGGCCGCCAGGGCCTCGGCCTGGTCCTGGGGCTGGCCCCAGCCGGTCATGGCGATCAGCCTGACCGCCTGGCCGGCCGGGGTCGCGCGGATCGCCCGGGCCAATTGATGGCCGGTCAGGCCCGGCATGCCGATGTCGGAGATGACGATCTCGGGGCCATAGCTCTGGAACAGCGTCAGGGCTTGCTGGCCATCGTAGGCGACCCGCACTTCGTGGCCATCCAGCTCGAGGAGTTCGGCGATGGTGTCGGCGATGTCGGGGTTGTCGTCGGCGACCAGGATCCGGCGGGTGGCGGGCGCTGCCGAAGCGGCGGCCACCGCCTCCAGCGCGCTGGCGGGCGGCGCTGCGGCGAGCGGCAGGCTCACGGTGAAGCGGCTGCCCTGACTCAGGCCAGCGCTGGTCACGCTGATGTCGCCACCCTGCAACCGCGCCAGTTCGCGGGAAAGGGCCAGGCCGATGCCCAGCCCGGGCGAGCGCTCGGTAAGGCGCGGATCGAGCTGGCCGAACATCTGGAACAGGTCCGCCAGGCGCTCGGGGGCGATGCCGATGCCGTTGTCGGCGATGTCCACCCGCACCTCGGTCTCGCTCGCCTGCACGGCGAGGGTGATCCGGCCTCCTACCGGGGTGTAACGGGCGGCGTTGCCCAGCAGGTTGATGAAGATCTGCTCCAGGCGCAGCGGATCGGCATGCAGCCAGAGGGGCGCCTCGGGCAAGTGCAGCGCGAAGGTCTGGCGCTTCTCCTGCATGGGCGCCCGGGTCGCCTCGGCGGCGGCCTGGAGTACCGTCTGCAGGGTGACGACGGCGTTGTGCAGGGTGATGCGGCCAAAGGTGATGCGCGAGATGTCCAGCAGATCGTTGAGCAGGGCGCCCATGCGTTCCACCTGTCGCTCTATGGTCTGGCAACTGCGCCGCTGCTGTTCGGCCGAGGCCTGGGGCGCGGCGATCAGCGCCGCCGCCTGGCGAATGGGGGCCAGCGGATTGCGCAATTCATGGGCCAGCACGGCGAGGAATTCGTCCTTTTGCCGGTCGTTGTCGCGTAGCTGTTGCTCCTGGCGCTTGCGCTCGCTGATGTCGAGAAACCAGACCGCCACGTTGCCGTCGAAGGGCGTGGCGCTGATCTGCAGCCAGCAACTGGCGCCGCTGGCATCGGCACCTTGCACTTCCACGGACCAGGCCGCCTCACCGGCCTGGTGCTCCGCACAGAGCTGCAGGATCCGCGCACTGGCCCAGGGCAGGCGGGCGTTCGCAGCGCTGCCGTCGAGGTCCAGGGTGGTGGCGCCGATGGGGTTGAGATAGTCCCAGTTGAAGGCACCCGCGGCGGCGGGCACGGCGATGCCGAAGGAGACCTGGGAGCTTTCCAGGGCCACCCGCAACCGGCGTTGCGAACGCAGGGCGGCCTCCTGGATGCGGGCGCGGTCGATCACCAGCACCGCCTTGGAGGCGCACAGGTCGGCCAGGCGCTGCTGGCGCGGCGTGGGTTCCCGGGCTTCCGGCAGGTGGACGGTGATGGCGCCGAGCGTGCCGTGCAGGGTACTGCGCAGGGGCACGGCATGCAGGGCGGCGAAGCCCAGGCGCTGGCCCAGGGCGGCCAGGGCGGCGAACTCGGGTGCGGCCGCCAGCGCCGGCACCACCACCCGGGCTTCGCTGCGCAGCGCGGCGGCACAGGCGCTTTCCGCCAGGGGCAGGGTGGCCAGCTGCGCCTGATCTTCCGCCGAGAAACCGGCCGCGAAATACAGCTGCGGCGGCTTGCCGTCTTCCAGTAGCGAGACGCAGCCCAGGGACGTCTGGTGGAAGCGACAGAGGACCGCGAGGATCTCCTGCAATTGCTGCGGCAGCGAGGGCAACTGCAGCAGACGATGATTGAGCCGCTGCAGGACCTCCAGGTCCGCGACCTGCAGTTGCAGCTGCTCCTGGCTCAGTTGCAGGTTGCGCAAGTAGTCGTCGCGTTCCTCTTCGATCAGCCGGCGGGCTTCGGCCGCGGTCAGCAGCGCTTCGCCCACCTGGCGGATCTCCAGCACGTCGCTGTCGGGCAGCACCGGCGGCAGGCGCTGCCCCAGCGCCTGGGCGGCCTCTTGCAGTGCCTGCACCGGCCGGCTGATCCGCCGCGACAGCAGCAGGGCCATCGCCCAGGCGAAGACCACCGACAG
The DNA here is from genome assembly GCF_039908605.1 of Pseudomonas aestiva. NCBI lineage: Bacteria > Pseudomonadati > Pseudomonadota > Gammaproteobacteria > Pseudomonadales > Pseudomonadaceae > Pseudomonas > Pseudomonas aestiva. The sequence continues at coordinate 2,692,638 of NZ_CP150916.1, read as the reverse complement.
CACCAGGCCGCCGCCATAGAGCGCGAAGGAGCGATTGGCGGCTGCGGCCACCTCTTCGGTGGGGATCGCCGTGGTCACGGTCCAGCCGGAATCGGGCAGGCGCACGAAGGCCGTATAGACCTCGTGACCTTCCCGGGTACGGACGGTACCGACGCCTTCTTCGCCGGGCTGGGCCAGGATCTCGGCCAGAGCTGGCAGGGCCGGCTCGCCCAGGCTCTCCTCGTGCAGGCTGGTACGGGCGACGCGCAGGCCATGGCGATCGAATACCGAGCCCACCCAGTCCTTGGGCAGGGCGCGGGCCATGCGCGCCGCGCGGATGCTCTCCGGTGTCATCACCGCGGTCAGGACGAAATTCAGCCGACCTTCGCGCAGCACCGGGACCCGGATCGGAAAGGCCAGCAGCCCGGCGGGTCCGCGGCCCAGTTGCCCGATCACCGGCCGGCGCTGGGCGAGCACCTCGGCAAAGCTGTCCGGTTCGGCGAGAGGACCGCCTGCGGGCCGGTTGACGCTCGATATCCGCCGGACGACCTCGCCCTCCGGCGTGGCGAGCAGCACCGTTCGCCAACCTGGCACCAGCGGCAGGATGCGCCCGACCAGGGTGTCGAAATCGCTCAGGTCACCCGTCCGCAACAGGGGCGACTCGGCCAATGCCTGGAGAATGGTCACCGAGCGGCGCAATTCGCTTTCGATGGTGGTGGCCGCCTGGCGGCTGGACTCCAGGGCTCGCTGTTCGGCTTCGTGCTGCTGGTGTTGGACGAGCAGCCAGAGCCCCAGGCCGGCCACCAGCGCCAGGGGCACGATTCCGGCGAAGGCGATGGCCAGCAGGCGATTGCGCAAGGGGACCAGACGCGCAGGGCGAAGCTTCGTCGGCGGCATGGGGATTTCGATTGAGGAAAAGGCTCATTCTAGCCCGACTGCGCATGGCAATTGGCCAGGGCGGCGGCTGCTCGTCAGCTTGCTGCATCGTCCTGGAGCCCGCGTCGGCTCTAGCCTGCAGCTCCTGGTGGGTGCGCCGTCGATCGCCGATGGGTGGCTATTCAGCCAGTGACGGTAGCGCCGAACAGAAGGGGTGAACATGCCTTTCCTACCTGGAGTCGCGCCATGCGTACCCTGAAATTGTCGGCCCGCTCGGCCGTGTGCTTTGCCGCCGTTACCCTGTTGCTGCTGGTGCTGGCGGCCACCTCGGCCGTGGGCCTCAACGCGCTGTACAAAGCCGAGCAGGATGTCGAGACCAACTGGATGGCCAGCATCGCCCAGACGGCGAAGATAGACTCCCTCGTTCTCAGGCTGCGTCTGGAAACCCTGCGCATGGTGGCCTCTGAAGACGAGCAGATGAAGCAGACCGCCGCGGCGACCATCGCCCAGGCGCGCGGCCATCTGCAGCAGGAGGTGGCGGCCTACCAGGCCCTGGTGGCTTCGCCTGAAGAGCAGCGGTTGGCCGATGCCGTGTCCGCCGGCGCCAAGGCCTACGATGCGCGCCTCGACGAGATCGTCACCCTCGCCCGGACCCGTCCGGCCAGCGAAGGGACCGCCTACGTCAATGCCAACATCCGGCCGCTGACCAACGACCTGCAAGAGAAGATCGTGGCCCTGGCGGACTTCAACCAGCGCGGCGCCAAGCAGGCCGGCGAACTGGCGACCCAGACCTACAGCCATAACCTCTGGCTGCTCGGGATCATTTCCGCCGTGGCCGTGGTGCTCACCGTGGTGCTGGCCACGCTCTATACCCGCAGCATCCTGCAGCCGCTGCACCAGGTGCTGGCCGTCAACCGCCGCATTGCCGAGGGTGATCTGCGGGTCGCGGCCGTGGCAGAGGGCCGCGACGAAATGGCCGACCTGATGCGCGCCACGGTGCAGATGCAGCAGACCCTGCGCGATACCGTCAGCCACATCGGCGAAGCCTCGACGCAGCTGGCGTCCGCCGCCGAAGAGATGAACGCCGTGACCGAAGAGGGCAGCCGTGGGCTGCAACGGCAGAACAGCGAAGTGGAGCAGGCGGCTACCGCGGTCAACGAGATGACCGCCGCCGTCGAGGAGGTGGCGCGCAACGCCGCCTCGGCCTCGACGTCCGCGCAACAGTCGGAGCGCTCGACCGGTCTGGGCGCGGCTCGCGTCACCGAGACCGTCAACGCCATCCAGTCGCTGACCGGCACCGTGTCCCATACCAGCGAGCAGATCGTCGCCCTGGCCGGGCAGGCGCAAGGCATCGCCACCGTGGTCGACGTGATCCGCGGCATCGCTGAGCAGACCAACCTGCTGGCGCTGAACGCCGCCATCGAGGCCGCCCGGGCTGGCGAACAGGGCCGTGGCTTCGCCGTGGTCGCCGACGAGGTGCGGGCCCTGGCCCACCGGACGCAGGAATCCACCCGCGAGATCGAGCAGATGATCGGCGGCATCCAGAGTGGTTCGGAAGGCGCTGTCCAGGCCATGCAACGCAGCCGCGACGAGGCTACCGCCACCTTGAAGATCGCCAACGAAGCGGGCGCGGCCCTGGAGGAGATCGCCCGCTCCATCACCGAGATCAACGAGCGCAATTTCCTCATCGCCACGGCCTCGGAAGAGCAGGCCCAGGTCGCCCGGTCGGTGGACCAGAATCTGGTCAGCATCCGCGACCTGTCGATCCAGACCTCGGCCGGGGCGCACCAGACCGCCGCCGCCGCCCATGAGGTCTCGCGCCTGGCGGTGGACATGAATCGCCTGGTCGGCCGCTTCTCGGTCTGATCCGACTGAACGGTGGTGAAAGGCCCTGCCGAGCGCTCCTCGGCAGGGCCTTTGCATTTCTGGCGTGCGGGCAGGGGATCAATGGACGGGAACCCGCCCGGGGGCCCAGGGGGTCTGCAGCCCACTACTCCAGGAGAGATGGCCATGTACCTCGTCCAGTTGCTGCTACCCCTGAACGACAATGACGGCCAGCGCCTGTCCGGGGCGCTGTTCCAGGAGGTGCGCGAGGAACTAGTCGCGCGCTTCGGCGGGCTGACCGCCTTCAGCCGGGCACCGGTGGAGGGCCTGTGCCAGGACGAGGCGCAGCGCGTCGAGGACGACGAGCTGCTGGTCTACGAGGTCATGACCGAGGCCCTGGATCGAGCCTGGTGGGAAGGCTATCGGCACCGTCTGGAAAAGGCCTTTCGCCAGCGCGAGATCATGATCCGCGCCCAGCCGACGGAGCGGCTCTAGCCGTCCGCCAGCACCACCCGGGCCCGCCCGGCGCGCTTGGCCTGGTACAGGGCGCCATCGGCGCGGCGGATCAGTTCGTGGACGTTGAGGCTGCCGGCGGCGCCGTGGGCGATGCCGATGGAAGAGGTGGTCGCCAGGCAGATGTCCTGCAGCGTCCAGGGCTCCTGCAGGGCCAGGCAGAGGCGCTCGGCCAGGGCCAGGGCGGTGGTTGCGGAAGTGTCGCGCAGGAAGACGATGAATTCGTCTCCACCGATCCGCCCGAGCAGATCGTCCGGGCGCAGGCAGGCGCTGACCCGGGTGACGAAGGCCACCAGCAGCCGATCTCCCACCTCGTGGCCGAATTCGTCGTTGATCGCCTTGAACCTGTCCAGGTCGAGGTAGAACAGGGCGCACTCCGCCTGGGGGGAGGCGACCGCCAGGTGACCGACGATCTGGTCGAGGATGCTGCGTCGATTGGGGATGCCGGTCAGGGCATCCAGGTAGGCCAGGGACTTGAAGCGTCTTTCGCTGTCCTGCAGGGCGGTCTCCGCCAGTTTGCGCTCGGTGACATTGCGACTGACGATGGTCAGCAGCTGGCGTCCGCCCTGGGCATCGAAGTGAGGCGTCTTGATCACTTCCCAGGTATTGATGCGTCCATCCGGCCCCATGAAGGACTTCTCGATCTGCGTGGCCACACCATTGCGCCAGGCGCGCTCGTCGGTCTCGATGTTATAGGCGAAGGCCTGGGCATGATCCGGAAACAGCTCGATCAATTCGGCATCGGTGATGCCCACGTAGTCGAAGCCGAGCATGGCGTAGGCCTCGAGCACGATGCGATTGACGAACAACCAGCGCCCGCGGCCATCCTTGGCGATGATGAATTCCTGGATCGAATCGAGGAGGGCGCGCAGATCGACATCGGAATCGGCAGGAGACATGGGCAGGGCCTGGCAGTCGCGTGGGTTTTCAGGCTATCGGCCCGCCAGCCTGGAAAATGAGGCCCTTCATCAGGTCACCCGTCGCCTGGTGCGGACCGGCAGCAGGCGCAGTGGCGCGGAGCGCCTGCCGACGAATGGCAGCGGTCGCCAGGCACTGCCTTTGACAGCCGCAAGCGGAGCGGCACCGTTCCGGCGCGGGCTCGGCCAGGAACCAAGGCCTTTTCCGCGGGCCGAACGAGGTATTCATCAGCTGCCAGATGTGCCCTTCATGCAGACCACGACAAGAGCCGTTACCGGCCAGTACGCCGCCTCGAATCCGCTCAACCTGCAACCGGCCCGGTCGCTCTATCAGGAATTGCTGGTGGAGCACCCGGGCGTCAGGGCGCAGGAGAGGGCTCGACGCTTTCTCGACGACCAGCTGCAGGCGGTATCTGGCATGACCGCCGACCTGCCGGAAGACCCCGAGGGCCTGGAAGTCTGGGTGCTGGAAAACAACGCCCGGGTCGGCGCCCAGTACCAGGACTACCTGGCGGCCCGCAAGGCTGGTGCGCCGCGCCGCTACTTCGGCAGCAAGGCCCATGCGCTGTATTTCCTGCGTGGCGTGGCGCCCACCAAGCTGGTGGATGGCGCCTGGCTCTATGGCACGCTCGCCCACTGGGATGACCTGCGCTATCGGGCGGCCATCCAGATCTATCTGGAAGAACTGGGCGACGGCCAGCCGGACAAGAACCATGTGGTGCTCTATCGCAAGCTGCTGGCCAGTCACGGCTGCGAAGATTTCTCGCAGCTGAGCGACGAGCACTATGTCCAGGGCGCGATTCAGCTGGCCCTGGCCGATAATGCCGATCACTACCTGCCCGAGGTGCTCGGCTTCAATCTGGGTTACGAGCAGTTGCCGTTGCACCTGTTGATCACCTCTTACGAGCTCAACGAGCTGGGTATCGACCCCTATTACTTCACGCTGCATGTAACGGTCGACAATGCCGGCACCGGTCATGCGCGCAAGGCGCTGCAGGCGGTGCACGACGCCATGCCGGCCGAGGGCCGCGCGGCTTTCTACCAGCGTGTGGTGCAGGGCTACCTGCTCAATGAACTGGGCGCTGGTACCACCTCGGTGATCGGCAGCTTCGATCTGGAGCAGGCGGTGATCGAGGTGCTGGCGGAGAAGAGCACGGTTGGCCGCTATGTACATTCGGACTATTGCCGCATCGGTGGCCGCAGCGTCAGCGACTGGCTATGCGCTCCGTCGCAGATTCCCGACTTCCTCCGGGTGATGCAGGAGCAGGGCTGGATCAAGCGTCACGAGGACCCGGTCAACAGCCGCTTCTGGCGGCTGATTCAGGGCGAGCGTGCCGAGATGTTTGGCGTCTTCACCGCCTACGAGCAGCAGTTGATCCATGACTGGATCGCCGGTGACTTCGTGCACAGCGGTGCCCGGAACCCGGCTGCCGCCGAGCGGGTGGCGGTGTTGCCGCGGCGCGAGGTGAGCTTTCGCGCTCGCCAGCGTCAGCAGGAGCGCCTGTGTCCGGCGCTGGAAGCCGAGCAGGGTACGGCGGCCAATGCCAGCAAGGCTCAGGCGAGCGACTTCGATCGTGATGAGGTCGCGCTGGAGCAGCGGCTGGCGAGCCAGCCCAGTCGCGCGGCCGCCATGGCGCTGCTGGTGGAGCAGCTGTCACCGGCGCGCCATCACAGCCGTGCCGGCCTGCTGGCGACGCGGCTGTTCGTCTCCCTGTTGGACTGACCCCTATTCAAGGACCCGCAAGGGTCCTTTTTCATTTCGACTGTCATTGAAGGAACCACCCGTGACGGCCATAGAACATCCCGAACGCACCGCGACCAGCCTTGCCGCGGCCGCTGCCCTGAAACTGCTGATCGAAACGCTGCGCGCAGCGGACTATCACTTCATCACGCCCACCCCGGCCTCCCACGCGCGGGTCAATGCCCGGCCAGGCAACGCCTGGGCGCGGGATCTGCAGGGCATCTTCGGCTGGAGCCGGCCGTTTTCCCCCGAGCTGCTGCCCGGCTCTCTGGTCGACACCCTGGCGGCCGCCGAGCTGCTGACCGCGGTGCCGGGTGGTTGGCGCAGCCGGGTGCGGGTGTCGAGCCTGGGCGACCAGTTGTTCGTGCATTCCGCCTATCCCACCGAGGACGCCGATGCGGTGTTCTTTGGCCCCGACACCTATCGCTATGCCAATGCCCTGGAAGCCCAGCTGCGCTTCGAGACCGGTGACATCCGCCGCGCCGTGGACATCGGCAGCGGTGCCGGTCCCGGCGCCATCCTGGTCGCCCTGGCGCGGCCCGATGCCGAGGTGCTGGCGGTGGACATCAACGAGCGCGCCCTGGCCCTGACCCGGACCAACGCCGAGCTGGCCGGGGCCGAGAATGTCAGCGCGTGCTACAGCAACCTGCTGAACGATGTGGCGGGCGACTTCGATTTCATCCTGTCCAATCCGCCCTATCTGGTCGATCCCGGCGAGCGTGCCTATCGCCATGGTGGCGGTCCCCTGGGGGCCGGTCTGTCCCTGGCCATCCTGGACACGGCGCTGCAGCGCCTGGCGCCGGGCGGCACCCTGCTGCTCTATACCGGCGTTGCCATGGTCGATGGCCGTGATCCATTCCTCGAAGAAGTCCGCACCCGCCTGGATGGCCAGGACGTGGCCTGGCGCTATCGCGAGCTGGATCCGGATGTCTTCGGCGAGGAGCTGGAGACAGGGGTCTATGCCCATACCGATCGCATCGCCGCCGTTGTCCTCACCGTGACCCGGCCGCGCTGAAGGCGCACAGGAGCGGCTACACTGACGGGCCCCTTTCACCGCCCGCCCGTGTCAAGGAGTCCGCCATGCAGCTGCTGCTGAACCAGACCTCACCCTATGCCCGCGCCGCGCGCGTCACCGCTTTGGAAGCCGGCTTTGGCGAGCGACTGGCGCTGGTGTGGAGCGACCCCTGGAACGAAGACGCGCAGCTGTTGGCCGCCAATCCGGCCAACAAGGTGCCGGTGCTGATCACCGATGAGGGTGTGACCCTCGGCGAGACTCTGCTGATCTGCGTTTATCTGCACCAGCTGGCAGGCGGCAACCCGCTTGCGGCCGGACGCCTGCAACTGGCCGGCCTGGGCCAGGGCCTGATCGACGCCGCCTTCGGCACGGTGATCGCCCGCAAGCAGGGCGGTGCGGCCCAGGATGAATCGGTGCTGGGCGCCCGCCGGCTGGCGGCCATCGGGCGCCTGCTGGCGCGCCTGGACCAGTCTTCCACCCTGGATGTTGAAGACCTTGATTTCAGCCACTACCTGGTGGCGGTCGGGCTCGACTACCTGAGCTTTCGCCTGCCGGAAATCGACTGGTCCCCGCACCCGCGGCTGGTGGCCTTTCACCAGCGGCTCCTGGCGCGTCCCAGCTTTGCCACGACGAGCTTCCAGTAAGGCAAAAAGCCCACGCGGCGGCCCCCGCCGACCGCGTGGTAAACCCTAGAGCTCGATCAGGATCTTCAGCTGGGTCCCGGCCTTGTCCAGCAAGGCTTCGAAGCCCTGTTCCACCACGTCGTCCAGCGCGATGTGGCGGGTCACGACCTTCTCGGCCGGCAGTTGGCCGCTGGCGATCAGGGCCGCCACCTGGGGCCACATCAGCGTCGAGTAGCACCAGGAGCCGCGCAGGTCCACGTCCTTGTAGGTGAGGGTGAAGCCATCCAGCGCCGGCGGCTTGCCCTGCATCCCCACCTGGACCACCACACCCTGGCGGCGGACCGCTTCCAGGCACAGCCCCAGCGGTGCCTCGGCGCCCACGCATTCGAAGGCCACATCCACCCCCACGCCCCCGGCGGTGCGGGCACGCACCTCGCGCAGCACATCGGTGCTGCCGGGATTCAGGGTGATGAGCCCCTCCACCAGGCGGTGGGCCATCTCCAGGCGGTTGTCGTTGAGGTCCACCAGGAAGATCCGCGTGGCACCCGCCGCGCGGGCAGCCATGACCTGCAGCTGGCCAATGGGCCCGGCACCGGCCACCAGCACGTTGTCGCCAGGCTTCACGCCGCCCCGGTGAGTGGCATAGACGGTCACCGCGGTGGGTTCGATCAGCGCCGCGTGCTCGGTGCTGAGATCGTCCGGCATGGGGATGGCGTTGTAGTCCTCCACCAGGGAGTACTCGGCCATCCCTCCCCAGGGATGGGACAGGCCGATGATGGCCAGCTGTTCGCTGAGCTGGTACTGGCCGCGGCGGCCGTAGTAGTCGTCCCGTGGCGAGACCATGGGCTGGATGGAGACCCGGTCACCGGGCTTCACCGAGGTCACCTGGCTGCCCACGGCCTCCACCACGCCGGAGTACTCGTGGCCGAGGATCTGCGGCACCTGGCCGCCGGTGTAGCTGTGCGGCGCGGTGGGAATGAAGATGGGACCTCCGAGGTACTCGTGCAGGTCGGTGCCGCAGATGCCACAGAACTGGTTTTTCACCAGGACCTGGGTGGGGCCCGGCTCGCCGGGGGCTGCGACGTCTTCCACCCGGATGTCGCGGGCGGCATGGAAACGGGCTGCTTTCATCGTGAGGCTCCTCTAGCGTTCGCAGCGGGGCAGGAAGGCCTGGATCAGGGCATTGACCCGGTCCGCGGCCTCCATCTGCACCATATGGCCCTGGCCTTCCAGGATCTCGACCTGGACGGTTCCGGGCAGGCCTTCGGCATGCTGGACCGGAATGATGGCGTCGGCCTTGCCCCAGATCACCAGGGCGGGCAGATCGCCGTCGAGTGCCTGGCGCAGCACCTGGGCCTGCTGGCCATTGGGGAAGAGCGTGCCGGCCAGTCGCTTCAGAGCCTGGTCCACGCCTTCCAGGCGCTTGTACTTGAGCAGGTCTTCCAGCAGTGGCCGGGTGACCAGGCCGGGATCGCTGAACAGCAGGCTGACCGGTCCCTTGAGCTGGTTGCGGCTGGTGGCGGCGACGAAGCCTTCCAGGTAGGCGCCATTGATGTCCTGGCCCAGTCCCGCACTGCCGATCAGCACCAGGCCGGCGACCCGCTGCGGCGCCGTCTGCGCCAGCTGCAGGGCCACGGCGCCACCCATGGAGTGGCCGACGAGCACGGCGCGGGGGATGTCCAGATGGTCGAGCAGAGCCAGCACGGCGGCGCCCAGCTCGGCAAGATCTGCCGTGGCGAGCGTCTTGCCGGACTGGCCGTGACCCGGCAGGTCGAGGGCGATCACCCGGCGCCCGGCAGCCAGCGCCTCATGGTTGAACAGCCAGTTGTCCAGATCGCCGGAAAAGCCGTGGATCAGCACCAGCGGCAGGCCGCCTTCGCCGCGTTCCAGATAGCGCAGCGGCCGGCCGTCGAGTTCGATGCGCTGGGCCTGGGGACCGGCGTCGGCGGCGTCTTCGCCACCGGGCACGAAGTCTTCCTGGAAGCGCGCGATCACCGCCTCGATCTCTTCATCGCTGGCCTCGCCTTCCACCACGATGGCCAGCAGGGCGCCTACCGCAAGCGTCTCGTCCTCGCGGGCCAGGCAGCGGCGCAGGATGCCGGAGAAGGGCGCCTCGACGCTGCTGCTGATCTTGTCGGTCTCGACATCGAGCACCTCGTCGCCCTTGGTGATGCTGTCGCCTTCGGTCTTGAGCCAGGCGTTGACCCGACCCTCGCTCATGGACAGGCCCCACTTGGGCATGGTCAGGGTATGGATCTGGCTCATGCGGCCTGCCTCCCTTGGGTGATCTTCAGCACGGCGCGCTCGATCTTGGCCGCGTCGGGGATATAGAGGTCTTCCAGCGCATCGGAGAAGGGCACCGGGGTGTGCGGCGCCGTGACCAGCTGTACCGGGGCGCGCAGGTCGTCGAAGGCGTGCTCGGCAAGCAGGGCGGCGATGTCGGTGGCCACCGAGCAGCGCGGATTGGCCTCGTCGATGACCACCGCGCGGCCGGTCTTCTCAACGCTTTCCAGGATGCTGTCGCGATCCAGCGGGCTGGTGGTACGCAGGTCCAGCACCTCGCAGGAGACGCCCTGGCGCGCCAGGTTGCTGGCGGCCTCCATGGCCAGGTGCACCATGCGGCCGTAGGTGATGAGGCTGACGTCGTCGCCCTCACGCAGGAAGCTGGCCTCGCCGAAGGGGATGGCGTAGGACTCCTCGGGCACCTCGCCCTGCATCCCGTAGAGCAGCTTGTGCTCGCAGAAGATCACCGGGTCGTTGTCGCGGATGGCCTGGATCAGCAGGCCCTTGGCATCATAGGGGGTGGCCGGGCAGACCACCTTGAGGCCGGGGATATGGGTCCACCAGGAAGTGAGCATCTGCGAATGCTGGGCGGCGGCGCGGAGGCCCGCGCCGACCATGGTCCGCAGCACCAGCGGGGTGACCGCCTTGCCGCCGAACATGTAGCGGAATTTGGCCGCCTGGTTGAGGATCTGGTCCAGGCAGCAGCCGGCGAAGTCGACGAACATCAGTTCGCATACCGGCCGGGTGCCGCGGGCGGCGGCGCCCACCGCCGCGCCGACGTAGCCGAGCTCCGACAGCGGGGTGTCCAGCACCCGCCCGGGAAATTTGTGGTAGAGGCCCTTGGTGACCCCGAGCACGCCGCCCCAGGCGTCCTGCTCGCCAGGCGCGCCGGCACCGCCGGCGTTGTCTTCGCCCATGAGGAAGACGGTGGGGTCGCGGCGCATCTCCTGTTCCAGGGCTTCGTTGATGGCTTGCTGGTAGCTGATCTTTCTGGCCATGGTGGCGCTCCTTGTTGTTTTCCGATCAGGCGTAGGTGACGTAGACGTCGGTGAGCAGGTCTTCCGGGCCAGGCTTGGGATCGGCCTTGGCCTTGCGCACGGCGTCTTCGATGAGCTGTTCCACCTCCTGGTCGATGCTGTCGAGCAGGGCGGGCTGGAGTTGGCCGGAGCGCGTCACCCGCTCGCGGAATTGCATCAGGCAGTCGCGTTGCTCCCGGGCCTGCTTGACCTCGTTGGGATCGCGATAGGTCTGGGCGTCGCCCTCGAAGTGGCCGAAGTAGCGGGTGAATTTCACCTCGATCAGCGAGGGGCCTTCGCCGGCCCGGGCGCGGGCCACGGCGGCCGCGGCGGCTTCGTGGACGGCGAAGAAGTCGAAGCCGTCCACCGTCACCCCGGGCATGCCGAAGCCGGCGGCGCGATCGGCGATGTGGTCGCAGGCCACCGACCAGTTCGAGGCGGTGGCCTCGGCGTAGCCGTTGTTCTCGGCGACGAAGATGCACGGCAGATTCCACACCGAGGCCAGATTCATAGCCTCGAACACCGCACCCTCGTTGGAGCCGCCGTCACCGAAGAAGGCCACGGCAACGGCGTCGCTGCCCTTGAGCTTGGCGGCCAGGGCGGCGCCGGCGGCCAGCGGCGCTCCGGCCCCGACGATGCCGTTGGCACCGAGCATGCCCTTTTCCAGATCGGCGATGTGCATGGAGCCGCCCTTGCCCTGGCAGACCCCGGTCTTCTTGCCGTAGATCTCGGCCATCATGCCGTAGACGTCCACGCCCTTGGCGATGCAATGGCCATGGCCGCGGTGGGTGGAGGCGATGCTGTCCTCGTGGCCCAGGTGGGCCATGACACCGGCGGCCGAGGCCTCCTCGCCGGCATAAAGGTGGACGAAGCCGGGAATCTCGCCGGTAGCGAATTCCACGTGCAGCCGCTCTTCGAAGACGCGGATGGTGCGCATCACCCGGTAGGCATGGCTCAGGTTTTCGACGCTTACGGTCTCGCTCATCTTATTGTTCTCCAGGATTGCCGAGGGCCGACGCGGGCAGGCGGCGGACCAGCAGGCGCTGCTGCGCCGCCAGCTCCAGTACCCGCTCCACGTCGATGCTCAGGGGGCCGTCGAGGTCCAGCGTCACCTGCGGACGCTCCTCGGGGCCGAATTCGATTTCCCGCTCGCCGTCCAGCGCCAGGGTGCCGGTGGCCAGCGACAGCATCCGGGGTTCACCGGGCAGCAGCAGGCCACTGGCGGCGATGCCGGCCTGGGCCAGCACGCCGGGGGCGAGGGGAACGGTCAGTTGCGCCGGGGCTTCCGGCTCCAGTCGCACCCAGCCGCCATGGGGAGCGCTGCGCGCGACGGGGTGCCAGAGACCGCAGAGGGCCGACAGGCCGATGGCCCAGGGCTCGGCGAAAGTGGTGAAGACTTCCGCGAGATCCTCCACCCGGGTCACCGCGCGGGCACCGATATAGGTCTGGCGACAGACCGCCACGTCCACCAGCGCCCAGTCGCGGATGTCGCGTTCCGGCACTTCCACCCGCAGCCGCTTGTTGCGCCGCAGCGCCAGCGCCGGGTCGATGCGGCCGCTCGCCACCAGGCCACCGGCCAGGCCGGCGCTGGTGGCCTCGCGCAATTCGGGAAAGGCATTGTTGGTGCCGGTGGACAGGGTCAGCAGCGGCAGGTCGCCCACCTCGGCGGCCACCGCCTTGTGGGTGCCGTCGCCGCCGAGCACGGCGATCACCGCCGCGCCCTGGGCCAGCAACAGCCGCGCGGCGCGCCGGGTGTCGTCCACGGTCTGGGTCAGCGGCAGGTTGAGAAACCTAAGCTCCGGCCAGCGCTGCTCGCGGGCCTGGCGACTGCCGCTGGCCTTGAGCACGGCGGCCGCGATGCCGGTCATGTCCGGCGGCAGCAGCACCCGCTCTACGCCGGTGGCGCCAAAGGCCGCCAGCAGGCGCATCACCACCCCGGCCTTGTCGGTGCTGGAGGTCAGGGCGGCGTTGCCGGTCAGCCGGCGCAGGTCACGGCCCGAGGCCGGGTTGGGCAGGATGCCGACGGTTACGGGCATGGCTGAGCTCCGAGGCACGGGCCGGTGGTCAGGGCAGCCGTGCGGTGATGCCAGGGTGCGCTCATGGGTCTGGCCCTCTTGTCGTTGTGATAGGCGCCTCGCAGAGCCCTGAGCAAGGCCGGTGCCAAACCGTGATGAATCCGCTGCAGTGCAGGCAAGGCGCGGGTTTGAATGGAGGCGACTGGTCGTAGGAGGGGCGACTCCGCGCGCCGGGGCGTCTCACGCCTGCGACGGGAGGGCGAGACGCTGAGACGATTCGTCTCACGACGCGGCGGACTTGAAGGCCGGGGCCAGGGGGCGCTAAATGAAGGGCAGAACAATGACCGGCCTTCCATGCCATGACCGGAATTCAGGGAGAGACGTCCATGTTGTCTACCCAGGCCCGCTATCACGCCCGCGCCATCGACCAGGCCCTGCGCGCGCCCTTGCGCGCGGCCAGTCCGCCCGGGCGCATCCTCGATTCCTGGCGCCGTTCCTTCGAGCAATATCAGCTCGACCCGGGCTCTCTGCGGGGGCCGCGCATCCTTTCGCGCTACGAATTGCGCCAGCACCAGCAGGCGGCGGAAGACTTCCTGCGCGTCGCCGATGGCGAACTGGGCGCCCTGCATGCGCGGGTCGAGGCGGCCGACTACTGTGTGCTGCTGGCCGACGCCCAGGGCCATACCCTGGATTACCGGGTCAGCGACCGGCTCGATGAGGAATGCCGCCGCGTCGGGCTCTATCTGGGTACCTGCTGGTCCGAGCAGGAGGAGGGTACCTGCGGCGTGGCCGCGGTACTGACCGACCGGGCGCCGGTCACGGTGCACAAGGCCGATCACTTCCGCGTGGCCTTCACCGGACTGACCTGCACCGCGGCGCCGGTGTTCGCGCCGAGCGGCGAGTTGCTCGGCGTGCTGGACGTCTCGGCGCCGCGCTCGCCGGACGACCGGCGCAGCCAGCTGCTGATCCAGCAATTCACCCGCGACAGCGCCCAGCGCATCGAGAATGCCTACTTCATGCACAGCGCCCGGGGCGACTGGGTGCTCTGCGGCCATGCCCAGGCCAGTTATCTCGATACCCAGCCGGAATTCCTGCTGGCCTGGGATTCGAATGGCCGCCTGACCGGTCTGAATCGTCCGGCCCGGCAACTCTGCCTCAATCAGCTGGGCTACCTGCCGCAGCGCCTTGACGAGTTGTTCGGTCGCGACGCCTCGGCCCGTTTAAAGGAGGACGATCCTGAACCCCTGCGCCTGGGCGAGGCGCAGTTCCACGCCCGGGTCCGGGCGCCGCGGCCGCGCACGGGTGTGGTGATTCCCCTGGTGCGCGAAGCCCTGGAGACCGAAGACGAACAGGAGCCGCAGGTCAGCCAGGCGCTCGCGACCGCCCTGCGTCTCTATCGCCACGGCCTGCCGATCCTGGTGACCGGGGAGACCGGCACCGGCAAGGAGGTCTTTGCCCGCGGCCTGCACCAGGGCGGCGATCGCAGCGCGCGGCCCTTCATTGCCCTCAATTGCGCAGCGCTGCCGGAAAGCCTGATCGAGAGCGAATTGTTCGGTCATGCCGCGGGGGCCTTTACCGGCGCCCAGCGCCAGGGTCGCGACGGCCTGATCGTGGCGGCCGATGGCGGCACCCTGTTTCTCGACGAGATCGGCGACATGCCCCTGGCCCTGCAGACGCGCCTGCTGCGGGTGCTGGCCGAGGGTGAAGTGCTGCCGGTGGGCAGCGCCCAGGCGCGGCGGGTCGATGTACGGCTGGTCTGCGCCACCCACCGCGACCTCCAGGCGCGGGTCGCCGCCGGACTGTTTCGCGAAGACCTGTTCTATCGCCTCAATGGCGCCGTCTTCCAGCTGCCACCACTGCGCGAACGTGCCGACCGCCTGGCGCTGGCGCGGCGGCTGCTCGAAGAGGAAGGCGGCGAGCGTCCTGCGCCGGCGCTGACGCCCCAGGCGCAGGAGGCCATCCTGGCACATGACTGGCCGGGCAACGTGCGCGAGTTGCGCAACGCGCTGCGTTACGCCTGCGCCCTGTGCGACGGTGCCCGCATCACCCTCGATCACCTGCCGGCCAGCCTGCGCCCCGGACGCGCGTTGCTCACCGAACCTGAGCCCCAGGTCGACAGCCCGGAGCGACGGTCGATCCTGGCGGCCCTGGTGCGGCACCGCTGGAAGGCCATCCCCGCCGCCCGTGCCCTGGGTGTTTCCCGGGCCACCCTCTATCGGCGGCTCAAGCTGTACGGCATCGTTATGCCGCATCGCCAGGCCGAAGACTGAGCTCTTCCGCCGAACGGTCGTGGGGCACGGCGGCTGCCCTGGCGCGGCGATCCCGGCGATCAAGCGAAGCGGTTGCCGTCGGCGCGCCAGGCCCCGGTCGTCCCAGGCGGGACGTCAGTGCGGTCGGTCACGGGTCACACCTCAGACACAGACCCGAGGAAGATCCCTGATGCGTACCCTGCCACTGCTACTTGCCCTGCCTGCCGCCCTGGCCCTGTTGAACCGCACCTCGCCACGGCGTTCCGGGCGGCCTGATCATCCGCAACTGAGCGGCCGGACCATCGTCGTCACCGGCGCCTCCAGTGGTGTCGGCCGTGGCGTGGCCCTGGCGCTCGCCCGGCACGGTGCCAATCTGGTGCTGGCAGCGCGGCGGACCGAGGCGCTGGAAGCCCTGGCGGTCGAGGTCCAGGCCCTGGGCGTGGCCGCCCTGGCAGTACCCACCGATGTCGCCGACACGGCGCAGATGACTGCCCTGGCCGAGCAAGCCGAGCAGCGCTTCGGTCGCATCGACGGCTGGATCAACAATGCCGGTGTCGTGGCCGTGGGCCGCTTCGAGGAGATCCCGCTGGACGATCATCTGCGTCTGCTGGATACCAATGTGAAAGGCGTGGTCATTGGCACTCACCTGGCCCTGCAGCGCTTCCGTCGCCAGGCCTATGGCCGGCTGGTCAACGTGGCGTCGGTCGACGGCGAGATCCCCCACGCCTATCAGGCCTCCTATTCGGCGTCCAAGGCCGCGGTGCTCAGCCTCGGCCGGGTGCTCCAGCAGGAACTGCGGCGCGGACGCCAGCCCAACATTCAGCTGTCGACGGTGCTGCCTTGGGCGCTGGATACGCCGATCTGGGGCCATGCGGCCACCTATACCGGCCACCGTCCCGATCTGCCGACCAAGGACGCACCGGACAAGGCGGTGCAGGCCATCGTCAAGGCGCTGCTGCAACCGCAGAAAGAAATCACCGTAGGCTACAAGGCGAAGCTGGCCTACTGGGGCCATCGCCTGGCGCCGGAACTCAATGAACGCTTCACCGCCGATGCGGTGCAGCGTGCCGAGATCGACTGGAACCCGGTCAAGACCGCTACTTCGGGCAACCTGCAGCAGCCCGATCAGGCAGGACGGACGATCCGGGGGTCGAATTTCTGAAGGGTGACCGTCCGAGCTAGTGCCAGGATGCGTTCTGCGCCCCATCCCGTGTTTCAGGACCGACGATGGTCAGCTCACCCTGGGACGCAAGGGCAGTCTGCAGCGCCCTGGCCAGGGCAGGCTGGGTGCAGAGCAGGGCGGTCGGGGCGATGCCGGCCAGGCTGGCGGCAAGCTCCGGCCCGTATGGGGGAGCCGCCAGGTCGAGCTCCAGACGCGGCAACAGCGGCAGCCCCTCCGCCAGCATGACCTGGCAATGCGCCTGCAATTCGGCGTCGGCCTCGGCGACCGACCGTTGCCGGGCTGTCACCAGGAGGATCTGCAGATGCCCGAGCGCTATCAGATGCCGGGTGGCCAGGGCGATGCGTTGGCCATGCGCTTCGGCGTGACGAAGGCAGGCCGTCCTGGCAGCCAAGGCCGCGCGCGTCGAAGGAGAGACTGCCGGGGTGCGATGGCGGAGGGCGGGGCGGGTATCCATGGATAGGCCTCTGCCACGGCGTGGCGGTCAGGAGGCCCAGCCTGTCGGATACTGATGGCAGCTTCGTGACAGACCTCAGCCGCGTTTTGGCCGCGGTATACCCTCTCCTGACCCTGGTATGACACAGCGACACGGACGCCTTGCGTTCTCTACCGCGGCGGCTAGCCTCAAGTGGGTAACGTTCCTTCGGGAGCCTGCAGATGAACAGGTTGCATGAACGCTTGGCCCAACTCGATCCACCCGTGCGCCATGAGCTGGAGCGGCGCAGTGACGGCCTGCTGATCACGCTCATCGAGGCCGATCACAATGTGCGGGTGTCGCGGCTGCTCAAGGCGGACGACATGCGCGAGGTCGAACAGGTGAATCTGATCCTGCTGCATGCCATCAACGAACTCAGACGCAAGGGCGCCCAGGTCCCGCTCGACAAGGACACCATCCTGCTGACGCGCCTGCCCGGCGCGGGTGTCGGCACCCGGGTTGAGCCGTGCGACTAGTCCGTCAGCTCCAGATCCAGCAACGCCGCGCCCAGCCCCTTGCCATGGGCATCCAGCGCCAGCGAGCGGGTGACGCCACCGCGCAGGGCGCCGGGCAGCACGAAATTCAGCGCGCCCAGGGCAGGCAACTCGTAGCGGCGCACGGGCGCGGCGTTGGCGGGTCGGCTGTCGGCAAACCAGGCGGCGACCCGTTCCGCGGTCAGCGTCTGGCGCAGGCGCTCGAAATCTTCACGGCGATAGGCGATCACCGCCATGTTCGAAGTGT
Organism: Pseudomonas aestiva; assembly: GCF_039908605.1. Taxonomy (NCBI): domain Bacteria; kingdom Pseudomonadati; phylum Pseudomonadota; class Gammaproteobacteria; order Pseudomonadales; family Pseudomonadaceae; genus Pseudomonas; species Pseudomonas aestiva. The sequence goes on along the minus strand of NZ_CP150916.1, from coordinate 2,675,191 downwards.
CTCCCTTGTCGCCGGTCCGGACGTGGGCGATCTCGCGCAGTTTCATGGCAGCGTCTCCAGCTCCAGGGTAGGGGTGACGGCCGCACGCGGCCACAGCAGCGAGGCCACGGCGATCACCTCGCGGACCGCCTTGGTGGCGCCACCGCCGCCGGCCGGCCCATTGGTATAGAGGGTTTCCACCTCGTTGCCGATCTGCACCGCCGCCGCGCGGGTAGCGCAGCGCCCGACCACCCGCAAGCGGACCTCCCAGGGTTCGCCGGTAGCGCGCGCGGCCAGGGTCGCGCCGTGCAGGGCGTCGCAGCCGATCAGTTCGCAGCGCAGCTCCTGAACCGGTACGCCGCAGAGTTGCAGACGCTCGCGCACCACCTCAGCCGCCAGGCGGGCGCGGGCCAGGGCGCCCGGTCCGGCATAGGACAGCTGGCCTTCGCCATGCCAGCCGTCGCGATAACCCACCGAGACCTTGAGCTGCGCGGGTCGCGCCTTGCCCCGGGCTCCGCTGACCGCGACCCGGTCCGGCGCGGACTGCTGCAGGGCAACGCCGGAAAAGTCGGCGGTGACGTCCGGCGTCAGATAGGCCGCCGGGTCGTGCACCTCATAGAGCAGTTGCTCGGTGCAGGTCGCCGGCGTCACGCAGCCGCCGGAGCCCGCGACCTTGGTGAGGGTCGCCTGGCCCTCGGCGTCCACCTCGGCCAGGGGAAAGCCCAGGCGAGCGAGGGCGGGTACGTCCTTGTAACCGGGATCGGCGAAGTAGCCGCCGGTGACCTGACCGGCGCATTCCAGCAGATGACCGACCAGGGTGCCGCGCCCGCGACGTTCCCAGTCATCCGCTGCCCAGCCGAATTCATGCACCAGGGGCGCGAGGAACAGCGAGGGATCGGCTACCCGGCCGGTGATGATGACATCGGCGTCCGCCTCCAGGGCCTGGACGATGCCTTCCACCCCCAGGTAGGCATTGGCCGAGATCACCCGGTCGCCCAGTTCGGCCAGGGTCTGGCCGCTGTCCAGGAGGGCGTCGGCGGGCAACTGGGCCAGCACGTCGTCGCCGGCCACCGCAGCGATCTTCAGCCCGGTGACGCCCAGCTCTCGCGCCAGGGCCGCGACCTTGCGCGCCGCGGCGGAGGGATGGGCGGCGCCCATGTTGGTGATCACCCGCAGGCGCGGTCGCCCGGCCTGATTCAGCAGCGGCAGGATGCGCCGCATCCGTGCCTCCAGCAGCGGATCGAAACCGGCCTCGGGATCGGCCAGCCGCGCCTGTTGCGCCAGGGCGATGGTGCGTTCGGCCAGGCATTCGAACACCAGGTAGTCGAGGCGGCCATGCTCGGCCAGCTCCACGGCGGGTTCGATGCGATCACCGGAATAGCCGGCGCCGCAGCCGATGCGAAGAAGACGGCTCATCTAGAAGACTCCCAGGAGCAGGGCGGTCAGGGTCATCAGCACCGAGGCCGCGAACAGGAAGGGGATGGTGAAGCGCTGGTGATCGGCCAGGTCCAGCTTGCACAGGCCCACCAGCAGGAAGGTCGCCGGGGTTAGGGGGCTGACCGGGAAGCCGGTGGTGTGCACGCCGAGCAGCGAGGCCTGAGCCACCTGCACCGGATCGACTCCCAGATTGCGGCCGACCTCGGCGATCACCGGCATGACGCCGAAGTAGAAGGAATCCGGATCGAACAGCAGGCTCAGCGGCATGGACAGGAAGCCCACCACCGCCGGGATCAATTGCCCGTGGCCAGCCGGGATACCCGCCACCGCCACCTGGGCCATGGCCTTGAGCATGCCGCTGCCCTGCATGATGCCGGTGAAGACCCCGGCGGCGAACAGGATGCTGGCCATGGTCAGGGCAGTCTTGGCATGGGCGTCGATGCGCGCCTTCTGGGCGTCCACCGAGGGGTAGTTCAGGCACAGCGCGGCGACGGTGCCGAGCATGAACATCACCACCGGATCGACCCAGCCGGCGATCATCACGCCCATCACCACCAGAGTCAGCAGCAGGTTGATCCAGAACCGCCCGGGGCGACGCAGGGCGCGCTCGGCATCGCTGAGTACCCGCTCCGGTGCGGCACCGGTCCCCTCGGCATTCAGCCAGGGCGCCTGGCCGGCCAGGGTCAGGCGCTTCTCCTCGCGGCGGCCGAGCCACCAGGCACTGGCGAAGACAAAGGCCAGACCCACCAGCTGCACCGGGATCAGCGGCTGGAACAGATCGGCTACCGGCACGTGCAGGGCGGCGGAGGAGCGCAGCACCGGGCCCGTCCACGGCAGGAAGTTGACCCCGGCGGCCATGGCGGCCACGCAGGCCAGGATGCGCCGGTCCAGCCCGAGGCGGGTATAGAGCGGCAGCATGGCGGGTATGGTCACCAGGAAGGTCACCGCGCCGGAGCCGTCCAGGTGCACCAGCAGGGCGAGCAGGGCGCTGCCGCAGACGATGCGCGTCGGCCGGGTGCCGACGGTGCGCAGGATGCGGTCGATGATGGGATCGAGCATCCCGGCGTCGGTCATGATGCCGAAGAACAGGATGGCGAAGACGAACATGCCGATCACCGGGGCGACGCCCTTGATGCCGGCGATGATGAAGGCGCTGGTGCCCAGGCCGAAGCCACCAATCAGGGCCGCGGCGATGGGAATGACGATCAGGGCGACCAGGGGCGAGACGCGTTTGCTCATGACCGCGACGAGCAACGCAAGAATGGTGACGACACCGAGCAGGGCGAGCATGGCGGACTCCTTGGACCGTGGCACGGCAGGCGGGCGCACGGGAGGTTTTGTTGTTGTAGGTCCAGTATTCGAAGACGTCCGATGTCCTGTAAATTGGAATCTTCCGAAGCAGCGTTCAGAAAAACAAAATGAAAAATCTGCTCCAGCACGTGCAGGCCTTTCTCGCCGTGGCCCGCCAGGGCTCCTTTGCCCGCGCGGCCGAGGAGTTGCACCTGTCCCCTCCGGCGCTCACCGTGCAGATCCAGCAACTCGAAGCCTGGCTGGAGGTGCAACTGCTCGAACGCACCCCGCGAAGGGTCCAGCTCACCACCGCCGGCGAAGAACTGCGTGGGCCCCTGGAACGCGTCCTGGTAGACCTGGGCGATGTCCAGACCCATGCCCGGGACCTGGCGGGTCTGCGCCGCGGGCGGATCACCCTGGCGGCCTTGCCGTCCTTCTTCATGGGTCCCTTTCCCGAATTGCTGAAGACCTTCCAGGCCCGTCATCCGGCCATCGAGGTCCGCCTGCAGGACGTGGTGGCCGGTAGAGTCGAGGCGCTGGTCCGGGAAGGGCAGGTGGATCTGGGCATCGGCGTCCGGCCACGGGCCGTGGGCCTGGAGTTCCAGCCGCTGTATGTCGATCACCTGCAGCTGTTCGTCCCTCGCGACCATCCCTGGGCGGGCCGCACCGAAATCACTCTGGGCGAACTCGACGCCATACCCTTGCTGCTCACCGGTCGCGACAGCAGCGTGCGCGAATGCCTGGACTTCGCCTTCGCCGCCGCCGGCCTGCGCCTGGTGGCGGCGCTGGAAGCCAACTACATGAGCACCCTGCTGGCCCTGGTGGCGGCCGGCCAGGGCCTCGCCCTGCTGCCGGAATCGGCGGGCGGCGAGGCCCCGGTGGTGGCCCTGCCGGTCCGTGGCGAGAGCCTGGCCCGGCCGCTGGGCATCCTGACCCCCAGCGGCCGCAGCCTTACCCCGGCGGCTCAGGCCTTCGTCGCCTTGCTTCGGCAGCGGCTGCAGGCAGGCTAATACTCAAAGGGCTGCCCCAGCTCCTGTTGCAGCCAGTCGAGAAAACGCCGCACCCGGGCGTAGCGCGAGTGCGCCCGGGGAAACACCAGGTGGTGCGCGGCCACCGGCAGGTCATCGTCCTGGGGCAGGACCCGCACCAGATCGCCTCGAGCCAGGTAGTCCGCCGCCAGCACCGTGCTCTCCAGGGCGAAGCCCAGGCCATGGCGGGCGGCTTCCAGGGTCATGTAGGAGCGATCGAAACTCAGGGTGTAGGGCCGTTCCGGCAGCGCCAGGCCCTGCTGGGCGAACCAGTTGGGCCACTTCATCAGGGTGGCTTCGGACAGGATCAATTCACTGTGCAGCAGATCCGCCGGCGACTGGACCGGGCGTTTTTCCAGCAACTGCGGCGCGGCCAGTACCGCCAGGCGTTCGCGCTGCAGGGTGCGGATCTCCAGGTTCGGCCAGCTGGGCAGGCCGTGGCGGATGTCGATGTCGACCTTGTCGCGGCTGAAGTGCAGGGATTCGTAGGAGCAGGAGAGATTGATCTGCAGGTCGGGATGACTCTGGCGGAATATCTCCAGCCGTGGCATCAGCCAGAGCAGGCCGAAGCTCGGCGCCGAGTGCAGGCGCAGGCATTCCAGGCCGGCATCGCTGGCCGCGCGATCCGTGGCCATGGCCAGTCGGTGCAGCACCTCGCTGACCTCTTCCAGGTATTGCTCTCCGGCCGGGGTCAGGGTCATGCCGCGCGCGCCGCGGACGAAGAGGGCGCGACCCACCAGGGCTTCCAGCTTGGCCAGCTGATGGCTGACCGCCGAGGGCGTCAGCGCCAGTTGCTCGGCGGCGCGGGCGACGTTGGCAAAGCGGGCGGTCTGCTCGAAGGCTTGAAGGGCTTTCAGGGGTGGCAGGGAAAGCGTCTTGGCGGAATCCATGGGGCGCGGCTTCTGTGGCCAGTTCGAGGCTGATTGTCGACAGGCCTGGCCGATCTGCCAAGCCACAGGCATGAATTTTTTTCAGCACGGTCTGACGCAGGCTGCGTTGCTGGGGCCCTGGGGCAGGGGCACTCTGGCCCTCAACGACAGCCCTCCACAACAACAAGAAGGATAGCGTCATGCCCCTGAATGCCCTGCTGCTGCAAGACAAGATCGCCCTCATCACCGGCGCCGCCTCCGCGCGCGGCATCGGTCGCGCCACGGCCCAGGCCTTCGCCGCCCAGGGCGCGCGGGTCATCATCCTCGACCTCGATGCCAGTGCCGCGCGGGATGCCGCCGCCAGCCTCGGCGAAGGTCACCTGGGCCTGGCGGCCAACGTGGCCGACGAAGCTCAGGTCAAGGCCGCGGTCGACCAGGCGCTCGCCCAGTACGGTCGCCTCGACGTGCTGGTCAACAATGCCGGCATCACCCAGCCGGTGAAGACCCTGGAGATCGGCCGCGCCGACTACGACCGCATCCTCGACGTCAACCTGCGCGGCACCCTGCTGATGTCCCAGGCGGTGATCCCGGCCATGCGCGCGCAGGGCGCTGGCAGCATCGTCTGCCTGTCCTCGGTGTCCGCCCAGCGTGGCGGTGGCATCTTCGGCGGACCGCACTACAGCGCCGCCAAGGCCGGGGTGCTGGGCCTGACCAGGGCGATGGCGCGGGAATTCGGGCCGGACGGCATCCGCGTGAATGCCCTGACCCCAGGCCTGATCCAGACCGACATTACCGGCGGACTGATGCACGACGAGCGCCGCCAGTCGATCATCGACGGCATCCCGCTGGGTCGCCTCGGCGAGCCCAAAGACGTGGCCAATGCCGCGCTGTTCCTGGCCAGCGATCTCTCCGGCTACCTGACCGGCGTCACCCTGGACGTCAACGGCGGCATGCTGATCCACTGATCGCCCCTCGTTTTCAACGCTCTGCATCGACAAGGGTGCCCGCGGCTGCGGCGCCCATAACAACAAGAGATCAGACCATGACTACGCTCACCCTGGCAGCGGCCACCTCGGCGCGCGCCAATGCCTATCGCAAGACCGCCTGGCGGCTGATGCCCTTCCTAATGCTGTGCTACTTCTGCGCCTATCTGGACCGGGTCAACGTCGGCTTCGCCAAACTGCAGATGATGAACGACCTGGCGCTGAGCGAAGCCGTCTACGGCCTCGGCGCCGGCATGTTCTTCATTGGCTATTTCCTCTGCGAGGTGCCCAGCAACATCATCCTGCACAAGGTCGGCGCGCGACGCTGGATCGCCCGAATCATGATCACCTGGGGCATCCTTTCGGGGCTGTTCGCCTTCGTCGAGACGGCCTGGCAGTTCTATCTGCTGCGCTTCCTGCTCGGCGTGGCCGAGGCGGGCCTGGCGCCCGGTCTGCTGCTCTATCTCACCTACTGGTTTCCCACCTACCGCCGCGCCCGCATGACGGTGCTCTGGTTCGTCGCCATTCCCCTGTCGGGCATGATCGGCGGGCCGCTGTCGGGCTGGATCATGACTCAGTTCGCCGGCGTCCACGGCTGGGCCGGCTGGCAGTGGATGTTCGTCATCGAAGCCATCCCCACGGTGCTGGTGGGGGTGTTGGTGCTCGGCTATCTCAAGGACGGCGTGCACCAGGCGACCTGGCTGGACGACGAGGAAAAGGAGCTGATCCAGAAGGAACTGGCCGAGGACAACCAACACAAGACCGAGCACGCCAGCGTGCGCGACTTCATCCGTGATCGCCGGCTGTGGCTGCTGGCCGCCATCTACTTCTGCGTGGTCATGGGCCAGTACGCCATCACCTTCTGGCTGCCGACCCTGGTGCGCAATTCGGGGGTCGCCGATCCACTGCACATCGGCCTGCTCACCAGCCTGCCCTACATGTGCGCCATCGTCGCCATGCTGCTGGCCGGGCGCAGCGGCGACCAGCACCGCGAGCGCCGCTGGCACCTGGTGATTCCCATGCTGCTGGGCGCCTGCGGACTCAGCCTCGCCGCGGTCTTCGGCCACAACGTCACCCTGTCGATCCTCAGCCTGTGCCTGGCTGCGGCCGGCGTCCTTTCGGCGTCCTCGCTGTTCTGGATGCTGCCCACCACGCTGCTGGGCGGGGTCACCGCCGCCGCCGGCATCGCCGCGGTGAACAGCTTCGCCAACCTGGCCGGCTTCTGCTCGCCCTACCTGATCGGCTGGATCACCACCAGCACCGGCTCCAGCGCCATCGGCATGTTCCTCATCACCGGGGTGCTGGTGATAGGCGCCACGCTGGTCCTGCGCATTCCCGCCGCCCTGGTCAATCGCTAATCGAGGTACAGATCATGACCGCTTCTTCGCCACAGCTCGCACCGCTCTCGCTGGCCGAGCGCGCCCACAACATCCGCCGCCATGCCCTGCGCATGGGCCAGATCCAGGGCCAGGGTTATGTCGGCCAGGCCCTGGGCGTCGCCGACGTCCTGGCCGTCGCCTACTTCCACGCCCTGAGCTACCAGCCACAGGACCCCGAGTGGGAAGGGCGCGACCGCTTCTACCTGTCCATCGGCCACTACGCGATAGCCCTCTACGCCGCGCTGATTGAGGCCGGCATCGTGCCGCAGGAAGAGCTGGAGACCTATGGCTGCGACGACAGCCGCCTGCCCATGTCGGGCATGGCCGCCTACACCCCGGGCATGGAGATCACCGGCGGTTCCCTCGGCCAGGGCCTGGGCATCGCCGTGGGCGCCTGCCTCGGTCTCAAGCGCAAGCAGTCCGGCGCCTTCGTCTACAACCTGCTGTCCGATGGCGAACTCAACGAGGGTGCCACCTGGGAAGCGGCCATGTCGGCCTCCCACTGGCAGTTGGACAATCTCATCGCCCTGGTGGACGTGAACAACCAGCAGGCCGACGGCCATTGCCGCGAGATCCTGGCCTTCGAACCCCTGGCCGAGCGCTGGCAGGCCTTCGGCTGGTTCGTCCAGCGCGTCGACGGCAACGACCGCGAGGCACTGGTTGCCGCCTTCGATCGCGCCCGCCAGCACCCCGGCCGACAGCCCCGGATCATTCTCTGCGATACCCGCATGGGCAAGGGCGTGCCCTTCCTGGAAACCCGCGACAAGACTCACTTCATCCGCGTCGAGGCGCACGAATGGGCCCTGGCCCTCGACGCCCTGGATGCCGGGAGGGACTTCTGATGACTACCAGCACCGCCACCAAGCCACGCCTGACCACCTCGGCGATGATCGCCAGCATCGCCGCCGAGGGCCAGCCGACGCGACCGGCTCCGTTCGGTCACGCCCTGGCGGCCCTGGCCGAGCAGCGCCAGGACATCGTCGGCCTCACCGCCGACCTGGCCAAGTACACCGACCTGCACATCTTCGCCAAGGCCCATCCCGAGCGCTTCTACCAGATGGGCATGGCCGAGCAGCTGCTGATGAGCGCCGCCGCCGGCCTGGCCCGCGAAGGCTGCGTGCCCTTCGCCACCACCTATGCGGTATTCGCCTCGCGCCGCGCCTACGACTTCATCTGCATGGCCATCGCCGAGGAGAATCTCAACGTCAAGATCGTCTGCGGGCTGCCGGGGCTGACCACCGGCTACGGCCCCAGCCACCAGGCCACCGACGACCTGGCGATCTTTCGCGCCATGCCCAACCTCATGGTCATCGACCCCTGCGACGCCCTGGAGATCGAGCAGGCGGTGCCGGCCATCGCCGCCCACCAGGGGCCGGTCTACATGCGCCTCCTGCGTGGCAATGTGCCCCTGGTGCTGGACCGCTACGACTACCGGTTCCAGCTCGGCAAGGCCCAGGTGGTGCGCCCCGGTCGCGACGTGTTGGTGGTGTCCACTGGCCTGATGACCATGCGCGCCCTGGAGGCCGCCGAGGCCCTGGCCGCCGATGGTGTGGACGTCTCGGTGCTGCACGTGCCGACCATCAAGCCGCTGGACGAGGCGACGATCCTGGCGGAAGCCCGCAAACCGGGGCGGCTGGTGGTGGCGGCGGAGAACCATTCGCTGATCGGTGGCCTGGGGGAGGCGGTGGCGACCACCCTGCTGCGCAACGGCGTGACGCCCACCTTCCGCCAGATCGCATTGCCCGACGCCTTCCTCGACGCCGGGGCGCTGCCGACCCTGCACGACCGCTACGGCATCTCCACCACGGCGGTCTGCCAGCAGATCAAGGGCTGGTTGTAGGGAATAGGGCTGCGGATCGCGCTCAGCGGCGCCGCAGCCCAGCGCCTCACTATCTCAGTGGGGCACTTCGTCTTCACCCAGCTCCCGTGCCAGGCGCACGACAGTGACACCGCTACCCAGGTGGCGGATCGAGGGCTGGATCAGCACGCAGTTGGCGTAGGGCGTACGGATCTCGCGCTCGCCGTCGGTGGCGATGAGCGTGCCCGCTCCGGCGATGGTCTCAAGGCCCTTGAAGTCCTGGGTGAAGCGAAAGTCCAGGGTGTCCGCGACGATGGCATCGGTCACCCGCAGGAAGCGCTGGCGCGCCGGCTTGGCCACCTGTAACAGGTCGGCCACCGCAGCTTCATCCACCACCTCGGCCAATAGCAGGAAGCGCGCGACGCAATCGAGGGCGATCTGGCGGCTCACGGCCAGCACGTGCTGGCCGGTTTCGATCAGCAGGGCGTTCTTGGGACTATCGCCTTCGCCAAAGCCGCCAAAGTCACGCAGGCGCCGACCGTTCTGATGCCCGGCGTCGGCGATGACGAATTCCGGTGTACCCAGTTGCGCGGCCAGACGCAGCCCTTTTTCCAGGGGACCGGTCATCATCAGCGGCGCGGAATGCTCGTGCATGGAATGAATATCCAGCAGCCAGTCGATCTCGTCGATCAGCGGGCGCAGTTGCTGGGCGCGCCCCAGATCTGCCGTGGTGGCCGGACCCTGGAGGCGCTGTGGCAGCCAGACGCGATTCATGTCCTCCTCCAGGTAGCGGGTGGCGTCGATGTCGTCCGGGTCAAAGGCGTGGTAGGCGGCCACGTTGCCAAAGGCCAGGGTCAGCTTGCCGCGTTGCGGACGGATACCTCGGCGCAGCAATTCGTCGACGGCGATGGCGCCGCTGACCTCGTTGCCGTGGGTCAGGGCCATGATGGCCACGTGAGGACCTGCGACGCCGCTGTCGAAGGTGTGGACATAGTCGATGCCGGTGTTGCCGGTCTTCCAGCGGTCGACGTCCGGAAACGCGACTTCGATGGGGTAGCGGGGCAGACCGGCACGGATCTGGGCGAGAGTGGTCATGGCAGGCTCCTAGGGTGGGCAGGCCGGGGCCGGGCCCCGGCGGTGGATCAGGACGGGACGTGGCGCCGGGCGCGGGTCAGCGCCAGGATCGATACCAGGCTCAGGGCAGCGGTGGCCATCACGTAATAGCTGGGGGCCAGATTGTCGCCACTGCTGTTGATCATCCAGGTCACCACCAACGGGGCGAAGCCGCCAAAGGCCGTGACCGAGAAGTTGTAGCTCAGCGACAGGCCCGAGCCGCGGGTGCGGGTGGGAAAGGCGTCGGCCAGCATGGCCGGGATCGGCCCGAGGGATGCGGCGATCAAGACGCCCACGAGCGCCTGCACCAGCAGCAGGGTGGTGATGGAGGGCAGGGCGTTGAGCAGCAGGAACAGGGGGTAGGACGACAGGCCGACCAGGGTCATGGCGATGCCCAGCACCCGCAGGCGGCCGAAGCGATCGGACAGGATGCCGAACACCGGGGACATCAGCATGATGGCAAGGCCAGTGATGAAGGCGCCCAGAAAGGAGGAGGTGGCGGCGATGTGCAGCTGCTTCATGGCGTAGGTGGGCATGTACAGCTTGTGCACGTAGTTGAAGGCAGTGGCGCCGGACACCACGCCGATGCACAGCAGCAGCACGCGCCAGTCGGCCTGCAGCAGATCCCGCACTGGGGTCGGCTCCGGGCCTTCGCGGCGGGCCAGCGCCTTGAATTCAGGCGTTTCATCCATCTGCCGGCGGATATAGAGGCCGATCGGACCGATCAGCAGACCGATGCCGAAGGCCAGGCGCCAGCCCCAGTCGTCCAGCTGCGCCGGGCTGAGCACATAGCTCAGGACCGCCGCTACGCCAGCGGCGAAGACCGTGGCCAGGCCCTGAGTGGACAGCTGCCAGCTGGCGAAGAAGCCGCGCCGACCCTCGGTGGCGTTCTCGGCCATGAAGGCGGTGCAGGCGCCGAACTCGCCGCCGCTGGAAAAGCCCTGCAGCATCCGCGCGATGATCACGATCAGCGGCGCCAGCAGGCCGATCTGGCCGTAGGTGGGCACGCAGGTCATCAGCAGGGTGCCGATCATCATCAGGGCGATGGACAGGGTCAGCGAGGCCTTGCGACCGCGGCGGTCGGTGTAGGAGCCCAGTACCACGGCGCCCAGAGGCCGCATGATGAAGGAAATGGCGAAGGTGGCCACGCTCAGCAGCAGGGAGGTGGTTTCATTTTCCGCCGGAAAGAACTGCCGGCTGATGATGACGGCGAAGTAGCCGTAGATCAGCAGGTCGTAGAATTCCAGGGCGTTGCCGATGCCGGCCGCACAGATTTCCTTCCAGGAGCCGCGCCGGGCTGGTGTGCCAGCCTCGGCGCTGGCAAGGGTCGATATGGAGTGCGACATGGCCTGGTTCCCCTTGGCGGAGCGCGGCCGAGGGTGGCGGCGCCTTCACGAGTGAGGTTCAACCTTGGGTCATGGTTGGGCAGTGGCTCAATTGCCGTTTCGGCACAACTGAGGGCCAAGTGGGCACAGGGGCTCAAGAGCCTGCGTGCTGGCCGAATGCCTGGAGCCGATTATTTCGCCGTGCACCGTTATGAGGCAGTTTCCGCCAGGGTCTGCCAGATGCGTTCGAGGCGTTCATCGTGGCGACCGCGCAGCCGGTGCAGGCAGATGTCGAAGGTGGCGACCAGACTGGCCGATCCCGCCAGCACCAGACTGCCCTGGGCCAGGGACTCGCGTACCACCATGCGGGGCAGCCAGGCCAGGCCGTGGCCGCGCCGCGCCATCTGGTGGATGGCGGGGTAGGAGTCGGCCTGGTAGATCATGCGCATGGCCAGCTTGCCCGGCAGGCGGGCGAGATGCCGGGCCAGGACACCACGCAGCGCCAGCGACGGTGCGAAGGCCAGCCAGGGTACGACGCGAGCGGCATCGTCCAGACGGTGGCGGGGTTGCCCGCTGGCATCCGGCGCACTGACCGGCAGCAGCTCGTCCTGGCTGATGACCAGGGTGTCGAAGCGTACCGGATCGAGCAGTCGTTCGGTCAGCGGACTGCTGAAGATCAGCATCAGATCGGCATCGCCCGCATCCAGTCGGCTGATGGCTTCCTGGGCACCGCTGGTAATGAGCGAGACGGGAAACTCTCCGAAGCGCGCACTGAGGCTGTCGTACCATTCTGGAAAGAAGTCGCTGGCCAGCGTACGGCCCGTGGCAATGCGGATCGGCTGCTCGCGCTGCAGGGCGGTGCCCTGGAACAGCGAGCGGCATTCGCTCAGCCGGTCGACCACCTCGCGCGCCGTTTCCAGCAGCAGCAGGCCCTCGGGCGTCAGGCTGATGGGCTGCTGACGACGGATCAGCGGAGCTCCGCACCAGTCTTCCAGGGCTCGGATACGTCGACCGAACGCCGGGTGGGTGACGAAACGGTTTTCCGCCGCCCGCGAGAAACTACGGGTGCGGGCCAATTCGATGAAGTCTTCCAGCCATTCCAGTTGCATAGATCCCAGACCTGTTTCGGGGCCAGGGCAGGGTACGGCCTGGCAGCGTTCACGACCAGTCCGGGCCGGGACTCGACGCCGCCCGCCCATCCGGGCAAGGTGGGCAGCTGTCTTCCACCGCCCGCTGGCCGCCATGTCCGATACCGATGAACTCACCTTGCGCAAGCTGGAGATCTTCCTGGCCTTCATGCGCAGCCGGAACCTGGCGCGGGCCGCCGCCGAGCTGGGTACCAGCCATGTCAGCGTGCACCGCGCCATCCATTCGTTGGAGAACGCCCTGCGCTGTCCGCTGTTCAAGCACGAGGGGCGCACCCTGACGCCACTGGACGGCGCCTTCGTACTGGAGGCCCGCGCCGAGCGACTGCTGCAGGATCTGGCCGAGACGGTACGGCTCACCCGGCAGGCCGCCGGCTTTTCGGCCGATCGCTTTCGCCTGGGCGCGCTCTATTCGCTGACGGTCAAGACGGTGCCTCAGCTGATCATGGGCCTCAAGCTCAGGCGCAGCGAACTCAACATCGACCTGGTGCTGGGCTCCAACGCCGACCTCGCCGTGCAGCTGCACGACTTCAAGCTGGACGCCATGCTGGTGGCGCTGGACGACGCCGTGGTGGATGCCGACTGCGAGAGCGTCGAGCTGTTCAGTGACGACATCTTTCTCGCCGCGCCCAGCGACTCGCCCTTCGCCGACCAGGCCGAGGTGGACCTGCGCGACCTCGCGGGGGTGCCCTTCGTGACCCTGACCCAGGGCTTCGCCACCTTTCGCGACGGCCGCCAGGTGTTCGCCCAGGCCGGGTTCGAGCCGGAGGTGATCATGCAGGTCAACGACATCTTCTCGCTGATGAGCATGGTCAGCTCCGGGGTGGGCTACGCGCTGTTGCCCGGGCGGGTCGAGGCGGTCTATCAGAGTCGCCTCAAGCTGTTGCCCCTGGCACCGCGCTACCGGCTGCAGCAGCGCATTGGCGCGGTGTTCCTGCGCAGCCGCGAGCGCGATCCCAATCTGCTGGCCTTCGTCGCCGAATGCCGGATGTACGCGCGTTCTTAGAGCGGCTAGTAAAGCGTAGCGAGCGGCTGTCAGGCGGGTGCGCGCGGCGCGCAGGAACCGCACCGGGCTCGCGCACGAGTGTACGAGCGGTACATGAGGATTCCGAGCACTGCACGCGCCCGTCTGGCGGACGCGCAGTAGGTTTACTAGTTGCTCTTAGCCCATCAGCGCCCGCACGCAGAAGAACAGCAGCGATGGTCCCAGCAGGCAGCCCAGACCGGTGTGGAAGGTGGCGGTGAGGGCGCCATAGGGCACCAGTCGGCGGTCGGTGGCGGCGAGTCCCGCGGTGACGCCGCTGACGGTACCGGCCAGGCCACCGAAGACCATCGCCGAGCGCGGATTATCCAGCGCCAGCAGGCGCGCCGAAGCGGGTGTCGCCACCATGACGATGATCGCCTTGATCAGGCCGGTGGCGATGGACAGCGCCATGACGTCGGAGCTGGCACCCAGGGCGGCGCCGGTTACCGGGCCGACGATGTAGGTCACGGCGCCCGCGCCGATGGTGGTCATGCTCACCGCGTCGCGGTAGCCGAAGGCCCAGGCCACCGCGGCGCCGACGATAAAGGGCAGTATGGTGCCGAGGAGCAGGGCCACGGCGCCGATCATTCCGGCCTTGCGCGCCTCCGTGGCCTGGACCTCGAAGGCGGTGGCGACGATGGCGAAGTCGCGCAGCATGGCGCCGCCCATCAGGCCGATACCGGAGAACAGTGCGAGGTCGGCCAGGCCTTTCTGGCCACCGGTGACGGTGCCCCCGACCCAGGCCAGCACCAGGCCGATGACGATGGCGATGGCCGAGCCGTGCACCCGGCCAAAGGTCAGCCGGCGGGAGAGGACCACCGAGATCCACATGATCAGGCCGATCAGCGCGAAGGCGGCAACCAGGCCGTTGTGTTGCAGGGCTTTGGTGACGATGTCGTTCATCCTAGCGACCTCCGACCGGCGCGGTATGGGCGCCCGCTGGCGTGGGTGCCACGGCGGCGTCCGGCAATGGGGGTAGCGGTTCGCCGCGATGGCTGCGACTGATCAGGGCGATGGTCACCCCGCAGATACCCACGGCGCCAACGGCTGCCAGCACTGCCACGGGTCCGCCATGCAGGGCGGTGACCACGTTCTGCTGGGCGGCCATGGCCACCACCACCGGGATGTACAGCGCGCCCCAGAAGCCGACGCCGAATTCGCATTCCTTGCTCATGCCGCCATGCCGCTCCATGTAGAGCCGGGCGCAGATCAGCAGGAGCATGGCGATGCCTACCCCGCCGACATTGGACTTGACCCCGAGCAGGACGCCCAGGAAGTCGCCGATGATGACGCCTGCAAGCATGCAGACGGCCAGAAGCGCTACACCGTAGATGATCATTGTTGTTGTCCTCGGTTGGGCTTGGGATGGGGTGAAGCCTGACCGCTGCTCGCGCTTTTACCCCCTCTCCCTCAGGGAGAGGGCTGGGGTGAGGGCAGCCGCCGTATGGGGAATGTTCAGTCCGGTCGCGCCGCCTCCTCGCGCCGCAGCGCGTCCAGGGTTTCGGGGTGGGTATCCTGCCAGGCCAGTACGCCGCTGGCGGGCAGTACGCGCCTGGCCAGTTGGCTGAGCACGCTGCCCGGCGCCAGTTCGATGGCCAGGCGCACGCCGCGCTCGCGGGCGGCTTCCAGGGTGGCGTGCCATTCGATGGGCCGCGCCATGTTGAAGGCCAGTTCGTCGCGCAACTGCTCGGCACGCACCAGCCGTCGTGCCGAGGTACCGCTCAGATAGGCCAGCCGGGGCGCGCGTAGCTCGACCTCGGCAAAGGCCTGGTCAAGAGTCTGGGCGGCTTCGGCGAGCAGCGGGCAGTGGGACGGCACGCTCATGGCCAGGCGCTTGGCCGCCGCGGCACCCTGGGCGCGCGCGGCTTCGGCCAGCACGGCCAGTCCCGCATCGCTGCCCGCGACCACGTATTGCTGCTCGGCATTGGCATTGGCCAGGTACAGTGGCGCGGCAGGACGGTGGTGGTCAGCGACCAGGCTCTCCACCGCGCCACGCCCCAGGCCCAGGATCGTCAGCATGCCGTAGCCGGACGGGTAGGCCGCCTGCATCAATTCGCCGCGACGAGCTACCAGGCGCAGTGCGTCGGCGAAGTCCAGGGCCTCGGCCACCACCGCCGCGGCATAGGCACCGATGGACAGACCGGCCACCAGCTGTGGCGCCGGTCCGCGGTTCAGCAGCAGGCGCGCCGTGGCGACGCCGGCGATCAGCAGGCAGAGCTGCACGGCGCGGGTATGTTCCAGGGCCTGGGCGGAGTCCAGGCTCAAGGGATCGATGTCCAGCACCGCGGCGGCTTCCGCCAACGTCCGCCGGACCTCGGCGTCGTCGGGCAGGCCATGCAGCATGCCGGAACGCTGGGCGCCCTGGCCGGGAAATTGGAAGAGGGTACTCATGCGGCGCGCGCCTCCGGCCAGGGATCGCCTACCAGCTGGGGACCGGCTGCGGTCTTGAGCAGCACGCGTGGGGCGTCTCCGGCCCAATCGGCCAGGGCCACGCCGCCGAGTGGAGTCTCCAGCAGGATGTCCAGGCGGCATCGCGCCTGCCCGTGCAGGGACGCCAGCAGGGCCCGCGCCCGCTCGCGTGACAGCGGGGCTGCACAGCGGATCAGCAGATCCAGATCGCTCCCCGCATGCAGCGCCGGCCAGCCGGAGGCCAGTTCGTAACCCGCGGCGCCGGTGGGGCCCCAGGGCAGGCCCAGGTCATCCAACCGGGTGTGCAGGCGGGCCAGGGTTTCGAAGACGGGCAGATCGCGGCAGCCGTTCGTGATCCGCAGCGCCTCGGGAGACCGCCGCTGCAGCACGACAGCAGGCGCCAGCCAGGCCGCCAGCCGCTCGGCGCGGGTGGTGCCGCGCAGGCCGACCGGGATGCGGCCGGGCTCAGGTGTCGCGCGGCGGACGACGACGGGCAGGCCGGCTTGGGCAACCTGGCAGGCCCAACTGGGGGCGCGCGCGGGCAAGGCGTCCGGGGTGAGGCCCCAGAGGAGGTCGTGAGGGCGGTGTTGGGCTTCGCCCAACGATCCCGCCATGCGCCCGCTCATCACGCGCGCCATCCCGCCCGCAGGCGTTCGCGTACTGCGCGAGAGGCCGCGCGATTGGCGCCGTCCAGCCGCAGTTTGAGATCGGTGGCGCCGCTGGCGAGCACATCAGCCTGGGCCTCGGCCAGGGCCTGGCGTACCTGCTGCAGATCTGCGGTCGAGGGCTGGTCGGGCTGGGCCACTTCCAGCTGGCGCCAGAGCAGGCCCAGGGAGGCATAGCTGTCCAGATCGTAGGCCATGGGCGGGATGTCCGCCGCCAGGCGTTCCAGCTCCTCGACACTGCGCAGGGTGACCCGCGCGGCCGAGGCCTTGCCCATGGCATGCACCTGCACCTGGGGATCGCGCAGGGCCAGCAGGCGATTGGCCTGGTAGCCATGGGCGAGAAAGCCGCCGGACATGGCCTTGCCCACCAGCAGGCCCAGTACCGGGTGGCCGGCCAGGCGCGCCTCGGCGTAGGCCCCGGCGGCTCCGGCCAGGGCCTGGTGGATGCCATAGGCTTCCTCGCGGCGACCGTAGGCCTGGCTGGGCACGTCCACCAGGGCGATCAGGGTGCGTTTCACCTGGGCGCCAGCATCCTCGGCGATGGCCTGCTGAATGGCTCGGGCCAAGCCCCAACCCTCCAGCAGACCGACCTCGCCCTGGCGGGCCCGGGGAAAGGGATTCTCGGCATCCGCTACCACCGCCAGCCAGCGCGCGGGGCGTCCGGCCAGTTCGAGGTCGGCGACGCGCAGGGAGGCGGGCAGGCCGGCGACGGCCTCACCCTGGCCGACCAGGGCCTGGAACCAGGTCAGGCCGCGTTGCGAAGGCTGGGTGCTCATGGCTGGTCTCCGGCATAGAGGTGGCGGACCGCGGCGGCGTCCGCCTGGGGACGGGTGTCGAGATCGGCGAGGCGCGCCAGGTAATGATCGGCCCGCTGGCTGCGCAGGGGAGCGGAAACGCCCTGGGTGAAGCCCTGGCGGATGGCGGCGGTCACGGCGGCGCTGTCGTCGGCGACGAAGACATCCGCCAGGCCCGTGGCGACCCGCTGTTCGCCGCCGGTCAGACTCCAGATGAAGGGGCGGTCGCGGGAATCGTATTCCTCGATGCCGGCTTCCTGTTCGATCACCTGGGGCCCATTGAGTCCCAGGCGGGCCTCGCGGGTGACGATCAGCTGACTGCACAGACCCGCGGCGATGGACATGCCCCCAAAGCAGCCGACGCTGCCAGCGATGACGCCAATGACCGGCTGGTGCGCGCGCAAGGCGACGATGCCCGCCTGGATCTCGGCGATGGCGGCCAGCCCCAGATTGGCTTCCTGCAGGCGCACGCCGCCGGTTTCCAGCAGCAGCACGGCGCGGGTCGGGGTGCCGGCGAGATTGTCTTCCAGCGCCAGCTCCAGGGCACCGGCGATCTTGGCGCCGCCCACTTCGCCCATGCTGCCACCCTGGAAGGCGCCCTCGATGGCGCAGACCACCGCGTGCTGGCCGTCGATCAGCCCCTTGGCCACCACCACGCCGTCATCGGCCTGGCAGACGATGCCCTGCTTGGGCAGCCACGGCGACATCAGCCGTTCGAAGGGACCGACCAGCTCGCGAAAGCTGCCGGCATCGAGCACCACACGGGCCCGCTCGCGGGCGCCGAGTTCGACGAAGCTGCGGCTGTGCAGCAGCTCCTGGACATCGGGAAGGGTGGCTTCAGCCATGGGTGCTGTCCTCCAGGTCGAGGGTTTCCAGACCCTGCTCCAGGCGCAGGCGCACCACGCCCGGGGTGGCGCCGAAGTCATGAATGTCGAGGGTCAGGGCGGGCAGGTCCTCACGGGTGGCGAACAGCCGGTCGAAGAGGGCACGCCAGCGCGGTTCGCTGCCGTTGACCGAGGTGGTCACCTTGAGGGTGAAGTCGGCGTTGGCGGGTTCGAGCAGGACTTCCAGGTCCCCCGAGCCGACGCAGCCCACCAGGGCACGGCCCTGGCGGCGCTGGCTGGCCGGATAGCGGCAGGTGAAGTGTTCCATCAGAGGTCTCCAGGGAGCCATGGCTCCAGGCGATCGACGAGAAGGGTAGCGGCCAAGAGATCGGCGGCGCCGCCGGGAGAGGCGTTGGCGGCCAGCAACTGGCGATCCAGGGTCAGCAGCTGGCGCCGCCCGGCGAGACTGGCGCTGCCCCCGGCCTGCAGCACGGCGCGGGCGCCCTGCTGCATGGTGGTGAGGGCCGCCGGGCCGCCCCGGTGCAGCACGCAGGTATCGTCCAGCGCGGTCATGATGGCCAGGAGCGCATCCAGGCGAGCGTTCTGTTCGCCGGCACCGGCCTGGCGGCTGGCGCGCAACTGCGGCAGACCGCGCTGGTGGATGGCGGGAAAGCCCGCGGCGGCCTCGGCCCGGGCGCCGCCGACGCCATAGCGCTGGGCGACGCGCTGGCCATGGCTGGGCGCCGCCTGGGGTGCGTCCGGATCGGGCAGGCTGGCCAGGCGCCCGGCCGCCAGGCACAGCGCCTGGGCGGAAGTCGGACGTTCATGCACGGTCGCCGTCACCAGCAGCCCCAGCGCCCAGATGGCGCCGCGGTGAGTGTTGACCCCGTGGGTGACCTGCAGCATGGCGGCTTCGCCGTCACGCCCCAGTTGGCCGATCAGGCGGCGCAGTTCGGCGGCGGGCAGCCCTCGCTCGGCGGCTTCGGCCATGGCCTGGAAACAGGGCTGCAGGGCCTGGGCCGAGGTCAGCATCAGGCCAAGGCTAAGATCACTGTGGGCGCCCTGGCCGCGGCGATCCACCAGGGCCGGCTTGGGCGAGAGTTCGGCTTCGTCCACCAGGGCGGATACGGCCCACTCGGCCAGGCGCTCGGCGGGCGATGAGGTACGGCGGGCGAGGGCGCGCATCACCAGCTCCTGAACTTGGCCGGGGGTTGATAGAGGCCGCCGGACCATTCCACCAACTCGCCGATGCTCTTGGCGGCGAGCAGCTCGCGACTGGCATCGGTGCGGCGGATGCCGAGGTCCTCGGGCAGGGCCACCAGGCCTTCCTGGCGCAGGCGGCGGGCCTCGGCCGGATCGCTGCGCAGGCCGATGGCGGTGACCCCGGCCACGGCGGCGATCATCGCGCGGCGCTCTTCCAGGGAGCGGGCGCGGTAGAGATAGGCGATGCCTTCCTCGGTGAGCAGGTGGGTGACGTCGTCGCCATAGACCATGATGGGCGCCAGCGGCATGCCGCTCTTGCGCGCGACGTCCACCGCATCCAGGGTGTCGACGAAGGTGGGCTTGCCGCCTTCCTGGAAGGTCTCGACCATCTGCACCACCAGCTTCCTGCCGCGTTCGAGCAGGGCCGGTGCGCCGTCGCCGGTCTGCTGCCGCATGTCCAGCCAGGCCGGGGTGGGGTGACGCCGACCGTGCGGATCATGGCCCATGTTGGGCGCGCCACCGAAGCCGGCCAGGCGACCCCGCGTCACGGTGGAGGAATGGCCGTCGCCATCCACCTGCAGGGTGGCGCCGATGAAGAGGTCCACGGCGTACTGACCGGCCAGCTGGCAGAGCAGCCGGTTGGAGCGGAGCGAGCCATCGCGACCGGTGAAGAAGACGTCCGGGCGCTGGGCGATATAGCCCTCCATGCCCAGTTCGGTGCCAAAGCAGTGCACGCTTTCCACCCAGCCGCTCTCGATGGCCGGGATCAGCGTGGGGTGGGGATTGAGCGTCCAGTGCCGGCAGATCTTGCCCTTGAGGCCCAGGCGCTCGCCGTAGGTGGGCAGGATCAGCTCGATGGCCGCGGTGTTGAAGCCGATGCCATGGTTGAGCGACTGCACCTGGTGGCGTTCATAGATGCCGCGGATCGCCATCATCGCCATCAGCACGTGCACCGGCTTGATGTGGCGAGGATCGCGGGTGAACAGCGGCTCGATATAGAAGGGCCGATCGGCCACCACCACGAAATCCACCCAGTCCGCGGGGATGTCGACTCGCGGCAGTTCGGACACGTCGTCCACCAGCTGGTTGACCTGGACGATGACGATGCCGTCGCTGAAGGCCGCCGGCTCGATCAGCGCCGGGCTGTCCTCGGTGCTGGGGCCGGTGTAGATATTGCCGGCGCGATCGGCCATGAAGCCGGCGCTGAGTACCACCTTGGGAATCAGGTCCACCAGCAGCCGGGCATAGAGTTCGATGTAGGTGTGGATGGCGCCGACTTCGAGCAGCCCGTCCTCCAGCAGCTGGCTGATCCTCAGGCTCTGGGTGCCGGCAAAGGAGAAGTCCAGCTTGCGGGCGATGCCGCGCTCGAACAGGTCCAGGTGCTCGGCGCGACCGACGCTGGGCATGATCATGTGCAGGTCGTGCAGCCGGGCCGGATCGACCTGGGCGAGGCTGCGGGAGAGGAAGTCGGCCTGCTTCTGGTTGTTGCCTTCCAGCACCACCCGGTCGCCGGGGGCCAGCAGCTGTTCCAGGGCCGCGACGATGGAGGCGGTGGGCAGCACCTTGCCATCGGCCAACGTGGCCACCCGGTCCAGGCGCTGCTGCTTGTCGCTGCGGCGCCTGGCGATCCGAGCCGGTGGGGAGGATGTCGTTGTCATTGGGTTCTCCACGAATCACCTGTCGTGGAATCACCCTAGACCTCGACTGCCGGGCGTTCAATCAACCTGAGGACGGAATCGTTACGCTGAAGTTAACGATTCCGTTCAACTCAGGTGCCTGCGACCCGCTCAGGTCCTGTCGACCGGGGTGAAGATCGTGGTGGTCCTGGAGAACCAGCTGGTGGGGGTCACGTCGACATTGGCGTTGTCGAATCTCAGGCTGTTCTGCACCTGCTTGAGCGTGAGGTTCGCCTGCCAGTATTGCTCGTGGCCCAGCTCCTGGTTGGCCCTGTGCACCAGGTCCAAGGTTTCCTGGGCCGGCAGCACCGCGGTCGAGTAGTCCACGTCGACCCCGGCCACCTTGAGGATCGCGCCGGCGCCCTGGGTGTCGCCCTGCTGGATCTTGGTGTTGGCCTGGGCCACGGCCTGATTCTTGGCCGGGGTGGCGACATAGTCGTCACGCAGCGCCGTACCGCTCCAGATCGGCAGCCAGGACGTGGCCTTGGCCTCCTGCGCGGAGACCTGCATGAGTTTGCCGTCCTGACCCCGCAGGTCCTTGGCCGACTTGAGATAGGCGGTCTTGTCGGTCTGGGCCGTTTGCAGGGCGCTCTCGGCGGCACCCAGCTGCTGCTTGGCCTGATCGACGTGACCTTCGAAGAGATCCTGGCGCGCGGCGATCACGTCCTTGAAGGCCGATTGGCCCTGCTGGGAAATCGCCGGCAGGGTGGCGACCTGCTGGGTGGCGACATCGGGTCGGGTGTCGGCCAGGGCGGCGGTGGAAAACACCGAGGCGATGCTCAGGACGAGGAGGCTCTTGGCGATACGACGATTGAGGTTCATGTGCTTCTCCCGGATACGAAAGTGACTGGAACCGCGGGGTATCGGGCGGGGCTGCGAGATACCTTGGGGTCAGTGTCGATCCGGTAAGCTTAACGATCGCTTAGGAGGCTATCGGTAGGTGTAATCCGATGTGTCGGACGCTGAAACGGAAGCGGCGCCCGCCCCGGAGATTCCGGAGCGGGCGCTGCTGGCGGGCTGGGGCGCCTCAGCGCACCAGGCAGGGCTTCTTGTTATCGAAGGTCCAGTTGGGCGAGAGGAATTGCATGGCCATGGCGTCGTCCCGCGCGCCCAGGCCCTTGGTCTTGTACAGCTCGTGGGCGCGGGCGAGGGCGTCCAGATCCAGCTCCACGCCCAGGCCACCCTGCTGCGGCACCGCGACCAGGCCGCCCTTGATCTCCAGCGGCTGGCGGGTGAGGCGTTGACCATCCTGCCAGATCCAATGGGTGTCGATGGCGGTGATCTTGCCCGGCGCCGCGGCGGCGACATGGGTGAACATGGCCAGGGAGATGTCGAAGTGGTTGTTGGAATGCGAACCCCAGGTCAGGCCCCAGTCGTTGCACATCTGCGCCACCCGCACCGAGCCCTGCATCGTCCAGAAGTGCGGATCGGCCAGGGGGATGTCCACCGATTGCAGCTGGATGGCGTGACCCATCTGGCGCCAGTCGGTGGCGATCATGTTGGTGGCGGTGGGCAGGCCGGTGGCGCGACGGAATTCAGCCATGACTTCACGACCGGAGTAGCCGTTCTCGGCGCCACAGGGGTCCTCGGCATAGGCCAGTACCTGGTGCTGGTCACGGCACAGGCGGATGGCTTCCTTGAGCGACCAGGCGCCGTTGGGGTCCAGGGTCACGCGCGCCTCGGGGAAACGCTCGGCCAGGGCGGTGACCGCCTCGATCTCGGCATCGCCGCTGAGCACGCCGCCCTTGAGCTTGAAGTCCTTGAAACCGTAGCGGTCATAGGCGGCCTCGGCCAGGCGCACCACGGTCTCCGGGCTCAGGGCCTCTTCGTTGCGCACGCGGAACCAGGCGTCGTCGCTTTCGGCTTCGCTGCGGTAGTCCAGGGTGGTCTTGTTGCGGTCGCCGACATAGAACAGGTAGCCGAGCATCTCCACGGCATCGCGCTGCTGGCCTTCGCCGAGCAGGGCGGCTACCGGTACCTCCAGGTGCTGGCCGAGCAGGTCGAGCAGGGCGGCTTCGATGGCCGTGACGGCGTGGATGGTGACGCGCAGGTCGAAGGTCTGCAGGCCGCGGCCGCTGGCATCACGCCCGGCGAAGGCCTGGCGGACCTGGCCGAGGATGCGCTGGTACTGGCCCAGCGGCTGGCCGATGAGAAACTGGCGGGCGTCTTCCAGCGTCTGGCGGATGGTCTCGCCGCCGGGCACCTCGCCGACGCCGGTGCGACCGGCGTTGTCCTTGAGGATCAGCACGTTGCGGGTGAAGTAGGGACCGTGCGCGCCGCTGAGGTTAAGCAGCATGCTGTCCTGGCCGGCGACGGGCACGACTTCCAGCGAGGTGACCACCGGGGTGCCGGTGTGCAGGGCAGGCGTGGCGTTGAATTGCGTCATGGTCGGGCTCCTTGGTGATCAGCGAGGGGTTTCAGCGGCGAGCGGGGCTTCGGCGGGCGGCGTGGGCACACCGCGCAACTCGACACGCTTGATCTCGCCGACGACGAACAGGTAACTGATGGCGGCCACCAGGGCGTTGGCACCGACGAACACCAGGGCCATCTTGAACGAGCCGGTGGCGGCGATGATGTAGCCGATGATGATCGGGGTGGTGATGGAGGACAGGTTGCCGATGGTGTTGAACAGGCCGCCGGAGAGGCCGGCGATCTGCTTGGGCGAGGTGTCGGAAACCACCGCCCAGCCCAGGGCGCCGATGCCCTTGCCGAAGAAGGCCATGGCCATGAAGCCCACCACCATCCAGTCGGCGTCGACGTAGTTGCAGAGGATCATGCTCATCGACAGCAGCATGCCGGCGACGATGGGGGTCTTGCGCGCCACGCTCAGGCTGCTGCCGCGGCGCAGCAGGTAGTCGGAGATGACCCCGCCGAGCACGCCGCCGATGAAGCCGCAGATGGCCGGCAGGGAGGCAATGATGCCGGCCTTGAGGATGGTCATGCCGCGTTCCTGCACCAGGTAGACGGGGAACCAGGTGAGGAAGAAGTAGGTGAGGGCGTTGATGCAGAACTGGCCCAGGTAGATGCCGGCCATCATGCGATTGGTCAGCAGTTGGCCGATGTAGCTCCACTTCGGGCCTTCGCTCTTCTTGCCGGGAGTGTCCAGGTCGACCAGGCCGCCGTTGCTGGCGATGTAGTCGATCTCGGCGGCATTGGCGCGAGGATGTTCGCGGGGGCTGTAGATCACCGCCAGCCAGACCGCCGAGAAGGCGATACCCAGGGCGCCCATCACCACGAAGACGTGCTGCCAGCCGAAGTGGTAGACAATCCAGCCCATCAGCGGCGCGAACAGCACGGTGGCGAAGTACTGCGCCGAGTTGAAGATCGCCGAGGCGGTGCCGCGCTCCTTGGTGGGGAACCAGGCGGCGACGATGCGGGCGTTGCCGGGGAAGGAGGGTGCTTCGGCCAGGCCGACCATGAATCTCAGAGCGAACAGCAGGAATACCGCGGTGCCGATGCCGAATTCACCGATGTAGCCTTGCAGCATGGTGAACACCGACCAGGTGAAGATGCTCGCCGCATAGACCTTCTTCGAACCGAAGCGATCGAGCAGCCAGCCGCCGGGGATCTGGCCGAGCACATAGGCCCAACCGAAGGCGGAGAAGATGAAGCCGAGAGAGACGGCACTGATGCCTAGGTCTTTTTGCAGGGCGGAGCCGGCGATGGAAATGGTGGCGCGGTCGGCGTAGTTGATCGTGGTCACGACGAACAGCATGAACAGGATCAGATAGCGGACGCGCGTCTGCTTGGTTTCGTGCATGGAGAGCTCCCACTGGTTTGTTTTTGTGTGCGGGCTGACATCGTGTAGCGGGCTTATGTTGTAAGTCGTCTGACAACGATAGCGCTATCATTAAACAGATAACGTTATCATTCAACCGCTAAATCTGTGGCCGCGTGCAAAAAATCCGCTAGGAGCTCTGCCGCTCGATCAGGGCGAAACCGGTATCGAGACTCACCGCGGTCTGCTCGCCCGCGAGACGGTCGAGCAGCGCCTGGGCGACCCGCTGGCCCATGGCGTCGGCATTGACGCTGACCGTGGACAGCGCCGGGGTAGCGAAGCGGCCATTGGTGGTGTCGCCGAAGCCGACCACCGCCAGTTGCGCGGGAATGCGCAGGCCGCGGCTGCTGGCCTCGGCGACCACCCCCAGGGCCAGGGTGTCGGAGCTGCACAGCACCAGCTCCGGCGGCTCGGAGCGTTCCAGCAGGCGCGCCAGGCCGATCCGGCCGACTTCCCAGGTGGCGGGCAGCGGCAGCACTTCCATGGGCAGTTCGGGGATGCCCAGCGCCCCCAAGCGGGCCTGCAGGGCCAGGTTGCGGCGCATGGCGCGGGGATCGTCCACCGAGATCACCCCGAAGCGGCGATAGCCGCGGGCGACGAAGTGCTCCGCCAAGGCGACGCCGACCTGCTCGTGGGAAAAGCCCACCTGCATGTCCAGGGCCTCGGCGCTCAGGTCCCAGGCTTCCACCACCGGGATGTTCAGCGCCGCCAGCCGTGCGCGACTGGCCGGGGTGTGCAGGGTGCCGGTGAGGACGATACCATCGGGGCGGCGGCCAAGGATGGCTTCCAGCAATTCCTCTTCCTTTTCCGGCGAATAGCCGGTGGGACCGATCAGCGCCTGGTAGCCCGCCTCGGTGAGGCGATCCATGATCGCCTGCACCACGGTGGCATAGATGGAATTGGCGATGGTGGGGAGGAGGATGGCCACCAGCCGGCTCTTGCTGGAGGCGAGGCTGCCCGCCAGCAGATTGGGCACGTAGCCCAGCTCCTTGACCACGGCCAGGACATGCTCGCGGGTGGCGGCGCTCACCAGGCTCGGTCGGTGCAGGGCCCGGGACACGGTAATGGGCGACACCCCGGCGGCGAGGGCGACCTCGCGCACGGTGAGGGGCAGCTCGGTGGTGCCATCGAGCTGGGCGAGTTCGCGTCGGGACTTCCTGGCCAAAGCGGGTCCTTGGGTGAGAGAGGCCGCCATTATGGGAGCAAGCCCCGGCGGTTGCCATGGGCGCTCGCCAGCGCCCCTGCTAGTCGACCGCTCGCGCCGCCCGGGCGCGGCCGACCCGCGACTGATTGGATCGACCCAGCAGGGCGGAGACGTCCTGCCCGGCCTCGACCAGTCTGGCGAGGTCGACGCCGGTCGCCAGGTCCAGGCCATCCAGCAGATAGACCAGGTCCTCGCTGGCGACATTGCCGCTGGCGCCCCGGGCATAGGGACAGCCGCCCAGCCCGGCGACGGAGCTGTCGAACACCGCGATGCCTTCGAGCAGGCTGGCGTAGACGTTGGCCAGGGCCTGGCCATAGGTGTCGTGGAAATGCCCGGCCAGTTGGCTGAGCGGCACCTCCCGACCGACTCGCTGCCAGAGCGCCCGGGTGCGGCCCGGGGTGCCGACGCCGATGGTATCGCCCAGGGAGACCTCGGCGCAGCCCAGCTCCAGCAGCTCGCGGGTCACGCTGGCCACCTGGTCCGGGGCGATCGCGCCGTCGTAGGGGCAGCCCAGCACACAGGACACATAGCCGCGCACCCGAATGCCCGCCGCCCGCGCGCCCTCGACCACGGGCACGAAGCGCGCCAGGCTCTCGGCGATGGAGCAATTGATGTTGCGCTGGGAGAAGCCTTCCGAGGCAGCGGCGAAGACGGCGATCTCATCCACTCCCGTCGCCAGGGCGGCCTCGAAGCCCTGCATATTGGGCACCAGCACCGAACGGACCACGCCCGGCGGCCGCCCGAGTCCCGCCAGTACCTCGGCGGTCCCGGCCATCTGCGGCACCCAGCGGGGCGAGACGAAGCTGCCCACTTCCAGATGCTGCACGCCGCTGGCGATCAGCGTCTTGCACAGCTGGATGCGCTCGGCGACGCCCAGCGCCCGGGGCTCGTTTTGCAGGCCATCGCGTGGCCCGACCTCGACCACCCGCACCCGGGACGGCAGGGCCTCGCTCATGGTGCGGCCTCCTCCAGTTCCACCAGGGCAGTGCCCTCGGCCACCAGTTCGCCAGGGCTGCAGAACAGCGCGGCCACGACGCCCGCACGGGGCGCGCGGATGCTGTGCTCCATCTTCATCGCCTCCAGCACCACCAGCGGTGCGCCGGCTTCCACGGTGTCGCCGACGGCCACCGGTACGGCGACCACGCTGGCGTTCATCGGTGCCGTGAGTCCGCCTGCATCGGCCTGGCGCTTGACCTCGGCCAGCGGATCGGCCCAGGTGACGGCCTCGAGGCGATCCTGCCACTCGATAAACAGCGTTTGCCCACGGCGATGGAGGCGGGCGCTCTGGCGGAGGCCCTCGGCCTGCCAGTGGAGGCGATCACCATTCAGCTCGACCGCCGCCGAACCGGGCAGGGCGACGGCGCGCACCTCTCCGCGACAGGCCAGGCGTAGCGAGACAAGTGATGGCCCACCCAGGCGCCAGCCCTGGCGGGAAGCCCAGGGTGACGTCGAATCGGCATGGGCCGGCAGCGTTGCCAGCCAGGCCTGGGCCGCCAATGTCCAGAAGGCGTCGGTCAGCTCTCCGGGTGCGGGCAGCAAGGCATCCCGGTGACGCTCGATGAAGCCGGTGTCCAGCTCGGCCGCGGCAAAGGCCGGATGGGCGAGCAGGCGCTGCAGGAAGGCGAGGTTGGTGGCGAAGCCGCCCACTGCGGTGTCGTCGAGCATGGCCAGCAAGCGCTTGCGCGCCTGTTCGCGGTTGTCGCCCCAGGCGATCAGCTTGGCCAGCATGGGGTCGTAGAAGGGCGACACCTCGTCGCCTTCCTCCACGCCGCTGTCCACCCGCCGCCCCGGACCGGCCGCCGGCTCGCGATAGAGCTGCAGGGTGCCCGAGGCCGGCAGGAAGCCCTGGTCGGTGTCCTCGGCATAGAGCCGTACCTCGATGGCATGGCCGTGCAGCGGCACCTGGGCCTGGGTGAGGGGCAGGGGCTCGCCAGCGGCCACGCGCAGCTGCCAGGCCACCAGGTCCAGACCGGTGATGGCCTCGGTGACCGGGTGCTCCACCTGCAACCGGGTATTCATCTCCATGAAGAAGAAGTCGCCGCGGGCGTCGAGCAAGAATTCCACGGTGCCGGCGCCGACGTAGCCGATGGCCTGGGCCGCCTGCACCGCCGCCTCGCCCATGGCCCGGCGCAACGCGGGCGTGAGACCCGGCGCGGGGGCTTCCTCGATCACCTTCTGGTGACGGCGCTGGATGGAACAGTCGCGTTCGTTGAGATAGAGGCAGTGGCCGTGCCCGTCGGCGAAGACCTGGATCTCCACGTGGCGCGGTTGCAGCACGTATTTTTCCACCAGCATCCGCGCATCGCCAAAGGCCGCGCGCGCTTCGCGCTGGGCCGAGGCGAGGCCTTCGGCCAGGTCGGCTTCGCGCTCGACGATCTTCATGCCCTTGCCGCCGCCGCCGGCGGTGGCCTTGAGCAGGACCGGATAGCCAATGCGCGCCGCGGCGTCGCGAAAGCTGGCCAGGGACTGGTCCTCGCCGTGATACCCCGGCACCAGGGGCACTCCGGCGTCGGTCATCAGCGCCTTGGCCGCGGACTTGCTGCCCATGGCGCGGATCGCTGCCGCGGGTGGCCCGACGAAGACCAGCCCGGCCGCGGCCACCGCCTCGGCGAAGGCGGCGTTCTCGGACAGAAAGCCGTAGCCGGGATGGATCGCCTGGGCGCCGGTGGTCAGGGCGGCGGCGATGATGCGCTCGCCCAGCAGATAGCTGTCGGCCGGCTTGGTCCCGCCCAGGTCCACCGCCTGGTCGGCCTGGCGCACGTGACGGGCGCCGGCATCGATGGCGCTGTGTACGGCGACGGTGCCCAGGCCGAGGGCCTTGGCGGTGCGCATCACCCGGCAGGCGATCTCGCCGCGGTTGGCGACCAGCAGACGGTCGAAGGTCATGGCGAGTTCTCCTGCCAGGCGGGGCGACGTTTTTCCAGGAAGGCCTGCAGGCCTTCCTGGGCTTCGGGGGTGACGCGCACGGCGGCGATCAGGCTCTCGGTGAACGAGCGCACCTGGGCGCTGGGTGTGCCTTCGCCAGCGCCGTCCAGCAGCCGCTTGCAGGCGCGCAATGCCTGGGGGCCGTTGTCCAGCAGTCGGGCGATCCAGGCCTCGACCAGGGCCTCCAGGTCGGCGGCCGCGGCGGTCTCGGCCACCAGGCCCAGCTCGGCGGCGCGTTCGCCGGAAAAGCGCTCGGCGCCGAGCATGTAGCGCCGCGCTGCCCGCTCGCCCAGGGCGCGGATCACGAAGGGGCCGATGACCGCCGGCACCAGGCCGATGCGCACCTCCGACAGGCAGAAGGTGGCGTCACTGGCGGCCAGGGCCAGGTCGCAGCAGCTGACCAGGCCCACGGCGCCGCCAAAGGCCGCGCCTTGGACCACCGCCAGGGTGGGCAGCGGCAGGGCCTGCAGGCGATACATCACCTCGGCCAGCCGCTCGCTGTCGGCGCGGTTGGCGGCGGCGTCCAGATTGGCCGAGGCCTGCATCCAGGCCAGGTCGGCGCCGGCGCAGAAGTGCCGCCCGCGGCCGCGCAGGAGCAGGAAGCGCAGTTCCTGATCGCTGGCGATCTCGGCCAGCACGGTGCCCAGCTCGGCTATCAGCTGCGCATCCAGGGCATTGTGGCGATCCGGACGGTTGAGCCAGAGGGTGGCGAAGCCGCGCGGATCGCGGATCAGTTCCAGGGTGTGGAAGTCAGTCATGGCCTACATCCGGAAGATGCCGAAGGTCGTCGGCTCGAGCGGGGCGTTGAGACTGGCCGACAGGGCCAGGGCGAGGACCTCGCGGGTCTGGGCCGGGTCGATCACCCCGTCATCCCACAACCGCGCGCTGGAGTAATGGGCATGGGCCTGGCGCTCGTACTGCTCGACGATGGGGCCCTTGATGCGCGCCGCCTCTTCGTCGTCGAAGGCCTCGCCGATGCGTTCGGCCTGCTCGCGCTTGACCTGCACCAGCACCCCGGCTGCCTGCTCGGCGCCCATCACGCCGATGCGCGCGTTGGGCCACATCCACAGGAAGCGTGGATCGTAGGCGCGACCGCACATGCCGTAGTTGCCGGCGCCAAAGCTGCCGCCGATGATCACGGTGAACTTGGGCACCCGGGCGCAGGCCACTGCGGTAACCAGCTTGGCGCCGTGCTTGGCGATGCCGCCTTCTTCATATTTCTTGCCGACCATGAAGCCGGTGATGTTCTGCAGGAACAGCAGCGGGATGCGTCTCTGGCAGGCCAGTTCGATGAAGTGCGCGCCTTTCTGCGCCGATTCGGCGAAGAGGATGCCGTTGTTGCCGAGGATGGCCACCGGATGGCCGTACAGATGAGCGAAGCCGCAGACCAGGGTGGTACCGAATTGCGCCTTGAATTCATCGAAGACGCTGCCGTCCACCAGCCGCGCGATCACCTCGCGCACCTCCAGCGGCTGCTTGGGATCGACCGGGACCAGGCCGTGCAGCTCCTCGGCCGGATACAGCGGTGCGCTGGGCGTCTTCAGTTGCAGCTCGCCCAGCTTGCGCCAGTTGAGGTTGGCGATGCAGCGCCGCGCCAGGGCCAGGGCATGGGCGTCGTTCTCGGCGTAGTGATCGGCCACGCCGGAGCTACGGCAGTGGACATCGGCGCCGCCCAGTTCCTCGGCGCTGACCACCTCGCCGGTGGCGGCCTTCACCAGTGGCGGGCCGGCGAGAAAGATGGTGGCCTGCTGGCGCACCATGATGGTCTCGTCGCTCATGGCCGGCACATAGGCGCCGCCGGCGGTGCAGGAGCCCATGACCACGGCGATCTGCGGGATGCCCTGGGCGCTCATGGTCGCCTGGTTGAAGAAGATCCGCCCGAAGTGCTCGCGGTCGGGGAAGACGTCTTCCTGGCGGGGCAGGTTGGCGCCGCCGGAATCCACCAGATAAATGCAGGGCAGGCGATTCTGCAGGGCGATGGCCTGGGCGCGCAGGTGCTTCTTCACCGTCAGCGGATAGTAGGAGCCGCCTTTCACGGTGGCATCGTTGGCGATGATCATGCACTCGACGCCCTCGATGCGGCCGATGCCGGCCACCACCCCGGCGGCGGGTACCTCTTCCTCGTAGACGTCGAGGGCGGCCAGGGCGCCGATCTCCAGGAAGGGCGAGCCCGGGTCCAGCAGGAGATCGATGCGCTGGCGGGGTAGCAGCTTGCCGCGCGCGGTATGGCGCGCCTGGGCCTTGGCACCGCCGCCTTCGCGGATGTGCGCCAGCAGCTGGTCGAGCCGGGCCAGTTGCGCGGCCATGGCGGCGGCGTTGCGCTGGTAGTCCGGGGTGCGCCGGTTCAGCGTGGAGGTCAGCACGGTCATTAAGGCGTCCTCACCGGGTTTCGTTGAACAGCTCGCGGCCGATCAGCATGCGGCGAATCTCGCTGGTGCCGGCGCCGATCTCGTAGAGCTTGGCGTCGCGCAGCAGGCGGCCGGTGGGGTATTCGTTGATATAGCCGTTGCCACCCAGGATCTGGATGGCTTCCAGGGCCATCTGGGTAGCCTTCTCGGCGGTATAGAGGATCACCCCGGCAGCGTCCTTGCGGGTGGTCTCGCCGCGGTCACAGGCCTGGGCCACCGCATAGAGATAGGCGCGGCTGGCGGCGAGGCCGGTGTAGAGGTCGGCCACCTTGCCCTGGATCAGCTGGAATTCGCCGATGCTCTGACCGAATTGCTTGCGGTCATGGACATAGGGCAGGACCACGTCCAGGCAGGCCTGCATGATGCCCACCGGGCCGCCGGCGAGGACCACGCGCTCGTAGTCCAGGCCGCTCATCAGCACCTTGACCCCGCCATTGACCTGGCCCAGCACGTTTTCCTCCGGCACCTCCACGTCGTCGAAGAACAGCTCGCAGGTGTTGGAGCCGCGCATGCCCAGCTTGTCGAACTTGCTGCCGCGGCTGAAACCGGTCCAGTCACGCTCGACGATGAAGGCGGTGATGCCATGGGCAGCCTTTTCCGGCTCGGTCTTGGCATAGATGACATAGGTGTGGGCATCAGGCCCGTTGGTGATCCAGGTCTTGCTGCCGTTGAGCACGAAGCGATCGCCGCGGCGGTCGGCGCGCAGCTTCATGGAGACCACGTCCGAGCCGGCATTGGGTTCGCTCATGGCCAGGGCGCCAATGTGCTCGCCGCTGACCAGCCGGGGCAGGTAGCGCGCCTTCTGCTCGGCGCTGCCATTGCGGTGGATCTGGTTGACACAGAGATTGGAGTGGGCGCCATAGGACAGGGCGACCGAGGCGGAGCCGCGGCTGATCTCCTCCATGGCCACCGCATGGGCCAGATAGCCGAGCCCTGCGCCGCCGTATTCCTCGCCCACGGTGATGCCGAGCAAGCCCAGGTCACCAAAGGTGCGCCACAGGTCCATGGGAAAGCTGTTGCTGGCATCGATCTCGCCTGCGCGAGGCGCTACCTCGCGGGCGACCAGGGTGCGCACCTGATCGCGCAGCAGATCGAGGGTCTCGCCCAGGGCGAAGTTGAGACTCGGGTAGCTCATGGGGTCACCTGTTGTTGGGATTGTCGGGTGAGAGCGGTCAGCCGATCGGGCGCGCATGGGGCGGCCACCCGGTACGGCGCGGAGCTGAAAGAAACAGGACGGGGCAGCGCTGATGGCCAGGCGCGGGCGTGGCGCGCAGGTGGACGCTGGAAAACCGTCGGGCAGGGTGGCCGACGGCAGGACAAGGGTGCGCACGAAGCGCGGCTGCGGAACGCGGGCGCCAGGGCGCGCATGGTCCGTCCTCCTGTTCATTATTCTTGTCATGGCGACCGCGAGAGGAAGGCGGCGCGCCTGTGTCTCTGAGTCTAGGAGAGGAAATGCGCTATCGTGAAACGATAAAAATAGAATCCAGGTATTGGAAAATCAGATGGCATTGCTCAAGGACATTTCCATGCGGCAGCTGCGCTACTTCGTCGCCGCCGCCGAGAACAGCCAGTTTTCCCTGGCCGCCAGCGCGGTCAACGTCAGCCAGTCGGCGGTCACCACGGCGGTCAGCCAGCTGGAGGCGCTGCTCGCCGTGCGGCTGTTCGAACGCCTGCCCCACGGCGTCAAGCTCACGGCCGAGGGGCATCAGTTCTATCACCATGCCCGGCACATCCTCGATACCCTGCAGGACGCCGTCAGCCAGCCGCTGTTCCAGAGCCATGCCCTGACCGGCCAGGCGCGCGTCGGCGCCTCCTATGCGGTGCTCGGCTACTACCTGCCGACCCTGCTGGCGCGCTTCAAGCGCAGCTATCCGCAGATCGACATCGACCTGCGCGACATGGACCGGCCCAGCATCGAAGCCGGCATCACCGATGGCACCCTGGAGCTGGGCCTCACCGTCATCTCCAACGTCGACGCCGCCCAGCCCTTCGAACGTCATCTGCTGATGCGCTCGCCGCGCCAGCTCTGGCTGCCCAGCGCCCATCCGCTGCTGGCAGCGGAGCGCGTCACCCTGGCCGACATCGCTCCCTATCCCTACATCCTCGCCACGGTGGACGAAGGGGAGACCTCGACCCTGCGCTACTGGCACGCGGCGGGTCTTGCGCCCAACGTGGTGTTCAAGACTTCGTCCATGGAGTCCCTGCGCGGCCTGGTCGCCCACGGCTTCGGCGTGACCATCCTCTCCGACATGCTCTATCGCGGCTGGTCGCTGGAAGGCCGCAAGCTGGAAGCCCGGCCGGTGGCCGATGCCATCCCGCCCATGGAGCTGGGGCTGATCTGGAGTCCCGAAGACCGCCTGGGGGCCGGTGCCCAGGCGTTTCGCCAGTTCCTGGTGTCGGCGAGTGGCGAGGCCCGTGAACGTTAGGCGCACCCCGCAACAGGGCTTCCGCCGGACCGGATGAACGTGGCGCTGGCGGGGACGAAGGACAACGTCTTGAATGTCGGTTGGTATACCATAATCCATCTATTGGGCGGTTCAGCCGTGGCTTGCCAAGAGCCTCGCTTCGATAAGGAGATGCGTATGCGCACCTGGTTCAAGGATCTGAAGACGACCCTCAAGCTGGCCCTGGGTTTTGGCAGCGTCCTGCTGCTGACCCTGGCCATCGCCGCGACCGGGTGGAGCACCATCGGCCTGCTGGCGCGCAGCGGCGACCGCCTGGCGGCCATCGGTAAACTCACCGAGGCGGCGAAGGATCTGGGCATCGCCCGGCAGGCCTATGCCCAAGCGGTCGGCGAAGCCGTGGCCCAGCCGGTGACGGCGCGTCTGGACGCCTTGCGCGAGCAGCAGGCGGCATTGCAGCGGCTGGGCCTGGACGCCGCCAGCCAGCGCCTGCTCGACGCGCAGAGCGAATTGGCCGCTGCCTATGCGCAGACCTTCGCCGCTCAGGTCAGCGCCTACCAGCGGCGCGGTGAAGCGGCGACCTTGCTCGGCACCCGTGCCGACGAAGCGTTGCAGGGCGTGGGTGAGATCGAGCAGAACCTGGCCACCAGTGAGGCACCCGAACTCTATCCCGGCCAGCGACTCGGCCAATTCCGGGCCATCGGCGTACTGGAGCGCCGTCTGCGCGAGGTGAGGTACAGCCTGCAGCGCTACCTGCTCGGTGGCGATCCCGCCCAGGAGGCCAAGGCGAATGCCGACATGACGGCCACGGTCGCCGAGCTGCAACGCCGCCTGGCCAGTGCCTCCAGCCGCGACGCGCCCATCCTGCGGCGCGCCGAAGAGGCACTGCTGCATTACCAGGATTCCATCGGCACCTTTCAGCAGGCCAACCAGCAGGCCGCCCAGGCCGCCGAGGCACTGCGCGGCCTGGAAGACCGACTGCTCGACACCGGGCGCCAGCTGGTGCGCCAGACCATCGTCCAGCGCGAGGCGGCCAGCGAGCAGGCCTATCGCTGGCTGGCGCTGATCAGCGTGCTGGCGTTGCTGGCCGGTCTGCTGGCCGGCTGGCTCATCACCCGCCAACTGATGCAGCCGCTGCGCGCCTCGCTGCAGCAGGCCCGGCGCATCGCCGGTGGTGATCTGTCGTCCATGCCGCCGGTGACGCGGCGGGACGAACTCGGTCAGTTGCAGGCCAGCATGGGCGAGATGACCGCCGGCTTGCGCGAGCTGGTCGGCCAGGTCCGGGAGAGCACCACGCAGCTGCAAGGCGCGGCTCAGGGGCTCACCGGCAGCGCCGAACGGACGCGTGACGGAGTGGAACGCCAGGGCCAGGAAACGCGCCTGGTGGCTACCGCCATCGTGCAGTTGACCGCCAGTGCCCAGGAGGTGGCCACCCATGCCGAAATGGCGTCGCAGACCTCTCGGCAGGTCGAGCGCGCGGCGGACGATGGCGATGCACGGGTACGCCAGGCGATCACCGCGGTTGACGCGCTGGTGCAGGAGATGGTGCAGGCCGCCACGGCGATGGATGCGCTGTTGCGCGAGAGCGAGCGTATCGGCGCGGTCACCGGGGTCATCAAGGCGGTCGCCGAGCAGACCAACCTGCTGGCGCTCAACGCGGCCATCGAGGCGGCCCGCGCCGGGGAGGCTGGACGTGGCTTCGCGGTGGTGGCCGACGAGGTGCGCAATCTGGCTCGTAGCACCCAGCAGTCGGTCACCGAGATCGAGCGCAGCGTCGCCGATCTGCGTGGCCGCGCCGCCCAGGCCGCGGCGCGCATGGACGCCAGTCGTTCGCAGACCGGCCAGGCGGTGACCCTGATCCAGCACGCTGGCGAGGCGCTGCAACTCATTGGCAGCCAGGTCACGAGCATGCAGGCGATGAACCTGCAGATCGCGGCCGCCGCCGAAGAGCAGAGCCGGGTCGCCGGTGAGGTGGGGCAGAGCGTCGCCGTCGTCGAGGCCCTGGCGGAAGCCAGTGTCAGTTCCAGCCAGGAGATGTCCGCGGCCAGCGCGGAACTCGGACAGCTGGGTGCGGAATTGACCGCCCGGATCAGTCGCTTCCGCCTGTAGGCACGCCAAAGGCCTCGACCCTCCACAGGGGCGGATGAGGCTCGCAGGGCGAAGGCCGCTGCGGCGAGCGCTCTACTCGCGAACGTCAGTGCGGGTCCTGGCCTTAGCCAACCCGCTGCCGGCGATCCGGCGTGCTGCGCGCGCCCGGATCCGGACGCGCGAGGTGGGTCATGGAGGGAGGAACGTCGCGCGCTGGGAGGTGAGGCCGCTGACCTGGCCGGTCGGATCGCGCTCGGCGGGTAACGAAGGCAGGGCGGCGATTCGCGCTGCCCTGCAGGGACTTCAGTGCGCGGCGGCCTTGCTCAGGTCGGCTTCGTTCCACTCGGTATAGACGCAGGCATCGCTGGCCGCCCAGCGCAGCCGTACCACCTGGCCAGGCTGCAGGCCCTGGGCATGGGCCAGCGACTTGACCATCAACTGGGCGCCCCCCGCGGTCTGCAGCATGCAGCTCTGGCTCTCGCCCAGGAACAGCGCCTCGCCGACCCGTGCCGGGATCTCGTTCCAGCCCGCCGGCATGGGCAGGGTCGCGGCCTGTTCGGTGGTCAGCAGCTGCAGCTTTTCCGGCCGCAGCATCAGCAGCAACGCCTGCTCCGGTCTGACGCCGGCGGTCGGGCGCATCGCCAGCTCCTGACCCTCGAAGGTGCAATGGGCCTGGGCCCGGGCGGTGACCTTGAGGAAGTTGGAGTTGCCGAGGAAGGCCGCGACGAAGGCATTCGGCGGATTCTGGTAGAGGTCGTAGCCACTGCCCAGGCCGACGATGCGCCCGTGACTGAAGATGGCGATGCGTTGCGACAGCCGCAGGGCTTCTTCCTGGTCGTGGGTCACGTAGACGATGGTGATTCCCAGTCGCCGGTGCAGCTGGCGCAGTTCGTCCTGCAGGTCTTCGCGGAGCTTCTTGTCCAGGGCGCCAAGGGGTTCGTCCATCAGCAGGATGCGCGGTTCATAGACCAGCGCCCGTGCGATGGCCACCCGCTGCTGCTGGCCGCCGGAGAGCTGCGCCGGCCGCCGATGGGCGAAGGCATCGAGCTGCACCAGGCGCAGCATGGCGTCGACCCGCTGGTTGCGCTCGGCCGCACCGACCTTGCGGATGTCCAGGGGGAAACCGATGTTGTCGCGCACCGAGAGGTGCGGAAACAGCGAATAGCGCTGGAACACCATGCCGATGTCGCGCTGGTGTGGTGGCACCCGCAGCAGCGAGCGACCGGCGACGCTGATGGCGCCGGAGCTGGGGGTCTCGAAGCCGGCCAGCATCGACAGGGTGGTGGACTTGCCGGAACCGCTGGAGCCGAGGAAGGTGAGGAATTCACCCTCCTGGATGTCCAGCGTGAGATCGTCCACGGCGGTGAAGTCGCCGTAGTGCTTGTTGAGGTTCTGCAGGCGGACCAGCGGGGCCGCGGGGGTGTGGTTCTGGAGTACGGCGCTCATGGCAGGCTCCGGGAGCTCAGCGGGAAAGGGGTTGGCGGCGGCGCAGCAGGGCAGCCGCGAGCATCACCAGCAGGGAAAGGCCGATCAGCACGGTGGAGGCCACGGCGATCACCGGCGTCAGGTCCTGGCGCAGGGTCGCCCACATCTTCACCGGCAGGGTCTGCAGGTTGGGGCTGGCCATCATCACGCTCAGCACCACCTCGTCCCAGGACACCAGGAAGGCAAATAGAGCCCCGGCGAACACCCCCGGCCAGATGCCGGGCAGGGTCACCCGGTAGATCGCCTGCAGGCGCGAGGCACCGCAGATCACCGCGGCATCTTCGATGGACTGATCGAACAGCTTGAGCGAATTGATGACGGCGATCAGCGCGAAGGGCAGGGCGACGATCACGTGGCTGACCACGAAGGCCAGCAGGGTACCGGTGTAGCCCAGACGCAGGAACAGCGCATAGATGGCCACGGCGATCACCACCAGCGGCACGATCATCGGCAGGGTGAAGACCGCATAGAGCGTCTTGCGCCCGGGAAATTTGCCGCGTACCAGGGCGAAGGCGCAGGGTACCGCCAGGGCCACCGAGACCAGGGTGGTCAGCAGCGCCACCTTGAGGCTGGCCAGCGCCGCCTGCATCCATTCCGGGTTGGCGAAGAATTGCTGGTACCACTTCAGCGTCCAGCCCGGCGGCGGGAAGACCAGCCACTGGGAGGAGCCGAACGACAGCAGCACGATGAAGAAGATGGGCAGCAGGAGCACCGCGGCGATGGCGCCGGTGACCAGCAGCAGGCCACCGCGCAGCCGCCAGCCGAGGGCACTGGGAGTGAGCAGCATGGGGTTACCTCGCGTTCTGGGGGTCGACCGGGGATTCCGGTTGCAGCCTGAGATAGAGGGCGAACAGCACCAGGGCGATGACGATGAGCAACGCCGCGGCGGCGCTGGCCAGGCCCCAGTTGAGGAAGGACTGCACCTGCTGGATGATGAATTCCGGCAGCATCATGTTCTGCGCCCCACCCAGCAGCGCCGGGGTCACGTAGTAGCCGAGCGACATGACGAACACCATCAGGGCACCCGAGCCCAGGCCGGAACGGCACATCGGCAGGAACACCTTGCGGAAGTTGGTCCAGGGACTGGCGCCGCAGATGGCGCCGGCCTGCAGCACCATGGGGTCCATGGCCTGCAGGGTCGCCTGCAAGGGCAGCACGATGAAGGGGATCATGATGTAGGTCATGCCGATCACCACCCCGGTCAGGTTGTTGACCATGGCCAAGGGCTCGTCGATCAGCCCCATCGCCATGAGCAGCTTGTTGATCACGCCCGAACCCTGCAGCAGCACCAGCCAGGCGTAGGTGCGGGCCAGCAGGCTGGTCCACATCGACAGCAGCACGATGTTGAACAGCCAGCGGCCCCAGCCGCGTGGCATCAGGGTAATGGTCCAGGCCAGCGGAAAGCCGATCAGCACGCTGAAGAGCGTCACCAGCGCGGCGACGCCGAAGGTGTTGAGCAACACCTGGGCATAGGCACCGTTGGCGAACAGCGTCTGGTAGTTGCCGAGGCCCGGCACGGGTTCGAGGAACCCGCGCAGCAGCAGACCGATCAACGGCACCAGGAAGAATAGGCCGAGGAACAGCAGGGCAGGGACGAGGTGACTCGCCCCCTTCCAGCGTACGGCGCGTTCACCCCGGGTCCGCGCCGGGTCGCTCAGCGGACGCGGGGTGTCCTTGGCGGAGCCGAGCACCGCCCGGCTGGAACTTGAGGCGGACATGTCATTTCACCAGCCATTCGTTCCAGCGGCTGGCGATCTCGCCACCGTGCTGGGCCCAATAGGCGAAGTCCAGGGTGACCTGCTCGCTGCCGTAGGCGGTGGGCAGATTCTTGGCCAGGTCCGGGGTCAGTTTGGCGACGCTGTCGAGGTTGACCGGCGCGTAGGCGGTGAGGTTAGCGAACTCGGCCTGGCCGCGGGCGCCGCTGGCCTCGGCGAGAAATTTCATCGCCGCCTCCTTGTTCTTCGCGCCCTTGGGCACCACCAGCATGTCGGCCATGACCAGATTCTGCTTCCAGCTCACGCCCACCGGCGCGCCGTCCTGCTGCAGGGCATAGACCCGGCCGTTCCAGAACTGCCCCAGGGTCGCTTCACCAGAGGCGAGCAGCTGCTGCGACTGGGCGCCGCCGCCCCACCAGACGATGTCCTTCTTGATGGTGTCGAGCTTCTTGAAGGCGCGATCCAGGTCCAGCGGATAGAGCTTGTCCTTGGGCACCCCATCGGCCAGCAGGGCCAGTTCCAGCACGCCGGGGCTCGGCCATTTGTAGAGCGCCCGCTTGCCGGGATAGGTGGTGGTGTCGAACAGCGCCGACCAGTCCTGTGGCTGCTTGCTGCCCAGCTTGCCCTGGTTGTAGCCGAGCACGAAGGAGAAGAAGAAGGAGCCCACGGCATGATCGTTGACGAAGCGCGGATCGATCCTGCTGCGGTCGATGGTCTTGAAGTCCAGCGGCTCCAGCAGGCCCTGCTGGGCGGCGCGCAGGGCGAAGTCCGCCTCCACGTCGACCACGTCCCACTGCACATTGCCACTCTGCACCATGGCCTGCAGCTTGCCGTAGTCGGTGGGGCCGTCCTGCACGACCTGGATACCGGTCTGCTGGGTGAAGGGTCCGGCCCAGGCCTGCCTCTGGGCATCCTGGGTGGTACCGCCCCAGCTGGTGAAGTTGAGACTTTCGGCCTGGGCCGGAAGGGCCAGCGTAGTCAACAGGCCGGCAGCGACCACAGAGACGACTTTAAGCTTCAGCAACATCGTGACGCCCTCTTTTGTTATTGGATCGGCGCGGCAGAGGTGCCGCGGCCTTGTAGGAGTCGTGCGATTCGAGGCGGATAGCGGCACCTCGAAGTAGAGCTGTCGACCCTGTCAAACGGGTCGTATTGTCATTCGATATTATGGTATTCCAAACTTTTTGCAAGTATGCCAGAGGCCTCTGGAAGGCGCTTCAGCCAGGGAACGGCAGGGTCTCGACGATCTCCAGTTCGTACCCGGTCAGGCCGGCATAGCGCAGCGGCAGACCCAGGTGGCGGATACGCCCGACGCCCAGGTCTTGCAGGATCTGCGCCCCGGTGCCTACCTCGGCATAGATGCGCGACTGAGAGCGCTCGAACAGCCGCTTGGGTTGGGTCAGCGAGGGCACCCGGGCCAGCAATGCCTGGGAGGATTCATGGCTGGCGAGCACCACCACGATGCCGTGGCCTTCCTGGGCGACGCGTTCCAGGGCAGCCCACAGGGTCCAGCTCGGCGGGCCGCTGTATTCGGCACCGACCAGGTCGCGCAACGGGTCCAGGGCATGGACGCGGACCAGGGTGGGGGTCTCGCGGTCGATGTCGCCCATCACCATGGCCAGGTGCACGCCGCCCTCGATGCGGTCCTCGTAGGTCAGCAGGCGGAAGGTGCCGTGCACCGTCGGCAATTCGCTCTCGCCGATGCGGGTGACGGTGTGTTCATGGCGCAGTCGGTAATGGATGAGGTCGGCGATGGTGCCCAGCTTGATGCCGTGGCGTTCGCCGAAGCGCTCCAGGTCCGGTCGGCGGGCCATGCTGCCATCGTCGTTCATCACCTCGACGATCACGGCCGAAGGATCGCGACCGGCCAGCCGTGCCAGGTCGCACCCGGCCTCGGTATGGCCGGCGCGAGTCAGCACGCCGCCGTCGCGAGCGCGCAGGGGAAAGATGTGGCCGGGCTGGACCAGATCGCGCGGGGTGGCATCCGGCGCCACCGCCGCTTCGATGGTGCGCGCTCGGTCCGCCGCCGAGATACCGGTGGTGACGCCCGTGGCGGCTTCGATGGACACGGTGAAGGCGGTGCCGTGGACGGTGCCGTTGTCGCTGACCATCTGCATCAGGTTGAGCTGGCGGCAGCGTTCTTCGGTCAGCGTCAGGCAGATCAGACCGCGGGCTTCGCGCGCCATGAAGCTGATCGCCGCCGGGGTACAGGCATCGGCGGCGAGCAGGATGTCGCCCTCGTTCTCGCGGTCTTCGTCATCGACCAGGATGACCATCTTGCCGGCACGGAAATCCTCGATGATCGCTTCGATGGGATGGATGGCCACGACTACCTCTCAGGGTTCTGGATTGCTATGTAATCTGGTATACCATGAGACAAATCGCAGCGAAAGAGGCAAGGTGCCATGAAAGGTTATTGGATTGCAGCGGTCGATGTGACCGATCCCGAGGCTTATCGCGGCTATACGGAGCGCGCACCGGCGGCCTTCGCCCGCTATGGCGGTCGCTTCCTCGCCCGAGGCGGACGCGCCGAGCAGCTGGAAGGCGAAGGCTGGGCGACGCGCCGGGTGGTGATCGAATTCGATTCCTACGAACAGGCCCTGTCCTGCTATCGCTCGGCGGAGTATCAGGACGCCTGCGGGCACCGGCAGACGGCGGCCCGGGCCGAGATCTTCATCGTCGAAGGACTCTGAGAGAGGCGGCCAGGCACGGCACTGCCGCGTCTGGTCGAAGACGGCTAGCGTTCGATGCGCGGCTCGTCCTGCACGCGGGGGATGAACAGCTCACGGGCCTGTTCGCCCTGGTGCTCCTGCTGCCGCTGCAGGTAGTCGAGGGCCACCTTGGCGGCGGCGCGCACGTGATCCACCGATGCCTGGTGGGCGGCCAGGGCATCACCGCTGCGGATCGCCGCGACCATGCGCTCCATCTCGGCATTGCTCGCCTGACGGCGATTGGCCTGGGAGACCGAGGTGGCTCTCAGGTAGCTGACGCGCGCCTGCAACTGGCGCAGCTGGGTGGCGGCGACGCGGTTGCCGCAGCCTTCCATGAGCACGTCGTAGAAATTCTGCACGGTCTCGATCACCTCCGGCAGTTCGGCGCCCTCCAGGGCCTCGCGGTTTTCCGCCAGGGCTTGTTCCAGCGCGGCGATCTCCTTGGGGCCGGCGCGCAAGGTGAAGAGTTGCACGATCAGGCCTTCCAGCACGCAGCGCAGTTCATAGAGGTCGCAGGCATCCTCCAGGGTGATGATGGCGACGCGCGGCCCACGGGCATCGGCGAACTCCACCAGGCCTTCGGATTCGAGATGACGCAGGGCTTCGCGCACCGAGGTG
Organism: Pseudomonas aestiva; assembly: GCF_039908605.1. Classification (NCBI taxonomy): domain Bacteria; kingdom Pseudomonadati; phylum Pseudomonadota; class Gammaproteobacteria; order Pseudomonadales; family Pseudomonadaceae; genus Pseudomonas; species Pseudomonas aestiva. The sequence continues at coordinate 2,632,916 of NZ_CP150916.1, read as the reverse complement.
CGGCTGACGCCCAGGCGGTCGCAGAGATCGCGCTCCACCAGGCGATCGCCCGGCAGCAACTGGAAGTTCAGGATCGCCTGGCGCAGGCGATTGCACACCATTTCACGCAGGGTGACCGGGCTGCGGGTGATCTTGAAGCTGTCGTCTAGCTGCGCGCGTCTCATGGGGCTCTCTGGCGGACCGGTTCTACAGGCGACGACGAGGCACGCGACTACATGGGGCCTGCGTGCTCGCCAGGGCGGAAGAGGGCAAGTCTAGCATGCCCCCTGCAGGTGTTCATGGGCCCGTCCGCTCAGGCATAGATCGGCGCGGCGCCCATCCGGCCCCGGTGATAGAGCATCGGGATCACCTCCTGGTCCGGCACGATGAGATTCTTCACCGCCCCGACGATGATGGCGTGGTCGCCGCCGTCGTACTCGCGCCACAGCTCGCACTCGATCACCGCGGTGGCGTCCGCCAGCAGCGGATTGCCCAGGGCGCTGCGCGTCCATTCGATACCCTGGGTCTTGTCCTTGCCCTTGCTGGCGAAGGCGTAGGCGATACGCTGCTGTTCGGCGCTCAGCAGGTGGATGGCGAAGCCCTTGCCGTCACGCAGCAGCGGATAGGTGTCGGAGCTGTAGTTGGGGCAGAAGAGCACCAGCGCCGGGTCCAGCGACAGGGCGCTGAAGGCGCTGGCGGTCAGGCCGGCGAGGTTGCCCTCGGCGTCCAGGGTGGTGACCACGGTGACGCCGGACGGAAAGGCGCCCATCACTTGCTTGTAGATTGCGGGATCGATCATGACTGCCAACCTCGTTTAACGCATTACAAAGGGATCGGGCATCGGCGCCTGGGACAGATTGATCCATACCGTTTTGGTTTCGGTATAGGCCAGAACCGAGTCGATGCCGCTCTCGCGGCCGTAGCCGCTGTTCTTGAAACCGCCGATCGGCGCCATGGCCGAGACCGCGCGATAGGTGTTGACCCAGATGATGCCGGAGCGGATATCCCGCGCCAGGCGATGGGCACGACCCAGGTCGCGGGTCCAGATACCGGCGGCGAGTCCCAGCTCGCTGTCGTTGGCCAGGCGCAGGGCCTCGGCCTCGTCCTTGAAGCGGATCACCGCGGCCACCGGGCCGAAGACTTCCTCCTGCATGATGCGCAGCGAGTGCCGGTCGCATTCCAGCAGGGTGGGTTCGTAGTACCAGCCGGCGCTGCCGGTGTCGGGTCGCTTGCCGCCCAGGCGCAGGGTGGCGCCTTCGGCCAGGGCCGCCTCCACCAGCCGCTCGACGATGGCGAGCTGCTGCTCGGTGGCCATGGGGCCCATCTCGCTGGCGTCATCCTGGGGATTGCCGATGCGGATGCGCTGGGCACGCTCCACCAGTCGGGTGATGAATTCGTCGTAGATATCGTCCTGCACCAGCAGCCGCGAGCCGGCCACGCAACTCTGCCCGGAGGCGGCATAGATACCGGCCACCGCGCCATTGATCGCGCTGTCCAGGTCGGCGTCGGCGAAGATGATGTTGGGCGACTTGCCGCCCAGCTCCAGGCTCAGCTTGGCGAAGTTCTCGGCGCTGGCGCGGACCACATGGCGGGCCGTGGCGGCACCGCCGGTAAAGGCGATCTTGCGCACCAGCGGATGGCGGGTGAGGGCCGCGCCGGCGCCCGGACCATAACCGGTCACCACGTTGAACACGCCCGGCGGAATGCCGGCTTCCAGGGCCAGTCGCGCCAGCTCCAGGATGGTGGCCGAGGCATGCTCGGACGGCTTGATCACCACGGTGTTGCCGGCGGCCAGGGCCGGGGCGACCTTGATGGCGGTCAGGTACAGCGGGCTGTTCCAGGGCACGATGCCGGCGATCACGCCCAGCGGTTCGTGCACGGTGTAGGCGAAGAGGTCGGTCTTGTCGAGGGGCAGGGTGCCGCCTTCGAGCTTGTCGGCCAGGCCCGCGGTGTAGTGGAAGAATTCCGGCAGGTAGCCGACCTGGCCGCGGGTCTCGCGGATCAGCTTGCCGTTGTCGCGGCTTTCCAGCTGGGCCAGGGCTTCCTTGTTGGCGGCGATGAGATCGCCCAGCCGGCGCAGGAGCTTGCCGCGGGCGCTAGCGGTCAGGCCACGCCAGGCCGGCGCCTCGAAGGCCCGCTGGGCGGCCTGGACCGCGCGGTCGACGTCGTCGGCATCGGCGTCGGGCAATTCCGCCCAGGCGGTCGCGGTGGCCGGATCGAGACTGGCGAAGGTACGGCCCGACTGGGCCGCGGTCCATTCGCCGTCGATGCACATCTGAAAACGTTGCAGGGTCATGCCACGTATCCCTTGATGGAGGTGGAAGGGGCCTTGCCCAGGGCGTCTTCGAGAAAGTCCAGCAGCAGGGCGTTGACCAGCTTGGGTGACTCGACCGGCATCATATGGCGCTGGTCGGCCAGCACGGCAGTGCGCGCGCGCGGAATCCGGGCGGCCAGCTGGCGCGCCATCTCCGGGGTCGAGCCGCTGTCCAGTTCCCCAGTGGCCACCAGGGTGGGCACCTGGATGCTGTCCAGGCGCTCGGCGCCATAGCGGTCCTGGGTGGCGAACAGGGCATAGGTGGTCAGATAGCCCTGGGGGTCATTGCTGGCGAAGGCCTGCCGCAGCGCCTGGATCTGCGCCGGGTTGGCGCCCTGGTACTCGCGGCTGAACCAGCGCGCCAGGGCGCTATCCAGGTTGGCGTCAGGGCCTTCGAGTTCGGCCTGGCGGGTTCGCTCCAGGACCCCGCTACGCTGCTCCACCGAGCGATTGAACACGCTGTTGAGGATCACCAGGGCGTCCAGTCGCTGCGGATGGCCGAGGGCGAAGGCCCGGGCCACCAGGCCGCCCATGGAGAAGCCGACCACCACGGCCGTTGCCAGCCCCAGGTGATCGAGCAGTTCGGTGAGCTGCGCGGCATAGTCGTCGAGCGTCGCCTGCGCCGCCGGGCGCTGGCTTTCGCCATGGCCGAGCATGTCATAGGCGATCACCTGGTAGCGCGGCGCGAGGCCCGCGAGTTGACCGCCCCACATTTCCTTGCTGAGCCCCACGCCATGGATCAGGACGAGCGGGCTGCCATCGCCGGCGATGCGGTAGGCAGTGCCGGCGGGGGTCTTGGCGTCTGTAGACCGGATCATTCGCGGATTCTCCTCAGCGCGCCTTTTCAGCCGCGAGTTCCTCGAGGTCGATGTAGCGGTTGCCGATGCGCGGATGCAGGCGGCCACCGTCGGCGGCGCCCAGCACCACCACGATCTCGTCGGCCCGCGGTGCGTCCTCGATGCGCATTTCCAGGGTGATGTAGTGGGATCTCAGGCCCTCGTCATCCTTGTGCATCATGGGGATCTGGATGGAAGTACCCGGGGCACCGCGCTTGTTGGTGAAGCTCAGGTAGCTCTTGGCCTGGACCGCCTCGCGGTAGTGGTTGCCGAATCTGAGGGTGTGGATCACCGCCGAGGCGTGTTCGATCTCGCCGTCGGCGCCGACCACCGCCGCCTTGCCATAGGCCTCGATGCGCTCGGCACCGCCGATGGCGCGGGTCAGGCGCTCGACGATGAAGGCGCCGAGGTCGGAGCAGTGGGCCTTGATCTCAGGCTTGAGGTCTTCGACGAAGCCCTTGCCGACCCAGGGATTGCGAATCACCACGGCGACGCCGGCCATGGTCACCGGCTTGTCGGTGGCCTTGCCGCCTTCGCTGTGGGTCTCTTCGAGATAGGTGACGACCTTGCGGATTTCGAAACTCATGCTGACTCCTGGGATGTCTGTTGGATGATGGTATGCCACGCCCTCGGGCGTGTTGCAGGTCCGCGCCGGGGCGCGGACCCTGGATCAGGCAAAGGCCGGTGCCACCTTGTCGATGAACAACTCCAGCGACTTCTTCTTTTCGGCGAAGGGCAGGCTGTTGTCGCACCAGAAGCTGAATTCGTCGACGCCCAGTTCCTCGTAGTGACGCAGGCGGGTGATGACCTCGTCGGGGGTGCCGATCATGGTGTTCTTGCGGATGTTCTCCAGCTCGAACTCCGGGCGGCCGGCGAACTTTTCTTCCGGACTGGGAGCGAGGAAACCGTTGACCGGGGTTTCCTTGTTACCGAACCAGGCATCGAAGGTGCGGTAGAAACGGCCGATGGCCTGGGCGCCGATCTTCCAGCCCTCGGGTTCTTCCGCCGCGTGCACATGGGTGTGGCGCAGCACCATCAGCTTGGGCCGGGCTACCCCGGGGTTGTTGGCCAGGGCGTTGTCGAACTTGTGCTTGAGGTCCACCACTTCCTCGTCGCCCTTCATCAGCGGCGTGACCATGACGTTGCAGCCGTTGGCCACCGCGAAATTGTGCGAATCCGGATCCCGCGCGGCGATCCAGATCGGCGGGGTGCCGATCGGCTTGGGCACGCTGGTGGAGGTGGGGAATTGCCAGACTTCGCCATCGTGGGCGTAGTCGCCTTCCCAGAGCTTGCGCAGCGCCGGGACCAGTTCGCGCAGATGCTTGCCGCCAGCGGTGGCGGGCAGGCCGCCGGCCATGCGATCGAATTCCACCTGGTAGGCGCCACGGGCCAGGCCCACTTCCATGCGGCCTTCACTGATCACGTCGAGCAGGGCGCATTCGCCAGCCGCCCGCAGGGGGTGCCAGAAGGGCGCGATCAGGGTGCCGGCGCCCAGACGGATGGCCGAGGTACGCGCCGCCAGGTTGGCCAGGATCGGCATGGGGCTGGGGGAGATGGTGTATTCCATCGCATGATGCTCACCGACCCAGACGGTGCAGAAACCGCCGGCTTCAGCCATCAGGGTCAGTTCGGTCAGCTCTTCGAACAGCTGCCGATGGCTGACGCTTTCGTCCCAGCGTTCCATGTGCACGAACAGGGAAAATTTCATAAGAAGCCTACCTCTTGTCTTTCACCTCGGCCCAGGGCTCGGGTGTCTCTTGTTGGCGGTACGCGACGGCTCGACCAGTCGATGTTTTTATTGGTATACCATAATACGCGAACTGGCAAGCAGAGATGTAACAAGATTCGGCGGTAGTCCCCAGACGTCACTTCCACAGGCCAAAAGGCGGTTGTGTAATCTGGTATGCCGTAATACTTTCTGCTCACCAGGACGACCTGTCCAGCAGGCGTCTTCCACAACTACAACAATGGAATTCCTGGATGTCCGCAGCCCCTCGCTCTGCCGTCGCTATCGAAACCCATACCGTGGATCACGTCGCCCCGGCCGAACGCCACGGCCATAGCCGCGATCTCTTCACCCTCTGGTTCAGCACCAATATCGCGCCGCTGCCCATTGTCACCGGCGCCATGGTGGTCCAGTCCTTCCACCTGAATCTGGCCTGGGGCCTGCTGGCCATCGTGCTCGGGCATCTGCTCGGCGGGGTGGTGCTGGCCCTGGCCTCGGCCCAGGGGCCGCGCCTGGGCATCCCGCAGATGGTGCAGAGTCGCGGCCAGTTCGGTCGCTATGGCGCTCTGCTGATCGTCTGCGTCACGGCGCTGATCTATGTGGGCTTCTTCACCTCCAACGTGGTGCTGGCCGGCAAGTCGATCCAGGGTCTGGTGCCGGTCGTACCCATGCCGTTGGCCATCGTGCTTGGTGCCCTGAGCGCCACGGCCATCGGGGTGATCGGTTATCGCTGCATCCACACCCTCAATCGCTGGGGCACCTGGGTGATGGGCGCCGGACTGCTGGCCGGCTTCGCCATGATGCTGAGCCAGCCGCTGCCGGCGGATTTCCTGACCCGGGGCGGCCTCAACGGCAGCGGCTTCATTGCCACCCTGTCGCTCGGGGTGATCTGGCAACTGAGCTTCTCGCCCTACACCAGCGACTATTCGCGCTATCTGCCGGAAGCCGTCGGCATCGCGCGTCCTTTTTGGGCGACCTATCTCGGCGCCACCCTGGGCACCATCCTGGCCTTTTCCTTTGGTGTGGTGGCGGTACTGGCAGTGCCGGCCGGCGGCGACGCCATGGCTGCCGTGGCCCAGGCCACCGGCTGGCTGGGTCCGGTGCTGATGGTGCTGTTCCTGCTCAACATCATCAGTCACAACGCGCTCAACCTCTATGGCGCGGTGCTCGCCATCATCACCTGCGTGCAGACCTTCGCTGCTGGCTGGACGCCGGGTGTCAGGGTCAAGGTGGTGCTGTCGAGTCTGGTGCTGGTGGGCTGCTGCGGGGTGGCGCTGATGGCCTCCGCCGATTTCATCGAAAGATTCATCGGCCTGGTGCTCGCCATGACCATGATCCTGGTGCCCTGGGCCTCCATCAATCTGATCGACTTCTATCTGATCAAGCGCGGCGACTATCACATCCCCTCGCTGTTCGCCGCCGACGGCGGCCGCTATGGCCGCTTCAACGGCCATGCCATCGCCGCCTATGCGGTCGGCATCCTGGTGCAGCTGCCGTTCGCCAACACGGCGCTGTTCAAGGGGCCCTATGCCGACCTGGTGGCGGGCGCCGATCTGTCCTGGCTGTTCGGGCTGCTGGTGACCTGCCAGCTGTATTTCTGGCTGGCCTACCAGGGCTCGCCGGCCCAGGCCGCCCGGCTGCAGGCTGCCTCGGCACAATGATCGGCGGCGCTGTCGAAAACCACCTTCAATCCCCTCCCGAGGAACCCCGCTCATGTTGCAAGACGCTTCCCTGTTTCGCCAGCAAGCCTATGTCGACGGCGCCTGGATCGACGCCGACAGCGGTGCCACCGTCACCGTGGACAACCCGGCCACCGGTGAGACCCTGGGCACCATTCCCAAGCTCGGCCGCGCCGAGACCAAGCGTGCCATCGACGCCGCCAATCGCGCCCTGCCGGGCTGGCGCGCGCTGACCGCCAAGGAGCGTTCGGCCAAGCTGCGGCGCTGGTACGAGCTGATGATCGAGAACCAGGACGACCTGGGCCGGCTGATGACCCTGGAGCAGGGCAAGCCGCTGGCCGAGGCCAAGGGCGAGATCGCCTATGCCGCCTCCTTCATCGAGTGGTTCGCCGAAGAAGCCAAGCGCATCTATGGCGACACCATCCCCGGCCACCAGGCCGACAAGCGCATCCTGGTGATCAAGCAGCCCATCGGCGTCACCGCCGCCATCACGCCGTGGAATTTCCCCACCGCGATGATCACCCGCAAGGCCGGTCCGGCCCTGGCCGCCGGCTGCACCATGGTCATCAAGCCCGCCAGCCAGACCCCGTACTCGGCACTGGCCCTGGTCGAACTGGCCGAGCGCGCCGGCATTCCCAAGGGCGTGCTGAGCGTGGTCACCGGTTCCGCCGCCGAGATCGGCGCCGAGCTGACCGAAAGCCCCATCGTGCGCAAGATCTCCTTTACCGGCTCCACCGAGATCGGTGCCAAGCTGATGGAGCAGAGCGCGCCCACCATCAAGAAGCTGTCGCTGGAGCTGGGCGGCAACGCGCCCTTCATCGTCTTCGACGACGCCGACCTGGACAAGGCCGTGGAAGGCGCCATCGCCTCCAAGTACCGCAACGCCAGCCAGACCTGCGTCTGCGTCAACCGCCTCTATATCCAGGACGGTGTCTACGACGCCTTCGCCGAGAAATTCAAGGCCGCGGTGGCCAAGCTCAAGGTCGGCAACGGCCTGGAAGAGGGCGTGACCATCGGCCCGCTGATCGACGCCAAGGCGGCGGCCAAGGTCAAGGAACACATCGACGACGCCGTGAGCCAGGGCGCCAGGGTCATCGCCGGGGGCAAGGCCCACGCCAACGGCGGCAGCTACTTCGAGCCGACCATCCTCGCCGACGTGCCCAGGAGCGCCAGGGTGTCCAAGGAAGAGACCTTCGGCCCGCTGGCGCCGCTGTTCCGCTTCAAGGACGAGGCCGAGGTCATCGAGCTGGCCAACGACACCGAATTCGGCCTGGCCTCCTACTTCTATGCCCGCGACCTGTCCCGCGTGTTCCGCGTGGCCGAGGCGCTGGAGTACGGCATGGTCGGCATCAACACCGGCCTGATCTCCAACGAGGTCGCCCCCTTTGGCGGCGTCAAGGCTTCGGGCCTGGGCCGCGAAGGCTCCAAGTACGGCATCGAGGACTACCTGGAGATCAAGTACCTCTGCCTGGGGATCTGATCGCTCTCGTTGGGCTTCGCGGCGCTCAACCCAACCTACCAGCCGCCGTAGGTTGGGTTGAGACGGCTGCACCGTCGAAGCCCAACAGCTCCCGGCGCCATCAACCCAAGGGATGCAACTGCCCGGCCTCGGCCGTACCGAAATAGAGGCCATGCTGACCCTGCGCCTGCTCGTGCAGACGGCGCTCCAGGATCTGCTGGATCGAGGGGTAGGCCAGTACGGCCCAGGGCAGCTCGTCCGGGGCGAAGAAACGGCGCTCCAGGGTCTCGACACCGGCGTCGGCGGCGATCTCGATCAATTCGGCGCGAAAGATCAGATAGACCTGGTTGACCGTCGTGGCGTTGAAGATGGAATAGGGTGCCAATATTCGCGCCCGCACCCCGCTTTCTTCCCAGGTCTCACGCAAGGCCGCCTGCTCGGCGCTCTCGCCGTTCTCCATGAAGCCCGCGGGCAGGGTCCAGTAGCCAAGCCGCGGCTCGATGGCCCGGCGACAGAGCAGATAGCGGCCCTGATGCTCCACCAGGCACCCGGCAATCACCCGCGGATTGTCATAGAGCACATGGCCGCAGGCGGTGCACAGCAGCCGCTCGTGGCTATCCCCAGCGGGCCGGCCACGCCGGAGTTCGGCGCTGCCGCACTGGCAGCAGAAACGCGGAGATGAATTCATGCTGACCTCGCTTGACCGCCATTCTGATTGTTATGGTCTTACGGTATACCACCGCTACGGATGGTAGGCGAGGGGGATGCGGTCAAAGCAGGACCCTGCCGTGATCAGCAGCAATGGCCTGACACTTCAACCCTTGGACTGGGCCGGGTCCGCACTGCGGGGATAGGTACGCTCTTCTTCGATACGACCGTCGCTGGTGTGGATTTTGACGCTGCCAGTCTTGCCATCCAGGTATTGCGCTGCCTGGTGAACGAGGGCGTCCTTGGTCGACGCCTTGAGCAGGGCACGATCGCCATGTTCCTCTTTGAATTCCCAGCCGGTGTCGGTGGGTAGGATGTGGTAGTTCTGCATCTGGTCTCCCTGGGGCCGCTGGCCCGCGCCTGGTCTTGGGTTGCGCCTGTTTCGACCCGCGTTCGCCCGAGAACATTCGAGCGAAGCGGTTGGACCAGGTAGCCAGCCTCAGCCCTGCAGATAGACCACCTGGGTGTGGGTGTACTCATAGAGTCCGTGCTTGCCGTCGGCGCCGCCGATGCCGGACTTGCGCACCCCGGCGTGGTAGCCCTGCATGGCCTCGAAGTTTTCCCGGTTGATGTAGGTCTCGCCGAAGTCGATCTCGCGCATGGCGTGCATGGCCTTGCCCAGGCTGCGGGTATAGACGGAGGAGGTGAGGCCGTATTCGCAGTCGTTGGCCAGGGCGATGGCCTCGTCGAGATCGTCCACCACCTGGATCGGCAGCACCGGGCCGAAGATTTCTTCGCGCATGATCGGCATGTCCGCGCGACAGTCCGCCAGCACCGTGGGCTGGAAGTGGAAGCCGCGACCCAGGTCGGCGCGACGGCCACCGGTGACCAGGCGGGCGCCCTGGCCGAGGGCGACGTCGACCTTGGCCGCCACCTTGTCCAGGCCGGCGGCGTTGATCAGCGGTCCCATCTCCACGCTGGTGTCGGCCTGGGGGTCGCCATAGCGGGTGGCGGCCATGGCGCGGCCGATGCGCTCGATGAAGTCCTCGGCCACCGCGCGTTCCACATAGACCCGCTCGGCGCAATTGCACACCTGGCCGGTGTTGATGATGCGCGAGTCACGGATCGCCCGGACCGCCAGGTCCAGGTCGGCATCGGCCAGGACGATGGCCGGCGCCTTGCCGCCCAGCTCCAGGTTAAGCTTGGTCAGATTCGGCGAGGCAGCGGCCATGATCCGCGAGCCGGTGCCGACGCTGCCGGTAAAGCTGACCATGTCGATGCCGGCATGGGCACTGAGCTGGCCCCCCACGGCGCCGGCACCGCTGACCAGGTTGAAGACCCCGGGCGGCAGGTCGGTCTCGGCCACCAGGCGGGCGAATTCATGGGCATTGATCGGGGTTTCTTCGCTGGGCTTGATGACGATGGTGTTGCCGGTGATCAGCGCCGGCGCCAGCTTGCGGGCGATCAGGAAGAAGGGGAAGTTCCAGGGCAGGATGCCGGCCACCACGCCCAGCGGCTTGCGCAGCAGAAAGATTTGCTCGTCGGGTCGGTCGCTGGTGATGATTTCGCCTTCGATGCGCCGCGCCCACTCGGCCATGTAGTCGAGATAGTCGGCGGTGAAATTGACCTCCACCTCGGCCAGGCCATGGACCTTGCCCTGTTCGGCGACAATGGTCCGGGCCAGCCGCGGTGCGTGCTCACGCAGCTTTGCCGCGATGCGCCGCAGGTAGCCGGCGCGCTCGATGGCTGGTTTGCGCGCCCAGGCCTTCTGGGCACGGCGGGCGGCGGCGATGGCCTGGTCGACGTCCTCGCGACTGGACGCCGGTACCCGGGCCAGGGCCTCGCCGGTGGCGGGGTTATGGACGAGAAAGTCCTCGGCGGCCGGCAGCAAGCGGCCATCGATGTAGTTCTGGTAAAGAGGCAGATCGGCCATGGCGGACTCCGGGTCAATAGGTGCGAGAGGGCGCCTGGGGCGCTTCGAGGGGGCGATAGCGGGCCAGGTTGGCCAGCGCCGCCTGGCGGAACAGGCTGATGTCGATGCCGACGGCAACGAACTGGCAACCCCAGTCGCGATAGCGCCGGGCATCGTCTTCCTGGGGCGCCAGGATCCCGGCCACCTTGCCGGCCGCGCGGGTGGCATCGATGGCGGCGCGGATACGCGCCTGCACCTCGGGATGGCCCGGATTGCCGGCATGGCCGAGGCCGCTGGAGAGGTCGGCCGGGCCGACGAAGACGGCGTCCACGCCCTCCACCGCGGCGATCTCGGCGACGTTGTCGCTGCCCAGCCGCGATTCCACCTGGACGATCAGGCACAACTCGGTGTGAGCGTTGTGCAGGTAGTCGGGTACCGCGTCCCAGCGGGTGGCGCGGGCCAGGCCGCCGCCGACGCCGCGGATGCCGTGGGGCGGATAGCGCATGGCGCGCACCAGGGCGCGGGCCTGCTCGGCGGTCTCCACCATGGGCACCATCAGCGTCTGCACGCCGATGTCCAGCAACTGCTTGATCAGCACCGCATCGCCGGTCACGCAACGCACCACCGGCGCCGTGGGGTAGGGCGCCACCGCCTGCAACTGGGCGAGGATGCTTGGCACCGTGTTGGGGGCGTGCTCGCCGTCGATCAGCAGCCAGTCGTAGCCGGTGCCGGCGGCGATCTCGGCGGCATAGCCGGTGGCGAAGCCGGCCCAGAGGCCGTAGAGGGTGTCGCTGCCCGTGAGGCGGGCCTTGAAGGGATTGCGCGGCAGATCCATGACGGTCGTCTCCAGGGGAATCAGGAAGGGGTGTCCGGCAGGCGCACCAGCAGCCCATAGCTCAGGGCACCGGCCACCGCGACGGCGGCGGCGATGCCGAGCGCGAGGCCGAAGGAGCCAGTCTGCTGGACGATCATGCCGGTGATGACCGGGGCGAAGGCGCCGCCGAAGTAGCCACCGAAGTTCTGGATGCTGGCCAGCGAGGCCACCTGGTGCGAGGGCACCGCGACGCTCACCAGCGACCAGGTGCCGGCCACCGCCACGTTGAGGCTGAACAGCGCCAGGCTGAAGCAGAGGATGACGCTGCCGATGCCGGTCACCCCGGCGCTGCACAGGGCGAATAGCCCGGCCGCGGCCAGACCGCCGCAGATCGGCAGCTTGCGACTGAAGGCCAGGCTGCGCCCGCTGCGGGTCAGGCGATCCACCAGCAGGCCACCACCGATTACGCCACAGGCGCCGGCCAGGAACGGCAGGCTGGCGACCCAGCCGGCCTGGGACAGGGACAGGTGGTGAACCCGCTCCAGGTAGGCTGGCAGCCAGGTCAGGAACAGCGACAGCATGTAGATGATGCCGACGTAGCCGATCACCACGCCCCAGGTCAGGCGGCGGCGGAACAACCCCAGCCAGTCGGCGAAGGTCAGCCGCTGGCCGGCGTCTTGGGGTGGCAGGCCGGCATCCAGGTGCGCCCGCTCCGCGGCGTCCAGCACCACCTGCACCCGGTCGCGATAGCTCAGGTACCAGAGCGCCGCGACGGCAACGCCGAGCACCCCCATGGCGATGAACATCTGCCGCCAGCCCAGCCACAGCAGTAGCGCAGTGAGGATCGGCTGGGAGATCGCCGGCCCCAGCGAGGACGACAGGTTGAAGATGCCGGAGGGCAGGCCGCGCTCGCGCACGTTGAACCACTCGCTGACCACCTTGGCGCCGGCCGGAAATTGCGGCGCCTCGCCGATGCCCAGGCCGACGCGGGCGAGGATCATCAGGTGCAGGCTGCTGAGCAGCCCGAGCACGCCCTGGGCGAGCGACCAGAGGCAGATGCCCAGGCCCAGTGTCAGGCGCGCGCCGAAGCGATCCAGCAGACCGCCGATGGGCAACTGGGCGAAGGCATAGGCCCAGGCGAAGGCCGACAGCAGCAGGCCCATCTCGGTCGGCGTGAAGCCCAGTTCGCCGCTGATGGTCTGGTTGGCGATGGCCAGGGTGCTGCGGTCGAGGTAGTTGACGAAGCCCGCCAGTACCAGCAGCGCCAGGGCGATCACCTGGATCCGCTTGAGGCGAGCGCTCTTGGGTGGCAGCGGCGTCGCCGCGGGGCGCGCATCCGGTACCGGTGCCGCCAGGGTGTCTTGGGTCGCTTTCATCCAGCCCTCCTGGGCAACGCCTCAGTGGCGATAGGGACGTTCCAGGGCGCACTCCGGATTGAGGCGCACCCCGAAGCCGGGCCGATCCAGCGCCGAGGCGCGCATGCGGCCCCGCACCGGGACGGGTTCGTCGAGCAGCTGCGGATGGAACATGGGCACCACCTCGTCGGCCTTGGGCGCCATCATCAGAAACTCGGCGAAGGGACTGTTGGTGCGGGTGATGACGAAGTGGTAGCTGTAGACCGAGGAGCCATGGGGCACCACCAGGGCGTTGTGGGCATCGGCCAGCGCCGAGATGCGGATGAGCTCGGTGAGGCCGCCGCACCAGCCGACATCTGGTTGCAGGATGTCGCAGCAACCCATCTCCAGCAGCAGGCGGAAGCCCCAGCGGGTGGCCTCGTGCTCGCCGGTAGTGACCAGCATGCCCTTCGGCACGTTGCGCCTGAGTTCGGCATAGCCCCAGTAGTCATCCGGCGGCAGCGCCTCCTCGATCCACTTGAGGCCGTACTGCTGGGCCCCCTGGGCCAGGCGGGTGGCGTAGTTGAGGTCCAGGCTCATCCAGCAGTCGAGCATCAGCCAGAAGTCGTCGCCGACCCGCTCGCGCATGGTCGCCAGGGCTTCCAGATTCTTGCGCAGGCCTTCCTCGCCCTCGGCCGGGCCATGTTGCAGCGGTAGCTTGCCGCCGATGAAGCCCATCTCCTTGGCCAGGTCCGGCCGGGCGCCGGTGGCGTAGAACTGCAATTCGTCGCGCACGGCGCCGCCGAGCAACTGGTGCACCGGTTCCTGGCGCAGCTTGCCGAGCAGGTCCCAGAGCGCGAGATCCACTCCGGAGATGGTGTTGAGCACGATGCCCTTGCGCCCGTAATAGAGGGTGGAGAGGTACATCTGGTCCCAGATTTTTTCCAGGTCGGTGACCTTGGCGCCCTCCAGGAAGCGTGCCAGGTGCCGCTCGACGATGAAGGCACCCAGCTCGCCACCGGTGGTGACGGCGAAGCCCACGGTGCCGTCGCTGGCCTCGACTTCCACCACCAGGGTGCCCAGCACATTGATGCCGAAGCTGCGGCGGCTCTGCCGGTATTCCGGGTACTTGGCCATGGGCGTGGCGATGTGGTCGTCGATCCAGTGGCCGTCGCCCTGGTCGTGATAGTCGGCGCCACCGCCGCGAAGGGTGTAGGCGCGCACCTGCTTGATGGTGGGTAGGGTCATGGCGAAGCTCCCTTAATGACTGGGCGTGAGCTGGGGTTGGGGATCGGCCTGGTCGCGGCGGCGCAGGCCCAGGATCAGGGCGGCGGCCACCAGGGTGGTGCCGGCGAGCAGATAGAGGCCGGCGCCGGGATGGGCGAAGGTCACTTCGGCCCAGCGCTTGGCCAGGGGCGCGATGAAGCCGCCGATGGCGCCACAGGTATTGATCAGGGCGATGCCGCCCGCGGCGGCGCTGCCGCGCAACTGGTCGGACGGAAAGGTCCAGAACAGCGGCTGCACCGCGATGAAGCCGGCGGCGGCGAAGCACAGGGCGAGCAGCGCATAGAGCGGCGAGAAGGTCACCGAGGCGGCGATGCCCAGACCGGAAATGGCCAGGGTGGCGGCCGCGGTACGGCGGCGTTCGCCGGTGCGATCCGACCAGCTGGGGATCAGCCAGGCGGCGAGCAGGGCGCAGACCCAGGGAATCGCCGAGACCAGGCCGACCAGCAGCCCGACTTTCTGCCCGAGCAGCCCGGCCACCTGGGTCGGCAGGTAGAAGACCACGCCATAGACGCTGGCCTGGATCAGCAGGTAGATGCTGCACAGCAGGAGGATGCGCGGCTGACCGAGCAGGCGCAGCAGTCCGCCCTGATGCGGCTTGGCGGCGTCCTCGGCGTCCAGCGCCTGTTGCAGCGCCTGCTTTTCCGCGTCGCTCAGCCAGCGGGCGTCGCGCGGTCGGTTGTCCAGGTAGAACCAGGCCCAGACACCTACCAGGCTGGCCAGCACCCCTTCGACCAGGAACATCCACTGCCAGCCGTGCAGACCGCCGAAGCCGTCGAATTCCAGCAGCAGGCCCGACAGCGGACTGCCGAAGATGAAGGCCAGGGGCGCGCCGAAGTAGAAGAAGCCCAGTGCCCGGGCGCGATAGCGCGAGGGGAACCAGTAGGTGAGGTAGAGGATGACGCCGGGGAAGAAGCCGGCTTCGGCCACCCCGAGCAGGAAGCGCAGCACATAGAAGGCCGTCGCCGTGTGGGCGAACATCATGGCGGCGGAGATCAGGCCCCAGCTCACCATGATCCGGCACATCCACAGCCGGGCGCCGACGCGGTGCATGATCAGATTGCTGGGAATCTCGAGAAAGGCGTAGCCGACGAAGAAGACCCCGGCGCCAAAGGCGAAGGCCGCGTCGGAGATGCCGGTATCGGCCTGGAAGGCAACCTTGGCGAAACCCACGTTGGCCCGGTCGAGAAAGGCCATGACGTACATCAGCAGCAGGAAGGGCAGCAGGCGCCGGGTGACCTTGGCGACCAGCCCCGGTGACAGGGTGGTGTGCATGGCGATCTCTCTTGTTGTTGTGATTCGGCCACGGCTCAAGGTAGTCGCAGTTGCAATGCCTGGATAATCGCTTTTTGTTTAGGACCGATACCCTTAAGGTATCGGTATGCCTCACCCGCCTGGCCAGAGCCGTCGAGCCCGGCTGGACGCCTCCGCTCGCGCCTCCAGGATGCTGCCGATGAACGCTTCCCCCCATGCCCGTGCGCTGTTCGGCCGGCTGCGCTACAAGCACCTGCTGATGCTGGTGACCCTGGCCGGGACCCGCAATCTGCACCGTGCTGCCGAAGCCCTGCACATGTCGCAGCCGGCCACCACGCGCATGCTGCAGGACGTGGAGGAGGCCTTTGGCTGCGTGCTGTTCGAGCGTCAGGCGCGGGGCCTGACGCCCACGGCGCTGGGCGTGGAGATCATCGAATTCGCCCGCCGTGCGCTCAATGGCCTGGATCGCTGCGCCGAAGACCTCGATGCACGTCGCTCCGGCGGTTATGGGCATCTGGCGGTGGGGGCCATCATGGGTGCCTTGCCCGATCTGGTGGTGCGCGCCATCGCCGCGAGCAAGGCGCGCCAACCCGGCCTGCAGTTGCGTATCCTCGGCGACACCAGCGACCAGCTCACCGAACTGCTCGAACAGGAGCGGATCGATGTGGCCATCGCCCGTTTCACCCAGCCGGCCGACCTCGGTCGCTTCACCTTCGAGCCGCTGGGCAACGAGCACCTGGCGGTGGTGGTGCGCACCGGACATCCCCTGACCGATCGCGCGCCACCCGATCTGGCCGAGCTGGTGGCGGACTGGCCCTGGATCCTGCAACCCGAAGCCAGTCCGGCCCGGGTGGCGCTGGAGGCGGCCTTCGCCCGGCGCCAGTTGCCACCCCCGGCCGATGTCATCGAATGCGGCTCGGTGTTCGCCATGCTGCAGCTGGTACAGATCACCGACGCCATCCTGGTGCTGACCGAGGCGGTGGTGCGCGATCACCTGCGTACCGGACTGCTGGTCTCGCTCGACCTGGAAATCACCGAACCCCTGACACCCTTCGGGATCCTGCTGCGCACCGGCCAGGTACCCAGCGCGGCGCTGGAGGGCTTTCTCGGCTTGCTCAGACGCCAGGCCGCGGGCACCCCTGTCTGAGCGCCGCCCTGACGTGCGCCGCCGCCCTTGCATGGCGAGAAATATTTTCGCTGGCCCTGTTGTTTCTTCCCTGATAAATCAGTATCTTAGCGGCCGCTGGTGCAGAGAACCCCGCTGAACAGGTTCTCGCTAGGTACCAGCGGGATGCCGCAAGGCTTCCATGCGCAGCGGTAGTTCAGTCGGTTAGAATACCGGCCTGTCACGCCGGGGGTCGCGGGTTCGAGTCCCGTCCGCTGCGCCACATACCTCTCGCGAGCTCTGCCTCGCGGGTAACGAAAGAAGCGGCCCTCGAGGCCGCTTTTTTTCGTCCTGCATTTTTGTCGCCACGTCTTGCCGCCGGGAAACCCCAACGCTTCGGTAGCCTCCAATGGTTATCATCGATGCGCGGGAGTGGCCATGAAGATCGCCTGTCTGGGTTGGGGTTCATTGATCTGGAAGGCGGCGGAGTTGCCGGTCGCCTCGGATTGGTTCGCCGACGGACCCTGGTTGCCCATCGAATTCGCCCGGGAGGGCGACAGCGGCGAGTTGGCCACGGTCATCTGCGAGGGCGTGGCCGAGGTCCAGGTGCTCTGGTCCTATCTGGCGGTCGACACTCTGGATAAGGCACGCGACGCCTTGCGCGAGCGCGAAGGGGTACCGCGGGAGCAACCCGAGTGTATCGGCAGCTGGCCAAGCGGCCCGCACTCGCCGTTCCAGCAGCGCGTCGCCGCCTGGGCGGCGGGGCAGGGTGTCGACGCCGTGGTCTGGACCGCTTTGCCGCCGCGCAGCGGCGGCCTCAATCAGCGCATGCCCACGGCGGAGCAGGCGCTGGACTACCTGCGCAAACTCGACCACGAGCGGCAGGCGCATGCGCGCGACTATATCCGCCGGACGCCGGTAGCCATAGACACCGAATACCGGCGAGTAATAGCCCGGACGTTCAACTGGCCGCCCATGATCGAGGCGCAACCCGATCTGGATGCATCTGCCTGAGGGGCATGCCAGACCGCTTCGCGAAGTCAAAACCTGCAAGTTTCACCAACTTCTGCATGATTATGCAGTTGAGCTGAGGGTTTGTTTTCAGTTGGCAACGCTTCGATGGATTCGGTTACTGCCAGATTACTTGCGAAGATGCCTATCAAGACCTTGTTGGCGCCAATTCTCCGGCTTGGCTTAAGGTTTTCTTAATATTCAAACTTGCCGTCGCAAGAAGTGGCCGCTATTTTTTTAAAAGGATTACGTGTCGCTGGCATCCGAGGCGTCAATCCTTTATCTTCGCCTGCAACTTTCGCTCGCGGGCGAAGTTTCCATTAGCCTTTTTCAGATTGTTGCCAGGAGTGCCCATGTCCCGTCTCGCCGAATTCCGTGCTGCCGAAGAGCAACTTCGTGCCCAACTGCAACTGCTCGAAGATCTCAAGCAAGACAGTTCCCTGCAGAAAGAAATCGAATTCGAAAGTAAGCTCCAGGCGCTGATGGATGAATATCACATGAATCTGGGTGATATCATCGGCATTCTGGATCCCAACGCTGCCCCCAAGCACAAGGCGCAGACGCCGCATCCGGAAAAGCCGGCTGGCAAGCGTCGTCCGCGCAGCACCAAGCGTTATCAGCATCCCAAGACTGGCGAAATCATCGAAACCAAGGGCGGCAACCACAAGTTGCTCAAAGCCTGGAAAGCCGAACACGGCGCCGATACCGTGGAAGGCTGGCTGCAGTAACGTCTTGCCTGGATTTCGGTCGGTAGCTGCGCAAGGCAGACCTATCGACCGGAATCCTTTTCCCGCCGCTGCAATCTCGGCGCGTCCCGCAATTCCGCCACGTTCAAGCCCATACCAGGGACAATGGTCTTCCTGGTGTAGCTCTAACTGCAGCTACCATTGCATTCATCATATCTTTTAATTCCCTGCGCATTTTCAAGCGAGGCCAAAGCAAGCCGCTTTATGCGGACGGTGAAGGACCGGGTAATGATGGGGGAGGTGGCTTATTTCCGCACTGGGCGAGCGGCATTCAGCCCAGGACGGCTAACCTTCGACCCGCAGGCGATAACCCACGCCGGGCTCCGTGACGATATAGCGCGGTGCCAGCGGATCATCCGCCAACTTCTGCCGGAGATGGCCAATTACGATGCGCAGATAATGACTGTCTTGCGCATGGGTCGGGCCCCAGATATCGATCAGCAATTGCCGTTGGGTCACTACCCGTCCCGGATGGTGGGCGAGGGCGGCCAGCACGGCGTACTCCTTGCGCGTCAGGGCCACTTCGCTGCCACCCAGAGCGACCCGCCGATAGGCGAAATCCACTTTCAGATCACCCACCTCCAGCGCCGCGACCTGCTGGGTCGCCGTGGTCGGGGTCTGCCGCAGCAGGGCGCGACTGCGGGCCAGGAATTCCTGGATACCGAAGGGCTTGGTCACGTAGTCGTTGGCGCCGGCATCCAGGGCGCGGACCTTCTCGCGCTCGTCCGCCCGCACCGACAGCACCAGCACCGGCACCGCGGACCATTCGCGCAGATCGACCAGCACCTCCTGGCCATCGCGGTCGGGGAGGCCCAGGTCGAGGATGACCAGGTCCGGCTGACTCAGCGCCGCCTGGGCCAGGCCCTCGGTGCCGGTGGCGGCTTCGCTGACCTGGTAGCCCTGGGCCGCGAGGCTGATGCGCAGGAATTTGCGGATCTGGGGTTCGTCGTCGATGACGAGGACGTGAGCGGGCATCTGAGCGGGTTCCACACGAGAAGGCGTCATCATAGCCGCTGCGATTGCCGGGTGGCCTGGCCTTATTCGGCCGGAGGAGCGGGTAGTGGCAGGTGCATGCGCAGCGTGGTGCCGCGACCATCGAGGCCGTCTTCCACGCTGACTCGTCCGCCATGGGCGCCGACCATACCCTGGCAGATCGCCAGCCCCAGACCGGTTCCCTGCCCACCCCGGTCGCCGCGGGCGGCGGTATAGAACATGTCGAAGATCCGCGTGCGATCCTCGGGCGGAATGCCCGGGCCTTCGTCGGCCACGGCCAGCTGCAGTTCATTGCCCTGGCGTAGCACGCTGATTTCCAGCCGGCCGCCGGGTGCGGAGAAGCGGATGGCGTTCTCCAGCACATTGACCAGCGCCTGTTCGATCAGCGCCGGATGAACCCAGAGCAGCGGCAGGCCCGGCTCGATCCGGGTGGCTACCTGCAATCCGCTCAGCAGCGGCTGCAGGCGCTGCAGGGCGCTGGCGAGGATGTCGCCGGGGTCGACCCAGTCCCGCGCCAGCTGCAGGCTGCCATGGCCCAGGCGGGTCATGTCGAGCAGATTCTGGATATAGCGATCGAGGCGTTCGGCCTCATGGCGGGTGGCGTCCAGCAACTCCTGGCGATCGCTGGCCGGAATCGCGTCGCCCAGGGTCGCCAGGGCATCGATGGAGCCGCGCATCACCGTCAGCGGCGTGCGCAGGTCATGGGACACCGAGGCGAGCAGGGCGCTGCGCAGCTGTTCGGTCTCGCCATGCAGGCGCGCGGCTTCGAGATCCTCGCTGAGGCGCACCCGCGCCAGGGCCTGGGCCAGCGGCTGCGCCAGGCTGGCCAGCTGGCGCCGCTCGGCGTGGTCCAGGGGCTGGGCATCGTCGCGCCGTATGCCCAGTACAGCCAGGCTGCCACCCTCGCCTAGCAGCGGCCACCACCACCAGCCACCGGAGGGCAGGGTGTCGGTGCCGCAGCCTGCCGGCTTTTCCTGCTTCCAGGCCCATTCGGCGGCGATGCGTTCGTGGTCTGCCAGGAGCAGGTCGCCCGGTTGGGTCACCAGCTGCCCCGCCTTTTCCGGCAGCAGCAGGCAGATGTGGCGCGTCGCATCCCCTAATTGCTTGAGGGTGACGCTGACCACCGCCTGGCGATCGCTGGCGGCGCTCAGCTGGCGGGTGAAGTCCAGCAGCGCCAGGGTCTCGCGCTGGGTGCGGCGCAGTGCCTGTAGCTGGCGCCGCTGGCGGGCGGCCAGGTCACCGGTGAGCAGGGCCATCAGCAGGAAGAAGGCCAGGGTGAGGACGTCCTGCTCGCGGTTGATGGTCAGCGAGAAGGCCGGCGGGATGAACAGGAAATCGTAGGCGAGAAAGCCCAGCAGGGCGCAGAACAGCGCCGGACCGCGGCTGCTGCGCACCGCCACCAGCAGGACGGCGGCAAGAAAGATCAGCGAGATATTGGGCAGTTCCAGCAGCCCGGACAGGCCCTCGGCGATGACCGTGGCCACGCCGGTCGCCAGGACGGCGGCGCCATAGGGACCGGGCCTGAGCGCCCGGCGTGGTCGGGCGGCGGGCGGCGCGTCGCGATCCAGGTCAAGGATGGCGATCTCCAGCCCCTGGGCCAGACGCAGCAGGCGACTGGCCATACGGCGCCGCAGGCTGAAGCCACGCGGCCGGCCGCGACCGATCAGCAGCACGCTGGCGCGCTGGTCGCGGGCATGGCGGACCAGGGCGCGGGCCGGATCGCTGTCTCTCAGGGTCAGCACCTCGCCCCCCAGGCGTTCGGCCAGGCGCTGGCTGGCCTGGAGGTTGGCGCGGGCGGTGTCGTCCAGCGGCTGGCCGGTATCGACATGGACCAGGGTCCAGGGCAGGTGGCGCTGGTCGGCGAGACGGCTGGCATGGCGCACCAGGCGCTCCGCCGAAGGCGCGGTGCCGGCGCCGACGATCAGGCGCCCCAGCAGCGGTGGCGCGGCCTGGCCCTGCTGGCGGTATCTCAGGGCGAGCGCCGAATCCACCTGGGCAGCGGCGGTGCGCATGGCCAGTTCGCGCAGGGCGGTCAGATTGGTCTGGCTGAAAAAGGCATCGATGGCCGCGCGCGCCTGCTCGGGCACATAGACCTTGCCCTCGCGCAGGCGCTCCAGCAACTCCCGGGGTGGCAGGTCGATGAGCACCAGGTCATCGGCGTCGAGTAGCACCTGGTCCGGCACCGTCTCGCGCACCTGGACGCCGGTGATGTCGCGCACCTCGTCGTTGAGACTTTCCAGGTGCTGGACGTTGACGGTGGTATAGACGTGGATGCCGGCGGCAAGCAGGTCCGCGACGTCCTGCCAGCGCTTGGCATGGCGACTGCCGGGGGCGTTGCTGTGGGCGAGTTCGTCGACCAGCACCAGTTCCGGCGGGTCGGCCAGCAGGCCTTCCAGATCCAGCTCGGTAAGCTTGAGGCCGCGATGCTCGACTCGCCGCAACGGCTGCTGCGGCAAGCCGGCGAGGAGGGCGGCGGTCTCCCGCCGCCCATGGGTTTCGACGATCCCGGCGCGCACCCGGCGGCCCTGGCGCAGGGCGGTCTGAGCCGCCTGCAGCATGGCGTAGGTCTTGCCTACGCCAGGCGCCGCCCCCAGGAAGACCTTGAGGCGTCCACGGCCTTCGCGGTGTTCGGCGAGCAGCGCCTCGGCGCGCCCGGTGCTGTCGGTCATGGAGCCAGTTCCGCCAGGGCCAGATTGAGAAGCAGGACATTAACCGTTGCCGGGCCGAAGCGCGAGGTGTGCGTCTGCTCGCTGACCAGGGCGTCCAGACGCTTGGGTGAGAGACCTCGCGCGGCGGCGATACGGGCGATCTGATAGCGGGCGCCGGCCGGGGTGAGGTCCGGATCGAGGCCGCTGGCGGAGGTGGTCACCAGTTCCTGAGGCACCGGGCCCTGGCCGGCCACCTGCACGTCGGGAAGCGCCTTCTCGATCCGTTCGCGCAGCCCCGGCGCCGATTGGGCCAGGTTGCTGGCGCTGCTGGAGACGGTGGCGTAGTCGCCCGCCGAGGGGCGCGGCTGGAACCACTCGGGGCCGGTGAATTTCTGGGCGATCAGGCGTGAGCCGACCACGCTGCCGTTGGCGCGGTGGAGCAGGCTGCCGCCCGCCTGGTCGGCGAACAGCGCCTGGCCGAGCACCGTCACCAGCAGCGGGTAGGCGCCTCCGGTCAGGGCGCTGAGCAGCAGGAGCATCAACACGGCGGAACGCAATTGCATGAGCATGGCGGTCTCCTCAGACCAGACCCAGGGCGCCGAGCGCCAGGTCGATAGCTTTGATGCCGACGAAGGGCACGACGATGCCGCCCAGGCCATAGATCAGCAGGTTGCGGCGCAGCAGGGCGGCGGCACTGGCGGCCTTGACCCGCACCCCGCGCAGCGCCAGGGGAATCAGCGCGACGATGATCAGAGCGTTGAACACGATGGCCGAGAGGATGGCGCTCTGCGGACTGGCCAGGTGCATCACGTTGAGCACGTTCAGCTGCGGATAGATGCCGGCGAACAGCGCGGGCAGGATGGCGAAGTACTTGGCCACGTCGTTGGCCACCGAGAAGGTGGTCAGGGCACCGCGGGTCACCAGCAGTTCCTTGCCCACCTGCACCACGTCGAGCAGCTTGGTGGGGTCCGAATCCAGATCCACCAGGTTGGCGGCCTCGCGGGCGGCCTGGGTGCCGTCGTTCATCGCCATGCCGACATCGGCCTGGGCCAGGGCCGGGGCGTCGTTGGCGCCGTCACCGCACATGGCCACTAGCTTGCCCTCGGCCTGTTCGCTGCGGATGCGCTCCAGCTTCTTCTCCGGGGTGGCTTCGGCGATGACGTCGTCCACTCCGGCCTCGGCGGCGATGGCGGTGGCGGTCAGGGGATTGTCGCCGGTCACCATCACGGTGCGGATGCCCAGGGTGCGCAACTCGGCGAAGCGCTCGCGGATGCCCGGCTTGACCACGTCCTTGAGGTGGATGGCGCCCAGTAGCCGGCCTTCGCCGCAGACCAGCAGCGGGGTGCCGCCGCTCTTGGCGATGGTCTCGATCTCCCGGGCCAGTACCTCCGGCAGGTCGGCACGGGTCTGGCCGAGAAACATCAGCACGGCGTCCACCGCACCCTTGCGATACGCGCGGCCCTGCCAGTCGATGCCCGACAGGCGCGTCTCGGCGCTGAAGGGAATGGGCGTGACCTGGGCGCGCGGCGGCTCCTCCAGCGGGTGCAGGTTGCGCAGGTATTCCACCACCGAGCGGCCTTCCGGGGTTTCGTCGGCGAGCGAGGCATAGAGGGCGCCCTCGGCCAGGGCCTTGGGGGTGATGCCCTGGGCCGCGTACAGGGCGCTGCAGCGGCGGTTGCCGAAGGTGATGGTGCCGGTCTTGTCCAGCAGCAGGGTATGGACGTCACCGGCGGCTTCCACGGCGCGCCCCGAGGTGGCGATCACGTTCAGCCGCACCAGGCGATCCATGCCGGCGATGCCGATGGCCGAGAGCAGGCCGCCGATGGTGGTGGGGATCAGCGTTACCAGCAGCGCCACCAGGAACAGCAGCGGCAGCTCGCCACCGGCCAGGGCGGCGAAGGGCTGCAGGGTCACCACCACCAGCAGGAAGATCAGCGTCAGGCCGATCAGCAGGATGTCCAGGGCGACCTCGTTGGGGGTCTTCTGGCGCTTGGCGCCTTCCACCAGGGCGATCATGCGGTCCAGGGTCGATTCGCCGGGGTTGGCGGTGATGCGCACCCGGATCCAGTCCGACACCACCCGGGTGTTGCCGGTGACCGCCGAGCGATCGCCGCCGGATTCGCGGATCACCGGGGCCGATTCCCCGGTGATGGCCGCTTCGTTGACCGCGGCCACGCCTTCGATGATCTCGCCGTCACCGGGGATCAGCTCGCCGGCTTCCACCCGCACGATCTGGCCCTTGCGCAGCGAGCTGGCCGGCACCATGCGCTGCTCGCCGTTTTCCTCCAGGCGCGCGGCGAGGTTCTGGCCGATGCCCTTGAGGCTGTCGGCGCGCGCCTTGCCACGCCCCTCGGCGAGGGCTTCGGCGAAGTTGGCGAACAGCAGGGTGAACCACAGCCAGAGGGTGATCTGCACCGCCACCCCGGTGCTCACGCCATTGTTGGGCGCCAGGCACAGCAGGGTGGAGAACAGCGCGGTGATCTCCACCACGAACATCACCGGCGAGCGGATCTGCTGGCGCGGGTCGAGCTTGACGAAGGCCTGCCGCAGCGCCTGGCGCCACAGGGTGCCAGGGGTAGGAGTGGGCAGGGTGTGGGTCTGGGCATCCATTTCAACGGACTCCGAACAGTTGCAGATGGTCGGCGATCGGCCCCAGGGCGAGCGTCGGCAGGAAGGTCAGGCCACCCACCAGCAGCAGGGTGATCACCAGCAGGGTGACGAACAGCGGCCCGTGGGTGGGAAAGCTGTTGGGGCCGAGCGGCACGGGGCGCTTGGCCGCCAGGCTACCGGCGATGGCCAGGACCGGCAGGATGTAGCCGAAGCGACCGATCAGCAGGGCCAGGCTCAGCATCAGGTTGTGGAAGGGCGTATTGGCACCGAAGCCGCCAAAGGCCGAGCCGTTGTTGGCCGTGGCCGAGGTATAGGCATAGAGCAGCTGGCTGAAGCCATGGGGATCCGTGGCGGTGATTCCGGCGACGCCGGCCGGGACGCTGGCGGCGATGGCGCCCAGCACCAGGACGCCCAGCGGCATCACCAGCAGAGTCGCCACCAGCAGCCGCACCTCGGGGGCTTCCAGCTTCTTGCCCAGGTATTCCGGGGTGCGGCCCACCATCAGGCCGGCGATGAAGACGGCGATCAGCACATTGAGCAGCATGCCGTAGAGACCGGCGCCGACGCCGCCGAAGATCACCTCGCCAAGCATCATGTTGAACAGCGCGATCAGGCCGGTCAGCGGCGCCAGGCTGTCATGCATGGAGTTCACCGAACCGTTCGAGGCGGCCGTGGTGACCGTCGCCCAGAGCGCTGACGCAGTACCGCCGAAGCGCGTCTCCAGGCCTTCCAGGGACGCCCCCTGGGTGATCGCCAGGCCGGCCAAGGCGGGGTTGGCGTGGTTCTGGGCAACGATGGCGACAGTACCTCCAACCACCAGCAGGCCGAACATGGCGGCGAAGATCGCCCAGCTCTGCCGCCGATCCTTGACGTAGTGACCGAAGCTGAACACCAGGGCCGCCGGAATCATGAGGATGGCCGACAGCTCCAGCAGATCGCTCAGCGCCGTGGGGTTCTCGAAGGGATGCGCGGAGTTGACACCAAAGAAGCCGCCCCCGTTGGTGCCCAGCTGCTTGATGGCGATCTGGCTGGCGGCCGGGCCCAGCGGCAGGGTCTGCGTCGCGCCCTGCACGGTGGTGGTATCGACATAGCTCGCGAAGGTCTGGGGCACGCCCTGCCAGATCAGTAACAGCGCCAGGGGTACGCACAGCAGCAGCAGCACATAGAAGGTGGCGCGGAACAGGTCGACCCAGAAGTTGCCGATCTCCTGGGCGCTGCGGCGGGTGATGCCGCGGGCCAGGGCGGCGAGCACGGCTACGCCCACTGCGGCGCTGACGAAGTTCTGCACGCCCAGGCCGACCATCTGGCTGAAATAGCTCAGCGAAGCTTCGCCGCTATAGGCCTGCCAGTTGGTGTTGGTGACGAAACTGATGGCAGTGTTCAGCGCAAGGGTCCATTCCAGCCCGGGCAGCTGCTGCGGGTTCAACGGCAGACTGCCCTGCAGCACGAGGATGGCGAACAGCAGCCCGATGCCCAGCCCATTGAACAGCACCAGGGCGATGGCATAGGTGCGCCAGTCCTGGCCGCGGCCATCGGTGCCCACCAGCTTGAGGGTCAGGCGCTCCAGGGGTCCGCCGACAAAGGTCAGCCAGGTCCGCTCGCCTTCCAGCGCGCGGTAGAAGTAGCGTCCCAGGAAGGGCGCGGGAAGAAAGGTCAGGGCCAGAAAGGCCAGGATCAGGAACGCGGCTTGGCTGTCCATGCCGCCTCCCTAGGACCGGCCGGCGCGTAGCAGCGCCGCCAGCAGATAGACGAACAGACCCAGTGCCAGGAGCAGGGCCAGAAGATTCCAGGGGGTCATCACGAGTTCTCCAGAGACGGCCGTTGCCGCGTGGAGAAATTGTCGGGAGGAGGGGCGTAAAGAAGCGAGGCGGGGAACGGGAGCGGGGCGTAAAGAAAGCGTTAAATCGGCCCCACCCGCCAGTGCGGGCGGGGCCTTGCGACTATTGCTTGGGCGTGGCCTGCTGTTCTTCCTTGGCCTTCTTGTTGGCCTCGTGGTGACCGATGGCGCAGCCCGCCGCGGCACCGGCAACGCCGTGACCACCGGCAACGTGGCCCGCGGCGCCGCCGACCACGGCGCCCTTGACGCAACCGGCGGCGAAGGTGGCTTGGCTGGCGCCGAGCAGCAGAACAGACAGGGCAAGGGTAGGCAGGAGCTTCATGGTGGCGACCTCTCGTGGGTGCGAAGTAATGTCCTGTAACAATTGACCAGGCCGATCCGTATCAGTTCTCCGGCTCTCCCTCTCGGCCACCAGCGCGCCGTGGACGCCACCAATCACCTGCATCGTCAGAGGGCCATCGATATCGCGGCCATGGGCCGCTCCTACCGCCTCAGGTATGACTGTAGGAGCGGCCCAAGACCGCGATCCAGGTACCAGCCGCAACAAGGCTCGGCCTGGGCGAGAGTTGAGAGGCTGCGTCAGAGCCGTTGGCAAGGCGTGCTCACTGATGCGGTCGTAGGTGCAGCACCGCCCAATAGGCCGGCTTTGGCCGCTGCTGGCGATCGAACAGCAGCGGCTGATCGTCCCCGGGCGCCCCGGGCTGGTGGTTCAGCCAGCTGTGATCATCGGCCACGCCCCACCAGGTCACCGCGGTGACCTCGGGATGGGCCAGCACCAGGGCCATGAGGTCGCGATAGCGCTCGGCCTGCAGGTTCAGGCGCTGCGCCAGTGGCTGCGGCGGCTGGTAGTCGTGATGCTGGTAGAGACTCATGTCCAGCTCGGTGATCTGGTTTTCCAGTCCGAGGCGGGCGAAGGTGGTGAGCGACTGGTCGATGGCCGCCAGGGATGGCCAGTAGAGACTGATATGGGTCTGGTGGCCGATGCCCTGCACCGGCACGCCCTCGGCCAGCAGGCCCTTCACCACCCGCGCCAGGCAGTCGCGCTTGGCCGGTTCCTGGGTGTTGAAGTCGTTGATGAACAGGCGTGCCTTGGGATCGGCGGCATGGGCGGCGCGAAAGGCCACGGCGAGATAGTCAGGACCGACCACCTGCATCCAGCGATCGTCGCGCAGGCAACTGGACTGATTGGGGTCTATGGCCTCGTTGACCACATCCCAGGCATAGACCCGCCCGCGGTAATGGCCGACTACCGTGGCGATATGCTGCTTCAGGCGCTGCAGCACCTGCTCGCGCGTGGCCGGCTGGCTATCGGCAGCCTGCCAGAACCAGTCCGGGGTGTGGCTGCCCCAGAGCAGGGTATGACCGCGCACCGCCAGGCCGTGCTGTTCGGCGAAGGCGACGAGGGCATCGGCCGGTCCGAAGACATAGCGGTCTTCCTGGGGATGAATGCGCAGGGGCTTCATGGCATTTTCCGCCACCAGACTGCTGAATTGCCGGGCCAGCAGCACCCCGTCGGCGTCCGCGAGTTGTTCGGGCTCAACCGCCGCGCCGATTTTCAGCCGGGCGCCATAGGCCGTGGCCAGGGAGCGCGTGGCGGTCGGCTCCGCGGCCAGGGCAGCGGCATTTCAGAGACCCAGCGACAACAGCAGCGCAAGCAGTGGACGCGGCATCCGGATGATCCTCCAGCAGTCGGTCGTGATGGCGGACGGCCAATCAGCCGTGAGCGTGCTGCGCGTCTTCCTTGGCCTTCGCCGCCAGGTGGTGGCCGATGGCACAACCGGCTACGGCGCCGGCGATGGCATGGTGACCGGCGACATGCCCGGCCATTCCGCCGACCACGGCACCCTTGATGCAACCCGCCGCCAGGCTCGCCTGGCTGAGGCCGAGCAGGGAGACCGACAGGATGACGACCGCAAGACGTTTCATGGGCAGACCTCGGCATAAGGGAACCCGGAGCCTAGAACGTCCGGGTTAAGTGCCGCTTAAGGCTTTCGTAGCGTGGAAAACGGCGCAGCCTTTTCCACCGACAGCCACCAAGGCCGCTCCCGGCTTGCTCCGTGGACAGGCTTCGCCTCGTCCACCCCACGGCGAAACCCCCATAAAAAAACCGCCCCGAGGGGCGGTTTTTCAGTACCGAACGCTAGCGTCAGACTTCGACGGCGGCGATACGGGCTTTCTCGGCGCTTTCACGGAATTCGGCGATCTGGTCGAAGCTCAGGTAGCGGTAGACGTCCGCGGCCATGCTGTCGATGCTCTTCGCGTATTCCATGTATTCCTCGACGCTGGGCAGCTTGCCCAGGATCGAGGCCACCGCGGCCAGTTCCGCCGACGCCAGGTAGACGTTGGCACCGTCGCCCAGGCGGTTGGGGAAGTTACGGGTGGAGGTGGACACCACGGTGGCGTTGGCGGCCACGCGGGCCTGGTTGCCCATGCACAGCGAGCAACCCGGCATTTCCATGCGCGCGCCGGCCTTGCCGTAGATGCCGTAGTAGCCTTCCTCGGTCAGCTGGTGCTGGTCCATCTTGGTCGGCGGCGACAGCCACAGACGGGTCGGGATCGAACCCTTGACCTTGTCCAGCAGCTTGCCGGCGGCGCGGAAGTGACCGATGTTGGTCATGCAGGAACCGATGAACACCTCGTCAATCTTGTCGCCGGCCACCTGGGACAGCAGGCGGGCGTCGTCCGGATCGTTCGGGGCGCACAGCACCGGCTCGTTGACCTCGGCCAGGTCGATCTCGATGACTTCGCTGTATTCGGCGTCGGCATCGGCGGCGAGCAGTTCCGGGTTGGCGATCCAGGCTTCCATGGCGCGCGCACGGCGCTCCAGGGTGCGGGGATCACCGTAGCCTTCCTCGATCATCCAGCGCAGCAGGGTGATGTTGGACTGCAGGTACTCGGTGATGGACTCGGGCGACAGCTTGATGGTGCAGCCGGCGGCGGAACGCTCGGCGGAGGCATCGGACAGCTCGAACGCCTGCTCCACGGTCAGGTCTTCCAGGCCTTCGATCTCGAGGATGCGGCCGGAGAAGATGTTCTTCTTGCCCTTCTTCTCGACGGTCAGCAGACCTTTCTGGATGGCGTAGTAGGGGATGGCATGCACCAGGTCGCGCAGGGTGATCCCGGGCTGCATCTTGCCCTTGAAGCGCACCAGTACCGATTCCGGCATGTCCAGCGGCATGACGCCGGTGGCCGCGGCGAAGGCCACCAGACCGGAACCGGCCGGGAAGGAGATGCCGATCGGGAAGCGGGTGTGGGAATCGCCACCGGTACCGACGGTGTCGGGCAGCAGCATGCGGTTCAGCCAGCTGTGGATGATGCCGTCGCCCGGACGCAGGGAGACACCGCCACGGGTGCGGATGAAGTCCGGCAGGGTGTGGTGGGTCTTGACGTCGATGGGCTTGGGATAGGCCGCGGTGTGGCAGAAGGACTGCATCACCAGGTCGGCGGAGAAGCCCAGGCAGGCCAGGTCCTTCAGCTCGTCGCGGGTCATCGGGCCGGTGGTGTCCTGGGAGCCGACGGTGGTCATCTTCGGCTCGCAGTAGGTGCCGGGGCGTACGCCCTCGACGCCGCAGGCCTTGCCGACCATCTTCTGCGCCAGGGTGTAGCCCTTGCTGCTCTCGGCCGGCTGGTCCGGCTTGTTGAACAGGTCGGTCGGACCCATGCCCAGTTCGGCGCGTGCCTTCTCGGTCAGGCCGCGGCCGACGATCAGCGGGATACGGCCGCCGGCGCGGACTTCGTCCAGCAGCACGGGGGTCTTGAGTTCGAAGGTGGCGAGCACCTCGTCGCTGCCGTGGCGGGTGACCTTGCCAGCATTGGGATAGACGTCGATGACGTCGCCCATTTCCAGCTCCGACACGTCGAATTCGATCGGCAGGGCGCCGGCGTCTTCCATGGTGTTGTAGAAGATCGGGGCGATCTTGGAGCCGAAGCAGAAACCGCCGGCGCGCTTGTTTGGCACGTAGGGGATGTCGTCGCCGAAGAACCACAGCACCGAGTTGGTGGCGGACTTGCGGGAAGAACCGGTACCGACCACATCACCGACGTAGGCGACCGGGAAGCCCTTGGCGCGCACTTCCTCGATCTGCTTCAGCGGACCGATGCTGCCTTGCTGCTCGGGCACGATGCCGTCGCGAGCCATCTTCAGCATGGCCAGGGCGTGCAGCGGGATGTCCGGACGCGACCAGGCGTCAGGGGCGGGAGAGAGGTCGTCGGTATTGGTTTCGCCCGGCACCTTGAACACGGTCAGGGTGTACTTCTCGGCGATTTCCGGACGCTTCTTGTACCACTCGCCTTCGGCCCAGGACTGCATGACGGCCTTGGCGTGGGCGTTGCCACCCTTGGCTTTCTCGGCCACGTCGTGGAAGGCATCGAACATCAGCAGGGTGTGCTTGAGCTGTTCGGCGGCCACGGCGCCCAGTTCGGCGTCGTCCAGCAGCTCGACCAGGGTGGCGATGTTGTAGCCGCCCTGCATGGTGCCCAGCAATTCGGTGGCGCGCTGGCGGGAGATCAGCGGGGACTGGGTTTCGCCCTTGGCGACCGCGGAGAGGAAACCGGCCTTCACGTAGGCGGCTTCGTCGACGCCCGGCGGTACGCGGTTGGTAATGAGGTCGACGAGAAATTCTTCTTCGCCGGCCGGGGGATTCTTCAGCAGTTCGACCAGACCGGCCGTTTGCTCGGCGTTCAGCGGCTGGGGCACGATGCCCTGGGCGGCACGCTCTTCTACGTGGTTACGATAGGCTTCAAGCACAGGTTGACCCTCATCAGTGGTCCAATATTGCGTCCGGGGGCTGGCGCCCCGGAATGTATCCGGCAGGGTATGACGGGGGAGGCTGCGGGCAGGACCGCCGTCGCGCCGGACGCATTCCGCCGGAAGCTGTTTTCAAAGTTTTACGCCGGCTGCTGAAGAGCTGATCGGCGGCAGGGCGGTTGATGAGGCCGCCGCTGCCGGATCACCGGATACTTTGCTCGTGACGCTTTGAAAACAGCTTCGTATCGGACATTGCGCCTATAAGGCTGTCTAATTCTACGCCAAGCCTCGGGCGAAGTTAAGCGCTGCGTTGTCGCATCTGCTCCCGGTCGTTGGACCCCGGCGGCAGGCTAGCGGCCCAGATGGGCGAAGCGTCCGCTGAAGGGCTTGGCGATGGGGTAGGCCAGGTCGCCATGCTTGCTGGTGCCCAGCCCCAGGTCCACCAGGGACTCGGCCAGCTTGACCGCGGCGCTGACGCCTTCGATCACCGGGATGCCGATGACTTCGCTCAGGGCCTCGCGCAGATCGGCCATGCCGCCGCAGCCGAGCACGATGGCGCCGGCACCTTCCTCGTCGCGGGCACGGCGACCCTCGGCGGCGATCAGTTCGATCAGGCTGTCGTCGGCGGCTTCCAGGGCCAGTACCGGCAGGTCGATACAGCGTACCGAGGTGCACAGTTCGGCGAAGCCGTACCGCTGCAGCAGGTGCTCGGCGATGATGCGGGTGCGGGTGAGGGTGGTCACCACGGCGAAACGGGTGGCCAGCAGACTGGCCAGATGGAAGCCGGCCTCGGCGATGCCCAGCACCGGCCCCCTGGCCATTTCCCGCGCCGCGAGCAGGCCCGGATCGCCAAAGCAGGCGATGACATGGGCCGCGCAGCCGGCCTCGACGCCCTTGCGCATCTCTTCGATCACGCCGACCGCGGCCACGGCCTCGTCGTAGTGACTCTCGATGGACACGGGGCCGGCTTCGGGATTGCTGGCGAGGATGGTGGTGCCCGGACGGGCGATGGCCTGGGCCGCGCGACCGATCTTGGCGGTCATGCTGGCACTGGTATTGGGATTGATGACCTGGATCTGCATGAGGGGCCTCAACTGCGTTTGAAGATGCTGCGGAAATCGGGCTCGGCGGCCGTGGGCCGGTCGATCCGGAGGGATTCGCGGATCAGGCGCAGGTGGCGCGCCATCCAGTCGCTGGCGGCCGCACCCTCGCCCCGGGCGAGCAGGTCCAGCAGGTCTTCGTGCTGGCCGCAATCGCAGCCCAGGCTGTGCCGCGAGCCGTAGATGGCGATCAGTAGCGAAGAGCGGCTGGCCAATTGGGCGACCTGTTCGGTCAGCACCTGATTGTCGGCCAGCGCGGCGAGTTCGACGTGAAAGCGCGCGGACAGCTGGATCGCCAGGCTGTGGCGCCCGCCGTGCTGGGCCTCGTGCTCCTCGAGGCAGAGCTGGCGCAGGGACGCCAGCTGCGCGCTGTCGACCCGGGCGGCCACCAGGGGCATCAGCGCCGGCTCGATCAGCTGGCGCGCGGCGAGGATGTCCTGGGCTTCCTTGGCGCTGGGCTGGGCGACCTGGGCGCCGCGATTGGCGCGCAGGGTCACCAGGCGTTCCAGCGCCAGTCGCTGCAGCACCTTGCGGATGCCCGTGCGGCTGATGCCGAAGGTCTCCGCCAGGGTGTCTTCCGGCAGCCGGGTACCTGGCGCCAGGCGATGCTCGACGATGGCCTCGAGGATGTCCTGGTAGATCCGCTCGTCCCGGGGAGAGGCGGCAACGGCGAGTGACGCGGGTACTGCACTCATGGGCTGACTCCGGCGATTTGCCTGAATTGTATACAAAGTCTGGGGCGCTGACGATGTGCGAATGCGTCGGGATCTGTGCGCCAAGGTAGCGCCTCATTGCCACCTAACGCCCCAGGGGAGTGCATCCCCGGTAACGCTCCGGCGTCTGACTTAGAGCCTCCTCTCCTGGAAATTTCCTATGGAGCCAGCGAGTTAAGACCATTCTCGAGCACCTGGCACGGACTCTGCCTGGAGGGATTGTATACAAAACAAGGCAGGCGCTGTATGCAGGTGCCCGCCACCACGGAGGAGGCGATCCATGAACCAGCAGATTCCCCCGGGCTACAGCCCACGTCTGTACAACGAAGACCTCGGCCCGGTCGAGCAGAAATGGAATTGGTACAACATCTTCGCCTTCTGGATGAGCGACGTGCACAGCGTCGGCGGCTATGTCTTCGCCGCCAGCCTGTTCGCCCTAGGCCTGGCCAGCTGGCAGGTGCTGATCGCCCTGCTGGTAGGGATCTGCGTCGTTCAGGTGATCGCCAATCTGGTCGCCCGGCCCAGCCAGCAGGCTGGCGTGCCCTATCCGGTGATCTGTCGCCTGGCTTTCGGCGTCTTCGGCGCAAACATCCCGGCGGTGATCCGCGGCCTGATCGCGGTGGCCTGGTATGGCATCCAGACCTATCTGGCCTCCAGTGCCCTGGTCATCGTGGTGCTGCGCTTCTTTCCCGCGCTGGCGGTCTATGGCGACAGCAGCTTCCTGGGCCTGTCCTATCTCGGCTGGGGCGGCTTCCTCACCCTCTGGTTCCTCCAGGCCTGCGTCTTCTGGGCGGGTATGGAATCCATCCGCCGCTTCATCGACTGGGCCGGTCCCGCCGTCTATGCGGTGATGTTCCTGCTCGCGGCCTGGATTGTCTGGCGCGCCGGCTGGAGCAACATCAGCTTCACCCTGGCGGAAAAGCAGCTGACCGGCTGGGCCGCCTTCGGTCAGGTGATCGTCGCCATCGCCCTGGTGGTGTCCTATTTCTCCGGGCCCACGCTCAACTTCGGTGACTTCAGCCGCTACTGCCGCTCCATGCAGGATGTGCGTCGCGGCAATTTCTGGGGCCTGCCGATCAATTTCCTGGCGTTTTCCCTGGTCACCGTGGTGATCGTGTCCGGCACCCTCCCGGTGTTCGGCGAGATGATCCACGATCCCATCGCCACCGTGGCCCGCATCGACAACACCACCGCGGTGCTGCTCGGCGCCTTCACCTTCGTCACCGCCACCATCGGCATCAACATCGTCGCCAACTTCGTTTCGCCGGCCTTCGACTTCGCCAACGTGGCGCCCAGCAAGATCAGCTGGCGCGCGGGCGGCATGATCGCCGCGGTGGCCTCGATCTTCCTCACCCCCTGGAACCTGTTCAACAACCCCGAGGTGATCCACTACACCCTGGACGTCCTGGCTGCCTGCATCGGCCCGCTGTTCGGCATCCTGCTGGTGGACTACTACCTGCTGCGCAAAGGCCGGATCGAGGTCGATGCGCTGTTCGACGACACCCCGAATGGCGCCTACTGGTACAGCAGCGGCGTCAACTGGGTGGCGGTGCAGGCGTTGGTTGCCGCGGCGCTGATCGGGTTGTGCTTCACCTTCGTGCCCTGGTTCAAGCCGATCGCCAACTTCGCCTGGTTCACCGGCTGCTTCCTCGGTGGACTGTTCTTCTACGGGTTGAGCCGCCGCAGCGCCAGTCCGCTGGCGAGCCGGGGTGTCGCCGCGGTGTGATCCGCATCCTGTGATCAGGATGGGATTCTGCACGACCGGCGCGGGCCACCCGCGCCGGTCGTTGACGTTTCCGGCTAGACTAGGCGTTTTGCTCCAAGGCTTGCCGCCCATGCCCGCTCCTGTCATCAAGACGCCCTGTGTCGGCCTGTGCTCGACGATGTTCGGCGACCACGTCTGTCGTGGCTGCAAGAGATTCCACCACGAGGTGGTGAACTGGAATCTCTACAGCGAAGAGGAGCGGCGCGCCGTGTGGGCACGTCTGGAGCTGCTGCTGGTGCAGGTGGTGTCGGCCAAGGTCGATGTCTTCGATCCGGCACTGTTGCGCCAGCAGTTGCAGCAACGCAGCATCCGCTTCCGGCCCGATCAGTCGGAGTATTGCTGGGCCTATCAGTTGCTGGCCCGGGGCGCGCGCCACATCCAGCAACTGGATGCCTATGGGCTGCGCCTGCTGCCGGAGTTTCGCGATCGCCCCCTGGCCGAGTTGCGCGACGCCATCGACCGGGAATTCTTCCTGCTCTCCGAAGCCCACTACGACCGCTACATCGCCCCGCGCTTCCTGCTCGAAGGCATCGACAGCCGCGTCTGAACGCCAGCAGGCAGGCGGCGCTGCCCAGGCGCCTGCCTTTCTCTATAATGCGCGGCTTTTGCACGGGAGCACGCTGATGTCCTTGCCCGAGATGAATGAATTCCTCGGTTGCCGCACGCCGGATGCCTGGGTCGAGGCCGCGCTGCAGGACCTGCCGACGCTGCTGCAGGACCACGCCAACAACGAGAAGAAGGCCGCCGGCGCCGCCTTCCACTATCTGTTCACCTATTCCAATCGCGCCGAGCTGTCCTGGAAGATGTCGCGCATCGCCCGTGAAGAGCTGCGCCATTTCGAGCAGGTGCTGCAGATCATGAAGCGCCGTGGCATCGAGCACCGCAACGTCAGTTCGGCCCGCTATGCCGGCGCCCTGCGCAAGCTCTGCCGCAACCATGAGCCGCTGAAGCTGACCGACAGCCTGGTGATCGGTGCCTTCATCGAATGTCGCTCCTGCGAGCGCTTCGGTGCGGTGGCGCCCCACCTGGACGCGGAGCTGGGCAAGTTCTACAGCGGCCTGCTGGCCTCCGAGGCCCGGCATTTCCAGGACTATCTCAAGCTCGCCTATCTCTATGGCGAGCGCGACGACGTCGACGCCAAGATCGCCGAGGTCCGCGCCCTGGAGGTGGAATTGATCACCTCCAGCGATCGCGAGTTGAGATTCCACAGCGGGATTCCAACCGCTGCTTGACGCGCATTATTTGCAGGCCTTGGTCTCGCCGACATAGGGATTGCCGCGCCCCATGATGCAGGCCAGGCGCTGGTTGCGCTGACGCTCCCAGGCCTCCGGCGGATACTGCTTGGTCCAGGCGGTGTAGAGCTGGCGATCCTGCTTGGACAGGCGCAGGTCGTAGCGATCGCTCATGTAGAAGTAGGTACGGGCGACCATGCCGCGGATTTCCGGGCGGGGCATGGCGGTCTTGGCCTTGAAGTCCACCACCATCTGGCAGGCGCCATACTGGTTGGGCTTCTGCGGCAGCCAGCCGAAGGCGAAGTTGCTGCGGTCGCCATTGACCTCGCCGACCACCGGTACCAGGTTGAAGAGGTCGGCCTCGGCCTTCTGGTACACCGGATCGTTGGCCGTGCA
Organism: Pseudomonas aestiva; assembly: GCF_039908605.1. NCBI lineage: Bacteria > Pseudomonadati > Pseudomonadota > Gammaproteobacteria > Pseudomonadales > Pseudomonadaceae > Pseudomonas > Pseudomonas aestiva. The sequence goes on along the minus strand of NZ_CP150916.1, from coordinate 2,596,774 downwards.
GTTCTGGCGACCGCCTTTCTGCCAGCACTGGCGCTGGTGGCCGATCACCCAGGCGGGGACGATGTGTTCCCACTCGATGCGGCTGGCGCGCTGGGCGCTCTTGCGCGGGACGTAGCCGCAGCTCTTGAGGTCCACGGTCTTGCCGCTGTAGTGGCAGCCGCAATAGAAGTCCACGCCTTGCTTGGCATAGACCTTGGCCGCCACTACCTTGGCTTCGCCGAAGGTACGCGGCGGCTGCGGTGGCTGGGGCGTCGCCAGGGCGCTCAGGGAAGCCAGGCTCAGGCAGAACAGCAGGGCAGGGCGCAACGACATTTAGAATCCGTCCGAAAAAGCGCGGATACTACCGACCCGCTCTTGGTCGCGGTGTGACTGGGTTCACTGGAAACCGTCCCGCGTCCGCCCGCCAATCAGGCGGAACACGATTCGATATCAATGACTTAGAGGTATGGCATGGCAGCCTGGGACATCTTCTGCACGGTGGTGGACAACTATGGCGACGCGGGTATCACCTGGCGTCTGGCCCATCAGCTGGCCGCCGAGCATGGGCAGCAGGTCCGCCTCTGGATCGACGATCTCTATCCCCTGGCGCGGATCCAGCCGGGGGTCGATGGCACCGCCGAGCAGCAATGGCATCGCGGGGTCGAGGTGCGACTCTGGCACGCCGACTGGACGGCGGCCGAGCCCGGTGACGTGGTGGTGGAAGCCTTCGCCTGTCAGTTGCCGGAAGGTTTCGTCACCGCCATGGCGCGTCGCGCCGAGCGCCCGCTCTGGCTCAACCTGGAATACCTGAGCGCCGAGGAGTGGATCGAAGGCTGTCACGCGCTGCCTTCGCTGCAGCCCACCGGGCTGAACAAGTACTTCTTCTTTCCCGGCTTTACCGCCAAGGTGGGCGGGCTGCTGCGTGAGCACGATCTGCTCGATCAGCGTGACGGCTTCCTCCAGGCTGCCGCGGTCCGGGACGACTTTCTCGCTGGGCTGGGCGTGCGGCGCCAGCCCGGGGAGCGGCTGTTCTCGCTGTTCGCCTACGAGAACCCGGCGCTGATCGACTGGCTCGACGCCCTCAGCGCCGGCGCCCAGCCTACCTGCCTGCTGGTGCCGGAAGGACGGGTGCTGGCGAACGTCGCCGCCTGGCTCGGCGTGGACTGGCTCAAGGCCGGCGACGGCCACCGTCGCGGCGCCCTGCGGGTGCAGGTGCTGCCCTTCGTCTCCCAGCAGGAGTACGACCGGCTGCTGTGGTGCTGCGACTTCAATGCCATCCGCGGGGAGGACTCCTTCGTCCGCGCGCAGTGGGCGGCGCATCCCTTCGTCTGGCACATCTACCCGCAGGAAGAGGACGCCCACTTCGTCAAGCTCGAGGCCTTCCTGGCGCGCTATGTGGCGTCTGGCACTCCTGAACTGGGCTCCGCGGTCAGTGCCCTGTGGCTGGCCTGGAACGGTCGCGGCGACCTGGCAGCCGCCTGGTCGGCGCTGGACACACAGGTCGGGGAATGGCGTCTGTTGGCGCGTGACTGGAGCGATCGGATGGCTTCTCACAGCGATCTTGCCGCCAGCCTGGTGCATTTCCATACAGATTGGCTATCATATGGCGCCTCGAAATCCCGTTCTTCCATCCATACGGATAACCGCATGAAAACCGCACAAGAGTTCCGTGCCGGCCAAGTGGCCATGATCGACAACGCTCCCTGGGTCATCCAGAAAGCTGAATACAACAAGTCCGGCCGTAACGCTGCAGTGGTCAAGATGAAGCTGAAGAGCCTGCTCTCCGGCAGCGCGACCGAGACCGTCTTCCGCGCCGACGACAAGCTCGAGCCGGTGATTCTGGATCGCAAGGAAGTGACCTATTCCTACTTTGCCGATCCCCTGTACGTGTTCGTCGACAACGACTACAACCAGTACGAAGTCGAGAAAGACGACCTGGGCGATGCCATCGCCTTCATCGAAGACGGCATGACCGACGTCTGCGAAGCGGTGTTCTACAACGACCGCGTCATCTCCATCGAACTGCCCACCACCATCGTGCGCCAGATCTCCTACACCGAGCCGGCCGTTCGCGGCGACACCTCGGGCAAGGTCATGAAGACCGCTCGCCTGAACAACGGCTACGAGCTGAAGGTCTCCGAGTTCTGCGACATCGGTGACCACATCGAGATCGACACCCGTACCAACGAGTACAAGTCGCGCGCCAAGGTCTAAACCTGGCGTCTCGCTAGAAAGCCCGGCTTGCCGGGCTTTTTGCTGTCTGGCGCTCCGCTCGCGGTGCGCCGGACAGCGCCTTCCGAATCTGTTCGCTTCTGGGTAGGGCGCCGTGGAATTGCTGTTTCAGCTCTTGATCGATATCGCCCTCGGGGCGGTGCTGGGTGTGGTGGGTGGGTTGTTCGGCATCGGCGGCGGCTTGATCGCCATTCCGGTGCTCGCCCTGCTGTTCGGCCTCGACCAGCAACTGGCCCAGGGCACCGCCCTGGTGATGGTGGTGCCCAACGTGCTGCTGTCGGTCTACAAGTACAACCAGCGCAATCGCATCGACTGGCAGCGCGCCGGTCTGCTGGCCGCCGCCGGCATGCTCTCGGCCCTGGCGGGTACGGCGCTGGCGGTGTCCCTGGACGCCCGTTCCATGCGCCACGGCTTCGTCGGCTTCCTGCTCGTGCTGGTGCTCTACAACCTCTGGCAACTTTATCGCCGTGGCCAGCCGCCGCTGACGACGCCGAGTCGCCTGGGGCTCGGGGTGCTGGGGCTGGTGGCGGGGCTGGTCGGCGGGCTGTTCGGCGTCGGTGGCGCGGTGATCGCCACCCCCATTCTCGCCGGGGTGATGGGCATGACCCAGGTGGCGGCCCAGGGCATGTCCCTGGCCATGGCGCTGCCCACCACTGGGGTCACCCTGGCCAGCTATGCCTGGCATGGGGAAGTCGACTGGAGCGTGGGTATTCCGCTCGCCCTGGGTGGACTGCTCAGCGTGAGCTGGGGCGTGAAGTTGGCGCACCAGTTGCCGGAGCGGCTGCTGCGTCTGCTGTTCTGCGGTTTCCTGCTGCTGTGTGCGGTGCTGCTGGCGCTGCGCTGACTATTGCCGAAAGCCCTCGGCGATGTGCTCGGCGAGGGTGTCGATGATCGGCGAGGCGCTGCGCGGATTGCGCAGCAGTTCGATGGAGCAGGCCGGCAGGTCCGGCATGCCGTCGGCCTCTCCCAGGCGGCGCAGCTCGCTCGGCAGCAGGCTTTCCAGTTGCGCAGTGACCGCCAGGCCGGCCTTGACGATGCCGAGCAGGGCGGCAAGGCTCGGGCTGCTGTAGGCCAGGCGATAGCCGCGTCCGCGATTGTCCAGCGCCCGGCGCGCCCATTCGCTGAGAAAGCACGAGGTGTTGAACATCGCCAGCGGCAGCGGATCGCGCTGGTGGATATCGAAACCCGGCGCCTCGGCCCAGATGAAGCGTTCGCGACGCAGGGGCAGGCCGATCTCGTTGCCCGGTTCACGGGTGACGATGGTCAGGTCCAGGTCCTGGCGTTGCAGCAGGCCGGCGGTGGTCTCGCAATGGACGTCCACCTGCACCAGCGGATAGGCCTTGGCGAAGCCCGCCAGGATGCCGGGAATGAACCTCATGACGTAATCGTCCGGGGTGCCGATACGCACCGTACCCACCATGTGCGGTTCGCGCAGGGTGGTCATCACCTCGCCATGCAGCTTGAGGATGCGCCGGGCGAAGCCCAGCAGGATCTGACCCTCCGCCGTCAGGCGCACCTGGCGGCCCTCCCGTTCGAACAGCCGCCGCTGCAGCACGTCCTCTTCGAGCTTGCGCATCTGCATGCTCACCGCCGACTGGGTGCGATTGACCACCTCGGCCGCGCGGGTAAAGCCGCCTTGATCGGCGATGGCGACGAAGGTGCGCAACAGATCGGTCTCTATGCTCGGATAACTCATTGCATCAACCAGGCGAATGGATCGCATCAGAAAGATTCGTTGGATTGATGTTATGCCAGCTTTCAGACTTGAGCCATACCCCCTGGAGCAGGAGATTCACCATGGCTCAGCTCGTCGCTCACCAAGATTCGTCTGCGCGTACCCCGGGTGTTCCGGGCGTCATCTTCCGTCTGCGGCAGGTCTGGGCCTGGTTGCGCCGGGCGGTCGAGCTATCTCGCCAACGCCGGGCCCTCTATCGCCTGGATGAGGGCGCGCTGCACGACCTCGGCCTGAGTCGCGCCGATGCCTGGCAGGAAGCCGACAAGCCGTTCTGGCGGCAACCCGCAGAGGAGGGCTGCCGCCGATCCTGCTAGGGTGGAAGATCACCTTTCTCTGTCAGGAGCTCGGATGGATAGCCTATCCCTGCGCGAAGCCCGGCGCCTGGCCTTGCGTGCCCAGGGTTTCGGGAGTCAACCCAAGGGCGGTGCGGGCCTGGCCGCTTTGTATCGGCAGGCCGCACGCCTGAATGTGCTGCAGATCGATTCGGTCAATGCCTTGGTGCGCTCGCACTATCTACCGCTGTTCAGTCGTCTCGGCCGCTATGCCTTCGCCGACTTCGATGCCCTGGCGTGGGGTCAGGGGCGCAAGCGGCAGCTCTATGAATGCTGGGCCCATGAAGCCTCGCTGGTGCCGGCCGAGGTTTGGGCCGAACTGCGCTGGCGACGCGATCAGGCGCGCCAGGGCATTGGCATCTATCGGCAATTGGCGCGGTTCGCCGTCGAGCAGCCGCAGGTCGTCGCCCAGACCCTGGAGGCGGTGGTGCAACGGGGCGCCCTGGGCGCTGGCAGCCTGGCGAAGCGGGTCGAGCAGGCCGGTCCCTGGTGGGACTGGAGTCCGGGCAAGCTGGCGCTGGAGTGGCTGTTCGCCGCGGGTGAGGTGACGGTGGCCGGACGGCGCGGCTTCGAGCGCCTCTATGACCTGCCCGAGCGGGTGCTCCCGGCGGAGATCCTCGCGGCGCCTGCTCCTACGCCGGAAGCCGCGCGCCGGGCCTTGCTGCTGCGCAGTGCCCGTGCCCTGGGCGTGGCGAGCGAAGTCCAGCTGCGCGACTACTTTCGCCTGAGTCCCGCCGAAGCGCGGCAGGGCATCGCCGAATTGCAGGAGGAGGGCAGTCTGCAGCACGTTCAGGTGCAGGGCTGGTCGAAGCCGGCCTATGTGGCCGAGGCGCCGAATCCCGGGCGTCCGGTGCAGGCGGCGGCGCTGCTGTCGCCCTTCGACTCCCTGGTCTGGGAGCGCGAGCGCACCGAGCAGCTGTTCGGATTCCGCTATCGACTGGAGATCTATACCCCGGCGCCCAAACGGGTCTATGGCTACTACGTATTGCCCTTTCTCTATCGGGAGCGGCTGGCGGCACGGGTGGATCTGCGCGCCGAGCGGGCGCAGTCGCGCCTGGCAGTGCATGCGGTGCATCTGGAGGCGGCAGGCCTGGATGACGAAGGACTGGATGCCCTGGCGGCGCAGTTGCGCGCCCTGGCTGCTTGGCTGGGTCTCGCCGACCTGCAGTTGCACGGGCCGGCGGACGTCTTGCGTGAGGCTGTTGCGCGGCACTAGATCGCGCCGCGCCCTCTCCCTAGCGGCGGATGCCCTTGAGCGTCTCGGCGATCATGAAGGCCAGTTCCAGGGACTGGTCGGCGTTCAGACGCGGGTCGCAATGGGTGTGGTAGCGGTCGGACAGGGCGTCTTCGGTGACCGGGCGGGCGCCGCCGATGCACTCGGTGACGTTCTGGCCGGTCATCTCGATATGGATGCCGCCCGCGTAGGTGCCCTCGGCCTGGTGCACGCCGAAGAACTCCTTGACCTCGCCCAGCACGCTGGCGAAGTCCCGGGTCTTGTAGCCGGTGGAGGCCTTGATGGTGTTGCCGTGCATGGGGTCGGAACTCCACAGCACCTGGCGGCCTTCGCGCTCAACGGTCTGGATCAGGCGCGGCAGGTGATCGGCGACCTTGCCCACGCCCATGCGCACGATGAGATTGAGGCGCCCCGGATCGTTCTCGGGGTTGAGGGTATCGATCAGGCGGATCAGGTCTTCGCTGGTGGTGGAAGGACCGACCTTGACGCCGATGGGGTTGTTCACCCCGCGCAGGAATTCGACGTGGGCACCGTCGGGCTGGCGGGTGCGATCGCCGATCCAGAGCATGTGCGCGGAGCAGTCGTACCAGTCGCCGGTCAGGCTGTCGCGGCGGACGAAGGCTTCTTCGTAGTTGAGCAGCAGCGCCTCATGGGCGGTGAAGAAGTTGGTTTCCTTGACCTGCGGCGCGGTGTCCAGGCCGCAGGCGCGCATGAAGGCCAGGGTCTCGTCGATGCGATCCGCCAACTGGTGGTAGCGGTCGGCCAGGGCCGAGTTGGCGATGAAATCCAGGTTCCAGCGATGCACCTGGTGCAGGTCGGCGAAGCCGCCCTGGGCAAAGGCCCGCAGCAGGTTGAGCGTTGCGGTGGACTGGTTGTAGGCCTGGATCAGCCGCTGCGGGTCCGGGATGCGGCTGCCCTCGGTGAAGTCGATGCCATTGACGATGTCGCCACGGTAGGCCGGCAGGGAGACGCCGTCCTGGATTTCGTCGCCGGAGGAGCGCGGCTTGGCGAACTGGCCGGCCATGCGGCCGACCTTGACCACCGGGCAGCCCGCGGCAAAGGTCATGACCACCGCCATCTGCAGGAGCACCTTGAAGGTGTCGCGAATCTTGCCCGCGGAGAATTCGAAGAAGCTTTCCGCGCAATCACCGCCCTGCAGCAGGAAGGCCCGACCCTGGGTCACCTCGGCGAACTGCCGGCGCAATTCGCGGGCTTCGCCAGCAAATACCAGGGGCGGATAGCCGGCCAGGGTGCGCTCGACATCGGCGAGGCGGGCTTGATCGGGGTATTCGGGCTGCTGCTGGATGGGCAGGCTTCTCCAGCTGGTGGGGCTCCAGGGCGCGGACATGATTTTCTCTGAGTGGTGCGACGAAGCCGTCCATGGTAACCGATGACGGGCGCAACGCTCGATAGACAGTGCCCATCGCGGCTACCATGGGCGGCTGTAGAGGAGGATAGTGATGGTCGAGACGGAAGTGTTGCTGGAAGAGGTCGTCGACGACCATGGCCGGATCCGCGTGGTCGAGGTGGGGCCTTATCGCTTTCTGGAGTTCGGCGAGGAAGTGGAGCAGAGCTGCGTCTTCACCCAGGACCCGGCCTGGCTGGAATATGACTACAACCGCGCCATGCTGCTGGGCGCACTCTGCCACCCGCAGCCACGCCGTGCGCTGTTTCTCGGGCTGGGCGCCGGTACCCTGACTCAGGCCTGCCTCAAGTGGTTGCCCCTGGAGGCGGTGGAGGCGCTGGAGCTGCGCCCCGCGGTGCCGCGCCTGGCCCGCCAGCATCTGGGCCTGGCCGAGGATCCACGCCTGGCGATCCGCATCGGCGATGCCCTGGACCTGCTCGACAGCGCAGCGCCTGCCGATCTGATCTTTGTCGATCTCTACACCGACGTCGGCCCCTCCAGCGCCCATCTGGCCTGGCGCTTTCTGGAAAACTGCCAGGCCAAGCTCAATCCGGGCGGCTGGCTGATGATCAACCAGTGGAGCGCCACCGACGGCAAGCCGCTGGGCGCCGCGCTGCTGCGCGGGCTGTTCCGGCATCACTACTGGGAGTGCCCGGTGGTGGAGGGCAACGTGATCCTGCTGGTACCGGCGAGTCTGGAGCAGGAGCTGGACGAGGCGGGTACGCGGCAGCGCGTTCGGGAACTGAGCCTGCGCATCGGCTTCGATCTGGAGTCCTATCTGGACAACTTGCGTGCGGCAACCTGACCTCAAAAGTAGACCAAGGTTCTCTGGAGAAATGTCCAGGGTTCGGGTATTATTCGCCCCGGTCTTTTTGACCTTCCGTTCAGGAACTGCATTCTCCCGGTCCGCCACCATGGCCACCCCGGTCGTGCGTTCGCCCGACGGCGAACAATCCTAGACGCTTCACCCCCTTTCATCCGCTATTTCGCAAAAAGCTCACACCTTGGCTGCCTGGGCGACTTCGGTCATTCGGATAAGCGCAGCTCTTGGCTTTGGGGTCTTTGCGAAGCACACGAGGCAAGACAATGACCCAGGACATCAGCAATTTCGCTGCGCTCAATCTCAATCCCGCCATCCTCGCCGCCATCAAGGCCGTCGGTTACGAAGAGCCGTCGCCCATCCAGTCGCAGTCCATTCCGGTGATCCTCGCCGGCCACGACATGATCGGCCAGGCGCAGACCGGTACCGGCAAGACCGCAGCCTTTGCTCTGCCGCTGCTCTCGCAGCTCGACCCGTCCCGTCGTGAACCCCAGATTCTGGTGCTGGTTCCTACCCGTGAACTGGCCCTGCAGGTCGCAACCGCCTGCGAAACCTATTCCACCGAGATGCCTGGCGTCAAAGTCGTGGCTCTCTACGGCGGCGCGCCCATGGGTCCGCAGCTGAAGTCCCTGCGCATGGGTGCCCAGGTACTGGTCGCCACCCCCGGCCGTCTGTGCGACCACCTGCGCCGTGACGACAATCTGCTGGCCACCGTCCAGCGCCTGGTGCTCGACGAAGCCGACGAGATGCTCAAGCTAGGCTTCATGGACGACCTCGAATTCATCTTCGAAGCCATGCCGGAAACCCGCCAGACCGTCCTGTTCTCGGCGACCCTGCCGCCGTCGATCCGCGCCATCGCCGAACGTCATCTGAAGAACCCGCAACACGTCCGCATCGCGGCCAAGACCCAGACCGTCGCCCGCATCGAGCAGGCGCATCTGATGGTCCATGCCGACCAGAAGCCCGCCTCAGTGTTGCGCCTGCTGGAAGTGGAGAACTTCGACGCCCTGATCGCCTTCGTGCGGACCAAGCAGGCGACCCTGGACCTGGCCGAGCTGCTCGAGCGCCAGGGCTATCGCGTCAGCGCCCTGAACGGCGACATGCCCCAGGCTCAGCGCGAGAAGACCATCGAGTCCCTCAAGGACGGTTCGCTGGACATCGTGGTCGCCACCGACGTGGCGGCGCGCGGTCTGGACGTGGCGCGCATCACCCACGTGCTCAACGTGGACATGCCCTACGATCCCGAGTCCTATGTGCACCGTATCGGTCGTACCGGTCGTGCCGGTCGTGAAGGCCGCGCGCTGCTGCTGGTCACCCCGCGCGAGCGGCGCATGCTGCAGGTGATCGAGCGCGTTACCGGTCAGCGGGTTGGCGAGATCCGCCTGCCCGACGCCGAAGCCGTGCTGGAAGCCCGTATCTCCCGTCTGGCCGATGGCGTGGGTTCGCTGCTGGCCGATGCCGATGCTACCCACGGCGCGCTGCGTCAGGAGCTGTGCGAGCGTCTGCAATGCGATCCTTCGACCCTGGCCGCTGCGCTGCTGGCCAAGCTGACCGCCGGCCGCGCCCTCGATATCGAGTCGTTGCGCCGTGAGCAGCCGCTGACCCCCGGCGCGGGCCGTGGCGACCGTCCGCGTACCGAGCGTGGCGATCGTCCTGAGCGTGGTGAGCGCGGCGAGCGCCCGGATCGTGGTGAGCGTCGCCCGATGCAGCCGCTGCCGGAAGGCCGCGTGCGTTGCCGCACCGCCCTGGGCGCCCGTGACGGCGTTGCCGCTAAGAATCTGCTGGGTGCCATCATCAATGAAGGCGGCATGGATCGCGAGGCCATCGGCCGCATCCAGATCCGTGACTCCTTCAGCCTGGTGGAGCTGCCCGAGGACGGCCTAGAGCGTCTGCTGACCAAGCTCAAGGACACCCGCGTAGCCGGCAAGGCCCTGCGCCTGCGTCGCTATCGCGAGGATTGATCCCCGCGGTCACATGAAAAAGCCCCGGAGATCCGGGGCTTTTTTCTGCCTGAAGGAAAGGCGTGGGCTAGAGGATCACCTTGTCCTTCAGCTTTTCCGCCGCCAGTTGCAGCGCCTGAATGACCCGGTCCTTGTCGTAGTTCTGGATGTTGTTGGTGTCCAGGTACATGGAGAAGCCCGGCAGTTCGTGCTCGACGTAGCTGGGGGAGGCGCCCAGGTCGCGGCGGAAGTCGACCACCTGATAGATCTGCACCGGCTTGCTGAAACCCTTGACGGTGATCCAGCTCTTGTCGCGGCACATGATGGTTTCCTTGACCAGCGAGTAGGTCTCGTGGCTGATCAGGATCTCGCCGGCGTCGGCAGCGTTTTCCAGGCGGCTGGCCAGGTTCACTTCGCGACCGATGATGGTGTAGTCCATGCGCGTGCTGGAACCGAAGTTGCCGACCGTGCAGTAGCCGGTGTTCAGGCCCATGCGGATCTCCAGGGGCTTGTTGATTCCCTGGCTGCGCCACTGCTGGCGCAGGACCTTCATGTGCTTGCGCATGGCGATGGCCATGGAGACCGCGGCCACGGCATCCTTCTTGGCGCCCTGGCTGTTGGCGTCGCCAAAAAACACCATCACGCAGTCGCCGACGAACTTGTCGATGGTGCCACCGTACTTCACGGCGATCTTCGACATCTCGTTGAGGTAATTGTTGAGCATGTCGGTGAGGGCTTCGGCCTCGAGTTCTTCGGACAGCTCGGTGAAGCCCTTGATGTCGGAGAAGAACACCGTGATCTTCTTGCGCTGGGTGCCCAGGGCGATGTGCTGTTTGCCGGTGAAGATGGATTCCCAGACCTGGGGCGAAAGGTACTTCGCCAGGTTGTGCGCCAGGATCGCCGACTTCTCCTGCTCGCGCTTGAGATCGTCGTTGATCTGGATGAGGCGTTTGCGCTGCCGGTGCAGGAAGTAGCCGGTGCCCCAGAGGTGCAGCATGGTGCCCACCACGCTGGTGACCGCCACCAGCAGCGGACTGGTGAGGTCGACGCCATGAAAGAAGGTGGCACTGCCCAGCGCCGCGGCACTGGTGGCGAACAGCAGGCAGAGGCCGAGCAGGCGGGGACCACCGCGCAGCATGCTGGTGTAGCCGAGCATGAACAGCAGCATCAGGGTAGGCATCAGCGGGAAGCGCAACACCACCGCGGCCATGCCGACGTGGATGGCGTCTATGGCGGCGAGCAGGATATCGGTCTGGGCGCCGCGGTCGCGCCGGAGCTTGAGGCTCAGGGTCTGGGCCACGTGCGGATAGAGCAGGGCATAGGGGATAAGCCAGAGGCCAACGGCATCGGCCTGGACGTAGTAGCCCGCAGTGACGCTGGCGGCGGCAATCAAATAGGCGAATACCCGGGCGTAGTAGACGCCCAGGCTGTCACCGGACGCTGCGAGGAACCGGTTGAGCGCAAACTTCATCTGTCGGGTCCGTTTCGAAAAAGGCGAGAGGTCGGGATAACTCCGTTCGCGACGATGAAAGCGGCCGGGTTTTCTTGCATTGGCGATCTTAGCCGACCGCCCCGGCGAGGGCCAAGATTGTCGGCCGTTCCGCTGCTGTGACAGCCAAATTCGACAGTCATCCCTGGGTTACACTGCGGCATCTTTACAGGAGAGACGCTATGGATGCCCTCGCAGCCCTTTGCAATCGCGCCTCGGTCGGTCGCCTGACCGGGCCAGGCCCGACCCCCGAGCAACTCGAGACCCTGCTGCGCGCCGCGGACCGGGCGCCAGACCACAAGCTGCTGCGCCCCTGGCGGCTGATCCTGGTGGCCGGCGAGGGCCGTACCGCGCTCGGCGAGCTCTATGCCGACGCCCTGCGCCGTCGCGAGCCCGATGCGGATGCAGCGGCCCTGGACAAGGCTCGGCGCATGCCACTGCGAGCCCCCCTGGTGATCGCCGTCGTTGCCACCCTGCAGGAGCACCCCAAGGTGCCCGTCCAGGAGCAGATCATTACCGCTGGCTGCGTTGCCCACGGCCTGGTCAACGCGGCCTTCGCCCTGGGACTGGGGGCGGTCTGGCGCTCCGGTGACTTCAGCTACGACCCCTGGGTGCTGCAGGGGCTCGGGTTGGCCGAAAACGAACAGCTGGTGGGCTACATCTACCTGGGCACGCCGGAGGTAGCGCCGCGCGTCCCGGCGCCGCGTGATCTGAGCGCGCAGGTCAGCCATTGGCCAGGACCGGCCTGAGCGGCAGGATGACGGTGGCGAGAAAGCCGCCGTCCGGGTGATTGCTCAGGTGCAACTCGCCCCCATGGCGCTCGATGGCGCGGCGGGCGATGGCCAGGCCGAGGCCATAGCCAGTGGCGTGCTGTTGATCCGAGCGGAAGAAGGGCTCACCCAGGCGCGGTAGGTCGGCTGTCTTGACCCCGGGCCCGTGGTCGCGCACCTGGATGCGGACCTCGCCTTTCGCCGCCGTTGCCGAAATGACAATGGGCTGCGCGGGTGGATTGAAGCGCAGCGCATTGCGCAACAGATTGTCCAGCGCGCGTTCCAGCACGTCCGGCCAGCCATCCAGCCGCAGGGCGGTGGGCACGTCCAGTTCCACGCGCTGCTGGGGTGCGCTGAGCTGGGCATCCTCCACCAGGCCTTCCAGCAGTGGATGCAATTCCAGTTGCTCGGGTGGGCCCGGGTCGGCTTCCTGGCGGGCGAGGGCGAGGATCTCGCCGATCAGGGTTTCCAGGCGATCGCATTCCAGGGTCAGCCGCGGCCACATGTTGCCCAGGTCACGAGGATCGGAGCGTTCGGCCAGCGCCAGGGCGATGCGCAGCCGCGCCAGCGGTGAACGCAATTCGTGGGACACGTCGCGCAGCAGCTGCCGCTGGCTGTCGATCAGGCGCTGCAGGTGGGCGCCCATGCGATTGAAGTCCTCGGCCAGCACGCCCAGTTCGTCCTTGCGCCGGGCCAGGCGGGCCAGGGTGTCCTGCTGATAGGCAGTCTGGCCGAGATCGTGGACGGCGCGGCGCAGATGATTGAGCGGGCGGGTCAGACTCAGGGTCAGCAGCAGGCTGAACAGGGTCAGTACCACGGTGGCGATGGCCAGCATGCCGACCGGCCAGAACAGGCTCTGCCGGCGCCAGGCGCCCAGCTCGGGTGTGGGCAGGTGGTAGATGAACAGGTAGTTCTGGCCGCTCGGACTGGTGTATTCGTCGGTCAGGCGTCGCCAGGGCAGTGGCCGGTTGGGATCGCGGGCGCCAGGGCCGGGACGCTGCTGATGCTGCGGCTGGTCGAGATCCTGGTCGAAGATGCGCGGTGGCAAGGTGCCGCGCACCAGGGGCGAGCCGTTTTCGCCCAGCACCAGCACATCGATGCCGTAGCGGCCCTTGCGCTGTTCGAGCAAGCCCTGGGCGGCGGCGGGACCGTCGTTTTCATAGCGTTGCACCCATTGTTCGGGAAGGTCGCGCAAGCCGGGATGCTGCGCGAGGATCCAGGAGTCCTGGTCGGCAAGGTGGCCGAGCAGCATGGTCAGGCCGACCGCGGAGAGGATGGCCAGCCAGAAGGTGGCGAAGATGCGCCAGAAAAGGGAACGAAAAACCATGCGGTCGCCTTAGAAACTGCTCAAAGTCTGCTGCGCGTCGGCCAAACTGCGTTGAAAATGCCCTGGAAGGCCAGCCCCGTCCGAATGCTCATTTACCACTCGTAAACCCGAGCGCGGGTCCGATCCGCTTCCTCAGACATTTTCGTGGGGCCGCCTAGGCCTTGTTTGTCTCCAGCTCGCGAGACGTTGGGCAGGTTCTCGGTCAGACGCCGCGCCGAGGACCGTCGGCGCAGCGATCGGGGATTACGAGGACTTGTGGTCCTGCTTCCACTGCTGGAATTCCGCCCACTCCTTGGCGCGATCCTCGCGCTTCTTTTCCATTTCGTCGAAGCGCTTCTGCTGATCGGGCTTGAGCAGGGCGCGAATGGACTGACGAGTCTTGTCGCGATTGCCATCCAGCTGATCGTGCAGGGCCTTGCGCTGATCTTCGGGCAGCTTGTCGAGATAGCTCTTGACGATCTCGCGTTGCTGCTGGCGTTCCTCGCCCATCAGCTTGCCGACCTGCTCGCGTTGCTCGGGCGTCAGCTTGAGACCGCGCAGGGGGCCATCGCCACGCGGACCACCGTCCATCAGCTTGCCGTGGGGCGGCGGGGCGATGTCGGCGCTGTCCTGGGTCGCGGCCAGGGTCAGGGTCGGCAGCAGGGCAGCGAACAGCACGGCGGGCATGAGTTTGCGCATCGGGAAATCTCCTTGGGATGACCGGTGCAATACCGGATGAGCCCAGTCTAGGAGCGGGGGAGTCAGTGGCGGTCAGCGGGCGTAAAGAGGGGGTAAAGGCTGCGCGGAGGGCTAGACGCTGTAGTAGTAGCCGCGGCCGCGCAGGGCGAGGATGCGCGGGCGACCGTCGGCATGGCTGCCGAGTTTGCGGCGCAGATTGCTGACGTGCATGTCCAGACTGCGGTCGTAGAGCGTCAGCTTGCGTCCGAGGGCTGCCTGGGCCAGCGCCTGCTTTTCCAGGGGTTCGCCCGGCTGGCGCAACAGGGCTTCGAGAATGCGACTCTCGGTGAGGGTTAGGGTGATCTCGGTTTCGCCGATATTGGCGACGCCCCGCGCCAGACTCAGCGACAGATCGCCCAGTTGCAGGCGGGCCGCGGGTTGGGCCGGATGGCTGCGCCTGAGGATGGCTCTCAGCCGTGCGGTGAGTTCACGCGGATCGCAGGGTTTGGCCAGATAGTCGTCGGCGCCCAGTTCCAGGCCGAGGATGCGGTCCAGCGGCTCGCCACGTCCCGACAGCATCAGCACGGGCAGTTGCGGATGATCGCTGCGCAACTGCTTGAGCAGCTCCAGGCCACTGCCGTCCGGCAGCATCACGTCCAGTACCACCACGTCCGGCGTGGCTTCGCGCAACTGGGTGCGGGCATCGCTGCCGGCATGGCAGGCGGTGACTTCGAAGCCTTCCTGTTTCAGCCAGGCACCAAGCAGCTCGCACAGCTCCTGGTCATCGTCGATCAGCAGTATCTGGCTCATGGGATCAGTCTCGCGGTTCATCCATGGGTTGCAGATGGCGCGCCAGATAGAGGCCCTGGCCGAGCATGAACACCAGGGTCATCGCCAGGCTGCCGAAGACCTTGAAGTCGACCCAGAAGCTTTCGTAGGTGAAGGCCACATAGAGATTCGCGCAACCGCAGACGATGAAGAAGATGATCCAGGCGATGTTCAGCCGCGTCCAGATCGGCGCCGGCAGACGCACCGCGTGGCCCAGCATGCGCTGAATCAGCGGCTTGTCGCCGATGAACTGGCTGCCCAGAAAGGCCACGGCGAACAGCCAGTTCACCACCGGTGCCTTCCATTTCAGGAAGGTCTCGCTATGGAAGGCCAGGGTCATGCCGCCAAACACCAGACAGGCGATCAGCGTAAGCCACTGGCTCTTTTCCAGCCGGCGCTGGGTCGCGAAGATCGCGCCATAGACCACTAGGGACGCGATGATCAGGACCGCGGTGGCACTGAAGATGCCGCCCAGGGTAAAGGAATGCCCGGCGAATTCCAGCGGACGCGGATCGAGCTTGTAGACCAGGAAGAACAGGAGCAGGGGGATGAAATCGATGAATTGTTTCATTAACGCAGCCGATAGCAGTGCATCGCGGCATAATACCTGATGAAGCCGGAGGAGAAAGCCATGCGTATCGACCTGCACTGTCATACCACCGCGTCGGACGGCGCCTTCTCGCCCGCCGAGGTGGTCAGACGGGCCCATGAGCGCGGGGTGCAGCTGCTGGCCATCACCGATCACGACACCCTGGACGGCTACGCCGAAGCCCTGCAAGCCGCGGACGGACTGGGTCTGCGCCTGCTCCCCGGTATCGAGATGTCCTGTACCTGGGGCGGCGCCACGCTGCATGTGCTGGGCTACAACTTCGCCCCTGAGGCGCCAGAGCTGAATGCCGCCCTGGAAGCGCTGCACGAAGGTCGCTGGGAGCGCGCCCGGGAAATTGACCGGCGGCTGGCGGCCAAGGGCATGCCCGGCACTCTGGAAGGGGCTCGCGCGGTGCAACTGGCCCTGGGCGACAGCCGCAATGCGCCGGCCCGGCCGCATTTCGCCGAATACCTGGTGCAGGCCGGCCATGTCGCGGACCGCGGCGATGCCTTCCGCAAATGGCTCGGCGGCGGCAAGCTCGGCGACGTCAAGCAGCATTGGCCGACCCTGGCCGAGACCCTGGCGACGCTCAAGGGCGCCAAGGCCTGGATCAGCCTGGCGCATCCGCTGGCCTATGGGTTCACCCGCACCAAGCTGCGCAAGCTGATCGGCGAATTCGTCAGCGGCGGCGGCCATGCCATCGAGGTGGTCAACGGCGTGCAGCCGGCGGAGCAGGTCGGCACCCTGGCAATTCTGGCGCGGGAATTCGGTCTGATGGTCAGTGCGGGCAGCGATTTCCATGCGCCGGCCGAGTGGTCGGAGCTGGGCATGTACCGTCCGTTGCCCGAAGATCTGCCGCCCCTGTGGGCGCGCTTCAGTCAACCGCTATACCCTCAGATTCGGGAACCCCAATGAGCCAGTTCATCGAAATTCATCCGCAGAATCCCCAGCCGCGGCTGATTCGTCAGGCCGTGGAAATCATCCGGTCCGGCGGTGTCATCGCCTATCCCACCGATTCGTCCTATGCGCTGGGCTGCCGTATCGGCGAGAAGAGCGCGGTGGAGCGTATCCGCCGCATCCGCCAGCTCGACGACAAGCACAACTTCACCCTGGTGTGCTGCGATCTTTCCGAGCTGGGCATCTATGCCAAGGTGGATACCAGTGCCTTCCGCCTGCTCAAGGCCTATACCCCCGGGCCCTACACCTTCATCCTCAATGCCACCCGCGAGGTGCCGCGCATGCTGCTGCATCCCAAGCGGCGCACCATCGGCGTGCGGGTGCCCCAGCATCCCATCACGCTGGCGCTACTGGAGGCCCTGGGCGAGCCCTTGATGAGCGTGAGCCTGATTCTGCCGGGGGATGACGAAGCCCTGGGCGATGCATGGGAGATCCGCGAGCGGCTCGAGCATTTCGTCGACCTGGTGATCGAAGGCGGTCCGGGTGGCGTGCAGCCGTCCACCGTGATCAGCCTGGCCGACGACGAGCCGGAAGTGATCCGGGTCGGTGCCGGGGATCCGACGCCCTTCATGATCGAAGCATGAGCGAAGCCCTGGACCCCCAGCTGCTCGAACCCGAGCAGCTGCGCCTGGCGCTGGTCTATGGCGAGGCCTTCACCGAGCTGCCCCAGGACCTCTATATCCCGCCGGATGCCCTGGAGGTCTTTCTCGAAGCCTTCGAGGGACCGCTCGACCTGCTGCTCTATCTGATCCGCAAGCAGAACATCAACATACTCGACATCCCGGTCGCCGAGATCACCCGGCAGTACATGAGCTATGTCGAGCTGATGAAGGCGGTGCAACTTGAACTGGCCGCCGAATACCTGCTGATGGCCGCCATGCTGGCGGAGATCAAATCGCGCATGCTGCTGCCGCGCGCCGAAGGCCTGGACGCCGAGGAAGAAGATCCCCGCGCCGAACTGATCCGCCGCCTGCAGGAATACGAGCGCTTCAAGAAGGTCGCCGAGGATCTCGATGAGCTGCCGCGCGAAGGCCGCAACTTCGTGGTGCCCACCTTGCCGGCGCCGGATGCGCGGGCGCGCAAGCTGTTGCCCGAGGTGGACCTGGGCGAGTTGCTGCTGGCGATGGGCGAGGTCCTGCGCCGCGCCGACCTGTTCGAGAGCCACCAGGTGACCCGCGAGGTGCTGTCCACCCGCGAGCGCATGAGCCAGGTGCTGGAGCGCCTCAAGGAGGGTGCCTTCGTGCCCTTCGTGGCGCTGTTCACCCTGGATGAAGGCCGGCTCGGCGTGGTGGTGACCTTCATGGCCATTCTCGAACTGGTCAAGGAATCCCTGGTGGAACTGGTGCAGAACGAGCCCTTCAGCCCCATCCATGTCCGCGCCCGGGTCAGGGACGCCGACGGGGAAGAGGCGTCTCAGGCGTAGGCCAAGGCTGCCGTTGCCGCCGCGCTCTTGCGCTTGCTCACCAACAACCGGGCACCTTCACCCGCTGCAGCCAGGGCCGCGGCTTCAGCCACGCTGGGGCTGCCGGTGTACTGCAACACCAGATCGCTGGCGGCAGTTATGCCGCGCTCTTGCGCCAGACGCTCGGCGGTGAAGCCGTGCAGAGGCAGCTGCCAGCGCTGGGCGAGGGCGCGCAGTCCGCGTTCTTCGAGTCGACTCGCAACGGTAGCCAGTGCGGTCAGCGCAGTGCGATCGCACTGGGCTTCCTGCAAGACCCCGAGCGCCAGCTCGGCGAGTTCGTCCAGCGAACAGTCCTGACGGCAGCCGAGGCCGAGAACCAGGCCCATCAGCCTTGAAGGTCCTTGGACGAAGCGTGGCAGTCCAGTCCAGAGCCTGAACAGCACAGCGGGCGAAGGACGAACGGGCGCCACGCCGAAGTATCGGTCTGGCTCAAGGTAGCGAAGGGGCGCGTAATGGCGATCATGGCAGGTCTTGAGGGGAGGAAGGCAGGCGGTGGCTCGCCCTTGGCGACCGCTTCGAGCAGACCACGCGCCTCGTCCGCCGGTCAAGCCTGGCGGATTGACACCCTGGCGGGGCGCTCGTAGCCTGTCGCGTTCCGAGGTGCTCTTGTCGGCAAGAGCTTGAAAGGGAACGCGGTGCGATACCGCGGCTGCCCCCGCAACTGTAAGCGGCATCTTCAGCCACTCCACCAGGCCACTGCTCACGCGGGAAGGCCGGAGCCGGGCGCCGCGAGCCAGGAGACCTGCCTCGTCACGTTTCGAACATGCAACCGGGCGGGGTGATCCGGGCTGCCACCAGGGCCTCGCCGTCACGCGGGCGTCCGGCATGCCTGCCCGTCTTTTTTCGCTTTTTCTCTAAGGGCAGCCCATGAAAACCCTGGCCAAGACTCCCGTCACCATCGTTACCGGCTTCCTCGGTTCCGGCAAGACCACCCTGCTGCGGCACATGCTCGACCATGCTGAAGGCCGGCGCATCGCGGTGATCGTCAACGAATTCGGCGAGCTGGGCATCGACGGCGAGATTCTTCGCCAGTGCAGCATCGGCTGTAGCGAGGAAGAGGCTCAGAGCCGCGTCTTCGAATTGGCCAATGGCTGCCTGTGCTGCACCGTGCAGGAAGAATTCTTTCCGGTGATGAAGGAGCTGGTGGCGCGGCGGGGCGACATCGACCACATCCTCATCGAAACCAGCGGCCTGGCTCTGCCCAAGCCCCTGGTGCAGGCCTTCCAGTGGCCGGAGATCCGCACCGCCTGCACCGTGGATGCGGTGATCACCGTGGTCGACAGCCCGGCGGTGGCGGCCGGCACCTTCGCCGCCCATCCGGAGCAGGTGGATGCCCAGCGTCGGCAGGACCCCAACCTCGACCATGAATCGCCGCTGCACGAGTTGTTCGAAGATCAGCTCGCCAGTGCCGACCTGGTGATCCTCAACAAGGCCGACGGCCTGGACGCCGAGGCCCTGGCCCGGGTCCGCGCCGAGGTGAGCGAAGAGTTGCCGCCGGCGGTCAAGGTGGTGGAAGCCAGTCGTGGCGTGTTGCCCCTGTCGGTGCTGCTGGGCCTGCAGGCCGAGTCCGAGGCCCATATCGACAGCCGTCCGACCCACCATGACCTCGAAGGTCATGAAGACCATGACCACGACGAATTCGACTCCTTTGGCGTCGAGTTGCCCGAGGTGGCGGAAGCGACCCTGCTGGCGGCGCTGACCGAGGTGGTCAAGAGTCATGGCGTCCTGCGGGTGAAGGGCTTCGCCGCCATCGCCGGCAAGCCGCTGCGGCTGCTGGTGCAGGGCGTGGGCACCCGCTTCGACAAGCATTTCGACCGTGCCTGGAAGACCGGTGAGACCCGCAGCACCCAACTGGTGCTGATCGGTCAAGAGCTGGACCAGGCGGCCATCACCGCCCAGTTGCGCGCCGCGGTGGCCTGACCCCGGATGCATCTGCTGCGTACCCAGCCGGGCGGTTTCGTCCCGGACGATGGCATCGCCCATTTGGCGCAGACGCCGGGCGAGATCGTCGTGCTCTGCAGTGGCGATTCGCACCTGGCGCTGCTGGCCGAGGCGACCCGTAGCCTGGACGAGCGCTATCCCAGTCTGCGGCTGGCCAATCCAATGCAGCTGCAGAACCACGCCTCGGTGGATCTCTACGTCGACGAGGTGCTGAGCCAGGCGCGGGTGGTGTTCATCTCCCTGCATGGCGGCCAGGGTTACTGGCGCTATGGCATGGAGCGGCTGGCCGAGCTGGCCGAGCGGGGGCTGACCCTGATCGCGGTACCCGGTTGCGACCGGCCCGACCCGGAACTGATGGCCCTGGGTACGGTGGCGCCCGAGCTGGCCGAACGGTTGTGGCGCTATCTGCGCCAGGGCGGCCTGGGCAATGCCCGGGATTTCCTGCATTGCCTGGCCAGCGAGTGCCTGGATGCCCGGTACACCTACCAGCCGCCGCGGGAATTGCCGCGGGTGGCCGTCTATCACCCAGACGCCCTGGGTCTGGATGGCTGGCGTCAGCGCTGGCGACCGGACTGGCCCACCGCGACGCTACTGTTCTATCGCACCCACCTGCAGTCGGCCAACACCGCCTTCGTCGATGTCTTCTGCCAGCAGCTGGAAGCTCAGGGGCTGAATCCGCTGCCCATCGCCGTGGCCAGTCTCAAGGAGTCGGCCTGCCTGGAAGAGGTGGAACGGCTGCTGGACGAGACCGCTACGGCGCTGATCCTCAATACCACAGGTTTTGCCCAATCCAGCCCGGAACGGCCGACTCTGACGCCGTTCCGTCGGCCGGTACCGGTACTCCAGGCCATCTGCGCCCAGGACAATCGCGAGCGCTGGCAAGAGAACCCTCAGGGGCTGGGCGCCCGCGACCTGGCCATGCACATCGCCCTGCCGGAGCTGGACGGGCGCATCATCACTCGGCCGATCAGTTTCAAGGGCCTGGCCTGGCGCTGCGAGCGCAGCCAGAGCGACGTGGTCAACTACCAGGCCGATGGCGAGCGCATGGCCTTCGTCGCGCGGCTGGCGCGCAGCTGGATCGAACTGGCGCAGCGGCCTGCCGCGGACAAGCGCATCGCCCTGGTCCTGGCCAACTATCCGACCCGCGACGGCCGTATCGGCAATGGCGTCGGTCTGGATACCCCGGCGGCGGCGCTCAAGGTGCTGCAGGCGCTGCAGACGGCCGGCTACCCGGTGGCCAATCTGCCTGAAAGCGGTACCGCCCTGATCGAGCGCCTGCTCGGTGGGGTGACTAACGACAGCGCCCTGCGCGATCTGCGCCCGGCCTTGCAGAGTCTGGCGCTGCAGGACTACCAGTCGCTATTCGCCCAGTTGCCCCTCAGCCTGCAGCAGGCGGTGACCGAGCGCTGGGGCGGGCCCGAGGCCGATCCCATGCACCGTCGGGGTCGGCTCATGGTGGCCGGGGTGCGCTTCGGCCTGACCTTCGTTGGCATCCAGCCGGCGCGCGGCTACGACGTCGATCCGGCCGCGGTCTATCACGATCCTGCGCTGGTGCCGCCCCATGGCTACCTGGCCTTCTACTTCTGGCTGCGCGAGGCCTATGGCGCCCAGGCCGTGGTGCATCTGGGCAAGCACGGCAATCTGGAGTGGTTGCCGGGCAAGGGCGTCGGGCTGTCGGCGGAGTGTTGGCCGGACGCCATCCTCGGACCGCTGCCCAACGTCTATCCCTTCATCGTCAACGATCCGGGGGAGGGTGCCCAGGCCAAGCGGCGCACCCAGGCGGTGATCATCGACCACCTGATGCCGCCGCTGACTCGCGCGGAGAGCTACGGACCGCTGCGCGACCTGGAACGCCTGGCCGACGAATACTATGACGCCAGCCTGCTGGACCTCCGACGCGCCACCGAATTGCGCGGCGAGATCCTGCAGCTGGTCCGCGAAACCGCCCTGGATCGCGAGCTGGGGCTGGTGATCACCGACGATCCGGACAGCTGGCTACCGCAGCTGGACGCCTACCTGTGCGACCTCAAGGAGTCCCAGATCCGCGACGGCCTGCATGTGTTCGGTGAATCCCCGACCGGCCAGCTGCGTCGCGATACCCTGGTGGCCTTGCTGCGCATTCCCCGGGGCGATGCCCAGGGCGCCAATGCCAGCCTGCTGCGAGTGCTGGCCAAGGACCTGCAGCTGGGGTTCGATCCCCTGGCCGCTGACCTCGGCGAGTCCTGGCAGGGGCCGCGTCCGGCGTGCCTGGAGGGGCTGTCGAGCGAACCCTGGCGCACCCTGGGCGATACCCGGGAGCGGCTGGAGCTCCTGGCCCTGGCCCTGGTTGCCGCGACCGTCGATGCCGAGCCGCTGCCGTTGGCGCTGGACGAATTGCCTGCCACCCGCCCGGTGCTGGAACACCTGGTCGGTCAGGTCGCGCCGGCCCTGGACAGCTGCGGTCCCGCTGAAATCGGCGGCCTGCTGAGGGCACTGGAGGGGCGTTTCGTTCCCGCCGGCCCCAGCGGCGCGCCGAGTCGCGGGCGGCTGGACGTGCTGCCCACCGGGCGCAACTTCTTTTCGGTGGACGTGCGCAACCTGCCGAGCATGACCGCCTGGCGGCTCGGCTGGCAGTCGGCCAACCTGCTCTTGGAGCGTCATCTGCAGGAGGAGGGCGATCACCTGCGTCAGTTGGGTCTCTCGGTCTGGGGCACGGCGACCATGAGGACCGGCGGCGACGACATCGCCCAGGCGATGGCCCTGCTGGGTGTACGCCCGGTATGGCAGACCGGAAGTGCCCGGGTCGAGGACTTCGAGATCCTGCCGCTGTCGCTGCTGGATCGTCCGCGGGTGGATGTCACCCTGCGCATCTCCGGCTTCTTCCGCGATGCCTTCGGTGGGCTGGTCAGGCTGTTCGATGCCGCCGTCCAGGCGGTCGCCGCACTGGACGAGCCGGACGACCTCAACCCCCTGGCCGCCCAGGTGCGCCGCGAGCGCGCTGCGCTGGAAGCCGCCGGTACCGCTGTTGACCTCGCGCGGCGTCAGGCCGGCTGGCGCATCTTCGGCGCCCAGCCCGGCGCCTATGGCGCCGGCGTCCAGGGCGCGGTGGAAGAGCGACAGTGGCAGGACCGTAGCGAACTGGCCACCGCCTATCTCAACTGGGGCGGCTACGCCTATGGCGCCGAGGATGACGGCACCGCTGCCCGTGACGACTTCTCGCGCCGCCTGGGTCGCCTGCAGGCCGTACTGCAGAACCAGGACAACCGTGAGCACGACCTGCTCGATTCCAACGACTATTACCAGTTCCAGGGCGGCATGCTGGCCGCTGCCGAGACCCTGAGCGGCCAGCGGCGTGCCAGCTACTTCGGTGACCATGCCCAGGCCGATCTCCCCAGGATCCGTACCCTCAGGGAAGAACTGGGCCGCGTGGTGCGCTCCCGGGCGGCCAATCCCAAGTGGATCGCCGGCATGAAGCGCCACGGCTACAAGGGCGCCTTCGAGATGGCCGCCACCGTGGACTATCTGTTCGGCTTCGGCGCCACCACCGAGCTGGTCGAGGATCATCAATACCGGCAACTGGCCGATGCCTACCTGCTCGATGCCGATACCCGCGACTTCGTCGAACGCCACAACCCCGAGGCGCTGCGCGACATGACCGAGCGGCTGCTGGAAGCCCAGCAACGCGGCCTCTGGCGGGAGCCAGGCGACTACCGTGAAGCCCTTGAACAGCTCCTGATGGATATGGATGAAGCCTGAGATGACCGCTCCCGTCTTTCCGCTGGCCGCCGTGGTTGGCGCCGAGTCCCTGAAACTGGCGCTGTGTCTCAATGCCATCGATCCCCGTATTGGCGGCGTATTGATCGAAGGTCCCCGGGGCATGGCGAAGTCGACCCTGGCACGGGGCCTCGCCGATCTGCTTGGAGGCGGTCCCTTCGTGACCTTGCCGCTGGGTGCCAGCGAGGAACGCATCGTCGGCACGCTGGATCTGGATGTGGCCCTCGGCGAGGGGCGGGCCCGCTTCGCGCCAGGCGTGCTGGCGGCTGCCGATGGCGGCGTACTTTATGTCGACGAGGTCAATCTGCTGCCGGATCACCTGGTGGATCTGCTGCTGGACGTGGCGGCCAGTGGGGTCAACCGGGTGGAGCGCGACGGCATTTCCCACGAGCACGCCGCGCGCTTTCTGCTGGTAGGCACCATGAATCCGGAGGAGGGCGAGTTGCGTCCGCAGCTGCTGGATCGCTTTGGCTTCGCCCTGGCGCTGGACAGTCGGCCGGCACCCCGGGAGCGGGCCGAGATCCTGCGCCGCCGCCTGGCCTTCGACAGCGATCCGCTAGCCTTCAATGCCCAGTGGGAGCCGGCGCAGGCGGAACTGCGGCAGCGCTGCGCCGCGGCCCGGGCGCGGCTGGCGGACATCCCGCTGGACGATGCCGCGCTGGAAGCCATCACCGCAGGCTGCCACCAGGCCGGGGTGGACGGCCTGCGCGCCGATCTGGTCTGGTTGCGCGCGGCTCGCGCCTATGCCGCCTGGCGCGGCGCGCCGGCGATCGAAAACCCCGATATCGCCGCCGTGGCCGAATTCGCCCTACGCCATCGGCGCCGCGAGTTAGCGGACACTCCAGCAGTAATACCACCCCTAAAGGGTAATTCAGCTGCTGATACTCCGGAGCAGGAGCCTGGCGATCAACAGCGACAGGGTGATGCCGAGCCCGCGGCGGGTGAGGGCGATAGCTGGGGTGCCCTGGCGCCGGAGCCCACCGCGACGGGCCCCAGACGCCGCTTGGGCGCGGCAAAAAAGCCCTAGGCGTCCGATCACCTCATGCCCCGGATCGTGATGCCCGAAGCGGGACGGGCAAGGCCCTGGGCGGGCGTCAGGGCGCCCGTTCGCCGGGTACGGCAGGCCCCATCGCCTGGGTGCCGACGCTGCTCCGGCGGCGTCCGCGTCGCGCTGACGATCTCTTGCGGCAACCGCGCCGGCAGCGCCCGGCGCAACTCTGGCTGGTGATCGTCGATCACTCCGCGTCCACCCGCCGCCACGGCGCCCTGGCCCAGGCCAAGGGCCTGCTGGCCGATTGGTTCGAGCAGGCCTATCGCCAACGCGTCAGGGTCGCGGTCCTGCAGGCGGCAGGGGAGCGACCCGAGTGGTCGTTCCAGGGCCAGCGCTGCGGTCGAGCCTTGCTGGCCTGGCTGGAGCAGCTGGGAGCGGGAGGCGGAACGCCCTTGCGGGCAGGCCTGGCGGAAGCTCAGCAATGGCTGCGAAGTCGTCGGCGGCAGCATCCTGGCGAGGAGTGCCAGCTGCTGCTGGTCACTGATGGACGCTTGCGTGACCTGGAAGGGCTGACAGCGCCGGATTGCCCTGTCCAGGTGCTGGATATCGAACTGGGACCGCTGCGCCTGGGACGCGCCGAGGAACTCGCCCGGCGCCTGGGTGCAGAATACCGGCACCTGGAAGAGGTGCCGGTGGTCTAGCCCTCCAGCCTTTCTGGCGTAGGTTGGGCTGAGACGGCCCCATCGTCGAAGCCCAACATTGAGGAATTCGAGCCTCAAGCTGTTGGGCTTCGCTCTGCTCAGCGCCAACCTACCAGAGGACCTTGAACCTCAATGCGCGCCCTTCATGGCCTCGACCAGGGTATCCACGTTGTAGCGGAACATGGCCGCATAGGTCGCAGCGGGGCCGTCTGCCGACGATAGCGCCTCGACGTACAGCTCGCCACCCGGCTGGGCGCCGCTGGCCTTGGCGATCTGCTGCACCAGGCGCGGATCGTTGGAGTTCTCGAAGAAGTAGGTGGCGACATGCTCCTGCTTGATCTGGCGGATCAGCGTGGCGACATCCTGGGCGGAGGCTTCGGCCTCGGTCGACAGACCCAGCGGCGAGATGAAGGTCACGCCATAGGCGTCGGCGAAGTAGCCAAAGGCATCGTGGGAGGTCAGCACCTTGCGCTTCGCCTGGGGGACCTGACCGATCTGTTCGCGGGCATAGCGATCCAGGGCTTCCAGTTCGGCGATGTAGCGATCACCGTTGGCCTTGAAGGTGGCAGCCTGCGCCGGATCCACCGCGGACAGCGCCTTCACCACATTGCGGGTGTAGACGACCACGTTGAGCGGGTTGTTCCACACATGGGGATCAATACCGCCATGGTCGTGATCGTGGTCGGCGTGGCCCTGTTCATCCTCGTCGTCCGCCAGCTCCCGGGTCTTGATCCCTTCGCTGAGCACCACCGGCGGGCGCGCCTGGCCGGAGGCCTTGATCAGGCGATCCATCCAGCCTTCCAGATGCAGACCACTCATGAACACCACATCGGCCTGTTTCAGCTCCTGGGCATCGGTAGGCGTCGGTTCGTAGGCATGGGGATCGCCATTGGGACCGACCAGGGAGGAAACCTGCACCTGGTCGCCACCGACCTGTTTGACCACGTCCGCGATCACGGTAAAGGTGGCGACAGCCTTGACCGGTGCGGCCTGGGCTTGGCCGGCAGCGGCGAGCAGCAGGGCGGCGCCCAGGGAAAACAGGGATTTCATGGTGACTCCTTTCAGTGGGTGAGGTGAGGGCGAGGGCGCAGCCGCCGGTAGAGACCCAGGCGACCGAACAGCAGGGAGAGGAGGTAGCCGCCGCCCGCGGTCAGGACGATGGCCGGACCGGAGGCGCAGCCCAGGTGGTAGGACAGCACCAGGCCGACCAGGCCACTGAGACTGGCGATCAGGCTGGCCACCGCCATCAGTCCGGGCAGGCTGTTGGCCCAGAAGCGCGCAGCGGTGGCCGGCAGCATCATCAGGCCCACCGCCATCAGCGTACCCAGCGCCTGGAAACCGGCGACCAGGTTGAGCACCACCAGCAGCAGGAACAGCAGGTGATAGAGCGAGCCGCGCCCGCCTACGGCGCGCAGGAAGCCCGGATCGAAGCACTCCAGCGCCAGCGGTCGGTAGATCACCGCCAGCACCACCAGCGACAGGGTGGCGATGCCGGCGACCAGATAGAGCGCCGTGGCGTCGATCGCCAGGATGGTGCCGAACAGCACATGCAGCAGATCCACACTGGAGCCGTGCAGCGACACGATCAGCACCCCGGCGGCCAGGGAGATCAGATAGAAGCTGGCGAAACTGGCATCTTCACGCTGGCTGGTAAAGCGGCTGACCAGGCCGGCGAGTCCGGCCACCAAGAGTCCGGCAAGCATCCCGCCGATGCCCATGGCCGGTAGCGACAGGCCGGCGACCATGAAGCCCAGGGCCGCGCCTGGTAGCACGGCGTGACTCATGGCATCGCCCACCAGACTCATGCGCCTGAGCATCAGCAGGACGCCCACCGGACCGGCGCCCAGTGCCAGGGCCAGGCAGGCCACCAGGGCGCGACGCATGAAGCCGAATTCGACGAAGGGTTCGAACAGGAGTTGATAGAGGGTCATGCGCGCTCACAGACCGCCGCATTGGCGTCCCAGTGCTCGGCGAGATTTCGCGCGCGGGCCAGATGCTCGCTGACCAGCACCTGATCGGTGGCGCCCCAGGCGATGGCTTCCCGAGCCAGCAACAGGGTCTCGGGGAAGTGCTGGCGGACCTGCTCCAGGTCGTGCAGCACGGCGATCACCGTGCGACCCTGACCATGCCAGCGACGGACGATGGTCAGCAGGTCCGCGGTGGTGCGGGCATCGATGGCGGTGAAGGGCTCGTCCAGCAGCAGCACGGGCGCATCCTGCAACAGCAGCCGGGCGAACAGCACTCGCTGGAATTGCCCGGAGGACAGGGCGCCGACCAGGCGATCCTCGAGGCCTTCGAGGCCGACCGCCTGCAACGCCCGGGACGCTTCCTCGCGATGGGCGACGGTGACCCCGCGCCAGACGCCCAAGCCGCGCCAGGCGCCCAGTATCACGGTTTCCAGCACGCTCAAGGGAAAGCTGCGGTCGATCTCCGCGGCTTGCGGCAGATAGCCCAGCCGGCGCTGGGGCACGGCCCGGTCCACACGACCACTGACCGGTCTCAGGGTGCCGGCAATGGCCTTGAGAAGGGTGGACTTGCCCGCCCCGTTGGGACCGACGATGGCTGTCAGACTGCCGGTCCGGAAGCGACCACTGAGATGATGGATGGCCGGATGCCGCTGATAGGCCAGGGTCAGGTCCTGAAGTTCGATGGCGGCGCTCATGGCAGGGCGACCGCCCAGAGTACCGCCAGCCAAAGCGCGACCAATGGGATGGCGGCGAGCGACAGCCGAACGGGCACGGAAAGGAGGAGAAGGGAAGCGCGAGGGGATGCCATGACGGAGCCTTGGATGACGTGCAAAAGTTATAACATAACAAATGCAGGTCGTCATCTGGGCGTCGGGGAGGAGGCACGCCAGGCGAGCATGACTGGCGCCTGGCGCAGAATGCTCCCCGCCCCACGCAGGGGGCAGGGTAGCGTGCGACTTGGTCAGGCCGCCTGGGTCTCCGCCATCCGCTGTTCCAGCCGTTGCAGGAAGTTGAGTAGCAGCACCTCTTCCTCCTTGAGCCCCTTGCGCTTGCGCGGTTTGGGCAAGGTGCAGAGGTCGCCGGCGAGGAAGGCATCCAGCACGCCCGGATGGATATAGCACTTGCGGCAGACCGCCGGGGTGTTGCCCAGGGTGCGGGATACCGCCTTGACCATGTCCACCAGCTCCTTCTTGGCATCGGTCTGGGTTTCACACCGCAACTCGCGCAGGGCTTCCAGCGCCAGGGCACTGCCGGCCCAGGTGCGGTAGTCCTTGGCAGTGAAGTCGGCGCCCGTGAGTTCATGCAGGTAGGCGTTCACGTCGGACGAGGTAACGGTATGGCGATCGCCGTCCCCATCTACATATTGAAAGAGGTGCTGACCTGGCAGCTCGAGGCACTTCTTTACGGTACGCGCCAGCCGTGGATCGCTGACCTTGATGTCATGCTCCACCCCGCTCTTGCCGCGGAAGTGGAAGGCTATGGTGTTGCCATGCACCTCGGCATGTCGGTTGCGCAGGGTGGTGAGGCCATAGGACTTGTTGCTCTTGGCGTACTGGGCGTTGCCGACCCGGATCAGGGTCGCATCGAGCAGGCTGATGACCGTGGCCATGACCTTTTCCCGACACAGGCCGCGCCGGGCGAGATCCTCTTCCACCCGCTGCCGCAACTTGGGCAGGGCCTGCCCGAACGCCAGCATCCGCTCGTACTTGTCGGTATCGCGGATCTCGCGCCAGCGCGGGTGGTAGCGGTACTGCTTGCGGCCGCGGGCGTCGCGTCCGGTGGCCTGCAGATGGCCATTGGCGTCCGGGCAGATCCAGACATCGGTATAGGCCGGCGGGATGGCCAGCTTGTTGATGCGCTCGACTTCCGCCTGATCGCGGATGCGTTCGCCGTCGGGGGTGAAATAAGCCCATTTGCCGCGCAGCTTGCGTCGGCTCAGGCCCGCCTGGCAGTCATCGACATAATTGAGGTCGGGCGGCAAGGGCGTGCAGAGGGCGGTACCGGTGTCGTCACGCTCATCGGCGGGGATGGGCAGGTCAGTCTGGGCGAGGCGTTGCATTACTTTCGAGACTTTCGAGACTTTCGAGCGAGAGGTCATGACTGCACCGACAATTTCCTGGTCGAAACGGTGGACTCCAGGAGCAGGGACCGGGTTCTCATGACAGCGCTCAAGCCGACCGACGCACAATTGCGCAACGCCTTGCTGGCCAAGGCAGAGGCGCGCCGTCCGGGGACGACCTTTTGTCCGTCGGAGGTGGCGCGCGACCTGGCTGCGGACTGGCGGCCGTTGATGGAGCCCCTGCGCGCTATGGCGCGTGAGCTGGCTCGCGAGGGCCGGCTGCAGGTGACGCAGAAGGGCGAAGCCCTGGATGCCGAAGCACCCTGGCGTGGCCCGATCCGTTTAAGCCTGGCTTAATCGGCGTTTAAGTTTCGATTAATGGCGGATCGCTACTCTGGACCCAGATCAAACAGCAACCAGAGAGAATCACCATGAAAAAGCTTACCGCCCTTGCGACTGCCGCCCTCCTGCTTACCGGCATGGGCGCCGCCCAGGCCAGGGATCTCGGCCCCGACGAAGCCCTCAAGCTGCGTGACAGCGGCAAGATCAAGAGCTTCGAGGTGCTCAACCAGGCCGCCATCGCCAAGCATCCGGGCTCGACGACCCACGAGACCGAACTGGAAGAAGAGTACGGCCGCTACATCTACCAACTGGAACTGCGTGACCCCAAAGGTGTGAAATGGGATCTGGAACTCGACGCCACCACTGGCGAAGTCCTGAAAGACCAGCGCGACGACTGACCGTCGGGCTCGCCGGGCTGGTGCTGCTCGGCAGCCTCTCGCCCCTGATCCAGGCCCGTGACCTGGATCAGGACGAGGCGCTCAAGCTGCGCAAGGAAGGCGTGATCCGACCGCTGGAAAGCCTGCTGCAGCGAGTCAACGAACGCTATCCCCAGGCGCGGCTGCTGGAAGCCGAACTGGAAGAGGAGGACGGCCAGTATCGCTACGAGATCGAGATCCTTGTCGGCGATGTCGTCCGCGAACTGGAAATCGGCGCGATGGATGGCGCCATCATGAAGGATGAGGTGGACGACTAGATGCGCCTGTTGCTGGTGGAAGACGATGTGGCCCTGGCCGACGAGATCACGGCGTTCCTCACGCGGCAGGGCTACGCCATCGACTGGCTGGCCGATGGCCGCGATGCCGCCTGGCAGGGCGCCCAGGAACCCTATGACCTCATCGTGCTCGACCTGGGTCTGCCTGGCCGGCCCGGGCTGGAGGTGCTCGGGGAATGGCGTGCAAAGGCGCTGGCGACTCCGGTACTGATCCTGACCGCCCGCGACAGCTGGGCGGAGCGCATCGACGGCCTCAAGGCCGGAGCCGACGATTACCTCACCAAACCCTTCCACCCCGAAGAATTGGGCCTGCGTATCGCCGCCTTGCTGCGGCGGGTGCGCGGCGTGGCCAACCAGCCGTTGCTGCAGGCTGCCGGACTCGCGCTCGACGAGGCGCGCCAATGCGTAGTACGTGGCAGTGAAACCATCGCCCTGAGCGCGGCGGAGTTTCGCCTGCTGCGCTGCTTCCTGCTGCATCCCGGGCAGATCCTGTCGAAGACGCGGCTCAACGACCATCTCTACGACGGCGAGAGCGAGCGCGACTCCAATGTCATCGAGGTCCACGTCAATCATCTGCGGCGTAAGCTGGGGCGTGCGGTCATCGAGACGCGGCGCGGCCAGGGCTATCGCCTGGGCGGTGTCGATTGAAATCCATCCAGGCCCGGCTCAGGGTCGGGCTGGTGGCCATCCTGCTGGTGGCCGGTCTGGTGCTGGTGCTGGGGGGCGCCTGGCTGGTGGACCATGCCTTGCGCCGTTATCTGGAAACCGGTCTGCGCGGCGAGACGGAGAACCTGCTCGCCGCCCTGGTGCGCGGTCCCCATGGCCTGCAACTGGATGAGGGCCGGCTGGGCAGTCTCTATACCCGCCCGCTGTCCGGCCGCTATTTCCTTATCGAGATCCCGGCGCTGAACATTCGCTGGCGCTCGCGCTCGCTGTGGGACGCACAACTGGAAGCGCCACCTGGCCCCGGCCTGAGCGAGAGCCTTGCGGACGGCCCCAGTGGCCAGCGACTGCTCGCCTATCGCGCCGATTACCAGCGCTACGGCCAGGCAGTGCAGGTAACGGTCGCCGACGACTACAACCCCCTGCTGGGCAACCTGACGCGCATCCTCGCGTTCGGTGGCTTGCTGGGGCTGGCGACCCTGCTGCTGGTCCTGCTGCTGCAACGGCTGATCGTGCGCCGGGCGCTGCGCCCGCTGGAGCAGGTGCGCGAGCAGATCGCGCAGCTGCATCAGGGACGCCGTTCGACGCTGGACGCCAGCGTGCCGGCTGAACTCGAGCCGCTGGTGGGAGAAATGAATGCCCTGCTGCGCCACACCGAAGACGGCCTCAAGCGCGCGCGGCATGGCATCGGCAATCTGGGTCATGCGCTCAAGACCCCGCTGGCGGTGCTGACCAGCCTGGCCGAGCGTCCCGAATTGCAGGCTTTGCCCGAACAGCGCGAGGTGTTGCGCGAACAACTGGGCCGTATCCGCCAGCGCCTGGAGCGGGAATTGCGCCGTGCCCGGCTGGCCGGCGAGGCCCTGCCGGGCGCGCACCTGGACGGCGCCGAGCTTCGCGAGCTCTGCACGCTGCTCAATCGGCTGCATGGCGAGCACCTGCAGTTCGAGTGTCGGCTGCCCGCGGGGCTGCGGCTGCCCTGGGACCGGGAAGACCTGCTGGAACTGTTCGGCACCCTGCTGGACAACGCCGGCAAATGGGCGGATCAGCAGGTCCGGCTTGAGGTGGCGCAGGGTGCAGAGGGCTATCTGATCCAGGTCGAGGACGACGGGCCCGGTGTGCCGGAAGCCCAGCGCGAGACGATCCTCGATCGGGGTGCCCGGCTGGATGAAGCGGTCAGCGGTCACGGCCTGGGGCTGGGCATCGCCAAGGACATCGTCGACAGCTGCGGCGGAACCCTCGTTCTCGAGACCTCCGGGCTGGGTGGGCTGGCAGTGGTCATCCGGCTGCCGGCGCCAGCGCGTATCCCGTCACTCAAGTGACTCCCTGGTCAAGTTATCGGGCAGGGCGCCGATAACCGCCCAAGCTCTTGCGACCAAGGAGAACCTCGTGAGCCTCAAATTCAAAGTCACCTTACTGGCAGTCCTGCCCGTCTGCCTGTTCACGCTGGTGCTGGGTGGACTGTCCTATTGGGTTTTGCACGAGCAGGCCGCCAGGGACGTCGCCGACGCTCGCGAGCGGCTGATGGTCCAGAGTCGCAACGCCCTGCAGAACACCGTGGAAGCGGCCATGACCGTGGTCAAGCCGCTGTACGACAAGGCCGCTGCGGGCGATTCCGAGGCGCGCAAGGAGGCCATCGGCCTGCTGTCGGCCATCAGCTACGGCAAGGAGGGCTACATCTTCGGCTACGATTCCAACGTGGTCCGCCTGTTCAAGGGCAACGATCCGGCCGGTATCGGCAAGAGCTTCAAGGACAATCGCGATCCCAGTGGCCTCTACCTCAACCAGGAACTGGTCCGGGTCGGCAAGGATGGCTCGCATTTCAGTCGTTACAGCTCTTCGCTGCCCGGCAACAAG
Organism: Pseudomonas aestiva; assembly: GCF_039908605.1. Taxonomy (NCBI): domain Bacteria; kingdom Pseudomonadati; phylum Pseudomonadota; class Gammaproteobacteria; order Pseudomonadales; family Pseudomonadaceae; genus Pseudomonas; species Pseudomonas aestiva. Next base: position 2,564,035 of record NZ_CP150916.1, on the reverse strand, counting down.
GACGTGCTGGTGCCCAAACTCGCCTACACCGACTACCTGCCCAAATGGGATCTGGTGATCGGCTCGGCGGTGAATCTGGATGGCGTGGAGGCCGAGGTCGCGGCCGTGGCCCAGCAGGTCGCCAAACGCACCCAGGACCAGCTCTGGCTGATCTTCGGCGTGGCCGGCGTGCTGCTGGTGGTGATCGGCATCGCCGCGCAGCTGTTTGCCACCCGCACCCTCAGACCCCTGGCGCAGATCCGGGAGAATCTCGACGACATCGCGGCCGGGGAGGGCGATCTGACCCGCCGCCTGCCGGTCAACGGGCGCGACGAGATCGGTGAGCTCGCCGCCGCCTTCAATCGCTTCGTCGATCGCATCCAGGGCACCATCGCCCAGGTCGTCGACATCACCCACCAGTTCACCGGTTTGCTTGACGACGTCGCCCAGCAGGCCCAGCGCACCGATCGCGACATGCAGCGCCAGCGCAGCGAAACCGACCAGGTGGCCACCGCCATCAACCAGATGTCCGCGGCGGCCCAGGAGGTGGCGAGCAGTGCCCTGCAGGCCTCCGAAGCCACCCGTCAGACCGAGGAGAAAGGTCGGCTGGCCCGCGAGACGGTTGCCACCAGCGTGGCGCGCATTCACGAACTGGTCGAGGAGGTACGCCAGAGCAGCGTGTCCCTGGATGGCCTCAAGCAAGACGTGGGCGCCATCGTCGGCGTGCTCGACGTGATTCGCGCCATTGCCGAGCAGACCAATCTGCTGGCGCTCAATGCCGCCATCGAAGCGGCCCGGGCGGGCGAGGCCGGTCGCGGGTTTGCCGTGGTCGCCGACGAGGTACGCGCCCTGGCCAGCCGGACCCAGCAGAGCACCCAGGAAATCCAGGGCATGATCGATCGCCTGCAGCAGGCCACCGGCCGCGCGGTCGGGGCCATGGAACGCTCGGGCGGCATGGGCGAGGCCACCACGGCCCAGGCCGAGCAGGCCGGTACCGCCCTGGCCGCGATCAGCGAGCTGATCGCCACCATCAACGCCATGAACAGCCAGATCGCCAGTGCCGCCGAGGAGCAGACGGCGGTGGCCGAGGAGGTCAATCGCAGCGTCCACACCATCGCCAGTGCCGTCGACAGCATGGCCCAGGGCGCCCAGCAAAGCGCGCGCAACACCGCCGGCATGGTCGGCCTGGGCGAGCGCCTGGACGGCCTGGTTCGTCAGTTTCGCGTATGATCCCGGGCGCGCCGGCCACGCCGGCGCGCCTCTTCGGGCCAAGTTGGGGTGCTTATGGGAACCCCACGGCTTCCGAGGCTCTAAGCAAGGCCTGTCATCCTTGTTTGGAATCGCGAAAGCCAATGAAAAGTGCTCGGCTGGAAAATAAGACGTTCCTGATCCTGCTGGTGGTGGTCTCGCTGGCCTTCGTCTGGATCCTCACGCCCTTCCTGGGAGCGGTGTTCTGGGGCGCCATCCTCGCCATCCTGTTCGCCCCGCTACAGCGCTGGTTCGTCCGGCGCTTCAACAACAGACGCAACCTCGGGGCGCTCTGCACCCTGTTCGTGATCCTGCTCATCGTCATCCTGCCGGTGGTGTTCATCGCCATTTCCCTGGTGCAGGAAGGCTCGCTGCTGTACCAGCAGGTCAGCAGCGGTCAGCTCAACTTCGGCCAGTACTATCAGCAGATCTGGGGCGCCTTGCCGGGTTCGGTGCGTGGCGTGCTGGAGCGCTTCGGTGCCGGTGACCTGGATGGCATTCGCCAGAAGCTCTCCGAAGGAGCCATGCAGGGCAGCCAGTTCGTCGCTACCCAGGCCTTCAGCTTCGGTCAGGGCACCTTCCAGTTCCTGATCGGCTTCGGCGTGATGCTCTATCTGCTGTTCTTCCTGCTGCGCGATGGTTCGCAGCTGGTGGCGCTGATCCGCAAGGCCATTCCGCTGAGCGACATGCACAAGCGCAGCCTGATGGCCAAGTTCACCGCCGTGGTGCGTGCCACGGTCAAGGGCAATATCATCGTCGCCGTGGTGCAGGGTGCCCTCGGCGGCTTCATCCTCGGCGTGCTGGGTGTCCAGGGCGCGGTGCTCTGGGGCACCCTGATGGCCTTCCTGTCGCTGCTGCCCGCGGTCGGCTCGGCGCTGATCTGGGTACCGGTGGCCATCTACTTCCTGGCCACCGGTTCGGTGATCAAAGGGGTCATCCTGATCGTCTTCGCCGTGGTGGTGATCGGCCTGGTGGACAACTTGCTGCGCCCCATCCTGGTCGGCAAGGACACCAAGATGCCCGACTACGTGGTACTGATCTCCACCATTGGCGGCATGTCGCTGTTCGGCCTGAATGGCTTCGTGATCGGCCCGCTGATCGCCGCGCTGTTCATGTCGACCTGGGATCTGTTCAGCCATCGCGACGACATCTAGAGACGTAGGGGCTCCGGGGATACCGGAGCCCAAGGCGTCAACCCTGGTCGGGTTCAGAGGGATAGCGGGTGGCGACCAGGCTTTCCTTGACCTTGCGCAGGTGCGGCTGGAAATCCACGCCGCGCTTGAGCGTGACCCCGGTAGCCAGGATGTCCAGCACGGTGAGCTGGATGATCCGCGAGGTCATGGGCATGTAGATGTCAGTGTCTTCCGGCAGCGGGATGTCCAGGCTGTGGGTGCAGACCTTGGCCAGCGGGGTGTTGCTGGCCGTGAGGCCGAGCACCGAGGCGCCGTTGTCGCGGGCCAGCTTGGCCACGTCCACCAGTTCGCGGGTGCGGCCGGTGTAGGAGATGATCACGAAGAGATCACCGGTCCTGGCGATGGAGGCGAGCATCCGCTGCATCAGCACGTCCGAATGCGCCGACACCGCCATGTTGAAGCGGAAGAACTTGTGCTGGGCGTCCAGGGCCACGGGGGCCGAGGCGCCCAGGCCGAAGAAATGGATCTGCCGCGCCTGGATCATCAGGTCCACTGCGCGATCCACCGTGCGGGCGTCCAGTCGCTGGCGGGCGCTGTCCAGCGAGGCGATGGTGCTGCTGAAGATCTTTTCCGCGTAGGCTTCGGATTCGTCGTTGGCTTCCACCGCCTGGCTGACATAGACCGCGCCGCTGGCAATGCTCTGTGCCAGCTGGATCTTCATCTCCGGGTAGCCGCTCACGCCCAGGGAACGGCAGAAGCGATTGACGGTGGGCTCACTGACCTGGGCCGCCTGGGCCAGGGCCGCGATGGTGTAGCGCGTGGCCTGCCGGGGATTCTGCAGGATGACCTCGGCGACCTTGCGTTCCGCGCGGTTGAGTTCGCCGATGCGGTTCTGGATGGTTTGCAGCAGGGTGCTGGCACGATCCATGAGAACTCCTAGTGGTTGTTGTGCCTCTATCCTAAGGCTATAAAAGGTATGGGCTGGGCTTATCCCTGCGCCGTATTTTTTAATATAAAGACTACGCGAATCGCCCCAGCTCCCCTATGATGGTGCTGGAATATCTCAAACTTTAAGTAAAAGAACGAATATTTATGGCTGGCGTCCGAGTTCTACCCTGTACCCTGGCAATCTTCGGCGCGTTGGGCGACCTGGCCCTGCGCAAACTTTTCCCTGCCCTGTATCAGCTGGATCGCGAAGGTCTGCTGCACGAGGATACCCGCATCATGGCGCTGGCGCGTGACCAGGGCGATGGGGTCAAGCAGCTGGAGCACATCGAGGAGCGCCTGCGCCACTATGTGCCCAAGGCCGATTGGGACGAAGCGGTATGGACCCGGATGCGCGGTCGCCTGGGCTATCGCGCCATCGATTTTCGCAATCGCGAAGACTATACGGGACTTGCCGAGGATGTGGGTGAGACCTCGCCACTGATCGCCTATTTCGCCACCCCGGCACTGGTCTACAGTGCCATCTGCGAGAACCTCGCCGCCGTCGGCCTGTGCGAGCGCACCCGGGTGGTGATGGAAAAGCCCATCGGCTATGACCTGGAATCCTCCAAGGTGGTCAACGACGCCGTGGCGCGCTTCTTCCCCGAAGACCGCGTCTACCGCATCGACCATTACCTGGGCAAGGAGACCGTACAGAACCTCATCGCCCTGAGATTCGCCAACAGCCTGTTCGAGACCCAGTGGAACCAGAACTACATTTCCCACGTGGAAATCACCGTGGCCGAGAAGGTCGGGATCGAAGGTCGCTGGGGCTATTTCGACCAGGCCGGCCAGTTGCGCGACATGGTGCAGAACCATCTGCTGCAGCTGCTCTGCCTGACCGCCATGGACCCGCCGGCGGATCTGTCGGCCGACAGCATCCGTGACGAGAAGGTCAAGGTGCTCAAGGCTCTGGAGCCCATTACCGCCGACCAGCTCGCCAGCCGCGTGGTCCTGGGTCAGTACACCTCCGGCTATAGCGACGGCAAGCCGGTGCCGGGTTATCTGGAAGAACCCAATTCCAACACCGAAAGCCGCACCGAGACCTTTGTCGCCATCCGCGCGGACATCCGCAACTGGCGCTGGTCGGGCGTGCCTTTCTATCTGCGTACCGGCAAGCGCATGCCGCAGAAGCTGTCGCAGATCGTCATCCACTTCAAGGAACCACCGCACTACATCTTCGCCCCCGAGCAGCGAAGCCTGATCAGCAACCGCCTGATCATCCGCATCCAGCCGGACGAAGGCATTTCGCTGCAGGTGATGAGCAAGGACCAGGGCCTGCGCAAGGGCATGCAGCTGCGCAGCGGTCCGCTGCAGCTCAATTTCTCCGAGACCTTCAAGCACCTGCGCACCCCGGATGCCTACGAGCGACTGCTGCTGGAAGTCATGCAGGGCAATCAGTCGCTGTTCGTTCGCAAGGACGAGATCGAAGCGGCCTGGAAGTGGTGCGATCAGCTGATGGATGGCTGGTCGAAAATGGGCGACTCGCCCAAGTCCTATGCCGCCGGCAGCTGGGGTCCGCTGACCTCCATCGCACTGATCGCACGAGACGGGAGATCCTGGTATGGCGACGTCTGATCTGGGGCAGGGTGTGACCCTGCGCGAATTGCCCGACCGCGAGGCCCACGCCACGGCGCTGGCCGAAACGGTCACGGCGGCGCTGCGCGAGGCTTTGGCGGCCCGCGGCGAGGCGCTGCTGATCGTTTCCGGTGGCCGCAGTCCGGTGCCCTTCCTGGAGCGCCTGGCACAGGCCGAGCTGGATTGGTCCAGGGTGCTGGTCACCCTGGCGGACGAGCGCTGGGTACCCGGTGACCATCCGGACAGCAATGCCGGTCTGTTGCGCCAGCACCTGTTCCAGGGACCCGCTGCCGCCGCAGGTTTCGTCGATCTCTATAGCCCGGCCGCTGCCACGGAAGAGGGCATGGCCCAGACCGAGGCCCGGCTGCGCGACACCCTGGCAACCCCCGATGTACTGGTGCTGGGCATGGGCGACGACGCCCATACCGCCTCGCTGTTCCCCGGCAGTCCCGGCCTGGAAGAGGCCCTGGATCCGGCCAGCGAGCGCCTGAGTTTTCCCGGCGTGGCACCGTCCGCGCCCCAGACCCGCATCACCCTGAGCCGCGCCTACCTGAGTCGCGCGCGGCAGCAGATCCTCGCCATCCAGGGTGCGGGCAAGCGACAGGTGCTGGAAACCGCTCTGGCCGAGGGCGACGAGCTGGCCACTCCGATCAAGGCGTTCCTGCGCGAACCCCTGGTCGTCTATTGGTGCCCCTGACGAGGAGTTGAGTTTTGGACATGCAGAACAAGATCGCGACCCTAGATGCCCTGTGCGCCCGCGCGCGGATCCTGCCGGTGATCGTGATCAACGATCCCGCCGACGTGTTGCCCTTCGCCGACGCCATGGCCGCGGCGGGGCTCACCGCCCTGGAAATTACCCTGAGATCGGCCTACGGGCTGGACGCGGTGCGCCTGCTGCGGCATGAACGTCCCGAGCTGGATGTTGGCGTGGGCACCGTGCTTGACGTGCGGATGTTCGACGCTGCGGTCGAGGCGGGCGCCCAGTTCATCGTCACTCCGGGCACCACCGAGGAAATTCTCCAGGCCGGGGTATCGGCGCCGATCCCGCTGCTGCCGGGCATCGCCACGCCTTCGGAGATCATGCAGGCCTACCGCCTGGGTTATCGACGCTTCAAGCTGTTCCCTGCCAACGTCTATGGCGGCGTGGATGCGCTCAAGGCGTTTGCCGGTCCCTTCGCCGAACTCAAGTTCTGCCCCACCGGTGGCGTCAATCCGGGCAATGTTAAGAACTATTTCCAGCAGCCCAACCTGCTGTGCGTTGGCGGCAGCTGGATGCTGCCCGGCGACGTGGTGAAGGCCAAGGACTGGACGCGCGTCGAGCAGCTCTGCCGCGAAGCCCTGGCCACGCTGGACTAAGCCTGCGGCCATCCGTCACCCGCCAGGCGAGCTAGGCTGGCGCGAGCAGGGGCGCTATCATGCGCCCCTGTCTTTTTCCTGGCGCCCGTTCCGCGGCGCCTTTGTCGTCCACTACACCGGGAGGTGCCTGATGACCCTCGACAAGAATCCCCCAAACGAATCCCTCGATGAAACCGTCCCCGCGCCGGCGGGCGAAAAGCTGCAGAAGGTGCTGTCGCGCCTGGGCGTCGGCTCGCGGCGTGACGTCGAAGCCTGGATCGGCGAAGGCCGTATCAAGGTCAACGGCGTGGTCGCGCCCCTGGGTCTGAGGGTCATGCCCAAGGACGCCATCGCGGTAGACGGCCGTCTGCTCAAGCGCGACCAGGCCGAGGAAGTGGTGCGGCGCGTGCTGATCTACAACAAGCCCGAAGGCGAGATCTGCACCCGTGACGATCCCGAAGGTCGGCCCACCGTCTTCGACCGCCTGCCCAAGCCCAAGCAGGGCCGCTGGATCAATGTCGGTCGCCTGGACATCAACACCACCGGCCTACTGCTGTTCACCACCGATGGCGAACTGGCCAACCGGCTGATGCACCCGTCCTACCAGATGGATCGCGAGTACGCGGTACGGGTCCGGGGCGAGGTGACCGAAGAGATGCTGCTGCGCCTGAAGAACGGGGTGATCCTCGAAGACGGCCCGGCGCGCTTCACCGACGTCCAGCAGGCGCCGGAAGGTGATGGCTTCAACCACTGGTTCCATTGCGTGGTGATGGAAGGTCGCAACCGCGAAGTCCGTCGGCTGTGGGAATCCCAGGGACTGGTGGTGAGTCGTCTGAAGCGCGTACGTTTCGGTCCGGTGTTCATGACCAGCGATCTGCCGGTCGGCCGTTGGCGCGAGATGACCCAGGGGGAGATCGACATCCTCGCGGGTGAAGTCGGCCTGCCGCCGGTGGCGCTGCCGGCCATGGGCGGCAAGACCAAGGAAAAGCTCGAGCGTCAGCAGCGCAAGACCGCGCGGCCGATCGATGCCGGTCGGGGTCCGCGCAACAAGCTCAACAAGACGGGCAAGGCCAGCAAGCCCCAGGGGTCGGCCGTGGCCGAGCGTCCCAGCGAAATGGGCCGCAAGCCGGTCAGCAAGGGCCGTACCTCGCCGGGCATTGCGCCGCGTCGCGGGCCGAGCGGTGGCGGTACCGGCAAGGGCGGTCGCCGCTAAGCAGAGCGGTCGCCTGGCCCCAGGCGACCCTCAGGCCAGGCTGCAGAATCGATTGCGGCCTTCGGCCTTGGCCTGATAGAGGGCCCGATCCGCGCGCAGCAGCAGACAACGCGGTGACTCGACGTCGCGCAGGGTCGCCAGACCCAGGCTCAGGGTGACTGGCAACGGGATGGCGCCGGCCGTCTCCGACTGGGCCTCCACCGCCGCTCTCAGGCGTTCCGCCACGATATGCGCCGCTTCATGGCCGGTGGCCGACAGCAGCACACAGAATTCCTCGCCGCCAAAGCGAAAGACCATGTCCATGCTTCTCAGGCTGTTGCCAAGGGTGCGGGCAGTCTGGCGCAGCACGTCGTCACCGACGCTATGGCCGAAGCGGTCGTTGATGCGCTTGAAGTGGTCCAGGTCCAGCATCAGCAGCGACAGCGGCTGCTGGGTCCGTCGGGCCAGTTCCAGCTCACGCACCAGGGCACGATCCAGGGCGCTGCGATTGCCGACACCGGTCAGGGCATCGCGCAGGGCATTGTTCTGGGCTTCGCGATAGAGCAGGGCATTGCGCAGGGGAAACAGCAGGCTGCCAAGGAGGTATTCCAGCGCGCCGAGTTCGCTGTCCTGGAAGCGCTCCTGACGATAGAAGGTCAGATCACCCAGGCGCAGATCCCCTTGGCTCAGGTGATAGTGCACCTGATGGCCCTGTTCTTCACCCAGGTCGATGGCCACGTCCTCCGCGGCATTGCGGTAGGTGAGGCCGGGCAGGTCCACCAGCGTATCCACCTCCTGCCGGAAGAGTTGCAGGACCCGTTCGAGATCCAGCGATGTCTGCAGGACGCCCAGCAGGCGCTGGCGCAGGGCGCCCAGCACCGCCGGATCGCTGTCGCGGGCGGGGGCAGCCACGTTGGCGTTGCGCTGCTGGCGAGCGCGATCGAGATTGATGGTGTTGGACGAGGGCGGGACCATGCCTGTTCTCCTTGGCGGATAGTCCCCCTACAGCGAGAAGCGTGCCAGTCTTATAGTGGCAATAAAATCAATAACTTAGCTTGATGGTGGCGATTGGCCGTCTGTAACTTGACGCCTGAAGCCCGGGCGGGCCGCCATTGCGGCCCGCTGGTGACGACTTTCCGACGCGCGACCTATACCTTGAGCACCAGCTTGCCGAAGTTCTCGCCGGAGAACAGCTTCATCAGGGTCTCGGGGAAAATATCCAGGCCGTCCACCACGTGCTCGCGGGATTTGAGCTGGCCGTCAGCCAGCCAGATCGCCAGCTGCTGCTGGGCTTCGGCATAGCGCGCGGCGTGGTCCAGCACGATGAAGCCTTCCATGCGCGCGCGATTGCTGAGCAAGGCCAGGTAGTTCTGCGGACCCTGCACCTTGTCGCTGTTGTACTGGCTGATGGCGCCGCAGAGCACTACCCGTGCACGGAAATTGATCTGCGCCAGCACCGCGTCCAGGGTCGGGCCGCCGACGTTGTCGAAGTAGACGTCGATACCGTTGGGGCATTCGCGGTGCAGGGCGGCCGCGAGGTCAGGTTCGGCCTTGTAGTCGATGGCGGCGTCGAAACCCAGTTCCTCGATCAGATAGCGGCATTTTTCCGCGCCACCGGCGATACCCACGACATGGCAGGCCTTGAGCTTGCCGATCTGGCCGACCATGCTGCCGACCGCGCCGGCAGCGCCGGAAACCACGATGGTCTGGCCGGCCTTGGGCTCGCCGACTTCCAGCAGGCCGAAGTAGGCGGTCAGACCGGTCATGCCGAGTACCGAGAGATACTGGGGCAGGCTGGCCTTGCTGGGGTCCACCTTGTAGAAGCCCTGGGGCTCGCCCAGGTAGTAATCCTGGATGCCGAGCATGCCGTTGATCGTGTCGCCGACCTTGAATTCCGGGTGGTTGGAGGCCACTACCTCGCCCACGCCCAGGGCACGAATGACTTCGCCGAGGCCGATGGGCTTGATATAGGACTTGCCCTCGTTCATCCAGCCGCGCATGGCCGGGTCGAGGGAGAGATAGAGATTCTTGATCAGCACCTGACCGGCGCCGGGTTCGCCGATCGGCTGCTCGACACGCTCGAAGGTGTCGGCGGTGGGTTCGCCGGACGGGCGCTTGGCGAGCAGGAACTGGCGATTGGTACGGGACATGGTGTTCTCCTGACGTGAAGGATCCAGTTCCGACCCGTCAGGAGGGGCGCGGGTTCTAACCGCGGCGTGCGGTGAGTAGCAAACTGGCCAAAAGGCCGGCGACCAGGCCCCAGAAGGCCGAGCCGATCCCGGCCAGGGTCAGGCCCGAGGCGGTGACCAGGAAGGTGATGAGCGCCGGCTCGCGCTGGCCAGGGTCGGCCAGGGCGCCGTGCAGGCCATTCATGATGGAGCCGAGCAGCGCCAGGGCAGCCACCGAGATCACCAGCTCGCTCGGCAGGGAGGCGAACAGCGCCGCCAGGGTGGCGCCGAACAGCCCGGCGATACCGTAGAAGAGTCCGCACCAGATCGCCGCTGTATAGCGTTTGCTGGCATCTTCATGGGCCTGGGGGCCGGTGCAGATCGCCGCGCTGATGGCCGCCAGGTTGATGCCATGGGAGCCGAAGGGCGCCAGCAGCAGCGAGGCGAGGCCGGTGGTGGCGATCAGCGGCGAAGCCGGAACCGCATAGCCATCAGTACGCAGCACGGCGATACCCGGCATGTTCTGCGAGGCCATGGCCACCACGAACAGCGGGATGGCGATGCCGATGGTGGCCGCCAGGGAAAAGGTCGGGGTGGTCCACACCGGCACCGCCAACTCCAGCCGCAGACTGTGGAAGTCCAGCAACCCCAGCCCGGCGGCCAGCAGCAGGCCGACTACCAGGGCGACCAGCACGCAGTAGCGCGGCCACAGCCGCTTGGCCACCAGATAGGCCACGGCCATGCCTAGGACCAGTGCGGTCTGGTGCTGGGCCGCGGCGCAGATCTCGATACCGATGCGGAAGAGGATGCCGGCCAGCAGGGCGGCGGCGAGTGCTGGCGGTACCCGGCGCAGCAGACGGTCAACGCTGCCGGTGAGACCGCAGAGTGCGAGCAGTACGGCGCAGATGACAAAGGCGCCGATGGCGTCGCTGTAGGGTACCGACGGCAGGCTGGTGACCAGCAGCGCAGCGCCGGGGGTCGACCAGGCGATGACGATGGGAGTGCGGTATTTAAGCGACAGGCCGATGGTGGTCAGGGCCATGCCGATGGACAGCGCCCAGATCCATGAGGAGATCTGCCCGGTGCTGAGGCCGGCATTCTGGCCCGCCTGGAACATCAGCACCAGGGAGCTGGTGTAGCCCACCAGCATGGCGACGAAGCCGGCGACCACGGCGGCGGGGGAGGTATCGGCCAGCGGGGTAACGCGTTGTGGAGCCGCGTGCATCGAAAAACCTCAGTGATGGCCGAACAGGATGGGGTAGAGGGACAGCACCAGCAGCAGCGCCATGCTCCAGTTGAACAGCCGCAGGCGTGCCGGACTGCTGAGCAGACGGCGCAGGCCCATGCCGAACAGCGTCCAGAGGCTGACGCTGGGCAGGTTGATCAGGGCGAAGAGCAGGGCGACCAGCAGCAGATTGGCGGTGAAGTTCTCGGCCGGAATATAGGCGGTGACCGCACCGATGGCCATCACCCAGGCCTTGGGGTTCACCCACTGGAAGGCCGCTGCCTGGAAGAAGCCGAAGGGCTTGCCGCTGCCCGACTCCCGCGGCGTCGGGGCAGCGGCGGTGGCCAGTTTCCAGGCCAGATACAGCAGATAGCCGCCGCCGATCACCCGCAAGGCGATCTGCAGCGGTGGATAGAGCACGAACAGCTGACCCAGGCCGAGACCGGTGCAGATGACCAGCAGCATGTGGCCCAGGCTGATGCCGAACATGTGCGGCAGGGTCCGCCGAAAGCCGAAATTGACCCCTGACGCCAGCAGCATCATGTTGTTGGGGCCGGGCGTGGCGGAGGAGACGAAAGCGAAGAGCATGAAGGCGGTGAGCAGTTCGACGGTCATGAGGGGCATCCCTGGGCTTTGCGCCAGCTTAGCCAGGCGTCCCTGGCGGGTATCCGTACACCGAGGCCGCGAACCAGCGGTACAGTTTTCAGGAGTCGACCGAGGGTAGCGAACTGTCCTGGCTACCTTCGGCCTCATGGCGACCGGCCAGCGCCTGGTTGAAGGCCAGCCAGCCTTCGGCGGCGTCCGCTCCGACCGTGGCCAGGGCAGCCTGCACCAGACGCATCTGCTCGCGTCTCAGGGTCTGCTCCAGCGCGGCGCCGCCGCGGGTCAGCGACAGCCGTCGCTTGCGCTTGTCCGTCGCGTCCGTCGCCATGGCCACCAGTTGCATCTCCAGCAACTGCCGCAGCGGAATGTTCAGCGCCTGCTTGCTGACGTTGAGCACGTCCAGCAGGGCCCTGTTGCTCAGTCCCGGTTCGCGAGCGATGAAGAACAGGATGCGCTGGTGGACCCGGCTCAGGCCGCGCCGCGCCAGCATGTCGTCGGCCTTGGCGGTGAACGCCTGATAGCCGAAGAAGAAGGTCTCCATGACCAGGCGCTGCTGGGTGGTCTGATTTAGGTCAAGCATATTGACTTGTCTTTCCGGAGTGCATTAGGGTCGGTCAAGTAGTTTGACTCATTGGCCGGCCACGGGCCACAGGAGGGCAGATGGCATTTTCCGAACGGGTAAGCCGACTCAAGAGCAGCCTGATCCGCGACATCCTGGCGGCTGCGCAGCGTCCGGAGGTGATGTCCTTCGCCGGCGGCCTGCCCGCCGAGCGCTGTCTGCCGGCGGTGGACTGGAACCGGATGCCGGCCGGCCTGGGTCAGTACGGCATGAGCGAGGGCGAGCCGGCCCTGCGCGAAGCCATCGCCGCTCAGGCGCGCGGCTACGGTCTGGACTGCACGGCGGACCAGGTGCTGGTGACCACGGGTTCGCAGCAGGCCCTGGACTTGATCGCCAAACTCTATCTCGACGTAGGCACGCCGGTGCTGGTGGAAGGCCCCACCTATCTCGCGGCGCTGCAGAGCTTCCAGTTCTTTGGCGCGGATTGCCTTGAAGTCAGTCTGGCCCCGGAGGGGCTGGATCTGGCTGCCTTGCGTCTGCAGCTGGAACGGCGGCGTCCGGCCTTCGCCTATCTGATCCCGACCTTCCAGAATCCTTCCGGCGTGCGCTATTCCGCGGCCAACCGAGCGGGGGTGGCGGCCCTGCTGGACGAGTACGCTGTGACCCTGGTCGAGGACGAGCCCTACCGGGAGCTCAGCTATGACGGCGCGCCGGCGCGACCGCTCTGCGCCCAGCTCCGACGCAGCGCCTGGATCCACACCGGCAGCCTGTCGAAGACACTGCTGCCCGGTCTGCGCGTGGGCTATCTGATCGCCTCGCCCGATCTACTCAAGCCCCTACGGGCGCTCAAGCAGGCCGCCGATCTGCATACCTGTCGCATGAGCCAGTGGCAGGTACAGCAATGGCTGGGCAGCGAGCGCTACGCCCAGCACCTGGAGGAGGTGCGGACCTTCTACCGTGAACGCCGCGATGGCTTCGCCCTGGCGCTGACACGACATTTCGGCGATATCGCCGATTGGCAGATTCCGCAGGGCGGTCTGTTCTTCTGGTTGCGGCTGAAAACGCCCCTGGATACCCGTACGCTGCTGGACGCCGCCCTGGCGCAGGATGTCGCCTTCATGCCGGGCGAGCCGTTCTTCGCCGAGCCGGAGCGTCACCGCGGTCTGCTGCGGCTCAATTTCAGCCACGTGCTGCCCGAGCGGCTGGACACCGGCCTCGCCCGCCTGGCCAGCGTGATCCGCGAAGCCACCCCCTACAACAAGGAGCTGTGAGATGTATCAGGTCTATGGCGATCGTCGTTCCGGCAACTGCTACAAGGTGGTACTGATGCTGCACCTGCTCGGCGTGGAGTATCGCTGGCACGAGGTCAATATCCTCGCCGGCGAGACCCAGGGCGACGCCTTCCTGGCGAAGAATCCCAACGGCAAGATTCCGGTGTTGGAGCTGGAAGACGGCACCTGCCTGTGGGAGTCCAACGCCATCCTCAACTTCCTCGCGGACGGCACGCGCTTTTTGCCCAGCGAGCCGCGCCTGCGGACCCAGGTGCTGCAGTGGCAATTCTTCGAGCAATACAGCCACGAGCCCTATGTGGCGGTGGCGCGTTTCATCCGGCTCTACCAGGGGCTGCCGGCGGAGCGCCTGGAGGAGTACGAGGTCTGCCAGGTACGCGGCTACAAGGCGTTGCGGGTGATGGAGCAGCAGCTGCAACGCACGCCCTTCCTGGTCGGGGAGCAGTACTCGATCGCCGACATCGCGCTCTATGCCTATACCCACGTTGCCCATGAGGGCGGCTTCCGACTGGACGACTATCCGGCGATCCAGGCCTGGCTGGCGCGCGTGGCAGAGCAGCCGGGGCACGTCGCCATCGGCTGAAAGGCGAACAGGGGAGCCGGGCTCCCCATGGGATTCCAGCGCGTGATCAGCGGGCGCTGACCACGAATTGCCAGTACTGGTTGAGGCGACGCTCGCCACCATTGGCGGTCAGCAGCACCGAGGATGGCGGCTTGGATTGCAGCTCAGGCAGGGATTTCATCAGCGTCAGCCAGTTGCTGTAGTAGGTCTGCAGACAGCGTCGGGCGGTGCCATTGTTCTGCAGGGAGGTGAGGGCTCGCTGATAGGCCGGCTCGATCTGCGACAGCGCCTGGACGACGCAGGTGTCGGTATCAGAAAAGCGGGCGGTGTCGCCAATGCGCGTTCCGGCGATCACCGCCTTGTTCGCGCAGCTCTTGAAGGCAACCATGCTGGCCTGCTCGAATTGCAGGGCATTCTGATCCATGGCGAAGGCGGGTGCGCTGCAGACGGCGGCAGCAACGAGGGCAAAGGCGTAAAGGTGGCGTTTCATGGTGGCGTCCCTGACTACGTCGGTACAACGTGGTTGCATCAATGCACAGCGGCAGACTGCGCCGCCGGACGAATGTTCAGCGCGCAAGGCAGCAAAGCGCCATCAGGTGAATTCCACCAGACCGACGGTAGTGAGACCTATGAACAGGGCGGTCAGAGCGACCATGGCGAACGCCAGGAGATAATCTTCCATCAGGGCTTTCCCTACTACGATGACGGCAGTAGGACCGATGGCAAATGGCCAGGTTCTGGCGAGGTTGAGAGCTAAAGCGGCTGGCCGACGAAAGGTCGTCAGGCCGGGGGAGGGCGACGACGCCCGATGGACGTCGTCGCCGTGGCATCACTCTTCCAGACGGTTCTTGTCGAGTTGCTTGGCCAGGCCGGCGCCCAGGTCGGCACCCGTCACCGGCGCGGCGTTCGGGTCTGACATCGTACGGGTGGCGAGCTGTTCGATCGCCTTGGCCTGCATCGGAGGCAGCTTGACGCTGGCCAAGCCATCGCCGCCGTCCACGGCCGGTCCGGGCTGTTCGACGAACTCCCAGTCCTGACCCTGATTCCAAGGTCCACGCATGTCGCCTTCGCCCTGCGACATATTGTAGTAGACGCTGGCGAATTCGGGGCGGGGTGGCACTTTGCCCTGGGGGAAGTTGGGCTGAATGGAATGCAGCGCGTTCTCGAAGGATTTCTGGTGCGCGATCTCGCGGGTCATCAAAAAGCTCAGGGTGTCCTTGATGCCGGCATCGTCGGTGACATTGATGAGGCGCTCGTAGACGATCTTGGCCCGGGCTTCGGCGGCGATGTTGGACCTGAGGTCGATGGTCGGTTCACCGATGGTGTCGATGTAGGCCGCGGTCCAGGGTACACCAGCCGAATTGGTCAGGGCCGGACCACCACCATAGAGAATCTGGGTGAGGTGGGAGTCGTTGCCGGCACCGGTCAGAGAGCGGTACAAGTCCGCTTCGTCCTGGGTCTTTTCCGCCAGGTCGCCCTTGGCGCCCTTGTTCAGCATGGCGATCATCGAACCGATGATTTCCAGGTGGCTGAGCTCTTCGGTGGCGATGTCGAACAGCATGTCCTTGCGGCCCGGGTCGAGCTCGGCTATCGCCTGGGTGAAGTAGCGCATGGCGGCGGCGAGTTCGCCTTGGGGGCCGCCGAATTGCTCCAGCATCAGGTTGGCCAGGCCGGGATTGGGCTCGGACACGCGCACGGTGTATTGCAGTCGCTTGTTATGGACGAACATGTAACCTCCAGGGGCTAGTCACGGTATAACTCGGGCGGTTCAGCGCTTCGCGGTCAGATCGGGATCGGCGGAGCGTTCGAGGAAGGCACGGGTGGTGGCGGGCAGGTCCTCCAGCAACCAGGCCGCCATGGCCTTCTCCTGTTCGAGGATGCGTTCGCAGGCCTGCTGCGTTTCGGTGTCGCCGATCTCCGCAGCTGCCGCGATCAGCGTGGTGTAGGTGGCAATCTCGATGTTCTCGAAGACATAGCCGGCGATGGCGCCCTTGATGACCTCATCGCTCATGGGCGCGCCACCAAGGGCCTGGCCCAGCGCCATCAACTTGCCGCCTATGTCCTTGAGGGTCGAGGCGCTGCTGCCATGACGACTCAGGCAGCCTTCGATGAGCTGGCGCTGCTCCTGGGTTTCCCTGATGTGCTGCTCGATGCGCTGGCGCAGTTGCGGGTAGTGCTCCAGCCGGGCGGACTGCGCGGAGAGCATCTTCTCGGCCTGTTCCTCCATGGCATGGGCATCGCGCAGCCAGTCGATGAGGTTGTCCTGCTTGGAAGCGGTCATGGAAAACTCCTGCTCGTGAAGAGGGGCAACAACGGGTTGGAGAGCCCCGCCAGATTGCGTTCTGTCTGCTTATTAGTGGTCCTGGCTTAGCGAGAGATTCGCGTCGCGACAGCCTTTCGGATCGATGGGGAAACCTCGTGCGCTTTGTTCTACAAGCCCAGCGGCAGGGCGTTGTCTAACAGGCCGGGTTATTGGACAGGGGCCCCGTCGCTGTACAACTCTTGTCCCAGTCAATCCGGGCCTTTAGTCATATCTTTGCCGTTCGCGCTCCTAGGGAAACCGTTCATTCCGTAGTTGCCGAAGCCCGGGGCATCTGTGTCAGGATTCGGGGAATGCACGGGAAGGAGTCAGCATGAAAGGGGCTGAGGAACAGTCGCCAGGTGCACGCCTGGCCAGGCCGTCGGAGGCACGCTGGCCGGATCCGAATGCGCCGGGGTTGGCGGCGGAGCAGATCATCGCGCAACTGCGTGCAGCCGCTGCCGATGCCGACTGGGCCTGGTACCAGCGCCGTGGCAACTGGTCGTGCATGGCCACCGGCAATGGCGCCAGTGCCTGGCCGGAATTGCTCGACGACGAGGAACTGGCGCAGCTGGCGGCCAAGGTCGGGCTCAGCTGCTATCCCACCGGCAGCGGCCCGACCCCGCTGGGCTGGCTGCTCGCCCGCCCCGATGACCACACCGATTTCGCCGCGCTGGCCCTGAGATTCGGCTTCGTCCTGCAGCGCCTGCAACTGCAGCGGGCGCAGGCGATCCAGCAGGTGCTCTACGACATCACCTACCTGGCGAGTTCGACCCTGGATCGCCAACTGTTCATGCAGCGTACCCACGAGCTGCTGGTCTCGCTGATCGATGCCGAAAATTTCTTCCTGGCGCTGCAGGACGTCGACTCGGACCAGATCCACTATCCCTATTATTTCGACCAGCGCGACGAGAGTCCGCCCGAGCCCGGCTCCTTCGAATTGCTGGATCGCGAGCGGCCGTGCCTGACCGCCTATGTGCTCATGCACGGGACACCGCTGCTGCTGCCCAAGGAAGCCATCGAAGCGGCGCAGGTGTCAGGGCCCTACTATTGCCAGGGCTCGGTCCCCGAGTTCTGGATGGGCATCCCGCTCAAGGACGGTGCCGATCGCACCTTCGGCGTGCTCAGCCTGCAGGTCTACGATCGCGAGCGCCGCTACGGCCCCGAGGACCAGGCGCTGTTCCAGGTGATCGCCCGCGACGTGGCCATGGCCCTGGATCGCATCCTCCGGCGCGAATCCCTGGAAGCCACCGTGGGCCAGCGCACACAGGAGCTTTCGGAGGTCAATGCCCGGCTGCGCGAGCAGATCGCCGAGCGCGAACGCGCCGAGCAGCTGCAGGCGGCGCTGTTTCGCATTGCCGAGCTGTCCAGCGCCAGTACCGACATGCCGGACCTCCTGGGCGGTCTGCACCGCGTCGTGGGTGAGCTGCTCTATGCCCACAACTTCTATATCGCCCTCTACGACGATGCCTCGGGGGAGGTGAGCTTCCCCTATTTCGCCGATGAGCGCCGTACCACGGCGCCTGTCGCCCGGCGCGGCACGCGCGGCTATACCGAGTACACCATCCGCCAACGGCGACCCTGCATCATTGATCGGCACAAGGCCCGGCTGCTGATCGAGCAGGGCGAGATCACCCCGGTCGAGGGCACCCCGGAAGCCTGCTCCTGGCTGGGTATCCCCCTCTATGACGGCAAGCACGTCCGCGGCGTGCTGGCGGTACAGAGCTATCGCGAAGACGTCTACTACAGCCGGCGCGACCAGGAGTTGCTCACCTTCGTCTCGCGCCATATCGATACCGCGCTGTCCCGGCGCAGCGCCGCGGAAGCCATCCAGCAGTCGCGCCAGGCCCTGGAGGTCAGGGTGCAGGAGCGCACCCGGGCGCTGGACGCCGCCAACGCCCGACTGCTGTACGAGAACAACCACGACGCCCTGACCCGGCTGCCCAATCGCAGCTTTTTCCAGCAGCGCCTGGGCGAACTCTGGGCGGCGCTGGAGCGCGACGGGACCGGCCTGGCGGTGATGTTTCTCGACCTGGACAGATTCAAGCGCATCAACGACCAGTTCGGCCATCCCTTCGGCGACCTGCTGCTGGTGGCGGCCGGTGAGCGATTGTCGAGCTGCCTGCGCGAGACCGATCTGCTGGCACGCCTGGGCGGCGACGAATTCGCCATCCTGGTGCCCGGTGGCGGCCTGGATTCACCGGTAGCCATCGCCCAGCGCATTATCGAAGCCTTCGACCGACCGTTGGTGATCGACGACCACAGCCTGTTCACCTCCTGCAGCATCGGCATCGTGCTGGCCGATCCCGGCCTGCATCGCCAGCCGGATGACCTGCTGCGCGACGCCGATACGGCGATGTATCGGGTCAAGCAGGGTGGGCGCGACAACTTCGCGGTCTTCAACCAGGAACTGCGCCAGGTGGTGTCCGACCAGGTAGTGCGTGAAGGCGCGCTGCGCAAGGCGCTGAAGAATGGCAACGAACTGGAGCCCTTCTTCCAGCCGATCATCGACGTCACCAGCGGCCGCGTGGCGGCGCTGGAGGCGCTGATCCGCTGGCGTCAGCCGGACGGCAGCGTCCTGGCGCCAGGGGCTTTTCTACCCGAGCTGGAAGGCCTGCGGCTGATCGGACGGCTGGATACCTACATGCTGACGCGCATCGCCGCCACCCTGGCCGAACCGGCCCAGGCGCACTGGCCGGTGGTGCACGTCAATTGCTCCAGCTACAGCATCGTGCGCCCGGAGTTCGCCGACGAGGTGCTGAGCATCCTGGCCGCGTATGGCGTGGCGCCGTCGCGGATCTGCCTGGAGTTGACCGAAGGCGCCCTGGTCGCCGAACCGGAACGCGCCAAGGCGGCCATGGAGGCCCTGGATCGCCACGGCGTCTCGGTGGTGCTGGACGATTTCGGCGCGGGCTTCTCGTCGCTGGGCTATGTCCACGAGTATCGCTTTCGCGGCCTCAAGATCGACAAGTCCTTTGTCCTGCGTCTGGCCGAGAGCGCGCGCAGTGTCGCCATCGTTCGCGCCATCGTGCGCATGGCCGAGTCACTGGGGCTGGATGTGGTGGCCGAGGGCGTCGAGGACGCCCAGGCGTTGCAACTGCTCAGGGACATGGGTGCCCGCCACGCCCAGGGTTATTTCTTCGCCCGCCCGCTGGATCTGCTGGCGACCCGGCGGCTGCTGGCCAGGGCCGCCGACTAGAAGGCGACGCCGGCCACCAGGATCAGGTTGGTGTAGGGCTGGCACTCGCCGGTGCGGATCTGCACCCGCGCCTGGCGACACAGGGTCTTCATCTCGTCATGGGAGACCAGGCGGCGGCTGCCCAGGGCGCCGCTCGCGGTCAGGCGTTCCAGTTCGCCCAGGGCCGGGGGCTGGGCGGTGAGGGTTTCCTCCGCGAGCAGGTGGCTTTCCACCTGCATCTCGCTGAGCAGCGCCTGCAGCACACTGAGAAAGTCCGGCACGCCCGGGGTGACGGCCAGATCGACCAGCGGGGTGCCCGGCGGTACCGGCATGCCGGCGTCACCGATGACCACCAGGTCGCCATGACCGAGACTGGCGACGGCCTGGGACAGGGCGATGTTGAGCAGAGAGGTCTTTTTCACCGGGCGAGCTCCTGGCGGGTGGGGATGGACGGCTGAGCGCCCGGACGGGTGACGGCGATGGCGGCAGCCTGCTGGCCGAGGGCGATGGCGGCCTCCACGCTCAGACCTTCTGCCAGTCCGGCGGCGAAGCCCCCGAGGAAGGTGTCGCCGGCGGCGGTGGTGTCCACCGCCTTCACCGGCGTGGCCGGGTGGTGGCGGCAGCTGTCGGCCGTGACCTGCAGCAGGCCCTGGCCGCCCAGGGTCAGCAGCACCTGGCGGGCGCCGGCGGCGACCAGCTGGCGCGCGGCGGCTTCGGCCTGCTCCAGGGTGTCCACCGGCAAGCCGGTCAGCAGGCTGGCTTCGCTTTCGTTGGGCACCAGGTAGTCGATGTGGGCGTACCACTCGGCCGGCAGCGGACCGGTGGCCGGCGCCGGATTGAGGATCACCGTCTTGCCCAGCGCATGGGCGCGGGCGAGGGCGTCGCCCACGGTGGCCAGCGGCACTTCCAGCTGGGCGATCACCAGCTTTGCCTGGTCGAGCACGCGCTCCTGGGCCTGCAGGTGAGCGGCCGAAAGCTCGCCGTTGCCACCGGCGACGATGACGATGGCGTTCTGGCCCTGGTCATCCACCAGAATGGACGCGATGCCAGTGGGCACCTCGGCAGCCACCGAGACGCCCTGGCAGTCGATGCCTTCCTGGACGAGGCTGCGGGTGAGGAAGTCGCCATAGGGATCGGCACCGACGCAGCCGATCATGGCGACCCGGGCGCCCAGGCGTGCCGCGGCGACGGCCTGATTCGCGCCTTTGCCGCCGGGTGCGGTGGTGAAGGTATGGCCGGCGAGGGTCTCGCCGCCCTTGGGCAGGCGCGGGGTGCGCACCACCAGGTCCATGTTCAGGCTGCCGATGACGACGACGTCAGGGTGCATGGGAGGTCTCCAGAGCAGAGGGCGCCGCGGTGGATTCGCGCAGCACCAGCCGGGGTACGGCGATGTCGTGGGTGGAGGGGCTGCCAACCGTCTCGCGGCGCGCCAGCAGGAGCTGGGCAGCGCGCTCGCCAAGGTCGCGGATCGACTGGCCGATGGTGGTCAGGGCCGGATAGAGATAGCGGCTGAGTTCGATGTCGTCGAAGCCCACCACCGAGAGCTGGCCGGGAACGTCCAGGCCCAGCTCGGCGGCGGCGCGCAACACGCCCAGGGCGATGGTGTCGTTGCCGGCGAAGATCGCGGTCGGACGCTCTCCCGAGGCCAGCAATTCGCGGGCCGCGGCATGACCGGCGGCGGCGGTGAAGGCGCAGCGCTGGATGGCGCCAGGCGCGATGCCGGCGTCCGCCAGGGCCTCCTGGTAGCCGGTGATCCGCTCGCTGGCGACGGGGGAGTCGGCCGGGCCACCGATGCAGGCGATCCGTCGATGGCCGAGCTCCAGCAGATGGCGGGTGGCGAGCAGGCCGCCCTGGTGGTGATCGATGCGGATATGCGCGGCCTGGACGCCGTCCAGCGGCCGGTCGGCCAGCACCAGCGGGATGCGCAGGCCGGCGAGAGCGCGGGCAAAGCGCGGATCGCCATCCACGGTGGCGACCACCAGCCCGTCGATGCGGCGCTCCTTGAGCACCCGCAGATAGCGCAGCTGCTTGTCGGCATCGTCATCGGAATTGCAGAGGATGACGCTGTAACCCTGGCGCTCGCAGTGATCCTCGATCCCCCGCGCCAGTTCGGCGAAGTAGGGGTTGACCGCATTGGGCACCAGCACGCCGAAGGTGCCGGTGGCGCGACTGCGCAGGGAGCGGGCCACGCCACTGGGCACGTAGCCCAGCTCGGCGATGGCCGCCTCGACCTTTTCCCGGACGCCCGGACTGACCGGGCGACTGTTGTTCACCACATGGGAAACCGTGGTGTAGGAGATGCCGGCGCGGGCGGCGACATCCTTGATGGTCGCCATCAGCCCTTGCTCTTGGCGCGCTGGCTGCGATAGGTGTCGAGGATCACCGCCACCACGATGACCGCGCCGGTGATGATGCGCTTGGTCGGCTCGCTGGCACCGATCTGGGCCAGGCCCGCGGCCAGTACCGAGATGATCAGCACGCCGAAGAAGGTGCTGATCACCGAGCCGCGGCCGCCCATGAGGCTGGTCCCACCGATCACTACGGCGGCGATCACCTGCAGTTCCAGGCCCACGCCGGCATTGGGATCGGCGGCTTCCAGGCGGGAGATCTGGAACAGCGCCGCCAGGCCCGCCAGCAGGCCCATGAGGGCGAAGACGATGACCTTGTAGGGCTTGGGATTGATCCCGGCCAGGCGCACCGCTTCCTCGTTGGTACCGATGGCGATCAGGTAGCGCCCGAGCACCGAGCGGGTCAGCAGCAGCTGCGCGACCACGATCACCAGCAGGGCGATGACGAAGGAGGGCGAGATGCCGAAGGCGAAGGGTGTGGACAGCCAGGCGTAGGCATCGCCGATATAGGCGGTGCGCGAATTGGTCAGCTGGTAGGCGGCGCCACGGGCCATTTCCAGCACGCCGAGGGAGACGATGAAGGAGGGGATGCGCCAGGCCACGGTCACACTGCCGGTGAGGGTGCCGGTCAGGGCCGCGCAGAACATGCCGAGGGCGGCTGCCGGCAGGATGCCCCAGCCCCATTCCAGGGTGGCGACGCTGACCACGGCGGCGGCCAGGGCGACCACCGAACCCACCGAGAGATCGATGCCGCCGATGATCAGGATGAAGGTCATCCCGGTCGCCAGCACCATCAGATCGGGGATCTGGTTGGCCAGGGTGGTGAAGGTGGCGTATGAGAGAAAGTGGCTGCTCATCAGGGAGAACAGCACGATCATGGCCAGCAGGGCAGCGGCCAGGCCGATGTAGGTGCCCAGGCCCAGGCCGAAGGCACGCCGGGAAGAGGTGACGGGAAGACTGCTCATCGAATGGCTTCCTGAGAAAGGGTTTGCGGCGGGACAGGTTCTTCCAGCAGGGCTTCGCGGGAGCGATAGCCGGCGAAGGCGGCGGCCAGCAGCCGCTCCTGATCCCAGTCATGGCGTTCGAAGGTGGCTTCTAGGCGGCCGGCGGAGATCACGCCGATCCGATCGCAGATCAGCATCAGCTCGCGCAGGTCGCTGGAGACCACGACCAGGGCCTTGCCCTGGCGGGTGAGTTCGGCCAGCAGGCCATAGATCTCGAACTTGGCGCCGACGTCGATGCCGCGCGTGGGTTCGTCGAACAGCATCACCTGGCAATCGCGTTCCAGCCAGCGTCCGATCACCACCTTCTGCTGGTTGCCACCGGAGAGTTCGCCCACGGGCTGGGTGCCGTCGTTGCAGCGGATGCGCATGCCCTTGATATGGCGCTCGGCCAGGGCCGCTTCGCGTGCGCCGCTGACCAGGCCCTGTCGCGCGACCTTGGCCATGTTGCCCAGGGCGATGTTGGCGCTGATCGGCTGGCTGAGCAGCAGGCCTTCGCCCTTGCGATCCTCGGTGATGAGGGCGATGCCCTGGCGCACCACCTTGGCCGGCGAACCCAGGTCGACCGGCTTGCCGGCAAGGTGCACCGTGCCGGAATCGGCGCGATCGGCGCCGAAGATCAGGCGCAGGAGTTCGGTCCGTCCGGCACCGATCAGGCCGGAGATACCATAGATCTCGCCAGCGCGGACGCTGAAGGAGACATCCTGGACCTTGTCGGCGCGCGAGAGACCCTTGACCTCCAGCAGGGGCGGGCCGAAGCGGCGTTCGCCCATGTCGAGGTGCTCACCGAGATCGCGGCCGACCATGAGGCTGACGATTTGGTCGGTGCCGTACTCGGCCATGGGCGCATCGGCCACCTGCCGACCATCACGCAGCACCACCAGTTGCTGGGCGATGCGCTTGAGTTCTTCCAGGCGATGGGAGATGTAGATCAGGGCCACGCCCCGGGCGCGCAGGCGCTCGATCTGCTCGAACAGCAAATCCACCTCGCGCGAGGTGAGCATGGCGGTCGGCTCGTCGAGAATCAGCACCCGGCAATCGCCGATCAGGTTGCGGGCGATTTCCACCATCTGCTGGTGACCTACACCCAGTTCGGCGATGGGGGTATCCGGATCTATGGCCTCCAGGCCGACCTGGGCCATGGCCAGCCGCGCCTGCTCGCGCAACTGGCGTCGGTCGATCCAGCCCAGTCGCCGGGGCAGGCGATCGAGAAAGAGATTTTCCGCCACGGTGAGGGTGGGTAGCAGATTGAGTTCCTGCATGACCATCCGCACCCCCTGGGCTTCCGCCTCACGGCGGCTGCCCGGGGCATAGGGGCGACCGAGGAAGCTCAGCTCGCCGGTGGTAGGCTGCACCAGCCCACAGAGGATCTTGGACAGGGTGCTCTTGCCGGCGCCGTTTTCCCCGGTGAGCGCCAGCACCTGGCCGGCGCGCAACTCCAGGTCCACGCCGCCGAGTACCGGCTGGGCATAGGTCTTGCCGATGCCACGGGCGCTGAGGATAACCTCGGACGACATGGGGGCTCTCCTTGGCTCAGGGCTGGGTGACCAGTTCGACCGGCGTCTCGATCACACCGTCCTTGGCACCGGTGGGCTCGCCCTTGACCAGCTTGAGCGCGGCGTCGATACCGAACACGGCCTGCTTGGCGGCGAACTGGTCGGCGGTGGCGAGGACGCGACCGTCTTTCAGCATCGGGTGGATGGCCTTGATGTTGTCGTAGCCGACGATCTGCACCTGACCTTTCTTGCCCGCGGCCCGTACGGCGGAGACGGCGCCCAGCGCCATGCTGTCGTTGCCGGCCAGCAGGGCCTTCAGGTCGGGGTATTCGTTGAGCATGGCCGCGGCGACGGCGTTGCCCTTGTCGATTTCCCAGTTGCCGGACTGCACGCCGACGATCTTCATGCCGGCCGCTTCCATGGCGTCCTTGAAGCCTGCGGTGCGCTGCTGGGCGTTGGTGGTGGTGGAGACGCCCTCGATGATGCCGACCTGATCACCCTGCTTGAGCTGCTTGGCGAGGTACTCGCCCACCAGGCGTGCGCCCTTGCGGTTGTCGGGGCCGACGAAGGGAATGTCCAGGGACTTGGACTTGAGCACCTCGGGATCCAGGCGATTGTCGATGTTGACCACCTTGATGCCGGCGTCGCTGGCCTTCTTCAGCACCGGAACCAGGGCCTTGGAGTCGGCCGGGGCGATGACCAGGGCATCGACCTTGGACACGATCATCTGCTCGACGATACGGATCTGGCTGGAGGTGTCGGTCTCGTCCTTGATCCCGTTCGAGATCAGATCGAAGTCGGCGGAATGCTCTTTCTGGTAGGTCTTGGCGCCGTCTTCCATGGTCAGGAAGAATTCGTTGGCCAGGGACTTCATGACCAGCGCGACCTTGGGCTTTTCGGCGGCCGTGGCATGACTGGCGGTGAGCGGCAGGATCAGCGAAGCGGAGGCGAGAGCGATAGCCGCCAGCAGGCGGGCAGGGCGAAAGGCCAGCATAGGGAATCTCCGAATTCTTATGGTTCTTGTGGTCGCGCAAACGTTTGCGCGTTATCGAGGATGTCCGCTTCGCTGGTAGCTGTCAACGCGACTCACTACATGAATCGATTCAGCTCGCAGGGATGGCGGGTTGGCCCTGGCCGGGCGGGCACCGGTATACTGGGCAATCGTATTCAACCAGGCGCCCGGCGCCCAAGAGTCTCTGCCATGTCCTTTTCCGAATCCGCCCTGAAGTCCCTCATCCGCGCCGTGCCCGATTTTCCCAAGCCGGGGGTGATCTTCCGGGACATCACGCCACTGTTCCAGTCGCCCGAGGGGCTGCGCGCCGTCATGGCGGAGCTGCTGGAGCGCTATCGTTCGGCGACCTTCACCCACGTCGGGGCGCTGGATGCGCGCGGATTCCTCATCGGTCCGATCCTGGCCTACGAACTGGGCAAGCCGCTGGTGCTGTTCCGCAAGCAGGGCAAGCTGCCGGCCGAGCTGCTGACCGAGGTCTACAGCACCGAATACGGCGATTCGGTGATCGAGGTACACAAGGACAGCGTCGGTGCCGGTGATTCGGTGCTGCTGGTCGACGATCTCATCGCCACCGGCGGTACCCTCGTCGCCGCCGGCAACCTGATCCGCCGCCTGGGCGCCGAAGTCCACGAAGCCGCCGCCATCGTCGACCTGCCCGAACTGGGCGGCTCCAGGCGCCTGCAAGCCGCCGGCATCCCCACCTTCGCCCTGACGAGCTTCGCGCTGTCCGAATATTGAGTTGCAGTTGATCGCGACCATCGCGGTCCGCACTGCTGTGCCTTTGCTCTCGTTTATCGCGGCCATGGGCCGCTCCTACAGGTACACCGAACAAATGTAGGAGCGGCCCATGGCCGCGATTGCGTCCAGCCCGTAGCGTGGAAAACCGCGTAGCGTTTTCCACCTGATGCCGATGCCTGTTCGTGGACAAGGCTGCGCCGTTGTCCACCCTTGTATCTCGACGACAGCCTCCTTAGGGGGGCATAGTCCCCGACTGATCATCGGGGGAGGATGGCAGGCCGTGTCCACCCTTAAGCCTTTGAGCTTGCAACGTAGATAGGCCGCCTCCTCCACACCCATCCCCGAGTCCGAACGGTATCTAGAGCCTCCAGAGCTCGTATTGCACAAGGTTGGACGGGATGACGTGATCGTGTCGCATCTGAAGGAGGAGACATCATGGCCGTAATCGGTGTTGATATCGCCAAGCGCAGCTTCGATCTGGCGATCCTGCAATCCAATGGCAAGCACCGGACCAAGGGCAGGCTGAGCAACGATCCGTCAGGCTTCGCGGTCTTTGCCGACTGGCTGCAACAGCATGCCGAGCCAGGCGCTTGGATCGTGATGGAGGCCACGGGCACCTATCACGAAGCGCTCGCCGAGCATTTCCATGCGCTGGGCTACCGAATCGCCGTGCTCAATCCGGCACAGATCGCTCGCTATGCGCAAAGCCAATTGCAGCGCAGCAAGACGGACAAACTCGACGCCAAGCTGATCGCCACCTATGGCCAGCGGCATGAAGACAGCCTGCGGGCCTGGCACCCGGAGCCTGTGTCCATCCGCACGCTTCGCGCGCTGACCCGGCGCCTGGAGGATCTCCAATCGCTACGGCAGATGGAGCTCAATCGGCTCGAGGTCAGCCCGGAAAAAGTCCAAAACTCGATCCAGGCGGTCGTGCAGCGGCTCGATGAGCAGATCGCCTGGACGCTCGAACAGATCAAACGGCATATCGACGATGACCCGGACCTGCGCGGCAAACGTGATCTGCTGGTGAGCATAGACGGCATCGCCGACAAGACCGCCGCCCTGATCCTGGCGGAGCTCGGCGATATCGGTCGCTTCGCCGATGCCCGCGCCGTGACCGCCTTTGCCGGTTTGAACCCACGCCTACAGGAATCAGGTCTTTACCGCGGCCATACCGGCATCTCGCGCATGGGATCGGTCCGCTTACGAAGTGCGCTATACCTACCCGCCGTCGTGGCGCTGACCTACAACCCGGCTATCAAGGCGCAAGCCGAGCGTCTGAAAACCAGGGGGAAGAAAGGTAAACAAACCGTCTGTGCCGCCATGCGCAAGCTGCTGACCATCGCCTATGGCGTGCTCAAATCGGGCAAGCCTTTCGATCCTGCTTTAGCGATTGCACACTGAGGGGCGAAGACGGTATCTACGACGGTGGTACCTTTGCGGGACCGGCCGCGTCGGCAGATCGCCATGGCCGTAAAAGGTCAATCAAGTCGTAGGTTGGGCTGAGCCCAGCAAGGCCCAACAGCTCCTGCCTTGGCGCCGGTCTTGTTGGGCTTCGACGATGGAGCCGTCTCGGCCCAATCTACGCTTCGTCGCAACCTAGACAGCCTGTCGTCAAAGCTCAGCCGAAGGCTTTTTGGGCGCCAGCGGATACAGATCCACCTCGTCCGCCAGCTTGGGCAACTCGTCGAGGAAGGCGAGGGTGTGTGGCTGGTTGAAGTGGTCGTCCTGGGCGGCGACCGAGATCCAGCGGGCCTGGACCACCCAGACGTCATTGTCCTCGCTACCCTGGAATACCTGATAATCCAGGCACCCCTCGTCGTGCACTGCCACCGCGGCCAGATCCAGCAGGTGGGCGCCCAGCGCCTGGGAACGTTCGGGTTGGGCTCTGAACAGGGTAAGGCTGTGGACGTCCGCCATGGCGTGCAGGTCTCCTGGAGATTCCAGGCTTCGACCCTCCGGGCTGGCGGACGTCGCGGCCGACTCAGCGATTGATCAGGCTGAGGAATTCGGCGCGGGTGGCATCGCTGGCGCGGAACTGGCCGAGCATCACCGAGGTGACCATGGAGGAATTCTGCTTCTCCACGCCACGCATCATCATGCACATGTGCTGCGCCTCGATGACCACCGCAACACCGGCCGCACCGGTGACCTTCTCGATGGCTTCGGCGATCTGCCGGGTCATGTTTTCCTGGATCTGCAGTCGGCGGGCGAACATGTCGACTATGCGTGCCACCTTGGACAGCCCCAGCACCTTGCCCTTGGGCATGTAGGCGACGTGGGCCTTGCCGATGAAGGGCAGCATGTGGTGCTCGCACAGCGAGTACAGCTCGATGTTCTTGACCAGCACCATCTCGCTGTTGTCCGAGGTGAAGAGCGCCTCGCCCACCACCTCTTCCAGCGTCTGGGTATAGCCGCGGCAGAGGTACTGCATGGCCTTGGCCGCGCGCTTGGGCGTGTCCACCAGCCCCTCCCGGCCGATGTCTTCGCCGAGTCCGGTCAGGATCGAGGAGTAGTGCTGTTCGAGAGACATTTGGGTTCCTGTTTGTCGATAAGGAGGTTGGCGCTCGGATGAGACGTCATCCGAGTCGCGGAGTCACTCGTCGCGACCTTCGAGCATGGTGCGCTTGAGCAAGACATAAAGCGAGCCGGTGCCGCCGTGGCGGGGCAGGCAGGAGGCGAAGCCCAGCACCTGAGCGTGCTGGCGCAACCAGGTGTTGACGTGACTCTTGATCAGCGGCCGACGCCCATCCAGGCGCGCGGCCTTGCCATGGGTGATGCGCACGCAGCGGATTTCCAGGCGGGTGGCCTCGGCGAGAAAGTCCCAGAGGGTCTCCCGGGCTCTTTCCACGGTCATGCCGTGCAGATCCAGGCTGCCCTCGAAGGGGATCTGGCCGCTCTTGAGGCGCTTCAGCTGGGTGTCCTGGACGCCATCGCGGCCCCAGTAGAGTTCGTCTTCGGCGCCTACATCGATGACGAAGGCATCGCTCAGGCCATCCACCCGGGTCGTGGTCGAGGTCCTGGTCGCATCGGCCCGGCGCTGGGCGATCTGGCCCAGGTCGGCGCGCGACTTGCCGGTGTCGGCGCGATCCTGCCTGAGCGGACGGATCCCGCGGGTGAAGTCAGCGAAAGAGGCATCGTCGTCGTGCATGGCGTTCTCCGGTGTAGGACGTCATTCTACCGACGGGTCAGGACTCGTGCAGCAATCGGCTCACCGCAGCCAGCGCGGCCCTTTGCCGCTCGGGCCAGTCGCCGGCGATTTCCAGCACCGGCTGGCCATGGGTCTTCAGCCAGTCCCGGCAGTGGGCGAAGAATGCCAGGCGCTCGGTGAGCTCCGGCTGGCAGCGCTGACCGTCGTCCTGCCAGGCGACGTCGCGGGGGTCGAGCAGCAGGTGCAGGTCGTAGCGGCGGGCCAGCAGCGCCGGCTCCAGCCAGGTGGGCGCCGCATCGAACAGCAGGCGACTCCACAGGAGGTTGCTCAGCAGATGGGTATCCAGCAGCAGCAGGGCCGGCGCACCGCGCCGCGCCTGGTCTTCGCGGCGCAATTGCTCGCGGGCGATGAGCTCCACATCCGTCAGGCTGGTGTCGGTGCCATGCGCCTCACAGTATTCGCGAACGTACTCGTCGACCCGGACACCGCCGAATCTGTCGCTCAGGATCGTCGCCAGCCAGGATTTGCCACTCGATTCGGGGCCGGTCAGCACCACCACCTTCATCGTGCGGTCGCCAGGGCGCGGCGCCAGTCCAGCCAGCCATAGGCGGCGAGGCCGACAAAGACCGCATAGAGGATCGCGGTGGGGTAGAGGCCCTTGTAATAGAAGAGGCCCACATAGATGACGTCCAGCACGAACCACAGCATCCAGCATTGCAGCCGCTTCTGCGCCATCCAGAACTGGGCGACCAGGCTGAAACCGGTAAGCGCGGCATCCAGCCAGGGCAGGGCGGCGTCGGTGTGGGTGCCCATGAGATAGCCCAAGACCAGGCTACCCAGGGCGCCAACGGCCAGACCCGCCAGCAGGGGCCTTGCCGTGAGCGAGCTGACCACCCGACCCTGGTGCTGCTGGCCACCTCTCAGCCATTGCCACCAGCCATAAACCTGCAGCACCGCATAGATGCACTGCAGCAGCATGTCGGAATACAGCTTCACGTCCAGGAAGATCCAGGCGTAGAGCACCACCATCACCAGCCCGATGGGCCAGGCCCAGATGTTCTGGCGGACCGTCAGCCAGACGGCGATCACCCCGAGAACGGCGGCCAGCAGCTCCACGGGCGACATGCCCAGCAGGGTGGTGAGGGACTCCAGAAACGACATGCTTCACATCCGGAAAGATTGAATGGGTCATTGTACGGCACCTAATGGCCGTCTATCGGTCTCTTCAACCGGTCTCGCTCTGGTAAGGTGCCGGGCGCTGACTTCAGCACACGCTGTCTTGGGTACCGCGAAGGGCCACGCCCTGCGGAGCGTCACGGTTCGAACCCCGTTGCCGCCGGAGTCTGCAGCTCCGGCTACCTGCAAATGTTTCACTTGGATGGAGTAATACCATGGACCTATGGAGTGCCTTGCAGGCGCTGATTCTGGGGATCGTCGAGGGCATCACCGAGTTTCTGCCCATTTCCAGTACCGGCCACCAGATCGTCGTTGCCGATCTGATCGGCTTCGGTGGGGAAAGGGCCATTGCCTTCAATATCATCATCCAGCTGGCGGCCATCCTGGCCGTGGTCTGGGAATACCGCTTCAAGGTCTTCGAGATCGTCACCGATCTGCCGCGCAAGTCCTATGCGCAGCGCTTCACCGGCAATCTGATCGTCGCCTTCCTGCCCGCTGCCGTGCTGGGCGTGATCCTCGGCGACCTGATCCACGAATACCTGTTCAACCCCATCACCGTGGCCTTCGCCCTGGTGATCGGCGGCGTGATCATGATCTGGGCGGAAAAGCGTACCCATCGCATCCGCGTGGAGGAGGTGGACGAGATGCGCTGGCATGACGCCCTCAAGGTCGGCTGTGCCCAGTGCCTGGCGATGATTCCAGGCACCTCGCGCTCCGGTTCCACCATCATCGGCGGCCTGCTGTTCGGCCTGTCGCGCAAGGCGGCCACCGAGTTTTCCTTCTTCCTGGCCATGCCGACCATGGTCGGCGCGACGGTCTACTCGGTGTACAAGTACCGTCACCTGTTCACGGCCAGCGATGTCCTGGTATTCGGGGTCGGCTTCGTTACCTCCTTCATCTTCGCCATGCTGGCGGTGAAAGCGCTGTTGAAGTTCATCGGCAACCACAGCTACGAGGTCTTCGGCTGGTACCGCATCGTCTTCGGACTGCTGATCCTGGCCACCTGGCAATTCGGCTGGATCGACTGGCACGCGGCCAAGGCGGCCGGGTGAAACCCGAGCAGGAACAGCAGAGCCGGCGCAAGCCGGCTCGTGCGTCTACGCAGAACGCTTCCCCCAAGGCCGCCAAGCGGGCAGGGTCGCTGACGCCCTACCAGCAACGCGCGGCCATCGCCCGCCAGGACATGCTGGCGCTGCTACAGATAGCGGTATTCATACTGCCCCTGGTCGGCATGCTGTCCCTGGCCTTCGGCCGCGGGGTGCTCTGGCCGTTGCCGCTCTATCTGATCGCGAGCATCGTCACCTACCTGCTCTACAAGCACGACAAGCAGCGCGCCCGCGACAAGGGCTGGCGCGTGTCGGAGCGCATGCTCCATCTGGGCGAGCTGCTCGGCGGCTGGCCGGGCGCCCTGATCGCCCAGCAGCGATTCCGCCACAAGACGGTCAAGCTGAGCTTTCGGCTGGTGTTCTTCGCCATCGTCGCCCTGCACCAGCTGCTCTGGCTGGATGTGCTCTGCGGCGGCTTTCTGCATCGTCACCTGCCGCTCTGAGATCAGCCAGGCGGCATGGGTGCAGCTGATGGGCTAGGCTTGGCGGGCGAAAGCCCCCGTTGCCCAGGAGCCCCACGTTGCGAACCCCCTTGTCGATCCTTACGCCTCTTTTCCTGTCCCTGACCCTGGCTGCCTGTAGCCAGAGTCGCGAGACCTCCTTGCCCACGGCTCCCGAGGCCGGTTCCGGTTACCGCCCTGGGTTGACGGCCAGCGCAGCCACCCGGCAGATGGCGGCGGCGGCCAACCCCCTGGCCGCCGAGGCAGGGCGGGAGATCCTGCGCCAGGGTGGCTCTGCCATCGATGCCGCCATCGCCATGCAGGCGGTCCTGACCCTGGTCGAGCCACAATCCTCGGGGATCGGTGGCGGCGCCTTCCTGCTCTACTGGGACGGTCGCAAGGTCCAGGCCTACGATGGTCGCGAGACCGCGCCGGCGGGCGCCACCGAAAGGCTCTTCCTGCATGCGGATGGCAGCCCCATGGCCTTCGAGGAGGCGCGTATCGGCGGCCGTTCGGTTGGAGTGCCCGGGGTGTTGCGCGCCTTGGATCTGGCGCATCGCGACCACGGCAAGCTGGCCTGGCAGGTGCTGTTCGAGCCGGCCATCCGCCTGGCCCGCGAGGGTTTCCCGTTGTCGCCGCGACTGCATAACCAGCTTGTACACGATCCCTTCCTCAAGCAGTCGCCCGGTATGGCCGCGCTGTACCTGGATGCCCAGGGCCAGGTGAAGCCGGTGGGGACCCGGCTGCGCAATCCCGAGTTGGCCGAGACCCTGGCGCTGATCGCCCGGGAAGGCGCTGGGGCGCTCTATCGTGGCGACCTGGCCAAGGCCATCGCCACGGCCGTGCAGCAAAGCCCCAATCCCGGCAGCCTGAGTCTCCAGGACCTGGCCGGCTATCGCGCCAGGACCCGTACGCCACTGTGCACCGACTACCAGCGCTGGCGCGTCTGCGGCATGCCACCGCCCGCCGGCGGCATCACCGTGGCCCAGACCCTGGGCATCCTCCAGGCCCTGGAAGCCCGTGATCCGGCCTGGGCCCTGGCGCCGCTGCGACCGATGCCGACCGCGCTGCCGGCGGACCAGGAGCCGCGTCCCGAAGCCGTGCATCTGATCGCCGAGGCCGAGCGCCTGGCCTATGCCGATCGCGCCCAGTACGTGGCCGATCCGGAGCTGGTGCCGGTCAATGTCAAGGGCCTGCTCGACCCGGGCTATCTGGCCAGTCGCGCCCAGCAGGTTGGTGAGCGCAGCCTGGGCAAGGCCGCGCCGGGTGTTCCGCCCGGACCGAGCCTGGCCTGGGCACCGGATCGCTCGCCGCTGCGCATCTCTACCTCCCAGGTGGTGGCCGCGGACGCCTGGGGCGGCGCCCTGTCCATGACCACCACGGTGGAGAGCTACTTCGGCTCCCATCTGATGGTGAAGGGCTTCATGCTCAACAATCAGCTGACGGACTTTTCCTTCGTGCCGCAGGAGAAGGGCCTGCCGGTGGCCAATCGGGTG
Organism: Pseudomonas aestiva; assembly: GCF_039908605.1. Classification (NCBI taxonomy): domain Bacteria; kingdom Pseudomonadati; phylum Pseudomonadota; class Gammaproteobacteria; order Pseudomonadales; family Pseudomonadaceae; genus Pseudomonas; species Pseudomonas aestiva. The sequence goes on along the minus strand of NZ_CP150916.1, from coordinate 2,530,739 downwards.
GAGCCGGGCAAGCGGCCGCGCTCGACCATGTCGCCGACCCTGGTATTCGATCGCCAGAGCGGTGAGCTGCTGGCCGCCCTGGGCTCGCCGGGCGGTTCGCAGATCGCCGGCTATGTAGTCAAGACCCTGGTCGGCTTGCTGGACTGGCAGCTGGATCCCCAGGCGGCGGCGGGCCTGCCGAATTTCGGCAGCCGCAACGGCCCCACCGAGCTGGAGCGCGGCGAGACCACCCCGGCCCTGCGCCAGGCGCTGGAGCAGCGTGGGCATCAGGTGCGCGAGGACGAGATGACCAGTGGCATCCAGGTCATTCGCCGGGTGGGCTCAGGTTGGCAAGGAGGTGCCGATCCGCGGCGCGAGGGCGCGGCGCTGGGGGATTAGGCGGGCGTCGGAGGGCGACAGCCCCTCACCCCAACCCTCTCCCTGGGGGAGAGGGGGCGGTTTTGCTGGGGTGGGGACGTCAGGAGCAGGGACGGCCCGCCAGTGGGCCATCCAGGTGGGGTCACGCCGGCTGGTCGAGTTGCAGCACGCGGGTGGTGCGTTCGCGCACTTCGCGCAGCAGCTCCGGTTCTTCCGCCAGCTTGTGGCCGAAGGCCGGGAACATGGTGCGCAGCTTGGCCTGCCACTCTGCGCTCTGATAACGGCTGGGGAAGCAGCGCTCGACCAGGGTCAGCATGATGGACACCGAGGTGGAAGCGCCCGGGGAGGCGCCCAGCAGGGCGGCAATGGTGCCGTCGCCAGAGGCGACGATCTCGGTACCGAACTGCAGGACACCGCCTTTCTGCGGATCCTTCTTGATGATCTGCACCCGCTGGCCGGCCACTTCCAGGCGCCAGTCCTGCTTGCGGACGGCGGGGTAGAAGGCGCGCAATTCCTCGACGCGCTGGTCGAAGGACTGCAGCACCTGGCCGACCAGGTAGCGGGTCAGCGGCATGTTGTCCCGCGCCACGGCGAGCATGGGGCCGATGTTGCCCGACTTGATCGACTTGGGCAGGTCGAGGAAGGAGCCGCGCTTGAGGAACTTGGTGGTGAAGCCGGCGAAGGGTCCGAACAGCAACGACTTCTTGCCATCCACCACCCGGGTGTCCAGGTGCGGGACCGACATCGGCGGCGAATTGACCCCGGCCAGGCCGTAGACCTTGGCCTGGTGGCGCTCGACGATGTGTGGATCGTCGCAGCGCAGCCACTGGCCGCTCACCGGGAAGCCGCCATAGCCGGCGCCCTCGGGGATGCCCGACTTCTGCAGCAGCGGCAGGGCCGCGCCACCGGCGCCGAGAAAGACGAACTTGGCGATTAGCGTACGGGTGGCACCCGAACGACTGTCCTCGATGGTCAGGCGCCAGCGCTGGTCGGCCTCGCGGGTCAGGTCCACCACCTTCTGGTTGTAGCGGACCTGGGTGCCGGGGCGGGTCTGCAGGTGGCCCAGCAGGCTCATGGTCAGGGCGCCGAAGTTGACATCGGTCCCTCCGGCCACATGGGTCGCTGCCACGGCTTCGGTGGCCGGCCGGCCTTCCATCACCAGCGGCATCCACTCGCGCAGCTTGGCATGATCCTCGGAATACTCCATGCCGTCGAAGCAGGCGTGGTCCTTGAGGGCTTCATAGCGCTTGCGCAGGAAGGCAATGTCCTTGGCGCCATGCACGAAGGACATGTGCGGCACCGGGCTGATGAAGGCACGCGGCGAACCGAAGTGGCCTTCCTCGACCAGGTAGGACCAGAACTGCCTGGAGGCCTCGAACATGCCGTTGATGCTGAGGGCCTTGGTGACGTCGATGCTGCCGTCCGCCTTTTCGGGCGTGTAGTTCAACTCGCAGAGGGCCGCATGGCCGGTTCCGGCGTTGTTCCAGGGGTTGGAACTCTCCGCCGCGCCTACGTCGAGCAGTTCGAGTACCTCGACGGTACTCGTGGGCTCCAGCTCCTTGAGCATGACCGCCAGGGTCGCGCTCATGATTCCCGCGCCGACGAAAACGAAATCCGACTCTTCGTTACCACTGTGCATTCATCGTACTCCTGAGACAGTGTCTCGCTTTACACCTGAGGGAGAGCGGGCGTCGGAGCCCGACCTCGAGTTGGGCGACCCCGAGCTGGCCGCGAACGGACAGGCAGGGGTGGGCAACCGGTAGGGCATGGCAGTCAGTTGCGACAGCAGCCGTCCGGCAATGTTCTGATTTATTGAGTGGGGGCCAAGCGTCCTGGCGGGCCGGCGGAGGCCGGTGCCAGGAGGGGCGATCAGGATGCGACAGGGAACCCGTCGAGCGTGCCGGAAGGGGGCGCTACGTGTTACGAGACGTGGCAGGAGACCTCTGGTCTCCCGGCGCAAACGATAGGTGATGATCGCGGCGATCCTGGTCGAGTACCCGTTTCGGTGCGAAATGATACCTAGGGTAACTGCTTAGGGCACCATCTATTTTGTTCGTGTAGTGGGTGGCGCGACCCACTACACGAACGCTGGGGTCAGCCGTTGATGCCCTGGCTGCGCAGGTAGTCGTCGTAGCTGCCGCTGAAATCGACCACGCCGGTCTCGCTCATGTCGAGGATGCGGGTCGCCAGGGACGAGACGAATTCGCGGTCGTGGCTGACGAAGATCAGAGTGCCCGGATAGTTTTCCAGCGCCAGGTTCAGCGCCTCGATGGATTCCATGTCCAGGTGGTTGGTGGGCTCGTCCATCACCAGCACGTTGGGCTTCTTCAGGATCAGCTTGCCGAACAGCATGCGCCCCTGCTCACCACCGGAGATGACCTTGATCGATTTCTGGATGTCGTCGCTGGAGAACAGCATGCGGCCCAGGGTGCCGCGTACCATCTGCTCGCCGCCCTGCGTCCATTGGCCCATCCACTCGAACAGGGTGGCATCGTCGGCGAAGTCCTCGGCATGGTCCTGGGCGAAATAGCCGACATCAGCGCTGTCGGTCCACTTCACTTCACCGCTCTGAGGAGCCATCTCGCCCACCAGGGTGCGCAGCAGGGTGGTCTTGCCAATGCCGTTGGGGCCGATGATGGCGACCCGCTCGCCGGCTTCGATCTGCAGACCCAGGCGCTTGAACAGCGGGGTGCCGTCGAAGCCTTGAGTGACGTTTTCCAGGGTCACCGCCTGGCGGTGCAGCTTCTTGTTCTGCTCGAAGCGGATGAAGGGACTGACGCGGCTGGACGGCTTGACTTCGTCCAGCTGGATCTTGTCGATCTGGCGCGCCCGGCTGGTGGCCTGCTTGGCCTTGGAGGCGTTGGCCGAGAAACGGCTGACGAATTGCTGCAGTTCGGCGATCTGAGCCTTCTTCTTGGCATTGTCCGACAGCAGGCGCTCGCGTGCCTGGGTGGCGGCGGTCATGTATTCGTCGTAGTTGCCCGGGAACAGACGCAGTTCGCCGTAATCCAGGTCGGCCATGTGGGTGCAGACGCTGTTCAGGAAGTGGCGATCGTGGGATATGATGATCATGGTGCTGTTGCGCGCGACCAGGATGCCTTCCAGCCAGCGGATGGTGTTGATGTCCAGGTGGTTGGTCGGTTCGTCGAGCAGCAGCAGTTCCGGATCGGAAAACAGTGCCTGGGCCAGCAACACCCGCAGCTTCCAGCCAGGGGCGACGGCGCTCATGGGGCCGAAGTGCTGATCCTGGGGGATGCCCAGGCCGAGCAGCAGCTCGCCGGCGCGGGCTTCGGCGGTGTAGCCGTCGAATTCGGCGAACTGCACCTCCAGTTCGGCCACGGCCATGCCGTCGTCTTCGCTCATTTCCGGCAGCGAATAGATGCGGTCGCGCTCGGCCTTGACCTTGGCCAGTTCGGCGTGACCCATGATCACGGTGTCGATGACCGTGCAATCCTCGTAGGCGAACTGGTCCTGGCGCAGCTTGCCCAGGCGCACGTTGGGTTCGAGCATCACCTGCCCGCCGGTGGGCTCGAGATCGCCCCCGAGAATCTTCATGAAGGTGGACTTGCCGCATCCGTTGGCGCCGATCAGGCCATAGCGATGGCCGTTGCCGAATTTGACGGACACGTTCTCGAACAGCGGCTTGGCGCCAAACTGCATGGTGATGTTAGCGGTGGAGATCAAAGGGCTTACCTGTAAAGGGTTTCAGACTGGTTCAATTGCTGCCGGGGCCAATTTGGGGCCAATCTGCAGCTTCGCGATTTCGTTCCAGTCGGATTGGGAGGAGATCCAGCGGGCATAGGTCGATAGCAGCATCTGCACGCTGTGGCCTAGCTGGCCTGCGATGAAAGCGGGGTTCATGCCCGACATGAGACATATTGTGGCATAGGTGTGCCTGCAGTTGTATGGCGGCCGATGGCGGACTCCGAGTGCTTTCAGCGCCGGTTTCCATTGGTGATGGACGTCTGACGTCTGCTTGACGTGCTCATTGTTCTTGGACGGGGGGAAGACATAGGGCGTCTCCTTGATCTTGCCCACCCCGGCCTTACGCCGCTCCGCGTACTGCCTGGCGAACTGGAGCGCATGGAGCGCCCGGTCATTCAGCAGCACGAAGCGACCGGCGCCGGTCTTGGTCCGCTCCACCACCTCGCCCTGGGCCACTGTCCGACAGACGTGCATCTGGCGCGCCGGCAGGTCGATAGCATCCCAGCGCAGGGCTAGCGCCTCGGAGATGCGGAGCCCGGTGAAGAATAGGAATTCGAAGAGTGCAGCGTAGATCGTGCTGGGCCAATGCTCATGCCGATAGAGCTGGGCGATGATCCGGTTCGCCTCGTCCAGGGTGAAGGGGTCGACGTCCTTGCGGGACCGCTTCGGCAATTCCAGCACCGCCGCCGGGTTCTTGGTGATCACCCCGTCATGCACGGCGGCCTTCAGGATCGTAGAGAGCCGCACCAGCGCATTGCGCTTGACGCCTGGCGAGGCCCACTCGGTCTCGGTGAGGATCCGCCGGATCATGGTGGTGGTGATCAGGTCCACCCGGGTGAGCGCCAGCCTCGGCATCCAGTAGAGGTTCAGCGCGCCCTTGTAGTTGTTCCGCGTTCCAGCGGTGATATCCCGGCTATCCAGCCATAGCTGGGCGTATTGCCCGAATGTTTGCCCACCTCCCGCGATGTTGACCGAGCCTGGGAACAGCTCGGCATACTTCGCGTCATCCATCAGGCCCAGCTTGATCAGCTGGACTACCTGATCTCTAAGCTTGGCGGCAGCCGAGATCCCTTTTTGCGTCGCGGGAAAGCTGAGGTTTTCACGGTGCCGCGTTCCGTTCCAGGTGAAGCGGATGCGGACGGCACCACTGTGAATCTCGACGCCGGCGGGCATGTCCATTGGCTTTCGAGCCATTCCTCGTATCTCCTGATGCTGTAATAGATGGTCTTTCCAAGCTTCATCCAGACGCCTTCGGGCATCTGGCCTCGGTAACGGCGGTGCTGCAGGGACTTGACGGTGATCCCGAGCAGCTTGGCCATCTGTTCCTCGCTCACCTTGTCGAGGGCGGGGGTCTCTTTCAGGGCTGCGCTCATGGCAATAGGGCTCCTCGCCGGCCGGCGGCCAGCGGTGCGGGATGCTAGAAGGGGTTGGGGCGGGTCAGGCGGACTTGCGCCTTGCGGCCCAAGCTTTGGCCTTACAGACCGTGGCCGGGTTAGTGCCCAGCGCCTGGGCGACATCATTCACTCTTGATCGAGGGTGACTGGCCAGGTAGGCGAGAATTTCGTCCCGCAACGGAGCGGCCTTCGGCTTTCGGCCGGGTGGCTTCCTTTCCGCTTCAGTCGCTGCGAGCAAAGGAGCCATCAGCCGCTCTTGGGCGGCGATGTGATGCTGGGGAAGTCCAAGCGACTTACGCACTCGCCAGACGTATGTGGCGGCGCACCCGACCAGCTCGGCAATGGCGACATTGTGGCGCGTCGGATCTTCGGTGAGACGCTGGACTATGGCCTCTCGGGTGCCGCGCTCCATGGTGGACGGCATTCCCAGTTGTTGGCGCAGAAGAGCGGGATAGCTCGGGGCGCAGCCCAGGCGCTGGACAATCTCGACGTTGCCCAGGCCCTGCTCCAGCAGGGCGATGATCTGAGATTTTATGGACATGGCGCACCTCAGCGTTGCTCAGGCGGTGGTGGTGGATTGCAGCGCAGGCACGCGCAGGTGCCGACTCGCTGGCCGCTGGTGCGGCAGTAGATCGGGGCATTCACCGCTGCACCTCGTCGTAGCCCCTGGATACCCGCCGCGCGATGCTGTCTAGCCGCTCGGCCATGTACCAGGTGTCGTTGTTGTCAGAGCGGGAGATCACCAGAGACCTGGTAACGTTGCGGCTCATGATTAGCCGAGCGGCGAGCCGCAGCAGGGCGGCCTCCAGCTTTCGGCGAAGCCAGCCTTTCCGCGGGATGGGGCTACGCATGTCTGGCGCCCCCCTCGGTGGTCATGGTTCGCAGCTTTTCCGCCAGCTCTTCAAGGAAGAGGAAGTGCTCCATCTTCGCCGTGCCCTGAGGGCCTACGCCGAAGGAGAGCCCGCCCATGTCGTCCCATCCATGCTCGTTGGCATAGTCGGTCGCCATGTTCCGAACGAAGGCCGCAGCGGCTGGGAATTGGCTAGCCTCGGGACGGGTGGCGAGGGCGGCGCGGGCGTTCTGCAACTCGACCTCGGCCATGTCGGCGCGCTCGCGCTCCCGGTCCAGCTCGCGCTCCAGCAGGGCGATACGTTCATCCCCGGCCTGCGCGCCCTGGGCCTCTTGCTGATCGGCCAGGCCCTTAAGCACGACCTTGCCGCGCAGCTGCTCCAGCATCTCGTCCGCTTCGTCCACGGCCTCGACGAATGATCCGTCGGTGTATTTGGTCCAGGTGAGCACCTCCAGCAGGTCCAGCGCCTTGGTCATGTTGGCACGGAGGTCCGGTAGTTCTGCCTGGACCCGCGCCAGCTGCGCCTGGGCGGCGTCGCGTTGTTCCCAGGCTTGCGCCAAGGCGGCCGCCTCGCGTGCCTGGGCGGCCTTCCATGCCTCGACCGCCTCGCGCTGGGCGGTGTCCCGGGCGCGCAGCTCGTCCGCAATGTCCGCGTAGTAGGTGCCGGATCTGGCCAGATCGTTGATGGTCAGCTCGAACTGTTCGTCGTTCATGATCAATACCTGTGGTCGGCGCGCCAGCGGGTGGCGCGCGGGGGAGAGGTCAGGCGGCGGCCGTATTGCTCGGCGCCATTGCCGCGGCACGCCAGGGGTCGTTGGCCCGGGCGATCGCTGCCATGTGGGGAGGGCTGACGCTGTTCCCGCACATGTGCACCTGCTGGCTCTTGGTGAAGGCCTTGCCGTCGGCGCCGCGGTCGATCTGGTAGTCATCCGGGAAGCCCTGGGCGCGGTACAGCTCGCGCGGCTGCAGCATGCGCAGGCCGATGTCCACCACCACGTAGGGCGTGCCCTGGATGGTGACGGTGACAAGGGCCAGGCGGTCCTTGGTGGTGACCGTGGGCGACGGCTCGTCAGGCCGGCTGGTGTTGTCGGTGCCGTAGTAGCTCATCAGGAAGGCCGCCACGCGCAGGGCGCCGGCTTCAACCTCGGGCGCCAGTTGCAGCTCGACCACCGAGGTCTTGCCGCCGCCGCCCGCGGTGACTGTGGGCGCCGGCTCGTCCACGCCCTGGCCGATGGAGGCGCCGAACTGACGGGACAGGAACGCGGTGACCGCGCCATGGTGCTGGCCCGCGGCGCTGATGGTGTGCAGCGGGTCCTGCGGCGCCCGGGCATCGCAGTTGCCGCGGAGGTGGGCGAGGGTGGCCACCGCTAGGCGCTGCTGGCTGCCAGAGTTGGTCACGGTGGTCATCGGCCGCTCTACGCTGTGCGCTGGCGTGGCATTGAAGCCGCCGTTCGCCTGCTCCAGGAAGGCAGTGCAGACGCCCATGGCATGGGCCGCGCCGGCCGGGCGCTGGCAGTTGCCGCCGCTGGTGATGGTGGGCATCGGCTCGTCGGCTGCTGCGCCGGCTGAGTCGAAGCGGAATTTCACCAGGTGGGCAGCTGCCACCGCGTGCTTGATGCCGCCGGCCATCACCGTGCCCAGGGGCTTGTCCAGGCCTGGCACCCGAGGCTCTTGGCCATCCCGCTCGCCGTAGCCGACCGACACCAGGGTCGGCGCCACGATGGCCCGGTGGTTCTCGGTCAGGATGCTACCTAGCGGCGCGCCGGCGTCAGCAGGCTTTCCTGCGTAGGCCGGGCCGCCCAGCCCTACCAGAGTCGGGCTCACCAGCATCTGCTCGCCGCGGTTTGCGCAGGTGACAGTGGGCAGGGGCTGGCGCGGGTCGTTCACTCGGTCGCCGCCCTGGTGGGTGGCTGGCGCGAACACCGGGCTGGCCACCGCGAACGAGCCACCCCGCGGCCAGGCGGTGACGGTGTGCAGCGGGTTGGCCGTCGAGAGCGCGACCTCCTGCGACCAGTTGGCGATCGGCACGATGAAGGGGTCAGCGGCGTCGAGCACGAACTTCCGCATGCCCTTGGCCACCCGGCGCAGCGTGGCGGCCGCCAGCGGCTTCTTCCGCTCGAAGATCGAAGGGCAGGGGATCGACCAGTCGATGCACTCGCTGGCGCTGCGCCACTTCTTCTGGCCCTTGGCCGGGGCCTTGGCGTGCGTCGGCGCCGGCCAGACGATGGGCTGGCCATCACAGCGGGCGATCATGAATAGCCGCTCGCGGCTGGTGGGCGCGCCGTAGTCGCAGGCCCGGCCGACTTGCCACTCCACCTGGTAGCCCATGCCCTGCAGCAGCTGGACGAAACGGCACCAGGTCTGGCCCTTGCGCTTCGGGTCCGGCACCAGGAACTGCTGGTGCACCGGCACGCGCTCGCCCTGGGCGGCCACCGTGCCGTCGACCTTCATCACCCGGCCGGTCGCCTTGCAGCGCTTGGCGATCAGCGGACCCCACTGCAGGATCTGCTTCACGTTCTCCAGGCTGATCACCCGGGGGCGCTTCTTGCCGGCCCACTTCAGCCCGATCCAGCTGAGGTTGCGGATCTCGCGCTTCCGCGGCTGGCCGCCAGCGGCCTGGCTGTGGTGGGTGCAGTCGGGGCTCATGTGGAACCAGCCGACCGGGCGGCCCGCGCACTCGGCATCCGGGTCGCCATCAAATACGTCGGTGGTGAAGTGCCTGGCAGTGGGATGGTTGGCGGTGTGCATGCTGATCGCCGCCGCGCTGTGGTTCTTGGCCACGGCCACCGGGCGGCCCAGGCCCATTTCCAGGCCGGTACCGGCTCCGCCGCCACCGCAGAAGAAGTCCACGATGATCTCGTCGTCCTGGCTGCTGAAGCCCAGGCCGTACTGCGTTTTGAAGTCGAGCGAGGCCCGCCGCTGGAATGCGGTCATGTTCGGTTCCTTTTCGGTGGGGTTAGCGAAGGTGGGCGTGGTGTAAGATCAATGCGCGCGACGTTGCGCTATTGCAGGAGCGGTGAAGAATGGAATCTCGGCGGGTGAGCTATGAAGTTAAATAGGTATTGGCTGTCCCTTATCTGCGTCGTAGCTGTGGTTGCGGGGTTCACGGGTGGGTTCGCGCTCGCTATTCATATGAACCCCGAGACTGCCGACCGATATCTGCTAAATCTTGGTAGTCTCGGTGACTGGGTATCAGGAATTGGCGCACTACTGGCAGTCGTTGTCACTCTCTGGCTCGCCCATCGCCAGTCATTGGAAGATACCGAAAGTCTGAAAGTGCAAGCGCGTATGGTTGTAACGATAGAAATGGGTCAGCCGTGCACTTGGTTAGAGCTTAGTGCTGTTTCAAATGGCAAGCGCCCTGCGACCGTTACTGCGTTTGGATTTACTTCCAAGCATTCTGAAGATTTCCTTGGATTCTACGGGTATGCGACTGTAAGTCAGCCGTTCCCGATGATGCTTCAGTATGGTCAGAAGGGTTCCGGATTACTTACAACTTCCGCGCTTAAAAAACTGCAGGAGTACATTGAAAAGGACTGCGGTAACAGGCGCGATGGTTTGGAGGTCTTTGCCAATACAACGCTAGGTAACTTTTGCGCGAAGATTGATAAGAATGTATATGCTGCGCTAGATAAGTTGTTAATTAGGGAGTCTGTCTAGCTTATTAGGCTCCTCTGTTTAGGCCTAGTAGAGAGAGCGGCGTAATGGCCGCCCGTAATCGAAAAGCGTCAGCCAGCCCGCAGCGCTTGCACCAAGTAGGGATCAACATCCGCCTGGCGCAGCAGCCACGCCTTGTAGTCGCCGGGGATCTGGCTGATCTTCGTGCCCTTGTGCTTGCCGTAGGGCATCACCGTCGGGATGCGGGCACGCTCGGCGAGGGCATGGACCTGGTCCCAGGTGTCGATCTGATGACCTTGCTCGCCGGCCATGTTCAGCAGGAAGCGCAGCAGTAGCGCGCAGTTGCGGACGTCGTCGAGCGCGGCGTGGGCGTTCTGCAGCAGGTCCCGGGCCCAGGCCTCACGACCATAGCGGCGCCCGATCATGTAGATCATCGCCGACTGGGTGTGGCTGTCCTTGTCGGGGAACAGGAAGCGGCTCAGCGCCAGGGTGCAGATGCGGCGTACCCGCTTGGGCTCGCCTGCCATGCGCCAGTCGAAGTCCACGTTGTGGCCGATCATCAGGACATCGCCGGGCGGCAGCGCGAACTGTGTGTGTTCCCGGCAATCCACCAGGTCGGTGCAGATGATGTGGTGGGTCGCCTGGGCGCCGAGGCTGATCGCCACGGTGGGCTTGAACCGCTCGTGGTAGTGCTCGAACTCATCGGGCGAACGGGTGGTGATGAAGGCGGAAGGCGTGTCGGGCAGCACCACCCAAGCGGCCTCGATGATCTGGTCGCTCTGGTGGTCGGTGCCGGTGGTCTCGGTGTCGAAAATGATGGGGTTCATGTCTGCTCCTTGAATGGTGAAAGGCCGCTTATGCGGCCCGGGCTTCGGTCTCGGTGATCACGCCACCCTGGATCCAGACCTGCTGGATTCCGGCCGGCACCTTGGCCATGGGCTCTTTCATCGTTCCGGCCATCACTGCGCTATCGATGTCACCGGAGCGGGTCAGTGCCAGCAGCAGCTTCAGCGCCTGGGGGCGGGCGCTGGGCTGCAGCACGTCGAAGCGATCGAGCAGGACCAGGCGGATGCCGGACAGCCGCGCGATGGCGATGGCCAGCAGGGTATCGGCCCGCCACTTTTCCGATTCCGAGAGCAGGCCGTAGAGGCGCCCGCCGTAGGTGATGTCGATCTCGGGAGTGATGACCACCGGTTGCCAGGTGGCAACCGCGGCCTGGGCCGCCAGCAGCTCGTTGAACGGGTCCAGCGCGCCGGCGAGGATCTCGGCGGGGATGCCGGTGGGCGCCAGGGCATCGGCGATCAGCGACCAGGCCACGACATCGGCATGGTGCTGGGCGGCGCTGGCGATCGCAGCGTCGCGGCCGGCGATGGCGCCTTGGGCATCCAGCAGCGATTGGTGCTTGGCTCGGGCCTTGTCCCGCTCCTGGCGGAGCTCCGTGATGGCCTGCTCGGCGTTCTGCATCGCCTGGGCATCCGGCGCTGCGGCGGCCTGCTGCTCCATGTCAGCCAGCTGCTGAGCAGCGGTGCGGGACTGATCGACGTCGCGCTGGCTGTTCGCCACGGCGCGCTGGGCGCTCTGGAGATAGCTCTGGTATTCGGTCAGGCGGCGGGCGGCCTCGGGGTCGGCGACCTTCTCCGGTGCCACATAGGCCACCAACTGGCCGCGCTCCATCAGCACCTGGCCCTGGCAGTGTGGGCAGGCCAGCGGGTCATGCGCAGGCTCGCCGGCGGCAGCGCGCTGGGCCTCGGCTACCTTCGGCTCCCACTCGGCGACCCGGGCCTGGTCGGCATTGAGTTTCTCCTGGCGGCGCTGCAGCAAGTCTGCGGTGTCGCGCAGTTGGGCCACCTGGGCCTGGCGCTGCGCCGCGGCCTGGGCGTTGGCCTTGTGGCCGCCGAGGGTCTGCTGAGCTTCGGCCAGGTCACTGTCGAGATCGGCCAAGGCCTTGGCAGCCTCGGCGATCTGCTCCTGGGTGACGGTGGTGGGAGGCAGCTCCGGCTCCCAGGTCTCGGCCTTCTGGCTGCCGTAGTTCTCGCCGGTGATGGCCTTCCAGGCGCCGCGCGACTCGGCAGCGTATTCCTTGGCCTGGGCCTCGGCGGCAGGGAAGCCACCGCGCAGCAGCGGCTTCACCTTCTCGAATTTCGCTAGGTCGGCGCCCCGGGCTTCCAGGCGGCGGGCCACCTCGGCAGCGCCGGCGCCCGCACCGGTCAGGTCGAACAGGACTTTCCGGCGCTCCTTACCATCCAGGGCCGCGAACCTCGCGGCCTCCAGCACGAAGGGAAGGAACGGCGCATCAGGAATTACCACCGATTTACCACCCGGCAGCATCATCCAGGCGGTCTGGCTTTCACCTGCGGCGTCGGTGTAGACGACGTGAGCCTCGCCTTTCTTGGCGCCCTCGGTGACCAGGCGATCCAGCTCCTTTTTCAGGGACACCCGGCGCGGCTGGCCGGTGAGCGCCATGCTGATGGCGTCCAGCAGGCTGGACTTGCCGGCGCCGTTGTCACCGGACACCAGCAGCAGGGGCTCAGATACGGCAAGGGCTGCATTTCGCAGCCCCTGGACGTTGGTAACGGTGATGTTCGTGATGCGCATGCTGGTTACTCCATCGAGACGACTTCGTCGAGGTCCTTGGTGACGCGGTAGGTGTTGTGCAGCGGGTTCTCCGCCTCGCTCTGCACGGCGATGACCTTGTCATCGAGCAGGCGGATTACCAGGGCGCGAGCGGCATCGCTGCCAATGGCGAACCGGCTCTGCAGGTAGTCGATGGTTACTGGCGGCGTACTGCGGGCCAGGACAGCGCAGACGTCGGAGTAGGGCACGACGCCGTAGGCCGTGGGGTACGGCGCGGCGGCGTCCTCCGGGGTGTCGTCTTCCGACTCGGCTTCGTTGGCTTGGCCGTCTGCGGCGGCGCCCTCAGGAACAGGGGCGATCACCTCGCGGCCGCCGGTGCTGTCCATGGCCGAGACGGTCCCGGCGATCTCCATCGCCTCGACCAGGCGGGCGGCGCGGTTGTAGCCGATCTTGAGCGCGCGCTGGATGGCCGAGATCGATGCCCGGCGGCTGCTGATGACGAAGCGGGTCGCCTCTTCCAGCAGGACGTCGTCTTCCAGGTCGTCACGGTCACCGCCGCCGCCCAGGCGCTTCTCCAGCTCCTCTGGGCTGCCCAGCAGGTCGGCAGCCGCCAGCGGCAGGTCCGACTGATCGCGGTCGGGCTGGATGCCGTCCAGGCCATCGTTGTAATCGTTCGGCGCCAGCACCAGCAGGCAGAGCTTGCCGGCGGACTTCGTCAGCTCGGCGTTCGATGGCTCGTTGGCGTCGACCTTGGCCGTGACGGTCAGGGCCTTGGCTTCAACCTTGATCGACCGGATGTCCATCGGGACCGACACGACGTCGCGCGCGGCGATGATCCGGACGGCCAGCTCGACGGCTTCCTCGACCTTCTCGGTGAGGCGGTCAATCACCTCCTGCTGCTGGCCCTCGTTCAGCTTGTGATAGGGCGCCTTGAGGTTGTGCAGCTCGAAGCGGCAGGTCTCAATCAGGTCGTGCACCAGCAGCTGGTGGGCGAGTTCGGAGGGGCGGCAGCCGTGGCGCTCTGCGCTTTCGATGATGGCGCGGTGTTCCATTTTCATGGGGCGGGTTCCTACTGGTGGGCGATCTTGTTGAGCGACTGCAGCTGGGCGTCGCTGAGGTAGGTGTGGGCGCCGTAGCGCTCGAACTGGTCGCGGATATCGGTGGTGAACTGGATCTCCCAGTCGGTATCCGCGCCGTCCTCAGCGGCGGCCAGCAGGGCGGTGAACTGCTCGACGCGGTCGAACAGCTCCTCTACGGTCCGGCTGGCCATGGCCATCACTCCATGCTGAAGTCGTCTGTGTCGACCTGGGCGGCACCGGTGTCAGCCTTTTCCGGCTTGGTGTCAGCCTTTTCGGCCGATATGTCGCGTTTCTCGGCCTCGGTGTTAACCGATTCGGCCTTTTCGTCACGCTTTTCCGGCTCGGCGTCCAGGATCTCGCCGGTGGCGGTATCGACGTTCCGGGGCGCGGCCTCGGCCTGGCGGAGGGCGTCGATGTCCACCGCGTAGTTCCCGCCGGCATCAGGCTTCGCGTCGAAGACGTCGCGGACCTCTTCCTCGGTCTGCAGGCCCATGCCCAGATCCGGCGCGTAGGCGCGCTGCCAGAACGCCGCAGCGCGGTAGACGAACATCTGGTCGGGCATCGTCTTCCACTTGCTGCCGCTCTTGCTGGCCCAGCCCTCGGCGTTGACCATCTGCCAGGTCACCCAGATGCCGTCGAGGCGCTCGCCGGTCTCCTTCTCGATGGCCCAGGCGCGGCAGCCGAAGTCCGGCTTGCCCGCTTCGCCTTTCCACTCGTAGCGCAGCGCGCTGAAGCGGCCGCAGGTGTTCACCGTGGCGATCAGGAATTTGCTCGACCAGCTCGGGGTGCCGTGCACCACGTAGAGGTTCTGCATCACCATCAGCGGGTTCGCGCCGATGCGCTGGGCCATGTCCAGGGCGATCAGGCAATTCGGCAGGTTGCCTTGGTACTGCTTGGGCACCAGGTCGGATTGGACGAAGGCCTTGGCGATGCGCTGCATCAGTTCGAAGCCTTCCAGGTTGAAGAAGCTCATCGACACCGGCATCTGCTCACGCGCCGGGCGTTGCTGCAGCGACTGCAGCGTGGAGGTGTTGCTCATGGGTCACCCCTTGTAGGGACAGGTGGGATAGCGCGGGCAGTACCGTGCGGAGCACAGCACCGATTTCGGGTTGCCGTAGAACAGGCCGCCATGGATTAGGCGGGAGGCCATCTGGAGCAGGCCGGGGTTGTCTTCATCGCCGACCAAGGCCTGGCGGGCGCCTGTGACCTCGCCGCGGCCTACGCACGGGCCGGCGCCGGTCTTCAGGCCGATGATCTCGGCGGGCGCCGTCAGCGGCTGGCCGATGGCGAACTCGGCGAGTAGCTCGTAGACGCCAAGCTGCGGTCGGTGGCCGGCGGTGACCGCGACGCCGGTAGAGCCCACGGCGCGGGCGCCACTTTTCAGGTCGCTGATGCCCAGCTGTCCATCCACCCGGCGGATGCGGTCGGTGGTGCCGGTGAGCGCCAGACCCAGGTCGCTGATCTCCAGGCGCGCACACGTCACCTCGATGCCGACATAGTCCTGGGTGGGCGCGATGTCGGCGCAATAACGGCTGTGCAGCGTCAGACCGATGCGCTCGACCTGCTTCGGCCCGCTGTCCTCCCAGTCGACCTCGTGCTCTGGGTTGTAGAGGGTGTCGACGAACAGGCCGGCCGCGTCGTCCGCGCTGATCGGCGCGCCATCCATGGTCGCCTGGTCGAACAGAGCGGTGGATGCGTGGATCGACGTGCCCAGGTGCGCCGCCCCGCTGGAGCGGCTGCGCATGCCGAGGAGGTGCTTCGCTTCCCAGCGCGCCGGGCAATCGAACAGCTCGGCCAGCGAGCTGGCGCGGATGGTGACGATGTTCACGACGCCACCTCGACCGACCAGCGCCGACCAGGCCGGCGCATCATCGGGGAGCGGATCGGGGTGTCGATCAGCCGGGTCTCCGGCGGCAGGCCCAAGGCCTCGGGCAGCGACTGCCTGGTGCGCAGCAGCAGGGTGTGGCGCGCTTCAGCCTCGGCGACCTGGTCGGCGGTGATGGTAGGGGCGGAGGAGGTGGTCATGCTGCACCGCCTTCGGTCTTGCGGTAGCCGAGCCTGTGCAGATCCTCTGCAGTGATCCGATAACTCCTGAAGCCCACTATGTAGAAATCGTTCGCCAGCTCCGAAATCTCTTGCTCCCGCTTTTCGGCCGCAATTTGTTCGGGTGTGGGCGCTGGGCGAAATGCCTGCTCTGTCCCTTGACCCACTAGGCGAGTGCCATCGTGCTGGGTATAGACATAAGCGGCGCAAGGCTTGGTCTCGCCATCGAAGTGGGCAATGACCTCGCAGAGCACGAAGGTGGGAAATTCTCCGTGCCCGCTCTTTACCTCGCACACGATGCCCACCGGCGGCAGGCCTTCGCCGGACCAAGGCGCCGGCCTTGGAATCATGGCATTGATCAAATTCATATCGGCCCGACCATAAAGAACCCAGTGGCCGCCGCAGCCAGCGTATTCCCACTCACCGGTGCGAAGACCTGGCTTCATGAAACCGAGACTGCATGCGTTTCCACGTGAGTCCCAGTGCGTCGCGCCTTCCGGCGCCTTGCTCCAGTCGATAGTCATGCCGCAGCACTCCCAAACACTCGGCCGCGATACAGCGTGTCGGCCTGGTTCATGAACAGCAGCCATTCGCGGCTGCTGATGAGGAGCTGATCGCTGGCCAGCTCGATCTTGGCGTCCGCCCGGGCCTTCACGATGGAAGGCTCGATAGCGGTATCAATGGCGTTGATCTCGCGGCGGATTGATTCACGGGCGCGCTCGGCGCGTTCGATGTGGTCCATCAGGCGGCATCCTTTCTGCGTTGGTATTCGATCCAGCCGCGCTCGTCTTCCTCGTCGGCCAGGTGTTGGGTGTAGGCGCGGTCGGCGTGCGGCTCGCACAGGTCGGCGGCGATGGCCAGCACTTCGGCCCGGCCGCCCATGACGGCAAACAGGTGGCCGTCTGCAGGGTCGCCGCGGCTGTTCAGCACCGCGCCGAGCAGCAGGGCCTCACGGTCTGCCTGGAAGTGGTTGTCGGCCTCGCGCTTGGCGTCGAAGGCGAGCAGCAGGGCCATGTAGAAGTCGAGCGGTTCAACAACGGTGGCGCCGTCGATCTTCACCGGGTGGCCGGCGAGCAGATCCTCGGCCGCCTCGTCGAGCCATTGCTCGACCCATGCGGTCTTGGTCATGGTTGGGGTCTCGATGGGCGCCGGACGGCGCGGGGGGAATGGGTGATGCAGTGCCAGCACCTGTTGGCGTTGCTAGCTGGCGCGACTCCGTCTCCTGCATCGGGGTGTGATCTGCGCGGGTAGCGAACCCTGCCTTTGCCTGCGGCCGTTCTGCCGACCGTGCTCAGTGGCTCGCCGGGTTATCTACCCGGTGCCTCGCTTAGGTGCAGATCACACCCCGATGCAGCCTGGCGAACCAGGCGATCGGGCCGTCTTTCCGGCTGTCATCCAGTCCTCGGCACTGGCGCCGCCGTCTCCCCGCCGCTGATTGCAGGTGTCAGGTTCTCGGTGGTGGGCTTCGAGCTTCCTCCCCACAGCGGCAATCAGTGCCTATTCGCCGTGGATCAAAGGTCCTTACAACATGCACGCTGCAGCTCTGGGTGCCCGGGTGTGTGGGGCAGGGTGCATGAGGTCCGGCGCGCCCTTCGCCGAAGCTAGGCGCGCTATCTCTTTTCGGGACTGCGCATTGCATACGGGTCGCTCTCGCGGAGCGGGCCTGGTGCCCTCAATCAGCCGTCCCGGTCGCCCCTCGGGGTCGCCTTCGCGTGGGCAGGCTTTCGGGCCTGTCTGATTGCCGGTCGCCGTAGAGGCAATGCGGTCTGTGGTTTCTTTGTTGCGTCGGATTGTGAAAGAGCAGGGGCGGTGGAGCTACCCGAATCTGCGTGGTGCGCAGTTCATGGTTTGCATTTTGCGCAGAATGCTAATCTGCGTCAAGCGCAGAATTCGCAAATTCTCAGTTTCTTGCTGGCATGAAAAAGCCCGCACTCGGCGGGCTTCTTTCAAGGGGGGGGGAGGGCTAGCCATTCAGCTCTGGATTTTTCCAGGCGAACTCCACGTCATCCCCTCGACACGTCACCTCGACGATGTCGACCTCCCGCATCTCGTCCAGCACGCGTTCCCAATCGTCGTCGCAGTCCGTGTCTAGGCGCCTGACGGTGCACCGCTGTTCGAGCTGGGCATGGGGCTCGGCGATATGGGCATTGATCCGACGTGACAGGCGCTCATAGCTGGTGGTCATGGACTGGGCGGCGATTGCAGGGGTATTGCGGCGGGACATAGGACATCTCCTCTCTGTGACACTGTTCAAATATACAGTATGCGACACAGGGCGAAGCGGCAAGGTTCCAGACATGAAAAAGCCCGCGCTTGGCGGGCCTCGGCTATCAGGGGACAACTACGGGGTGACGATCACACGGGCCGTCTGGTCGTTCTCGACCGAGATTCGCTTTGCTACAAGGCCGCCTTGCGTGGACATGCCGAATTGGGTTGGCGCCTGCCAATACACATCAGAGAGGACGTAGTATTCCCCGGGGGGAACACCCGCAAATCGAAAGTTTCCATTGCCATCCGCCTGGGTGGTTCGGATGTACTGATCTTGCCGCGTGTCGGCAGGGCTCAGTGAGACATGCCGAATGAAGGTCGCTCGATACCACTCCTCCGAATAGGAGGTGACCGGGTTCAGGAGCACCTCTGAACCCGCGCCATACTTCACGTCGCCACCGACGGTTTTCATGAAGACCTGTCCCTCGACCACGCCGGTGCCCGCGCGGGGGAGCGCTTCGTACTCGGAAACGGGGAAGAACATCCGGGTCTGCGGTGGCTGTGGGGTCACGCATCCGGCAAGAGCAGCAAATGCGACCGCTGCAGCCATCAATCGAATTTCTTTCACAAGGCACCTCCATGTCGTCGAAGCAGTCATTCTAGCCACTGGATCCTGCTGGGGCGCAGAACGTGACGGACTGTCCAGATAGCGGAGTGGGCGGTACGGTCAGGATGACTAGCTAAGCTAGACAGGGGCGGCTGAATAGAGTGCTATAGCCCGACAAGGCATGACATGATTGCCTTCAACTGCTTGGGGCTTATATCGAGACTCTCGATGGCACAGTCTTGGAGCTGACGGATTAGCTGGTCTTCCAGCGTGCATACAGGCTTAACCCCGCCAGAGAAGCGCTTTGCCAGCATTTGTACTGCATTCAGTTCGTAGAACTCGTCCAGACAAACCCACGTTGCTTTTTTGAGGTAGCAACAGTGTGGGGGTAGGAAGAAGTTTTGAAAGCGGTCCGCTGGCTGGCAACCGAAGGTAACGCCTCGGCCATGCTGTTGCGATGTGGTCTTTGCCACCACTGTTACCGATGCGTCACTTCCAAGCACAACGAATAGCTTTTCGCCGGTCTCGCCATCATGGAAGTGGAACGTCTCATCGAAGAACACCGACCCTGGCGTCAACGAAGGCACTCCATCAATTCTTTGCGATCGCGCGCCACGCGCAGCAAGGCTTCTTCTTCCTGGGCACGCAGCGCAAGCTCGTATGGTATCCGCTGCTGTTTTGCTCCTTGCTGGTTATAGACCTTGTCCCAAGGCATGTTTTCGAGGTGCGTAGCCTCGATCATGTCCTCCGACTTCGTCTCAAAGAACTCTTCAGCAAGGCGCTTCATGATGCCCATCTCACGCCTGGTGAAGTTCTCAGGATTGAACTCAGCGCGAGGCTCAATGTTGAGCATCACCTGCGTCCCACCCTTGATTGACTTGTTCGTGAAGGCTACCGAGGCGGCCATATCCGGCTGAGGAACCTCAATTTCAGCCATCAAGTCGACGGGCACAGGGCCATAAGGCCAAGCACAGTAGTCCGACGCCGTTACGCTTCTTCCTGTTTCCTTGAAATGCTCAAAATCGAGGAAGTAGAGAAGCTTGAACAGCTTGATCTTGTGGCAGTGTCGGGTGTTGGTTACGAAGAAGATGATCGCTTGGATCAGCTTCTCGCGCTCATGAGTGATGAGCATGGCTCACTCCATTCGGTTATGCGCGAAGCATAGCACGACGCTAAGGTCAAGTGCCGATCACTGCACGATCTTGCTGGGAGCCACGATGAAGGGCACCGGGTGGATGTACTCGATATCGGCCAGGGCCAGGGTCCGCCGGCCAAAGGCGTCGTTGATCGACATCACGCTGATCTCCTCCTCATTGGCGTAGAGGAGCTCCTTGACCATGCTCTCGCCCTCACCATCGAAGCCCTTGAGCTTGATGTGGACGTATTCGCCGGGGATCAGTTGGGAGTTCGGCTCGCACACTGCCACCCAGCCGGAGCGGATCGCAGGGGACATCGAGTCGCCGCGGAGGCGCAGCGCGTAGGCGTCCTTGTCCCGGGTCGGGATGTCGACGTGGCCATCACTGGGTGAAAGTGCCGTCCAGTAACCCTCTGCGCCAAGCTGGGCCGTCCCCGCGATCTTCACTGACCGGAAGGGGGTCGTCAGGGAGGGGCCTGGATCTGCGTTTGATTGGTCTGCTTGCGCAAGGCTGAGCGATAGCCCCAGAGCCCCGAGCAGCTTTGATAGCAGCTCCTGGCTAGCACCCTGCTTTCCGCGTTCGAGGCGAGACAGGTTGCCAGTGTCGGTACCGACCTGGTGCGCAAGCTGCTCAAGAGTCAGGCCTTTCTTCTTCCGGGCCTGGCGGATTACGTCGCCGATTTCCATGAGCGGAATGTTCTGCTCGGGCTGCGTATTGCGCAAAGCGTACTGCGCAGATTTGGCTTGCAAATAATCTGCGCACTGCGCAGAATCCAAATCTCCAATGTCCAGGCAAGAGGTCATCCCATGACTCCTTTGAAAAAAGCCAGGATCCAGAAGGGCTGGAGACTGGCAGATGTGGTTGATCGACTTCGCGTTGCTGGCGAGGCGATCGATACCGGGAACCTTTCCCGAGTTGAAAGAGGCGTTCAGCGGCCATCCGCTGGTCTGGCCGAGAAGCTTTGCGGTGTATTCGAGGGGGATCTCACTGAGATTCACATCCTCTATCCCGAGCGCTTCGTC
Source organism: Pseudomonas aestiva (assembly GCF_039908605.1). Taxonomy (NCBI): domain Bacteria; kingdom Pseudomonadati; phylum Pseudomonadota; class Gammaproteobacteria; order Pseudomonadales; family Pseudomonadaceae; genus Pseudomonas; species Pseudomonas aestiva. Next base: position 2,510,146 of record NZ_CP150916.1, on the reverse strand, counting down.
GAGCCGGAAGTAAATCAACCGGCGGCCTGACCATGAGCACACCCGCATTAAGCCAAGACCCATCTGCAAGGGCACGGGAGATCGAATCCCTGGTCTTGCAGCGACTCGTGTCGGTGGGCCAGAAGACCGTCGCGGACGCAATCGGCTTGTCCGAATCGACCGTGTCGCGCTGGAAGGAAGGCGAGATAGAGCGCTGGGCAAAGCTGTTTGCGCTCCTGGGACTCCAAGTCGTTCCAGTTTCTGCGGTGGTGGTCAACGCCGAATACCTGCGCTCACTCGAAACCCTGGCAGAGCTGGGGCTGAAGGCTGAGAAGAAGCGCCCAGGACCCCTGGGCTGGGATTGAGTCATGACCGCAGTTCTGGTCAACGATGATGAATGGGCCCTGTTCGCTGGCGAGCCGGCGGAGCTGCTGAAGCTCTACGTGGCCCTCAAGCGCCGCATGGACTTCGCATCGGGCATTGCCGGGCTCCAGACCAAGATCAACGAGATCGTCTTGCGCGAAGGCTTCACCGTCGACCCCATCCCTGGGCGTCCGGCACCGAAGGCAATCACACGGGAGCAGTACCGATCGGCCGTGCGACGCATGGAAAAGATCGGTGCGGTAAAGGTCATCGGACCCCTGGTGTTCGAGTTTCCCCACGCCCGAACGGATCAGTCCGCCCAAAAGAGCTACAACCGAGCTACAACCGAGCTACAACCAACGCAGCAACCGAACAACGACCAGCCAGAACCCAGCAATGGCGCGGGTTATAGGCAGGAGGAGGGTATAGCTGCAACCGGGTTATTTTTTGAGCAACCCGCTAGCAACAACCTACTTCCGGAGTCCGGTACTACAACACCACCACCATCACCGCGTGCGTGCGCAACCAACTCCCGCACCAGGTTCGCCATGACGGCGGACTGGGAGCCGAACCCGCAGACCTTCAAGGCCACGCTGACGATGAACGCCATGGCCGGCGTGCAGATCCATCCCGACCAGCTCCTGGAGTTCCGGTCGTTCTGGATCGCCAACCCTGATGAACACCGAACCCAAGCCCGCTGGGAGCACGCGCTCGCCCAGCATCTGAAACGGGAGCACCGCCATGCACAAGCCAACCCCGGAAGACCTCAAGCCCAAGCCGGTGCTCACGCTGGTCGACAACGCAGCCTCTCTGCTGTCGACCGGGTCCGCCAAGGCATCGCCGACCGAAAAGCCCGAGAAGCTGCGGCAGGAGCTGCTGGACAAGCTCTGGATGAAGATGGCGGAGATGTACGGCCACCGCTGGACGTCGAGTTTTGGCGAGAAAGCTGACCAGGACAGCGTTTGGGCGACCGTGCTGCACGACATCAGCGGCCGCCAGATCGCCAACGGGCTGACCCTGCTGGTCGAGAAGGGCGACGAGTTCGACTGGCCGCCGCCGGCGAACGTCTTCCGCCAGCTGTGCCTGCATGTGCCCGGTCTGCCCACCGAGGAGGAAGCCTGGGACCAGGCGCTGCGCGGTGAGTACAAGCACGACGCTGTCCGCGTCGCCGCCAAGCAGACCGGCACCTACGACCTGCGCACCGCGCGGCCGGACAACAAGACCCTGCGCAAGACCTTTGCGCGCAACTACTCGATCGTCCGGGCCCGGGCCGTCATGGGCAAGCCGCTTGAGGACACGATTCCGCTGGGCATCGAGCACGATCACAAGTCGCCGATGCAGGTGCAGTTCGCCCATAGCCACCAGCAGGCCCGGGACCTGATGCAAGCCCAGGGCATTCCCAACGACCCCAAGCAAGCCCGCGCCATGCTGCTGGCCAAGATGGGCATCCGGAGAGACAACCATGCGTGACTTCAAGCCAGAGGACCTGGCCCTGGTGACGGGATTCCGAGTATCGCCGCGCCTGGTCGGCCTGACCGTCGAGCTGCGGTTCCGTGCCACGCCCGGAGAGGAGTTCATCGGGCCGGATGGTGCCTGGTGGGTCAGCAAGGGCCAAGGCCCTGCCTGGGTGGTGGTCGTGAACAGCAACGGCGACTGGGATTTCGTCGAAGAGCGCCACCTGATGCCGTTACACGACGGCGCCGTCCCAGTGCGCCAGGCTGCCAAGGAGAAGGACCATGCGTGATTTCGCCGCGGTGGAATTCGTGGTGCCGGGCAAGCCCATCGGCAAGGGCCGTCCCCGCATCGGCAAGGTAGGCGCCCATGCCCGCATGTTCACCCCGAAAGAGACGGTGGCCTATGAGGGCCTGATCGCCCACGCCGCCCAGATAGCCATGGCCGGCCGGGGCCTAATCCCGCACCCCGTCATGGTCGAGCTGCAGATCCTGCTGCCGATCCCTCAATCGAAGTCGAAAAAGTGGAAGGCCCAGGCCGTCGCCGGGCAGGTGTTCCCGACCACGAAGCCCGACATGGACAACGTCATCAAGGCGATCTACGACGGCCTCAATGGCGTGGTCTGGCGCGACGACGTCCAGGTGGTGGACGCCATCGTGCGCAAGCGCTACGCCGAGACCCCGTGCGTGCGGGTCCGGATCGTACCGCTGATGACGGAGGAGGCGGCATGAGCAAGGAGCCAGACTTCCCCCTGTACCAGGCGATGGTGGATCAGGGGCTGCACGACGAGCTGACAGCCATGGGCGTGACGATGACCGGCCTCAAGACCGAGCTGGAGAAAGGGTGGCTCATGCCGCTCGGGACCTGGACCTGTGCGCACTACTTCAAGCAGACCCAGGCCGACCAGATCGGGCCGGATGGCCATGGCCGCGTTCGTCATTGGCGGTCGCTATGCGGTGTCGAGGTGACCACCAGCGACCGCGTGCCCATGTTCGACGCTGGCAACTGGCGGCACTGCCAGCGCTGCCAGCAGAAGCTGCGGAGGAAGCGGCCATGACCGACCACGTTATTCGCACCACTGCCGATCGTGACCGCCTGCTGTCCTTCCTCGCCGGCCTCGACCTATCGAAGCCCCGCAAGATCGCCATCACCGAGATCCGCAGCCAGCGCAGCGACGCCCAGAATCGCCTGCTCTGGATGTGGAACAACGCGATCCAGAAGCACTTGGCCGACAGCTTCGGCCAGTTCGCCAGCGCCCAGGAGTGGCACGAGATCCTGGTGGCGCGGCTTTGGCCCTGCGAGGTCCGCAAGGTGGCCATGCCTGGCCCGGCCGGGGGCGAGTTCAAGGTCGGCCGCGCCAAGACTAGCGGATTCACCCAGGCTCAGATGGCCGAGTACCTCGACCTCCTGGACCGCTACTGCGCCGAGCACCTCCAGCTGCTGCTGCCCCAGCCTGAGGACCTGATGCTGGCGATCTATGGACAGAGGAGGCGGGTGGCTTGAAGCCGACCCAGGGCAGAGATGGCAGGGACGCCAGCAGTTGTCTGCGCCGCCAGGTGGCCGCGCAAGTCGCAATCCAGATTTCCGAGGTATCCCCGATGCGCCTGAGTTCAGCCCGAGAAGAGTGGCACAAAGCTTTCTACCGCCCGGGCGATGGCACCAATCGCCATTGCGAGTCCCTCGCCCTGGTCGGGCAATTTCAGGACACCGAGCGCGTGCGCGGCGTGGCCGGCCTTGTGAACGAGACGATCGGCGCCCACGTCCGCAACGTGGTCGATCGCCTGCCGGCTGACCTGTTCGCCTTTGGCAATCATATGTACCACCCGGAGAACAACGACCTCTGGCGCGAGGCGGCCGAGGAGTTCGTTTTCCAACTGGCCTACCAGCGCGGCGCCCGGATGTACGCCAAGAAGTTCGCGAAGGCTGAGTTCGTGGCGAAGGCCGTGCTCTACCGGTACCGGCGACAGCACCAGGGCGGGCAGAGTGCGGCGCCAGATCCGCTGCCGACACCGGAGCGGTTCCGGGACTTCATGGATTACACCTATGGGGTAGAGCTTCGGTCGGAATCTTGGGACTCGGAGTGGGGCGACTTCATCCAGCGCTGTTTCGATGCGTGCAATGATCTCGATCAGCTAGCACTGGCACCCGTGGCGAGGCTTTTGCGGGAGATGAAAACGGCCGCTTGACCAATTTCTCGGCTGGCGGCATGATTTGTCCATTGTGTGAAGCAGCACCCAAATCTCAGAACCCGGCCAAAGCGCCGGGTTTTTTGTAGGTTCCTCATGGACTTTCGCGGTTTCCTTGTCCTGCTTTTTGCTGCAACCGATGCGGTTGCACGAGGGCACGGCAGTAGCTCCGGCAACTTTCGCGGCCCGCTCGTGATCGCGGGTTTGTGTGTTGCTGCATGGTTAGGGTGGAAGGCCCTGATCTGGGGACTGGTGCTGCTGAACCGGCTTCTGATCCGCCTCAACATCATCAAGTAACCCGGCTCCCGCCGGGTTTTTTTATGCCCGCAGTTCGGAGAGGCAGATGCCAAACAACCTGCCCCCACTGCCTGGTCCAGGTGCTGGGCTCAGCGACTGGATCGCCTGGGCCCTGCTCGTGGTGATCTTCGCCGGCGGCTACCTCTTCCTCCAGTGGCGCGAGAAGCGGGGCCCGGCGAGCGAGCGGCTGAACACAGCCCTGGCAGAGGAGCGGGCCTCCCACAAGGAAACCAAGGGCGAGCTGGCCGAGACCCAGCGCCTGCTGGAAGAGTCCCGGCAAAACAACAATGCCCTGGTGCGCGAGTTCGCGGAGAACAAAGCGCAGATCGCCCGCATGGAAGTGCAGATGCAATACCTCACGGAAGAGATCGCCGAGCTGAAGGCCGAGCTTCTCAAGAGGAACACCGCATGACCGATCAAGAGATGTCCCGCCAGAAGGGCAAGTCCCGCCGGTGGCTCGACAACCACGGCAGCTGGTTCCTACTGCTGGCCGTGGCCATCGCGAGCTGGATGGCGGGCAGTCAGCACAACGCCGTTACGACCGCCGACACCGTGAAGATTCTCGCCGAGTCGCACGAGCGCCAAGACGCCACCCGCGTCGCCAGGATCCGCGAGCTGCTGGACATCAACCAGAAGCTGCTGCTGCAGGTCGGCCCCAGGGTCGAGAGCGCAGCGTCCAAGGCAGAGCAGGCCGCCAACAAGGCGACCGAGGCAGTGATCAAGGCTGAGGCGCAAGCCGCCAAGCCATAACCCCAGTGGCCCGAGCTGTGCATTCCGGCGCCCACAACCCCCGGAGTGCAAGCACCATGACCGACGCCGTAGGCGCTGCCAGCGCGAAGCTCGCGCAAGCCATCGCTGATGTTCAGACCGCAGGCAAGGGCCTGATAGAGGCAGCGCTCGCCGCGGCCCAGCCCGTGACCCCTGACCCGGTACCGGAGCCGACGCCTGATCCGGCACCAGTGCCACCGGCCGCCAGCCTGCCGCTGACCACCGAGGTCATCAACGCCTACGACAAGTCGCTGATGCTGCCCATGAGCGAGCTCATCGTCGCCGGCCAGGTCGTGGTGCAGCTCGCTACCGGCCAGGCGGTGAACGTGCTGGAGGTCGTCGAGGTTCAGACACTGGCAGGCCGCGATCCGACGCTGCTGCTGTCCATCGACCAGAACATCGCCAACCCGGGCAAGGTGGTAGGCAAGCCCGCCACCGTTCGAGCCCGTTACGGCAAGCCAGCGCCGACCCCAGCGCCGCAGCCGGTACCGGAGACTCCCGTCGTGGTGACGCCGGAAGATCCGAAGCCGGACCCGGTCGCTGGTCCTGCGGTACTGCGCAACGTCCCGTTCCTCGGCATCAACCTTGCCGCGCACTCGAATGCCAACCAGGTGCTGCCAGGCGAGGCGGGGACCCACTTCAAATGGCCGAGCCGTGCAGACGTCCGCCTCTACGTGCGGGACCTGGGCGTCCGGCTGATCCGTTTCCCCTATGCACTCCAGCGCGCCACGCTGATCGACTCGACCGGCCTGCCGGTGAAGGGTGGCCAGCTCGACCCAACCTTCGTCGCCAAGATGAGGACTGTGCTGGGCTGGATTCGCGAGGACTCGAACGGCGAGGCGCTGGTCATCTTCGACCCGCACCACTACTGGCGCATTTACCGCAACCAGACCGCGCTGGTGGATGGCGTGCGCAAGCAGACCGGTGCGCTGCTGCCGGCCGGTGAAGCAGCCGGGCAGGGCGGTCGCTGGAAGCGCCAGGAGCTGGTGCTGATCGACGACGTCAACGGCTGGGGCGCCGCGGACCTGGGCGATCACATCGCCTCGATGGTCACGACCTTCGATGAGCCGATGATCCTGGGCTATGGCCTGGGCAATGAGCCCTACGCCTCGGGCGGCGCCCTGGACAGTCTCACGGTCACCGCGATGGAGGCCAAGGTGGTAGCCGACGCGAACGTGATGCTGCCGATCATCCGGCGGGTCACCAACAAGCCGGTGTTCATCTGCGGCAACCAGTGGGCCTCGGCCCGCAACTGGGCCACCGTCAGCGGCACCTTCGCTGCTGGCATCAAGGACCCGGCGAACAACTGGATTCCCGAGGTGCACGGCTACGGCGACCTCAGCGGCGACTCCAGCGGCAAGTACAACAGCGGCAACCTGAACGCCATCCCGGCGGAGCAGGTGGCCAACGTCTTCCGCCCGGCCTACAGCTACTTCGCTGCGAAGGGCCTGCGCGGCTTCGTCGGTGAGACCGGCATCCCTCCGACCGATTCGGCGCGTGCTGCGTTGGTCCGCGCTCTGGATGAGGCCAAGGCCAATGGCGTCCCGGTCACCCTGTGGATCGCCGGCGGTGATGGCGCCATGGGCGGCGAGAAGATGAACCTGGACGACGCAGGCCATGCCGCCACCCGCGACCTGATCAAGGCCCGCGCCGGTGAACGCATGGCCGAGTGGAAGTCGCCCAGGTCGTAACGCACCACCAGGAGCCCCCATGGATCGTCCGCAACCACCCACCGCGCACTGGCCGGAGCTTGTTCCGGCGCCCGAGCTTCGCGACTGGGCCATGGACACCTTCGTCCGCGAGGGTGGGAGGCTGCGCAACGAGGACCACATCCACCTGCTCGACGCGGACATCGGTTTCCTCTGGGCCAGGACAGGCTTCGTCAAGGCGAGCCGCCTGGTGCTGGGCCAGGCCGAGCAGGTCGCGTTCCGTGCCGGTGGCTGGCAGAAGGCGAGGGCAGAGCAGCAGCTGGTGGAGTGGTTTGGGGGCATCCCGGCCTTCCTCATCACCCTGGCCGCCGACTACTGCGCAGAATGCAGCGACGCCGTGTTCTGCGCCCTGGTCGAGCACGAGCTCTACCACATCGCCCAGGAGCTGGATGGCTTCGGTGCTCCAGCGTTCACCCGGGACGGTATGCCCAAGCTCAAGCTGCGCGGCCACGACGTCGAGGAGTTCGTCGGCGTGGTGCGTCGCTATGGCGCCAGCCCGGACGTACAGCGCCTGGTGGAAGCCGCGAACAGCCGCCCCGAGGTGGAGAAAATCAACATTGCGAGGGCCTGCGGAACCTGTCTGCTCAAGTCGGCTTGACCTCTGACAGACCCTTGACGGAAGTAGAACCATGGCCACCCTGAGCAACGATGTGAAAGCCTTCATCGTTCAGGCCCTGGCCTGTTTCGACACGCCCTCCCAGGTGGCAGCAGCCGTCAAAGAGGAATTCGGGATCGAGGTCAGCCGCCAGCAGTGCGAAAGCCACGACCCCACGAAGTACGCCGGGCGGGACCTGGCCAAGCGCTGGAGAGTCCTGTTCGAGGACACCCGGAAGCGGTTCCGCGAGGAGACCGCCGACATCCCGATCGCCAACCGGGCGCACCGCCTCCGCACCCTGGGCCGCATGGCCGAGAAGGCCGAGAACATGCGCAATCTGGCGCTGACTGCCCAGCTGCTGGAGCAGGCCGCCAAGGAAGTGGGCGATGTCTACGTCAATCGGCCAGCCCGGGAGCCACAAGGCGGATCCGCTGACCTGGCCGACGTGCTCAGCGACCTGATCGGGAAGCTACCGGGATGAACACTGGCAACCTGCTGCTGGATCGTCAGCTCGCCCGCTGGTACCCGCTGAAAGACCACCCGGTGCAGCTGGCGCTGATCGCTGCGGTACCGGACGGCATTCGCTTCCCCCTGGTGCCTGCTGGTCGCCGGAGCGGTAAGACGGAACGGTTCAAGCGCTTCCTGGTGAAGCAGGCCAGCGCGGTGGCCGGGCAATACTTCGCCGCGGCGCCGACGCACACCCAGGCCAAGAAAATCTTCTGGGACGACCTCAAAGCTTTCACGCTGTCCTGCGCCCACAAGCGCAAGCCCTCGGAGTCGGACCTGATCATCTACCTGCCCAATGGCAGCGAGATCCACGTCATCGGTTTGGACAAGCCGCAGCGGATTGAGGGTATCCCCTGGACGGGCGGCGGCATCGATGAGTTCGCCGACATCAAGCCGGACGCCTGGGAGGCCAACATCCTCCCGGCACTGAACACGGTGAACCCGACCCGGCCCGACTATCGCGCCTGGTGCTGGCTGCTCGGCGTGCCCGATGGCCTGAACCACTACTTCGATCTCTGCTCCCAGGCCGAGTCCGGGCAGGACCCGAACTTCCGAGTGTTCCACTGGAAGTCGGCCGAGATCCTGCCGCCTGATGTGATGGACGCGATGAAGCGCGCCATGTCGGCCAAGCAGTTCAAGCAGGAGTTCGAGGCCAGTTTCGAGACCGCATCCGGGCGGATCTATGAGGACTACGGCAAGCACAACCTGACCGCCGAGACTATCCAGCCGCATGAGCAGCTGATGTGGATGCACGACCAGAACTTCACGCCGCTTTCCTCGGCAATCGGTGTGCGCCGCAACGGCGACGACTTCTACCTGCTGGACGAGATCGTGCTCACCAGCGCCATCTCGCGCCAGGCGGCGGTCGAGTTCGTCGAGCGCTACAAGGGCCACGCAAACAAGCATGTCCTGATCTACGGCGACCCTGCGGGCAAGGCAGGCGAGAAGCATGGCCACGCCTCCGATTACACCGACATCGAGGGCGTGCTCAAGGAGCACGGCTGGCGCTACACCCGCAAGGTGAAGCCGGCCCACCCGGCCATCAAAGACCGCCAGAACGCGGTGCGGGCCAAGATCCTGACCGCTGCCGGCGGCGTCAGCCTGTTCGTCAACGCTGAGACGGCGCCCTGGTGCCACAAGGGCCTCAGCACCGTCCAGCTGCAGGGCGGTTCGACGTTCCAGGAAGATCAGAAAAACCAGTACCAGCACATCACCACGGCAATCGGCTACTGCGTCGATTACGAATGGCCCGCCAAGGGTCGCTTCTCTTACTTGGGCGTTTCCTGATGGGTGTCAAACAGTTCCTCTCCGACAAGCTGGTCAATCTCGTGGCCAACCTGGGCACCGAGCGGGACAAGGCGTCCCATTCGGGCTACCTGGTGTCGACCCTCACGGACCAGCAGCTACTGGCGGCCTACCGCAGCAGTTGGCTGCCGCGAAAGATCATCGACATTCCCGCGCTCGACGCCTGCCGGCGCTGGCGTGGGTGGCAGGCGTCCAAGGAACAGATCCAGGCCATCGAGGCCGAGGAGAAGCGCCTGGCTCTGGTCAAGCGGGTCCACACCGCCATGATCCGTGGCCGCCTGTTCGGTGGCGCCGCGGTGTTCATCGGTACCGGTGAAACGAACACTGCTCTGGAGCTGCGGCCAGATAGCATCGGCCAGGGCGGCGTGAAGTACCTGACGGTCATGAGCCGGCGTCACCTGAGCCCGACCGAGATCGAGCGCGACGTCCAGTCGCCGCGCTATGGGATGCCCAAGGCCTACCGGCTGGCTGGGTCCAGTGTCGACATCCACCCTTCGCGGCTGGTCATCTTCCACGGCGCCGAGCATGCCGACCCTGAGCTGGTCGAGGGTGCTGGCCACGGCTGGAGCGACTCGGTCCTGACATCAGTCATGGAAGCGATCAAGCAGAGCGACGGCACGCTGGCCAACGTTGCCAGCCTGGTGTTCGAGGCAAAGGTCGACGTCATCAAGATCCCGGATCTCATGCACAGCCTGGAGGATCCTCGCTTCGAGAAGCTGCTGCTGGAGCGCCTGCGGTTGGCCGCCATGGCCAAAAGCATCAATGGCGCGCTGATGCTGGATGCCGGGGAGGACTACCAGACCAAGACAGCCAACTTCAGCACGCTGCCGGACATCATCGACCGCTTCCTGCAGAACGTGACCGGTGCAGCGGACATCCCGGCAACCCGGTTCCTCGGCCAATCCCCAGCTGGGCTCAACGCCAGCGGGGAGTCGGACCTGCGCAACTACTACGACCGGATCCAGTCCGGCCAAGAACTGGAAATGCGGCCCGCCATGTCGGTGCTGGACGAGTGCCTGATTCGCTCAGCGCTGGGCAGCCGGCCCCCTGAGATCCACTACATCTGGAACAGCCTGTGGCAGCCCACGGCGACGGAGCGCGCCACCATCGGCAAGACCGTGGCAGACACCATCAAGGTGATCAAGGACACCGGCCTGTTCCCCGAGGCCGCGCTCTCCCGTGCTGCCGAGACGGCATTGGTTGAGTTCAGCGTCCTGCCCGGCCTGGAGGCAGCCATGGAGGAGTACGGCGAATCGCTGCCAGACGAGGAGGGCGGCAACGCTGATCCAGAGGGCGACGACCAGGGCAATCCGGAGCCCGAACCTACCACCTGAGGCACCCATGAAAATCACTGATTCCGTCTTACTCGGCGATACCCGGCTGAGCGATTCCGGCTACCTGGAAGCTTTTGCCCGCACCGCGCGCACCGGCATCCAGCAGTACCTAGGCAGCGAGGTCGGCCGCCCTGACCTGCAGGTGGTGAACGTCTACCGCGACGAGGCCGAGGTTTTCTCTAAGGCCGCGCTGCAGACGTTCTCCAAGATCCCCGTCACTGACGACCACCCGGGCCAGCCGGTGACCGCCGAGAACTGGCGCGACGTGGCTGTGGGTACCACCGGCGACGAGGTCCTGCGCGACGGCGAATACCTGAAGATCGGCCTGAAGATCACCGATGCCCGCGCGGTGAAAGCCGTGCAGGCCGGCAAGCGCGAGCTGAGCGTCGGCTACAGCTGCGAGCTGGTGTGGGAGGACGGCGTAGCCCCTGATGGCACGCCGTTCCAGGCCAGACAAACCCAGATCACGGCTGACCACGTTGCCATCGTGCAACGTGGCCGCGCCGGGAGCAGAGCGCGCATTGGCGACGCGTGGGGCGCAGCCCCAATCACCAAAGACCACAAACCCCAAGAGGAACCCCCCATGACCCTGAAGACGGTTACCGTCGACGGCATCCCGGTTGAAGTAACCGACCAGGGCGCCGTAGTCATCACCACGCTGCAACAGCGCCTGGCCGACTCCGGCAAAGCACTGACCGATGCGCAAGCGGCCCATGTGACCGCTATCGCCGCGAAGGACGACGCCTTGGCCCGCAAGGATGCTGAGATCGACGACCTGAAGGGCAAGCAGCTGACCGACGCCCAGATCGATGCCCGCGTCGTGGCTCGTGCTGACCTGCTCACCACCGCCAAGTCCATCGCCGATGCCGACTACACCGGCAAGAGCGATTCCGAGATCCGCAAGGCGGTCGTGATCGCCAAGCTGGGTGATGCGGCGATCGCCGGCAAGCCTGAGGCCTACATCGAAGCCCGCTTCGACATCCTGAAGGATGAGGCCCGCAAGGATCCCGTCCGCCAGCACATGCTGAACCAGGACGGCCAGTTCCAGAACCCCCACGACAACGGCCAGGCAGCCTACGAGACCCGCCTGACTGATGGCTGGAAAGGAGGTGCCAAGTAATGCCGACCATCCAATCTGCATACAGCGAAAACATCCGCGCCAGCGTGCCGGGCCATATCCCGGACATGACCCACGCCGATCTCGTCTCCCGCACCGTCCAGGACGCTGCAGGCCTGGCGTTTGGCGTGCCGGTGTTCCAAGGCGCCACGGACAAGTCGGTCCGCGCCATCATCAACGGCGACACCGCGGCGAAGTTCGTCGGCGTCAGCGTCTTGGATCGCTCGGCCAGCGGCCCCAACGGGTTCGTCCAGTACGAATCCGCGCGGATCCTGCTCACTGGCCCCGTCTGCGTCACTGCCGCCGTTGCGGTGGTAGCGGGTGACCCGGTCACCATCACCGCCGCCGGCGCCTTCAGCAACACCGGTGGCATCACTGTTCCGAACGCACGCTGGGACACCAGCGCCGCGGCCGGCGCCGTCGCCAACATCTTCATCAAGTAAGGAGCGAACATGCGCGCCCCCTTCAAGCTTATGGACGCCCAGGCCGCTCTGGGCTTCGTGATCTCCCAGACCTCGTACATCGAGCGCCAGGTCAACGAGATCGTCTATCCCGACATCCAGTATCCCGGCCTGGTGCCCGTGGACACCTCCGCCGATCCCTGGGCCAAGACCGTCACCTACTACTCCTCGGACAAGTACGGTAAGGCAGGCTGGATCAACGGCAACGCCGACGACATCCCGCGTGCAGGCACCGAGCTGGGTAAGTTCGAGACCCAAATCCATACCGCAGGTATCGGCTACGGCTACGGCCTGGAAGAGATCAGCCAGGCCGCCATGGTCGGCTACAACCTCGACGCCGAGGATGCCAAGGCAGCTCGCCGGGCTTTCGAGGAGATGGTCGATCGTGTCGCGCTCTACGGCGATGCCGAAAAAGGCTTCTACGGGATCACCAACGCACCGGCTGTTCTGGCTGGCTCCGCCACCAACGGCAACTGGCTGACCACCACCTCGGACAAGATCCTGCAGGACGTTAACAACGCCCTGACCGGTCAGGCCCAGGGGACCCTGTTCACCACCATCGCCGATACCCTGCTGATGCCCTACGACCGCTGGAGTGCGATCAGCACTCGCATGGTCACGGAGCTGTCGACTCAAACCGTGCTCGGCTGGCTGCTGCAGAACAACATCTACACCGCCACCACCGGTCGTCCACTGACCGTCCGCGCTCTGCGTGGCCTGGATAAGGGTGGCGCCGGTGGCACTGCCCGGATGGTTGCCTATCGCCGCGACCCCTCGGTGGTGAAGCTGCACATGCCGATGCCACACCGCTTCCTGCCGGTGTTCCAGGCCGGTCCGCTGCGCTTCGAGGTGCCCGGCATCTTCCGCCTGGGCGGCGTCGACGTTCGCCAACCCCTCCAAATGCGTTACATCGACGGGATCTAAGGAGATCACCATGCCTGTAATCACCAACACCAGCACCACCCCCATCGGCCTGCCGGATGGCGGCGTCATCGGTCCCAAGCAGCAGCTGGACGTGGACAACTGGGACGACATCAAGGAACGGGTGAACCTGGCCCACTACGTCCGCGTCGGCGTGCTGACTGTCGAAGGCGGCCAGGTCGACGGCGATGGCTCCTCGGTGGAAGACATCGAGAAGCAGGACCTGCTGGCCAAGCTGAAGGCCTTCGGCGTCACCGCCGGCGCCAATAGCAAGGTCGAGACCCTGCGCCAGAAGCTGGCCGATGCCCAGGAAGCCCAGGAGCGCGAGGCTGTCGTCGCCGCGCTGCAGGCCAAGAACGTCGAGTTCGACGCCAAGGCCAAGCTGGACGACCTGAAGAAGCTGCTCGCCGACCAGCCGCAGTAACACCCCGGGCGGTTCGCCGCCCACCTATTTGAGATCGACGCCATGGCAGACTTTTACGGCTCCCTGCTGGGCGCCGACGCCTATCACGCCGCCCGCGCCAACACCGGCTGGGCGGGTGACAACGACCACAAGCTGGCCGCGCTGCTGCGGGCGTCCGTCTACATCGATGGCCGGTACCGGAAGCGCTACCCATCCGGCCGCTGGGCCTCCCTGTTCCCTGGCGAGAAAGCCCAGGGCAGGGCCCAGGTCCGCGAATGGCCGAGGACCGACGCCCAGGACTATACCGGGGCCACCATCAGCGCCACCGAGGTCCCGGCCGAGGTCGAACAGGCCACCTACGAGGCCGCGCTGCGCGAGTTGGCCACCCCGGGCAGTTTGAGCCCCGACTTCGTGGCCACCAGCCTGGTCAAGAGCGAGAAGCTCGGGCCGCTGGAGACCACGTTCGCGGTACCGGACGCCAGCGCGCCAGGTGCGGCGCCGACCCGGCCAGTCATCACCCTAATCGACGAGATCATCGCCCCGGTGCTGGTCGCCCGCTACGAGCTGCCCGCCATGGTGGTGGTGTGAACGAGGCCGAGATCCTGGCCGCGATGGATGGCATGACGCCAGCCCTGCAGCGCGCCTACCTGGACCAGATCCGAGCCACGGTGGACGCAGCGACCATCGTCGAGGTCGAGCGCCTGATCGCGCAGCAGGACGACCAGGGCCTGGTTGCCACCCTGGCGCTGGGCGCCTTCGCCGCGCTGCTGGAAGTGATCCGGACGACCTACATCAAGGGCGGCACCCTGGTGGTGATCAAGATGCCAGGCGGGCGCCGGGTCCAGTTCGACCAGCATGCGCCGGCCGCGCAGCAGTGGCTCACCCAGAACGCCACCGACCTGACCGCCACGATTGCCCAGGAGCAGGCCGAGGCCATCCGGGTGATCACCGCAGCAGGCCGCGCCGCCGGTCGCACGCCGCGCCAGATCGCCCTGGACGTAGTGGGGCGCCTGAATCCCAGAACCGGCCTACGGGCTGGCGGTGTGCTCGGCCTGTCGGCACCCGAAGCCCAGGCCATCGTCAGCACCCGCGACCAGCTCAGCAGCGGCGTCGCCGAACGCATGCGCCAGTACCTGGCCAAGGCCGACCGCGACCAGCGCCTGGACGGCATCGTCCACCGCGCCATCCAGCTGCAGAAGCCAGTGGCCACCGCGGATGTCCAGAAGATCGCCACGGCCTACGCCGACCGCAAGGTCAAGGCCCACGCGCTGCTCGTGGCCAAGGCCCAGGCCCACGAAGCCCTGAACGCCGGCTTCAACCGCCTGCACGCGCAAGTGCTGGAAGGCCCGGTTCGCCCGGTGAGCGTGGAGAAGATCTGGCGCAACAAGGGCGACCTGCGCGTCCGCCATGCCCACGTCACCCTGGGCGGCGTGCGGGTGGGATTCAACCAGCCGTTCCAGTCGCCCACCGGCGCGCGGCTGAACTATCCCGGCGACAAGACGCTGGGCGCTTCCTGGGCCGACCTGGCGAACTGCCGGTGCACGGTCTCCTATCGAGTCATCTGGAGGTAGCGATGCGCGTATCAGTAGATCAGCATGACCCTGGCTACAGCCCTGGCCTGATCGGCCGCGGGGTGAAGGTGTTCCTCGACGGTGTCGAGCAGCGCCAGGTGGTAACCGCCGATGATGAGCTGGGCCTGATCGTGATGTACGACCTGGACGAGCAGGGCAATGTCAAGGTCGAGGGCGACGAGGTCGTCTGGGTCACCGTTCATGGTGCCGTGAAGATCGAGCTGCCCTATGCCTGACATCCACGACCGCGGCCGGGCCATGGCCATCCGCATGCTGGCGCCGCGCCCGAAAGGGAAGGGCATGGCGCTGGTGCTCACCCAGGCCACGCACGGCGCCTACGACCCCGTCGCCGGCGGCTCGGTCACCGGCTCCAATGCCTACGACGGCTCGGGCCTCCGCTACAGCTACACCCAGGACGAGATCGACGGCACGGCGATCCAGCGAGGCGACGTGAAGCTGCTGGTGTCGCCCGTGCAGCTCGCCGGCGCCGATCTGCCGAAGCCTGCCACCGGCGACACCGTCCGCTTCGACGGCGTGCTCTACCGCGTGATCAACGTGGAGGCCTGGAACTTCGCTGGAGTCGACTGCGGCTATGAGGTCCAGGGGAGGGCATAGGCCATGGCCAGGCAGCACCACATGACGGCGCGCTATGGCGATAAGTCCGGAGATTTCGAGGCCGAGCTGGAGGATTTCCGTGAGCTCGCGATGGCCGCCATCGAGCAAACCATCCAGGACATCGTCATCCAGATCGGCGAATCGCTGATCAACCTCAGCCCGGTAGACACCGGCCGGTTCAAGGCGAACTGGCAATTCACCATCGGCGCCCCCGCGAACAGCAGCCTGATCGCCACGGACAAGGAGGGCGACGAGACGATAGCCAAGCTGATCGCTGCGGTGAACGCGCTGGAGCCCGGCCAGGTGGCCTACATCGTCAATACCCTGATCTACGCGATCCCACTCGAATATGGACACAGCCAGATGGCACCGAACGGCATGGTCCGGCTCACCATCGCCGAGTTCGACCGGATCGTCGCGGAAGCCGTAGCGAGGAACACCTTATGAGTCATGCACTGGCGCGCCAGGCCATCGAGACCAAGCTGGCGGCCTGGGCCACGGCGAAGGGCATCGGGGTGGCCTATGGCGTCGAGCCATTCAAGCCGCAGGCGGACCAGCCGTACCTGCGCGCCTTCCTGCTGCCGTCCAGCACCACCTGCCGCTACCTGGGCACCGATGCCCTGGAGTACCGCGGCCTTTACCAGATCAGCGTGGTGACGCCGAAGGGGCAGCCGCAGAGCGTCCCCGAGGGTCTGATCGCCGAACTGAATGCGCTGCTGCCGCTGGACTCATTCCTGGACCAGGGCGCATTTGCGGGTCAGGTGGTCGAGCCGCTCGCCCAGGGCCTGGCGATCCCCGAGGACGCCGTCTACACCATCCCCGCCACCCTGACCTACCAGGGCAGCGCCCCGACGTAGGTGCACCATGCCGAACATCATTCCGCTGCCCAACGGCACGACGGTTTTCGTTTCCACCAGCATCAGTCCCGAGACCATGCTGGTGCCGGAGCCATCGGATAGCAGCTGGGTCGAGGTGAAGAAGGTCACCGGCTCGGGCCTGAACCCGTCTGGCGGCGAGGAGAAATGGTCGTCCTACCAGCCGCTCGCCGGCTACGAGGACGTCCGATTTCCCACCGGCCGCAGCCTGCATGACATCGCCCTGCAGGTCCAAGACGACCCCGAGTCGACGCACGCAACGCTCATCACGAGCGCCAGGGACATCCAGCGCCTGCTGGCCTGGCAGATCCGACTGCCCTCCGGGGCCCTGATCACGTTCCCGGCCTACGCCACCGGTGGCTACTTTCCCACCCTGAACCGCAACGAGCTGCTGGTGGTGACCTTCACCCTCGGCCTCACCGCCATGCCGAAGCGCCGCCGTCCGGCCTGAGGCAATACCCCTCCGCCCGGAGGAACCCCGAGACAGCCCGCCTAGTGCGGGCTTTTTCATTTCCAGATAGAGGATCGCCTCAATGGCAACCCGCGTCCCGCTTCCTAACGGCTCCATCGTTCAAGTCGCCAACACCCTGTCGGCGGCCAAACCCATCACCGCGATCACCAACGCCGTCCCGGCCGTGGTGACCTCTGCCGCTCACGGCCTGAGCAATGGCGACTTGGTCCTGCTGACCTCAGGCTGGGGCAAGCTCGACAACCGCGTCGCGCGCGTCGCAGGCGTCACCACTGACTCGTTCCAGCTGGAGAAGGTCGACACCTCGAACCTGACCTTCTACACCCCGAACGGCGGTGTGGGCAGCTTCGTGAAGGTCATGAGCCGGACCGAGATCACCAAGATCACCGACTTCACCACCAGCGGCGGCGAGCAGCAGTTCCTGACGGTGACCTACCTGAGCGAGGACGACGACCGTCAGTTCCCGACCAGCCGCAGCCCCATGAGCTGCTCCATCACCGTGCAGGATGAGCCCGACGCGCCCTACGTGCCGGTGGTCGAGGGCTACGGCGAGGCCAAGCTGGGCACCGCGCTGCTGGTCATCCTGCCGAGCGGCAGCATGATCCTGATGCCTGGCTTCGTCAGCATGAGCCAGGTGCCGACCATGTCCCGCAGCCAGTTGATGACCCGCGTCATCAGCTTCTCCCTGTCCAGCCGTATCACCCGCTACAACGCCTAAGGGCGTTGTAGTACCCCTCGTTTCGGAGCGCAGTAATGGCCAAGATCAGCATCAAGCAGAAGCCCACCTTCACCCGTCCCGTTGATATCCCTCAGATCGGCGGGAAGCCGGTGAAGGTGAATTTCGAGTTCAAGTTCCTGAGCCGGAGCGAGGTGTCGGCTCTCATCCAGACCGAGATCGAGCAGGGCAAGAAATTCGCCGATCTGATGACCGCCAATGGCTCGACCATGATCGATGTCACCGAGCAGTCGAAGGACTTCCAGGTCGAGTACCTGCAGAAGATCGTGGTGGGCTGGGAATTTGAGGAGGAGTTCAACGAGGAGAACGTGCGCGCCCTCGTCAGCACCTACGTCGCCGTGCCGGACGCGATCATCGCGGCCTACAAGGCCTCCTACGAGGGCGCCCGCGAGGGAAACTGACCGAGGTCGCCCATCTGCTCTACGCGACGACCGCGAGCACCGAACAGCTGTCGGCGCTGGGCTTTCTCCCCGAGGACATCGAGGAGGAGGTGATCGAGATCTGGGCGGCCAACGAGCAGTCGTTCGCGGTGTTCGAGGGGATGATGACCCAGTGGCGCACCGG
Source organism: Pseudomonas aestiva (assembly GCF_039908605.1). Taxonomy (NCBI): domain Bacteria; kingdom Pseudomonadati; phylum Pseudomonadota; class Gammaproteobacteria; order Pseudomonadales; family Pseudomonadaceae; genus Pseudomonas; species Pseudomonas aestiva. The sequence goes on along the minus strand of NZ_CP150916.1, from coordinate 2,491,919 downwards.
CATGGGCGGCGCCACTGGGCTCGATTACAGCGTCGTGCCCGTGGTCATGGACATGGCCGGCGTGAAGGGCAAGCGCCGGCGCCGCGAGGTGTTCCGGGACATCCGGGTCATGGAGAAGGAAGCCCTGCGGACGATGGCAGAGAACCGAGAGGACAAGCCCTAGCCAGCGGCTACCTTTTCGGTTCCAGCCAGCGGCTGTAGCGTCAGGCGAAAGCCCAGCGCATTGGCCAGCTTGCTGATGGTGTCCAGGGTGGGATTCCCTTCGCCTCGGGTCACCTTGTACAGCGTTTCCCGAGTGATGCCGGTCTCCCTGGCGAGCTGGGAGATGTTGCGGGCCCGGGCCACATCCCCCAGGACCTTCGCAAGGAAGGCGGCATCGTTCGGCGCCTCTTCCTGGGCGGCCTCGATGTACAGGCGGATGTCCTCCTCATCGCGAAGATGCTCGGCAACGTCCCAGGGGCGGGTCTCGAGTTTGGTGTCAGCCATAGCGAACCTCCTTCAGACCCTGTCAGCCATGGACAGGGCGGTTTCAATGTCTTTCTGCTGGGACTTCTTGTCGCCGCCGCACAGCAGGATATAGGTCACCCCGTTGCGCTCGACGTAGTACACGCGGTAGCCGGGGCCGTGATCGATTTTCAGTTCAGACACACCGTTGCTCAGGTTGCGATGCTGGCCGGGGTTGCCGTCGGCCAGGCGGCTGATGCGCACCGCGATGCGGGCGTAAGCCTGGCGGTCCTTCAGGCCGTTGAACCAGGTATCGAAAGCGGCGGTGGTCTGGATGTTTTTCATGTGTCCATTATATCTGACAACTCTATAAGGGCAAGCCCTTTCCACTCGCACACCCGCTCCGGCGGGTTTTTTATTGCCCGGAGAAAAGCATGAGCGGACCCTCCATCGCGCAACTCGGCCTCCGCATCTATTCGGAGGAGGTCGACGAGGCCGCCAGCGCCCTTGATCGCCTTGTCCAGTCGGGCGCGCGCACGAACAAAGAGATGGCTGCCCTCAACCTGAAGCAGGCGGAAACCGCCCGTGCAGCAGGCGAGCTGGGCAACGCGGTCGGCCGCACCAATCAGGAGCTGGCGGCCCTCAATCTCAAGCAGGCTGTAGCGGCCCGCGCCGCTGGTGAATCGGCCCAATCGCTGGCCGAGATGGCGAAGACTGCCAGCCAGGCCAATGCCGAGCTGACAGCGCTCAACCTCAAGCAGCAGTACGCCGCCCAGGCCCTGGGTGATCTCGCCAAGTCGTCCGGCCTGACCGTCGCCGAGTTGAGAGAGCTCAACGTCCAGCAGCGGCAGTCCGCCCAGCTGCTGCAGAACCTCGGCACCGTGATGGGCCAGTCCACAGCCGAGTTCCGCGCTGTGGCCGCTTCGCTGAACGCCGTTGTGGCCCAGAACCAGGCCGTTACCGCCTCCGCGCCCAAAACCACGCGCGCCATCAAGGAGCAGGGCGACCAGGTCGCGCGCCTGCTCGGCCAGATCGACCCCACCGTCGCGGCCCTGGACCGCCTGGATGCCCAGCAGCGCAAGCTCCAGGGCTTCAAGAAGTCCGGCCTCATCGATGCCGACACCTTCGAGCAATACAACAGCCGGCTGGAACAGACCCGTGCTGGGCTGGGCAACTTCGACACTCAGCTCGAACGGACCGGCATGTCCGCCAAGGCGACCGCCGCAGCAATGCGTGGTGTCCCCGCCCAGCTGACCGACATCGTCGTCAGCCTCCAGGCTGGCCAAGCGCCGCTCACTGTGTTCTTGCAGCAGGGCGGTCAGCTGAAAGACATGTTCGGCGGGCTAGGGCCTGCGGCGAAGGCCCTGGGTGGCTATGTCCTGGGCCTGGTGAACCCCTTCACCCTTGCGGCCGCCGCTGCGGCAGTCCTGGGCGTCGCCTACTACCAGGGCAGCGAGGAGGCATCCCGCTATACCAAGGCGATCATTCTGACCGGTAATGCCGCCGGGGTATCGACTGGCCAGATGGCCGATATGGCTGCGTCGATATCGCGCACCACTGGGACCACGGGGCAGGCTTCGGAGGCACTGGTTCTGCTGGCCGAGAGCGCCAAGATTCCCGCCTCCCAGTTCGAGACTATCGGGAAGGCAGCGGTAGCCTTCTCCAGCGCCACTGGAAGAGCCATCGATGATGTAGTCGGGGAGTTCGTGCGTCTCGCGGACGAACCGACAAAGGCCGCAGCCGCGCTAGATGAAAAGTATCGCTTCCTCACCCTGGCTGTTTACGAGCAGATCAAGGCGCTGGAAGAGCAGGGTGACAAGCAAGAGGCGGCGCGGGTTGCCGAGGATGCCTACGCCAAGGCCCTGACCGAGCGCTCGGCCGAGATCAAGCGCAACCTCGGGACCATCGAAGGTGCATGGGCTTCTCTTGGCAGCATGGCCAAAAGAGCATGGGATGCCATGCTGAACATTGGCCGTCCTGACACCATGCAGGACAGAATTTCCGATCTCAAAAAGCAAATCGCCGAGCTGGAAGGTGTCACCAGCAGCACGGGCGGCCGCCAGGCGGCTCGGGATGATGCCAATCGCAAAGCCCAGATTGAGCAGCTGAGATCACAGCTTGTGCTGGCTCAGCAGCAGAAGGACACCGAGGACGCCATCGCAGCGGCCCAAGGCGTCTACAACGAGAAGCAGACGAAGGCGAAGCAGGCCGCTCAAGCGATCGACGCCCTGACAAAGTCAACGTTGAGCAACGAGGAGAAGCGAAATAAGGAGATTGATGAGTACAAGCGGAGCCTGGAAGACCTTCGCGAGGTAAATCCGAACGACGACCGACTCAACCCGGCCGCCGTGGACAAGGTCATCGCCAACATCCAGGCGAAATACAAAGACGCCAAGATCCCTAAGATCAAGGCGCCGGCGCTCGACACTGAGTCGCTGAACCAGCTGCAGAACGACCTGAAATTGGTCGTCGGCGAATACGACTCTGCCGAGAAGAAGATCGAGGCCAGCGCCCAGGCCGGTCTGGTATCTCAGCGGGATGCCTACACTCAGCGCGTGGCCCTGCTGGACCAGGAAAAGGAAAAGGTCCGGGCCGCCTACGCAGACCAGATCGGTGCTATTGAACAGCTGCAGGATCGGGGGAACCTGTCTGCGCAACAACGGATACAGCTGGCGCAACGCCTCAGCGATGCCCAGACGGCACAGACCAAAGCCCTATCGGATCTCGATGCCAAGCGCGATCAGCTGACCATCAAAGAACAGGGCCGACTCAAAAAGCTGCAGCTGTCCACGGAGTCCTACAGCGCTGCGCTTGGTGCCCAGGTCGAGGCACTCCGCCAGCAGGGCGAGCGGGCGGCAGCTGCCGTGGGAATGGGGCGCCAGGAGGCGCAGCTCTACGCCGAGCTCAACAAGGTCAACGACGAATACGTCAAAGGCCTGAAGGAGCTGGACAAGCAGCTCGCCGAGCGCAGCATCGATCAGGAGGAATACACCAAGCGCCTGGCACTGCTGCAGCGTCAGCAGCAGGATCTGACGGACCAGACTGTCGCCAATTACAAGACGATGGCGATTGCGCAGGCGGACTGGGCGAAAGGTGCCAACTCGGCATTCCAGGACTACCTCAGCGCCGCCCGGGATGTCGCAGGCCAGACGCGCGACCTCTTCACCGATGCCCTTTCCGGCATCGAGAATTACTTGGTGTCCTTCATCACCAGGAGCAAGGCGTCCTTTAAGGACCTGGTGCGCTCGGTCGGAACTGATCTCGCGAGGATTGGCGTCCGGCAATTGCTCACCGGCGGCGGCTCCAGTTCTGGCGGGATCGTCGGCTCTCTGAGCAGCGTTCTGGGGGGAAATAGCGGCAGCGGCGGCGGAAGCGGCTCTGGCGTGTCCAACGCGCTCAGCCTGGCCGATACCGGGATCAAGGCCTACAACTTCCTCACTGGCACCGGGGCCAACCTGTACAACGCTTATCAGGCCGGCGGCTTGAGCGGTGTCTATGACTACGGCGCCAGCTCCATCGCCGGCTACTTCGGCTCCAGCGCCGCGTCTGCAGCGGGCAGCTCACTGACATCTGCTGGTGCGAGCGCTGCCATCGGCGCCCAAGTGGATGCTACGGCAGCCGGCTTGGGTTACCTCGGCAATACCGCGAGCACTGGCGTCAGCTACACCGCAGCCAGCACCGCGAGCGCCGCGTCATCTGCGGGTCTTTCGACCCTTGGCGCCGCAGGCTATGGCATCGGTGGCGCTATCGCCGGCTACCAGGCGGCAGGGCTGAAAGGCGCCGCTACGGGCGCTGGCGGTGCTGTGGCTGGTGCCTATGCTGGCGCCGCTATCGGATCGGTGGTCCCCATCATCGGGACCGCTATCGGCGCTGCCATTGGTGCCATGCTCGGCGGCATGCTGGGCAGCTCCGTCTGGGGCGGCGACTGGATCACCAAGGACAATGGTCTCGCTCTGGGCGTCACCGGCGGCGACTTCGATGGCGCCTCGTTCGAGTACCAGAAGAAAAAGGGAGGCCTGTTCGGGAAGAACAAGAAGCGCACCAACTTCACCCCCCTTGATTCGGCCACCGAGAGCGCGCTGCAGGAGGTCTACGACACGACCGAGGACAGCGTCGAGACTCTCTACAAGAAGCTCGGCGTCCAGCTCAATGACGGCGTCCTGAGCGGCCTCACTATCGGCCGCACCCAGATCAGCACCAAGGACAAGACCCAGGAGGAGATCCAGAAAGAGATTACCGCCTGGTTCTCGACCGTTGCCGACTCGATGACCTCGGCTATCAACGACGCCACTGGCGCCGGCGTGGGCGGGTACAACTTCGAGGCGCTAACCGCCTTCGTCAACAACCTGTACAGCGTCAACGATGCGTTCCGCTATCTGCGCATCGGGATGTTCGACACGAGCGTCGCCGGCGGCAAGCTGGCGGAATCGATGGCGGCGACGGCCGGCGGTCTATCGGCGCTGCAGCAGAGCGCGGCGGGGTATTACCAGAACTTCTTCAGCGATACCGAGAAGGCCAACGACACCATGGCCGAGGCGGTTCGCCAGTTCGGTCTGGTGAACATCACCCTGCCTGCCACCCGTGAGGGATTCCGGGACCTGGTCGAGTCCATGGAAAAGACCACGGAAGCCGGCCAGGAGCAGATCTCGACCCTGCTGGGTCTCCAAGGCCAGGCTGACGCCTATTACGACATCCTCGAACAGCGGATGCAGCAGGCGACCCAGGCCCTGGCCGAGGCGCAGGCAGCGATGCTGAATGGCGCCATGGGTACCCTGCAGCGGGCTGTAAAGCGGGAGCAGGATGCTCTCACCGCAGCCTATGCCGCGCGCACCGAGTCGCTGAACGCCAGCCTGGCGACCTCGCAGTCGGCGGTTTCCTCGCTGACCTCGATGTCTACCAACCTGACCTCAGCGCTCCGCACGCTGCAGGGCCAGAGCGATGCCGCGACCTCCGTGCTCTACGGGCAGGCCACGGCCACCCTGGAGTCGGCTGCGGCGATCGCTCGTGCTGGCGGGAGCCTGGCGAACTTCCAGGGGCTGGACCAGGCGGTCTCCACCGTCGCCGGGAACAGCGCCGGGAAGTATGGCGACTGGCTTTCGTTCGCGCGTGACCAGGGTCGCTCCACCGCCCTGATCAACGAGCTGTCGATCACGGCCGGCGACCAGCTGACCAACGCCGAGAAGACCGTCAAGAGCCTCCAGGACCAGCTCGACCAGAGCAAGAAGTCCTACGACATGGCCTCGGCCAAGTTGCAGGGACAACTGGACCTGGCTCAGGCGCAGCTCGACGGCATCAACGGGGTGAACAACACCCTGCTCAGCATCGAGGAGGCGCTCAAGCAGTTCGGCGCGGCTATCGGTACGGCGGCGCCCAACGGCACCGGCGCCACCAACGCTGACAGCATCATCGAGGCGGCCTACAAGGCTGCTCTCGGACGGTCTGCGGACTCGGCTGGCGCGGCGTACTGGAAGGGGCAGCTCAGCAGCGGGGCGGTCAACAGCAACAACCTGGCAACTGCCATCGGTGCTGCTGGCGCGGCCAACGTTGCAGCAGCGCCAGGCAGCGTCTCGGCGGCGTATGCGTCAATCCTAGGCCGTGATCCTACGGCTGCGGACATGGCGTACTGGGTCGGCCAGGTCGCCAATGGCGGCGTGCATGACGTCGCAGCTGCCATCCGCGCAGCGGCGATCGCCAATGGGGAAAAGATGCCTGCCTTCGCTGGTGGCGGTGACTACCTCGGCGGCAAGGCCCTCGTGGGTGAGCATGGCCCGGAGATCATCGACTTCGCCCAGCCCGGCTACGTCTACAACGCCCGCCAGACCGCAGGGATGCTGTCCGAGGCCGACCTGAGCCGCGTCATCGCGCTGCTGCAGCAGATCCTCAGCGCCACCGGTACCGGGAACGATCGCTTGTTCTGGGTCGTGGACAACACCCGGAAGGCCGCGGTGAACACTCAGGTACTTCGCAACCAGGCTGCTGAAGGAGCCACAGCATGATGATGATCAAGCCGGTAGGCATTACGCCGGCGAATCTCTACTCCAGCGTGCCGGAGACGGATGCTCCGGCCTGGGTGGCGGGAACCTACAAGAAGGGCGACCGGGTCATCCAGAACCACCATGTGTTCGAGTCCCTGGTCGACACCAACAACGTCGAGCCGGCCAAGGACAGCGCCACGGCGCCGAAGTGGCTGGACACGGGCGCCACCAACCGCTGGCGGATGTTCGATAAGTCCGCCGGCCAGGTGATCACCCAGGCCAGTGGCCAAGTGCAGCGGCAGGTCACGCTGCTGGGCACCCTCACGTCGAACCCCACGAGCATCGAGGTCGACATCACGCCGGGCTCGGTGGTGAACGCCCTGGCGCTGTTCGGCCTATCGGGCTACCAGGCGACCATCACCATGACCGACCCCGTGGATGGGGTGGTCTACGGGCCGAAGGTCGTCAGCCTCGTCGATCCTGCTGCTGGGGACATGTGGGAATGGCTGTTCACGTCGGTGGAGCGGGTTGATTCCTTCGCCCTGACCGATCTCCCAGCCTACGGCACGGCGCGGATCCACATCCTGGTGGAAGCGGGCGCCGGGGGCACCGCTACGTGCTCCATGGCGGTGGCCGGCCAGGTTGTCACCTTGGGCACCGCGCTCATGGGGGCCGGCTTCGGAATCACCGACTTCAGCACGAAGGACAAGGACACCTTCGGGAACGACTACGTGACCGAGCGGGGCTACAGCTACAACGTCACGTTCCCCATCTCGATCCCTGACGCCCAGGTCACCAGCTTCCGGCGCCTGCTCACCCAGTACCTTACGCGGCCCGCCGTCTTCATCGGCGACCTGAAGCGTGAGTGGACCCTCATCTACGGCCGGTTCGGCGACCTCAACGTGGTCTGCCCGAACGGCAAGTATTCCGAATGCACCCTGGAAGTAGGAGCGCTCATCTGATGGCAAACCCCTCTATCAATCCGCTGCCGCAGGCACCGAACCGGGCAATGGCGCGCACCGTCTACCCGGTGGTCGCCGATGCCTGGGCCGCTGCCATCGGCCCCTGGACCACTCAGGTCAACGACGTCGTCACCTGGATGGGGAAGCAGGTCGACGCGGTCGCTACCTCCGTCAAGTCTGCATCGGACAGTGCGACCGCCGCTGGGCAGGCTGTCACTGACGCCCAGGCCCAGGTGAAGCTGGCCACCGACCAGGCCCAGGCCTCGAAGGGCTCGGCAGACTCCGCCGCCGGCTCTCTGGCTTCAGTGAAAGTAGTCGCATCGGCGGTCGACGCCTCTGCGGGCCTGCCGCCCGGTGTGGTCCCTGGCTCCGTGCTCCGCCAGAAGCTGGACGGGAGCGGCCAGAAGGAGTGGTGGCAGATCGTCGTCAACCAAGTCGGCGACGTGATTGTCAGCACCCAGGCGCCGGACAGCACCTGGGTGCCTACTGGCAAATCCTATCCTCAATCAACTTGGCCTGCTCTGTACACCAAGCTCGGCGTAATTGCTGACTATCCAATTGGCGGCGCTTCTAATGGCACTACCTTTGGGAATTTCAGTGGCAACAACTACCAAATGACGCCGCCTATATACGGGAATAACGTATATGTCTCTGCTGGTACTGGTGGTGGTTTCGTAATTAGATCTATGGACGCTTTCACCACCAATACAACAATCGGCATTAGCGCCGATCAATGGGTGGACGGAGACTACGGCAATAACGTATTTGTGCTGCTTGCGTCAAACACTGTTGTCGGTCGATCTACCGATAACGGTCTCAACTGGGCGTCTGCTGCATCACTACCGCAACAAGCACAGTGGAGATTGAGGTTCGGGGGTGGAATTTTCTTGGGCGCCGCCCTTCAGCCTGGCAACAACAGTACATCCGGTGCGGTCGTCACCAGCCCGGACGGCGTCACCTGGACTAGCAGGAGCACGCCGTCCGCTCCGCTCATAAAGCCAGCCTACGGAGCGGGCCTATTCGTTTGTGTTTTCTCGGATGGGGTCTACACCTCGCCTAACGGCGTCACCTGGACAAAGCGGACGTCCTTCCCGTTCGCCCCGAGCGGTTCCTCTCAGCTGGAATATGCCCTGGGTGCAGGTTTCATGCTGATCGACATGCCGCAAAAACTGGGTGCGTTTTCCGTAGATGGGATCAACTGGGTTGCTATTGCGCCGCCTCCATCGATAGGCACCAGTAACTGCGGACTGGCTGCGCACCAAGCCGGTTTCCTACTGCAAGTCGTTGCCTCCAACGCATGGTGGAGCACTACTGACGGGACAAAATGGACGCCGCGAGTTGGCGTGTCGTCGGGCCAGATTGGGAAGTTCATTTACGCCAACAGGACCGTTGTTGGCTGGGGGGCGGCTACTCCTGTAACTCCGGTGCGTGTCAGGGCTTTCAGCTATGACCCCGCTACCCAATTCTTCACGACTGACCCAGCTGGAGCCGCGCAGGGCCTCAACCAATACATCAAGGCAGCCTAAATGGAAGACACCACTTACTATCTATACGACTACGAATACATCTTCACCGGGCAAGTAACCGTGCCACCCATAGAGCCGGCCCCTTACAATTCGGTAATGGTGCCTCCGCCCGATCTCGCGGGAACGCAAGTTGCCAAATGGAACGATTTTTCCTTCCAGTGGGAAGTGCTCGACGAGAGACCGCCCAAGCCTATCCCAAGCGCACAACCCTGGCAGATCGATCAGGAGAAGGATCGTCGGACAGCCATGGGCTTCATCTACGACGGCAAGTCCTACCTGACCGAAACCCAAAGCCAGATGAACGACATCCTGGGCGCTCTGGCTGACGCGACAGCGGCGATCACAGTTGATCAGGCGCAGTCCGGCGACCTGCGCTGGGCCGATCCCAGGTACGACTTCGCATGGAGCGCCGCCGATGGCAGCGGGGTGCCGATGGATGCCCAGACCTGCCTGGCGTTCACCCGCGCGGCGGTCCGCCGGAAATCGTTGCTGGTCGGTGCCGGCCTGGCACTGAAGGCGATGAACCCGATCCCGGTCGACTACATGGACGACAAATACTGGCCAACTATGGATGCAACCTCGAAGGTAACTGAAACGTAGTTTTCTATCACAGCACAGTTTTTATGTTTCTGCGGCTCACTAGCCTGAGAAGGCTAGTTGCCCATTTAGCTCAGGCTTGAAGTAAATTCATTGGGCTCTCCGTAGATGCTTGTGTAGCTGATTTTTATCTTCAGTCTATTGTGCACCTCTGTCTCGATCTCTGACGTATTTCTATCATTGAATATCAATCGGAACAGCTCGTACTTTTTTCCGACTGGAACAAACTCGCCCGTAGAAAAAGTTTCGATGATGCTTTGAAAGCCGCGCTCAGGAAAAACTATTAAGAGAGCGTTTTCGATCTGCTCGATACCTTTTCCAGTAACCTCGACTCCGTCCACAGTAACCTGCAGCGAATTAATAATTGCGGGTCCGATGCCTGCATTTTCTACAGCGTAGATATATATGAATTGTCTGATCTCGACATGGGATATCCCTAATAGGTGCGGTGTCGCCATCAAGCGATTGTGATGTTCTTGTATTTCTATTTGTCTTTTTGCGAAGTAGATGGCTACGGCTGCGGCAATTGCGGAGAACGTCGCGGCAATTGCTGAAAGTAACGCCGCCCAATCAAAGTCTGTCTTGGTGTTCGAAATTATGTAAACGACCGAGTCTAGAGGAGTTTCCACTTTTAATTATTCCATGTGATTGATTTGCATTTGGGATGTCCGCACCGAGCGTTTTCCTTGGAGTTTGCCTATGCCTATCACTGAATACCAGTTGGTCGCCATCCTGCCCGGCGCCGCCAAGGTGGCGGCCGTCTTCGTCCCGGCGTTGAACGCCGCCATGAATCGCTATGCCATCGACCATAACCCGCTGCGCATGGCCGCCTTCATTGCCCAGTGCGGGCATGAGTCCGGCGAGCTGACCAGGCTGGTCGAGAGCCTGAACTACGGCGCTGAGGGGCTGGCCAAGACCTGGCCAAGCCGCTACGCCATCGACCCGCGCGCCAAAGAGCCGAAACCGAACGAGCTGGCCGTCCGCCTGGCGCGGCGGCCCGAGGCGATCGCCAACAACACCTATGCCAACCGCAACGGCAACGGCCCGGAGTCCTCCGGAGACGGCTGGACCTATCGGGGCCGCGGCCTGCTGCAGGTCACCGGCCGGGCCAACTACATCGCCGCCGGCGCCGCCCTGGCGCTGGACCTGGTCCGTCACCCCGAGCTGCTGGAGCTGCCCTGGAACGCCTGCGCGTCTGCCGGCCACTTCTGGTCGGTCAACGGCCTGAACCAGCTCGCCGACCTGCAGGACACCGTGGCCATCACCAAGAAGATCAACGGCGGCACCAAGGGTCTGGCCGAGCGCACCACGCTCACCGCCCGGGGCCTGGCCGTTCTCGCCTGATCCACCCACCGCGTCACCTCAAGGAGAGGGACCATGCCCCTGCCTACCTCGGATCTACCGTTCCAGCGCCTGTTCGGCGACTTCTACAAGCGCCTCGACGACCAGGGCCGCCTCGATGGCCTGATGACTACCGGGACGAACGTGCTGACCAAGCACCTGTTCGGCCGGATGAAGACCCAGGACGCCGCCAATGCCATCACTTTCAACATGCAGATCGAGCTGGAGGCGCCGTTCATGGCCTTCCGGATCGGCATCCCCAACATCCACACCGCGGCGGTCACCGGCGTGAAAGCCAGCGTCGGGCTCTCGGCCTCGGCGCCCGCGGCGAACTACCTGGTGCAGACCTCGCCCGAGGGCGGCGAGTGGATCGATTGCACCTTCAACGGTTCGGCAACCGTGGATCTGCTGAAGCAGATCGACGCCGAGCGCTACAGCATGACCTGGTCGGATCTGATCTATCTGCCCAGCATCGCGCGCACGGATGTCGCGAATGGGCGCCCCATCGTCATGGTCCGGATCGAATTCCCGGCCGGCTCTAAGCTGACCACGCCGAACAACGATCTGTATTTCTGGCGCTCGATCGGCCCGCGCATCTACTGCTGCTCGAACCAAGAGGTACAGGGCGTCACCAACAAGGGCGCCTTCACCCAGAACAACGTCTATTCCAGCGGCGGCGATGCGAAGGCCGTGGTGCCGGCGATCCAATACGTCAGTCAGGCCCGTGGCCACCAGCTGATGCTCTGCGGCGACAGCATCGTCGAGGGTCTCGGTGGCGATGTCCGGGACTATGGCGCCATCCAGCGCGCGGCCTATGAGCTGAGCACGCCGGCACGGCCCATCGAATACTGGAACGCCGGCCTGCACGCCCAGGCGCCCGCGGTCTACAGCCGGATGGTGGACGATCACATCGATCGCGTGCGGCCCACGGTGCTGTTCTATGCGCCCTGGTCGGTGAACGATGTGGCAGCCGGCGGCATTACCACTGCGGCGCTGCGCCGGGCGAAGGGCGAGATGGCCCGAGTGATGGCTACGCTCCAGAGCAAGGGCCAGCGGCCCCTGGTGGCGATCCTCGAGGCGCTGCCGTGCAATACCGACTACCGCGCGGTGGGCGCCGCGGACAGCATCCGGCGGGACTTCAACGGTGTCTATCTGCCGAGCCTGTCGGGGGTGGTACTCATGTCCGGCTACGCCGCAGCGATCACCGGTGTCCGGGATGCCAGCGGGCAGGACCAGATCAGGGAGGGGGCGACTGTCGATAAGGTCCACCCGAACGATGTGGGCCACATTCTGCTCAAGGCGATTCCGAAGGCCTTCCTGCTCATGCTGCTGGATCGGGTGCAGTAATGGCCGTCGTCGAGCAGTACAGGGTGGCCGTGCTATGGGTCGCCGCAGTCGTGTTGCTCGCCGTGGGTGCGCTGGCGGGTGCCGGCGCTGCCTACTGGGCCACCGCCGGCCATTACCGGCCCATCGTCGACGCCAAGACGAAAGCAGCGGAGGCCTCGGCCAGCACCCTGGCGTCCTGCCGGACCACCAGCAGCACGCTGGAAGGGCAGGTCTGGCAGCAGAACCAGGCCCTGGCCGATCTCCGCCTGGCCGCCGAGAAGCGCGCCAAGGATGCCGAGCCGATTCAGCAGCAGGCCGCCAAAGCCGCCGCCGGCGATTACCAGGCCGCCAACCGCCTGCAGCAGGAGCGCACTGGCGGCGACCCGGCGACGGCCGCCGCCGCCATCATCGACAAGGAGCTGGGGCTATGAGGTGGATCATGGTGGGGGTGCTGGTCGCGCTGGCGGGGTGCGGCGCCCAGCCCGTTGTTGAGCCTGAGCCGCGCGTGGTGCGCGTCGAGGTGCCAGTCCAGGTACCGTGCCGGGTGAAGGAGCCGGCAGTGCCGGCTTGGGCGGCAGATGGACTGCGGAGGGAGGACAGCCTGGAGGTGAAGGTCCGGGCGCTGCTGGCTGAGCGCCGGCAGGCGAAGGGGTACATTAGGGAGCTGCAGGCAGCGGGTGTGGCGTGTCAGTGATCGGCACCACCTGCAGGCCGTCCCATCGACCAGCCAGCACCATTTCGTAGAGCCGGCCGTCGATCTCGGCGGCGGTCGGTGTCACGAACACGCCCAGGACCTCCTCCTGGCGCGTGTCCACCAGGTGGATGCGGCCCTCGCCGCGCCGACTGAACTGGCCAACCGGCAGGCGGCCGAGCTCTGGCCTGACGAAGCTGGGCCCGCCTGATGTCGCCCATACCTCGCCGGTATCCGGGCAGGTCAGGCGGTAGCTGAGCCGGATGTCCCAGCCTCGAGGCCAGGTCGCCTGGATCTCCAGCGAGTGGTCGAGCCCGGCATCGGCATGCTCGCAGAGCTCGACGCAGTCCGGCTGGCTGATGGTCCTGCGCTCCAGCAGGGCGAGGGCGGCCGAGGTACAGAACCGATGCCACATCTCTGGGAAGTTGAGCCGGTCGCGCTCGTCGGCGAGGTAATCCCGCAGCCCAGTAAGGGTGGGGTTGTCTGGGTCGAAAAGCATGGGCGCGTCCTTACTGTTCGGGCATACAGTAATTCCGCCGATCTGGATGTCGAGTGCGTGGTGACGAAAGGAGAGGTTTTCGGGTCGGCAGAACGCCGGAAGAGGGGATGCGGCCGGGGCCAATTCTGGGGCCAATCGGTGCAATTCAGCGGGCAAGGCGGGGGATAGATGGGGACGAAACCCGCATGGTTACTGCCCTCTGATCCCCACACAACCCCATGACTTACTGCATGGTGATGTTAGCGGTGGAGATCAAGGGGGTACCTATCAGGGACTAAAGGCGTCGCCGGAACTGACGGTACCGATTCGATACCGACACCGAGCTTGGCTATCTTGCTCAGAACTGAACCTGGCCGACTCAGCGAGCGTAGGTGGAAAGGAAAAATCTGGAGGAGGGTTTCCAGCTGTAGGCCATGAAGCCGATGCTCATGCCGGACATTGGGTTCATTGTCGCATAGGTCCGCCAGTGCTGATAAGGCCGCTGTCGGGGCGACAGGGCTGCTGCGACTCGCCATTACGCCAGCGGCGTTCGGGCCGCCGGTGATGATGGCCACGGAACGGCAATCGTCAGGACCCTGCTTATGGTGCATTGATGTCGCCATCCCAGGAGCAGGAGATGTCCGAGCAAACGAAAAGCCGAATAGATGCTGGAGCACCGCGGGAGGCGCTGCCGCCCACGCTGGAAGAAATCCAGGCATTGAAATGCTGAGTTGCGGCTGCAGAAGATGGCGAAGGAAGGTCAGCAGGCGCGGTCACAGCGGTCAGCTCAGCGCTGAAAGGAATGGAAAGCCGGCGCCTTGAGCCCGGGACCGTCGGTAATAGTGGCCACTGAACAGGTAACCCCCGTGGCGCCTCTAATCCAGTGAGGCCAATATTGGTCTCACTGTGAGGTGACCCATGATCACAACCACCAGTCATTGGCAAAGATTCAGTTCGCCCCAGGCTCCCGGAATGATCGCGAGGGCGATGTTCGGGGTCGATGCCCAGCTCGCCGTGGCGCAAGGTGGGCAGGCGACAGAGCCTGCTCCGGCTGAGCCATTGAAACCCGATGACACCAATGTCGCTGACCCATCTGTCCCCGCGCCCGACGATCCGTCAGCGCCCGAGCCTGGTGAAGCTGATGACCAGGAGCCAGCGCCCCGGTAGCCCCTGAGCCGTGAGAGAGCCCAGCCTGGGTGCTGGGCTCTCTCACGAACAGCGGTAGACAGACGCGTCTTTGGGGCATGGCCTCCAGGCAGGAAGTGTTCTTTAGGTTTATGTCAGGGTGGCTTGGATACTCTCCCGATTCATCAAGATGTCCCTTTCCATCAGTGATATAGGGTTGGCCCTTCCGAAAAGCGTAGAACAACAACTTCCGGTGGGTGATGTAATCGGCAATATTGAAAACAATCGTTGTGCTGGAAGTGCAGAATATTGGCCAAAATTTCCGTTTTATATGAAGCAAGGCGGTTAATAGGCAAGACCTTCTTTCCGGGAGATTGCCGCGCATAAGCGACGGTTGAGGAGCGGCTTATGAAGACTGATCGCCGCTTCGCTATTCCTTACCCGGCTTTTCCTTGAGATCAAGTAAAAAGCGGAACGCACTTTGAACGGTGGTCTGCCGATCTTGTATTTCAGCTATGCATAGCGTCAGCATATCCCTGAGCGCTTCTGAGTCAGAGGTGCCATGGCATTCGTAAATCTGCCGCAACAGCTGATTGATCGCATCTTGTTCGGCGGAGTATCGCTCCAGTAGCAGAAGGCCATGTTTCCGGTCCTGTTCGTTCATTCGACGTTCTCCGGTACAGCTTGAACGGGCTACAAAAGCAGCGTTGCGACCGTTAGAAAATAGCCTTAATCCAAGGAGCCGGATAAACGGTCAAGGACAGCATGGAAAGCGGTATGTCAAAAAGATGAAACGTTTCACTAGTTTCACCCCGGGGGCTTCATGAACAGGCTGAAAAAAGCGTTGGAAATGCTGGATCCACCGGTGAAGCATTTCATCGAATACCGGGGTGAAGATATCTTGCTGACGCTCCTGGATCCCAGAGTGCCAGCAAAGGTGTCTCGCCTTATTGTCAAACGCACGGTGTTGAATGTCGAAGCACTTAATATCATGGTGCTATATGCCGTCAACGAACTTCGCCTGAAAGGTTCCCATTTACCGTTGCAAGCCGATACGGTGCTCATTGGCGGTAAGGCTCCGTAATCCTGGCCAAGCGGCAAATTGCTGATTGACCATTACCTTTCAATTCGCTTCTTCTCGATATCGCCATGTGCGCATACCCGCCATAGCCTGCAGTTCTTTCCTTCGTCCCTGGCAGCAGTGAAGGTTGTCAGCCGTAAGGAGGATGTCGCCTTGGCTATCCTCTTCAGCAGCAGCGTTGGACGGCTCGCGTCTTCCGGGATCTATCCGGGTTACCGTCGCCCGCCGAATTCTGCGTCTGCTCAGCAGACAGCTGCAGGTCCTGTCCACGGTCACTCAAGGCGATGGTAGCGGTACTACCTTCCAGACGGCCTCGGTCAATTGATCCAGTGTCCAGGGTTTATGGAGGAAGGGCACACCGGCGGGAATGTCATCTCTCAACCCGGCATAACCGGACATCAGCACAAAGGGCACCCCGGGCCAGCGTTCACTGACGATTTTCGCCAGCTGGATGCCATCGATCACGCCTGGCATCCGCACGTTGGACACCACCACGTTGACCTGTTGCCAGTGCAATTCGAGAAACTGCAGGGCGGCATCGGCAGTGCCAAAGGTCTCCACATGGAAGCCTTCCTGTTTCAGGACCTCCCGGACCAGCGCTTGCAGCAGCAACTCGTCTTCCGAAACGACCGCGAGCAGATTCGAGGCGTGAGGGGGGAGAGCGTTGGTTTCCATGGACAGCCTTTCCTGGGTGGAGAATCTTTTCAGTCTAGTCAGGCCTGGACCTTCCGCCTGGCCAATCGCCAGGATCTGCGGCCGCACCTGCTGCCAGGCGTGGCGAATTCTGTCCTGGAGGGTCACCAGCCGCGCTGGCGTGCACCAGTCAGTTGCCTGCCATCCGACGACGTGCGGTAGGGGCCTGGATGAAACATCTGGCCCCGCCGACCTACTAATCTCTGAGACCGACAGGCACAGGAGCCACGGCATGATCCTTTCTCTTTCTCCCGCGCCCGACACCACCTCGCCGCTGGCCCTCTGGCTGGGCGGCGATCAGGCACCGCTCAACGACTCCGACATGGCCGACGAGGAAATCGATACCGAGATCCCCGACGAGGTGGTCGAGAATCTGACCGAACCCGCCAAGCCCCCGGCGCCGATCCCGGATCCTGGTCCGCTATAGGCACCACAGGAAGCCGGCGGGCGACAGCTGCTAGGTGATGCAGCCGCCGCCTGTCGCTGACCCGGTCAGCCGCTCAGGCTGGTGTGAGGCCGGGACGCTCGCGCAAGGCGCGGCGATAGAGCAGGGCGCTGAGGCCCAGGCCGGCCAGGGCCATGAGGCCGGCGAACAGGAAGATGGCACTGAAGCCGAAGCCATTGGCGATGGCCCCGGCCAGCGGCCCGGTGATGCCGAGCGCCAGGTCCAGGCACAGCGAGTAGGCGCCCAGTGCGGCACTGCGGTTGGTGGGCGGTACCTTGACGATGGCCTCTACTCCCAGGGCGGGATAGACCAGCGACAGCCCGAAGCCGGCCATGGCCGCGCCGATCAGCGCCATCTGCGGGGTGACTGCCAGCCAGAGCAGCAGTAGACCCAGGGTCTCGACGGTGAAACAGGCCAGGGCGACCCGAAAGCCACCCAGTTTGTTGATGGTGCCGGCGAACAGCAGCCGCGCGCAGATGAAGGCTGCGCCGAAGGCAGTGAGGCAAAAGGCGGCGTTGGGCCAGGCATTGCTCGCATAGTAGAGCGTGACGAAGGTGGCGATGGCGCCGAAACCGACGGAGCTCAGCAGCAGGCAGAGACCGAAGGGACTGATGCGCCAGAACACCTTATGGAAGGGCAGTCGTTCTCCGGGAATCACCGGCGCCGGTTCCTTGTTCCAGGCCAGGGCCAGGCCCAGGGCACCCAGCAGGGCGATGGCCACGCCCAGGCTCCATAGGCCGAGGCCGGCGACCATGGCCACGCCCAGCGGCGCGCCGATCGCGAGGGCGCCGTAGGCGGCGATGCCATTCCAGGAGATCACCTTGCTCACGTGCTGCATGCCGACGCTGCCCATGCCCCAACTCAGGCAGCCGGTGCCGATCAGGGCCTGGGACATGCCGAGGATGATCCGGCCGACGATCAGCAGGCCCAGGCTGAGACCAGGCAGGCTCTGCAGCGAGGTGGCCAGCAGGGTCAGCACGCCGCAGGCGACGCAGCCGAACAGGCCGTAGATCACGCCGCGCTTGGCGCCAATGCTGTCGGCCAGCTTGCCGGCCAGGGGCCGAGTGAACAGGGTGGCAAGGTACTGGATGCTGATCGCCAGTCCCGCGATCACCGAGCCGTAGCCGAGATCGTCGTGCACGTAGCCCGGCAGGATCGCCAGCGGCAGGCCAATCGCCAGGAACAGCAGGAAGCTGAAGACGACGATCGAAACGATGCGCAGCGTGACGGCGAGCGAGGTAGCGGGAGGGACGGTCGTGGTCATGGCTGTTCTCGGGAGGACTCGTCGAAACGGCAGAGGAGGCGAACGCTGAGGGCCAGGCCGGCGAGCGCGGCCAGGGCAGCGCAGAGAAAGCTGGCGGCATAGCCGAAGTGGGTGGCCACGGCGCCGATCAGGGGGCCAGTGACTGCCAGCGAAAGGTCGATGAATACCGAATAGCCGGCCAGGGCGGCGCCCCGGTTGGAGGACGGGACCCGCTGCACCGCTTCCACGGCGAGTGCCGGGAATACCAGTGAGAAGCCGATCCCGGTGAGGGCGGCACCCACCAGGGCGGTGGTCACGCTGGGCGCTAGCCAGAGGACCGCCAGGCCGACCGCTTCCACCGCCAGGCTGACGATGGCGACGCGAAAGCCGCCGTGGCGGTTGATGGCGTTGGCACAGACCAGGCGTACACCGATGAAGAAGGAACCGAATACGGTCAGGCACAGGGCCGCGCCGCTCCAGCCCTGGCTGGCGTAATAGAGGGTAATGAAGGTCGCCAGGGTACCGAAGCCGATGCCGCCCAGCGCCAGGCCGAGGCCGAAGGGCAGGACCCGACCCAGCACGGTGGTGAAGGGCAGGCGTTCGCCGCGCACCGGGACGATTGGCGGACGGGGTTTGGCGATGCGATAACCCACGGCGGCCAGCCCGATGATGCTGACGCCCATGATCCACAGCCCCAGGGTATCCACCAGGACTACCCCCAGCGGCGCGCCTATGGCCAGGGCGCCGTAGCTGGCGACGCCATTCCAGGAAATCACCTTGGCGGTATTGGTCGGGCCGACCCGGCCGATCGCCCAGGAAATGGCACCGGTGCCCGACAGGCTTTCGGCGCAACCCAGCACCAGTCGGCCGAGCAGCAGGGCAGTGAGGCTGACCCAGGGCCAGGCCTGGAGAAGCACCGAGGCCAGCATCAGCACGCCACTGAGGCCGCAGCCGAGCATGCCGTAGAGCACCGACTGCTTGGCGCCCACGGTATCGATGATGCGTCCGGCGTGGGAGCGCGAAAACAGGGTCGCCAGGTACTGACTGCTGATCACCAGGCCGGCGATGATGGAGTTGAAGCCCAGCTGGTCATGCACGTAGCCCGGCAGCACGGCCAGGGGGATGCCGATGGTAAGGTAGGCGATAAAGGTAAAGAGCACCGTGCCCAGGGTAATGCGGGTGGCCAGAGCGGGTGAGGGTGCGGGCGGTAGGCTGGCGGTCGACATCGGACTCGAGAGGTTGTCTGACAATGTGGGATAGATTGCTTTCGTCCGGTAAAGGTCACATGCGATGACATTTTTTGTCCATGGGCGCGAGGAAGCGAAACGAGCGCCAGGTCCTGCTTGGGTTGGTTTCCTGCTGTTGGTCGCCATGCCCGGTTGGGCAGCGGAGCGGATCGAATTGCGGATCGGTGGGCAGCGCCTGGCCGTCGAGGTGGTGACGACACCTGCGCAGCGGGCTCAGGGACTCATGGGGCGACCGCCACTGGGCGCCCGCGAAGGGATGCTGTTCGTTTTTGCCGGGGATGACGAACGCTGCCTGTGGATGCGCGATACCCCCAGCGCATTGGCCGCCGCCTTCATCGACAAGGGTGGCAGGATCCTCAATACTGTCGAGATGCAGCCACTGACCGATACCCATCATTGCTCAAAGGCTCCGGCGCGCTACGCGCTGGAAACCCAGGCCGGCTGGTTTTCAGGGCGTGGGATCAAGCCGGGCGAAGCTGTACAGGGGCTGGAGACGGCCGCGCCTGCCTCCCGGTAGTCCTTCGATTTGGTATCAAGATAATTTTATATTTTTTTCTAAATCAATTAGATACGTTCATTTTATAATCTTGAGTAGAGTCTACTTTTAAGATGTTACCTTAAGTTTTTTACGCATCTGAATTGCCTGGCAACCGCTGTGCCTGCACTGCCGGCTGGCGCTGTAGGGGTGTGCTATACCTCTTCACGTTCTTGGCATAACACCTTGATTACTATTGAATCCAGGCCTCGACACGCCGGTTCTTCACCCGACCGTTGGACGACAGTCCTGCAACGGGCAGCTGGTCGCCGAGGGAAAGCAATTCGCCGGCAAAGGCCTGCTGATGACGCAACGCCGTGGCGACCGCGGTGGCTCGCAGGCGCGCCAGCAGGGCGGCGCGTGCCGGATCTTCAGTGGCATCGTTGAAGCCCACCAGAATCAGCTGCCGACCGGCATTTCTGGCTGGCGCATGAAGGCGGCCAGCCGCTCGGCATCACGCAGCGCCTTGTTGTCCAGGCGCGCGCTGCCGGCGGTGAAACGGAAGTTGACGGTGAGGCGCTGCGCCCGGCGCGCCAGTTCGCCGTAGGCCGGTGGCATGCCGCGGGTGTCGTCTATGGTCAGAGGCTCGATGCGCTGGGCGACAAAGCCGCTTTGTTGCACCACCGCCTGACCCGTCGGGGTCTGGCTGAATTCCAGCAGACTCTGCGCCCAGTCCGAACGCTGGGCAGGCGGCGCATAGAGGAAGAGGCGGCGGGCGAGCGGATAGTCTTCGGTGGCGATGCTGGCTTCGCTTGGCGCTATGGCGCGACCTTCACCGTCGCGCAGGGCGAGCTTTGGCGACCCGGCAGCCGCCGCCAGGCTGGTGAAGCCTATGCCGGCGGGATCCTCGGCCACCCGCTGCGCCAATTCTTCATTGGATTCGAAGCGCCTGGCGGCGGCGCTCAGGCGTTTGCCGGCAGGAGTCAACACCAGCTCGCGAAAGGTGTCGTAGGTGCCCGAGCGATCATCTCGCGCATAGAGTCGGATCGTGCCGGGCTTGCCGCCCAGTTGCTGCCAGTCGCCGATGTCGCCGGAGAAGATCTGCGCCAGCTGCTGCAGATCGAGTTCTCGCAGCGGATTGCCGGGATGCACGATGATCGCCAGGCCGTCCAGGCCGATGACGTACTCCGCCTCCTTGCTGCGCAGGTCACCCAGACCGGCCAGGGTGTTCACCTCGGCATCGGTGACCGGGCGCGAGGCGGCAGCGAGATCGGCTGTGCCCGCGGCCAGGGCGGTAAAGCCGGTACTGGAGCCATGGGCCGCGATTTGCACGGCCACGCTAGCGCCGTTCGGGGTGCGCGCCACCAGCTGCCATTCATCCATCACCGCGGTGGGTACCACCTGGGGATCGCGGAAGCCGCGCTCGGCGAGCAGGGCCGCGACCAGGCGCGGGCCCAGGCGGGCGTTGATGGTATTGGAGCCCTGCAGACGCAGTAGGGTGGTTGGGCTGTCGCTCGCCAGCAGGGGGGAAGACAGCAGCGGAAGCAAGGTCGCGAGCGCCGCTCGCCGCAAGGCGCGACGAAATACCGGAGCAGAGCAGTTCATGGGCCGGCCTCGAGCCTAAGGCGAGGCCGACGCCTTAGGGATGTCGCATGACGTCGATGTGACAGGACCTCACGTCAATTCCAGCCAGATCGGCGCGTGGTCGGAGGGTTTCTCCATACCGCGGATGTCGTAGTCCACGCCGGCGGAGACGATACGCTCCTGCAGGATCCGCGAGGCCAGGATGGTGTCGATGCGCAGCCCGCGCTTGGGTTCGTCTTCGAAGCCGCGGCTGCGATAGGGGAACCAGCTGAAGCGGTCGTCGACCTCAGGGTGTAGCTGGCGGTAGCTGTCGATCAGGCCCCAGCCGAGCAGCCGCTGCATCCATTCGCGTTCTTCCGGCTGGAAGCTGCAGACGCCGGTACGCAGCCAGCGCTTGGCGTTGGCTGCGCCGATGCCGATGTCGTGATCCTGGGCGGAGATGTTGAAGTCGCCCATGAGCAGCAAGGGCGTGTCCGGTGAGAAACGTTCTTCAAGTAGATTCTGAAGATCCGCGTAGAACTTCCTCTTTCCAGGGAATTTTGTCGGATGGGCAATGTTCTCGCCCTGGGGAAAATAGCCGTTCATGACCACCAGCGGCTGACCCTGGCGATCCGCGAAGACGCCATAGATGAATCTCTTCTGGGATTCTTCACCATCGCCCGGAAAGCCCTTGTGCAATTCCAGCGGCGCCAGGCGTGACAGCAGGGCCACCCCGTAGTGGCCCTTCTGCCCGTGGTAGTGCACGTGATAACCCAGGGCCTCGACCTCTGCCAGGGGAAACTGGTCATCCGCGACCTTGGTTTCCTGAAGGCCGATCACATCCGGATTGTAGCGTTCGATGATAGCGGAAAGTTGATGAGGTCTTGCGCGCAACCCATTGATATTGAAGCAAACTACCTTCATGACGCCCTCCCGAAACGTGGATGGCCCTAGCCTAGCAGAAAGCCTCCTGCCGAAACCGCCACCTGGCGAACCCTGGCCACTCCCGTTTGTCTCACAGCGCAACGCCCGTTAGCATCCCTGTATGAATAAGCCGAACGCTCTACGCCGCGCCCTGATTGGAATTTGTTGTCTGCACGGCGTGGCCTGGGCGGCACCGGCCGAAGTCAGCGTTCGCGTCCAACCCGCCAATAACGCGTTGCGAGACAACATCCAGGCCTATATCGGCTCGGTCGAGGGAAGGGATGTCGCCGGGCTGCAGCGCCTGCGTCCGGCGACGGAACGGCAGGCCGAACAGGCCGCCCAGGCACTCGGCTACTACCACGCGCAGATCGAGACCCGGGTCGAGCCGGGGGATACGCCACGGCTGGTGGTCGAGGTACGGCCGGGCGAGCCGGTCAGGCTGCGCAACGTCGATATCCGCATCGAAGGTCCGGCGCGCGAGTTGCGCGCCTTTCGCCAGCCGGTTCCGGCCGGGCTCAAGGCGGGCCAGCCGCTGAACCAGGGTCTCTACGAAGACGCCAAGAGCCTGATCCAGAATCAGGCGCAGCGGTATGGCTTCTTTCGTGGCACCTTCACCCAGCATCAGCTGCGTATCGATCCCGCCACCGGCTTTGCCGATATCGCCCTGGTGTTCGCCAGCGGGCCACGCTTTGTCCTTGGCAAGGTGTCCTTCGAAGGGGATGCGCCCTTCGATCCCGATCTGCTCCAGCGCATGGTGCCTTTCGCCCAGGGCACGCCCTACGATTCCGAGCTTATCGCCGATTTCCAGAGCAATCTGCTGGCCAGCGGCTTCTTCGATGGCGCACGGCTCGACACCTATCCCAAGCAGGAAGGCGCCGCCGAGGTGCCGGTGACGGTCACCCTGCGGACCCGCAAGCCACGGACCTTCGGCTTCGGCCCCGGCTATTCCACCGATGTCGGCCCACGGCTGAGATTCACCTGGGAGAACCACTGGCTCAATCCCCAGGGGCACAGCCTGGGTGCGGAAGCGGAGCTGTCGGCGCCACGTCAGAGCATTGCCACCTGGTACGACATTCCCGGGCAGGACCCGATCAATGACAAGTTCCGCTTCGCTGGCGGCTATCAGTACGAGCAGATCGCCAACGACGACTCCCTCAGCCAGTTGCTGACCGTGGGCCCCGAGTGGCATCGCAAGTTTCCCAACGGCTGGGAGCGGGTGCTCTCGCTCAAGTGGCGCAACGAAAGCTATCGGCTGGGTAATGACGAAGGCACCTCCAATCTGGTGATGCCCGGCGTGGATTTCTCCCTGCTGCGCAGCGACAACCGCATCGACCCCAATCGCGGCTACCGTCTGCAATTCGGCGTCTCGGCTGCGAAGGAAGGACTGCTCTCGGATGCCAACATGATCCATGCCACGGCGCTGGCCCGTGGGCTGATCACCGTGGGCGATGGGCACCGCTTTCTCGGGCGCCTGCAACTGGGTGGCAACTTCACCAACGGCTACAACAAGGTCCCGCCGTCGCTGCGCTTCTTCGCCGGCGGCGATCAGAGCGTTCGCGGCTACGACTACCAGACCCTGTCGCCGGAAAACGACGAGGGCGACTATGTGGGCGGTCGCTACCTCGTGGCTGGCGGCGTCGAATACCAGTATCCCCTGCGGGACAAATGGCGCCTGGCGACCTTCATCGACCAGGGGAGCGCCTTCAACGACCTCAACAATTACGAGCTCAAGACCAGCGTCGGCATAGGCGTACGCTGGGTCTCGCCGGTAGGACCGATCCGTGTCGACCTGGCCCACGGTCTCGACGAACCCGGCGGCATCCGCCTGCACTTTTCCATAGGGCCTGAGCTGTGAAGTCGGTAGGCGGTGTCATCCTTAGCGTACTGGCGGCCCTGCTGGGCGCCCTGATCCTGCTGCTGGCCCTGATACTGGGTAATGGCGGTGTCGGGCGCCTGGTGCTGGATCACGTTCCTGGTCTGACCCTGACCGATTTCCAGGGTCGCCTCGGTGGCCACTGGCAAGCCCGGCAGCTGGTCTGGGACGGTGGTGCTACCCGGGTGACGGTAGAGGCGCCCGAATTCGCCTGGCGACCCGGCTGCCTGATCAGACTGCAGCTGTGCATCGATACCCTGACCGCTTCGCGTATTGCCATCGACCAGGCGCCCAGTCCCGAGCCTGCGCCCGAGCGGAGTGGGCCCATCCAGTTGCCCAGCCTCGGCTTGCCGCTGGGGGTGCAACTGGGCGAGGTGCGGATCGGCGAGATCCGCTACAACGGCGCCGAGCAGGCTCGCGACCTGGCACTCCAGGCGCGCTGGCAGGCTGAGGGCATCGCCATCGAGCGACTGGCCGGCGTGGCCCACGGCATCACGCTGGATACCCATGGCCAGCTGCAACCGAGTGGCGCCTGGCCGCTGCAGTTGCAAGGCACCCTGGGTCTGCCCGCGCCGGACGCCGCGCCCTGGTCGCTGGCGCTCAAGCTGGACGGTGAATTGCAGAAGACCTTGCACCTGGAGGCTGACAGCAGCGGTTATCTACCCGGACGCCTAACCGGCACGGTGCAACCGCTGGTGGAAAACGTCCCGGCCGACCTGCAGCTGGTGGCCGATGGCTTCAAGGCAGCCGCCAGCCTGCCCGATACCCTGCGGCTGAACGATCTCAAGCTGACCGCGCGGGGCGATCTGACCGCGGGCTACGCCCTGGTTGGCCAGGCCCGGTTGCCGGGCGAGGGCGGTCCGGTGGAGCTGAATCTGGATGGCCGCGTCGATGCCCAGGGCGCGCGCATCGCCGCCCTGCGCTTGCTGGCCGCGCCCGAACAGCGCGTGGCGCTGGCCGGGCAGGTCGACTGGCACCAGGGACTGGCCGCCGATGCCACGCTGGACTGGCGTGATTTCCCCTGGCGGCGGCTCTATCCCATGGCGGAGCCACCGGTGAGTCTGCAGCGCCTGCAAGGCGAGGTGGCCTACCGGGACGGCGCCTACCTGGGCAATCTCAAGGCCGCCGCCACTGGCCCGGCCGGCGCCTTCACCCTAGCCACCCCCTTCAGTGGCGACACCACCCAGCTAAATCTGCCGTCACTGGATCTCCAAGCCGGCCAGGGGCGGGCGCAGGGCAAGGTCAATCTGGGCTTCATCGACGGCGTCAGCTGGCAGGTGGCCCTGGACCTGAGCCGCCTTGATCCGGCCTTCTGGGTGGCCCAGCTGCCCGGCAGCCTGGGTGGTCCGCTGCGCAGTTCGGGCGCCTTCAAGGACGGTCGCCTGCAGCTGGATGCCGATCTGGACCTCAGGGGTCGCCTGCGCAACCAGCCGGCCGTGCTGGCTGCCAAGGCCAAGGGCGCCGGCGAGCAGTGGCAGGTATCCGAGCTCGACATTCGCCTGGGTGACAATCGGATTCAGGGGCAGGGCGCTCTCGACCAGCGTTTGCAAGGTCAGCTCCAGCTGGACCTGCGCCGCCTGGCCCAGCTCTGGCCCGATCTTTCCGGAAGCGCCCAAGGCCGCCTGGACGTGGCCGGGACCCTCAAGGCCCCTGCCGGTCAGTTGCGCCTCGACGGTCGCCAGCTGGCCTATGCCGACAGCCGCATCAGCAGCCTCGCGCTGGCCGCCAACCTGGATGATCGCCAACGCGGCACGCTGGACCTTACCGCCCAGGGGCTGCAGGCCGCCGGTCGCGATTTTGGTGTCCTGCGCATGCAGGGGCAGGGTGATCGTCGTCAGCAGCAGGCGGATTTCTCGCTCAAGGGGTCGCAACTGAACCTGGTGCTCGCAGCAGGTGGCACGCTGGCCGACAACGGGGGCTGGAAGGGGCAGCTGGCGCGTGGCTCGGTCGCCGCCAGTGGCCAGAACTGGTCCTTGCAGAGCCCTGCACGCATCGAGCGCCTGGCCAACGGGCGCCTGGAGCTGGGCCGCCACTGCTGGCGTTCTGGTGCGGCCAGCCTCTGTAGCGACGATCAGCAACTGCTGCCCGATACCCGCCTTGCCTGGCACCTGCGCGCCTTCCCGCTCGCCAGTCTGCAACCGCTGCTACCGCCGGAGCTGGCCTGGCAGGGTACCCTCGACGGCGACGTCGACCTGCGCCTGCCCAAGGCCGGACCCGATGGCGAAATCCGCCTCCAGGCCGGGCGCGGCAGCCTCAGGCTGCGCGACGCTGCCGGTCAGTGGCAGACCTTCAGCTACGACAGCCTGGACGTCACCAGCGTCCTGAAGCCGCAGAAGGTCGACACCCAGGTGCGCCTGGCCAGTGCCGATCTTGGCCGGCTCGACGTCCAGGCCCGGCTGGATCCCCGTGATCCGAGCCAGGCACTGGCCGGTCGTTTCCAGTTGCAGGGCCTGAATCTGGCCCTGGGCAAGGCCTTTGTCGAAGGCATCGAACACCTCGAAGGCAAGATCAACGGCGCCGGCGAACTGGGAGGGACGCTGCTGCAACCGCGGGTCAATGGTCAGCTCCAGCTCAGCGGTGGCGACATCGGCGGTGGCAGCGTGCCGACGCGCCTGCAGGATCTCGGCCTGACCGCCCGCATCCAGGGCGATAGCGCCGTGCTCGATGGCGGCTGGCGCAGCGGACCCCAGGGGCGTGGCCAGATCCGGGGCAGCGTCGGCTGGGCCAATGGCCTGGACGTCAACGTGGCGGTCACCGGCGACAGGCTGCCGGTCAACGTCGAGCCCTATGCGCAGCTGGAAGTGGCGCCCAATCTTAAGATCCTGATGAAGGATGGTCGTCTGGCCCTGGCCGGTGAGGTGCGGGTGCCGCGCGGGCGCATCCGGGTCCAGCAGCTGCCGCCGTCCACTGTCAAGGTGTCGGACGATGCGGTCATCGTCGGCCAGGAAGCGCCCGCCAGGCAACAGCCGATGCAGATCGCCATGGACGTCGATGTGCTGGTCGGTTCCGACAAGCTCACCTTCGATGCCTTCGGCCTGTCCGCCGAAATCGCCGGCAAGGTGCATATCGGCGACAATCTCGACACCCGCGGCGAGCTGAATCTGCGCAACGGACGCTACAACGCCTACGGTCAGCGCCTGACCATGAGACGCGCCCGGCTGTTCTTCCAGGGCCCCATCGCCCAGCCCTATATCGACGTGGAAGCCGTGCGGGTGGTGCAGGAGCAGAATGTCACCGCGGGCCTGCGGCTCTCGGGCTTTGCCCAGCAGCCCCGTATCGAGGTGTTTTCCGAGCCGAGCATGAGCCAGGAGCAGGCGCTGGCCTACCTGGTACTGGGTCGCCCGCTGTCCAGCGGCAGCGAAGGGGACAACAACGTGCTCGGCCAGGCGGCGCTGGCCCTGGGCCTGGCTGGCAGTTCCGGTACCGCGGGCGCCCTGGCGCAGCGGTTGGGCATCCAGAACTTCCAGCTGGATACGGCGGGTTCGGGGGACAAGACCAGCGTGGTGGCCTCGGGTAACCTCACTGACAGATTGTCGGTGCGCTATGGGGTCGGGGTGTTCGCTTCGGCGAACACCGTCGCCTTGCGCTACCAGCTCACCCAGCGGCTCTATCTGGAGATCGCCAGCGGTCTCGCCAATTCCCTGGATTTCTTCTATCGCCGCGATTTTTGAAGCCGGGGCGCGTAACGCTTTGATCGCCTGCGGAAAACGTGTTTACTCCCTGTCCCGTCTCATGAGAAAGGAGCAGTTCATGGCAACCGTCAATTTGCGTGGCAACCCGGTCGACGTGCAAGGCAGCCTGCCGCAGCCTGGGCAACAGGCCCCGGCCTTCAGCCTGGTCAATGGTGATCTGCAGGACGTCACCCTGGCCAGCCTCGCTGGCAAGCGCAAGGTGCTCAATATCTTCCCCAGCGTCGATACCCCGACCTGCGCGACCTCGGTACGCAAGTTCAACTCCGAAGTCGACAAGCTGGATAACACCGTGGTGCTGTGCATCTCCGCCGACCTGCCGTTCGCCCAGAAGCGTTTCTGCGGCGCTGAAGGCCTGGAGAAGGTCGTGAACCTCTCCACCCTGCGTGGTGCCGAATTCCTCCAGGACTATGGCGTCGCCCTGGCCAGTGGTCCGCTGCAAGGCCTGGCCGCCCGCGCCGTGGTCGTGCTGGACGAGCAGGACAGGGTGCTGCACAGCGAGCTGGTGCCCGAGATCGGCCAGGAGCCGGATTACGCGGCGGCACTCGCCGTTCTCGGCTGATCGCCGACGACCCAACGCCCAGTGCGGTGGGTGCTTCGAAACGGGCAGGCGCCTCTCGTGCCTGCCCGTTTTGCTTTAGGTAAAAACGCAGTAAAGGGGCTGGTTAGCCGTCTCGCTACTGCTTATCTTCCGTCTTTCCCAGCGTGTACGTATTCTCGATGTCCGACTCTTCGCCTCGCTCTTCCTCCCGTCGCCGACTGGTCTGGCTGCTCGTCCTCGTGGCGCTGGCGGCCGCGGGTGGCTGGTATTGGTATCACCAGCACGGACAGAAGGGCGAGGCCGCCGCCGGCAAGGGCGCGCGCTCGCCCTTCGGCATGACCGGTCCGACTCCGGTACGGGTGGTGGCGGTGGAGCAGCGCAGCTTTCCCATCGTGCGCAAGTCCATCGGTACGGTGACGGCCCTCAATACCGTCAATGTGCGCACCCGGGTCGCCGGCGAGCTGGTACGCGTCGCCTTCGACGAAGGCCAGAAGGTCAAGGCCGGCGACCTGTTGGCCACCATAGATCCACGACCCTATCAGGTGGCGCTGCAGCAGGCCGAAGGCACCCTGCAGCAGAATCAGGCGCAGCTGCGCAATGCCGAGCTGGACCTCAAGCGCTACCAGGGCCTGTTCCGTGAAGACAGCATCGCCAAACAGACGCTGGATACCCAGGAAGCCCTGGTCAACCAGTACCGCGGCACCCTCAAGAACAGCCAGGCGGCGGTGGCCGATGCCAAGCTGAATCTGGCCTTCACCCAGATCAAGGCGCCCATCGCCGGGCGCGTTGGTCTGCGCCAGCTCGACGGCGGCAACCTGCTGTCCGCCAACGACAGCACCGTGGTGGCCGTGATCACCCAGACCCAGCCGATCTCGGTGGTCTTCACCCTGCCGGAAAGCCAGCTCGGCGAGCTGCTCAAGCGCGCCCGCGCCGGCCAGACCCTGGCGGTCGAAGCCTGGGATCGCGGTGGCTCGCGCAAGGTCGCCGATGGCACCCTGCAAAGCTTCGACAACCAGATCGACACCGCCACCGGTACCCTCAAGTTCCGCGCCCGCTTCGCCAACGGCGACGAGGCGCTGTTCCCCAATCAGTTCGTGACCGTACGGGTGCGCGAACAGGTGCTGGACCAGGCGCTGGTGGTGCCTTCGGCAGCCATCCAGTTCGGCTCCAATGGCACCTTCGCCTACGTGGTGGGGCCCGACAACAAGATCCAGGTGCGCAGCCTCAAGCTGGGCCCGGATGACGGCAGCCTGACCGTGGTTACCGAAGGCCTGGCCGCTGGCGACCGGGTGGTGACCGAAGGCACCGATCGGCTGCGCGAGGGCAACGAGGTGGAGGTGGTCACCGGGGCTTCGGCGGCGCCCAGCGAACCGGCCAAGCCGGCGGTACGCAAGCCCGGCAAGACCCAGGGCTGATCGGCCGCGATGGATATCTCGCGCCCCTTCATCCTGCGCCCGGTCGCCACCACCCTGTTGATGGTGGCGCTGCTCATCGCCGGTCTGCTGGCCTATCGTCTGCTGCCGGTGGCGGCCTTGCCGCAGGTGGACTATCCCACCATCCGCGTGCTCACCCTCTATCCCGGTGCCAGCCCCGATGTCATGACCAGCGCTGTCACCGCGCCGCTGGAGCGTCAGTTCGGCCAGATGCCGGGCCTGTCGCAGATGGCCTCCACCAGCTCTGGTGGTGCCTCGGTCATCACCCTCAGATTCAACCTGGAACTGGACCTGTCGGTCGCCGAACAGGAAGTCCAGGCCGCGATCAATGCGGCCAACAACCTGCTGCCCAACGATCTGCCGGCACCACCGGTGTACAACAAGGTCAATCCGGCCGATACGCCTATCGTCACCCTGGCGATCAGCTCCAGGACGCTGCCGCTGCCCACGCTCTACGACCTGGTCGACACCCGCATGGCGCAGAAGCTCGCCCAGGTGACCGGGGTCGGTATGGTCAGCCTCGCCGGCGGCCAGCGCCCGGCGGTGCGCATCCAGGTCGATCCGGACAAGCTCGCGGCCCACAACCTGACCCTGGCCGATGTGCGCAGCCTGGTCACCAGCGAGAACACCAACCAGCCCAAGGGCAGCTTCGACGGCCCCACCCGGGTCGCCACCCTGGACGCCAACGACCAGTTGCGCGATCCCAAGGCCTATGGCGACCTGATCCTCAACTACGCCGACAACGGCGCCCTGCGCCTGGGTGACGTGGCCACCATCGCCCAGGGTGCGGAAAACGACCGCCTGGCTGCCTGGGCCAATCGCAGCGGTGCCATCCTGGTCAACGTCCAGCGCCAGCCGGGTGCCAACGTCATCCAGACCGTGGATCGCATCCAGGCGCTCCTGCCCAGCCTCAGGGAAAGCCTGCCGGCCGGTCTCGACATCGCCGTGCTCAGCGACCGTACCGAGACCATCCGCGCCGCGGTCACCGACGTCCAGCACGAGATGCTGCTGGCGGTAGGACTGGTGGTGATGGTCACCTTCGTCTTCCTGCGCCGGTTCAGCGCCACCCTGATTCCCTCGGTCACGGTGCCGCTGTCGCTGATCGGCACCTTCGGCGCCATGTACCTGGCCGGCTTCTCGCTGAACAACCTGTCGCTGATGGCCCTGACCATCGCCACCGGCTTCGTCGTCGACGATGCCATCGTCATGCTGGAAAACATCTCCCGGCATCTGGAAGAGGGCGCCACACCCATGGAAGCGGCGCTCAAGGGCGCCCGCCAGATCGGTTTCACCCTGGTGTCCCTGACCGTTTCGCTGATCGCGGTGCTCATCCCGCTGCTGTTCATGCAGGACGTGGTCGGCCGGCTGTTCCGTGAATTCGCCATCACCCTGGCGGTGGCCATCCTCATCTCCCTGGTGATCTCCCTTACCCTGACACCGATGATGTGCGCGCGGCTGCTCAAGCGCGAGGAGGCCGGCGAGCACCAACTGGTCTGGCTGGAGCGGCTGATCGCCGGCTATGGCCGCGCGTTGCGCTGGTCGCTGGCGCACCGGGCGCTGATGCTGCTGCTGGCGGTGGCGACCTTCGTGCTCACCGCGGTGCTCTACCTGCTGGTGCCCAAGGGCTTCTTTCCGGCCCAGGACACCGGCTCCATCCAGGGCATCACCGAGGCGCCCCAGTCGATCTCCTTCCGCGGCATGAGCGAGCGCCAGCAGGCACTGGCCGAGGTGGTGCTGCAAGACCCGGCGGTGGCGAGTCTGTCCTCCTACATCGGCGTCGACGGTGACAACGTCACCCTCAACAGCGGTCGCCTGCAGATCAACCTCAAGCCGCAGGGCGAGCGCGACGTCACCGCCCAGGAGGTCATCGACCGGCTGCGTCCCGCGGTCGCCAAGGTGGTGGGCATCACCCTCTACATGCAGCCGGTGCAGGACCTCAGTGTCGAGGACCGGGTCAGCCGGACCCAGTACCAGCTGAGCCTGGACTCGCCCGACGCCAGCCTGCTCGACACCTGGGTGCCGCGCCTGATCGAGGCGTTGCACGAGCGCCCGGAACTCACCGATGTCACCAGCGACCTGCAGAACAAGGGGCTGCAGCTGTACCTGACCATCGACCGCGACGCCGCGGCGCGGCTCGGCGTGCAGGTCTCGGCCATTACCGATGCCCTCTATGACGCCCTCGGTCAGCGGCAGATCTCGACCATCTATACCCAGGCCAACCAGTACCGGGTGGTGCTGGCCAGCGCCGCCGCCGACAGCCTGGGACCGGATGCCCTCAGCCAGGTCTGGGTGAAGGCGGGCAGTGGCTCCTCGTCCAGCGGCAGCAGCGGCACCGGTACGGCCACCAACACCGAGACCACCACGGACACCAGTCGCGCCCCGGTGCGGCTGTCCAGCCTGGTGAAGATGGAGCAGCGGCCGACGCGCCTGGTGATCAACCACCTGAGCCAGTTCCCGGCGGTGACCCTGTCGTTCAACCTGGCCAGCGGCGTTTCCCTGGGCGCCGCAGTGGCGGCCATCGACGCGGCCAAGCAGGAGATCGGCCTGCCGGTGGGCATCAATACCCACTACCAGGGCGCGGCAGCGGCTTTCCAGGCTTCGCTGTCCAGTACCCTGCTCTTGATCCTGGCGGCGGTGGTGGTGATGTATATCGTCCTGGGGGTGCTCTATGAGAGCTTCATCCATCCGCTGACCATCCTCTCGACGCTGCCCTCGGCGGCCATCGGCGCGCTGCTGGCGCTGCTGCTCACAGGCAATGACCTCGGCCTGATCGCGGTGATCGGCATCATCCTGCTGATCGGCATCGTCAAGAAGAACGCCATCATGATGATCGACTTCGCCCTGGATGCCGAACGCCACCAGGGACTGCAGCCGGAGGAGGCCATCTACCAGGCGGCGCTGCTGAGATTCCGGCCGATCCTGATGACCACCCTGGCGGCGCTGTTCGGCGCGGTGCCGCTGATGCTGGCCACCGGCGCCGGCGCCGAGTTGCGCCAGCCGCTGGGCCTGGTGATGGTCGGCGGCCTGCTGGTCAGCCAGGTGCTGACGCTGTTCACCACCCCGGTGATCTACCTGGCCTTCGACAGCCTGGGCGAGCGCCTGGGTCGACGCAGGGCGGTCTGAGGTGAATCTCTCGGCGCCCTTCATCGCCCGGCCGGTCGCGACCCTGCTGCTGAGCCTGGCGTTGCTGCTGCTGGGCGCCATCGCCTTCCGGCTGTTGCCGGTGGCGCCCCTGCCGCAGATGGACTTTCCCACCATCACGGTCTCGGCGACCCTGTCCGGGGCCAGTCCCCAGGTGATGGCCTCCAGCGTCGCCACGCCGCTGGAGCGTTCCCTGGGCACCATCGCCGGCATCAGCTCCATGACCAGCCGCAGCAGCCAGGGCTCGACGCAGATCATCATCCAGTTCGATCTGGACAAGAACGTCAACACCGCCGCCCGCGAGGTGCAGGCGGCCATCAATGCCTCGCGCAACCTGCTGCCGAGCGGCATGCGCCAGATGCCACGCTATCGCAAGGTCAATCCGTCCCAGGCACCCATCATGGTGTTCTCGCTGACCTCCAAGACCCTGAGCAAGGGCGAGCTCTACGACCTGGCGTCCACGGTGCTGGCCCAGAGCCTGTCCCAGGTCAGCGGCGTGGGCGAAGTGCAGATCGGTGGCAGCTCCCTGCCGGCGGTGCGCATCGAACTGGAGCCGCGCCAGCTGGAGCATTACGGGCTGGCGCTGGACGACGTCCGCACCGCCATCAACAGCGCCAACCAGCGTCGCCCCAAGGGTGCGGTGGCCAATGACGAACACAATTGGCAGATCCAGGCCAACGACCAGCTGTTCAAGGCCGCCGACTACGCCCCCCTGATCATCCGCTACCAGGATGGCGCGACGTTGCGCCTGCGCGATGTCGCCAAGGTCAGCGATGCCGTGGAAGACCGCTACAACGCCGGTTTCTACAACGACCAGAGCGCCGTGCTGCTGGTGGTCAATCGGCAGGCCAATGCCAACATCATCGAGACGATCGCCGCGCTCAAGGCGCGCCTGCCGGCACTGGAGGCCATCGTCCCGGCCAGTGCCCGCCTGGAAGTGGCCATGGACAGATCCGGGGTGATCAAGGCCACCCTGCATGAAGCCGAACTGACGCTGATCATCGCCGTCTTCCTGGTGATCGGCGTGGTCTGGCTATTCCTCGGCCGGCTGCGCAGCGCGGTGATTCCGGCCCTGGCGGTGCCCATCTCCCTGGTGGGTACCTTCGCCGTCATGTACCTGCTCGGCTTCTCGCTCAATACCCTGTCGCTGATGGCGCTGATCCTGGCGGCGGGGCTGGTGGTGGACGATGCCATCGTGGTGCTGGAGAACATCGCCCGGCACATCGATAACGGCATGGCGCCGCTCAAGGCGGCCTACCAGGGCACCCGCGAGGTGGGCTTCACCCTGCTGTCGATGAATGTTTCCCTGGTGGCCGTCTTCGTCGCCATCCTCTTCATCGGCGGCATCGTCGAGAAGCTGTTCCGCGAATTCTCCCTGACCCTGGCCGCCGCCATCCTGGTGTCGCTGGTAGTGTCCCTGACGCTGACGCCCATGCTCTGCGCGCGCTGGCTCAGGCCTCACGATCCCGCCACCGAAAGCTGCCTGCAGCGCTTCAGCGAGCGGGCCCATCGCCGGCTGGTGGCGGGTTACGACCGCAGCCTCGGCTGGGCCCTGCGTCATCGGCGGCTGACCCTGCTGAGTCTGATCGCGACCATAGCGCTCAATGTGCTGCTCTATGTGGTGGTGCCCAAGACCTTCATGCCCCAGCAGGACACGGGCCAGTTGATCGGTTTCATCCGCGGCGACAATGCGCTGTCGTTCCAGGTCATGCAGCCGAAGATCGAGATCCTGCGCAAGTCGCTGCTGGCCGATCCGGCGGTGGCCAGTGCCTCCGGCTTCGTCGGCAGCTCCGGCTCCGGCAGCGGGGTGAACAACGCGGTGATGCTGATTCGCCTCAAGCCCATCGCCGAGCGCCAGCTGGATGCCCAGAAGGTCATCGAGCGCATCCGCGCCAATGCGCCCAAGGTGCCGGGCGCCCAGCTGTTCCTCATGGCCGACCAGGACCTGAGATTCGGCGGTCGCCAGCAGAGCACCTCGTCCTATGAGTACAACCTGCTCTCGGGCGACGTCGGGCTGCTGGAAACCTGGCAACCCAAGGTATTGGCCGCGCTCAAGGCGCTGCCGGAGCTGACCGCGGTGGACGGCCGCGAAGGCAGCACCCAGCAGATCACCCTGCAGATCGACCGCGAGAAGGCCAAGCGCCTCGGCGTGGACATGGAGACCGTCGCTGCGGTGCTCAACAACTCCTTCGCCCAGCGGCAGATCTCGACCATCTACGAGCCGCTCAACCAGTACAAGGTGGTGATGGAGATCAATCCGCGCTATGCCCAGGACCCGACCGTCCTCGAGCAGGTGCGGGTCATCACCGCCAGCGGCGCCCAGGTCCCGCTGGCGGCCTTCGCCTACTACACCAACAGCCTCGCCGAGGATCGGGTTACCCACGATGGCCAGTTCGCCTCGGAGAGCATCAACTTCGACCTGGCGCCAGACGTCAGCCTGGAACAGGCGACCCGGGCGGTGCAGCGCGCGGTGGCGGCCATCGGCTTGCCGACCGATGTCCAGGGTCGCCTGGGCGGATCCGCCAACATCTTCGCGAGCACGGTGTCGGGGCAACCGCTGATGATTCTCGGCGCCCTGGTGCTGGTCTATATCGTCCTAGGCGTGCTCTACGAGAGCTACGTGCATCCCCTGACCATCCTCTCGACGCTGCCGTCGGCCGGAGTAGGGGCCTTGCTCGCCATCCAGCTCACCGGTGGCCAGTTCAGCCTGATTTCCATGCTCGGCCTGTTCCTACTGATCGGGGTGGTGAAGAAGAATGCCATCATGATGGTGGATCTGGCCCTGCAGCTGGAGCGCCAGCAGGGACTGACGCCCGAGGAGGGCATTCGCCAGGCCTGTCTGTTGCGCCTGAGGCCCATCCTGATGACCACCATGGCCGCCATCCTCGGTGCCGTACCGCTATTGATCGGCAATACCGAAGGCGCCGAGATGCGCCAGCCACTGGGCCTGGTGATCGTCGGTGGCCTGGTCCTGAGCCAGATCCTCACCCTCTACACCACCCCGGTGGTCTATCTCTATTTCGAACGCCTGCGCCGCCGCGTCAATCGCTGGCGCGGCATCCGTACCGACGCTGCCCTGGATACGCCGCTATGACTCCAACCCTGCGCCTGCCGACGCTGACCCTGGCTCTGCTACTGGCCGGCTGTACCCTGGGCCCGGATTACCAGCGGCCGACCACTGCGGTGCCGGTCGCCTACCGTCATGCCGAGGGCTGGCAGGCCGCCGCGCCCAAGGATCTGGAGGTCCGTGGCGACTGGTGGCGCCGCTACGATGATCCGACCCTGGATCGCCTGATGGTCCAGCTGAACCAGCGCAACCAGAGCCTGGCCCAGGCCGAGGCGACCTATCGGCAATCCCTGGCCCTGGTCAGTCAGGCGCGGGCCGCGTTGTTCCCGACCCTGTCCAGCAGCCTGGGCGCCACCCGCTCCGGGCGCGGGGGTGGCTCGGGCAGCAACACCGTCATCCGCAACTCCAATGGCACCAGCAGCACCTTCAGCAGCGGTGGCACCAGCACCATCAGCAACGCCTACGACGCCAGCCTGGGGGTGAGCTGGGAGCTGGATCTCTGGGGGCGCGTAAGGCGCCAGGTGGAGGCGGATCGGGCTTCCGCCCAGGCCAGCGCTGCGGAGCTGGCAGCCACCCGCCTGAGTCTGCAGACGCAACTGGCGACCAACTATTTGCAGTTACGGGTGCTGGACGCCCAGCAGCGGTTGCTCGATGCCACTGTGGCCGCCTACGAGCGATCCCTGCGCCTGACCCAGAACCAGTACCGCGCCGGCATCGTCACGCCGGCGGATGTGGCCCAGGCGACCACCCAGCTGAAGAGCACCCAGGCCGACGCCATCGACCTCAGGTACCAGCGTGCCCAGCTGGAAAACGCCATCGCGGTGCTGGTCGGCGAAGTCCCGGCCAATTTCCAGCTGGCCGCGGTCAAGACGATTCCCGAATTGCCGCCGCTCCCGGGCGCCGTGCCCTCGACCCTGCTGGAGCGGCGTCCGGACATCGCCCAGGCTGAGCGCCAGGTCATGGCCGCCAATGCCGCCATCGGCGTCGCCGAAGCGGCCTACTACCCCGATCTGACCCTGAGTGCCAGCGGTGGCTACAGTGCCAGCCAGTGGGGCAATCTGATCAGCACGCCGAATCGCTTCTGGTCGATCGGGCCATCCTTTGCCCTGTCGCTGTTCGATGGTGGCCTGCGCCGCGCCCAGGTGGAGTCGGCCGAAGCCAGCTACGACGCCAGCGTCGCCGGTTATCGCCAGACCGTGCTCG
Organism: Pseudomonas aestiva; assembly: GCF_039908605.1. NCBI lineage: Bacteria > Pseudomonadati > Pseudomonadota > Gammaproteobacteria > Pseudomonadales > Pseudomonadaceae > Pseudomonas > Pseudomonas aestiva. The sequence goes on along the minus strand of NZ_CP150916.1, from coordinate 2,454,836 downwards.
ATGGCTTCCGCGAGGTGGAGGACTATCTGGTGCAGCTGCGCACCTACGGCGACGAAGCCGGCGTGCGCCAGGAGGCCCTGGATGCCGCGCGCCGCGCCCTGCAACTGGCCGAGAACCAGTACCAGGCCGGGCTGATCGGCTATCTCGACGTGGTCACCCTGCAGACCACCGCCCTGAGCAACGAACGCACCAACCTGACCCTGCTGGGCAGCCGCCTCAGTGCCAGCGTCCAGCTGATCGCCGCGCTCGGTGGTGGTTGGGATGGCAACGTCACCCCACCGGCGCCGCCGCGGCGACCTTGATCCCGGGCACAAAAAAGCCGGGCGATTCCCCGGCTTTTTCATGACTGGCGCTTAGTTGGGGAAGAGTTCGCCCAGCTTCATGCTCAGCATCATGTTGCCTTCGACGCGCAGCTTGCCGGACATGAAGGCCTGCATGCCGTCGGTTTCGCCGCTGACGATGCCGGCCAGGGTGTCCTGGTCCATGATCAGGGTGCAATCCGGGTCGGCGGCGTCGCCTTGCTGGACGTCGCAGGTGCCGTCCTTGACGACCACGTAGTAGTTGTCACCGCCCTCGACGTCGAATTGATAGGTGAGATCCAGGCCGGCCGCGGCGGAGGGGTCGAACTTGCTCTTCAGGGTGGCGATGGCTTCGGCTGCGCTCATGGCGAGGGTCCTTGTGGTCTTTTTCGATGAGGCCCACTCCAGCGGGAGGGGCAGGGCACTCGACCGAGGGTAGGGGGCGGCAGGAGGCCTGTCAACGGATATTCATACGCTTGTTTGAAAGGCGGGTGCGTGCGCACGGCCCGATGGCCGCGAATGGCTAGCGGGTGCCGGAAGACCGCCCGTGAGTCGCCGAGTTTCTATCGGTCGGGCGACTCGGTATGCTGGGCAGGGCACTGCTGCCGCCATCCTAGGAGAGTCCGTGGAGTTTCTTGCCGACTATGCCAGTTTCCTGGCCAAAACCGTCACCGTGGTGGTCGCCATCATCGCCGTGCTGCTGTTCACCGTCGCCGTCCGCGGCCGCAACCGGCGCAGCTCCGCTGGCCAGTTGCAGGTACAGAAGCTCAATGACTTCTATCGCGATCTGCGGCTGAGGTTGCAGCAGAGCGTGCTGGGCAAGGAAGCCTTCAAGGCCCTGCGCAAGCGCGAGACCAAGGCCGAGAAGACCAAGCGCAAGAGCGAGACCGGCAAGTCGCGGGTCTATGTGCTCGATTTCCATGGCGACATCAAGGCCACGGCCAACGAACACCTGCGCAACGAGATCACCGCCGTCCTGACCCTGGCGACGCCCAAGGACGAGGTAGTGGTGCGGCTGGAAAGCGGCGGTGGCCTGGTGCACAGCTATGGCCTGGCCGCCTCGCAGCTGGCGCGCATCCGCCAGGCGGGAATTCCCCTGACCATCTGCGTCGACAAGGTAGCGGCCAGTGGCGGTTACATGATGGCCTGCATCGGCGACCGTATCCTCTGTGCGCCCTTCGCCATCCTCGGCTCCATCGGTGTGGTCGCCCAGTTGCCCAATGTCCACCGCCTGCTGAAGAAGCATGACGTGGACTTCGAGGTCTTCACCGCCGGCCAGTACAAGCGCACCGTTACGGTGTTCGGCGAGAACGACGAGAAGGGCAAGGAAAAATTCCAGCACGATCTGGATACTACCCATGTGCTGTTCAAGAATTTCGTCGCCCACTACCGGCCGCAGCTCAATATCGACGAGGTCGCCACCGGCGAGGTCTGGCTCGGCCAGGCCGCGCTGGGCAAGCAACTGGTGGACGAGCTGCGCACCAGTGACGAATACCTGGCCGAACGGGCCCAGGTGGTCGAAGTCTTTTCGCTGCGCTTCGTCGAGAAGAAGTCGTTGCCCGAGCGCCTGGGCATGGCCGCGAGCCTCGGGGTCGATCGTCTGGTGAGCACCTGGTGGGAGCGCCTGGCCGAGTCGACCCGCTGGCGCTGAGGTCCAAAGGACTGACGGCCCATAACAAGACTCCAATGGAGGTTATGCGATGAGCAATTTTCAGGCGCTCTGGGTGACCGAAGGGGCCCATGGTGCTTTCCGGCAAGAGGTGGTGACGCGCAGCCTGGACGACCTGCCCGCGGGCGAGGTGCTGATCCGGGTGCACTACTCCTCGCTCAACTACAAGGACGCCCTGTCGGCCATCGGCAACCGCGGCGTGACCCGGCGCTATCCCCATACCCCGGGTATCGACGCTGCCGGGGTGGTGGAGCACTCCAACGCTGGCGAATTCGCCGTGGGCGATGAGGTCCTGGTCACGGGCTACGACCTGGGCATGAGCACTCCCGGCGGCTTCGGCCAGTACATCCGGGTGCCGGCCGCCTGGGTGATCCGCCGCCCGGACAATCTCGGCCTGCGTGAAGCCATGGTGCTGGGCACCGCGGGGCTCACCGCGGCGCTGTGCGTCGAGAAGCTCGAACAGATGGGCCTGACCCCTGAAGCCGGTACCGTGCTGGTCACCGGTGCCAGTGGTGGCGTGGGCAGTCTGGCGGTCAAGTTGCTGGCACGCCTGGGCTATCACGTGGCGGCGTCCACCGCCAAGCTGGAGCGCGCGGAGTGGCTGCATCGGCTGGGTGCCCGGCAGATCCTCGACCGTGCCACCCTGGCCGATGGCGTCGGCAAGCCGCTACTGGACCAGCAGTGGGCCGGGGCGGTGGATACCGTCGGCGGCGACATCCTCTTCAACGTCATCAAGTCGCTGGAATACGGCGGCAGCGTGGCCTGCTGCGGCATGACCGCCGGCACCACCTTCGCCGCCGGGGTCTTTCCCTTCATCCTGCGCGGGGTGAATCTGCTGGGCGTGGATTCTGTCGAGTTGCCACTGATGGCCAAGGCCGCGCTCTGGGACAAGCTTTCGGTGCAGTGGAAGCTGGACGACCTGGACAGCCTGACCCGCGAGGTCGGCCTTGCCGAACTGCCCGACACCATCAGTCAGATCCTGGCGGGCAAGATGGTGGGGCGTGTGGTGGTCGATCTCGGTTGAGCGAAGGCCAGACAAAAAGAAACCCGCCGCGGCGGGTTTTCTTTTGCGTCCGCGGCGATCAGGCCTGGCGGCGGCGGAACAGCGGCTCGGCCTGGTCGACCGCGCCCTGATAGGTCACGCTGAAGTCGCGCAGACCGGCCAGGGCCGCTTCCGGATCGCGGTCGGCACGGACCACGTAGGCATCGAAGCCGCAACGCTTGAGGAAGAACAGCTGGTCCTGCAGGACATCGCCGATGGCGCGCAGCTCGCCGGTCCAGCCGAAGCGTTCGCGCAGCAGGCGGGCATAGGAATAGCCACGCCCGTCGACGAAGGCCGGGAAGTTGATGGCGATCAGGGCGAAGTGCGCGAGGTCGCCGGCAATGCTCTCCGGCTCTTCATCGCTGTCCAGCCAGATGCCCAGCTTGCCATCGCGGCAGGTGAGGGCATGGCCGTGCTCCAGCCACAGGGCGGCCGGGATGATCACGTCGTCGCTGTTGGGGACGTCTGCCAAGGCGACGTCCTTGGGCAGCAGATGCCAGTTGTCGGTGACCAGCTGGTCGCCCTTAATGATTCTTTGCATAGACGCGCTCCTTGAAGGGGTCGATACCGATACGGCGGTAGGTGTCGATGAAGCGCTCGTCTTCGGTGCGTCGCTCGACGTAGACGTTGATCAGCTTGCCGATCACCTCGGGCATCTGGTCCTGGGCGAAGGAGGGGCCGAGGATCTTGGCCAGGGTGGCGTCACGGCCGGCGTCGCCACCCAGGGACACCTGGTAGAACTCCTCGCCCTTCTTGTCCACGCCGAGGATGCCGATGTGGCCGACGTGGTGGTGACCGCAGGCGTTCATGCAACCGGAGATGTTGAGGTCCAGCTCGCCGATGTCGAACAGGTAGTCCAGGTCGTCGAAACGGCGCTGGATGGCTTCGGCGATGGGGATCGACTTGGCGTTGGCCAGGGAGCAGAAATCACCGCCCGGGCAGCAGATCATGTCGGTCAGCAGGCCGATGTTGGGGGTGGCGAAGCCATGCTCGCGCAACTCGTGCCAGAGCTCCAGCAGCTGGTCCTGACGGACGTCGGCGAAGATGACGTTCTGCTGGTGCGAGGTGCGCAGCTCGCCGAAGCTGTAGCGATCGGCCAGCTCGGCCATGGCGTCCAGCTGGAGATCGGTCACGTCCCCCGGCGCGACGCCGGTGGGCTTGAGCGACAGCGTCACGGCGACATAGCCCGGACGCTTGTGGCGGAAGGTGTTGCGCTGGCGCCAGCGGGAGAAACCGGGGTGCTCGGCGTCCAGGCGGGCGAGGGCGGCGTCCTGGTCCTGCAGCTCGGCATAGGGCGGATCGACGAAGAAGGCGGAGACCCGCGCGACCTCGGCGTCGGTCAGGGTGATGGGGCCGTCCTTGAGGTGGGCCCACTCGGCCTCGACCTTTTCGGCGAAGGCGTCGGCACCCAGCGCCTTGACCAGGATCTTGATGCGCGCCTTGAACTTGTTGTCGCGGCGGCCGTAGCGGTTGTAGACCCGCAGGGTGGCTTCCAGGTAGCTGAGCAGGTGCTGCCAGGGCAGGAATTCACGGATGAATTCACCGGTGTGGGGAGTACGGCCCTGGCCGCCGCCGACCAGCACGCGGAAGCCCAGCTCGCCGGCCTCGTTACGCACCGCTTCCAGGCCGATGTCGTGCACCTCGATGGCGGCGCGATCCAGGGCGGCGCCGTTGACGGCGATCTTGAACTTGCGCGGCAGGAAGGCGAATTCGGGGTGGAAGGTCGACCACTGGCGGATGATCTCGCACCAGGGGCGCGGATCGATCAGTTCGTCATGGGCGACGCCGGCGAACTGGTCGGTGGTGGTGTTGCGGATGCAGTTGCCGCTGGTCTGGATGGCGTGCATCTGCACGGTGGCCAGCTCGGCGAGGATCTCGGGGACGTCTTCCAGCTCCGGCCAGTTGAACTGGAAGTTCTGCCGGGTACTGATGTGGGCGTAGCCCTTGTCGTAGTCACGGGCGATCTGCGCCAGCTTGCGCACCTGGGTAGTGTTCAGCAGGCCGTAGGGCACCGCGACCCGCAGCATGGGCGCGTAGCGCTGGATGTAGAGACCGTTCTGCAGGCGCAGCGGGCGGTATTCTTCGCCACCCAGCTCTCCGGCCAGGAAGCGGCGGGTCTGGTCGCGAAACTGGGCGACACGCTCTTCGACGATCCGCTGATCGTACTGATCGTAAACGTACATGGTCATCCTGCTGTCAGGCGGCGCGCACGGCTGCGCGTGATCGAAGTCCTGGGCACCCCGGGGTGCTCTGGAGACTTTTCTAGGCCGTGCACGATAGCAGCAGGTCTATATGCTTAAAAGCGATGTTTCTTTATATATAAATCTATTCCGGCGATAAGCAAGAGCAGGGTGGGCGGCGCCGGACACCGCCTACCACGGGCCTCAGTTCAGACCCAGTTTGCCGCGCAGGGTGGAGAGATCTTCCGCCAGGGTGTTGACCGGACCGACCAGGGCCTTGCGATCACGCTCGCTGACCTTGTCGTAGGTCTCGAAGCCGCCGTCCTTGGTCTTGTACTTGGCCAGGATCCTGTCGACCGTGGCGAAGTTCTTGTCGACCTTGGCGACGAAGGCCTGGTCCTGCTTCGCGATCTGCGGGCGGAACAGGTCGACGATCTTCTTGGCGCCATCGACGTTGGCCTGGAAGTCATACAGGTCGGTGTGGCTATAGCGTTCTTCCTCGCCCGACACCTTGGTCGCCGCCACTTCCTCCATCAGCGCCGCTGCGCCACCCACCACCTTTTCCGGCGGGAAGGTCAGGCCGTCGACGCGGGCCTGCAGGTCCTTGACGTCTGCCAGCAGCTTGTCGGCGAGGGGGCCCTGGCCTTCGGTGGTGTTCTGGGTGAAGAGGCGGTGCTCCATGCGATGGAATCCGGTGAAGTCCTCGGATTTGACCCCCTGTTCGTGATCGTCTTCGCGGGAGTCGATGGCGGCGTCCAGGTCGCTGAAGAGTTCGGCGATGGGCTCGACCTGCTCGTAGGAGACCCGCGTCGGGGCATAGAGCCTGCGCGCGGTGGCCAGGTCGCCGCGCTTGACCGCCGCGGTGAAGGCCTGGGTCTGCTCGGTGAGCTTGGCCAGGTTGTCGGTGACATAGATCTTGTAGTCGGAGATGGGGCCGACCAGATCCAGCGGCGAGTTGGCAGCGAAGGCCGGCGTGACGAAGGCCAGACTGAGGGCAGCGGCGAGGAACGAGCGTTTCATTCGACTTCTCCTGTCGAGGTTTTAAAGCGATGCGGCGGCCAGCAGGCTGCGGCCGAGATAGTCCTTGGCATCGGTGATCCCCGGCAGGACGAAGAAGTAACCGCCGCCGATGGGCTTGATGTATTCCTCCAGGGGCTCGCCATCCAGGCGTTTCTGTACGGCGATGAAGCCCTGCTCCAGATCGGCCTGGTAGGCGATGAACAGCAGGCCCATGTCGAGCTGGCCGTTCTTGCGCACGCCATTGGAGTAGTTGAAGGGGCGGCGCAGGATCAGGTTGCGCTGGCTCTCCGGGGTACGGGGATTGGCCAGGCGGATATGGGCGTCCAGCGGCGTGACCTTGCCCTTGGGATCGCTGGCATAATCCGGCACATCGGTCTCGTGACCGCCGGCCATGGGCGCCCCACTGGCCTTGCGCCGCCCGAAGATGGCTTCCTGCTCCTGCAGCGGGGTGCGATCCCAGCGCTCGACGAAATTGCGGATGATGCGCACCGCCTGGTAGCTGCCCTGGGCGGCCCAGGCGGGCTCGCCGCTGCCGGGCTGGACCCAGACGATCCGGTCCATCGCCTGGGCGTCGGTGGAATCGGGGTTGGCCGAGCCGTCGCGAAAGCCGAGGAAGTTGCGCGCGCTTTCCGCCGGTTGCCCGGGTGACGGATCCTGCACCGGCACGCTGCCTTCCTGCCTCCAGCGGATCGCCAGCAGGTCGGGCAGATTCTTCACGATGTCGCGCAGGGCGTGGATGTTGGTGTCCGGGGTATTGGCGCAGAACTGCAGGCAGAGATCGCCGTGGCAGCAGTCCGCTTCCAGGGCGTCGTTGGGAAAGCCGGTCATGCGCTGCAGCTGACGCGGCTTTACCGCGCTCAGGCCGAAACGGTCGTCGAACAGCGACTCGCCTACCGAGACGGTGATGGTGAGGTTGTCCGGCGTCACCACCGGACCGAGGATGCCGGAATCCAGCGGCGGCAACCTGGGATCGACCTCCGGTACCGGGCCGCCCTGCATGAGAAAGCGGATGCGCTCGTCGAGGGTCCGCAGCAGGCGTTCCAGGTCGTCACGGTCGCTGGCCAGCACATCGAAGGCCACGATCATCCCGGCCGCCGGCCGTGGGGTGACGATGCCGCTCTGGTGCTGGCCGAGGAACGCCTGGCGCTGGTGGGTATTGGCGCTACCGGGGGCACGGGTCACCTCGGCGGTGCTGGCCGCGCGGGCGTGCATCGGGCAGAGCCCGGCACCGGCCAGGGCCACGCTGGCGGCGCCAAGGCCACCCAGCAGGCGGCGACGGTCGATATTGGGCTGATCGGGAGCGGACTTCTTCATGGCGTGGTCTTGGCCGCGGCCAGGCCCAGGGCCGGGGCGACCTGGTCGAGGGAGTCGGCCAGGGCCTGGGCCGCGGCGGCAATGCGCTGGCGGTCGTCAGGGGAAAGGGAAGAGTAGGGACGCTGGACATCGCCCAGGGCCGCGGCCAGGGCGTCGGCCTGGGTATCCAGGCGTTGCTGCAGCTCGGGATGCCCCTTGCCGAGCAGCGGGCGCAGCAATTCGATCACCTTGCGCGTGCCGTCCAGATTGGCGGCGAAACCGGGCAGCACGAGCTGGCTGTAGCGTTCTTCTTCGCCCGTGATCCGGGTGCTGGCCAGGTTGTGCAGCAGGCGTGCGGCGTTGCCGCTGAGTTGTTCGGGCGGTAGCGACTGGCCGAGCAGGGCATCGCGCAGGGCGGCGGCGTCCTGTTGCAGGCGGGCAGCGACGGGTTCCAAGTCCCGGGTGCTGTTGCCGGCGAAGAGGCCTTGTTCGAGGCGATGGAAGCCGCCGAAGGCCGGATCCTGTTCGCGCTTTTCGTAGTAGTCGGCGCGCGCATTGAGGCGATTGTCCAGTTCGGCAAAGCGCTGCGCGGTCGCCGCCAGGCGCTGGTAGGGCAGGCGGGCGGCGGCATAGGCGGCACGCGCCTGCTCCAGATCGCCCGCGGCCAGGGACTGCTGCAGGGTAGTGAGGCCCTGCAGCAACAGGCGGCTCTGCTGATTCAGATAGACGCGGTATTCCGACAGCGGACCGACGAACTGGGTCAGGGTCGGACCGGCCTTGCTGGCGGCTTCCGAGGCGGCGGTCGGGAGTACCTTCAGCGTACCCCGCGGATTGCTCAGCAGCCCGCAGGTGATGGCGTAGTCGCCAGGCGCCAGGGTGGCATTGATGACCTGGCTGAGACCGGGGGCGATGTTCTCGCGCTCCTCGACCACCAGGACGCCGTCGAGGATTTCCCACTCCACCGCCCGATCCGAGCGGTTGACGATACGAAAGCGCGCCGGCCCGGCAGGCACTTGCAGGGCGTTGGGCTCGCAGCGATTGGCCAGGATATCGACCTTGATCTCGCCGTCGGCGACGGTCGCGTGACGCTCGCCTGCGGAGCGCGAGGCGTAATAGAAGGCGGCGCCCGCGGCGATCAGCAGGGTTGCCGAGCCGATCAGGGCCAGGCGCATGGCCGTGGAGCCCTGCTTCGGCGAATGGGGGTTGGCGTTGTTCAAGACGGGCGCTCCAGCGAGGCGGGGGTGGTTACCACAGGACGCTGGGGCGGCGCCGGGGTGCGGAAGAACAGCGGCAGGGTGACCGCCAGGAACAGCAGATAGGCGCCGAGGGTGCTCACGGTCGGGGTGTCCTGGTAGCCGAACATGCCGGCCAGCACCGTACCCACCGGGCCGTCGGCGGGCAGCACGTGGCTCCAGTCGAACAGTACCTGCTGCAGCGAATTCCACAGGCCGGCTTCATGCAGGGCCTTGACCGAGTTGGTGAACAGGCCGGCCGCGACGAAGAGGATGAACAGGCCGGTGAAGCGAAAGAACTTGCCCAGGTTCAGTCGCACGCCGCCGGTATAGAGGCCGTAACCCACCGCGATGGCGATGATCAGGCCCAGCAGGGCACCCAGGGGCGCACCGGGGCCGGCGCTCTGCTGGAAGATGGCGAGCAGAAAGAACACGGTTTCCAGGCCCTCGCGGGCCACCGCCAGAAAGACCATGCCGATCAGGGCATAGACCTGGTTGCGCGAAGCGGACAGGGCGTTTTCCAGGGAGTCGTGGAGTTCGGTCTTGATCGAGCGCGCCGCCTTGCGCATCCAGAACACCATGGAGGTGAGGATGGCGGTGGCGGCCAGGCCGACTACCGCTTCGAACAGTTCCTGCTGACGCTGCGGGAATTCGGCGCTGGCCAACTGCAGTCCGGCGCCCACGAACAGGGACAGGGCGGCGGCCAGCATCACCCCGATCCAGACCGCGGGCATCCAGTGGCCACGACCGGTGCGTTGCAGATAGCTGGCGATGATGCCAACGATGAGCGCCGCTTCGATACCTTCGCGGAGCATGATCAGAAAGGGAACGAGCATGAAAGCTATCACCGCCGGAAGCTAAGGGCGCAGAGGCGCCCGGAGGTCGGTGATTTGTATCACAATGATTCGGATTGTTAAATGCGGATGATTCTCGTGCCTTGCGGATCCGCCGACTGGTTGGCAGCGGATCAGCGTGCAGGCGCGCGTCAGGCCTGGAAGACCACGGCGGTATCCGGAGCCTTGCCGGTGGCGAAGCGACGGATCTCCCGCCAGTTGCGCAGGTCGACCACTGCCAGCTGATTATCTTCCAGCGCCGCGAACAGCCGCTCGCCGCGGGGATCGAGGTTGAGGCCGGGCACCGCACTGCCCATGGGCAGATAGGCCACTTCGGCGAGGGTATCGGGCCGCAGCAGCGAAAGACTCTTGTCCGCCAGATTGGACACCAGCAGGCGGCCATCGGGCAGGGCGGCTACCCGTACCGCTTCGCCCCGCAGCTTGATCTGGCGGATCGGCGCCAGGTCGCGGGCATCCAGCGCATGGAGGATGCCGGCGAAACGGTTGAGTACATAGAAGGTACGCTCGTCCGGACTCAGGCAGCAGCCCTCCGGCGCCTGGCCGAGATATTTCTTGACCGGCAGCACGGCGGGATTGTGCGCGTCCACCAGGATCACCAGGCCGCTCAGGGTATCCGCGACGTAGGCACGGCGTCCGTCACGGGTCAGGACGAAGTAGTGGCTGCGGGTCCCGCCGACCGGGACGATCTGGCTGGGCGATTCGGCGGTGGCGGGGCGATCGACGCGGATGAGCAGCGAGTCGGTTTCGCTGAGCACATAGAGGCGACCCTGGTCGTCCAGGCGCATGCCGTGCAGGCGGTGATAGGGCGACAGATCGATGGACCTCACCAGGCGGCGCTCGGCGAGATCTATCACGCTGACCTGGTGGCCGCCCTCGCCAGGCGCCTGCCAGCTCTTGACGCCGTACTGGCCGACATAGGCATAGCGACCCTGGCGGTCGGCGACGATCTCATGGGGTTGCTCAGGCAATTCCAGACTGCCGACACGCTTGCCATCGGCCAGGCGATAGAAGCCGATGCCGGGGGCTTCCTTCTCGACCAGGGCGAGGTATTCATCGCCCGCTGCGAAGGCGCGGAGCGGATAGCCGCCCAGCAGGGGCAGGGCGGCACTGGCAGCCAGCAGGCCGAGGGTCTGACGGCGATTCAGGTGGGGCATAGGAGGTCTCCCAAGGGGCAAGCCTCCCTGCCAGGGTCAAGCGAATCCGTGCTACTCGAATAGACCCTTGAACCAGGTCCAAACTCCGAAGGAGTAGTCGGGAAAGATGTCGATGCCCAGTGCGGACTTGAGCAGATAGAGCAGCAAGAGGCCCACCAGGCCGCAGGCCAGCAGGATCACCGCCAGCACCGTGGCCTTGCCGAGCAGGGACAATTCCTGCTCCAGGCGCGAGAGTTGACGGTAGTTGCGACCGGCGAGGAAGACGAAGTAGTAGCGGCGGTGCCAGAACTTGACGGTGCCGCGCAGATCGACACTGTGCTTGCCCCAGCTGCGGGTGCCGAAGGCCAGCTTGAGGGCTTCCAGCTGCTCCTCGGTAAAGGATTCACGCAGCGCCTCGGGCAGGCGTTCCTTCAGACCAGCGATGAAGGGGTCGTGGCGTTTGATGCGATCCTGCATGGAAAAGCTTCCCTCTGAATGGTGCGAATGCACTCTGAGGGGGCGCCCGACCGGGCGTTCCGCCGCACCTGATAGGCGGGGCCCCGCGCAGGACGATCGGTCAGGCGCTGACGCGTACGGGGCGCAGCACCTCGGCCCGGGCGCGCAACTGGCCACAACCGCCGTCGACATCCTGGCCCGCGGAATTGCGCACCTTGGTGAGCAGGCCGCGGCTGTGCAGGTAACGCACGATCTGCACGATGCGCTCGCCGTCGGGGCGCTGGTAGTCGTCCACTTCCAGGCTGTTGTAGGGAATCAGGTTGAGTACGCCGTACTTGCCCTTCATCAGCCGCAGCAATTCGTCCATCTCGTCCTGGCTGTCGTTGATGCCGGCGAGCAGCGTCCACTGGTACTGGATGGGATAGCCGATCAGCCGGGCATAGGCTTCACCCTGTTCGATCAGCTCACCCGGTTCGTAGCGGGGCGCCTTGGGCAGCAGGCGGGCCCGACGCTCGGCATTGGTGCTGTGCAACGACAGCGCCAATGCCGGCCTGACCGTCTGCTGGGGCAGTCGCTCGAACACCCGCGGATCGCCGACGGTGGAAAACACCAGGTTGCGATGGCCGATACCGCCGGCGGTGCCCAGCAGGTCGATGGCTTCCAGCACGTTGTCCAGGTTGTGCGCCGGCTCGCCCATGCCCATGAAGACCACCTTCTTGACCGCCCTGAGGCGTCGCGCTAGGGCGACCTGGGCGACGATCTCGGCGCTGCCCACCTGGCGCAGCAGGCCGCTCTTGCCGGTCATGCAGAAGACGCAGCCCACCGCGCAGCCGACCTGGGACGACACGCAGAGCCCGTCGCGCGGCAGCAGCACGCTTTCCACCGCCTGGCCATCGCCCAGGGTCACCAGCATCCGCGCCGAACCGTCGGCTCCCGGATGCTCCGAGGTCACCCGGGCCAGGCCTTCCAGCCGCGCGGTCAGTGCCGGGATGGCCTGGCGTACCTCCAGCGGCAGGAAGTTTTCCGCCTGCTGGCGCCGGGTGCCGGTATCCAGGGCCAGTCCCTGGCACCAGGCGCGCAGGATACGGGCACTGTGCTTGGGCTTGGCGCCGGCATCGGCGAGCAACTGGACGACATCGGAAATACGCATGGGAAAAGGGCAGGTCGAGGGCGGGCGGCGATAATAGGACAGGGCAGGGATGCTATCCTAGTCCTTTGCAAGACGAGGACCCGTCATGAAGTTCATCCACCAGCGCGAGCATCTCAACGAGGGCGATCTGGTCGTCATCCAGAGTTCGGGGGTGTGCAACATCCGCCTGATGAACGATGCCAATTTCCGCAGCTTCAAGAACGGCGGCCGCCACTCCTATCACGGCGGCGCCTTCGACACCTTTCCGGCGCGCATCACCGTCCCGAGCACCGGCTTCTGGAACATCACCCTGGACACCGTCACCAAGCGGCCGATCAGCGTTACCCGCAAGCCCGAGATCAAGCACTCGATCAAGATCGTCCGTCGCTCGCCTTCCGAGTTGCGTTGAGACAGCGGTCACCCGTCCCTGGGTGATCCTGCTGGCTATTTCGGCTGCAACTCCAGCAGCCGTGCGTTGGCGCCGTCTTCCAGTACCCAGAGGCTGCCGTTGGGACCTTCCTCGACGTCGCGGATGCGCGTGCCCATGGCATAGCGCTCGACTTCGCGTGCCTCTTCGCCCTTGAGTTCGATCCGCACCAGCGCCTTGGAAGACAGGCCGCCGATGAAGGCATTACCTTTCCAGGCCGGGAAGCGGCTGCCCTCGTAGATCATCAATCCGGCCGGGGAAATCACCGGCGTCCAGGTGATCTTCGGCGGGATGAATTCCGGGCGGGTCGCGTGATCCGGGATCGGCTTGCCGCCATAGTGATCGCCATTGGAGACCTCGGGATAGCCGTAATTGCCGCCGCGCTGGATCAGGTTCAGCTCGTCACCGCCCTGGGGACCCATCTCTTGTTCCCACAAGCGGCCTTGGGCATCGAAGGCGATGCCCAGCGGGTTGCGGTGACCCAGCGACCAGACCTGCGCCGCTACGCCGCCCTGCTGGGCGAAGGGGTTGTCCGCAGGCGTACTACCGTCATCGTTGAGGCGGATGAGCTTGCCCAGGTTGCCGGTCATGTCCTGGGCCGGGGTGAATTTCTGCCGCTCACCCGAGGTAATCCACAGCTTGCCGTCCGGGCCGAATCTCATGCGATGGCCATAGTGACCGTTGCCAGTGACCTTGGGGGTCTGCCGCCAGATCACCTTGAGGTCACTGAGCGACCCGCTGCCATCTTCTTTCAAGGTCAGCTTGGCACGGGCCACGGCGGCACCCTGGGTACCGTCTTCGCCGGCTTCGGCGTAGCTCAGGTAGATCAGCTGATTACTGGCATATTGCGGATGCAGGATGACATCGCCCAGCCCGCCCTGGCCGGCGGCGACCACCTTGGGCACACCGCCGATGTCCTGCGCCTTGCCAGTCTGCACGTTCAGGTGCTTGAGGACGCCGCCTTTCTCGGTGACCAGCGCCGTGCCGTCCGGCAGGAAGGCGATGGCCCAGGGCGCATCCAGGGTGGCTCGTGACGTCGCGGTGAAGGGCCACTGAGCTTCACTCAGCGCCTGGGGCGCGGCATTGGCGTTCAGGGTGGCGAGACCGAACAGGAGACTGCCGGCGGCTAGGGTAAGGCCTTTCATGGGCACGCGGTCCTCGTCGATGGAAGTCCCTACACCCTAGTAGGGACGCCCGCGAAAAGGGCTGCGTTTTTGTTACCTGAGGCGTCTGCCGGGCTAGTTGTCATACCCCAGATTCGGCGCCAGCCACCGCTCCGTCACCGCCAGCTCCTGGCCCTTGCGCTCGGTGTAGCTGCCTACCTGATCCCGGTCGATCTTGCCCACGGCGAAGTACTGGGCTTCGGGATGGGCGAAGTACCAGCCGCTGACGGCGGCGGCCGGGAACATGGCGTAGTGCTCGGTGAGGAAGACGCCACTGCGACCGGCCTCGTTGAAGCTGGCCTCGGGGTCCAGCAGCTTGAACAGGGTGGCCTTCTCGGTGTGATCGGGGCAGGCCGGATAGCCGGGGGCAGGGCGGATGCCCTTGTACTGCTCGCGGATCAGCGCCTCGTTGTCCAGGGTCTCGTCCGCGGCATAGCCCCAGTGCTCCTTGCGCACCTGCTCGTGCAACCATTCGGCGCAGGCCTCGGCGAGGCGGTCGGCGAGGGCCTTGACCATGATCGAGTTGTAGTCGTCGCCCTTGCGCTCGTAGTTCTTGGCCAGTTCCTCGGCGCCGATGCCGGCGGTGACGATGAAGCCACCCATGTAGTCGGTCACGCCCGTCTCCTTTGGCGCGACGAAGTCGGCCAGGGACAGGTTGGGCTTGCCCTCGGGCTTGATGGTCTGCTGGCGCAGGTGGTGCAGGGTGGCCAGGGGCTGGCCGTCCTCGCCGTAGACTTCCAGGTCGTCGTCACGGACCTGATTGGCCGGCCAGAAGCCGAACACGGCGCGGGCCTTGATCAGCTTCTCGTCGATCAGCTTGCGGAGCATGGCCTGGGCATCGTCGAACAGCGCGGTGGCGGCTTCACCCACCACCTCGTCGCTGAGGATGCGCGGGTACTTGCCGGCCAGGTCCCAGGAGATGAAGAAGGGGGTCCAGTCGATGTACTCGGCCAGCACCGCCAGGTCGATGTCTTCCAGCACCCGGGCACCGGTAAAGGTCGGTTTGGGTGCCTTGTAGCCGAGCCAGTTGAAGGCCGGCTTGTTGGCCACGGCCTTTTCGTAGGACAGGCGTTCGGTGCGGGCGCTGCGGTTGGCAGTGCGCTCACGGACCTCGACGTAGTCGGCGCGAGTGCGCTCGACGAAGCCGGCCTTGAGTTCCTTCGATAGCAGCTGGGTAGCCACGCCCACCGCACGGGAGGCGTCGGTGACATAGACCACGGCATCGTTCTTGTACTGCGGCTCGATCTTGACCGCGGTATGGGCCTTAGAGGTGGTGGCACCGCCGATCATCAGCGGCAGGGTGAAGCCCTGGCGCTGCATTTCCTTGGCGACGTGGACCATCTCGTCCAGCGAGGGGGTGATCAGGCCGGACAGACCAATGATGTCGCACTTCTCGGCGATGGCGGTCTGCAGGATCTTTTCCGCCGGGACCATGACACCTAGATCGACGATGTCGTAGCCGTTGCAACCCAACACCACGCCGACAATGTTCTTGCCGATGTCGTGGACGTCGCCCTTGACCGTGGCCATGAGGATCTTGCCCTTGGCCTCGGGCTTGTCGCCTTTCTCCGCCTCGATGAAGGGGATCAGGTGCGCCACCGCCTGCTTCATCACCCGAGCGGACTTGACCACCTGGGGCAGGAACATCTTGCCCGAGCCGAACAGGTCGCCGACCACGTTCATGCCGCTCATCAGCGGGCCTTCGATGACCTCGATCGGGCGCGCGCACTGCTGGCGGCACTCCTCGGTGTCCTCGACGATATGGGTGGTGATGCCCTTGACCAGCGCATGCTCCAGTCGCTTGCCTACCGGCAGGCCGCGCCATTCCTCGGTCTCGGCTTCCTTGACCGCGCCACCGCCCTTGTAGTCGTCGGCGATGGCCAGCAGGGCGTCGGTGCCGGCCGGGGTGCGGTTGAGCACCACGTCCTCGACGCGCTCGCGCAGCGCGGCCGGGATCTCGTCGTAGATCTCCAGCTGGCCGGCGTTGACGATGCCCATGGTCAGGCCGTTCTGGATGGCGTGGTAGAGGAAGACCGAGTGGATGGCCTCGCGCACCGGGTTGTTGCCGCGGAAGGAGAAGGAGACGTTGGACACGCCGCCCGAGGTCAGGGCGTAGGGCAGGTTGTCGCGGATATAGGCGCAGGCGTTGATGAAGTCGACCGCATAGTTGTTGTGCTCTTCGATCCCGGTCGCCACGGCGAAGATGTTGGGATCGAAGATGATGTCTTCCGGCGGGAAGCCGACCTGGTTGACGAGGATGTCGTAGGAGCGCGCGCAGATCTCGTTCTTGCGCGCCTCGGTGTCGGCCTGGCCGTCTTCGTCGAAGGCCATGACCACCACCGCCGCGCCGTATCTCTTGCACAGCCGGGCGTGATGGATGAAGGACTCGACGCCTTCCTTCATGGAGATGGAATTGACGATGCCCTTGCCCTGGATGCACTTGAGACCGGCCTCGATCACCTCCCACTTGGAGGAGTCGATCATGATCGGCACGCGGGAGATGTCCGGCTCGGAGGCGATCAGATTGAGGAAGGTGACCATGGCCGCCTTCGAATCCAGCATGCCCTCGTCCATATTGATGTCGATGACCTGGGCCCCGGCTTCCACCTGTTGCTGGGCCACTTCCAGGGCCTCGGCGTAATTCTCTTCGCGGATCAGGCGGGCGAACTTGGCTGAACCGGTGATGTTGGTGCGCTCGCCGACGTTGACGAACAGCGACTCGCGGCTGATGGTGAAGGGCTCCAGGCCGGAGAGGCGGCAGGCCTTGGGGATATTCGGCAGCTGCCGCGGGGCATGGCGGGCGACGGCTTCGGCGATGGCCTGGATATGCGCCGGCGTCGTGCCGCAGCAGCCGCCGACGATGTTGAGCAGGCCGCTGGCGGCGAATTCCTCGACCACCGCCGCCATCTGCTCGGGGCTTTCGTCGTATTCGCCGAAGGCATTGGGCAGGCCGGCATTGGGGTGGGCGGAAACGAAGGTGTCGGCCTTGGTGGACAGCTCCTCGACGTAGGGCCGCAGTTCCTTTGCCCCCAGCGCGCAGTTGAGGCCCACGGAAATCGGCTGGGCATGCCGCACCGAGTTCCAGAAGGCTTCGGTGGTTTGGCCGGAGAGGGTGCGGCCGGAGGCGTCGGTGATGGTGCCGGAGATCATGATCGGCAGCTCGATGCCGACCTCCTCGAACACGCCCTGGACGGCGAAGATCGCGGCCTTGGCGTTGAGGGTGTCGAAGATGGTCTCGATCAGGATGAGGTCGGCGCCGCCTTCGATCAGGCCACGGGTGGCCTCGGTGTAGTTCTCCACCAGCACATCGAAGGTGACGTTGCGATAACCGGGATTGTTGACGTCCGGGGAGATGGAGCAGGTCCGACTGGTCGGGCCGAGGACCCCGGCGACGAAGCGTGGCCGATGCGGTGTCTCCAGGGTCTTGGCATCGGCCACCTCGCGGGCGACCCGGGCGCCGGCCAGGTTCAGTTCGTAGGTGATTTCCTCCATGCCGTAGTCGGCCTGGGAGACGCGGGTGGCGTTGAAGGTGTTGGTCTCGAGGATATCGGCGCCCGCGTCCAAATAGGCCTTTTCGATCTCGGCGATGATCCGCGGCTGGGTCAGCAGCAAGAGGTCGTTGTTGCCCTTGACGTCACTTGGCCAGTCGGCAAAGCGCTCTCCGCGGTAGTCCGCTTCCTCCAGCCGATAGCTCTGGATCATGGTGCCCATGCCGCCGTCGAGGATGAGGATGCGCTGCGCAAGGGCGTGGCGGAGGGCGGCGAGGCGAGAGCTGCGATCGGTCATGGGCATTCCACACAGATGAAGAGGCAAAGGACAAAGGCCGGCAGCATAGCAAAAGCCAAGGGTGCTCCCGGCATTGGAAGGTCTCTAGAATGAGCAATGCTCATACAGGGTCGGCGGCTCTTTCATTCTCAACGCCGCCGCGATCCAGCGTGGTCGCCGTGCAAACCGTTGAAGCGCTGCTTTACTGTCTGATGACCGACGTTTACTGTGCGTCAAAACTGCGTCATGGAAGGTGGCCGTGATTCCTCTGGTGATATGCGACGACTCGAACATGGCGCGCAAGCAGCTGGTTCGCTCCCTGCCCGAAGGCTGGGCGGTATCCATCACCCAGGCCACCCATGGCGAGGAAGCCCTCACGGCGCTGCGCCAGGGTCTGGGCCAGGTGATGCTGCTGGACCTGACCATGCCGATCCTGGATGGCTATGGCACCCTGGCGGCCATCCGCAACGAAGGCCTGGCGGTCAAGGTGATCGTCGTCTCCGGCGACGTCCAGGAGCAGGCGGTGGCCCGGGTACGTGAACTGGGCGCCCTGGACTTCCTGCGCAAGCCCGCCGATCCCGCCGAACTGGCCGCGGTGCTCGCACGCCACGGCCTCTACAGCCCCAATCCGGCGGTGCCGGCGGAGCCCGTCCCGCGCCCCGAGCTGGAGGTCAGTTTCCGCGATGCCTTCCGCGAGGTGGTCAACGTTTCCATGGGCCGTGCCGGGGCGCTGCTGGCCAAGGCGCTGAACGTCTTCGTCCAGCTGCCGATTCCCAACGTCAATATCCTGGAAGTCAGCGAGCTGCACATGACGCTGGTGGACGCCCAGCGTGAGGATCGCCTCAGTGCGGTCTGCCAGGGCTACATCGGCGAGGGCATCGCCGGCGAGGCGCTGCTGATCTTCCATGATTCCGAACTCGACGACATGGCCCAGCTGGTGCGCTGGCGCGAGGCGGGGGAGTCCGGCGACATCGAGATGCTGCTGGACCTGTCGAGCATCATCATCGGCGCCTGCCTGGCCGGCATCGCCGAACAGTTCGACATCCGCTTTTCCCAGGGCCACCCGACCATCCTCGGTCACCATGCGTCCATCGACGAACTCATCGTCGTCAACAAGACGCGCTGGAAGAAGACCCTGGCGGTCGAACTCAGCTACAGCCTGGAAGGCCATAACGTCCACTTCGATCTGCTGCTGCTGTTCACCGAGGATTCGGTGAAGCGCATCACCCGCAAGATCGGCTACCTAATGAGTTGAGCATGGCCGCACAGATCGATATCAACGAACTCCACTGGTTGCTGGACATCGTGCAGAACATCGATGTCGGCGTGGTGGTGCTGGATCTCGACTACCGTATCGAGGTCTGGAACAGCTTCATGGAAAACCATTCCGGGCGGATCCTCAGCGAGGTCAGCCAGCAGTCGCTGTTCGCCGTCTTCGCCGAGATCGACGAAGCCTGGTTTCGCGCCAAGGCCGAGAGCGTGGTGCTGCTGGGCACCCGGGCCTTTTCCATCTGGGAACAGCGACCCTACCTGGTCCACTTCAAGAGCTACCAGCCGATCACCGGCGTGGAAGCCTTCATGTACCAGAACGTGACCCTGCTGCCGCTACGGGATTCCACCGGGGCCATCGCCCATATCTGCGTGGTGATCTACGACGTCACCGATGTCGCCATCAACAAGCGGCAACTGGAGCTTTCCAACGACAAGCTGCAGGAGCTATCGCGCACCGATCGCCTCACCGGGCTGGCCAATCGCGGTTACTGGGAAGAGCGGCTCACCGAGGAATTCGCCCGCCACCAGCGCTATGGCGGCCGCCTGGCGCTGATGATGCTCGACATCGACCACTTCAAGCGCATCAACGATACCCACGGCCACGCCGTGGGTGACCAGGCGATCAAGGCGCTGGCCGGGGTGATCAAGACCCATGTGCGCAATGCCGACATAGCCGGGCGCTACGGTGGCGAGGAATTCGGCGTGGTGCTGCTCGACACCGGCGTGGAAGGCGCGCGGCTGCTCGCCGAGCGCCTGCGCGAGGCAGTGGAGGCCATGCGTCTCGATGTGCTGGGAACACCCATCGCCTTCACCATCAGTATCGGCCTTACCGATCTGTCGGTGCCCCTGGGCAATCACGAGCAGATGATCCAGCAGGCGGACAAGGCGCTCTACGAGTCCAAGCACGCCGGGCGCAACCGGGTGACCAGTTTCGTGCAGCGGCTCGATTGAGTCGATTATCCGACTGTTTCACTAGGGCTTTCGTAGCGGGGTGGGGTGGCGTAAACTTGGGACACCTGTTGAGGAGTGACCATGAGCGCCATCACGATTACCGACGCGGCTCAGGATTACCTGGCCGACCTGTTGGAAAAGCAGAACACCCCCGGGATCGGTATCCGCATCTTCATTACCCAGCCCGGCACCCAGTACGCCGAGACCTGCATCGCCTATTGCAAGCCTGGCGAAGAGAAGCCCGATGATCAGCCCGTAGGGTTGAAGAGCTTTACCGCCTACCTCGATGCCATCAGCCAGCCCTTCCTCGAAGATGCCCTGGTGGACTACGCCACCGACCGTATGGGTGGCCAGCTGACCATCAAGGCGCCCAATGCCAAGGTGCCCATGGTCAACGAGGACAGCCCGCTCAACGAGCGCGTCGACTACTACCTGCAGACCGAGATCAATCCGGGGCTCGCCAGCCACGGTGGCATGGTCAGCCTGGTGGACATCGTCGACGACAACGTGGCCGTGCTGCGTTTCGGCGGTGGTTGCCAGGGCTGTGGGCAGGTCGATCTGACCCTCAAGGATGGCGTCGAGCGCACCCTGCTGGAGCGGATCCCCGAGCTCACCGCCGTGCGCGACGTGACCGACCATACCAACCGCGAAAACGCCTACTACTAGAGATAGCGCGTTTTGCGGGTACGAAGGGCTATCGACCGGTTCGATAGCCCTTCGGCGTTTCAGTGGCGCGCGGCGTCAGCCGGCAGGGCCATCAGGCGCTGTTCCTGCGCCCAGTCGAAGACCTCGCCGCGGGATTCCGCCTCGTGACGACGCTCGTCCAGTCGCTGATAGAGCGCCAGCTCTTCGTCCGGCATGAAGTGCAGGCAATCGCCGCCAAAGAACCACAGCAGGTCGCGTGGTACCCGGTGGGCGATCTGCGGATAGCGGCTGAAGATCTGGCTGAGCAGGTCCTGGCCGAGATAGGCGTATTCTTCGGGCGCCTGCGGCAGGCCGGCGACCAGCTCGTCGAAGCGGTCGAGGAACAGCGCGTGATTTTCCGACGGCACCTGCTCGGCCGTGCCGACGTCGGCCAGGAGCGCACGCAACTGGGCGAGGAGGGCAACGTGGTGGTCGAGATAGGAAGTGGCCATGGGTGTCTCCTGAAAAAGCGGCTGCGCAGTATAGGGGCACTGTCCGACGTTGTCTGGTTCGACTAGGATCGAACCTTTGCCCTCTGCCGGGGTTATAGGAAGTAGCACTTTTCTTTGCGAATCAGTTCTTGCCGGGAGGCACATGAGTCTAGCTCTCTCCATTCGCGGTCTGACCAAGACCTACAACAACGGCTTCACCGCCCTCAAGGGCATCGACCTCGATGTGGTCGAAGGTGATTTCTTCGCGCTGCTCGGTCCGAACGGAGCGGGCAAGTCGACCACCATCGGCATCCTCTCGACCCTGGTCAACAAGTCGGGCGGTGAGGTGTCGGTGTTCGGCAATGACCTGGACAAGGATCCGGCAGGCCTCAAGCGCTGCCTCGGCGTGGTGCCCCAGGAATTCAATTTCAACCAGTTCGAGAAAGCCTTCGACATCGTGGTGACCCAGGCGGGCTACTACGGCATCCCGGCACGCATCGCCGGTGAACGCGCCGAGGAGTACCTGACCCAGCTCGGGCTGTGGGACAAACGCGATACGCCGTCGCGCATGCTCTCCGGCGGCATGAAGCGCCGTCTGATGATCGCCCGCGCCCTGATCCACAAGCCGCGCCTGCTGATCCTCGACGAACCCACCGCCGGGGTCGATATCGAGCTGCGCCGCTCCATGTGGAGCTTCCTCACCGAGCTGAACAAGCAGGGGACCAGCATTATCCTCACCACCCACTACCTGGAAGAGGCCGAGCACCTCTGCCGCAACATCGCCATCATCGACCATGGCGAGCTGGTCGAGCACACCAGCATGCGCAAGCTGCTGCAGAAGCTCAACGTCGAGACCTTCATCGTCGACGTGGTCCAGCCGTTGACGGCAGCGCCGCAGCTGGACGGCTATCCGGCCAAGCTGTTGGGCGATCACTCCTTCGAGGTGCAGATCGACAAGGCCAGTGGGGTCAACGCCCTGTTCCGCCAGCTGGACGCCGCCGGCATCCAGGTGCAGAGCCTGAGAAACAAAGCCAATCGCCTGGAGGAGCTGTTCGTCTCCCTGGTGGAAAAGAATCTAGCCAAGGTCGCCCGATGAGTACCGAATTCCAAGCCAACATGGTGGCGCTGCGGACCATCGTCCATCGCGAAGTGCGCCGCTTCACCCGCATCTGGGCGCAGACGCTGCTGCCCCCGGCGATCACCATGGTCCTGTACTTCGTGATCTTCGGTAATCTGATCGGCAATCGCATCGGTGGCATGGGTGGCTTCACCTACATGCAGTACATCGTGCCGGGCCTGATCATGATGTCGGTGATCACCAACGCCTACAGCAACGTGGTCTCCAGCTTCTTCAGCAGCAAGTTCCAGCGCTCGGTGGAAGAACTGCTGGTCTCGCCTGTGTCGCCGCACGTCATCCTCATCGGCTATGCCATGGGCGGCATCCTGCGCGGACTGGCCGTGGCCGCCATCGTCAGCGTGCTGTCGCTGTTCTTCACCCACATGCAGGTGCACCACCTGGGCATCATGCTGCTGGTAATCATCCTCACTGCAGCGATCTTCGCCCTGGGCGGCTTCATCAACGCCGTCTATGCGCGCAACTTCGACGACATCTCCATCGTGCCGACCTTCGTGCTGACGCCGCTGACCTACCTGGGGGGGGTCTTCTACTCCATCGACCTGCTGCCGGCCTTCTGGCAGAAGGTGTCCCTGATCAATCCGATCCTGCACATGGTCAACGCCTTCCGCTACGGCATCCTCGGAGTGTCCGACATCCGCATCGGGGTGGCGATCGCCTTCATGCTGTTCGCCGTGGTCGTGCTTTATCTGGTCAGCATCCGCCTGCTCGTGAGCGGGCGCGGCATGCGTAATTGAGTGTCGGAGCGTCATGCATAGCGTAGAACAATCGCCCCTGGGCAAAAGCACCGAGTACGTCAGCCAGTACGCGCCGACGCTGCTGTATCCGATCCCGCGCGCGCCCAAGTGGGCGGAGCTGGGCCTGGACGGGCAGGACCTGCCGTTTCACGGGGTGGACGTCTGGACCTGTTACGAGCTGTCCTGGCTGCTGCCGTCCGGCAAGCCGGTGGTGGCCATTGGCGAATTCGCCATCCCGGCCGATTCGCCGAACATCATCGAGTCCAAGTCCTTCAAGCTGTACCTCAACTCCCTGAACCAGTCGATGTTCGCCAGCCCGGCCGAACTCGAAGCCGTACTGGTCAAAGATCTGAGCGCCGCAGCCGGTGGTAGCGTCGGTGTCAGCCTGGTATCCCTGGATGACTGGACGGCACGGGGTGTGCGACGCCCCGCTGGCCAGTGCGTCGACGATCTGGATATCAGCCTGGATCGCTATGCCCACCCGCAGGTTGAACTGTTGAGCGTGAGTGAGGCGCGGGATAGTCAGAGGTTTTACAGCCACCTGCTCAAGTCGAACTGCCCGGTCACCGGCCAGCCGGACTGGGGCACGGTGGTGATCGACTATGAAGAGGGGTTGGCGCTGGACCCGGCCAGTCTGCTGCGCTACCTGGTCGCCTTCCGCCAGCATGCGGATTTCCACGAGCAGTGCGTCGAGCGCATCTATCTGGATCTGTGGCGGCTGCTCAAGCCGGCGAAGCTAACCGTGTTCGCCCGCTATGTGCGGCGTGGCGGACTGGACATCAATCCCTACCGGAGCAGTGACGCCATCCAGCCCGCCGCGGAACGTTACGTCCGGCAGTGATCAGATGCCCATGCTGCTCAGGCTGTTCATGATCGAGCGGAGCGTGCCGGCCATGGTCGGGTGACTGACCTCGAAGCGCTCCACCGCCAGATTGACGCCTTCCACCAGGCTGCCATCCCGGGTATGGGTGGCGTCTTCGTTGGCCAGCTGGAATTCGATATCCCGGATCAGCAGTTCCAGTTCTTCCCGGTCCTCGGGCGAGGCGGGCGGATCCTGGTCCAGCTGGTGGCGGAGGTGGTCGAGTTGTTCCTGCAGATGAGAGGTGGTCATAAGGCGTTTCTCCTGTGTTCGGATTCTTTGACCGCAACCTTGGGTCAAAGATCGAGTCACAGCGCCGGGCCCTAAGCCAAACTGGCAAAGCTATGACTATAATCGGCGCCTTTCAGGCGTCTGAGTGTAACGAGGAGAGAAGCGATGACGGTCGAGCGACGTGGTTCCAGGGTTTGGGGAGCGCTCCTTGCAACGGCCCTGACGTTTGCCGGTCAGGCGATGGCGGCCGAAGCCGAGAATCCCGATCCCTGGGAAGGCTTCAACCGCAAGATCTTCGTGTTCAACGATACCCTGGATACCTATGCCCTCAAGCCGGTCGCCCAGGGCTATCAGCGCTTCACGCCCGGCTTCGTGCAGACCGGCGTGAGCAACTTCTTCAACAACCTGGGTGACGTGCGCAACCTGGCCAGCGATCTGCTACAGGGCAAGGTCGAGCACGCCGGGGTCGATACCGCGCGCCTGCTGATGAACACCACGCTGGGTGGCCTCGGCCTGGTCGACGTGGCGACCAAGGCCGGTCTGCAGCGCAACGACGAGGATTTCGGCCAGACCCTGGGCAAGTGGGGCGCCAACAGCGGTCCCTACCTGGTGTTGCCATTCTTCGGTCCCAGCAGCGTGCGTGACGGCCTTGGCCGCATTCCGGACAGCTACACCAGCGCCTATCCCTATGTCGACGATGTCGCCGTGCGCAACGGCGCCTTCGCCCTCAGCACCGTCGACACCCGGGCCGGTCTGCTGCAGGCCGAGCGCCTGATCACTGGCGACAAGTATGTTTTCATCCGCAATGCCTACCTGCAGACCCGCGAATTCAAGGTCAAGGATGGCCAGGTGGTCGACGACTTCTAGTCGCCGCCCAATAAAAAAGGCAGCCTACGGGCTAATGCCGGTCAGTTAAGCTGACTGGCATTTTTTTTCTGGTCGGATACTTCGAGGGCTTGGCCTTGATGACTCTCGGATAGGCCCGGTAATCGCGCCTATGCGGTAGAACGAAGTGCGGTGCCAAGGCGTGCAGTTCGGCCATATCACGTGGGATGTTGCCAGGGCTATTCAGCGAAAGGCTCAGCAGGAATTTCAGGATGGCCCAGCTGCAGGCGGAGAAGCTCATCTCGCAGGGATGAACTCCCGGGCACTGGCGACTCATCTGTACCATCTGATAACGCAGTAGGTTGTATCCCAGCAGTAGCCCCCATAGCTCCTGCGCCACCATGTCGGGCGTTTTGCTGCGTAGCGTGTAACGGCCATCGAGTAGACCCTGCTTGATCTCACGATATCCGAGCTCGATTTCCCAGCGGTGGCTGTAGAGATCGACGATCTCATCGGAGACGAAACGCCCAGGGTCCGTCATGGAAGTAAGGATCTGGCGCCGCTTGCCCTTGACGGTCTTGCTCAGCAGTCGCGCCTGCAAGGTGTCCGGCAAGCCGGGCCATTGTCGGCGGGCCTGCGGCGAAGTTCGAAGGCTGACAATCGCATCCTGCTTGCCCAGTGAGCGTATCACCTCGTATTGGGCGTCTTTGCGCAGTGGCAATAGCCAGTGCCGTTCGTTACCGGTTCGCTGCCAGCGATGTAGCAGACCTAAAGAGTAAAAGCCCTTGTCGAACAACGTCAGCGAATGGTCGGGGGTGCCCTCGATCAATTGCTCGGCCAGCTTCATTTCATTGCTGGCATAAGCGTCGAAGGCGCTGCTTACCAGCAAATGGCTGGTCAGTTCCATCTGGCACACCATGCGGATCTGGGGAAATCCTCCATCACCGTACTGATTGATCGCCGAGCCGTAGCGCTCGCGATTTTCGAGCGTGTCCGGAGCGCGCCAGACCACGCCGTCCACACCGAGCAAGCGCAGCCCCTGCCAGCCTGGATGTTCGGCCGTCTCATGCCAGCGCTGTTGGGTCAGTTGAAACACCTCCCGTACAGCGTCGCTTCCCAATCGCTGACGGCCTTGCACCACCGCGCTGGGCGCTACCAATGGCTTCTGACCGGGCAGCATGATGTCCAGTTGGTTGACCACATCCCAGGCCGACAGGCGACGAAACAGGGCCAGGCCGATGACGCACCAGAGCATGGATTCCAGCGGCAGCCTGCGTTTGCGTAGGGTAGCGACTCCGGCCGTTTCCAGGGCGGTCTTGACCAGCTCAGGATCGAGCAGTTCGCCCAGGGCCTCCAGTGTCTGTGTGGCCGAAGAGAGCTCGCGAGTCATTTCCAAGGCTTGAGCAATACGCATAAAAAATCCGGTGCTTGAGGAATCAAGCACCGGATTCTGTGCGACGACAGTCAGGCGTCAAGGTGAAGCTCTTAACTGACTGGCATTAGCCTACGGGCTGCCTTTTTTATTGGGGATCGGAGCGTCTAGCGCATTTCCAGTACGGACAGGCCGAGCAGTTGCTTGCCGGCGTCCGTCGCCTGGACGCGCAGGACCTCGGTATCGGCTTCCAGGCCGGGGAGTTCGGCATGGCTGGAGGGGATGAGCACGGTCACCTTGTCGCCGATCTGTAGGCTGGTGGCGGCCTCGATCTGGAAGCCGGTGCTGGACAGATCGACGCAACGCGCCTCGAAGGAGGCGTCGCCGACCTTCAATACGGCCTTGGAGTCGACATGCATGCGAATGAAGTCGCGCTTTTCACTGTAAGAACGGTCGATGGTACTCATGGCAATCCTACTGCTTGGGAGGATGGATGACGGGTTGCTGGAGGTATAAACTCCATAACGGCACCCTGTAAAGAAATTCCATCCGGTTGGCAAGCTTGAACGCCCCGGTGGATGGGAGTAGTGTCTCCGCCGTGTCGTAATCACCGTGGCCCGTGTCGGATAGTGTCCGCCGGTTTGCCGTTCGGGTGCATGCCTGGATCCTCTATGTCTAATTCGCCTGCCACGCTCTTGATCATTGACGATGACGAGGTGGTTCGCCTCAGTCTCGCCGACTATCTCGAAGACAGTGGCTTCAACGTCCTGCAGGCCAGCAATGGTCAGCAGGGCCTGGAAATATTCGAGCGCGAACAGCCCGACCTCATCATCTGCGACCTGCGCATGCCGCAGGTCGACGGGCTGACGCTGCTGCGCCGCATCAGCGAGCTGTCCATCGATACGCCCGTGCTGGTGCTGTCCGGCGCCGGCGTCATGAGCGACGTCGTGGAAGCCCTGCGCCTGGGCGCCGCCGATTACCTGATCAAGCCGCTGGAAGACCTGATGGTGCTTGAGCACTCGGTCAACCGTGCTCTGGATCGCGCTCGTCTGCGTCTGGAAAACGATCGCTACCGGGTCAAGCTGGAAAACACCAATCGCGAGCTGCAGGCCAGCCTGAGCCTGCTGCAGGAAGATCAGAACGCCGGACGCCACGTGCAGATGAACATGCTGCCAGTGACGCCCTGGGAAACCGAAGGGCTGAACTTCGCCCACGAGATCATTCCGTCGCTGTATCTGTCCGGCGACTTCGTCGACTACTTTCGCATCGACGAACACCGTGTTGCCTTCTACCTGGCCGACGTCTCCGGCCATGGCGCGTCCTCGGCCTTCGTGACCGTGCTGCTCAAGTTCATGACCACGCGCCTGCTCTACGAGTCCAAGCGCAACGGCACCCTGCCCGAATTCAAGCCCTCGGATGTGCTCGGCCACATCAACAGGGGTCTACTGGATTGCAAATTGGGCAAGCACGTGACCATGCTGGGTGGCGTCATCGACGAAACCACGGGTACCCTGGCGTACAGCATCGGTGGCCATCTGCCGCTGCCGGTCCTGCATACCCCGGAAGAAACGCGATTCCTGGTCGGCAAGGGGCTGCCGGTCGGCCTGTTCCAGGAGGCGACCTACAATGACCACCAGATGGATCTGCCCGAGCGTTTCAGCCTGACCCTCTTTTCGGATGGCATCTTCGACCTGCTGCCGGGAGACAATTTGAAAGAGAAAGAACACAGCTTGCCCGACTACGTCCGCCGCGCCGGCGGTACACTGGCAGGCCTGAGCGAAGCCCTGGATCTGGCATCCGTCACCGAGATGCCCGACGATATCGCTTTGCTGGTGTTGAGCAGGAACCTGGCATGAGCACCGGAAAAATCCAATTTGCCGAGCAGGATGGCACCTTCGTCCTGAAGTTTACCGGCGAGGTGCGTCTCACCCTGTGCTCGGCGCTGGACGCGACCATCGAACACATCTTCTCGTCGTTGAATTTCTCGTCCATCGTCATCGACCTGACCGAGACGCAGAGTATTGACAGCACCACCCTGGGCCTCCTGGCCAAGCTGTCGATCCTGTCGCGGCAGCGCATCGGGCTGCTGCCCATGCTGACCACCAACAACCCGGACATCCTGCGCCTGCTGGATTCCATGGGTTTCGATCAGGTGTTCAACATCGTCGAGACCGTACTGCCTTGCCCGGATTGCCTGACCGACCTGCCACCGCAGGACCAGTCCGAAGCCGAGGTGCGCAGTCGCGTGCTTGAAGCCCATCGGGTGTTGATGGGCCTCAATGAATCCAACCGCAATGCCTTTCGCGATCTGGTCAGTGCCCTCGAAAGGCACTGACCGAATGATCCCTTAGCGCTTGCCGGGCAGCAGCACTTCCAGCTTTTCCTGATCCCGCGCGAACTGGCGAATGCCTTCAGCCAGCTTTTCGGTGGCCATGGCGTCTTCGTTGTGCGCCCAGCGGAAGGCGGCCTCGTTCAGCTGCTGCTTGGGCTCGCCACCGGTGCTGTCGGCGTTCAGCACGCGCGGCAGGTCGCCCTGGGCTTCCGACAGCTGCTGCAGCAATTCGGGGCTGATGGTCAGGCGATCACAGCCGGCCAGCTGCTCGATCTGGTTCAGGTTGCGGAAGCTGGCACCCATGACCACGGTGTCGTAGCCATTGGCCTTGTAGTACTGGTAGATGCGGGTCACGGACTTCACGCCCGGATCTTCCGCGCCTTCGTAGTCACGGCCTTCGGCCTTCTTGTACCAGTCGTAGATGCGACCGACGAAGGGCGAGATCAGGAATACGCCCGCTTCGGCGCAGGCGGCGGCCTGGGCGAAGGAGAACAGCAGGGTCAGGTTGGTCTGGATGCCTTCCTTCTCCAGTTGCTCGGCGGCGCGGATGCCTTCCCAGGTGGAGGCGATCTTGATCAGCACGCGGTCCTTGCCGATGCCAGCCTTCTCGTACAGTTCGATCAGGCGATGGGCGCGATCCAGGGTGGCGGCGGTATCGAACGACAGGCGCGCGTCCACTTCGGTGGAGATGCGACCGGGGATCAGCTTGAGGATCTCGCCACCGACGGCCACGGCGAAGCGATCGCAGGCCAGACCGATGTCACCCTTGGCGCCGCTGAAGGCAGCCTGCAGGTGTTCTTCGTAGCGGGGCAGGGCAGCGGCCTTGAGCAGCAGCGAGGGGTTGGTGGTGGCGTCGTAGGGCTTGAGGCGGGCGATGGCGTCCAGATCGCCGGTATCGGCGACGACCGTGGTGTATTGCTTGAGTTGTTCCAGCTTGCTCATGGCAGGTCTTTCCTTCGGTTAACGAATGGACATCGTGGAGACGTGACTCAGTGGCCCCTGAGAAGTTCAGTGGCCTCGTCATACAGGCGCAGCGGTTCAGGGCTGCGATGCAGATCGGTGGACAGCAGTTGACGGAAGCGCCGCGCGCCGGGAAAGCCCTGCGCCAGGCCCAGGATATGGCGGGTGACGTGATGGATGAGCCCACCCTGTTGCAGATGTGCTTCGACATAGGGCCGCAGCTGCAGCATGACCTCATGGCGGGTCAGTTGCGGGCGGTCGCAGCCGTAGAGTGCCGCGTCCACTTCCGCCAGTAGGTAGGGATTCTGGTAGGCCTCGCGACCCAGCATCACCCCGTCGAAGACCTCCAGCTGCTCGCGGCAGGTGTCCAGGGTCTTGATCCCGCCATTCAGGATGAATTCGAGATCTGGGAAATCCTGCACCAGCTGCGCGGCCACGTCGTAGCGCAGCGGCGGGATCTCGCGATTCTGCTTGGGCGACAGCCCTTCGAGGATGGCGATGCGCGCGTGCACGGTAAAGCTGCGGCAACCGGCCTCGGTGACCTGGCCGACGAAGTCCCGCAGGGCCTCGTAGCTGTCGCGCCCGGAGATGCCGATGCGGTGCTTGACCGTCACCGGGATAGCCACGGCATCGCGCATTGCCTTGACGCTGTCGGCCACCCGCTCGGGATAGGCCATCAGGCAGGCGCCGATCATGTTGTTCTGCACCCGGTCGCTGGGGCAGCCGACATTCAGGTTGATCTCGTCATACCCCGCCTGCTCACCCAACCGCGCCGCGGCGGCCAGCTCGGCCGGCACGCTGCCGCCCAGCTGTAGCGCCAGGGGATGCTCGGTCTCGTCATGGCGCAGAAAGCGCTGGGCATCGCCATGCAGCAGGGCACCGGTGGTGACCATCTCCGTATAGAGCAGGGCATGCTGGGACAGCAGGCGGTGGAAATAGCGGCAGTGACGGTCCGTCCAATCCATCATGGGCGCCACGGAGAAGCGGCGGGACGGCTCAGGGCGCGTGGTTGCTGGGTTTGAGGCGGTTTCGGCAAGCATCTCGGTACGTCTGTGTGGAGCCGGTTTGCTACCTTTCAGCCGCTTCGGTAGAGCTGTAGCTGCAAGGGCGCAAGCGTAAGGAGCATGAGTTGAATCGGAAGGGGACCGCTGGCGGTTCGCAGCCAAAAGAAGGCGGAATGGGCATCCCGGTCCGGGTCTGCAGCATGCTGGAGTTCTGGGTAGAGTCTATCAGGAAAGCCAGGCATCCGATTGGAGGCGGACCCTTCAAGTATCGAGAAGAAAGTGAGAGATGGAGCGTGTCCAGAGCACAACGTGGCCTTCCGCAGTTCCAACTAAGAACTCTACGCCGGCGTCTTGAACCGGGTGATGCGGACCATCCAGGGGATGGTGCCGGACTTGGAGGCTTATTCGATCGACGAATGCTGGGCGGACCTCATCGGCATGCTGGGTGTCCTGGGGGCTGGACCGGAAGAGCCTGACGCGAGTGCATATACCCATCGGCGTCGGGATATCCAGCACCAGAACGCTGGCGACGCTGGCTTGGTGGGTGGGCAAGGCCTTGCGCGTGGTCAGCGGGATGGTGGGTCTCACTGATTCGCTCCGGCAGGGGCGTCTGCTGCCACTGGCGCCCGCGGGGCCTGGACATCACCACCGCCCAGGACCTGGTCCAGGCGGATCTGCTGGTGAGCGTGCAGACCGGCCAGCACGAACCCGAGGAGCGCCGCTACTACTGCAGCCTGTGTATCCAGCTCGCGCACCCGAACGATGAACCCCGCATCTTGGTGCAGGCCGTTCTGGCCGGCTTGGACCCCATTTATCGCGAGGGCTATGCCTACTCGAAGTGCGCCATGGTGCTGGGCAGCATCGTGCAGACGGACGAGTTCATGCCGGATCTCTTCGCCCCGGCCGGGCAGGGGCGGCCCAGCGAGCGGATGCGGGTGGTGGACCGGATCAATGCGCGATACGGGCGGGTGCCCGCCGATCCGGGATGGCAGATGCGGCGGGAACTGCTGTCGCAAGGGTATACGACCAGGTGGGGGGAGTTGCCGCGGGTGGACTGAGCTATAGATATTTTTCTGATAAATTATTATCGAATCTACATGGTAAAGATTACTTGGGCGATTGCATAAGCTCAATAGTGATTCCGTCAGGGCCACTTATGTACGCAACAACTGTCCCTGCGCGCGGACCGCCTGGAATGGCTTGTGAAGAGCCTTTTATTTCCCAGCCGTGCGCTCTGATCTTCTCGACAGTCACATCTATATTTTCCACCCTTACAGCGATATGTGCTGCGCCGATCGCGCCGGCGCTGCCAGGTGCCCTGCCTAAAGTGCTAGCTGTCGAATACTCCAGAAGCTCTATAGGGAACCCTGAAGGTGATACGACTAGTGCCATACGGCACCGTGGATCATCGACACCCGTTACCTCTCGCAGGAAGTCACCGCCCATTTCGCCCTTGCGGACAACTTCGAAACCCATAGCCTCCGTCCAGAATTTTACTGCTTCTTCGAGCGAAGACACTGAGAGTCCAATGTGATCTACCACTACGGCACCATTAATCATATTCAAGCTCCATTGTTTCTTCACTTCTATGAATAATTTAAATTTGGTGCATTCGATCTATAACTTTGTATCTTTATAGGAGGTTATTCGTTTGTCATAGGCCTTTCGCAGAGGTTCATTCTGACATTTCTATCTGGTCGCCGGAGCGACATCGCTACTTAGCCTCGACAACCAGATGGAACGCTCCTGCATCTTCTTCCACTCCTGCTACACCGCCCGCTTCGCCGTCGCCTTCGTCGCGTACAGGTGCCGCTATGCTCCTTGCCGGTCTTTGGATCGCGGTAGTAGGCGATGATGTCGGTGTAGCCGCTCTGGATCTCGTCGACCAGATCCTCCGGCAGCTTGGCTTCCAGCTCCAGGCGGGTGGTGTAGCCGCCGTCCGCCGTGAGGCTGTGCTGCACGTTCTCCCCATACCAGATGATGGCGTCAGTCTCGGCCTTCACGCCCTGCCGGATGTAGGTGAGCTCCGGGCGGCATAGGGCAAGCTGGTAGGTGAGGGTGGCGGAATTGCGCTGCAGGCGGTTCCGTTCGGCCCGGGCCGCGCACGGCGCTGAGAGTTGGCCGGCGTAGGTGTGGCGCAGGTCCTTCACGTTGTCGCCGCCGCCGGCGATGGCTCCCTGCTTCTTGGCGTTGTCGAAGTCGTAGTGGAAGGTCCGGACGGCGTCGTAGCTCTTGCGGTCGACCTACAGATAAC
The DNA here is from genome assembly GCF_039908605.1 of Pseudomonas aestiva. Taxonomy (NCBI): domain Bacteria; kingdom Pseudomonadati; phylum Pseudomonadota; class Gammaproteobacteria; order Pseudomonadales; family Pseudomonadaceae; genus Pseudomonas; species Pseudomonas aestiva. Next base: position 2,422,127 of record NZ_CP150916.1, on the reverse strand, counting down.
TGTGCAGGTCGCCGTTGTCATATATCAGGCTAGCGCCTTCTGTTCTTTCGAAAATCCTGACAGGGCCAGGTAGGCCACACCTGCCATGATCGCTACGTCCGCGAGGTTGAAGACGCCTGTGTGGAGTGAGCCCAGGTTCAGGACCAGGTAGTCGACAACGTGGCCATCGCGAAAGAATCGATCGATGAGATTCGAACCGCCTCCAAGAGCGATCAGGTACAGAGCCGCCGAGCGACCTGGGGACTGCTGCCAACGCGAGAGCGCCCAGTAGCTGACGCCTGCGACAGCTGCCAGCGCGCAAAGGAAAATCACTGATTTCACTGTCGATGGCAGATCCTGACCGATGCTGAGGAAGGCGCCAGGATTCAGACTCAGGACCACATCCATCCATAGGCTGGAGGTGCCAAGCCGATAGGAGATTGCGGCAAGCTGAGCCAGCGCAGCGAGCTTAATCAGTTGGTCTATCGCTACAAAAGCCAGTCCCGCCCCTGCGATGGCCCAAAGGGTCCAAGTGCTCCGCTTCATCCAAATCTCCATCTATCTACGTTAGCTGGCGGCATGATCGCATCAAAGCTGCCTTTTAGCTTCGCAGATGGGAATTTCGCCGAGACTCCAAGGGCGCAGGATCCGGGCGCGTCTCGCGCAGCTGACCAGTCAGAATGCGGTCTGGTATGGCTCGCCACGGAAGAGGTAACCGCCCCACGGATCGCTACCAAGTAAAAGCGGACACCCCTGACAGGTGTCCGCCCGCCGCCTGCCGCTTACTTCGGCATCAGCACGGTATCGACCACATGGATAACGCCGTTGGACTGCATCACGTCGGCGATGGTGACGGCGGCCTTGCCGCCCTTGGCGTCGACCAGCCAGAGTTTGCCGTCATGCAGCTTCACGGTGAGGTCTTCGCCCTGGACGGTTTTCAGCTTGGTCATGCCGCCATGCATCTTCGCCTCGGCCATCAGTTGTTTGGCGGTGTGGGTACCGGGCACCACGTGGTAGGTCAGGATCCTGGTCAGGTCGGCCTTGTGCTCGGGCTTGACCAGGGTATCGACGGTGCCGGCCGGCAGCTTGGCGAAGGCTTCGTTGCTCGGCGCGAAGACGGTGAAGGGGCCCCTGCCATTGAGGGTGTCGACCAGACCCGCCGCCTTGACGGCCGCCACCAGCGTGGTGTGGTCCTTGGAGTTGACGGCGTTCTCGACGATGGTCTTGGACGGGTACATGGGCGCGCCGCCGACCATGACGGTATCGGCGGCGAAGCTGAGCGGGGCGGTGGCACCTAGGATCGCGAGACTGGCTACGATGGCGATGCGCTTGAGCAAGGTGTGCATGGTGCGTCTCCTGAGTTTTTCGGCCCTCCGGATGAGGGTGATGAATGTACGGAGCAGCCCGGCAAACGGATGCATCAAAGCGCGATTATTTTTCCCTGGGCGATGACCGGCCCCGTCGGCGCGCCTGTCGGCGAGCCGGTCCGCGGCTCAAGGGAGACTGCCAGTACCGCCCCTGGCGTCAGTGCCGAAGCGAGTCCCGCGGGTACGGCCAGGGTCACGGCCGTAGCGTCGTCGAGCAGGCCCAGGGAATGGGGTTTGCCATCCGTCGTGATGATCCAGGCCTCGGCGCTCCTGTCTGGCCAATCCGGCTTGCCGGTGGGCACGAACAGCAGCTGCCGGCCGTTCCCCTGCAGGGTGACGCTAAATGCCAGGCTGCCATCGCTCTGTTCCAGGCGGGCGAGCAGGGCGGGTGTCGCGACCTGGACCGGGCGCAGCAACACGAGCAGCGCCAGCAGGAGGGCAGCGGCCAACGCCAGCCCGGTCGCCCAGCGCCACAGGCGCGGGTTGTTCCAGCGGCGAATCGGCTCGGGTGCCGGTTCCTCAGTCGGGAACAGCCGTTGCTGGATACCGTGCCAGACGTGAGCCGGCGGTTCGACGACCGGAAGCTCATCGAGCCACTCGGCGAAATGCCGTTGCCAGGCCGCCAGTTGCGCCTGGTATGCGGGATCCTGCCGCACGAGCTCTTCCACCTGCAGGCGTTCTTCGGAGGACAGTACGCCCAGGGCGTATTCCGCGATGAGCAGCGCGTGTCGGTCGGAAGGGGGGATCTCCTTGTCGTTCATAGGCCCAGGCACGCTCGCAGTTGCAGGAGGCCACGCCGGATCCAGCTTTTCATCGTACCGAGCGCGATACTGTGGCGGGCGGCCAGTTCGGCATAGGAATAGCCCTCGAAGAAGGCGACCCGAATATAGGTCTGCTGGTCCTTGCCCAGGGTTTTCAGACAGAGCTCGATCTGGCGACGCTGGCGATGGGCTTCGAAGTCTTCGGCGACGGACTGGGTTGCCGGCCACTCGGCAAAGGTTTCGAGCGGCTCGTGTCGATGCTGGGCGCGGCGTCGATCGATGGCCTTGTGGCGCGCCAGGGTCGCCATCCAGGTCAGGGCGCTGGAACGTGTGGCGTCGAAGGTGCCGGCCTTGAGCCAGATGGCGGTATAGACCTCCTGCAGGACCTCTTCCGCCTCCGCGCGATCCCCCACGTACTGCAGGCACACGCCGAACAGTTTGCTCGCGGTCACGCGGTAGAGCGATTCGAAGGCCAGGCGATTGCCCTGGCCGCAGGCCTGCAGCAGGACATTGAGCGCAACGGGCTCCGGGTTCATTTCAGGGCTGGCCGATACGGCTGATCTGCTCGTCAAGGATGGCGTTCCGAAAGGAGGCGCAACAAAGGTAGCTGGGCGTCAGCCCTATCGGGGCCGAGCAGCAAGAGGCCCGGGAGTGCGGTGCTTGATGGCTTCACCGCCTCGGACGGCCGCAGCAGCGAGGGGCGATCTGTTCGATTTACCATCGAACGGGCGGCTTCGCAATCGCGATTACCCTCGTGCGCTAATGCTTGCTCGGGTGGCTTAGGGCGCGCGGGCCTGCCGGCTCCCTCTCCGTATCCGCTCCTTGACCACCTTTACACAAGGCTACATGCCAGGCCGTAGCTGCCTCGCGGGCTGAGCGGCTAGCATGCACGTCCAGATCGTCCGACTGTCCAGGTAGCCCCGATGTCGCTGTCATCCGAATCCCCGCGCTGGACCTCGCGCATCCTGCTGGTGGATGACGATCCGTCGATCCGCGAGTTGATCTGTGGCTATCTGGCGCGTTTCAGCATCAATGCCCGGGGGGTGGGGGACGGCCTGGAGATGCGCCGGGCGCTGGCGGAGGAGGCCTTCGATCTGGTGGTGCTGGACCTGATGCTGCCGGGGGAGGACGGGCTTTCCCTCTGTCGTTCGCTGCGGCGCGACAGCGGCATTCCCATCCTGATGCTGACCGCCCAGTGCGAGCCGGCGGATCGCATCATCGGCCTGGAGCTGGGCGCCGACGACTATATGGCCAAGCCCTTCGAGCCCCGGGAACTGGTCGCGCGGATCCAGTCGGTGCTGCGGCGGACGCAGGATGGCCGCGTGCCCCAGCGCAAGGCGCCGCGAACCAGTGTCAGCTTCGATGGCTGGAAGCTCGATGGCGTCCTGCATCAGCTGCACTCGCCGGCCGGGGTGATGGTTCCCCTGTCCAATGCCGAGGTGCGGCTGCTGTGGGTCTTCATCGAGCAGCCGCGCCAGGTACTGAGCCGTGAGCAGTTGCTCGACGCCACCCGCGGCCGGGCGATCGAGGCCTTCGATCGCAGCATCGATCTGCAGGTGTCGCGCTTGCGCAGCAAGCTGGGCGACGATCCCCGGGCGCCGCAGTTGATCAAGACCGTGCGTGGTGAGGGCTATCTGTTCGATGCCAGGCAGATAGGGCACTAGCCGTGCGCCGCCTGGATACGCTGTTCGCCCGCCTGTTCGCGGTCTTTCTGCTGGCGATCCTGCTGGGCCATCTGCTGGCCTTTTTCTGGTTTCGGCATGGACTCGGCGAGCGACCGCCGCCACCGCCGCCGCCGCCCATGGAGGCTGAAGCCGCCTTCGATCGGCCACCGCCGCCCGGGCCTTTCCCGCACCGGGAGCCCGGCGTCTGGCGGCGCATCGAGTGGTTCCTCGGCGGCCCGCTGATCTTCCAGCTAGGCTCGCTGGTGATCGCCGCCTGGCTTGGTGCGCGATTGCTGACGCGGCCGCTGCGCCAGCTGACCGAGACCGCCGAACACCTCAGCCATAACCTCGACGGTTCGCCCATTCCGGTCACCGGCCCCTGGGAGACCCGGGAGGCCGCGCGGGCGCTCAATCGCATGCACCAGCATCTGCTCGAACAGCTCCAGCAGCGCGGGCGCATGCTCACGGCCATCTCCCATGACCTGCGCACGCCCCTGGCGCGGGTGAAGCTGCGCATCGAGGACATCGACGATCCGCGCCTGCATGCCCGGGTCAGCCAGGACGTGGACGACATGATCGAGTTGCTCGACGGCACCCTGAGGTACCTCCGCGAACAGCACCGCCAGGAGCGTCCCATCCTCTGCGACGTGCAGGCGCTGGTCGAGGCCATGGCCGAAGATGCGGCGGAGGAGGGCGCCCAGGTCGCTGTCGAGGGCAGCTGCCAGCCGTTGAAGGTGGCGCCCATGGCGTTGCGCTCCTGCCTGGGCAATCTGCTGCAGAATGCCCTGCGCTACGCGGGCCAGGCGGAGATCCGCCTGAGCGAGCAACCGGAGCGGCTGCTGATCTCCATCTTCGACCGCGGGCCGGGAATACCAGCCCAGTATCGGGAAGCGGTGTTCGAACCCTTCTATCGCCTGGAGGGCTCGCGCAATCGATCCTCTGGTGGGACCGGGCTGGGGCTGGCCATCGCCCGGGAAGCGGCGGCGCACATGGGCGGCGAGCTGACCCTCGGGGAAACGCCCGGCGGCGGCCTGACCTGCCAGGTGGTGCTGCCACGCCCCTGATGTATCGCCAGGCATACAAAGTGACCAAATGGCTGACATCTACCCGTCGGATACTGGGCGGTGCGGAACACTGATGTCCGCATTTCCCGGGAGAGACATCCATGATCAGCGGAATAGGCAGTGGCTACTCCAGCTACTACAGCAGTGCCAGCGCGATCAAAGGCACAGCTACGACAGCGTCCGGCGATAGCGTCAGCGGGGGTGAAGACGGCAATCCGTTGAAGAAGCTGTTCGACAAGCTCGACAGCGATGGCGACGGCGCCATCAGCAAGAGCGAACTCACCGCCGCCGTCAGCGCGGCGAGCGATACCCAGACGGATACCGACGAAAGCGGGGCTATCGACGTCGACAAGCTGCTCGGCATGCTCGACCAGGATGGTGATGGCAGCGTCGGCGAAAGCGAATTCGCTTCGGTCTTCGCACCGCCGCCCGGTGGTCCCCAGGGGCAAGGGGGCACCGAGGAATCCGGCAATTCCAGCGTCGCCGGACCGGGCGGTTCAGCGCGTCCGCCCATGCCGCCGCCACCGCCGCAGGGGGCGAGCGGGCAAGGGGACAGCGAGGCCGAATCCAGCGCTCAGGCGTCGTCGAGCCCCTACACGCAACTGGTCCAGGCGGTATTGCGCCAGTACCAGAGCATTGGCAGCAACGGCAGCAGCACCGCCACGGGCAGCACCTTGAACGTGGCCGCCTGAGCGGAGATCGACAACACAGGGCAGGGCGGCCAGCGGCCGTCCGGTCTGCGCAATCACCTTGTACTCGATTCCCTTCTTGCCACCAGCTCCCTTGAGGGGCGAGTACCTTGGCCTACGGCCAATCGGACTGGACCTCATCGCCTGCCGCCGCTCCGCGACAAAATCTCCAGCTGTTTCAAGATGTTGCCACCACAGGTAAGGCTTGGCTTATAGCGAAAACGTTATGATATAACGTGCGCCTTCATTGGCTTGGCCGATGCTCGGCTGTCAGCTGCGGGTATCGGCGCTTTCGCTCTGCTAAGGACTGTCATGCCTGTATCCCGCACCCTCCGGTCGGCGCTGACCGCTTCGGCGTTGGCGACCCTGGTCGCCTTCGTGCCGAAGCTTTCCAGCGCCGAGGAACGCGTCTTCGACGTGGTCGGCCCCTTCGAGATCGGTGGACTGGATCCGTCGATTTCCGGCTTCGTCTTCCAGCGCATGCAGATCACCGAGACGCTGCTCGAAGCCGATGCCCAGGGCCAGCCGCTCCCTGGCCTGGCAACGCGCTGGACGGAATCGGCGGATGGACTTACCTGGCGGCTCGCCATTCGCCAGGGGGTGAAATTCCATGACGGCAGCGACCTCACGGCGGATGCCGCGGCAGCTGCCCTCAATGCGGCACGCGGCAAGCCCGGAGTACTAAGGCAGGCAGGAATGGAATCAGTCACTGCCGAGGGCAACGAGGTGGTGATCCGCCTGGCGAAACCCTTCAAGCCCTTGCTGGCCCTGTTGGCGCATTCCTCCACCAATATCCTGGCGCTGGCCGCCTACGACGGCGAAGGCAAGGTACAGCAGATCATCGGCACGGGGCCGTACCAGCTGACCCTGCTGGAACCGCCGCAACGCCTGGCTGCCGAGCGCTTCACGGGCTACTGGGGCGCCAAGCCGGAGATCGCCAGGACCTCCTACCTGGCCGCCGGCCGCGGCGAGACCCGCACCCTGATGGCCGAGAGTGGCGATGCCGAGCTGGTATTCCAGCTCGATCCGCCCAGCATTGCCCGACTCAAGCGCTCCAGCAGTCTCAAGGTGCTGATCGAGCCAGTCCCGCGGGTGGTGCTGCTGACCCCCAACTCCGGTGCCGGCGCCACCGCGCCGGTGGAAGTACGGCAGGCACTCAGCCTGGCCATCCAGCGCGAAGGCGTCGCCGCCGCCGTGTTACGCGCGCCGGGTACCGGGGCGACTCAGCTGTTTGCCAGGAATGTGCCCGCCTGGCACGACCCCGAGCTGGCGCCGCTCGCCTACGATCCGGCGGCATCGCGCAAGCTGCTGGCCGGGCAGGGCTGGACACCGGGATCCGATGGCATCCTGCAAAAGGACGGCACGCCCCTCAGGCTCAAGCTGCTGACCTATTCCGACAGACCCGAGCTGCCGCTGATCGCCACCGCGCTGCAGGCGCAGTTGCGCGAAGTGGGCGTGGACGTGGAGGTCGCGGTGCAGAACTCCAGCGCCATCCCGGCCGCGCACAACGATGGCTCGCTGCAACTGGCGCTCTATGGCCGCAACTTCGCCCTGGTCCCGGATCCCCTGGTTACTCTGCTCAATGATTTCGGCCACGGCGGTTCGGAATGGGGTCCGCTGGGCTGGAAGAACCCGGTCTTCGACCAGGCTCTGGCCGCGCTGCTGGCCAGCGACGATCCAGCCGAGCAACAGCGCCAGCGCCATGCCGCCATGGCCCAGGTGCAAAAGGACCTGCCGGTGATTCCGGTGGCCTGGTATCGCCAGACGATGGCCGTGTCCAATGCCGTCGAAGGCGCCGCCATCGATCCCTTCGAGCGCACCTTCGGCCTGAGCAGGCTGCGGTGGACCCCATGACCCGCCTGCTTGCCTTTCGCCTGCTGCAGGCGGGGCTGGTCGCCCTGCTGGTCGGCGGTCTCACCTTCCTGTTCATGAATCTGCTGCCGGGAGACGCCGCCTACCGCATCGCGGCCGGGCGTTACGGCTATGATCTGGTGGATACCGCCGCAGCTGCGGCGGTGCGGGCCGAGCTGAATCTGGATCAGCCCCTGCTGTGGCGCTTCCTCGCCTGGATCGGCGATCTGCTGACCCTGGATCTCGGCCATTCGCTGGTCTCCGGCAAGCCGGTGATGGACGTCGTCGCCCACGAATTGGGCAGCTCCATCCGCCTGGCCATCGGTGCCGTCTGCCTGTCGTTGCTCCTGGGCCCGCCGCTGGGCGTGGTGGCCGGTCTGCGTCCGGGCAGTCTGCTGGACCGCGGCCTGCTGGTGCTGACCACCGCGATCCGCGCGCTGCCGCAATTCGTCCTGGGCGTGATCTTCGTGCTGCTGTTCGCCATCTCCTGGCAGCTGTTCCCGGCGGCCGGTCACGGTACCTTCTGGCACAGCGTCTTGCCCACGCTGACCCTGGCCCTGGGGCTCGCCGCGGTGTCGTCGCGGGTCGCCCGGGACGCCACGGTGGAGGTCGCCGCGTCCGCCTACTACCGCTTCGGCCGCCTCAAGGGCCTGAAAGGCGCCAGCGTCTTCCTGCGCCATGGCCTGCGCAACATCGGCGTGCCGGTGGTGACCTACCTGGGCGTGCAGCTGGTGTATCTCATCGAGGGCGTGGTGGTGGTGGAGACGCTGTTCGCCTGGCCGGGCATCGGTCACGGTCTGGTCCACGCCATCGTCCAGCGCGACGTGCCCATGGTGCAGGGCACCGCCCTGGCGATGGGGCTGCTGTTCGTCATCCTCAATACCCTGGTCGATCTCGCCAACCACCTGATCGATCCGCGCGGGAGAAACGCATGAATCTCGACGCTACCCTCGCTGCGGCGGCGCCTCCGGGCAAATCTTCCGCGCGCGGGCTCGGCCTGGGCCTGCTGGCGACACTGATCGCCTTCGCCGTACTCACCCCGCTGCTCTGGCCGGGCGATATCGCCCATCAGGACTATGAGGCGATTCTCGCGGGGCCCAGCAGCGCCTATCCGCTGGGTACCGATCACCTGGGCCGCGACATGCTGGCGCGGCTGTCGGTGGCCATCCGCTTCTCGCTGGGGCTGGCCTTCATCAGCGTCTGCACCGCCGCCATTCCCGGCGTGCTGCTGGGCATCCTGGCCGCCTGGAAAGGCGGACTGGTCGACAAGCTGCTGGGCGGCCTGGCCGAGCTGTTCCTGGCCTTGCCGGGGTTGCTGCTGGTGCTGCTGATCGTCGCGGTGTTTCCCGGCTCCTTCGTCGCCCTCTACAGCGCCGTGGCCCTGGTGCTCTGGGTGGAGTATTTCCGCATGACCCGGGCGCTGGCGCGCACCGTGCTGGCCTCGCCGGCGGTGGCCGCCAGCGGGCTGCTGGGCTTCGGCCCCGTCTACATCATCCGCCGCCATCTCTGGCCGCAGATGGCGCCGCTGCTCCTGACCATCGCCGCCTTTGGCGCCGCCTCGACCATCATGGCCATCGCCGCCCTGGGTTTCGTCAGCATCGGCGTGCGCCCGCCCACGGCCGAGCTGGGCCTGATGATCACCGAGTTGCTGCCCTATTACGCCGAGGCACCCCTGGTCATGGGCCTGCCTATCCTGGCGATCTTTCTAACCGTGCTGTCGCTGCTGCTCATCACCGGAGGGCGCAAGCCATGACCGCCTTGCTCACGACCACGGCGCTGGAGATCCGCACCGCCGAGGCCCGATTGGTGGAACCGCTGTCAATCCGCCTGGCGCCGGGGCAGGTGTTGTCGATCATCGGCGAGACCGGCTCGGGCAAGAGCCTGTTCGCCCAGGGCGTCGTCGGCAACCTGCCGGCGGGGCTGCAGGCCCACGGGCAGATAGGCCTGGCGGACGGCTTCAGCGAAGAAGGCCGCGAGGCCGGTCGCCGTAAGCACTGGGGCAGGGGGCTGGCGGTGCTGCCCCAGGAACCCTGGCTGAGCCTGGATCCGACCATGCAGGCACGCTCCCAGGTCGCCGAGACCTACACCCAGGTCGTCGGCCTAGCCCGTGCCGAAGCCCGCGACCGGGCCAGCGCGGATCTGGCGCGGCTGGGCCTGGCCGGCGCCGAGCGCAAGTATCCCTTCCAGCTGTCCGGGGGCATGGCCCAGCGCCTGGCCTTTGCCGCCACCCATGCCGGTGGCTCGCCAGTGCTGATCGCCGACGAGCCGACCAAAGGGCTGGATCGCGACCGCATCGACGAGGTCATCGACCTGCTCAAGGCCATGCTGGCCGAGGGGGGCAGCCTGCTCATCATCACCCACGACCTGGAAGTCGCGCGCCGCCTGGGCGGCGAGGTGATGATCATGCTCAAGGGACGGGTCATCGAATCCGGTACGGCCGAGCAGGTGCTGGGCCAGCCGCAGCATGCCTATACCCGTGAGCTGCTGGCGGCCGATCCCGCCCGGTGGCCGAAACGTACCTCGCGAGCCATTACCGACGAAGCCGTGGTGACGGTGGAGGGCCTTGCCGCCCAGCGCGGTGGCAAGCAGCTGTTCGAGGGATTGTCCTTTGGCGTTCGGCCTGGGGAGATTCTCGGCGTGACGGGACCGTCTGGCTGCGGCAAGTCGACCCTCGGCGATATCCTGCTTGGCCTGGCCGCGCACAGCGCGGGTGCGATCCGCCGCCAGCCGCGTCTCGGTCGCTTCGCCTTCCAGAAGCTGCACCAGGATCCGGTGGCTGCCTTCGCGCCCTCGGTGACCATTCGCCAACTGCTGGCGGATCTGGTGCGGCTGCATCGGCTGGATACAGCGCGGATTGCGCGGCTGATGCAGCGCCTGCGCCTCGACGAGCGCCTGCTGGATCGACTACCCGGCAACATCTCCGGAGGTGAGTTGCAGCGCTTTTCCCTGCTGCGCGTGCTGCTGCTCGACCCGGCGCTGATCTTCGCTGACGAGCCCAGCTCGCGGCTGGACCTCATTACCCAGAAGGAGATGATCGAGCTGCTGGTCGAGACCGCCGAGGAATCCGGAACCACCATCCTCTTGGTCAGCCATGACGAGGACCTGGTGGGCGCCGTCGCCGATCGGCGCATCCACCTGACAGATCCGGCGGCGCCGATGCGCAGTCAGGTGGAGCTGAAGTCCCGGCCTGAGGCGGCGGAGGTGGTCCTCGCCGCCCGCGACTAGGATTTCGCCGGTATCCCTCGGTACCGGCAGCCCCCTTCCAGCTAAGCGACTCGTCTGACATGCGACGGCAGCGGTCACGTGCTGGGCGCAACAAACGTCCAGTGAGGTTCGCTGCGCGCTGAAAAAAGCGTCGGGTATCCAGGCCCTGCTCCGAAAGCGGCAGGTTTCAACTTGGTATTACTTTACCAAGAGTTCTTGGTAGTGATTTTTGGACTGGTTAGAAAGAGATCCTGGGTTGGCCAAGCAAACTTGCACAGCTCCTGAGTCGAAACTTCCTGAGCTTGGCGCACTGAGCGATGGGACCGATGTTTTCCCGTCTGTATCTGTTAGATGAGGGACAAGGCGTGGGTTTCGTGAATCGCGCTAGAATGTTCTTATAATATGTCCTTCTTTTTATGGTAAGTGCTCGATTTTTAATGGAGATATAGGAGGCGAGCTGCGGTAAAAAACCTTAATGACTTGAATATCCAAATTTGAATTTTAGGTGAAAAGACGCCGTAAACCTTGACGCCTGGCGATAGGGAAAAGCAGCATTACGCATCCTGTGTCGACGTGCCCTTGCTGCCAATCGACTGCATTGTTCGATTCCGCGGCAGTGCCTGCACGCAAGTGGAAGCTGTCAGCGAAGTTCATGTGACGACTGATTTCTACCTCTTTGGCTGTGTGTGAGAGTTCCAGCGGTTTTATCCGGATAGTTTTGGCGTGGCAGTGAGTTATATCGAAAGATTGAACAGGCAGGCCCGCAGGTCCGTTGGTTTCGAAAATTAAGAGATCGAGTAATTCCCATGTCCGCTTTGTTTTCTTTCTGGTAGTCGATTTGCCAGCACTATGACCTGATTTCAGAGCCCGTACTGGGGAGTGCGGGCTCTCTTCAACGCGCATTTCAAGCCACGCCGGTGCGGCTCTGCTGTCCGGTGCGCGTCTGGCTGCGCGTCTTCAACCACTAGTAGTCGCCGACAATGAATAGGGGAAGTTATGCAAAGCACGCGTAATCAGAAAGGAGCGATATCCAATACCCATTTGACCAGTTTCAGCCGACTCCTCGGCCGCTGGACGTTTGGGGTGGTGGGCGGCTGTACGCTGCTGCTTGGCTGCAATGCAGCCTTCGCGGAGGGCTTGGTGGACGACAGCAAACTGGTGCTGACGGTACGCAACTTCTACTTCAACAGTGACCGCGCCAACGGACGGGCGAATCAGGAAGACTGGACCCAGGGTTTCCTGCTGGACTATCAATCAGGGTTCACACCGGGTCCCGTGGGGGTCGGGGCGGATGCCTTCGGCTATCTGGGCCTCAAGCTCGATGGCGGTCCAGGGCGCCGTGGCACCGGTAACTTGCCCGTTCATGCCGGGAATAAGCCGGCTGATGAATATTCCCGTGCCGGTGCTGCGCTGAAGCTGCGGCTGGGCAATACCGTGGTGCGCTATGGTCAACAGGCGCCCACGGCGCCGGTCTTCGCCATCAGCACCAGTCGCCTGCTGCCGCAGACTGCCACGGGGTGGAGCGTGCTCAGTAGCGACGTGGCGGATCTGTTGCTTGAAGCAGGGCATTTCACCTCTTCCACCGATCAGGTCAGCACTAACCGCGATGGCGATCTCTGGGCCGGATACGCGCGGCAGCGCGCCGATCACATCGATTTCGCCGGTGGCAAGTACAGCCCGGTCAAGGGGGTCAGCCTGTCGCTCTATGCGGCGCAGCTGGATGACATCTGGAACCAGTACTATGGCAACCTGAATCTGGTAAGGGCGCTGTCCAGCACCCAGGCACTCACCTTCGATGCCAATCTCTATCACACGCGGGATACCGGAGCGGCCAAGGCTGGCCCGATCGACAATACGTCCTATAGCCTGGCCGCTGCCTTCAGCCAGGGACCTCACACCTTCACGCTGGGCTGGGAGCAGATCGATGGTGATACGCCGTTCGACTACGTGGCCCTGGGCGACAACGATCGCCTCGGTGGCGGTATCCTCCTGGGCAACGCCGTGATGCTCTCCGACTTCAATGCCCCTGGCGAACGCTCCTGGCAAGCGCGCTACGATCTCAGCTTCAAGACGCTCGGCGTGCCCGGCCTCAGCCTGATGACCCGCTACCTCGAGGGCTCCGGTATCGATGGTCGCGAGCTGCCGGTCAACAGCGCCTATCGTGGGCTCTACGGCGCAGACGATCACGAGCGGGAAGTCGACCTGGAGGGTCGCTACGTCCTGCAAGCGGGAGCGGCCAAAGGACTGTCGATCCGGGTCCGCCAGGCCTGGCACCACGGCTCGCCGTCCACCGGCGGTTCGGTCAATCAGCTGCGGGTCATCCTCGACTATCCGCTGCAATTGCTCTGACGCTCGCGTAATCCCCAATGGACGGCCGCGACCGCTGGCAAGCGGTTCGCGGCCGTCCGTCGTCGCTGGCTTAAGCGGGCCCCGCTGCGCCGATAGCCCTAATAGTCATTTTATTAGGGATAACCCTCATGAGTCTTCGCAGCCTCAACGTCGCGCCCCGCGCCGTGCTGTTCTTTTCCGTCATCGTCCTGATCGTCTTCGCCCTCGGTGGCGTCGCCGTGGTGCAGATGGGCAAGCTCTTCGAGGCGGAGCAGGAAGTGGAGACCAACTGGCTGCCGGGCAACCAGCTGGCGGCGAAGATGAGTGGCGGATTGCTGCGGCTGCGCCTGGAAAGTCTCAGGGCCACCACCACACCGGATCCGCAGCTGCGCGCCCAGACGGTCGCGGCCTTTCCCGGTTATCGCGATGCCTTCTTCACGGCGGTCAAGGACTACGAAAAGACCCTGGCCAACGCTGAAGACCGCCAGTTGTACGGCACCGTGGTCAAGGGCGCCGAGAGCTACCGGACCCTGCTGGATGCCTTCGAGCCCAAGCTGCGCGCGGGTGACAACGAAGGCGCCATCGTCCTGATCAACACCTCGATCCGTCCGCTCACCAACGCGCTGGAAAAGACCATTGCCGAACTGAGCGCCTTCAACGAGCGCGGTGCCCAGGCGGCGGGGCAGGCGGCGGGCGCCACCTATGCCAACGGCCTGTTCTGGGTCTATGGGCTGATCGGCCTGACCATAGCGGCCACCGTCGTGCTTGCGGCTCTGCTGATCCGCAGCATCACCCTGCCGGTGGGTGAGGCCTTGCGCATTGCCCAGCGGATCGCCCGCAAGGACCTTACCGAACGGATCACCGTGGTCGGTCGCGACGAGGCGGCGGGCATGCTGCAGGCCCTGGCCCAGATGCAGGGCAATCTGCGCGACACCGTTTCCCACCTCGGCGACAGCTCGACCCAGCTGGCCTCCGCCGCGGAAGAGATGACCGCGGTGATCGACGAAGCCAGCCGCGGCTATGTGCGGCAGAACGACGAGGTCAACCAGGCTGCCAGTGCCGTCACCGAGATGAGTTCGGCGGTGGAGGAGGTTGCGCGCAACGCCGCCGATGCGGCCAGCACCTCGCTGCATACCCAGAACCTGACCAGCGACGGCCTGGACAAGGTCACCCGCACGGTGCAGTCGATCGAGGCGCTGGCGCAGAACGTGGCCAGCACCAGCGAGCAGATCCAGGCCCTGTCGTCCCGCGCCCAGGACATCAACGCCGTGGTCGAGGTCATTCGCGCCATCGCCGAACAGACCAACCTGCTGGCGCTGAACGCTGCCATCGAGGCGGCCCGGGCGGGTGAGCAGGGCCGGGGCTTCGCCGTGGTCGCCGACGAGGTACGGGCACTGGCCCATCGTACCCAGCAGTCGACTCGCGAGATCGAGCAGATGATCGGCGCCATCCAGAATGATTCATCCCAGGCCGTCAAGGCCATGGCCGAGAGTCAGCAGCTGGCCGGTGAATCCACCTCGGTCGCCCAGCTGGCCAATGTGTCCTTGGAGCAGATCGCCGAATCCATCTCCCAGATCAACGATCGCAATGCGGTTATCGCCACCGCCGCTGAAGAGCAGGCGCAGGTGGCGCGGGAGATCGATCGCAACATCACCAGTATCCGTGACCTGGCCACCCAGAGCGCGACCGGCGCCACCCAGACCGCCAGCGCCAGCGCCGAGGTCTCCAGGCTGGCCAGCGGATTGAATCTCGTGGTTCGCGAATTCGCCGTCTAGGAGGAGGGCCATGAGGCCTTCTCGCCACGCGGCGGCGGGAAGGCGTCCTTTGCGACTGGCTCCAGGTTCGTCGCGGCAATAGAAAGACTAACAAGGGCTCTGGGGCATTCGCCCGTGCGACTGCGCTGCGCTGGCACGCCTGCTCGCCGCTGGAATGCCCGCCCGACAGTCTTTAGTATTCCGTTACATCGCCTCTGGCATCGGGTAGAGAACGAATCGGCGCTTGGCCTGCCTAAACAGTGTCCAATCAACCCGGAGTCCTACCATGAACGCGAAGAAAATCTCTGCCTTGATGTTTGCTGGTCTGATCGCTGCCAGTGGCGCTGCTTTCGCCACCGAAGGCGCAGGCAATCCGCCGAAGGCCAACAGCGCTGGTATGGGCACCCCGGCTGGTCAGAAGACCGGTGAAGGTGCAGGCGCCGCGACCGGCGCCGGCAAGACCACGCTCAACGAGCAAGGCCAGAAGCAACAGCAGTAATGTCCAGGGGGTCGCCGGCACGTCCGGCGCCCCCTAAATCTGCGTCTAGAATGGAACTTTGCAAGCCTCTTGTGTCCAAGGGGGCCGAGCGTGTGGGTACAGGGGTCAGATGGTGAGTGCGGAACAGAGCAAGGTTGTCCTGGTCGTCGAAGATGAGCCGCAGATTTTGATGATTCTGGCGGATTATCTTTCCGAACTGGGTTACACCGTCCTGCAGGCGCCCTCGTCACTCGAAGCCTTTCGCATCCTGGCCGGTCGGCCACGCCTGGATCTGCTGATCACCGACTTCCGCCTTCCCGACGACGTCTCTGGCGTGATGATCGCCGAGCCCGCGCTCAAGTTGCGCCCCGATCTCAAGGTGCTCTTCATCAGTGGCTATCCAGCCGAAATCATCGATACCGGCTCGCCGTTGCTGGGCAAGGTCCCCTTGCTGACCAAGCCATTCTCCCTCGAGCGTCTCCACCTGCAGGTGCAGAAGCTGCTCGGCGCCTGATCCTCTCCCTCGCCACAGATCGTTTTTCCGCCGGCACAGTCTATCTGTCAGGTGCGACCACTCCGGTCGCCTCAGGTTGGAGATACCGGCGCCCATGGCTATCAAGCATTTCAATCATCACGAAGCGATTTCCTCTGCCGTTCCGGCTGAACAGGGTTTCGAAGCGGTCATCGCCGTCAAGGCGCGGCGCGAGGATGCCCATCCGACCTTTCACAAGGTCGCCACCGAGCGTCATTTCGATCTGGCCTCCGAGGCGGAGGAGGCCGCCGATGCCGCGCTCAATCGCGTGACCGAGATCGGCGACGACGATGAACTCCTCTGGGACGAGCGGGCCGTCTGATGAAGAGAGGCCAGGAACAGGGCGAAGAACCCCGACAGCGGCATGAATCCGGTCCGGACGACCCTGAACTGAGTCGCGAGGAAGAAGAGGACGTCGACGAGAACCAGCTGCCACGCGCCGTGGTGCTGCACGAGATCATCCGTACCCAGGGTGATCACGAACTCGAACGAACGATCGCGGCGCTGTTCTGGTCGGCGCTGGCCGCCGGCCTGACCATGGGTCTGTCGTTGATGGCGATGGGGCTACTCAATGCCAATCTGCCCGAGGGTGGCTACAGCAAGGCCATCGCCAGCTTCGGTTATTCGGCTGGCTTTCTGGCGGTGATCCTGGCACGTCAGCAGCTGTTTACCGAAAACACCCTGACGGCGGTACTGCCGGTGATGAGCGAACCCACGCTGCACAATTTCGGTCGCCTGGGGCGGCTGTGGGGTGTGGTACTGGTGGGCAATCTCATCGGGACCATCCTGGTCGCCTACGTGATCCTCAATCTGCCGCTGTTCGATGCCAAGGCCGACGCCGCTTTTCTGAAAATCGGTACCAAGGTGATGGAGAACGATGCCTCGGCGATGTTCGCCAAGGGCATCGTGTCCGGCTGGATGATCGCCACCATGGTCTGGATGCTGCCCGCTGCAGAGCACGCCAGGATCTGGATCATCGTGCTCATCACCTACCTGATGGCCCTGGGGGACTTCACCCACATCGTGGTCGGCAGTCTGGAGGTGGCTTACCTTGTGTTCGCCGGAGAGGCGAGCTGGGGCGATTTCTGGCTGACCTTCGCCGGGCCGACCCTGGCAGGCAACATCGTCGGGGGCAGTCTGATCTTTGCGCTGATCAGCCATGCCCAGGTGCGCAGCGACACCTGAAAGCGAAAGGGCCGGCAAATTGCCGGCCCTTCGCGGTGATCAGGTAGCTGCTTCGATCACTCGTCGTCGTTGAGCTGACCCATGGCGGTGGTGTTAAAGCCACCGTCGACATAGAGGATCTCGCCGCTGATGCCCGACGCCAGGTCGGAGCAGAGGAAGGCGCCGGCGTTGCCGACTTCGTCGATGGTCACGTTGCGGCGCAGGGGCGTCTGACGCTCGTTGGCGGCCAGCATCTTGCGGAAGCTCTTGATGCCCGAGGCGGCCAGGGTGCGGATGGGACCGGCGGACACGGCGTTGACGCGGGTGCCTTCCGGGCCGAGGCTGCCAGCCAGGTAACGGACGCCGGCTTCGAGGCTGGCCTTGGCCATGCCCATGACGTTGTAGTTCGGCATGGTGCGCTCGGCGCCCAGGTAGGACAGGGTCAGCAGGCTGCCATTGCGGCCGCGCATCATCTCACGACCGGCCTTGGCCAGGGCAACGAAGCTGTAGGCACTGATGTCGTGGGCGATCTTGAAGCCGTCACGGGTGGTCACGGCGGTGAAGTCGCCGTCCAACTGGTCGCCGGGGGCGAAGCCGACCGAGTGGACGATGCAATCCAGGCCATCCCACTTCTTCGCCAGCGCGGCGAACACGGCTTCGATCTGGGCGTCGTCGGCGACGTCGCAAGGGAAGCACAGCTCGGGATTGGAACCCCAGCCGGCGGCGAATTCTTCGACGCGACCCTTGAGCTTCTCGTTCTGGTAGGTGAAGGCCAGCTCGGCGCCTTCGCGGTGCATGGCCGCGGCGATGCCGGAGGCGATGGACAGCTTGCTGGCGACGCCGACGATGAGAACGCGCTTACCGGCGAGAAATCCCATGGTTTTTTCCTCTTCTGTGTTGAATCCCGGGCAGCAGCCAGGGGCTGAGGTCCGGGTTGGGCAGGGCTCTGCGCAGGTCAGAGCGAGATCTTGGCCTGGCTCCGCTAGGGGTCAGGCACGGGTGGGGCGGTAAGGTAGCAGGTCGATACCCGGGACAAAAGCGCTGGTTGACCGCTGCGGTGCGCGGTCGCGCCTCAGTTGAGGAACAGCGTCAGGGTCTGACCAGGGGTCAGGGCGGAAGCGCTGCGCGGATTCCAGTCCTGCAGCGCCTGCACGCCGATGTTGTAGCGCTTGGCGATCTGATAGAGGGAATCGCCGGCCTTGACCCGATAGTAGGTGGGGGCGGCCTTGGTCGTCTTAGCCGTCTTTACCGCCGGCTTGGTGGTCTTGACGGTATAGGAGGCCGGCATCGCCACGGCCGTGGCGGTGCTGCTGCCCGTGCCATGCAGCTTCAGCGTCTCGCCGACCTTGAGGCCTCGCTTGCCGAGATCGTTCCAGCGCTTGAGGTCACCCAGTTCCACCTCGTTGGCCCGAGCGATGGACCAGAGGCTGTCGCCAGTGCGCACCCGGTAGGTGCGCACCACGGGTTCTTCGGCCACGGCGATGGTTTCCAGGGGCGTCGTGGTCTTGCCGGTCTCGCGCCGCGGGATCATCAATTCCCGGCCAGCGGACAGGCGGCTGCTGCTGCTGAGCTTGTTGAGCGCGGCGAGTTGCTCGACGCTCACACGATTACGCTTGGCCACGCTGCGCATGGTATCGCCGCGGCGCACCTGGTATTCCTGCCACTGCACCACGGCATCGGAGGCGATGTTGGGCAGGGTCGCGACCAGGCGCTTGGCCTTTTCCGCCGGCACCAGCAGATGCTTGGGGCCGTCCATGGTCACACGCTGGGTATAGGCGGGATTCAGGCGATAGAGTTCGTTGGCATCCAGATCCGCAAGTTCCGCCACCCGGGCCAGATCCAGGTGCTGCTTGATGTCCACGACTTCGAAATAGGGTTCGTCCGGGATGGATTCCAGGGCCAGGCCGTAGGCGTCCGGATTGCGTACGATCTGGGAGACGGCGAGCAGCTTGGGGACGTAGTCCTGGGTTTCCGGCGGCAGCGACGACAGGTTCCAGTAATCGGTGGGCAGGCCGAGCGACTGGTTGCGCTCGATGGCGCGGCTGACCGTGCCTTCGCCGGCATTGTAGGCAGCCAGGGCCAGCAGCCAGTCGCCACCGAACATGTCGTGCAGCTTGCTCAGGTAGTCCAGGGCGGCGTTGGTCGAGGCGGTGATGTCGCGGCGACCGTCATAGAAGCGGGTCTGGCGCAGATTGAAATACTTGCCGGTGGTCGGGATGAACTGCCACAGACCGGAGGCGGCGCTGCGCGAGAGGGCGTTGGGATTGAAAGAGCTTTCCACCACCGGCAGCAGGGCCAGTTCCAGCGGCATGTTGCGTTCTTCCAGGCGCTCGACGATGTAATGCAGATAGGGCGCGCCGCGGCTGCATGACTGCGCGAGGGCGGCTTCGTGGCTGGCGTACCAGAGGCGCTGACGATCGATGCGCGGGTTGGTGCCGTTGTCACCGGCCCCCTGGAGCTGATAGCCGTCCCGCACCCGGTCCCAGATGTCGCCGCTGGTGGCCGCCGTGGTCGGTGCCTTGCGCAGCCATTCAGGCGGACGCTGCATCTTGCTTTGCGTCATGTGCAGATCGGCCTGATAGGCACGATTGTCTGGCTGCTGGTTGCTCTGGCAGCCGGCGAGGAAGACGGCGAGGCAGAGCGCCGAGACTTTGAAGGAGGTGGCCAGCACGTCTGGTTCGCGGGTTTTCGGCGTCGCTGGCGGCATCGGTCTGGGCTTTCCGGGAGCTGGAGGATGGGCGATTCTAGGAACCGCATCCCGGGGGGTCAAGGAACAACCCCTTGGCCTGTGACCTGTACGACGACCGCAAACCCTGGCTTACAGCGTGCTGACGGGGTCTGGGCAATAGGTGTCAGAACGTGTCCTTCCAGCCTCTCAAGGCCGCGAAATAGGTATCCTCCGGCGCATCTGCCGCCACCCCGCGCTCCTCTTGCAGACGCAGACGTACGCTGCTTTCGGCGGTACGCAGGAAGGGATTGATGCGGCGTTCGCGGCTCAGGGTGGAGGGCAGGGTGGGACGCTGGGTCTCCCGCAGCTGCTGCGTCTCGGCCAGGGCCTGCTGCACCGCGGGGTTTTCCGGTTCTACCGCCTGGGCGAAGCGCAGGTTGCTGAGGGTGTATTCGTGGCCGCAGTAGATTTCGGTGGCGTCCGGCAGGCTGGCCAGGCGTTGCAGGGAGGTCAGCATCTGGCTGGGCGTACCTTCGAAGAGCCGGCCGCAGCCGGCCGAGAAGAGGGTATCGCCGCTGAACAGCAGGGGTCGCTCACCCGCGACATGGAAGGCGATGTGGCCGGCGGTATGGCCGGGCACCCGCAGGACCTCAAAGGGAACGCCCAGCACCTCCAGGCGCTGGCCGTCCGCCAGGGGGAGGTCGACCGCGGCGATGCGTTCGTCAGCCGGCGCACTGACCCGGGCGCCGCTGCGCTGCTTGAGCGCAGTGATGCCACCGGTGTGGTCGTTATGGTGGTGGGTGATCAGGATATCGGTCAGGCGCCAGTCCGGATTGGCATCGAGCCAGGCCAGGACGGGGGCGGCATCGCCCGGATCGACCACGACCGCCTGTCTTGTCGCGGCGTCCTTGATCAGCCAGATGTAGTTATCGTTGAAAGCGGGCAGCGGAAGAATGTCGAACATGGACGAGCTCTCTGGTCGGACTGCAGGCCCCTAGGGTAGCAGTGGGTGGTAGGGCTAAGGCTTCAATATGAGAGGACCAGACGATGCACGATGAATTCTCCGCCCAAGTCGATCCGCGCTGGCTGAGGCTGATGAGCTCGGCACGGGACTGGCTGGCCGGTCCACTGGGCCAGCTGCTGCTGGAGCAGGAGCGCGTGCTGATCGACGAAGAGCTCAAGCGTCACTTCGGCAGTTACCTGATCCATTACGGTCCGCACCCCGAGGCGCCGGCCAATTGCGGTCAGCTCCGCCATGCGGTGCGCATAGGGCCGCCGCTGGGTGATGTGGACATCGTCTGCGAAGAGGGTGCCTGGCCCCTGGGCGAGCACGCGGCCGACGTGGTCCTGTTGCAGCACGGTCTGGATTTCTCCCTGGCGCCGCATCGGCTGTTGCGTGAAGCGGCACTGAGCGTGCGCCCGGGCGGGCACCTGGTGGTGGTGGGCATCAATCCCTGGAGTCTCTGGGGCGTGCGCCATTACCTGGCTCGGGATGCCCTGCGCAAGGCCCGTTGTTTCGGCCCCAGCCGGGTCGGCGACTGGCTGTCGGTGCTGGGCTTCGCGCTGGAGAAACGGCGCTTCGGGTGTTATCGTCCGCCGCTTTCATCCCCCAAGTGGCAGCAGCGGCTGGCCTGGATGGAGCAGGGTGAAGCCGAACCCAACTGCGAGCAGGCAGCGGGCGCGGGCTTCTATCTGCTGTCGGCGCGCAAGCTGATGTTCGGCCTGCGCCCCGTGCCCCAGGCGCGCAAGGAACCGCGCGGCAAGCTGGTGCCCATGCCGGTGGCCAAGATCAGCCGCCGCGAATCGAGTGAATCCAATGAGTGACGACATCGTCGAGGTCTTTACCGACGGCGCCTGCAAGGGCAATCCCGGCCCCGGTGGCTGGGGCGCCTTGCTGAAGTTCAAGGGTGCGGAGCGAGAGCTCTGGGGCGGCGAAGCCAACACCACCAACAATCGCATGGAGTTGATGGCGGCCATCCAGGCCCTGGCGGCGCTCAAGCGCCCCTGCCAGATCCGCCTGACCACCGACTCCGAGTACGTGATGAAGGGCATCACCCAGTGGCTGGTGAACTGGAAGAAGCGGGGCTGGCAGACCGCCGCGCGCCAGCCGGTGAAGAACGCCGAGTTGTGGCAGGCCCTGGACGAACAGGTGCAGCGCCACCAGGTCGAGTGGCGCTGGGTGCGCGGCCACACCGGCCACCCCGAGAACGAGCGAGCCGACCAGTTGGCCAACCGCGGTGTCGACGACGTCCGGCAGGCCAAGCAGGCCGCCAAGGCGTAACCAGGCAAGAGGTTAGCGATGAGATACGTAGTTCTGGATACCGAAACCACCGGCATGCCGGTGACCGATGGCCATAGGGTCATCGAGATCGGCGGGGTCGAGGTCGTCGGCCGGCGCCTGACCGGGCGGCATTTCCATGTCTACCTCAACCCGGATCGGCAGATCGACGAGGGCGCCATCGCGGTCCACGGCATCACCGATGAATACGTCGCCGACAAGCCGCGCTTCGCCGAGATCGCCGACAGCTTCTTCGAGTTCATCGAAGGCGCCGAGCTGGTCATCCACAACGCGCCCTTCGACGTGGGCTTCATCAACATGGAGTTCGCCCGGCTGGGTGTCCATCCCGAGCGTGCCGACATCTCCCAGCACTGCTCGGTGCTCGACACCCTGGTCATGGCCCGCGGCCGGCATCCCGGCCAGCGCAACAGCCTGGATGCCCTCTGCAAGCGCTATGGCGTAGACAACTCCAACCGCGAGCTGCATGGCGCCCTGCTGGACGCCGAGATCCTCGCGGACGTCTACCTGGCCATGACCGGTGGCCAGACCAGCCTGTCGCTGGCCGCCCACGGCCAGGAAGGCAATGGTGACGGCAATTACGTCATGCCGATCAGGCGGTTGCCGGCCGATCGCCCGCGGACCCGGGTGATCAGCGCGACCAGCACCGATCTCGATGCCCATGCGGCGCGCATGGCGGCCATCGAAAAGAGCTGCGGTCGGACTCCCCTTTGGCTGGCCGGCGCCGACGCCGAATAGCGCCTTTCAACGCTCGCCAGACAGCCGCTCGGTCCGGGAACGGGCGTTCGCGTTCGTCTGAATAAGCTGAAAGACCTCACAATTTTCAGCTATTGTTCAACTAAGATGCTGCAGGCTGGTCATTTGAGCCCGCATGAAGCCTCGAATTTCGAATTGCGCGGAACTTTATTTGTTCCTCAAAATCATATGACGATTCGGAATTATCGCTTCGCTGTTGTGGATTTACAGGTCTAGCGTTCCAGAGCAAGGTTCTTTGGCGTGGCGAGTAGTCCCATACCCGTCCGCCTGGAATGATTAGTGTGACCCGGTCAGGAAGACGCAGGTACCTAGGCTCCAGTTGGAATAGCAAGCCTTTTTTCCCGTTTTAAAATGGCGTTGGCGAGGTTGTAATGGCGCAGGAGGCGTAAGGCACCATGGTGACCGGAGCAAGAGCTTTGAGCTTGGTCCGCGAACAGCTGTTCGCGACCATCGAGGAAGCTGAATCCCATCTCGAGCGATTCATCGTCGAGCGGCACTGCAGCAGCCTGTTGCAGCGCGCGGTCGAGAGCATCGGCCAGATTCGTGGCGCCCTCACGCTGATAGAGCTGACTGGTGCCCAGTTGCTCGCCCATCAGACGCTGCAGATCGCCAACGACATTCCTGCCGGCGCCGGTGCCGAACATGACGAGCACCTCATGGCGATCTGCCGTGGACTGCATGTGCTGCGCCGCTATCTCGAACAACTGCGTAGCGGTCAGGACGAGATGCCTGAGCTGCTGCTGCCGGCGATCAACGCCCTGCGACTCGCTGGCGGCGAACCCGAACTCCCGGAAAGCTATTTCTTCAGTGTCCGTCTCGATCAGCGTCCCCTGATCAGCGAGACCACCAGTCTTGGTGTGCGTGAGCGTCAGGCCCAGGCTCGCCGGATGCGTCAGATGTACCAGGTCGGCCTGCTGGGTTTCCTGCGCGACATCAATGGCGTGGCCAGCCTCAGGCTCATGGCCAGGGCACTGGAGCGCTCCGCGGCGCTGCTGCACGATCATGTCGGCGGCTACCTGCCCTGGGTCGCCGCGGCCACGGTCGAGGGCTTCGCTCAGGGCCGCCTGACGGCCACCCGTGAACGCAAACAATTGTTCGCCCGGGTCGATCGTGAACTGCGTCAGATGCTGGGCAACGAGCTGCACGAGCCGGCTCGCAGCACTCTCAAGGAGCTGCTCTATCTGCTGGCGCTGGCCGGTGTCGAAGGCGCCCATCCGCAAGAGGTCATGAACGCCTACGGCTTCGAGCGACTCGGCTTTACCGATGCCCAGCTCGAAGCCGGCAAGAAGCGGCTCGCCGGCCCCGGTCATGCGGTGATGCATTCGCTGTCCGCGGCGATCCGCGAAGAGGTGGAGACGGTCAAGGACCTGATCGACCTCATCGAGGCCGAGTTGCGCACCGGCGCCGAGCAGAATCGCCTGCCTCGCTCCGATAATTTCTCCCGGCTGTATGTTCAGGTCGGCCTGCTGGGCAAGACCCTGGAGATGGTCGGGCAGGAGAACGCCGGTCAGGTGCTGCAGCAGTGCCTGCCCAATATCTCCCAGTTCCGCGACCGGACGGTCGTGCTGGAGGACCTGGCGCCCCTGGCCGATGCCCTGTTGCTGGTGGAAAGCCTGCTGGGCCAGCCCGAAGGGCAGGGCTCGCTGATCGACGTGCCGCTGGAAGCCGAGGGTGTCCAGGTCAGTGTCGCCAACTATCAGCTGGGCGAGGCCCAGGCGTTGCTGCACCGGGAGGCCTACAAGGGCCTGACCGACGCCAAGCGCGCCATTGGCGCCTTTCTCGATTCCCGTGGCGATACCCTGCACCTGGCCACCGTGCCGGCGCTGCTGGATACCGTTCGCGGTGCCTTGTTCTTCCTGGGTAATCCCCGCGCGGCCGAGCTGGTGCGGGCCTGTACCGGTTATATCCAGCGCTGCCTGATCGAAGGCGGCCAGGCCTGCGAGTCGGCGACTCTCGAAGTGCTGGCGGATGCCCTCAGCAGCATCGAGTTCTTTGTCGAAAGCGGTGGCACCGAGAGCCAGGACGGCACCCCGGAGATTCTTGATATCGCAGCGCAAAGCATTCGCGCCCTTGGCTGGACCTCGGCTGCGGCATGAGTGTCTGGCAGCCTGGCTGGTTCCAGACTGCCCAGCCCTCCGGTGGTTGGCTGGTCGTCCACAGTGGCCAGGCGTTTCTGAGCTCGGGCACCGAGGTGCTCTTCGCCCTGGATGATCCGCGCGTCCAGGGCTTCGTGGGGGACCGCCACGGCCTCGGTCAGTGGCAGGCGCAGCCGGTCACGCTGCTCGAGCTGGATGCGCCCGAGGACATCGGCGGCTGCGTATGGCAGCCCCTGCGGCCGCTGATGCTGCAGTCGCCCCATGCGCTGTTCAAGTTGCTGGGCTATGCCAACCAGATCGGAACCTGGGCGCGGCAGCATCGCTTCTGCGGCCAGTGCGGTACCCGGACCTTCGCCCTCGACGGCCAGCGCGGCCTCAAGTGTCCGAATTGCCAGCTCACCCAGTATCCACGGCTATCGCCCAGCATGATCGCCCTGGTCACGCGCGGCGATGAGGTGCTGCTCGCGCGATCGCCCCGTTTCGCGCCCGGCGTCTTCAGCACCCTGGCGGGCTTCGTCGAGCCGGGCGAGTCGGCGGAAGCTTGCGTGCACCGGGAGATCATGGAAGAGGTAGGGGTATCGGTCACCAACCTGCGCTACCAGGGCAGCCAGAACTGGCCGTATCCGCATTCCCTGATGCTGGGTTACCACGTCGATTACCTGGGCGGCGACATCCGTTGCCAGCCGGAGGAAATCGAAGACGCCCGCTGGTTCCATCTGCGCGAGTTGCCGACGCTGCCGCCGGCCTTTTCCATCTCGCGCTTTCTGATCGATCGCTACCGCGTCGAGCGGCTAGGCGGCGCTGAACCAGTGCTGCCAAATTAGCTTGACGGTCAAGGCCAGCACGACGCAGATGAACACCGGGCGGATGAACTTGGCGCCGCCGGCGATGGCGCTGCGCGCGCCCAGATAGGCACCCAGGGTCAGTGACAGGCCCATGGTCAGCCCCAGTACCCAGAGCACCTGCCCCAGGGCGATGAACATCATCAGGGCGACGCCGTTGCTGACGAAATTCATGGTGCGGGCCACGCCACTGGCCTTGAGCAGGTCCAGCGGGTAGAGCAGCAGGCTGCTGACGGTCCAGAAGGCGCCGGTGCCCGGTCCGAAGAGGCCGTCATAGGCGCCCAACGTCAGGCCCTGGGGCCATTGGCGCCGCTGCGGCACGGGCGCATCGCTGAGCACCGGCGCCTTGGGCGTACCGCCGAACAGCAGATAGAGGGCACAGCTGAACACCACGACCGGCAGCAGCTGATTGAGGAAGTCCGCGGAAAGATGGTGGGCGACCAGGGCGCCGATCCCCGCACCGATGGCGGTAGCCACCAGGGCATGCCGCCACTGACGGGGATGGAACAGCTTGCGTCTATAGAAGGTGTAGGCGGCGGTGGCGCTGCCAAAGGTGGAGCTGAGCTTGTTGGTGCCGATCGCCAGGTGGGGCGGCACGCCGGCCATCAGCAGGGCCGGCACCGTGAGCAGGCCACCACCGCCGGCGATGGCGTCGATGTAGCCGGCCAGAAAGGCGACCCCCGCCAGCAGCGTCAGGGTCATGGGGTCCAGGGCGAATTCGAGCATGGGGTAGGGCGCCAGATGGAACGGGGGCGCCATCATGCATCAGACGCGCAGCCGTCACCACCTGTCGCCGCCCCTGGTCAGTCCAGTGCGGGGAAGGGCAGTCCGACGTAGTTTTCCGCGATGGTCGTGCGACCCGCTCTGGAATCGAGCAGCGCCTGGAGTTCGGCGTCCTGCACCCGCTGGGTGAAGGCGTCGGTATCCGGAAAGCGGTGCAGGGCGGTGGTCATCCACCAGGAAAAGCGCACCGCCGCCCAGATGCGTTTCAGGCAAAGCGTCGAATAGCGTTCGAGGCAGGCGGCATCGCCGGTGCGATAGGCCTGCTCCAGCAGCAGATGCAGATTGCGCACGTCGCCCAGGGCCAGGTTGAGCCCCTTGGCGCCAGTGGGCGGGACGATATGGGCGGCATCGCCGACCAGGAACAGGCGGCCGTACTGCATGGGCTCGACCACATAGCTGCGCAGCGGGGCGATGCTCTTTTCCAAGGACGGACCGGTCACCAGCTGGGCTGCCGTCTCGGCGGGCAAGCGGGCCTTGAGTTCCGCCCAGAAGCGCTCGTCCGGCCAGTTCTCCACCGAGTCCCCGGCTGCCACCTGCAGGTAATAGCGGCTGCGAGTCGCCGATCTCATGCTGCACAGGGCGAAGCCGCGGGGGTGGTTGACGTAGATGAGTTCATCGGCGGCGGGCGGGGTATCGCTCAGCAGTCCCAGCCAGCCGAAGGGATAGACCCGCTCGTATTCGGTGAGCACACCGTCCGGGATGCTGCGGCGCGAGACGCCATGGAAGCCGTCGCAGCCGGCGATGTAATCGCAGTCGATGCGCAGGGTCTCACCGGCTACCTGGCAGGTGACATGGGGACGCTCGCCCTTGAGCTCATGGGGCTGGACATCGCTGGCCTGGTAGAGGGTAGGGGCGCCGCTGGCCTCGCGGGCGGCCATCAGGTCGCGGGTCACCTCGGTCTGGCCATAGACGGTGACGCAGCGTCCGCCCAGCAGATCGTTCAGGTCCAGCCGCTCGCGCTGGCCATGGATGGCGAACTCGACCCCCTCGTGTACCTGGCCTTCCTGTTCCAGCCGCTCGGCGACGCCGGCCTGGCGCAGCAGATCGACCGTGCCCTGTTCGAGCACGCCGGCGCGGATGCGGCTGAGGACATGATCGGCGCTCTGGCGCTCGACGATGACATTGTCGATGCCCGAACGGGTGAGCAGTTGACCCAGCAGCAGCCCGGATGGGCCCGCGCCGATGATGACGACTTGGGTACGCATGGAGTCTGTCCTCTTGTCTGGCGTGATCGCCGTCTTGTTATAGGGCTCCGGTATTTTTGGACGATTTTGGCTGGTATCGACAGGGACCTTTCCGATACTTTCTGGTACTTTTCAATGATTCGTGCGGCTATCGCCCAGGGACTGACGGTGACCAACGCCTTTCCACCCATCTTCAAGCTGTATGGCGAGGCTCAGGCCTGGCCGGCACCGGATCTGCTGCATTGCGAGACCATCGAGAGTCGCAGTCGGCTGCATGCCTGGCATATCGACACCCATCGCCACGCGGATCTCGCGCAACTGCTCTATGTGCGCACCGGTGGGGTACGCCTGCAGCTGGAAGACTGGCAGGGGGAAAGGCGCGGACCGCTGCTGGTGGTGCTGCCGGTGCTGTGCGTCCATGCCTTCGACTTCGATCCGGCGGTCGAAGGCTTCGTCATTACCCTGCCGGTACCCCAGGTGGAGCGGCTGAAGCAGCGCTGCCAGCGAGCCGGTCAGGGATTGTTCCTGGGGGCCGAGTGCCTGGACCTGGCAGCGCCCGATGCCCTCTGGATCGATCAGTTGATCGGCCAGCTGGTCGCTGAATACGAAGGGCACAAGCCGGGTCGCGAGATAGTGCTCGAGGCCCTGCTCGACAGCCTGGCGATCTGGCTGTTGCGGCAACATCGCCAGGAGCAGGGCACGGCCTTGCCGCGGCGTGCCGAACAGCACCTGGGACGTTTCCTGGCGCTGGTCGAGCAGCATTATCGCGAGCACTGGAGTCTGGGTCGCTACGCGACGGCGCTCGGTATTTCAGGGGTACACCTGAACGGTCTGTGTCGGCAGCTGGCCGGTGCCTCGGCGCTGGCCATCGTGCACCAGCGGCTGCTGCTGGAGGCGCGCCGCACCCTGAGCTACACCCAGGCGTCGGTGGGCGAGATCGCCGATGCCCTCGGCTTCGCCGATCCGGCCTACTTCGCGCGCTTCTTTCGCCGCGGCACCGGCCAGAGCCCGCTCAATTATCGGCGTCTGGCGGGCCAGCAACGGCAGGGCTGACGGCCGCCAGGGTTTCGCCGACCCGCGCAGCCAGGGCGTCGAGGTTGAAGGGTTTGGTGATCAGCGTCATGCCGGGGTCGAGATAGCCGTCCAGATGCGCCCCCTCGGCATAGCCAGTGGCGAACAGTACCCTGAGACCAGGCCGGCGCTGCCGCGCGATCTCGGCCAGCTGGCGACCGTTCATGCCCGGTAGCCCGACGTCGGACAGCAGCAGATCGATGGGACGTCCGCTTTCCAGCAATGGCAGGGCGCCACGGGCGTCTTCGGCCTGCAGGGTGGCATAGCCCAGCTCCCGCAGCAGATCCACCACCATCTGCCGGACCACGGGTTCGTCCTCCACCACCAGCACGGTCTTGCCCGCGCCCTGGGGCGTGACGGTGGGCGACGTCAGCCGCGGCGGCTCGACATCGGCGCCCAGGTAGCGGGGCAGATAGAGGCCGACGGTCGTACCCTTGCCGGGCAGGGAGTCGAGTCGGACATGGCCCTTGGACTGCTTGGCGTAGCCGTAGATCATCGACAGCCCCAGGCCGGTCCCCTGCCCGATGGGCTTGGTGGTGAAGAAGGGGTCGAAGGCGCGGGCCATGACCTCGGGCGGCATCCCGGTACCATCGTCCACCACCAGCAGCGCCACATAATCGCCGGCACTCACGGCGTCCAGGCCGTTGCCACTGTCGGTCAGATAGACATTGCGGGTCTCGATGCGGATGGTGCCACCATGGGGCAGGGCATCGCGGGCATTGATGACCAGGTTGAGCAGGGCGCTCTCCAGCTGGTGCGCGTCGGTCAGCGCCTGCCAGACGTTGGTGTCCAGGTCGAGGACCAGCGCGATGTCGCCGCGCAGACTGCGCAGCAGCAGCTCCTCCATGGAGCGCACACTGTCGTTGACATGAATGGGCTGCAGATCCAGCGCCTGGCGCCGGGAAAAGGCCAGCAGGCGCTGGGTGAGGGCGGCCGCGCGCTGGGCCGAGGTCAGCGCCGCATGCAGATACTGGTCGAACTTGTCCTGCCGGCCGGCCTTCTGTTGCCGCTGCAGCATGTCGAGGCTGCCCATGATGCCGGTCAGTAGATTGTTGAAGTCATGGGCGATACCCCCGGTAAGCTGGCCCACCGCTTCCATCTTCTGCGCCTGGCGCAGCTGTTCCTGCAGCTCCTGCTGCTCGGTGACGTCACGTCCGACCGCGTAGATCAGATCGTCCTCGGCACTGGCGGTCCAGTCGAGGATGCGATAGCTGCCATCACGACCGCGCAGGCGGGCCCTGAGATTCGCCGAGCCCTGCTGGCGGCCCAGACAGCGTAGCGTATCGAAGACCTGGCGCTGATCGTCCGGATGGATCAATTCGGTGAGCTGGACGGTCGCCAGGTCGGTTTCGCGTCGTCCCAGCAGGCGGGTGGCGGCGCTGTTCACCGTCTTCACCTCGCCGTCGGCGCGGCAGATCACCATGAGGTCATGGCTGATACGCCACATCCGGTCCCGCTCGCGGGTGCGCAGCTCGATCTGCTGTTCCAGCTCCCTGCGTGAGCGGGTGAGCACTTCCCGGGCATCGACGATGCTCTGGATGTCGGTGCAGGTGCCGAACCACTGCTCGATGCGCCCCTTGGCGTCACGCACCGGCTGCGCTCGACCGAGCACCCAGCGATAACGGCCCGAGCGGTGTCGCAGGCGGTATTCGATATGGTAGGGCTCGCCGGTGCTGAGGCTGTGGTGCCAGACTTTCCAGGTGCGCTCCTGGTCGTCGGGATGGAAGACGTTGGCCCAGCCTTCGCCTTCCGTGGAGCCTTCCGGCACCCCGGTGAATTCGTACCAGCGATCGTTGAAATAGAAGTGGTGGCCATCGGGGCGGGTGGCCCAGACCATCTGGTCGATGGAGTTGATGATGGCGCGCAGCTGCGCCTCGTTGCGGGCCAGCTCCTGGGCCTGGCGCCGGTGACCACTGATATCGATGAACAGCACCGCGAAGCGATCGCCCGGCAGCTTGTGGGCGCGCACCTCGTACCAGTGTTCGTGCTGCAGGTGCAGCAGGATGTCGAACTGGGTGAATTCGGCATCGCCGTTCATGAAGTCGATATAGGCGGGCAGCAGATCGGCTTCCAGCTGCGGCAGGGATTCGCGCAGCGTCCGCCCCAGGACCTGATCCAGGGGGATGCCGGTCAGGGTGGCGAAGACCGGATTTACCTCAAGGAAACGGAAGTCCTGCATCCGGCCACTGGCATCGCGGATCGCCTGGGCCATGTAGAAGCCTTCGCGCATGCCGTGATACAGCTCCTGCAGCCAGAGATCGCGCTCGGTGATGGCGGCTTCGTTGAGCTTGCGCTCGGTGATGTCGTAGCACACGCCCAGGTAGCGGCCATTGCCCTGGCTGGTCATCAGCTGGCCGCGGCGACCGAGCCAGCGCTCCTCGCCGGTGTCGGCCCGGCGGATGCGGTATTCGAGATAGTCGAGGGCGTCGTCGTCCGGCGCGGCAGTCAGGGTTCGCAGGCTGGCGACATCGTCGGGATGCAGCTGGCGGACCAACTCATCGAGGGAATAGCTGCGGCTGACCGGTAATCCCCACAGCTCGCAGAACCCCGAGGACACCAGCAAGCGGGCCTCTCCGGGCAGCAATTCGAAGGTGCCGACGCGACCGACGTCCTGGGCCAGGCGTACCCGCTCCTCGGCCATCAGCTGTTCGGTGCGGTCCTGCAGCACATGCACGAAGCCGAGTACGGTATCGGCGTCCTTCAGGGCCGTGGTAGCGATCTCCACCCAGCGCGGCGTACCGCCCTCTACCGTGATCCAGCCGGCGCCCTGGCCATGTTCATCGACCAGCGCCTGATGCTGAGCCGTGGTCAGGAAGGAGATATCCCGATCGGGCGCCAGCAGTTCAGCGAAGCGCTGACCGCGGGCTTCGTTGGCTGGCCAGCCACACAGCAGTTCGGCGCCCCGATTCCAGCGCTCGATGCACCCGTGGTGGTCGGTGATGACCAGGGCGTGGGACGTCAACTGCAGAAGCGCCTGCTGTTCGAGCAGCGAGATCGACATGCGTAGATTCCATTCAGCGAGCGGGCGTGTGGCTAGCGATTCCTAGGCTTCGATACCCTCGCTCAGCTGGACGTTCAAACTGCGCAGGGCATTCCAGTACTCAGGATAGGTCTTGCCGACGCATTCGGGGTCCAGAATGCGGATACCCGCCACTTTCAGGCCCGCCAGGGCGAAGCACATGGCGATCCGGTGGTCGGCGTGGGTCTCGATCACGGCATCGGTCCGGGTACCGGCCAGGGCCGGGTCCGCGGCTACCAGCAGGTCGTCACCCTCGACGCGGGCAAGGCCGGTGCGAATGGCGTTGAGGCCGTCGTGCAGCGCCGCGACCCGGTCGCACTCCTTGACCCGCAGGTTGGCCAGGCCGACGAAGCGCACCGGCGTCTCGTTGAAGGCGGCAAGAACGGCGAGGGTAGGGATGGCATCCTGCATCTGCGAGCCGTCGATGACCGCCGGCAGCCGCGGGAAGGCCGCGATATGGTCGCGGGCCTTGGCATCGGGCTGGGTGAAGGCGTCGTCGGCCACACCCAGATCGATGGCGCCGCCGGTCAAGGCCTGGGCCGCCCAGAGATAGGTGGCGGCGGAGGCGTCCGGCTCGATGAAGTAGTCCCGGGCGACATAGCCGGTCGGGGCGACGCGCCAGGTGGCGGCGTCCAGCTGCTCGACCTGGGCCCCGAAGGCGCGCATCGCCTCGACGGTCAGGTCGACATAACCACGGGCGCCGATGTCGCTGCCGCGCAGGGCGACGTCCACCGGTTCGCTGCCCAGCGCGGCCAGCATCAGCAGGGCGGAGACGTACTGGCTGGAGAGACCGGCATCCACCTCGAAGCGGCGGGCGGTGAGGCGGCCCTGGCCGGTGACGGTCACCGGCGGGCAGCCGCTAGGGGCGTCCACCTGGATACCATTGGCCCTCAGGGTTTCCAGCAGGGGACCGATGGGGCGCTTTTGCATATAGGCGTCACCGGTCAGGGTCACGGTGCCCGCGACGGTCGCCACCGCAGCGGTGAGGAAGCGTACCGCCGTGCCGGCGTTGCCGAGGAACAGTGGCTGGGCCGGCTGCTGCAGGTGACCGGAGCTGGTCACCACGAAGGTGGTGGCATCGGGCTCGTCGACGGTGACACCCATCTGCCGCAGGGCCTCGGACATGTGCCGGGTGTCATCGCTCTTGAGGGCGCCGGTCAAGCGACTGGTGCCCTTGGCCAGCGCGGCCAGGAGCAGCGCCCGATTGGTGATGGACTTGGAACCGGGCGGGGCGATCCGTCCGTGCAGCGCGACGTTGGGCGGGGTGACGGTGATAAAGGGTCTGGCGGACATGGAGGCTCCAAGCAACTTCGCGACGGCCGTGACGGCGGTTCGTAACAGGGGCGCCATGATGCCATTTCGGGGAGCCAGGCCAAAGCGCCTGTTGGTTAATACCACCCCTATAGAGCAAGAAAGGTTTATCTGACACCTCTGATGTCATGAACAGGTAATCAAGGCGGGGTAGTGCTAGCGGTTTTCCAGCAGAGGCCAATGCTATGTCCCTTCTCCGTCCTGATCGTCGTCGTGTCCTGCAAGGCCTGGGTGCTTCGCTTCTGTTACCGGCCCTGGGGCAAAGGACCTGGGCCGCGCCGGCCGGACGTCCAGCAATACCCGACGGTATTCAGGCCGGGGATGTCACTGACGGCCGCGCATTGATCTGGAGTCGCACGGACCGGCCCGCCCGGTTGCTGGTGGAGTGGGATACCCAGGAGAGCTTTCGCTCGCTGCGCAAGGTGGCCGGTGCTGTTACCACGGCCGCGCAGGACTATACGGCGCGTATCGACCTCGCCGAATTACCGGCCGATCAGCACATCTTCTACCGTGTCCGCTTCGAGGACGTGGACAGTGGTGCCCTCAGTGAAGCTGTCGCCGGTCACCTGCGCTCGGCGCCGAGTCAGCGTGGCGATATCCGTTTCGTCTGGGGCGGCGACACTGTGGGGCAGGGCTTTGGCATCAATCCCGATATCGGCGGCATGCGCATCTACAACGCCATGGGCGAGCGGCGACCGGACTTCTTCCTGCACAGTGGCGACACCATCTATGCGGACGGGCCGGTGCCGGCGCAAATGACGGTGGAAGAAGGGCGCATCTGGCGCAATATCACCACCGAGGCCAAGAGCAAGGTGGCGGAAACCCTGGACGAATTCCGCGGCAACTATCGCTACAACCTGATGGACGACCATCTGAAGCGGTTCAACGCAGAAGTCCCGCAGGTATGGCAGTGGGACGACCACGAGACCACCAACAACTGGTCGCCAAGCAAGACGCTGGACGAGCGCTACCAGGTCAAGGACATCAATGTGCTGAGCGGTCGGGCACGCCAGGCCTTTCTGGAGTACGCACCCATGCGCGGCGTCTCGGCCGATGGAGCAGGGCGCATCTATCGCCGGATCGCTTATGGCCCCCTGCTGGAGGTCTTCGTGCTGGACATGCGCAGCTATCGCGCTGGCAACGACAGCAACCTGGGCAGCGAAGAGAGCGGTCAAGGCGCCTTCCTCGGCCAGGAACAACTCGACTGGCTGAAGAAAGCGCTGCAGGCGTCCACGGCGACCTGGAAGGTGATCGCGGCCGATATGCCCATCGGGCTGCAGGTCCCGGACGGCAAGGATGCGCAGGGCCAGGCGCGCTGGGAGGCCATCGCCAATGGCGATCCCGGAGCCCCCAAGGGGCGCGAGCTGGAAACAGCCGACCTGCTGCGCTTCATCGCACGGCAGGGGGTTCGCAATACCGTCTGGCTCACGGCGGACGTGCATTACTGCGCCGCGCACCACTACCACCCGGACAGGGCGGCGTTCCAGGATTTCGAACCCTTCTGGGAGTTCGTGGCAGGGCCCCTCAATGCCGGCAGCTTCGGTCCCAACCCGCTGGATGCCACCTTCGGCCCCGAGGTGGTGTTCCACAAGGCGCCACCCCAGGCCAATACGTCACCCCTTAGTGGTTTTCAGTTCTTCGGCGAGGTCGAGATCGACGGTAAGACTGCGGAACTGCAGGTCACCCTCAGGGATCAGGATGGCCATCCGCAATTTACCCAGAAATTACAGCCCATACAGAGTAATACCACCCCTATATGATGATTTATTTATTGGAAATTCCTCTGCACAGTAATCAAGAAGAAGCCCAAGTTCGCGCAAATGCTAGAATCTGGTCGTTATCAGGTTGGAGTTGGCCATGCACGAAGACATCAAGAGCGCGTTCGAAGACCTCAAGCTGAGCATCGCGACCTTCAACGAGCGCTGGCCAGGCAAGGTAGTGGCCGCCCGGGTCTGGCGGCTGCCTTTGCTGGCGCAACAGCGGGTGCCGGACCACATCGCCGCGGAGTCCTTCGAGGGTAGCGCTGCGGTGGAGCTTACCCGTGATGCCTTGCTGGCCTTCCACCTGCAGCCCGGCCAGGCGCCGGGTACCGTCAGCCGCCTGCCAGGCTATATCGCCCTGACCGAACCCCTGATGGAGGAGGTCCTGGCCATCAACACCTGCAAGGCGGCCTTCAGCGCGGCCATCGAACAGACGCGCCTGGAGCTGGAGCTGGCGCCCGAGGCGCGGCCGCGCATCATGCGCAAGGCCCTGGGCGGCGCCTTCAATACCAAGCAACTGATCCGCAAAGTCCATGGCTTTCCCGATCCGGTCCGGCAGCTGACCTTTACCTGGGCCGGCCACACCGCCGGAGGAGAGCGGGTCAAGGTGTCCAAGGTACGCGAGCAACTCAAGAGCCTCGCCATGGCCCGCGCCGATCGGGAGCGGACCGCCCTGGATCGCACGCCGGAATGGCAGGAGCATCAGGCACTCAATCGCATGGCGGACGACGACATCCTGGTCCGGCACAAGAAGATCGCCCCGCATCCACGGGCGATGCTCTGGTTCGGCGAGGAAAGTCGCTATGACGCCATGATCCACGCCAACCTGCCGGTCTTCGTGGTACCGGCCCAGGACGGCATGCAGGTCGTCGACCTGCGCGATTTCGACCGTACCCAGCGCGGGGCGCTGCGACCCGACATCAAGCCGCGTCGCGAGGTGCTGGCCACACGGCTGCTGTACCTGCCTACCGACAATCCCGAACGACCTGCCGCCCAGCGCAACAACGAGGCGACACTCAAGCGTTCGACCTACAGCCGCTGAGCGCCGTTGGCGTTACCGAGCGGGTGGATGTCGTAACCAGATCCTTCACCGCTGAGTGAAAAGGTAACGAAATCCTCCGCAACAGTTGTCTCAATGTCAGGCTCCAATCAATAAAATCTATCTATTTCAACGACTTATGAATATTGGCACGGCGAGTGCGTTATTACTGACACAAGAACAACAAGATGCGCCGCTAACCGCCAACAACAAGAACAAGACGGCCAAGGCTCGCGAACCGATCATTTTGGAACGCTGCAGAGCAACCAAAGTAATCTGTTCACTTCCCACCTGCTTGGTGGGGCGTACTAAAGATCGATGACGTTGATGTCCGACAACAAAAACAAGAGGACAGCAGACGTACTTGAACAGGGGAGCCTCCGGGCTCCCTTTTTTCATGCCTGCAAGAAGGTCGCTAGAGGGCAGGGGATGGCTGCCCTGACAGCACGATTAACCTCCAGCTTTGGCGCATCCCGCGTCCTTGATCTATCGTGTGCGCAGCCCATCCGCCGCGGATAACCGTCATGACCCTTGCGAAGACCTTGCCCGCCCACTGGCTGAACGAGCCGAAGCGCTGGTCCGACACGGATGGCCTGCTGCACATCTGCACCGATCGCGAGACCGACTTCTGGCAGAAGACCCAATACGGTTTTGAGCGTGATAGCGGACATTTCCGCGGTTATGCGGCCGGAGCGGACTTCACCGCCCAGGTGCGGATCACCGGGACCTTTTCCGAGCTGTATGACCAGGCCGGCCTGATGGTGCGGCAGGGCCCCGAGCAGTGGTGCAAGACCGGGCTCGAGATCAGCGATGGCATCGCCCATCTGGGCAGCGTCCTCACCCTGGGGCATTCCGACTGGGCCCTCGGGCCCATGCCTGATGCGTTGCGCGGCTTCTGGCTGCGGATGACACTGCATGACGAGGTGCTGCGCCTCCAGTATTCCCTGGATGGTCTGAGCTGGCCGCTGTTGCGGCTGTGCCGGTTCGCGAGCGAAGAGGGCGCGGACTTGCAGGTCGGGCCTTATTGCTGCTCGCCGCAGCGCGAGGGCCTGGAGGTCAGCTTCGCCGACCTGCAGATCGGTCGGGCGATCGTCAAGGAACTGCATGACCTGAGCTGACCGCAGGGTGGATCAGCTCATCCAGTTGCCGCCGTCGACGTTGTAGGTCTGGGCGACCACGAAATCGCTGTCGCTGGACGCCAGGAACAGCGCCATGCCGACCAGGTCCTCGGCGGTTCCCATGCGGCCGTAGGGTACGGCTTCACCGACCAGGCGCTTCTTCTCGCCCAGCGGCCGTTGCTCGTAATGGGCAAAGAGGGCGTCCACACCCTCCCAATGCTCGCCGTCGACCACGCCGGGGGCGATGGCATTGACGTTGATGCGGTGCTTGATGAGGTCGAGGCCGGCCGACTGGGTCAGGCTGATGACCGCGGCCTTGGTCGCGCAATAGACGGCAACCAGGGCTTCGCCGCGGCGCCCGGCCTGGCTGGCCATATTGATGATCTTGCCGCCATGCCCCTGGGCGATCATCTGCCGGGCAGCGGCCTGCAGGGTGAACAAGGGCCCGGCTACGTTGATTGCGAACAGCCGGTCATAGCTTTCCCGCGAGATCTCGACGATGGGGGCCAGGTCGAACAGGGCGGCATTGTTGACCAGGATGTCGAGCTTGCCGGCGGTAGCGACCACCTGGGAGATGGCCGTGTCGATGGACGCCTGGTCGGTGACGTCCATGGCAAGAGCGTAGGCGCGCTCGCCCAGTTCGTTGGCGGTCTCCCGGGCTCTTTCGATATTGATGTCGGCGATGGCCACCGTCGCGCCTTCCCGCAGGTAGGCCTCGGCGAAGGCCTTGCCGATACCGCGCGCAGCGCCGGTGATCAGGGCGCTTTTTCCTTCCAGTCTGTTCATAGTCTTGGCTCCGATCGAGAGACTGACCGCGCGCTGCAGCGCGCAGTCAGGTCTTGGATAAAGGGACGTTACTTGAGATAGCCCGCGCGTTTCATTTCGCGGGTCGTCGAGGTCTGGGCCGCGTTGAGGGCCTGCTCGACGCTCATCTGGCCGGTGAGGGCAGCGGAGAACAACTTGCCGACCGAGGTACCGATGGCCTGGAACTCGGGGATGGTCACGTACTGGATACCGACATAGGGCACCGGCTTGGCCGAGGGATGGGCCGGGTCGGCGTGCTGCATCATCTCCAGGGTGATCCTGGCGAAGGGCGCAGCGCTCAGGTAGGCCTGGCTGTAGGTCGACTGGCGAGTGCCCGGCGGGACGTTGGAGATGCCATCCTGGTCGGCCACCAGCTGGATGTATTCCTTGGAGGTCGCCCAGGTGATGAAGGTCTTGGCAGCCTCCTTGTGCTTGGCGCTCGCCGGGATCGCCAGCGACCAGGCATACAGCCAGGACGAGCCCTTGTCGGTGACCTCATGGGGCGAGGCGGCGAAGCCGACCGCATCGGCCACCTTGCTCTGGCTCTTGTCGGTGGTGAAGGAGCCGGCGACGCTGGCATCCACCCAGAGCGCGCACTTGCCGCTGTTGAACAGGGCCAGGTTCTCGTTGAAGCCGTTGCTGGAAGCCCCGGGCGGGCCGTACTTCTTCATGTTGTCGACGTAGAAATTGGCCGCTGCCGTCCACTCGGGACTGGTTAGTTCGGGCTGCCATTGTTCGTCGAACCAGCGCGCGCCGAAGGCGTTGCCCATCAGGCTGAGCAACGCGACGTTTTCCCCCCAGCCGGCCTTGCCTCTCAGGCAGAGACCGTATTGCTCCTTGTCCGGCTGGTTGAGCTGGCTGGCGAAGGCGGCGAGTTGCGTCCAGGTCGGTTTGTCGGGCATCTGCAGGCCGGCGGCCTTGAACAGATCCTTGCGGTAGTAGGTGACGGTGCTTTCGCCGTAGAACGGCAGTGCATAGAGACGGTTGTTGACCGACAGCCCCTGGCGGACCGCCGGGAAGATGTCTTCGACGTCATAGCTGGCAGGGAGGTTGTCGAGCGGCTCCAGCCAGTTCTTGGCACCCCAGAGCGGTGTTTCGTAGGTGCCGATGGTCAGGACATCGAATTGGCCACCACCGGTGGTGATGTCGGTGGTCAGCCGCTGCCGCAGCACATTTTCTTCGAGCACCACCCAGTTGAGCTTGATATCGGGGTGCTGTTTTTCGAAGACCTGGGACAGGCGCTGCATGCGCACCATGTCGCTGTTGTTGACGGTGGCAACGGTGACCGATTCGACGGCCTGGGCAACACCGGTCAGTCCGAGACCGGCCAGCAGCAGCAACGCGATAGGGCGCTTCATCTTCTTCTCTCCGTGACTGCCACGGCGGGCAGCTTGTTGTTGTTATGAGCGGCTGGCCGCCGATATAAATCTGATCTCGACAGGCCCGCTGGAGAGGATTACAACAGCAGGGCGAAGCCGCTGGCTAACCTGGCATTGACCAGTTGCCGATACATTTTTGACCTGGATCGCACAGCGCGCCGAGGTCAAAAAAGCATCGATAGCCAGGCGGACGGGTGCAGCCTTACCAGAACACGCAGAGGTACATCATGAAGGCGACCGCCTTCCTCGAGGCGCGGCCAGCAGAGCTGGAAGTGATCTTCGCCGCGCCCGACCAGAGTTTTCGCTGGTACGAGCACAACTATCCCTACGCCCTGGCGCGCTGGAATCATCACCCCGAATACGAGATCCACCTGATCCGCCAGGGCAGTGGCCGACTGCTGGCCGGCGACTATGTCGGGCCCTTTGCGGCAGGTCACGTAGCCATGATCGGGCCGGATCTGCCACATGACTGGATCGGTGATCTGCCACCCGGCGAGGTACTCGCCGGTCGCGATGTGGTCATCCAGTTCAATGGTGACTTGCTGCGCTCGCTGAGCGCTGTGGCACCGGAGCTGGGCGATTATCTGCCGTTGCTGGAACAGGCCCGACGCGGTCTGGAGTTCACCGGCGATACGGCCCTGCAGGCGGCTGCATTGATCGAGGCGATGGGCCAGGCCCGGGGTGCCGAGCGCCTGCTCAGGCTGTTCGCCTTGCTGGGCTTGCTGTCCCGGGCGCCGGGACGCGAAAGGATCGTCCTGGCCAGTGCCTGTTATGCGCCGGCGCTGGATGCCCGCAGTTCCGCAAGGGTGCATCAGGCCTTCGACTATCTGCTGAGCGAACTCACCGAAGATATCCGGCTGCCGGTGATTGCCAGGCGTGTCGGCATGAGCGAGGCGGGGTTTTCACGCTTTTTCAAGAAGGTTACCGGCCACGGCTTCATCGAACTGGCGCGCAAGCTGCGCATCCAGCGGGCCTGTCGTCTGCTGCGGCAGGCGGAGCTGTCCATTGCAGCCATCTGCTTCGAGGTGGGCTATTCCAATCTGTCCAATTTCAACCGGCATTTTCGCAACGAAACCGGACAGACGCCCAGCCAGTATCGCCAGGAACAGATCGGGACGCGGCGTCAGCAGCCGCAGAGGTGAGGGCGGGCGAGGGTGGTTATGCCCTGCCAGGACCCTATAAAGGTAGGCGTAGCTGACGCTGGAGCGCCCGCTACGCCAGGCGGAGCCTTATTCCGCGCTGGACGGCTTGGCCCAGAGATTGATGTCGCCTTCGACCGCATGGGTATCGATCTCGGCCAGTTCCTCGGCGGTAAAGGTCAGGTTGTCCAGGGCTGCCACGTTTTCCACGATCTGCTCGGGCCGACTGGCGCCGATCAGGGCGCTGGTGATGCGCGGATCGCGCAGGGTCCAGGCCAGGGCCAGCTGCGCCAGGCTCTGGCCGCGGCGCTTGGCGATGGCATCCAGGGCGCGTACCCGGGCCAGGTTCTCGTCGGACAGATGACCTTGCTGCAGCGACTGGCCACCGGGCTGATTGACCCGGGCTTCGGCTGGAACGCCATTGAGATACTTGTCGGTCAGCAATCCCTGGGCCAGGGGTGTAAAGGCGATCACGCCACTGCCGATTTCCTCGGTCGCCTCCAGCAGATCCTTTTCGATCCAGCGATTGAGCAGGTTGTAGGCCGGCTGATGGATCAGCAGCGGGATCTTCCAGTCGGCCAGCAGCTTGGCCATTTCCCGGGTCTTGGTCCCCGAATAGGAGCTGATGCCGATATAGAGCGCCTTGCCTTGCTGGACCGCCGTGGCCAGGGCACTGGCGGTTTCTTCCAGCGGGGTGTGTTCGTCGAAACGGTGCGAATAGAAGATGTCGACGTAATCCAGGCCAAGACGCTTGAGGCTCTGATCCAGGCTGGCCAGGACGTATTTGCGCGAGCCGCCACCTTGGCCATAGGGTCCGGGCCACATGTCCCAGCCGGCCTTGCTGGAAATGATGAGTTCGTCGCGGTAGGCCGCGAAGTCTTCGCGCAGCAGCCGACCGAAATTGATCTCGGCGCTGCCATAGGGCGGCCCGTAATTGTTGGCCAGGTCGAAGTGATTGATGCCCAGATCGAAGGCGGTGCGCAGCAAGGCGCGTTGACGATCCAGCGGCGTGGTGTCGCCGAAGTTGTGCCACAGGCCCAGAGAAAGCGCCGGCAGCACGAGACCGCTGCGACCCACGCGGCGGTAAGGAATACGGTCATAGCGATCGGAAGCGGCTTGATAAGCCATGCAAAACTCCTTGGGATGGAATACGTGTTGGAAACCCAGGACATTCGCGCGCGGTGACACAGGCAGAGGCGCGACAACCGGAAAGAACTCCGGGAACGAACGCCATCCGATTAAAGCTGCCAGCGGCGTCTTGTACAAACGGGCGCTGCGGAATTTGCGGTGCAGGTGTACGGTAAGCGGCGATCTGAATCCCTGGAGTCGTAGTGCCAGGCAACGTGGCGTGGTCGTGGCAAATTGAAGAAAGCCGCCAGCGTGAAAAGGCAGCCACCTGGTGCAGCGCTCCCTAACCCTGACTTCGCATAATGTATATTATGTTAAATTGGATATGGGCCTGGGCTGACAACTGCCCTTTGCCATCCCATTCGGCGTTTAACGTTCTCGCCAATCCAGCCAGCAGACTCCACTCTCGCTTCCCTACCCTGGCGCTGCCGATCAGCATGTTTTGCAAGACGTGCAGCTTCGAGCAGGATTTCCTTGAGTGACGATCCTGAAGACGCGTCCGTTACGAACGACGCCTTCAGGATCTCCAGACCGATCGCCGCAACGTCCAGCGACCCTCAGGTCGCCAGGACCTGCTCCAGTCGCTGCAAGCGCTCCCGGTACACACGCCGTGCGGCCAGCGCGTCTTCCAGGGTCACGGCGACGAACCGGGCTTTCTGATTCGGCTGCAGCTGGCCGATTAGATCCAGGTCACTGCTGATGACGGTGCCGATCATGGCGTAGCCGCCGCCAGACACCGCGTCTCGGTGCAGGACGATGGGTTCAAGGCCCGCCGGCACCTGGATCGAGCCGATGGGATAACAGCTGTCGACGATATTGGACGGATCCGAGCCGGCGCCAAAGGGTTGTTCGCGCGGCGTGAATTGCAGCGGCCGACCGCCCTTGAATCTATAGCCGATGCGATCGGCTTCGGAGCCTACCGTCCAGGTATCGGCGAAGAACGCCTCGGCGGCGTCCGCGGTCAGGCGGTGATGATAGAGACCCGGCACGACCCGCAGGATCACCTCGCCGCCGCAAGCCGGCACCAGGTCGCCTGGCAACCGGACGCCAGGCTTGACGCCTGTCGCCGGGGTGCCGACAGC
Organism: Pseudomonas aestiva; assembly: GCF_039908605.1. NCBI lineage: Bacteria > Pseudomonadati > Pseudomonadota > Gammaproteobacteria > Pseudomonadales > Pseudomonadaceae > Pseudomonas > Pseudomonas aestiva. Next base: position 2,379,817 of record NZ_CP150916.1, on the reverse strand, counting down.
CAGTTCGTCACCCGCGGCGAGCCTTCGACCCTGGAAGCCACCCAGGCCGCCCAGGGTGTACGTCGAGCGACTGCCCAGCACCTCGGGCACATCGAAGCCGCCCGCCACGGCCAGATAGCCACGGGCACCGGCCTTGAGGTAATCGAACTTGAGCACCTGGCCGACGCGTACGCTGAAGGCTTCGTCCAGCGGCATTTCGGCGCCGTCTAGGCGTGGCGTCATGCGCGCGCCGCTCAGGGCGACCAGGGCGTCTTCGGCGAAGAGCAGCTCCGGACCGAGCAAGGTGCATTCCAGGGCCGCGGCGCCGGCTGTGTTGCCCACCAGCAGATTGGCCGCGCGCAAGGCATAGCTGTCCATGGCACCCGACGGCGGAATGCCCAGGTGGTAGTAGCCTTCACGGCCGAGGTCCTGGATCGAGGTGGCCAGGCCGGGTTTGAGTACCTTGATCATGCCAGCTCCTCCATCAGGGTGCGCGGATAGCCACGGGGATCGTCGAGGAAGGCGTCCAGGGAAAAGTCCACCGGCCGGATATTCAGGGTGAAGCTACCCTCCTCTACCTCGGCCAGCATCCGGTCGTACTCGGCGCGGTCGATGGCGCGGAAACGGACGATGTCGCCGGGCCGGAAGAACACCATAAGCTCCTGCAGGTAATCGAGCCGCTGCGCCGGATCGTAGATGGGCGCCGGCGTCACACCGAACATCTGGTAGCCACCGGCGCCCCGTACCGAATAGATGCAGCCGAAGCAGCCGCCGTGGCCAAGGGTCTGCTTGGGTGTGTCGGTGCGGGGTCGCAGGTACTTGGGGACCTGCAACTGCCGCTCGGACTCCACCATCTGGAACATGAACGGCAATCCGGCGACGAAACCCACCATGGACACGAACCAGGGCGCGCCGCTGTGGGCGGCGATAAAGGCTTCGACGTCGGCCAGGCCGTTGACGCGCGCAGCGTATTCCAGATCGGTGGCGGACGGATCCTGGTGGCGATCGCGAAAGCGCATCAGCGTCTCGTGGGTCCAGGGATCGTTGTAGAGCACCGGGATTTCGATCATCCGCGTGGCCAGTTGGCGCTCGGCCACCGCCTGGTCTTCCACGCCCTGGACCGCGGCCAGGAGCCGGTCGGGCGGCAGCACGTCGGGATCGAAACGGATCTGGAAGGAGGCATTGGCCAGGCAGATGTCGTGGATGCCGGGCAATTGCAGCGCCTGCACCGCACGGGTCATGGCCAGGCCACGGAAAAACGCTTCCAGGGACATGCTTTCGGACAATTCGACGAACAGGTGCTCGTCGCCACCGAAGCTATAGCGGATCGCGGTCGTCATGCGGAGATCTCCTCGGCCAACCAGTGTTCCAGGGTACCGGTGTCGAAGCGCGCTTCGATCACCCAGGGCTCGTCCAGCAGACGGCGATGCAGACTGGCGGTGGTGGCCATGCCGCTCAGACGCAATTCATCCAGCGCCTGGCGGGCACGGGCCAGGGCCTCGCCGCGATCGGTGCCATGGGCGATGAGCTTGGCCAGCAGCGAGTCGTAATAAGGGGGTACCCGATAGCCCGCGTACAGATGACTGTCGACACGGATGCCCGGGCCCTGCGGCCAGGCGAGCTGCTCGACCGTCCCGAGGCTGGGAAAGAAGTTGCGCGCCGGATCTTCGGCGTTGAGTCTCAGCTCGATGGCGGCGCCCTGCAGATGGATGTCTTCCTGGCGCAGCCCCAGGGGTTCACCCCCGGCGATGCGCAGCATGGCCTGGACCAGATCGATACCGGTGACCATCTCGGAGACCGGGTGCTCGACCTGGATGCGGGTGTTCATCTCGATGAAGAAGAATTCGCCGCTGGCTTCATCGAACAGGTACTCCAGGGTCCCCGCGCCGCGATAGCCGAGGCGTTCGGCCAGGCGTACCGCGCTGGCGCAGAGGGTCTCGCGCTGGGCAGCGCTCAGCACCGGCGATGGCGCTTCTTCCAGGAGCTTCTGGCGGCGCCGCTGCAACGAGCATTCGCGCTCGAACAGATGCACGGCGCGCTGGCCATCGCCAAGGATCTGCACCTCTATATGACGAGCGCGCTCGATGAAGCGCTCCAGATAGAGGGCGCCGCTGCCAAAGGCGGTCTGGGCTTCACGCTGGGCGACGGGAAATTCCCGCGCCAGCTCGGCGGCGTCGCGTGCCAGGCGGATGCCCCGGCCTCCGCCCCCGGCCGCTGCCTTGATCAGCAGCGGATAGCCCACCGTCTCGGCTGCCGCTATGGCGGCCTCTATATCAGCCGGTTCGCTGGCAGAGCCTGGGACCACCGGAACGCCAGCTGCCTGCGCGGTACGTCGTGCCTCGGCCTTGTCGCCCATGCGGCGGATGATGTCACCCGAGGGGCCGACGAAGACGGCACCCGCCTCCTCCACTGCATCGGCAAAGGCGGCGTTCTCGGCCAGGAAGCCATAGCCGGGATGCACCGCATCGGCGCCGCTGTCACGCAAGGCTTTGAGCAGGGCCTCTATATTGAGGTAGCTGCGATCCGCGCGCGCCGGGCCGATCACCACCACGGCATCGGCCTGGCGCGCCGCCAGCGAATCCTGGTCGGCCTCGCTGCAGGCCAGCACCGTCTCGATGTCCAGCGCCTTGGCGGCGCGCAGGATACGAACGGCGATCTCGCCACGATTGGCCACCAGCAGACGGCGGATGCCGCCTCCTGGCGTACTCACGAGGAGGCTCCGCTCAGGGTGGCCAGCAACTGACCCGGCTCGACCGGATCACCGTCCTCCACCGCGAAGGCCGTCAGGGTCCCGTCCACCTCGGCATGGACCTCCGAGAATTGCTTCATCACCTCGACCAGGCCGATCACCGTGCCGGCGGTGACGGTTTCCCCGACCTCCACATAGGGCGCCGCATCGGGCGTGGGTTTGCGATAGAACGTTCCGGGCAAGGGCGAGAGCACCGAATGTTCGGCCATGACGATTCCTCTTCTAGGCAATGTTGTCGGAAAGGCAGGCGTAGCGAAGGACTGGAGGACCCGGCGTCTTGGCGCCGGTGTCCGCATGAAAACTAGCCGGCGCCTGGGGCGCGGATGGCGATGCCGGCGGCGGCGAGGCGCTGGCGGATGGCCTGGGCCAGGCCCAGCGCACCAGGGGTATCGCTGTGCAGGCAGATGGATTCGAAGGCCACCTCAACATCGCCCCCCTCCACCGTGGCGACCCTGCCCTGCTGGCAGGCTCTGAGTACCCGTTCGGCCACGGCCTGGGGATCGAGCGCGCCCATGCGCCGGACCAGCACGATGGACCCGCTGGCGTCATAGTCCCGGTCGGCATAGAACTCGCGCATCAGGGGCTGGCCCAGCTCGCGACCGATTCGCCAGGTGGCCGAATCGGGCAGGCAATAGAGCAGCAGCCCGGGTTCGAGCCGTTGCAGCGTCTCCACCAGCAGCCGGGCAGCCGTCTCGTCCCGCGCCAGGTGCATGAACAGCGCGCCATGGGGTTTGAGATGTTGCAGCCGCAGGCCATGCAACCGGGCGAATTCACGCAGGGCGCCGAGCTGATAGACGATATCGGCCACCAGTTCTTCGGCGGGCATCTGCAGGGGCCGGCGGCCGAAACCCACCAGATCGCGATAGCCCGGATGGGCGCCGATGGCCACGTTGCGCGCCTTGGCCTGCAGCACGGTGCGCTGCATGAGGGCGGGATCGCCGGCATGGAAGCCGGTGGCGATATTGGCCGAACTGACCAGGTCGAGCAGCTGGTCATCCACGCCATCGCCCAGTGTCCAGGCGCCAAAGCCCTCGCCCATGTCGGAATTGAAGTCCACCTCGATCATTGCGGTATTCCCTGGCAGTGGTGCGGTGTCCTCGACCTTAGGACTGCCCTGCCCCCTTGGGAAGATTTATTATCCAAGGTCCAGCGTTCGGAAAAATCGATACCTCAGGACAGTCGTGATGGCCCTTACCCTGCGTCAGCTACGCTACTTCACCGCGACCGCCGAACTGGGGCAGATCTCCCAGGCGGCCATCCACCTGAACATTTCCCAGTCGGCGGTGACCAGTGCCATCCAGGAACTGGAGAGTCTGCTGGGCGCCAGTCTGTTCGTCCGCTCGGCGCAAGGAATGGCGCTGACCGATGCCGGCCGGCATTTCCTCAACCATGCCTACGGCATCCTGCGCGGGGTCGACGATGCCCTGAGCAGCGCCCTGCCCGACCACCGCGCCAGCGGCGAATTGCGCATCGCCGCCAGCTATACGGTGATCGGCTACTTCCTGCCGCACCATCTGCAACGCCTGGCGCAGCTCTATCCCGAGGTGACGGTGGCGGTGCACGAACAGGAGCGCCAGGCCATCGAGGAGGCGCTGCTGGACAGGCGCATCGACATGGCGGTGGTCCTGACCGCCAACCTGACCCACGAGGACATCGTCTCCGAGACGCTCTTCAATTCCGAACGCCGTCTCTGGCTGCCGAGTGGCCATCCCCTGCGCGATCGACCCAATGTCAGCCTGGCCGATGTCGCCCGCGAGCCCTATGTGCTGCTGACCGTCGACGAGGCGGAACAGAGTGCCAGGCGCTACTGGCGCCAGTCAGGCCGTGAACCCCAGGTGCGCTTGCGGACCAGCTCGGTGGAAGCCGTGCGCAGCATGGTGGCCAACGGCAGCGGCGTGGCCATTCTCTCCGACCTGGTCTATCGCCCTTGGTCGCTGGAGGGCAAGCGCCTGGAGACGCGCACCCTGGTAGAGCCCATCACGCCCATGAGCGTGGGGCTGGCCTGGCACCGCGAGCACCCCCTGACACCGGCCATGCAGGCCTTTCGCAGCTACTTCCACAGCGCCTTTCTGGCACCCCAGCAGCTAGGGGCGCGACGTTAGTAGAAGATTGAAATCCTCATGATCGAAAGGATTCCGTATTTGCAGCGTTATCAACGACTGAAATCCTCACGTTCTTGAGGATTGCGCTGCCTTTCCCTTTAGCGTTAGCCTGATCCCCACGCTCGTGAGGATAAATCATGCAGGTGATACTCAAGAATGCCGCCGACCTGGGCGCCCTCGTCCGCCAGGCGCGCAAGGCCCAGTCACTGCGCCAGGACGACGCCGCCGGCAGTCTCGGCGTCAGTGAAAACTTTCTCGGCAAGGTCGAGCGCGGTGGCGAAACCGTCCAATGGGGCAAGCTGTTCCAGGTACTGGAAGGCCTGGGGGTGCGTCTGATCGTGGATCTGCCCCCTGAAGTGGCAGCCCAGCCGGATACCCGGACACCATGAGGCGTGAACTCCTGGCCTGGATCGACGACCAGCTGGTGGGTCGGCTGGCTGACGAGAACGGTATCTGGTCGTTCCGGTACGAGTCCGGTTGGCAGGCCTTCGGGCTCTGTCCGCAATTGCCCTTGCAGCGCGAGCCGCTGATCGATGGCAGTTCGCAGCGACCGGTGCAGTGGTACTTCGACAATCTGCTGCCCGAGGAAGGCCAGCGGCAACTGCTCGCCCAGGATGCGCGCCTGGATGCCGCCGATGCCTTCGCCCTGCTGAGCTGGTACGGCGCCGAATCCGCCGGCTCCCTTACCCTGCTCGCCGAAGGTCAGCACCTGCCGCCGGGAGATCGCCGCCCCCTGAGCGATGCCGATCTCTCCCGGCGGATCCAGGCCATGCCGCAGCTGCCGCTGACCCACGAGGCGCACAAGCGCATGTCGCTGGCCGGCGCCCAGCACAAGCTGGCGGTGATCCTCGATGACCAGGGGCTGCAGGAACCCGTGGGCGCCCTGCCCTCCACCCATATCCTCAAGCCGGACCATCCCCACGAGGCCTTCGCCCATTCGGTAATCAACGAGTGGTTCACCATGCGCCTGGCGGGTCTGGCCGGGCTGATGGTTCCCGCCGTCGAGCGCCGCTACGTGCCCGAGCCGATCTATCTGATCGAGCGCTTCGACCGCGTCCGTACCCCGGGCGGCTGGCAACGGCGCCATGGCATCGACGCCTGCCAGGTGCTGGGTCTGGACCGTCATTTCAAGTACCAGGCGGGTAGCGTGGAGCGCCTGGCCGAACTGGCCCGGCTGTGCGAGGCGCCCGCCGTGACCCGGACGCGGCTGTTCAACTGGCTGGCCTTCAACGTGCTGGTGGGCAATACCGATGCCCATCTGAAGAATCTGGGCTTTCTGGTCTCACCCCGTGGGCTGGCCCTTGCGCCCTGCTATGACCTGCTCTGCACGGCCGTGTACGAGAGCCGCGCCTTCGATCAGCAGCGCTGGCCGGACGCGACCACCCTCGCCTGGCCGATCCTGGGTGAAAGCCGGCTGGTGGCCATCGACCGCGAGCGACTGCTGGATGCAGCCGAAGCGCTGGGTATCAAGCGCTCGCCGGCTGCTGCCCAATTGCAACGCCTGCGCCAGCGCCTGTCCCTGCAGGCTCAGCAGTTGCTGGAACAGACCGAGCGGGAAAATCAGACTCTGGCCGGCGCGCGACCGGAGCTGCGGGCGGTCTTCGCCGGCGAGTTGCGCTGTCTGCGCGCGATCAGGGCTCTGATCGCCGAACAGGTCGAGCGGCTGGCATGACGGCTACGCTCAAAGCGGCAACACCGCCAGCAGGCGTTCGCGTCTGAGCTGCTGCAGGCGGGCAATCAGCTCGCGCGTAGGCGTGCCGCTCGTGAACTGTTGCAGCCGTTGACCGTCGACCGATCCCAGCCATTCCAGCTGGTTCGAGCCCGCCGGCTCGACCGCCAGCAGCAGGCAGTCACCGCCCAGCCGGGACAACAGCCGTACGATCCGGCTCTGCGGACCCTGGGTGAGCCACTCTTCGTGCAGCCCGCCGACGTCCTCCAGTTGCAGCACCGGGAGGTCGCTGCAGTCGGGCAAGCCGCTGCGCAATTCCGCCGTTACCGCGGGGTCGAGATCGCCATGCAGGATGACCAGCGCCACGGCCGGTCGGAGGTCGTCTACCGCTGTCCAGCATTGGCTCGTCATGCGGGACCTCCTGGTGATCGGTCGTGGTTTTGGGTTCAGGCGAAGGCGTTGTGGTAGGCGTTGAGCGCCGGGGCACCCCCGAGGTGAACATAGAGTACCCGGCTGCCCTTGGCGATCTCGCCACTGCGCGCCATGGCGATTAGCCCGGCCATGGATTTGCCCTCGTAGACCGGGTCGGTGAGCATCCCCTCCATCTGCGCGGTGTAGCGGATGGCCTCGACGGTGGGACCATCCGGCAGGCCGTAGTCCGGTCCGCAGAAGCGGGGCTCGATGATGACATCCTCGTCGCGGATCTCCTGCTTCAGGCCGATCATCTCGGCGGTGTTGCGCGCGATCTTGGTCACCGCGGCGCGGGTCATCTCGGCGTCCGCCGCCGTGTCGATGCCGATCAGGCGCCGCTCGCGCTCCTGGGCGCGAAAGCCCACGACCATGCCGCCCTGGGTAGAACCGGTACAGGTGGCCGTCACCACGGTATCGAAGAAGAGGCCCTGCTCGCGTTCCTGACCGGCCAGTTCATCGGCGAAATGGGCATAGCCGAGGCCACCCAGCGGATGGTCCGAAGCGCCGGCGGGAATGGCGTAAGGCTTGCCGCCTTCACGCCGCACCTCATCCAGCGCGCGCTCCCAGGTCGCCTTCACCGCGGTGGAATAGCCCTCGCCTTCCAGCAGCGTCTGGGCGCCCATCAGGCGGGACAGCAGGATGTTGCCGACCTTGTCGTAGACCGGGTCTTCCCACTTGGTCCACTCCTCTTGGACCAGCCGACACTTCATGCCCAGCACCGCGGCGACGGCAGCGACCTGGCGCGTGTGGTTGGACTGGATGTTACCGATGGAGACCAGGGTGTCGCAGCCCTGTGCCAGGGCATCGGCGGCCAGCCATTCCAGCTTGCGCACCTTGTTGCCGCCATAGGCGAGACCGGAGGAAACGTCGTCACGCTTGGCCCAGAGTTCGATACCGAGGTCCTTCGACATGCGCTCCAGCTTGTGCAGGGGCGATGGGAAATAACCGAGCTTGACGCGGGGAAAACGCTTTTCGAGGTCCAGGGACATAGCAGCGACTCCAGTGGTGAGAGAACGCCTTCAATGCTAGGGAAAACCCTGAAAAAGGTGCTTTCGAATGAGCGGTACGAAATCTGCTTTCCTTTTGAACGAATCCCAGAATCCGCATGGATGTTCCTCCAACAACCGCTTTCCAAGGAGAATCTTTCGATGAGCGAAGCTGCGGAACTGACCCCGGTAGAACGCAAGATCCTGCGCGCCTTGCAGCAGGACGGCCGGCTGAGCAATGCCGAGCTGGCGCGCCAGGTTGCCCTGAGCCCGAGCGCCTGCTGGAACCACACGCGCAGGCTGTTCGAGAGCGGCGTCATCACCAGCGTCAGGGCCCATGTGGACCCCAAGGCGGTGCAACGGGAAACCGCGGTACTGGTAGGCGTGGTGCTGGACAGATCGACCCCGGACTCCTTTGAGGCCTTCGAAGCGGCCGCCCGCGCCCTGCCCCCGGTGCTGGAGTGTTACCTGGTGGCCGGCGACGTTGACTACTTCATCAAGCTCAGGGTCAAGGACATCGCCGCCTTCAATCGCCTGCACAGCGAACGGCTGATCGCCCTGCCCGGCGTGCGCCAGGTGCGCACCTTTTTTGTGCTGAACGAAGTCAAGACCGAGGGGCTGTTGCCTATCTGAACAGGCGGGTGGCGCCCAGGGAGGGACGGGTGCCGAGCGGCGCCCGTTCAGATAAGGGGTTTCACAGAGGGCGGCGTCCTGATTTGACGCCGCCTCAGGTCATTACACGACCACGTTCAACAGCAACACCACGATCAAACCGACCACGGCGACGATCGATTGCACCACCGAAATAGTCTTGGTGGCTTCGCCCATCGTCATGCCGAAGGATTCCTTCACCATCCAGAAACCTGCATGGTTGGCGTAGTTGAAGAACAGCGAGCCGCAGCCAATGGACAAGGCCAGCAGCGGCAGGTTGAGGCTGGGATCGGCACCGGCAAGCGGCGCCAGCAAGCCGGCAGCCCCTACGATACCGACCGTGGCGGAACCGGTAGAGACCGAAAGCAACATGGCGATCAACCAGCCGAGGACCAGCGGAGGGAACGCCGACTGCTGAGTCAGGTGGACAATCGCATCGCCCACCTTGGCGCTGGTCAGCAGCTGCTGAAAGGCACCGCCGCCAGCGATGATCATGATGATCGAGGCGATTGGCTTGAGGCTCTTGCCCAGCGATTCGCGTAATTGCTCCGCATCGCCGCCGCGCGCGAGTACCAGACTCGCGCCGGCGAACAGCACGCCCAGCAGCATCGCTATCAGCGGATTGCCGAGGAAACCAGCCATTTTCAGCAGCGCATTGTCCTTGGCCAATACCATCTCGGCGACGGCATGGATCAGCATCAGGATCGCCGGCAGCAAGGCTGCCAGCACGCCAAGGTATACGCTGGGGCCTGGTTTATCGTCGGCTTTTTCAGCCAGGGTGAACTGATCCAGCAACACCTGATCGGGCCGAGTGCTCATGCGCGGGGAAATGAAAGCGCCATACAGTGGGCCGCCCAGGATCATCGCCGGGATAGCCGCCAGGAAACCATAGAGCATGGTCGGCCCGACCGAGGTTTTCAGCGCGGCGATGGCCGTCAACGGGCCAGGGTGCGGCGGGACCATACCGTGCATGGCAGCCAGTGCGGCAATCACCGGAACGCCCACATAGACATAGGCTGACCCCTTGAAGCGCGCCTGACTTTCCAGCTTGCGCGCCACGCTGAAGATCAGCGGCAGCATGATCACCAGGCCGACCTCGAAAAACATCGGAATGCCAATCACGAACGCGACCATCATCATCGCCCACGGAATCATCCGATCCGATGTGCGCCTGAGGATGACCGCGGCAATCTGCTCGGTGACGCCGGCGTCCGCAAGTATTTTGCCGAGCATCGCCCCCAGCGCGATGACCACCCCCACAGCCCCCAGTGTCTTGCCGGCGCCGGTGACCAGCTGGGAGACGATGCGATCTGGCTCCATACCGGTTGCAAAGCCTACGCCGACGGAAACTACCAGCAAAGCCAGCAGCGGGTGCATTTTGAGGCGCGAGACGATCAGCACTACCAGCACCACGACGCTGATCAATGCAGTCAGTAACAGATCTATATCTAAGGGAGTCATGAAAGGTTCTCGGTTGGGCTGGTGCCAAACTCTTGTAAGAGGGTGAGATGAATGGCCTCTGCAGCGGCTAGGTTGCAGCGTTCGTCTTTCTAGAAACCAAATAACCTGCGAGGCGCCTGCACCAGTAGCGCGGCGCTGGCTTGCGCGGAGAGCTCCAGGGCTTGCAACTGGTCGACGACGGTGGCGAAGTCAACGCTTTGCTCATGTTGCGTATGCGGCCAGTCGCTGCCCCATACCAACTGATGCGGGCCAACGCTTTTTTCCAGCAACGGTAATGCCCTTCGAGCGAAATCAATGTTCTGTCGTGGCGTACCTCCCAGACGATAGATTCCCGATACCTTGATCCAGATCGAGCCTTTCGATCCGGCCTCAAGCAACTCGCCAAACCCGGGCTGATCGAGACCCGCATTCGCGTCCGGCCGCCCCAGGTGATCGATCACCACTTTCACGCCGAACGGCGTCAATTGCCGGATCAAGCCCGGCAGATCCCTGATTTCCCGGTGCAACTCGACATGCCAGTCGAGCTCGGCGATATCGCTGAAAAATCCTTGCCAGGCACTGTCACGAAAATCAGGTAACGCCTTGCCGATCAGGTTCAGGCGCACGCCGACCACGCCCAGTTGCGCCATGTCATTCAAGGTGGAACGACTGATGCCTGGCTCCAGCACGACCACACCGCGCAACTGCTCAGGTGCTTGCTTCAACGCCGCCAACAGGTAGCTATTGTCGGTGCCAAGGAAACTTGGTTGCACCAATACACCGTGACTCAAACCTTGGGTTCGCAAATGCTCAAGGTACTGGTCAAGCGTGGCGTCGTACTCGGGACTGTAGCGGCGTGCACCGATCAGCTGCAGATCACGGCTGAACACATGGGCATGGGCGTCAATGCCGGTGATCGATTTGGAGCGAGGAGCTGACATGGGTTTCATCTACTAATGGTTGGGATCATCACGCCCGAGCGCGCTGATTACCGTTGATAGTGGCCGGAACGGCGGTGGCATTAGCTTCAAGGTCCCTGCCCCGGGTTTCAGGCAGGCAAAGTGCGGCAAGCACCCCCACGCCGTAGGCGATTCCGGCATCGATACCTATCGCCGAACCCAGGGACATAGAATCACTCATGTGCCCGACCAGGAATGGAAATACAGCGGACAGCACCCGGCCAAAGTTGTAGCAAAAGCCAACGCCGGCGCCGGCGCCGCGTACATCGGCCGGGTAAAGTTCGTTGAAGAACGCTCCCAGACTGGCCGGAATACCGGCGGCGAAGAACCCCAGCGGGAACCCCAGGAACAGCATCTGCGTATTGGTCAGTGGCAAAAATACGTAGCACTGCACCGTGACCACGCAGCACAAGGCAAACAGCACAATGTTTTTTCGACGGCCAATGCGATCGATCAAATAGCCGCTGGCCACACAACCACACCAGAAGGCGAGGATGACCACCGCCAGATAGCCGCCCGAGTTCAGCACAGACAGATGGCGCTCGGTCTTGAGGAAAGTGGGTAACCAGGTCATTACCGCGTGATAGCCACCGTGTGCGCCCAGCCCCAGCAGCCCGCCAAACAGCGTCACGCGAATCAGTTCCGGGCGGAAAATGCCCGCGAGCGACGTGAAGAAACTCTGCGGAATGGCGTTGCCTTCTTGCAGACGCCGGAAGCTGTCCGGCTCCTCGACGTTACGACGCACCCAGAAGATCAGGAACGACGGCAGCAACCCGACCAGGAACATCACCCGCCAGGCCATGTCCTGCGGCACAGAGGTATAGATCAGCGTGAACACCCCGACCGCCAGGCCCCAACCCACCGCCCAGGCACTTTGTACAGTGCCCATGACCTTGCCGCGATAGCGCGGATTGATCGTCTCGGCCATCAGTACCGCGCCGGCCGCCCACTCCCCGCCAAGTCCGAAACCCTGCAGCGCCTTGACCACCAACAGCTGATTGAAGCCCGTGACGAAAGCCGAGAGAAAGGTGAAGAACGAGAACCACAGAATCATCAACTGCAAGGTGCGCACACGGCCGTAGCGGTCAGACAACGTCCCACCCACCCAGCCACCGAGTGCCGAGGTGACGAGGGTAACGCCGCTAATCAATCCGGCATCGCCCTTGGTCAGCGCGAAAGCGGCGATCAGCGCCGGAATCGCCAGACCGAACATCTGTACTTCCAAGGCGTCGAGCGACCATCCGCCGAAGCAGGCCCAAAATGTCTTGCGCTCACGAGGAGTGATTTGGCGATACCAGCTGAACATGAGTCTTATCCTTATAGGTGTTACGCAAGACAGCCGACGGCCAACCCGCCGCGAGAGGGTCGACGTTGGCAACCAAACAGCAATCGGGCGGCGATCTAGCCGCCGCAGAACGCTTGGCTACGCAGACAGGCGTCAGCGAATATCCACGCTGTAGCGGAAATGCTCGGCGTGGCCGCGCGAGCGACGCCACTCCAGCGGGCTACCCGCGTAATCGCGTGCCAAGCGCTCGATCACGATCACCGGACTGTTGACCGGTACCTGGAGCAGGCGGGCATGCACGTCATTCACCGATTCGGCGGTCAGCGTTTCTTCGGCCGAGGCAACAACCTGTCCGCACACCTCTTCGTAGATCGGATACAGCAGCGGCCCTTCGCGACTGAGGTCGATCTCCAGCAGCTCCTGAAACCGCTGGCGGGGCAACCAGATTTCTTCGGCGAGCACCGGCTTAACATCGAGCAGACGCACACGGACAATACGAATGACCAACGCATCGGCGGGCAACCCTAGCGCTTGCGCTACGGCCGAAGGTGCGGCAACGGGCTCGATCGAGAGGATGCGACTCTCCGGGACCTGGCGCTCACCGGAAACCGTCTGGAATCGGAAGAAACGAAACAAGGAGGATTGAAACTGCGCCCGTCGAATGAACGTCCCGCGCCCTTGCTGACGTTCCAGAATGCCCTCACTGACCAAGGCATCAATCGCCTTGCGCACCGTGCCGGTGGACAGCTGATATTCCGCAGAAAGCGCCGCTTCGGTAGGGATCGCCTCCCCCGGACGCCAGCGATTATTGGCGATCTGCTCAGCCAATTGGTCACGCAGGCGTTGGTACAGCGGCAGTCGGGCATCACTGGATAAAGAATTCATCGACTTTATTCACCTTGTTATCTAGTCATCTATATGAATCTTGCAGCGAGTATTTGCCCAGACAACTTCGCTGTCAAGGAAGGGCCTTTTGTCTCGCTGACGAATGGCTGCCCTACCGCCCTTGTCATCGACAGGCAGGTCTTCGCCAGCAATATCAGATCCTGGCCGATTGCTGCCCCGAACCAAGGGCAGCTATGAATCGATAGCTCGAGGATCTAAAGCCGCCAATTGTGGCCCTCCCCGACCAGGAGTCGCACCTGTTTCGGAAACCGGCGTGAGGGTCAGGCCTTTACGGCCAGGGCCAGGATGGTCGCCACCAGCGCCTGGGTGCGTGGAACCAGGGTATCGAGCACCAGGAATTCGGCGTCGGTGTGTACCTTGCCCCCCACGGGGCCCAGGCCACAGAGGGTGGGCACGCCCAGGCTGGCGGTGAACCCGGAGTCGGCGCAACCGCCGGTGAATTCGCCCTCGACGCTGAAGCCGAGGTCCTGGGCCTCGCGCTGGTAGAGAGCCAGCAGGTCGTGGCTCAGGTGCGCCTCCATCGGCAGGAACAGGCAGGTGGGTTCGACACGGGCGGCTGTCCCCGGCACCTCCACCTCGGCGATGATGGCCTCGATGCGCGCCTGCAGCGCGGGCCAGTCGGCCAAGGCGACGAAGCGCACATCCAGGCGCGCGGTGGCGCTGGGCGCCACGGTATTGCTGGAGGTGCCGCCCTCGATGAGGCCGACGTTGGTGGTGATGCCGCGCTCGTAGTCGGTCAGGGCGTGCAGCTTGGCCACCTTGAGCGCCAGGGCCTGGATGGCACTGGCGCCCTCGGCGTGGCTGACGCCGGCATGGGCGGCACGACCGCTCACGCTGATAGCCAGGGTGGCGCCGCCCTTGCGCGCCTTGACCACGTTGCCACTGACCCGCCCGGGCTCGCAGTTGAGCACGGCCCGGGCGCCGCGGGCCGCCGCTTCCAGGTGCGGGCGAGCCGTGCCGGAACCGATCTCTTCGTCGCCGGTGTAGAGCACCCGCACCGGAAACGGCAACTCGCCGGCGCGCTTCAGCGCGCGCAGCGCGAAGCAACTCGCCACCAGTCCACCCTTCATGTCCGCGACGCCGGGGCCATAGGCCCGGCTGGCATCGCGGGTGAAGCCGCGGCTGGCCACGGTGCCCGGCGGAAAGACGGTGTCGCGGTGGCCCAGCAGCAACACCGCAGCGCCGGTGGCGGGCCCCACCTGGGCGGCGAGGACGTCACCGAAGTCGGCGATCGGCGTCCGGGCAACCTCGATGCCGTCTTCGGCCAGGGCGGCGGTGAGCACTGCACCGACGGCATCGACGCCGGCCTTGTCGTAGCTGTTGGAATCGGTATCGACCAGGCGTTGCAGGAGAAGGGTCATCGGCTCGCGCTGGGTGGCGAGCCACTCCAGGGCAGTGGTCTTGGCAAGGGGCATCAGCTGCGGCTCCAGCGATCGCCCAGGTCCCAGAACAACCCGGCCATGAGTTGCAGCCCCTGCCGCGCGACCGGGGCCAGGAGATGCTCGTTGGGCGCGTGCTGGGAGCAGGCGGGATAGGAATGGGGCACCCAGAGGGTGGGCAGTTCGAGGATGTCGGCAAAGATGTCATTGGGCAAGCCACCGCCGAAATTGGGCAGCAAGGCGGGCTTTTCGCCCAGGGTGCGGGTCAGGGAGGTCAGCGCCCAATCCACCCAGGGATTCTCCGGGTCCAGCCGCGAGGCGTGGAGGATCTCGTCCTTGGCACGGGAAACGCGCACCGCGGCGAAACCCCGTTCGGCCAGGTGCGCCTCGATCAGCGGGATGAAGGTCGTGCAATCGCAGCCGGCGACGAAGCGGATCTGGCAGTGGGCGCGGGCGCTGCCGGGAATGGCATTCACCGGTGCCTCGGGATTGCCGGTGGTGAAGGCCAGCAGTTCGAAGGTGTTCCAGCCGTAGACACGTTCCGCCGGGGTCAGCCCGGGCTCGCCCCAGTGGGGATCGATGGCCGGATCGCCCGGCGCGCCGCCCACCTCGATGTCGGCCAGCGCCCTGCGCACCGGTGCGGGCAGCTCGGTGGGCTTGAGCCCCGCGACCTGGATCTGGCCCCGGGCATCCACCAGGCTGGCCAGGGCATGGGCGAGGATGATCCCGGGATTGGCCAGCAGCCCGCCCCAGTTGCCGGAGTGATGGCCGCCTTCGCGCAGCTCCAGGTGCAGATCGAAATTGAAGGTGCCGCGGGCACCCAGGAACAGCGTCGGCCGGGATGCCGAGACTCGCGGACCGTCGGAGGCGATGAACAGATCGGCGGCCAGGGCCTGGCGCTGCTCCTGGCAGAAGGCGCGCAGGCCGACCGAGCCGATCTCCTCGCCCATCTCCAGCAGCAGCTTGACGTTGTAGCCCAGGCGTCCGCCGCGGGCGGCGATCACCTGTTCCAGCGCCGCCAGGTTGAGCAGGTGCTGGCCCTTGTTGTCGGCGGTGCCGCGGCCGTACCAGCGCTCGCCCTGCTCCACCAGGGTCCAGGGCGCGAGGCCTTCGCGCCAGCGGCTGGCATCACCGCGCACCACGTCACCGTGGCCATAGCTGAGCAGGGTCGGCAACGCCAAGTCCTCGATTCGCTCGGCGATCAGCAAGGGCCCCTTGCCGGCGACCGGATTGTCCAGCTGCCGGCTGGTGAAGCCGAGACTGGCCACATAGGGGGCGATGAATTCATCCAGGTAGCGCTGCAGCTCCGCCTGGCGCTCGGGCTCCTGGCTTTCGGTAGGATGGGCCACCGCGGTGGCGAGCCGCGTACGAAAGGCGCCGCTGTCGAAGTGCGCGGCGGCAAGCTCAAGGGCATGGGTACGGCTGGTCATGGCGGACTCCGGGGTCAGGCAGGTTCGGGCAGATGGCAGCGCTTGCTGCCGCCGGGGATGGGTTCACGTTCCGGATAGCGCTCGGCGCAGGGGCCGAAGCAGCGCGGGCAGCGGGGATGGAAGGCGCAGCCGCTGGGCGGCGAGATGGGATTGGGAAAGCTGCCGCCCAGGCCCAGCGCCGGCAGGCCCAGGCTGGGATCAGGGGTGAGCACCGCATCCAGCAGCGCCCGGGTATAGGGGTGCGCCGGCTGGGCGAACAGCGCCGCTCGCTCGCGCTCCTCGACGATCTTGCCGAGGTACATCACCGCCACCCGGTCGGCCAGGTGCTCCACCACCGCCAGGTTGTGGCTGATGAGCAGATAGGTCAGACCGAATTCACGCTTGAGTTCCAGCAGCAGGTTGAGGATCTGCGCCTGCACCGAGACGTCCAGTGCCGAGGTGGGTTCGTCGCAGATCAGCACGTCCGGGCGCATCACCAGGGCGCGGGCGATGGCCACCCGCTGGCGCTGACCACCACTGAGCTGGCCGGGATGGCTGTCGGCGGCGCGCCGTGGCAAACCCACCACGTCGAGCATCTCGGCGACCCGCTGTTGCTGCTCGGCCGTCGAGCCCAGGCCATGCACCTTGAGCGGCAATGCCACGATCTCGCGCACCGTCTTGCGCGGATTGAGCGACGAATAAGGGTCCTGGAAGATCGGCTGGATATGCCGGGCCATTCGCTTGCGATCCACCCCGCGCAGGTGCTCGCCGCCTACCAGGATGTCGCCGCTGGTGGGTGCCAGCAGCCCCAGCAGCAGCTTGGCCAGGGTGCTCTTGCCGCACCCCGATTCCCCCACCAGACCCAGGGTCTCGCCGCGATGGAGCCGCAACGAAATGCCATCCACCGCCTTGAGGGTGGCCGGCGGGCGGAACAGGCCGCGACCCAGGGTGAATTCGCGGCGGATGTCGCACAGTTCCAGAGCGATCTCGCGGCTCATCGCACACCTCCGACCCGGCGCAGGGGTTCGCTGGGCAGGGCGAAATGGCAACGCGCCAGGTGCGCGCCCTCCTCCAACAAGGGCACGCTGTCGGCGCAGACCGCCACCGCCTGCGGGCATCTGTTGCGAAAGGCGCAGCCGTGCTGCTCGCCGACCAGGCTGGGGACCAGGCCGGGAATGGCGCCCAGCGGCTGCCCGGGACGGGTCCGGCCCGGTACCGGGATGCTCGCCAGCAGCCCACGGGTATAGGGGTGTCGGGGGGCGGCGAACAGCTCGGCGGCCGGTGCCTGCTCGACGATCTGGCCGGCATACATGACCGCTACCCGGTCGGCGATGCGCGCCACCAGCCCCAGGTCATGGGTGATGAACACGATGGCCGTGCCGAATTCCCGCTGCAGATCGCGCAACAGGTGCAGGATCTGCGCCTGGATGGTGACGTCCAGCGCCGTGGTGGGTTCGTCGGCGATGATGAGGTCCGGTTCGCAGAGCAGCGCCATGGCGATCACCACCCGCTGGCGCAATCCGCCACTGAGCTGGTGCGGATACTGGCGCAGGCGCTCGCCGGCGTTGCTGATGCCGACCTTTTCCAGCATGGCCTCCGCGCCTGCCCAGGCGGCCTTGCGATCCAGCCTGCGGTGACGCCGCAGCACCTCGGCGAGCTGGTCGCCGATGCTGTAGGCCGGATTGAGGGCGGTCATGGGTTCCTGGAAGATCATCGCCAGGCGATTGCCGCGCAGGTCGCGCATGCCCTTTTCGCCCAGCGTTAGGAGGTCGTGCTCGCCCAGCGTCAGGCGCGCCGCCTGGCGCCGGGCCTGACGCGGCAGCAGATCCATCAGCGCCAGGGAGGTGAGCGACTTGCCGCAGCCGGACTCGCCCACCAGGCAGAGCATCTCGCCCCGCTCCACCTGCAGGTCCAGGCCGCGCACGGCGTGCAGGGTGTCATCCCCCAGGGGGATATCGATGCGCAGGTCTCTTACGTCGAGCAGTGCCATGGTCAGTCCTCCGCTTAGTTGCGCCCGCTGGGCGCGGCCAGATCCCGGATACCGTCACCCACCAGGTTGATGGCCAGCACCAGCAGCATCAGGGCGATGCCGGGAATGGCGATCACCCAGGGCGAAAAGAACATGTAGGGCTTGCCTTCGGCGATCATCAGGCCCCAGGACGGCAACGGCGGCTGCACGCCCACGCCGAGAAAGGACAGGGTCGCCTCCAGCAGGATCGCGTGGGCCATCTCCAGGGTGATCACCACGATCAGCGCGCCCAGCACATTGGGCAGGATCTCGCCGACGATGACCCGCCAGGGCGAACAGCCCAGCGCCTGGGCAGCGGCGACGTATTCGGCGTCGCGAATCTGCTGCACGGCGGCGCGCACCACCACGGCGAAGCGATCCCACAGCAGACAGCCGAGCAGGATCACCACCACCTGCAGCGAGCCACCCACCAGGGAGGCGGCGGCCAGGGCCACCATCACCACCGGCAAGGCCAGGCGGGTGGTCACCAGGTAGCTCACCAGGGCGTCGACCTTGCCGCCGTAGTAGCCGGCGAGCACCCCGAGCAAGGTGCCGATGGCGCCGGAGATGAGCGCCGCGGCGAGACCGATGAACAGCGAGATGCGCGCGCCATAGAGCAGCCGGGAGAGATAGTCGCGGCCGAGCTTGTCGGTGCCCAGCGGATGGGCCCAGGTGCCCTTGGCCATCCATACCGGTGGTTTCATCCGCTGCATCACGTCCTGGGCATAGGGGTCGTGGGGCGCCAGCCAGGGCGCGGCCAGGGCGGCGAAGACGATGACGACGAGCAGCACGGCGCCCAGGGCGAAGCCGCGGTGGCCGAACCAGCGGCGCAGCTGGCGGCCCAGCGTCGGGCGCGGGGGCAGATGGTCGTCGAGCACGAAGGGATTGGCGACGGTCATGGAGCCTCCTAGCGCACGCGAATGCGCGGGTCGAGCAAGGCGTTGAGCAGATCGGCCACCAGCGTCAGCACGATATAGATCAACGCGATCAAGAGGACGATGGCCTGCACCACCGGGAAGTCGTTGCGGGCGATGGCGTCCCAGGCCAGTTGGCCGATGCCCTGCAGCGAGAACACCGCCTCGATCACCACCGAGCCGCCCAGCATGAAGCCGAACTCCACCGCGGCCAGGGCCACCACCGGGATCAGCGCATTGCGCAGGGCGTGCTTGAACAGTACCCGCGCCGGACTCAGGCCCTTGGCCCGGGCGGTGCGGATGTAGTCGGCGCCCAATACATCGAGCATCCCGGCCCGGGTCAGGCGCATCAGCGAGGGAGTGGCGTAGTAGCCCAGGGCGATCGCCGGCAGGATGAAGTGCTGCCAGCTGGTATTGCCGGACACCGGCAGCCATTTCAGGGTGACGGCGAAGACGACGATCAGCACTAGGGCGAACCAGAAGCTGGGCATCGCCTGGCCGAAGGTCGCCAGGGTCAGCGCCAGGCGGTCGATCCAGGTGTCGCGCCGGACCGCGGCCAGCACCCCGAGCGGGATGGCGATGAGCAGCGCCACCAGCAGCGCGATGGCGCCCAGGGTCAGGGTGATGGGCAGGCGGCTGGCGATGAGATCCCGTACCGATTCCTGGAAGAAGAACGATTGCCCCAGGTCCAGGCGCAGCAACTGCCCGATCCACTCGACGTACTGCGTCGCCAGGGGTTTATCGAGGCCGTGTTGATGACGCACCACCTCGATCTGCTCGGCGGTGGCCTCGGGTCCGGCGATGGCGGTGGCCAGGTCGCCGGACAGGTGCAGCAGGAAGAAACTGATGAGGGAAACGGTAAAGGCCACGGCCAGGGCGATACCCAGGCGGCGCAGGAGGTATGCGGACATGCTCGGCTCCTCGGCGAGAGGCGCCCCCATGCGGGGCGCCGGGACGGATCAGTTCCAGTGGGCCAGGGCGAAGCGCGGCAATTCGTCCGGATAGGGCTGGAAGGCCAGGTCCGAGGTGAAGGCGTAGTTGATGGAATAGTTGAACACCGGCGCCCAGTAGGCCTGCGCGGCGATCCGCTGCAGCGCCTTGCGGTAGTTGTCCTTGCGCACCGCCGGATCCATGGCGGTGTCGGCCACCTTGAGCCAGTCGATCACCTGGGGATCCTTGGCGACGTCGTCGGCATTGCCCTTGAAATACACGCCCGTGGCCGCCGAGGCGTCGGCGATGGAGAACGAGCCCCAGGCGAGAAAGGCCATGGGCACCTTGCCGGCGCGCTGCTGGTCGCGCAGGGCAGCGTATTTCAGATACCGCAGCTTGGCATCGATGCCCACCGCACGCAGGTCCCCGATCAGCGCCTCGACCACGTCACGATCGCGGTAGGCGAAGATCTCGGTGCTGAAGCCGTTGGGATAGCCGGCGGCCTTGAGCAGCGCCTTGGCCTTGGCCGGGTCGTAGGCGTAACCCGGTACGGCTTTGGCGTCGCAGCCGAATTGCTCCGGATAGCAGGCCACCTGCAGCGGCTGGCTGCCGCCTCCCATGAGCTGACTGGCGATGGCCTGGCGGTTGATCGCGTAGTTGACCGCCTGGCGCACCTCGGCCTTGGCAAAGGGTGAATCCGGGCTGGAGGCGCCCTGGGCGTCCATGCTGAGGAAGCCGATCCTCATGCTGGCGCCGCTCTCCACGGTGAGGTTGGGCGCGGCCTTGAGTTGCTCGGCCTGGTCCGGCGCCACGCGCCAGGCCCAGTCGATGCCGCCGGTCATGAGCTCGGCGAGCCGGGTCTCGGCGTCGGGGATGACGCGGAACTGGATGTGGCCGATGCGTGGCTGACCCTGGGGACTGTCCTTGAAATAGTCCGGATTGCGCTCCAGCGTGACCCCCTGGCCGCTGGTGACCGCGACGATGCGATAGGGCCCGGTACCCACCGGCTTTTGCGCGAAGCCCGCCAGACCGACCTTCTGGAAGTACTTGCCGGGATAGATGGGCAAGGGATTGGCCAGGTATTCCAGCGCGGCGGGAAACGGCTGCTTGAGGTGCAGGCGAACCTTGTATTCGCCCAGCTTCTCGGCGCTCTTGATCCAGTTGACATTCTGCTGGGTGACCACCTTGCCTTCGGGCGAGGCCACGTAGTTGAAGGTGAAGACTACGTCGTCGGCGGTGAAGGGATCGCCGTTGTGGAAGGTCACGCCCTGGCGCAGATCGAAGTCGAGGGTCAGCGGATCGACCTGCTGCCAGCCGGTAGCCAGCATCGGCCGGTATTCACCGGTCTGGGGATCGCGGTAGATCAGGGTATCCCAGGCCAGGTGGGCGAGGATGACGCCTTCACGGGCATCATTGTGATAGGGGCTGACGTTTTCGGGCTCGGTGTCGGAGGCGTAGACCAGGGTGTCGTTGGCTTTGCCGGCGAAGGCCTGGCCCTGGGCCAGGAAGAGGGAAAACGCGATGCCACAAGCGAAACCTTTGAGTCCCATGCCGTCTGTCTCCGGGGCGGTGGTTGGTCAAAGGCAGGTCCGCGAAGCGCGGGAAAGGAGTTCTTGCTGAAGCCTGTTGTTGGTCTCTTGACCCGACTCTAGGTCTTGCCATCCCATGCCACAAGCAGAATATTTAGATGCAAGCCATGCCTTTTCGGCAAAGGAGACCCTATGCAGCCCTATGGCATTCAGTCCACCGCCCTGCGCTATTTCCTCGAGGTGGTGCGGTGCGGCTCCATCAGCGAAGCCTCCCAGCGGCTCAACGTCGCGGCCAGTGCGGTAAGTCGCCAGATCGCCAAACTGGAGCGCGAACTGGAGACGCCGCTGCTCGAACGCCGCGCCCGTGGCGTCGTGCCCAGCGCCGCCGGCGAGCGTCTGGCCGTGCATGCGCGCAAGGCGCAGCTGGCCAGCGAGCAGGTCGCGGCCGAGTTGCGGGGCCTCGCCGACCTGCGCCGCGGCCAGGTACGCCTGGCCACCACCGAAGGCTTTTCGCTGGACTTCCTGCCCGAGGTCATCGTGGCCTTTCGCCAGGGCTATGCCGGCATCCACTTTTCCCTGGAAGTCTGCGCGCCGGCGGCGGTCACGCGCCGGGTCCAGGAAGGTGACGCCGACCTGGGCCTCACCTTCAGCCTCAGGCCTGAGCCGGACATCAGCGTCGACGCCACCTTGAGTGGCGCCATCGAGGCGGTGGTGGCGCCCGAGCATCCCCTTGCCGGCCGTACCGGGCTGACCCTGGCCGATCTACAGCCCTTTCCGCTGGCGCTGCCGATGCCCGATACCACGGTGCGCCAGCTGTTCGACATCTGCTGTGGCGTCCAGGGACTCTCCTTCGAACCCGTGCTGGTGAGCAACAACATGCAGGCGCTCTATCGCTTCGCCGCCTTGGGCGGTGGCGTGGCGCTCTCAAGCGAACTGAGCCTGCGTAGTCGACTGCGCGAAGGCCAACTGGTGGCCCTGCCCCTGCTGGACGAAGGCCTGGCCGCGCGGCGGATCGAATTGCAGAGCATGGCGGGTCGCGAATTGCCGCCGGCGGTGAATGCCTTTCGCCAGGCGCTGATCGCGGCGCTGGGGCGCTGAGTCAAAGCAGTGCATCGTGCCGCTTCGAACGCACTGCAACGGGGCGGCACGCTGGATACAGCCTCAACGTCATGGCGAGCAATCAGCATGGCACGGGGCCTGGCGGCAACTGGCACGCATCTGGCAAAGGCCATAGCGTGCAGGAGCACCGGCCAGCCGGTTTGATGCACCACAATCTGCAATGGATGACTAGGGTTCCGACTCGCTCGTGCGGGTGTCTGGTCCGAGAGTCGTCGACCTCTGATGGGGTTACACGGCGGGACAAAAGCCCGGGAGACACAGCGCCAGTCGCGTGCTCCTGTCCCGTCGTCCATCCTATTGGAGGTCCCATGCGCCATCCCCTGCTCGCCTCGCTCGTTCTCGGTTGTTCCCTGCTGCTTGGTGCCACCGCTCAGGCGGCGCCGCGCGACGACTTCAAGGTGTGCTGGACGATCTATGCCGGCTGGATGCCCTGGGGCGAAGCCCAGGCCCAGGGCATCATCGACAAGTGGGCCAAGAAATACGGCATCCACATCGAGGTCGTGCAGCTCAACGACTACGTCGAATCCATCAATCAATACACCACCGGCCAGTTCGACGGCTGCGCCATGACCAACATGGACGCCCTGACCATTCCGGCCGCCGGCGGCGTGAACAGCACGGCGCTGATCGTCAGCGACTACTCCAACGGCAACGACGGCGTGGTGATGAAGGGCAAGGGCAAGACCCTGGCCGACCTCAAGGGCCAGCAGGTCAACCTAGTGCAGTTCTCCGTCTCCCACTATTTGCTGGCGCGCGCGCTGCAGAGCGTGGGGCTGAGCGAGAGGGACCTGACCACCGTCAACACCTCCGACGCCGACATGGTGGCTGCCTTCCAGACCGCCGACGTGCGCAACGTGGTGACCTGGAATCCGCTGCTGGCCGAGATCAAGGCTCAGCCAGACACCACCGAGGTGTTCGACTCCAGCAAGATTCCCGGCGAGATCCTCGACATGCTGGTGGTGAACACCGCCACGCTCAAGGACAACCCGGCCCTGGGCAAGGCCCTGACCGGTGCCTGGTTCGAGATGCTGGCGCTGATGCAGTCCGGCGACGCCAAGGGCAAGGCGGCTCTGGAGGCCATGGCCAAGGCCTCGGGTACCGATCTCGCCGGCTTCCAGGCGCAACTGGACAAGACCCGGCTGTTCGCCACGCCCGCCGAGGCCCTGGCCTTCGTCAAGGATCCCGCGCTGCCGACCACCATGCAGCGCATCGCCCACTTCTCCTTCGAACACGGCCTGCTGGGCCAGGGCGCACTCAGCGCCGAGGCCATCGGCATCGCCTATCCGGGCGGCAAGACCAGCGGGGACGCGGGCAATCTCAAGCTGCGCTTCGATCCGACCTTCGTACAGCTGGCCGCCGACGGCAAGCTCTGAGCCCCGCCGCGAGGACGACGCCCATGCGCTTCATCAATCGGCATCCCGATCGGGGCGGCCGGCTCCTGCTGGTCCTGCTGGTCCTGCTGCCCTTCGCCCTGCTCGCCCTGCTCTATCTGGTGGGCTCGGCCACCCGGCTGGCGGAGAACCCCAACGACAAGCTGCTGCCCAGCGTGGCGCAGATGGCCGATGCGGTGCAGCGCCTGGCCTTTACCGCCGACGTGCGTACCGGGGGTTATCCGTTCTGGCAGGACACCCTGGCCAGCCTGCAACGCCTGGGGCTGGGCCTGGGAATCGCCGCGCTGATCGCCCTGGTGGTGGGCATCGCCGCGGGCAGTCTGCCCCTGGTCGGCGCGCCGCTGTCGCCGCTGGTGACGGTGCTCTCGATGATCCCGCCGCTGGCGATCCTGCCGATTCTCTTCATCGTCTTCGGCCTGGGCGAACTGGCCAAGGTGATGCTGATCGTGGTGGGCGTCACCCCGGTGCTGATCCGCGAGCTGGACCAGCGCGCCCGGGAGCTGCCACGCGAACTGCTGATCAAGGCCCAGACCCTGGGCGCCAACAGCTGGACGGTGATCCTGCGCCTGGTGCTGCCGCAGCTGCTGCCGCGCCTGCTCATCGCCCTGCGGCTGCAGCTGGGCGCCGCCTGGCTGTTTCTCATCGCCGCCGAGGCCATCGCCGCCACCGATGGCCTGGGCTATCGCATCTTCCTGGTGCGGCGCTATCTGGCCATGGACGTGATCCTGCCCTATGTCGCCTGGATCACCCTGCTGGCCTGGCTGCTGGACGCGGGCCTGCGCCTGCTGACGCGGCGCGCCTTTCCCTGGTACGGGGAGGGTCGCTGATGATCGAGGTCCGCAATCTCTGGCAGCGCTATGGCGAGCAGGTGGTGCTCGAAGGCCTCAATCTGCAGGTGCGCGAAGGCGAATTCTGCGCCCTGGTCGGTGCCTCCGGCTGCGGCAAATCCACCTTCCTGCGCCTGCTGCTCGGCCAGGAGCGGCCCAGCCGTGGCGAGATCCGCATCGATGGTCAGCCGCTCTCGGCGGAACCGGATCCCGAGCGGGGCGTGGTCTTTCAGCGCTATACGGTGTTTCCCCACCTGAGCGTGCTGGACAACGTCGCCCTGGGCCTGGAATTGCCCAGGTCCCCGCTGCTCGGCCGGCTGCTGGGCACGGCCAAGCGCCAGGCCCGGGAACAGGCCGCCGCCCTGCTCGAACGCGTCGGCCTGAGCCAGGCGCTGGGCAAGTACCCGGGGCAGCTGTCCGGCGGCATGCAGCAGCGCCTCGCCATCGCCCAGGCGCTGATCGTCCGGCCGCGCATCCTGCTCCTGGACGAGCCTTTCGGCGCCCTCGATCCCGGCATCCGCAAGGACATGCACGCCCTGCTGCTGGAGCTCTGGCACGAGCGCCCGCTCACCGTGTTCATGGTCACCCATGACCTGCACGAGGGCTTCAGCCTGGCCACCCGGGTGCTGGTGTTCGACAAGGTCCGCCAGGACCCGCAAGCCCCCGGCGCCTATGGCGCCCGCATCACCTACGACCTGCCCCTCACCGCCAAGACCCGGCCCGTGCATGCGCCTGGGACTCGGCCAGCCCTTACCTGACGAGGTTGCCCATGACTGACGAGGTTGCCCATGACTGACGAACTGCTCTACCAGGAACGCGTCCCCGGCGGCGGCACCGCCTCCTTCATCCTGCGCCGCGGCCAGACCCTGCGGCTGACCGACGTGGAAGGCGGCGCCAATGTCAGCCTGCTGCTGTTCAATGCCGATGACCGCAGCGAGTGGCTGAACCTGCCCGATACCCTCAAGGGCCAGCACACCGCGCGTCTCACCGCCGGCCATTGCCTCTATTCCGACATGGGGCGGGTGCTGGCGGCCGTGGTGCGCGACACCTGCGGCTGGCACGACAGCTTTGGCGGCGTGGCCAATGCCGCCGAGGTGGCGGAGAAATACGGCGCGGGTCGCTACCAGGAGCTGCGCAACGGCTTCCACCGCAATGGCACCGACAACCTGCTGGTGGAACTGGCCAAGTGGGGCCTGGGCCTGGAAGACCTGCTGATGACCCTCAACCTGTTCAGCCGGGTGGACGTGGATGCCGAGGGCGCCTTTGCCTTCGTGCCCGGCAACTCCCGCGCCGGCGATCTGGTCGAGCTCCATGCGCCCATGAACACCCTGGTGGTGCTGACCGCCCTGCAGCATCCGCTGGACCCGGACCCGATCTATGCGCCGCGCCCGGTCGATCTCGCCCAGTTGCGCGCGGCGCCCGAGGTGGCCGAACGCTGCCGCACCTCGCGCCCGGAAAACGAGCGCGCCTTTCAGAACACCGCCCGCTACTTCCTCTGAGGCCCTGCCATGACCCTGATCGCCAGCACCAAACGCCTGGAAGATGCCAGCTACCGTGCCCTCCTGCCGGCCGGAGCGCCCTACCTCAAGGAGGTCAAGGCCGGCCAGACCCTGCGCATCCATGACCTGGAAGGCAACCAGGCGGTGGACACCCTCTTCTACGCCGCCGCCAACCCCCAGGAACGCTACGATCCCCAGCGCACCCTGAGACGCCAGGGCCGGGTCTATCTGTCGACCGGCAGCGTGCTCTATTCCAACCTGGGCAATCCCCTGCTGACCATCGTCGCCGACACCTGTGGCCGCCACGACACCCTGGGCGGCGCCTGCTCCCAGGAGAGCAACACGGTGCGCTACGCCCTGGATCGCCGGCAGATGCACAGCTGCCGTGACAACTTCCTCTGCGCCGGTGGTCATGACGGGCGCCTGGGCAAGCGCGACATCGGCGCCAACATCAACTTCTTCATGAACGTGCCGGTGACCGCGGACGGCGGCCTGACCTTCGCCGATGGCATCTCCGGCGCCGGCAAGTATGTGGAGTTGCGCGCCGAGACCGACGTCATCGTGCTGATCTCCAATTGCCCGCAACTCAACAACCCCTGCAACGGCTGGAACCCCACTCCGGCGGAGGTGCTGCTATGGGACTGACCCGCGCACGCCAGCTCTGGCAGTGGCTGCGACCGCATCTCCAT
Organism: Pseudomonas aestiva; assembly: GCF_039908605.1. Classification (NCBI taxonomy): domain Bacteria; kingdom Pseudomonadati; phylum Pseudomonadota; class Gammaproteobacteria; order Pseudomonadales; family Pseudomonadaceae; genus Pseudomonas; species Pseudomonas aestiva. The sequence continues at coordinate 2,352,926 of NZ_CP150916.1, read as the reverse complement.
CGCCTCTGCGAAGTCCGCGCCGGGCGCTACAGCTACCGCGGCAAGCGCTAGACGCCGACTGACCTACCGCCCTCGCGCGGCCTCCTGGGGACGACCCCCGGAGCTTTTATCTGGCGGGACGGCCCGCCGCCTTCGAGGACGCCTCGAATGTTCACCACCCTGCTCATCGCCAATCGTGGCGCCATCAGCTGCCGCATCCAGCGCACCCTGCGCGACCTGGGCGTCGCCGCGGTCGCCGTCTACAGCGAAGCCGATCGCGCCAGCCGCCATGTCAGCGCGGCCGATCAGGCCTTCAGCCTGGGCGAAGGCGCCGCCGCGGCCACCTACCTGGACACCGCCAAGCTGCTCGAGGTGGCGCGCCAGAGCGGCGCCCAGGCCATTCACCCGGGTTATGGCTTCCTTTCCGAGAACGCCGCCTTCGCCGAAGCCTGCGAAGCCGCCGGCATCGCCTTCGTCGGGCCCACCCCCGAGCAACTGCGCACCTTTGGTCTCAAGCACACGGCGCGGGCCCTGGCGCGCGCCCAGGGCGTGCCGCTGCTGGAGGGCACCGAACTGCTGGATACCCTGGAAGGGGCACTGGCGGCCGCGCAACGGATCGGTTATCCGGTGATGCTCAAGAGCACCGCCGGTGGCGGTGGCATCGGCATGCGCGTGTGCCGCACGGACCCTGAACTCGCCGAGGCCTTCGACGCCGTGCGCCGGCTGGGTCAGAACAACTTCAGCGACGCGGGCGTCTTCCTGGAGAAGTACATCGAGCGCGCCCGGCACCTGGAGGTGCAGGTGTTCGGTGATGGCCAGGGCGAGGTGCTGGCGCTGGGCGTGCGCGACTGCTCGGTGCAGCGCCGCAACCAGAAGGTACTGGAGGAGACTCCGGCGCCCAACCTGCCAGCCGGCATGGCCGAGGCGCTCTGCGCCGCCGCCCTGGAGCTGGCACGCGCGGTACGCTATCGCAGCGCCGGTACCGTGGAGTTCGTCTACGACAGCGACGCCGACCGCTTCTACTTCCTGGAGGTGAACACCCGGCTGCAGGTCGAGCACGGCGTCACCGAGCAGGTCTGGGGCGTGGACCTGGTGCGCTGGATGATCGAACTGGCCGCTGGCGAACTGCCGCCGCTGGCCGTGCTCGCCGCGGGGCTGCAGCCCCAGGGCCATGCCATCCAGGCGCGGCTCTATGCCGAAGACCCGGGTCGCGACTTCCAGCCCAGCCCGGGCCTGCTGACCCAGGTCGACTTCCCACCCGCGGATGGCCGGGCGCTGCGCCTGGACACCTGGGTCGAGGCCGGCTGCGAGATCCCGCCCTATTTCGATCCCCTGGTGGCCAAGGTCATCGCCTGGGCCCCCGACCGTGACGCCGCCCGGCAACGCCTCGATCAGGCCCTGGCGGCGACCCGGCTCTACGGCGTGGAAACCAATGGCGACTACCTGCGGCAGATCCTCGCCGCCGCGCCCTTCGCCTCGGGCCAGCCCTGGACGCGCTGCCTGGAGGGGCTGACCTACCAGGCCACCACCCTGGAGGTGCTCAGCGCCGGCACCCAGACCACGGTGCAGGACGCCCCCGGGCGCCTCGGCTACTGGTCGGTGGGCATTCCCCCTTCCGGCCCCATGGACGACCGCGCCCTGCGCCTGGGCAATCGCCTGCTCGGTAACGACGGCCGCGCGGCCGCCCTGGAAATCACCCTGGCCGGTCCTACCCTGAGATTCAACACCGAGGCCGTGGTGGTGGTCACCGGCGCGGCGCTGCCGATCCTGCTGGACGACCAACCCCAGGCCATGGACAGCGTCTTTCGCGTCCCCGCGGGTGCCATCCTGCACCTGGGCGCCATCACCGGCGCCGGCGCCCGCAGCTATCTCTGCCTGAGAGGCGGCCTGGACCTGCCCGACTACCTGGGCAGTCGCAGCACCTTCACCCTCGGCCAGTTCGGCGGTCACGGTGGCCGCGCCCTGCGCGCCGGCGACGTGCTGCACCTGCACCCGCTGACCGACGCACGCGCGCAGGCCCGGCTGCCCCTCGCCCTGACCACCCGATTGCCCGAGACCCGCACCCTGCGCGTCATCTATGGGCCGCACGGTGCGCCGGACTATTTCAGCCCGGCCTATCTGGATCTCTTTCTCGCCACCGACTGGGAGGTGCACTTCAATTCCAGTCGCACCGGCGTGCGACTGATCGGCCCCAAGCCGGAATGGACCCGCGAAGACGGCGGCGAGGCCGGTCTGCATCCCTCCAACATCCACGACAATCCCTATGCGGTGGGCGCCGTGGACTTCACCGGCGACATGCCGGTCATCCTCGGCCCGGACGGCCCCAGCCTGGGCGGCTTCGTCTGCCCGGTCACGGTGATCGAAGCCGACCTCTGGCAACTGGGCCAGCTCAAGGCCGGTGACCGGCTGCGCTTCCTGCCGGTGGACCTGGCGACCGCGCGGCGCCTGCAGCAGGCACGCCTGGCCGAGGAAAGCAGCTTGCAGCCGCAGGCGGCGATCGCCATCACGCCCAGGCGCGGCGATCCCGTGGTGCTGGACCTGGGCCAGGGCGCCGAGCGCCTGGTGGCGCGGCTTTCCGGAGATACCCATCTGCTGCTGGAGATCGGCCCGCCGGAGCTGGACCTGGCCTTGCGCTTTCGCGGCCATGGGCTGATGCAGGCGCTGGCCGCGCTGGCGCTGCCCGGGTTGTACGAACTCACCCCCGGCATCCGTTCGCTGCAGGTGCACTATCAGCCCGAGGCACTGCCCCTGGCAGAGCTGCTGGCGGCGGTCAGTCGCTGCTGGCAGTCGCTGGGCGATGCCCAGGACCTGCGGGTGCCCTCGCGCATCGTCCATCTGCCGCTGTCCTGGGACGATCCGGCCTGCCGCCTGGCCATCGAGAAATACACCACCACGGTGCGCAAGGACGCGCCCTGGTGCCCGAGCAATCTGGAGTTCATCCGCCGGGTGAATGGCCTGGAGTCCCTGGAGGCGGTCAAGCGCATCGTCTTCGACGCCAGCTACCTGGTGATGGGCCTCGGCGACGTCTATCTGGGCGCGCCGGTGGCCACTCCCCTCGATCCGCGTCACCGGCTGGTAACCACCAAGTACAACCCGGCGCGTACCTGGACCGCGGAAAACTCGGTGGGCATCGGTGGCGCCTATCTCTGCGTGTACGGCATGGAAGGCCCCGGCGGCTATCAGTTCGTCGGTCGCACCCTGCAGATGTGGAATCGCTACCGTGACGTGGAAGCCTTCCACGGCCAGCCCTATCTGCTGCGCTTCTTCGATCAGATCCGCTTCCATGAGGTGTCGGCGGACGAGCTGCTGCGCATCCGCGCGGACTTCCCCCTGGGTCGCGTGCCGCTGCGCATCGAAGAGAGCGAATTGTCCCTGGCCGACTACCAGGCCTTCCTGGCACGCGAAGCCGAGGGCATTACCACCTTCCGCACGCGCCAGCAGAGCGCCTTCGCCGCCGAGCGGCAGCGCTGGATCGACTCCGGCCAGGCGCATTTCGACAGCCAGGAAGCCGCCGTCGAAGCCACCGAGGATGCCCCCCTCGCCAGCCACCAGCTGGCCCTGGAAAGCCCGGTGGCCGGCAATCTCTGGCAGGCCCAGGTACAGCCGGGCGACCAGGTGGAAGCCGGCCAGCCGTTGCTGATCCTGGAATCCATGAAGATGGAAATCCCGTTGCTCGCGCCCTGCAGCGGCCGGATCCACGACCTGCAGGTCCAGCCCGGCTCGCCGATCCGCGCCGGCCAGCGCCTGCTGGTCATCGACAAGACGTGAAGGAAGCCACCATGACATTCGATCTGCGCCTCGACACCCTGAGCGCCGCCTATGCCGCCGGGACCCGGACCCCACGCACGCTCATCGTTGAATTGCGGGAACAGGCCGCGGCCCTCAACCCCGAGTACCACCTGTTCATCCACCTGCTGACCCCAGCCGAGCTGGAGCCCTATCTCGCCGCCCTGGACGATCGCGATCCCGCCGAGCTGCCGCTCTATGGCATCCCCTTCGCCATCAAGGACAACATCGACCTCGCCGGCATCCCCACCACGGCGGCCTGCCCGGCCTATGCCTATGTGCCCGAACGCTCGGCGACCCTGGTGGAACAGCTGGTCGCCCTGGGCGCCGTGCCGCTGGGCAAGTGCAATCTCGACCAGTTCGCCACCGGCCTCAACGGCACCCGCTCGCCCTACGGCGCCTGCCGCAACAGTGTCCACCCGGACTATCCTGCCGGCGGCTCCAGTGCCGGTTCGGCCCTGGCCGTGGCCCTGGGTGTCGCCAGCTTCGCCCTGGGCACCGATACCGCCGGTTCCGGGCGCGTGCCCGCGGGGCTGAACAACCTGGTGGGCCTCAAGGGCAGCAAGGGACTGCTGTCCACCGCCGGCGTGGTGCCCGCCTGCCAGACCCTGGACTGCGTGACCTTCTTTACCGCCACCGCCGCCGAAGCCAGCACGCTGCTGGCGCTCACCGCCCGCCTCGATCCGCGCGATCCCTACAGCCGCGCCAATCCACAGTGGAACGAGGCCAGCGCCTTCGGCCGCCCGCGGCCCTTCCGCTTCGGCGTCCCGACCCAGCTGGAATTCCTCGGCTGCCCGGAAAGCCCGGCGCTGTTCGCGGCCACCAAGGCGCAGCTGGAAGCCCTGGGGGGCGAAGCCGTGCCGCTGGATCTTGCGCCCTTCCTGGAAGCCGCACGCCTGCTCTATGAGGGCCCCTGGGTCGCCGAGCGCTACAGCGTGACCGGCGCCCTGATCGAGGCCGAACCGGACGCCGTACTGCCGGTGATCCGCGCCGTGCTGGAAAAGGCCCCCGGCACCACGGCGGTGGACGCCTTTCGCGCCGGCTACCGCCTGCAGGCGCTGAAAGCCCGGTGCGACACCCTGCTCGCCGAACTGGATTGCGTCCTTACCCCCACCTATCCGCGCCCGGTGACCCTGGCCGAACTGGCCGCCGAACCGGTCGCCCGCAACGCCGACCTGGGTTACTACACCAACTTCATGAACCTGCTGGACTACGCCGCCGTGGCCGTGCCGGCCGGCGTCATGGCCAACGGCCTGCCCTGGGGCGTGACGCTGTTCGGCCGGGTGTTCACCGACCAGTACCTGCTGAGCCTGGCCGCGGCCCTGCAGGAAGCACAAGGCCTGGCGCTGGTCGGCGGCGCCCTGCCACACGCCAGCCTGCCGGCGCGTCCCGCCCGCCATGACCGTACCCGCCTGGTGGTCTGCGGTGCCCACCTGCAGGGGCTGCCGCTCAACGGCCAGTTGCTCGCCCGTGGCGGCCGACGCCTGGCGCTGACCCGGAGCGCGCCGCACTATCGCCTCCACGCCCTGGCCGGCGGTCCGCCGCTCCGGCCCGGCATGGTCCGGGTCGCCGAAGACGGCGCCGCCATCGAGGTGGAGGTCTGGGAGCTGCCCAGCAGCGAACTAGGTAGCTTTCTCACCGGCATCCCCGCCCCGCTCGGCCTGGGTAAGGTCGAACTGGCCGATGGCAGCTGGGAAACCGGCTTCATCTGCGAGCCCTATGGCCTTGCGGGAGCCGAGGACATCACGGCGCATGATGGGTGGCGGGCGTGGTTGGCGAGTCGCAGCGCCGTTTAGGTCGGGAAACGAGCTAGGCGGCGAAGCCACCGTATCAGCCAGGATGCGCAGCGCCGCTTCTAACCGCCGCTGTGCAAGCGGTGGACGCAAGCACCCGTCTGCTGTTCATGAGCTTCTTTCAAGCCGCCATGAGCTGCGGGCGCTAGCCGTACCCGTGGCCGCCTGCTATCAAGGGTGTTCGAAGCCGCTGACCGTTGCTGGGCAGTGGCGCCTCCTTGCTTGAAGATCGAAACACCCTCATGCCTCTCTCCTGCACCGACCGCTACGACCTTCCCCTGTCCACCGCTTCCGCCCGCGCCGCCGAGCGCTATCAGGCCGGCGCAGATCTCTTGCTGTCGCTCTGGCCCGGTGCGGCGGAAGCGTTGGACGAGGCCATCGCGGCCGATCCTGGCTTCGCCCTGCCCCATGCAGCGCGGGCACGGCTGCAGCTGATCGACAACCAGGCCGGCGCTGCCCGGGAGACCATCGCCCAGGCGCAGCGGCTGGTTGAGCGACATGGCACGGAGCGCGAGCGCAGCCATGTCGAGGTCGTGCGGCGGCTGATCGCTGGGGAAGCCGCCCAGGCCCTGCAGGGCGCGCTGGAACACGCCGAGCGCTGGCCGCGCGACATCCTGATCCTCGGCCTGCCGCTGGGGGCCTTCGGCTTGCTGGCATTTTCGGGGCGGGCGGATCATGACCAGGCGCGGGTCGACCTCTGCGAGCGCCATGCCCGCCATTTCGCCGCGGATGACTAGTGGTTCCTGACCTACCGCGGCTGGTCCCACGGCGAGAACGGCGACGTGGTCCGCGGTCGGGCGCTTGCCGAGCGGGCGCTCGAGCTGCGCCGCCACAACGTCAACGCGGCCCATGCCCTGACCCATGTCCTGCACGAATCCGGCGCCAGCCAGGCCGCTCAGGCCCTGATTGCCGGCTGGCTGCCCGAGTACCCCCATCACGGTACCCTGCATGGCCATATCGCCTGGCACGGCGCCCTGGTGGCCCTGGAACAGGGTGACAGCCAGGGCGCGCTGGCCCTCTACCAGCGCTTCGTGGCGCCGGCCGCGTCCACCGCCGGCCCGCTCAATCGGGTCAGCGACAACGCCTCCTTTCTCTGGCGCCTGGGCCTCTATGGCCATGAGGTGCCCGCCGGCCTCTGGCAGGCCACCGCCGCCAGCGCGGATGGGCTGTTCCAGCAACCGGGGCTGCCCTTTGCCGATGTCCATATGGCACTGATCGCCGCGGCGACCGGGGATCGTCGGGCGGTGGAAACCCGCGTCGCTGTATTGGAAAGTCGTCTGCGCGATGGCGTCCTGCCCGCCGGGCCGGTCGTCCCGCTGCTCTGCCGTGCGCTCCTGGCCTTCGCCGAAGCCGATTACCTGGGTTGTGCCCGCCTGCTGGAGCCATTGCGCGCTGACGTCCCCCGCATCGGCGGCAGCGGCGCCCAGCGCGAGGTCATCGAAGACACCTTGCTGGTCGCCCTGCTGCGCGGGGGTGAACAGGCCAAGGCCGCGGCGCTGCTGGACGAGCGGCTGCACCGCTGGCCCTCTACCCGGGATCGGCGCTGGCAGGCCAGCCTGGCACTCCCTCGCTAGGACGCCCACCTAGCCGCCCTAGCCGCCCTAGCGAGGGAGCGGTAGAGCCTCTATCTCTGTAGATGCGAATTCATTATATTTGCCTCTACAGATTGGAGAATCCTATGTCCCAGGTTGCCGTCGTCGAGCAATTTTCGAAAAGCCAGAGCACGATTGGTCTAAGGGCAGCGCTCAATATCCTGGAAAGATGGCAAGCTTCCAGCGAGCAGAGTTGCCGGATCCTGCGCATCTCACGCAGCACCTATACCCGAGCGTCGCAGCGGGACAGCGAATGGGCGGTGAGCCTGGATGCCGATCAACTGCAGCGTGTCAGCCTGGTGCTGAACATGCATTCCGCGTTGCGCCTGGTTTTCGACAACCCGGAAAACGTCTATGGCTTCGTCGCCATGGCCAATCACAATGAATTCTTCAATGGCCGTTCGCCGCTGGAGATAATGGCCCAAGGCGACATGATCTCCCTCTATGAAACCTTCCGGCGTATCGACGTCCTGCGCGGTGCCGGATGGTGAAGCTGGAGGACCTGCCCCTGCTGGCCGATGAGCGTCTACAAGGGCATCGCCTGGTCAACTCCAAATTCCCGCCCATCCACCTGTTCGACGATGTTGCCAATGCCGAAGATTTCGCCGTGCTCCATCAGTTACAGGTGTTGACCAACCCGCGCCTACAAAACGAACTGGGGCGTCTGGAGCTGATTCCCCGAGAACAGATTCCCTTCGGCATCTCGGGTTGCTCCTATGCGACAGCGCCCTTCATTCACGTCAATCCAGAGGGTTCGCGCTTCAGCGATGGCACCTTCGGCGCTCTCTATCTGGCCGACCATCCCGATACCGCCCTTGCCGAAGTCCACCATCATCAGCAGGCCTACTGGTCGAAGGTGCCGGCACTGAAGTACGAGCGTTTCGTCTTCCGTAATCTTTCGGTGAGCTTCTCCGAGAAGGGGGTACGCGACGCCCTGGTGCTAAAAGCAGCAGACCCTATCCATGATCCCTTGGACTACAGCGCGGCGCGCAGTCTGGGCGCCGCCGCCAAACGCGCCGGCTGCCCAGGTCTGCGCTATCGCTCGGTACGCCGCCCCGGCAGCCATTGCTGGGCGCTGCTAACCCCGCGCCTGGTCACTGCCGTGGTCCAGGCGGCGCCGGTTGAGATGATCTGGAATGGCGGCATCATCAGCGTGAATCGCCTCACCGCCGTGCCGGGCGAGTCGGACTGATCTGACACCGACCCATCAGGCGTGGGTCAGATACCAGCGCCAGTCCTGTTCCCCCACCTCGGCCATGAACTGCCGGTATTCCGCACGCTTGATCGCCAGATAGACCTCGACGAAACGCTCACCCAGCGCCTCCCGGATCCAGCTGGAGCGCTCCAGCGCCTGCAGCGCGGTGAGCCAGTCGGTGGGCAGGAAGTCGGTGGCCTGCTCGTAGCCATTGCCGACGATGGCCGGCCCCGGGTCGCGTCTGTCACGGATGCCTTCGTGGATGGCAGCGAGGATGGCCGCAGCGGCCAGATAGGGATTGGCATCGGCGCCGCAGATGCGGTGCTCGATGTGGCGACTGCTGGCCGGACCTCCAGGTACGCGCAGGGATACGCTGCGGTTGTTGACTCCCCAGCTTTTGGCCAGCGGCGCATAGCTGTTGGCCTGGAAACGGCGGTAGGAGTTGGCGTTGGGACAGAAGATCGCCAGGGCGTCCAGCATCCGGTGCTGCATGCCGCCGATGGAATGGCGCAGCAGCGGCGTGCCCTGCGGGTCCTCGCTGGCATAGAGGTTGTTGCCCTCGGCATCGGCCAGGCTGACGTGCAGGTGCAGGCCACTGCCCGCCTGGTCGCCGAACGGCTTGGCCATGAAGCAGGCCTGCAGGCCGTGGCGGTTGGCCACGCCCTTGACCAGGCGCTTGTAGCGAATGCCTTCGTCGATGGCCTGGAGGGCGTCGAAGCGGTGCAGCAGGGTCAGTTCGAGCTGGCCGGGGGCGTATTCGGAGATGGCCGTGCGCACCGGCAGGCCCTGCACCTCGCAGGCGGCGTAGAGGTCATCGAGAAACGGCTGCAGCTGCTCCAGTTCGTAGACCCCGTAGACCTGCGGCGAGCCGGGTCGCACGCCATTCATCTGCAGCGCCGGTTGCGGCCGGCCCTGGGCGTCGCGGGTGCGGTCGAGCAGATAGAACTCCAGCTCCACCGCCATCACCGGCTGGAAGCCGTCGGCCTGCAGCCGTTCGATCACCCGTACCAGGGCGTGCCGGGGATCGGCGGGCGTGGCCGGCAGCCCCTGGGTCGGGTGCATGCTCACCTGCACCTGACCGGTCGGGGTGCTGCGCCAGGGTTGCAGGGTCAGACTGCCGGGCAGTGGATAGGTCCAGCAGTCGACGTCGGCGACCTCCCAGACCAGACCGGTGGCGTCGACGTCCTCCCCCTGCAGGGTCAGCGCCAGGATGGAGCTGGGTAGCGGCCGGCCCTCCTCATAGATGGCCAGCAGTTCGTCCCGGTGCAGCAGCTTGCCGCGGGGCACACCATTGGCATCGATCAGCATGAGTTCGATGCTGCGCACCTCGGGGTGGGCGGCGAGGAAGTCGCGGGCTTCCTGAGCGTCGGCGAAGTTCATGGCTGACACTCCCGGGCGCCGGGCAGCGCCAGGAGTTCGGCGAGGCCCTGGTCGAGGGTGGCGAGCAGTAGATCGACGTCTGCCGCAGCGAGATCCGGGCAGCACAGGGTCATGTTGTGGAAGGGGGTGATGAGGATGCCCCGGTTGATCAGATAGAGGTGCAACGCCTGCTGCAGGCTGTCATGGAAGGCGGCTTCCGCCTCGGCGCCGGTGGTGGGCGGCGTGGCGCAGAACTGGAATTCGCAGCGGGCGCCCAGCTCCGTCACCGACCAGGCCAGGCCATGGCGGGCGATCACCGCGCGCAGACCGGCGGCCAGTCGCGCTGCCATCGGCAGCATCCGTTCGTAGGCGGCCGGCGTCGCCACTTCCTCCAGGTTGACTCTCAGGCAGCGCATGGCCAGGGCATTGGCCGACAGCGTGGTGCCCATGCCGCTGTGCCCATGGCCGTGGCTGGTCTCGCTGGCGTGCTGCTGCGCCAGGCGCATGGCCTGGGCCATCTCGTGGCTGCAGCCATAGGCCGAACAGGGGACGCCCCCGGCGATGGGTTTGCCGAAGGTGATGAAGTCCGGCTGCAGATTCCAGGCGCGGGTACAGCCGCCGGGGCCGGTGGACAGGGTATGGGTCTCGTCGATGATCAGCAGGGTGCCGTATTGCCGGGTCAGGGCGCGGACCTGGTCCATGAAGCCCGGGGCGGGCAGCACCATGCCGATGTTGGTCATGGCCGGTTCGCAGATCAGCGCGGCGACGTCACCCTTCGCCAGTGCCTCCTCTAGCGCCGCCAGGTCGTTGAAGGGCACGGCCCGGCTGGTCTCGGCCAGGTTGTGCGCCTGGCCGATCAGGCCGCCGCGGTGCACGGTGCGACCCTCCTGATGGCGCACCATGACGTCGTCGACGGTACCGTGATAGCAGCCGTCGAACACCAGCAGCACCTTGCGATTGGTGATGGCGCGCGCCCAGCGGATGACATAGCGATTGGCGTCGGTGGCGGTGGTCGCCACCTGCCAGAACGGCAGGCCGAAGCGCTCGGCGAGCAATTCCCCGGCGACCACGGCATCCTCGCCGGGCAGCATGGTGGTGAGCCCGCGCGCGCCCTGCTCGGCCAGGGCCCGGGCGATGGGCGCCGGCGAATGGCCGAACATGCTGCCGGTGTCGCCCAGGCAGAAGTCGATGTACTCGTGGCCGTCTACATCGTGGAAGCGCGAACCCTGGGCATGGCTGACGAACAGCGCACTGGGCATCGACCAGTCGTTCATCCAGTGCATGGGCACGCCGCCGAACAGCGAGTGCCGGGCCCGCTCGGCCAGGGCGAGGGATTTGGGATTGCGCGCCAGGAAGCGCTCGCGTTCGGCCGCGACGCAGGTCTGGACGGCGGCTTCGCTGATACCACTGGTGGTCATGTCGGACTCCTCTTGGGGTGGAGGGCGTCTCGGCCGGGCTCAGTGCCCGGCCGAGACGCCGCAATCGATGGCCAGGTCGGCGCCGGTGATGGAGCGGGCGGCGGGTTGGCACAGGAAAAAGGCCAGTTCGGCGACTTCCTCGGGTTGGATGAAGCGCGCCTGCTCGCCTTGCGGATACTTCTCCAGCAATTCCTGCAGATAGGCGGCGGGATCGCCATTGCCGTAGCGCTCTGCCTGAAAGCTCAGCATGGGCGTCGCCACATCGCCGGGGGAGATGCTGTTGCAGCGCACCCCGCTGGGCGCCAGGTCCAGCGCCAGGGCCTTGGTCATCAGGGTCACCGCGCCCTTGCTGGCGCAGTAGACGGCGGCATTGCGATTGCCCTGGCGACCGGCATCGCTGCTCAGGTTGACGATGGCGCCGCGGGTGTCGCGCAGCGCGGGAATGGCCGCGGCGCAGAGAAAGAAGCTGGCCTTGAGATTGACGTCCAGCACCAGGTCGAAGTCTTCCTCGCTGAAGGTCTCGGCCGGGCCTTCGCGCCAGACGCCGGCGCAGTTGACCAGGGCGTCGAGGCGACCGAGGCGGTCCAGGACGCTGGCGACCACCTCCCGGCTCGCGCGGGCCTGGCGCAGGTCAGCAGCGTGCTGGCCGGCAAGGTGGCCGTCGGCCTGGAGCGCCGCCAGGGCTGCGCCGTCGAGATCGGTGCCGAAGACCTGCCAGCCCGCCTGCAGGAAATGCTCGCGCACCGCCCCCCCGATGCCACCCAGAACCCCACTGACCAGTACGACCGGCTGCATGTCAGGCCCCCTTGTTTTCGATGCGGCTGTTGCCGCCGTCCACCACCAGGTATTCCCCGGTGATGTAGCTCGCCTCGGGCGAGGCCAGGAAGGCCACCGCCGCCGCGACCTCGGCGGGGCGGCCGGCGCGACCCACGGGGACCCGCGTCGCCGCCTGCAATTCTTCCGGCAGGCTGGAGGCGGTTTCGATCCAGCCAGGGGCCACGGCGTTGACCGTGATGCCCTGCCCGGCCACCTCCAGCGCCAGACTCATGTTCATGCCGACCATGGCCGCCTTGGCCGCGCTGTAGGCCGCTGCCTGCGGAATGCCCGCCCGGGTGCCGGTGGCGGAACTGACGTGAACGATGCGGCCATAGCCGCGCGCCTGCATGCCGGGCAATACGGCGCGAGTCAGCAGGAAGGCCGTGGTCAGGTTGCGCGCCAGGGTCAGATTCCAGTCGGCCAGGGTCATCCGCGCCACCTCCACCAGGGGCTCGGGACTGCCCTGCATGGTCATGCCGGCGTTGTTGACCAGGATGTCGATGCGGCCCCAACGCGCCTCGGCCCACTGGCAGAAGTCGCCAACGGCGGCCTCCTCGGTGAGATCCAGGGCCTGACCTTCAGCGGTAAAGCCGGCGGCGCGCAATTCCGCCACCCGCTCCGCGATCCGGGCGCTGCTGGCGGTGACGAGCAACCGTACCCCCGCCGCGCCCAGGCGGCGGGCTATCGCCATGCCGATGCCAGCTTCGCTGCCGGCACCGCTGATCAGGGCCACCTGGCCCGCCATCGACTCGCTCATATCACTGTCTCCGTTGTTGTCTGACTGGACTCTAAGCCTGTCTGGCTGATACAAAAAGACGATCGTTATCAGCGAAATTGACAACCATGGCTTTTACCAGTGAAACGCTTCGAGTCTTCCTCGCCGTGATCGACGAGGGCTCCTTTTCCGCGGCGGCCCGCGTCCTGGGGCGGGTGCCGTCAGCGGTGAACATGGCGATTTCCCAGCTGGAGGCCGAGCTGGACCTGGTGCTGTTCGATCGCGCCACCCGCAAGGCCTTGCCGACCCCCGCCGCGCGCGCCCTCGAACCCCAGGCGCGGCAGGTGGCCAGCCAGCTCAATCTGCTCGACGCTCACGCCCTGCAATTGCACGCTGGGCTGGAGCGGCGCTTCGTGCTGGTGATGGCGCCGGAGTTGCAGACGGGTGCCTGGAGTCGGCCGCTGGTGACCCTGGCCGAGGAATTTCCGGCGCTGGAAATCGAGATCCGCTCGGCGGCACGCGCCGAGGCGATCCGCCTGCTGCACGATGGCAGCGTCGACCTGGCGCTGATCTTCGAACGACCGGGGATCAACGAGCAGGAAGGTTTCGCCGAGGCCGGCAGCCAGTTGCTCACGGCGGTGGCGGCGCCCGGCTACCCCTCGACCCACACCGGTCGACCTCTGGGCGAAACGCTGATGGCCGATACCCGCCAGATCGTGGTGGCCGGCGGCGACCGCAACGCCTCGGACCCGCAGATCGTGCTGTCGCAGCGGGTCTGGCTCACCGACAGCTATCTGGCGACGCTGGACCTAGTGCAGGCCGGGCTGGGCTGGGCCTATCTGCCTCACCCGCTGGTGCGCCCACTAATCGCCGCCGGGCTGCTCGAACAGGTGCAATTCGACAACATGGCCAGCCAGATCCGTCGCTGGATCGACGTCATCTGGATCAAGAACCGCCCCCAGGGCCTGGGCGCGCGGCGCTATCTGCAACTCCTGCGGGAGCAGATCGGCACCAAGCCGGAATAGTAGCCTTAGCGCCCTTCGGTGAGCCGCTGCAGCAGTTGCACACGCCGCGCCTGGTCCGCGGCTTCCTTGGCCCGGGCCAGTGGCAGCAAGGCTGCGGCCCGCGCGGGCGACAGGATGAACAGGCCGTCGTCGTCTCCCAGGGCGAGGTCACCGGGGCAGACGAGCGTCTCGCCGAGCTGAAGTTCGACGTTCAATTCGCCCAGCGCCTCGCCGCCCTGGGTGGTGACGGCGCTGATGCCGCGATGGAAGACCGGCAGACCGAGTTGGCGAAGCGCCTGGATGTCGGTGATGGCGCCGCTCACCACCACGCCGGCCAGGCCCTTGACCAGGGCCGCCAGGGTGCGCAATTCGCCCCAGCAGGCGCAGTGGGGATCGCCGACGGCCTCGATCACCAGGACGTCGCCCGGGCGACTGGTGATCAGCGCCTCGCGCAACAGGGCGCCGTGGGGCAAGGGAATGCGCGCCGTCACCACCCGGCCCAGCAGGCGCGCACCGGCTATCGCCGGCTTGAGCTCGGGCAGGTAACCCGTACGTCCGAGATGCCCCAGGGTCGAGGCGGAAATCTCGGCGTAGCCGGCGATCAGCGCGGCCGGCAGCTCGCTCAGGTGGCTGGGCATACGGCCTCCCGGGGGCGGATCAGCGGGCAGTTGGAGCAGTATTCGGCAGGTGCCGTGGCCTGGTAGTAGAAGCAGCAGGTGCGCCGGAAGCGGACGGGACGTCCCACGGTACTGGCCGTTGCAGGCCGGCGGAATTGGGCCAGCGGATTGGTCTCCAGCCCCAGCTCCGCCGGCGTGGCCGCCAGCAGCCAGGCGAAGTCCTCGGCGCAGCGGGCACGAATGGCCGGATCGTCCAATTCGGCAAGGCGGCGGTCGTACAGCGAATAGAGCCGCACCGCGACGTTTTCCCAGAGGATGCGCGGCGAGACGCGGCCAACCTGCGCCAGGGTCTCCCAGAGCGGCCGCAGCAGCTCGCCGAACAGGGCGCGGGCCAGCAACGCCCGGGCGGTGGCGTGATCGTCGAGGGCAGGCAGCGGCCGGGTATCGCTCAGCGGTAGCGACGAGTGCCAGCGTCCCTGGACGTGGCCATCCTCGATCCAGACATTGCCAGGCGTCAGGTCCAGGCGCCGGTCATAGGCCGACAGGGCGTGGAAGGCCACCCCGGTGGTAAGGAAGCCCAGCCGTTTGGTCAGCAGCGATGCCGCGACCCGCCGCGTAGGGGCTTGCATGCGCGCCCCCAGGTCGTCGAGCAACTCGGCACAGCGCGCGGCGTCCAGCCAGGCGGCGACCGGCTGGCTGTGCTGCCCATCGCGCTCTCTGGCTTCGCGCAGGCCGAAGGTAGCGCGCAGCTCGTCCCGTTGGGCACTGTCGAGGGTGGGCCTCAGGCACATGGCGGTACCTCGCGACCGAAGGGAATGCACAGCGGCGTGCCGAAATAGGGATCGGCGATGATCCGGCATTCCAAGGCGAACACCTCGCGTACCAGGGCTTGCGTCAACACCGCCGCGGGAGCCCCCTGGGCGTAAGCGCGACGCTGGTGGACGGCGACCAGGTGATCGGCATAGCGGCAGGCGAGATTGAGGTCGTGCAGCACCATGACGATGGTCTTGCCCTCCTCCCGGTTCAGCTGGCGCAGCAGGTCCAGCACCTCGATCTGGTGCGCCAGGTCCAGGTAGGTGGTGGGTTCGTCCAGCAGCAGGCAGTCGGTATCCTGGGCCAGGGTCAGGGCGATCCAGGCGCGCTGGCGCTGACCGCCGGAGAGGTCGTCCACCGGCCGCTCCGCCAGCGCCAGCAGGTCGGTTAGGCGCAGCGCCTTGTCCACCGCCGCGGCATCGTCCGCCGACCATTGACGCATCCAGTTCTGGTAGGGATAGCGGCCCAGGCTGACCAGCTGCCGCACGCTGATGCCCTCGGGCGCCACCGGGGTCTGTGGCAGGACCGCCAATCGCCGGGCCAGGGCGGCGGTGGACTGCCGGTGGATGTCCTGGCCGTCGAGCAGCACCTGGCCCTGGCGCGGTTCCAGCAGCCGGGCGCAGGCCTTGAGCAGGGTGCTCTTGCCGGAGCCGTTGCTGCCAATGAGGACCGAGACGCGACCCGGTGGTAGGTCGAGGTCGAGGGCCTCGATGATGGTCTGGGTGCCGTAGCCGAGGGTCAGGCCGCGGCTGGCCAGGGTTGCCATGAAGCCTCCTTCAGGGGCGTTGCCGGATCAGCAGGTAGAGGAAAAAGGGCGCCCCAAGGGCGGCGACGAAGATGCCGGCCGGCAGATCCAGGGGCAGGAACAGGGTACGACCCAGGAGGTCGGCGAGCATCACCAGCAGCGCTCCCACCAGGGCCGCCAGCAGCGCCTGACCGGCGAACCCACTGGGCAGCAGGCGGCGGGCGATATGGGGCGCGATGAGGCCGACGAAGGCGATGGCGCCCCCCCAGGCGATGGCCACCCCGGCCAGGGCCACGGCCAGCGCCAGCAGGGCCGCGCGTTGCCGCTGCAGGCGCACGCCGAGGCCGCGGGCCAGGTCGTCGTCGAGTTGCGCCAGCACGGCGTGTCGCGCCAGGACCGCCAGTGGCAGCAACAGGGCCAGCCACCACAGGCCCAGGGCGCGCACCTCCGGCCAGCTGGCGCCATAGACGCTGCCGGTCAGCCAGACGTAGGCGGACAGCGTGGTGGTCAGCGGGCTGAACACCAGCAGGAAGGTAGTGGCCGCGGCGAGCATGGCCGATACCCCTACCCCCACCAGCACCAGCCGCAACGGCGAGGCCCCGTGATTCCAGGCCAGGCCATAGACCAGCAGCGCCGCCAGGCCCGCGCCGAGCATCGCGGCCAGCGGCAGGCCATGCGGCCCGAGACTTGCGGCAAGAAACGCCAGATAGCAGACCGCCCCGGCACTGGCGCCGCTGGTGATGCCGAGCAGGTCCGGCGAGGCCAGGGGATTGCGCACCTGGCCCTGCAGCAGCAGGCCGGACACCGCCAGGGCGCTGCCGACCAGGGCCGCTAGCAGCGCCCGCGGCAGGCGCAACTGGGTGACGATGAAACCCAGGCCGCCGTGCGCGTCGTCGGCGAAGGCGGCCAGCACCTGGGTGGGCGTCAACCAGACCTTGCCCAGGCAGAGGCACAGCAGCAAGGCCGCCAGGGCCACCAGCGCGGCGACGACCAGCCGCCCCAGGGTGGCCGGGGCCAGGCGCCGGGAAAAGCGGCCGAGCCGCCAGACGATCTCAACGGCCATGGCGGCCTCCCCGGCGCGCGAGATGGATGAAGAACGGCCCGCCGAACAGGGCGGTCATGATACCCACGGGTACCTCCTGGGGCAGGATCACCACCCGCGCCAGGCTGTCGGCCAGCACCAGCAGGAGGGCCCCGCCCAGGGCGCAGCCGGGGATCAGCCAGCGATGCTCGTTTCGCGCGCGGGCCAACAGCCCGCGCACCAGGTGCGGCACCATCAGGCCGATGAAGCCGATGTTGCCGGCCAGGGACACGGCGCTGCCAGCCAGGCAGATCACCAGCACCCCGGCCAGCAACCGGATCAGTCCGATCGGCTGGCCGAGGCCACGGGCGAGGTCGTCACCGGCGACCAGTACATCCAGCTGCCCGGCCAGGACCATGGCGGCGGCCAGGGCCAGCAGGCTGAACACCAGCAGGGGCGCAGCCATGGCCAGGTTGCGCTCACCCACCGAACCGGCCAGCCAGAACAGCACGCTGTCCAGGCCCTCCTGATTGATCACCAGCAGCGCCTGGCTGAAGGCGGTGAACAGCGCCGCCAGGGCGGCGCCAGCCAGCACGATGCGCAGCGGCGTCAGGCGCGCCTGGCCCCGGTTGCCCAGGATCCAGACCAGGGTGCCGGCCACCGCCGCGCCCAGCAGCGCGCAGAGCACCCAGCCTTCCGTGCTGGACAGCCCCAGCAGGGTGATGCCCAGCACCAGGGCGAAGGTAGCCCCGGCGTTGATGCCGAACAGCCCCGGCGAAGCCAGGGGATTGCGCGTCATGGCCTGCATCAGGGCACCGGCCACCGCCAGGTTGGCACCCACCACCAGAGCGACCAGCAGCCGCGTCAGGCGCGTGGTGTTGACCAGGGTGGCATCCAGCGCCAGCGAAGGATCCTGCACCAGCGCCGCCACCACGCTGCTAGGCGCGATCCAGCGCGCACCGACCGAGAGGCTCAGCACGGCGGTCAGCGCCAGGGCCAGGGCGAGCAGCAGCAATCTGAAGGGTGCGCTCATGCGGCCCCCTGGGCGGCCAGAACGCCCTCGATATCGTCCAGCAGCCGATTCGCCGCGAGAATGCCGCCGCCCAGGCTCCAGGCCACCCCGTCGACCCGCCAGACCTGCCCGCGGCGGGGGGCGCTCAGGCGTTGCCAGAGCGGGTGTTCGAGCAGACTGGCGTAGTTGCGCTGCACCGCGGCCTGGTCGGCGCGCAGGAAGACGAAGAAGACCTCGGCCTCCACCACCGGCAGGCTTTCCCGGGAGGTCAGCTTGATCGAGGGCGCGGCGCTGCCCTGGCTGGCCGCCGGCCAGGCGAAGCCCAGTTCGCTGAGTACCCGCCCGGCGAAGCTGTCGGGCAGGTAGCTGCGCAGGTGATCGGCGCGCACATCCAGTACCGCCACCGTCGGCGGCCACTGGGCCCCGTAATGGCGTTGCAGCGCCTCGCGCAGACGGGCGATGCGCGCCTGCCAGGCCTGCAGCAGGGCCGTGGCGGCCGCTTCACGCCCCGCAGCGGTGCCCAGGGCCAGCAGGGTCTGCTTGAATTCGAAGACCTCCTCCAGCATCACCACCGGGCACAGCTGCTGCAGCAAGGGTGCGATCCGGCCATGGCGAAAGCGCGAGGCGACGATCAGGTCGGGCGCCAGCAGTGCCAGGTCTTCCAGACTCGGCTGGGTTTCCAGCCCCAGCGAGGGCACTCCCGCCAGCGCCGGGCGCAGGTAGCGATAGACGGGTTTCTCGCTCCAGGACTCGACCACCCCGCAAGGCCTGAGCCCCAGGGCCACGGCGCTGTCGGTGGCGCCCTGGAACAGCGTGGCCACGCGCGTGGACTGCGCCCGGGCGACGCCTGGCGGCAGCGCCAGGCCGGTGGCGAGCACGCCGCCGAGCCCGAGCAGGCGGCGGCGGGTCATAGAGAGGGAAACACTAGGGGGCATGGCTCAC
The DNA here is from genome assembly GCF_039908605.1 of Pseudomonas aestiva. Lineage (NCBI taxonomy): Bacteria > Pseudomonadati > Pseudomonadota > Gammaproteobacteria > Pseudomonadales > Pseudomonadaceae > Pseudomonas > Pseudomonas aestiva. The sequence continues at coordinate 2,334,119 of NZ_CP150916.1, read as the reverse complement.
CTGATGAAAGGGATTGACCACCCTGCCCTTGCCGAACGGCATGCTGCCGGGCCCACCGGCCCGCTCGATCATCGGGCGCAGCAGCCACTTCTGCGGCCAGTCCGGCGCCTCGAACAAGGTCTCCCGGAGCAGCGCCCGGGCCTCGGCGTCGAAATCCAGGGCCACGATGCGTTCTTCCAGTACCTCGCGCAGCAGCGTCCAGGCAGCGGTCAGCGGGACAGCGTAGCAGTTCGCGACGGTCTCGAAGATGGCCCTGAGGTTGACCTGGATGCCCAGCGTCTGGAACCAGAACAGCAGGTCGCGCGGATGCTCGTGATACAGCGTCTGGGCATGGCCGGGCTTGATCCGGTACTGCGGATCGGCCAGCCCCTGGCGCTCCAGCCAGGGCACGTACAGGCGCAGGGAGTCGTGGTCGCGTAGCAGCAGGCCCTGGATGCGCCCGGCGCGCCAGACCAGCACGGCATTCTGCCCGTGCACCTCGCCGAGCAGGCCGAGGCGGAACATCCGCAGGTTGAGATCGATGAAGCTGCGGCACAGCTCACCCAACAACAGCAGGACGTTGGCCGGGGTCGGCGCCAGTGCCCGGGCCGCCAGCCAGTCGTCGAAGAAATGTCGGCGACTGTCCGGCAACGGCGTGCCGAGCGCGGCCATGGGCAGCAGGCGGCAGTCGGGATCGGCCAGCAGCGCCGCGGGATAGCCGCGCACCATGGCCGAGAGATGCCGCGGCGCCTCGTCGAACAGGGTCGCCGCCGGCGGCATGAAGGCCCACCAGCGCGACTCGTCGCACAGGTGCAGGCTCTCCGCGAGCACCGGGTCCAGGGTGCGGGCCTGGCGCAACAGGGCCTCGCTGCGCGAGCCGTTGATCATCTTCACCGCCGGCAGGTAGCGCGAGGCGCCCAGGGAATGCACCGCCATGGGCAACTTGAGCTGGGCCACGCCCGCGCCCTCCTCCATGAGCATGGAGCGCAGCGACGAGGTGGCGTGGCAGCGTGCGCCGGCGAAGTCCAGGTGCTGGCAGACGCCGCTGGCGAAGGCCTCGTCCAGCCGGCCCGGCAGTCCCTCGGCGAGTTGCCAGGGGTGTACCGGCAGCGCCAGGTGACTCTCGGCCAGGCCGCGCTGCTGCAATTCGGCCTGCAACTCGGCCAGCGCCGCTGGGGTCAGCAGGGCGGCCGCCGGCCCCTGGCCCTCCGCCACCACCCCCTCGCCGCACAGCAGCTGATCGCGGCGCACCGCGACCCAGGCCAGGCGCACGGGTTGGCCGAATTCGGCCTGGTAGGCCTGGTAGTCGGCGTCGTTCAGGCCCAGCTTGGCCTTGGCCAGGGGGTGATAGGGTCGATCCCGCAGGGCGGCCCAGCGCTCCAGTTGCAGGAAGGCGGCCTGGCCGTCGCCCTCCAGCAGCGGACCCGGGACCAGGGGTTGTTCCAGCGACAGCCGGGTCTGCCGCAGGCTGGTGGCCAGGGTCTCGCGCAGCAGGGCGATGCCCCGCGCCTGCTCCGGATCGGCAGCCGCCTCGGCGAACACCAGGGTGACGAAGGCATCCGGCGTGAGGGTGCTCCAGGCGTCGCCCTGGCGCGCCAGGATCGGCGTACCGGGCACCTTCACCCAGGCCTGGGTAATGCCCGGGCGCACCCGCGCGGCGATGAAACGCTGCTCGCGGGGATCGCAGCAGCACTCCCAGAGCCGCTCCTCCGGGGCCGCCGGCTGCAGCGCGACGGGATGTTCCGGGGCCGCGGCCGCCAGGGTCACGGCCAGCGGGGCGAAGACGTCTTCGGCCAGCAGGCAGTCGAACAGGTCCTGCAGGATGAGATCGGTGGCGAGGGTCTGGGCGTTCATGGGGATTCTCCGCAGGAATGGGCGGTCAGGCGGGCCTGCAGGGCCCGGAAGGCGATGCCGCGCTCGTCGCCGAGCACGAAGGTGGTGACGCCCCGGGCGCGCCAGAGGTCGAGGTCCTCAGGGCGCCGGGGGATGGCGCAATAGGGGGTGCCCTGGCGCTGGGCGGCGGCCCAGGTCTGGCGCAGCGCCTCCTGCACCTCCGGATCGGCGATGCGCCAGGGGCGGCCGAGGGATTGCGACAGGTCCGCCGCCCCTTCGAGCAGCAGGTCCACCCCGGGCACCGCGGCGATCTCCGCTGCCCGGGCAACGCCCGCGGCGCTCTCGATCATGGCGACCACCAGGATCTGCGCATTGGCGCAGGTCACGTAGTCGGCCAGGCTGGCTTTGCCGAAGGAGCCAGGCCGCCCGGCATTGAGGCTGCGCTGGCCCTCCGGGTGGTATTTGCAGGCGCGCACCGCGGCGGCCAGCACCGCCGGGTCTTCCACACAGGGCAGCACGATCCCCTGGGCGCCGGCATCGAGCAGGCGCAGCAGGCGCTTGGGCTCGGCGTCCGATACCCGCACCAGCGGCGTGAGGTCGTAGCTCTCGGCGGTGCGGATCATGTTCTCCAGGGTTTCCGGATTGATCAGCACGTGCTCCATGTCGATGATCACGAAGTCGTAGCCGGCTTCGGCGATCAGCTCGATGCTGGCGGGCGTGGGCAACGAGGCGAACAGGCCGTGGCTGGGCGTGCCGGCCGCCAGGGCGGCCTTGAGTCGATTGCGCCTCAGCATGCGGCGGGCCGGTAGGGATGCAGGGGATTGGCCACCGCCTTGAAGCGCCGCTCGCCATCGCCCAGCAGGCGCCGCTTGGTCAGCTCCTCCACCTCGAAGGTGGGGGCGAAGACGTCGAACAGCGCATAGCGCTCCCGGTACTGGGGATGGGCGCGCTGGTAGTCGAGGATGACCGTGGCGGTCGCCTGCCAGAAGTCGGCCTCGGCCAGGGCGAAGTGCTGGCGTAGGAACACCGCCAACTCGCCCAGGGCGATGAAGAAGAAGGCATCGCAGGTGAAGTCCCGTACCGCGTCCACGTCCTCGGTGAGGATGAAGGAGTTGCGGTTGATCCGCGCGTGGCTCGCCGGCAAGGGCTCCAGGGTCGGGCGCAGCTCCGGACGTGCCAGGTGGCGCTCGGCATAGCGTACGCCGTCGTGGAAGTCCTTGAGGGCGATGCGCAGCGGCCAGCCGTCGCGGTGGATCAGCACGATGTTCTGGCCGTGGGACTCCATGCCGATGCCTTCAGCGTGGAGCATGTGCATCAGCGGCGTCACCGTGACCCTGAGCAGTTGCCCCAGCCAGGTGTCCAGGCCGTGGCGCTCGATCCAGGCGGCGACGAAGGGCCGCGGCGCACCCTGACCGTAGCGATTCTCCACCTGGGTCAGGCCGTTGAAGGGAACCGCCTGCTCATCCGCGCGCAGATAGGCATGGATGCTCTCGCGCCAGACGGCGCCGAGGGTGCCGTAGACCTGCCCCGCGCGACTGGCCGGCAGCGTGCGGCTGTCGTAGGCGACGCCGGCGACCTCGCCGAGCACCACGAAGTCCAGGTCGCGGGCCGTGGCATCGGTTTCGATCAGGCGCTGCAGCCAGTCGGTGATGATTGGGCCGTTGAGCACCGTATGGCGCGCCAGGATGCGGGTGCTGGAGGTATTGGTCAGGCACATCGCCAGCTTGACGTAGGGCCGCCGGGGCGCACTGCGATTGGCCAGGGTGCGGATGGACTGCTGGGCGGCGTACTGGTCGCGAGAGGTGCCGAGGTAGAGCAGCTCGCCGCTCACCAGCTCGGGCTGGAACAGCGCGGCGAGGTGCTGCTCCCATTGCCAGGGATGCACCGGGATCAGCTGGTAATCGTCCAGCGCCCGCCCCTGTTCGCGCCACTCGGCGGCCAGGGCCGCCCAGCGCTGGGCACCGAATTCCTCGGCGATGAAGGCCGGAAAATCCAGATGGCGAGAGTGCCCCACCGAGGCCCGCTCGCGCGCCAGGGCCAGCCAGACCACCTGGATCGGCTCGCCGAATTCCGGTCCGTAGCGGCGATTCTCGGCCAGGGAGAAGCCGATGCGCGACTTGTAGCAGGGGTGGTAGCCATGGGCGTCCATGAAGTGCCGTTCCAGCGCGTCCACATCCAGTTCGTGGGCCGGGCGGTCGGGACGATAATCCTGGCGGCGCGACTGCAGGTCCTTGAGCAGGGTCTGCTCCAGCTCCTGGACGAAGCGCGGCCACAGCGGCGCGGCGCTCTGCTCGCCGAGCAATTCGGCCAGGGTCTCGTGCAGCGTCGGCGCACGGCTCCCCTGGGCGTCCTGGCGCACCAGGCGCTGGGGGTCCAGGCGGATCAGGCCGAAGCTGGCAGCGGCGGGCGCATAGCCCAGGTACTGCACCGGTTGGCCATCGGCGGCGCGACCGGCCAGGCGATACTGCGCCAGGCCATCCGCCACTGGTTGTACCTGGGCGCCGAGCACCTCTTCGTAGATCAGCGTCTGCAGCAATTGCGCCACCACGCGCTGCTCGACCTGGCGATAGAGGGCGGCGTCGGCGGGCGACGGCCAGGGCTGCGCAGGAAGTGAAAGCTGAGCGGTCATGAGTACCTCCGAACGGAAAGGGATTGGCCGGCGGGAAAGCGCCAGGCCCAGGGCAGGGCCAGCAGGATGAACAGACCGGTGGCGATGAAGGCGTCCTGGATGGCGACGCCGGTGGCGGCCTGGCGCGGGCCCCAGCCGGACGCGCCGCCCAGGCGCAGTTCCAGCCACAGGGAGGCGGCCACCACGGCCACCGAGGACACCAGGCGCCGGGCGATGTTGTTCATGGCCGCGCCCTGGGTGACCTGGGCATCCGGCAGGGTATTGAGGCCGGCGGTGGTGGCCGGCATGTAGGACAGCCCCAGGCCGACGCCGCGCAGGACCATCAGCGCGCAGATCCAGGCGAGTCCGGCATGGCTGCCAACCACACCCAGGGCCAGGGTGGCCAGGCCGCTGAGCGCCAGGCCGGTGGCGATCACGCCACGGGGTCCGCGGCGGTCGAGCAGGCGCCCGCCGACCTGACCGAACAGCGCCGCCGCCAGCGCCGTGCAGAGCAGTGCCAGACCGGTCCAGAGCGCGCTGTGGCCCAGTACCAGCTGGATCAGCAGCGGCAGCAGCACCAGGCATTCGAACATGCCCACCGCCTGGACCACGGCGATGATGACGCTGGCCCGGTAGCCGCGCAGGGCGAACAGTCGCAGCGGCAGCAGCGGATGGCGGCGTCGCAGTTGCAGGCGGACAAAGGCCAGCAGGCACAGGAATCCGGCCGCCAGGGCCAGCAGATTGAGGGGTTCGCCCACCGCCGTCAGCTCGCGCAGCCGGCCGAGGGTCACCAGCAGCAATCCCAGGCCAGTGGCGATCAGCAGGTAGCCGGCCAGGTCGAAGGGCTGGTGTTCGCGGGGGGCATCCGCGGGCACCACCACCTGCCCCATGGCCAGGGCCAGCAGGCCCACCGGGACGTTGAGCAGGAACAGGGCGCGCCAGTCGAACACCTCCAGCAGCAGGCTGCCGCACAAGGGCCCCACCGCTGGCGCCAGCATCACCGCCCCGCCCCACCAGCCGGTCACCCGCCCGCGCTCCTCCTTGGGATAGACGGAGAAGATGATGCCCAGCGCCAGGGGAATCATCAGGCCGCTGGCCACCCCCTGGACCATGCGCGCCAGCAGCACGCCGGCGATGGAATCGGCCAGGGCGCCCAGCGCCGAGCCGGCGATGAAGGCCAGCAACCCGAGGCGATAGAGCCGCCGCCGCCCGAGGCGCCCGGCCAGGAAACCGGTCAGCGGCATGGTGATGCCCATGGCGACCATGAAGCCGGCGACGATCCAGCTGGCCAGCAGCGGCCCCAGGTCGAAGGCGGCGATGAAGGCCGGCAGCGCCGGATTGAGCGCGGTATTGGCCAGGCTGACGGTGACCGTGCCCAGCAGCACGTTCACCGCCACCAAGACCCGCGGGATCGCCACGCTCACGCCGAGGCCCTCCCGTTCCCGTCGAGGAACAGTTGCCGTGGGCGCGGATGGCAGAGGAAGTCCGCGTGGGAGATGTTGTAGCCATAGGCGCCGGCCAGGGGCAGCACCAGCAGGTCGCCCACCCGTACCTCACCCAGCGGCTGGCCGCGGCTGAGGATGTCCTTGGGGGTACAGAGCTGGCCCACCACCGTCCAGGCCTTGCCCCCGGTCGCCGTCGCCCGCGCCTCGCGGGGCAGGTGCAGCACCGGGTGATCGTGCCCCTGGGCCACCGGCAGGCGGAACTGGTGGGTTCCGCCGCGGCAGACCAGGAAGTGCTGGCCATGACTGGTCTTGGTATCCAGCACCTCCATGGCGTAGTAGCCGCAGAAGGCCGCGAGGAAACGGCCCGGTTCGAAGCGGATCAGCGGCGGCTGCGCCTGGGCGGCCAGACGGGCGCGCAGGTGCGCGCACAGCCGCGCCCAGTCGAATCGCCGACCTTCGCGGTAATCCACCCCGATGCCGCCCCCGACGTTGAGCCGCACCAGGCTCTCCGGGCGCCGGGCCAGGCCGCGCCAGTGCGGCCAGCGTTCCAGATAGAAGTCCAGCAGGTGCAGATGGCGCTCGACCGAGTGCTGGTGCGACAGGGCATGCACATGGAAGCCCTGCAGCTGCAGGTGGCTGGCCGCCTCCACCGCTGCCACCGCGCCGTGCAGATCGGCCTCGTCGAAGCCGAAGGGCGTCGCCGTACCGGCCATGGCCAGGGTACTGGTGAGCCCGGCCGGCAATTGTGGGTTGATGCGGATGTACACCGGCTGTAGCCGTCCCAGGGAGCGGGCCAGCCGTTGCAGGCGCTGGATCTCGCCGAGGCTCTCCAGGTGGATGGCTTCGACCCCGGCGCTCAGGGCGGTGCGCAGGTCGGAATCCAGCTTGCCCGGACCGGAGAAGATGAACGGCTTGCGCTGCGGGCAGGCGGCGAGGCGATCGATCTCGCCACCGGAGGAGATCTCGAAGCCGTGCACCAGCGGCGCCAGGGCCGCCAGGATCGGCGCCTCGCTGTTGGCCTTGATGGCGTAGTACAGCTCCACGCCCGGCGGCAATTCGGCCATCAGCGCGGCAACGTGCCGCCGCAGGGCATCGAGGTCGTAGACGAAGGCCGCCAGGGGATCGCCGGACTGCGCCTGGGCCTCCACCAGGGCGGCGCGGACCGCGGCCGGTAGCTCACCCATGACGCACCTCCGCGCCCCAGGGGCAAGGCAACTGCACATAACCGGCCTGGCGATCGGCCTGGGCGGCGAGGCGCACCTTGAGATTGGTCTTGCAGGGAATCGGCTGGCCGGCGATCAACGCATCCAGCTCGGGCGCGGCGCGTTGCAGATCCCGGCGGATGGCGATCAACTCGGCTTCCACCTGCCGCCACAGGCGCGGCGCCAGGTGCGGACGCTCCCAGCTCAGCGCCAGCACCGCCTCGGCGAGGTTATTAACGAACAGGCAGTAGGCGATGCGCCGCCAGCCCTGGTCGCGGCTGTAGAGCAACGACTGGCGCACCCGGGGATGGACGTGGGCGTCCAGGGTCTCGGCGCCCAGGGTATCGGTCAGCTTGATGCCTTCGAAGTCGCGCAGTAGCAGCCGGACGGGCCGGCCATTGTCATGCACCAGCACGCAATTCTGCAGGTGCGGCTCCAGCACCACGCCGTGCTCGAAGAACAATCGCAGCACCGGCCCCAGCAACAGCCGCTGGTAATCCTGGAACCAGGCCAGTCGCGCCTGATCGCTGGGCTCCCGACCGCCGCAGCGGCTGAGGAAGTCCTGCAGCAGCGGCTGCAGGCGGGTGTCGCGGGCGAACAGGGTGCCGGCCAGCAGGCAGCAGTCGGCGCCATGCTCCAGGCAGAAATTCTCGCGCAGGATGGCACCGGTCTGCTCGCGGAACCAGCGCTCGTCCTCGGCGCTCGCCGCCGGCGGTGCCCAGCTCAGGGCTCCCGGCTCGCGCACCATGTCCAGGCCCGCCACCCGCCCCTGCAGGCGCTGCATGAGGCGGTCGACGATCAGGGTGCTTTGCAGTTCATACCAGGCGTTCTTGCGCACGCAATTGGTGATGCGCACATTCAGCGAGCCCTTGACGAAGTAGGCATGGCCCGCGCGGTACCAGGTGCGTATGGAGGCAGTGGGACTGGCCAGGGCGCCGCTGGGCCCGAGGTCACGGATCAGCCCCTCGCTGACCAGCGCCTGGACCCGCGGATCGCTCAGGAACAGCTGTGCCTGGACCGGGTGCAGCACGATCCGCGCCCGCTCCGCAGCGGCCTGCGCCTGGTCCACGAAGCCCTGCAGCACCTGGGCATCGCTCAGGCCGTTGCCAGCCACCTGCAACCCGGCGCGCGGCACCTCCAGCACGTGCATGGGGGTGCTGGTGTGCAACTCCGGTGCATAGGCCTCGGCCGGCAGCGGCTCCGGCCAGCGCCGCGCCTTGGGCGCCGGGTGATTGGGATGGCCGAACCAGAGGCCCTGCTCGCTGGCCAGGTAGTCGCTGAGCGGCGCGGGATGTCGCGTGATCTGCACGTGGTCGACGATGGCCGCGGTCAGGCGCTGGCTCTGCAGGACCTGCTGCAGCAACTCGCCATTGTGGGCGCCGGCGAGTTCTTCGCAGGCCTCCAGCAGATAATCGATGAAGGCGGGAAAGTCCGGGCAATACCAGCGCTGGTCCCCGCGTCTTACATAGATATCGGATAGATAACGCTGGCTGCCGAGTTCATCCTGTCGATCGACGACCAGAAAGAACTGGCGGTCTCCAGGAAAGTTGATCAGCAAGGGGACGCCGCCGTCTTGCAACCAACTCAGATAATTGGCCGGCGCTATACCGCGCCGATCTTCCGGCCAGTTATAAGTCAGGCACTTTTCCGGCAGCGCGAATTCCTTGATCAGGCAATTCATCAGGGCATGGGAAGACGCCAGCTCGCTGACGATGCGGGAAAGCAGCGTGGATTCGAAAGAAGTCATGGCAGTGTCCAGGAGGTTGCGCGTCGCGGGGAGCGATCCGGTGTCACGGCACTCGGGTGGTGCCTTGCGCTCAGCCACGGGGCTCGGCCAGCGCCGCCACGAGGGCCGCCTCCAGGCGATCGAGCAGCACCAGGCAATGGCTTTCCTGCAGGATCAGCGGGGGCAGCAGCCGCACCACGTTGCCGTCGCGGCCGCCGCGCTCCAGCAGCAGCCCCTGGGCGAAACAGTGGCGCTGGATGGCCGCCGCCAGGGCGGGATCGGCCGGCAGGCTGCCGAGTGCATCCGCTTCGCCGCTCGGGTCAACGATCTCCAGGCCCAGCATCAGGCCGAGGCCACGGACATTGCCGATGGCGGGGAAACGTTCGCGCCGCCGCTCCAGATGCCGTTTGAGCCAGCCACCGAGCTGGGCGGCATGGCTGACCAGGCCTTCGCGCTTGATGGCCTCCAGGGTGGCCAGCCCCGTGGCCATCGCCAGCTGATTGCCGCGGAAGGTCCCGGTATGGCCACCGGGCTCCCAGGCGTCGAATTCGCGGCGAATCGCCAGCAGCGCCAGCGGCAGGCCACCGCCCACGGCCTTGGACAGCACCAGGATGTCGGGCTCGATGCCGGCATGCTGGCAGGCAAACAACTCGCCGGTGCGACCGAAGCCGGTCTGGACCTCGTCGACGATGAGCAGGATGCCGTGCGCCCGGGTGACCTGGCGCAGGGTCCGCAGCCAGGCCGCCGGTGCCGGGTTGACGCCGCCCTCCCCCTGGACCGCCTCGACGATCACCGCCGCCGGCCGGCAGACGCCGCTTTCCACATCGCCGAAGAACCGCTCCAGATAGCGCGCCAGGGCCGCGGCGCCCTGCTCGCCACCCAGGCCCAGCGGGCAGCGGTACTCATGGGGATAGGGCAGGAATTGCACCCCGGGCATCAACCCCGCCACGCCCTGCTTGGGCGCGAGATTGCCGGTCACGGCCAGGGCGCCGTGGGTCATGCCGTGGTAGCCGCCGGAGAAGGCCACCACGTTGCTGCGTCCGGTGACCTTCTTGGCCAGCTTCAGCGCCGCTTCCACCGCATCGGCGCCGGACGGCCCGCAGAACTGCAGGCAGTAGTCTTCCGCCCGACCCGGCAGCAGACCCAGCAGGCGCTCGCTGAAGGCGTCCTTGAGCGGCGTGGTGAGGTCCAGGCTGTGCATGGGCAGGCCGCTGCCGAGAAAGTCGGTGATGGCCGCGGTGACTGCCGGATGGTTGTGCCCCAGGGCCAGGGTGCCGGCCCCGGCCAGGCAATCCAGGTAGGTCTTGCCTTCGACGTCGGTCACCCAGACACCGGCGGCCTTGGCGATGGCCAGCGGCAGCTTGCGCGGATAGCTGCGGACATTTGATTCGAAGCGCGCCTGGCGAGCGAGAAAGAAGGCGTTGTCGGCTACTGCGGTATCGCGACTGAGGGATGGTTGAAGCATGGCGTCAGACCTCGGGACGTTTATCTTCGGTAACGATAATCAGTTTCATTCTCATCCTTCAACCGCTATTCCGGTAAATAGCCCAGTCTTTGAACTCGCCCAACTTTGGCCAATGTGCGGACGACAGGAAACCCGAACTCACTACAGTCCGTTATTGAAATAGCTCGGTAATAAGCTTGATAAGGATCTTGTTTCAGCTATATCCGCAGGGCACTCCTGTCGATGAATAACGAATTTCAGCCAAATAACGCAGCAAGGTTCTGCCGGTAATTAACGGCTCATACAATCTGCCGCTGCGCAGGACTGCCCGAGCCCTGCGCAGCAACGGGCTCCGGCGGCCTCAGAACGCCAGGGTGGTGGAGAAGACGAAGGTCCGCGGCGTGGAGATCGTCAGGCCGGGTTCGCTGTCGTCGGACGCGCCGGCGGAGGCCCAGTAGCGCTCGTTCATCACGTTCTCCACCGAGGCCCTCAGGGTCACGCGGGTGGCGTCGACCTTGAAGGCGTAGCGCGCGCCCACGTCGAAGCGATGCCAGGCGTCGATTTCCTTGCTGTTGGCCTGGTCCAGATACTGGGAGCTGGTGTAGATCCCCCGTCCGGTCAGGGTCAGGCCGGGCACCGCCGGGATGTCCAGTTCGGCGCCGAGGTTGGCATTGAGCCTGGGCGTGGCCGGGGCGCGATTGCCGTCGAAGGTGCCGCCCACGGTGTCCCTGAGCTCGCTGTCGATGTACATCAGGCCGCCCAGCACGCGGAAGCCGGCCAGCGGCTCGCCGAATACGCTCAGCTCCGCCCCGTCGTTGATCCGCTTGCCGTTGGGACCGAAGGTACGGCTGGTGGCGTTGGTCTCGTAGGCTGGCTGCTTGATGCGGAAGGCACTCGCGGTCACGGCCACGGCGCCGAAGTCGTACTTGGCGCCCACCTCCGCCTGACGGCTGATGAAGGGCGGGAAGATCTCGTCCTCGTTCAGCGCGGTGGACGGCGCGATCTTGCCCTGGCTGAGGCCTTCCATGTAGTTGGCATAGAGCGACAGGCGCTCGGTGGCCTTGAACAGCACCCCCGCCGAGGGCGAGACCTTTTCCTCGTCGTAGGCGGTGGTTTGCTTCACCCCATCGGACCAGTCGTCCACCTTGACCCGCTGCCAGCGGGCGCCGAGGGTGACCAGCAGGCGGTCGTCGAAGAAGCCCAGGGTGTCGGCCAGGGCCACGCCACTGAAGCGGTTCTCGGTGTAGTCCTTGGCATCGGACCGGGTGCGCACGCCCGGCGCGGGCAGGTCGCGGGGCGCATAGAGGTTGCTCGCCCCGCTGGCGTAGCGCCCGCCACCGTTCTCGAAGTCCATGTAGAAGTAGTCGGCACTGACATTGAGCTCGTGACTGACCGGCCCGGTCTGCAGCCATTTGCGCGCGCCCACGTTGGCGGTGCGGACGTTTTCGTCACGGGTGAAGTCGCGCGGCTGGACGGTGAAATCGCCGGCGTCGTTGGTGAGGGACACATTGTGGCGCAGGAAATCGTGATCGCTGCGGCGCGCGCCCACGGCGCCGTAGACCATCAGCGAATCGTCGACGTCGAATTCGCCACGCAGGGCGCCAAAGGTGTCCTTGGTCTGGGCGCGGGTCCAGCGCTGGGCATAGTTGTGGCGCACGTCGTCGGCATCGGGCACCCGGGCATTGGCACCGACCAGCACCCGCTCCTGGGGCGCATCGGTGTCGCGCTCGGTGTGGCCGAGATCGAGGCCCAGGCGCAGGCGTTCCACGCGATAGTCCAGACCGAGCACGCCAATCTGCCGGTCGACGTGCTGGTGATCCCAGGTGGTGTCGCCGGATTGCTTGACGCCGTTGAAGCGCATCCCGAAGCGATTGTCCGCGCCGAAGCGACGGCCGATGTCCACGGCGCCGCCCACCTGGCTGTCGGAGGCATAGCTGCCGGTGATTTCGGTGATGGGCTGGTCGGTGGCGCGCTTGGGCACCACGTTGATGCCCCCGCCGACGCTGCCGCGAGGCGAGATGCCGTTGAGCAACTGGCTCGGCCCCTTGAGGATGTCGACCCGTTCGGCCATCTCCATGTCGATGGAATAGGTCGGCAGCACGCCATAGAGCCCGTTGTAGGCGACGTCGCTGTTGAACAGGCTGAAACCGCGGATGGTGAACTGCTCGAAGCGACCACCCGACGGATTGGTGGAGCGCACCGAGGGATCGCTGGCGATCAGGTCGGTAAGGGTGCGGGCCTGAAGATTCTGGACGGTCTGGGCGGTGTAGGAGGTCTGGCTGAAGGGCGTGTCCATGAAGTCGCGATTGCCCAGCAGTCCCTGGGAGCCTTGCCGCGCGACCTGGCCGCCGGCGTAGGGCGTGTCATCCGCCTGCAGACTGGTGGCGACGATGGAGGTGCTGGCCAGCTCCTGGACGCCGCTGTCCTGCGGCGCTGGCGCCAGGGTGAAGTCGCGCTCCCCCAGCGGTTGCAGTCGCAGGCCCGAGCCGGCCAGCAGGCGGCTGAAGCCCTCCTCCACGCCATAGTCGCCGTTGAGGCCAGCGCTGCTGCGCTTGCCCACCAGCCCCGGATCCACCGCCAGATTGACGCCGGATTCCGCGGCGAAGCGCGTCAGCGCCTGGGCGAGACTGCCAGCGGGAATCTCGTAGTGCCGGCGGGCGGCCTCCTGGGCCCAGGCAGAACCCGCCCACCAGGGAGTACCACTCAACGCCACCAGCAAGCCCGTGCGCAGCAACGGCCGCAATACCAACGTCACCATCGAATCCCCTCCTTTGATTGTCCTATGCCGTTAATGACCGACGAGTACGGAAAAGGGGACAGGCTTTTTTCAGGCGGCGACCGAGCGGGGTTTCAGGGTTACCCAGAAGCGGGTACGCCAATGCACCTCAACTGGCAGCGTCGCGGCCAGCAGCGCCAGTACCCGGTCGGTATCGGCGAGCTGAAAGCTGCCGGTGACCCTGAGGTCGGCCACCGCGGGATCCCAGCGCAGCAGGCCAGGACGATAGCGACTGAATTGCTGCAGGAATTCGCCCAGTGGCTGGTCCTGGGCGATCAGCACGCCCTGGCGCCAGCTCAGCAGAGTCGCGGAAAACGGCTCGATGGCACCGATCCCCAAGGTACTCAGGCGCAACTGCTGGCCCTTGCCCAGTTCCAGCCCCGGCCCGCTCAGCGGTCGCACCCCCACGCTACCGCTGACCACGCGCACGTCGCATCCTTCATCGTCCTGCTGCACGCAGACCTCGGCCTGCTCCACCATCAGGGTCCCGAAGCGGGTATCCAGCCTCAGCGCCTGGGTACCGGGTACGCGCAGCGAGAGCTCGCCGCGCACCAGGGTCAGGCGTCGCCGGGTCTGATCCAGGTCCACGGCGGTCGCGGTATTGAGTTGCAGCAGGCTGCCATCCGCCAGGGTCAGGCTGCGGCGTTCGCCGGTGGCGGTGCTGAGATCGGCGGTCCAGGCGTCCAGCGGCACTTCCTGGGTCAGCCACCACCCCGTCGGTACCACCACCGCCAGGCCCAGCAACTGCCGCAGGGCGGTACGTCGGCCGCGATCGGCCGGTTGCAGACTGGCCATGGCCAGCCGCGACGGCACCGCGGCGAAGCGTTGCTGCAGCGCCAAGGCCGCCTGCCAGGCGCGCTCGTGCTCGGCATGGGCCTGGCGCCAGGCCTGCAACTGCTGGTGTTCGCGCTCGCCAGCCGCACCGGACTCCAGCAACGCCAGCCAGCCCGCGGCCTCGCGGATCGCGGTCCGCCGCCGGTCCTGGGCGCCGCTCAGCACAGCTCCGCCAGCAGGCAATGTTCATAGGCCTGCGCCATGTATCTCTTGATGGTGCGCTCGGAGACCTGCAAGCGCTCGGCGATCTCGCGGTAGGTGAGGTCTTCGAGCTGGCTGAGCAGGAAGGCATGGCGCACCGTGGCGGGCAGGCCGTCGAGCAGCTCATCGAGGGCCTGCAGGGTTTCCAGCAGGACCCAGCGTTGCTCGGGCGATGGAGCACAGGCTTCGGGCAGCTCGGCCAGGGCGTCGAGATACGCCTGCTCCAGGCTGCGCCGGCGCTGGAAATTGATCAGCAGGCGCTTGCCGATGGTCACCAGGTACGCCCGCGGCTCCTGCAGTTCGCCCAGCACCTCGGGGTTGCGCACCAGCCGCAGAAAGGCCTCCTGGCTGAGATCGGCCGCATCCCATTCGCTGCCCAGCCGCCGCCGCAACCAGGCCTGTAGCCAGCCGCTGTGATCGCAATAGAGCCGATGAAGATGACGTGAGGATGCGAGAGCCATATCACTCATGACGGGTGCTGCCTGCTCGATGATGCTTAGATGATATTGATTCTACTTTACATCACGCATCGGCGACCAGCCCGGAGCCGTCTATCCCTGCCCTTTCGCCCGGAAGATGGGTAAATGCCAGCACGGTGTTCAGCCTGCCGGGCTTTCCGCCGGCACCGGCGACAGATCGACACTCCGGCAATAGTCCATGAACAGCCGCGTCGCCTTGGTCAACTCGTTGTTGCGCAGGTAGGCCATGATGAAGGTCGAGGCCGGCATGTCGTCATGGATGTTGACCTGGGCCAGGCGCTTGCCGTCGTAGGTCAGGTCGGTGGTTGGCCGGGTGACCAGCACGGAAAAGCCCAGCCCCTGCCCCACCATGCAGCGCACCATCTCGATGGAGGGGGAGCTGTAGGCCACCGTGGGGTGGTAGCCCTTCTCCTTGAAGATGTCGATGAAGTAGTTACGGCTGGGCACCACGTCCAGCAGGATCATGGGCTCGCGACTCAGCTCCTTGAGCGTCACCGCCTTCTTGCCCGCCAGGGGGTGGGCAATGGGCAACAGGGCATAGGGCTTGTGCGGCGCATTGAGCTTCTCCTTGGTGATGGAATCACCCAGCTCCAGATCGTAGAGAAACACCAGGTCGAAGCGTCCCCGGTGCACGCCGTGCATGAGTTCGTGCTGCTCGCCGTCGTGCAGCTGGATGGTGATTTCCGGATAGAGCCGCTTGAAGCCGGCGACCAGCTTGGGCAGGTAAAGCGGCGCGGCGGATTCGAAACAACCGATGGCCACGGTGCCCGAGACCATCTCGTTTTCCGCCTTGGCGTTCTGTTCCAGCTCGTGGGACAGCCGCAACAGTTCCTTGGCCTTATCGTAGAGTCGGCGCCCACTGGCGGTGAGGGAAACACCCTGGGCGTGATGGCGGATAAACAACTTCTGCTCGAAACTTTCTTCGAGATTCTTGATGGCGACGGAAATCGACGGCTGGGATATGTGCAGTTGTCGCGCTGCCTCGACGATGCTGTCTTCCTCGACCACCGCGACGAAATAACGAATTTGCCTGAGCGTAAAGTGGGTCACGGATTACCTATAGGAAAAAACTGTGCAGAGCTCGTTTTTGCATAGCCTTTACTCTCGAAGCGAAAGCTGTGCCAGGCAGGCTGCGCCTGTCTTCAACGCCCATCAAACCTTTGAAAATCCAGTGGATCTCCGCAGCATCCTTATCATGCCAGTGCACCAAAACCCTGCATCGAAGCCTTTAATGGCAGCACTTTGCCCCTTATGAGGGCATAGAGGAAAAGTTCTCCAGCAGCCGTTTTCTCTGTATAGCAAAGTCCTATACAGAGGCCTGTAATTTGTTAATTGACGATAAGTCCACCGATTGCCAATTCTGTAATTACAGCGACCGGACAGCCCTCTTCGGAGGTGTCCTTCCAATGAATGGCGACGGGTTTTAACGATGACTTTCGACTGGAACTACATGTTCGGCCTTATCGGCGACACTCAATTCTGGCTGGCAACCTGGACCGTCATCAAACTCAGCACCCTCACCTGGGTCATCAGCATCGCCCTGGGCTTCTTCATCGCCCTGGCCAAGCAGTCCCGGCATCCCGCGCTCAACCTGCCGGCCCGTGCCTACATCTGGTTCTTTCGCAGCGTGCCGCTGCTGGTGCTGCTGATCTTCATCTACAACCTGCCGCAGGCGCTGCCGGGCACCTCGGTGGTGCTGGCCGATCCCTTCTGGGCCGGCCTGATCGGCCTGGTCATCAGCGAGACGGCCTATGTCGCCGAGATCCACCGCGGCGGCCTGCTGTCGATTCCCAAAGGCCAGGGTGAGGCGGCGCGGGCACTCGGGCTGCGCTTTCTCGGCACCCAGTGGCGCATCGTCATTCCCCAGGCCCTGCGCGTGGCCCTGCCGTCGCTGGCCAACGAATACATCTCCATCGTCAAGCTCAGCTCCCTGGTATCGGTGATCTCCCTCACCGAGATCCTGATGGTCGGCCAGCGTCTCTATTCGCAGAATTTCCTGGTCATGGAGACCATGGTGGCGGTGGCCTTCTACTACGTGCTGATCGTCACCCTCTTCGACTTCCTGCTCAAACGCCTGGAGCGCTACCTCGACGTCACCCAGCGCAAGGTGGTACGGACCCCCAACGCCCAGGTGCTGGCCCTGGCCACCCAGGCGTCGACCGCCAGCGCCAAGCCGCAGTGGGACGCCAGTACTCCCGCGCTGCAGGCGGCGCGCCTGCACAAGGCCTACAACGACGTCGAGGTGCTGGGCTCGGTCAACCTGCGCATCCAGCCCGGCGAGGTGGTCTCGGTGATCGGCCCGTCCGGCTCGGGCAAGACCACCCTGATCCGCCTGCTCAACGGCCTGGAGCAACTTGACAACGGCGAGATCCGCATCAACGGCCAGCCCTTCATCCACCTGCACAAGGACGGCGCCCAGAAGCCGCGCTTCATCGAGCACAGCGAGCATCGCCTGGACATCGGCATGGTGTTCCAGAGCTTCAATCTCTTCCCCCACCTCACTGTGCTGGACAACCTCCTGCTCGCACCGCGCTATCACCGCCTGGATGCCCCCGCGGCGCTCAGGCAGCAGGCCTATGCCCTGCTGCACAAGGTCGGGATGCTCGATCACACCTGGAAGTATCCGCACCAGCTGTCCGGCGGCCAGCAGCAGCGGGTGGCCATCGCCCGGGCGCTGATGATGCGACCGCAGATCATGCTGTTCGACGAGCCCACCTCGGCGCTCGACCCGGAAAAGGTCAACGAGGTGCTGCAGGTGATCGAGGCCCTGGCCCAGGAGGGCATCACCATGGTGATCGTCACCCACGAGATGAACTTCGCCTTCAAGGTCTCGGACCGCATCGTGTTCATGGAAAAGGGCCGTGTGGTCTGCGACGACGCGCCCCAGGTACTGCGCAACGGCCAGCATCCCCGCGTCGAGGCTTTCCTCAAGGACGTGTCCCTGGCTTGACCCCAACCCCTTGGCTTCTGGAGAACCCCTATGATCGAGCAAGCGCAACTGGACCAGTTTCACCGCGACGGCTACCTGGTGGTCGCGAATCTGCTGACGGCCGAGGAAATCGCCGCCCTGCAGGCCGATTTCGATCATTGGGTCGAAGACAGTCGCAGCCACGCCGAGGCCTGGGGCGAGACCCAGGATGGCCGTGCCCGCTTCGATGTCGAACTGGATCACCGGCCCGACCACCCCTCCCTGCGCCGGGTCAGTTCGCCGACCGAGATCTCCGCGGCCTATCGCCAGGTCGCCTTCACCTCGCGGATGGCCCAGGTCGCGGCTCAGCTCATCGGTGGCAGCGGCACGCGATTCCACCACAGCAAGATCAATTCGAAGCTGCCGCGCACCGCCACCCAGGTGAAGTGGCACCAGGACTTCCTCTTCACGCCCCACAGCAACGATGACGTGGTCACCGCGCTGCTGATGGTGAGCGAGGTGACACCGGAGAACGGCCCCCTCACCGTCATCCCCGGCAGCCACAGGGGCCCGCTGTGGTCGCACTGGCAGGACGGCCGTTTCACCGGCGCGGTCGACGACAGCGTGGTGGCCGAGCACTGCGGCGAGCCCGTGGCCTGCTTCGGCCCGGCCGGCTCGGTGTGCTTCATGCACACCCGCCTGCTGCACGCCTCCAGCCCCAACCAGACCGAGTTGCCGCGCACCCTGTTCATCAGCGTCTATGCCGCCGAGGATGCCCTGCCCTTCAGCGAGAATCCGCTGCCCAGCGAGCACGCCGGGGTGCTGGTGGCCGGCCAGGAAAGCGGGCTGGTGCGCAGCGTGGCCAACAGCGTGCGGCTGCCACAGAAACCGCGCGGCGCTTCCTTCTTCGTCCAGCAGGCCGGGCTCGACCAGGCTGCCGTTTGACCCTTCCTACTCTTCAAGGAGCTTCGTCATGCAAAGATTCAGCAGCGCCTCGATTCGAATCCTCTCCACCGCCGTACTGGGCGCCGGCCTGGCGCTGGTCTCCTGCCTGGCCTCGGCCGACTTCCTGCAGCCGGGCAAGCTGGTCGCCGGGTCCGACCTGACCTTCTTCCCCTACGAATACGTGCAGGACAACAAGCCGGCCGGCTTCGACATCGAATTCGTCGAGGGGCTGGGCAAGCTCATGGGCCGCTCCGTGGAGACGATCGACACCCGCTTTCCCAACCTCATCACTGGGCTCCAGGGTGGCCGCTTCGACATCACCAATTCCTCGATGTACATCACCGCGGACCGCCTCAAGGTGATCGACATGATCCCCTACCTGAAGAGCGGCGAGTCGATCATCGCGCTCAAGGGCAGCAGCTATCAGCCCAAGAAGCCGGAAGACTTCTGCGGCCACAAGATCGGCTCCATGGGCGCCACCTCCTGGCTGCAGCAGCTGCACAAGCTTTCCGACGAGTACTGCGTGAAGAACGGCCTCAAGCCGATCGCCGTGAGCGAATACGGCACCGATCCCCAGACCACCCAGGCGCTGCTGTCCAAGGCCGTTGAGGCGCAGATCACCGACGCCGCAGTGGCCCGCGGCCTGGTGGAAAAGCTCGGCAATCGCGTGGTGATCTCCTCGGATAGTCTGATCTACCCGGTGCTCAACGGCTTCGGCGTGAAGAAGGGCAACGATGCGGTCAAGACCGCCCTGGTGGAGGCGCTCAAGCAATACAGCGCCACCCCGGAGTACGCCGCGCTGCTGAAGAAATACAACTTCCAGGCACCCACCGAGGCGGACATCGCCGCCCTGATGCCCAAGCCCTGAGCCTTCCGGAGTCACGACCATGGCACTTTCTCCCGAGGAACGGCTGCGCATCGATCTGGCGGCGACCTTTCGCGTCATCGCCCACCTCGACATGCACGAAGCCGTCGCCAACCACTTCAGCGCCGCCGTCTCCGCCGACGGCAAGCAGTTCCTGATCAACCCCAAGTGGAAGCACTTCTCGCGCATCCGCGCCAGTGATCTGCTGCTACTCGACGCGGACGATCCCCGAGGCGCCGAGCGGCCCGACGTGGACAGCACGGCCTGGTCGATCCACGGGCAGATCCATCGCCTGCTGCCGGAGGCCCGGGTGGTGCTGCACCTGCACCCGGTCTACACCACGGCGGTGGCCTGCCTGGCCAAGCCCGAGGTGCCGCCCATCGACCAGAACACCGCGCGCTACTTCAAGCGCCTGGCGGTGGACGAACTCTATGGCGGCATGGCCGATACCGAGGCCGAGGGTGCGCGCCTGGCCGGGTTGCTGGATGGCAAGCAGCGGCTGCTGATGGGCAACCACGGCGTCATGGTGATCGCCCCCACCATCGGCCAGGCCTTCGACGATATCTGGACCCTGGAGCGCGCCTGCCAGATCCTGGTCACCGCCTGGTCCACCGGCCAGCCGCTCAAGGTGCTCTCCGCCGAGGTCGCCGAGAAAACCGCGCGGGCCTGGGAAGGCATCACCGACTTCTCCGAGCAGCACTTCGCCGAGATGAAAGAACTGATGATCCAACAGGACCCTTCCGTGCTGGATTGATCGCCGCGGAGCCTACGCGCTCCGCCTTCCTACTGCTTAGATGACGGCCGCACCCCGCCGCGCGGCCGAAGGGTACCCTCATGTCCACATTACCGACCACGATCGACACCCTGGTGATAGGCGCTGGCCAAGCCGGCGTCGCCATGAGCGAGCACCTGGGACGGCTCGGCATCGAGCACCTGGTGCTGGAAAAGAACCGCATCGCCGAAGCCTGGCGCACCGGTCGCTGGGATTCCCTGGTGGCCAACGGCCCGGCCTGGCATGACCGCTTCCCCGGACTGGAATTCCAGACGGCGCCGGACGGCTTTCCCGGCAAGGACGAGATCGCCGCCTACTTCGAGACCTATGCCCGGCAGATCGGCGCGCCCATCCGCACCGGCGTCGCCGTCACCCGGGTGACCCGCCAGGCCGGCCAGGCTGGCTTTCTGGTGGAAACCTCGGCCGGCAGCCTGAACGCCCAGCGCGTGGTGGTGGCCACCGGTCCCTTCCAGAAGCCGGTGATCCCGGCCATCGCACCAACGGACGAGGGCCTCTACCAGATCCACTCCGCCCATTATTTCAATCCGCAGCAACTGCCCGAGGGCGCGGTGCTGGTGGTGGGCGCCGGCTCCTCCGGGGTGCAGATCGCCGAGGAATTGCTGCGCGCCGGCAAGCGCGTCTATCTCTCCGTCGGCCCCCATGACCGGCCGCCGCGGGCCTATCGCGGCCGCGACTTCTGCTGGTGGCTGGGCGTACTCGGCCTGTGGGACACCGAGACCATGCAGCCGGGTCGCGAACACGTGACCATCGCCGTGAGCGGCGCCCGCGGCGGCCATACCGTGGACTTCCGCCGCCTGGCCCAGGCCGGCATGACCCTGGTGGGCCTCACCGACAGCTTCGTCGACGGGGTGGTGCGCTTCCGCCCGGACCTCAACGGGAATCTCGACGCCGGCGACGCCAACTACCTGGCCCTGCTGGACGCCGCCGACGCCTATGCCGCCCGCCACGGCCTGGATCTGCCCGAAGAACCCACGGCCCGCGAGCGGGTGGTGGACGCCACCTGCATCCGCGAACCGCTCAAGGAACTGGACCTGCGGGCCGCGGGCGTCCGCGCGGTGATCTGGGCCACCGGCTATGCCACCGACTTCAGTTGGCTGCAGGTGGATACCTTTGGCGACAACGGCAAGCCCAGGCACCAGCGCGGGGTCGGTGCCGAGCCGGGCATCTATTTCGTCGGGCTGCCCTGGCTCAGTCGTCGCGGCTCGGCCTTCATCTGGGGCTGCTGGCACGACGCCCGCCACGTGGCCGACCAGATCGCCATCCAGCGCCGCTACCAGGACTACCGTCCCAGCATCGAGACGGCCGCCCACCCCCAGCAATCGCGTAGCGCCTGACGCCCTTATCGAGACCCGGAGATCCCGCATGGCCACCCCGACCCACACCCGTATCCGCATGTTCAACACCAAGGACACCTACCCCAACCAGACCCTGGACAACGACCTCTGCCAGGCCGTGCGCGCCGGCAACACCGTCTATGTACGTGGTCAGGTCGGCACCGATTTCGACGGCAGGCTGGTCGGGCTGGGCGATCCCCGCGCCCAGGCCGAGCAGGCCATGAAGAACGTCAAGCAACTGCTGGAAGAAGCCGGCAGCGACCTCAGCCACATCGTCAAGACCACCACCTACCTGATCGATCCGCGCTATCGCGAGCCGGTGTACCAGGAGGTCGGCAAGTGGCTCAAGGGCGTCTTTCCCATCTCCACCGGCCTGGTGGTCGCGGCCCTGGGCCAGCCCCAGTGGCTGATGGAGATCGACGTCATCGCCGTGATCCCCGACTGAGGCAGCCCCATGACCTTTTCCCTCACCGCCCGCTGCGCCGAGACCGGTCAATTCGGCATCGCCATCAGTTCGTCGAGCATCGCCGTGGGCGCCCGCTGTCCCTGGCTGCAACCCGGGATCGGCGCGGTCAGCTCGCAGAACATCACCCTGCCCGCCCTGGGGCCGCGCACCCTGGAGCGACTGGCTGCGGGACAGGCTCCCAGCGCGGCCCTGGCCGAGAGCCTGGCCGGCGACGGCTACGCCGAGTATCGCCAGGTGACCGTCATCGACGCCCAGGGCCGCAGTGCCCATCACAGCGGTGCCCATACCCTGGGCGTGCACCAGGCGCGCAGCGGTCGGGACTGCGTGGGCGCTGGCAACATGCTGGCGAGTCCCGCAGTGGTGGAGGCGCTGGTGGCAAGCTTCGAAGCCAGCCAGGGCGCCCTCGCCGAGCGCTTGTTGCTGGCCATGCAGGCGGCGATGGCCGCCGGTGGCGAGGCCGGTCCGGTGCATTCGGCGGCGCTGCTGGTGGTGGGCGACGCCAGCTGGCCCATCGTCAATCTGCGGGTCGACTGGGCCGAGACGGACCCGATCGGCGAGCTGGCGGCGCTGTGGCGCGCCTATGAACCCCAGTTGCAGGACTATCTCGACCGGGCGGTGCGCCCGGATCTCGCCCCCGGCTACGGCGTCCCGGGAGACGACCGATGAGCGCCAGCGGTGAACTGCTGGCGCGGTTGGTGGCCTTCGACACCACCAGCCGCGAATCCAACCTGGCGCTGATCGACTTTGTCGCCGGCTACCTGGAGGGCTTCGGCGTACCCTATGAGCTGATCCACAACGGCGAAGGCACCAAGGCCAATCTGTTCGCCACCCTGGGGCCGGCGGACGTACCGGGCATCGTGCTCTCGGGGCATACCGACGTGGTGCCGGTAGACGGCCAGGCCTGGACCCGTCCCCCCTTCGCCCTCAGCGAAAGCGCCGGCAAGCTCTACGGTCGCGGTACCGCCGACATGAAGGGCTTTCTGGCCTGCCTGCTGGCACTGGTGCCCGCGGCCAGCCGCGCGGCCCTGCGCCGCCCGCTGCACCTGGCGTTGTCCTACGACGAGGAAGTCGGCTGCCTTGGCGTGCGCAGCCTGCTCGACCAGTTGGCCCTGCGTCCGGTCAAGCCGCTGCTGTGCCTGATCGGTGAGCCCACGGAGCTGAAACCCGTGCTCGGCCACAAGGGCAAGGTAGCCATGCGCTGCCAGGTGCACGGCGCGGCCTGTCATTCGGCCTATGCGCCCCAGGGCGTCAACGCCGTCGAATACGCCGCGCGCCTGGTCGTGGAACTCGGCCGGCTCGGTGAGGCGCTCAAGACAGCGGAACGCCAGGACCCTCGCTTCGATCCGCCCTTCTCCACGGTGCAGACCGGCCTCATCGATGGCGGCCAGGCACTGAACATCGTGCCCCAGGACTGCACCTTCGATTTCGAGATCCGCGCCCTGCCCGCCCAGGACCCCTACCAGGTGATCCATCAGCTCCAGGCCCATGCCGAAGCGGCATTGCTCCCGGCCATGCGTGCCATCAGCGGCCAGAGCGCCATCCGCTTCACGGAACTGTCGAGCTATCCCGGCCTGGATACCGCCGTCGAAAGCGAGGCGGCCGACTGGATCGCGCAGTTCTGTGGCTCGCGCGACTTCGGCACGGTGGCCTTCGGTACCGAAGGGGGTCTGTTCGCCGCGGCCGGCATTCCCACCGTGGTCTGCGGTCCCGGCAGCATGGCCCAGGGCCACAAGCCGGACGAGTTCATCAGCCAGGTGCAGCTGGACGGCTGCGATGCCATGCTAGGGCGGGTGTTGGCCTTCGCCTGCCGCTAGGTCCTGTACGAAATGTGCCTGCGCTCGGTGATGCTTCGTTGAAAAAGGCCTGGATCGCCACCCGGCCACAATGCTCATTTACCGGTCGTAAACTCGTGCGCGAGCCCGGTCCGCTTCCTTAGACTTTCTCGTGGGGCCGCCTAGGCCTCGCCTGACCTTTCGCTCGGCGACTTTTCGTACAGGACCTGGCCCCATCATTCCATTTTGCGGAATGCTGAACTGACCAGAAAGCCCATTCCCTCGAAAGCGCCCTGATCCCAAGCTGGTAGCACCTATCGGGCCCCCTCGGCCCGCTGCCTGCCAGGAGTCGGATCATGAAGCTCTATCACACCCCGCTGTCCGGTCATGCCCATCGCGCCGTGCTCTTCGCATCGCTGCTGGGGATCAGGGTCGAGCTGATCGACATCGATATTCCGGCCGGCGCCAATCGCACGGCGGAATTCCTCGCCCTCAATCCCTTCGGCCAGGTGCCGGTGCTGGAGGACGGCGGCGTGGTCGTCGCCGACTCCAACGCCATCCTCGTCTACCTGGCGAAGAAACTGGGCCGTACCGATTGGCTACCGGAAGACCCCGCTGGCGCGGCCGCGGTACAGCGCTGGCTGTCGGTGGCTGCAGGCGAACTAGCCTATGGCCCGGCAGCGGCGCGACTGATCACGGTATTCGGCGCCCGCCTGAATCCGGAAGAAGTCATCGCCCGCGCCCATATCCTGCTCGAACGCTTGGAGGCGCACCTGACCACGGGCAAGTGGTTGGCTGCCGATCACCCGACCATCGCCGACATTGCCCTCTACAGCTACCTGGCCGGAGCGCCGGAAGGCAATGTGGAGCTGGCGCCCTATACGGCGGTGCGCGCCTTCCTACAGCGGGTGGAGGCCCTGCCCGGCTTCGTGCCCTTTCCCGAGACCGTGGCCGGTCTCCGCGCCTGATCGCGTCGTCACCCTACTGGAGGCCAAGGTCATGCACGAGCCCCTACCCACCTGGCACGCCGGGGAAACCTTCATCCAGGAACGGCTAGGCGTCCGCGAGCGCCTGGAGGCCCTGGGGCCGCGGGTGATCCGGCCGTTCATGCCCGACCAGCATCGGCAGTTCTTCGCCCAGCTGTCCTTCGTTGTACTGGGCAGCGTGGATGCCGCGGGCGACGCTTGGGCGACGATCCTGGAAGGCCAGCCGGGCTTTCTCGCCTCGCCCACGTCCACCACCCTGGATATCGCTGCCCGCCCGACCAGCGAGGATCCAGCAGCGCCCGGACTGGGCGCAGACGCGGCAGTAGGCCTGCTGGGCATCGAGTGGCACACCCGCCGCCGCAATCGCATGAACGGCATCCTCAGCCCCACGGCCCAGGGACTGCGCGTGACGGTGGACCAGAGCTTCGGCAACTGCCCGCGCTATATCCAGCTGCGTGACCTGAGCTTCGCTCACGAACCGGGCGCCGTCCCGGTCACGCCCGGGGAGCAGCTCGCCAGCCTGGATGCGTCGGCCCGGGCGCTCATTGCCGGCGCCGATGCCTTTTTCGTCGCCTCCTACGCCGACCAGCAGGACCAGCGACGGGTCGATGTCTCGCACCGCGGCGGCAAGCCGGGCTTCGTCCGGGTAGACGCCGAGGGCTTGCTGACCATTCCCGACTTCAACGGCAATCTGTTCTTCAATACCCTGGGCAATGTCGTCGCCAATGGCCGCGCCGGACTGCTGTTCGCGGACCTGGAGCGCGGCGATCTGCTGCAGCTGAGCGGGACCGCCGAGGTGCTGTTCGACTCGCCCGAGATCGCCGCCTTCGAAGGCGCCGAACGCCTCTGGACCTTTCGCCCCCAGCGTATCGTCCGTCGCCGTGGTGCCCTGGCGTTGCGCTGGCAGGCGCAGCCCGGCGGCGAGTCGGACAGCAGTCGGCTGACCGGCAGCTGGGCGGAAGCCAAGCGGCGCCTGCAGGCCAGGGCCCAGGACCGCACCTGGCGTCCGCTGCGCATCACCCGGATCGTCCAGGAGAGCGCCACCATCCGCTCCTTCCACCTCGAATCGGTGGACGGCGCAGCCCTGCCCCCCTACCAGGCCGGTCAATTCCTGCCGATCCGGGTGACACCCGAGACGGGGCAACCCTCCCTGGTGCGAACCTACACCCTGACCTCCCTCCCCGCCGACGGCCATTACCGCATCAGCGTCAAGCGCGACGGCCTGGTCTCGCGACTGCTGCACGACCAGCTGCGCGAAGGCGACCTGATCGAGGCCCGGGCACCCGCCGGCGACTTCATCCTGGCGGCCTCGGCGGAGCGCCCCCTGGTGTTCCTCGCCGCCGGGATCGGTATCACTCCGTTGCTGGCCATGCTGCGCCAGGCGGTCCATCAGGGTCGGCGGCCAGTCACGCTGTTCTATGGCGCCCGGACCCAGGCGGAACGGGCCTTCGACCGGGAGCTGAGCGAGCTGATGGCCAAGGCTCCGGAAACGCTACGGGTGATCAGGGTGCTGAGCAATCCCGCTGCTGCCCTCCCCGGGGTGGACTATGACGTCGCCGGGCGCATCGACATGGAACTGCTGGGCCGCCAGCTGCCCTTCGGTGACTATGACTTCTACCTCTGCGGTCCCGCGGCCTTTACCCAGGGCCTCTATGACGGCTTGCGCGGTTTTGGCATCGAGGATGGCCGTATCCATGCCGAAGCCTTCGGTCCGGCCGGCCTGGTGCGCAGCGGTGCGGCGACGGCGGCGACGGTACGGCCTGCCACGGCCACCGAGGCCGTCCGGGTGCGCTTCGCGGCGTCCGGCCAGCAAGCGCAGTGGACGCCCGCCTCCGGCAGCCTGCTGGACCTGGCCGAAGCCCAGGGCCTGGAGCCCGCCTTCAGCTGTCGCGAGGGGCACTGCGGCAGCTGTCGCACGGGACTGCTCCAGGGCGCGGTCACCTATGCCAAGGAACCCGCCGCGGCGGTCGCCGCCGACCAGGTCCTGCTCTGTTGCGCGCGGCCCGCGGCCGGGTCCGTACCACTGGAACTCGATCTCTAGGCTGGCCTACCTGGCCGGGTCGACTACCATGGGCGTCTTGCCGGGCCGCTCCGGCGCCCTGAGGAAGACCCCGCAGATGGATCGTTGGCAGGCGATGCGCGTGTTCGTGAAGGTGGCCGAGACCGAGAGTTTCGCCCGCGCCGCCCGGGATCTGCACCTGAGCGCCCCGGCGGTGACCCGCCTGGTGGCGGGCCTGGAAGCGCTGGTCGGCGCCCGCTTGCTGGTGCGCACCACCCGTTCGGTGAAACCCACCGAGGCCGGCGTTCGCTATCTGCAGGATTGCCGGCGCATCCTCGGCGAGATCGCCGAGGCGGAACTGGCCGCGGCCGGGCACTACGCCAAGCCGGTCGGCACCCTGGCGATCACCGCGCCGCTGCTCCTCGGCCAACTGCACGTATTGCCGCTGGTGCTGGACTACCTCGAGCGTTATCCGGACGTGCGCGCCCGGACCTTCTTCGTCGACAGGCCGGTGAACATCGTCGACGAAGGCATGGACATCGCCCTGCGCATCGGTCATCTGGCCGACTCCGGCCTCACCGCCATTCAGGTCGGCTGCATGCGGCGGGTGGTCTGCGCCGCGCCCAGCTACCTGGCAACCCGTGGCATCCCGGGGACGCCCGCCGCGCTGCGCGATCACCGCGTCCTGGTGTCCCACAGCGCCTGGTCGTCGC
The DNA here is from genome assembly GCF_039908605.1 of Pseudomonas aestiva. Taxonomy (NCBI): domain Bacteria; kingdom Pseudomonadati; phylum Pseudomonadota; class Gammaproteobacteria; order Pseudomonadales; family Pseudomonadaceae; genus Pseudomonas; species Pseudomonas aestiva. The sequence continues at coordinate 2,306,811 of NZ_CP150916.1, read as the reverse complement.
TGGAATGGCGTTTCGCCGGGGGACAACGGGTGGTGGTCGAGCCTTTGCTGCACAGCAACACCAATGCCGCCGCGATCAGCGCGGCCGAGAGCGGTCTGGGCCTCACCCGCGTGCCCCACTATCAGATCGCTCAGTCCCTGGCGGACGGCGTGCTGCAACTGGTACTCGAAGACCACGAAGAGGCGCCGCTGCCGGTCAATCTGATCTATCCCGAGGGGCGCCAGGCGCCGGCCAAGGTCCGGGCGTTCATCGACCTGGCGGTAGCGGGATTGCGGAGCAATCCGCTGTTCAACCCGCGTCAGTGACCGAGTATCGCCTTGGTCTCCAGGTATTCCTCCAGGCCGTGGACGCCATATTCGCGCCCGTTGCCGGAGCCCTTGTAGCCGCCGAAGGGTGCGCAGGGGTTCCAGGCCGGATAGTTGAGATGGACCTGCCCGGCACGAAGACGGGCCGCCACCGCGGCGACCTGGTCGGGATCCCGGCCCTGGACGTGGGCACTGAGGCCATAGCGGCTGTCGTTGGCGATGGCGATGGCTTCCTCGACGGAACCATAGGGCAGCAGGCAGAGCACCGGCCCGAAGATCTCCTCCTGGGCGATGCGCATGTCGGTGGTGACCGCCGAGAAGACCGTGGGCCGCGCATAGAAGCCTACGGGCTGATCCTCCGGGCGGCCCGGCCCGCCACAGATCAGCCTGGCGCCCTCCGCCAGGCCGCTCTCGATCAGTTCCTGAACCCGGGCGAACTGGGCGCCATTGACCAGGGGACCATGGGTCGTCGCGGGCGCCAGGGGATCGCCGACCACGAGGCTGGCCACGGTGGCCGCCGCCAGGCGCTCCACCTCCGCCAACTGGGCCTGGGGCACCAGCATCCGCGTCGGCGCGCTGCAGGACTGGCCGCTGTTGCGGAAGGCCGCCAGTACGCCCTTGGCCACGGCCGTCTCGAGGTCGGCGTCGGGTAGCAGCAGGTTCGGCGACTTGCCACCCAGCTCCTGGGTCACTCGCTTCACGGTGGCGGCGGCGGCCCGGGCCACCTGCACCCCGGCGCGATTGGAGCCGGTGATGGAGATCATGTCGACCTCGGGATGCTCGGCCAGCGCGGCGCCAACGGTGGGGCCGTCACCGTTGATCAGGTTGAACACCCCGGCCGGTATCCCCGCGTCATGGACCGCCTGGGCGAACAGCAAGGCGCTCAATGGCGCCAGTTCGCTGGGCTTGAGCACTACCGTGCAGCCAGCGGCCAGCGCCGGCGCGACCTTGGCGGTGATCTGGTACAGCGGCCAGTTCCAAGGGGTGATGAGGGCGCAGACGCCGATGGCCTCGCGGCGGATGCGCAGCGTACCCTCGCTGTGCTCGAAGGCGTAGTCGAGCGCGACCTCGCGCGCGACGCGCAGATGTTCCAGGGCCAGGGGCACCTGCAGGGCGCGCGCCGCGGCCAGAGGCGCGCCCATCTCCCGGGTGATGACCTGGGAGAAGATCTCGCTGCGCTGCGTCAGCAGGCCATGGAGTCGCTCCAGCAGCCGGGCCCGGGCGGCCGGGGTACGACCGGACCAGTCGCTGAAGGCCGCGCGGGCGGCCTGTACGGCCCGATCCACCTCGGCGGCGCTGCCCAGGGCCACGTCGATCAGGGGACGTTCATTCGCCGGGTTGATCACCCTGACCCGTTCCGGGCCAGCGGCGGGCACCCAGCGACCGTCGAGATAGAAGTGGCTGGTGGTCCGGGGATCGAGCAGGTCGTGCAGCGTGGCGTCCAGCATGGCGGTGTCTCCTGAAGATTGAACGCGACTCAGCCCAGGGCCTGGGTCACCAGGGCGAAGGATCGGACAGTCCCCGACGATCGTGGCGGCGTGCCTCTGGCCATGCGCGGGGCGCGATCCACGCAGGCCAGGCCGGCGGCTACCAGCCAGTCGGCCAGGCCGCAATCGGCGAGGATGTCGATGCGCACGAATTCACCCTGGGTCGCCTCCAGCAGCGGTGCGATCAGGGCCTTGGCCGCCTCGGCATCCGGCGCTACCACGGGGCCTATCACCAGCCCCCGGCCGAAGTGTCTGAGCAGGGCCAGCCCCTGCAATTCACCCGCCCGCTCCAGCCCCATTACCTGCAGCGCCTCGGGCAGCAGCTCATCCAGCAGCCGAGCACGCTGCAGACCGCTGGCGGCGTTGGCCAGGGCGATCACCTGCGGATAGTCGGCCGGCGCCAGGCGGCGGCAGCGCGACTCGGCGAGCACCGGCGCGGTGGGCGCACTGGCCAGGCAGCCCTGGTGCTGCTGGATATGGTCGAAGGTCGCGAAACCCAGGCTGGCGTACAGCGGGGCGCCCGCCTCGGTGGCATTGAGGATGGGCGTGCGCGGCGCCGTGGCGTCCAGGCACAGCTGCATCAAGCGCCGACCGATCCCCTTGCCCTGATGCTCATCGCTGACGATCACCAGGCCGATGGACGAAAAGTCGCCCTGGTGGCAGGCGAAGGCGATGCCCACCAGTTGACCCTCGTGTTCGGCGACGAACCCGTCAGCGGTGCGCTGGACCAGAGCCCAATCGGCTTCCCGATGCGGCCAGCGCAGCCGTTGCGACAACGCGTGGGCGGCCGGCAGGTCCTGGGCGGTGGCGGGTCGATAGCTGTAGGTCGAGGCGTTCATGAGCGCTCCTGGTGGGATGTCCGGGATCAGCAGGCGCGGGCCAGCGCCTCGATCTCGACGAGATAACCATGGTGCAGGTGCGGCACGGGCACCACCGCCCGCGCCGGGCGATGCTCACCCAGATAGCCGGCATAGAGGCGGTCGAAGGTGGGCCAATGCTCGATACCCACCACATAGACGGTCACCTTGAGCAGATCCTGCGGCCCACGCCCGGCGGAGGCCAGGATGGCGCAGAGGTTATCCAGGGCGATGCGCGCCTGATCGGCGAAGTTCGCCGCCACGCTGTGGCTGCCATCGGGCCGCACCGGCAGCTGCCCGGAGACATACAGCAGCCCCTGGTAGGCCACCGCCTGGCTGTAATGCCCACCGGGTGGTGCGGCCGCGGCGGTCTGGAGGAATTCGGGATCAACGGCCATGCAGGCGACTCCAGGCAGTGAGGGCGCCGGTGGCGTCCACGGCGTGATAGTGATCGAACTGGCCACCGGTGGCGCAGGCATGATTGGGCAGGACCCGCAGGCGACTACCCACGGGGAAGCGCTGCTCCAGATCGGCGGGCGCCCCTCCCGCGAAGCTGATCATGCCGTGCTCCTGATTGGCGCCGGACAGGAGCGCGCCTTCGAGCCAGGTCCCGTCCAGGTCGCAGACCTGGCCGTAACCGAAATCGCGTTGCTGCCGCTGGGTACCGCGGTCGCGACTCAGCGCCATCCAACCGGCGTCCACCAGTACCCAGCCCTTTTCCGGCTGGTGGCCGATCACCGTGGTGAGGACACTCAGCGCCAGGTCGTCGGCGCGGCAGATGCCGACGTTGAGCATCACCAGGTCCTGGAAGACATAGACCCCGGCGCGCACCTCGGTGACGCCGGTCAGGTCCCGGGCCGACAGCGCCGTGGGTGTCGAGCCGATACTCACCTGCGGACAGGCGAAGCCCTGGGCCCGCAGCCGCTCGGCGGCCGCCACGCAGAGGGCGCGCTCCTGCTCGGCCAGCGCCTGCAAGGCCGCGGCCTCGTGCAGCTCGTAGCTGGAGCCGGCGTGGGTGAGCACGCCCACGAGAGTCATGCCGCCGGCCCGCAGCACCTCGGCGACCTGCAACAGTTTGGGATCGTCGGGCTGCAGGCCGGCGCGATGACCGTCGCAGTCGATCTCCAGCCAGACGTCGAAGGCTTCGGCATGGCGCTGTCCGGCTTCGACGATGGCGCGCGCCCCCGCCAGGCTGTCGGTGAGAATGCCGAGCCGGCAGCCCCGCCGCCGCAGCGCCCGCACCTGCTCCAGCCGCGCCGGGGCGATGGCCACGGCATAGAGCACGTCGGTGATGCCCAGGGCGAAGCAGGCCTCGGCCTCCTGCAGCGTGGAAACGGTCACGCCCTGGGCGCCCGCGTCCAGTTGCCGGCGCATGACCGCCTCGCTCTTGCTGGTCTTCACGTGGGGCCGCAGGCGTACGCCGAGGGCGTCCATGCGTGCTTGCATGAGCTGGATGTTGCGGGTCATCCGCGTCTCGTCGATGAGCGCGGCGGGGGTGTCGAGGGTGAGCAGGGACGGGGTCATGGCAGGGACTCGACCAATGGGCGATGGCTCGACTGTACCCAGCCAGCCTAAACCTGTGCTTCAATTCAAATGACTCATTCCTTCAGCTCAGATTAATGATCGCCATCGAAGACCTGCGCCTGATGGTGCTGCTGGCACGTTCCGATTCCTTGAGCGCGGCGGCGCGCGCCCTGAACGTCTCGCCGCCCGCCCTCTCCACTCGGCTGCGCAGGCTGGAGACGCGGCTCGGCGTGGCCCTGGCCAATCGCGATGCTCGGCGGCTGAGCCTCACCCCCGATGGCGAACGCCTGGCCCAGGAATGCGCCGAGCTGCTCGAACGCCTGGACGCCCTGCCCGAGGCGTTCGCCCGCCACGACCACCCATTGGTGGGTACCCTGCGCCTGGCGGCGCCCTTCGGCTATGGTCGCCAGCGCATCGCTCCGCTGCTGGCCCGCTTCGCCAGCCTGCATCCAGGCGTGCGCCTGCAACTGGACCTGCGCGAGACGCCCTGGCCTGATCGACACGACAGCGACGCGGTCATCCATATCGGCGCCATCGAGGACAGCTCCTGGATCGCCAAGCCCCTGGCGCACAACGAGCGCTGGCTGTGCGCCAGTCCCGCCTACCTGGCCGAGCACGGCGTGCCCGGGGAGCCGCAGGACCTGCTGCGGCACCGCTGCATCTGCATCCGCGAGAACGACGAGGACGTGACGCTCTGGCAACTCCGCCACGCTGAGGAGCGCCGGACACTGCGCATCTAGCCCGCGCTGCTGACCAACGATGGCAGCGTGGCCCGACGCTGGGCGGAACAGGGCCAGGGCATCGTGCTGCGCTCCGAATGGGACGTGGCCGACGCCATCGCCCGCGGCGCACTGGTCCGGTTGCTGCCGGACTGGCGTTTCGATCGTGCGCCCATCACCCTGCTGGTCCCCGCGCGCAAGCAGCGCAGCGCCCGGCTCCAGGCGCTGGCGCGCTTCCTCGACCGGGCGGTGAAGGGGCTGGAGGCGGACACCGACGTGCAATAAAGGCAGCGCCAGAGGGCCGCCGCAGAAACTGCGGCGAGGCGGTGAGGAACACCGCGGGCAGCGCTCAGGCACCCTGCATTTCGGCATTCGCCACCGTGGCCGCTCCCTAGACTCAGGGGCTGACCTGCCACTGGGAGCGCCACCATGCCACTGCACCCCGATCTGCGAGACCCACGCCTGTTCAAGGAATCCGCCTATGTCGACGGTCACTGGATAGCCGCCGACAACGGCGCCACCTTCGCCGTGGAAAATCCTGCCACCGGCGCCGTCATCGCCCAGGTGGCGGCGCTCGAGGCGGCGGAAACCGCCCGCGCCATCGCCGCCGCGGAAGCGGCCTGGCCGGCCTGGCGCGAGCGTCCGGCAGCCGAGCGAGCGGTCCTGCTGGAGCGCTGGCACGCGCTGATGCTGGAGCATCAGGAAGACCTGGCCCTGCTGATGACCCTGGAACAGGGCAAGCCCCTGGCCGAGGCGCGCGGCGAGATCGCCTATGGCGCCAGCTTCGTCAAATGGTTCGCCGAGGAAGCCCGGCGCAGCTTTGGCGACATCCTGCCCGCCCCCGCCCGGGATCGCCGGGTGCTGGTGCTGCGGCAACCGGTGGGGGTCGCCGCCGCCATCACCCCCTGGAATTTCCCCAACGCCATGATCACCCGCAAGGCCGCGCCGGCGCTGGCCGCCGGTTGCCCGGTGGTGATCAAGCCCTCGGACCTCACCCCGCTCTCGGCCCTGGCGCTCGCCGAGCTGGCCGACCGCGCCGGCTTTCCGCCTGGCGTATTCAATGTGCTCACCGGGATGCCCGCCGGCATCGGCGGCGAACTGACCGGCAATCCGGCGGTACGCAAGCTGTCGTTCACCGGCTCCACCCGCATTGGCCAACTGCTGTTGGCGCAGTGCGCGGCCACGGTGAAGCGCACCAGCATGGAGCTGGGCGGCAACGCCCCCTTCATCGTCTTCGACGACGCCGATCTGGACCTGGCCATCGCCGGGGTGCTGCAGAGCAAATTCCGCAACGCCGGCCAGACCTGCGTCTGCGCCAACCGCATCCTGGTGCAGGACGGCATCCACGACCGCTTCGCCGAGCGGCTGGTCGCCGAGGTGGCCAAATTCAAGGTGGGCAACGGCCTGGAGGCCGGCGTGACCCTCGGGCCGCTGATCAATCGCCTGGCGGTGGACAAGGTGGCGCGCCATGTCGACGACGCCCTGACCCAGGGCGCCAAGGCACTGTTCGGCGGACCGCCCAGCGGCCGCGACCAGTTCGTCGCCCCCACGGTGCTGACCGGCGCCACGGCGGACATGCTGCTGGCCCGCGAGGAGACCTTTGGCCCGGTGGCACCGCTGTTCCGCTTCCGCGACGAAGCCGAGGCCCTGGCGCTGGCCAATGCCACGCCCTACGGCCTGGGCGCCTACTACTACACCCAGGACCTGCGCCGCGCCTGGCGCGTCGGCGAACAGCTGGAATTCGGCATGGTGGCGCTCAACACCGGCACCCTGTCGATGGAGGTCGCGCCCTTTGGCGGCGTGAAGCAATCCGGCCTGGGCCGCGAGGGCTCGCACCTGGGGCTGGACGAGTACCTGGAGGTCAAGGCCTGGCACCTCGGCGGCCTCGCCTAGGCTTAGCTGAAAACTGCCTGCGCTCGGCCATGCTGCGTTGAAAATCAGTTCGGTCGCCAGTCCGATCGGGATGCTCATTTACCACTCGTAAACTCCGCTTCATCACTGATTTTCGCCTTGCCTGACCTTCCCTCGGCAACTTTTCAGAAAAGCCTATGAACGCTTTTGGCGGCAGGCAACCGAAAATGCCGCCGCCCCCAAGCAAAACAGCCGATCACGATGCCGGGGCCGGCAACTTCAGCGTTACCGACCCTGCGGCCTGCGTAGGCTAAAACTCTCGCCCCTGCCTGGAGTATCGCTGCATGAATTCCGCTGCCAAAGCCACCGACCGCCTGCTGGGTCTTCGCGAACAAGGCGTGCCCCGCGGCATCATCACCGCCCATCCCGTCGTGGTGGCCCGCGCCCAGGGCAGCGAAGTCTGGGACGTGGACGGGCGCCGCTACCTCGATTTCGTCGGCGGCATCGGCGTGCTCAACGTCGGTCACAACCATCCACGGGTGGTGGAGGCCGTACGCCGCCAGGTCGGGGAGATCTCCCACGCCAGCTTCCAGGTGATGGCCTACGAGCCCTACCTGGAGCTGGCCAGCCGTCTCAATACCCTCATCGGCAACGGCGAAGCCTACAAGACGCTGCTGCTGACCTCCGGCGCCGAAGCCGTGGAGAACGCCATCAAGATCGCCCGCGCCCACACCCGGCGCCCCGGGGTGATCGCCTTTCGCGGCGGCTTCCATGGCCGCACCCTGCTCGGCGTGACCCTCACCGGCTTCGCCCAGCCCTACAAGCAGAACTTCGGGCCTTTCCCCGGTGACATCTACCACGCGCCCTACCCCGATGCCTTCCGCGGGGTGGATAGCCAGCAGGCCCTGGCCGGCTTGCGCGAAGTCTTCGCCACCCAGGTCGCGCCCGACCAGGTGGCTGCCCTCCTGATCGAACCGGTGCAGGGCGACGGCGGCTTCCGCCCGGCGCCGGTGGAATTCCTCCAGGCGCTGCGCGCCCTCTGCGACCAGCACGGCATCGTGCTGATCGCCGACGAGATCCAGACCGGCTTCGGCCGGACCGGCAGCCTCTTCGCCTTCCAGCAGACCGGCGTCCAGCCCGACCTGGTGACGGTGGCCAAGAGCCTGGCCGGTGGCCTGCCGCTCTCCGGGGTGGTCGGTCGCGCCGCCATCATGGATGCGCCCCTGCCCGGCGGCCTCGGCGGTACCTACGGCGGCAACGCCCTAGCCTGCGCCGCGGCCCTGGCGGTGCTGGACGTGTTCGCGGAAGAGGATCTGGTCGCCCGTGGCGTCGCCCTCGGCGAGCAGTTGCGCAGCGGTCTGCTCGAGCTGCAGCGGCGGCATCCACGCATCGGCGAGGTGCGCGGCCGCGGCTTCATGCTGGCGGTGGAAATGGTCGGCGCCGATGGCCACAGCCCGGACGCCGCCCTCGCCCAGCAGGTCATCGACGGCGCCCGCCAGGCGGGCCTGCTGGTGATCAAGTGCGGTGTCGAACGCAACGTCATCCGCTTCCTGGCACCGCTGGTGACCACCGAGGCACAACTGGCCGAAGCCTTGCACATGTTCGGCCAAGCCCTCGCCCAGGCCGGTGCCTGAGGTCGAACGTAACGCCGCCTGACATCGGCAGAGCGGCGCCAAGGGGAAACCGACCATGAGAATCACGCGTTACCAGGCCATAGGCTTTTCCTGCTACGGCACCCTCGTCGACCGCGAAGGGGGCATCCTCGAAGCCCTGCGCCCCCTTGTGGCGCAGGCGGGCCTCAGCACCCATCCCGACTGGCTGCTCGGCAGCTATCACCGCCTGGCCCGCGAGCTGCGCCAGGCCGCGCCCAACGCCAGCCAGACCAGCCTGCACCTGCGTATCCACCAGCGTCTGGCGCAAGAGTTGCAGCAGGAAGACGATCTGGATGCCAGCGTGGCCTTTGGAAACGCCACGACGTGCTGGCCGGTGTTCGAGGATGCGCCGGGCGCGCTGCAGTACCTGAGCAAGTTCTATCGATTGGTGTTGCTGGCCTCGCCCGATGACGGCGATGCCGCGGCGGTCACGGCACGCTTGCCCGAGGTGTTCGCCGCCGTGATCCCCAACCGCGGCGGCGATCTGCGCCTGGCGCTGGACAACACCCTGGAGGAGCTTGGCCTGGCGCGCGGGGATCTGCTGCCGGTAAGGGGCAGCGAACCGGACGACCCCTGGAACCCCCTGGTGGATTTTCCGCTGTGTACCTTGCGCCGTGATCGCTCGCGGCCCTGGAACCTTTCACGGCAGGCCCTGGATGGCACGCGGTGCGAGTACGCGAGTCTCGCCGACCTGGTGCATGCGCATCAGACCGCCCTGCGTGCCTAGCCTGACGTTCACGACTGCGAGGAACGACGATGGACGCCGCAACAAAACTGGACCGCATCGACATCAACATCCTGGTGCAACTGCAGAAGGATGGCCGGATGACCAATGTCAGTCTCGCCGAAGCCGTGGGCCTCTCGCCCAGCCCCTGCCTGCAGCGCGTCAAGCGCCTGGAGGCGGCCGGCTACATCAGCGGCTACGAAGCCCACGTCAATCTCGCCAAGATCGCCAACTCGGTGACGGTCTTCACCGAGGTCACCCTCTCCGACCACAAGCGCGCCGACTTCGTGAAGTTCGAGTCCTTCATCCGCGGTGTCGACGAGATCCTCGAATGCCACCTCATCAGCGGCGGCTACGACTACCTGCTGCGGTTCATGTGCAGCAGCATCGGCCATTACCAGGAGCTGATGGAATCCATCCTCGACCGCAACGTCGGCATCGAGAAGTACTTCAGCTACATCGTCATCAAGTCGCCGGTGGTCAAGAACGCCCTGCCGCTGCGCAGCCTGATCAAGGCGGGCTGACCACCCTCGCCGCGACGCTCCACCAGCATCCCGCTGCCGGAGCGTCCTCTTCTCAGCGCAGGATGCAATACAGCTTGCGCACGCTCTCCCGGCTGTCCCAGGCCATGGGCGTTTCCGCCGGTACCAGCACCGCCTCGCCCGCCTTGACGGTGCAGGCCGCTTCCCCTTCGACCTCAAGGGTCACGGCGCCGGCATAAAGCAGCATCAGCTCGCAGTGGGGATTGCTCACCGCCTTGCGCCTGTAGGCCGTGCATTCCCACATTCCGATCCGCAGGGCGCCGCCACCGCTTTCGAACAGATCGCAGCCAGTGGCCGTGGGCTCGAGGCTGAGCAGGACGCTGGCCGCCGGCGGCGGCGAGGGCTCGCGCGGGGCCGCGGGATCCAGCAGCACGGGTCCCTGGGGCATGGGCCCCTCGCTGGCCCGGCCGGGAAAGGCCATGAACAGGCGCCGCAACTCACCGCTGTGACGCCAGCGACAAGTCAGACCCCGCGGCAGGATGAAGGCATCGCCGGCCTCCAGCTGCAGGACCTTTCCGTCCCATTCCAGCTGCAGCGCTCCGGCCTCGATGAGGCTGACTTCCACCCAGGGGTAGTCGTCCAGCTGGCAGTCGGCGGAATGAGCAACGGCGCTGCCCATCACATAGCCCAGGCGGCCATCGTGCAGGTGCGGTTCCCGGCCGGCGGCCAGGGGATCAGCGTGCAGCGGTTGCAGCGCGCGCGGCAGCTGGCGGTCATTGGGCGGTTGGCAGTAGTGCAGCAAGGGCATAGCGAATCCTCAGGACCAGAGGCGCGGCGGGCGTGCCGCGGACCTGGCCAGTATCGACCGCCAAGGCGCCTGGGTTATGGCGTTTGCGCCCCGGACCAGCACAGAAGCTACCGTTTTTCCCAGAAGCGGCGCAGTTTCCACCGCACCACCGATCATGACGGCGATGCCAGGGATTTCAGGACAAACTACCGCCCCGTTGCGCCATCCTTGGGCTTTGCCGGAGACCTTTCCCATGACGCTGCTCTACAAGGCCGACCCCGAACGCGGCCAGGCCTGGCGACACCTGTTCCAGGCGCGGGCGCCCGATATCGAATTCCGCCAATGGCCGGAGGTGGGCAACGCCGATGAGGTGCGCTACCTGGCCTGCTGGCAACCGCCGGAAGACCTCGCCAGTCGCTTTCCCAACCTGGAGGTGCTGTTCGCCACCTCGGCCGGGGTCGATCAGTTCGACCTGAGCCTGTTGCCTGCCGACCTGCCGGTGGTGCGCATGCTGGACCCCGGCATCGTCGCCGGCATGGTCGAGTACGCCACCCTTATGGTGCTGGCGCTGCATCGCCAGTTGCCGCGCTACTTCGACCAGCAGGCCGCAGGACGCTGGCAGGAGCATGCCCTGGTGACGGCAGAGAACCGACGCGTGGGGGTGCTGGGTCTCGGCCAGATCGGCCAGGCAGTGCTGGAGCGGCTCGCCACCTTTGGTTTCCAGCTTTCGGGCTGGTCGCGCTCGGCCCATGAGCTGCCGGGGGTGCGCTGCCATGCGGGCATCGAGCAGCTGCCGGCGTTCCTGGCCGACTGCGAGATTCTCATCTGCCTGCTGCCCCTGACCCGGGAGACGCGTGGAATTCTCGCTGCCGAACTCTTCGCCGCCCTGCCTCGCGGCGCCAGCCTGATCAACCTGGGGCGTGGTGCCCAGCTGGTGGAAGCCGAGCTGCTGGCGGCCCTGGACAGCGGTCAGCTGAGCCAGGCGGTGCTGGACGTGGTGGAGCCGGAACCGCCGGCAGCCGACCATCCCTTCTGGCAGCATCCACGGATCTGGCTGACGCCCCACGTGGGCGCCATGACGGTGCCGGAAACGGCCTTCACCGTGCTGCTGGACAACATCCGCCGCCACCAGCGCGGTGAGCCGCTGCGGGGGCTGGTCGATCGGCAGCGAGGCTACTAGCCGAGGCTCGGGGTGGCCTCAGCCCAGGGCCACCCGTAACCGTCCCAGCAAGGCATCGCAGGCAGCGAGCTGGCTCAATTCGACATACTCGTCCGGCTTGTGCGCCTGCTCGATGCTGCCGGGGCCGCAAACCACCACCGGGGTGTCCAGGCGACTGGCGAAAAGTCCGCCCTCGGTGCCGAAGGCCACCTTGAGCTGGGTGGTGCCGGGTTCGACCAGGGTTTGCAGGAAGCGTACGGCTTCGACGCTGGGATGGGTGTCCAGGCCCGGATAGGCATTGACCGTCTCGATCTCGATGGCGGCCTTGGCTGAGGTCTGTAGTGCCTCCCTGACCAGGCTGTCCGCCGTTTCCTGCAGCGCGGCGACCAGGCTGGCGGGATCGTCCGCCGGCAGATGGCGAATCTCGAAGTCCAGGGTGCAGAGGTTGGGCACGATGTTCAGCGCCTTGCCGCCGTCGATCCGCCCGACATGCAGGGTGGTGTAGGGAATATCGTAGGCCGCGTCATGCGCGCCCTTTTCCGCCAGCCGCCGCTGGCTGGCACGCAGGGCGCCGACCAGGTCGCTGGCCAGGTGGATGGCGTTGACGTGCCGCGGCGCCAGGGAGGAATGACCTTCCTGGCCATGGCAGTGGGCGCGCAACGCGGCCTTGCCCTTGTGGCCGAGGGCAACCTGCATGTTCGTGGGTTCGCCGACGATGCAGAGGAAAGGCCGCACCGGCGCCAGCTCCAGCACATCCAGCAGTCGCCGTACCCCGACGCAGCCGATCTCCTCGTCGTGGGAGAGTGCCAGCTGCAAGGGTCGTTTCAGCGGTTCACCGCGAGCGGCGTCCAGCAGCGCCACCACCGCACAGGCGACGAAGCCCTTCATGTCGCAGGCGCCGCGGCCATGGATCCGGCCGTTCTTGAGGGTCCCCGCGAATGGCGGCAGCGTCCAGGCCTGGCCGGCCACGGGCACTACGTCCGTATGCCCGGAGAGCAGCACGCCGGGCACGTCGCCTGGGCCGACGCTGGCGAAGAGATTGGCCTTGCACCCGCTCTCGTCGAGCACCAGGCGGCAGGCGATACCGGCGCCTTCCAGCAGGCCCTGCACATGCTGGATCAGCGCCAGGTTGGAGTCGGCGGAAACGGTGGGAAAGCCGATCAGGGTGCGCAGCAGGTCCTGGCTGTTCATCCGGCGAGGCTCTCGCTGCGCGGTTGCGCGAAGCGGCCGATGTCGAAGGCCGCCAGGGGCGTCTCGGTACGCCCGGTGGCGATCAGCTCGGCCATGGTATCGCCCACGCCCGGGCCGAGCTGGAAGCCGGCGCCACAGAAGCCGAAGGCGTAGTAGAGGCCGTCCACCTGACTGCTGGGACCCATGATCGGCAGGTCATCGACGATATAGCCCTCGACCCCGCTCCAGGTACGGATCACGTTGATCCGCCCCAGCGCCGGCGCCAGGCGGCGCAGCTGGGCCAGTTGGTTGAGCATGCCATGGGGCTCGGCCCGGGCCAGGCGGGTATCCAGGTCCGGTCGGGTGCGGAAGCAGCCGCCAAAGATGACGTTGCCCCGGGGGATCTGGCGGAAATAGATGGTCTCGCTCACCAGCGGCGAAGACACGCCCACGGTCTCGCGGAAGACATAGGGCAAGGGCTCGGTGACCCCCATCTGCGGGCCGTGGGTCTCGATGGGCACCGGCTCGCCGAACTGGCTCGACAACCGGCTGCCCCAGGCACCGGCGGTGATCAGCAGCCGTGGCGCCTGATAGCGCCGGCCATCGGCGGCCTGCACCAGGAAGTCACCGCCCGGCTTGGTGACCTGGGTGATCTCGACCCCTTCCTGGAGATCGACGCCTTCGCGCACCGCGGCGCGGGCGAACGCCGGGGCGGCCAGGCGCGGATTGGCGTGGCCATCGTGGGGCGCATAGGAGCCGGCCACCACCTCGGGGCCCAGATAGGGAAACTTCTCGTGCAGCGCCGCGCCTTCAAGTACCTGAAGTTCCAGGGCGGCGGTCTCCGGCGCCCGGGCATACTCGTGCAGCATGGCGATGCGCGCCGGATCGTAGACCACCCGCAGATGACCGCCTGGAATGAATTCCAGATCGTCACCGATAAGCTCCGGCAGGCGACCCCAGATCCCCCGCGACCGCGTGGCCAGCGCGACCTGACTCAGGTAGCGGCCCTGACGGCGGACATTGCCGAAATTGGTGCCACTGGCGAAGCGCCCGACCTGGTCACGCTCCAGCAGGAGCACCGACAAGCCCCGGCGACGCAGGAAAAACGCGCTGGCGCTGCCCATGATGCCGGCGCCGACGATGATGACATCGGCCCGGTTGGCGGCCTGCTGACTCATGATGAAACCTCCTCTTCGCTGGTCACGATGCCCAGCGGCAATGGCCGGATCGGCGCCTGGCCACGCAGGCGGCCGACGGTTTCCACCGGCACCCCCGATTCGGCGGCGATGATCTCGGCCCCGGCCTGGGCGCAATAGCGACCCTGGCACCGGCCCATGCCGACCCGGCTGAAGGCCTTGGCGCGGTTGGCTTCACGGGCGCCCTTTTCACGCACCACGGCGCGCAGTTCACCGGCGGTGATGCCTTCGCAACGGCAGACCACCGCGGTGTCCGGCAGACTGGCCATCTGCCTGGCCGGCCAGGGAAAGGCCTCGGCCAGGCCCAGGCGAAAGCGCTCCTGCACCGCCAGCGCCTCGCGGCAGCGCTCGGCGAGGCCGCCGGGCGCCGTGCGGCCGAGATCGGTCAGGACCGCGCAGGCGGCCAGTTGCCCGGCCAACTCGGCGCCGTCGGCGCCCCGTACCCGCGCCCCATCCCCGGCGGCATAGACGCCGGGCGTCGAGGTGCGGCCGTCGCCGTCCAGTTGTAGCACCCACTGGCCGGTCGCCTGCTCGAATTCGAAGGCGCAGCGGGCCAGGTCGCCCAGCTGGGTTTCCGGACGCAGGTGATACCCCAGGCCCACGGCGTCACCTGCTACCTCCTGGCGCAAGCCACGGGCATCGGCGAAGGCCACGCCGGCAACCCCCTGCTCGGCATCGCCGAGAATCTCCAGTGGCGTGACGCCGAAATGCAGCGGCACACCGGCGCGCTTGAGCGCGGCCATGAGCTGTACGCCCTTCCAGGCCACACCCGGGCGGGCCAGCAGCTTGGGCGTCGCCAGTGCACGCAGGCGCAGCGGCGCGGTGTCGAGTACCGCCGCCACCATGGCGCCGGCCTGCTGGTACTGGGCGGCAACGAGATAGAGCAAGGGCCCGCTGCCCATGAAGATAACCCGGCGGCCGATGGACACCGCCTGGGCCTTGAGGGCGATCTGGGCGCCACCCAGGGTATAGGTGCCGGCCAGATTCCAGCCCGGCACCGGCAGCAGCCGATCGCCGGCACCGGTACAGAGCACCAGGGCGTCGAAATCCAGGGTGCGCTGGCGATTGCCCTGTGCCGTATAGAGAGTGCGCTCGTGCAGGTGCCAGGCCAGGGTATCCGGGCGGTAGTCGAGGCGCCCACGCAGGCTGTCGAAGGTGCGGTGCAAGGCCTCGGCCTTGCCTGCCTCGCTGCCATAGAGGGTGGCGTAGGGCCGCTGGAAACCCTCGGGCTGACGTCGATAGATCTGGCCGCCATCGCGGCGATTCTCGTCGATCACCACCGGGGCGATACCCGCGGAAAGCAGGGTTTCCGCACAGCGCACGCCAGCCGGACCCGCGCCGACGATGACCACCCGCGGCGGGTTCGCGCCCTGTTGAACTAGGCCAGATTCCATACGGCCTCCGGTTGCGTGGTCAGGATCTGCAGGCCTTCGCGTACCTCGGTGCCGCAGGCGCGCAGGCGTTCGCCCTCGGCCGTCCAGACCCAGCAATCCTGGCAGGCGCCCATCAGGCAGAAGCCGGCGCGACGTTCGTCGCCGAATTCGGAGCGGCGCAGCGCCGGGCCGTTGGTGAGCAAGGCGACCATCAGGGTGTCGCCGGCCAGGGCGGTGACCGGCAGGCCATCGACACTGAGGCTGACCTGCGGTCGGCCGGTTTCGCCGAGACGCTGGAAGCGGGTAGTCATGCGCGAACTCCTTGGGTGTGCAGCACGGTACCGCCCTGCAGTCGTTGCAGGGCGTCACCGTCGTGATGGCAGAGGATGCGATTGCCACCGGCCAGCATCCGAGGCTGCGGCGGCACCCGGTCGCAGCGCCCTTCGATGCGTACCGGGCAGCGCTGCAGGAAGCTGCAGAGTCGGCCACTGGCGGCTGCCGACGGGACCCAGGGCAGCGGCGCACGGATCGGCTGTTCTTCCAGCCAGCCCTGACGCAGCTCGGGCACCGAGGCGGTGAGCAGGTCGGTGTAGGGATGCAGCGGCGGATGCTGCAAGGTGGCCGGCGTGCCCACTTCCACCGGCTGTCCGGCATAGAGCACCAGCACCTCGTCGCACAGGCTGCGCACCGTGGAGATGTCATGGCTGATGAACAGATAGGCCAGCCCCAGTTCGCGGCGCAGTTCGGCGAGCAGGTCGAGGATGGCGGCGCCGACCACGGTATCCAGCGCCGAGGTGACCTCGTCGCAGAGGATCAGCTCGGGTTCGGCCGCCAGTGCCCGGGCCAGGTTGACCCGCTGCTTCTGACCACCGGACAGTTCGCCCGGACGCCGACTGGCGAGGCTGGCCGGCAGCTGCACGCGGTCGAGCAATTCGCGGACCTTGCGCTGGCGGGTCGCCTTGTCGAAGGCGTGATAGGTCTCCAGCGGCCGCATGAGGATGCGCTCCACGCTGTGGGACGGATTGAGCGCCGTGTCGGCGTTCTGATAAACCAGTTGCACCCGGCGGAACTGCTCACGGGTGCGGCCTTCCAGGCCTGGCGGCAACAGTTCGCCGCCCAGGCGCACGCTGCCCTGGGCCGGCGGCAGCAGGCCGGCGATCACCCGCGCCAGGGTCGACTTGCCCGACCCGGACTCGCCGATCACACCCAGGGCCTGGCCCTTGGCGATGCGCAGGTCGATGCCTTCCAGCACCCGGTAGTGCGGCAGGCCATCGGCGCCGAGGGAACCATAGCCCGCCACCAGATCCCTGACCTCCAGGATCGGCGCCGTGGTCTCCACGGTGGGCAGGCCACGCTCCGCCAGGGGTTCCGGCCGGGCCGCGGCCAACAGGCTGCGGGTATAGGGATGCCGGGCACTCGCCAGCAGCCGCTCGGTGCGGCGATTCTCATAGACTTCGCCACCATTGAGCACCAGGATGCGATCAGCCATCTGGGCCACTACCGCCAGGTCGTGGGAGACGTAGATGGCGGTCACGCCACGCTCGCGCACCACCTGCTTGAACACCCGCAGCACCTCGATCTGGGTGGTGACGTCCAAGGCCGTGGTGGGTTCATCGAGGATCACCAGGGTCGGATCGGTGATCAGCGCCATGGCGGCCATCAACCGCTGCAACTGACCGCCCGAGACCTGGTGCGGATAGCGCTGGCCGATGTGCTCGGGGTCCGGCAGCGCCAGCTCCTTGAACAGTTGCAACGCCCGCGCCTCGGCTTCCCGGCGGTTCAACACGCCATGGATCAGCGCGCTCTCGATGATCTGTTCCATGAGCCGCCGCGCCGGATTGAAGGCCGCCGCCGCGCTCTGGGCAATGTAGGCGACGGTGCGACCGCGCAGGCGCCGCAGGCCAGCGGCGTCCAGCTCCAGCACCTGGGTGTCGCCGACGCGGATCGAGCCACCGGCCAACCGACAGCCCGCCCGGGCATAGCCGAGCAACGACAGGGCGATGGTGGTCTTGCCCGAGCCCGACTCGCCGATCAGCGCCAGCACCTCGCCCTTGGCCAGGCTGAAGCCGACGTCCTTGACGATGGTGGTTTCACTGCCGTCGTCGCCCTGGGCGACCACCCGCAGGTCCTTGACCTCTACCAGCAATTCCATCTCAGCGCCCTCCCCGGCGTCGCGCGCCGAACCGGTCGATGAGCAGGTTGACACCCACGGTCAGGGTGCCGATGGCCAGCGCCGGCATCAGCACCGCCGGGGCGCCGTCGGCCAGACCGCCGATGTTTTCCCGGACCAGGGAGCCCAGGTCGGCATTCGGCGGTTGCACGCCGAGACCGAGAAAGCTCATGCCGCTGAGCAGCAGCACGATATAGACGAATCTCAGCCCCAGATCGGTGAGCAGCGGCAGGCGCATGTTGGGCAGCATCTCCCGCAGGGCGATGTAGAACCGGCCCTCGCCGCGGGTGCGGGCGACCTGGACGTACTCCAGCTCGGTGAGGTTCATCGCCAGGCTGCGGGCGATGCGATAGCAGCCGGGGGCATAGCCCACCACCGCCATGACGATCAGCAGCGGCACCGAGGAGCCGAAGGCCGAGACCATGACCAGCGCCAGCATCTTGCTCGGCAGCGAGATCAGCGCATCGATCAGCCGTGACAGCGGCTCGTCCACCCAGCGGCCGGACAGCGCCGCCAGCAGACCGAGCCCGGTGCCCAGCACGCAGGAGAGCACGGCGGCGACCAGCGCCAGGCCGACGGTGAAACGGGCGCCGTCGAGGATGCGGCTGAGGACATCGCGCCCCAGGTAGTCGGTGCCCAGCAGGTGCGCCTGACTGTAACCGGCCAGCACCGCGCTATCGCCCAGGGCGCCCGGGTCATAGGGGGTCAGCCAGGCGCCGAACACGGCGATGAACAGCCAGAAGGCCACCAGCACGCCGCCGAAAATGCCGGTCAGCGACCAGCGGGCCCGCCGCCGGGTACGGGGGGGTGACAACTGGGCGTCGAGGGTCTTGCCATCCACCGGCAGGACGGACGCGGCACGTACGGGAGTCACGGGTCGGGTCATAGCGTTCTCAGCCTCGGATTGGACAGGATGGCGCAGAGATCCGCCAGGGTCATGAGGACCAGGTAGGCGCAGCAGAACAGCATGGCGCAGGCCTGGATCAGCGGCAGGTCGCGACTAGCGACGCCGTCCACCATCAGCTGGGCGATGCCCGGGTAGTTGAAGATGGTCTCGACGATCACCACCCCGCCCATCAGGTAGGAAAGACTCAGGGCGATGGAGTTGGCGATGGGGCCCACGGCATTGGGCAAGGCATGGCGCAGCACGGCGCGGACCGGACCGACGCCCTTGAGCCGCGCCATCTCCACATAGGAACTCTGCAACTGCTCCACCAGGGCGGCGCGGGTCATCCGCGCCATCTGCGCCACGATCACGCAGCACAGGGTGCCCACCGGCAGCGCATAGGCGCGCAGGAAATCCAGGGGGCCGTCGATGTCATGGGCGAAGGTCAGCGCCGAGGTCCACTGCAGGTGCACGGCGAAGACCAGCACCGCCAGGGTCGCCACCAGGAATTCCGGTACCGCGACGATGCCCAGGGTAAAGACGTTGAGGGCCCGGTCCAGGCGGCCGCCGGCATTCATCGCCGAGACGATGCCCAGGCCCAGCGCCAGGGGCACCGACACCAGGGCGGTGACCCCGGCCAGCATCAGCGAGCTGCCGAGCCGATCGCCGATCATGCTGGTGATGGGCATCTGGCTCGCCAGCGACTGGCCGAGATCGCCGTGCAGGAGACCGCCCAGCCAGTGGACGTAGCGCAGCAACGCGGGCTGGTCGAGACCCATCTGGGCACGCAGGGCCGCGACCTGCTCGGGCAGCGCGAACTGGCCCAGCGCCTGCTGGGCGGCATCGCCCGGCAGCAGCGCGGAGACGAAGAACACCAGCAACGAGACGATGAGCAGGGTCAGCAACCCGCCCCCGAGGCGTCTGGCGATGAGCGTGAAAACGGAAAGGTCCAAAGCCACCTCCTGCTTGAGCGTGGAGCGGCGAGCCGGGCCCTCGCGGACAGACTCGCCGGCAGGCACCGGGCGTCAGGCCTCCAGCCAGACGTGCTCGGCGAACATGTAGCCCATGAAGCCGCCGATGGGGATGATCCCGTAGCCACCGAGCTTGGGCGAGTGGGCATCGATGGAGCTGGTGAAGATCGGCAGGCCGATGCCGCAGTGCTGGTGGATCAGCAGCTGCATGTCGGCGTACATCTGCTTGCGCTTGGCGATGTCCGTCTCGCCACGGGAGGTCACCAGCAACTGGTCGAACTGCTCGTTCTTCCAGCCCGACTCGTTGAAGGGCGCATCGGACTTGAAGAATTGCGACAGCAGGATATTGGCCGTGGGCCGGGCGTTGATGTTGCCGAAACCCAGCGGGTCCTTCATCCAGTGGCTGTTCCAGTAGCCGTCGGCACTGACCCGGTTGACCATCAGGTTGAGCCCCGCCTGGCGCGCCGACTGCTGCAGCACCAGGGCCATCTCGTTGGCGTTGTCGGCGGCGGTTGAGGTCACCAGGGGCAGCTTCGCCCCGGCGATGCCAGCCTTCTGGAACAGGAACTTGGCCTTGTCCGGATCATAGGGCCGCTGGGGCAGGTCCGCGGCGTAATAGGGTGTCCCGGGCATGATCGGCTGATCGTTGCCGATGACGCCGTAGCCAAGGAATACCGACTTGAGAATCTGCTCGCGGTCGAACAGCAGCTTCATGCCCTCGACCACGTTGGGATCGTTGAAGGGACGATTGGGAATTCTCATGATGAGATCGGTGTAGCTACCGGAATTATTGGCGACGATCTTGAGCTTGCCGCCCTGCTTGAGCCGATCCGCCGAACGGGGATCCACCGACACGGTGAGCTGGACGTCGCCGGCCAGCAGGGCATTGACCCGCGAAGGCTCGTCGCCGATGCCGATCAGCTCGATCTCGTCCAGATAGGGCTTGCCGGACTTCCAGTAGTTTTCGTTGCGCACGCCCACGGTGCGCACGCCCGGCTTGAATTCCTTGACCTTGAAGGGCCCGGTACCGTTGGCGGTTGAGAAATCCTTGGTGCCGTCGGCGATGATCAGGAACGGTGAGATGGCCAGCACCGCGGGCAGCTCGGAGTTCGGCGACACCAGGCGGATGCGCACCTCGTCGGGCGCCACCGCGGTGACTTCGGCGAACTGATCAGCCAGGGCCTTGACTTTGGAACCCACCGCCGGGTCCTTGTGGCGCAGCAGCGAGTAGACGACATCGGCGCTGTCCAAAGTCTTGCCATTGTGGAATTGCACACCCTGGCGCAGCTTGATCGTCCAGGTCAGGGCATCCTGGGTCTCCACGCTGGTGGCCAGGGCCATCTGGGGTTCCAGATGGCTGTCGAAGACGGTCAGGCCGTTGTAGAAGAAATACTGGCGGGCATAGTCGCCCGAGAAAGAGCCCTTGGCCGGATCGAGGGTATCGGCGGTGGAGGAACCCGCCGCTGCGGCACGCACCCGACCGCCGCGACGCGGGGTGCCGGTGACCGCATCTTCTGCGGCGAAGGCCTGGCCATCCCGACCGAGCAGACTGCCCACCCCGGTCGCCAGCAATCCGGCGGCGCCCAGCAGGCGCAGCGCATCGCGCCGCGACACCCCCCGATGCAGGGCCTCGAAGGCCCGAACGCTTTCAGCAGCTCCTATCAGGGGACTTCCAGTCTTTTTCTCGGTCATGTCGGCTCGCTCGTTGGGGACTCGGTCGCCAGTCCGCGCACCCCTCCCCGGGCACACGAAGCTGTTCTCTTGGCCGCCTTGTCGTGCGGCCAGGTTCATTACAGCACCCGCCCCTCGTCGATTACCGTCGAATTGCCCCCGCGGCGAGACAGAAAAGACCGTTTTGACCGAGCCGCTCAGCATTGTTTGCGGTGTGCGTCGCGACGGCGCGTCGGGGCCCGTCATGCCCGCCTTTGGCGCGCTGGTGCGGCGTTTCGCTTGGCTTGACGGAGCGCGGTGCGGACCGCGACGGGAGGCTGGACGATCGCAAAAAGCCCGCAGCGACAGCAGGTTCTGCGCAGCGGTGCCGGTCAGCGGTGCCGGTCAGCGCTGCGACAGGCTGCGGAAACGAAAAAACCGCCAAGCCGGGCGCTGCGTGGCAGGGCCTGGACTGGCGGTGGCGGGATCGGAACCGGGACCGGGGCTAGTGCAGGCGATCCTGGACGCGGTAATACAGCCCTACCAGCGGCAGGAACCAGGGCTTGCCGAAATGCCCGGGAATCGCCGGCCAGTCCAGCACCCGCCAGGGATTGGCCTGGCCGCGGCCTTCCAGTACCTCGGCCATCACCCGGCCCATGTGCACCGACATCTGCACGCCATGGCCGCTGTAGCCCATGGCATAGAACAGGCCGTCCTGCTCGCCGGCGCGGGGCAGGCGATCGGCGGTCATGTCCACCAGGCCGCCCCAGCAATAGTCGATGGGCGTCTGGGCCAGGCTGGGAAAGAGCTGGCCCAGCGCGGCGCGCAGCACGGCGCCGCTCTTGGCGTCCTGGCGTGGATCGGACAGGGCGAAACGCGCCCGTCCGCCGAAGATCAGCCGGTGATCCGGGGTGGTGCGGAAATAGTTGCCGATGATGCGGCTGGTGACATAGGTGCGCCGATTGGGCAGCAATCCGTCCAGCTGCGCCTTGGGCAGGGGCGCGGTGGCGATGATGAAACTGCCCACCGAGGCGATGCGCCGGCGAAACCACTGGAAGGGGCCGACGCTGGCGTTGCCCGTGGCCACCAGCACCTGGCGGGCGCGCAACTCGCCCCTGGCGCTGATCACGCGAAAACTGCCATCGGGCAGTCGCTGCAGATCGCTGACCGCCGCGCCCTCGAATACCTGGGCGCCCCGCCGCACGGCCGCCTCCGCCAGCCCGACGCCGAAGCGCCCCATGTGCATCTGGGCGCCGTTGTGCTGCAGCAGACCGCCATGGAAATCGTCGGACGCCACCTCAGCGCGCACCTGGGCGGCGTCGAGCAGTTCGACCTGCGGGTCCACCTCCTGGCGGATCAGTTCGCAGGTGCGCGCGAGGTTGTCATAGTGCTGCGGCTTGGCCGCCAGCTTGAGCTTGCCGGCCTTGTGGAAGTCGCAGGCGATGCCCTCCTCGGCGATCACCGCCTCGACGCTGGCCACCGCATCGGCATAGGCCTGGTAGAACGCCCGGGCCTTTTCCGCGCCCAGACTGGCGTGCAGGGCCGCGTAATCCTGGGCGACCCCGGTGTTGCAGTGGCCGCCGTTGCGTCCGGAGGCTTCGCCGATCACCCGGCCAGTCTCCAGCACCGCCACGCTGGCACCGCGCTGGCGTAGCGCCACGGCCGCGGAGAGCCCGGTGAAGCCGCCGCCGATGACGGCGACATCCACCTCGCCCGCCACCGGCCCGGGGGTAGCCCCGGTAAAGCCCGGCGCGGTCGCGAGCCAGTAGGAATCGGACGATGCTGGACCAAGACTCATGGGCGGGCGCTCCGGCAGCTCAGGGGGTTATTCGAGACCGACCACCGCGGCCAGGCCGCCGATGTCCTTGATCTCGGTGTTGGTGTAGAACGGCGTACTCGGCTCATGGCCGCGATTCACGAACACCTTGTTCTTGATGTTCATGTAGTCGGCGGGAATGAGGTCGTAGCGAAAGCTCGACGACACATGCAGCACGTCTTCCGGACCGCAGCCGAGGGTGTCCAGCATGTATTCGAAGGCCTGCAGGCGCGGCTTGTAGGCCTGACCCTGCTCGGCGGTGAAGACCCGGTGGAAGGGCACGCCCAGCTTGTCGACGTTGGACATGATCTGCTCGTCGGCGGCGTTGGAATAGATCACCAGCGGGATCTTGTCGGCGATCTTGGCCAGGCCCGCGGTCACGTCCGGATGCGGCCCCCAGCTCGGCACCGCCTCGTAGTAGGCATTGGCCTCGGCGTCGGTGAAGGAGATGCCCCAGCGCTTGCAGGTGCGCTCCACCGCCGCGTACAGCACCTCCGAATAGGGCTTCCAGGCGCCGAGCACCTCGTCGAAGCGATAGCCGTTGAAGTCCTTGCAGAACTGGTCCATCGCCTCGGCGGGAATGCGGTCGGCGAACATCTCGCGGGCCATGTCGGACATGCGGAAACGGGTCAGGGTGCCGTAGCAGTCGAAGGTGATGTACTTGGGCCGAAAGGCGGTCATGGCAAGGGTCCTTTGACAGGGGTCATGAGTGAGAGGCCGGGACGCCGGTGGCGTCCCTGGCAAGCATTACAGCACCGGCGGACCTGACAGTTGTCCGCTTTCAGGCGCCGCGGGAGACAGAAAAAACCGTTTTAGCGGTAGGGCCCAGCATTGTTTGCGGCGACCTCAGGCTTTGGCTGAAAAGTGCCTGCGCTCGGCCATGCTGCGTTAAAAATCATCTCGGAATGCTCATTTACCATTCGTAAACTCGAGCGCGAGTCCGATCCGCTTCCTCGCTGATTTTTGCCTTGCCTGACCATCGCTCAGCGACTTTTCAGCCAAGCCTCAGGAGTGTTCCAGGTCGATCAGCACGCTCTTGCTGCGCAGGGTCGCCTCATAGGCGGCGCGGCCCAGGTCCTTGCCGATGCCGGACCTCTTGTAACCGCCGGTGGGAATGATCCAGTCGTGGCTGCGGCCATAGCGATTGACCCAGACGGTACCGGCTTCCAGCGCCCGGGTCAGCCGCAACGCCCGGCCAAGGTCGGCGGTGTGCACCCCGGCGGCCAGGCCATAGGTGGGGTGGTCGGCCAGGGCCAGGGCCTCGGCTTCGTCGTCGAACACCTGCACGGTCAGCACCGGGCCGAAGATCTCTTCGTGTACCGCAGGGTTGGCCGCGTCGACCCCGGTAATCACCGTCGGCTGATAGTAGGCACCACCCATGCCCTCTTCCAGGGCGCCACCGACCAGGATCTCCGCGCCGGCTGCCCGGCTGCGGGAGACGATGTCCTGGATGCGCTGCCCCTGGCGGTGGGAAATGATTGGCGCCAGGGTAGCCTCCGCCGCCCAGGTCGGCCCCGGGCGCAAGGCGGCGAAGGCCGCGCGTATGCCTTCCAGCATCGGCTCCAGGGCGGCGCGCTGGACCAGCAGTCGCGAACCCGAGACGCACACCTGGCCGGCGTTGCCGGTGATGGCGGCCGCCACGCTGCGGGCGGTACGGGCCAGATCCGGAGCGTCGGCGAACACCAGTTGCGGACTCTTGCCGCCCAGCTCCAGGGTCACCGGCTTGGGCCCGCTCTCGGCGCAGGCGACCATGATGGCGGTGCCGGTCCCGGAGGAACCGGTAAAGGTGACCTTGCCGATGCGCGGATGGCGACACAGGGCGTCGCCGGTGGTCCGACCATCGCCCTGGACCACGCTGAGGATGCCGGCCGGCAGGCCCGCCAGCACGGCCAGTTCCGCCAGGCGCAGGATGGAAAAGGGTGTCAGTTCCGAAGGCTTGATCACCACCGCATTGCCGGCGGCGAGCGCCGGGGCCATCTTCCAGCCCGCCATGCTCAGCGGGAAATTCCAGGGGGCGATGGCGCCCACCACGCCATAGGGTTCGGTGATCTGCAGGCCCAGGTGGCTGGTGGCGGTGGCCGCCACCTCGCCGCCGTGCTTGTCGGCGAATTCGGCGAAGAAGCGGATGCCCTCGGCGACATAGGGAATGTCCCAGGCCAGTACCTCGCGCAGCGGTCGGGTCGAACCCACCGCCTCCAACGGACCGAGGATCTCGCCATCGGCCTCCACCAGATCGGCCCAGCGGCGCATCACCCGCGCGCGTTCGCGCGGCGGCCGACTGGCCCAGTCGCTGGCCTTCCAGGCGCGCCAGGTGCCCTCCACCACCTCGTCCACCAGATCCGCCGAGGCGCACGGCAGGCCGCTCTGGAAGCCACCATCGGACGGCCGGAACACCTCCAGTTCGGCGCGGGCATCGCAGGTGCGACCGCCGGTGAAGTGGGCACAACGAACCGCTATTGCTCTGGGGTCGAACGAGGCCATGGCGCGCTCCGCTAGGGCTGTGGGCTTGGCCCCAATGCTAGGCCGCCGGGCCGCCATCTTTTGCCGAACTGGCAGGGGCCTTCGGTGCCTCGCAGTGGCGCGTCCACCCGCCGGCAACCGAATCTGCCGTCGCGGCTTGCTAGGCTGGCGCCTGAATCAGCCAGACCCGAACCGGAGCCCTGCCGTGTCCCACGCCACCTTGAGACCCCTGCGCGAAACCGACCTCGCCACCGCCCACCACCTGTCCCAGGCGCTGCACTGGCCCCATCGCCTGGAAGACTGGCAGTGCCTGTTCCACACCGGCGAAGGCCTGGTGCTGGAAGACGACCAGGGCGTGTTCGGCACCGGCTTCTGCGTGCCCCAGGGCGACTACGCCACCATCGGCCTGGTGATCGTCGCCGACAGCCACCAGGGCCAGGGCCATGGCCGCCGCCTCATGGACGGCCTGCTGCAACTGGCCGGCAATCGCACGCCTTTGCTGGTCGCCACCCTGCGCGGCGCCCCGCTCTACCGCAGCCAGGGCTTCGAATCCTATGAGCGCATCTATCAGCACCAGGTGGCGAGTCTGCCGGCCATGGGTGAGCATCATCCGCTGGAAGGCCAGGTCCGCGCGTTGAATCCGGCAGCGGCGCCGCAGCTGGAGGCCCTCGCCCAGGCAGCTACCGGCCTGGACCGCAGCGCCCTGCTCCGCGAACTGGTGCCCCAGGCCGAGCGCATCGTCGGATTGGAACAGGAGGGTCAGCTACGCGGCTTCGCCCTGCTGCGCCCCTACGGCCGCGGCCTGTCGGTCGGCCCGGTGATCGCCGAATCCACCGAGCAGGCCAAGGCTCTGGTGCTCGCCTTGCTGCGCCACGCCGAAGGGCGCTACCTGAGATTCGACGTGACGGCCCGCAGCGGTTTCAATCCCTGGCTGATTGAAATCGGCGTCCCCCAGGTCGATGAGGTCGAGCAGATGGCCAGGGGCGCGGCGCCGGTGGCGCGCGCAGGGGTGGATCAGTTCGCGCTGCTGACCCAGGCGCTGGGTTGAACAGGCAATCAGGTATCAACCCGACCTGGGCGTCACACCTGAGCCGGTTCACCTAACGCCACTCGCACCCCGCCACGCGGTTGCAGCTGGTGCGGGCGCGGTCGCCCTGGGACGTGGAGAAGCGACTGATGACGTTCCAGCCCAGCTGCCGGGTGCGGCCCAGCCAGAGGGTGCCGTCACTGGTCAGGCCGCTGAAGAACTGCAGCCGTCCCAGCCGCGTACTGGTCTGGGCCCAGGAGCGGCCCGATACCGGATCATAGCCACGCATCAGGGTGTCGTTGCCCTGCACCGCCACCCCGTACCAACCGCCCTGCCCGTCCTGACAGCGCAGCACGAAGGCGCTGCGCACGCAGGTGTCGGCCGGTTTGAGACTGGGAATGGCCGCCTGGACGACGGGCACTGTCAGCAGCAGGGCCGCGGTGAGCAGGCCGGTACGCAGGATCGCAGACGAGGTCATTGCGGCAGTCGGTTGGCAGCGGGACGCCCAGCATGAGGCAAATCCCCGCGGCTCGCCAGCCAGCCAGGCTCTGGCGTCAGCCTTTCGCCGTCCGCCACAGCCGCCCGATATCGCGAGCGGTCCGCTCCAGCAACACCTCGGCCTGGGCCAGGGCCTCTTCCAGACTCAGCGGGCCCGGCACCAGGCTGAAGGCGGCGGCGAGACCCTGCTCATAGAGGGCGTCGTAGCCCTCTCCCAGCGATCCGGCCACGGCCACCACCGGCACGCCGTGGCGCCGGGCCAGACGCAGTACACCCGCCGGGGTCTTGCCCCTCAGGGTCTGGCCGTCCAACCGCCCTTCGCCGGTCACCGCCAGATCGGCGTCGATCAGGGCGTCGTCCAGACCGACCAGTTCCGCCACCACCTCGATGCCGGGGCGGAAGGTCGCCTGGAGAAAGGCCAGGGCCGCAAAGCCGACGCCACCGGCGGCGCCGGCACCCGGTTGCTCCCGGACATCACGACCCAGGGTCGCGGCGGTAACGGTGGCGAAATACGCCAGGGCCGCGTCGAGCTGGCGAACCTGCTCGGGCGAAGCGCCCTTTTGCGGACCGAAGATCTGACTGGCGCCCTGGGGACCACAGAGCGGATTGTCGACGTCGGCGGCAATGACCACCTCCACCTCCGCCAGCCGTGGGTGCAGTGCCGTCACGTCCAGGCTGGCCAACATCGCCAGGGCTGCCCCGCCCGGCCCCAGCGCCTGACCCTGCCTGTCCAAAAGGCGCACACCCAGCGCTTGCAGCAGCCCCGCGCCGCCGTCATTGGTGGCACTGCCGCCGATGGCCAGCACCAGGCGCTCGGCGCCGGCGTCCAGCGCGGCGTGCAGGAGCTCGCCCGTACCGCGAGAGGTGGCGACCAGCACGTCGCGCCGGTTCCTGGGGACCAGCTCCAGACCGCTGGCGCTGGCCATCTCGACGAAGGCGGTGCGCTGCTCGGCCAGCCAGCCCCAGCGGGCGGTCACCGGCTCGCCCAGCGGACCGGTCACCCGTGCCTCGCGCACCTCGCCGCCGGTTGCGGCCAGTACGGCATCCAGGGTGCCTTCACCGCCATCGCCCAGGGGGCACTCGATGATCTCGGCCGCGGGCAGGGCCTGACGCAGGCCACGGGCCAGGGCGCGGGCGACACCGGCAGCGGACAGGCTTTCCTTGAAGGAATCAGGGGCGACGACGATTTTCATGGGCGATTCTCCGTTGTTATGCGCCGAGTGTTTCCCGGTTCGGCCGGCGCCACAACAGGACAAAAGCCCAGCGCAGCGAGGTCAAGACTGTGAATTCGCCCAGTCCTGATCCAGCAGCAGCAGCGCGCAGTACAACTCGGCGGCCTCGGCGAAACGCCGCGGATCCCGTCCGGTCAGCGCCTGGATCCGCTCCAGCCGATGCCGCAAGCCATTGCGATGCAGCCCCAGGGCCTCGGCACAGGCCTGGGGGCTGGCGTCCTGGGCGAACCAGCTACGCAGCGTCGCCAGCAGCTGGCCGTCCCGGTCGGCCTGGCGCAAGCGCAGCAACGGCTCCAGCAACCAGGCGCCGTGCGAGCGCTCAACCTGACCCTGGAGCCAGGTGGGCAGGGCCAGGTCGTCCTGCGCCACCCGGACGAGGTCAGGTCGCAGGCGCCTGGCCACCGTCAGCAGATCCAAGGCCCGCTGAGTCGTCTCGGCCAACCCCGACCAGGGTCGGGCCTCCGGGATCCAGGCACTGCGCTGCAACGACCAGCCCTGCCCCGGCAGCTCCCCCAGCAGCGCCTCAGGCGCTTGCGCGCCGGGTCGATACCAGAGCCACTGCCCCTCTTTGCGCGGCAGGCACCAGCTGTGCGTCAGCCGCTGCTGGGCCCAGTCGCCAAAGCCCGGTGCAGGCACGGCGAATTCGAGCAGCAGCACGTCACGCGGCAGCTCCGGCCGCAAGCCGAGCAGACTGGCATGGCGACCCACTTCGGGCGCCGCACCCGGTGTAAGCAGCTGACGCAGCAGGGGGACGGTCATGCGGCTGGTTACGGGCGGTTGCCCGGCGGCCTGCTCGATGAGCATTTCCGCGGTAAGGCGCAGGAGCTCGGCGGGCAGGCGCAAGTGCTCGGCGTCCGCCCCGGACACGCCAAGGACCCCGACCAGCTCGCCCGCGCGATACAACGGCAGGTTGATACCTGCCTGGGCGCCAGCCAGCCGTGCGGCGGCGACGGCATCCAGCGCCACCGCACGGCCTTCGGCGATGACCTGGCGCGCGCCGGCATGGCGGGTGAACAGTCGCGCCGGATCGCCCGAGCCGATGATCAGCCCGGACGCATCCATGACATTGACGTTGCCCGGCAGGATGCGCATGGCGCGTTCGACGATTTCCTGCGCCAGGGTCTGGCTCAGCTCCATGGCCACCTCCAAGGTTGGCGCGCGTCCTTGCGACGCGCCGTCACCTTAGAGGCGTCGCCTGCCGCTGGGCAAGCCGCCAGGCGGCCGGAGGCCGTTACGCCGAGGTGCTCAGCACTCCACGCCGCACCTGGTCGCGCTCGATGGATTCGAATAGCGCCTTGAAGTTGCCCTCGCCGAAACCGGTATCGCCCTTGCGCTGGATGAATTCGAAGAACACCGGTCCCAGCAGGGTCTGGGAGAAGATCTGCAGCAGCAGGCGGCGCTCGTCACCTTCGGAGGTACCGTCGAGGAGGATGCCGCGGGCTTTCAGCTGCTCCACCGGTTCGCCATGGTTGGGCACCCGCCCTTCGAGCATCTCGTAGTAGGTCTCCGGCGGCGCGGTCATGAATCGCGTACCGTAGGCCTTGAGCCGATCCCAGGTGGCGATCAGATCGTCGGTGAGAAAGGCGACGTGCTGGATGCCCTCGCCGTTGAACTGCATGAGGAATTCCTCGATCTGCCCAGCACCCTTGGAGGACTCCTCGTTGAGCGGGATGCGCACCAGGCCGTCCGGCGCTGCCATGGCCTTGGAAGTCAGACCGGTGTACTCGCCCTTGATGTCGAAGTAGCGCAGCTCGCGGAAGTTGAACAGCCGCTCGTAGAAGTCGGCCCAGTAGGCCATGCGCCCGCGATAGACGTTGTGGGTCAGGTGGTCGATGACCTTGAGGCCGGCGCCCACCGGCTTGCGCTCGACTCCCTCAAGAAACACGAAATCGATGTCGTAGATCGAGCTGCCCTCCTCGTAGCGATCGATGAGGTACAGCGGCGCACCGCCGATGCCCCTGATCGCCGGCAGCCGCAGTTCCATCGGGCCGGTAGGCATGTCCACCGCCTGGGCGCCCAGCTCCAGCGCCTTGGCGTAGGCGTGGTGGGAGTCGCGGCAACGAAAGGCCATGCCGCAGACCGAAGGTCCGTGCTCGGCGGCGAAATAGGCCGCATGGCCGGTCTTCTCCCGATTGACGATGGCGTTGATGTCGCCCTGGCGGAACAGCACCACGTCCTTGGATCGGTGGTTGGCGACGTGGCTGAAGCCAAGGCTTTCCAGTACGGGTTCGATGACGTTGGGCGTGGGCGAAGCGAATTCGATGAACTCGAAACCCATGAGGCCCATGGGATTTTCAAACAGATCGGCCATGACTGGCTCCTTGACGGGTAACGTGACGGACGTTGTCGGTAACGCGGGCTAGCACCCCGTCAGGGGCGGCGCGCAGGAAATGCCGCGCACGCTGCGGGCGAGGAAATCGCCCAGGAGGAGCTGACAGCCCAGGCGTTTCACGAGGCCACCTGTGCCGGGGTATCCGGCTGAACCTCGGGGCGCGCCTGCTGGAAAGCCGGATGCGCGGCGGCCAGGGCCTCCACCCGCAGGAGGCGCGGATAGGGCGACAGGTCCACCTGGAAACGCCGCGCCGCATAGAGCTGGGGCAGCAGATAGACGTCCGCCAGCCCTACGTCGCCGAAACAGAAGCCAGCGGACCCGATCTGCGCCTCCACCGCCGCCAGGCCCTCGCCGATCCAGTGCGAAATCCAGTCGAGGATGGCCGGTTCTTCCAGGCCCAGACCGCGCAGGCGGTTGAGCACCGAAACGTTGTGCAGCGGATGGACATCGCAGGCGATCAGGGCGGCGACCCCCCGATGCCGGGCGCGCAGCAGCGGCTCGGCCGGCAGTAAGGGCACCGTTGGATAGCGCTCTTCCAGGTATTCGAGGATGGCGGGCGACTGGATCAGCACCTCGCCACTGTCGAGGCGCAGGCTGGGCAGTCGTCCCTGGGCATTGAGCGTGCGATAGGCCGGCTGGCGCTGCTCGCCGGCCAGCAGATTGACCGGCACGGCCTGGTAGTCCAACCCCTTCAGCGCCAGGGCCAGACGGACCCGATAGGCCGAGGTCGAACGGTAATAGGTGAAGAGGTCCATCGACACTGCCCCGCGATTGCCTGCCGGCTTCTTATTATGCGTAAGTTCATTACGTTAAAAGGAATCTGCGCCTGCCCGGAGGCCTTGTCAACGGCACTCGGGTCGTTGCCCAATCCGCGCTGCCCTACCCCGCGGCCAGCACCTGGCCGCGACATTCGCCGAAGCCGATCGTGGGTAGTCCAGGCCGCTGACAGCGCGCCCTGAGGATGACCTCGTCACCGTCTTCCAGAAAGGTACGGGTTTCGCCGCCTGGCAGTTGCAGCGGCTGCTTGCCGCCCTGGGTGAGCTCCAGCAGGCTGCCGCAACTGTCGGCATCCGGCCCGGACAGGGTGCCCGAACCAAAGAAGTCGCCGGGTTGGAGGGCACAGCCATTGACGGTGTGATGGGTCACCATCTGCGCCACCGTCCAGTACATGTTCAGGGTATTGCTCAGGGCGATCCGCTGGGCGGGCAACCCCTGCTCCAGCATGTGCGGCGTGCGCAGCAGCACTTCCAGTTCGATGTCCAGCGCGCCCTGGGCCTGGTCCCGCTCGTCGTACAGATAGGCCAGGGGCTGGGGATCCCCGGCAGGCCGCGCTGGCTGCGCCTGGCGATAGGGTGCCAGGGCTTCCGCGGTCACTACCCAAGGCGACAGGGTGCTGGCGAAACTCTTCGACAGGAAGGGGCCCAGCGGCTGGTATTCCCAGGCCTGGATGTCCCGCGCCGACCAGTCGTTGAGCAGGCAGAAACCGGCGATGTGCTCCGCCGCGTTGCCGATGGCGATGGACTCGCCCTGGGCATTGCCCGGGCCGATCCAGATCCCCAGCTCCAGCTCGTAGTCCAGCCGGCGGCAAGGCCCGAATACGGGCGCCTCCAGCCCAGGCGGGAGCGTCTGACCCTTGGGTCGCTTGAACGCCTCGCCAGAGACCCCGAGGGTCGAGGCGCGGCCGTGATAGGCGATGGGCACGTGCTTGTAGTTGGGCAGCAGCGGATTGTCCGGGCGGAATAGCCGACCGATCTGGGTGGCATGGTGGATGCCGACATAGAAGTCGGTGTAGTCGCCGACCCGCGCCGGCAGGTGCATCCGGCAGGCGCTCTGGGGTGCCAGCAGATACTCGGCCAGCTCTTCGAGTTGCTCGCGTTGCGGATGGTCGGCGCGCAGCAAGGCCTGCAGGGCCTGGCGCAGGGCGACCCGCGCCGGCCCGCCGGCGGCGAAGAAGGCATTGAGCGTTTCCTGAGCGGCCAGTTCGGCGGCCCGCTGGGCCTCGCCGCGGAACAGACCCGCTTCGAGAGCGAAACCCAGATCGAGGATGAAGTCACCCACCGCCACGCCCCCGCGAGGCCTCTCCTCGCCGCGGCTGAACACGCCCAGGGGCAGGTTGTGCAGGGAAAAATCCGCATGGCCATTGGCCGAGGCGACCCAGCTGGGCAATTCGTCGGTCATGCCGATGCTCCCGCGCCAGGCGCGACAAAGGTCTTGGTGAGGCCCGCCCAGCAGGCATCGTAGTCGGGCTGCAGCAGCGGCGATGCCAGCGCGTGGCGGGTCGGCCGCAGGACGCGCCCGGTTTCGAACATGAAGGCCATGGTGTTCTCGATCCGGTGCGGCCGCAGGTCGGCGGCGATGGCGTTCTGGGTGGAAACCTGATCCGGGCCATGGGCGCTCATGCAGCCGTGCAGGGAGGCCCCACCCGGCGCGAAGCCATCGGCCTTGGCGTCGTAGGCGCCCTGGATCAGACCCATGAATTCGTTCATCAGATTGCGGTGGAACCAGGGTGGTCTGAAGGTGTTTTCCGCGACCATCCAGCGGGGCGGAAAGATCACGAAGTCGATGTTGGCCACCCCTTCGCTGGTTCCGGGTGCGGTCAGCACGGTGAAGATCGATGGATCGGGATGATCGAAACTCACGGTGCCCAGGGTATTGAAGCGACGCAGGTCGTATTTGTAGGGCACGTTGTTGCCATGCCAGGCGACCACGTCGAGCGGCGAGTGATCCAGCTCGGTCTCCCAGAGTTCGCCGAGGAATTTCTGCACCAGCCGGGTGGGCGCCTCCCGATCCTCGAAGCGGGCCACGGGCGCCTGGAAATCCCGCGGATTGGCCAGGCCGTTGCTGCCGATCGGGCCCAGCTCGGGCAGCCGCAGGGAGCGCCCGTGGTTTTCGCAGACGTAACCCCGTACCGCCTCGCCCTCCACCACCTCCACCCGGAATTTCATGCCGCGTGGAATCACCGCGATCTCCAGCGGCTCGATGCGCAGCAGACCTAGCTCGGTAACCAGGTCCAACCGCCCCCGCTCCGGCACGATCAGCAATTCTCCGTCGGCGTCGTAGAAGACGCCGGTCATGCTGGCATTGGCGGCATAGCGATAGAGGCTGACGCCCTCGGCCTGGTCACCCGGGTCGGTGGCGACGAGCCGTTCCAGCCCGGCGAGAAAATCGGTGGCGGCGGCCGGCATCGGCAAGGGATTCCAGCGCAGGCGATTGGGTGTGGGCGCGCCCAGCTCCGCGCCGGTCAACTGCAGCGCGCAGCGCTGAAAGCGGCCATGGGCGGCCGAAGGCCTGAGCCGATACAGCCAGGAGCGCCGAGTCTCGTGGCGCGGGACGGTAAAGGCCGTCCCGGAGAGTTGCTCGGCATAGAGGCCGAAGGGCGCGCGTTGCGGCGAGTTCTGCCCGATCGGCAAGGCACCCGGCAGGGCCTCGGCGCTGAAGTGATTGCCAAAGCCGGATTGGTAGGTCACTGGCCTTGTTGCTTGTTCTTGTCTGTCCACCTGGGCCACCCATTATGCGTAACAGGTTTACGCAAAAAGTAAATTGAACCCAGGAGAGCGTCAAGCTATAACGCTGCCTTTACCCACGCGATCGAAGCGATGACGAACACCCCCGAAGCAGCACCCCCACGACGCCAGAAGGTGCAGGCGGCCGAGGTCGGCACCGACATCCTCAAGGCCCTCGCCGAGCTGGCGCCGTCGACGTCCTTGTCGCGCCTGGCCAGCCACCTGGACATGCCCGCCAGCAAGGTGCACCGCTACCTGCAGGCGCTGATCGCCAGCGGGTTCGCCGAGCAGGACCCGCGGACCAATCACTACGGACTCGGTCAGGCCGCCCTTTTCGTTGGCCTGGCGGCCCTGGGTCGGCTGGACGTGGTGAAGCTGGCGGCGCCGGTGCTGGCCGATCTGCGCGACAAGGTCGGCGAAACCAGCTTTCTGGCGGTCTGGGGCAACAGGGGGCCGACCGTGGTGCTGGTGGAACAGGCGCTGCGCGCCGTCACCCTGGTGACCCAGGTCGGCTCGGTGCTGCCGCTGCTGGGCTCGTCCACGGGCCTGGTGTTCAATACCTTCCTGCCGGAGGTCGAGACGGCGGCATTGCGCGCGGAAGAATTGCACCGGCCGGACGCGCCCAGCGTGGCGCAGCTGGCGGAAGGTGCACGCCAGCTGCGGGAGACCCATATCCAACCGGTGCATGGCTTGCTGATGGCGGGCGTCAATGCGCTGTCCGCACCGCTGTTTGGAGCCGGTGGCCGGCTGGCCGGGGTGCTGACCCTGGTCGGCGCCGCGCCAGGCTTCCAGGCCGAGGTCGGAGGCGCCGCGGCGAGCCGTCTGCACACCGCCGCCCAGGCCATCAGCAGGCGGCTGGGCGGATAGCGCGGACGAATCCGGGCACAGCATCGCAGTCGGGAGCGCCGATGGTCGCGGCAGCGCTCCACTCGATCCGTTCCAGCCTCCATTCGGCTAAAGGATCACCCGGACTGGCCGTTTGCCATTAAGCTTACTGTTAGCGCGTTTATCATTGGCGCACTGCTTTCTGGTGACCTCTTCATGACTGCTCTTTCCTATCGTGATCGCAACCAGGCTCTCAACGACTCCCTGGGCAAATTCTGGCAAGTCGCCAAACCCGTGGTTCAGGCGGCCATGGCCATTCATGTGGCGCTGCTGGTCATTTTCGTCCTGCTCGACCAGATCCTGATGGCCTGGGCCAACGTGCTCAGCATCGCGGCCTACGTGGGCTGCCTGGCCGCCCTGCGCCAGCGCCGTTATCGCATCGCCAGCCTGACCATGTGCTGCGAGATCGTCGCCCACGCCTGGCTCGCCACCTGGCAACTCGGCTGGGACAGCAACTTCCACTACTACGTGCTGTGCATCCTGCCGATCGTCATCTACAACTACCGCACCGCGCCGATCCGTCATCTGGTGCTGGTCACCGGCATCCTGGTGACCCTGGCGGGCGGCTATCTGTTGCACCCACCCGCTACCCTCGCGCCCCTGGCGATGAAGCTGTTCGGCACGATCAATATCATCAGCGCCCTGGGGTTGCTACTCTACGGCACCGGCGCCTCCTTCCACCACAGCACCAAGATGCAGCTGGACCTGCTGCATTCCGCCAGCCACGACAGCCTCACCAACCTCTACAACCGCCGGCGGATTCTCGACCAGGCCGACCAGCACAGTGGCGTGACCGGCAGCCTCATCCTCTTCGACGTGGATCACTTCAAGCACATCAACGATCGCTTCGGCCACGATTGCGGCGATCTGGTGCTGCAGGGCATCGCCGACGTCATCCGCCGCGAGGTACGCCATTCCGATCTGGCGGCGCGCTGGGGCGGCGAGGAATTCCTGGTACTGCTGCCCCAGGCGCGGACCGACGTAGCCTGGGGCGTGGCGGAACGCATCCGCCAGCGCCTGACCGATGTCACCCAGTCCCTCGAACGTGGTCCCGCGCGGGTCACCGCGACCCTGGCGGTGTGCGAGATTCGCGATTGCGAAGCCTTCGCCAGCGCCCTGGAGCGCGCCGACCAGGCGCTCTACCGTGGCAAGCAGGAAGGTCGCGACCGGGTGATGCTGGCGGCCTGAGATCCCGCCTGTCCTAGACCACGAAGCGCTGCAGGGCGCCGTGCAGATCGGCGGCCAGGGCGGAAAGATGCTGGCTGCTGGCACTGGTCTGCTGGGCGCCGGCGGCGGTCTGGGTCGCCGCGTCGCGGATCAGCGTCAGGTTGCGATCGACCGCCGCCGTGGTGGCCGTCTGCTCTTCGGTGGCCGCGGCGATGGCGTCGTTGCGCTGGCCGATGGCGGTGATGGCCTGAGTGATGCCTTCCAGCACCTGCCAGGTCGCCTGGGCCTGGTCGCGGGTATGGCTGGCCTGGAGTCGACTCTGATCCAGGGCAGTCACCGTCTTCTCGCTGACCTGCTGCATGCCATCGATCAGGCCTTCGATCTCACGGGTGGAGTCGCCCGTGCGGCGGGCCAGGCCCCGCACCTCGTCGGCCACCACGGCGAAGCCGCGTCCGGCATCCCCGGCACGGGCTGCCTCGATGGCGGCGTTGAGCGCCAGCAGGTTGGTCTGCTCGGCGACGTTGCGGATGACATCGAGCATCTTGCCGATGCCCTTGGATTGCTCGGCCAGCTGGCCAGCCTGGTTGGCCGCCTCGTCCACGTTGCCCACCAGCTGGGTGATGGCGGCCAGCGTCTGGCGGACCTGCGTCTGCCCCTGCTTGGCCTGATCGACGCAGCGCTGCGATTCGGCGGAGGTGGAGGTCGCGTGCTCGCACACCGCCTGGACCGCCTGATTGAGCTGGGTGACGGCATTGGCCGCATGCTGGATATCGGTCGTCTGCTGCTCCAGGTTGCGGCAGCTTTCATCCATCACGGCACTCACCTGGGTCGAGGCCGAGGCCAGTTGCTCCGAGGCATTGCCGGTATGGGCCAGCACCTCGCGCAGATTGCCCTGCATACGCTCCAGCGCCAGCAGCAGCATGGCTGCCTCGTCGCGCCCCTGGGGCTGGATGTTCTGCCGCAGATCACCCGCGGCGATGCCGCCGGAGATGTCCAGCGCCTGGCGCAGCGGCTGC
Organism: Pseudomonas aestiva; assembly: GCF_039908605.1. Taxonomy (NCBI): domain Bacteria; kingdom Pseudomonadati; phylum Pseudomonadota; class Gammaproteobacteria; order Pseudomonadales; family Pseudomonadaceae; genus Pseudomonas; species Pseudomonas aestiva. The sequence continues at coordinate 2,269,912 of NZ_CP150916.1, read as the reverse complement.
ACTACGCTACGGGTCAGTCGCCAGGCCAAGAGCAGCAGCAGCAGAATGGCGCCGCCAATGACCGACCAGACGATGGCGCGGGCCTGCAGGAACTGGACGTTCGCCACCTCCTTGGCCTGGGCCGCGCCCTGCTTGTTCAATTCGCGCAGCAGTTGCACCTGCATGTCCATCAGATCGCCCTTGAGACCCACCACGGTATCCAGTTGCATCCGCGCGGCCGGGATCTGCTGCTGCTCGATCAGGCGCACCTCTTCGCGTAGGCCTTCCACGAAAGGCAGGTAGGCTTCGTGCAGGGCCTTGATCGAATCCCCTTCGGTCGCATCGGTGACGACCGGCGCATAGTCCCGGAACAGCTGATCGGTCTCGTTGACCAGTTGCTCCAGGGTGACCCGGCTCATGGCCACGGCGCCCGGATCCTCGGCATTGAGCAGCACCACCGAGGCCTGGTTGCGCAACTTGCCGAGGTTGATCGCCAGGGAATCGGCGATGGCGATACTGGGCAACCAGTCCTGCTCCATGCTCAGGGCCTGACGGCGCAGCTGCTGCATCTCCCATAGCGAAAAGCTGCCCAATCCGGCGAGCAGCACGGCGGCGAAGGTAAAGGAGAACAGCATCCGCGGGCCGGTCTTGAGAGCTCTCAACCAGGAACGGCGGGACAGGCGGCGAAGGGGTGCTAGGATCCGAAGCATGGAGGCGTCACTGCAGGAAGACGGTCAAGCACAGCAGCCTAGGCAAGCAAGATGTCGAGCTGATTACAAAATGCCATTGCCCGAAAAAATCAGACGATTGCGGCGAAAGGTAACAGGGGCTAAGGTCCGTCCCCTCCGTTTGCCATCCTACTCGACGCTGTCATGACTACCCCTGTCGCCAAGGCTTCTCCCTTACAGATACTGCTGCTCGGCATCGCCCAGATCCTCGTCTGGGGTGGCTCCTTTTTCATTCTCGCAGTGCTGGCCGATCCGGTGGTACAGGAGACCGGCTGGTCCCGGCAATGGGTTTATGGCGGTCTTTCGCTCGGCGTCCTGGTCTCCGGCCTGCTCGCACCTGCGTGTGGCCGCCGGATCGCCCGCCAGGGAGGCCGGACGCTGCTGTCGCTGAGCGGTCTGGGGGTGGCCGCCGGGCTGATCCTGATGGCCAGCGCCCAGCATCTGCCGCTGTTCCTGCTCGCCTGGGTGGTGATGGGTATCGGCATGGCCGCGGGTCTGTACGATGCATTGTTCGCGACCCTGGGCACCTGCTACGGCGCCCAGGCCCGCTCGGCGATCAGCGGCATCACTCTGGTCTCCGGCTTCTGCACCGCCATTACCTGGCCCGTCGCCGCCTTCATGGTGAGTCATCTGGGCTGGCGCGGTGCCTGCCTGGTCTATGCGGCCGTCCTGTTGCTGACGATCTGGCCCCTGTATCGACGCGCCCTGCCCGCGCCGGTCCTCGCCACCCGGGCGCCGCGGCCCAACCAGACGGCACCGGCAGTACCGGTTGATCGCACCCTGTACATCGTACTCACTGCCCTCTTCACCCTGGGAGCGGTACTGATGACAGCCATCTCCATCCAGCTGATCACCCTGCTGCAGGGGATCGGCTACAGCCTGGCCAGCGCCGTGGCGCTGAGCGCCTGCCTGGGGCCAAGTCAGGTCGCCTCACGGATCATCGACCTGCTCAACCGCAACGGCCATCCGCTGTGGACCGCCCTGGCCTCGGTGGTCTGCACGGCCGCCGGCCTGCTGCTGGTCACCCTGGGGCCCGGCCTGGTCTGGGTGACGGTCGTGGGTCTGGTGATCTTCGGCGCGGGCAATGGCCTGAGGGCCATCATTCGCGGCGCCCTGCCGCTGGCGCTCTGGAGTCCGGCGGAATACGCCACCATCCTCGGCCGCATGGCGCGCCCGGCATTGCTCGGCCAGGCCGCCACGCCCCTGCTCTGTGGCTATGTCCTGGAACACCATGGCCCCCAGGCGGTGCTGGGTCTGCTCTGCCTGCTGGCGCTGATCAACGTGGCACTGGTCGCCTGGTTGTTCAGGGCGATCCTCAGCCGTCGCGACGCCTAGTCGCAGGCAATTTCCAGGGGTACCAGGCGCAACCTGATGCCGGTGCGACGCAGGGTAAGGATATCGCCCTCACGCTGCCCGACCTCGTCGCCCAGGGTGCTGCGCAGCGTTTTTTCGTCGAGCAACTGGGCATAGGTCCGGGGATCTTCCCCCTGGCAGCTTTCGGCGATATGCAATTCGCCCTGCAGCAGCTTGCCCGCAGTGCGCCCGCTGGTGAGATCCACGAGCAGATAATCCTGGTCAGGCTGGTAGTTGAAGGTCATGCGAATTCCCCGGCGACTGTAGCCATGGGAACCGCTCGTACCCGGTTGGTTCAGGACGTCGGGTTGCCTTCCTCGTCCAGACGAGTGCGCAGCATGACCAGGGTCTCGCGCAGATCATCCAGGCCCGCATCGCCCAGGGCGCAGACCTGCCGCACCCGGCTGTTGACCCCATTGGCCTGATCGCGCAGCGCGCGACCCGCAGGCGTCAGTTCTATCGACAGATTGCGCTCGTCTTCGGCACTGCGACGGCGCGTGACCAGCCCGGCGGCCTCGAGGCGCTTGACCACGGGGGTCAGGGCACCGGAATCCTGCCGCAGCCGATTGGACAATTCCTTGAGCGTGAGGCCGTCATGCTCCCAGAGCACCAGCATGATCAGGTACTGCGGGAAGGTCAGGCCCATGCTCTCCAGCAGGGGCTTGTAGAGTTGCGTCATCGCCAGCGAAGCCGAGTACAGGGAAAAGCAGAGTTGCTGGTCGAGGAGCAGTGGATCTTTGGCTGTCATGGGATCTGCCATTACAAAAAGCGTGAAAAGAGTGGAAGGTGCGAGCTATCCCCAGCCAGGTCAAGCACCCGGGTGACGTGGGGTCGGTTGCCGGAAACATCCGGTAACTGGCACTGGATTCCGATACCACAGGATGCCACAGTGAGCGGCTGGACATAAATAATAAGGGTAATACCTGCATGGCCGTTTCCTCTGCCACGCCAGCCGTTCCTGGCGAAAATTCCCTCGCCGCCCTGGCCGGCGCCTCGCCGATGGTCGCGGGGATCCTGGCCTCCTGTGCGCTGGCTCACCTCATCAACGACCTGATCCAATCCGTCCTGCCCTCGATCTATCCAATGCTCAAGGACAGTTATGGTCTTACTTTTACCCAGATCGGCCTGATCACCCTGGCTTTCCAGATCACCGCCTCCCTGCTGCAACCCTGGATCGGCTTCCATACCGACCGCCATCCTAAACCCTATCTGCTGCCCGCCGGCATGGTCTGTACCCTGATTGGCGTACTGCTGCTCGCCTTTGTCGGCAGTTTTCCCGCGATCCTGGCCGCTTCGGCGCTGATCGGCGTCGGTTCCTCGACCTTTCACCCGGAAACCTCGCGGGTAGCCCGCCTGGCGTCGGGGGGACGCTTCGGCCTGGCGCAATCCACCTTCCAGGTCGGCGGCAACGCCGGCACCGCCATCGGCCCCCTGCTGGCGGCAGCCATCGTCATTCCCTATGGTCAGACTCATGTCGCCTGGTTCGCGCTCTTCGCGCTGTTCGCCATCGGCGTGCAGTACGGACTGTCGCGCTGGTATCGCAACCACCTGCGTAGCGCCAAGGGTCGCAAGGCCGCCGCAGTCAGCCATGGCCTGTCGCGCGGCCAGGTGACCTTCGCGCTGATCGTGCTGGCGCTGCTGGTGTTCTCCAAGTACATCTACATGGCCAGCATCACCAGCTACTTCACCTTCTATCTCATCGAGCGTTTTGGCCTCTCGGTGGCCAGCTCCCAGCTGCACCTCTTTCTCTTCCTAGGTGCGGTCGCGGCCGGAACCTTCTTCGGTGGTCCCATCGGCGATCGCATCGGCCGCAAGGCGGTCATCTGGTTCTCGATCCTGGGCGCGGCGCCTTTCACCCTCGCCCTGCCCTATGTCGATCTGTTCTGGACCAGTGTGCTCAGCGTCATCATCGGCTTCATCCTGGCGTCGGCTTTCTCGGCCATTGTGGTCTATGCCCAGGAGCTGGTACCGGGCAACGTGGGCATGATCGCCGGGATCTTCTTCGGCCTGATGTTCGGCGTCAGTGCCATCGCCGCCGCGGGACTAGGCAATCTCGCTGACCATCGCGGCATCGAATACGTCTACCAGCTGTGCTCCTACATGCCGCTGCTGGGTGTCCTGACCATCCTGCTGCCCTCCACTCGCCGCAAGGCGGCCTGAGGTCCGCGCCACGGGAGCACGAGGCTCCCGTGGCGAAGCGCCTCGCCACCCGCTACGCTGGCCGCCCCCTGAGCTTTCGCCGAGTCGCGATGAAGAGTCCGCTGCACTACCTGGTCCGTTACCCCTCCGCCAACCTGCTGTTCATCCAGTTGCTCGGGCTGCTGCTCTACCCCTTCGTGGAGCAGGAAGAACATGGGCGCGCCATCATCGGCGCCTTCGGTATCATCGTCCTCGCCACCGCCCTGCGCATGGTGCGCCGGAGCCCAACCATCCAGTGGCTGGGATTCATTCTCGCCGGCTGCATCCTGGTGCTCACGGTACTGGTGGAGTGGCAGGGCAATCGCCACCTGGTGGTATCCCTGGCCATCCTCGATGCGATCTTCTACTTCTATGCCGCGGGCAGTCTCATCGCCTACATGATGGAAGACCAGCGAGCGACCACTGATGAACTCTTCGCCGTGGGTGCGACCTTCACCCTGCTGGCCTGGGCCTTCGCCCATGCCTACTCGGCCTGTCAGATCCTGCAGCCCAACAGCTTCACCGCCGCCAACGATCCCCTGGCCGCACGCACCTGGACCGAGCTGCTCTACGTCAGCTTCGCGATCCTCTCCGGCGTCGGCCTGAGCGATATCTACCCGATCAAGCCGATGGCACGCTCGTTGGTCATGCTCGGCCAGTTCTCCGGTGTCATGTACATCGCCCTGGTGGTGACTCGGCTGGTCACCCTGACGGTGCGCAGCCGCTAGCCGAATCGTGCCAGGCTGAAGCTGCCGAGCTCGATGTCGCTGCGCCCGGTGGTCACGCGCTGGGCGAGCGCTTCGCCCAGCGCGGCCGAATGCTTGAAGCCATGTCCCGAACAGGCACTCACCACGGTCACGCCCGGCAGCGCCGGATGCTCGTCGACGATGAAGCCGAAGTCGGGCGTCACGGTGTAAGCGCAGACCGCGCTGCGTACCGCCCGGTCTGAAAGACCTTCAACCCACCTTTCCACTTGATCACTGAAGAGCCCGCTCGATTCTTCAGGGTGAAGGGATCTTTCGATCCCTATAGGGGTGGTATTATTCTGGTATTGTTCTGTGGCGACCTTCACGGCATTTTCGCCAGGCAGAAGAGGAAAGCCGTAGAAGAGATCGCTGTCGCCACTGCCATGGGCGAGGATGAAGCTCGGTGAATCCGCCGGAAACAGTTCGGGCCTGGCGACTTCAAACCAGTGCAGAGTCTGACGGCAGACGCGCAGTAGCCGGTCGAACGGTGCGCCCAGCAATTCAGCGCTCCACATGCCGGCAGCGACGATGACCCGCTTCGCCCGCCAGCGGCCCTGTGCCGAATGCAGCAGTACGCCCTGCTCGTCCGTCTCCAGGCGTTCGATGACGGTATCGGTATGGATCCGGGCACCCCGCTCGCGTGCCCCGTCCAGTTGCGCCTGGATACAGGTTTCCGGATAGAGGTAACCCCCACCTGGTTCGAAATAGCCCAGTGCGTCTTCCGCTACCTGGAATTGCGGAAAGCGCTGGCGAATGGCGGCGCCATCCCAGGCCTCATGAGGGATCCCGTACTGGCGCGCCAGCTCTAGGGTGGCCTGGGTGAAATCCGGGCGACCGTGATGGGAGGTTGCCGTCGCGGTGGCGGTCATGATCAATACCCCGCATTGCTCGAACAGCCGGACGCCCCTCTCCGCCTCCAGCTCGCGCCAGAGTTGCTGCGAGCGGATCGCCAAGGGCACATAGGCTGCGCCCTCGCCCACCGCCTGGCGAGTAATGCGCGTCGCGCCGTGACTGGAGCCCAGCTCATGGGGCGGTGCATAGCGATCGATGCCTGCGACCTTCACTCCACGCCTGGCCAGTTGGTAAAGCGTGGCCGCGCCCATGGCGCCCAGGCCCAGGACAATGACGTCAAAGGTTGAGTCCTGCACGCTTATCCCCTCGGAGTACTGACGGAGCTGGCACTCTAGCAGAGACCCCTGGCTTTTCTGCACACTGCCCTTCCCTGGTGACGTCCTGGCACAGAAGTTGGCCCACGGCACTCATTTAATAGGGGTGGTATTACCAGGGAAGACTGTAGGCGCAGGCCTGATCATGATCCTGATCCGTCAGCAGGCGTGCTGAACGTGGCGCGGTGGGATGCAACGGCGCATCCACGGGTCGCCAGGCAAACAGGCGGCCCAAGTCGCGATAGCCGGAAAACAGGAAACCACCACTGCGGACCTGGTAGGCACGGCGCCTGACTCGATAGACCCGTGGAATGAAATACCAGGGCAAGCCCGGCAGATCGTGGTGAACCAGGTGCAGGGTGTTGTTGAGAAATAGCCAGCGCAGCGCCCCACCGCTTTCGTTGAGTACGCATCTTTGCGCAGGGTCCAGCGCCGGACGATGCTCGTAGAAAGATCGGATCAGCGCCACGGCCAACGCCGGCCAGGCTACCCCCAGCACATAGACCCCCAGCGGCATGCCGGACAGCCAGTGGATCGCCAGGAGCAAGCCTGCACACAGCGCCAGATGAATCAGCCAGACGCGCAGCACGCCCCGCTCCCGGCGCCACCCGCGGCGTACTTCGAGCTCCAGCATGCCGTGAAGCGACAGGATCGGGCCAACCAGGAGCCGACCGATCAGGGTCTTGTCCATCCAGAGCAACGCACGCCCGACCTGCCCTCGCCGCTCCCAGAGTTCGCCATTGACATAACGGCTCTCGGGATCGAGGGTCGGATCGGTGAGGTTCTCGCGCCGATGGTGCGCCAGGTGGCTGTCACGATAGAGCGGAAAGGGAAACCAGAGGCCGAGGGGCGGATAGGCGAGAAAGGCATTCACCCCGGGCCAGCGCGTCGGATGTCCATGAATCAACTCGTGTTGCAGGGACTGATGCAGCACCACCAGGATCGTCAGCGGCGGCAGGATCCAGAAACCCAGTAGCGGCCACGCCCAGACCAGCGTCAGCCAGCCGGCGTAGACAGCGACGATCAGCCCCCAGGTTGGCCATTCGCTTCGACCGGTGGCGGTTTGCAGGAGCAATTTGATCAGACGGCGGTGCCGCGCATCGAGATAGACAGTCACCGCAGGATCCTGATAACGAAAAATCAACGCTGACCCTAGGGAAAAACAAGAGAGAAGCCAAATACCGTTAAGGTATTACCTCATGAAAAAGACGTTATTCAACCACCTCGCTCGTTGTAACTTCGCCTGATTGAACGCCTTGTTTAAGCCATCTGTTACGTCTTACCTTACATAGCATAACATTCAAAAAATCATAAGCTTATAAACAAACACCGATCAGGCAGCTTAACTGTTGCGTGAGCAACACCTGAATTGAAGATCAGTTTAAGACATATCCTTAGCAGCTTTGAAGATTGGCGGCGCTCTTTAACGCTCATCTAGACTTCCGGCAACTTTCACGGACTTCAAAGTTCGCCATGCCGCTGTCTGATAAAACTTTCTGCCTGCTGCGCCTGTACGAATTGCCAAGGTGAAGTTCGTTGCCTGGCTGGAAGCCTCCGACGTGCCCAGGGCCCCTCCGCTAGCGAGGCTGCCGACCCTGAATCGAGTCGAAGCGGCAACGTGCACCCGCTACCTTGCTACAGCGCGGGTATCCCTCGTCGGCATCCTCGGCCGCCGCCTGATGGCGGCGATGGTACTGATCGGCTGCACCCGAGTCGCCCATACCGAGCTGGCTCGTCTTGGGCTCGCGCTTCCCGACTCTCTGCTGACACGACCAGAAGGATCTTCTCTTCCATGAGCATCATTTCCGCAGGCTGGGGCGCCGGCCCTTCCGCGCGTCACGCCGAACTCTCGGCCCGCTTTCAGCCGCTGTTCCAGCGTATTCGCGCGGGCGCCATAGAACGCGAGGTGCAGCGGCGACTGCCGGTCGAAGAACTGGCCTGGCTGAAGGCGGCCGGTTTCACCGCCTTGCGGTTGCCGGTCGAGCATGGCGGCGCGGGCGTTACCCTGCCGGAATTGTTTGCCCTGCTCATCGAACTGGGCGAGGCCGATTCCAATCTGGTGCAGGCGCTGCGCGGTCACATGGGCTTTGTCGAAGGCTTGCTCAACAGCGATGACCAGGCACGTCGCAGCCGCTGGTTTGCCCGTATCGCCGCGGGTGAAACCCTGGGTCCGGCCTCCAGCGAGGTCGGCGATGCCCGGCGAGCCGAATTCAGTACCCGCGTGCGTCGGGAGGGTGACACCCTGCTGCTCTCGGGCACCAAGTTCTATACCACGGGTTCGCTCTATGCGGACTGGATCGACGTGGGCGCCACCGATGACGCCGGCAATCGCGTCATGGCGACCATCCGCCGCGACGCTCCCGGCGTAGCGGTGGTGGATGACTGGAATGGCTTCGGCCAGACGCTGACCGCCAGCGGCACGGCCACCTTTACCAACGTGCGGGTAGCGCCTGGGGACGTGGTTACGGTAGGCGAGCGCTTCCGCTATTCGCCGGGCTTCTTCCAGGTCTTCCACCTCGCCAACCTGGCGGGCATGGGGCGGGCCATGAGCAGCGAGGTAGCGGCCGCGGTCGCCGCTCGCACCCGCACCTTCACCATTAGTAATGCCGACCGGGTCAGCCAGGATCCACAGGTATTGGCCGTGGTAGGCCAGGTGCGCAGCGCCGCCTACTGCGCCGGGGTGATCGCCCTGAAGAATGCCGAGGCGCTGCAGCGCGTGCATGACCTCAGGCAGGCGGATGACCAGGCGGCCGAGGATCGCGCGGTGGAACTGGCCGAACTGGAGGTCTGCCAATCGCTCAATGTGGTTACGGACCTGATCATCGACGCCTCCGGACGCCTCTTCGACGCCCTGGGCGCCTCGGCCACGCTGAGACCGCAGGGACTGGATCGCTTCTGGCGCAATGCCCGCACCCTCGCCTCCCATAATCCGCGCATCTACAAGGATCGCATAGTCGGCGACTTCGCGGTCAACGGCACGCCGCCGCCACCGCAGTGGAAGATCGGCGTCGCCTAGGGGCCGAAGCGGCCGGAAATGCCGACGAGAGCCGTCCTGCCCCGCTGTTCGCCGCCCCCGGCGATGCTTTAAGCTCGCCGGCTTTCCTCCTGGAGCGGTGTCATGGAAAGGTCGCGCAGCAATCGTCAGGCCGTATGGAAGGCTATCAAGGATCCGCGCTTCATCCCCGTTGCCGTGGCAGCGGTGTGCATTGTGCTGTTCTTCGTCCTGGGGCTGGTCGACGTCCTGGGCAACTGATCGCCCCGCTGAGACGCTGGCCTATCCCTGCCGCGGGATGGGCCATCACAGCGGAGGGCGCAGCCCGTGCGGGCTATTACCTGGACGGTTTTCCCGGGACAGAGGCCTTTCGCCAGGTTGGCGAGCCGGGAAGCCAGGTGAAGGTATGAACTGCAAAAAGCGCGAAAAGCGGCCTGGAACCAGGCCGCGGAGGACAGCAATCAGCCTTTGCGCTGATTGAGGAAGCGGAAGCAGCCGGCCAGTAGATCATCGAAGCGCCACGGCTTGGGCAGATAGTAGATATCCGGCGCGCGTTCGGGCTGGAGTTCTTCGAAATAACCCGAGGAGACGATGATGGGCAGACCCGGCAGCTGCTGCTTGACGCGGCGCGCCAGCTCCAGACCGTCGATGACACCCGGCATGCGGACATCGGTGATCAGCAGATCCGGCGTCGGACGCGCACTCGACAGGTATTCCCAGGCTTGGTCCGCGGTACCGAAGGTGTGCACCTGAAAGCCTTCGCCTTCGAGCACCTCTTCCATCAGCCCGAGCAACATGTTCTCGTCTTCGACAACCACTACCACTGGCTTCATAAATCCGTCTCGATCTCCGCAGGTCCGCCATCTGACTGGACGTATCTCGTTGGGGCGCGAATTCTACTCCTATCCTGCGTCCGCTGCGCACTCTCCTCTGAGCTTAGACGCGAGGTGCGACATCCTGCCCCACTGATCGACAGAAAAGCCTGCCGGGAGCCAAACAGGATTTCTTCTAAAGGGGTGGTATTAATCAGTAGAGCATATTGCCGCTTCCTCGGGGAACCGTGGCGGAGCCCCTCAGTCGGAAAACAGGTATCTCGAAAGGCTTCCCGCGATTCCGACGCGTCAGCTTTTCAGGATCCCGGGAAGCCGTCTGCCTGAGGAAATGCGCATGACGGCCATCGACTGGACAGGTTGGCTCAACGCCCCCTGGATCACCACGCTGATCGCGGCAGGGGTCGCCCTGCTGATCAGCAGCATCCTCCTGATACTGGCGTTTGCGGCCATCCGCCGACTGGCCAACCCCTTCCTGCTGGCGCGCAACCTGGTGAAGTACGCCGAGAAGCCGGCGCGGCTGGCGGTCCCTCTGGTGGTGTTGCAAGGTGTCTGGAATTCCGCACCCGATGCCCTGCCGCTGTTGCGTGCGGTACAGCACCTCACCGGTCTGCTGAGCATCGCTGCCTTCACCTGGCTGGGTCTCAGGGCGGTCAAGGCCGTCGGAGCCACCATCGCCCTGCGCAATCCCGTGGATGTGGTGGACAACCTGCGGGCACGGCGTATCCAGACGCAGAATCGGGTGCTGGTACGCAGCCTCAGCTTCATCGTGCTGCTGGTGGGTATCGCCCTGATGCTGATGACCTTTCCCGCGGTTCGCCAGGTCGGTGCCAGCCTGCTCGCCTCCGCCGGTGTCGCCGGCCTGGTCGCGGGTATCGCCGCGCGCCCGGTGCTGGGCAATCTCATCGCCGGGCTGCAGATCGCCGTGACGCAGCCGATCCGGCTGGACGACGTGGTCATCGTCGAAGGGGAATGGGGCCGGGTGGAAGAGATCACCGGCACCTATGTGGTGGTCCGCATCTGGGACGACCGTCGCCTGGTGGTTCCCCTGCAGTACTTCATCGAGACCCCCTTCCAGAACTGGACGCGCTCATCCTCCAGCCTGATCGGTTCAGTCTTCATATGGGTTGACTATTCCCTGCCCCTGGCGCCGATCCGCACCGAATTGGAACGCGCCTGTGCCGAGGTGCCCCATTTATGGGACGAGCGTGTCTGCGTGCTGCAGGTGACCGACGCATCCCATGATTCGATTCAGATCCGGGTGCTGGTGAGCTCGGGCGATTCCTCGAAGAACTGGGACCTGCGCTGCTTCGTGCGAGAACGGCTGATCACCTTCATCAATCGTGAGTTTCCCCTCTGTCTGCCCAAGCTGCGAACGGAGCTGGGACGTCGGGATGTGCTTCCCACACCACAATCCGACGAAAGGCACGAACCGGTCGTACGCCAGCCAGAAGTCTGATTTATCGGCTAATTGTCTCGATCAGGCGGCCATTAAGCGGTTCACCTGCAGCTTATTTCTTAGCGCACCAAGAGTGAGCGCCAGCTTTTGGGCATGTATTTGGCAATACGAAGCAGGACCGCAACATTCGAGCAGGAAACTTGTGACGTTGTCCGAGAGTCAGTGCGAGAGCAATCTGGAATTCCGCGAAGCAGTTCTCGCCCAAATCCAGACATCTCAGAAGAGATGACCGGCAAAAAGGCTGTAGCAGCTCGGCTGTAGGCGTTTTTGAACCAGGAGCATCGAGCTTCAGGAAGAAGCAATCAGGTAAACCTCAGTCTCGAACTTGCTGCATTGGGAGCGCACCATGGCAAATGCCGTCGTGGGGAAATTTGGGGCTCTGGAGCCCGTTGAAACTGCCACTCTTTCCACCAGATCCAGCTCTCCTCGCAAGCGCACGGATGAGCCTCAGCTGACGCTGAGCTCCGTCGTCGAAAGCCGCAAACGTATCCTCTTCGTGACCCCGGAAATTTCCGACTTCGTCAAGGCCGGTGGCCTGGGCGAGGTTTCGGGCGCCCTGCCGCGCGCCCTCGCCGCCTCCCATGACGTCCGGGTGCTGATCCCCGGCTACCGTCAGGTGATGGCCGCGATCAAGGACCGTGTGCAGATGGTCGGCCGCATCGCCGCCCGTGCCGCCATGCCCGCCTGTGACATCGGTCGCGTCAATCTGGAAGACGGGCTGGTCGTCTATGTATTGATCTGTCCCGAGCTGTACGAGCGCTCTGGCAATCCCTACGGCGACCTGAACGGCGCCGACTGGGCCGACAACCACATCCGTTTCGGTCGTCTGGCCAGCGCCGCCGCCGACTTCGCCCTGGGCGACGCCTCGATTCGCTGGGTGCCGGACCTGCTGCACCTCAACGACTGGCAGACCGGCCTCGCTGCTGGCTACCTGCGTTGGAAGGGTGCCAGCACCCCTTGCCTGACCACCATCCACAACCTGGCCTACCAGGGCCTATTCCCCGCCTCGGTCATGGCCGACCTGGACATCCCCGCCCATGCCTTCCAGATGGAAGGCCTCGAGTTCTGGGGCAAGGTTTCCTTTCTCAAGGCGGGCCTGGTCTATGCCGACCACATCACCACGGTCAGCCATACCTATGCGCACGAGATCACCACGCCCGAATTCGGCTGCGGCCTGGAAGGGCTGCTGCAGGTCAAGGCGCGGGAAGGCAAGCTGACCGGTCTGCTCAATGGCATCGATGATGGCTGGAGCGCTTGCAGCGATCCGCACCTGTGCCAGCAGTTCCACGAATCCGACTGGGACGGCAAGGCGGTCAACGCTGCCCGCATCCGCGAGGAATTCGGTCTCGAGCCGTCCAACGGTCCGCTGTTCGCGGTGGTCTCGCGCCTGGTCCAGCAGAAAGGCATAGATCTGACCATCCAGGCCGCCGATCACATCGTTGCCCGCGGTGGTCAGCTGATGGTCATCGGCTGTGGCGAGCCGCACATCGAGCGTCAGGTGCGGGCCCTGGCCCTGCGCTACCCTGGCCGTGTCAGTGCCCACATCGGCTTCTGCGAGACGGAAGCCCGACGCATGTATGCCGGCAGCGACTTCCTGCTGATGCCCTCGCGCTTCGAGCCTTGCGGCCTGAGCCAGATGTACGCCCAGCGTTTCGCCTCCCTGCCGATCGCCACCCGCACCGGCGGTCTGGCCGACAGTATCGAGGACGGCACCACCGGCTTCCTGTTCGCCCCGCTGTCGCTGGAAAACTACATCAGCGCCATCGACCGCGCCCTGGGTGTGTTCGAGCGCCAGGACCTGCTGCTGGCCATGCGGCACCGGGCAATGCAGGGCCCGTTCTTCTGGTCAGAATGCGCCAAGCCCTACGCCTCGCTGTACCTTGACCTGCTCCAGGTCACCGCGCACCAGGAGCGTCACGTCGGCGCCTGATGCGCGACGTGGCTACCAAGCGCTTTTCCTTCGCCAAAAGGCCGACGAAAAGCGCTTTCCCCGCCCAACTTTGAGCAACTCTCACCGGTCATAACAGCAACTGCGGCCGACTGGGCCGCAGTGTCTTTTCTGCCGTCCGGCTTCGGGAGTTCTCTATCCATGACTGATATTTCGCGCGACGCAGCCGCGGTAACCGGGGGCTATGCCTGGCAAACCCGTGCCGGTGCCACCCTGGTGGGCAAGGACCGTACCCTCTTCCACTTCTGGGCACCCAGCGCCGATGCCGTTTCGGTGGTCCTGGAAGGCGGCATGACCCTTGCCATGGAGGCCGAGCAAGGCGGCTGGTTCGCGGTCGAGGCCCAGTGCGGCGCCGGTACCCGTTATCGCTATCAGATCGAGGACCTGCTGGTCCCGGATCCTGCGTCCCGCGCCCAGGCCGGCGACGTGCACGAGCCAAGCATCGTTATCGACCCCACCACCTACCACTGGCAAAGCGTCGAGTGGCAGGGTCGCCCCTGGCACGAAAGCGTCATCTACGAAGTGCATGTCGGCACCCTGGGTGGCTTTTCCGGTGTCGAGAAGCTGGTACCCCGCCTGGCCGCGCTCGGCGTCACCGCCATCGAACTGATGCCGCTGTCGGAATTTCCCGGTGATCGCAACTGGGGCTATGACGGCGTCCTGCCCTATGCGGTGGAAGCCTCCTACGGCACCCCGGACGATCTCAAGTCGCTGATCGACACCGCCCACGGCCATGGCGTCATGGTCTATCTGGACGTGGTCTACAACCACTTCGGGCCGGACGGGAACTACCTGCACGCCTACGCCGAGCGCTTCTTTCGCGAAGACATCCATACACCCTGGGGCGCCGCCATCGATTTCCGTCAGGACGCCGTGCGCCGCTACTTCATCGACAACGCCTTGATGTGGCTGATGGAGTACCGCTTCGATGGCCTGAGATTCGATGCGGTCCATGCCATCAACGACAAGGGCTTCCTTGAAGAGATGGCCGAGGAGATCCGCAGCACCGTCGAGCCGGGTCGCCACATCCACCTGATGCTGGAGAACGAAGACAACACCGCCACCCTGCTGGGCGGCAAGCACTACGACGCGCAGTGGGCGGACGACTGGCACAACGTCATCCATCCCATGCTGACCGACGAGAACGAAGGCTACTACCAGGACTTCACCGAGGACGCCACGGCCAAGCTGGTGCGCTGCCTGGGCGAAGGCTTCATTTACCAGGGCGAGCAGACCCGCCACGGCAAGGCCCGCGGCGAACCCAGCAAGGACCTGCCGGCCTCGGCCTTCGTCATCTTCCTGCAGAACCACGACCAGGTCGGCAACCGCGCCTTCGGTGAACGCCTGACCCGTCTGGCACCGGAGCCGGCGCTGAAGGCCGCCACCGCGCTCTTGCTGCTCAGTCCGATGATTCCGCTGCTGTTCATTGGCGAGGAGTGGGGTAGCCGTCAGCCCTTCCTGTTCTTCACCAGCCACAACGATGAACTGGCCGAACTGGTCCGCGATGGTCGCCGTAACGAATTCAAGGACTTCGATTTCTTCACCAGTGAAGAGCATCGCCAGCAGATCCCCGATCCGAACGCGCCCAAGACCTTCGAGGACTCCAAGCCCAATTTCGGCGAAGCCGATCAGCCCGATCACGCTGCCTGGGTGGGGCTGTACCGCGAGCTGCTGGAGATCCGCCACCGCGAACTCTTCCCGCGTCTGGAAGGGGCGCGTCCCGTAGGCGCCGAAGCGCTGGCCGACCGCGCCGTGCGCGCGCGCTGGAGCCTCGCCGACGGCAGCCGCCTGACCATCGAACTCAACCTGAGCGACAAGGCCGTACAGCTCGACGAGGCGCCTCAGGGCGAGTTGCTGCACAGCAGCGATGCGGCGGCAACGCCTGCCCGCCAGGACGGCATGCTGACCGCGCATTCGGCACTGGTCTGGCTGGAGAAAAAGGCATGAGTGGCGATCGTCTGGAACAACTGGCCGAGGCCGCGGGCATCGCCATCGAATGGACCGCCTACGACGGCAAGCAGCAACGAGTAAGCCCGGAGGCATTGCGTAATCTGCTAAAGGCCATCGAATTGCCGGCAGACAGCGACGCCGATATCGACGCCAGCCTGCGCAAGCTGGACGAGGTAGGCGACAAGCACCACCTGCCGCCGCTCATCACCGCGGTGGTCGATAAACCGGTCGGTGCGCCGGACCAGTTCAAGCGCGGTGTCCGCTATCAGGTACAGCTGGAAGGCGGCGAGCGTCTGGACGGCCAGGTCGATGACCGCGGACAGCTGGCGCCGATCAGCGCCGCCGGTTATCACCAGGCCGAGGTCGATGGCGAAGCCCTGACCCTGGCCGTCGCGCCGGAACGCTGCTTCACCATCGCCGACGCCACCGGCAATGAACAGGCCCGTCTCTGGGGTCTGGCCGTGCAGCTCTACAGCCTCAGACGCGAAGGGGGCAGCGGCGCCGGCGATCTCCAGGGCCTGGTGCACTTCGCCAAGGCCGCTGGCGACAAAGGCGCCGACGCCCTGGCCATCAGCCCCTTGCACGCCATGTTCAGCGCCGATGGCAGCCGCTACAGCCCCTACTCGCCGTCGAGTCGGGTGTTCTTCAATGTGCTCTATGCCGCGCCGGAGCTGGTCCTGGGTGCCGAGTCCGTACGCCAGGCCATGCAGCGCGCCGGTCTGCAGGCGGAAGCCGAGCGCCTGGAGCAGCTGGAGCTGATCGATTGGCCGGCGCTGGCCAAGCTGCGCCTGCGCCTGTTGCGCACCCTGCACCTGGATTTCCGCACCGCCAGCGGCGAGCTGCGCGAGCGTTTCGAGGCCTTCTGCCGCGACGGTGGCGAGGCGCTGGAAAACCATTGTCGCTTCGAAGCCCTGCATGCCTCCTTCACCCAGGGCGCTGCCTCGCCGAGCTGGCAGCATTGGCCGCAGCAGTATCGCGACCCCAAGAACCCGGCCGTGGCCGAATTCGCCGAACGCCATGCCCAGGACGTGGAGTTCTACGCCTTCACCCAATGGCTGGCGAGCGAAGGACTGTCCGCGGCTCAGGCACAGTGCCGCGACGCGGGCATGAAGATCGGCCTGATCGCCGATATCGCCGTGGGCGCGGATGGTGGTGGCAGCCAGGCCTGGAGTCGACAGGAAGAGTTGCTGGCCTCGGTCACCGTGGGTTGCCCACCGGACCTGCTCAACCAGAAAGGCCAGGGCTGGGGCATTTCCGCCTTCTCGCCCACCGGCATGGTCAAGCACGGCTTCCGCGCCTTCATCGAGATGCTCAGGGCCAACTTCGCCCATGCCGGCGGTGTGCGCATCGACCACGTAATGGGCCTGCAACGCCTCTGGCTGGTGCCCGAGGGCGCTTCGCCGGCCGACGGTGCCTATCTCTCCTACCCCATCGACGACCTGCTGCGGCTGGTCGCCCTGGAGTCCTGGCGTCATCGCTGCGTGGTCATGGGTGAAGACCTGGGGACGGTCCCCGAAGGCTTCCGCGAACGCCTGGCCGAGCGCGCCATCATGGGCATGCAGGTGCTGCTGTTCGAGCGAGATGGCAAGGCCTTCAAGCCCGCTGCGCAATGGTCGGACACAGCGATGGGCATGCCCACCACCCATGACCTGCCGACCCTTACCGGTTGGTGGCAGGGCCGCGATGCCGACTGGCAGGAGGAGCTGGGGCTGCTGCCCGATGGCACCTCGCGCCAGGACCGGCTCGACGAGCGGGCCGAGGATCGCCAATACCTGGCCAAGGTGCTGGAACTGGACGACACCCGAGAAAGCAACGTCGAACAGGCGGTCGATTCCGCCATCGCCTTCATCGGCCGCACCCCGGCACCGCTGATCATCCTGCCGGTGGAAGACGCCCTGGGCCAGCTGGAGCAGGCCAACCTGCCCGGCACCACCAACGAACACCCCAATTGGCTGCGCCGCTGGGACGACCCGGCCGAGCGCCTGCTGAACGCTGCTACCCCTAAACGACGCCTGAGCGTGCTGAGCACTGCGCGTAATAATCCGGAGAACACTCGATGAGTCGCTTGCGCGCTACCGTACGCCTGCAGTTCCACAAGGACTTCACCTTCGACGATGCCCTGCCCCTGGTGAACTACTACGCCAAGCTGGGTATCAGCCACGTCTACGCCTCGCCCATCACCACCGCTCGCGCCGGCTCCGTGCACGGCTACGACGTGGTGGACCCGACTCGGGTCAACCCGGAGCTGGGCGGCGAAGAGGCGCTGCGGCGCCTGGTCGCCCGCCTGCGTGAGCACGGCATGGGGCTGATCGCTGACTTCGTGCCCAACCACACCAACGTGGGCGGTTCGGAAAATGCCTGGTGGCTGGACATTCTCGAATGGGGTCGTCAGAGCCGCTATGCCGGCTTCTACGACATCAACTGGTACGGCCCGGACCCGGATCTGCAGGGCCAGGTGCTGCTGCCCTTCCTCGGTGACGCCTATGGCAACGTGCTGCAGGCCGGCGACCTCAAGCTGGTGTTCGACGCCGAGCAAGGCGCCTTCCGCGTGGAGTACTACGCCCACCACTTCCCCATCAACCCGGGCACCTATGGCCAGATCCTGCGCGAGAGCGACCTGCCCCAACTGAGCCTCTTCGCGGATGCCTTCTCGGCGCGTGCCAAGGATCTGGACGAAGCCCGCGGCGCCCAGCGCCAGCTGGCGGATGCCGCCAGGGATCCCGCTGTGGCAGCGGCCATCGAGAAGGCGGTCGCCGCCTTCGATGGCAGCCAGCCGGCCAACCAGGAACGCCTGCATGCCCTGCTGGAGAGTCAGCATTATCGCCTGGCCAGCTGGCGCACCGCATCGGACGACATCAACTGGCGGCGCTTCTTCGACATCACCGAACTCGGCGGCCTGCGCATGGAGCGCCACGAGGTGTTCGAGGAGACCCATTCGCTGATCTTCCGCCTGATCAGCGAAGGCCTGCTCGACGGCCTGCGCCTGGATCACATCGACGGCCTGGCCAATCCCCGTGCCTATTGCCGCAAGCTGCGCCGTCGGGTGGACGACCTTTGCGCCAGCCGCACCGGTGGCGCGCCGGAAGATGGTTTCCCCATCTACATAGAGAAGATCCTCGCCGAGGGCGAAACGCTCCGCGAAGGCTGGGGCATCGATGGCACCACCGGCTACGAATTCATGAACGAGGTATCGGCGGTGCAGCATGCGGCCAGCGGCGAAGCACCGCTCCGCCGGTTCTGGGCCGAGCGGACCGGTCGTACCGAGGACTTCCTCGAAGAGGTACGGGAAGCACGGCGTCTGGTTCTCACCGGCGCGCTGTCCAGCGAATTCGAATCGGCCGTGCACACCCTGCACCTGCTCGCCCAACAGGACTGGCGTACCCGCGACACCAGTCAGGGCGCCATCCGCCGGGTTCTGCTGGAGCTGATCGTGCAGTTCAAGGTCTATCGCACCTATGCCGGCGCGGCGGGTTTCGTCGGTGCCGATGCCCAGTGGTTCGATACCGCGCTGGAGGCCGCCCGCCCCCATGTCAGCGAAGCAGAACAGCCGTTGCTGGAGCAACTGCGCGCCTGGCTGGGTGGTGATGCTCCGCGGCACAAGCCCGTGGGCAGCGTGGCACGTCGCGAACAGCGCCGGGCGATCACCAAGTTCCAGCAGCTCACTTCGCCCATTGCTGCCAAGGCCGTGGAAGACACCGCCTGCTATCGCTCCGCACCGCTGCTGTCGCGCAATGACGTGGGTTTCGATCCGCAGCATTTCGCCCAGCCGGTCAGTGCCTTCCACCAGGCCAGCGGTTGGCGCGCCGAACACTTCCCGCGCAACATGCTCACCACCGCGACCCACGACCACAAGCGTGGCGAGGACACCCGCGCCCGCCTGGCGGTGGTCTCGGAACGTCCGGATGCCTACATCGCCCAGGCCACCCGCTGGATGCAGCAGGCCGCCCCGCTGCGCGGCCAGTGGAACGACGCCCCGGCGCCGACGCCGGGCGATGAACTTATGCTCTACCAGACCCTGCTCGCCAGCTGGCCACTGCATCTGCAGGCCGATGACCGGCAGGGTCTGGAGGCCTATCTAGAGCGTCTGCTGCAGTGGCAGGAAAAGGCCCTGCGCGAGGAGAAGCTGGAGTCCGACTGGTGGGCGCCGAACGGGGACTACGAAGCGGCCTGCAAGGCCTTTCTGGAAGGTCTGCTCACCGACGATCAGTACCGCGGCCTGCGCAGCGAGATCGTCACTGCGGTACAGGAACTGGCGCCAGCAGGTGCCCTGAACGGCCTGGTGCAGATGCTACTGCGCAATACCGCGCCCGGCGTGCCCGACCTCTACCAGGGTGGTGAATTCTGGGACTTCAGCCTGGTGGAGCCCGACAACCGTCGCGCCGTGGACTACGCCCCGCGGCAGCAGGCGCTGACCAGGCACGCCTCGGTCGATGCTGCCCTGGATGCCTGGCAGAACGGCGAGATCAAGCAGCAGGTGCTGGCTGCCGTATTGCAACTGCGCAAGCAGCGGCCGCAACTGTTCACCGAAGGTGACTATCTGCCCCTGAGCGTTGTGGGTGCCCACGCCGATCAGGTGCTGGCCTTCGCCCGTACCTGGGAACAACAGGCAGTAATCGTCATCGTGCCGGTGCATGCCTCCGAACTGCTGGAGAACAACGGAAAACTGCATTTTTCCGCAGAGGCTTGGCAGGACACCCGGATAAAACTTCCCGAAACCTTGTCCATGTACCGTTTTGGGGAAACTTTTGCCCCGGCATCTGTCCATGACCAGAAGAAAGAGCTTTCTGTCGGCGAGGTTCTGGCACGTTTTCCGCTTGGATTGCTCAGCACACAAGACATCACTCAAGGAGCCGCACCGCAATGACCCAAAAAGACGAACGCATCCAGCAGCTCGCCTATCAGATCTGGGAGTCCGAAGGACGGCCGGCTCACGAACATGATCGCCACTGGGAGATGGCGACCCGACTGTACGAAGCCGAACAGGAAGGCGTGGCCAAGAAGACCGCGGCCAAGAAGCCCCGCGCGACCAAGGCTGTAGCCAGCGCGGAAAAGCCTGTTACTAGCAAGGCCGGCACCACTGGCAAGACCAAGAGTGGCAGCGAGAAGGCCGCTACCGAAGACGCAGCTGCCGGTGAGTCCGTGACCGAGAAGGTCGAGTCGGCCGCCAAGAAGGTTGCCAGCAAGGTCAAGCAGGCGGTCAAGCCCAGTGCAGGCAAGACCGGTGCGAGCAAGGCCCCGGCCAGCAAGGCCAAGGCTGACGCCAACGTCGAGGCCACCGGCGTAGGTGTGGCACCGGCCACGCCCAAGAAGCCGCGCGCTTCCCGTGCCAAGGCGGCCACGGCCAAGCCTGCCGCTACCGAGTGATGTGATGTTCCGGCCTGGCCGTTCGGCCAGGCCTTCCCCTGCCGCCTCGCTGCGGTGTTCGCGTTACCGCTGTTCTCCTGATTTTTCGAGAAAAAACAACGCTTTGTCGGTTCGCCATCAGGGCCCGGAACTGCGCTGCGCCGGGCCTTTCATATACAGGTAGCCGGATCTGTATCGATTCAGCCACCGGCAGGTATTGAGAGCCGAGTCAGAGCTACTTCCTTCCTAGCTATCCCCGAGAGCGTCGAAATGACATCAACCGATTCCAACAAGCCCTTAACCGAAGCGACCGCGTTCATCAGCAAGTCCAAGTCTCGTGTTCGTGAAGGCCTGCCCTATCCCCTGGGCGCTACCTGGGACGGCTCCGGCGTGAACTTCGCCATCTTTTCCGCCAACGCCACCAAGATAGAACTCTGTCTCTTCGACGACGAAGGCAAGGAAGAAATCGAACGCATCGAGCTGCCGGAATTCACCAACGAGATCTGGCACGGCTACCTGCCCGATGCCCGTCCCGGCACCCTCTACGGTTACCGCGTACACGGCCCCTATGAGCCGCAGAATGGCCATCGCTTCAACCACAACAAGCTGCTGATCGATCCCTACGCCAAGCAGATCGTCGGTGAGCTGGAGTGGAACGACGCCTTGTTCGGCTACACCATCGGCCATGCCGATGGCGACCTGTCCTTCGACGAGCGCGACAGCGCCCCCTTCATGCCGCGCTGCCGGGTGATCGATCCGGCCTTCACCTGGGGCAACACCACCCATCCGCGTGTCCCGCGTGACCGCACCGTGTTCTACGAGACCCATGTCCGCGGCTACACCATGCAGCACCCGGCAGTGCCCGAGAACGCCCGGGGCACCTTCTCCGGCCTGCAGGAAAGCGAAGTCATCGATTACATCAAGTCGCTCGGCGTGACCTCCGTCGAGCTGATGCCGATCCACTATTTCCTCGATGACAACCACCTGCTGGAAAAGGGCCTGAGAAACTTCTGGGGCTACAACACCCTGGCCTTCTTCGCCCCGCACTCGCGCTACATGGCCAGCCAATCCATCGGCGAATTCAAGGTGATGGTTGCGCGCATGCACAATGCCGGCCTCGAGGTCATCCTCGACGTGGTCTACAACCACACCGCCGAAGGCAACGAGATGGGCCCGACCCTTTCGCTGAAGGGCATCGACAACGCCAACTACTACCGCCTGATGCCCGATGATGCGCGTTACTACATCAACGATACCGGTACCGGCAACACCCTGAACATGAGCCACCCCTGCGTGCTGCAGATGGTCACCGACTCGCTGCGCTACTGGGCGACCGAGATGGGCGTGGACGGCTTCCGCTTCGACCTGGCCACCATCCTGGGCCGCGAGCCGGACGGCTTCGACGAAGGCGGCGGTTTCCTGCATGCCTGCCGTCAGGATCCCATCCTGGCCGAGACCAAGCTCATCGCCGAACCCTGGGACTGCGGCCCCGGCGGCTATCAGGTCGGCAACTTCCCACCCGGCTGGATGGAGTGGAACGATACCTTCCGCGACACCGCGCGTGCCTTCTGGAAGGGTGACGAAGACAAGATCGGCGATTTCGCGAAGATCCTGCTGGGCTCCGGCGACAAGTTCAACCGTCGCGGTCGCAAGCCTTACTCGTCCGTGAACTTCGTGACCGCCCACGATGGCTTCACCCTGGCCGATACCGTGTCGTACAACGACAAACACAACGAGGCCAATGGCGAAGGCAACAACGACGGCCACTCCCATAACCTGTCGTGGAACTGCGGTGTCGAAGGTGAGACCGATGATCCGGAGATCATCGAACTGCGCTATCGGCAGATGCGCAACCTGCTGGCGACCCTCTTCCTTTCCCAGGGCACGCCCATGCTGCTGGCCGGGGACGAGTTCGCGCGTACCCAGGGTGGCAACAACAACGGCTACTGCCAGGACAGCGAGATCGGCTGGGTCAACTGGGAGATCAGCGAAAAGAGCGCCGAACTGCAGGAATACGTGCGCAACCTGATCGACCTGCGTCGCCGCTATCCGCTGCTGCGTCGTAGCCGCTTCTTCACTGGTGCCTACAACGAAGAACTGGGCGTCAAGGATGTTACCTGGCTGCAGCCCGGGGGCACCGAGATGGGCGACGAGCAGTGGCAGGACGGCAGCAACAAGTGCATGGGCATCCTGCTCGATGGCCGTGCCCAGCCGACCGGCATTCGTCGCAAGGGCGCGGATACCTCGCTGCTGATTCTGGTCAATGCTCATTATGACGTGGTGGATTTCACCCTGCCGGAAGTCCCCATGGGCGAGCATTGGTCCCTGCAGCTGGATACCAATCAGCCTGACCTGGATGCCGGCGACGTCTTCAATTTCGGAGACACCTATCAGGTCACCGGACGCTCGGTATTGCTGTTCGAGCTGACCCAGACCAAGCGGAGGAAGCGCCAGGCATGACGAACGCGCAACAGGGTTTTTCGTTCAAGGTCCTGACCATCAACACGCACAAGGGCTTCACGTCCTTCAACCGCAAGTTCATCTTGCCGGAATTGCGCGAGGCGGTGCGGACGGTGTCAGCGGACATTGTCTTCTTGCAGGAGGTATTGGGTACCCACGAAAAGCACCCGTTGCGCTTCGAGAACTGGCCGGCGGCGCCGCAGTACGAGTTCCTGGCCGATTCGATGTGGACCGACTTTGCCTACGGGCGAAATGCGGTCTACCCGGACGGCCATCACGGTAATGCGGTGCTGTCGAAGTTTCCCATCGTCAGTTACGACAACTTCGACATTTCCATCGCCGGTCCGGAAAAGCGCGGGATGCTGCATTGCGTCCTGCGTATCCCGGATCAGGCCGTGGATCTGCACGTCATCTGCGTGCATCTGGGCCTGCGCGAGAAACATCGCCAGATGCAGATGCAGCTGATCTGCGAACACATCAATTCCCTGCCCAGCGACGCCCCCGTCGTGGTGGCAGGGGACTTCAACGACTGGCGTCAGAAGGCCAATGACATCCTTGGCCAGGGCGCGGGACTCGAAGAGGTGTTCATGAAGACCGCGGGGCGCCTGCCCAAGACCTTCCCGGCGAAGCGACCCCTGCTCTGCCTGGATCGCATCTACACGCGCAACGTCAGCGTCGGGCGCCCACAGGTGCTCGGTAATCAGCCGTGGTCGCACCTGTCCGACCATGCACCCCTGGCTGCGGACTTCCACCTATGAATTTCGAATGGCGGGACGGAAACCGCATCGCCTTGCTGGAAAACGGCGAGGACTTCTTTCCACGGGTCTTCGAGGCGATCCGCGCGGCCGAGCGCGAGGTCATCATCGAGACCTTCATCCTCTTCCACGACAAGGTCGGCAAGGCCTTGCAGGAAGAGCTGGTCGCGGCGGCCAAGCGAGGTGTCCAGGTGGACATCACCGTGGACGCCTACGGCTCGCCCGATCTGCCACGCGACTTCATCGATGAAATGGTGCATGCCGGCGTGCGGTTTCGCTACTACGATCCGCGCCCCCTGGTCATGGGCATGAGGACCAATCTCTTCCGCCGCCTGCATCGCAAGATCGTGGTGGTGGACGCCCGCCTGGGGTTCATCGGCGGTATCAACTACTCCGCCGAGCACCTGGGCGACTTCGGGCCCGAAGCCAAGCAGGACTACGCCGTCGAGGTCGAAGGCCCCATCGTCGATGACATCCACCGCTTCGCGCGCGACGCCATCAACTCTCCGGAGGAAACCCACCGCTGGTGGGGCAAGCGCTCGCAGAAGCCGGCCGACAACCGCAATCCCGGCAATGCCCAGGCGCTGCTGGTGTTCCGCGATAACGACGAGCATCGCGCCGACATTGAAAAGCACTACCTGGAGATGCTGCGCAACGCCAAGCGCGAGGTGGTGATCGCCAACGCCTATTTTTTCCCCGGCTATCGGCTGCTCAGGGAAATGCGCAATGCGGCGCAGCGTGGCGTCCGCGTGGTGCTGATCGTGCAGGGCGAACCGGACATGGCCATCGTCAAGGTCGGCGCGCAGATGCTCTACAACTACCTGGTCAAGGCCGGGGTGGAGATCTACGAATATTGCCTGCGGCCCCTGCACGGCAAGGTGGCGACCATGGACGAGCACTGGTCCACGGTGGGTTCGAGCAATCTCGACCCCTTGAGTCTCTCGCTCAATCTCGAATGCAACCTGATCTTCCATGACCACGCCTTCAACCGTGAATTGCGCGGTCGCCTGGAAACCCTGATCCAGAATCACTGCGAGCACGTCGACAGCAGCAAGGTACCCAAACGCACCTACTGGCACCTGGCCAAGACGATGCTGGTCTTTCACTTCCTGCGCCACTTTCCCGCCTGGGTCGGCTGGCTGCCCGGTCATACCCCCAAGATCGAGTTGGTGAGTCCGCCGGTGCAGCCCGAACTCGAAACCCAGGACCGGGTCGATTCCTCGATTTCAAGGTATCCCCAACGATGAGCAGCCACAGCGACGCCCTGGATCATACCGACGACGAGGACGACCAGCAGGCTGGCGACAAACGCCAGAATGGTCGCTGGGTGCTGGCGAAGAAGATCCTCACCTGGGTCTTCCTGATCGCGGTGGTGGTGCTGCTCGTGATCTATGCCCGCAAGGTGGACTGGGGCGAGGTCTGGAAGGTCTTCACCGGCTACAAGTGGACCACGCTGGCCATGGCCGGCGGCCTGGTGGTGCTGTCGTACATCATGTATGGCTGCTACGACCTGATCGGGCGTGCCTATTGCGGGCACAAGCTGGTCAAGCGCCAG
The DNA here is from genome assembly GCF_039908605.1 of Pseudomonas aestiva. Lineage (NCBI taxonomy): Bacteria > Pseudomonadati > Pseudomonadota > Gammaproteobacteria > Pseudomonadales > Pseudomonadaceae > Pseudomonas > Pseudomonas aestiva. The sequence continues at coordinate 2,244,470 of NZ_CP150916.1, read as the reverse complement.
GTATTCCTGGTGTCCTTCATCTGCTACGCCTTCACCCTGACCCTGAGCACCTGGGTCGGCGGCATCGGCATGAGATACCGTCTCTATTCCCGCCTGGGCCTTTCCAGCGGCACCATCACCCGCATCTTTTCCCTGAGCATCGCCACCAACTGGCTCGGCTATATCCTGCTGGCCGGTGGCATCTTCGTCAGTGGCGTGGTGGACATGCCGCCCAACTGGTTCGTGGGTGATACCACCCTGCGACTGATCGGCTTCGGCCTGCTGGCTTTCATCGTCTTCTACCTGGGCGTCTGCGCCTTCGCCAAGCAGCGCGAATGGACGGTGCGCAAGCAGCGCCTCGCCCTGCCCTCGCTGCGCATGGCCTGCCTGCAGCTGCTGGTCTCCTCGGTCAACTGGATGGCCATGGCGGCCATCGTCTACCTGTTCCTTGGCCGCCAGGTGGACTATCTGCATGTACTGGGCGTCCTGCTGCTCTCCAGCATCGCTATGGTCATCGTGCATATCCCGGCTGGGGTCGGGGTGCTGGAGACGGTGTTCATCGCCCTGCTGGCCAATGACGGCCTTTCCCAAGGCAAGATCATCGCCGCCCTGCTTGGCTACCGGACGCTGTATTTCATCCTGCCGCTGCTGATCGCCGCGGTGCTCTACTTCGCCCTGGAAAGCCGGGCCAAGAAGCTAAAGGTCAGCAATGACCGGCGCGAAGAGCGCAAGCAGCAGGAAAAGCACGCGACTTGAAGCAGTCTCACCGGTTGTTGGGCTGGTGCATGGAAATCAGCCGATAGAACAGGACCCGCCCGCCTTCGGTGGCGGGCCCCTCGCCATCGCGCAAGCGGGCACCGGCCTTGAAATACAGGTGATGGCTGCTCCAGGCGCTGTCCAGTTGCAGACCCAGGTCACCGTTGCGCGACCCGGCGCCATGGGCGCGGACGGTGAGCACGCCACTGCGGGCCAGCTTGATGTCATAGCTGAAGCGGCTGTTGAGGGGCAGGCGCTCCAGCAGGATGACCTCCTTGGGGCTGTCACTGGGGCTTTCCCGCAACCGGGCGATCAACTGGCCCTGGGGGATCTGTCCCTTGCCGGTCGCCGGGCTCTCCACGCGATAGATGAGTTGCAACAGCGCCTGGGGTGCTTCCGGCACGGCTGTTTGGTCCTCGATCTGGCTGATGATGACCTCGGGGCGTGAGGGCACCTGTTGCACCACCGCTTCAGCCTGCAGCAGGGCATCCCCTTCGCGGTATTTCCACGCATAGGCACTGCCGTCCGGGCGCGTCTCACGCAGCTCGGTGGCGGGATAGGTGTTGAAGGGTTGCGGCGTACCGGTCACCGGGACCCAGAACACCAGCGATCCCCCTTCGCCACGCGCGAGATAGGGGCTGCGAAAGCCGCTGCTGTTGAGTTCGGCGGTCTGTACCTGGGCCACGGGCATGGGTACGGGAACCGTCAGATTCCATTCGGCGAGATCGATCATGGTGTTCTCAGTTGCCAGATGCCTGACAAGCATCGCCCAGAACGGGGATGCCTGTCAGCGGAACGCGCCCCTGATGGGGCGCTCCCGGATCAGCCCTGCGGCTTGAACACCAGCAGACCCAGCGGTGGCACTTGCAGGTTCAGCGAGGCCGGCTGGCCATGGGCGCCGATCTCCTCGGCCGTTACCCCGCCGCCGTTGCCCAGGTTGGAACCACCGTAGCGCTCGGCATCGCTGTTGAAGATCTCATGCCAATGGCCCAGCGACGGCACGCCCACCCGGTAGTCGTGACGCGGTACCGGAGTGAAGTTGGCGACTACCAGCAGCGGTCGCTGCTGGGCGTCCTTGCGCAGCCAGGCGAAGACGCTGTTGCCATTGTCGTCGCCGACCACCCAGTCGAAGCCTTCGGGTAGGTGATCGCGCTCGTGCAGTGCCGGCTCGTGACGATAGAGGTGGTTGAGATCGGCCAGCAGCTGCTGAACGCCTCGGTGGGTGCCGTGCTCCAGCAGGAACCAGTCCAGCTCGCGATCATGACTCCACTCGCGCCATTGGCCGAATTCGCAGCCCATGAACAGCAGCTTCTTGCCCGGATGGGTCCACATGAAGCTCAGGTAGGTGCGCAGATTGGCGAATTTCTGCCAGACGTCGCCCGGCATCTTCTCGATCATCGAGCCCTTGCCGTGCACCACCTCGTCGTGGGAGATGGGCAGCATGAAGCGCTCTGACCAGGCATACACCAGGCCGAAGGTCATCTGGTGGTGATGGTACTGGCGATAGACCGGGTCCTCTTCCACATAGTGGAGGGTGTCGTTCATCCAGCCCATGTTCCACTTGAAGTCGAAACCCAGGCCGCCTTCGCTGACCGGCGCACTGACGCCCGGCCAGGAGGTGGATTCCTCGGCGATCACCAGAGCACCCGGCGCTTCCTCGTGGACCACCTCATTGAGGTGACGCAGGAAGGCGATGGTTTCCAGGTTCTCGCGACCACCATGGATGTTGGGGATCCACTCGCCGTGCTTGCGCGAGTAGTCGCGGTAGAGCATGGAGGCCACGGCATCCACGCGCAGACCGTCGATGTGGAAGTGCTTGAGCCAGTGCATGGCCGACGCCAGCATGAAGCCGTGCACCTCATGGCGCCCCAGGTTGTAGATGTAGGTGTTCCAATCCTGGTGGAAGCCCTCGTAGGGGTGCTCGTATTCGTACAGCGCGGTGCCATCGAAGCGGGCCAGGCCGTGTTCGTCGGTCGGGAAATGCGCCGGTACCCAGTCGAGGATGACGCCGATGTCGGCCTGGTGGCAGGCGTCGACGAAGGCGGCGAAATCCGCCGGGGTGCCGAAGCGCGAGGTAGGCGCGAACTGGCCCAGGGGCTGGTAGCCCCAGGACCCGCTGAAGGGATGCTCCATGATCGGCAACAGCTCGATATGGGTGAAGCCCATTTCGCGGATGTAGGGAATGAGGCGCTCGGCCAGTTCGCGCCAGTTGTACTGGCGCCCCTCGTCACCGCCTTCGCGGCGCCAGGACCCGGCGTGCAGTTCGTAGACCGAAATGGGCGCTTCCACACCCTGCAGCTCGCGACGGCGAGCCATCCAGTCCTGGTCGTGCCAGGTGAAGGGCTTGTTGTCGGCCACCACCGAGGCGGTGCGCGGTGGCAATTCCGCGGCCAGAGCAATGGGATCGGCCTTGAGCGGCAACACGCCGTGCTGGCCGAGAATCTCGTACTTGTAGGCCGTGCCCACCGGCAGACGCGGCACGAAGAGCTCCCAGACACCGCTGTTGGCGCGCAGGCGCATGGGCAGACGGCGCCCGTCCCAGCTGTTGAAGTCGCCGACCACCGAGACGCGCCGGGCATTGGGCGCCCAGACCGCGAAACGCACGCCCTCCACGCCGTCGACCTGGCAGCGCTGGGCGCCAAAGGTCTCGCCGAGATTGCGGTGGCGGCCTTCGTTGAACAGGTAGAGATCGGTTTCTCCCAGCAGCAAACCGAAGGAATAGGGATCCTCGGTCTCCTGCACACCGCTCGGCCAGCGGATGACCAGCTTGTAGGGCGCGGCGTACTCCAGCCGCGCGACGAACAGTCCGGGCACCCGCCCGGGCTGCATCTGGGCCAGCGGCCGACCGCTGACGCGATCGACCAACTCTGCGCCCAGGGCACTGGGCAGGAAGGCGCGGACAATCAGGCCTTCGCCATCGGGATGGGGACCGAGCACGGCGAAGGGATTGCCGTGCTCGCCACGGGCCAGGGACTCGGCCTCGGCAGCCGAGAGCCGGGCGTCGTCCAGCGGAGCGACAGGAACGGTGTTGTGATCGGTCATGCGCGGGCTCCGGACAAAAGGGTCTCGACGATGGCGGCAACGCCCCGTAGCGGGATGTTGATCCAGGTGGGTCGGTTGGCAGCCTCGTAGCCTATCTCATAGACCGCCTTCTCCAGGCTGTAGAGATCCAGCGCCGCCTGCTCGCCCCGCTCGCTCCACTGGTGGCCGATGTCGGCCGCCGCAGCGCGATAGCCTTCCAGGAAGGCCGCGTAGGAAGCATTGCGGTAGGTCTCTGCTGCCTTGGCACGCAGTTGCAGGTGCTCTTCCGAGGTATCCGCGCCGGCGTTGCTCGACTGGGTGACCATGGCCGCCGCGTAGTCGAAGGAGCGCAGTACCCCGGCGACGTCCTTGTGCGGACCGTACTTGCCGCGACGTTCTTCCAGCGACCGTGCCGGCTCGCCTTCGAAGTCGATGAGGATGGCGTCGTCCTGGGCCACCAGCACCTGACCCAGGTGCAGATCGCCGTGGACGCGGATACGCAGACCGCCCTCGACATCGGCCGCCAGGGCCTCGATGCGCTTGGCCAGGGCTTCGCGCTTGCCGACCAGGCCCTGCAGCAGGGACTTGCCAGTGGCGTCGAGCTGATCGCCCATGCCCTGCAGGGTATCTAGGGCGTTGTCCACCTGGAGGCGAACGCGATGCGCCAGGTCCTTGGCCGCCTGGGCATCCACGGTTTCGGGAGCGAAGGCCGCATCCTCGGTAGGCTGCGCCAGCACAAGATGCATCTCGCCCAGACGCTTGCCCAGCACACCGGCGAAGGCCGTCAGATCGCCCATGGCGGTGAATTCGTTCTCCACGTCGGAGATGCCGCCGCTGAGCAGGTCACGGGTGACGCGATCCAGACCGTCGAGGCTCCAGGTCCAGGCATCGCCCTGGTTGTGGATGTGCTGCTGCACCAGCATCAGTACGTGCGGCGTGCCGTCCGCCGCGATGCGCTGGGCGACGGCATGGGTCGCAGCGATGTTGGCGAACCCGGCCTGGGCCAGGTAGCGTCCCATCTCCACTTCCGGGTGGATACCCGGCGCCACCTTGCGGATCAGTTTGAGCATCAGGTGGTCGCCGACGATCAGCGAACTGTTGGACTGCTCGACGCCCAGGTGCTTGATCTCGATGTCCGGATCCAGTGCGAAGTCTTCGGCCTGGTCGTAGACCTCGAAACTCAGGTCCCCGGCAGGGGACGCCAGCCTCGCACCCTTGCGGAAGGCATCGAACACGCCATGCACGAAGCTGGTGAGGGCGAAGGCGTCAGTCACCAGGCCCACACGCCGCACATGGCGGATGCGGGAAAGCGCCAGCTGGGTCGCCAGCGGACTGCAATGCTGGTCCTCTTCGGCGAGGAAGCCGAGTGGCAAGGCGTAGCGCTCTTCGCCCTTGGCATTGGTCACCACCACCTCACTGAACATCACCGGCAGCTTGGGCGTGTTGATCTGCACGGCATAGTCCAGCCGCACACCGGTGATGGCCTCGTCCTTGGAACCGAACCAGCGACGCTTGGGCAGATAGACCGGCAGCACCTCTTCGAAGATGCGGCGTGGCTCGCCGTCCAGCAGTTCCTGCAGATTGCGCTTGATGACCACCGTCTGGTAGTCGGGCATCGGTGCCGGCGGCTCGGTGTGCCAGGCGGGCATCTGCTCGTTGCCAGCCAGGTAGAACCAGTAGAAGCCATAGGGCGGCAGGGTCAGCATGTAGGGCAGCTGGCCGATGGGCGGGAAGGCGCTGCCACCGATCATCTCCACCGGTACCTGACCGGCGAAGCTGGACAGGTCCAGTTCCACCGCCTGGGCAGCGCGGGAGACGTTGGCCACGCAGAGGATGGTCTCGTGCTCGCCCTGGGCATTGGTGAAGTCGCGCAGGTAGGCCAGGATGCGTCTGTTGGTGGGCGACAGCATCTTCAGGGTGCCGCGACCGAAGGCCTTCTGCTGCTTGCGCACGGCCAGCATGCGCCGTGTCCAGTTGAGCAGCGAATGCGGATCGCGCGACTGGGCCTCGACGTTGATTGCCTGGTAGCCGTAGAGCGGGTCCATGATCGAGGGCAGTACCAGGCTGGCCGGGTCGGCGCGGGAGAAGCCGCCGTTGCGGTCGACCGACCACTGCATCGGGGTCCGCACGCCATCGCGATCGCCCAGGTGGATGTTGTCACCCATGCCGATTTCGTCGCCGTAATACATCGTCGGGGTACCGGGCATCGACAGCAACAGGCTGTTGAGCAGCTCGATACGGCGACGGTCGCGTTCCAGCAGGGGCGCCAGGCGACGGCGGATGCCGAGGTTGATGCGCGCGCGGCGATCCGAGGCATAGTAGTTCCAGAGATAGTCCCGCTCGCGGTCGGTGACCATCTCCAGGGTCAGTTCATCGTGGTTGCGCAGGAAGATCGACCACTGACAGTTGGCCGGGATCTCCGGAGTCTGGCGCAGGATATCGGTGATGGGGAAACGGTCTTCCTGGGCGATGGCCATGTACATGCGCGGCATCAGCGGGAAATGGAAGGCCATGTGGCATTCGTCGCCATCGCCGAAATACAGCTGGGTGTCTTCCGGCCACTGGTTGGCCTCGGCCAGCAGCATGCGGTCCGGATAGTTGGCGTCGATCTCGGCGCGAATCTCCTTGAGCACCACGTGGGTCTCGGGGAGGTTCTCGTTGTTGGTACCGTCGCGCTCCACCAGATAGGGAATGGCGTCCAGCCGCAGGCCGTCGACACCCAGATCCAGCCAGTACCTCATGATCGAGATGACGGCCTTCATGACCTGGGGATTGTCGAAGTTGAGGTCCGGCTGGTGGGAATAGAAGCGGTGCCAGAAGTACTGGCCGGCGACCGGGTCCCAGGTCCAGTTGGACTTCTCGGTGTCGAGGAAGATGATGCGGGTGCCATCGTACTTCTGGTCGTCGTCGGACCAGACGTAGAAGTTACGCGCCGCCGAGCCCTTCTTGGCGCGCCGGGCGCGCTGGAACCAGGGGTGCTGGTCGGAGGTGTGGTTGATGACCAGTTCGGTGATCACCCGCAGGCCACGGGCATGGGCCTCGGCGATGAAACGCTTGGCATCGGCCATGGTGCCGTAGTCGGGATGGATGCCGCGGTACTCGGCGATGTCGTAGCCGTCATCGCGCCGCGGCGAGGGATAGAACGGCAGCAGCCAGATGGTGTTGACGCCCAGGCTGGCGATGTAGTCCAGCTTGTCGATCAGGCCGGGGAAGTCGCCGATGCCATCGTTGTTGGAGTCGAAGAACGACTTCACGTGCACCTGGTAGATGATCGCATCCTTGTACCAGAGCGGATCGTCGATGAAGGCGGCGGGTTTGCGGGAGCGAGCTTTATTGGGTTTTGCCATGTCGTCAGGTCCTTAACAGGGCGTCTGAAGCGTATGCGTGCACCGGTCGTCGAGGCCGTCCGGCGATGATGACGGAAGGCGCCAGGCACTCGGGGATCTGTCCCCGAGCGGCCTGACGCGCTCCGCCCGAGGTATCGCTAGTGGCCCGCCTGGATGCGCCAGATGCCGAAGGGCATCGACGGCTCCAGCCGTGTCCATTGAGTCTTGCCGTGCCAGGCCCAGCGGTGCCCGGTCATCAGGTCTTCACCGTAGGTGGTGGCGTGATCGTCGAGGCCCAGCTCCCACAGCGGCAATTCGAAGTGGCCCTCCTGGGCATTGAAGGGATCCAGGTTGATCGCCACCAGGATGAAGTTGCCCAGGTCGTCGGTGCGCTTGCCGAAGTAGAGGATCTGGTCGTTCCAGCAGGTGTAGACCTTCAGCCCCAGATGGGTTTGCAGCGCGGGGTTTTGCCGGCGGATGCGATTGAGCTGGGCGATCTCGCCCATGATGTTGCCCGGCGCATAGAAGTCGCGCGGCCGCAGCTCGTATTTCTCCGAATCCAGGTACTCCTCCTTGCCCGGCGTGAGCGGCGCGCCCTCGCAGAGTTCGAAGCCGGCGTACATGCCCCAGAGGCCGGAGCCCATGGTCGCCAGTGCCGCGCGGATCAGGAAGCCGGGGCGGCCACTGGTCTGCAGGAAGGCCGGGTTGATGTCCGGCGTGTTGACGAAGAAATTCGGCCGGTAGCAGTCGCGCAGGGGGGCTTCGTTGAGCTCGGTGAAATACTCGGTCAGCTCGGCCTTGGTGTTACGCCAGGTGAAGTAGGTGTAGCTCTGGCTGTAGCCCACCTTACCCAGGCGCGCCATCATCGCCGGCTTGGTGAAGGCCTCGGCGAGGAACATGACGTCGGCGTCGCGGCCGCGGATATCGGCGATCAGCCACTCCCAGAAGGGCAGCGGCTTGGTGTGGGGGTTGTCGACGCGGAAGATCTTCACGCCCTGCTCCACCCAGTGCCAGACCACATCACGCAACGCCAGCCACAGATCCGGCACGGCGTCCTGGGCATAGAAGTCGACGTTGACGATGTCCTGGTACTTCTTCGGCGGATTCTCCGCGTAGCGCATTGAGCCGTCCGGACGCCAGGAGAACCAGCCCGGATGCTCCTTGAGCCACGGATGGTCGGGCGAGCACTGGATGGCGAAGTCCAGGGCGATCTCCAGGCCGTGGTCGGCGGCTGCCGCCACCAGGGCGCGGAAGTCCTCCAGGGTACCCAGCTCGGGATGCACGGCATCGTGGCCGCCATCCGGACTGCCGATGGCATAGGGGCTGCCCGGCTGATCGGCGCCGGCACCCAGGGTGTTGTTCTTGCCCTTGCGATGGGCCAGTCCGATCGGATGGATCGGCGGGAAATACAGCACATCGAAGCCCATGTCACGCACGCGCGGCAATTCGCCGATCACATTGCGAAAGGTGCCATGGCGATGGGGATCATCGGTGATGGAACGGGGAAAGAGTTCGTACCAGCTGGCGAATTCGGCGCGCAGGCGCTCGATGTCCAGGGGATATTCGATGCTGTGGGTCAGGTGGGCATAGGCGTCCACCGGGGTCATGGCCTGGCTCGCCTCGCCCGCCAGCAGCACGGCGACCTTGTCACCTTCGCTACCGGCCTGGTCCAGGCGCTGCAGCAGGGCCTCGAGCGGGCCGCGCTGCTCGCGATCGGCACGGGACAGCGCCTGCTCGACATGGAGGCGGCCTTCCTGCAGTTCCAGGTTCAGCCCGACGCCCGCGGCGTACTTCTTCTCGATTTCGTAGCGGTAGGTGCCCCAGACATCCCACCAGGCCTGGACCACGAATTCATAGCGGCCCACGACTGGCGGCGTGAAGCGTCCACGCCAGAGGTCATTGGTCTCGAGCGTCAGCGGGGCCTGTTGCCAGTTCTCTTCGCCCTCCTGACGCCAGAGCACACTGGCAGCCAGCTTGTCGTGGCCATCGGCGAAGATCTTGGCGGTCACTTCGACCACCCGCCCGGCGATGCCCTTGGCGGGGAACTGGCCATTGTCCACGGCCGGCGTGACCGCCTCTATAGCGATGCGCGGGGTCTGGGCGGCGGTAGCGGGGTCGAGGGAAAGGGTGGAAAAAGAACCGGGGAGATCGGTGTTCGACATCGAGCCTGACTCCATCTTGGGACGCGTGAAAGGCCGCAACGCGCCAGCGCTGCGACCTTGGTCATGAACCCGCTACTGCTTGGCTTACCGCCAAAGAGGCCCGGCTGGCCGAACCCCTAAAGGGAGTCGGTAACCCGCAGCGACGTCCATGAGGACGCCGCTCCAGACAGCCGCGGCTCTACTGCAACCGGAAGCACTCACGCGGGTGTGTCTGAAAGAGTCTGAGCACCGACGGCGCGCAAAAGTTCAGCCAAACCTCAATGACCGGCAGGGACGTAAAATCAGAAAAAATCCCGAAATATCATATGCTTAAATCAAATATATGAAGCGATATCTAACCTAACAACGAACGCCCTGGTGTTAGTCGAATAGCAGCGCAGCACACGCCGGGATGGCAATCGTACTAAGGCTACTATTCGGGAAATCACCTAAATAAGTACTCGCAACCCTATGATTTCAATAGAAAGGTGTATAGGGCAGATCGCGCTTGTGGGCGCTACGCCGGTAGGTATTGAGAATGATCTCCAGGGTAGCCGGGCTTACCGCCTTGCCTTCCAGGAAATCGTCGATCTCGGCATAGGTGATGCCGAAGGCATCTTCATCGGCCTTGCCAGGCGACAGGGATTCCAGATCGGCGGTCGGCACCTTGTGCACCAACTCGTTCGGTGCGCCTAGCCACTCGGCCACCGCCCTTACCCGCCGCTTGTTGAGTCCGTGCAAAGGAGTCAGGTCACAGGCGCCATCGCCGAACTTGGTATAGAAACCCATCAGCGCTTCCGCCGCATGATCGGTGCCTATCACCAGGCCCCGGCGTGCGCCGGCTACGGCGTACTGGGCAATCATGCGCTGGCGCGCCTTGATGTTGCCCAGGGTGAAGTCTTCATGGAGTTCGTCATCGAAGGCCACTCGGGCTTCGCGCACCGAGGCGAGCATGGCGTCGCTGGCGGGCTTGATATTGACGGTATGGGTCTCGTCAGGCTGGATGAATTGCAGGGCGCGCTGGGCATCCGCCTCATCGCGCTGCACGCCATAGGGCAGCCGCATGGCGATGAATCTCAGGCGGGCATTGCCACTTTCCTCGCGCGCGCGCTCCACCGCCAGCTGGGCCAGTCGACCCGCGGTGGAGGAATCCACGCCGCCACTGATGCCCAGCACATAGCTTTCCTGCCGGCTGCCGAGCAGATAGTCCTTGAGGAACCGGATACGACGCTCCGCTTCCGCGGCCGCATCGAAATGTTCGGGGACCTGCAGGGCCTGGATGATGTCGCGCTGAAGGGCTTCGGTCATCGGGCGTTCTCCTCTGATTCGCGTTCGAGACGTTGATGATAGGGCACCACGGCGCCGAGGCTGTGACGGGCCGCCGCCAGTTGCACGGCCTCGCGATCGCCGGGGAAGTGCCGGGTTTCGGAATAGAGCACGATGTCATCGCCAACCCGGTAGCCCCAGGCGAAGCAGACGGTTCCCTGGGGAATGCCGTCCGCTCCGCCGGGCCCGGCCAGCCCGGTATTGGCGATGGCCACCTGAGCCGGACTGTCACGCAGGGCACCGGCGGCCATCTCCCGCGCCACTTCCTCGCTGGTGAGGTTATGACGCTCGACGGTCTCCGGCCTGACGCCCAGGAGACGCTGCTTGGCTTCGGGGGAATAGACGACGTAACCCGATTCGATGCAGCCGCCGCTGCCGGGTATCTCCGACAGCAGCCCCACGACCTTGCCGGCCGTGCAGGATTCGGCCGTGGTGAGTTGCAGTTCGCGGGTCTTGAGATAGTCCAGCATGGACTCGATGGTGTTCATGAGTGCGTGTCCCCAAAAGCGGTGCTCCTCCCTTGGAAGAGCGGCGAATTGGGGAAGTTCTGGGGCTACCTGTCCGGTATTCTCCAGGTCGGCGGGCGTATCGATGTCGTGGTGGATACCGGCGTCCGCGACTTCCCGCTCTAGCACCGAACCCTCGCGCAGGAGCCGTTTCGCTCCCTCGTCCCCCTCGAGTTCGCCTAGCGCAGCGGCAAAATTCCGACCAAAGAGCACGGGATGACCACGCCTGCCCTGGCAGGTCGGGATGATGATACGTTCGGGATGATGGAGGTCCAGCAACTGCCGGGCCGTCGCGGGCTGTACGAAGGGCATATCGCCCAGGGTTACCAGCCAACCGGACGCACCGGACGTCGCGCGCACCGCGGCGGCCAGACTGTCGCCCATGCCGGTGGTGGGCAGGCTCAGCACTGCCAGGCCTTCCTGTTGCGCCAGCTCGGCGCGCCAGGGAGCGCTGTCCGAAACCACGGCCAGACACGGCAGACCCAGGCCTCGCCACAGTCGAAAGGTCGCCTGCAACACCGTCAGCTCGGCCGGTCCGGGCAAGGCGGCCTGCAGCTTGTCGCCACCGCCTGCGGCGCGGAAGCGACTCCCGGCACCCGCCGCGAGGATCAGCACCTGAACCGGGGCCATCCCTAGGCGACCTGCTCCACCGCCACCAGGGCGCGCTTCTTCTGGGTCAGAGCGATGCCGTTCTTGACGGCGACCACCTCTGCCAGCAGCGACAGGGCGATTTCCGGTGGGGTGTGACTGCCGATATGCAGGCCGATGGGGCCATGCAGGCGATTGATCGCTGCGACCGGCAGGTCCAGCTGCAGCAGCCGCTCCCGCCGCCGGTCATTGTTGCGCAGTGAGCCCAGGGCGCCGACGTAGAAGGCGTCGGACTGCAGCGCCGTCAGCAGGGCCAGGTCATCCAGGCGCGGATCGTGGGTCAGGGCTACCACCGCGGTGCGTTCGTCCGGGCGGATCGACAGCACGGCATCGTCCGGCATGCCGGAGATGAAACGCGCCTGGCGCGTCTCCCAGCCCTGACGGAATTCCTCGCGGGGATCGCAGACCAGCACCTCGAAATCGAGCATGGCCGCCATGTCGGCGACATAGAGCGACAGCTGACCGGCACCGATCAGCAGCAGGCGCCAGCGCGGTCCATGGACCAGGCGCAGCCGCTGCTCGTCCAGGGTGACCGGCGCATCGTGGGTGGTGCTGGAAATCCGCACCTCGCCGGTCGCCAGGTCCAGCTCACGCAAGGCCAGTTCGTGGCCGTCGCAGCATTGCAGCAACTGCTCGACCCAGCGCCAGTCACCGACCTGCTCCTGGACCAGACGCAGGGTACCGCCACAGGGCAGCCCGAAACGCGCGGCTTCGTCGCCGGAGACGCCGTAGGTGATGATCTCCGGGCGCTTCCCGGCGAACTGGCCGGCGTGCAGTCGGGCGATCAGATCGTCCTCGATGCAGCCACCGGACACGGAGCCACAGACCTGGCCATCGTCGCGCAGGGCCAGCATGGCGCCCGGCGGCCGGGGCGAACTGCCCCAGGTCTGGACCACGGTGAACAGGCTGACGCCCTGTCCCTCCCGTCGCCAGGCCAGGGTCTTGCGCAAAACTTCTTGATCGACACTGTCCACGCCCTGCTCCTCTCTACCCTGCACCTGCGACGGCAAAAGCGTCGTTCCGGGGGTAGAACCCAACAGCGGAGCGGGGTTCCGCAGGGCGGAACCCGATGGATCGCCGGCCTATCCATAGGGGACACCCAAGAGGAGAACGCCCATGCCCCGCTCGATCTGGAAAGGCGCCGTCAGCTTCGGCCTGGTGCACATCCCCGTTTCGGTCGTCTCGGCGACCCGGCAATCGGGCATCGACTTCGACTGGCTGGACGAACGCAGTCTCGATCCGGTGGGCTACAAGCGGATCAACAAGACCACCGGCAAGGAGGTGCCCAGCGAACACATCGTCAAGGGCGTCGAACATGGCAAGGGCAAGTACGTGGTGCTCAGCGAGGACGAGATCCACAATGCGCTGCCCGAGGCCACTCGCACCATCGACATCCTCACCTTCGTCGAGGCGCGGGAGATCTCCATCCTGCACTTCGAGAAGCCCTACTACCTGGCGCCGGACAAGAACGGCGAAAAGGTCTATGCCCTGCTCCGCGACACCCTGAGCGCCGCCGGCAAGGTGGGCGTGGCCAACCTGGTGATGCACTCCAAGCAGCACCTGGCGGTGATCATGCCGCTGGGCGATGCGCTGGTGCTCAACACCCTGCGCTGGGCCGACGAGGTCCGCTCCGCGGAAGACGTCGGGCTCGAAGGGCTGGACGCCAAGGTCACCAAGAAGGAAGTGGACATGGCCCAGCGGCTGGTGGACGAGATGACCGAGCAATGGGATCCGGAGCAGTACCACGACACCTTCAAGGACAACGTCATGGCCCTGGTCGAACGCAAGCTCAAGGACGGCAAGCTGGAAGCTGTCGCCGAGGAGCCCGAAACCGAGGACAGCGGTGCCGACGTCATCGACCTCACCGAATTGCTGCGCCGCAGCCTGGGCGGCAAGCAGGACAAGGCCAAGGAGGCGCCCAAGCCCAAGGGTACCGGTCGTTCGACCAGCCGCCGTAGCCCTGCCACCAGCCGTACCCGCAAGGCCAAGTGAGGACCGCCGCCATGGCCAGCCCGTCCAGCGAATACAACCGCAAGCGCAACTTCGACATCACCGCCGAGCCGCGGGACGAGGACAGTCCGCGCCGGCGTAAGGCCAAGGGCGTCCTGGGTTTCGTCATCCAGAAGCACGATGCCCGTCGCCTGCACTATGACTTCCGTCTGGAGCTGGACGGCACCCTCAAGAGCTGGGCGGTGCCCAAGGGTCCCAGCCTGGATCCCAGTGAAAAACGTCTGGCGGTACAGGTGGAAGATCATCCGCTCGCCTACGGCAGCTTCGAAGGCAGCATTCCTGAAGGCCAGTACGGCGCGGGCGATGTCATCGTCTGGGACCGCGGCGAGTGGCAGGCGGAGGGCGATGCGGCCGAAGCCTATGCCGCTGGCAAGCTCAAGTTCCAACTCCGCGGCGAAAAGCTCCGCGGCCACTGGACCCTGGTACGCACCCGGTTGCAGGGCCATGGCGACAAGCCGCAGTGGTTGCTGATCAAGGAACGCGACGCTGAAGCCCGCGACAGCGCCGACTACGAGGTGACCGCGGCCGAACCCGACAGCGTGCTGAGCGACAAAACCCTGCCGCGGCTGGCGCAGCCCAAGTCCAAGTCCAAGGGCAAAACCGCCAGCCAACCGAAGGCAGCCAAGGCGCCGGCGCGCCAGGCCAAGGCACGCAAGGCCAAGCTGCCCGAGACCCTGGAGGCGCAACTGGCGACCCTGGTCGACAGTCCGCCGGCCGGCGACTGGCTGTACGAGGTGAAATACGACGGCTACCGGCTGCTCGCCCATATCGAGGGTGGTGAGGTGCACCTCTTCACCCGCAGCGGCAACGACTGGACCGAACGTCTGCCCGAGCAGGCCAGGGCCCTGGCGGCCCTTGGTCTGGAAAACGCCTGGCTGGACGGCGAGATCGTGGTCAACGATGCCCAGGGCATCTCCAGCTTTCAGGCGCTGCAGAATGCCTTCGAGACCGGCAAGGCGACCCGCATCGCCTATTACCTGTTCGACCTGCCCTATCTCAATGGCGCGGATCTGCGCGAGGTACCGGTCGAGCAGCGCCGCGAGCTGCTCGGCAAGCTGCTGGAGCACGGCAACGGCAGCGACCTGCTGCGCTTTTCCGCCGCCTTCGAGGTACCGGCCGATCGCATCCTAGCCAGCGCCTGCGAACTGGGCCTCGAAGGGGTGATCGGCAAGCGCCTGGGCAGTGCCTATCGCTCCCGGCGCAACAAGGACTGGATCAAGCTCAAGTGCGCCCATCGCCAGGAATTCATCATCGTCGGCTACACCCCGCCCAAGGGCGGCCGCCAGCACCTGGGCGCGCTGCTGGTGGCGCTGCACGATGACCAGGGCCGGCTGCACTATGCCGGCAAGGTCGGCACCGGCTTTACCGCCGCCCTGCTCAAGCAGTTGCACGCCCGATTCCAGCCGCTGATCGTCGATCAGCCGCCGGTGGTGGATCCGCCCAGGGGCGCCGCCTACCGCGAGGTGACCTGGTTGCGGCCCGAGCAGCTGTGCGAGATCGCCTACGCCGAGCTGACCCAGGATCGCATCGTCCGTCAGGGCGTCTTCCATGGCCTGCGTGACGACAAGCCCGCCGAGGGTATCGGCCTCGAACAGGCTGCGCCGGCACGGGAAGCCGAAGGTCCCGACGCCCCGCCCCGGCGCAAACCCGGTGCCGGACAGCAGGAGGCTACCGTCGCCGGAGTGCGCATCAGCCACCCCGAGCGCGTCATCGACGAGGCCAGCGGCGCGCGCAAACTCGACGTGGCAGGCTATTACGCCGCCGTCGCCGACTGGATCCTGCCGCACCTGGCCGATCGGCCCGTGGCCCTGGTCCGTACGCCCGAGGGTATCGCCGGCGAGCAGATCTTTCAGAAGCACAAGCAGACCCTGGCGATCCCCCATATCCGCGAACTCGCGCCTGAGCTGGATCCGGGTCACGCGCCGCTGATGGTCATCGACAGCCGCGAGGCGCTCATCGGCGCGGCCCAGATGGGTACGCTGGAGCTCCATACCTGGAATGCCACCGCCGCGCGCATCGATCGCCCCGACCGCTTCATTCTCGATCTCGACCCCGATCCCGCCCTGCCCTGGTCGCGCATGGTGGAAGCGACGGAGCTGGTGCTGACCCTGCTCGACGAGCTGGACCTCCAGGCGTTCGTCAAGACCAGCGGCGGCCGCGGCCTGCACCTGGTGGTGCCCCTGGATCGGCGCCAGGATTGGGACATCGTCAAGGCCTTCGCCCAGGCGGCCGCCCAGCACCTGGCCAACACCCTGCCCAAGCTCTTCGCCGCCAAGATGGGCGCCCGGAACCGCCAGGGGAAGATCTTCGTCGACTACCTGCGTAATCGCCATGGCGCCACCACGGTGAGTGCCTTTTCCCTGCGCGCCCGTCCCCACCTCGGCGTTTCGGTGCCCGTGGCGCGCGACGAGCTGACCGACCTGCAGGGCAGCGACCAATGGCGCTTCGATTCGCTCCTGCAACGCCTCGAAGGGCTCAAGGACGATCCCTGGGCCGGGTATGCCGAGGTGCGCCAGAGCCTCACGGCCGCGCGGCGCAAACGACTGGGCGTGGCCTAGCGACACGCCTGCCGTCGGCCAGCATAGGGCCCAAGCGAAACCCCTTATCGCTCCCCGTGGTCTGCACTAACGAGCGCTGTCGTGGACAGCGCCGTCGCCAGCCACGGGATGGAGCCGATGTCGATCGATCTGGATAGCCTTCAGGACACCCTGGACGAGTGGGCCTATGACGAGGTCACTCCCGCACTGCTGCAACACCGACTCCAGATTCTCAATCAGCGCGGCCTCGACCGCCTGCCCCTGCCCGGCCAGGGTCAGACCCTGGATCGTTGGCGCGCTTTGGCCCAGGTAGCCCATCATGATCTGGGCCTGGTCAAGCTGTACGAGGGCCATACCGATGCCCTGGCCATCCTGAGCGAACTGGATGGCTACGTACCGCCTGAAAGCCTCTGGGGCGTCTGGGCTGCCGAGCCGCCGGACGCCCGCCTGCTGGTACGCTACAGCGCCGACGGCATGGTCACCCTGCACGGCCGCAAGTCCTGGTGCTCCGGCGCCGCCCTGGTCAGCCATGCCCTGGTCACCGCCTGGATGGACGACCATCCGATGCTGGTGGCGGTGGAAATGAAGCAACCCGGCGTCGAGGTTACCCAGGACGGCTGGCGCGCCATCGGTATGCAGCACACGGGTAGCGTCGATGTGCTCTTCGATGGCGCCGCCGGCGTGCTGGTCGGGGCTCCCGGTCGGTACCTGCACCGTCCCGGCTTCTGGCATGGCGGCGGCGGCATCGCCGCCTGCTGGTATGGCTCAGCCACCGCCCTGGCCGATACCCTGCGCGCCCATTGCAAGCGTCATCGCGAACCCCATGCCCTCGCGCACCTGGGCCACGTGGACGCCGCCCTGCTCGGCGCCGTCACGGCCTTGCGCCAGGCCGCCCACTGGATCGACCTCAATCCTGAGGCGGACGCCCGCTATCCCGTCTGCCAGTTGCGGGCCCTGGTCGAGCAGTGCGCCGAAATCGTCATCCGCCATACCGGCCGCGCCTTCGGCGCCGCGCCGCTGTGCCGTGACGCCTATTGCGCCCGCCACATGGCGGACCTTCCCGTCTACCTGCGCCAGAGTCACGCCGAACGTGATCTGGCGGTACTGGGTGACCTCAATCTGCTGGAGGGTGCCCCTTGGCAACTGTAGGCGATCGTCAGATTCAAGGACTCGGCACCCCGCCCGAGGCGTGGCTGCAGTGGTCAGGCTTTGGCGAGATGCCGGCCATCGAAGCCGCGCAACTGGTTCCGCCGGGACATCGCGCCGTAGTGGTCGCCCCTCACCCGGACGACGAAATCCTCGGTTGCGGCGGCCTGCTCTGCCTGCTGGGCGAACTGGGTCGCCGGTTGGCGCTGGTGGCGGTCACCGATGGCGATGGCAGCCATCCGCAGTCCACCCTCTGGCCCGCCAGCCGCCTGCGCAATACCCGCCCGCTGGAAACCCGCGAAGCCCTGCGCCGGCTGCGCCTGGAACGCGCCACCGTGACGCGCCTGGCGATCCCTGACGGTCAGGTCAGCGAGCGGGAAGACGCCTTGCAACAGCGCCTGCTGGAGTTCATCACTCCCGAGGACGTGGTCTTCGCCACCTGGCGGCTGGATGGCCATCCCGATCACGAGGCGACCGGCCGTGCGGCGGTGGAAGCCTGCCGTTTGCGCGGGGCTCGCTGCATCGAGGTGCCGGTCTGGACCTGGCACTGGGCCGCTCCCGGTGATCCGCGCGTGCCCTGGGACCGGGCGCGGCGCCTGGATCTGGAAGAAGACGTCCTCGCGCTGAAGAAGCGTGCGGTCAGCGCCTTTGGCAGTCAGCTGACCGAGGACGCCAGCACGGGACAGGGGCCGATCCTGCCGCCTGCGGTGGTTGCCCGTCTTACCCGTGCCTGGGAGGTCTATCTGACGTGACTGTCTCCATGAGCTATTTCGACTCGCTCTACGCCAACAGCGAAGACCCCTGGGACTACCGCCATCGCTGGTACGAGGCGCGCAAGCGCGATCTGACCCTGGCCGTGCTGCCGCATCGCCGCTACACGCACGGTTATGAGCCAGGCTGCTCTACCGGTGAACTGTCCCGGCGCCTGGCCGAACGCTGCGAACGGTTGCTGGTCAGCGACGGCAATGCCTCGGCGGTCGCCACTGCTAGCGAGCGCCTGGCCGACCAGCCCCACGTCGAGGTACGGCACGCGCTTTTGCCCAACGCCTGGCCCGCGGGCGCCTTTGATCTCATCGTCATCAGCGAGATCGGCTACTACCTCGGTGAGCGCGGCCTGGATGCCCTGCTGGATCGCGCCCACAGCGCCCTGTTGCCCGGCGGGGTGCTGCTCGGCTGCCACTGGCGCCACCCCATCGACGGCTGCGCCCTGACCGGCGACCAGGTCCACGCACGCATGGCCGCCCTGCCCGGCCTGCATCGCCTGAGCCAGCTCGAAGAAGCCGATTTCGTCCTCACCCTCTGGTCTTCCGATCCCACCTCCGTCGCCCGCCGGGAGCAGCTTCTATGATAGGTGCCGTGATACCCGCTCATAACGAAGAGCAACACGTCGAACGCTGTCTGCAATCGGTGCTGCGCGCCGCGCGGCATCCGGCCCTGCTGGGTGAGACCGTCGAGATCGTCATCGTGCTGGACAGCTGCACCGACGGCACCGCCGACATCGTTCGTCGCCTGCCGGTAACCGCACTGGAGGTCTGGGCCTGCAACGTCGGCCTGACCCGGGCGACCGGCGCGGCCCACCTGATCCAGCGGGGCGCGCGCTGGCTGGCCTGCACCGATGCCGACTCCGAGGTGGCGCCGGACTGGTTTGCCGCCCAACTCGCCTACGGCGCCGATGCCGTCTGCGGTGTGGTCGAGGTGGACGACTGGGCCCCGCATTCCCCCGGTCTGAGAGCGCGCTATGAGGCGGCCTATCACGATCGTGAAGGCCATCAGCACATCCACGGCGCCAACTTTGGCATCTCGGCGGCGGCCTACCTGCGCGCCGGGGGCTTTCCCTCCATGACCGTGGACGAGGACGTCACCCTGGTCACCGCGCTCAAGACCCAGGGCGCGCGTATCGCCTGGAGCAACAGCGTGCGGGTGCGCACCAGCTCACGGCTGGACTGCCGGGCTCGCGGCGGCTTTGGTGACTACCTGAGCCTGCTCGGCGCCACCGCCTGACGGTTAGACGCCCAGGGCGAAGGCCCCGGGCGTCGCGCCGAACTGGCGGCGAAAGGCCGCGATGAAGGCCGATGGCGAGTTGTAGCCGCAATCCAGCGCCACCTCGGTCACCGCGGCGCCCTGCTCCAGGCGTTCAAGGGCGCTGATCAGCCGCAACCGCTGGCGCCAGGTCCTGAAGGTCAGCTCGGTATCCCGCAGGAAGGCACGACTCAGGGTCTTTTCCGACGCCCCCAGCACCCCCGACCATTGCGCCAGGGTACGGTCGTCCGACGGATTGGCCGCCAGGGCCTCGCACAGCAGCCGCAGCCGGCCATCTTGGGGCGCCGGCAGCGACAACCCCACCTCGGGCGCCGCCTGCAGCTGATCGAGCATCACCGACACCAGCCGGCCTTCAGCGCCGTCCTCATCATATTCCCGGGCGAAGCCACTGAAGGTCTTGATCAGCTCGCGGATCAAGGGGCTGACCGCCACCACGCGACAGCGCTCGCCGACATAGGGCGCCGCCTCGGCGCTAACATAGAGACTGCGCATCTCCGCCTGCGGCGAGGAACGCACCTGGTGCTCCACATCGGCGGCGATCCACACCGCCCGCTGCGGCGGCGCGACGTAGCTGCCCTCAGCGGTGGTCACCGTGAGCACCCCCCGGATGGCATAGGACAGTTGCCCCCAGGGATGTCGGTGCCAGGGTGTCCAGGCCGGTTGCGCCAGGGACTCGACGCGGGCATAGAGCCGCCGGGGCAGGTGAGCGAGCGCGGGAACGGGACGTTCGACCGCAGACTGTCCGTTTGACGACATCATTGGGGCTTTTCGCGTTAGTCGGCTAGGTCAGGAGACGATAGCCTTGAGGCCATCCACAGACAACCCGAGAGAGACCATGGCTCGTCCCCGCCTGATGCCCGACAACTTCACCCTGCTGCTGGTTGCCACGGTGATCCTGGCCAGCGTGCTGCCCTGCCAGGGCCTCGCTGCCCAGGTCGCCAACGTGGTGACCAACATCGCCATCGGCCTGCTGTTCTTCCTGCATGGCGCCAAGCTGTCGCGCCAGGCGCTGGTGGCCGGCATCACCCACTGGCGGCTGCACCTGCTGGTGTTCGCCTTCACCTTCGTCAGCTTTCCGCTGCTTGGCTGGGCGCTGCAGCCGCTGCTGGCGCCCCTGGTGACACCGGAGCTCTATCTTGGCGTGCTGTTCATGTGCGCCCTGCCCGCCACCGTGCAGTCGTCCATCGCCTTCGTCTCCATGGCTCGCGGCAATGTCTCGGCGGCGGTCTGCAGTGCGTCGCTGTCCAGCCTGCTCGGCATCTTCCTTACTCCGCTGCTGGTACGGCTGCTGCTCGACGCCCATGGCGGCTCGGACGGCCAGAGCACCCTCGACGCCATCGTCAAGATCTGCGTCCAGCTGCTGCTGCCCTTTGTTGCCGGCCAGCTGCTGCGCCCGGTGATCGGCCACTGGGTCGATCGCCACAAGGGCAAGCTCAAGTTCGTCGACCAGGGGTCCATCCTGCTGGTGGTCTACACCGCCTTCAGCGCCGCGGTGATCGAAGGCCTGTGGCGCGAGACACCGATCCTGTCGCTGGTGGGCCTGGTGTTCATCTGCGCCACCCTGCTGACCCTGGTGCTGCTGGCCACGCGTTACAGCGCGCGGCTGCTGGGCATGAGCAAGGAAGACGAGATCACCGTGGTCTTCTGCGGCTCCAAGAAGAGCCTGGCCACGGGGGTGCCCATGGCCAAGGTGCTGTTCGCCGGCAGCACCATGGGGCCGGTGCTGCTGCCCATCATGCTGTTCCACCAGATCCAGCTGATGGTCTGCGCGGTACTGGCCCAGCGCTACGCCAAGCGTGAGGCGGTAGTGCCTGTCACACCCGTGGTAGCGCCGCTACCCAAGTGATGCGCGCAATGGCGAGGCGCCCGATCAGCGCGCCTCGTCCTCGCGAACCGGCTTGCGCATGGTGACCCACTCTTCCGCAGCCGTGGGATGGATGCCCAGGGTGTCGTCGAAGCAAGCCTTGGTCGCCCCGGCCTTGAGGGCAATGGCCAGGCACTGGATCTGCTCGCCGGCATCCGGTCCCACCATGTGGCAGCCCAGTACCTGATCGCTGTCGGCATCCACCACCAGCTTCATCAGGGTGCGCTCCTGGACATCGGTCAGGCTGAGCTTGGTCGGCCGGAAGCTGCTCTGGAAGATCTTCAGCCGATGGCCACGTTCGCGGGCCTCTTCCTCGCTCAGGCCGATGCTGGCCAGGTTGGGCAGGCTGAAGACCGCACTGGCGATCAGGTCGTAGTTCAACGGGCGATAGCTGTCCGGATTGAACAGGTGCCGCGCCAGGGTCATGCCCTCGGCCAGGGCCACCGGGGTCAGTTGCACCCGGCCGATGACGTCGCCGATGGCGTAGATCGACGGCTCGGTGGTCTGGAAGGTCTCGCCGACCTCGATGAAGCCCCGCGCATCCAGGGCGACCCCGGTGTTTTCCAGCCCCAGGTCATCCAGCATCGGTCGGCGGCCGGTGGCATAGAACACGCAATCGGCTTCCAGCACCCGATCATCCTTGAGCGTCACCTGCAGGCTGCCATCGGCGGCCTTGTCGATCCGCGCCACGTCGGCATTGAACTGCAGGTCATGGCCACGTTTGAGCATCTCGTCGCGCAGGTGCTCGCGCACGCCCTGGTCGAAGCCGCGCAGGAACAGCTCGCGGCGATACAGCAGCGTGGTGCGGGCGCCCAGGCCCTGGAAGATCGAGGCGAATTCCACGGCGATGTAGCCGCCCCCCACCACCACCACCCGCTTGGGCAGCTCCGGCAGGTAGAAGGCCTCGTTGGAGGTGATGGCGTGCTCACGCCCGGGGAAGTCCGGCACGTCCGGCCAGCCACCGGTGGCGATGAGGATGCGTTCGCAGCGATAGCGCTGGCCTTCGACCTCGACGGTATGGGGATCGAGGATGCGGGCATGGGCTTCCAGCAGGGTCACCCCGCTGTTGACCAGCAAGGCCCGGTAGATGCCGTTCAGCCGGCGGATCTCGTGGTCCTTGCTGGCGACCAGGGTATTCCAGTCGAAGGCCGGGACCTCGGCGTCCCAGCCATAGCCACGGGCCTGGCGGAATTCGTCACGAAAGGAGGCACCGTAGATGAAGTATTTCTTGGGCATGCAGCCCACGTTGACGCAGGTGCCGCCGAGGTAGCGGCTTTCCGCGACCGCCACCCGGGCCCCGAAGTCGGCGGCGAAACGCGCCGCGCGCACGCCGCCCGAACCGGCGCCTATCACGAAGAGGTCGAAATCAAAGGTCGTCATGGAACTCTCTCTCTGCAGCTGCTGGCGCCAGCATAACGCAAGGCCACCCCGGGCAGCGGCGCGGATGGCCAACCGCCAGAAACGACAAGGCCACCCGCAGGTGGCCTGGTCCAGTGCACAGGGCGTCTTACAGCGCCTTGTACAGATGCTCGAAGCAGAAGTTGGTGGCTTCGACGAAGCCTTCCGCGCTGCCGCAGTCGAAACGCTGACCCTTGAATTTGTAGGCCAGTACGCAACCGTCCTGCGCCTGCTTCATCAGGGCGTCGGTGATCTGGATCTCGCCACCCTTGCCCGGCTCGGTCTGCTCGATCAGGTCGAAGATGTCCGGGGTCAGGATGTAGCGGCCGATGATCGCCAGGTTGGAAGGGGCATCTTCCGGCTTGGGCTTCTCGACCATGTTGTTCACGCGGTAGATGTCGTCGCGGATCATCTCGCCGGCGATCACGCCGTACTTGTTGGTCTCGTTGGCCGGGACTTCCTGGATGGCCACGATCGAGCAACGGAACTGGTTGTACAGCTTGACCATCTGCTTGAGGACGCTGTCGCCGTCCAGGTTCAGGCAAAGGTCGTCCGCCAGCACCACGGCGAAGGGCTCGTCACCGATCAGCGGGCGGCCGGTCAGGATGGCGTGGCCCAGGCCCTTCATTTCCACCTGACGGGTGTAGGAGAAGGTGCAGTTGTCGATCAGCTTGCGAATGCCGACCAGGTACTTTTCCTTGTCGGTGTTCTTGATCTGGCTTTCCAGCTCGTAGCTGATGTCGAAATGGTCTTCCAGCGAGCGCTTGCCACGACCGGTGACGATCCCGATCTGATGCAGGCCCGCCTCCAGAGCTTCCTCCACGGCGTACTGCACCAGCGGCTTGTTCACAATGGGCAGCATTTCCTTGGGCATGGCCTTGGTCGCAGGGAGAAAACGAGTGCCATAGCCGGCTGCCGGAAACAGACATTTGGTGATCATGGGAGTCCTTTGATCTGTACGTGAAGGCAAAACGAACGGCGGTCTATCCAGCCGCTTGTCGCATACAATGCCCGAAGCGCGCGACGCTGGAAATAGCCAGGCATGGGCGCTCTGTGGACGTGCGGATACGACTCCAGGATTGCCTTCCGGTTCTGCGCAAAGCCGCAAAGAACTGCTATCGTCCAAAGTTTGGAACCAGCGTCACGACTCCGCGGATAGATCTCGACATGAAGAAATGGATGCTCCCGTTGCTGTGTGTTTCCCTCGCCGGCTGCTCCCTGGGCGGTCACCACGAGGCAGCGGAAACGCGGCCACTGAGCGCGGAACAGACCACCCTGCTGCGCCAGAACGACCTGTTGCAGGCCAAGCTGCTGGTCCTGGGTGGCAGTGAGGAACAGCTCAAGCTCGCGGATGCCCTGCTCCTGCGCAATGGCGGCACCAGCGCCGATGGCGAGGTGGAATTCTATCGGGCGGTAATCGCCATCAAGCAGGGTCCGCAGACCGACGATGTCCTGGAATTGCTGAACGCCTCCGCCGATCATCGCTATCCGCTGGCCTATGCCCTGCTCTATCGCATGTACACCGACCCCTTCCTGGTGCCCGAGGCGGATCCGATCCAGGCGCAGACCTACAAGAGCGCCTATGGCGAGCTGGCGGTCGCCAAGAGTGGCTACCCGTCCTTCGACAAGGCCCTGGAAGTCACCCGCCAGCTGGCGCCCTGAAGCCGCCCCTCTAGCCGGCCGCTTTTGCAGCCGTTCACAGTCTGGCACTGGCGAATGAGCAGCCGTTGACCTTTCCTTCATGTGAATGATGTCAATTGGCCGCACGACGGTAGCATCGAACCTCTACCGTCCGCCGCCCAGAGCCATTCCCATGTCCTCGATTGGCAAGCTGTCACCCGATATCGTTGCCGTCCGCACCGTGACGCAGCGGCTCGTCCTGCTGCTGATCGGGTTCTTCGCGCTGGCCATCCTGCTGACGCGGCTGCCGACCTTCATCAACGCGGCCAGTGGCGAGACCTGGCAGATCCGCGGTGGCCAGATTCCGCTGATGCAGTATCCCGCCATGCCGGAACGCAGCCTGGTCGCCAACCGCCAGCTGATCGTCATGCTCGAGCCGGGTGATCGCATCCTGGTCCTGGACAGCGCGCCCTTCCGCCCCTGGAAGAAAGTCATGCTGATCGGCGAAGACAGCCGCATCGGCTGGATTCGCGTTACCCCGGCCCTGGGCGCGATCCGTCTGGAATGACACCGGCCCCGGACCGCGACGGCAGCAGTCGCATGACCCGGGTGTCATGCCAGCGATACCAGCGTTCATGGCCCAGGCGCTGCGCCTGCCGATGTTCCGGATGGGCACCCCAGGCCGCGACCGCCGCCTGGTCGATCCAGTAGGACAGGGTGATGCCCCGGCCATCGGCGCCGCGTACCGACTCCATGCCGAGAAAGCCCGGTTGCGCCTGCGCCAACTCCACCATGCGCGCGGCCATCCGCTCATAGTCGGGATCCTCGTCCGTGCGCTGCGAGATGAAGGCGATCACCACGCAGTCCTCGGGCAGCTCCAGCCGACTCATGTCCTTAGGCTCCGTGTCGCGACCACCGCCTCCAGCCAGGCGCGCACCACCGAGGGGACCCGACCGGCCAGCGCCTCCCGCTCGGGCTGATAGAGGGTGCCGAAATAACAGGGATGGCTTTCCAGTTCGAACGCCGCGGGTAGCCCTTCTTCATCCCAGGCGAGGACGCGCCAGCCGGCAGCGAGCAAGGTCGGCAGATAGGCGGGATTTACCCCGAAGCGACAGCGATAGGTGGCCTCGACCCGTTCGGCGCCGGCCGCCTCCGCCAGGCGCGAACCCGGCAGCAGCCGGAGTTGATTCTGCACCTCGATGCGGGCGCAGCTCAGGGGCGTGAGCATCGCGCGGGTCGCCAACGGATCGTCTTCACCGTGCGCGGCGTCCGTCCAGCCCAGTACTGACTGGACGTACTCCAGGAGCGCGTATTGCAGCCCGCCACAGGTACCCAGAAAGGGAATCCGCTGTTCGCGGGCTGTGCGCAGGGTCGCCAGCACCCCTTCGCGATGGCGATAGGGACTGCCGGGCACGCACCAGAGGCCGTCGCAGTGGGCAAGGGCGCCATCGGCTTCTACAGTCGGCAACCAGCGGGATCTCAGCGTGACACCCAGCGCCAGGGCCGTCAGCGCCAGGGCGTGGGGGATGGCCTGGTGGGCAATGATGGATGCATCCTGGTCACCCAGGAGCACGATTTCATACGACGTCATGACGGACACCTGCAGGCGTGGAAGGTCCGACTGACTCTAAGCCTTCAGGGCCACGGTTTTAATAGGCGTCGCGGACAGCAACCCTTGCGCCCCTGCCCTGTTGGTCAGGGCCGCCTTTCGCCGCGCGCAAGAAGACGCTCGGTACAACGGCTGTACCGAGCGCCGGATACCACGCGATCAGGGCGCCGGATTGGGCTGGTCGACGTGGATGGCTTCGATGGCGGCCAGGGTTTCCCGGTCCAGCACCAGCTCGCTGCTCGCCAGGTTGCTTTCCAGCTGGGCGAGCGAGGTGGCGCCGATGATGTTACTGGTCACGAAAGGCCGACTGGTGACGAAGGCCAGGGCCATCTGCGCCGGATCCAGGCCGCGCTCCCGGGCCAGCTCGACATAGGCCTGGGCGGCGCGCTGCGTCTGCGGATTGCTGTAGCGCTGGAAGCGTTCGAACAGCGTCAGTCGCGCGCCCTCCGGACGCGCGCCCTGCAGGTACTTGCCCGCCAGCACGCCGAAGGCCAGTGGCGAATAGGCCAGCAAGCCTACCTGCTCGCGGATGGCCTGCTCGGCCAGACCCACCTCGAAGCTGCGATTGAGCAGGTTGTAGGGATTCTGGATGGAGACCACCCGCGGCCAGCCACGGGTCTCGCTCAGGTGCAGGAATTGCTGCACGCCCCAGGGCGTTTCGTTGGACAGCCCGACATGGCGGACCTTGCCTGCCTTCACCAGGCTATCCAGGGCTTCCAGGGTCTCTTCGAGGGGCGTGAAGTCGGCATCGCTGTGCTCATAGCCCAACTGGCCGAAGTAGTTGGTCCGCCGATCCGGCCAGTGCAGCTGATAGAGATCCAGATAGTCGGTGTTCAGACGCTGCAGGCTGGCGTCCAGCGCCGCGGTGAGATTGGCCCTGGTAAAGGCCAGCCCGCCATTGCGGATATAGTCCATGTCGCGTCCCGGACCGGCCGCCTTGCTGGCCAGTATCCAGTCGGCGCGATCGCCATGCTGTCGGAAGTAGTTGCCGATGATGGTCTCGGTACGGGTGTAGGTCTCGGCGCGCGGCGGCACCGGATACATCTCCGCGGTGTCGATGAAGTTGACCCCGGCGGCCTTGGCGGCGCGCAACTGCTCGAAGGCCTCGGCCTCGGTGTTCTGCTCACCCCAGGTCATGGTGCCCAGCGCGATGGCGCTAACCTTGAGATCGGTACGACCCAGCGATCGAAAGTGCATCTGGAAGCTCTCTGTCGTTGCGGAAGTCGTACAAGTTAGCAGGCGGCTGCCTGGTCTGCCCATCGGTCCGATGAGGCTGCCGATCCGACGCCGACCGGCGCGACCTCGCCAGGTGCCCCGCATATCCGTAGAATGTCGCCCCGCCTCCGCGCCCTGGGTTCCCTCACCCCAGGTAACCAAAAAAGGACTGCCCATGCCTGCCTTGCTTGCCACCCCACAGCGTGCCCTCGTGGCCGCGCTCGTCGCTTTCCACATCCTCATCATCATCGCCAGCAACTACCTGGTGCAGTTGCCGCTGCAGCTGTTCGGCTGGCACACCACCTGGGGTGCCTTCAGCTTCCCCTTCATCTTCCTGGCCACCGACCTCACCGTGCGGGTGATGGGCAAGGCGGCGGCGCGTCAGGTCATCGCCCGGGTGATGCTGCCGGCGCTGGTGGTCTCCTATGGGGTTTCCGTGCTCTTCCAGGAC
This sequence comes from Pseudomonas aestiva, assembly GCF_039908605.1. Lineage (NCBI taxonomy): Bacteria > Pseudomonadati > Pseudomonadota > Gammaproteobacteria > Pseudomonadales > Pseudomonadaceae > Pseudomonas > Pseudomonas aestiva. The sequence goes on along the minus strand of NZ_CP150916.1, from coordinate 2,216,877 downwards.
GGCAGCTTCCAGGGCTGGATGGCGCTGGCCGCCCTCAATGTCTTCGTCCTGCGCATCTCCCTGGCAAGCTTCTGCGCCTATGTGCTCGGCCAGTTGCTCGACATCCAGGTGTTCGACCGCCTGCGGCGCTCGCGCCACTGGTGGCTGGCGCCGACGGTCTCGACTCTGTTCGGCAACGCCCTCGACACCCTGGCGTTCTTTTCCATCGCCTTCTGGCGCAGCGACAATCCCTTCATGGCCAGCCATTGGCCGGAGATCGCCCTGGTCGACTACGGGGTCAAGCTGACGGTCAGCCTGCTGCTCTTCGTGCCGCTCTACGGCGTGCTGCTGCGCTCCCTGGTACCCCTGGCCTGGGCACGGCGCCCGGACCTTGCCTGAGTGCAGGATTGCTGCCAGGCGCGGCTTGCCCCTAGAGTGAAGCCCCCTTCACTGCCCCGGGTTCCGCCATGCTCGCCACCGCCCTCGCCCGCTTTCCGCGCCTGACGCTGCAATCCTCGGCGACCCCGCTGGAGGTCCTGCCGCGACTGTCGGCAGAGCTGGGCCGACCGGTCTACTGCAAGCGCGACGACACCACCAGCCTAGCCCTGGGCGGCAACAAGGTGCGCAAGCTGGAGTACCTGGTCGCCGCGGCGCTGGCCGCCGGCGCCGACACCCTGGTGACCGCCGGCGCCATCCAGTCCAATCATGTCCGTCAGACTGCAGCCGTCGCCGCGCAGCAGGGGCTGGCCTGCGTCGCCCTGCTGGAAAATCCCATCGCCACCACGGCTCCCGGCTATCTGCACGGCGGCAATCGTCTCCTGCTCGAACTCTTCGGCGCCGAGGTCAGGGCCGTCGCCGCCCTCGATGATCCGGTCAGCCAGCTGGAAGCCGCAGCCGAGCGCCTGCGCCAGCAAGGGCGCAAGCCCTGGGTGATTCCCATTGGCGGCTCGAGCGCCCTGGGCGCCCTCGGCTACGTCCGTGCCGGCCTGGAACTCGACGCTCAGCTGCACGAACTGGAGCTGCAACCCGCTGCCGTCATCCTCGCCTCCGGCAGTGCCGGCACCCAGGCCGGTCTGGACCTGGCCCTCCACCATCTGCGACCGGAGTTGCCGGTGATCGGGGTCACCGTCTCCCGCACCGAGGCCGAACAGCTGCCCAAGGTCGCCCTGCTGCGACAACAACTGGCCGAGCTGTTGGGCGTCACCCTGCCTCAGGATCCGCTGCAGCTGCGTGATGGCTATTTCGGCCCCCGCTATGGCGAACCCAATCCCGGCACCCTGGCGGCCATCCGCCGGCTGGGCCGGCTGGAAGGTCTGGTGCTCGACCCGGTCTACACCGGCAAGGCCATGGCCGGCCTGCTGGACATGGTAGCCACCGGCGCTTTGCCGCCCGGCCCCCTGGTATTCCTGCACACCGGCGGAGCCCCGGGTACCTTCGCCTATGGCGACTGGTTGGCCTGATCGGCTAGCCAAGTCCCTGGGCGATGGCATAACGTCAGCAGTTTTCGGACTTGGGATGTCAGAACAGACACCCCCATAGTGGCGCACCCTCATAACCTCAAGGATTTCCTCCATGCGCAAAGCTCTCCCCCAGCGTCTGTTCCGTAGCGCCGCCCTGCTGCTCGCCCTGGGCCTGGCCCATCAGGCCACCGCCCAGGCCGAAGACCTCCTGCAGACCGTCAAGCAGCGTGGCGAACTGGTCGTCGGCCTGGAAGGCACCTATCCGCCCTTCAGCTTCCAGAACGAACAGGGCCAGCTGACCGGCTTCGAAGTGGACTTCGCCAAGGCGCTGGCCAAGGAACTGGGCGTCGACGCCAAGATCCAGCCCGGCAAGTGGGATGGCCTGCTGGCAGCCCTGGAATCCCGTCGCCTGGACGTGGTGATCAACCAGGTCACCATCAGCGAGGAGCGCAAGAAGAAATACGATTTCTCCACCCCCTACACCGTCTCCGGCATCCAGGCCCTGGTGCGCAAGGACGATGTGGACAGCATCAAGACTGCCGCCGACCTCGCCGGCAAGAAGGTCGGCGTCGGCCTGGGTACCAACTACGAGCAGTGGCTGCGCCAGAACGTACCCAAGGCGGACGTGCGCACCTACGAAGACGATCCGACCAAGTACCAGGATCTGCGCGTCGGCCGTATCGACGCCATCCTCGTCGACCGCCTGGCCGCCCTGGAATTGCTGTCCAAGACCAAGGACAAGCTGGCCCTGGCCGGTGAGCCTTTCAGCCGCCAGGAATCGGGCATCGCCGAGCGCAAGGGCGATCCGGAATTCCATGCCGCGGTCGACCAGGCCATCGCCAAGCTGCGCGCCGACGGCACCCTGGCCAAGATCTCCGAGAAGTGGTTCAAGGCTGACGTCACCCAATGAGCGACACGCTACAGCTCCTGCTCGATTCGCTGCCCTTCCTGCTGAAGGGCGCGATCTGGACAGTGGTCCTGAGCCTCGGCGGCATGTTCTTCGGACTGCTGCTGGGTTTCGGCCTGGCCCTGCTGCGCCGCTCCCGGAGTCTGCCGCTGCGTAGCCTGGCGCGGCTGTACATTTCGTTTTTCCGGGGTACGCCACTGCTGGTGCAGCTGTTCGTCATCTACTACGGCCTGCCCGAGCTCGGTCTCCAGCTCGATCCGCTGCCGGCGGCGCTGATCGGCTTCTCGCTGAACATGGCGGCCTACACGGCAGAGATCATCCGCTCGGCCATCGGCGCCATCGACCGCGGCCAGTGGGAAGCCGCCGCCAGCATCGGCATGACGCCCCTGCAGACCCTGAGGCGCGCCATCCTGCCCCAGGCGCTGCGGATCGCCCTGCCACCGCTCGGCAACAGCTTCATCTCGCTGGTCAAGGACACCTCGCTGGCGGCCACCATCCAGGTGCCTGAGCTGTTCCGCCAGGCCCAGCTGATCACTGCCCGCACCTTCGAGATTTTCAGTATGTACCTGGCCGCAGCGCTGCTCTACTGGGTGCTGGCCAGCCTGCTGTCCACCCTGCAGAATCGCCTGGAGCGACACTACGGGCGTCACATCAACGAGCGAGGCCCGTCATGATCGAGGTGCAGGGGCTGTCCAAGTCCTTTCAACAGCAGACCGTGCTCCAGGCCATCGACCTCCAGGTGGCCCAGGGCGAGGTGGTCGCCATCATCGGCCCCAGCGGCTCGGGCAAGACCACCCTGCTGCGCTGCCTCAATCTGCTGGAGACCCCGGACGCCGGCAGCATCCGCCTGGGTGAGCTACGTATCGATGCCAGCCGGCCGCTCAAGGCCCAGCAGGGCACCATTCGCCAGTTGCGGCAGAGCATGGGTTTCGTCTTCCAGAACTTCAATCTGTTTCCCCATCGCACCGCGCTGGAGAACGTGATCGAAGGGCCCATCATCGTCCAGGGCGAAGCGCGCGAGACCGCCAGCGCCCGCGGTCGCGAGCTGTTGGCCAAGGTCGGGCTGGCCGACAAGGCGGATACCTATCCCGGGCAGCTGTCGGGTGGCCAGCAGCAGCGGGTCGCCATCGCCCGGGCGCTGGCCATGCGTCCCCAGGCCATCCTCTTCGACGAGCCCACCTCGGCGCTGGATCCCGAGCGGGTCGGCGAGGTGCTCGAGACGATCCGCGGGCTGGCCCAGGAGGGTCGTACCCTGGTGATCGTCACCCACGAGATGGCCTTCGCCCGCGACGTCGCCCACCGGGTGCTGTTCATGGACGCTGGCCGCATCGTCGAACAGGGCCCGGCAGCCGAGCTGTTCAATCAGCCGCGTGAAGAACGAACCCGGCGCTTCCTGGCCAAGTTCGTTCGCGACAGCGCCGCCGACTACTCCTGAGCCAGGCCGGCACAGCCCTGCAGGCTGGCCTGGCTGACGTTGCTGTTGGCCGGCACGCCATGGGTCAGCCAGACGTTGCCGCCAATGGTCGAACCCTGGCCGATGGTGATGCGCCCGAGGATGGTCGCCCCGGCATAGATCACCACGTCGTCCTCGACGATGGGATGGCGCGGGTGGCCCTTCTTGAGATTGCCCTCAGCATCGGCCGGGAAGCGCTTGGCGCCCAGGGTCACGGCCTGATAGATGCGCACCCGGTCGCCGATGATGCAGGTCTCGCCGATCACCACGCCCGTGCCATGATCGATGAAGAAGCCTTCGCCGATCTGGGCGCCCGGGTGGATGTCGATCCCGGTCGCCGAATGCGCCCGCTCGCTGACCATCCGCGCCAGCAGCGGCAGGCCGCTGCGATAGAAGTGATGGGCGATGCGGTGATGGATCATGGCGTAGATGCCCGGATAGCACAGCAGTACCTCGTCCACGCTGCGCGCAGCGGGATCGCCCTGGTAGGCGGCGATCACGTCGGTATCCAGCAGGCGGCGCAGATCCGGCAGCGCCAGGGCAAAGGCCTGTACCAGCCGGCGCGCCTCATCGGCGCGATTGACGCCGTTCTCGCCACGCTGCTTGGCGAAATAGTCCAGCTCCAGCTTCGCCTGGATCACCAGGGCATTGAGCGCTCGCTCCAGCTCGAAGCCGACATAGAAGTCCTCGCTTTCCTGGCGTAACTGATCCGGCCCGAGGCGCAGCGGAAAGAGCGCCCCGCTGAGGGATTCGATCACGCTGGCCATGACGCTGCGCGACGGCAGCTCGCGGCCACTGAATTCGCGAAAACGTCCATGGGTCTCGCGCCATTGACTGCGCGCCTCATGCAGTTCACCGACGATGCGCCCTAGTTGCCAGTCGTTGCCGCCCGTGGATTGCCCGTTAAGTTCGCTCATAAGTCATCTATCCAGTTGCCAGGCTGCCGAGGATAAAGTATCCGCTGGTCCCTGACAGCCCACGTCGCGCCAGGCGCGCTAAGCTGTCGCCCTTTGCCCATCAAGGAGCGCCACCCATGATCGCTTCCCCGCTGGTCACCGCCGCCTGGCTGCACGAGCAACTCGGTCGCCCGGACCTGCTGATCCTCGATGCCAGTCTCTATCTGCCCAATGAACCCCAGATCGCCGACGAGACCTATCGGCAGCAGCACATCCCCGGCGCCCTGCGCTTCGATATCGAATACTTCTCGGACCCGGACACCGCGCTGCCGCACATGGTCCCCAGCGCCGGGCGCTTCGCCCGCCTGGCCGGCGAACTGGGCGTCACCCCGGAGACCACCCTGGTCGTCTACGACCAGAAGGGTCTCTTCTCCGCCGCCCGGGCCTGGTGGCTGTTCCGCCTGTTCGGCCATGACCAGGTGCTGGTGCTCGATGGCGGCCTGCCGCTCTGGCGTGAACAGGGCCTGCCGCTGGAGGCCGGTGAAAACCTGCCCAGCCCGCAATCACCCTACCCCGTCATCTTCAACAACCGCCTGCTCTGCGGCCTGGGCGATGTGCAGACCGCGCTCAGCGTGGGCCAGACCCAGGTGCTCGACGCGCGCGGCGCCAAACGCTTCACCGGCGAGATCGCCGAGCCGCGCCCGGGCGTCGCCTCCGGTCATATGCCCGGCAGCCAGAATCTGCCCTACGACAGCCTGCTGACCGACAACGGCACCCTGCTGCCACCCCAGGAGCTGCGCCAGCGCTTCCAGGCCCTGGGTATCGATGGCCTGCATCCGGTGATCACCAGCTGCGGCAGTGGGGTCACCGCCACGGTGCTGCTGCTCGCCCTCAGTGTCGCCGGCTTTCCGGATGGCCGACTCTATGACGGTTCCTGGAGCGAATGGGGTCAGCATCCCGCCACGATCAAGGTCCTGGGCGCTGCCTGAGGTTTGGCTAAGGTACTGATTTCCTTCATAACCTGTAGTATTCGATAGAGGCGCCTAATCGTCAGCATCGCCTTTAACAATGAGGTGAATCGTCAAAATGCGATTAGTATGCGTCCTATCGATTTCAACCCTGACTTAAACCCATCAAGGAGTCATCAATGTCCCTGATCAACACCGAAGTGAAGCCTTTCACCGCGACCGCCTACCACAATGGCAAATTCGTCCAGGTGACCGAGGCCGATCTGAAGGGCAAGTGGTCCGCCATCGTGTTCTACCCGGCTGACTTCACCTTCGTGTGCCCCACCGAGCTGGAAGACCTTGCTGACCTGTACCCCGAGTTCCAGAAGCTGGGCGTAGAGATCTATGGCGTGTCCTGCGACACCCACTTCGCCCACAAGGCCTGGCACGACACCTCGGAAGCCATCAAGAAGGTCAACTACCCGCTGGTAGGCGATCCCACCGCTCGCCTGGCACGCAACTTCGAAGTGCTGATCGAAGAAGAAGGCCTGGCCCTGCGTGGCACCTTCCTGATCAACCCGGAAGGTCAGATCAAGCTGTGCGAAATCCACGACAACGGTATCGGCCGTGATGCCAGCGAACTGCTGCGCAAGGTCCGCGCCGCCCAGTACGTCGCCAACCACCCGGGCGAAGTCTGCCCGGCCAAGTGGAAAGAAGGCGAAGCGACCCTGACCCCCTCGCTGGACCTGGTCGGCAAGATCTAACGCCCGCCTGATCTAGCCCGAGCGCCCGGGCGCCTTGCCCGCGCGCTCTTTTTTTGCCCATTTTTTACGGAAGCCACGTCGCCATGTTGGACGCAAATCTGAAAGCCCAGCTCAAGACCTACCTCGAACGCGTCACGCGCCCCATCGAGATCGTCGCGTCCCTCGACGATGGCGCGAAGTCCCGTGAAATGCACAGCCTGCTGCAGGATATCGCCAGCCTGTCCGATCAGGTCAGCCTCAGCACCGACGGCAGCGATGAGCGTCGTCCCTCCTTCGCCCTGCTGACCCCCGGTCAGAACATCGACCTGCGCTTCGCCGGTCTGCCCATGGGCCACGAATTCACGTCCCTGGTCCTTGCCCTGCTCCAGGTCGGCGGTCATCCGTCCAAGGCCAGCCAGGACGTCATCGAGCAGGTCAAGGCCCTCGACGGCAACTACCAGTTCGAAACCTACTTTTCCCTGTCCTGCCAGAACTGCCCGGACGTGGTGCAAGCCCTTAATCTCATGGCCGTGCTCAATCCCCGGGTCAAGCACGTGGCCGTCGACGGCGCCCTGTTCCAGGACGAAGTCGAGCGCCGCCGGATCATGGCCGTGCCCAGCGTCTACCTGAACGGCGAACCCTTCGGCCAGGGCCGCATGGGCCTGGAAGAGATCGTCGCCAAGCTCGACACCGGTGCCGCCGCCCGCTCCGCCGACAAGCTCAAGGCCAAGGACGCCTTCGACGTCCTGGTCATTGGTGGCGGCCCCGCTGGTGCTGCAGCAGCCGTCTATGCCGCGCGCAAGGGCATCCGCACCGGCGTCGCCGCTGAGCGCTTTGGTGGCCAGGTGCTGGATACCCTCGCCATCGAGAACTTCATCTCCATCAAGGAGACCGAAGGCCCGAAGCTGGCCATGGCGCTCGAGGAGCACGTCAAGCAGTACGAAGTCGACATCATGAACCTGCAGCGCGCCGAGCAGCTGATTCCGGCGCACGACGCCGGCGGTCTGCACGAAGTACGCTTCGCCGATGGCGGCTCGCTCAAGGCCAAGACGCTGATCCTTGCCACCGGTGCCCGCTGGCGTGAGATGAACGTGCCGGGTGAGCAGGAATACCGTAACCGCGGCGTAGCCTACTGCCCGCACTGCGACGGCCCCCTGTTCAAGGGCAAGCGCGTCGCCGTGGTCGGCGGCGGCAACTCGGGAGTCGAGGCAGCCATCGACCTCGCCGGCATCGTCGCCCAGGTGACCCTGATCGAGTATGACGGCCAGCTGCGTGCCGACGCCGTGCTGCAGCGCAAGCTGTTCAGCCTGCCTAACGTCACCGTCATCACCAGTGCGCTCACCAGTGAAGTCAAGGGTGACGGCCAGAAGGTCAACGGCCTGGTCTACAAGGACCGCAATTCCAGCGAGTTCCACCACATCGACCTGGAAGGCGTCTTCGTGCAGATCGGTCTGGTACCCAACACTGACTGGCTCAAGGGCACCGTGGAGCTGTCGCCACGTGGCGAGATCGAAGTGGACGCGCGCTGCCAGACCTCCCTGCCCGGCGTGTTCGCGGCGGGCGACGTCACCACCGTGCCCTACAAGCAGATCATCATCGCCTTGGGCGAAGGCGCCAAGGCCTCCCTGGCCGCCTTCGATCACCTGATCCGCACCAGCGCCTGATCAATCTGACGCTCCACTCCAAGCCCGACACCTGTCGGGCTTTTTTTCGTCTGGTGCTTTTTCCCCAGGCGTTGGCATGGTTCTCGCTGCAACCTAACCAGGCGTCATAAAGATGGGCACGAACGGTCTAGGAGTTCTTCCCGGACTTTCGTTAGGATCTTGGTGCCGGGTCCCTAGACCTGGCAGCTTCAGCGGTTGAGGACCAGGCGACAAATGCACAGACAGATTTCTTCCAGCATCCACGATTCCTATCCCCCCAAGCTGGCGCCCGCCACCCCGCTCACCCATCCGGAACTCGTAGCCTCTCTGGAGGCCACCCTGGCCCAGCGCCAATCCGGCCCGGTGTGGCTGTTCGCCTACGGCTCGCTGATCTGGCGCCCCGAGTGCCCCGCGGTCGACGTTCGCCGGGCGCGGGTGCACGGCTATCACCGCGGTCTCTATCTCTGGTCCCAGCTGCATCGCGGCACCCCCGAACAACCTGGCCTGGTACTGGGCCTGGATCGCGGCGGCTCCTGCTCGGGCTTCGCCTACCAGTTGCCCGAGGATCAGCTGGACGACCATCTGCTGGCCCTCTGGAAACGCGAAATGCCGGATGGCTCCTACCGTCCTCGCTGGCTGCAATGCCACCTGGAAGACGGTAGCAAGGTCCAGGCGCTCGGCTTCGTGCTGAAACGCAATCTACCCTGCTATGCCGGCAGCCTGCCCGATGACATCCTCAATCGCGTCCTGACCGAAGCCTGCGGCCATTTCGGCACCACCCTGGAGTACGTCGAACGCACCATCACGGCGCTCAGGGCTCACGCCATGCCCGATCGGAACCTGGAAGCCCTGCTGCAACGTTATCGCAGCGCACCACTGCTGGAGGCCATGCAAGGATGAAGCAGCGCCAGATCAATCCCAGCAAGCTGCTGCTCAGCAAATGGACGGCCGTCCAACCACGCGAACGGCAGAAGCATTTCATCGTGACCCGGGTGCATACCCCTGAAGTCGAGACCGATCCCATCTCGCAGATAGATATACAAGCCGTTCTCACTCGTCGTACCTGGACGCTGGACTGGCACGAGTTGCAGGATGCAGAATGCTGGCTGCAAGGCTGGCAATAAAACTCCGAAAGCAGGGCCGGAATTTTGCGACTAGCATCGCGATATGACGGCACGTTTCTGCAAAGGTGAAACCCTGTAGCAGCCAATGCTGTCACAGTGCCACCTTTGAACAGGAAGCTCTTCCGGATGACCCTCTATGTCGAACTCGCCAGCGCCTTCAACACCCTGAAAGGCGGATTCGAACCCCTGCGCTGCGTGATCTCCACGCGAGATCAACGTGCCTACGATGTCGAAGTCTTCTCTCGTAGCGGTCAGTCGGTACTCAATCGCCCCATCGCCCGCACCGAATTGCTCGACGCTGCCATGCTCGAAGCCTTCATCCTCGACAGCCGCTCACGCATCGAGCGCGACGCGGATGAAACACCCTACTGGACGATTCCCTCCTAAACGAAAAAGGCCACTCACGCATGAGTGGCCTTTTCATTTGGATGGTGCCCGAGGCCGGAATCGAACCGGCACGACGGTTAAGTCGAGGGATTTTAAGTCCCTTGTGTCTACCAGTTTCACCACTCGGGCAGAACCGAATCCTCAGACGACCGGATTCGTAGAACCTGATCCAGTATTCACACATCCCTGGATGATGAAAAGCCCCGTAGACCAGGGATCTACGGGGCTCTCAATAGTGGAGGCCGAGGTCGGAATCGAACCGGCGTACACGGATTTGCAATCCGCTGCATGACCACTCTGCCACCCGGCCTCAAACCTGAATGTCTTGCGACACTCATGTAAAACATGGAGCGGGAAACGAGACTCGAACTCGCGACCCCGACCTTGGCAAGGTCGTGCTCTACCAACTGAGCTATTCCCGCTTGGTGACGGGCGCCATTCTATCTGAGCTACCCTTCATGTCAAGCCATTGATTCAAAAACTTATTTCTTTTTCTCGGCGCTCATCAGATGCGGCCAGGCCGCCATCAGATAGGTGCACATGGACCACAGCGTCAGTGCCGCCGCGACGATGAGCAAGGCGTAGCCACTGATTACCCAGAAGGTCATCTGCGGTGGATTGGCCAGCAGGATGACCAGGGCCAACATCTGCGCCGCAGTCTTCCATTTGCCCAGATTGGAGACCGCGACCTGGGCACGGGCACCCAGCTCGGCCATCCACTCCCGCAGCGCCGATACGACGATCTCGCGCCCGACGATGATGACGGCGGGCAGCGTCAGCCAGGCGTTGGCGTGCTCCTGCACGAGCAATACCAAGGCTACGGCGACGATGAGCTTGTCCGCTACCGGATCCAGAAAGGCACCAAAGGGCGTGCTCTGCCCCAGCCGCCGCGCCAGATACCCATCCAGCCAGTCGGTCGCGCAGGCAATCGCGAAGACGGTGCTAGCGGTCCAGTAGCTCCAGTGGACTGGCAGGTAGAACAGGATGACGAACAGGGGAATAAGGAAGACGCGCAGTACGGTAAGCAGATTTGGAATATTCATTGGCGCGGCTGTTGGTGAACGTGAGGCGATTCTACTCGCTGTGCAAGGCGGCATAAATCTGCTCGGCCAGCTTTTTGCTAATGCTGGGCGCTTTGGCAATTTCCTCGATGCTGGCGCGCTGCAATTCGCGAAGCCCACCAAAGTGTTTCAGGAGTTCCTGACGACGCTTGGGCCCGATACCGGCAACCTCTTCCAGGGAGGAGGTCCTGCGCGCCTTGCCGCGACGCGCGCGATGCCCGGTAATAGCGAAACGGTGCGCCTCATCACGGATCTGTTGAATGAGGTGCAGCGCGGGCGAATGAGCCGGCAGGGTGAATTCGTTGGAAGGATCGTCCAGATAGAGGACCTCGAGGCCAGGCTTGCGGGTGACGCCTTTGGCCACCCCCAGCAAAACCAGATCCGGCACGGCGAGCTCCCTGAGCACCTCACGGGCCATGGCCAACTGGCCCTTGCCGCCATCCACCAGCAGGATGTCTGGCAACTTGCCCTCTCCCGCTTTCAGCCGACTGAAGCGACGCGTCAGCGCCTGATGCATCGCCGCATAGTCGTCGCCAGCCGTTACGCCTTCGATGTTATAGCGACGATAGTCCGATTTGAGCGGCCCTTCCGGTCCGAAGACTACACAGGACGCCACGGTCGCCTCGCCACTGGAGTGACTGATATCGAAACATTCCAGCCGTTGCGGTGGTTCGGGCAGATCCAGCGCCTGGACCAGGGCGTCGAAACGCACACCCATGTGCTGCCGATTGGCCAGACGCGTATTCAACGCCTGCTCTGCATTGGTTACCGCCAACTGCTGCCAGCGTGCCCGGGTCCCGCGGACGCGATGCGCGATGACCAGCTGCCGCTTATGGACTTCGGCAAAGGCATCGATCAGGGTAGCGAAGTCCTCATGGACGGAATTGACGATTATCTCATCCGGCAGATCCCGTTCCAGGTAAGCGAGATAGTACTGCTCCAGGAAGGCGACTAGCACCTCACTGGAATCCTCTTCGATCCCCACCTCCGGAAAGAAATTCTTGCTGCCCAGCACCCGACCGCCGCGGACACTGACCAAGTGGACACAGGCACCGCCGGGGTTGACGAGGGCAGCGATGACATCGACGTCGCCGGTGCCACCTTCGATACTCTGCTGGTCCTGCACACGCCTGACCAGGGCTACCTGGTCACGTAGCTCAGCAGCGCGCTCGAATTGCAGATTGACCGAGGCACTCTCCATCTTGACTTGCAGCTCTTCGGCCAGGGCATTGCTGCGCCCCTCGAGAAACATGGCGGAATGGCGAACGTCCTCGCCATATTCCTGCTCACTTACCAGCGCAACACAGGGTCCTTTACATCTCTTGATCTGGTACTGCAGACAGGGCCGCGTACGATTGCGAAAGTAGTTGTCATCGCACTGGCGCACTTGGAAGGCTTTCTGCAGCAGATTGAGACTTTCGCGGATGGCACCGGCACTGGGATAGGGCCCGAAATAGCGTCCCTTTCCTCTCTTCTCACCGCGGTGAATGGTCAGCCGAGGATACTTATCCTCGGTGGAAAGATAGACGTAGGGATAGGACTTATCATCCCGCAACAGGATGTTGTAGGGCGGACGCCACTGCTTGATGAGGTTTTGTTCCAGCAGGAGCGCTTCGGTCTCGTTGCCGGTGATGGTGGTCTCGATCTGGGCGATCTTGGACACCATGGAAGCCGTCTTGGGCGCCAAGCCGGTCTTTCTGAAGTAACTCGAAAGGCGGTTCTTGAGGTTCTTGGCTTTACCTACGTAGAGGAGCTTGCCGCCCTCATCGAACATCCGGTAGACGCCCGGACGTCCACTGCAACCTGATAAAAAGGCCGCAGCATCGAAAGATTGACTCATATCAACTCGTTGCATCTACCATGCCGTGGCGAACAGCCAACATGGCCAGTTCGACATCGCTGGTAATCGATAATTTCTCGAAGATCCGATAGCGATAGGTGTTGACGGTCTTGGGGGACAAACAAAGCTTGTCGGAAATAACCTGGACTTTCTGGCAGCCCGCGATCATCAGCGCGATCTGAATCTCACGCTCGGACAGCTGATCGAACGGCGACGCTTCGGCCTTGGACTGGAAGGGCTTCAAGGCGAGCTGCTGAGCAATCTGCGCACTGATGTAGCGCCGACCGGCAAAAGCCTGCTTGATGGCGGTGATCATCTCTTCGATGTCAGCACCCTTGGTCAGATACCCGGCAGCGCCCGCCTGGAGCAGACGTGTCGGAAAGGGATCTTCCTCACAGGCCGTGACGACAACCACCTTCAGGTCAGGCCGAGTGCGCAGGAGCTTACGCGTAGCTTCCAGCCCACCAATACCGGGCATACGGACGTCCATCAAGACGACATCCGGCTCGAGCTCACGGGCCAGCATCAAGGCATTTTCGCCACTGTCTGCCTGGCCGACGACCTGGATTCCTGCTACATCCGCGAGCATCCGTACGATGCCGGTACGAACAAGATCATGGTCGTCGACAACTAGCACCTTGATCAAAATCGAATCCCCTTCGCTTGCGCTTTCATCGCTTGCGTCACCTGAGCACCTGTCCGCGGATCCTAACGTTCAAGAGATAGGATCCTAGGCCACGCTAGAAATTTAATTGGTCATGCAAAGAAAAAAGGGGTACGACGCTTCGCACCCCTTGCCTACCGGCCTTAGGCCATTGGGCATTGTATACCGAAAAGGTTAAGGAAAATGTACCAGATCAGAATCATTCCCGGTCAGGTTACCGGTGGCCATGATGGTTCTCTGACTGGCTGCTGCAGTCGATCTTGGCCAGCGTGCTTTTGCCGACTCGCTATGTCGGCAGCGGGCAGCTCGACGGCTGCATAAGCAATAGGAGTCTGCCCTGGCGGCCATTTTTTCAGGTCTATCATGCCTGCGGCGACCTCAAGGCGTTGGGCTTCGCAAGCTCAGCGCCAAACTACGATGATTCTGTGCCGCGCTTCCAACACAACAGCCCGGCGCAGCCGGGCTGTTGTGGCTCTTGAGCTCTTGCAGACTTAAAGCTGCACCGCCTAGCAGGCACTGCTCCAACGCCGCCGCCGCGCCCTTTTGGTCCCCTCTCCCCCGGGAGAGGGCTAGGGTGAGGGCACCCTCAGCTACGTAGCTTCAGGCTTCCACTAGCCGATTATCCGCTCCCAGCGCTCAAGCGCCCTGACGCCCGGCCAAACTTTTCCCGCCCCAAAGACAACACCCCCGCCAGAATGAACTGAGCGGGGGTGCTGGGTGTTAGGCGCTTGACGATGACCTACTCTCACATGGGGAAACCCCACACTACCATCGGCGATGCATCGTTTCACTTCTGAGTTCGGGAAGGGATCAGGTGGTTCCAATGCTCTATGTTCGTCAAGCAATTCGGTTGGCTGACCAGGCGATAGAGCTGCCTGGCTGGCCCAATTGGGTCTGTGATCGAAGTAGACAACTCGTCTTGGGTCTTGCGAACCCACGCGCCGGTTTTCGGCGTCGTCTTCCTCACGCTCTGACCACGGTCAGATTGTTTGGGTGTTATATGGTCAAGCCTCACGGGCAATTAGTATCGGTTAGCTCAACGCCTCACAGCGCTTACACACCCGACCTATCAACGTCGTAGTCTTCGACGGCCCTTCAGGAAGCTCAAGGCTCCAGTGAGATCTCATCTTGAGGCAAGTTTCCCGCTTAGATGCTTTCAGCGGTTATCTCTTCCGAACGTAGCTACCCGGCAATGCCACTGGCGTGACAACCGGAACACCAGAGGTTCGTCCACTCCGGTCCTCTCGTACTAGGAGCAGCCCCTCTCAAATCTCAAACGTCCACGGCAGATAGGGACCGAACTGTCTCACGACGTTCTAAACCCAGCTCGCGTACCACTTTAAATGGCGAACAGCCATACCCTTGGGACCGGCTTCAGCCCCAGGATGTGATGAGCCGACATCGAGGTGCCAAACACCGCCGTCGATATGAACTCTTGGGCGGTATCAGCCTGTTATCCCCGGAGTACCTTTTATCCGTTGAGCGATGGCCCTTCCATACAGAACCACCGGATCACTAAGACCTACTTTCGTACCTGCTCGACGTGTCTGTCTCGCAGTCAAGCGCGCTTTTGCCTTTATACTCTACGACCGATTTCCGACCGGTCTGAGCGCACCTTCGTACTCCTCCGTTACTCTTTAGGAGGAGACCGCCCCAGTCAAACTGCCCACCATACACTGTCCTCGATCCGGATAACGGACCAGAGTTAGAACCTCAAGATTGCCAGGGTGGTATTTCAAGGATGGCTCCACGCAGACTGGCGTCCACGCTTCAAAGCCTCCCACCTATCCTACACAAGCAAGCTCAAAGTCCAGTGCAAAGCTACAGTAAAGGTTCACGGGGTCTTTCCGTCTAGCCGCGGATACACTGCATCTTCACAGCGATTTCAATTTCACTGAGTCTCGGGTGGAGACAGCGCCGCCATCGTTACGCCATTCGTGCAGGTCGGAACTTACCCGACAAGGAATTTCGCTACCTTAGGACCGTTATAGTTACGGCCGCCGTTTACCGGGGCTTCGATCAAGAGCTTCGCTTGCGCTAACCCCATCAATTAACCTTCCGGCACCGGGCAGGCGTCACACCCTATACGTCCACTTTCGTGTTTGCAGAGTGCTGTGTTTTTAATAAACAGTCGCAGCGGCCTGGTATCTTCGACCGGCATGAGCTTACGGGGTAAACCCTTCACCCTCACCGGCGCACCTTCTCCCGAAGTTACGGTGCCATTTTGCCTAGTTCCTTCACCCGAGTTCTCTCAAGCGCCTTGGTATTCTCTACCCGACCACCTGTGTCGGTTTGGGGTACGGTTCCTAGTTACCTGAAGCTTAGAGGCTTTTCCTGGAAGCATGGCATCAACCACTTCTCCTTCTAAAAGAAGGATCGTCATCAGCTCTCGGCCTTAACTGTCCGGATTTACCTAAACAGTCAGCCTACCACCTTAAACTTGGACAACCAACGCCAAGCTGGCCTAGCCTTCTCCGTCCCCCCATCGCAGTAACTAGAAGTACGGGAATATTAACCCGTTTCCCATCGACTACGCCTTTCAGCCTCGCCTTAGGGACCGACTCACCCTGCGTCGATTAACGTTGCGCAGGAACCCTTGGTCTTTCGGCGTGCGAGTTTTTCACTCGCATTGTCGTTACTCATGTCAGCATTCGCACTTCTGATACCTCCAGCAAGCTTCTCAACTCACCTTCACAGGCTTACAGAACGCTCCTCTACCGCATCACCAAAGGTGATACCCGTAGCTTCGGTGCCTGGTTTGAGCCCCGTTACATCTTCCGCGCAGGCCGACTCGACTAGTGAGCTATTACGCTTTCTTTAAAGGGTGGCTGCTTCTAAGCCAACCTCCTAGCTGTCTAAGCCTTCCCACATCGTTTACCACTTAACCAGGACTTTGGGACCTTAGCTGACGGTCTGGGTTGTTTCCCTTTTCACGACGGACGTTAGCACCCGCCGTGTGTCTCCCATGCTCGGCACTTCTGGGTATTCGGAGTTTGCATCGGTTTGGTAAGTCGGGATGACCCCCTAGCCGAAACAGTGCTCTACCCCCCAGAGTGATACATGAGGCGCTACCTAAATAGCTTTCGAGGAGAACCAGCTATCTCCGAGCTTGATTAGCCTTTCACTCCGATCCACAAGTCATCCCCTGCCTTTTCAACGGAAGTGGGTTCGGTCCTCCAGTCAGTGTTACCTAACCTTCAACCTGCTCATGGATAGATCGCCCGGTTTCGGGTCTATTCCCAGCGACTAAACGCCCTATTAAGACTCGCTTTCGCTACGCCTCCCCTATTCGGTTAAGCTCGCCACTGAAAATAAGTCGCTGACCCATTATACAAAAGGTACGCAGTCACCCAACAAAGTGGGCTCCCACTGCTTGTACGCATACGGTTTCAGGTTCTATTTCACTCCCCTCTCCGGGGTTCTTTTCGCCTTTCCCTCACGGTACTGGTTCACTATCGGTCAGTCAGGAGTATTTAGCCTTGGAGGATGGTCCCCCCATATTCAGACAGGGTTTCTCGTGCCCCGTCCTACTCGATTTCATTGATAAGAGCGTTTCGCGTACAGGGCTATCACCCACTATGGCCGCCTTTTCCAAAGCGTTCCGCTACTCTCAAATCAACTTAAGGGCTGGTCCCCGTTCGCTCGCCACTACTAAGGGAATCTCGGTTGATTTCTTTTCCTCAGGGTACTTAGATGTTTCAGTTCCCCTGGTTCGCCTCTTAACCCTATGGATTCAGGTTAAGATACCTAGCTTATGCTAGGTGGGTTTCCCC